>JAITLR010000004.1 GCA_031277805.1 Comamonas sp. | reverse complement strand
AGCGCGAAGAAGCGTTTTCGCGTTCGTCCCGGTGGTACCGTCAAGCGCGGTCAAGCCTTCAAGCGTCACATCTTGACCAAGAAGACCACGAAGAACAAGCGTCACCTGCGTGGCATTGTCAACGTGCATTCCGGCGATATGGGCTCCATCGCAAAGATGCTGCCTTCCGCAGGCCTGTAATTCACTGACGAACTAGGAGAAAACACATGCCTCGCGTCAAACGTGGTGTAACGGCTCGCGCCCGTCACAAAAAAGTTCTGGCCCTTGCTAAGGGTTTCCGCGGCCGCCGTGGTAACGTCTTCCGCGTTGCCAAGCAAGCCGTCATGAAGGCTGGTCAGTATGCCTACCGTGACCGTCGCAACAAGAAGCGCGTGTTCCGCCAACTGTGGATCGCTCGTATCAATGCTGCTGCACGTGAACTGGGCCTGACCTACAGCCAATTCGCCAATGGCCTGAAGAAGGCTGCCATCGAAATCGACCGCAAGATGCTGTCTGATATCGCTGTGCACGACAAGGCTGCTTTTGCAGCTATCGTCGACCAAGTCAAGGCCAAGCTGGCTGCCTAAGGTCACGATCGGTAGTTACTTCTGATTCAGTAGCTGCTGGTGCACAAACAGCAAGGGCTAGGGCTTGAAAAGGCGCTAGCCCTTGTTTATTTTTAAGATTCGATAAAGAGTCGATATGAACGAGTTGGATTCTCTGGTCGAAAGCGCACAGCAACTGTTTGCGCAAGCCCACACCCCCGCTGATCTGGAAAATGCCAAGGCGCAGTTTCTGGGCAAGTCGGGCAAGATGACCGAGCTCATGAAGGGCATGGCGCAGCTTTCCGTCGAAGAGAAAAAGTCGCGCGGCGCTGCCATCAACGTGGCCAAGCAGGCGATCGAAGCGGCTCTGACCGCCCGCCGCAAGGCTTTGGCCGATGCCGAGCTGCAGGCCCATCTGAAGGCCGAGGTGCTGGATGTGACTCTGCCTGGTCGCCGTCGCGGCGCCGGTGGTTTGCACCCTGTCTCCATCACCATGGAGCGCATCGAGGGCATCTTCGGCTCCATGGGTTTTGATGTGGCCCAGGGCCCCGAGATCGAATCCGACTGGTTCAACTTCACGGCGCTGAATACGCCCGAAGACCACCCTGCGCGCTCCATGCACGACACCTTCTATGTGGAAGGCGGCACCCAGCACGCGCCCAATCTGCTGCGCACGCACACCAGCCCCATGCAGGTGCGCCACGCCGTGCAGCACGTCAAGAAATACCGCAATGCGCTCGATGCCGGCCAGACCATGCCCGAGATCCGCGTCATTGCCCCCGGCCGCACCTACCGTGTGGATTCGGACGCCACCCATTCGCCCATGTTCCACCAGTGCGAAGGCCTGTGGATTGGCGAGAACGTGAGCTTCAAGGATCTGAAGGTCGTGTTCACCGACTTCTGCAAGACCTTCTTCGAGCAGGATGATCTGGTGCTGCGCTTCCGCCCCAGCTTCTTCCCCTTCACCGAGCCTTCGGCCGAAATCGACATCCAGTTCCAGAGCGGTCCGCTGGCCGGCAAGTGGCTGGAAGTGGCTGGTTCCGGCCAGGTGCACCCCAACGTGGTGCGCAACATGGGTCTGGATCCCGAAAAATACATCGGCTTTGCCTTTGGCATGGGCCCCGACCGCCTGACCATGCTGCGTTATGGCGTCAACGACCTGCGCCTGTTCTTCGACGGCGACATCCGTTTTCTGTCGCAGTTTCAGTAATAAAAAAGTGAGCTTCTAGCGCATGATATGAAACGATTTCAGATAGTTTTGATGCTGAAATCCTTATATGCCGAGCGCTAATAGCTCATCTTTTTGAGATACGCATGCCCAGCCAGTGGCAGACCGCTTGCGGTGCGACTGGCATGAACGCCAAAGAGTCTGACTATGCAATTTCCTGAATCCTGGTTGCGCGAATACTGCAACCCCAATCTGACCACCCAGCAGCTGGCTGATACCCTGACCATGGCCGGTCTGGAAGTGGAAGAGCTGGATCCTGTGGCGCCTCCCTTCACCGGCATCGTGGTCGGTGAAATCAAGGAAGCCGTGCAGCACCCCGACGCCGACCGTCTGCGCATCTGCCAGGTCGACGTGGGCGGCCCCGAGCTGCTGAACATCGTCTGCGGCGCGCCCAATGCGCGCGTGGGCATCCGCATTCCCTGCGCCACCGTGGGCGCCGAGCTGCCGCCCGGTGCCGATGGCAAGCCCTTCAAGATCAAGATCGGCAAGCTGCGCGGCGTGCAGAGCTTTGGCATGCTGTGCTCGGCCAAGGAGCTGGGCATCGACGAAGACGCCAGCGGTCTGCTGGAGTTCCCCGCCGATGCGCCCCTGGGCCAGAACGTGCGCGAGTACCTGAATCTGGATGACACGCTGTTCACGCTGAAGTTGACGCCCAATCTGGCGCACTGCCTGAGCGTCTATGGCGTGGCGCGCGAGCTGTCGGCGCTGACCGGCACGCCGCTCAAGGCCCCGTCCTTCCCCGCTGCCGCCGTGGCCTTGCAAGACAAGCTGCCCGTCAAGATTGAAGCCACCGATCTGTGCGGCCGTTTCTCGGGCCGTATCGTGCGCAATGTCAACACGCAGGTAAAGACGCCTCAGTGGATGGTGGACCGCCTGGCCCGCTGCGGCCAGCGCTCGGTGAGCCCGCTGGTGGACATCTCCAACTACGTGATGTTCGAGCTGGGCCGTCCCAGCCATATCTTCGATCTGGACAAGATCAGCGGCGGCCTGAACGTGCGCTGGGGCAAGGAGGGCGAAACGCTCAAGCTGCTCAACGGCAACACCATCAAGATCGACGACTTCATCAAGGTCGGCGTGATTGCCGATGACCAGCAGGTCGAATCCTTGGCCGGCATCATGGGTGGCGACGCCACTGCCGTGTCCGACGACACCAAAAATATCTATATCGAAGCCGCGTTCTGGTTCCCCAAGGCCGTTGCCGGCCGCTCGCGCCACTTCAACTTCTCGACCGATGCCGGCCATCGCTTCGAGCGCGGCGTGGACCCCGAGTTCACCACCGAGCATATCGAGCGCATCACCGCCCTGGTGCTGGAAATCTGTGGCACGCCTGACACGCAAGTGGCGGCCATGGACGACCAGAAGCCCAATATGCCCGCCTCCAAGGCCGTGCAACTGCGCGTGGCCCGTGCGGCCAAGGTCATCGGCATGGCCGTGACGCAGCAGCAATGCCTGGATGCCTTGAACGGCCTGGGCCTGCCTGCGACCGTGGCTTCGGAAGGTGCGGCAGGCGAGCCTGTGATTTCGGTCACGGCTCCTACGTTCCGCTTCGACATCAATCTGGAAGAAGATCTGATCGAAGAAGTGGCTCGCATGATCGGCTACGAAAACCTGCCGACCACCAAGCCGCTGGCTCCGATCTCGCCCAAGCTGCGCGCCGAAAACCAGCGCAGCCCCTATGGCGTGCGCCATGAGCTGGCCGGCCTGGGCTACCAGGAAACCATCAACTTCAGCTTTGTCGAAGAAAAGTGGGAGCAGGAGCTGGCTGGCAACAACAACGCCATCAAGCTGCTCAACCCCATTGCCAGCCATCTGAGCGTGATGCGTTCGTCCCTGCTGGGTTCGCTGCTGCAAGTCTTGAAGTTCAACGTGGACCGCAAGGCTCAGCGCGTGCGCGTGTTCGAGCTGGGCCGTGTGTTCTTCAAGGACGAGTCGGTCGTCGATTCCGACACCACCGTGAAGGGCTTCTACCAGCCCATGCGCGTGGCAGGTCTGGCCTATGGCGCTGCCGACCAGCTGCAGTGGGGCAGGGCTGAGGCCAAGGTGGATTTCTACGACGTCAAGGGCGATGTGGAAGCGCTGCTGGCCCCGGCCAAGCCCGTGTTCGAGCCTGCCGAGCACCCCGCCATGCACCCCGGCCGCTGCGCCCGCGTGCTGCTGGACGGCAAGGCCATCGGCTTTGTCGGCGAGCTGCATCCCCAGTGGCGCCAGGAATGGGATCTGGCCCAGGCTCCCGTGATGTTCGAACTGGAGCTGGACGCCGTGCTGGCCCGCGAGGTCCCCGTGTTCAAGCCTGTGGCCAAGCACCAGACCGTGGAGCGCGACATTGCCGTGGTCGTCAAGGAAGCCGTAACCCACGCCCAGGTGATGGAGGCCGTGCAGCAAGGCGTGACCGGCGGTGTTTTGCGCTCGGCCGTGCTGTTCGACGTGTTCCGTCCCAAGAAGCTCAAGGCTGGCGAGGAAGCCGCTGCAGGCAGTTTGGCTCAGGACGAAAAGAGCTTGGCCGTGCGCCTGACGCTGGGCAGCGATACTGCATCGCTGACCGATGCGGAAATCGACGCCGCCATGCAAGGCGCGATTGCAGCTTTGGTGGAGCGCGTTGCCGCGCGCCTGCGTTGATATGTTCAATCCACAAGGAGATCGACCCATGGAGCTTGCCGTAGAAAGCATCGACAGCCCCGCGCTGACCAAGGCGCAGCTGGCCGATCTGCTGTTTGACGAGATCGGTCTGAACAAGCGCGAAGCCAAGGACATGGTGGATGCGTTTTTCGACCTGATTTCCCAAAAGCTGGTGGATGGTGAAGACGTCAAACTCTCGGGCTTTGGCAACTTCCAGATCCGTACCAAGGCGCCGCGTCCAGGTCGCAATCCACGTACCGGCGAGCTGATTCCCATTGCCGCTCGCCGCGTGGTGACTTTTCACGCCAGCAGCAAGCTCAAGGAGCTGATTCAGGGCGACAGCCCCGAGCTGTAAGACATAGGCGCCAAGCCTATGCCTGGACTTCCCAGGCATTGCACAATGAAAGAGCTGACAGGTCTGCATGATTTGTCGGCTCTTCGCGCTATATTGCAGCACTTCCCTCTTTCAAAACGTCACACTTGCCCGCACCCGTCATGGCTCCCTATTTGCCAGCGATTCCCGCCAAGCGCTACTTCACCATTGGGGAGGTGGCCGATTTGTGCGATGTGAAGCCTCATGTGCTGCGCTACTGGGAGCAGGAGTTTGCACAGCTCAAGCCCATGAAGCGCCGCGGCAATCGCCGTTACTACCAGCACCACGAGGTGCTGATGGTGCGCCGCATTCGCGAGCTTCTTTATGAGCAGGGCTTCACCATCAGCGGAGCACGCAACCGCTTGCGTGAGCTGGCTTCGGCCGGTCATGCCAGTCAGTCTGTCAGGCAGGGACAGGAGCTGCCTGCAATCGCCTCCGTGCTTTCCCAAGAAGCGCTGGCAGAGAAGAATCATCTGCTGCAGGAAATACTGGCGCAGCGTCCCTCCAAGGAGGTGCCTGCGCTGAGCATTGAAGAGGTCAAAGAGGAGCTTTTCCAGATCAGGTCGCTGCTTTCTCTTTGATGACAAAAATCTGTGTATAATTCAAGTCTTCGGAATGTAGCGCAGCCTGGTAGCGCACTTGCATGGGGTGCAAGGGGTCGCGAGTTCGAATCCCGCCATTCCGACCAATCTAGATAAGGGCTCCTAGCTATGAAGTTAGGAGCCCTTTTTCTATTCTGACTAGTTCGCATGAGGATGAGACGCGCTCAACTGCTCGCCAGGGACTCTTGCGAACAGGCGCGTCCAGCCCGCGCCAAGGTTTTTGACACCGAGCCCTGGATTGTTAGCTTGTGCTGCCGTGCAGCACCGCATTGCGGCGTGCAGACAGGAAGTAGATTGCCAGTCCTATCCCCAGCCAGGTGAGGAAGGCAATCCAGGTCAGCGCTTCCAGATGGGCCATCAGGAACAAGCAGAAGCCCACTGACAGCAGCGGAACCACAGGAACGCCAGGGCAGCGAAAAGCCCGTGGCAGATCGGGGCGGGTACCGCGCAGCACCAGTACCGCGATCGAAATCAGCGTGAACGCAGACAGCGTGCCGATATTGATCAACTCGGCTAGCACGTTGAGCGGCACAAGAGCAGCGATCGTCGCGAACACGATGCCGACGGTCCAGGTGGCAAAGTAGGGTGTGGAATGCACCGGGTGTACCGAGGACAACCTAGCAGGCAGCAGGCCGTCGCGCGACATCGCGAAGATGACACGGGTCTGACCGAACGTCATCACCAGAATCACCGTGGTCATGCCGAGAATGGCACCCAGGTCGACAAAGCCGGCAACCCAGTTCTGTCCTGCGTACTGCAGCACCAGCGATACGGGGTGATCGACGCCGACGAACATGGCGAAGGGAACGACGCCAGTCATGATGGCCGCGACAATCACATACAACACGGTACAAACCGCCAGAGAGCCGATGATGCCGATCGGCAGGTCACGGTGCGGATTGCGTACTTCCTCCGCGGCCGAGGTCACCGCGTCAAAACCGATGAAAGCGAAGAACACCAGTGCTGCCGCATTGAAGATGCCGGATGCACCGAATGGTGCGAAAGGCTGCCAGTTGGCCGGTTTGACATGCCAGACGCCCACCACGATGAAAAGCACCACGACTGCGATCTTGATCGCCACCATCAGGTTGTTGAGGCGGACCGACTCACGCACTCCGCAGGCCACCACCCAGGTGATACCCAGCATGATCAGGAGAGCGGGAAGGTTGAGCAAGGTGTGTGCACCAGGTACCGCACCCGGCGCGGCCGTCAGCTCGACCGGCAAATGCAGGCCGAAGCCAGCCACCAGTGATTGGAAGTAGCCCGACCAGCCTACCGAAACGGCTGATGTGGCAAGCCCGTATTCAAGCAGAAGGTCCCAACCTATCATCCAGGCGATGATCTCGCCCAGCGTCGCGTAGCTGTAGGTGTAAATCGATCCCGACACCGGGATGGTCGAGGCAAACTCGGCATAGCACAACGCAGCAAAGCCGCAGGCTACGGCTGCAATGATGAAAGAGATCATCAATCCCGGGCCGGCTGTCAGCGCGCCAGTACCGGTCAGCACAAAGATACCGGTGCCAATGATGGCGCCGATGCCCATCAGCACAAGGTCCGTCGGACCCAGTACTTTCTTCAGACCACCTGCGTGCCTTTCGGCCAGCATGGCGTCGATATCCTTGGTTCGGAACAAGCTCATGTGGGATCTCCTGCATGTTCTGGCGCGCTTTCGCCGAGCCGGTGCCGAAGAGCGGGCGACGGTTCATGCGGGCGCGTGTTGTCCGGGCAGCACGCAGCCGGGTAGGCAGCATGGCTTACCGGCACGCAGATCGCACGCCGGCCCGGGAAATTCATTGGGGTGGTGGGCAGACTCGGTGAGACAGGGATATCGAAGCCGAATCAATGCGGCGCACATGGAGCTTCAGCACCATGTGCGCGGTCGAGGTCAGATTTGCGGCTGTTTCAACCGACGTAATGGACCCAGGCGAACGGATCGGCGACTTTGCCGCGCTGCATGCCGGTCAGCAATGAGCGCAGGTGCTGCGTGACCTTGCCTTCCCCGCCATCGCCGATCGTGAATTCCCCGTTGGCGTGACGGACTTGCCCGATGGCTGTCACGACGGCGGCCGTACCGCAGGCGAAGGTTTCCTTGAGGTGTCCGCTGGCGGCATCGGCACGCCATGACTCGAAGTCGTACGGTACTTCATTGACCGTCATGCCCTCATGCCTGGCCAGCGCGATGATTGATGCACGTGTAATACCTGGCAGGATCGTCCCTTTCAGCGGGGGAGTGCGCAGAGTTCCGTCATCCATCACGAAAAACACATTCATGCCACCGAGTTCTTCGATCCAGCGGTGCTCCGCGGCGTCAAGGAACACAACCTGGTCGCAGCCTTTGGCTGCGGCCTCGGTCTGGGCGATCAGGCTGGCTGCATAGTTGCCGCCGCACTTGGCGGCGCCGGTGCCGCCGGGGGCTGCGCGCGTGTATTGCTCCGAAGTCCACACGGTTACCGCCGACTTGCCCGCCTTGAAATACGGGCCGACTGGGCATGCGATCACGCAAAAGATATATTCCGCCGCCGCGCGCACGCCGAGAAAACTCTCCGATGCGAACATGAATGGGCGCAGGTAGAGGCTGCCATCGCCACCCGGGATCCAGTCCCGGTCAATGTCCACGAGCGCCTCCACGGCACGCAGGAAAGTATCCTCTGGGAGGTCGGCCATCGACATACGGGCAGCGGACGCGCGAAAGCGCTTCGCGTTCTCCTGTGGGCGAAACAGCGAGATCTTGCCGTCGTCACCACGGTAGGCCTTCATGCCTTCGAATATTTCCTGCGCGTAGTGCAGCACCGAGCAAGCAGGATCAATCTGGAAAGGCCGACGTGCTTCGACCTTGGCGTCATGCCAGCCGCGATCTTCGGTCCAGCGGATGGTGACCATGTGATCTGTAAATACCCGTCCGAATGCCGGACTGACCAGTCTGGCCGCGATCTGATCGGCCGGGGTGGGGTCCGGGCGACGCTCTACGGTGAATTGCAATTGATTTTCAGCGTTCATATCGTTTGTCTCCGATTGGTTCTTATGTGCGCAGCAGTTTAGGAAGCGCCAACGTCATCGTAAAATCAAAAATTCCAACACCTGATATCTTTTAAACAAATAACCAAGAGGTGAACATGGTCAGGTCACGCGAGGTGCCGGAAAGGATTTCCAAGGAGATCACGCTGAGGCAGCTCCGCTACTTCGCCGCAGCGGCCGAAACCGGGCAGTTCTCGATGGCGGCCACTGCCGAGCATGTATCGCAATCAGCCATCACCAATGCGGTGCTGGCGCTGGAGCAGCATCTGGCCGTGCGCCTATTTGAGCGACAGCCGCACGGCGTCACGCTTACCGCCGAAGGCCACCTTTTCTACCAGCACGCCCGCCAGATCCTGGATTCAGTTCAGGACGCACTGCGCGAACCGCGCTTCCAGGTGCATGGACTACGGGGAACTGTGCATTTGGCGGCCTCCTACACCGTGCTGGGTTATTTTTTGCCGGGTCTGCTGGCCCGCTTTCGCACGAATTACCCAGATATCGAACTGGACCTGCATGATATGGATCGTCCGAGTATCGAGCGTGCCGTCCTTGCGGGTGAAATCGAACTGGGCATTGCACTGTTGTCCAATCTCGAGCGGCCTCAGCGGTTTGCCCGTCATACCTTGATGCGCTCGCGGCGCCAGTTATGGACTTCGGCCACGCATCCGCTGCTGGCGATCGAACGGCCTTCGCTACGCGACATCGCCGCCTATCCTTATATCCAGATCACCGTCGATGAGGCCGAGCAATCCACCAGGCGCTACTGGCGAAGTCGGCGCCTAGCTCCGAATGTCGCGTTTCAGACCGGCTCAATGGAGGCATTGCGCGGATTGGTTGCGCACGGCTTCGGGGTGACGGTGCTATCTGACATGGTGTACCGGCCGTGGTCGCTGGAGGGCAAGCAGATCGAGGCAAGACCCATCGCCGAAGCGGTGCCGGACATGGAGGTCGGCATGCTGTGGCGGCTTGACTGCAAGCTCGACAAACCGGCTGACGCGCTGCGCGAATTTCTGATCCACGCCTGCGGAAGCTGAACTGCTGCTATGCCGACGTGCCATATGGCACCAGTAGCCCAGCAGCGTGGCTCACTGAAGGCCGTGCTCCTTCCTCTCTGGTAGATAGCTAAAACAGCTCCTGCTGAGAGGAGGTCAGAGTTGTGAAATCATCGCCCAGGGGTACCAGGATCGAGTCCGCGATGGGCTTGATCTGTTTCGTCAGGTAGTGCTCGTAGTCGATGCGCGAGCGGCGGATTTCCAGGGGTTCCGGCCCATTCTGGGTCATGACGTATTGGATCCAGCCGCCATTTTGATACCGCATCGGCCGTGCCATACGTACGTTGTACTCATCGGCAATGCGCGCCGCACGGACCTGCGGCGGCACGTTCGCCACGTAGGCATCGAGCCGGTGGCGCAGGCGCTTGCGATAGATGAGCAGATCATCCTTCTCGCCCTGTAGTGTGGAGCGGGCGTATTCGAATACGAACTCCCGATAAGGCGTTCCTTGGAAAACCCGCGACAGCAAGCCTTCCTGGAATTGCCTGGCCAGAGGTGTCCAGTCGCTGCGTGCCATCTCCAGGCCGCGGTAGATCATTGCTTCTTTGCCTGTGGTGTCAACGCTCAGACCTGCGTAGCGTTTCTTGCTGCCGACATCAGAGCCTCGGATGGTGGGCATGAAGAATTTCTTGTAGTGCGTGTCGAACTCGATTTCGAGAAAACTCTCCAAGTCCTGCTCTTTCTGCAAGGTTTGCTTCCACCAGGTGTTGATATCCCTGACCAGTTCTGCTGCCACAGCATGTGCCTCGTCGTTGGTGTGGGTCCGCTTGAGCCAGATGAAAATGGAATCCGTGTCCCCGTAGATGGCTTCGTATCCGCGCTTTTCCACGAAATCCCGGGTGAGCTTCACCATCTCATGACCCCGCAGGGTGATGGCTGAAATCAAATCCGGATTGAAGAACCTGCACTCCGATGCACCCAGCACGCCAGCGAACGAATTCATCACCAGCTTGAGCGCTTGGGACAGGGGCTCGTTCCTGACACGCTTGGCCTCGTCACGGGCACGCCACAGGGTGGTCACAATTTCTGGCAGGCAATGTTTTTCGCGCGAGAAGAGCGTGCCTCCCGGCCCCTTGATGAGTCGCTCAGGATTGTGGGCATGCAGGCCTTCGGCCAATCCGACGGGATCTACCAGGAAGGTCCGAATGATCGAAGGGTAAAGGCTCTTGTAGTCCAGGACCACCACGGAATCATAAAAGCCCGGTCTGGAGTCCATGACGTAGCCGCCTGGGGATGACTTCCCCTGAACATCGCCCACGTTGGGTGCCACATATCCCATGCGATGCATGCGTGGCAGATAGTGATGGCTGAACGCAGCAATGGAGCCGCCAAAGTGGTCGAGTTGCAGACCCGTGGTGTGGGCTCGCTCCATGGCGAACTGCAGCAGCTTGGCTTTCTCGAAGATGCGCAAGACTAGCTCGCAGTCGCGGATGTTGTAGATGGCCAGGGCAGGTTTGTCGTGCTGATAGCGTCGCTCGATTTCTGCCATCTTGTCGTACTCGTCTCCAATGTCCTTGCCTTCGCCCAGAAGCTCCTGGGCGACGTTCTCCAGACTGAATGATGGGAAGCTCCAGACTGCAGCCCTTAAGGCCTCAATGCCATCAATCACAGCTCTGCCCGGCATGGGGGCGAATAAGTAACCTTGCTTGCCAGGATGGGTTCGCCACGCGATGGGCTTGCGCTCCCGGCCAAGGAGAAGCGGAGTTGCGCAGTCGTCCGCAGTTTTTTGCAACACGCGCAGGTCGAACTGAATGACGTTCCATCCAATGATGACGTCCGGGTCATTGCGTGCAAACCACTCGTTGAGCTGGACGATCATGGCTTTGCGGCTTGCGCAATAGACCAGAGTAAAACCTGGTGGCGGCACCGGTGCGGAAGGAGGCTCTCCGAGCATGAACACCACGCGCTCTGCCATACCGTCCAGTGCAATCGAATACAGGTCCTGGTGCTGGCTGGTCTCGATGTCCAATGACACAAGCTTTAGAACTGGTCTGAAATCGGGCGCAGGCAGAAGCCTGCAGTTCACCAGCATCGAGTTTTCTGCCTGTCCGCCTTCCAGCTTCACACCTGCTGTGATGAAGCGCTCCATCAGATAGCGCTCGTGGGGACGGACATCAGCTTCCAGAAGCGATACACCAAGCGGCTGCAGGGAGCGAGCAAGCCGTCCCAGCTGGCGAAAATGCTTGGCATAGATCCCCAGAACAGACTCTTGTTGAAAGCTCTTCAGTTTCAGCTCACGCAGCTCCACATCCGACCCGGTTGAAAGTTGTGCTTGTACGGCTGTTCTATGTCGGCTTTCGACAAAAGCTACAGAAGTCTGCGCAGTCAGAAGAACCTTCAAAGGGCCGGATTCTGTCGCCAGCCAGTACTCGATCTCGGACCCTGCCGGTGTGTCCCGCCAGCTGCGGGTAAGGATGAATCCTTGACGTTGATTGGATGGCACGGAAGTAGGGAAGAGAAAGTCAAGCGAAGGCCTGACAGAGTTGAGCGCCCATTCTCGGCCATGGCCGTGTGTGGACCAGAAGGATGGTGCGCCTGTGCGAGACCCCACTGATGAAATGGCGTGGCGCTCCGTAATTGCTACCCCCTGCCAGCGGGATGCCCCCTGTGACTGCAATGTATGCGAGACCGTAAGAGCTTTTTTTTTGCCAATCATTCTTTCGAGGCAAAGATCATGGATACGTGCTTGTGCCATATCAAATTGAATTCGGGGTTTTGCTGGTATACGTAGGGTGTCACCATCAATGACATCCATGAAAGGCAAGACCATGAATCGAGCAGACTCCGGCACTTCCGGCCCGCAAGCGGCCTCCATCCCCGTGGAGGCGAATGTCGGCGAGGGCTTTTGGCGCAAGAGCGCGAAAGATACCTTGCCCCCGCCGGACATGGTGGGCCCGTATATGCGCAACCGTCCGGTCCTGGGAGCGCCGGTGCCGGGCCGCAAGGCGTGGATCATCGGCAGCGGCATTGCCGGACTGGCGGCCGCCTTCTATCTGATCCGCGACGGAGGCATGAAGGGGGAGGACATCACCATCCTCGACACCTTGCGCATTGCCGGCGGCTCGCTCGACGGTGCGGGCAATGCCGAAGATGGCTACATCGTACGCGGCGGCCGCGAGATGAACTGGAACTACGACAACTTCTGGGATCTGTTCCAGGATGTGCCGGCGCTGGAGCTGCCTGCGGGCTATAGCGTGCTGGACGAGTACCGCTGGGTCAACGACAAGGACCCCAATTGGTCCAAGGCCCGGCTGATGCACAAGCAAGGCCAGATCCGCGATTTCGCCACGCTGGGCCTGAGCAAATCGCACCAATGGGAGATCGTCAAGCTGCTGCTCAAACGCAAGGAAGACCTGGACGACATCACGATCGAGCAGTATTTCAGCAAGAGCTTTCTTGAAACCAACTTCTGGTATCTGTGGCGTTCGATGTTCGCTTTCGAGAACTGGCAAAGCCTGCTGGAAATGAAGCTGTACATGCACCGCTTCCTCGATGCCATCGACGGCCTCACCGACATGTCGGCGCTGGTGTTTCCCAAGTACAACCAGTACGACAGCTTTGTCGTGCCGCTGACCCGCATGCTCCGGGAGCAGGGTGTACAGGTGCAGTTCGACACCCGTGCCCATGATCTGGACATGCGCGAGGAGGGCGGCAGCCGCACGGTGACCGCGATCCGTTGCAAGGTGGCGGGCCGCGAGGAGACCATCGCTGTCGGCCCCAACGACGTGGTGTTTGCGCTTACGGGCTCAATGACCGAGGGCACGGCCTATGGCGATATGGACACCGTGCCAGTGCTGGCGCGCGGCAACAGTGAGCCTGGTGAAGACAGCGACTGGACGCTGTGGAGGAATCTGGCGAAGAAGTCGCCAGTCTTTGGCAAGCCTGAAAAGTTCTACGGCGATGTCGCGGGCTCGATGTGGGAGTCGGCCACGCTCACCTGCAAACCTTCGCCGCTCATCGACAAACTCAGGGAGCTGGCGGTCAACGACCCGTATTCGGGCAAGACCGTTACCGGCGGCATCATCACCTTTACCGATTCCAACTGGGTGATGAGCTTTACCTGCAATCGCCAGCCGCACTTTCCCGAGCAGCCCGACGACGTGCTGGTGCTGTGGGTCTACGCGCTGCTGATGGACAAGGAGGGCAATCATGTCAAGAAGCCCATGCCGGCCTGCACCGGGCGCGAGATCCTGGCCGAGCTGTGCCATCACCTGGGCATTGCCGACCAGCTCGATGCGGTGGCCGCCAACACCAAGGTGCGCCTGGCATTGATGCCCTATATCACCGCGCAGTTCATGCCGCGCGCAGCGGGTGACCGGCCCCATGTAGTGCCGCAGGGCTGCACCAACCTGGCTTTGCTGGGCCAGTTTGTGGAGACCAGCAACGACGTCATCTTCACGATGGAGAGCTCGGTGCGTACCGCGCGTATCGGGGTCTACACGCTGCTGGGTCTGCCCAAGCAGGTGGCAGACATCAGCCCCAGCCAGTACGACATCCGCAACATCCTCAAGGGGGCGCGGGCGCTGAACAACAACGAACCCTTCCCCGGCGAGCGTCTGCTGCATCGGGTGCTGGGCAACAGTTACTACGCCCATGTACTGCCGCCGCTGCCTGAAAACGAGGAGACGTTGCGCGAACGCGCCGAGGCAGAGCTGTCTTCACTGCTGGGCAAGGGCAGCCAGGCGCTGGTGACGGCCTCGGGCTGGTTGACGCGCTGGCGCGAGGGCCTGCGAGATAGATCCAGATAACGGTGCCTTTGGAAGCTGCGCACATGAGGTGCTTGGCAGGCGCTAGTTAAGTCGGGCGTGTGGGCCATGAGCGCATTCGGAGTGCGCTCGCGAGCCTTCTATCATCACCTGGGCGCTGGAATTCGCCAGCCCCATGTCCATTTGAGAGCGGCCAGCGGCATTTATGCTGCTGGTCCTCACGGCAAGACAGCCCGTTAGTAAAGGGCTGTGGCGATGGCTTAGCACCTGGTTCCTGTCTTCGCTCCTTTGGTCAAATGTGGCGTACATAAGCTCTTTGTGAGCGATGAAGCTGCTCTCCATGACTGTCGAGCTTGTCTCACCCGACACATAAAGAGCTAGCTGCATGCTGGCAGTGGTGCTCCCTGGCAAGGGGGACAGCACTTGCGACATTAACACGGCCGATCCAAAAAGCGTACGCAGATGATCTTTGAGGCCAGTTTCAGCAAGGCTTCGTGGGTATCCCATCGCCTTTCAAAGCGAATACGCAGCTTGTGGGCACTCGCGTGCTCTTTCCACGATTCAGTGGCGATTGGCTACTCGGTCGAGGTGCTGGGCTGATCCATGCGTTGCTAGCGGTTACTCGGAGAGGCAAGCCCGCAGTTCAGGGTAAGTCACCGCAGCAATGGTTGGGCAATGCAGTCATGGAGCCGTATCGGCAGGGCCCTGATGGACAGGGCTGATGTGCTTGGCTTGCATCAAGGTAGGTGCTCTACAGCTGATCATGCCTACCGCCTTTGGATCTTGGTGGAGCCAGCCCGAGACGTTTGAGCATGTCCGGGCATGGGCCGGAAATTGTTTACTGGAGTGGGGACACCTCAAACATTCATTCACGTGTTGGGAGTGTTTGTGCAATTTTACTGATCTTCTCGAAATCCAGTTGATCCAATGCCATTCTTATTTCCTGAATAAGGGGTTGGTAATATTCGCTGTCATTCAATGAATTGATCCAGAAATTCAAATCGCTCCAATTTCCTTGGTTGGCCATTGATTCAAGTTCTTGCTTTTGTAACTTGGTGAGCGATAAATTACTATTTGTAAATAGTAAAGTTTCTGATCGAGTTTCTGAAAAGCTGTAGGAAATTGTATCTATTTTTGGATTGGAAAAATCTTGTTTGACGGATAAAGAAAATTCCGCGCGTGTGCCGATACCAAAATGGCTTTCTATAATAAGATGGCTTCGCATTTTCTGAATAATCCGCTGGGCAATCAATAAACCCAATCCGCCTTTGATAAAAGGAGTGTTTGAAGCCAAAGTTTGGGTTATTTCAGACAGATCCTTGGGATCAATACCCGCGCCACTATCTGTAACTTCGAAATGCAAAATCCAATTATCTATATCGATACGATCGCTCCATAGTCGTAGGCTAATGTGTCCGTTGTGCGTGAACTTGGCGGCGTTGGACAAAAGGTTAAGAAGTGCCTGTTGCAGTCGCTTGCCATCCAGATACACCGACTCGGGTATGGCATCTTGTACGTGCAGAGTGAATGTATTGCCTTGGCGGCTGGCAAGAGCTTGAGCGAATTGGCTTAGCTCATCAAGTAGTGAACTCAAGCTTATGCTGAACTCTGTCAACGACAGCGGAGACATCAAATCTTCCTTGGCATATTCGACTAATTCATCAATCAGTGCCAATTGATAGCTAGCGCTTTGCTCGATAGCGGCTAACTTATTTTTGCCTGTCATGTGCATCAATCGCAAATGACCAATGATGGCGGATGTAGGTGCCCGCAAATCATGACTGACGTATGCGAGTAGTTCTTTTTGTTCTTGTGCACGCTGCTCCGATTGGCGCAATGCATCATTGAGGGCATTGGTCTTGAGCTGGACTTCATGCTCCAAACGTTGCTGTTGCTGATCCTGCCACTGCAATAAGGCGCGTTGAGCCTTGTCGCGTTGGAGAGAGTGCTGATATGACCAACTGGTCACCACGAATAGGCCAACCAGCACTCCGGGGAGAATCACCGCATATTGCTCAAGGACGCGGACGAAAGAGGGCTCTGGCAAAAGGATGGCGGCCATGCGCAGCAATGCGCAAATGCAAATGACGGAAATGATCAGGAGTGCAACTCGTCCGCTTGGGCCATCTTGACGGTGGTAGATGTAAGTGCAGGTCAGCATTGTCAGCATGCTTACGGGCACCATCACGACCCCAAGTGGGGCGAACCACTGGTATGGGCCAAAAAGTGCTCCCAGCAGAACAATGATTTCCATACCCGCAATGGTTCGCAAGAGCCACAAGCCCAGTACAGGAAGATGGTTTGAGGTTTTACGAAGGCGTGCATGCAAATAGAGCAGCAAGCACAGCACGATGCCTGCTGCGAATACATTGGGCGCCCGATAGCCCCACTCGGTGCTGTCCGGCCAGAGGATGACTCGTGCATAGCCGCGGTAAGAGGCTTCATAAAGCGTCACCAGCGAAAACCCAATGGTTTGCCAAGCGATGGCTGGCGCATGTGAGATGCGCCACAAAGCAGCGGAATACACAGCAAAAACCAGCATGGCTCCGATCAGCACGCCACTAAGCAGGGCGTGATTACGCTCCAGCTCTTGCCACTGATCGTCGGTATATAGCGCGGCATCCAGCTTGCTGGCATGGCTGTTCACATGTACCAGCACTTGCACGGTTTCATTGGGTGCAACAGTGATGGCTACCTGTGGGACCCGTTGGTTGGAGTGCTGCAGGTCTCTGCGGTCGGCAATGCCTGCCCATGTTGTGCTGACCGTGGTTTCGGCCTTATGTGTACGTACTGCATAAAACACCACATGCTGAAGCCAGGGAACCTGTAGAACCAGGCGAGTCTGCTGAGTCGTTGGCAAGTCGTTGTGCAGTGTCAACCGGAGCCAGAGTTGTTCCAGATTGAAGCGGCCTTGGAGGTGTTGGGCCGTTAGGGGATGAAAGCCGCCAGGCGTATTGCTTGGCAAGGCGGCCATCTCTAGCGGTGTTTCCTGAGCCAGCTCCGATTGGCGGGCCTCGACCCTGCCGCCCAGAGTCTGGGTGCCACTTGCGATCTCACTGATCTGAATGGGTGGGGGTGTAAGGGGGTCTGTCGCGCTTGCGGCTAGCGACCACCACAGCAGTAGACCGCAAAGTATGCGGGTACCTCTATCCAGAAAGCGAGTCATTTGTCTTGACTCATATTGCTGCGTCGGAAGACTGAAGGCGTACAGCCAAAGTGCGCATGGAAGGCCGTGGAAAAATTGGCTGCGCTGGAGAATCCGATGGCCGCAGCAATTTCCTCAATGTGCATCATGGACTCTATAAGCAGGCGTCGGGCTTCATGCAGGCGTGCCTCACGAATGAATTTGTATACTGTTCGCCCGGTCTGAGCCTGGAAGATACGGGTCAAGCGCTTTTCGTAAGTGCCTAGTTGCTTGGCCAGTTCAGGCAGGGATGGCACCTGGGTCAAGTCAGCAAGCACTACTTGCTGGGCTGCCCGCAAGAGCGTGAGGTCACGGTTTGTAGCGTGTCCTGTCCATGTTGGTGCAGATCCTGTTGGGTCAGGCGAGGAGGCCATTGGCTGACTCAATGCCTTGTGGCGTTGCGCCAGAGCCAGATGAATTTCTATACGTGCCAAGACCTCTGCTGGCTCGAATGGCTTCAGGATGTAGTCTACAGCGCCGGATTGAAGACCTAGGAGACGTTCTTGAGGCTGGGTGCGTGACGTTACGAAGATCACCGGGATGTCTGCAGTAGCGGCATTGGCCTTCAGCAGCCGACATGCAGCGAAACCATCCACCGCTCCCATGCTGACATCCAGCAGCACCAGGTCGATCTGCTGGGCTGTAGCCCGGCGGTAACCTTGCAAGGCATCCGTTGCGACAGAGAGGCGGTAACCGTTGCTGTGCAGCAGCTCCAGCAGAATTTTTAGCTCCACCGGATTGTCGTCAATCACCAGCAAATGAGCATTGAGAGGTGTGGTTGGTGACCAGTAAGACACGGTAGCGATCAGTCTTGTTAGTTGTGCTGAATAAATACTGGTATTTTCTTTGAAAGAAGACACCTTTGCGGTAGTAGATGGAAAATGTTTTTGCTTATTCTTTAACAATTGTTTACAGTTTGTCCTTGAATAAAAATAAATTTTCTGTTTTTCAAAGCAATTGAGTTGATTTCCAATGTTTCTCAAAATTTAACATTTCTTTTGATTTTTTTCTCTCTGGAAGAATTGATTTTCGTTTTTGCAAATGAACAAAAATTTCTATCTGTTACATTACTAAAAGGATTAATTTAACAGAGGGAAATTTATTTCCCATGAGTGTTTGCAAGTTCGGAACGGAGGAGAAATTCATGGAAGCTGTATATAAGTCTGGCGGCAAGATCAGTGCCTTGGACCAAGGCTTGGTTTTGGATAAGCCGGCGGCCGTTGTCTTGAAGGTGGCGCCCGAGCAAATCGCGAAGTCTGTCCGCACGGGGGATGATCTGGTTCTGACCTTGGTTGACGGCCAGCAGATCACGGTACCTGGCTTCTTCGCCCTATACCCTGACGAGGGCCGCAATGATCTGGTGTTGGAGGACGCCCAGGGCGTGCACTGGTGGGGCCAGTACGGCAAGACATGGACAGGCTTCGAATTCACCGAAATCGAATCCACCGAGCCTGTTGCAGCATGGTTGCCTTGGCTTTTTGGGTTGGCTTTAGGGGGCTTGGCTGCGTCTGGCGGTAGCGGCAGTGGCAAGAATGTCAACCATCCTCCAAAGGCTGTCGATCCCAATACAGAGCCGGGCAGCCCCAAGTACCCCGGCCAGGAACTCGATCCCAATGGCGGCGGCTATATCGTTAAAGCCAAGGAGGACGAGCCGTTCAAGGGCAAGGTCACGGGCAAGGACCCCGATGGCGATAAGCTGACCTACGAACTGGGTAAACCGCCCACCCATGGCACGGTCACCATCGATAAGAGCACGGGTGAGTACACCTATACACCCAACAAGGACTACGAGGGTCCTGACGAGTTCACGGTGATCGTGGACGATGGCAAGGGCGGCAAGATCACCTCCAAGGTGACGGTTAGCGTCTCACCCGAGCAGGATGCGTTTGACGACAGCGCCGCCACCGGCTTTGACAAGTCTGTCAGCATTGATGCGTTGGGCAACGACAAGTTCGCAGGCAACAACGTCAAGATCACTGAAGTCAACGGCATAGCGATCGCTGAAGGCCAGACCGTGACCGTGGCCGACGGCAGCGTCAAGCTGGTGGGCGGCAAGCTGGAGTTCACGCCCAAGGCGGGCTTTGTGGGCGACGCCAAGTTCACCTACACGGCGCAGACCGATGGCGGCACGCCCGAGCAGGCCAATGTCACGGTGACTGTGGCGGCCAATCAGCTGCCCGAACCCACCGACCCCAATATTGATCCGAACAACCCGCAGGTTCCCGGCCAGACGTTCACGCCAGGCCCCAACGGTGGCTACAAGATCACCGTGGACGAAGACGGGAAGTTCGACGGCAAGGTCACGGGCACGGACAAGGACGGCGACG
>JAITLR010000011.1 GCA_031277805.1 Comamonas sp. | reverse complement strand
GGCGCGATAGCAAAGCGGTTATGCCCCGGATTGCAAATCCGGTTAGACCAGTTCGACTCTGGTTCGCGCCTCCAGATTTCCCAAAGGAAATCAACAAGTTAGGCCTCCCGCATGGGAGGCCTTTTTGTTTTACACGCGCAAAACCCCCACAAAAACGATGCTGACCGCGCGTGGAACTTCATTCTTGCCGTCCACACGAGTACACTTTATATGGCTGTTGTTTTATACAGTGTCAGGGGTGTATGGCGAGTGTGCGGGAGACGCGGACAGGCCGCTTTGAGCTGACCATCAGAAACAAGCTTTTGAAACGCGTGAAGAGGCCGATGCTTATGGCAAGCAGGTCGACATGCTGCTTGCTGCCGGCGTCGTGCCTGCAGATCTGGCCAGGACTGATGTCGAGCCCAAACCAAATGAAAAACTGCGCTTCATCATCGGCGCCTGGATGAATACAGGTCAGCCCGCCAAGAGTGACATGGAGATCCTGCGGCTGTTGCAGATCGAGCTGGGCAAGGTGCTGATTGCCAACATCATCTGAGGCCTGAGTGAAGAGCATGAAGCTCGATGCGAGCAAGAACCACGCGCCCAGCACCGACGTCCCCCTGTTTTCAGTAGCACTGGGCTTTGGAGTCCGGGGATTAATTTAACGGGTTTTGCATCAGCCTTTGGGCATAAGCCGCTGGGGTCAGTCCGCCGAGGGCCTTCTTCGGCCGCTCCTCGCTGTATTCCCGGCGCCAAGCCTCGACGATCACACGGGCGTGCCGAGCTGGTGAACCAATGTTCGTTCAGGCATTCCTCTCTGAAGCGGCCGTTGAACGATTCGATGTAGGCGTTCTGGTTGGGCTTGCCAGGCTCGATAAGGAACAACTGAACACCCCTGGCGTGGGCCCAGTTCAGCATGGCTTGACCGCAGAACTCCTTGCCGTTGTCAGTTCGGATCGCCTTGGGTAGTCCCCTTGTAATGGCGAGTTGATCCAGGACGCGCACCAACTGGTTGCCAGCCATTGCCCGCTCGGCCACGATGGCTACCGCCTCGTGGGTCGCATCATCGACTACCGTCAGGCTCTTGATGCCGCGTCCTTCGGCCGTGCAGTCAAAGACAAAGTCCATCGACCACATTGGTTGGCTGCCATCGGACGCTGTAGCGGGTGGCGATCGGCCAGCGGGATCTTCTTGCGCTTGCGTTCCTTACTTGCAAACCAGCCTCGACATACAGGTGCTCCACCCGTTTGTGGTTGACGATCTCGCTCAGTTTGCCTGAGCTTGAGATAGATCATGCCGGCGCCGTAACGGCGATGGCGTTGCGCTAGAACGATGATCTTGTCCTTCAAGGCACCGTTTCGGTCTTCAGTGGGCTTGTAACCTCATGCCGATGACGAGCAGTAAAGCGGCGTTCGCTGAGTCCGCAGCCCATTATGTGGCGTACCAACTCGCGCCGTGCAGGTGCGCTCACCACTTTTTCTCAAGGCTTCTTTCGTCACCTCGTTCTCCAGCATGGACTCGACCAGCAGCCGCTTGAGACGGGCGTTTTCAAGCTCGAGCTCCTTGAGCCGTTTCGCGTCCGAGACGCTCATGCCGCCGAACTTGTTACGCCAGAGGTAGTAGCTGGCCTCAGAGAAACCATGCCGGTGGCACAGCTCTGTCACTGGCAGTCCAGATTCCGTTTCTTGCAGGAAGCCAATGATCTGTTCTTCTGTAAATCTCTTTTTCACGTCCAATCTCCTGTCTTCGGGATTGGACTCCAGAGTCAGACGCTACTCAGATCCGGGGGGGGGGGCGTCGCATGCGCAAGCGCACAGGCCCGAGTGGCTGATCTGCTGGCCTCCCGGAAGTTTGGAGGAGATCAGTAATGCGCCGTCTCCCCCTACTCTCGACTGCGCTGGCGGCCGTTGTCATCCTGGCTGGTTGCGCTGCCGCGCCGCTGGCGAGGGTCGAGATTCAGCAGGTCAAAGTCCCTGCAGGTGCCCTGTGATGAACCCGAGCCTGAGCGCCCAAGCATGCCCACCGAACATCTAGCAGCCGACGCAGATGTCGATATGTACGTCCAAGCCGCTGGCGCCGAGATGGAACGCCGGGAGGGATACGAAACGGAGTTGCGAGTGGCTCTCGCTAACTGCAAGCGGCCGCTAACCACGAAATAAGACACAGCGCGACCATGGGGCTGTCTCAATAGCTTCATAGATGTCATGGACACTGATCGTGATGGTGCTCCGGATCGACGAGCTGAGTGGTTTAACCTATTGACATATCAAGCGTAGTTGAAAATGTAGTGTATCTGGTTAATTAATTACATGTGCCATGGCATGGGCCTGAGGCGTTCTTTCGTGCAAACTTTGCAAAGTGTATGAATTCCCGAGTCAATATAACCATTGAAAAGACGGACCTATCGTGGCATTCAGTGATAAGCCGCCTACAGCTGCAATTGCCATTTATTTTTGCTGCAACAGTCATCGGGGTGCTAATTGCAACTGTGGCAGTCTTCACTGTAAAGCCAAGCTATGAAGTCAGCGCTTTCTTGGACAAACCGTACATCAATGAAATAGCCCAACTCAACATCGGCCGTAGTAGTGCGACGGGACTCGATCAATACTCTCCAGATCAGGTCTACGCGTATTTCGTGCGTCGGTTGGTCACAGACGAAGCCAAGCAGCGCTTCTTCCGAGACACTTATCTGTCTTCGCTTGAATCGCCTCCTGCATCTGACGAGGAAAAACAGGCATTGTACGAGCGTATGTTAAAGGTTGTCCTGAAAGTTTCCCCTCCACCTGAAAAGATCAGGAGGGGGGAGAGAGACCTTTACAGTGTGAATGTTCAATCACGCAGTGGTGAGCGGGCTGCTGAATGGCTTCAGACTTTTTTGGCACAAGTATCCGAAGATGCAAGAAATGCTCTAATTAAAGATACTGAGGAGTCCATCAATCTACATGTGCGCAATACAGAGCGTGCATTAGAAGAGAAAGCAAACACTGCAGAGTTGCTCAGAAAGGACCGCCAGGCCCAACTGGCTGAAGCACTGAAAGTCGCGCAGGCGGTAGGTATCAAAGACCCTCAGATGACTATGGCGCAGCCGCCAAGGCAGGATACGGCTGCGTCATTCCTTGACGGCTCTCGGTTGTATGCGCGAGGTTCAAAGTCGCTACAGGCGGAACTTGAGGTACTTCATAACCGCAGTGATGACACGCCCTTTATCGATGGACTGCGGCACACTCAGGCGCAGCTGAATCTTTTAAAAGAGCTGGATCCAGCTGCAACGAACTTTAAAATTTTCCACATTGACGGCGAAGTAAATGTGCCGTTGAAGCCTCGATCTCCTAACAAAAGCCTTTACCTAGCAATTGGCTTGTTCCTGGGTCTTGCAATCGGCTTCCTGATCGCGATGATCCGATCAGGGATCCTGCGCGATCTACTCATAGAAACAGAGCCTAATTCTCAGTTAGCCTTGCACAAGCTGGAAGCTGTTTACAGCAAATAGAAAGTTCAAGAACCTAAGCCTTTGGTGGACATGCCTCGTGTTTCCAATACATGGACTCGCCGATAGGTGTCGTGAATGATGAGCACGTTAAATAGGCAAGAGCAAGCTTCTGAGTAGCGGCAATATTTGATGGTTTGGTTTGGTTTGGTTTGGTTTGGTTTGGTGTGGTTGTGATATAGGTTGCTGATTCTAAATGAGGTAATTGGATTGCAAATCCGGTTAGACCAGTTCGACTCTGGTTCGCGCCTCCAGATAAGCCAGAACTCTCACGAGTTCTGGCTTTTTCGCTTCCGAGCCTTAAAAATCTCTTCCCTATTTGTTGGCAGGTGCTTTCGGCTATCAAGCCGGAGTTGCTCCAACCCGCTTAGTCTTGTTGGACGATGGGTGGGCACTTTTTTCTTCTTACGCTGTCACCACGCTGGATTTGAACCAACAAGGAGACATTGATGCGTTTAGCGGGAAAAGTGGCTGTCGTCACAGGGGCTGCTCAGGGTGTGGGGCATGCCATTGCTCAACGTTTAGGAGAGATCGGCATGAGCAAGCGTCTGGAAGTCCGAATTGTATTGGTGTCGGGTGGAGGCTCCGGCATCGGTGCTGCAACGCCTGGTCGTTCTGCTGTTCTGGTGACTGCTCTGTAAGAGAAGGCTGAAGAGATGAGTGAACCTCTGAATCAATGGCCGCAAACGCTGGAAGAGCGTATCGACAGACTGGAATCGCTGGATGCAATCCGTCAGCTGGCGGGCAAGTATTCCCTGTCGCTGGACATGCGCGACATGGATGCCCATGTGAACCTGTTTGCTCCAGATATTCGCGTGGGCAAGGAACGTGTGGGTCGTGAGCATTTCAAGGCCTGGCAGGACAGCACGCTGCGTGACCAGTTCACGGGTACTTCCCATCATCTGGGTCAGCACATCATCGAGTTTGTGAACAAGGATCATGCGACCGGCGTGGTTTATTCCAAGAACGAGCATGAGTGCGGTGCCGAGTGGGTCATCATGCAGATGCTGTACTGGGATGATTACGAGCGCATAGACGGTCAGTGGCTCTTCCGCCGCCGTCTGCCCTGCTACTGGTATGCCAGCGATCTGAACAAGCCGCCCATCGGCGATATGAAGATGCGCTGGCCAGGCCGTGAGCCCTATCACGGTGTCTTCCATGACCTGTTCCCGAGCTGGAAGGAATTCTGGGCGCACCGCCCGGGCAAGGATGAGCTGCCCCAGGTGGCAGCGCCCGCGCCGCTGGAGCAATTCCTCAAGACCATGCGCCGCGACACGCCGCCACCGCGCATGCGTGTGCGCTAAGGAGAGCCTCTATGACTCAAACGCTTTTCACGCCCGTGAATCTGGGCAAGATTGCGCTGCAAAACCGCATTGTCATGGCGCCCATGACGCGCAACCGGGCGGATGCAGACGGTGTACCCACGGACATCATGGCTGAGCACTATGGCCAGCGAGGAGATGCAGGTCTGATCGTCGCCGAAGGCAGCTGGCCTGAGGTAGCTGGCCAGGCTTATTGCCGCCAGCCAGGTATCGAGACTGCCGAGCATGTGCGCGGCTGGCTGCGTGTGACGGATGCAGTGCATGCGCGCGGCGGCTCCATCGTGCTGCAGATCATGCATTCGGGCCGTATCGGCAGCCGCCATATCAAGCCGCAAGGCGTGCGTTCCGTCTCGGCATCAGCCGTGCAGGCGCATGGCCAGATCTGGACCGATGCGGCAGGCATGCAAGACTTTGACGTACCTGTGGCTCTGAGCACCAAAGAGGTGCGCCAGGCGATTGCCGAGCACGCAGCGGCCGCGAAGCGCGCCATGGATGCGGGCTTTGATGGCGTGGAACTGCATGGCACCAGTGGTTACCTGTGCATGCAATTTCTGAGTTCAGGTGTGAATCAGCGCAACGACGAATACGGTGGTGATGCTGCCAATCGCGTGCGTTTTGCTGCCGAATGTCTGGCTGCCATGAGCGATGCCATTGGCGCTGGCCGTGTCGGCCTGCGCCTGAATCCTGGCAATACCTATAACGACACCTCGGACGAAAATTCCGCCGCCACGCATGCCGAGCTGATGCGCCAGGCCGCACGGCAGGGCATTGCCTATCTGCATGTGATGCGGGCAGTGTCGGACCCCGGCATTGATGCCTTCCGGCTGGCACGAGAGAACTTTGGCGAGAACCTGATTCTCAATGATGGCTTCGACGCGCAAAGCGCCGAGGCTGCGCTGCAGGTTGGTGCAGGCAAGGCCGTCTCGTTTGCACGCCATTTCATTGCGAATCCCGATCTGGTGCAGCGCATGCGCTTGGGGGTGCCGCTGTCGAAGTTTGATCGCAAGACACTCTATACGGCTGGTGGCGAGGGCTATAACGACTATGCCCTGGCCGCAGAGGTGCAGACCGCCTAGATTTGCAAAACCTGCTGGAGAAAGCCTTGGGTCCTGGCTTTCAAGGCATGTAAGAGGTGCATCGTGTTGGCCGCATTTCCTTTTTGGGATGCGGCTTTTTTATTGCCGCCGGGCCGCCCCCAAGGCAAGAAGCTGCCTCTTCGAGAGCAGCGGCTACACGGAGTGAGCAAGCGTTGGAGCTTTTTTATGTGTGCTGCCAACTGTCGTCCGAATGCCGAAGCGAGCTAGCTCAAATGGCTGTCAGGGTTTGGGAGCATTACGCATCAATAGCCGTCATTCAGGCGATGAGTGCTATTGATTTTGCATAAAAAGCCACCTCTTCGTTAGTCTCAATGGACGATGTTTTTCAGGCTTCTCATCTCCAGAATCAGCTCCATCACCACAACTGAACTGGGTTGGAGGCCCCGACATCATGATGGAAATACGTGGACTGGCGTACGTTGTTGCCGAGAGCTCTGATTTGGACCGTTGGGTTGCCTACGCACGTGATGTGCTGGGCATGATGCCCAGCAAGGCTGCCGATGGTTCTTTGCTTATCAAGATGGACGAGCGCCAGTTTCGCTTCCAGGTGGAGCGCGGCAGCAATGACAAATACGCTGCATCTGGCTGGGAAGTTGGGAACAAGGACGCATACGACGCCGCCTTGAAGACGCTGGACGAGGCCAAGGTCAACTACGAAGTCGGCAGTGCCGAGCTGTGCGCCAGGCGCCAGGTACAGCAACTGGTCATCGTGAAGGACCCTTCCGGCAATCGTCACGAAATCGTCTGGGGCTTCAAGTCCGACTTCACGCATTTCGCCTCGCCTCAGGGGGTGTCGCGCTTCATCACGGGCGATTACGGCCTGGGTCACACGGTATTGCCTGCACCGGACTTTGACAAGACCGTGGCCTTTGTGCGTGATGTGCTGGGCTTTGGCCTTTCGGATATCTACAACTTCAAGCCCGCAGGCGATGACGGCCCCACGGTGCGCATTCATTTCTTCCACTGCGCCAATGGCCGTCACCACAGCCTGGCGCTGGCCGAGTTCCCGTCGCCTTCAGGCTGCGTGCATGTGATGGTCGAGGTGGACAACATGCCCGAAGTGGGTCGCGCCATGGACCGCATGCAAAAGAGCCAGGTCAAGCTGTCCGCAACGCTGGGCCAGCACACCAACGACAAGATGATTTCCTTCTATATGAAGACGCCTTCGAACTTCGATCTGGAGTTCGGTTATGGCGGCGCAATCATCGACTGGGACCACCACATCACCCACGAGTTCACGACCGTCAGCCTCTGGGGTCACGACTTCAGCGTGGGCCGCTCCGAAAACAACTAAGCAGGAGGCATGAGACATGGCCAATAAATTGATGACGGCAAAAGACGTTGTGGCATCCATCAAGGATGGCATGACGATTGGTATCGGTGGCTGGGGGCCGCGCCGCAAACCCATGGCCCTGGTGCGCGAGTTGCTGCGCAGCCCTGTCAAGGACCTGACCGTGGTGGCTTATGGTGGCGCCGATGTGGGAATGCTGTGCGCAGCGGGCAAGGTCAAGAAGTTGATCTTTGCTTTTGTGTCCCTGGACTTCATTCCGCTCGAGCCCTACTTTCGCAAGGCGCGCCAGAGCGGCTCCATTGAGGTGATGGAGATCGATGAAGGTCAGATGGTGCTGGGCCTGAAGGCGGCAGCCATGCGCATTCCCTACATTCCCACCCGCGTGGGCTTGGGCACCGATGCACTCAGGCACAACAGCTCCATCCGTCTGATCGAGTCGCCCTACGACGGCAAGGAGTGGGTTGCAATGCCTGCCATCCATCTTGATGTGGCTTTGCTGCATGTGGATCGAGCCGACTCGCGTGGCGTCTGCCAGATCTCCGGCCCCGATGTCTATATGGACGATCTGTTCGCCCGCGCCGCCAGCAACACCTATGTGAGCTGTGACGAGCTGGTCGAGTCCAGCTGTTTCGAGTCGGCAGAAGCGGCTCGCCTGGTCTTCTGGGAGCGCTCCGAAACCACGGGTGTGGTTCATCTGCCCGGTGGTGCACATCCTTCCTCCTGTGCACCTCTGTATGGCTTTGACGTCAAGCACTTCAAGGAGTACACGGCCAGCAGCAAGGAAGAGGGGGGCTGGGACAGCTACGTGCAGAAGTACGTGCAGTGCAGCGAGCAGGAATATCTGGAAAAGGTCGGCGGCATGGAGGCGATCAAGCGCCTGCCTCTGCCCGTGTTCTGAGGAGGCATGGAGATGAGTGAAATTGCATTGGTAGATCGCGTCATCTGTGCCGCGGCACGCGCCTGGGAAAACGACGGAGAGGTACTGGCCACCGGCATCGGCCTAGTGCCGCGCCTGGCAGCCTCGCTGTGCATGAAGTCCCTCAATACGGAGCTGATGATGACGGACTCCGAGGCCTGGGTGGTCAATGAACCCGTCCCCGTGGGCCCCCGTGGTGACTATCAGATCAAGCGTGAGAACTGGATGGGCTTCTCGCGCATCTTCGACAACGTCTGGGGCGGCAAGCGCCACGCCATGGTCGGCCCCGTGCAGGTGGACCGCTTTGGTCAGGGCAATATCTCGATGGTGGGCAGTGACTACAGCAAGCCCAAGTCGATGATGCTGGGCGTGCGCGGTTTCCCCGGCAACTCCATCAACCATGCCAATTCCTTTTTTGTGCCCAACCACAGTACCAAGGTGTTTGTGGAAGGCGAGGTGGATTACGTGGGCTCCGTGGGCTACAACCCCGCGCGTCTGGCCAAGGGCTGGACACTGGAGGAAACCACGGATATCCGTTTCATCTTCACGAATCTGTGCGTGCTGGATTTTGGCGGCCCCAACTATCAGATGCGCCTGCTGTCCCTGCACCCCGGTGTCACGGTTGCTCAGGTGCAGGAAGCGACAGGCTTTGCGCTGCACATCCCCGACAACGTGGCCGTGACGCCCGACCCCACGCCCGAGCAACTGGCTTTGCTGGCCCGGCTCGATCCGCACAATCTGCGTGCGACTGCCATGGGAGCCTGATATGGAACATGCAGCCTCCAGCGAATTCGTGAAGCGTGAAGACAAGGCCGTTTATGAGACGGATGAACCCGTGCTCTATAGCGTGGAAAACGGCGTCGCCACGGTCACCATGAATCGGCCCACGTTCAACAACGTGCAGAACTCGCAGATGACCTATGCGCTGGATGCTGCCTTGCGCCAAGCCACTGACGATGACAGCGTCAAAGTCATTGTGTTGCGCGGCGCAGGCAAGCATTTCAGTGCCGGTCACGACATCGGCACGCCGGGGCGCGACATCAACAAGTCCTTTGATCGTGCCCACCTCTGGTGGGACCACACGAACAAGCCCGGAGGCGAGCAGCTGTTTGCCCGCGAGCAGGAGGTGTACCTGGGCATGTGCCGCCGCTGGCGCGACATTCCCAAGCCCATGATCGCCATGGTGCAGGGGGCCTGCGTGGCCGGTGGCCTGATGCTGGCCTGGGTTTGCGACCTGATCGTGGCCAGTGACGATGCCTTCTTCCAGGATCCGGTGGTGCGCATGGGCATTCCTGGCGTGGAGTACTTCGCCCACGCTCATGAACTTCATCCCCGTATCGCCAAGGAGTTCCTGCTGCTGGGCGACCGTATGGGGGCGGATCGTGCCTATCAGATGGGCATGGTCAACCGCGTGGTTCCACGCGCAGAGCTGGAGGATCAGGTCCATGCCATGGCCCAGCGCATGGCAGCACAGCCGCGCCTGGGCATGGCTCTGACCAAGTTGGTGGTCAACAAGGCCGAAGAGCTGCAGGGCCTGCGCTCCACCATGGACATGGCTTTTGGCTATCACCACTTTGCCCATGCGCATAGCCAGGCCATGGGCCTGGGGCAGCTCGGCGGTCAGGATGCGAAGTCCATGGCCAAGGCCAACAAAGAAGAGTCAAAGGCATGAGCAATATGAACGACATGGGCGGTCTGCGCACCTCTATCTGTGATCTGCTGGGGTGCCGTTACCCCATCATCCAGACAGCCATGGGCTATGTGGCCGGTGCCGATCTGGTGATCGGCACCACCAATGCCGGTGGCTTCGGCTTTCTGGCCGGTGCCACGATTGCTGCCGACAGGATTGAATCCGAAATCCTGCGCGTCAAGCGCGAGACCGATGATCAGCCTTTCGGCCTGAACTTCCATATGTTCCAGCCCAATGCCCAGCAACTGCTGGACTTGGCTGTAAAGCACCGCCTGCGTGCGGTCAGCTACGGCCGTGGCCCGGACAAGAAGGTGATAGGCCGTTTGCGCGACGCGGGCATCGTCTGCATGCCCACCGTAGGGGCCTTGAAGCACGCCCAGAAGGCGATCGAGATGGGGGCCAATGCCATCACCGTGCAAGGCGGTGAAGGCGGTGGTCATACCGGCAGCGTACCCACAACCGTGTTGCTGCCTCAGGTCGTCGACGCCGTGGCAGTGCCTGTGATTGCTGCTGGCGGCTTCTATGACGGCCGTGGCCTGCTAGCCGCTCTGGCCTATGGGGCTTCGGGTATTGCCATGGGCACGCGCTTTCTGATGACCAGCGATTCCAAGGTACCCGAAGCGACGCTGCAGCGCTATCTGGCCACCAAGGATGCGGAAAAGATCGCCATATCGCACCTGGTCGACGGCATGCCCCAACGCATGATTCCCAACGAATACCTGGCCATGCTGGAAAAAGCCAGTCCCATGAAGCGCTTGCGCATTGCGCTGAGCCTGGCACTGCAGTGGAAGGCCGAGACCGGCATGACCACAGGCCAGGCCATGAGCATCTTCATGAAGGCGATGCGTGAGGACTCTTCCTCCGTTGCTCAGACCGTGATGGCGGCCAACGCGCCCATGCTGCTGCAGCGCTCCATGGTCGATGGCAAGCCCGCCGAAGGTGTGATGTCCGCCGGTCAGGTGGCAGCGCTGATCGGCAAGCTCGACAGCTGCGAGGACGTGATCAGCGGCATCGTTCGCCAGGCCATGTCCCGCCGCAACGCCCTGAACGCACTGACTCCCGCATAACAACAAGCCAACGAGAGACTGGATATGTCCCTTCCACAATTTCATTCCACGATTCATGACAACGGTGTGGCGGAGCTGGTCGTCGACCGCGCGCCTGTGAACGCCTTGAATGCGGCAGGCTGGAATGGCCTGGCCCGTGAAATCCAGTCCCTGGGCGACAAGCCCGAAGTTCGTGTCATCGTCATCCGCGCCGAGAACCGGGGCTTTTGCGCCGGGGTGGATATCAAGGAGCTGGCGGCCAACGACAGACTCATCCTTGATGTGAACGCAGGCAATTACGCCACCTTCAAGGCCGTGCATCTGAACAAGGTTCCTGTCATCACGGCCGTGCACGGCTTTGTGCTGGGCGGCGGAATCGGTATCTGCGGCGCATCGGACATCGTGATTGCCGCAGAAGACGCCACTTTCGGCCTACCCGAAGTGGACCGTGGCGCCATGGGCGGCGCCGCGCATCTGCAGCGCATGTTTGGCGTGCAAAAGACACGCTATCTGTTCTTCACCGGCGAGATGATTGGTGCCGCCGAGGCGCTGCGCCTGGGAGCCATCGAGCGCATGGTGCCGCGCGAGCAGCTGCGCGACACCGCCATGGACATCGCCAACAAGATTGCTGCCAAGAGCCCCGCCATGATCCGCATCGCCAAGGAAGCACTGACGGGCGTCGAGGACGGCAATCTCGAAGACAAGTATCGCTGGGAGCAGGGCTTCACCCTGCAGGCCTATATGAGCCCCGATTCCTCCGAGACGCGCAGCGCCTTCGTGGAAAAACGCGACGCCAAATTCTGAGCACTACTGCGCAACGAGGAGACAAGACATGGATTTGACCTATACCCCGGCGCAAAAAGCCTTTCGTGCCAAAGTACGCGAATGGCTCAAGGACAACGTGCCCAAGGAGCGGCTCAAGAGCTATGACACCCGAGAAGGCTTTGAGCAGCATCGCGAGTGGGAAGCCAGGTTGGCGGAAGCGGGCTACAGCGCCGTGACCTGGCCCAAGGAGCTGGGCGGCTGCGGCTGCGACCTGACCGAATGGCTGATCTTTGAAGAGGAATACTGGGCCGCCGACGCACCTGCCCGCGTCAACCAGAATGGCATTTTGTTGCTGGGCTCCACGCTGATGGAGTTCGGCACGCCCGAGCAGAAGGCCCGCTTTCTGCCGCGCATGGCGTGCTGCGACGATATGTGGGCCCAGGGCTGGTCCGAACCCAACGCCGGATCGGACATGGCAGCCATCAGCAGCAAGGCCATCCGCCACGGCGACAAGTTCATCCTCAACGGCCAGAAAATCTGGTCTACCCGTGCCATCTTTGCCGACTGGCTATTTGGTCTGTTTCGCAGCGACCCGACATCGAGTCGCCACCATGGCCTGAGCTACATCCTGGTGCCGCTGAACACGCCCGGCATTACGGTACGACCCATCCGCGCCATCAATGGCAGCGAGCACTTTGCCGAAATCTTCTTCGACGATGTGGAGGTGCCTGCCGAGAACCTGCTGGGCGGCGAAGGCAAGGGTTGGCATGTGGCCATGGCCACGGCGGGCTTTGAACGCGGCCTGCTGCTGCGCTCTCCTGCCCGTTATCAGCGCAGCGCACAGAAGCTCATCAACCTGTACCTGCGCAACCAGGTCGAGGCCGATCGCGACCATTCCATTCGCGATGCCGTGCTGCGTGCCTGGCAAGGTGCCGAGGCTTACACCCTGTCCTCCTACCACACCGTGGGGCGCCTGAACAAGGGCGCGCAGATCGGCGCCGAAGCCAGCACCAACAAGATCGTCTGGTCCGAACTGGACATCCTGATCCACGACACCGCAATGCGCATCCTGGGTCCGCGCGCCGAGATGATCGACGACGCTGAAGCCAACGAATGGCTTGAAGGTTTCCTGTTCTCGCAGGCCGGCCCCATCTATGCGGGCAGCAACGAGATCCAGCGCAACATCATTGCCCAGCGCATGCTGGGTCTGCCCAAATCCTGAAGAAGGAGATCAACATGGACTTCACATTCTCTGAAGAGCAGACCGCATTCCGCGATTCGGTCAGCCGCTTTTTGATGACCGAAGCCGCGCCTGAGCTGCTGCGCGATATCTGGGAAACTGAGACCGGTCGCTCGCCCGAGCTGTGGGCCAGGGTTGCCGGGCAGGGTTTGATGGGGCTGTCGGCCCCGGAGGCCGACGGCGGCATGGGCATGGGTGATATCGACTGGGCTTTGTTGCTGCAGGAGGTCGGTTACTACGCATTGCCGGACTCGCTGACCGATACGGCTTATGTGGCCGTGGGCATGCTCTCGGCGCTGCCTGAAGGGCATGGTGCGCGCGCCTGGCTTGCCAGGGTTGCCGAAGGCAACTGCCGCGTGGCGGTCGGCCACCCCATCAATCCCCATGTGGCGGATGCCGCGTTGGCCGATGTGCTGCTGCTGCCCCATGTCACAACTGCCGGGGCGGAGCTGCACCTGATGCTGCCGCAGCAATGCAAGATCACCGCACTGCAGAGCATTGATGCATCGCGCCGCCTGTGCAAGGTGGAGTGGACGGCAAGCGATGCGACCCGTATTCTGGATGCCGTCCATGGCCAGAAGGTCTGGGATCAGGCCGGTGAGCGCGGAGCGCTGGCTGCTGCTGCCCAGATGCTGGGTCTGGCCCAGCGCATGCTGGACCTGTCCGTGGACTATGTGGCCCAGCGCAAGCAGTTCGACAAGGTCATCGGCAGCTTCCAGGCCGTGCAGCACCACCTGTCCAACATCGTCACCAAGATCGAGTTTGCCAAGCCTGTGCTCTATCGCGCCTTCTATGCGCTGCAGCATGGCGAGGTCGACCTGGCCGTGCGCATTTCTCACGCCAAGCTGCAGTGCAGCGAAGCGAGCTGGTTTGCTTCGCGCAACAGCCTGCAGGTGCATGGTGCCATGGGCTACACCTGGGAAGTCGATCTGCAGATGTTCATGAAGCGCGCCTGGGTGCTGGACTCCGCCTGGGGCGACAAGAGCTTCCATTCCGCGCGTCTGAGCCAGGGCCTGCTGCGCAGCCCCCATGCGCCCGTCGGCCCAGGCGCCACATTTGACCGTGAAACATCCACATGCGGCGGCTGCGCATCGCAGCCTGCTGCCAGGAACATTGCTGAAGAGGTGGTTGCATGAGCCAGCAAGCCTATATCGTCGATGCACTGCGCTCGCCCACGGGCAAGCGCAAGGGCTCTCTCGCCGCCGTGCACGGGGCCGATCTTGGTGCCCATGTGATCCGGGAACTGGTCGAGCGCAATGACATCCCTGCATCGGAATATGACGACGTGATCTTTGGCTGCGTGGACACCATCGGTGCCCTGGCCGGAGACATTGCGCGTACCTCCTGGCTGGCTGCCGGCATGCCTTTGAACGTGCCCGGCACCACGATCGACCGCCAGTGCGGTTCCTCCCAGCAAGCCATCCATTTTGCGGCCCAGGCCGTGATGAGCGGCACGCAGGACGTGATCCTGGCAGGTGGCGTGCAGACCATGTCGGCCATCCCCATCTCTTCGGCCATGCTGGCAGGCCAGCCTCTGGGCTTTACCACACCGTTTGCCGAGAGCAAGGGTTGGCAGGCGCGCTTCGGTGATGCGCCCGTCAATCAGTTCTATGCTGCGCAGCGCATTGCCGACCATTGGGGCATCAGCCGTGCAGACATGGAAGTCTTTGCCAAGGAAAGCCATGACCGCGCGCTCAAGGCCATGGAAGAAGGCCGTTTCGATCGTGAAGTCGTGCCCTTTGGTGACTTCAGGATGGATGAGACGGCCCGTCTTTCCACGTTGGAGAAGATGGCCACGCTGGAGCCTGTGGACCCGACCTACCCTTCCATCACCGCAGCGGTATCCAGCTCCACCTGCGATGCTGCTGCCGCCGTGCTGGTGGTGTCCGAGGCTGCGCTCAAGCGCTACAAGCTCACGCCGCGTGCCCGCATCCACCACATCAGCGTGCGCGCCGATGATCCGATCTGGCATCTGACCGCTCCCATTGCAGCCACGGAGTTCGCTCTCAAAAAGTCCGGCATGAAGATGTCCGATATCGACCTGGTCGAAATCAACGAGGCTTTTGCCTCGGTGGTCATGGCCTGGCTCAAGGAAACCGGTTACGACCATGCCAAGACCAACGTCAATGGTGGCGCGATTGCGCTGGGCCATCCGCTGGGAGCCTCGGGAGCGAGGCTCATGACCACGCTGCTGCATGAGCTGGAGCGTACCGGCGGCCGCTATGGCCTGCAGACCATGTGCGAAGGCGGTGGCCAGGCCAATGTGACCATCATTGAGCGCCTTGGATGAGAACAGGCGCAGGCACGTTCAGATGCCTGTGCCCCGGTATCGATTTCGGTTGAGGACCAGAGAGTTAGCGGTCTCAAGAGCACAGGGTCGCCATGCGAGTCGCCCTGCATTGCAAGCAAAAAAGGGGAAAGAAATGGGTATTTGCAACCAGAGAACCGTCGTCATCACCGGTGCAGGCGGCGGCCTGGGCCGCGCCTATGCGCTGGCCTTTGCGCAGGAAGGTGCAAATGTGGTGGTCAACGACATCCGCGCCGAAGCTGCCCAGGCCGTGGCCGATGAAGTCAAGGCCGCTGGCGGCCAGGCCATCGCCAATACCGGCGACATCACCAGCGTGGTAGGTGCCCAGTCGATTTTGGACGCCACGCTGACCGCCTTTGGCGATGTGCACGTCATTGTCAACAACGCCGGCGTGCTGCGTGACCGCATGTTCCTGAGCCTGTCCGAAGAGGACTGGGACATGGTCATGCGCGTGCACCTGCGCGGCCACTTCTGCATGGCCAAGGTGTTCGGTGGCTACTGGCGCGACCAGAAGAAGGCGGGCAAGGAAGTCGATGCCCGCATCATCAACACCAGTTCCGGCGCAGGCCTGCAAGGCTCCATAGGCCAGAGCAACTATGCGGCGGCCAAGGCCGGCATTGCCGGCCTGACCCTGGTGCAGGCGGCCGAGCTGTCGCGCTATGGCATTACGGCCAACTGCCTGGCGCCTGCCGCGCGTACCTCCATGACCGAAGGCGCCATGCCCGATATGGTCAAGAAGCCCGAATCCGGCTTTGACGTCTGGGATCCGCTGAATGTGGCTTCCATCGTGGTGTGGCTGGGCAGCAGCCAGTCCGCGCATGTGACGGGCCGCTGCTTTGAAGCCAAGGGTGGCGAGCTGTCCGTGGCCGATGGCTGGTTCACCGGCAAGGTCCATGACAAGCAGGCCCGTTGGGAGCCCGCTGAGCTGAGCGGCGTGGTCGATCAGCTGATTGCCGAAGGCAAGGCCCCTCAGAAGGTCTACGGAACCTGATGGCAACAGCCGGGTCACAGCACCCGGCTTTTTTCCCATTTGATGAAGAACTCAGGACGCGAACCATCATGGATTTAAGTCTGAACGAAGAACAAAAAATGATCGCTGAAAGTGCGGTGGTGTTTTTGCAGGAAAAAAGCACCATGGCGCAGGTACGCAAGATTGCCGAAAACGAAGGCGGCATGGACCGCGCACTTTGGCAGGACGTGGTGGACATGGGCTGGTGCGGCGTGGCTCTGCCCGAGGTTGCCGGTGGCATGGGCCTGGGCTGGCGCGAGCTGGTGCTGCTGCAGGAGCAGATGGGCTACCACCTGGCTTGCGTTCCCTTCTTCGATGCCGTGATTGCCCTTACGCCGCTTTGGCAGGCCTTGAGCCAGACCGGGCAAGGCTTGCCCGTGGTGGACCGTCTGGCCCAGTCCGGCCAGGTCTGTGTGCTGGGCATGACGGTGCGCGGTGAACTGCCAGCAACTGCCTCCGTCAAGGTGGATGGCGACGCCCTGGTGCTCAACGGCCAATGGAATCAGGTGGGCTCTGGCGCGCATGCCGATGTGTTCTTGCTGCCGGCCACGCTGCCTTGCGGATCGCTGGCTTTGCTGGAAGTGCCTGCCAAGGCCCAGGGCCTGCAAGTCCAGCGTTTGCCCACGGTGGATACGACCCGCAGCAGTGCCAATGTCATGGCCGTTGATGTGCCGTTGACGTGGGCGGCTGTGCTGGTCCATGGCGACGCCTTGCGCAAGCTATGGGCGCAGACCCGCAACCTGGCCGCGATCGGCCTGGCGGCCGAGCAGGTCGGCGTGGCCGAGCGTGCTCTCGATCTGGCCGTGGCATACACCAAGGAGCGCCGGCAGTTCGGCAAGGCCGTGGGCAGCTTCCAGGGTGTCAAGCACCGCGCAGCGCAGATGCTGGTGAAGGTGGAGACGGCGCGTTCGGCGGTTTACGCTGCAGCTTTCATAGCTGATACCGTAGGTGATGCAACAGATTTGACCTATTTTGCAGCGCAAGCCCGCACGGATGCTACGGAAGCAGCTCTCTTTTCCACAAGAGAAAGCATTCAGCTGCATGGCGGCGTGGGCTTTACCTGGGAGTTTGACCCGCATCTGTTCTTCCGCCGTGCGCAGGCCGGCAGCCAGCGCATGGGCACCGTGGAGCAGTGGCGCGAGCAGATCGCAGCACGCCTGTTGGACGAGAGCGTGATGGAGGCAGCATGAACATGCAGGAATCGGAAATCAACGAAGCCTTCCGCACCGAAGTGCGCGAATGGATGGGCCAGCATCTGACGGGCCAGTTTGCACCACTCAAACATGCCAGCGGCCTGGGGGCCGAAGGCTATGACGCCCAGCTGGCCAAGGAATGGGAACAGGAACTGGCCAAGGGCGGCTGGACCGGTCTGGGCTGGGACGCCCAGTACGGCGGCCGCAATGCGCCGCTGGCCCAGCAGGTGATCTTCCACGAGGAATATGTGCGCTGTGGCGGCCCAGGTCGCATCGGCCACATTGGCGAGACCTTGCTGGCGCCCACGCTGATGGCCTTTGGTACGCCCGAGCAGAAGCAGCGCTTTCTGCCCGGCATTCTGGCGGGCAGGGACTATTGGGCACAGGGCTATTCCGAGCCCGGCGCGGGTTCTGACCTGGCCGCCATCCGTACCAAGGCGCAGCGCGATCCGGCCACCGGGGAATGGGTGATCAACGGCCAGAAGGTCTGGACTTCCTGGGCTCACGAGTCCGAATGGATTTTTGTGCTGGCCAGAACGGAAGAAGGCAGCACGCGCCACGCGGGCCTGACGCTGCTGCTGGTGCCAATCAAGCAGGCTGGTGTGGAAGTGCGTCCCATCCGCCAGATCACGGGGACTTCGGAGTTCAACGAAGTCTTCCTCGACGGTGCCCGTACCGAGGGGGCACTGCATCTGGGTCCTGTCGGTGATGGCTGGAAGGTGGCCATGTATCTGCTGGGCTGCGAGCGTGGTGCATCGACGCTGGGCCAGCAGGCACATTTCCGCTATGAGCTGGACCTGATCATCGCTCTGGCAAGGCGCAATGGCACGGCCCGTGATCCGCTGATCCGCCAGCGCCTGGCCAAGGCCGATATGGGCCTGCAGACGCTGCGCGCCCATGCATTGCGCTCCAGTGATGAAAACACGCCATTCCGGGTGGCCTCGGTCTCCAAATATGCCTGGTCCAACTGGCACCGCGACCTGGGCGAACTGGCCATGGATGTGCTGGGCGAGCAGGGCGAGCTGGTCATGACCGATGCGGCGCTGCGCCCGTTGCAGCAGCTGTGGCTGGTCAGCCGCGCCGACACCATCTATGCCGGCACCAATGAAATCCAGATGAATCTGATGGCCGAGCGCGCCCTGGGCATGCCGCGCTAGGTGGCTCCTTGAACGGCCGCGCCGCAGCCCCTTCAGGGGCGCGGCGCGGCTTTTGTTTGCCTGCCATCGGCTTGGGGCAGCATCGGTTGGCGGCGATGCATTGGATTGTCGGACGAGCGACATTAGGGAATCGCCTATCGTCCAAAGTGACGATGTTGCGGCGCAGCGCGAAAGAGATGATGAACTCAATTCTTCAATCTGACGACCCATGACAAGCGCTCCTACCTACGTTGCCCCCCATGGCCTGCTTAAAGGCAAGACTGTTCTCGTTACCGCCGCCGCTGGCGCAGGTATTGGTTTCTCTGCTGCGAAACGTGCAGCAGAAGAGGGCTGCAAGGCCTTGTTCATCTCCGATGTCCATGAGCGCCGTCTGGCCGAAGCCGTGGAGCAGATCCGAAAAGACACAGGTTTGACCCAGGTTTTCGGCAAACTCTGCGATGTGAGCAAGGAAGAGCAGGTCCAGGCCCTGATCGCGGAAGCGGATGCGGCCATGGGCGGCGTCGATGTGCTGATCAACAACGCCGGTCTGGGCACCAGCTGCAAGGTCGTCGATATGAGCGACGAGGAGTGGAGCAAGGTCATTGACATCACGCTGACCGGCACTTTCCGCATGACCCGCGCCGCGCTCAAGTTCATGCAGCCGCGCGGCAAGGGCGTGATTGTGAACAATGCCTCGGTGCTGGGCTGGCGCGCCCAGACCGAGCAGGCGCACTATGCCGCGGCCAAGGCCGGCGTGATGGCCCTCACGCGCTGCTCGGCGCTGGAAGCGGCTGAATTCGGCATCCGTATCAACGCCGTCGCGCCTTCGATCGCCATTCATGCCTTCCTCAAGAAGTCCGCCTCCGAGGAACTGCTGGCCAAGCTGTCCGAGAAGGAAGCCTTTGGCCGAGGTGCCGAGCCCTGGGAAGTGGCCAATGTGATGATCTTCCTGGCCAGCGACTACTCGTCCTATATGACGGGCGAAGTGGTGTCTGTCAGCTCGCAAAGGGCTTGACATGAACTACCCCCTGAGCGGCCGCGCAGCTTCCCCCTGGAAGGGGGACGACGGCCTTGCTGCAGGGCAGCCCTTGCTGGTCGTCCCGCAGATAGGACACGCCAGTTTCATAAGTCTGCACATAGCGCTTGAGACCTCGATATGAACACATGCTTCAACTCCGCCGCTTCAGTGCTGGCCTCGGTGGGGCGCCAACTGGGCGAGACCGAATGGATGCAGATCAGCCAGCAGCGCATCGACCAGTTCGCCGATGCCACGGGCGACCATCAGTGGATTCATGTGGATCCCGAAAAAGCCAGCAGCGGCCCGTTCGGCGCCTGCGTGGCCCATGGCTATCTGACGCTGTCCCTGGCCAATCTGTTCCTGCCCCAGCTCGTGGCCTATGAGGGGCTGAAGATGGGTGTGAACTATGGCTGTGACAAGGTGCGCTTTCCTTCGCCTGTGTTGGTGAACTCCTGGATTCGTGGCAGCGGCGAAGTTGTGGGCGCGACACCGATGGGTGACAACGGCGTGCAGGTCACGGTCCGGATCACCGTGCAGGTCCGGGATCAGGACAAGCCTGGCTGTGTGGTGGAAACCATCAGCAGATTGTTTTTCCAGTGAAAAAGTCGCGAACCTTTTCAAATATCAAAGCATTGCTGCTTGGCCCATGAATGAGGAGCGTGCCGCCGCAAGGGTGGCCGCCCTCACGCAGGCAATTCGCTTGCCCAAAGCGCGACGAACACAAGTTAGGAGACAGACATGAAAGATGCAGTCATCGTTTCGACGGCACGTACCCCCATCGGCAAGGCATTCCGTGGTGCATTCAACGACACCGAAGCTCCGGTGCTCGGCGGTCACGTCATCCGTGCGGCGTTGAACAAGGCCAATGTGGCCGGTGAAGATGTGGGCGATGTGATTCTGGGCATTGCGGCCCAGCAGGGCACCCAGGGCTATAACCTGGGCCGCCTGTGCGGCTACACCGCAGGTCTGCCCGAGTCCGTGGGCGGCATGGTGATCGATCGCATGTGCGCCTCTGGTTTGATGAGCATTGCTACGGCATCCAAGAGCATCATGACGGGCGAGCTGGACATCGCCGTGGCAGGGGGCCTGGAATCCATTTCCCTGGTGCAGAACAAGCACAAGAATTCCTACCGCGCGCAGTCCAAGGCCGTGCTGGAAGCCGAGCCCACGGCCTATATCCAGATGATAGAGACGGCCGAACTGGTCAGCCAGCGCTACGGTATCAGCCGGGCAGCGCAGGACGAGTACTCGCTGCGCAGCCAGCAGCGCGTAGCCGCCGCCCAGGCCAAAGGTCTGTTCGACGACGAAATCGTGCCCCTGACCACCGTCAAGCAGCTGTTTGACAAGGAAGGCAATGTCACCGGCAGCGAAGAGGTCACGCTGACCCGCGACGAAGGCAACCGCGCCGACACCACGCTGGAAAGCCTGTCCAAGCTCAAGCCCGTCTGGAAGAACGGCCAGTGGGTGCCCGAAGGGCAGTTCATCACGGCAGGCAATGCCTCTCAACTGTCCGACGGTGCCAGCGCCTGCGTGGTGATGAGCGCCGATGAAGCGCGGGCCCGTGGTCTGGCGCCCCTGGGTACCTATCGTGGTGTGGCGGTTGCAGGCTGCCGCGCCGATGAAATGGGCATCGGCCCTGTCTACGCGATTCCCAAGCTGCTCAAGCAGCATGGTCTGACAGTCGGTGATATCGGCCTGTGGGAAATCAACGAGGCATTCGCCTGCCAGGTGATCTACAGCCGTGACCAATTGGGTATTCCAGATGATCGTCTGAACGTCAACGGCGGTGCCATCTCCATCGGTCATCCTTTCGGTATGTCGGGCGCGCGCCTAGTGGGCCATGCCTTGCTGGAAGGCCGTCGCCGTGGTGTGCGTTTTGTGGTGATGAGCATGTGCATTGGTGGCGGCATGGGTGCTGCCGGCCTGTTCGAGCTCCAGTGATAAGTCAGACCGATTGCAGAGGTGGGAGACTTGATGGCCAGTGCTTACGCCAGAATGGGATTTTCGGGATACACATCGCCGTCGATGGCCTGTGTGATCAAGGAAGGCCCGATTATCGAAAGCTCAACTCCGGCCACAGCCGAGCTGATCAGCACGGAACGTTTCAACGAGTTCATCAATCACCTCTATGACGCAGCCTCCCGGCCGGAGGCGTGGACAACGTGCCTGGAGGTGATCCGCAAGCAGCTGGGCTGCAACTTTGCATCGCTGGTGATCCGCGACACCAAGGGCGAGAACGAGGGCTTGATTGTGACGGCTGCCGGCGGGCGCAAGGATCTGCTGACGCACGATGTCTACGCTGAGCTCAGTCCGTTCCGTGACATTCCCATGGAACGCTTCATGACCATTACGGACCTGATGTCCGAAGCGGAATGGCGCGAGTGCTTCTACTACAAGAGCTGGTGCCGACTGCACAGTGTCTACCATGTGATGGCGGCCAAGATCGTGACGGATGACGGCAGCGTCTACGGCCTGAATCTCACCCGGCCCGAGTCGGAGCCGGCCTTCAGCAAGCGCGATCTGGATCTGGGGCATCTGCTCATGCCCCATATCCGCAGGGCGCTGAACATGCATCTGTCGCTGCACCGGGATCGCCAGGTGATTTCGCTGTACAGCCGCGCCACCGCGCAACTGATGGTGGGCGTGGTCATTCTGGATCAGAACGGCAAGCTGCTGGAGAGCAATCCGGCGGCTTCCGGCATTCTGGACATGCAGGACGGATTGAAGGTCTCTGGCGACCGGCTGGAGACCAGCTACGCCAACGACAACCGCAAGCTTCAGCGCCTGATCAAGGACGCCCTGCTGCACTCCCTGACATCGAGCTCGCGCATGATAGAAGGCATGTCGGTATGCAGGCCCTCGGGTCAGCTCAACTGGGGCGTGGTGGTGCAGAGCATTTCGCCCGACGAATGGACCGAAGGCAAGCAGCGTCCCAGCGTGGCGGTTTTCGTGCGCGACACCGACGGCAAGGCCGACCCGTCCATACGTCTGGCCCAGCAACTGTTCCAGCTCACGCCGGCGGAAACCTTGCTGGCCATCCAGCTGGCCAACGGCCTGTCGCTGGAAGAAGCCGCCGAGGCGCTCAATATTCGTCGCAACACGGCAAGAGCCCATCTGCGCTCCATCTTTTCCAAGACAGGCGTGCGTCGCCAGACCGAGCTGGTACGTATCTTTCTCAACAGCGTGGCCTGGCTGGGAGACAAGTAGATGGTTGGTGGAACGACCTAAAAAAACGGGCTTCGGCCCGTTTTTTTGTGTGCAGAGCAGTTCGGACTGCGGCTGAGGTTCGCTCGCCGGTGAGCGCACTCAGGGGGCCGACGAGTGCTCTTGTATTTCAGTGCCGCAATTCAAACCGCAAGACTCAATGCCTGCTGGGCGGCAGCGGCGCCTGCTGCCGTGTTTTTGCGTTGTGGAGTTCTCAGCCTTCGTGGCTTTCTGCTTGAGCCTGTGCCGCTGCATACTTCCAGTGCCTCGCCCAGCAACTCCAGTTGCTTGGGGCCGCAGACATGAACTGCCGGTGGTCCATCAGGCGTGTAGATGAAGTAATGAACGCGCAGATAGTCGTGCTTGGAAGCTACTTCCGCATACAGACCCAGCTCGGCCGCGTACTTTTGCAGATCCTCGGCCCATTGTTTGAGCTGTCCCAGATCCGCCCTGGGAAGTCTTCCCCGACGTCCGCTGATCAGCATGGCGCGCAAAGATCTTGGCAGGCCTGGCAGGCTATCCAATCCAACATTTCCACATGCTTTTCTGACCCTCTCCCTGTTGCTGAGCTTGCGTCCCATCAGATCCTCTGAACTAGTTCAACCGTGCATGAGCTGTGAAGAATACCTGTACTCAGGGGCCTGGACTCTTCAGGGCGTGACCTGAAGTTTCAACTTCCCGTGTTTTCGTCGAAATGCTTGCACCCTGTTGCAAATTGAGAAAGGTTTGTCGTGAGCTGTATTGCGCGAACTTGCATGCTTGGCTTCGATTGCTCATGAAACGATAGCTGTAGGCGCCTGGCTTGTGCGAGTTCTGAAATGAATTCATTGGGGTTTCAATGAGGTAGCGCGCCGGATGCTTTTATTTTGGTAGCAAGCATCGGGCATTTAACGGGGCAGGGGGCAAAGCCTGGAGCTGTGGGTGACAGCTGTGAAAGACTGCCGAGCCGCGTTGTAGCGGTGCGCAATCAGATACGGAGTGCAGCGGTCCGAGCCACGCGCGCAAGCCTGCATGACAACGCACAAGTGGCTGCCATGTCCCCAGACCTTGGCAGGCGGCTTGTCGAGAATGCCTTCATAGAGAATCTGTTCCTGCTCGGAGCCGTCTTTGCTGCTGCGCCAGCGGACCGAAATCTCTGCCTCGAAATGGTCATAACCCACGCTGCGATAGCCCGAGAAGTATTGGATTGCTCCGACGCCAAGGACGGAGGTGCTGCCTGAAGCCTGACTTTCCCAGCCCGGGGCTTCGTCCGCGCGTGTAGGGAAGGAGAGTTGCAGAAGGAATGTCGCAAGCAAGGGCAGTGCGCGGGAAGCCAAGGCAGGAGATCTGCGCCGCGTGCTCCGGGTAGATATCTCTGTTGCGCTGTCGATTGATAAGTCCATCCAGCCTCCTGCCTGGTGCGTTCTGGGGGAACATGGAGCGGCACGACTTGGGTGTGGTCTGTGCCTGGTATCTGTTCAGCTCGTGCGTATTGGGTCGGGCCATCGAGACTGACGATCCATCCGGATTTCAAAGTGTAGCCGCAGGCAGATCTTTGACCTGAGCGGGCCTGGATGCGCAAGGTCGGAGCTCAGGGCAGTCATTGGGGGGATGGGTTCGGGGTCACATCATCACGTTGTGAGCGGTATCAGCTGAATGAGGCGAGTTCAGAGCCGGGGGCTTGCCGATAAAAAAGCCCATGGCGAAAACCATGGGCCTTTTCGTCGAGTTCAGATCAGGCGCTGGCTGTTTCTTCTGCGTCAGGTGCGTATGCAACCATACCCTTGGGCACGTACTTGCGGCCTTCGCACTGCTCCAGGTATTCCGCAGCCTTGGCACGCGGGTTGTAGAACTGCTTGTACCAGATGCGGGCCTTGGCGAAAGCGCCGTCACTGGGGATGAACATGGGGTTCAGGCAGGGGGCCTTGTGGCGCCAGATCTCGAAGTCCTGGGCCAGGGCGTCGCGGCTGACCACGTGATACATCCGGGCTGCGGCGACGTCGGCCTCGCCGGGCTTGCCGCCGTGCTGGGTCTGCACCAGCAGGTTGTGCCAGAGCTTGATCTTGCCGTCCTCGATGGGGGTATGCATGATCATCATGAAGGCGGCGAACATGCCGGTGTTCTTGGACACCAGGATGCCCGGGCCGTGGTACCAGGTGTCGGTGTGCAGATCGGCGCTGGCGCCGCCTTCGCCCACCAGGGTGCGGTGGCCGCCGCGCTGGCGCTGGATGGCGTTGTGGGCGCTGAACTCGTTCTCGAAGCCCTGCACGGTGGAGCCATGGATAGGGCCGAGGTGGGCGTAGTCGCCGATGTTGTCCACCACCTCCATCGGGTGCTGGTCCAGCTCGCCCAGACGGTCCCATTCGCCGTTGACATAGGACTCGTCGGACCAGTCGGCGAAGTGGGGCAGCTCATAGTCGGGCGCGCCGCCTTCGGGGTCGTACCAGACCCAGATGGCGCCGTACTGCTCTACCACCGTCCAGCTCTTGACATTGGCCGCCGGCGGAATCGCGCCTTCGTGGTAGGGAATATGGTTGCACTTGCCATCGGCGCCGAAGCGCCAGCCGTGGTAGGGGCAGCGGATGCCGTCGCCCTCGACGTTGGTGCCGCCGCCGTCGATGACGATGTAGCTGGTGGTGTTGGGCGCTGCCAGGTGGGTGCGCATGTGGGGGCAGTAGGCGTCCAGCAGCACGACCTTGCCGCTCTCGCGGCCGCGGAACAGCGCGAAGTCCTGGCCGAAGAAGCGCAGCGGCAGCGGCTTGTTGCCGTTCTCGTCCAGCGCCTTGGCGTCGGAAATCATGAACCAGCCGCGGGGGTAGGTGAATTCGCCGAGGCGGTAGTCCTTTGTGGTTGCCATTGCAGAGTCTCCGTATTTGGTTTTGGACGGATGAATCTTCTGGCAAGCCCCCCGGCCGCGCATACCCTGTTTGGACGAGTGGCGACGCGGCTTTGATCCTGTGCAAACTTCCCTGGTTTTGAGTGTGTGCGTGCCCAAACGGTGGTTGTGGCAGGGTCCAAGAGCTCCTTGTGCAGGGGTTGCAGATCAAGCATGGTGTAGCCCTTGGCCAAGGGTAGAGCCTTTTCCGCGGTGCCCAGCCAGAACAGGGTCGTCACCATTTTCTCGGGGTGGGGCTGCATCAGCACAGCGACATCGCCGAGAGTTGCTTTGACGGTGTCTACACCAGAGGTGACGCTGAACCGGTGTCAGTCTTTTGTGGCCCGACGATCTCCGAAGGCCGACAGCCACGCTTTCCCATAAACTTGTCAATGCCAGATTGATGCTTGCCAGCGCCATGACTCTGTTGATTACGGCGATGTCTCCAGCAGAATGCGACTGGAGAAAACCAGAACCGAGTTGTTTCCGACCCCGGCTTGTATTCAAGGACCTTGAAAATCAAGATGACAGGCTTTCACCCTCACAAGCTTTTGCGTCGCATCGTGTTCGGAAATCTGTTGGTGGCAGCACTGCTGTGCTTTGCCACCTGGCTGAACGTACACGCAAATTACCACGCGGATCTGGACCTGGGAGTCGCTGTCACCCAGAACCAGGCGCGAAGCCTGAGCCTGGAGCTGGCTGCCGAGATGCGACTGGTGGACAACGCTCTCTCATCCATTGCCAGCCGTTATCGCGCGCGCAGCTTTGACGGTCTGCCTGCAGCCAACTCAGCCTTGTATGAAATGCTGCAGGAACAGCGAGCTCTGATTCCTTTTGTCACGGCACTGCGCATCACGGACAGCGAGGGTGAGGTGCTCATCACTCCCAGTGAAATTCATGCACCGTTTTCGGTAGCCGACCGCGCTTATTTCGTCCAAGCCCGCGAAAGCGATCATATGGTGATGTCCGAGCCCTTGATCAGCCATTCCTTCGGTAAATGGTCCATCGTGCTGGCGCGGCGCCTTCTTTCCGAGGATGACCGATTCCAGGGCATCGTATATGCCGTCGTCGCGGCGGAGCATTTTCACCAGCTGTTCCGGCGCCAGTCATTTGGCGCCGATAGCGCCATGTCGCTGCGTACCGACCACGCCATGCTGGTCGCGCGCTACCCGGCGCAGACACAGGATGCCGAAGCCGGTATCGGCAAGGACACGGTCTCGGCCGAATATGACAGAGCCATGGGACGCAACCGTGAGCAGGGCTGGTACATCACGCCCTCCCTGCTCGACGGGGTGGAGCGCATCACGGCCTACCACCGCTTGCCTCGCTATCCGCTCACGGTGTTTGCCGGGCTGGGTACCGATGCCTATCTGGCCATGTGGCGAGCCGCCGCCTGGCGGGCATGGGGCCTGACCGGCCTGTGCATCTTCCTGATCGCTCTCGGTTCGGTTGCCCTCTACCGTCTGCAGCGGCGCGAACGCCGCATTCGTCAAGAGCAGGAGCTGGTCATAGACAACGATCTGATCGGTATGGCTCGTCTGTCCGAACGCAAGATCGTGTGGACCAACCCCGCCATGCGACGCCTGCTCAAGCAGTCTGCCGCTGCATTGCAGGGTGCATCCACGCGCATGCTTTACCCGGACGAAGCATCCTTTCAGCAGTTCGGTGAAAAAGCCTACGGATCCTTATTGGCGCGTGGCAAATTTCACTCGCAGTTCCAGATGCAGGGGGCCGACGGAAAGCTTCTTTGGGTGGACGCTTCCGGCACGCTTTTGAATGCCGAGGAGTCGCTATGGATACTGGTGGATATCGACGCCCTCAAACGAGGCGAGCAAGCGGCCAATCATCTTGCCAACCACGATGCGTTGACAGGTCTGGCCAACCGCCGGGCCCTGGAGGAAGCATTGAGCCAGGCGCTGGCTTGCGGCCAGATGGTTGCCGTATGCTTCATGGATCTGGATGGCTTCAAGCAGGTCAACGATACCCAGGGCCACGACGCCGGAGACGAGGTCTTGCGCGTGGTCGCCGCCCGGCTTGTGGCCCAGGCGCGTTCTGGCGACTGTGTTGCCCGCCTGGGGGGCGATGAGTTCGTGGTGCTGCTGTCGAGCTTGCACAACCCCGAGGAGGCAATGTCTGTCATGAAGCGCTGCATGGAGGCCGTACATCAGCCCATTGCCCTGAGTGAAGGAGCCATGGTCCAGGTCGGCTGCAGCATCGGTATCTCCATCAGCCATGAGGGCAGCTCAGCGGTCAACCTGCTGCAGAGCGCGGACGAGGCCATGTACGCAGCCAAGCATGCAGGCAAGGGACGCATTGTTCAACATTCGGATCTGGCACGGGGCTCCGAGGCTTGAGACACCCTCGCTACAGGCATCGGCAGGTACACGGTTTCTTCCCAGCCTGGAGGTCATTGGACTCCAGGGTGATATGGCCGGCAGTGATGGGCTGTAGACGATGGAAGGGCATGACCGAATTCCCGCATGTGCAAATCATGCGCCAGTGTAGGAATGGTCACGGTGATTCTTCTTTGGAGGACTCACATCGTCCGTTTGCATGTGGTCTGGTCTTTCGTGATGAGCTTAGATGTGCGCCATCACAACCCAGAAAAAAGGAAGAGAGACATGTCCACTATCGTGATGAGTGGCTGCGCAACCGGCATTGGCGCGGCCACGCGCAAGGTTCTGGAGGCTGCCGGTCACAAGATCATCGGTATCGATATCCATGACGCGGAAGTGATCGCCGATCTTTCCACAGCCCAGGGGCGCAAGCAGGCCATCGCCGATGTGCTTGCGCGGTGCAGCGGCGGCATGGACGGTGTGGTGCTGTGTGCAGGCCTGGGAGTGCAGGTCAAGCCTGCAGGCAAAGTGACTTCGGTCAACTACTTCGGCGCAGTGGAACTGCTGGATGCCTTCTTGCCCGAGTTGCAAAAAGGCCAGCAGCCTGCTGCCGTCGTCATCTCCTCGGTTGCCTCGGCCCATCTGGACTGGGACAAGAATCCGCTGGCCGCCGCGTTTGAAGCGGGCGATGAAGCCCAGGCCGCAGCCATTGTGGACGGGGCAGGCGAGCAGGGTGGCAACCTGGCTTATGCAGGCAGCAAGAATGCTCTCACCGTCGCCGTGCGCAAGCGTGCAGAGGCCTGGGGCAAGGCCGGTGTGCGCCTGAACACCATCGCCCCCGGCGCGACCGAAACTCCGTTGCTGCAGGCCGGTCTCAAGGACCCGCTGTATGGCGAAGCGATCGCCAGGTTCGTGCCGCCGCTGGGCCGCCGCGCCGAGCCTGCGGAGATAGCTGCGGTCATCACTTTCCTGATGAGCCCCGCCGCCAGCTATGTGCATGGCGCGCAGATCGTGATCGACGGCGGCATTGATGCGCTGATGAGGTCGACAGCGTTTTAGATCCCCCGGCCTTTGCTGGGGCAGCCCGCGCCGCGGGGTGGCCCTCGTTGGCCCTTTTGTGCTTGGACAGTGCCGGTTTTCAACGGCATTCATTAAAAGGATGATGGAAGATGAACACCACAGAACATATGACAGATGTGGTGCAGCGCTATGTGGCTGCACTGAACGCAGGCGATCTGGAGGGCATTCTTGCCCTGTATGCCGATAACGCCACGGTCGAAGACCCCGTGGGCTCCGAGCCTCAGCGCGGCATAGAGGCGATTCGGGTTTTCTACGCCAAATCGCTCAAGCTGCCTTTGCAGGTTGCGCTGCAGGGCGAGGTGCGGGCCGTCGCCAACGAAGCGGCGTTTGCCTTCACCGTGAGCGTTGAATACCAGGGACGCAAGACCGTGATCGCGCCTATCGACCATTTCCGCTTCAACGAGGCCGGCAAGGTGGTCAGCATGCGGGCGCTGTTTGGTGAGCAGAATATGCACGCGGTTTGAGTCTGCGACGCTGTGGGGCAGCGCTTGAAATGCTCCTGATTTCAAAGCTGCTTGCGCTTGATGGGTCTAGAGTCTGAGCACCAAGATTGCTTAACTCTATGGATATCAGGCGCAAGCAGCTTTTGTTTTGATAGCGGCTTTCGACGGTTGTGAGCTGCATGTGATTGAAAGGCATGTTCTGTGATCGGACATGCGTCTGCCCGATCTCAGGCAATGTGGATCGGGTACGCTGAGAGTCGGCACCTCGCACCTTCATGTGCCGGTATGTGACCCGCACTTTCAAAGCTCCCATGACATTCCTCTCTCGCGCGCTTTCGACGCTGTCTTTTGTATTTCTGTCCTCGTCGGGATTGGCCCAGACCCTGAGCCTGACATTCGATGATGGCCTGAACGCCGATACACAGCCCAGGGCGCGGGAATGGAATCAGCAGATCCTTTCACACCTGGAGTCGGCCGATATCTCTGCGATGGTGTTTCCGTCGCTGGCACGCAGCGGAACGGGTACCGGCCTGGAGCTCATCATGGATTGGGCGAAAGCTGGTCACGCGGTGGGCAATCACACCTCCAGGCATCGCAGCCTGGCATCGGCGCAGGTGACATTGAGCGAATTTGTCCAGGATGTCGCAGAGGGCGATGCGGCCCTGCGTCGCTTCCCGACATGGGTGCCCATGCTCCGCTTCCCTTATCTGAAAGAAGGAGACACGGCCGAGAAGCGCGACGGCATGCGAGCGTGGATGGCGGCCAATGGTTATCGAGCGGCGCCTGTGTCCATTGATGCCAGCGACTGGTACTACAACCAGATATATGCCGCTCACTCAAAAAGCGGCGAGCAAGCGAAGGCGGCTCAGGTCAAAAAGGCTTACATCGCGCATCTGCTGGATCGGGCGTCCTATTACGATGGATTGGCCAAGCAGGTTCTGGGGCGAAGCCCCATGCACGTCATGCTGCTGCACACCAATGAAATCAATGCCGCCGCCTTGCCCGATATGGTGGCGGCGTTCAGGGCGCTTGGCTGGCGCTTCGTTTCGCCAAGAACCGCGTTTGGCGACCCTGTCTACTCTTTGCAGATCGATACCTTGCCTGCTGGCGAAAGTGTTATCTGGGCTGAAGCAAAAGCCATGGGGATTTCCGCGCTGCGATATCCGGCCGAGGATTCTGTCTACGAAGAACCGAAACTCCGATCGCTGTCGCTGCTGCCTCAGGCTTCCTCAAAATAGGGAAGGCTCAGCCCTCTCTGCTTGAATGGGTTCACTCCCCCTTGAACACCGCCTGCCGCTTTGCAATGAAGGCATTCATGCCTTCCTTTTGATCCTGGGTCGCAAACAGAATCTGACTGGCCTTGCGCTCCAGCATCAGGGCGGCGTCCAGCGATGCATCCATGCCGGCAATCACGACTTCCTTGATCTGTTCCACGGCCAGTGGCGGCATGGCGGCAATGAGCCTGGCCATTGTCAGCGCCTCGGTGATGACCTGGTCGTCCTCGCAGACCAGGCTGACCAGACCCATGGCATAGGCCTCATCGGCGCTGACGGGTTTGCCGGTCAGCAGAATGCGCATGGCCTGGAACTTGCCAACGGCGCGTACCAGGCGCTGGGTGCCGCCGATGCCGGGCATGATGCCGATGCGAATCTCTGGCTGGGCAAAGCTCGCGCTCTTGCCCGCGATGATGATGTCGCAGTGCATGGCCAGTTCCGACCCTCCGCCAAACGCATAGCCGCAGACGGCGGCAATGATGGGCTTGGGGCATTTCTCGATAGGCGCCCATACGCGCTCGGTGTGGCGCTTCATGATCTCTATGGGGCCGCAGTCATCCATGCTCCTGATGTCGCCGCCCGCCGCAAACACCTTGTCGCCGCCGGTCAGCACGATGCAGCGCACGCTGGCGTCCGCGCTCAGCTCCGCGAAGGTTTGGGATAGCGCGGCCTGCAGAGAAAGGCTGAGTGCGTTTGTCGCCTGGGGACGATTGAGCTGCACGACTGCCACGCCGTCGGCCTGGTGCCGCACCAGCAATTCCTGCTGCGCGGTATTCGTATTCTCAATGGCCGTGGACGGTGCAGGCATAAGGTTTCTCAAGGGCTTTGGCGAGAGCTATGGTCGTTTGCCCAAGGCGGGGCTACATCGTCCTTTTGGACGTATCTCCAATGGCTGCCACCGTCTAAATTGGTATCCATGAATACGAATAACGGATTTCACAACCAAGTGGTTCTGGTGACCGGCGGCACCAAGGGCATAGGCAAGGGCATTGCGCAGGCATTTCTGGCTGCGGGTGCCACGGTGGTGGTCTGTGGGCGTCAGCAGCCCGAAGAGCTGCCCGTTGCGGGCAACCGCAGCGCGGATTTCGTGGCTTGCGATGTGCGCGAAGCCCAGGCCGTCAAGGAGCTGGTCGATGAAGTGCAGCGCCGTCATGGCCGGCTGGATATCCTCATCAACAACGCGGGTGGCGCCCCTCATGTGGATGCGGCAACGGTATCACCGCGCTTTCACGAAAGCGTGCTGCGCCTGAATCTTTTCTCGACCCTGCATGCCTCGCAGGCCGCCAACGCGGTGATGCAGCAGCAGGACAGCGGTGGCGTGATTGTCTGCATCGGCAGCATCAGCGCGCTGCGCCCCTCGCCCGGTACAGCGGCCTACGGCGCGGCCAAGGCCGCGGTGCTGAGTCTGGTCAGCTCTCTGGCTGTGGAGTGGGCACCCAAGGTGCGCGTGGTGGCCGTGAGTCCCGGTCTGGTGCGTACCGAGCAATCGCATCTGCATTTCGGCGACGAGGCCGGTATTGCATCGGTTGCGCAGACCATTCCCGCCGGCCGTCTGGCCGAGCCGCAAGACATTGCCAATGCCTGCCTGTATGTGGCGTCCGGGAACGCGTCATACATGAGCGGAACCAATTTGCTGCTGCACGGCGGCGGTGAGAAGCCCGCGTTCCTGGGAGCCTCCAACGCAGAGCATATGGCAGGCGGCCACTGAAGGCGCATTCCGAAGTTCAGCGGCTCTGGGCGCGGTAGCGGCTGGGCGCCTGGCCGGTCCAGCTCTGGAAGGCTCGCCGGAAAGCGGCCTCGCTGGCAAAGCCCAGGTGGGTGGAGATGCGGCCTATGCTCCAGTCGGTGCCCTGCAGGCAGTGTTGGGCGGCCTCGCGCAGGCACAGCTTGCGCAGTCCCTGATAGCTGGCTCCCTCGGCGGCCAGGCGCCGGCGCAGCGTGGGCTCGGTGGTGTGCAGCGAAGCGGCAATGCTGCCCAGTGCGGGCAGTTCCAACCCGTGGCTGAGCGCCGCCTCCAGCAAGCCACGTACCTGCTGCGCGAGCGTCACCGTGCCCGCTGGCGCGCCGACCAGCCGGAACGGGAAATCCTCCAGGAAGGCTGCCAGCTCGGCCGGCCTGCGCACCACCTGATGCTCCAGCAGCGCGGTGTCGAAGCTGAAGCCATAGGTCTTGCGACCCACGGCCACCGGCGCATCGAACAGGCCCAGAAAGGGCGCCGCATCCTGGCGCTCGGGGTGGGCCAGGAACACCTCGTGCGGGCGCAGCGGCTGCCCGATCAGCCAGCCGAACAGCTGCAGGTAGCAGAACACGCCGGTCAGGTCGACCAGGCAGGCCGCCGTGCTGCGCTTGAGGCGCAGCGAATCCATGTGGAAGACGGCGGTGTCGCCGCGCATCTCCAGGCTCAGCCGGCCCGCGCGCGGATGCAGCATGGCGCAGAACTCGGCCGCGCACTGCATGGCCTCGCCGAGCTGGGCGCAGCTCAGCAGGCAGCGGCACATCAGGTCCACCTCGTTCTTGCGCATGGGCGCCTGGCCCTGGCCCTGAGCGACCTTGGCCTCAAGCTGCTCTATGGCCTGGCGGTACAGCGTCACGAAGCGGTCCGCCGACAGCGCGGCGCTGTCCCGCTCCTGCCCCGGAATCCGCAATTGGTGGCGCTGCAGTTCGGCCAGCAGCCGGGTTTCCAGGCCCTGCAGCGGGCGTGCGGGAGTCTTGGTGCGCGAAGCCGTCATCAATTTCGCCGGGTGATCGTTTCGGTAGTGCTGTGTGATCGGCGGGGTGACGGTGCCGTCGCCATCGCCATGGCTCAATCATGGCACGCCGGGCTTGCAGTCGCGGCGGAACCAAGAATTGATATGAGGAGCACAAACAAACCATGATCCAGATTCTGGACGAAATACTGATAGCGCCGGAACGCATTCCCGACGTGCTGGCCTTGCTCGACGAGCGCTATCTACCCAAGGCCGGCGCGCGCGGCCTGACGCTGCAGCAGCGCTGGGTGTCGCCGCCGGTGGCGATTGAAGGCCAGCCCAACCGGCTCTGGCTGCTGTGGCAGGTGCCCGACGTGTGGGGCTACTTCGGCATGCGCCTGGGAGCCGGCGCCGAAGTGGTGGAGTTCTGGAACACCGTCGATGGCTGGTGCGAGCGCCGTGCCCGCCACGTGCTGGGCCAGGCCGATCAACCCTTGCTGACACCGGAGGCCGCACACCATGTGGAATGAGACCGCTCAGATCTATCTCGAAGCCGGAGCCGCGCCGGAGGCCGTGGAAGCTGCGTTGCAGCACCGCCTCCAGGACCTGCCCGATCTCGTCTTCTCCAACGTGGGCCGCAACCTGGCCGGCAGCTGGGGCTGCGGCGATCTGACCGTGGACCTGTGCTTTGGCAGCGCCGATGCCAGGGGGCGGGCCGAGGCTTGTCTGGCGCAGCTGCCCGGCGTGGCTCGTGTGGACCGTGTGGCCTACCGGCGCGTGGGCGGTGGCCAGCGTGCACCCGGGTTGCGGGATGGCACCTGGCGCACGCTGATGCTGCGCGTGCGCGAAGGCCGCGACCCGGCCCAGGTGGCCGCGCTGGAGCAGGATCTGCTGCGCATGCCGGCCTACATCCTCGGCATCCGCAACTGGCAGCTGAGCCGGGTCTGCCCGGATGGCGCTGGAAATGTTGCCGGAAATGGTGCTGGAGGTGGCTGGACCCACGTCTGGCAGCAGGAGTTCGCCAGCGTCGAGGATCTCCAGGGCGAGTACCTGGCGCATCCCTATCACTGGGGCTGGGTGGACCGCTGGTTCGACCCCGAGTTTCCAGAGTGGACGGTGGATGCGATCTCGCATGCCTTCTGTCCCTTCGAGACCAGCCTGTTGACCCACCAAACCGAGGAGCTTGCATGAGCCCGAAACCTTCTTCCCTGAACGGCAAGATTGCCCTGGTCACCGGGGCCAGTCGCGGCATAGGCCGCGCCATTGCTCAGCGCTTTGCCGCGGAAGGCGCCACCGTGGTCGTGAGTGCCCGCACGCTGCAGCCGGCAACGGGCCTGCAGGGCTCGCTGCAGGAAACGGTAGAACTGATCACCCAGGCCGGTGGCAGGGCGATCGCGCTGGCGGCCGACCTGGAGGTGCCCGCCGAGCGCGACAGCCTGGTCGCGCGCGCCGCCGCTGCGGCCGGTGGTCTGGACATCCTGGTCAACAATGCCGGCTATGCCGAGTACAGCACCGTCGAGCACATGCCGCTGGCCATGTACGAGCGCACGCTGGAGCATTACCTGCGCGTGCCCTTCGTGCTCAGCCAGGCGGCCATTGCGCTGATGCGTGCGCGTGGCGCGGGCTGGATCCTGAACCTGGGTTCGGTCACGGCCCTGCCGCCGCGCCCGGCCAACGATTTCGACCGCCTGGGCGGCGTCACCGTGTATGCGGCCGCCAAGGCGGCGATCAACCGCTTCACCCAGGGCCTGGCCGCCGAGCTGGAGGCCGACAACATCGCCGTCAATTCGGTGGGCCCGAGCACCGCGATCCGCACGCCGGGCGGCGGACGCTACATCCCTGAGGACTACCCGACGGAGCCCGTGGAGTACCTGGTCGAGACGGCGCTGGCGCTGTGCCGCCTGCCGGCGCGCGAGCGCACCGGCCTGGTCACGCACAGCCTGCATTTCCCGATGGTGCACCAGTTGCCGGTCTACACACTGGACGGCCGCGAGCGGCTGCCCGCGCCGCAGATTCCGGCCTGGGCACATCCCGAGATCGATGCCGAGGGCTGGTGAGTCGTGATTTTTTCCAACGAGAGATCCCAAGGAGATTACTGATGCGTGCTGTGGTGATAGACCGCGTAGGCGGATCGGAAGTGTTGCAGCTATCCACGCTAGAGAAGCCGCTGCCGGGTCCCGGCGAGGTGCTGGTGAAGGTTCACAGCGCCGGGGTGAACCCGGCGGACTGGAAGTGCCGCCAGGGCAACCTGGCGCAGTTCCTCAGCTATCGCTTTCCCTTCGTGCTGGGCTTTGACCTGGCGGGTGTGGTGGAGGCGGTGGGCGAGGGCGTGGAGGGCTTTGCCGTGGGCATGAAGGTGTTCGCGCAAAGCGATGTGGGCGCGGGCAAGTGGGGCAGCTATGCCGAATATGCCTGCGTGCGGCACGACTCGGTGGTGCCCATGCCTGCGGGCCTGGGCTTTACCGAGGCGGCAGCCGTGCCCACGCCGGCACTGGCTGCCTGGGCCGGGTTGTTCGACGACGGCGCCCTGAAAAAAGGCCAGAAGGTGCTGGTCCATGGCGGCGCCGGTGCCGTGGGCATGTTCGCGATCCAGTTTGCGAAGGCGGCCGGCGCCGAGGTCATCGCGACCTGCGGGGCAGACAACCTCGACTACCTGAAGTTGCTGGGCTGCGCCCAGGCCATTGACTATCGCGCACAGGATATAGGCCAGGCCGTGCAGGCCTGGTCGCCCGGGGGCGTGGACCTGGTGCTCGACTGCGTAGGCAGCAGCAGCCTGCCCGGCGCGCTGGACCTGCTGAGCCCCGGTGGCATGCTGGTGGCGATCCTGACGCTGGTGGAAGGCGATGCAGGCCCCGACCATGCGGCTGCCGCCAGCCGTGGGCTGCGCACCGCGGTGACCTATAGCAAGATGCCCAGTGGCGGTAATCTCGGCAAGATCGCTGCGCTGCTGGCGGACGGAAAGGTACGGCCGCCCCGCACCGAGACCATGCCGCTGGCGCAGGTGGCAGCCGCGCACGACCTGCTGCAAAGCGGCCGCGCGAAAAGAAAGCTGGTGCTGCAGGTGGCCGGAGACGATTGATCCGAGCTGCTCGCAGCACCTGGACCCTCGGTGCTGCTTATAGAAAATAAAGCTATCGTTTTAAGAGCTGTCAGCGCTTTGTGCGGAAGCAATTCAAATGGGAATATCTTTGAAATTGCTGTATTGAAGGCGCTGAAAGCTATCTTATTTGAAGCGATATCCCATATCGCCGCCTCCTTGCGCAAGACGCTGTCATCGGTGCGGCGGTAGTTCCTTTGGATGTATCTGCTGCGATGGCTGAAACCTCAATGGAGGTGATGCAGGCATGGTCGCAGGCGCTACCGTTCCGGCTGCGATCCCGAGCGATTCGTTCTTCAACGAACATCCAACCCAGGGCACTAACAAGGTCGTGGTGCGTGACGTGCCGTTGCTCCGCAACCCTGCCGAAAAGATGCTCCGGGCTTCCGTGCGCGAGGAGTGCGAGCATCTTGCCGGCTGTCGTTGGATACCCGGATCAGGCAGGAGATCGCTGCGAAAAATCCACGTCTCTTTTGACCTGTGAAAACCCGTCAGTGTGAAAGCACCGGCGGGTTTTTCATTGGGAACGGATGGTGGGGTGGAGAGGCTAGGGTCTGTCAGTAGTCTTCTCAGACGATGGGGAAAAACTTGTCTGGTCGCACCATGCGATTGCCAACTTATGGCGCAACTAAATGCAGGTAATGCGAGGTGTCGCCTCGTTTGTATCAGTTCCACAAATAAGTTCTAGAACCTAGGAGACAGAGATGAAGTTTGTGACGGCCAAGACTCCACTTGCGGTGGCAGTGGGTTTGATGCTCGCAACGTCGGTATGGGCCAAAGTGCCCGCAAGCGAGGCAGAGCGGTTGGGCAAGGATTTGACTTGTGTTGGCGCGATCAAGGCCGGCAACAAGGAGGGAACCATCCCCGAATTCACCGGCAAGTGGCTGGGCGCGCCTCCGGGCGTGGCCCATACGCCGCACAGCGGCAAGCACCCGGTGGATATCTATGCCAACGAGAAGCCGCTGTTCGTCATCACGGCGGCCAATATCGATCAGTACGCCGACAAGCTCACACCGGGTCAGAAGGCCCTGTTCCAGAAGTACCCCAAAACGATGCAGATGCCCGTCTATCCGGGGCACCGCGACTTCCGCTACAGCGATGAAGTGTGCGCAACCATCAAGAAGAATGCGACCACGGCCGAGGTGATCAGCGACGGCATGGGCGTCAAGAGCCTGGGGGGCGCCATCAGCTTCCCGTTGCCCAAGAACGGCATCGAGGCGCTGTGGAACACTATCCTGCCGACGCGGGCCTATACCGAGGAGAACATTGCTGACTCGGCCAATGTGCTGTCCGATGGCTCCATCACCTTCGGGCGCAACGAGCTGCGCTACCTCGTGCCGCCAAACAACCCTGCCGAGGTCGGCAAGCCGCTGGAAGGCGTGTCGGTCTACACCATCACCAAGGTCCAGTTGCCGGAGCGCGAAAAGGGTGGCGTGACCATCTCGTCGGACCCTATTGATTACAGCAACAAGCGCCTGGCCTGGAACTACGACCCCGGCACGCGCCGTGTGCGCCAGCTACCCGAGTTCGGCTTCGACCAGCCCCTGCCCGGTACCGGCGGCAAGCTCACCATCGATTCCGATCGCCTGTTCAACGGCTCGCCCGAGCGCTACAACTGGAAGCTGCTGGGCAAGAAGGAGGTGTACATCCCCGCCAATGCCCTGCGCCTGGCTCAGCCGACGATCAAGTACAAAGACCTGCTCACGCCCCAGCACCCGAATCCCGAGTTCCTGCGCTATGAGCTGCGCCGGGTGTGGGTGATCGAGGGCACGCTCAAGGAGGGCTATCGCCATGTCTACGGCAAGCGGGTGATGTATGCCGATGAGGACACCGGCCAGGCCGTGCTCAGCGACATGTACGACGCGCGCGGCCAACTGTGGCAGCACGCCGCAGTCAATATGTACTACTCGTATGACCTCAATGCCTGGCACGCCGGTACTTCGTTCTACCACGACCTCAATGCTGGCTCTTACCTGGCCTACACCTTGTTCCAGGAGCGCCCAAAGGGCCCGGTCCTGAACCGCGGTGGGTTGACGCCCGCCATGTTCACGCCTGAAGCCGCTCGCAACGCCGGCAACTAAGTTTTATCAACGAGCGACTCATCATGAAAAACAATATGAAGAAACTCACCCCCATCGCAGTGGCCGCGCTGCTGTCCCTGGGCATGGGTGCTGTTCACGCGGGGGAGACGGTTGACCTTGGCGATGGCTTGAAGTTCGACTGGCGTCTGAACTTGAACTATGGCCTGGGTGTTCGTCTGAACAATCCTTCCCCGGTGATTGCATCTGACGGCGATAACAACTTCAAAAAGGGTTCTCTTACGGCAAACCGTTTGGGCGCGCTCTGGGAGAGCAAGTTGTCCAAAGGCGATAGCGGCTTCGTGCTGAACGCCAGCACCTTCTATGACGATGTGTACCACCAGAGGAATGACAACCAGGGACCGATCAGCACGGGCGGCCCTGCCGACCGGTTCACTTCGGCGGCCAAGCGCTATGGCGGCGGCTACTCGCGTCTGCTGGACACCTATGCCTACACGAGCTTCAACATGGGAGATGCCCGTGCCACGGTGCGCGTGGGCAAGCAGGTGATGAACTGGGGCGAGTCCATGTTCTTCGCCAATATCGCCGGTGCGCAGGGCCCCAGCGATGCGGCCAAGGCGGCATCGCCCGGTGCAGAAATCAAGGAAATCCTGCTGCCCGAAGACCAGATATCGGCATCGCTGGAGGTCAACCCCAAGCTGTCGTTGCTGGCCCACTATCAGTTCGGCTTCCATGAGACGCTGCTACCGGCCGTGGGCATGTATACCAGCACCAGCAACCTGATCGGCCCCGGCGCGAACTGTGGTTACAGGGCTGGCCCGGCCTGCTATCTGCCGCGGGGCGACGACATCCGTCCCGGCAAGTCCGGCCAGTGGGGTATCGGTACGCGTTACCGTCTGACGAGCGAAACCGAACTGGGCCTGTACTACCTAGACTACAAGGATCGCACGCCCACTGTCGCGATGAACGCTCTGGGGGGCTACAACATCAAGTACTTTGACGGCATCAAGATGCTGGGCGCCACGGTCAGCACGACCTTCGGCATGTTCTCGGCCTTCGGCGAAGCCAGCTACCGCAAGGGCACGCCCGTGCTGATGGGCGATCTGGCCACGCCGGTGCGCGGCAATGTGGTGCAGGGCAACGTAGGCGGCATCTTCAATATCGGCCGTACCTCGTTTGCCGATGATGTGTCCCTGGCGACTGAAATCTCCGGCTCACGTGTGATGAGTGTGGAGGAGGGTAGCCTCAACGATCTCAACTTCAAGACCCGCAACTCGCTGGTGGGCGCGGCGACCCTGACGCTGGGCTACCCCGGTATCTTCGAAGGCTGGGACATGAGTGTTCCCATCAGCTACCAGTCGCAGATCGTTGGTCGCTCGATGGTGGGTACCTTTGGCGGTGGCCAGGGCGACAGCCGTCTCAGCCTGGGCGTGACCTTTGTTCGTAAAAACAACCTCTCGATCAATGTCACTTACGCCAACTACATGGGCAATCCTTCCGCCGATCCGCTGAAGAACCGGATGCTGACAGACCGCGACCAGCTGTCTGTGACTGCAAAGTATTCGTTCTAGGTCTCGCGCACAAATCCAACCCCAAAGGCCCGGTCATTCCGGGCTTTTGTGTCTGAGGTGGAAGTCAAGGAAATGCAATTCATGAACTCCAAGAAATGGTCTGGCCTGAGCGCTGCGGCGCTGTGTTTGTGCAGTGCTTCGGTCGGAGCTCAGCCCATGTTCGATGCCTTGCCGCCCCTACCCAAGGTCATTCCCATGATGCCGCCCACGGTGCTGCACAGCGACACGCAAGGTGAGATCCGCTTCAAATCCAGCAGCCCTTATGACCTCGATGTGTTGCTCAATCAGCCGACCAAGGCCGAAGCCACCATGGGCATGGGAAAGCTGCTTTTGCCGGCCAATGCGAGTGAGAGGAATCCGGTGCCGGTCATGGTCATATTGCCCGGTGGCGCTGGGGCCATTCCGGGGCGCGAGAACGAAGCTGCACAGGCATTGGTGGACCAGGGCATTGCTGCACTGGTGCTGGACAACTTCAAGCCGCGGGGCATCAGTGAAGAGATGCCCTACACGCTCAAGATCATGGGTACTTCAGAGTTCGATGCGGTGGCAGATGCCTACGCTGCGCTCAAAGCCTTGAACAGGCACCCGGCGATCGATGCACGGCGCATTGGTCTCATGGGGTTTTCCAAGGGCGGCATCGCTGCAAGGATGAGCATGGACGAGCGCATTCGCAGTAAATTGGCACCCAATGTGCCTGCGTTTGCCTTGCATGTCGATTTCTACGGCCCTTGTTATGCGCTGATGCCAACGCGCCAGACCACGGGAGCCCCGTTGCTGAGCTTTCGGGCTGGCGAAGATGCCTCCAATGATCTGGTGGCCTGCGCCCAGCAGGAGAAGCGGCTGCGAGAGGCGGGCTCGGACGTGAGTACCGTGGTCTACGCCAAGGCCGGCCATGACTGGGAAAGCAACAGTCCGCGCGAGATGACGGAGCGTCCCTATCTGGCGGGCTGCACCATCGAGTTCAATGACAAGGACTTCCCGGTGCTCAACGGCAGGCCGCTGATTCCAGCAGGAGCCGAGCCAGACCGCCAGAGCCGCTATCAGATACGCGTGCAAAGTGGCAAGGCGCTGGGTGACTGCGTGAAGGTCGGCTATATCAGCGGCCGCGACGAGACGGCCCGCAGTTTGGCGCGCAAGCAATTGCTGCAGTTTCTCAAGGCCAAGTTCGATCTATGACTGGATGGCGCTTTGCGCGCCAGCCATCCACAAGGCCAGCAATTGCTGGCCTTTCTAATGAAAAATGCGCTCGCGTGCAATACAGTCAGGCGTTGGCAGCTATGTATTTGAGAGCCCAATAGAACAAGCCGCGTAGCGGATGCGGCGCGGCTTGCTCGGTTGGGTAAAAGGCATTCAGGCTGCAGGACTGTGCGCTCACCTGTCTCCGTCAGTAGGGTCATGCGCTGCAGGCCCTGACGTGGAGCACCAGGGTCGTGGCACAGAGCAGGTTCCAGCAGGAGTTGCTCCAGTGTCGCTGCAGCAGCGTGCATCAGACCTTCCCGTTCACGGAGGACTGAGGTTCGGGCTTGAGCATGCCGCCACCCGTGACACCTGCGGCATCGGTCTTGCCGGCGCTGCCGATGTGGCTGCTGGCCTTGGGCTGCTTTGGCAGAGAGTTGATGCGAGCCTTGACCTCGGTCACGCCGACATTGAGCCAGTAGGCCATGGCGGGCAGCAGGAAGATGGCACCCAGCATGTTCACCAGGAACATGAAGGCCAGCAGGATGCCCATGTCGGCCTGGAATTTCAGCGCCGAGAAGGCCCAGGTGCCCACACCGATGGACATGGTCAGCGCCGTGAAGATGGCCGCGTTGCCACGCTGGCGCATGGCTTCATAGAAGGCCTCGCGCAACGTGATGTCGCGTTCGCGCAGCTCATGCTGCATGCTCTCGAACAGGTAGATGCCGTAGTCCACACCCACGCCTACACCCAGCGCCACCACAGGCAGCGTGGGCACTTTCAGGCCTATGCCCAGTATGGCCATCAAGGCATTGCAGAGGATGGAGACGATGGCCAGGGGCACGACGATGCACAGCACGGCGCGCCAGCTGCGGAAGGTCAGCCAGCACAGCAAGGCGATGGCACCAAAGATGGAGCCCAGCATCTGCGCTTCGGCGTGTTCCACGGCCTCGTTGGTGGCCGCTGCCACGCCGGCGTTGCCGCCAGCCAGCTTGAACGTGATGTTGGGGGTCTTGTCTTCGGCGATGAAGCTGCGCACTTCGCTTACCACATGGGTCAGCGTTGCGCCTTCGTGGTCCTTGAGGAAGACCTGCAGATTGATGACCTTGCAGCCTTCGGTGTTCAGGCCCAGATCGGGTGAGAGCGCCCTGGTGCCCGAGCGCAGGGCGGCTTCGGTGCGCTGCAGGGCAGACCAGCGGGGATTGCCCTCGTTGTTGCTCGATGCCGCAATCTTGGCCAGGCCGGCGACGGTGGACACCGATTGCACGCCATCGACACGGCTCATGCGGGCTTCAAAGCGCTCCACGGCATTCATCACCTGCCAGTTCAGGCAGCTCTCCTCGAGGTTCGACGTCTCGACAAAGACGGACAGCACGTCCATGCCGATGGAGTAGTTGTTGATGATGTTGTCGTTGTCGCGGTTGTAGCGCGAGTCGGCACGCAGCTCGGGCGCTCCGGTGCCCACATCACCCGTCAGCAAGTGGCGCGACTCGTAGGTGCCTGCTGCCAGCAGCGTCAGCGATACGAACAGCGTCAGCAGGGCGGGGCGGCCTTCGGCCAGGGCCGAGAGCTTCCACCACAGCGGGTTGCGGCCGCTGGCCGTCGACGAAGGAGCCTGCATGGCCTTTTTTTCCAGGCGCAGATTTGCCAGCACGGCAGGCAGGAAGATCTTGTTGGTGATGATCATCAGCAGCACGCCCATGCAGGCGGTCAGACCCAGCTCGTGCACGATGGGAATGTCGATCAGCATGATGACCATGAAGCCCAGGGCGTTGGTCAGCAGAGCCAGTGCACCGGGGATGGCCAGCTTGCGAATCGCATTCTCTGCAGCCAGCCTGGAACTCAGGCCCGCGCGCACGTCGTGTTTCCAGGCGCCCGTCATCTGCACGGCATGGGATACGCCAATGGAGAAAATCAGAAAGGGCACCAGAATCGACATAGGGTCAATGCCGTATCCGATCAGCGGCAAAATGCCCAGCAGCCAGATCACGGGCAGCAGCGCCACGGCCAGCCCCACTACCGTGATGTTGGTGGACCTGGTATAGAGGCGCAGCATGATGGCCGTGATGACAAAGGCAATGGCGAAGAAGGTCATCACGGTGGTCAGACCATCCATCACGTCGCCCAGCACCTTGGAAAAACCAATGATGTGGATGGAGATGTTCTTGCCTTCGAATTTGCTGCGGATCTCCTCCAGGCGCTGTGCCACCTTGTGATAGTCGAGCTTTTCGCCGGTCTTGGGGTCCACTTCCAGCAGGTCGGCGCGCACCATGGCGGATTTGAGGTCGTTGCTGACCAGAGAGCCGATCTGGCCGGACTTGGCCACATTCGAGCGCACCTGGGCCAGCCCTTCGGCGTCGGCTTCGAAGCGTGAGGGGATCAGCACCTCGCCCACGTAGCCGTCTTCGGTGATTTCGATGTACTTCACGTTGGGGGTGTAGAGCGAGTACACCTGGCCCCGGTTGACGCCGGGCGTGAAGAATATTTCGTCGGTGACGCCACGCAGGGCTTCGAGGAATTCCTGGTTGTAGATATCGCCCTGGCCCTTCCATTCCACGCTGACCAGAATGCGGTTGGCGCCCGAGAAGGTGGCAGAGTGTTTGAGAAATGCCTCCATATAGGCATGGCGCATGGGGATGAGCTTGTTGAAGCCCGGGTCCAGATGCGTGCGCATGGCAGAGACGCCCAGCAAGGCGGTGGCAAGCAAGGTGAGCACGACGATGGTCTTGCTCCAGGAGATCAGCCAGCGGGCGGTGGCGGCGATGAGCCGGTCCAGGCTGCTTACGGGTTCGCTTAAGGTCATGGCTTGTCTCCTTGGTCAGCCTGGGGGGCGGCCTCCGCCTGCGGGGGAAAGGGCTGCAGCCCGGCGTCGCTGGACATCCAGCCGTTGTTGGCACTGGTCAGCACGATGTCGGTCAGCGTGGCACGACCCTTGGCACGTTCCAGGGAGAAAGTCTTGCCTCCATCCTTGCTCAGGCCCAGCATGCTGCCCTGGCCGACCAGAACAATGGTTCCGTCGCTTTCCAGGGCGTGGCCGAAGAAGGAGATGGGTGCGGGAACTTGAGACTTGACCCATTGCGCGCCTGGTGCAGACTGCAGAAAGGCATTGCCGCGCATGCCGTAGATCAGCCAGCCGTCACCCTTGGTGGCCATGGCGTTGTAGAACGATCCGTTGTAGAAGGCGGGCTCGGTCTGCCAGGTGGCGCCGGCGTCGTCAGACTTGAGCACCAGGCCGCGCTCGCCCACGATCAGCCAGTGCTGCTGGTCGGCAGAGCTGGCAATGCGGTTCATATGCTTGTCTTCGACTTCTGCAGGCAAGGCCAGGGGCTGCCAGGTCTGGCCACCATCCTTGGACTCCAATGCACGGCCAAATGCGCCCACGGTGATCCAGTCACCCGATGGCAGGCGTGCAATCGACATCAGGGGCTCGCCGTTCTCCTTGGAGAAGGCCATCTCCTCCCAGGTGCCGCCGCCATCCCTGGTGCGCAGAATCCAGCCTTCGTGGCCCACGGCAAAGCCGGTCTTTTTGTCGGGGGCAAAAGCGACGCTGACGATCAGGGCCTGACGATCCTGGTTCAGTTTGGCGGCAGTCCAGTGGGCACCCTTGTCGTCCGAGTAGAGGATTTCGCCCATGGCACCGACCGTGAGGATGCGGTTGCCAACCTGGGTAATGGCATTGAAATGAGTGCGCTCCACGCCGATGGTCGTGGGCGCGAGAGGTGGCGGGGTGCGGGGTGCAAAGGCTAGCGCAGAGGCAAATGCCACCAATGCTGCTGCGCCTATACCGACGGCTGTTTTCACTTTGTCTCCTTATGGGCCTGACACACGCTCATGCGTGAGTCGCGAACACCTATGCAGATTCAGGATTTGAGCCTTTGGCAACATCGTCCGAATGGACGTTAGCTCTGGGAATTGAGGGTATCCACGGGGCAGAATTCTTAGTCTGCATTGACGATGGCTCGGGTGCTCCTTGCTCCCACAATGAGGCAACATTTTCTAGAGGAAGGAGACCTATGGGATGGCAAGGAACGGCAGCGCCGGTCGGTGTTGCGCAGTACAAGCCTGAGAAGCACGCGACCGCGCCGCGCATGCTCCATCCGGAGCCGGTGGCCGATCTGACGCTACAGGCACTGGACAACACGCATGGATCTGAAGATCGGCATGGCCGTGCGTCCGGTGCAGGGTGATCGTGCCGTCCGGCTGCAAGACCCGAGCGCTCGCGCACCAAGGTCATGGAGCAGCTCAGGCGCAGCATGCAGATGACCACGGAGTTCAACATCCATGTGGCGGCCAGGACCATCCGGCCGTCATTAGCGATCTGGTGATTCTCTGTATGTGATCGCCTGGGCCCGGATGGTGGTGGCCGTCCGGGCAGGTTCAATTTCTTCAAGGTTTGGGGCTTTGCGTTGGCAAAGCCCTTTTTTGTGGCCGCCTGGATGCGGGACTATTGAAATTGATAGCGGATAGCGATTGATTCAATTGTGTTTGAAGATGAAAAGCACATGAAGTCTATTGAATATAGGCGGTAGATGCTCCTTTTTTCGATAGCTTTCAATGCGTTGAAAGCCAGAGTCCACGGGTTGCCACCTAAGTGAATACCTGCTCATCAAGATGGACGATGCCGGAGTTTTTGCGCTGGCGATACTGCAGTCAAAGAGCCATCGAGGCTGCACAGGAGACAACGATGAAAAAGCATTTCCACCTGCTGAACGGATTCAGAATCATCATGCTTGTCGCCGCAGCGCTGGCGCTGTATCTGCCTGCCACGAACATGTCCCAGCAGACGGCAGTGGCTGCACAGGTGACTACCCAGATCGAGCTGCCGGAGGGCATTCGTCTGGCCAGCGCCCGCACATCCTGGCAAGCGGTCTCGGCTCTCGCCTATTGACGCCTATTGATCTTCCGGCCTGGGGCAGGTGCGGCGCCGCACTGAAGACGATCCGCGGCAGGTCCGGATATGGCCGGATTTCGCTCGCTCTTTCTGTGGCCCTCCGTCCTGGCGCAAGGCCTGGCATCGTTGCTCGGCCTTTCTCTGCCTGCCGGTTGCTCTTGTTCAGACCTGGTGCGCCGTGCTCCGCTGCCCATGAAAAAAGGTTCAGAACCCGCCCAGGCAGCCACTGAACCCAATACAAAGTGGAAATGAGAAACCGGTAAAGACTAGGCTGCGACGGCCTGCTTCTGGCGCTCTCGCACCATGGTCAGCGCCGTGTCCTCGATCATGTCCTCCTGGCCGCCCACCATGCCGCGGCGGCCCAGCTCCAGCAGCAGCTCGCGCGCCGGGATGCCGTACTTGGCCTCGGCGCGCTTGGCGAACAGCAGGAAGCTGCCGTACACGCCGGCGTAGCCCAGCGTGAGCGCGTCGCGGTCGATGCGGATCGGGAAGTCCATCAGCGGCACGACCAGGTCCTCGGCCACGTCCTGGATCTTGAACACGTCCACGCCGGTCTCTATGCCCATGCGCGCGCACACGGCGATGAAGACTTCCATCGGCGTGTTGCCCGCGCCGGCGCCCAGGCCCGCGGCGGCGGCGTCGATGCGGTTGGCACCCACCTCGACGGCGGCCAGCGAATTGGCGATGCCCATGGCCAGGTTGTGGTGGCCGTGAAAGCCCAGTTCGGTCTCGGGCTTCAGCGCCTGGCGCACGGCGGCGAGGCGCTCCTTCACGCCGTCGGGCAGCAGGTAGCCGGCCGAGTCGGTGATGTAGATGCAGTTGGCGCCATAGCTTTCCATCAGCTTGGCTTGCTTGACCAGGCCTTCGGCACTGTTCATATGGGCCATCATCAGAAAGCCCACAGTGTCCATGCCCATCTTGCGCGCCATGGCGATGTGCTGCTCGGAGACGTCGGCCTCGGTGCAGTGCGTGGCCACGCGGATGGTGGACACGCCCAGGCCGTGCGCCATCTTCAGGTGGTCGACGGTGCCGATGCCGGGCAGCAGCAGCGCCGAGACCTTGGCCTGCTTCATCAGCGGGATCACAGTGCCCAGGTACTCCTCGTCGCTGTGCGCGGGAAAGCCGTAGTTGACCGAGCTGCCGCCCAGGCCGTCGCCGTGGGTGACCTCGATCAGCGGCACGCCGGCGGCGTCCAGGCCGCAGGCCACGGACTTCATCTGCTCCAGCGTCATCAGGTGGCGCTTGGGGTGCATGCCGTCACGCAGCGTCATGTCGTGGACGGTGATCTTCTTGCCTTGGAGGTTCATGTTCTGCTCCCTGTCTTCAGGCGGTTTCTGCAACGGCGGGCTCGAAGCGGCCGGCCAGGATTTCTTCGGCGAACATCTCGGCCGTGCGCGCGGCGGCGGCGGTCATGATGTCCAGGTTGCCGGCGTACTTGGGCAGGTAGTCGCCCAGGCCCTCGACCTCCATGAAGATGGAGACGCGGTTGCCGTCGATCACCGGGCCGTTGACCAGCTGGTAGCCGGGCACGTACTTCTGCACTTCCTTGATCATCGCGTGCACCGAGGCCTCGATCTCGGCGGGCTTGGGCGTGTCCACCGTCAGGCAGTGGATGGTGTCGCGCATGATCAGCGGCGGCTCGGCCGGGTTGATGACGATGATGGCCTTGCCCTTCTGCGCGCCGCCGATTTTCTCGACCGCGCCCGAGGTGGTGCGGGTGAACTCGTCGATGTTCTTGCGCGTGCCCGGGCCCACCGACCTGGAGGACACGGTGGCCACGATCTCGCCGTAGCTCACGGCCTGCACGCGCGAGACCGCCGCCACCATGGGGATGGTGGCCTGGCCGCCGCAGGTGACCATGTTCACGTTCATGGCCTTCTCGGCCACTTTCTCGGCCAGGTTCACGCTGGGCACGCAGTAGGGGCCGATGGCCGCGGGCGTGAGGTCGATCATCAGCACGCCCAGCTCGTTGAGCTTGCGGCTGTTCTCGGCATGGACGTAGGCGCTGGTGGCGTCGAAGGCGATCTGGATGCCGTCTTCCTTGACGAAGGGCAGCAGGCCGTCCACGCCGTCGGCCGTGGTCTTGATGCCCATCTCGCGGGCGCGCTTGAGGCCGTCGGACTCGGGGTCGATGCCCACCATCCAGACCGGCTCCAGCAGCGGGCTGCGCTGCAGCTTCATCAGCAGGTCGGTGCCGATGTTGCCCGGGCCGATCAGTGCGCACTTGATCTTCTTGCTTGTCATGGGGTCTTACTCCGTGAATTGAATGGAACAGCTGCCCAGGCCGGTGATGGCCATCTCGAAACGGTCGCCGGCCACGGCGGGCACCAGCGGGGCAAGGGAGCCGGACAGGATGACCTCGCCGGCCTTGAAGGGAATGCCGAAGGCGCCCAGGGTGTTGGCCAGCCAGGCCACGGCCTCGGCCGGGTGGCCCTGCACGGCGCTGCCCAGGCCCGTGCCGGCGGGCTGGCCGTTCTTGCTCATCTGCATGGCGGCGGCGGCCAGGTCGAGGCTGCGCGGATCGGTGTGCTGGCGGCCGATGACGAAGACGCCGCAGGAGGCGTTGTCGGCCACCGTGTCCTGGATGCGGATCTTCCAGTCGTCGATGCGCGAATCGACGATCTCGAAGCAGGGCGCCACCCACTCGGTGGCGGCCAGCACGTCCTCGCGGGTCACGCCCGGGCCTTGCAGATCTTTTTTGAGCATGAAGGCGATCTCGCCCTCGGCCTTGGGCTGGATCAGGCCGGCCTTTTTCAGCGAGACGGTGGCGCCGTCCTCGTACTGCATGCTGTCGGTCAGGAAGCCGAAGTCGGGCTGGTGCACGTTCAGCATGTCCTGCACGGGCTTGGAGGTCACGCCGATCTTCTTGCCGATCACGCGCTCGCCCGCGGCTTCGCGCAGGCGCAGCATGTGCAGCGAGATGTGGTAGGCCTGCTCCACCGTCATCTCGGGGTGGCTGTCGGTCAGCGGCGCCAGGGTCTTGGCGCTGCGCAGCGCGTCGTACAGGCGCTGGCCCTGGGTGGGGATGAAACTGGTGTCGCTCATGGATCAGCCGTTCTTCAGGAAGTCGATGCAGGTGCGGTTGAACATGCCGCGGTGCTCGACCTGCACCCAGTGGCCGCACTGGTTGACCAGCACGACGCGGCAGTGCTGGATGCCCTTGGCCAGCTTGTCGGCGCCGCCCACGGGGTTGAAGGCGTCCTGCATGCCCCAGAAGGCCAGCACCTTGCACTTGAGCTCTGGTAGCTGCTCAGTCATGTTCGGGATGTACAGACGCTGGCGCGAGGCCTCGGTCTGGGTCAGTGCAATCGGCGCGCGCTCGTTGATGATCTCGTCGGTCAGCAGGGCCTGATCCACCACCTGCATGCTCATGACGGCGCGCATGGCTTCGGGGCCGGTCTTGCCCGATTGGTAGACCTTGAACATATTGGCAATGCCGGGCATGGCCATATAGGCTTCAAACTCTTCCACGCCACCGGGGGCCATGAGGATCAGATTTTTGACATCCTCAGGGTGCTTGAGCGCATAGCCCAGCGCCACCGCGCCGCCCAGCGAGTTGCCCAGCAGCGTGATGTTCTTCAGGCCGAGCTGGTCCACCAGGCCCTTGACGCCGGCGATGAAGAAGTCGAGGTCGTACTGCTTGGGCTCCTCGGTCTTGGACGACAGGCCGAAGCCCAGCAGGTCGGGCACCAGGGTACGGAAGCCCGCCTGCGCGAACTCGGGGTAGTTGCCCTTGAAGTTGCTGTAGCCGCTGGCGCCGGTGCCGGCGCCGTGCAGGAAGATCACGGGCTCTCCCGAGCCTTGCTCGTGATAGTGCACGCGCTGGGGGTGGCCGGCCACGTTGCCGATGTCCACATACTTGCCTTCTGGGATGGAAAAAGTGCTCATCTCTGTTTTTGATGCTTGGAGTGGATAGGCGAAGGCTGCTTCCGGCCTTCGGGTGAGGATTCGATGCTGGCCTGGCTTCAGCTCTTGGCCTGCCAGAGCTTGGGCAGGCCGGGGTCGGTGGCGGCAATGGCTTTCTTGAGCAGGTTGCGCAACGTGGCGGCCTCCATCTCGCCCAGGCTTTCGATGAGATCGGTCTCAACGGCCTTGGCGGCGGCCAGTACATGAAGGATGGCTTCGTTGCCCTGAGGCGTGAGCTGCAAGGATTGAGCGCGATCACGGCTTTCCTCCACCCAGCCCTTGGCAATCAGCGACTGCAGGGCGACCGCACCGATATCGGTGCCGGTGTAGGCCATGTGCGAGGCAATCTCGGCAGGCGACTGAGGTTGCTGGATGCTCAGCAGCGACAGCACATAGAAATCTGCATCTGTCATGCCGTAGGCCGCCATGGGCTTGCGAAGACCGCTCAGAAATTGGAAGTGAGAACGTCCCATCAGGTAACCGATGAGATTTTCGGAATAGGCGGTGTTGGTGTCGGCTGCCGGCTCGCTGGCCACGGCGTTGGCCTTGCGTGAAGCCAGAGCGTAGCCACCGGTCACATACAGCAGCGGCGGGTGCGGATTGGCGTCGTAGCTGGTCACCTCGCCCACAAAGATGATGTGGTCGCCGCCGTCGTACTGGAAAGCGGTCTTGCATTTGAAGCGCGCGCTGCAGTCCTGCAACAGCGGGGCATGGGCTTCTTCCGAGTCCAGCGGCAGACCCGAGAACTTGTCCTCGCCTGCACGGGCAAAGCGGTTGGACAGGGCTTCCTGCTCATTGGAGAGGATGTGCACATTCCAGGTGTCGGCGCTCTGGAACACGGGCAGGCTGCGTGCATTCTTGGCCAGGCTCCACAGCACCATGGGTGGCTCCAGCGAGACCGAGTTGAAGCTGTTGGCCGTGATCCCCACAGGCTCGCCGCTTTCGGCACGGGTGGTGACGATGGTGACTCCGGTGCCGAACATACCCAGGGCACGGCGGAAGTCTTTGGGATCGTAAGTGGCGGCAGTACTTTGCATGGCTGAAGGTCTCCTTGCTGCAAGAGTGCTGCCCGTGGCTTTTTTTTGAATCCTTCACATGGACTAGCAGGGGGGGGAACGGGCTCGGTGTTTGTCCTAGGCAGGTGTTTTCCGGGGTCTGCGGCATGTGCCTCAGGGTGCCTGGGTCCGCTAGGGATCCCGTTAGTCTGATCGGACGATGAATGCGTTTTTGCATGGTGAGAGCATTCTTTGCCATAGGCGCAATGCCTTGCCCACCACACCACAAGCCGCCCGGTGGAGCGGCAACTGGAGACTTGTATGAACGCAATGACAGATAACTACCTCACCCCGGACGCTCTCGGCGTGATTGAGCGCGCTAAGGCCCTGGCCGTCAAGCTGGCCGAACGCGCCCAGCAGGCCGACCGTGAAGGCAGGATCAGCGACGAGACCATTGCCGAGATGGCCGAGGCAGGTCTGTTCCGCGTGCTGCAACCCAAGCGCTGGGGCGGCTATGAGATGGATCCGCGCGTGTTCTACAGCGTGCAGATGGAACTGGCCAAGGGCTGCATGTCCACGGCCTGGGTCTACGGCGTAGTCGGCGTGCACCCCTGGCAGCTGGCGCTGTTCCCCGATCAGGCTCAGCAGGATGTCTGGGGCAAGGACAGCAGCGTGCGCATTGCCTCCACCTATATGCCCACGGGCAAGGCCGAGCCTGTGGAAGGTGGCTTCAAGTTCAGCGGCCGCTGGGGCTTCTCGAGCGGCTCCAAGCACTGTGACTGGCTGTTCCTGGGCGGCCTCCTGCCCAAGCGCGACGGCACGCCGGGACTGGAGCATGTGACCTTTCTGCTGCCCAAGGCCGATTACCGCATCGAGGACAACTGGGACGTACTGGGTCTGCGCGCCACCGGCAGCCATGACATCGTGGTCGAGGGTGTCTTCGTGCCTTCTCACCGCATCCAGTACACCAACGATCACAGCGATGAGGGCTGCCCCGGCCGCAAGGAAAACCCCGGCTGGCTGTTCCGCATTCCCTTTACCCATGTGTTCCAGCGCGCAGTGTCCACTGCCGCTCTGGGTGCGTTGGAAGGTGCGATCGAGGCTTTCACCCAGCGCGCCACGGCCCATGTGGGCAAGCATGGCAACAAGACGGCCGAGGACGTGAACGCGCAGACCGCAGTGGCCGAGGCCACGATCGCCGTGGACCAGCTCAAGCTGGTGCTGTACCGCAACTACGCGCGCATCGTGGACGCCGCCAAGACAGGCGTACAGCTGCCGCTGCAAGAACGTCTGCTGCAGCGTGCTCAGGCCTCCTATGTGCCAAAGCTGGCGGGTCAGCACGCCAACGAGCTGCTGCGTGCCTGCGCAGGTAGTGGAACCTACAAGACGAATTCCATCGAGCGCGTTTTCCGCGACATCCACCAGGGCCGCGCCCATATCGCGAACAACACCGACGCCTATGTGCGCGCCTACGGCTCGCATGTGCTGGGCCTGCCCAATCAGGAACCCTTCGTCTGATCTCTGCAGGCTGAGATGGCGGTGGCAACCTGGCGGTGGCCGCCGCCACTATCCGTTTTCAGCCGTCCATCCATAAAGCAAGTATTCCGGGAGACAAGGTATGGCAGAACAAGAATATGACCTGATCGTCGTGGGTTCAGGTGCGGGTGCCATGCTGGGCGCCATTCGCGCTCAGGAGCAAGGACTCAAGACCCTGGTGGTCGAGAAGGCCGATCTGTTTGGTGGCACTTCGGCCCTGTCGGGTGGCGGCATCTGGATTCCGCTCAACTATGACCAGCAGCGTGCGGGCGTCAGGGACGATCTGGAAACCGCCTTCAGCTACATGAAACGCTGCGTGCGCGGCATGGCCACGGACGACAGGGTGCTGGCCTATGTGGAAACCGCGAGCAAGATGGCCGAGTATCTGCGCCAGATCGGCATTCCCTACCGCGCCATGGCCAAGTACGCGGACTATTACCCGCATATCGCAGGTTCCAAGACCGGCGGCCGCACCATGGACCCGATGGATTTCAATGCCGCCAAGCTCGGTCTGGAAGCGCTGGAGACCATGCGCCCGGGGCTGCCCGGCAATCAGATCTTCGGCCGCATGAGCATGAACGCCTTCGAGGCGCATTCCATGCTCTCGCGCGAACTCAAGTCCCGCTTTGCGCTGGTGGGCACCATGCTCAGGTACTTCCTCGACTACCCCTGGCGCAGCAAGACCAGGCGTGACCGCCGTCTGACCGGTGGCCAGGCCCTGATCGCCGGCCTGCTGACGGCCGCGCGCAAGGCCGGTGTCGAGATGTGGCGCAATGCCCCGCTCAAGGAGCTGGTGCAGGATGGCGCGGGCCGCGTGACGGGTGTCATCATCGAGAAGAACGGTCAGCGCCTGCAGCTCGGCGCCAGACGCGGTGTGCTGCTGGGCGCCGGCGGTTTCGAGCGCAACCAGCAGATGCGCGAGCAGTATCTGGTTCAACCTAGCCGCGCTGAATGGACGGCGACGCCCGTCGAATGCAATACCGGCGATGCCCACCGCGCGGGCCAGGCCGTGGGTGCGCAAATGCATCTGATGGACTGGTCCTGGGGCGTGCCCACGATGGACGTGCCGGGCGAGCCGTCGTTCCGCGGCATCTTCGTCGAGCGTTCACTGCCCGGCTGCATGGTGGTCAATGCCAGGGGGCAGCGCTTTCTTGACGAATCCGGGCCTTACCCCGAGTTCCAGCAGGCCATGCTGGCCGAGCAGGCCAAGGGCAACGGCGGTGTGCCGGCCTGGATCGTGTTCGATGCCGACTTCCGCGCGAAGAACCCCATGGGCCCGCTGATGCCGGCGTCCGCCGTGCCCGACAGCAAGCTCAAGCTCGAATGGCTGGGCAAGGTCTACTGGAAGGCCGATACGCTGGAGGCACTGGCCGCCCAGATTGGTGTGGATGCCGCCGGTTTGCAGGACAGCGCCCGTCGCATGACCGAATATGCAGCCAGCGGCAAGGATCTGGATTTCGACCGTGGCGGCAATGTGTTCGACCGCTATTACGGCGACCCGCGGCTGAAGAACCCCAATCTCGGCCCCATCGAGAAAGGCCCGTTCTATGCGATGCGCCTGTGGCCCGGCGAAATCGGTACCAAGGGCGGTCTGCTGACCGACCGCGAAGCTCGTGTGCTCAACACCGAAGGCCAGACCATCGGGGGCCTGTACTGTGTGGGCAACAACTCCGCTTCCGCGATGGGGCCCACCTATCCGGGTGCGGGCTCCACGCTGGGGCCGGCCATGACTTTTGCCTTCCGCGCGGTGGCGGACATGCTGGGTCAGCCGTTGCCGCTGGAAAACCCCCAACTGCTGGGCAAGGCCGTTTGAGCACGGGGAGATCGATGACAAACAGTTCCCCAAAACACATCAGCACCATCAATCCCGTGGATGCGGCGCTGGACGTGGGCTCTGCCGATGAAGTCCTGTGGTCGGATGCCACGGACGTGATCGTGGTCGGCTGGGGCGCCGCGGGTGCCAGCGCAGCCATCGAGGCGCGCGAGCAGGGCGCCGAGGTGCTGGTGATAGACCGCTTCGGTGGCGGCGGCGCCAGTGTGCTTTCGGGCGGCGTGGTCTATGCGGGTGGCGGCACGGTCTACCAGAAGCAGGCGGGCTTCGAGGACACGCCCGAGGCCATGGAGGACTACCTCAAGCATGAAGTCAACGGCGTGGTCAGCGATGCGACTCTTGCACGCTTCAGCCGCGACAGCGTCGCGAATCTGCAGTGGCTGGAAAAGCAGGGCGTGAGCTTCGGCTCCACCATGCCGGCTTACAAGACCTCGTATCCGTCCGATGGCATTTACCTGTACTACTCGGGCAACGAGGTGGTGCCGGCCTACGGCAATCCCAAGCTGGCCAAGAAGCCCGTGCCGCGCGGCCACCGTGCGGTGGCCAAGGGACAGTCGGGCGCTATGTTCTATGCGGCGCTCAAGCAGTCCACGTTGGCCCATGGCGCACGCACTCTGACTCAGGCCCGCGTGCAGCGCCTGGTGCGCGAGCGGGATACGGGCCGGGTGCTGGGCGTGGAGGTCATGGTGCTGCCGGCCGGCGACGCGCTGACCGAGCGCCACAAGAAGCTCGACGAGCTGGTGGCCAAGTGGCGTCTGTACCAGGCGCCGCGTGCTCAGGCGGGTCGGCGCGAGGCCGCGCAGATCGAAAGCGAGATCGGCGAGAAGCGCTTCATCCGCGCCAGGCAGGCCGTGGTGCTCTCCACTGGCGGCTATGTCTTCAACTCCGAACTCATGAGTCAGCATGCTCCGGCCTATACACCGGGGTGGCTTACGGGTGCCGCAGGTTGCGACGGCTCGGGCCTGCGCCTGGGCCAGTCGGCGGGCGGCATAGGACAGGATCTGAACAATATCTCGGCCTGGCGCTTCATCACGCCGCCCTCGGTCTGGCCAAAGGGACTGGTGGTCAACAACAGGGGTGAGCGCTTTTGCAACGAGCAGGTCTATGGCGCCAAGCTTGGCTACGAGATGATGGAGAACCAGGGCGGCAAGGCTTGGCTCATCATCGACAGCCGCCTGCGCCGCCAGGCGATCTGGCAGTGCCTGTTCGGCGGGCTTTGGGCGTTTCAGTCCATGCCCGCGCTGGTGCTGATGTACAAGGTGGCGGTCAAGGGCCGGTCCGTATTCGATCTCGCCAGCAAGATCGGGGCCGACGCGGCTTTGCTGCAGCGCCAGTTCGATGCGGCCAATGCCGCAGCGCGCGGTGAGCGCGACGACCCCATGGGCAAATCTCTGGACATGCGTCATGAGTTCAAGGGCGGCTCGCTGTTTGCCATCGATATCTCCATCAGCCAGAAGATGTTCCCGTTGGCCGTATTGAGTCTGGGAGGGCTCAAGGTCAATGAGGAAAACGGTGCTGTCATTGATGGCGCTGGCCGTGATATTCCAGGCCTCTATGCCGCAGGGCGTACGGCTATTGGCGTGGCGTCTTCGCGCTATGTCAGCGGGCTTTCCTTGGCCGACTGCGTGTTTTCCGGGCGTCGTGCGGGCAAGGCTGCTGCTTTGGAGGATCGGTTGCCATGTAGCGCAGTTGCAGTTGCCGGGCAGACAGAGGGCAGCCTGATTGTCTAACCCCAGAGTTTTAGGGGCAGCTATGGACCGAAGTGCTGGCTGCCGGAGCGGCGGCCATGGCTGCACAGATAGGTGTGAGTGAGCAAGGGGATGGAAATGAGCAGTGAAGCCACAACAACCGCATCGCGCTATCACCCGTTGAGGGTGCGCGCAGTGATCGATGAAACACACGACACCAAATCCATTGTGTTTGATGTGCCTGAGGCATTGGCGGAGCGGTTCAGCTACAAGCCCGGCCAGTTTCTGACGCTGCGATTGCCAATCGAGGGGCGCTATGTGCCTCGTTGCTATTCCATGTCCAGTGCTCCGGCACTGGATGATGCACTGCGCGTGACCGTCAAGCGCGTGCATCAGGGGCGTGGCTCCAACTGGGTCTGCGACAAAATTCGTGCGGGTGACATGATCGAACTCATGCCGCCTTCCGGCTTGTTCTCCCCCAGAAATCTGGGGCAGAATTTTCTGCTGCTGGCCGGGGGCAGCGGCATCACGCCGGTGTTCTCCATTTTGCGCACCGTGCTCAAGCAGCATCGGGGCAATGTGGTGCTGTTCTATGCCAATCGTGATGAGCGCTCTGTCATCTTCAAGAAGGATCTGCAGCAACTGGCGGCCGAGTATCCGGATCGCCTGCAGGTCATGCACTGGCTGGACTCGGTGCAAGGGGCTCCCTCACAGCAGCAGTTGGCGGCCTGGGCTACGCCCTGGATTCCCAATGCCGGACAGGCTTTTATCTGCGGGCCCGGTCCTTTCATGGACGCAGCGCAAGCCGCAATGATTGCCGCCGGAATGCCCGCCGAGCAGGTGCATGTGGAACGCTTTGTTTCTCTGCCGGATGAGGAAACCCTGCAGCAGATGCAGCAGCAAGATGCCGTATCTCCCATGGATGCTACCGTCGACGAGGCCGTGGTGCAGCTGTGTCTGGATGGCGAAGAGTACGAATTTACCTGCAGTGGCACGGAAACCATTCTTGAAGCCGGCCTGCGCGCCGGGATCAACGTGCCCTTCTCCTGCCAGGCCGGCATGTGCGCTTCCTGCATGTGCCTGGTGCAGGACGGCAGCGTGCATCTGCGTCACAACGAAGTGCTGGATACCAAGGATCTTTCCAAGAAGTGGACCCTGGCCTGCCAGTCGGTTCCCACCAGCGAGAAGCTGCGCGTCAAATTCCCGGAGTAAACCATGTCGAATATCCAACAGAACGCGATGCCAGAGGCAGTATTGACCTTGCCTGGCATGCTGGCCGATGTAGCCAGTCGCTTTGCCGAACGTGCGGCCATTGTCGAAAATGGCAGTTCCATCAGCTATCCGCAACTGCAGCGACTCAGCCGCCAGGTGGCGAGGGCCCTGATGGCGTTGGGTCTGCAAGCGGGTGATCGTGTGGCTTTGTGGGCGCCCAATCTCAGCGAATGGATTGTGGCAGCTTGTGGTGTGCATGCGGCTGGCGGAGTGCTGGTGCCCCTGAACACCCGCATGAAGGGGGCCGAGGCTGCCGACATTCTGGAGCGCAGCCGCGCCAAGGTGCTGATCAGTGTGGGCGACTTCCTCAACAACTACTATCCCGACCTGCTGGGCGGACAGCGCCCCGCAACGCTGGAGCATCTGGTGGTGCTGGGCGACAAGGTCCTGCCCAGTGCGGACCTGAGTTGGACACAGTTCATGGCCAAGGCCGATGCCACGGAGGCGCAAGCGCAGCTGCAGCGTGAAGCCCGTATCAAGCCAGACGATACAGCCGACCTGATGTTCACCTCGGGCACCACGGGCCGTCCAAAGGGGGTGATGTGCGCGCACCGCCCGACGATTCTGGCTTTCAAGGCCTGGTCCGAGGTGGTGGGGTTGACCGAAGGCAGTCGCTATCTGATCGTCAACCCTTTTTTCCATACCTTTGGCTACAAGGCGGGTTGGGTAGCGGCTTTGTTGCAGGGAGCGACGGTATACCCCGAACAGGTATTCGATGCCGAGGCGATCCTGCGCCGCATTGAAGGTGACCGCATCACCTTCATGCCAGGTCCTCCAACGCTATTCCTGTCCATGCTGGCACACCCCCAGCTCAAGAGCTTTGATCTGAGTTCGCTGCAGTCCTCGGTCACGGGAGCGTCAACCGTGCCACCGATTCTGATCCGGCGCATGCGCGAGGAACTGGGCATCAGAAACGTGAGCACGGCCTATGGTCTGACGGAGTGCGGTGGCTGTGCCACCTTATGCGAGCCGACGGATTCGGTGGAGACCGTGACCAATACCTGCGGCAAGGCTTTGCCCGGCACCGAGGTGCGTTGCGTGGACGGGCAGGGTAGGCAAGTGGCGGTTGGCGAGGCCGGTGAGGTATTGCTGCGTGGCTATCACATCATGCAGGGCTACTTCGAGGACGAGGAAGCCACGGCAGAGACCATCGACGCCGATGGCTGGCTGCATACCGGCGATGTTGGCGTGCTGGACGAGCGTGGTTATCTGCGTATTACCGATCGACTCAAGGACATGTTCATCGTTGGCGGTTTCAATTGCTACCCGGCCGAAATCGAGCGCCTGCTTTCCAACCATCCCGAAGTGGCACAGGTTGCCGTGATCGGCGTGGCCGACGAGCGCATGGGCGAGGTCGGCTGTGCCTGCGTGGTGGCGCGCAATGGCATGACGCTGGACAAGGATGACTTCATTGCCTGGTGCCGTGCCAATATGGCCAACTACAAGGTGCCGCGTTTTGTGCTGCAGCTCGACAGCCTGCCCGTCAACGCCTCCAACAAGGTGCAAAAGCGGGATTTGCTGCAGATCGTCAAAGCTCGCCTGGAGCGAGCAGCCCAGCTTGCTTGATACTGATCGAGTGAGAAATTTGCCGAATTTGAAAAACGGTAAATTTTTCTGGCTATAATTCAAGTCTGTTCTGTAAAGCATGATGCTTTCAGAGATGCGGGAATAGCTCAGTTGGTAGAGCGATACCTTGCCAAGGTATAGGTCGACGGTTCGAACCCGTTTTCCCGCTCCAGATTTTGAAAAGGGAAGCAAAAGCTTCCCTTTTTTATTGCATTGGTCTGTCGGCTGATGCAATACTTGCCGGATGGTGCTTGCGCCATGCGGCAAGTGGGCCCCGATGGTGAAATTGGTAGACACTGCAGACTTAAAATCTGCCGCTTTTAACGAAGCGTACCGGTTCGATTCCGGTTCGGGGCACCAGTGTTTGAAGGTGTTGACGAGGACTTCAGGCCTTTGGCCTTGAAGTCCTTTTTGTTTTTGCTCCCGCTGAAAAATAGCGTTTTCGGTACGTGGAACATGGATGACAGAAACCTGTCGGCTCCAGCGTCCTGCGTCGAAAAATTCGCTTGATGTCGTTATTCTTGCTGCATTGCAACAAAACATGCCCTGTACTGCTGTTATCGCGGGGCTTGTTCAGGGATGAACGTTAACGATTGGTCTTTTCTTCTGGTCATTGCGACCATTCTCCTCACGCCCGGGCCCACCAATACTTTGTTGGCTTCTTCTGGCATCAGTCAGGGGCTGCGTCGTTCGGCACCCTTGCTGTCCTTTGAGTGTCTGGGCTATGTCTGCGCGACCAGCCTCTGGGGGCTGGTGCTCAACACCACGATGCATGACTATCCGTTTGTCATCAACATCATCAAGGTGGTCAGCGGCCTGTATATCGCCAAGCTGGGCCTGAGGCTCTGGTATCAATCCAGACGGGATCCGCTGCAGGAGCTGCTGGTTTCGGTCAAGCCTCTTGAGCTGTTCATTGCCACGCTTCTCAACCCCAAGGCCGTGATCTTTGCGATGGCGCTGTTTCCGGTACAGACCTGGCTCAGCGTCTCCAACTATGCGGGAGTCATGGGCAGCTTTGTGCTGCTGGTGGCATCGATTGGCGGTCTGTGGATTGTCTTTGGCTCCGTGCTTATGGCCGGTCGTGTCCGCTGGCTGCAGCCTCAGGTGTTTCAGCGCCTGGCGGCATTGACGCTGTGGGGATTCTCGATCTGGTTGCTGGCCAACGGCATTTTCTTCTGAGCGCTGCTGAATCCACGAGTCTGCGCGGTTATGACTTCGGTGAGAAAATCTCCCTCTGTAATGCTATGGAGCACAGGGGTGCCAGGCATTGGTTAAGGAGCTTGGAAAAGCTCAGGCTTCGATGCAATATGGGGCTGAAGTTCTGTCATGCTGACAGGGCCTGCACTCCAAGAGATCAATAAATGTCTAGTTACAACGCTGCTTTTGAAATTCATGTCCACGGTCAGGTTCTGCTCCGTGCTGATGTTACGTACGAGCAGCTCCAGGACGCGCTGCGCCCTTTGTGGGCCTATGCAGGTGCTCGCTCGCTGAAGGAGGGAGAATCCAGCTTCTACGATGAAGAGCCTGGTATCCAGTTCAACGCGGAAGAGCACGCGCTGCAGATGTGCTGGACGGTGCGCGGCGATGACGATTTCCGCCAGGCTCTGGACGATATGTGCATGGGCCTCAATGAGCTGGCAGAGCAGGGCTCGCCCATCGAGGTGACGTTCTATGACACCGAGTTCGACGAGGACGAAGCGCCTGCCGAAGCACAAAGCCGTGACGATTTTGTGATGCTGTTCGTCGGTCCCAATCCGGCGGCCATCATGCAGGTGCAGCGCGATCTGCTGGTGCAGGATGTCGTCAACCTCATGGAGCGCCATTTCGACGGCGCCGAGCTGGGCGGCGTGGTGCAGGAAATCGACAAGCTGTTCTCGCAGCGTTTCGAGGCTCTGGTCAGCTCGTTGGAGCTGGGCAAGCCTCCGCGCGGCGGCTCCGGTGGCTCCGGCTCTGGTCATGGCGGCAATCGCCGCCCGCGCCATCTGCATTGATTCGGCCTCCAGCCTTTTGCCTGACCTCAAGCCCTCCCGGCTGCAGCAATTGCGGCACCGGAGGGTTTGTCATTTGATATGAAGCCTATTCCCACGCCCAAGTATTCGGGCTCCATCAGCGCGCAGTTGCGCAAGGATAAGGCCGCGGCGGCATCGCCGCTGGCCCTGCCTTATCTGGCCGGCTATGCACCGTCGCTGCAGCAGAAAGTGCGCGACTGGCTGCAGGCCGGCAAGGCCGCTGAATGGCTGTTGCGCAAGTATCCGCAGGCGCATGCGGTGCGTACGGACAAGGCTTTGTACGATTATGTGGATGCCCTCAAGGCGCAATATCTGCGCAACGCAGGCCAGCTGCATCGAGTCGCCTACGACAGCAAGATCCATGTGGTGCGCAATGCCCTGGGCCTGCATACGCGCCGCGCAATTGCGCATGGCGGCAAGCTCAATGCACGCCATGAAATTCACGTGGCCGGCATGTTCAAACAGGCCCCCGATGCTTTTTTACGCATGATCTGCGTGCATGAGTTGGCGCACATCCGTGTCATGGACCATGACAAGGCTTTCTATCAGCTGTGCATGCATATGGAGCCGGACTACCACCAGCTGGAGTTTGATGTGCGCTTCTACCTCAGCTATCTGGATACGGGCGCAGAGCCTCTCTGGGTTTGAGACCTGGCCCGTTGAAGGCTCAGGCTGCCATGACCTCGGCGCTGGGTGAGGTAACAGCCACTTGGCTGCAGCAGTTGTCTGGCAGCTCCAGCCAGCGTTGAGCCGCAGCCTGCAGTGCGTGAAGAGAGCCTGTGGTCATGAGTCGAATCTGCGTGGGCAGGGCCAGGTGATGGCCAGCCGCACTGGCCTCGGCTTCCGGGACCAGCAGGCTGCGCTGCTCCAGCATGCGCCGGGTCTGGCGGGCCACAGGGGCGCCGGTGTCCAGGAACTGGATGTCGGGGCCTAGCAGGGCACGCAGATCATCCTTGACGAATACATAGTGCGTGCAGCCCAGCACCAGCGTGTCCATCTGCCCAGTTTTCTGGCCGAACTGGCCTAAAGCACTGATGTATCTTGTGCAGAGTGCTCTGGTTTCGGTAGTTTCAGCGTTTTCTGGCAAGGGCTGTTCGGTGCTGCGCTCGATGGCCTTGGCCAGACCATCGCAGGCCATCAGATGGAAGTGGGCGCGTTGACCATGCTCGTCCACCAGCCGTGCCACACGCCCGCTGCCGATGGTGCCGCGTGTGGCGATCACGCCCACATGATGGGTCTGACTGGAAAAGGATGCGGGCTTGATCGCCGGCTCCACCCCGATCACCGGCAGGTCCGGCATCTGCGCGCGGAGCAACTCCACGGCAGCGGCCGTCGCCGTGTTGCAGGCAATGACCAGAATCTTGATGTCATGGTGCTCGCGCAGATACTGAGCGATGGCTAGGGTTCTTTCTTGTACAAAGGCATCCCCGCGCGCATCGCCATAGGGTGCATTGCCGCTGTCGGCCAGATAGACAAACTGCTCATGGGGCAGCTCGTGGCGCAGGGCCTGCAGCACACTGAGGCCGCCCACGCCGCTGTCAAAGATGCCTATGGGAGACTGTGAATGAGACATGGCCTGGGCGATGGAGTTGGTAGTGAAGTGAACCCCGCAGTATCTGCCGCTTTGAAATTGGCAGTGCCAACAGGGCTATGGCGGCTCAATTATCGTCCTGACCGGTTTGTGCGGCAGGCAGACCGCAAAGGGAGCAGAACCGATCGTCATGAGACACGTCATGGCCGGCCGGGCAGTAGCGGGCACTGAGCATGCCGGGAAGGTTCCAGCTGGAAAAGAAAATGCTGAAAGCCATGGCATAGAAGGCCATGCCGTGACCTGTGAAGGCCCTGATGCCCTGTTCGTCGTCCACGCTGGAGTTGGAGATGACCATGAGGAAGTTCACGATGGCGTAGCCGAAGATGGCGAAGGCGGCATAGCGCATCCAATCGGGGCAACCCGCCAGCACTTTTTTCCAGGAAAACTTCAGACGGTTGCCGTTGTTGATGCGTTGCGCAATCAGCACTGCGGGAATCCAGACCGCAAAGATGCCTCCGCCGAGTGCAACCGACAAATTTGTCTGCTGATCCTCGTTGAGCAAGCTTGTGAGCAGTTCCAGTTGATTCGTCAATGCGAGCAGGTTCACACAAGTACACAGCAGCAGGCCAAGGCCCGCAATCAAAATCAGAGGGAGCAGCAGGATTCTCATATTTCTTCGGGGGGTAGTATCAAAGATATAGCTGAAATCGCTTGATACGTAAGCGCAAACGTCGGTTTTTATTCGGATTCTGTGCTGCGTACGACCAGTGCAATGCTGTCAATGGAGCGGCCAAAATAGCTTTGCCGAGCCGTCAGGCGTGCGGGCATGGGGCCGTCGGGGAGCTGGTCGAAGGCTTGCTCGTCTATGCAAAACTCGAAAAACATATATCGCACCTCGGGCAGCTTGAGCTGGTAGTGGCAGCTATAGCGTCCCGAGCTGCGCTTTTTGGTAGCGCTGCTCACGGTCTGGACTTCTGTGGCGAAGACCTGGTTGTAAGCCTTGGGCAGTGTGGCTGCCAGATTGAGCCAGAGCACCAGCAGCCAAAAGCCCAGGCACAGAGGAATCATCAGCAGTCGTTTGAGAGGGCCGTAGTCCTGCCACGGGCCGGCGGGTTTCCATTGACCGCGTTTGTACAGAACACGCAGCCAGATCAGGCCCAGAGCAGTCAATGCCAGAGAGATGTAAAGCGCCTGCAATTGCCAGACATCGCTGGGTATGAAACCGCGCGAGAAGATGGGCACCATCGCACCCAGCATGACGCTCAAGAAAATGCCGATCAGCCATTTTTGAGCAACTGAGGCGTCTGGGTTCCATAGCCCCTTCATGCATCCCGCTCCTGAAGGTTCAGGCCCGCATCCTGCAAGGCCTGGCGAAGATGCTCGGTGGAGGACGCGTCTTGCAAACTCAGCAGATAGCTGTCGTCATCGCTTTCTATGATGTGGAGCCTGAGTTCCAGCGGCGCAAGTGCCGTGTTCACTGCGGCGATGGCCTCTTCGGCATCACCGAACTCCATGTCTTCCAATTCATCCAATGGCGCCTGGGTGGCGAGTTTTGGGTAGTGCTTTTCCAGCAGGTCGGTCGCGCCGTCAATGACGGACTCATCGTCCTTCCAATCGACTCTGGCAACATGCCCCTCATCTGCCAATTGACGCAATACCCAGGCCAGGCGCTGCTTTTTGCGCAGATCTTCCAGCCGCATCTCATTGCGCAGCAGCCATTGCAGGGTCCAGTCAGCATCCCTGCTCAGAGCGGTCACCAGGCTTTGCAGCGTTGCCTGCCATTGGGGTTTGCGTCTCGTGCCGCGCTGGATTTTCCCGGGTGTTTCAGTCAGCAGCTTGATGGCCCAGGCCACCATGGGATCTACATATCGTTGGGCACGTTTGTTGAAGCTGTTGCCGAGGCTCAGTGACTGAAGCCGTACAGGCTCGGGGCTGGGCCGTGCAGGTAATTGCAGCAGGGCGTCGAAAATCAGTTCACTGCCGTTGTTGTCGCGCAGATTGATAGCCAGGCGCAGGCTCAGCCCTTCGGTATTGCGGCGCAGGTCCAGCAGGCGCTCGCCCTCGCTGGCTTTGCCCTGCAGATCTGCAGGAAGTGCTTGCAGTACCCCGATCAGGTGTTGAAGATTCATGGAGCAATGGCTTTATTCATAGTATTCCCAGGCAGAAAGCATGGCTGCAGCCTGCTCTGCACTGCCCGTAAAACGGGATAGTTCTGCAAGCACCTGGGCTTTTCCCTCGGCAGTCAGGCCATCGTCGAGATTCAGTTCCTGCTCATCCAGTCTCTCATGCACATTGGCGACCGTGACCAGTGCCCCGATGGCGGTGTATAGGTCGGGGGCGAAAATTTTGGGGGCCCAGTGCCCTGCACCATGAAATGCAAACAGCACCTGGCCGGATTGCCTGTCGTAGATAAAAGGATCTCCGCCTTGCTCCGCAATCACCAGCCAATGACAGGGCCAGTTGTCAAACGGCTGGCCGGGATCCGATTGCCAGGCGTAGCCTGCTTGCAGGCTGAACAAGCGGCCAAGAGGCGGGATGCATACGGGATTGCCGCCCACGGACAAAGTGATGCCTACAGGACCTACAGATTCGTAGATCACGGCTCCCCATGGGCCTATCTGCGCGTAAAAGTCCGCTATTTCCTGAGGTAAGGCATTTGCTTCACCAGTCCAGAGGCAAGAGTCCTGAGGGCGCAGCTCTCCCCAATTGGAGAGCAGGTGACGGATTTCTTCGGTGCTATGCATGAGGTTTAGCGCAATTTTGTGCCATATAGGCATTGGACAGGAGAGGGTCCTGGACAACAGGCATTTGCTGGCGTTGGCTCACAAAGCCGAAATGCTCAAAGAATGCTTGAGCTCTGAGAATGACATCGGTGCCAAGCCGCGAGTGATCCTGCTGCCGGGCTTGTGACTCAATATATTCGATTAAAAGCCTTGCTGCGCCTTTGCACTCTTGTGCAGGCTGCTACGAAAAAGTGACCTGTATAGCCGGAAGCCTGTAGACCGGCCTAGCCCAGGTTTTGTGCCAATGCTCGTTGTGGCCAGCGGTGATGTGGCCATGTACGGTACTGTGAAGCACCTGCCACAGGCGGGTGGCATCGGTCGCTTGAAAACTTCGTAGATGCATGGATAGGCAAAACTGCAGATAGTCGCCAGAATGTTTTTGACGGCATGCCGAGAGAGTGCTTCGGGGTGGTTGCTGGGCGGTTGAACGCTGTTTTATATCTGCATGCAATCAGCGGGTTTGATGATTTTTCTGTCAACAAAAATCAATAACCATCAGTCTAAAGTCATTGAGGTGCTCAGGTTTTTGTAGCGGCGAAAGCGGAGCTGCCTCTAAAATAATTCGCCCATGCCCCTCATTACCCTTGTCCTCCTACCCTTTATAGGCAGCCTTTTGGCTGCCTTTCTGCCCGCGAACGCGCGCAATACAGAGTCAACTTTGGCCGGCATCATTGCCCTGGCCTGCGCCATACAGGTAGGAATGCTTTTCCCTGAAGTGGCGGACGGGTCCGTACTCAGGCAGGAAATCGAGTGGCTGCCGGCCCTGGGCTTGAACCTGGTGATCCGCATGGACGGATTTGCCTGGATGTTCTCCATGCTGGTCTTCGGCATTGGTGCGCTGGTGGTGCTGTATGCACGCTACTACATGTCGCCCGCTGACCCGGTCCCACGCTTTTTCTCGTTCTTTCTGGCCTTCATGGGGGCCATGGCGGGTGTGGTGCTCTCGGGCAACATCGTGCAGCTGGTTTTCTTCTGGGAGCTGACCAGCCTCTTTTCTTTCCTGCTGATCGGTTACTGGTATCACCGCAAGGACGCCCGCCGGGGGGCGCGCATGGCACTGACGGTGACGGGAACCGGTGGTCTGGCCATGTTGGCGGGCATGCTGGTGCTGGGTCATATCGTGGGCAGCTACGACCTGGACAATGTGCTGGCCGCTGGGCAGCAGGTGCGTGACAGCAGCCTGTATATGGTGGCGCTGGTATTGATTTTGCTGGGAGCGCTGACCAAGAGTGCGCAGTTCCCCTTCCAGTTCTGGCTGCCCAATGCCATGGCGGCACCTACGCCGGTGTCGGCCTACCTGCACTCCGCGACCATGGTCAAGGCGGGCGTGTTCTTGTTGGCCCGCCTGTGGCCTGTGCTTGGCGATACCGATGCCTGGTTCTGGATGGTGGGCGGTGCTGGCGCGTTGACGCTGCTGATTGGCGGCTATTGCGCGATGTTTCAGCATGATCTCAAGGGCTTGCTGGCGTATTCCACGATTTCCCACCTGGGTCTGATCACCTTGCTGCTGGGGCTCAACAGCAAGCTGGCAGCCGTGGCGGCGGTGTTTCACATCATGAATCACGCCACGTTCAAGGCATCGCTGTTCATGGCCGCCGGTATCGTGGACCATGAAAGTGGCACGCGCGACATTCGGCGTCTGTCCGGCTTGAGATTGATGATGCCTATTACGGCGACCCTGGCCTGTGTGGCCAGCGCGGCCATGGCCGGTGTTCCATTGCTCAACGGTTTCATCTCCAAGGAGATGTTCTTTGCCGAGACTGTCTATCTGGATGCGGCTCCCTGGGTGAAGACGATCCTGCCTGTGCTGGCGACGGTGGCCGGCATGTTCAGCGTGGCTTATTCGCTGCGCTTCACGGTGGACGTGTTCTTTGGCCCCAAGGCCACGGATCTGCCTCATGAGCCCCATGAGCCTCCTCACTGGATGCGTGTGCCGGTCGAGTTGCTGGTTCTGGCCTGTTTGATCGTGGGCATTTTTCCCGCATGGGCCGTTGGAGGCTTTCTGGCTGCAGCTGCGACGCCAGTGGTGGGTGGAGATCTGCCCGAATACAGCCTGGCCATCTGGCATGGCTGGAACATGCCGCTGGTGATGAGTCTGGTGGCGCTGGCGGGTGGTGTGATGCTTTATGTGCTGCTGCGCTGGCAGCGCAGCTCAGGCAACTTTGACACCACACCCGTGCTGGGCAAGGTCAGTGGCCGCAGAGTTTTTGAAAATCTGATGGCCCGCCTGACCCTGATGGGCCGCGCTGGTCGCCGCGCCTTGTCCACCCGTCGCTGGCAATGGCAGATGCTGTGGATGACCTGCGTGACATTGATTGCCGCAGCGTTGCCGCTGTGGATTCGTGGCATGCAACTGGGCAATCGCGGTGTGCTGCCGGTATCGTCGGCTTTTGTGCTTCTGTGGGCGATTGGCTGCCTGTGTGCATTGGGTACCGCCTGGAAGGCCAAGTACCACCGTATGACTGCGCTGATCATGTTGGGCGGATCGGGCCTGTGCATGGTGCTGACCTTCCTGTGGTTCTCCGCACCTGATCTTGCGCTTACGCAACTGGTGGTGGAAGTGGTGACCACGGTGCTGATTCTGCTGGGCCTGCGCTGGCTGCCCAAGCGGGACAAGAACATGCGTGCCGATGACAGCTTTGATGCCAGGGCCAAGGCCAGGCGTCTGCGTGACCTGGTGCTGTCCCTGATCGTTGGCGGTGGCGTTGCATGGCTGGCTTTTGCGATGATGAGCCGCCCGTTCTACGAAAGCACATCCACCTTCTTCCTCGAACATGCGCTTGGAGGCGGTGGCGGCACCAATGTGGTCAATGTGACGCTGGTGGACTTCCGCGGCTTCGATACCTTTGGCGAAATCGTGGTGCTGGGTATTGTGGGCATCGTCATCTATGCGTTGCTGCGACGCTTCCGTCCGGCGCGCGAAGCCATGGATATTCCCGAGCAGCAGCGTTATGTGCCGGGCGACTTGCAGACCGACCTGCTGAACCCTCGCAATGCCAGCGATACAGCCGTGGGTTATCTGATGGTTCCCGCCGTGCTGGTGCGGTTGCTGCTGCCGTTTGCCACGCTGGTGGCGGCCTACATCTTTGTGCGTGGCCACAACCAGCCCGGCGGTGGCTTTGTCGCGGGCCTGGTGTTTTCCGTGGCCTTGCTCATGCAGTACATCATTTCCGGAACGCATTGGGTTGAGGCCCATTTGCCGCTGTATCCACGTCGCTGGATAGGCGCGGGTCTGCTGTTCGCGCTGGGCACGGGCCTGGGATCGATTGCCGTGGGTTACCCCTTCCTGACCAGTCACGGCTTTGACTTCTCGCTGCCCTTGATTGGCCATGTGCACTTTGCCAGCGCCACTTTCTTTGATATTGGCGTGTTTGCCCTGGTGGTTGGATCGGTGATGCTGATCCTGACAGCGATTGCTCACCAATCGGTGCGCGGTCACAGATTCCACGCGCGCATGCTGGAAGAACAGGAACAAGAGGCCAAAAAGGCCGAGGCCGCAGTGCAGGCCGCTACTGCCGATGCGCTGGCCCGAGGAGGTATGTGATGGAAATCGTTCTGGCTGTTGCCATTGGAGTGCTGACCGGCTCTGGCGTCTGGCTGCTGCTGCGGCCCCGTACCTTCCAGGTCATCATGGGGCTGTCGCTGCTGTCCTATGCGGTCAATCTCTTCATCTTCAGCATGGGCCGCCAGGGCCTGGCCATCAACAAAGTCCCTGTGTTGCAAAACGGCGTGCCCACCGATCTGTCCCACTATGCCGATCCCATGCCTCAGGCGCTGGTGTTGACGGCCATCGTGATCGGTTTTGCCATGACGGCGCTGTTTCTGGTGGTACTGCTGGCATCGCGCGGCAGCTCTGGCACCGACCATGTGGATGGCGTTCATTCGCGGACTGAGCAGGAAATGCTATGACCGGATGGACCGAGTTCTTGATGCCGCACCTGATGCTGGCACCCATCATGCTGCCCATGTTGACGGCAGCGCTGATGCTGTTCATGGGCGAGGAACGCCAGCGTCTGAAGCTGGGCATGAATATTCTGTCCACGACGCTGGGCCTGCTCCTTGTCATCATGCTGCTGGGCTGGACCAATCAGTCAGGCGCGACGGCCACCATGGCGGTGTACATGCCGGGCAACTGGCCTGCACCATTCGGCATTGCACTGGCTCTGGACAGACTCAGTGCGCTGATGCTGCTGGTGGTCTATGTGGTGGCGCTGGCTGCTCTGGTGTTCTCTGCGGCGCGGGGGCACAAGGCAGGTGTGCACTTCCATCCGCTGTTCCAGTTACAGCTCATGGGCCTGAGTGGCGCATTCCTGACTGCGGACCTGTTCAATCTGTTCGTGTTCTTCGAGATCATGCTGGCGGCCTCCTACGGTTTGCTGCTGCACGGCTCGGGACGCACCCGCATCCAGGCGGGGCTGCATTACATTGCTATCAATCTGGTGGCTTCCTCGCTGTTCCTGATTGGCGTGTCCATGCTCTACGGTATTACGGGCACGCTCAATATGGCCGATCTGGCGCGCGCAATTCCTCTCGTGCATGAAGCGGATCGCGGGCTGCTGCATGCAGCTGTGGGTGTGCTGGGCACAGCCTTTTTGATCAAGGCGGCGATGTGGCCGCTGAATTTCTGGCTGGTACCCGCTTACAGCGCAGCCATTGCTCCATCCGCGGCATTGTTCGCCGTGATGACCAAGGTTGGCGTCTATGTCATCTTGCGCCTGTGGACCCTGCTGTTCAGCTCCGAGGCAGGTGAGTCGGCTCTGTTTGGCGGTAGCTGGCTGATTGTGGGCGGCATGGTGACCATGGTTTATGGAGCCATCGGCATGCTGGGATCGCAGCGGCTGACCCATCTGGCGGGCTTCGCGGCCATCCTGTCCTCAGGCACTTTGCTGGCCGCTACGGGCTTTGGCCAGAACCTGCTGACAGCGGGTCTGCTCTATTACCTGCCAGGGTCGACCCTGGCCGTGGCGGCACTGTTCCTGATCGCCGACGTGGTGGACCGCTGGCGCGTGGATGAGGAAGCTGGCGAGCCCTATGAAGATGAAGAGGCCCCATTCCTCAACGCGGAGTTGCTGCCCACCGAAGGCTTCAACCTTGATGAGGATGAAGAGCTGCTGATCGGCCGGGCCGTGCCTGCTGCGGCCGCCTTCATCGGTGTGAGCTTCATGGTCTGCACCTTGCTGATCTCTGGTCTGCCACCGCTTTCAGGCTTTGTGGGCAAGTTTGCCATGCTGACCACCTTGCTCAACCCCCTGGGCCTGGGAACCAGCAACGGCATACAGGCTGGCTGGCAGGGCTGGGCCATGGTGGCTCTGCTCATCATCACAGGCCTGATGGCCTTGATTGCATTGACGCGAGCGGGTATTCGCCATTTCTGGGCCAATCCCGAGCAAAGTGCGCCATCGCTCAAGGTGGCCGAAGGGCTGCCGATTGCTGCGTTGTTGCTGTGCTGCGTTGCCTTGACGGTCAAAGCCGATGATGTGATGCGCTACACCCAGCGTGCGGCCAACGCTCTGCATTCGCCCGATGTCTATGTAAGCACCGTGATGGGACAGACTCCGGTGCCGGCGCCCAAGGAAAAAAAAGCCCTGGATGCAGAAAGCCCCGAAGCTGCAGCCCGCGCTGCCGCCCGTGAAATGGAAGATGAGCCGGCACCTGGCATCACCGAGCCAGAGAGTGCGAACGCCGAGTCACTGCCAACGGTTGCGCGCAAAGAGGACGGTCAATCATGAAGAAAATGTTCAAGAGCATCTTTCCTGCGCCGCTGTTGTCCGCCGCTTTGCTGCTGCTGTGGCTGCTGCTCAACCGCTCGGTCAGTTCCGGGCAGATTCTGCTGGGCCTGATTCTGGGGCTGCTGATTCCCTTGCTGTTGCGTGGCCTGCGTCCGCTGCCGGTACAGGTCAGCCATCCGCTGACCATTGTGAAGCTGGCGCTGCGCGTGGTCTGGGATACCTCGGTATCCAACTTCAATGTGCTGCGTTTTTTACTGCTGCCCAAGCAGCGCAGGCATCCGGCTGCCTTTGTGCATATTCCACTGGAGCTGCGTGACCCTAACGGACTGGCGGTGTTGGCCATGATCGTCTGCATCACGCCAGGCACGGCCTGGGCCGAGATTTCGCGGGATCGCTCCATGCTGCTGATTCATGCTCTGGAGGTGGAAAGCGCCGAGCAGACCATCGCGCATATCAAGCAATACTACGAGCGCCCGCTGATGGAGATTTTCGAATGAGCCCCTGGTTTTATTGGGTGTTGATGGCTTCTCTGGTCATGCTGCTGGCGGCCATGGGGTGCGCGGTGCTGCGTCTGCTCAAAGGCCCGCACGCGCAAGACAGGGTGCTGGCGCTGGATTGCATGTATCTGAACGGCATGCTGGCCATGCTGGTCATGGGCATTCTGTATGACAGCACCAATTACTTCGAGGCGGCCTTGCTGGTGGCCTTGTTCGGTTGTGTGGGCTCGACAGCCATGGCCAAGTTCCTGCTGCGTGGCGAGGTGATCGAATGAGCACCGAAACCATTGGTGTGGACCTGCCGCTGTGGGCTCAGATTCTGGTGGCTGCGCTGGTGTTTTGCGGGGCGTTGATTGCGCTGCTGGGCTCCATGGGGTTGTGGCGGCTCAAGAGCTATTTCGAGCGTGTGCACTCGCCCTCCATCATTGCCACCATGGGCTGCTGGTTCATCATGCATGCCACCTGGATTTACTTTTCCGTCAGTGGCCAGGGCTTTGTCATGCACTCGGTGCTGATTGCTATCTTCATTGCGGTGACGGTGCCCATCACCACCATTTTTCTGATGCGCGCAGCGCTGTTTCGCTCGCGCCGCGCCGGAGAGTCTGTGCCGCCCACTCTGAGCAATCTGGTACTCAACGAACCTCTGAATGAAGAGGAGAGCGACGAAGCCGCAGGAGACACGAGCGACAAAAACGATCAGGACGACCAGGCATTTCAATCCGGAAAGCAGGCAGACACGCACTGATGCGGCAGATGGCTTGCGTTTTGCTCTAAATTGCTGCTCATGCTGAATATCTTTGCCATTTGCATCGGCGCCTGTGTCGGGGCGCTATCTCGCTGGGGGCTGGGTCTGTGGTTGAGCAGTGGCGCCACCATGCCCTGGGGTACCTTGGCTGCCAATCTGATCGGCGGCTATCTGATTGGTCTGTTTGTGGCGCTGTTTCAGTCCATGCCGCAGCTTGATCCTGCCTGGAAGCTGGCTCTGATCACCGGCTTTCTGGGGGCATTGACCACATTTTCCAGCTTCTCTGCCGAGGTCATCGGTCTGCTGCAGCAGCAGCGCCTGATCGCTGCAGGAGGCTGGGCAGGCCTGCATCTGCTGGGCTCGCTGTGCATGACCTATCTGGGGATTCACAGCTGGACGTGGTTCGGTCGTTGAGCCGGGCTGCCCACCATTGCGCACTATGACGGCAAACCTCTTATGCCTGCAGAGGCTAAATACTGGCGGAAGCTATAGCTTTGTGAGCGTATAGTGCAAGCATCACATGCGCTTCAAGCGCATTTGATATTGAAGTGTTTGACGGATGGGCGGTCCGTGCCAGCGAACTTTCAACGGTTTCACTGGCCAGTGCTGTCCAGCATTCTTAGATCCGAGGCTCCATGCAAATTTCTTCTCCTCTGTCCGATACCGATCTGGCCAATGCCTGGGCTGAACTTCACAACCAGGCGCATAACGGCAAAGAACTGGAACCTCATTCCAACCGTCTTGCCTTCGCCGACCCGGAGTTCATGTTCCGCCGGGAAACGCGTGGCATTCGCATGCAGCTGGAACTGCTCAAGCCTGATCTGGGGCAGATCGAGCGCAATATCGAGCACACCGTGGTCGTCTACGGCAGCGCCCGTTTTGTGGATATGGATCAGGCTCGCCAGCAACTGACAGAAGCCCGTGCCAGCGGCGATACTCAGCGCATGGCCCTGGCCGAGCGCACGCTGCGCAATGCCGAGCGTTACGAGGCTGCACGTGCCTTTGCGCGCATCGTGGCCACCGAAGGCATGAAGCAGCCGCCCAGCGAGCGTTTCTATATCTGCACCGGTGGCGGCCCAGGCATCATGGAAGCGGCCAACCGTGGTGCGCACGATGCGGGGGCGCCCAATATCGGCCTGAACATCTATCTGCCGCACGAGCAGCATGGGAATCCCTACATCACGCCGGAGCTGAGCTTCAAGTTCCACTACTTTGCGCTGCGCAAGATGCATTTCATGATGCGTGCCAAGGCTCTGGTGGCCTTCCCCGGCGGCTTTGGCACCATGGACGAGCTGTTCGAGGTGTTGACGCTGGTGCAGACGCACAAGAGCAAGCCCGTGCCCGTGATTCTGTTCGGCAAGGAGTTCTGGAAGAAAGTGTTGAACTTCGACGTGCTGATTGAGGAAGGCACGATCTCGGCCAAGGACCTCAATCTGTTCCGCTACACCGATGATCCAGCCGAGGCCTGGCAGCTGATTCAGCAGTTCTACCAGACAGGCTGGAATAGCTGATCTGTGCATTGCACAAGTATGAAAGCTGCCAGAGGACATTCCTCTGGCAGCTTTTTCTTTTGCTCATGAATTCATAGCTTATGGCGCTTTCTGAGTATGAGCCATAGCCTTGTTCGGCTTAGATGCCATGCATGGATTGCTCGGCCAGTTGCTGGGCGCGTGCAACCGAAATGCCTTCATGCTGGTCGATGACCAGTGCATCGCTTTCGTCACCGGTGTGATGCAACACCACGCGTGGGCGTGTGCCGTCGGTCTGGATATGGACATCTGCTGGGCGTGACTTCTGCGTGGGGTAGACGGCAATCAGATTGGACAGCCAGCCGAAGAAGATCGGGTCTTCGGGCGGCTCGTCATAGGAGTCCAGATAGCGGTGAAAGCTGGTCTCGCTGGCCGAGACCCAGATGCCCCAGAGGAAGGGCTCCTCCACACCATGAATCGGTACCTCCAGTAGCGCACGCACATAGTATTGCGTGCCTTCGGGGTGAGAGATGACGCAGAGATCCTCTGTCAGCTCGGCCCATTCCTCGCGCTCTTGCTCGCTCAGGTATCGGTAGGGAGCTGGAGCATCGAAAGCAAAGCTTGGGGAGCCTTCATGAAGTTCATCGCATTTGCGGCATTTGTAGGCAAAGATGGCAGCCATGGTGCTCCGTCTCAAAGTTTGTGAAAGACCAGTGTGCGGTTGTTGGCGGGCATGGCCTGATCGAGTTGCAACTGCATGCCATGCTCCTGCGCCAGAGCCTTGATGACTTCAAAGTCGCGAATGCCGCTGGCTGCATCGCGTTGGCGCAGCCAGGCGTCGAAAGCCTGGTTGCTCTGACTGGTGAATTGACCGTCATAGTTGAACGGTCCATAGATGGCAAACAGGCCGCCCGCCGGCAGATGCTGGCCTACCAGCGCAAACATGCGCTGCACCAGGGGCCAGGCCACGATATGGCAGGTATTGCTGGTGAACACGGCGTCAAAAGGCTGGGACTCGCCATTCACAGGCCATGCACTGGCCGACAGATCAAAGCTCAGCGGCGCACGCAGATTGTTGGCGCCATGGGCTTCATGCCAGGCCTTGATGCCTGCGTGATTGCCATCGAGATCGCTGGTCTGCCAGATCAGATGGGGTAGGCGGGGGGCAAGAAAAACGCTGTGCTGACCAGTGCCGGAGCCAATCTCCAGCACATGTCGGCTGTGCGCAAAGGCGGTGCTCAGCACTTCGGAAATCGGGCCTTGATTGTTTTCGCAGGCTTGGGAAAAAGGCAATGGTGAGGGGGCGTTCATGGAAAGATGGTCTGCAATCGGTTGCGTTGCATTGTCGCCGTGACATGGAGGCCGCAGCGGGCTCGCGCTCAGGGATTGAAGCGTAGTTTGATCTCGGGGCGCACACCTACTTCGCCAATGCGCCACATATAGCTGCCGCTACCAGAGGCGGGGGCGGAGTTCGCATTGTGAGAGATGACCTCGGCGCCCTCGGGAACATTGACGCGCAGGCTGCCGTTGATCAGGACACCCATCTGGGCGAGGTCTGCTTTCTCCTTGCGCTTGACGGGCTGAACGGAAATCGTCATGACCCCGTCGTGGCTGCTCTGGACGGACAACATGTCCAATAGCTTCAGGGGCTCGCCCGCCTTGCGGTGGCCTTCAATCTCCAGCTGATAGCGAGCCTTGCCCATGTAGACCGCTTTTTTGACGTCAGGGTTCTGACGCAGTTTCTGTGCTTCTGCCGCCAGGCTTTGCTGTTCCTTGTCGCTGAGTATTCCTTGCTGCTGCATCTTCAGCACGGCCATGGGGTCGATGGCTGTTCCTTCGTAGGCATAGTCAAGGCTGGCATCGGATTGAATATCTATCTTTGCCGAAAAACGCTCGGGAATCAGGCAGCCTGTCAGCAAGGCTGCGCTTGCCAGAGCGGTCATCATCAGAAGCGGTCGCAGATGCATGGTTTGTTCCTTTCTCACACCAGCCGACGCATGGGCTTTGCGTTGGAAGGTCTCGCAATGCCTTGGTAGAGAGGAAAGGCCGCAGACCCGGCGCTTGCCCGTGCACTCGGTGACCATTGATTGGTGCCCACAAATGCTGTCTTGGCAATACCGATGACACCTATGCACTGAGCGTGAATGGGTACACAGACCAGGGCGCGCGGAGTTGGCGAGCCGAACCTTTGCTGTCAGTCCGGCGGCGGCTGGTAAGGCGCGGGCACCAGTTGGCCGCTGGCATTGCGCTCGAACGCACAGGGCGCAGCGGTGTCGAGCAGGGCAATGATGTCGGGGCAATAGTTGGCAATGGTGTTCACGTCGTAGATGCCGTGGTGGCTGGCATCGTCCATGTACTCCTGCGTTTCGTCACCTGCCATGAAGCACCACCCGCTGTCTTCGGCTTGCACCGGTGTTTCACGGACCATATAACCCACGGCTTTGGCTTGGACGGTGATCATGTCCGTGGCAATGCAGCCGCCATGGCCTTCGGCCAGCGGCCGTATGTCTTGTGCGCTCAATGCAAAGTTCTTGCTCATCCTCACCTCATTTGTCGTAGATGCCGACACGGGAGAAAAAGTCCTGAGTGCTGGTCAGTGTCAGCGAGTCCATGTAGTCGCTGCAACTGAGACGAGCCAGGGTCTTGTGGTTTTTGCTGACCAGGATCTCGGTGCTGCCAGCCAGTGGCTCATGAATTTCGTAGTCATAAGCGCCGTTCTTGAAGCGCAACGCGGCACCACGGGGCAAGAGATCCAGCTTGAACAGGCCAAAAGGATGGCGGGGAGTGGAGGGGTAAGCAAACTCCTGCGTCGCTCCCTTGTAGGCACGGTACTGCAGATAGCCTTTATTGGGCCCCAGGTCTTGCGATGCGCAAAGGGTGTAGAACTTGCCATTGGCTTCGCAATACCAGACCTGGCGTTCGGTCTGTGTGCAGGCATCGGGGCCTGCATGCGCTGCGCCGTGCAGGGACAGCGAGATCAATGTGGCACTCAGGGCGGTATACAGGTGCTTCATGGATGGCTGCTTGCAGGAGGAAGAGGCTGCTGCTCCAAGCGTTGCAGCGATACATCCATGCAGGCCCAGCTCGGGGCGCTGGAGGCCCAGATATTCATGATGGGGGTCACAGAGGAAGGATCGTCGAGATTGCCGATACGGACTACACGCAGCTGCGGTCGTGCTGACGAGTAGGCAAAGAGCTGTGAGCCGCAGTTCGGGCAGAACTGGCGTGTGAGTTCATTGCCGCTGGCGGCAAGCTTGCGGAACTCGGCGACTTCACCGCTGAAGCTCAGGGCATCGGCGGGTACCAGGGCATTGACCGTGCCGTTGGAGGCCAGATGCTGGCAGTCTCTGCACCAGCACACGCGAGCCATTTGCGGCTCGGCGCTCAGTGTGAATTGCACCCTGCCACAAAGGCATTGGCCGGTTCTGTCGGTCATCAAGGTCTCCTGTATTTATATGGGCAGGCCATGGTAGCTGTTGAGCGTGCTGGTGCAAACCCGGCTCAGCGCGCGACTTCGCAGCGCATGGCACTGCGCTGTGCTGCACCCAGAACGCTGCTGGCCGTCAGGCTGATGCGCGGCGAGATGGCGAGGCCCGCAGCCTCCAGTATCGACGCCGTCCAGCGGTTGCAGGTGTTGAGGGCGTTGTAGCTGCCAGTGGCAATATAGAACTGACTATTGCCATAGATGCCCGGGCCTGCGTCCACAGGCTCGCCGCTGGCGCTGCGTGCAAAGCTGTCTGCTACCAGCGATGCCATGCGCTGATAGGCGGCGTCATCGATGCAAAGAGCGGCGCTATCGCTGCCCTTCAGAAAGTGCGGCACATCGGTCACGGCCACCACATGCATGACCGAACCTCTGGAGGCAAACATGGCTTCCAGCGCCAGGCCCGCAGTTACCTTGCTGGCACGGTAAAAGCCCACATCGCCCCAGCCAATCTCGTAGTGGCTTGCTCCAGGAAAGCGCTGGCGCAGCAGCGGTAGCCGGGCATTGATGGCCTGGGCGGGTAACAGCAGGCCGGCATGCCAGCCATTACCAACGACATGGATGGTGAACGGACCTGGAGCGGATGCCGGTGGTTCAGGTTTGAAGAACTGGCTGCCAATCAGCCAGGCCAGTACCGCTGCCGTGAGCAGCAGCAAAAGAATGCGCTTGAGACCGGAGAACATGGTGAGAGGGCAAAAATGTCTTCAGCTTTCGCTATTCAGGGGCCAGAGGCCGATATCGAGCAGCAGGTTGCCTGGGAGTGGATGCACTGCCTGCCCCGAGATGCTCAGCTCTGTCCAGTTGCTGCGGTCTGCGGACTCATGGTCTTCCATGATCCAGTAGTCGGAGGAGGGCGTACGGGTGCGGGTCTCGGGCAGTTCCAGCACCTTGGCGCTGGCGGTGATGCGGTGGCGCTCGCAAAACTGCAGACAGGCAATCGCATCATCGAGCTGCAGCTTGGCGGGCAGCATGCTTTTGTCACCTTGTTTCAGTTGCTCAAGCAGCAGACTGCGCTGCTGGAGCAGAGACTCCAGAGCGGTCTGGAATCTTGGACTTGAAATGCTGGGTCTGCTCATGTCGTGGATGACTCTGTGGTTTGTTTTTGATAGCTGCCTGCGCTTTCTGGACAAGGGATTCAGGCAGAAAAAATTAGATTGAACGCAAGCCGGACCGGGCTTGCTCGATGCAAGGGTTCGCGGTATACGCTCATGGCCCAGGCAGAAAAGCCGGGCGGCTTCCCGATCATGGTGTTTCCGCATCAAGTCAGGCGATGTGCCGCCCAGTCAAAGCTGCGGGTATGGGGGGCGAAAAATGCGCTGGGCAGCATCAGTCCAATGTTCATTAACGCCTGATACAAGGCCCGCTTTTCATGAGGGCCACGCTCGGCCACATCGGTGACCCACAGCGTCTCCTGTGGTTCATAGCTCAGGCAATATTCAAAATCAAGGTCGCCGCCCCACATGCCGCAGGCGTAGTAGACGACGGTCTCATGAAGCTGCTCTGCCAAAGCCGCCAACATGCTGCGCAGGTGCGGCGCGGGCAGGGAGGTTTCTGGCACCTGATCGGCCAGTAGCGTTGCAATATCGGCTTGCAGGCAGTGCAATGTGTCGGGGTTCAGGGGCAGGGATGTTGTGTCCAGAATGGCTTCTTCATGCCACTGTGCGCCCTGGGCTGCGGCAGAGCAGACGGGGCGGATGACCAGCAGGCCTCCCTGGGGCAGGCCATGGCGATGCCCTGGAAGATACCAGTCAACGTCTTGCAGGCTGTGCAGGTGATAGGCAAAAGGCGCAAGCAGGGCAGAGTCGCGAATGGCTTGCAGTGCAGCGGGCGTTGCGCGCAACAGGATTTCGTGGGCGTACCAGGTCATGTTTGAAGAGTGAAAATTTCAGATCCGTGCATAGACCATGAGTACCCGGTTCAGATAAAGCCCGTCCGTCACCACATTGACGCTGCGCAGCAGGCGGTCGCCATCCTGCGTCAACTGATCGCAGATCTGGGTATCGCCATCGTCATACCGTAGCAAGGCGTTGCCGTACTGATTGTCTTGTGGGATGGCCCAGGAGGGTATGGTCTCGGGACGCAGATAGGCCGTGCTGCCAACCAGGGTGCAGCGGCCGGAAAATGGTTGCACGGTGTCGCTCAGGCATCCTTCGGCATCAAACCACACCACCCGAGATTCGCCTGTGCATTGCTCGTTGAAGCCATTGGCATGGATTTCCATGCGCAGCCCTTGGGCAGGCTGTACCAGGGGGAGAAGTGAGTGGCCGTCATCATTGAGCCAGTTGGAGATGGCATCGTCCGATGCTTCATCATCTTCGTTCTGGATTTCAATTTCGCTGTTGGTGGCGTGGCTGGAAACCAGTTCCCATGTCCCCTGAAAAATGCCGAATCCGGAGTTGTTCATCATTGTCCTGTGAGTGGGGCAATAGGCCTTTTTGCTTAAACACTTTGCTGCAAGTCTTCGGGAGGCTGGCTGCGCTGGATATGGCGATGGCTGAGCCACAGCAAAACTACGCCCGCAACGGCCAGAACAGCTGCAAAACTGGGCCAGAAAAACAAGGCCCATAGCCAGCCATAGCCGGGCTGGGCCGTTTTGAAGCTCAGCGGCGCAAGAAGCAGTAACTGCACCTGTTCGCCCTGCAGATGTGGGCCAACCTCCTGCACGGTAAAGCGATAGTGTGACGGGCCCGTGGCTTGAGCAATATGTGTTTGGGTGACAGCTGGCCAGGTGAACTCTCCAGGAGCGACGCTCTCGGCCCATGGCACCATGGGCCTGTCGATCGCGCTGCCATCGCTGCTGCTGGCCGGCATGGCGGCATAGGGAGCCTGTTGGTCACTGGTTTCCACCAGGATTTTGACGGGCTCACCGGGTCTGGAAAAAACCAGGGAAGGGACTGCGACCCCTTGCGCTGGTACAGCAGGAGTGACCCATTCGCCCAGCTCGGGCCGGCTTTGACCGGGCAGGCGCGCAAAGCGCAGTGCAAAGCTGCAGGGATGGGCCCAAGGTCGCCATACCGTGATCTCTGCACTTTGCCCCGTTGTCAGCGTGATGGGTAACTGCACGGTCCGCACGCTGAGCTGGAACAGGCCGGTTGTCACCAGCAGCAAAACCAATAGCAGCATCCATAGCATCCACATGGCCTGCAGGCCTGGTGAAAATTGGCGCCAGCGGCTGGTTGAGACGGTGCTGCCGGATGAGTGGGGCTGCATGAAGATGTGTTGGAGTGGTTTACAGAGAGTCCGGCACCCGGCGTGCACTGCCGTTCAGGCGCACCAGAGATAGAGTCAGCCAGCGTTGGCATTGCTTGCGTGTATACATGAGTCTTGCCGCTCAGCGTGGCGCGAAGAGATTGATGTCGTGCTGCTCAAAGTATCGCTGCAGGCCTTCTATGCCGCTTGCGCGGTACACCTCCAGCTCCTGCCGGGTGATGGGCACGATGTTGAGAATTTTCACGGACTGCGCCTCATGACTGATATGGCTCCAGCCATCTTCCACGAATGCAGGATGTATCAGCACACTGCACATATCCGTGAAATGTGGAATATGGCCGGCTTCGGGAATCACATGCCACCAGTCCAGGTGGCTGTGATTGATAAAGGGGTAGAGCGAAAGATTGGCAAGAAATAGCGTGATCTTGCCCGTGGTCTGTGGATCCACATCGCCTTCCAGCGAAAAGTGCAGTTCCGCGCGTTCGCCATGTTTGGCCATTTCCCGGTCCGACATGCCTATGGTGGCAAAGCTGGTGATGTCCAGCTCCTCATCGGTGGGCCAGACCATCACATCGACAAATGCAGGTACGGCTGTCGAGCTGCCTATGGGTGCATCTTCATAGCGTATGGATTGCGCTGGCTCGCCAAACCGGGCGATATGCTCGTGATAGACGGCCTTGACAAGGGAAGAAGGTTTTTTCATGCAGTAAGCAGCAGGTGCATGCGAGTTGGATGGAAACCCCGGCTGGAAATCCTCAGGCGGTATGGGTCTGAATTTCCGGCCGATATGGGCAGGGCCTGAAGATGCTTTGTACTGGCATCAATATAACGAAGACGCCCATGAAAAATGGCACCCCACGCTTGCCCACTGCGTGTGGCCGCTGCCCCTCCACGAGGGGCGCTTTTCATCTTGGGGCGGCCCGGCAATGAAAAAACCGCCCGAAGGCGGTTTCATGGATTCAAGCGGTATCCGCAACCAGGCTTATGCGCCGGCGACCGAGATGCCCTTGAACTCGCCCGTGGCAATCTTTTCCTTCCAGATTGCAGGGCCGGTGATGTGGGCACTGGTGCCGCCTGCGTCCACGGCCACCGTGACGGGCATGTCCACCACGTCGAATTCGTAGATGGCTTCCATGCCCAGGTCTTCAAAGCCCACGACCTTGGCATGCTTGATGGCCTTGGAAACCAGGTAGGCGGCGCCGCCCACGGCCATCAGATAGGCCGACTTGTGGTTCTTGATGCTCTCGATGGCGACGGGGCCGCGCTCGGCCTTGCCCACCATGGCGATCAGGCCGGTCTGCTCCAGCATCATGTCGGTGAACTTGTCCATGCGGGTGGCGGTGGTGGGGCCTGCGGGGCCTACGGCTTCGTCACGCACGGCATCGACCGGGCCCACGTAGTAGATGATGCGGTTGGTGAAGTCCACGGGCAGCTGTTCGCCCTTGGCCAGCATGTCCTGGATGCGCTTGTGGGCGGCGTCGCGGCCGGTCAGCATCTTGCCGTTCAGGAGCAGGGTGTCACCAGGCTTCCAGGAAGCCACTTCTTCCTTGGTCAGGGTGTTCAGGTCCACCTTCTTGGACTTGTTGTAGTCCGGTGCCCAGTCGATCTTGGGCCAGGTGTCGAGCGACGGTGCATCCAGGTACACGGGGCCGCTGCCGTCCATCACGAAGTGAGCGTGGCGGGTGGCTGCGCAGTTGGGGATCATGGCCACGGGCTTGGAGGCCGCGTGCGTGGGGTACATATTGATCTTGACGTCCAGCACCGTGGTCAGGCCGCCCAGGCCTTGGGCGCCAATGCCCAGGGCATTGATCTTCTCGAACAGCTCCAGACGCAGCTTTTCCACGTCATCGAGCTCTGCACCGCTGGCAGCCTTTTGCTGCAGCTCGTACATGTTCAGGTCTTCCATCAGGCTTTCCTTGGCCAGCAGGACGGCCTTCTCGGCCGTGCCGCCGATGCCGATGCCGATCATGCCGGGCGGGCACCAGCCCGCGCCCATGGTGGGGATGGTCTTGAGTACCCATTCGACCAGGTCGTCGCTGGGGTTCATCATGATCATCTTGGACTTGTTCTCGGAGCCGCCGCCCTTGGCCGCCACGGTCACTTCCACGGTATTGCCGGGCACGATCTGCACGTTGATGACGGCGGGCGTGTTGTCCTTGGTGTTCTTGCGCTTGAAGTGGGGGTCGGCCACGACGGAGGCGCGCAGCGTGTTGTCGGGGTGGTTGTAGCCACGGCGCACGCCTTCGTTGATGGCGTCTTCCAGGCCCATGGTGAAGCCGTCCCACTTGACGTCCATGCCGACCTTGAGGAACACGTTGACGATGCCTGTGTCCTGGCAGATGGGCCGCTGGCCGGTGGCCGACATCTTGGAGTTGGTCAGGATCTGCGCCATCGCATCCTTGGCCGCAGGGCTTTGCTCGCGCTCATAGGCACGGGCCAGGTGCTGAATGAAATCCGGTGTGTGGTAGTAGCTGATGTACTGGAGGGCGCCTGCGATCGAGTCGATCAGGTCCTGCTGGCGGATGGAGGTGGTCATCGTGAAAGCTTCTCGGGGGTTGCAATGTGCGCGCGTGTGGGGTGCGCGCGGCTCACCTGTTGATTATCGGCCCAAGCATGGGCCTTCACAGGTCAAAGCCGACTAGTCTTATATAGGACTTGGCTGTGTGCCAGCTTACTGCATCTGCCCGAAGCATGTGCTCCAGGGGAATGTGATTGCTTTTATTTTTATAGCTGAAGGCGATTTGCAGATATGCGATTGAATCTGTTTTTTAGATGATTCAGGCGGGTGTTGAGCTGCGACAGACTTGACGATGCCTGCCGGCTGGGCTGCTCTCAACTCGCATGCATGCCGGAGGCTCACAGGGCATCAGGCTGGTGTCAACCCACCGAGTACGGAGTCCGAAAAGTCCGCAGTCCCTGCGGGCTTGTCGCCGCGGGCCCAGGCCAGCAGTATGTCGGCAGGCATGGGTCTGGCGTAGAAATAGCCTTGCAGCTCGTCGCAATGCATGTTCAGCAGGATATCGCGCTGGCCAACGGTCTCCACACCTTCGGCCACCACGCGCAGGCCTAGCGCATGGGCCAGACCGACCACGGCCTGAACCACGGCGCGGGCATCTTCCTCGGTTTCGAGGTCGCGGATGAAGCTGCGGTCGATCTTGAGCTGCTGGGCTGGCAACTGGCGCAGGTAGTTGAGGCTGGAGTAGCCGGTGCCAAAGTCGTCTATCGACAGATAGACGCCAATGCTGCGCAGCTCTTCAAAGGTGCGCTGTGTGGCCAGGGTGTCTTCCATGGCGATGGATTCGGTGATCTCGCACAACAGCTGGTCGGCATCGACGCCATGACTTTGGAGGGCCGCGGCAATGCGCTGTGCTAGGCCTGTCTCACGCAGCTGGTGCACGGACAGATTGATGGCTACGCGCATGTGCAGGCCCAGTGCACGCCACTGTGCGAGCTGGCGGCAGGCTTCCTCGATGACCCAGTTGCCCAGCGCGAGGATGATGCCGAAGCGCTCGGCCAGAGCGATAAAGGTGTCCGGGCTGATCATGCCGCGCTCGGGGTGCGCCCAGCGCAGCAGCGCCTCCACACCGATGATGCTGCCGCTGGAGCCATCGACCTTGGGCTGGTAGTGCAGCGTGATCTGGCCACGCGCGATGGCATGGCGCAGGTCGTTCTGCAATTCCAGCTGGGCGCTGGCATCGCTGCCCATATGCGGCTCGAAGACCACGATGCTGTTGCCGCCGTTGCGTTTGGCTGCATACATGGCCGCATCGGCATGGGCGATCACATGGTCGCCTACGCCGTGGTCGGGAAAGACCACGATGCCGATGGAGCAGGTGATCTGCAGCTCCTTGCCGCCGAGGTGAAAGGGCTCGGACAGGGCTTGAAGAATGCGTCTCGCTACCGCCATGCAGGCGGCCACGTCCTGCACATCTTCCAGTAGCACAAGGAATTCATCGCCGCCCACGCGGGCCACGGTGTCGCTGGTTCGCGCCTGAGCGGCCAGACGCTCGGCTGCACTTTTGAGAATCTCATCGCCGGAGGCGTGGCCGAAGGAGTCGTTGATGGGCTTGAAACCGTCGAGATCGACAAACAGCACACCGGCGCGTTCCCTGACCTTGTGGTGGTTGGTACGCCCCATGCGCAGCAGCGCGTGGGCCAGCCGGTCTTCGAACAGAAGGCGGTTGGGCAGGTTGGTCAGCGGGTCCGTGAAAGCGCGCTGCTGCAGTTCGGCATTGGCCTGTTGGAGTTGGGTATTGCTGTCCTGAAGCGACTGGTTGAGCCGGAATGCCGTGCTCTGCAGCCGCGCATCGAGCAAGGTGCTGAACAGGGCCGCAATCAGCAGCATGGCGGTGGTGATGACGATGATGGTCGTCAGTTCCGGACCGCCCAGTGCATTGGCGGTCAGGCAGATGCTGCCTTCCGCGAAATGGGCGGCAGCCATGCCGGTGTAGTGCATGCCGCAGATGGCAACGCCCATGACCAGGGCCGCCAGGGTCTGGTATAGCCATAGCTGCCTGCCGGTCAGGGAGTGCAGAACTCGAAACAGATTGAGTGCCGTGGCCGAGGCCAGTACGGCAATCAGGGCCGAGACGATGACCAGTTCCCAGTCCCAGACAATGGGCATGGTCAGCTCGATTGCATGCATGCCTAGGTAATGCATGGCGCAGATGCCGCCACCCATGAAGAGCGAGGCGGTCAAGAACTGCGGCCACCGATAGTCAGGCCGCGCGGCTACGGCCAGCGCAATGCCCGAGGCCACAACCACTGCCAGCCAGGACAGCAGCGTGATAAGACCGTTGTAGCCCAGCAGGATAGGCAGCTCGAAGGCCTGCATGCCGATGAAGTGCATGGCCCAGATGCCGGTGCCCATCACCATGGATCCTATCGACCACCAGATACGGCCCAAGTTACCCGATGCCATGCGCACACGCCGGGCCAGCCCCAGCGTGACGAAGGAGGAGAACACGGCAATGATTACGGACACCGCGACCAGGACTGCGTTGTAGTCCGGTGTCATGAAAGTGGTGGCAACGAGGGGGAAATCGATAAGCATTGATGTGGCAGTCCAGCAAGGCTGTCCGTTGTCAGGGCTGAGCGGAAGCTAATGTAACTACCTATTACAGCCCTCTGCCCGAGCAGGGATGTTGTGCTCCTCGCCTTCATGAGCAGAGCCTGCGCTAGCATGGGGCCGAGCTTGACATCGCAGCAGCCGGACTTCAGCGCTGCTGTACCGACTCGTATTGCAAGGAGTACCACCATGACCGTGACGCGCCAGGAAAAAGATACCTTCGGACCGATAGAGGTTCCAGCGGACAGACTGTGGGGCGCGCAGACGCAGCGTTCCTTGCAGAACTTCGATATCAGTGGTGAGCATCAGCCGCGCGAAATCATTCTGGCACTGGCCCAGGTCAAGCAGGCATCGGCCACCGTCAATCAGCAACTGGGTTTGCTGGATGCAAAGAAGGCCAGGGCCATCGTCGCTGCGGCCGAGGAGGTTGTTGCTGGCAAGCACCCCGATGAATTTCCGCTGGTGGTCTGGCAGACGGGGTCGGGCACGCAGACCAATATGAACGTCAACGAGGTGCTGGCCAACCGTGCCAGCGAGCTACTGGGCGGCGAGCGCGGCGAATCGCGTCTGGTTCATCCCAACGACGATGTGAACAAAAGCCAGTCCAGCAACGATGTCTACCCCACGGCCATGCATGTGGCGGCCGTCACGGCGATTGAGCAGAAACTGCTGCCGGCCGTGGCCGGGCTGCGTGCCACGCTGCAGGCCAAGAGCGAGGCTTTCAAGGACATCGTCAAAATCGGCCGCACCCATTTGCAGGATGCGACGCCGCTGACGCTGGGCCAGGAAATCTCTGGTTGGGTGGCTCAGCTCGCGCATGGTGAAGCACATGTGCGCGCGGCATTGCCGCATTTGTACGAGCTGGCGCTGGGGGGCACGGCCGTGGGCACGGGTCTGAATGCACCCAAGGGCTATGCCGAGGGGGTAGCCAGGGAGTTGGCGCAGATCACCGGCTATCCGTTTGTCACCTCACCCAATAAATTCGAGTCTTTGGCCAGTTGCGACGGTCTGGTGCATGCGCATGGTGCTCTCAAAACCGTAGCCGCCAGTTGCATGAAGATTGCCAACGATGTGCGCTGGCTGGCATCGGGCCCACGCAGCGGCCTGGGCGAGCTGTCGATCCCTGAGAACGAACCCGGCTCATCCATTATGCCGGGCAAGGTCAATCCGACCCAGTGCGAGGCCATGACCATGCTCTGCGCCCAGGTCTTCGGCAATGATGTGGCCATCAATTTTGGCGGAGCCAGCGGTAATTTCGAGCTCAACGTATTCCGCCCGCTGGTCGCACATAACTTTCTGCAAAGCGTGCGTTTGCTGGCCGATGGCATGGTCAGCTTCAACGACCACTGCGCCGTGGGCATAGAGCCCAATCGCGCCCGCATCACCGAGCTGCTGGATCGTTCGCTGATGCTGGTGACGGCTCTCAACACCCATATCGGCTACGACAAAGCGGCTTTCATTGCCAAAAAGGCACACAAGGAAGGAACGAGCCTGCGCGAAGCCGCCATTGCCAGCGGCCATGTGACGGCCGAGCAGTTCGACCAGTGGGTGGTGCCGGAACATATGGTGGGCAATCTGTAAGCCAGCTTCGCCTGATATAGGAACGCTTCAAGAGCCCGCATGACGGGCTCTTTTCTTTTTAAAAAGCCGTTCTCACAATGCTGCCATGTTCATTGCTGGAGTTCTCATGCCCGCACAGCAGCATCTGGTTCAGGTTTCGGTCACGGAGTTGCGCCCCACGCAGATGACGGTGGGCGCGGCAGAGGTGGCGCTCAAGCGCTCGCAATGGGCGCAGCTCAAGTCCAAGGCACGGGACAAGTTGCTCCTCAGCCACTGGTTCCCGGCGGTCAAGGGACCCCGGAACCAGTTCTTCATCGTGGACCATCATCACCTGGGGCAGGCGCTGGTGCATGAGGAGGTCAAAACCGTCTGGGTCATGCAGCTGGCCGATTACAGCGCGCTGGAGCTGGGCATGTTCTGGCGCTTGATGGAGTTTCACCATTGGGCTCACCCGTACAACGAAAAAGGCTTGCGCTGCGAGTTCTCCGCCATTCCCAAGATTCTGAGCAAACTCAAGGATGATCCCTACCGCAGCCTGGCCGGGGAGGTGCGCAAGGCAGGAGGCTATGCCAAGGACTCTGCACCTTATACCGAGTTTCTCTGGGCCGATTTCTTCAGGCCGCTGTTTCGCAAGTCGGATCTGAGCAGCAAGGGCGGGCAGGGCTTGCCAGAGTCGCTCGTGGTGGAGGCCGTGGCTCTGGCTCGCGGCCCCAAGGCCCAGTTTCTGCCGGGCTGGTCCGGCGTCTCTGGCATCTTTCACCAGCCGGCATGAGGGGCAAGCGCCTGACACCTGCGGGGGCAGACTGGATTGCAGGTCTGTCCATTGCCGGCCTGTTGCTGCCCGAGGCCGTGGCTTATTCCGGCATCGCGGGAGCTCCACCCCAGGCCGGGGTGATTGCGCTGTTTGCCGGTCTGCTGGTCTATGGTTTGCTGGGGCGCAGCCGGTTTGCGATTGTTTCCTCCACCTCTTCATCGGCTGTGGTGCTGCTCGCGGCTTCCAGCTCGGTGCAGCACGTCACGGCCGATCACCGAGCGCTCATGGGGGTGGGCATGGTACTGGTGGCGGGTATTGTGTTTGTCCTGGCCGGGCTGCTGCGACTGGGCGCCATCTCCCAGTTCATCGCCAAGCCCGTGCTGCGTGGTTTTGCCATCGGTCTGGCGCTGACCATTGTGGTCAAGCAGCTTCCTCTGGCCGTGGGGGTGCACCCAGCCCATAGCGACTTTCTGCATTTCGGCTGGGATTTGCTGGGACTGCTGCCGCAATGGAACTGGCGGGGTCTGGCCATGCTGGTGTTGGCCCTGCTGGCTCTTCGGCTGCTGGGGCGCTGGAAGGCGGTGCCTGGCGCATTGCTGGTGATCGCAGCAGGCATTGCGCTGGATGCAGCGGGCTACTGCAAGGCCTGGGGCATAGTGCCGGTGGGGTCGCTGGAGCTAGGCAGCGCCCACCTGGCCGTACCCGAGCTGGATTGGGCGGACTGGCTGCGCGTAGGGCAGTTGGCTGTGGCGCTGGCATTGATTCTGTATGCCGAATCCTATAGTTCCATCCGTTCATTGGCCATGCGCCATGGTGATGAGGTTTCGGCCAATCGTGATCTGCTGGCGCTGGGTGGAGCCAATATTGCGTCGGCGCTGTTTCAGGGCCTGCCTGTGGGAGCAGGGTTCTCGGCCAGCTCTGCCAACGAGACGGCGGGTGCACAGAGCAAGGCAGCAGGCTTGATTGCCTGCGCTGTGGTGGCTTTGCTGGTGTGGCAACTGCTGCCGTGGATGGAGCGCATTCCCGAGCCCATGCTGGCGGCCATCGTCATCCATGCAGTTGGGCATTCACTCAACTGGAAGGTGCTGCAACCCTACTTTGCCTGGAAGAGAGACCGCGCAGTGGCGCTCACCGCGTTTGCTGCCGTCATTGTGCTGGGCGTGCTCGATGGTCTGCTGCTGGCCATGGTGGTCAGCATTGTCATGCTGCTCAAACGCATGGCTCAGGCCCGGGTCAGCGAGCTTGGGCGGCTGGCGGACGGTCATGACTTTGTGGATCGCCAGACCCACCCCGAGGCCCTGCCTGTGGCCGGTTTGCTGATCGTGCGGCCCGAGGAGCGCATGTTCTTTGGCAATGCCGATGCGGTCATGGCCGAGATCAGTGCCCGCGTACACGACAGGCCGGGCCTGCAGGCCGTGGTCTTGAGTCTAGAGGAATGCCCGGACCTGGACAGCACCAGCATAGAGGCGCTGATGGAGCTGGCCAGTCAGCTGGCCAAGACCGGTGTGCAACTGCGTCTGGCACGCGTCAAGGATGGTGTGCGGGACTTGTTGCAGCGCGTGCAGATTGCGGGATTGAGCCCGGACAGTTACATGGCCTGGAGTGTGGATGATGCGGTGAGCGCTCTGATTCTGCCGTCAGTGGTTCACCAGGTGCCGGGAGGGGCGACACAGCCAGCGTCTTCGATATAGACATGCCTGCCTTGCTCCAGCTCATCGGCCAGTTGCGCTATCCAGGCTGAGAAGCTGGAGGCAAGAACCGTCCTGGGACCTACTTCGCCGTCGAATTCGATGATCTGCCCAGCCTGTCCGCCTTCTGCGGGCAGCAGGTCCAGCATGGCGGCATCGCCCGAATTGTCGGTCAGCGGAATACGAAGCCCGTCCCAGTAGACGGGGCGGATGGGGCCTTGCAGCTCCTCGGTTTCGTAGTCATCGCCCTGGCCCCAGCCTTCGTTGTGCTGCATGGCGCGGTACATCTGCCAGACTTTCAGAATTCCTCGGGTGGAGAGTAGCTCGCCGTGGTAGAGCAGATAGCCTTCGTTGGCCGCGCCGTTGTGCAGGCTCAATGAATGGCGCAGATCGTCAGGCAGGCGCTGGCCCAGGGCGGTTTCGAGTTCTGCGATCTCGTCTTCGGACGCGCCCTTGGCCAGCACCAGCGTGCCTTGCGGCGTGTTTGTCGCATACCAGCGGGCGATGCGGTTCCAGTTGTGCTGCAGGTCTTGGCGGAGGTCTGGGGCCATATGTCTCTTTCAGGGGGTTAGACCGTCTTCACGCGCAGGGCGCTGCGAAAGCCGAGTTGCCCCACGATGCAGGCCAGCGTCAGCACGGTGAAGGCGGACAGGGCGGGATTGTTGCCCAGACTTGCCCCCAGTGTGCACAGACCACCCACAGCCATCTGTGAAAAGCCATAGACGCCTGCAGCCGATCCGGTGAGGTCGGTATGCACGCTCAACGCCTTGGTCAGCGCGGCAGGACTGGTTACGCCAGAGCCCAGGGTATAGACTATCATGATGCCCACCAGTATTGGCACGCTGAGATGGTGGGTGAGTGTCAGTGCCAGCAGCAGAGCAACGCAGACCAGGCTCAGCAGATTGCCGCTCAGCATCAGTCGCTCTACCGGCAAATGCTGAATCAGCTTGCGCGCCAGGGCATTGCCCACGGCCATGCCCGCCATCAGCAGGCCCAGGTAGATACCGACCTCCGATTTGCTGGCATGCAACTGGTCCATGAAGATGAACGGCGCGGCTGCGATAAAGGCATAGATGGAGGTGGTGGCGCTGCCTCCGCCAATGGCGAAACCCAGGAACTGCGGGGAGCCCAGCAGGGTGCGGTAGTCATCGCGCACCTTGCGCCAGTCGAGCTGGCCCGTGGGCTTGCCGGTTTCCGGCAGCAAGCGCCATACGCCCAGGGCCGTGAGCAGGCCCATCAGCGCCAGGGCTGCAAAGATGGCACGCCAGCCAAAGACAGCATCCAGCCCCGCACCCATGGATGGAGCCACACCGGGGCCGATCATCATCATGAGATTGAGCAAGGCCAAGCTGCCCACGGCGGTCTCGGGTGTTGCTGTATCGCGTGCGATGGCGCGGCCCAGTGCCAGCCCGGCGCAGCCGCCCAGTGCCTGAAACAAGCGGGCCCCCACCAGCATGGGGGCTGAGGGTGCCAGTGCGGCCCAGAGGCTGGCCACAGTGTAGAGACATAGACCCGTCAGCAGCATGGGGCGGCGGCCCAATGCGTCCGACATGGGGCCGTAGATGAGCTGACCGACGGCAAGACCCACGATATAGACCGTGATGGTCTGTTGCATCTGGGCGCTGCTCGCACCGAAATGCCGCGCTGCATCAGGCAGGGCCGGGATGAACATATGCATGGCCAGCGTACCGACAATGGTGACGATGGCCAACAGCCACAGGGGCGCTTTGGGTACGGAGGAAGTCGACGATTGCATGGCGGGACGAATGGTTTCAGTTTTCATCAGAGGGCTCTTCCGACTCCAGCACCGCCATGCGATCGAGCATGGTGTTCAAAGCGGCCTGCATGGAGTCAAGCAACTCTTCAGGGACCTCCTGCAGTACCTCGGTACGCATTTGAGCCACCACTTTCTTGACGGCTTCTACCTGGGCGCGGCCGGCCGGGGTCAGCTGTATGCGTTTGACACGGCGGTCCGCATCATCAATGCGCTCTACCCAACCCTGGACTTGCAGTCCATCGATCAGGCGCACGACGGTGGAACTGTCCAGCGCCAGCGAATGCGCCAGGTCCTTTTGTCGCATGGCCCCGCTGTCATGCTCCAGATGCAATAGCGGCAACCACATGGCCTGTGTGAGCCCCAATGGAGCAAGAGCCTTGTCCAGCGTGCGTCGCCATTGCTTGTTGACCTGGGCCATGGTGAACATGAGCTGGCGTTGGCGCTCCGGCAAGGCAGTGGATCTGGACATGATGAATGATGTAATTCAAATAGTTGGTATTCAAATTATTGCAAAGCATTCTTTCATGCGTTGTGAAAAGGGGGATATTGACCGTGCCTAGATTGAGTGAACTCATGCTTGCCCGCGCAGGCAAGCCTGCTGGTGAGCAAGCAGGCCGAGTCCGTCAGTCAGGCTGACAATATGTGCCGGTTGCTCTCGACCGGGGCGGTGATTTTGGTATGGGTAATTGCGTGATGGACTTCAAGAGCCCGGGCTCGGGCTGTGTCCATGTGCTGGGCGGAGAGGCCTTCATGCCACGGGCGCGAGGCCTGTTTGGGGGGCACTGGCGGCTGGCCTGGAACCTGGAGGTTGATTCAAGGCCTGGGCTTGTGGGAGAGGTCCGAAGGCAGTGCGGAAGGCCAGGCATCCATGAGGTCACTCTTGCGGCGAACAGGTTCTGCAGGTGCGGCGCTGCTACCGGGCTTGTACTGAGACAGGTTGTTGCTCTCGTGCTGGCCCACTTTGCTGAAGTCGATATGCAGGCTTCGCTGCTGGCCTGGGCCGGAGAGTGCCGACTGCTCAGAGGCCCGAGCCGCACTGCCGCTGCACTCGTAACCCACGCCATTGGCATTCATGCAGCGGGCTTTCTGTGCGTAGGCCGCATTGCCAAGCAGCGCGAGGCTGCTGCAGCAGATCAGGGGCAGGAGGGCGATGCGCATGGTGTGCTCCTTTGGACCGGAGACACCATGCTAGTTGCGCCGGTGGCGTGCTGTATTACAGACCCAAAGACTTGAGCAGATCGTCGGTATCGCTGTTTGCAGCGGTACTGATAGCAGCTGGCGCTTGCTGGGCCTGGGCTTCACGGGTCTGGGCCATGACAAGATCGGGGTCCGGCTTTTCCTGGGCTTCGAATTCCTTGATCTTGATGAACTCCATGTGATCCACGGCCATCTCCAGATAGAAGATGTTGTTATTGCCTGTGTAGAAGGTCACGCGGCGCGCCTCGGGTGCGTCAAGGTTGGCATCGACGCTGAGGTTGACCTGCTTGTTCAGGCGGATCATCTTGGGCTGACTTTGCGCGATATGGGTTTGCAGCTCGCGCTGCACCTTGCTGGTGAAATCCCCCACGACCTGGTTCATCAGCTCGCCCATGACGTTGCTGACATCGTCCGAGGTATAGGCGTTGGCCAGGTCGCTCTCTGCGATGCCCATGGAGAGCAGGTAGCTGCGGTACAGCTCCATGGCGGCTTCGGCCGAGAAGTTGATGATGATCAGGGCGGAGAAACCGCCGTCGATCAGCACAAAGCAGCCGATATCGGGTTTGAGGCTGGTTTTGGTGATGCGCTGCACCATGCCTGAATACTGGATGGGGCACTGGGTGGCGACCTGAAGCACGCCTGAGACGGAGTTGCACAGGGCAATCAGCACATCTTCGGTGCCGTGAATGATGGAGGCGTTTTGTGGGCTCATGGCTGTGATGATTCAACAGATGCCCGATTATGGATGCAACACTTTGTTGCATTCAACCAGGCCAGCAAGAACACTGTGTCCGTGTCTGGTAACGTGCGCGCTGGTTTCGAGATTGCAGAGGTATTCATGCAGAACAAGCGGTGGCAGTTGACGGTCGGCGCGGTGGTGGTGATGGGCTTGGCAGGCTGCTCGGCCATGTCGTCCATGACAGACAAGGTTTCACAGACCTGGGACAAGACCTGGTCCAGCTTCGGCGGCAAGGGCGGGGAAACCAAGTCTGCTCAAGCACCGGCCAAGTCGGAGCTGGTAGCGGAGCCTGCAGGGCTCAAACCTGGTGCCCAGAGCGACCGCTGGCAGGGCCTCTACAGCCTGGAAGGGGAACGCGGCCGTTTTCAGGAGTGCGGCACGGGGCAGATCGTGCCCGTGCTGGCCGAGAAGGACAGTGTGCTGCTGGAACAGGCCTATCTGAATACCCGTAGCAATGCCGCCGCCGTGATGCTGGCCGAAGTCATGGGCCGAGTGGTGGAGCAGCCCGCCAGCGACCCGGTGCTGGCCCAGCAGGGGCGCAAGGTGCTGGCGCTGCGCGTGGAGCGCTTTGTCACGCTGTCGAGCAAAACGGTCTGCCCCAAGCCTTGAGCCTGTTGGTGAGTCCTGCATGACAAAGAGCCAGCCTTGCTGGCTCTTTGTTTTTGATAGCTGCTTGCGCTTGATGGGTAAGCGTTAGAACGTGTTTACGATCTCTACGCCGCCGCGTTGGAGTGCAATCGGGATGAGTTCGAAGCGATGGCTCGCCGCTTGCACCGGGGTGCAAGCAAGAGACAGCGCGCAGAAATCGCCCGATTGCACTCCAACCCTTTGGGACAGTGACTTTGCGGGCGG
>JAITLR010000027.1 GCA_031277805.1 Comamonas sp. | reverse complement strand
AAACGCCCACGCTTATCGGCTGTATTTTTTTAAGGAACCGAGACAAAATCAGTTAACACCAATTTCAAATCTCGTTGCTTGCTGCGATCAGCGAAGCCTTGCATTGTAGCACAGTTTTTATTGCCCAGGAAATTATCCTTCCCGGCAACTTGCAGAAACATTGCGTTCTGCTCGGTGCGAGTCTCGGATTGTACACCGATTTTTGAGCTTCACGCAACTCGCCATCTGACGGGCCACAAAAACAAGGCTCCGTAGGGCTCACGCCCTACGGAGCCTTATTTCAAACATCAGCCCTTAGCCGCCAGCTCCAGTGCATCAATGAACAACTCTGCCACATCGCAACCTGTCTGATCAAAGATCTCCTGAAAACAAGTGGGACTGGTCACGTTGATTTCAGTGACGTTATGGCCAATGACATCAAGGCCAATCAGCAGCAGACCTCGCTGCACCAGTTGCTTACCAATGAACTCGGCGATGGCTTTGTCTTGCTCTGCCAAAGGCTGGGCGACGCCCTTGCCGCCGGCCGCCAGATTGCCGCGCACCTCATTGCCTTGAGGAATACGGGCCAGGCAATAGGGAACCGGCTTGCCGCCGATGATGAGCACACGCTTGTCGCCATGCACGATATCGGGCAGGAATTTCTGCACCATGACGCTGATGGCGCCGCCTTGATTCAAGGTTTCGATGATGCTGCCCAGGTTACGGCCATCCTCCCCGACACGGAAGATGCCCATCCCGCCCATACCATCAAGCGGCTTGAGGATGATGTCTTTATGCTTGGCATGAAAGGCCCGGATTTCCTGCGCATTGCGCGTCACCAGGGTTGGCGAGATGAACTGCGCAAACTCCATGATGGCCAGCTTTTCCGGATGCTCACGCAAGGCGCTGGGCTTGTTGAAGACCTTGGCACCTTCACGCTCGGCCTGGCTGAGCATGTGGGTGGCGTAGAAGAACTCGGAGTCAAAAGGCGGATCCTTGCGCATGACGATGGCGCCGAAATCGGCCAGTTCCACACTACGGCTCTCTGTTTCCGTGAACCACAGGTTCTTGTCTCCCGTCAAAGAGATATAGCGCACCTGTGCCTTGACCTTGCCGCCGCTTTGCCAGGAGATGTCCCTGGGCTGACAGGCCACGATCTGGTGGCCACGACGCTGGGCCTCTCGCATCATGGCAAAGGTCGAGTCCTTGTAGATGACAAAGGATTCCAGTGGGTCAGCGACGAACAGTATTTGCATGGTGATGAACTCGTTTGCGATAGTGGGCATCATGCCCAGCGAGGCATAACACTACAGAAAAACGGGGTGGCTCAGGCTCCGCGAGCCCTGAAGCCCTGAACGAACAAGGCAAGACTACCTGCAACCACACCCCAGAAAGCAGACCCCACACCAGCAATGACCACGCCGCTGAGCGTGACCAAGAAGGTGATGAGCGCCGCCTCTCGGTGCTTTTCTTCCCTAAATGCTGTGGCCATGCCTCCACCAATGGAGCCCAGCAGAGCCAGGCCGGCAATGCACGCCACCAGTTCTTTAGGGAAAGCCGTCAACAGGCCCGTCACCACCGCCCCGAAGATGCCAATCAGAATGTATAGCAGCCCGCACACGGCAGCTGCGGTGTAGCGCTTGTTCCTATCTTCATGCGCCTCGTCGCCCATGCAGATGGCCGCCGTGATGGCGCTGAGGTTGAGCGCATAGCCGCCAAAGGGCGCCAGCAGCAAGGTGGCCACGCCGGTCATGCTGATGACCTTGGAAACAGGTATCGGATAACCCGTAGCCCGAATGACTGCCACGCCCGGCAGGTTCTGAGAGGCCATGGTGACCACAAACAGAGGCAGTGCCAAGCTGACCAGCGCCTGCACCGAGAACACCGGCGCCGTATAGACAGGGATGGCCAGCCCAGCATGAACGGCAGACCATTGCATCTGTCCCAGCACCGCTGCCCAGATCGTCCCCGCCAACAAGGTGAGGATGACGGCATAGCGCGGCACCATGCGGCGCGACAACAAATAAGCCAACAGCATGACCAGCACCAGGGGCAGATTGGTCTCCGCAGCGGAAAACGCCTGCATGCCAAACTTGGCCAGCACACCGGCCAACAAAGCCGAAGCGATTTCCATGGGGATGCGGTTCATGATGCGCTCGAACCAGCCTGTCGCCCCCACCAGAATGATGAGCGCCGCACTGACGATAAAGGCGCCGATCGCCTCCCCCATGGAAAAACCACCAGCCAGCCCCGCAGTCGCCAGCACTGCAGCCCCCGGAGTGGACCAGGCCACCATCACAGGCATGCGCAAGATCAGGGATGGCACCAGCGAACACAGACCCATGCCCAGGCCCAGCGCCCAGATCCAGGATGTGATCTGCTGCGGTGTGGCATGGAATGCCTGAGCCGCCTGAAACACCAGGGCCACCGAGCTGGTAAAGCCTACAAGAACGGCCACAAATCCTGCAGCCAGAGCCGCAGGACTCAAGTCTTTGAAAAAGCGCATCTACGCATTCTGTCACCAGGCCCGCGTCATGACGGGCCATTTAGGTGACCGTGAATCACGAGGAGCGTCATCACTCCCGAATAAATAGCTGCCAGCGCTTTCTACACAAGCGTTAGAGCATTATTTGGCCAGAACTCTTCAGAGCTCGATCTTGGAGCCCAGTTCCACCACCGAGTTGTTGGGCAGATGCAGAAAGTCCGAAACCCGACTGGCATTCTTGTGCATCTGGGCAAACAGCTTCTCACGCCAGTGGGCCATGGAGTTGTTCATACGCGGAATGATGAGATCACGCGACAGGAAATAGCTGGTGGACATGGCGTCCAGGCTGCAGCCCTGGGTGCGGAGCTGTGCCAGGGCCGCCGGCACATCAGGCTCGTTCTTGAAGCCGTAGTTGATGGTGACTTCCCAGCAGTCGCCGCCCAATGCCTCGGCCTGCACCCTCTTGTCCAGCCCCACCCAGGGCACTTCGTGATTGCGCACGGTCACAAACAGGTTTCGCTCATGCAGCACCTTGTTGTGCTTGAGGTTGTGCAGCAAGGCGTGCGGCACAGTGCCCGGCTCGCCCGAGAGAAACACCGCCGTACCAGGCACGCGCGTGGGCGGATGACGCCAGGTGGACTCCAGAAACTGACGCAGGTCCAGCGCATCGGCTTGCAGACGCTGGTGCAGCAGTTCGCGCCCCTTGCGCCAGGTCATCATCAGCGTGAACACCGTGCCACCGATCAGCAGCGGGAACCACCCGCCCTCCAGCAGCTTGAGCAGGTTCGAGGCAAAGAAAGCCAGATCCACCACAAAGAAGAAACCCGTGGCCAGCAGGCACAAGGCCAGCGGATAGTTCCAGCGGTAGCGGATGACGAAAAAGGTCAGCATGGTGGTGATCAGCATGTCCAGCGTCACCGCAATACCGTAGGCCGCGGCGAGGTTGCCACTGTTTCTGAACAGCAGCACCGCCAGGGCAATCGCCACAAACAGCCCCCAGTTGACCAGCGGCATATAGATTTGCCCCATTTCCTTGACGCTGGTGTGACGCACCTCAAAGCGCGGAAAGTAACCGAGCTGAATCACCTGACGTGTGACGCTGAACGCACCGGTAATCAGGGCCTGGGAGGCAATCACAGTGGCCATGGTGGCCATGATGACCAGTGGCAGCAGCGCCCAGCTGGGCGCCATCATGAAAAACGGGTTCTTGACGGCCTCGGGGTTGGCCAGCAGCAGCGCGCCCTGCCCGAAGTAATTGAGCGTGAGCGCAGGCATGGCAATGCTGAACCAGGCCAGACGAATCGGCTTTTTGCCGAAGTGGCCGAGGTCGGCATACAGCGCCTCGGCCCCCGTCACGCAAAGCACCACCGCGCCCAGAATGATGAAGCTGGTGCCAGGGTTGTTCCAGATGAAGCCCACCGCGTAATGCGGGCTCAGCCCCGCCAGGATTTCGGGGTGCCCCATGATCTGGCGCACGCCCAGCAGGGCGATGCAAACAAACCAGGTGGCGGTGATGGGGCCAAAGAACTTACCGATGCCGGCCGTCCCGCGCTTTTGCACCCAGAACAGCAAGAACAGAATGACCAGCGTCAGCGGGATCACCGCCTTGGTGAAGTGCGGCGAAATCACCTCCAGACCCTCCACCGCGGAGAGCACCGAGATGGCCGGTGTGATGACCCCATCCCCATAGAACAGCGAGGTGCCGAACATGCCCACCAAAAACAGCGTGCTTGAGAGCTTGGGCTTGTCCTTGACGGTCTGGGAGGCCAGAGCCAGCATGGCGACCAGCCCGCCTTCGCCGTTGTTGTCGGCACGCAGCACCAGCACCACGTATTTGAGCGAGACGATGATCGTGAGTGTCCAGAACAGCACGGACAGCACGCCATACACATTGGCCGGGGTGAAGGGCACATGGCCCGAGCCAAAGACCTCCTTGACCGAATACAGCACGCTGGTGCCTATGTCTCCATAAACAACACCAATAGCGCCCAGCGTGAGGGCAGACAAGGAGGATTTCGAGTTTTGCACGGTTCGGGAAGCGACTCGTAAGGCGGTCAGCAGGTCATCAAAGTTGCCGCATTGTGCTCTGACTCAGAGACCCAAGCCGTCAGTCGTAAATTTCTGCATCCGGGTTGGTGGCTTCCAGCTCATAGCTGGCTGCCAGCATGGCCAGACGTGCAATCACCCCATACATATAGAAGCGGTTGGGTGCGCTGGCTCCGGGGCGTGCACTGGCCTGGGGCAGATGGTTGCTCTGCTGGAAAGCCAGAGGCACATAGCCTGCTCCGGGAGCATTGAGATTCTCGTCCTCGCCGCGCTCGGGGTGCATGCGATAGAAACCGCCCACCACATAGCGGTCCATCATGTAGACCACGGGTTCGGCCACGGCGTTGTGCATGCGTTCATAAGTCAGCACGCCTTCCTGCACGATGACGTCATGCACGGTCTGACCGTCCTTGATGACACCCATCTTGTTGCGGCTCTTGCGCGGCAGTGCGGCCAGCTCCTTGGCATCGCGCACGGTCATCACGCCCATGCCATAGGTGCCGTTGTCGGCCTTGACCACGGCAAACGGCTTTTCCTTGATGCCGTATTCCTTGTACTTGCGGCGCACCTTGGAAAGGGTGACATCCACCTGGTCAGCCAGGGCATCCATGCCCGTGCCTTCGGCGAAGTCGATGTTCTCCACACGGCCGAAGATGGGATTGATCAGCCAGGGGTCAATGCCCAGCAACTTGCCAAAGCGCTTGGAGACTTCCTCATAGCTCTGGAAATGGCGACTCTTGCGACGCACATTCCAGCCTGCATGCAGTGGCGGCAGCAGATATTGCTCATACAGCTCCTCAACAATGCCGGGCACGCCTGTGGACAGGTCGTTGTTCAGCAAGATGGTGCAGGGGTCGAAATCCTTGAGCCCCAGGCGGCGCTTGGTACGGATCACCGGCTCCAGCTTGATCTCGTCGCCCAGCGGTAGCGTGATGGACAGCGTCTTCTTGATCTCGGGACTGATGGAGCCAATGCGCACATTGAGACCCGCCATGCTGAAGATGCGCTTGAGCTGCAGCACGCTGGCCAGGTAATGGGTGTTGCGTGTGTGGTTCTCGGGAATGATGAGCAGGTTGCGCGCTTCAGGACATATCTTTTCGATAGCAGCCATCGCAGCCTGCACGGCCAGTGGCAGCATATCGTCGGTCAGATTGTTCCAACCGCCGGGAAAAAGGTTGGTGTCCACCGGTGCCAGCTTGAAACCCGCATTACGAATATCCACCGAGCAATAGAACGGGGGCGTGTGCTCCATCCACTCCAGACGGAACCAGCGTTCGATCGCTGGCATGGAGTCAAGCACGCGCTGCTCGAGTTCGTTAATGGGGCCGGTCAAAGCCGTGACAAGATGTGGAACCATAAATACCCTCAGGAGACGGTGGTGGGGGGCAATTGTAGAGACTGGCGCAAGAAATAAGTGTTTTCCCTAGCCTTTACCTCAGCGGCGCCAGAAAGCTGGAGAAAGAAGAGCCATGAAACTCAGTATTTCCAGTCGCCCCAAAAGCATGGCCAGAGTACACACCCACATTTGGAAGTCAGTCAACACCGTGTAGTTGGATGCGGGACCGATGGCTCCCAGGCCAGGCCCCATGCAGTGCACACTCGCCAACACGGCGGAAAACGCGGTCACGGGGTCCAGATCGGTCAACAGCAGCACCATGCTCAACACGATGACGGTGGCTCCATAGACCAGCATATAGGCCAGCACCGAAAAAATCATCGGGTTATCAACCACCGCATCGCCCAGGCGCACAGGCTGGACCGCGCGCGGATGCACCAGGCGCGTCATTTCGCGCCGGGCCTGCTTGACGAGAATCAGCATGCGCACCATCTTGATGCCGCCGCCCGTGGACCCGGCGCTGGTGGCCACACCAGACAGCAGCAGCAACAGAACCGGAATGAATACCGGCCAGGCCAGATAGTCGGTGGTGGAAAAACCTGTGGTCGTAGCCACGGACACCGTGTGAAACATGCCCAGGCGCAAGGCATCCAGCGGCCCGTACACGCCCTTGGCCCATAGCAGGAACGCCACAAACAGGCCACCGCCGACCAGCGCCCCCATCGTGGCGCGCATCTCCGGGTCCCGCATGAAGCTGTCGATCCGCCCCTTGCGCACAGCCACGAAGTACAGCGCGAAATTGCAGCTGGCCAGCAGCATGAAGACCAGCGCCACACATTCCAGCAATGGCGAGTTGAAATAGGCAAAGCTCGCATCGTGCGATGACAGCCCGCCCAGACTCACCGTGGCAAACATGTGCATCAGCGCATCCAGCGGCTGCATGCCAAAGGCCCAGAACGCCAGAAAGCAGCCAATGGAGAACAACGCATACACACCCCACAGCCCCTTGGCTGTCTCCGTAATACGCGGCGTAAGCTTGGTATCCTTTACCGGGCCTGCGGCCTCCGCTCTGAAAAGCTGAGCACCGCCGACACCCAGCAGCGGCAAAATGGCCACGGCCAGAATCAGAATCCCCATGCCGCCCATCCACTGCAGAAAAGTGCGCCAGACGTTGATGGAGACAGGCAGCTTGTCTAGACCGCTGAGTACGGTGGCCCCCGTCGTGGTCAGGCCCGAGACGGCTTCAAAATAGGCATGGGTCCAGCTGATCTGTATGCCCACACGATTGAGGCCCAGCACCAGCGGCACCATGGCGCACAACGGCAGTACCACCCATACCAGCGTCACCAGAATCACTCCATGGCGTGGCTGCAGATCCAGCTTGTGGCAATAAAGGCCTCCCCAGAGCAGCAAGCCGACGCTCACCGTCAGCCCGATGGACCAGGGGTAGATGCGCCAGATGCCATCCTGCGTGAACCATGACACCCCGAAGGGCAGCAGCATGGCAGCCGCAAACATGACCATCAACATGCCCAGCACACGCAAGACAGGAAGCAAGTCTTTCATGGCTCGCGCTTAAAAGAAGGTCGCGCTGACGCGGAACAGGTTTTCCACGTTGCGCACCAGCCGCTTGTTGGGCAAAAAGAAGACCACATGGTCACCGGACTCGATCACGGTATTGCTGCGCGGGATGATGACCTCGGTCTGCAGCGGCGTGCCAGCGACCTCCTCGCAGGTCTTGCCTTCGGGAATACCGCGCACGATGAGGCCGATATGTACATCTTCCGGCAGGCGCAGTTCCTCCACCTTGCGCCCCACCACGCGCGAGCTTTTGCGGTCGCCGCGCGCCACGATCTCCAGCGCCTCGGCCACGCCACGACGCAAGCTATGCACGGCCTGTACATCGCCACGACGCACATAGGCCAGGAACTCACCCAGCATGGCCTGTGCGGGCGACAGCGCAATATCGATCTGCGTGCCGTGCATCAGGTCGGCATAGGCTCGGCGGTTGATCAGCGACAGCACACGGCGCGCGCCCATGCGCTTGGCCAGCAGACTGGACATGATGTTGTCCTCGTCATCGTCCGTCAGCGCCAGGAACAGGTCCACCTCTTCGATGCCCTCTTCGGCCAGCACGTCTTCATCCGTCGCATCGCCCTCCAGCACCAGCACTTCGGCAGGCAGCACGGACGACAGGCTCAGGCATTGCTGGGCGTTGTGCTCGATGACCTTGACGTGGAAGCGCCCCGGCGTCTGCGCCAGCTTCTTGGCCAGACGCAGACTGACCTGCCCGCCACCGGCAATCATGATGCGATAGACGGGACGGGAAGGACGCCCCTGCGGCAGATTGATGGCCTTGAGCGCCTCTTGCACATTGTCCGTGGCGGCCAGCATGAAGACCTCATCGCCGGGCTCGATCCGCGTATTGCCATCGCAGCGCACAAAGCGGTCGGGCTCATCCATGAAGCGGCGGTAGATCGCGACAATGCGCATGGCCAAGTCTGGCATGCGTTCGCGCACCTCGGCAATCTGCAGGCCCACGGCCGACGCACCGGCCCGCGCACGCACCGACGCCAGCGCTGCACGGCCGCCCGCAAACGCGCGCACCTGCATGGCTTCGGGATATTCGATGAGTTTGCGGATGTAGTTGGTGACCGACTCTTCGGGACAGATGATGCGATCCACCGCAAAGCCGTCCTTGCCCAGCACCGGATCATCGGCAGCGAAGCCGGACGAGCGCACGCGCGCAATACGCGTGGGGATGTCGAACATGGCCTGAGCGATCTTGCAGCAGACGAGATTGGTCTCGTCCATGGATGCACAGGCAATCAGCAAATCCGTGTCTTTGGCTCCCGCCTCTGCCAGCACCTGGGGATCGATACCGTTACCGACCACTCCCCGCAGATCAAAGCGCGATTCCAGATCGCGCAATGCCCGGGCATCGGTGTCAATGACGGTGATGCCGTTTTGCTCGGACACCAGACTTTCGGCCACACTCTGACCGACTCGCCCGGCACCCAAAATAATGATTTTCATGGTGTTGTAATGTTGGAACCAAGCAGCGGCGCAAATTTACCAGTCTTCAGCCCCTGTGCGGCCCCATGGCCTACGCAGGGCTGACGGCTTCAGGCGCGTACTTCGCCGTCGCCCAGCACCACATATTTGAGCGAGGTCAGGCCCTCAATGCCCACCGGACCGCGCGCATGGAACTTGTCGGTGCTGATGCCGATTTCGGCGCCCAGGCCATACTCGAAGCCGTCGGCAAAGCGCGTGCTGGCATTGACCATGACGCTGGCCGAGTCCACCTCGCGCAGGAACTTCTGCGCATGCTGGTGATTGGTGGTCAGGATGGCCTCGGTGTGGTGGCTGGAGTATTTGTTGATGTGGGCAATGGCTTCATCCACGCCATCGACCAGCTTGATGCTGATGATGGGCGCCAGGTACTCCTCGCTCCAGTCCTGCTCGGTGGCTTCGGCCAGCTGAGCATCCTTGACGGATTTCAGAATCGCCAATGCCTCGGGGTCGCAACGCATTTCCACGCCCTTGGCCGCATACACCGCTCCGATCAGGGGCAAGAACTCTGCTGCGACTGCGCGCGCCACCAGCATGCTCTCGCTGGCATTGCAAGGGCTGTACTTGTTGGTCTTGGCGTTGTCAGCCACCTTCACGGCCATGGCGATGTCGCAGGGGTCATCCACATAAGTGTGGCAATTGCCGTCCAGATGCTTGATGACAGGCACCTTGGCATCGCGGCTGATGCGCTCGATCAGGCCCTTGCCGCCACGGGGAATGATGACGTCCACATAGTCGGGCATGGCAATCAGCTGGCCCACGGCCTCACGGTCGGTGGTGCCCACCAGTTGCACGCCGTTTTCGGGCAGGCCGGCTTCCAGCAGCGCCTGGGCCACCAGTCTGGCCAGTGCCTTGTTGGAGTCGATGGCTTCCGAGCCACCGCGCAAGATGCAGGCATTGCCACTCTTGATCGAGAGGCTGGCCGCTTCAATGGTCACATTGGGACGGCTTTCGTAAATCATGCCGAACACGCCCAGAGGCACGCGCATCTGGCCCACACGAATACCGGTGGGCTGTTGCTTGAGGCCGATGATCTCGCCGATCACATCGGGCATGGCCGCCAGTTGTTCACAGCCCAGGGCGCAGGTCTCCAGCACCTTGGGTGTCAGGCGCAGCCGGTCCACCATGGGCGCTGCAAGGCCATTGGCCACGGCGCGCTCCAGGTCCCTGGCGTTATCGATCTGCAGCGGCTCGACATGCTCGCGCAGCAGACGGGCCAGGGCCTTGAGTGCTTTGTTTTTTGTAGCTGTAGACGCACTAGCCATAAGCGCAGAGGCGGCTTTTGCCTGTATACCCAGGTTGTGCATGTATTCGACGGTATTGAGCGCGTTCATGCCATGATTTTCGCCGAGAAGCACACTTTGCGCAGACAAACCCGTACAAGCGCATATTTCACGCCGCCTGCGGCCTACACTGCCGGCTGAAACGCAAGGAGACGCATGACCTCGACCACCTCCCCCGAACTTCTGGAGGCCGCGCGCCAGTTACAACAACTCAAAAGCGGACTGGAACAGCTGGCCCAATCACAAACCAGCGCCTCGGCCCTGAGCCAGCAGGCCCGCGCCGCCACTGCTTTGCTGCAGACTTTGCCTGCACGCTACGGAGAAGTGCTGCTCAATCTGCTGGACCGCCTGGAGTCCAGTGCACTGTTCACCGAAGAAAGCTGCTCCTTCAGCCAGAAGGACTTGCTGGACAATCTGCAGACCTGGGCCCAGAAAGCAGAAGGTCAGCTTAAAAAAAGCTGAAATTCACTGACAAATCATGGATTTGCGAGCCACTGATTTGCAAACAAACAATGCGGATATGAATTTTCATGTCTGCTGGTAAAAAGCCGCAAAACTGCTGGCACATTCAGCAGGCCATGGCTACCTTGAGCTCTTCTTTATTCACCTGGAGATTGCCATGGGACTCCTCAATGAAATCGTAGGCGCGGTGGTTGCAGAAGAAGTTCTGGACAAGGCCGACCCCAATGCCGGCCTGCTCAAAAAAGGCATGGCGGCCATTGCCGGCTTTGAGGGCGAAAAAGTGATTGAGGAAAAGGTGGACGAGCACCTGCAGCAAAACCAGCAGGCCGATGACTCACAACAGTAAGTGGAATTGCCCCATACCCCACTAAAAAGGGTGCCCCAGGCATCCTTTTTTCATGGAGGAAAAACGCCCGGCGCTTTTGTCCATGGCTCCAGATCGCATCCTCCAAGGCTGCGCCACATTGACCAACCTGGCTCCACCGAGATCGGCTCCTAGTGATAGAACTCAAGCTCGTCCGGCTTGAGCCAGCTGCATGGCCAGTTGTCGCAGAGCCTGCCAGCCGTCACGCGGCCAGCCCTGGCTGGGCAGGCCTTTGACAATGCCGTCCACCGCGTGGGCCGATTGCAGCAACTCGGCAGCACGCGCGTCGCTGACGCGGGGCAGCAGACGCTCCATCAGCCGCTCCTTGGGGCCCCAGATCCGGTTTTCGCGCAGCGCCATGGGCAAGGGCTTGCCGGCGGCCATCGCATCTTTCACGCGCTTGATGTTGCGGATGTCCTCGGCCAGTGACCAGTGCACCAGTACCTCGGCCTCGCCCTCGGCCTGCAGGCCATCGAGCATGCGCATGGTGCGCGCCACCTGCCCGGAGAGCACGGCCTCCGACAGCTTGAACACGTCATAGCGCGCCACATTGAGCACGGCCTGCTCGACCTGCGCCAGGCTCAGCTCGCCTTCCGGGTGCAGCAGCGCCAGCTTCTGAATCTCCTGGTGTGCGGCCAACAGATTGCCTTCCACACGGTCGGCAAAGAACTGCAGCGTGCGCTGGCCTTCCTCTCCAGCCGCCACGCGCTGATTTTGCAGCGCCAGTCTCTGGGCAATCCAGTGCGGCAGCGCGGCGCGCTCCACGGGGTCGATCTGGATGGAAACACCATTGGCATCGAGTGCCGAAAACCAGGCCCCGGTGCGCGTGGCCTTGTCCAGACGCGGCAGGCTGATCAGGGTCAACGTGCTGTCATTGCCCTGGGCACTGCTAGCCAATTGCTGCAGCGCAGTGCTTCCGTCCTTGCCGGGCTTGCCGCTGGGAATGCGGATTTCCAGTATCTGCTTGTCGGCAAACAGACTCTGGGATCCGCCGGCCGCCAGCACGCCGCTCCAGTCAAAGTGCGCGCCCATGACGGTGTAACTGCTGCGCTCGGTATAACCCTGGGCACGCGCGGCCACGCGGATGGCGTCGGCCGCCTCCTGCTGCTGCAGCGGCTCGTCGCCATGCAGCACATAAAGCGAACGCAAGCCCTTGGCCAGATGGGAGGAAAGCTGGTTCAGCGCAAGCTGCATGAAAGTATGTCTATCAAATCAGCCACAAACGCTTATCTATCAAGCGCAAGCAGCTATCAATTCAGGAAATTTGCAGACTCTTCACCGCCGCCAGACGACGGATGATCTGCTGCACGATGTCATTGCGCATGTCCTTGTTCAGCATTTCTTCTTCTACCGCCTTGGACAAGGCATTGGTTTCGTTATATGTCACGTTGCGGATCTGGCGAATCTCGGTCGGCTCGATCACTTCGTCCCCACCAGGAGTGCGCAGCGAGAATTTGACGATCAGACGCAGCTCGATTTCACGCACCTGGCCCGCAACGTTGGATCCGACGATGATGCGCTGAGCCTGCTCGCTGACGATCTGACAGATCACATCGGCCGTATCCGGCGACTCAGGGTCCTTAACGACTTTCAGCTTGTCACTGGTGCTGTCGAGATTGCGGCGCAGCAGCAGACCCACGGGCGAGCCACGGCCGGCCTGCACATAGATGGAACTGAACACGAAATTCGGCACACCGCGCAGGCGAAAGCCGCAGGCTCCCAGCAAAGGCGTCAAGGCCATGGCGGCCAACAGCGTACGTTTTTGCATCAACTGTCCTTTTATCTTCAAACCAAGCAGCGAATTCGCCCTCCTGCTGCGAGCACCGCATCTTGCGCCAGGGATAGCAGCAAGGGCAGCCCCGCAGCGAGGCTATCGTCCCCCTAGGGGAAGGCGCGAAGCGCCTCAGGGGGAATCATTTACACGACGATATTCACCAGACGGCCCGGCACCACGATGATCTTCTTGGGCGCCCTGCCTTCGGCAAACTTCTGGTACTCCTCATTGGCCAGCGCAGCAGCCTCAATGGCAGCCTTGTCAGCGCCAGCGGGCACGAGGATCGCGCCGCGCAGCTTGCCATTGACCTGCAGCACCAGCGAGATTTCGTCCTGCACCAGAGCCTTGGGGTCCACGGTAGGCCATGGGGCATCCAGCAGATCGCCAAGGTGGTTGACATAGCCCAGCTCGCTCCACAACACATGGGCGAGATGAGGCGTGGCGGGGTAGAGCACGCGCAGCAAGATGCCAAAGCCTTCGATCAGGGCAACCTGACCACCGGCTTCGTCGACGGCCTTGAAGTCTTCCAGCGCGTTGATCATCTTCATCGCGCCAGACACCACGGTGTTGTATTGCATGCGCGAGTAGTCGTAGTCGACCTGCTTGAGCACGGTATGGATTTCCAGACGCAGCGCCTTGGCGGCCTTGCTGAATTCCACATCGTCCAGCGATTTGACACCGGTCACGCCAGCCACGGCAGCCGTCATGTCCATGTCCGACAGCTTGGCGCCGAAGTTGTAGACGCGGCGCAGGAAGCGGTAGCTGCCTTCGACGGCAGCGTCGTTCCATTCCAGCGTCAGCTCGGGGGGCGAGGTGAACATGGTGTACAGACGGGCCGTGTCGGCGCCGTATTTCTCGATCAGCTCCTGCGGATCGACACCGTTGTTCTTGGACTTGGACATGGTGCCCACGCCCTCATAGTCGATGGCCGTGCCCACGGGCAGCATGCCGTCGGCGCTGTCCACTTCCACCTTGAGCTTGGCACCGACGATCTTGCCTGTGTCGTCGAACACATGTTCCACGTCCTTGGGCCAGAAGTATTCCTTGGCGCCCTTGGCTGTGCGACGGCTGTAGATATGGTTGAGCACCATGCCCTGGGTCAGCAGCTTGGTAAAGGGCTCGTCGATCTTGAGCAGGCCCAGATCGCGCATGACCTTGGTCCAGAAGCGCGCGTAGAGCAGGTGAAGAATCGCGTGTTCCACACCGCCGATGTACTGGTCCATCGGCATCCAGTAGTCGGCGCCGTCGGCCACCATCTGCTCGCTGTTCTTGGCGTCGCAGTAGCGCATGAAGTACCAGGACGAGTCCACGAAGGTGTCCATGGTGTCGGTCTCGCGGCGCGCAGGCTTGCCACAGCAGGGGCAGACCACGCCGGCGTGGAAGGCTTCGCTCTTGATCAGCGGGTTGCCGGAACCATCGGGCACCAGGTCCTGTGGCAGCACCACGGGCAGGTCCTTCTCGGGCACGGGCTGGGCGCCGCAGTCTTCGCAGTGAATGATGGGGATGGGCGTGCCCCAGTAACGCTGGCGGCTCACGCCCCAGTCGCGCAGGCGCCAGGTGGTCTTGAGCGCGCCCAGGCCCTTGGCTTCCAGCAGCTTGGCCACAGCGGCCACGGCATCCTTGTGACTCAAACCATCCAGTTCGCCGGAATTGATCAGGACGCCGCGCTCCTTGTCGCCGTACCAGTCGCTCCACTGCTTGTCGTCATACGCAGCCTGGCCTTCCACGGCCACCACCTGCTTGATGGGCAGGCTGTACTTGTTGGCAAAGGCGAAGTCGCGCTCGTCGTGGGCAGGCACGCCCATCACGGCACCATCGCCATAGCTCATCAGCACATAGTTGCCAATCCACACCTCGACCTGCGCGCCGGTGACGGGATGGGTGACGAACAGGCCCGTGGGCTTGCCTTCCTTTTCCTTGACGGCCAGCTCGGCTTCGGTCGTGCCGCCCTTTTTGCACTCCTCGATGAAGGCCGCCAGTTCGGGACTGGAGGCCGCAGCGTGCAGGGCCAGGGGGTGCTCGGGCGCCACGGCACAGAAGGTCACACCCATGATGGTGTCGGCACGCGTGGTGAAGACATACATCTTGCCGTCGCCGATCAGTTGACCATCAGCGCCCTTGACGTCGTGGGTGAACGCAAAGCGCACGCCTGCCGACTTGCCGATCCAGTTTTCCTGCATCAGGCGCACCTTGTCAGGCCAACCGGACAAGGTAGCCTTCTCGTTGCCCATCTGCACGTGGTCCAGCAGCTCTTGCGCGTAGTTGGTGATGCCCAGGTAGTAGCCGGGGATCTCGCGCTTTTCCACCAACGCGCCGGTGCGCCAGCCACGGCCGTCGATCACCTGCTCATTGGCCAGCACAGTCTGATCCACCGGGTCCCAGTTCACGACCTGGGTCTTGCGGTAGGCAATGCCCTTTTCCAGCATCTTGAGGAACAGCCACTGGTTCCACTTGTAGTAGTCAGGGTCGCAGGTGGCGATTTCGCGCGACCAGTCGATCGCCAGGCCCATGGCCTGCATCTGCTTTTTCATGTACGCGATGTTCTCGTACGTCCACTTGGCAGGCGGCACCTTGTTCTTCAGCGCAGCGTTCTCCGCAGGCAGGCCGAAGGCATCCCAGCCCATGGGCATGAGAACGTTGTAGCCCTTCATGCGCAGCTGGCGCGTCAACATGTCGTTGATCGTGTAGTTGCGCACATGGCCCATGTGCAGCTTGCCGCTGGGGTAGGGCAGCATGGAGCAGGCGTAGTACTTGGGCTTGCTCTGGTCCTCGGTAACGCGGTAGGCGTCCTTGGCTTGCCAGTGGTCTTGCGCGGCGCGCTCGACCTCGATGTGGTTGAATTTTTCTTGCATGGTGCAGTGCAGTGGCCGCCAGCCCCCTTGGGACACGGCAAGGTAGAAATCTGAAATCAGCAGGGATTTTAGGCTGCCCGCCCGCTTGCGCCGGTTTAGCCACGCATGACCGCAGAACCCGCTGCGCCATCGGGCGCCACAAAGCATCCTGCACAGCACGCTCGGAAATACCGCTTTGCGTAAGCTAGGCGCTGAACTTTCTTGCCTGTCGCCGGTCAGACCGGCCAGCACCGCCATCGCCTGCGTCCACTGAGAACCGCCAGGCTTGCGCACCTTAGGACCTGTTTACGACCTCCTCGCTCCGCCGCACCAGCGGTTTTGCGGGATGGGAAGGCTCGTGCCTTGCAAGCGCCTGCGCCAACCCAGGCCGCCCGCCGAGCCGCACCTCCCGAAAGACTGAGACGCGATCAGACGGCTTCTGCGCGCCATCGCGTCGAGCCTCTTCCAGTTGCGCCCAGCTCGGCGGTATGGAGACGCAAACACGCTCTTACCCCTGTCCAATTCAAACTGAGGAGCTGCTGTTGCTTTCCCGCTGGTCTTTTGTTTCCGAATGGAATCCCGCCATGCATACGCTGACCGCCCTGTGTGTGCTGGCCCTGTTTGCACTCCTCGCCGGCTGGCTGATCCAGTGGCTGATGCTGAAGGCCTCCCACCATATGCGCGAGACACTCAAGGCCGAATGGGCCGAGGTATTCATGCATGACAAGGTGCTGCGCCGTCTGGCTCGCGCCGTGCCCTCGCTGATCATGCAATTCGGCATCATGGGCGTGCCCCATCTGCAGCCGCGCTGGACCACGCTGATCGGCAATGTGGCAGTGGCGTTCACTCTCTACCATCTGGCCCGAGCGCTGTGCGATCTGCTCAATGCCATGAATCAGGCCCACGAGAACAGCTCCAAGCGAAAAGCCACGCAGACCCATTCCATCAAGAGCTACACACAGTCGGGCAAGCTGCTGGTCTGCATCTTTGCCGCCGTGCTCATTGTGGCCGCGCTGCTGGATCGCTCGCCACTGCTGCTGCTCTCTGGCCTGGGCGCAGCCTCGGCGGTGCTGATGCTGGTTTTCAAGGACACCATCATGTCCTTTGTCGCCGGGGTGCAACTGGGCAGCAACGACATGCTGCGCGTGGGCGACTGGATAGAGATGCCCCAGGTCGGCGCCGACGGCTTCGTCATCGACATCGCGCTCAACACCGTCAAGGTGCAGAACTGGGACAAGACCATCACCACCATTCCCACCTGGCGGCTGATGAGCGACAGCTTCAAGAACTGGCGCGGCATGTTCGAGTCCGGCGGGCGCCGCATTCGCCGCTCGCTGCCGATGGATGCCCACAGCATTCACTTGCTCACGAAAGAAGAGCGGTCAGCACTCTCCAGCATTAGGCTTTTGCAGGATTACTGGAATGAAAAAATCGGTTTGCGCGCCGTCGATGATGCCCAACCCGGCACCATCAATCCGCAAAGCGGCCACCTGATCGCCCCCGACCAAGTCAGCAACCTGGCGGCATTCAAGGCCTACGCCTATGCCTATCTGCTCGACCATCCGCGCATTCACAAGGGCGAAAACATGTTCCTGCTGGCGCGCACCCTGGAGCCCACTCCCCAGGGCGTGCCGCTGGAGCTGTACTGCTACACCAACACCACCATTTGGGTGGAATATGAGTCCGTGCAGGGCGAGATCTTCGATCACCTGATCGCCATGCTGCCCCACTTCGGCCTCAAGCTCTACCAGCGTTCATCGGACTACGGCATGCATTACCCCGTGCCCGGGACGATCAGCAGCCATGTAGTAGCCCGTTAATACCCGCAGCGCTGCCTGCCTGTCCACAATGGCTTGACACTTCAAAGGAGACAGACCATGGCGGGCAAGAAGATTCTGATGATTTGCGGCGACTATTGCGAGGACTACGAAACCATGGTCCCGTTCCAGGCGCTGCTGGCCGTGGGCCACACGGTGCATGCCGTCTGCCCCGACAAAAAGGCAGGCGACCAGATCAAGACCGCCATCCACGACTTCGAGGGTGCGCAGACCTATAGCGAAAAGCCTGGCCACAATTTCACGCTCAACGCCACATTCGCCGAGGTGAAGCCCGAGCAGTACGACGCCCTGGTCATTCCTGGCGGCCGTGGCCCTGAATACCTGCGCGGCTACGAAAGCGTGCGCGCCGCCGTGCGCCACTTCTTCGACACAAACAAGCCCGTGGCCGCCGTCTGCCACGGCGCACAGCTATTGGCCGGCGCCGGCGTGCTCAAGGGCCGCACCTGCTCGGCCTACCCCGCCTGCCGCGCCGAGGTGGAACTGGCCGGCGGCACCTATGCCGACATTCCCGTCGATCAGGCCCATACCGAGGGCAATCTGGTCAGCGCCCCCGCCTGGCCAGCGCACCCCGCATGGATTGCACAATTCCTGGCCCTGCTGGGAACCAAGATTTCACACTGAAATCAGCCTCCAGCCCTTTTCCATCAATCGCTGAACGCTATGGTTTCAAGAGTTTTCTGACAGCGCTACTTGACGCCATGCGCACCGGGCCACACCATGGCCCGGTTTTGCTTTGAGGGAAACACCGCCATGTGCCAGGTCTTTGTCAGCGCCGACCCGCAACTCTGGGCCCACAGAGCCCGTTCCATTCGCCTGCATGGGGTCGCCACCAGCATCCGGCTGGAAAACCTGTTCTGGCAGGTGCTGGAAGACATCGCCACGCGCGACGGCTACACCGTGCCCCAGCTGTGCACCAAGCTCTATGACGAGCTGCTGGCCGAGCGCGACACCGTGGATAACTTCAGCTCTTTCTTGCGCGTGTGCTGCACACGCTATCTGGCACTGCAGTTGTCGGGAGATATTCCGCAGGACATGGGCATTCCCATCCGCTCATTGGGTGCACCGCTTGGCCCCAAGCCAGCGACGCTGGCGCACTGAAGAGAATCGAACTTCAATACAGATACACGGCCTCGAACCGCAGCAATACCTGACCGTCGGCATCGCTGAGCAGCAGTTTCTGTCCCTGTATGGCATAGCTGCGGACCTTGGACAAGGTGTCGATGAACATCTGCTCCATGCGCCGTCCCTGCGGGCAGGCCATGCGCGTGCTGACCACCGCTGCCAGCCGCAGCCAGCGCCCGTCAAGGCTGTAGTGGCCATGCAGTCGGTTGCAGCCCCCGGCACCGTGAAAACGACCTGAGCCATCTTGCAGAATCAGATGTGCTTCGGGTTGATTGTCAAATGCACTGACATGGGGACCGTCGCCAATCTGGCGCAGCTTCCAGTAGGTATTGAGCAGCGGAGCGGTCATGGCTTCCATGGCCTCGGCTTCCCTCATCGGGGATGGCTGGCTCACATCTGCAGCGCAACCCGCCAGGGCCCAGAGCAGGCACAGAGAGCTCAGCGCCAGGTGCTGTTGCTTGAATATGGCTGGCATAAAAATCCATCACTCAGAAGCTGCCGTTGACAGCGCGCAAGCCTAGGCCATCCATCATGGGGCCAAGCCTTCAGGCTGCCGACCTGCAGGTTTAAGAACGTGTTCACGATCTAAGGGCTACCTCGCACAAAGCTGCAGGCAGCGCTGTTGCTACAACGCCAGATAGCCTGGCCCGCCAGCGGTCCGCGCTGCATCAGCAGCCTGCGTAGCGGCCATTCGCATTGCGGACAGACCTGTACTTCAATTGCAGGCGTCGTCTGCATGGGTTCCGAGGTGAGAACAGAAGCCGCGGGTGCATCAAGCACCGCATGGTTTTGTACAGGCCCCGCCGGCGCCAGTGCAACAGAGCTTTCCGCTACCGGATCTGGCGACCTCTTCGCAGATGCGTGTGTCAGACATTTGGCTTCCCGCAACTGCTTTACATGGGCCACATGTCGCTTGTCCGTGGTGCGGCCCGGCTGCAGGCGCAGCGCTTCGACCTTGTCGATCAGCGCCTGCATTTCCTCGGGTCCCCAGACAGTCTGCGCAAAGCTCTGGATATAGGCTACAAAGCCGTCGCCCTTGGTCACCTGGGGCGGCATCTCGGTCTTGAACTCGCAGTCGCCCACAAAAGCGATGACCGAATGCACATGCTCTGCGCCAATGCCCAGCAGCTCCTGCAAGGTCTTGGTGTGCTTGTAGTTCTGCCGCAGCGGGTTCTGAAACTTGCTGCGCTTTTTGAAGATCTGCTGCGTCCACTCACGCTGCTTTTCCGTGCCAAAAATCCAGCCCTGGTAGTTTTTGGTTTCCAGCACAAACAGGCCATAGGGCGAAAAGACCAAATGGTCGATCTGCGTACTGCCGCCATCCGCCGTGAGCAGTGTCACATTGTGCAAATCCACATAGACCAGCGGATTGAGACGCTGCGCAATCAATCGTTGCACCGCCCTCTCCCCATGCCAGCCCTTGAAGCGCGGTGAGCGCAGCACGCCCGCAAGCACCATAAATGCCAGCGCCAGCCCCAGATAAACAAAAAGGCCCTGAAAGGCCACTGCAAAAATCTGATTCATACCAACTCACGCTAAAAACTGGCGCGACCCAAACCCAGAGATGCCGAGCAAGAGCCGCCTCGCGGCGAAGGCATCGTCCCCTCCCGCGAAGCGAGAGAGGGGGAAAGCGCGCAGCGCCTCAGGGGGAGCCTCTAGTTCAACGCCATGCTGAGGCGACGACGGTAGCTATTGACCATGGCCGTGGCCTCATCCTGCTCGGCGCTGTTCTTGCCCAGCAGCTCGATACCGCCTGCCGTCTTGCCAGGCACGGCATCCTGCTTCTTGGGCTTGGGCGGCGTCAGCAACTCCAGCACGGCCACGAAAAGCTTGCGCGCGGCCTGCTCGTTCCAGACCTTGTCGCGCATGATGACCTCCAGCAGCTCGTCCATGGCCATGGTCCACTGGCTGTGGGCCAGCAGCGCGCAAGCACGGCCGAAGCGGGCGTCGAAGTCGCGCTTGTTGGCGGCGATCAGAGCGTCGAACTTGCTCACATCGGCGTTGTCGCCGGTCATGGCGAATTCCAGCGCCTTGAGCCACTGGTTCAGCGCCTCGAAGCGCAGCGGCTGGGGAATGCGCTTGATGGGCTCGGCCAGCAGCGCATGGGCTTCTTCAAAGCTGCCTGTCGCAATCAGCAGGCGAACATAGTCAAAGCGTGCGTCGTCATTGGCAGGATCGGCCGCCAGAGCATCTGCCAATTTCTGCAGCGCAGCCTGGGTGTCGCCGGACTCCAGCAGGGCCTGGGCCTCATCGACTTCCGCCTCGGCCATCAGCTCACCCTCGGAAGGCAGGTGCTTGTCGAGGAATTCACGCAGCTTGCCCTCGGACTGGGCGCCCATGAAACCGTCCACGGGCTTGCCACCGATCATCAGCACGCAGGTAGGAATGGAGCGAATGCCGAACATGCTGGCCAGTTGCTGCTCCTGATCCGAGTCGATCTTGACCAGCTTGAAGCGGCCTTCGTAGGCAACTTCCAGCTTTTCCAGAATCGGGCCCAGCGTCTTGCAAGGACCGCACCAAGGTGCCCAGAAGTCCACCAGCACGGGCACAGCCATGGAGGCGGCTACGACTTCGGCTTCAAAATTCTCGATGGTGACGTCAATCATGTGGTTCCCAACCCAAAAATCTAGGTGCACTGCCTTGCGGCCAGGCGCACACAAAAATTCAGCCGCCGGGCACGGCGGCGCATGGCGCGATTCTCCATGCAAAAGCGGTGCCCGCCCGGCATGGGCCTGCAGAGCCTGGGTCTCTGGCACTGCGGATGCGCCATTCACCCCACAGCAAACTGAATTCAAATCACGCGCCAACCCTTTATCCACAAGCGCTGGCAGCTATTGTTTTTTGCACGGTATATTGCAATGCATCAGCCGCGAAGAACGTGTTTACGATCCAAGGAGCGACGACTTGATTGAAGTTTCACAACTGGTGTTCGAGTATCCCGGCCACCGCGCACTCGACGGTGTGAGTGTGTCCATTCCTGCCGGCAGCGTCACCGCACTGGTGGGTCCCAATGGCGCAGGCAAATCCACGCTGATGCGCTGCATTGCCGGGCTCGATCAGCCACTGTCTGGCCATATCCGCGTCAAAGGCCTGTCCGTCGAGGAGCAGCCGCGCGAGGTGCACCGCCACCTGGGCTATCTGTCCGACTTCTACGGCCTGTATGACCGCCTGACAGTCGATCACTGCCTGCGGTACTCGGCCCTGTCCATGGGCGTGGCCGAGGGTCAGGCCGCAGCACGCGTGCAGCAGGTGGCCTCGCAATTGGGTCTGTCCGAGCTGCTGCAGCGCTACCCCACCGAGCTGTCGCGCGGCCAGCGCCAGCGGGTAGCGATCGGCCAGGCCATCGTGCACCAGCCCAGCGTGCTGCTGCTCGATGAACCGGCCAGCGGGCTGGATCCCGACGCGCGCAGCAGCCTGTCTCAGCTGTTTCGCCTGCTACAGGCCCAGGGAATGACGCTGGTGGTCTCCAGCCATATCCTCAGCGAACTGGACGAGTACTGCACCCATATCCTCAGCATTCGCAACGGCCGTATCGAAAGCCATGAAGCGCTGCAGGACGGCAGCATGGCGCAGACCACCTCTGGAACTCCTCCGGGCGTGGCCACCGACTCGCTGGCGCTGTATGCGCTGGAAATCGCACCCACAGCCACTGCGGACTTTGAAACCCAGCTCCGCCAGGCATTACAGGGTATGACCGTGCAGGACTTTGACGCCACGGGCAACCGCCCCATTCAGCTATGGCTGCCAACATCGGTCAGCGCGCGCGCCGTCTGGCTGACCCGACTGGTGCAAGCGGGCATTCCTGTCGCAGCCCTGGCCCCCATGCGCGAACGCCTGCAGGATCGCTATGCCCGTACCGTGCAGGCCCGTGACACCCAGACATCGGACAACGCCAACGAGGAGCAGCCATGAGTACGCGCAACCCCGAATTTCAGCGCCAGCTCTGGCTGAACTGGCGCCCCTCCCTGCTGGCCTGGAGTCTGGGCCTGAGCCTGCTGGTGCTGGCCCTGCCTTTTGCCCTGTCGTCACCAGCCAATTTGCCCGGCTCGCTATCGAGCACCGCCATGGCCGGACTGTGGCTGGCCTCGGCCATTTACGGCAGCGTGCTGGCGGGGCGCAGTCTGGCCGAGGAAGCCAGCCAGAACACCTGGGACTGGCAGCGCCTGTCCGCCCTCTCGCCCTGGCAGATGGCCTGGGGCAAGCTGCTGGGCGCCGTGCTGCCCGCATGGCTCTATGTGCTGTGGTTTGCGATTGCCATTGCGGGCATTGCCACGGTCTGGGTGCTGGAGATCAGCGTGGTCCATATCGTGGGGCTGGCCGTGCTCTGGGGTCTGGGCCTGCAGACCTGGGCCATGAACTCGGTGCTCATGAGCTGGCGCCAGCAGGACCTGCCGGTCAACCGCAGGCGTGCAGCCCTGCTGCCTTTGCTGCTGCTGTTTTTCATACCCGGCCCATTCCTGGGCCGCGTCTATGACGGCATCTTCAACAACAACGCAGAGCCTGTACTCTGGTGGGGCATGGATGTCGGCGGCCTGGGCATGGCCTATCTGGCAGGCGCGCTGATGCTGGGTCTGGGCCTGCTGGGCCTGTGGCGCATGCTGTGCACGCGGCTTGACGTGCGCACCCTGCCCTGGGCCTGGCCCTTGGGCATTGCGGTCAGCGGTATTTTTGCGGGCGGCAGTTTCAGCACCGGCTTGCCCGCATTCCTGGGGAGCACCGCCTGGATTGCACTGCTGGGCACCATCTATGTAGCCTTGCAGCACATGAGCCAGCATCTGCGCGCCTGGAGGCAGGTGCAGTGGTCCGTCAGCCAGGGACACTGGCGTGAAGCGCTGGAAGCCCTGCCGCTGTGGCCGGTCAGCCTGTTGCTGGGGCTGATTGTCTCCATCGTCGTGATCTTCACGCCCGATGCGCATGAGGTCGGGGTAATGGGGGCACTGGGCAGCTTCTCGGCATTGATGTATCTGCAACTGCTGCGTGACTGCCTGCTGCTGACCGGCTTTGCCTTGCTGGCAGGCAAGCTCAAGTCGCCCATGGTGTCCTTTGTGATTGCCTGGCTCATTCTCAACATTGCCGCGCCTTTGCTGGCCTATGGCCTGGGCGGCGTGAACGGGGCCATGCTGGTGCAACCCGTGATGTCTGCCTGGTTTCAAAGCATCGATTCATCGGACGCGCCAGCCGTCTGGAACAGTGTGCTGCCCTGGGCCTCGCTGGGCGTGCAGATTCTGGTCGTGACGGGCTGGGTCATCCATGTCTTCAAGGAGCGCGTTCTGGGCTTTGCGCGCGACAACGCGGCTTCTCGGATTTAGGCCGATGGAGGATGCGAGAACATGTTTACGACCTCCTCGCGCCACGACTGCGTAGAGGTCGGAAACACGTTCTAAGACCCAGAACCGCCCATTCATATGGCAAAACCGTAAAATCAGGGGTTCCACTAGGCCGGGCGGCAGCCGCCCTCACGAGACAACATGAACCCCATCCAAGTTGGCGTGGTCATGGGTTCCAGCAGCGACTGGGACACCATGCAGCACGCAGTTGCCATCCTCCAGCAATTCGGTATCGCTTTTGAAGCCCAGGTCGTTTCGGCCCACCGCATGCCGGACGACATGTTCCGCTTTGCCGAAGCTGCTGCCGACCGTGGCCTCAAGGCCATCATCGCCGGCGCTGGCGGCGCTGCCCACCTGCCCGGCATGATTGCCGCCAAGACCACCGTGCCCGTGCTGGGCGTGCCCGTGGCCAGCCGTCACCTGCAAGGCGTGGACTCGCTGCACTCCATCGTGCAGATGCCCAAGGGCGTGCCTGTGGCCACATTTGCCATCGGCAACGCCGGTGCAGCCAATGCAGCCCTGTTTGCCGTGGCCCTGCTGGCCAATGAAGACCCTGCCCTGCGTGCCAAGCTCGAAGCCTTCCGCGTCGAGCAGACCGAAGCCGCCCGCAATATGACGCTGCCGGTGAACGCATGAGCAAAGACACCGATGTGATCCTGCCCGGCGCGACGCTGGGCGTGCTCGGCGGCGGCCAGCTGGGCCGCATGTTTGCCCATGCCGCACAGGCTATGGGCTATTTCACCGTCGTGCTGGACAAGGACGAAACCAGCCCCGCAGGTCTGGTCAGCCACCACCATGTGCGCACCGGCTACGAAGATGCACAAGGCCTGGCGGAACTGGCCAAGCTCTGTGCTGCCGTGACCACCGAATTCGAGAACGTGCCCGCAGGTTCGCTGAACAAGCTGGCCGAAAGCCTGCCCGTATCGCCAGCCGGATCCGCCGTGGCGATTGCCCAGGATCGAGCGGCCGAAAAAGCCCACTTTGTGAAGTGCGGCGTGCCCTGCGCGCCCTACGCCGTGATCGAGACGGCCGAGCAACTGGCCGCCGTCAACGACGCGCTGCTGCCCGGCATTCTCAAGACCGCCCGCATGGGTTACGACGGCAAGGGCCAGATCCGCGTCAAGACCCGCGACGAGCTGGTCAAGGCCTGGGACGAACTGAATCACGTGGCCTGCGTGCTGGAAAAAATGCTGCCGCTGGCGCATGAATGCTCGGTCATCGTGGCGCGCGGCCGTGACGGCACCATCGTCAACCTGCCCGTGCAGCGCAATCTGCACCGCGAAGGCATTCTGGCCGTGACCGAGGTTTACGAAGGAAATGTGCCTGCAACCCAGGCTGAGCAGGCGATTACCGCTGCGAAATCCGTAGCCATCGGTCTCGATTACGTGGGCGTGCTCTGCGTGGAGTTCTTTGTGCTGGACAACGGCCAGCTCGTGGTTAACGAGATCGCTCCGCGCCCGCACAACAGCGGTCACTACAGCCAGAACGCCATGGATCTGTCCCAGTTCGACCTGCAAGTGCGTTGCATGACCAACCTGCCCCTGGTGCAGCCACGCCAGCACAGCGCGACCATCATGCTCAACCTGCTGGGCGACCTGTGGTTCAAGAACGGCGACACCGCTCAGGCACCTGCCTGGGACCAGGTGCTGGCGCTGCCCGGCGCACATCTACACCTGTACGGCAAGGTGGACGCCAAGCGTGCGCGCAAGATGGGCCACCTGAACATCACTGCAGCAAACCCCGAAAAAGCGCGCGAAACCGCTTTGAAGGCTGCCGAAATACTCGGCATCGCTCCCTTTTAAGGAACTCACGTGATTCTGGATGGAACGCTGGACGCCTCGGTGCAAGCCGCTGCTGCGGCCCTGCAACAAGGCAAGCTGCTGGGCCTGCCCACCGAGACGGTCTACGGCCTGGCCGCTGACAGCGACAACGATGCGGCCGTAGCGCAGATCTTCGCGGCCAAGGGACGCCCTGCCAACCATCCGCTGATCGTGCATGTGGCAGATAGCACAGCCATCACCCGCTATGCCAAGGAAGTGCCAGTCTTTGCCCAGCAATTGATTGACGCTTTCTGGCCCGGCCCGTTGACCCTCATCCTGCCGCGCCTGCCCCAGGCTGCCAGGGCATCGACGGGCGGGCAGGACAGCGTGGGCCTGCGCTGCCCATCCCACCCCGTTGCCCATGCCGTGCTGCTGGCCTGCCAGCAGCTCAACCCACCGGTCTGGGGCGTCTCTGCCCCCAGCGCCAACAAGTTCGGCCGCGTCAGCCCCACCACGGCCCAGCATGTGGCCGCCGAGTTTGGCGACGATCTGCTGGTGCTTGACGGCGGCGCCTGCGAGGTCGGTATTGAAAGCACCATCGTGGACTGCACGCGCGGCGTGCCCGTGCTGCTGCGCCCCGGCGCCATTACGCGCGACGACATAGCGCGCGCCTGTGGCCAGCGACCACTCTCGAAAGAAGAGCTGTCTGCCGATACCCCACGCGCGTCCGGCACACTTTTGGCCCACTATGCGCCCAACGCCAAGGTCCGACTCATGGACGCCAGGCAGCTGCAGTCGGCCCTCGATATTCTGGGCAGCGAAGGCAAGAATATTGCGGTCTATCACCGCAGCCCCTTGAAGTGCACGGCCAAGGGCATCACGCTGCGCGCCATGCCCCAGCAAGCACTGGCCACGGCACGCGAGCTATTCGGCACGCTGCGCGATTTCGACGAGATCGGTGCCCAGCTGATCTGGATCGAAACCCCGCCCGACAGCTCCGACTGGGAAGGCGTGCGCGACCGCCTGCAGCGCGCAGCGGCCGCAGGCTGAGCCATCAGCCTTTCACAGCGGGACAAAGTCTCGGCTGAACTTCTTGCTCGAGACAATATCGCTCGCCCAGCTCGGCCTGAAGACACTCGTCACACTCAAAGTGGCCGGAAGACCTTGCGCAACCCAGCCCGGCAAGCAGCCGCACCAGCCCCTGACCAAGCTCAAAGCGTAGGACAGGGGCTTTTTTCATCGCTCAGCACATCGCCGGCAGCTTCCCAAAGTCCACGCAATCATTTGAAATCGTTGCGTTTGCTGGCTTCTTGGCATAGTTCGGGAACCGGCATCCTGACAGCCACATTTGCCCCGCAGTACTCGCTGCGTGCCCAGCCAGATGTGACTGCGCACACCATGGGTCCAGAAAAACCAAGCCACGAGGACTACAACATGTCACCCTACGCGCTCATTCGCCCGTTCGCGCTTACCGCTCTGGTATCAGCAGCCTTTGCCGCCCATGCTGGCGACGGCCGTATTCCTACTGACCAGGACAAGCTGCCCAAGGGCGTGCCCTCCGCTCCCGCAGTGGCGGCCCAGTGCATGGCCTGCCACGGCCCCGCTGGTCAAAGCCAGTATGAGGACTGGCCCAGTCTGGCAGGACAGAAACAAAGCTATCTGTTGCAGCAGTTGCAGGATTTCAAGTCCGGTACGCGCAAGGACCCGATGATGGCCCCCGTCGTTGCGCAGCTCAGCGATGCCGACCTGAAGAAACTTGCCGAGCATTTCAGCGCTCAACCCGCGTTGCAGCCTCGTCAGCCACTGGCTGCCAACGCTGCAGTACCCGCCGCAGCGGCAGCCTGCATGGCCTGCCATGACAACGCAGCCCTGCCGAGCGAGCCCTTTCTGCGCGGCCAGAAAGTCCACTATCTGACCGAACAGCTCAAGGCCTTTCGTGACGGCAAGCGCAAGAACGCCGTCATGGAGGCCATGGCCAAACCGCTGTCCGACGCCGATGTGACGGCGATTGCCGAGCATTTCAGCCGCCTGGCACCGCTGGTAGCCCCCAAGAAGTAAGCGAGGAGAAGTACCATCATGAGCACTAAAAACATCTTCCGCCGCTCGCTTCTCAAGGCTTCGGCCGCCATTGCAGCAGGCAGCTCCGGCCTGCTGGGCATAGGCAGCGCCCTGGCCAAGGGTGCCACCAACAAGGCGGCCATCGCTGCGCGCCCCGCAGCTCTGGCCAAGTTCAAGGGAGAGATCATCACGCGCAGCGACTCGCGCTATCTGGGCTGGTTCTGGGCCATGAGCTGGTACCGCATCAAGCCCAACGCCTTCCCCAGCATGTTTGCGCGCCCCACGGATCGCGACGACCTGGCTCTGCTGATGGCCTATGCCAACAAGACCAATACCCGCGTGGTCGCCCGCAGCTCCGGCCATAACATCTCCAACCCCGTGCTGGCACAGGACGCCATCACCATCGACATGTCACTGTTCGGCGAAATCGGCGAGCTCGACATGGCCAGCCAAACCATCTGGGCCGGCCCCGCAGTACTCAGCGAACCGCTGAACAAGCTGCTTTATGCCAAAGGTCTGTCATTTCCGTCAGCCCACACCGGCTTTGTGACCATTGGCGGCTATCTGCTGGGCGGCGGCATGGGCTGGAACATGCCGGCCTGGGGCATGGGCTGCGGCTCTGTGGTCGCTGCAGAGGTGATGCTGGCCGACGGCAGGATCGTCACCGCCTCGGCCACCGAAAACACCGACCTCTACTGGGCGCTGCGCGGCGTGGGTCCGGGCTTCTTCGGCATTGTGCTGCGCTACAAGCTACAGGCCCACCCCACACCCAAGATCGTCAAGAACACCTTTTTCTACACGGTGGACCAGCTGGACAAGGCTGTGCCAGCTTTCCTGGAGTTGCTGCCCGCCAGCAACAACCGTTCGGAAGTTCTGGGCGCTCTGGGCATGTTCAACCCTCCCGGCACACCCAAGGACAAGCAGACCTGGCACTGGGCCGTCAACATATTCTCTTTTGGTGCCACCGAGAAAGATGCGCAGGAAGCCGCCAGAGTCTTCACCGAAAGCGGCGTGGGCAAGCTGGCAGCCTGGAGCAAGACCGAGAACCAGCCTCTGACCTATCTGGATCTGTACAGCCAGCTGTCCACTGACTTCTACAGCGAGTTCCGCACCAGCGAGGTAGCCCTGTTTACGGACGACCCCGCCACGGTGCTCAAGAAACTGGGCGCCAAGCTGCAAGCCAAGGCGCTGGACCCACGCTCCTTCGGTTTCTCGGTGCTGGGCTGCAACCCTACCGTGCCCGAGCCCTGCAGCTTCACTCACAAGGCCGATCACTATGTCTCCTGGTATCTGATCGGCACCACGAATGAGGATGTGCAGAAGAACTTTGCGCTGATGGATGAGCTGTACGCAGACCTCAAGCCCTACATCAAGGGCTACTACATCAACGAAATCGACCTGACCCATTTTCCCCACATGGCCAGGGAATGTTTCTCCGAAGAAAAGTGGAAGAAGCTGCAGACCGTGCACCAGCACTACGATCCCAAGAAGCGTTTTTCCACCTATCTGAACGGCTAGTGTCCTGAAATAGAAGTTCGTTGAACAAACATCCAACTCAGGACACTAGACCAACGCCGTTTCAGCAATAAAAAGTCCGGGCATGCCCGGACTTTTTCATGGGTGCATTTCAGCGCTTCAGAAGCGGTAGCCCACCGCCAACGCAAACACATTGGGGTTGAGTTTGACGTTGATGCTCTGCCCGGAAGAGAGATGAATCTTGGTCTTCAAAAAGCTCTTGGAGTAGGAAGCATCCACAAACCAGCGCTCATTGAAGTTGTAGACAAAGCCCAGCTGGGCCAGGGCACCAAATTTGTCATCCACCTTGGCTGTGGTCGGGTTCGCCAAAGTACCACCGGTCAGGCCATTGAGCGTGGCCGTGGTCTTCTCGCCATAGAAATGGGCGTAGGTCACACCCACTCCCACATAGGGACGAAACGCGGCATTCGCCTCATTGAAGCGATATTGCATCAGCAAAGTCGCAGGAATGGCCTTGGTGCTGCCCAGCTTGCCCACACCGGCAATGGCGCCATCGCCCACCAGATCATGTTTGAAAGGCGTTGCCAGCGGCACGTCCAGCGCCAGGTTGTCGGTCACCATATAGGTGATGCCGCCACCGAGCTGGGTGTTGCTTTTGGCATCCACCTTGGTGTTCGCAAAGGATGGGGCAGACAGATTGCCGCTGTCCACATCGGGCGCCAGATGGGTCACGCCCACACGCGCCATCCAGCTTCCAGCCGACTGCGCGCTGGCCAAGCCACAGGCTGCCAGTGCAGCAGCAGCTGCAATGATCCGCACAGAATTCTTCATGGTTTTGTCTCCTTGTTATTGAGGTGCGGACGGATTTACAGCCAGCCCTTCTGGGCCAGAGAACGGGAAACCAGCTGGCTCATCTGCTGATGACCGTAAGGCGTGGGGTGGAAGCTGTCGGCGAAGACATGGTGCTGCCACCAATCGGGGCTGGACTTGCCGGGCAGCGCACTCAGGGCTGCAGCCGTGCAGGTCGGGAAGGTGTAGGTGGGCAGTCCACTGCCGTCCACGCCGGTGATGGGGCAGACCGGATCCTTCACGTTGTCGAAGTCGTACTGGGCCGGGTTGTTGATCTGGTTCTTGAATTCGGTATAGAAATCGACCAGAGCCACCTGGGATTGGCCAGCCAGGCTAGTAGCCAGTTGCGCGTTGAAAGCCTGCACCAGAGCATCGAACGATGCTTCCTGCTTGGCGGCCACGGCAGCGCCCTGGTCTCCGCCACCAGCGGCCTGTGCAATGCTGGCCAGTACCATCTGGAAGCGCGGTGTCTTGGTGATGGCAGGAACATTCAGCACGGCCACACGTGTGGCACCCTTGGCAACCACATTCTGCGCAATGGAGCCAGCCAGGGTCTTGGCCAGGGTCTGCAGATAGGCGCCCGCCGCCAGACCTGCGAACTTGGAGGCATCGCCTCCGGCCTGAGTCATCAAGGCTGTGGAAGTACCGGGTGCCTTGGAATCCAGCCAGGCCACCATGGCGTTCAACGGCTGCGAGTTGCCCTTGGCTGCAGCGATCAATGCGCCGATCACGTCGGCTGCATCGTTGGCACCGCCATCGATGATGACGAGATCGTCGGCACTGAAGCCTGCCTTGGCTGCAGCCTGAATCTGCACCAGCACCGACAGCGGCGATGTGGCGGGCGCACCCAGCGGATTGACGCGGCCGCCACCTACTGCATAGTTGGTGCAGGAGGCGACCTCCTGATAGCTCGTGAGGTTCTCGTCACCGGCACGATAGTGAGCGCACAAACTCTGGCTGAACTGGTCGGCAATACGCTCGGGCCAGATCATGGTGGAGCCGGCACCGGTGGGGGCCGAGCCCTGGACCGTGAACTTGAAGCCGAAGGTACCGCTGTCCGACAGGCTGTCACCCATGACCTTGACCGAAGTCACCTTGGCCCTGGGAGTGGTATCCGCACCACCGCCGCCGCCACAGGCGGCCAGCAGGCCCGCAGTTGCCAATGCAGTCGCCAGAAGTTTAAGTTTGCTTTGCAAGATGAAGGCCTCCGTCAGTTATGAATAGCACGACCGTGCTTTTATTACTAACGTCATCCTAGCGACACTGGCTCCTCGCCACAGCTCGGGCAACTACCGATAGGAAAATGAAAAACCCCCTATGCCGCTGCGCGGCTTCCCCCTGAAAGGGGAACGACGGCTTCGGCTAGGCGCCCCCGCGAGGCGGCTCTTGCTCGCCGCCTCTGACGGAAAGTGCTCCAGCTACGAGGGCGCTACTGCGCAGCCGTCCAGTCCACCAATGCTTCCCAGGCCGTGCGTGCTGCTGGCGCATTGGCGTGGTTGGCCATGGCCACCAGCACATAGCGGTGGCCGCTGGCGCCATCCACATAGCCGGCCAGCGCAGCGGAGTCACGCAGTGTGCCGGTCTTGAGGTGGGCGGCACCGGTCGATTTGCTGCGGCTGCGGCGTAGCGTGCCGTCCACACCGACGATGGGCATGGATGCCACAAACTCCGGCATCACAGGCGATACCCAGGCGTTTTGCAGCATCTGCGCCAGGCCGTTGGCAGTGATGCTGGCGTTGCGGCTCAGGCCCGCGCCGTTGTCCACCACGGGCTGCTCGGCCGCTCCCCAGCGGTTTTGCCACCATTGGGCCAGCACCTGGCGCGAAGTCTCGAAGTTGGCCACGCCAGTACGCTGCATGCCCAAGGTCAGAAACACATGCTGGGCCATGATGTTGTTGCTGTACTTGTTGATATCGCGCACCACCTCGGACAGCGAGGGCGACTCGACCTGGAATGCCGGCTGCAGCCCCTGTGGCACGGTGCCATCACGCACGGTGCCAGTCAGCTTGCCGCCCAGATCGCGCCACATGCCTTCAATGGCCTTGGCCGCAAACTGCTCGGGCTGCGCCGGAGCGATGGACCAGCTCTTGTCGCCGCAGATCGCCGGGTAGCTGCCGTTAAAGCCAATGCGCTGCGGATTGCTCATATCAAGCTGCAGTTTGGTGTGCCAGTCGCCACAATCAGAATTCGTAGCAGTTAGCGGCACGGTTGTCTGGTTTTCCATACCAAACATAGGTGGATCGTATTGAATGCGGGCGACACCAGCTCCTGTATCAGTAGCAATATTGAGCGCCACGGCCTTGTAGTTGATCAATAGCGCATCGGGCGATGCGTTGTAGGGCCGCCAGGGCTCGTTGTCAAAGCCTGCCGCATCATGCGCGGGCAGCTGAAAAGCGCTGCGATCCAGCACGATGTCGCCCACGATGACCTTCACACCCATGCCTTGCAAGCGGCGCAGCATCAGCCACAGACGCTCAAGCACCAGCTTGGGATCGCCCTGACCCTGAATATAGAGATTGCCGCGCAGCGCGCCGTCGGCCACGGGACCGCCCAGAAACACCGGTGTGCGCCAGACATAGGCCGGGCCCAGTTGGTCGAGCGCCGCATAGGTCGTGACCAGCTTCATGACCGAAGCCGGATTCATGGGCTGGTGCGTGCGCCAGGCCAGGCGCGGGGCGGATTTGCCGTCCACATCCATCACCATCAGCGACACGGCTTCGCGCGGGATCTTGGCGCGCTGCAGAGCGGCCTCCACGGCGGCGGGGATGCGGGTGTCGGTCTGTGGTGTCTGGGCCTGGGATGATGCGGCCAGCAGCGCCAGCAAAGGGGCGCCCAGCACGGTCAGGGTCTTGCGAAGAAAAATCTTGGTCTGCAGCATGGGGCGCAAGTCTACGCTGGGCGTCACCACGCCGGGCGTCGATACGCCGGGCATTGGCAGCGTCAGCGGCAGGACAACGGCGGGCATCCGATAATGGCAGCCTTCCACTGCCCACCAGTGCAGCACGAATAGCGCTCCAGCCCGATTGCGACTGACGCCTGCCCAACATGAATCTCCTAGCCCTCGACACCAGCACCGATACCCTGTTTGTAGCCGTCCAGCGCGGCGATGCCGTCTGGCAATACAGCGGCCCGGGTGCACAACAGTCGTCGGCCCAGTTGCTGCCGGCCATTCGCCAGCTCATGCAGGAAGCGCAGCTGGAGTTCAAGCAGCTGGACGCCATTGCCTTTGGCCGCGGTCCCGGCTCCTTCACCGGTCTGCGCACGGCCTGCGCCATCACCCAGGGCTTGGCATTTGCGGCCCATGTGCCCGTGCTGCCCGTGGATTCGCTGCTGACCGTGGCCGAGGAAGCCCGCCATCTGCACGGCTGCACCGAGGTGGAAGCCGTGCTGGATGCACGCATGAACGAGGTCTACCACGCCGCATTTCGCTTTGTCGACGGCCAGTGGGTAGAGCCCGAAGATTTTGGTCTCTGCGCTCCCGAAGCCCTGCAAGTGGCCGCCGACCTGACCGTAGCCGGCAACGCCCAGAGCGTCTACCCCGAACTGCTGGCTCCCGCAGCCACGCATGTGCATGCCCTGCCCACGGCCACCGCCATGCTGCGATTGGCCCCGGCCCTGTTGGCAAAAGGCTGCGCCGTGCCCGCCGAGCAGGCCCTGCCGCGCTACATCCGCGATAAAGTGGCCAAAACCACGGCCGAACGCGAAAGCGAAAAAGCCGCTGCAGCACAAGCCGCCACACTTCAAGCCGCGCAATGACATCACCCAGCAGCCCTGTACTGCCCACCGCTGAAGTCGCCATGGACGACGCCGCATCCCTGGTGCGCTTCGAGCCACTGTCCGCGCTGTGGCTGGATACGCTACTTCCCATCGAGGAGCAGGCCTATGTCCACCCCTGGAGCCGTGGCAACTTTCAGGATGCGATGGTGGCCGGCTATGAGACGCAGTTGCTGGTCGACTCCCATCACCAGTTGCTGGGTTACTTTGTCGCCATGTTGGTGCTGGACGAAGTGCATCTGCTCAACATCACCGTCAACCCTGCCTTCCAGCGCCAGGGCTGGGCGCGCGTGCTGCTCGATGCCTTGGCATTGTGGGCACGGCAGAAAAATTCACAGTGGATCTGGCTGGAAGTGCGGGAAAGCAATGCCCGTGCGCGCGAGATCTACCTCAAGCACGGTTTTGCCGAAGTGGGCCTGCGCAAGAACTACTACCCCAACCCCAACGGCCCGCGTGAAAACGCCGTGCTCATGAGTCTCAAACTATGGCCTTGAACCTGGATGCCCGCCAGCGGGCCATGCTGGAAGCCATGGGCATCACCGTCTGGCTGCCCGAACCCGCCGAGATGGCAGCAGGCCCTGAGGTGGTCCTGGAGCCCCCGGCCGATGTGGCGCTAGTGATGCGTGCAACGCCTGCTGCGCCACCCGTATCAGCTCCTGCCCCTGTACCTGCGCCAGCAGTTCAGGCCGCTGCACCTGCCGCACCGATACAGGCACCAACGCCCTCAGCTGCGCTGGCTGCCCCTCAGGCTCCAGCGCGGACTGCACCGCTACTTTCAAGCCACAGCCGCGAGCCCCATCGCTTTGTGCAGCAACCGGCTGCCGGCCCCTCAGGCGAGCCCGGCCTGGGCTGGACCATTGGCCCTGCGCAGCTGGTCTATCCCCACGCACCTCAGCATGTACAGACCGCGCAGCAAGGCGGCTGGCTGATTCTGCTGGAGCCGCCGGCCAACCCGGCACTGCTCAGCCCCGCACAAAAGCCATCGGCAGACAGTGCGCAAACCGCTCTGCAGGGTGATGCCGCCCGGCTGCTGGACAATATGCTGCGCGCCCTGAGCCTACAGGAAAAACCGCGCGTCTACAGTGCCGCGTTGCATCGCGCGCCACCCGATGCCGACTTGACCCATGCCCAGCCGCTGCAGCCAGCGCTGGAAGCCGTGCTGCGCGAGTTGCGCCCCGACTGCGTGCTGGTGCTGGGCCTGGCCAGCGCCCGCGCCGTACTGGGCCGCCACGAAGCGCTGGGCCGCCTGCGCGCCGAGCCCCACCGCATTGCTGGCGTACCGACCGTGGTGACCTACGACCCCAACTACCTGCTGCGTGCACCGCAGGCCAAGGCCGGAGCCTGGGCCGATCTGGTACAGGCCGACGGTTTTACAAAGCCCGCATGACAGGGGCAAGACAAGCCCTGTTTACCCACTCTCCCATGTAGGCCCGACGCGACATGCTGCAGTGCAACGTAGCATAATCATCGGCTTCGATTCACTGAAAGACATCTGTGGACAACTATCCCAGTTGGTAGCTTTCAGCTCCCGGTTACGAATGGATGGGGGTTGAAAGCGCCTTCATCCCTGCAGAAACTCAAGAGCAACCGGGAGTGAGCTGATGCTCAACATCTTTACGCTGGCCAATGGCCGCCTCGTTCAAGAAGAAATCGAATCTCTGGAAGACCTCGAGCGCTTTCGCCCCATCTGGGTGGACCTGGAGTCCCCCACCGTCGAAGAAAAGCGCTGGATCAAGCAGCATTACGAACTGTCCATCCCCGAAGACGCGATGGACGACGACATCGAGGAATCAGCCCGCTTCTATGAGGAAGACAATGGCGAGTTGCACATCCGCAGCGACTTTTTGATCGACGATGTGGAAGATCCGCGCTCGGTGCGTGTGGCCTTTATCCTCAACCAGCACAACCAGAATCTGCACAGCTGCGGCGTGCTGTTCTCCATCCACGACGAAGACGTGCCCGTGTTCCGGCTGTTGCGCATGCGCGCCCGCCGTGCGCCAGGCCTGATCGACGAAGCCAAGGATGTGCTGCTCAAGCTCTTCGACGCCGACGCCGAATACTCGGCCGATACGCTGGAGCGCATCTACGACGACCTCGAAAAAACCAGCAAGATGGTGCTGTCCGGCGATGTGACCGACGATGTGGCCAAGGAAGTACTGGGGGCCATTGCCCGTCAGGAAGACTTGAACGGCCGCATCCGCCGCAACGTCATGGACACGCGCCGCGCCGTGAGCTTCATGATGCGAAGCAAGATGCTCAATGCCGAGCAGTTCGAGGAATCACGCCAGATTCTGCGCGACATCGAGTCGCTGGACAGCCACACGGCCTTTCTGTTCGACAAGATCAACTTCCTGATGGATGCCACCGTCGGCTTCATCAACATCAACCAGAACAAGATCATCAAGATCTTCTCGGTGGCCAGCGTGGCCCTGCTGCCGCCTACGCTGATCGCCAGCGTCTACGGCATGAACTTCAAGTTCATGCCCGAGCTGGAGTGGGAGTTCGGCTACGGCTATGTGGTGCTGCTGATGATTCTGAGCGCTGTGGGGCCCATGCTGTACTTCCGCAAGCGCGGCTGGTTGAAATAGCCCCCTGAGCGGCTGCGCCGCTTCCCCTGCAAGGGGGACGACACCTTTGCTGGGACAGCCCTTGCTGGGGCAGCCCTTGCTGGGGCAGCCCTTGCTCGGTGTCTGCTCGGATGTGCTGCGCCAGATTCAAGGCACTTGCCATCAAAAGAGGAGCTGTTTGCGCTTGGCTGGCAGTAATTTCAGACTCCAAAGATGCGAAACCTATGAAAAAGGAGCGCTAGGCGCTCCTTTTTTATACATCCATCACGATGACTGTGGCCCGGCATTGCGCTCGCGCACCCAGAGCACGATGCCGCACAGCATCACCACCACCTGCGTACCGATCAACGCTGCAAAGCCCGCGAAGAAGCCTGCACTCACGCCGCCTCGGGCCGATAGCGCACCTATCACCGCGCCCATGATGGCCGGCATGAAGCCAGCCACCAGACTGCCCACACCGTTGACCACGCCATAGGCACTGGCCACATGCTCGGGCCGCGCGCAGTGCTGCACGGTGCTCGGGATGGCCGGGCTCATCAGCCCCCAGCAGAAGTTGGCGGCGATCAGGCAGTAGGCTGCGGCATAGCGATCTTCCATGTGGATGGCCAGCCACACGGCGGCGGCCACGCCCACGCTGCCGAAGACGAAGATCAGCGGCACCTGGCGGCGCGCGATGCGGTCGATGATCATGCCGCCCACAAACACCGCGACCACGCTTGCATATTGCGGCAGCGAAGCCAGCCAGCCCATCTCGCGCATGGAAAAGCCCCGTGACTCCTTGAGGTAGGCGGGCAGCCAGTTGCTGCTGCCCCAGAGGTAGGACAGAAAGGCTGCCGTGAGGATGGTGATCAGCCACAGATAACGCGTATGCATGGCACCGCGCACGATCTTGCCGACCTGGCCCATGCCTTCGCCCAGCGTCTGGGGCTTGGGCATACCGGTCTCCACCTTGGGCATGCGCACAAAGGCCCAGACCAGCGGCACACCGAGCAGCACATTGATCAGACCCAGCACATGGAACGAAGTCTCCCAGTTGTGGCCCACGACCAGATAGCCGACGAAGGGATAACCCACCGCCAGGCCCAGCCCGGTGCCCATATTGACCAGCGAATTGGGCTTGCCATTCTCGCGGCTCTCGAAATGCGCCTTGATATAGCTGCTGGCCAGAGAGAACAGCGGCCCCTCGGACACGCCCAGCAGAATGCGCGAAGCCAGCAGCAGGCCATAGCTGCTCATACCCGGCGACGCAAAGGTGACCACGCCCCACAGCAACAGCCCGCCGATCAGACTGCGGCGCACGCCGAACAGCGCCGCGCAGAACGGCGTGAGCACAAAGGAGGAAACACCGTAGCCCACCATGAAAGCCGTGGCCAGCAGACCCTGGCGCGTTCGGTCATCGGGCGTGAGACCGATATGCGACAGGAAGTCGCGATCGGTGATCAGGACCGAGATATTGATCCGGTCCACATAGGAGATGGCGACGATCACGAACAGCGTGACCACGCCCCACCAGCGCAACGAGCGTGAGTCTTTCATGATGTAAGTCCGGCTAGCGTTGAAAAAGAGGAAAACCGGGACCGGCGCCCGCCGGCCCGGTGAGCAGGATCAGAAGAAGTGGCGGATGCCGAATTCCAGACCGTTGGAGTTGCCGCCTGGCGTGGTGCCAGGAGCGCTCAGCCCCTGCACGCCGATGGACTTCGCCGCCGTGCCCTTGTTCTTCAGGAAGGCGTAGGTGCCGTAGACCTGGGTGCGCTTGGAGAAGTTGTAGCCATAGCCCACGCTGATCTTGTTCCAGTCCGCATTGCTGTTGGACTGGTTGTAGTGACCGAAGGAGGCACGGACCTCGCCGTTGCCCACAGGCGCAGTCACGCCCAGCTGCACGGCCGTGATCTTGGTGCCGCCGCGCTTTTCCGTGGCCCACAGCAGCATGGGCTTGGCTACGCCGAAGTCGTAGGACAGGCCCACATTGCTCGCGGTCAGGTTGGTGTCGCTGGTATTGCCGTAGAGGCGGCCCGTGGCCAGCGCGCCGTTGAACGCGCCCTGACGGTAACCCAGGCGCAGACCGCGGTAGTCGCCCTCGCGCTTGTTGGGCGCGTTGCTGGGCTGCTCGCCGAATGCCACCTGTGCCTGGCCATAGAAGCCGCCCAGGTTCTGGGGCAGGAAGTAGCTCACCGCATTGCTGATCTGGATGGGTGCGCCACCGGTCGAGGGAACGCCCGGAATGCCCAGCATGGTGAACGCGCCCGTGCCACCGACACCGTTGGTCAGGAAGGGATCAAAGATCAGCGTGTTCAGGAAGGTCGCCGAGTCGTCGCGGCCCAGGCGCACCTCGCCCCAGTTGCCCATCAGGCTCACTGTGGAGCGGCGGTTGAAGTTCAGGCTGCCGCCAGCAGCCTTGCCGACTCCGCTGTCCACGTCCAGGCCGGCCTCGAGCCAGAAGCCCGCCTTCAGACCACCGCCCAGATCCTCGGTGCCGCGAAAGCCCAAGCGGCTGATGTTGGCGCCGCCTGTCGAAAGGCCCGTCTTGGAAGCGCCCGAGCCGCCCAGATGGGCCACGCCGACGTCGACGACGCCGAAGATCTCGACCTTGGATTGCGCAGATGCTGCTCCGGGGAAAGCGGCCAGGCAGGCTAGCGCCACACCAAGAGCTGGCGTATGGATGGATTTCATGGTTTTGTCTCCTCTATGGGTAGTGGTTTTTTGCAGGTCTGATGTGCCGGTTCAGATGTCCAGAACCAGGGTGTCGCTCTTGCAGCCGGAAACGCAGACCATCATGACCTTGTTGCCGGCCTTTTCCTTGGGGCTGAGCACCGAGTCGCGGTGGTCGGGAACGCCTTCCAGCACGCGTGTCTCGCATGAGCCGCAGACGCCTTCGCAGCAGCTGTGGTCCACGGCTATGCCAGCGTCCAGCAGGGTGTCCAGCAGCGACTTGTCGGGCGTGATCTGGATGAAGCGGCCACTCTTTTTGAGCTCCACCGTGTAGTTGTCGCGGGCATCGGTGGCAGCCTTGACCTCCACGGGCGTGAAGCGCTCGATATGGGCGTTGGCATGGCCGAGCTCGGCGCAGAACTTCTCGAAGGCGTCAAGCATGGGCGTCGGGCCGCACGAATAATGGTGCAGACCGGCGTCCGGGGTGCGTTGCGCCAGCAGCGCGCGCAGGTCGGGCGGGCCGCCCGCCTCGGCGTCGAAGTGCAGATGCAGCGGCATGCCCAGAGCCTGCAGCTCGTCGAGAAAGGCGGCGCTCTTGCGTTCGCGCGCAAAGTACATCATCTCGAACGAATGCCCCAGGGCCTTCAGGCGGCGCGCCATGCACAGCATGGGCGTGATGCCGATGCCGCCGGCCACCAGCACCGAGTGCTTGGCGCTCTCATCGAGCGCGAAGTGGTTGCGCGGCTCGTCGATGGTGATGGGCATGCCCACGCGCAGCGCTTCGTGCACGCAGCGCGAGCCGCCGCGGCTGGCGCGGTCGCGCAGCACGCCGACCACGTAGCGGTGGCGCTCGCTGCTGTCGTTGGACAGGGAGTAGCTGCGCACCAGCCCGTTGGGCAGGTGCAGATCGATGTGCGAGCCCGCCGTGAAGGCAGGGAACTCGCCACCATCGACTGGACGCAGCTCGACGCTGATGGTGTCCTGGGCCTCGTAGCGCAGCGTGTGCACAAAGGCCTTCAAGGTGTTGCTCATGATGCGATGCCTTCGTCGATCTGTTCCTGGGCCTGGCGGCGCAGATGGCGGCGCAGGCGCACCAGGCCGATGTCGTGCTGGTAGAGGTTCTCACGCGAATTGGCGTCGATTTCCATCTGCTCCATCATGATGCGGTCCTGCTCCAGCACGGCCCAGTGGCGCGCCTCAAGGCGGTTGCGGTACAGGAAGCGCCAGGTGTTGCGCATCCAGCCATCCACCTTGCGGCAGCGCCAGAAGAACACGGAGCACAGGTCAGCGCTGATGGGCGTGACGCAGGCCACGATGGCGAAGTTGCCGCCGGGGCCGCCGGTTTTGGGATACGGGATCTCCAGGCGCATCCACTGCACGCCGGTTTCGCCGTATTCGGTCCAGTCGAAGTTCACGCCGCGCTGGCCGACCTTCTCGAACACAAAGCCGTGCTCGGTATCGCGCACCTGGAACGTGGCCTTGCTGTCGCCTTCGGCCATGGAGTGCGACTGCTTGTGCAGGAAGGTGCCATGCATGGGGTCCATGACGTTGTCCAGCGCATAGCGGTAGTCGCTGCGCCACTCGGCATAGCACAGGAAGTTCGAATACTCGGGCGAGGTCAGCTCCTCGGGCAGCGTGAAGGCCGGTGCCTCGTCCACATGCTTGTCGCTGTTGTAGAGGAAGATCGCGCCATGGGCTTCGTGTACATGGAAGTCCAGCGCGGCGCGCGAGCCTTCGAGCTTGCAGCCGGGGCTGCCGGGCACCTTGGTCACGGTGCCGTCGCAGCGCACTTCCACGCCGTGGTAAGGGCAGGCCAGCCGGTCGCCCAGGTTCACGCCCTGGGACAGCGGCGCGCCGCGGTGCGGGCAGTGGTCTTCCAGCGCGTGGACCTGGCCAGAGGCATCGCGCCACAGCGCGATCTTGCGGCCGAAGCGGCGCAGCGAGACGGGCTCGGTCTTCACGAAGTCGGAGGGGCAGACCGCGTACCAAAGGTTCTTCAGGCCCTGGTTGAGCAGACGGTCCACCGGATCGATGGTGATGGTTTGTACGTTCATGGGGCGCTCCTGTCTTGCTCGCGGTTCAATGGCCCAGGCGCGCCATCAACGCCTGGAAGCTCTGTTCAGTCCAGGCCTCGCCGTTCTCGCCGGAGGGGCCGCTGCGGTTGATATAGGCCACCAGCTCGGGCAGCGTCTGCACGCCCTCGCCGAAGGCGCGCTCGATGGAGTCGCCCAGCAGGTCTTCGAACAGCGTGCCGGGACGCTGGCGGGCCTGGTGGGGTTCGAGGTATCGATCTACAGCCATGGTGGGTTCTCCTTCTAAAACGGTTCAGTCGGCCTGGATGCCGAGATCTTTGATCAGCTTGCCGAAGCGGTTGTAGTCGGCGGCGTTGGTCTTGGCCAGACGCGCCGGCTCGCCGCCCGCGGGCAAGGCGCCGAAGGTGGCCATCTTGGAGACCACGTCCGGCATCTTCAGAATTTCATTGAGCTGGGTGTTCAGCAGCTTCACGGTCTCGGGCGACATGCCCTTGGGACCGAACAGGCCTTGCCAGGCCGACACTTCCACGTCCTTGATGCCCAGCTCGCCCAGCGTGGGCACGTTGGGCGCCAGCGTGCTGCGCTGGGCATCGGCCACGGCCAGCACGTTGACCTTGGTGCCTGCGTAAGGCGCGATCGGGCCCCAGGTCATGAAGGTCGTGGGCACATGGCCGCCGATCAGGTCGTTGACGGCCGGCGCCACGCCCTTGTAGGGGATGTGGCCGAGCCGGGTAGCAGCAGCCTTGTTGAACATCTCGCCCAGGATGTGCATGGGCGAGCCGCTGCCGGGGCTGGCATAGGTCAGATTGCCGCCCTTGCCCTGGCTCACCAGCGCCTTGATGTCCTTGATGCCTGAGTTCTGGCTGGTGGCCACGAACATGGGCTGCACGCTGGTCTGCACGATAGGCGTGAAGCCATTGAGCACGTCGTAGCTCGAGCCCGCATTGGTCTTGAGCACGAACTGGGCGATGGCAAAGGTATTGGGCGCCAGCAGCAGCGTGTAGCCGTCGGGCGCGGCCTTGGCCACATGCACGGTGCCAATGGTGCCGCTGGCACCGGGCCGGTTGTCCACCACCACGGGCTGACCCAGGCGCTGGGACAGCTTCTCTGCATACAGGCGCGCCATGGCATCGGTATCGCCGCCGGCCGGATAGGCTACGACGAGAGTGATGGGCTTGGCAGGAAAGGCTTGCGCCAGCGCGGAGCCTGACATCTGGGCTGCAGCCAGCAATGCAGCAGCGATAACTACCTGGCGACGAATGTTCTTCATGGAATAGCCCGTGGGTTGTGGAATCGTTGTGGGTGAAAGCACCGGCCAGCCAGCGCTTCCAATGTCTCTCAATGTTTTTTGTCGGTCAGGAACTTGCCGTCGGCAGCGCCTGCGCCCTTCTGGCGACGGGTGTTGCCGTCCAGGCCGCCGTCGATCGCCCATTCGGCGAACACGGTCGGGCCGGGCTCGAACTCACGCGGCTGCCAATCGGCCGTCAGCTGGTCCTCGTCGGCGTAGTACTCGACCAGGGCACCGGCCGGATTCTTGAAGTACCAGAAATAGGCCGAGGACACGGGGTGGCGGCCCGGGCCGAGCTGGGTGTCCCAGCCGCAGCGCGAGATGTGCATGCCGCCGCCGAAGACCTCGTGAATGTCTCGCACGGTGAAGGCCACATGGTTCAGGCCGGCGTGCTTGTCGGGGCGCTGCAGCAAAAAGATGTCGTGGTGGCCGCCGTCGGGCGCGGTGCGCAGGAAGGCGCCGCGCTCGGGGTAGCGGTCCGAGGCCGCGAAGCCGAAGTTCTCGACATAGAAGCGCTCGCAGGCCTGCACGTCCTTGACGAAGAACACCACATGGCCGACCTCGATGGGCTGGGCGCGCTCGTAGGCCGGGCTGGCCTGGTTGATGCGGCCCTTGCGGTCCCAGGTGTTGTACTCGGCGCTTTGCATCTGCACGTCGCGCTTTTGCGTGAGCTGCAGACGCACGGCCAGACCGTTGGGGTCGGTGCAGCCAATGCGTCCGCCGTTCGGGCCGCCCTGCTTAACAAAGCCTGGCAGCTCAGCGATACGGCCCGCATACAGCGCCAGGTCGGCTTCGCTTTCCACGCCCCAGACCACCTCGCGCAGCGTGGGGCCGGGCTCGATAGCGGGCGGCAGATCGGGATGGTCGGTGGCGGCCACGATCACGCGGCAGCCGTTCAGCGTCTCGAACACCAGCCGCCCGGTCTGCTCGTCGACCAGGCTCAGGCCCCAGTCGAGGAAGAACTGGCGACAGGCCGGCAGGTCGTCGGCGCCGTAGCTGATTTCGTCAATACCCAGTACGCTCATTTTTCACTCCATCCTTGTATTCAACGTGCCACGCCATCGGCGGGTTCGACCAGAACCGATGCCGACTGCTTCCAGCTCAACCAGGCACCGCCCAACGCGACGCCCACCTGCGACACGACCAACAGCGCAAAACCGCCCGCCACATGGGTCTTCATCAGGCTGCCCATGGCCGTCGGCATGAAGGCCGCAACCAGATTGCCCACGCCATTGACGATGCCGTAGGCACTGCCGACACGGCCAGCGGGCGCAAAGCGCTGCACCAGCGTCGGGATGGAGGCACCCTGGATGCCCCAGCACGCACTGGCCAGCAGCAGGAAAGTCATGGTCGCCGGCGTGCTGCGGCTGCCGATCAGGAACAGCACGGACAGCGCGCACAACACTCCGCCCAATGTGAAGATCAGTGGTGTGAGCCGCTTGGGAAAGACATCCGCCAGCACGCCACCCAAAAAGTTCGCAGCCAGGCCCACGATGAAGGGCAGCGACGAAGCCCAGCCCATCGTGCTGACCGAGAAGCCTTTGTCGTCAACCAGGTATGCGGGCAACCAGGCGCTGCTGCCCCAGAGATAAGCCAGCGTGCAGACCTCGATGACCAGCAGCATCCCCAGATGCCGGGTCTGCAGTCCCTCACGGAAAGCCTGCAGCGCACCCGCCTTGGCACGATGCGTTGCTGCTGCCCGTGGCGCGGGAATCAGCCAGTACACCAGAGGCAGGCCCAGCAACAGATTGATGGCAGCCAGCACATGGAAAGACTCGGCCCAGCCGCCCGAACGCAGCAGATAGCTGACCAAGGGAAAGCCCACGGCCAGCCCCAGCGAAACACCCATCGAACTGACCGCGTTGGGCTTGCCCCACTGCTGCGCGGAAAAATTGTCGTGGACGAACATGGTCTTGAGCGAGAACAGCGGCCCTTCGCTGGCACCCAGCAGGACGCGCAGCACCAGCAGCGCGAACAGCGAGCCGGCCATAGGCGCCAATGCTGTCAGCAAGGCCCAGACGAACAGGCTGACCATCAGGCCGCGGCGATAGCCCAGCACGGACTCATAGAACGGCGTCAGAAACATGGCCGCCGCGCCGTAGCCGAGCAGGAACAGCGTCATCAGCGCGCCCTGTCCCACCCGGTCGCCGACCAGGCCGAACGCCTGCAGGAACTCCTTGTCGACCAGCAGCACCGAGATGTTCACCCGATCCACATAGGCGATCGTGACGATGAACAGCAGTGCCAGCACGCCCCACCAGCGGCGGGGGTTGTGGCCTGGCTCAGAGCGTTCTAGCGAGCCCATGCGAGCGGCTCCTCGTTGAGGCCCCAGTACAGGCTCTTCTGCTCCATGTACTGCTGGATGCCCATGCGGCCCTTCTCGCGGCCGAGGCCCGAGTCGCGCCAGCCGCCGAACGGCGTGGAGATCGAGAACTGCTTGTAGGTGTTGATCCACACGGTGCCGGCCTGCACGGCACGGCCGATGCGCCAGGCGCTCTTGTAGTCGCGCGTCCAGATGCCCGCGGCCAGCGCATAGACGCTGTCGTTGGCCTGGGCCAGCAGATCGTCCTCGTTGTCGAAGGGCATGGCTACGAGCACGGGGCCGAAGATTTCCTGCTGGCAGATCTGCCAGTCGTTCTGCACGCCATCCAGGATGGTCGGGCGGTAGTAGTAGCCGCGCTCAAACGCTGCGCCTTCGGGGCGGTGGCCGCCGGTAAGCAGCTTGCCGCCTTCGGACAGGCCGAGCGCCACATAGCTCTCGATGGATTCGCGGTGCTTGGCCGTGATAAGCGGGCCCATCTGGGTGTTCTCGTCGGCCGGGTCGCCCACGTTCAGCGCGGCGGCCTTGGCCGTCAGGCGTTGCATGAACTCGCTGTAGAGATTGCGCGCCACAAATAGACGCGAGCCCGCGATGCAGGATTCGCCCGAGGAACTGAAGATGCCGTAGAGCACGCCGTTGACAGCGTGGTCCAGGTCGGCATCGGCCAGCACCATGGTGGCCGACTTGCCGCCCAGCTCCAGCGAGACCGGCATCATCTTGTCGGCCGCGATGCGGGCGATGTGCTTGCCGGTGGAGGTGCCGCCGGTAAACGACACGCGCTTGACCAGCGGGTGCTTGGTGATGGCGTCGCCAATCACCGAGCCGCGGCCGGGCAGCACGCTGACGATGCCCTTGGGAACACCCGCTTCTTCGCAGATCCTGGCCAGCTCCAGCGCCAGCAGCGGCGTGGCTTCGGCGGGCTTGACGACCACGGCGTTGCCGGCCGCCAGCGCGGGGGCGAGCTTTTGCGCCTCGCTGGCAATCGGCGAGTTCCACGGCGTTATGGCCGCGACCACGCCCATGGGCTCGTAGACGCTCATGGTCATGAAGTCGCCGCGCGAAGGCGTGAGGGTCTCTTCCATGGTTTCGCAGGCCGCCGCGAAGTACTGGAAGGTGCCGGCGGCGCTGGCCACCAGCGCACGCGTTTCCTTGATGGGCTTGCCGTTGTCCAGGCGCTGCAGCTGGGCCAGGGGCTCGGCGCGCTCGCGGATCAGCTGGGCGATGCGGTACAGCACGGCGGCGCGCTCATGGGGCTTCTTCTGGGCCCAGCCGCTGGTGCGGAAAGCGTGGTCGGCTTTCTGGATGGCCTCTTCCACATCGGCCAGGCTGGGCGCGCGCAGGCGGCCCACCACCTCGCCGTTGGCGGGGTAGAGCGTGGCGGTTTCGTCGCCGCCGCCCAGGCGCCATTCGCCGGCGATATTGATAGGGAGCAGTTCTAGGTTAGCCATGGTGCAACTCCTCACTGAGCCTTGGTGGTGGCCGGGATCTGGTCGAGCTTGTTCACCGGAGGGCCGGAGAACGTGGTCTTGAAGCTGCCGATGGCGCGCATGTCGATCTCCAGCAGGAAGGGGCCCTTCTTGCTCCAGGCACCTTCCAGCACGGCGGGCAGCTCATCGAGGTTGCTCACGCGGGCATGGGGCAGCTTGATGGAGGCACACAGCTGGGCGTAGTCGGGCGTGTGCAGCTCCACATAGCAGCGGCGGCCGCCGTAGGAGGCATCCTGAATGTTCTGGATCACGCCGTAGCGCTGGTCGTTCATCAGCACGATCATGGTGTCGCACTCTTCCTGCACCAGCGTGGCGAGTTCGCCCAGGTTCAGGATGAAGCCGCCGTCGCCGGCCAGGCCCAGGGTCTTGCGGCCCGAGCCGCTTTCGGCTGCGCCGATGGCCGCACCGATGGCCATGGGCATGCCCATGCCGATGCCGCCGCCCGTGGCGTGCACGCCGGCGTTGGGCTCGAAGAAGCGCAGCTCGCGGTTGCCCCAGGTGCTGTTGGAGACGGTCACGTCGCGCACCCAGTTGAACTTGCGGCCCACCACCTGCTGCAGCTGCTGCACCAGGGTGCTGTATGGACCCAGGCCGTCGCGCATGGTGGCGACGACTTCCTCGTGCGTGCGGCGCAGGTCAACCAGCAGCTCGGAGTCGGCCTTGTAGCCGCGGGCTTCCAGGCGGTCGGCCAGGCCGGTCAGGGCCAGGGCCGAGTCGCCGCAGACAAAGCCGTCATCCACATAGCAGCGGCCTTGCTGGGCGGCGTCCACATCGATGCGCAGCAGCGGGCGCGGCAGCTTGAGTTCGTACTTCAGCGTTTCGTTGCTGCGCAGGCGCGTGCCCACGGCCAGCATGGCGTCGCAGCGCTGGTAGAAGGCCTCGACAGGCTTCTGGATGTTGTAGGCGCCCAGCGAGGCAGGATCGTCCTCGGGCACGATGCCTCGGCCCTGGCCGGTGCTGACGATGCCAAAGCCCATGGCCTTGAGGCGCTGCACGGCCGCGCCGGCGTGGCGTGCGCCGCCGCCCAGCCACAGCAGGGGGCGACGTGCCTGGGCCAACTGCTCGGCCAGCGCGTCCAGCGAGGCCTCGCTCGGGGCCAGCACGGCCAGCGGCAGCGGTGCCCAGTCGGTGGGCATGTCGATCACGCTTTGCTGGATGTCGATAGGAATCTCCACGCTCACCGGGCCCGTGGGCGCGGTCATGGCGGCCTGCACGGCGGCCTTCAAGGTGGACAGGCAGGTCTCGGCGCTCAGCACGCGGAAGGCGGCCTTGGAGACGGCCTTCAGCATGGTCAGCTGGTCCGGCGCCTCGTGGATGTACGAGAGCTTCTTGTCCAGGTACTGGGTCTCGATCTGGCCCGTGATGTGCAGCAGCGGCGTGCCGGCCGTGTAGGCCTCGACCAGGCTGCCGGCGATGTTGCCGGAGGCCGGGCCGGTGCTGGTGATGCACACGCCCAGGCTGGAGGTGGAACGGGCGCAGGCGTCGGCCATGTTGCCGGCGCCGGCCTCGCCGCGCGCCATCACGAAGCGGACCTTGCCGCGCGCAAACATGGCATCGAGGATGGGCATGTTGTGGATGGAGATCACCCCGAAGGCGGCCTTCACATCGCAATGCTCGAGGAATTCGGCGACGGCAGCGCCCACGGTGATTTGATTTTGCTTAGGCATGGCGAGAATGGCCTCCGGAAACGTCGATGTGGCTGCCCGTCGTGTACGACGACAGTGGCGTGGCAAGAAAGAAAATGGCGCGGGCCGCTTCGGCGGGCTTGCCAAGGCGCCCCATGGGGATGTGCTTTGTGCTTGCGAGCGCGCCGCTCCACTGCTCCCAGGTCTGGCTCTTGTCCTCGCGGGCCTCGAAGCGGCGGCGCCACTGGCCGGACTCGATCAGGCCGACCAGGATGCCGTTGACGCGTATGCCCTTGGGCGCGAACTCGGTGGCCATGGAACGCACCAGGTTCTTGAGGCCGGCACGCGCGGCCGAGGTGGCGACCATGTGCGGCTCGGGCTGGGAAGCGAGCAGCGAATTCACGCAGACGATGGCCGAGCCTTCGTTGCGCTCGAGCTGCGGCAGAAAGGCGCGTGTGGGATGCAGCACCGAGAAGAACTTCAGGTGCAGCTCCTCGGTCCACGCTTCATCCGTGGTGTTCTCGAAGGTGGAGACGCGGCCCTGGCCTGCGTTGTTGATCAGGATGGAAGCCGGGCCCAGGGCCGCTTCGCTGGCGCGTGCGAACTGCTGCACCTGCTCGGCATCGAGCACGTCGCAGGCCTGTGCGAACAGGCGCGCGCCAGCTTCGGGATGAAGCTCCAGCAACTGCTTGACGGCCTGCTCCAGACGCTCGGGGTTGCGGCCGCACAGGGCCACGCGTGCGCCCTGGGCCAGCAGCAGCTCCACCGTGGCCAGGCCTATGCCCGAGGAGCCACCGGTGACGACGGCCGTGGCATCAAGTTTGAAGTCATGCATGGCCGCCTCCTGCGCGCCGTGAGGTGATGGACAGAACCTGCGCGCTGGACTGCGGCCGGTAGTTGAGCAGTTCCGACAGTTCGTCGGCTGCAGCACATACGCGCGGCACCAGTTGTGCCTGGCGCTCCAGATCGATCTGGGCCGAGGCCAGGGTCACGCCCAGGGCCGCGACAACGCGGCCGCTGTGATCGCGCACGGGTGCAGCGACGGTAGAGATCGAGCTTTCGTAGAAGCCGGCGCCTGCGACATGGCCGCGCTCGCGATCGGCCTGGACCAAGTTGAACAGGTCGAGCACGGTGCCCGGCGTCTTGGGCGAATGGCCTTCCAGATGCTCTTCGGGATAGAGGGCGCGCAGCTCCGGCAGCGACAGGTCCGCCAGCAGGATGCGGCCCAGCAACGTGGCATGGGCAGGCAGGCGCGTGCCCACGCGCACCGAGCTGGTCAGCGGCGTCGGCGGCGTGACCTTGGCCACGTAGACGATGGAGCGGCCGTCACGCACCACAATGTTGCAGGGAAAGCGGATCTCATCGCACAGCCGCGCGATCACGGGCTGGCCCAGCTCGGTCAGGTCCATGGAAGACAGGAACTCGAAGCCCAGACGCAGCACGGACAGGCCCAGCCGGTAGTCGTTGCCGCCCTCGGCGCGCTGCAGAAAGCCCATGCTCTCCAGCGTGTTGAGCATGCGGAACACCGTGGCGCGCGGCAGCTGCAGGCGGCGTGCCAGCTCGGGCGCCCCCAGCGTGGCATGGTCACGGCCGAACTCCTGCAGCAGGCGTAGGCCGCGCTCCAGTGCGGGCACCATGTACTTGTCGGAGCCGTTGTCGGTGGAAACGTTGTCGTTGTCGCTCATGGCTGGCCTGCGCTCAGTTCATGACGAAGCCGCCATTGACGGGCAGCACCTGGCCCGTCACGAAACGTGCGCCGTCCGACAGCAGATAGGACACGGCGCCCGAGACATCCTCGGGACCCTGCTCGCGCTGCAGCGCGCGCTGGTCGATGTAGAGACGGTGGCGGTGCTCGGGCACGTACTCAGTGGCCTCCACCAGCACCAGGCCGGGTGCCACGGCGTTGACGGTGACGTTGTCGCCGCCCATTTCGCGGGCCAGGGAATGGGTCATGGCCATCACGGCCCCCTTGCTGGCCACATAGGCCATCAGGTTGGGAGCGCCCCACAGCGCGGTGTCGGAGGCCAGGTTGACCACGGCGCCGCGGCCGCTGTCACGCAGCGCGGCGCGGCAGGCGCGCGTCATCAGCCAGACGCCGCGCACGTTGACGTTCATCACCTGGTCCCACTTTTCGATGGCGATGTCGTCCATGCCCTTGCCGCCCGAGTCGGTGACGGCAGCGTTGTTGACCAGACCGTCGAGGCCGCCCAGCCACTGCACAGCCCGTTGCGCGCAGTGCTCGATGGAAGCCGGGTTGCAGGCATCGAAAGCCACGCCGTGGGCTTGCAGGCCCTGGGCGCGCAGTTGCTCCACGGCCTGGGCCAGCAGCTCTTCACGCAGATCGGCGAGCACGACCTGTGCTCCCTGCGTGCACAGCGTCTGTGCAAAGGCAAAACCCAGGCCGCGAGCGGCACCGGTCACGAGAATCCGGCGCCCTGCGAGCTGGCCGGTGAGATGCGTGGTGTTCATGGTCATCTTGCCTTATTTTGTTTCAAATATGAAATGACACTTTTTTCCTGAAACAGATGGCAGTTTAGTGACGATCATTTCGCGTCAGAACAAGGGGAAACCCCTAGGCGATACAAAAAATAACGGCTCAAACAGGCGCAAAAAAACCGCGGCAAGCGCGGTTGGGAAAAGGATTGGCGTTCATGTAGCTGCCCGCCATCGGGCTGCAGGTCAGACGGGGACTGGAGGTGTCCCGATTTGATAGCTAGCAGCGCACGTCAACGCACGAATACACGCAGAAATCTATATAAGAATCAGACAGGATTTGCGTCAGCAGCTATCAAAGAATCATCGGTTGGCGCAGACCTTCAGCGCAGCTGGCGCAGAAAGTCCGACACCACCAGCTGGGCGTAGCGGCTGGCCACGGTGCGCACGAATTCGGAGAAGTCGACATGGGCGCTGTCGTCGGCGCGGTCCGAGATGGTGCGCATGGCCGCAAAAGGCACGCCGTAGTCGAAGCAGGTCTGGGCCACGGCGGCTCCTTCCATCTCCACGGCCAGCACATGGTGGCTCGCGACCTGCAGCTCGGTACGCAGGCGGTCGCTGGCCTGGCGCGAACTGACGAACTGGTCGCCGCTGGCGATCAGCCCTTCATGCACGCGGGCTGACGCGTGGGAGGCCACGATGCCGGCCTGGACTGCGGAGGCTGCCGCCTGCACCAGGCGATCCGTCATCGCTCCATCGCAGGCCAGCGTGCTGCAGCCATAGCCCGGTATTTCCCAACGCGGAAAGATCGGCGAAGCGTCCATGTCGTGCTGCAGGAACTGGCGCGCGATCACCACGTCGCCCACATTCACGCCCTGCCCTATGCCGCCGGCCACGCCGGTGAACACGATGGCGCGCACGCCAAAGCGCTCGATCAGCGCCGCCGTGGTGGTGGCCGCGGCCACCTTGCCGATGCCCGAGAGCGCGCACACCACCTCATGCCCATGCAGCCGGCCCAGCCAGAAGTCGCGCCCCGCGTGGCGCTGGCTTTGCATGTCCTCCATGGCGTCCACCAGGCCGTGTTGTTCTTCGGCAAGAGCACTGAGAATGGCGATGGTCATGAGCGTGGCGTTCTGAAACAGGTCGGAAAGAAAAGACAAAAGCGGCACCGGGCCGCTTTGGTTCGTAGCGCAAGAGCGCGATTAGAGCATGGCGCTTTACTGCGCCACGATGTGGTGACTCTTGACCACGGGCGCCCACAACACCGTCTCCTTGCGAATCAGCTCGCCAAAGGCATCGCCCTTGACCACCCAGGGCGTCATGCCCTGTGCCTTGAGCTGGTTCTGCGCGGCCTGGGTCTTCATGACCTTGTCGATGTCCTCGGCCAGCTGCCTGACCACTTCGGGCGGTGTGTTCTTGGGCGCCAGCACGCCATACCAGGAGGAAACGGCAATGCCAGGGATGCCGGCTTCGGCCAGGGTCGGCACATTGGGCAGGAAGCTCGAGCGCGCGGCATCGGTCACGGCCAGGGCGCGCAGCTTGCCCGACTGCACATGGGGCAGCACGGTGGGCATGTTGGCAATCAGCATGGGAATGCTGCCGCCCAGGGCATCGTTCAGGCCCTGGCCCGAGCCCTTGTAGGCCACATGCATGATGTCGGCGCCCGACTTGTCCTTGAACAGCTCGCCGGCCAGATGCAGGCTGGAGCCCACGCCGGGCGAGGCATAGCTGATCGAATCGGGCTTGGACTTGGACAGTGCCACCAGCTCCTGGATGGTCTTGGCCGGCACCTGGGGATTGACGGCGATCACATTGGCCGCACGGCCCATGGAAGCCACGGGCACGAAATCGCCGAACACGTTGTAGGGCAGCTTGGGCATCAGCGTGGGGTTGATGGTCAGATTGCCCTGGGGCACGACCAACAGCGTGTGGCCGTCGGGCTTGGCACGCTTGACCATGTCGATGCCGATGTTGCCGTTGGCGCCGGGACGGTTGTCCACGATGGCGGCCTGCTTGTACTCCTCGGTCAGACCCGTGGCCAGGATGCGGGAAAGGATGTCCACCGCACCGCCGGCGGGGAACGGCGCAATGATGGTGAACTGGCCGCTGGACAGCTGCTCGGCAGCACCGGCTGCCAACGCCGGTGACATGGCGGCAGGCAGCACGGCCGTGCAAGCCAGCGCCAGGCAGGACTTGAGGAATGCGGAACGTTGCATGGTGTTGTCTCCTCGGAAAACGAGAGCGGAAATTTCTAAAGAACCCAGGAGCCTCTGCACATCAGGCTTGATGCAGCGCAAAGGCCGGCGGGCGGCGGCATGCCACCATGGATGCCATGCTCAAATGGACACATGTCCGTGTGCATTTTTGCCAGAACACAGCAAGATGCATGCCCAAGGCACGACACATGGTGTAGGCCTGTCAGGGATGGATCAGATGGCCAGCGAAGCCACGTTGTTGAGCACGGCGCGCACCACGCTGTACACGGTCAGCGCCGAGGTCTTGGGGTTGGCCGCCAAAGGCTTGCCACGCATGGTCAGCTCCATGGAGCCGAAGGCGCCGCGTGCCTCGACGTGGTGCACGTTCTCGTCAACGGCCGGGTCTGCGAACAGACGCACCATGGTCTTGTCCAGGCCCAGGCCCGCCAGCGACAGCGTGGCCGCCACATTGGCATTCTTGGGATAGAGCTGGGCCGCCTCACGCGCCGTGCCTTCGAAGATGCAGAAGGCCTCGGTCAGGCTGGCCAGATCGCAGGCCTGCTCGGCCGGCGTGCCGCTCCAGGCCTTGGGCGGTTTGCGGCCCGTGTAGACCACAGCATCCAGCCCGCCCACGCGGGCCGCGGCCAGTGCGTCGATGCCACCGATGGCGCCGGACAGCAGCTGCACCTGGGTCTGGCCGGCCTCGGCCGCCGCCTGAACGCGCTCGGCCATGCCGGGTGCACTCAGAGCGCCTATCGACGCTACCACGGAGGGAATGCCGCGTGCCAGCGCGGGCAGCACATGTTCCTCGATGGCGCCATGGCCCGCGCACTCCACCACCAGGTCGGGTCGGGCATCGGCGGGCAGCGCCGGCAGGATCTGCGCCTGCGGCGCAAGGCGCACCACGGTTTCCTGAATCGCAGCGCTGGCCTCGGGCACCAGCACCCAGCGCACCTGCAGCCGGGCATCACCGCTCAGCAGCTCCAGAACGCTGGAGCCAATCGCGCCGCAACCAATCAATGCAATATTTTTCATTTCACACTTCCTGAGAAATGCGCTGGCCCGGCGTGAAAGCGCATTCATGATTGCCTTGCAGCAGCCATGAGGACGCGATGACAGGTCAGCGCAAAAGATCCGGGTGCTGCCGGCGCAGATGGCCGGACAGAGTCTCGGCCGCCTCGCGCACCTGTTGCACCCAGAACTGGGTTTTTTCGGGCATCAGCTCCGTGAACGGAATGGCCACGGCCAGACCGGCCACCACTCTCCCGCCACCGCCGCGCACCGGCGCAGCAATGCTGGAGACGCCGGGTTCGTAAAAGCCCTCGCCCATGGCATAGCCGCGCTCGCGGTCCTGGGCCAGCAGGCGCTGCAGTTCATCGACGTTGTGCGGCGTGCTTTCGGAAAACTGGGGCAGCTCATCCCCCCCGAACACCTCGCTCAATTGCACAGCATCCATGTCCTGCAGCAAGGCACGCCCCAGCACCGTGGCATGGGCCGGCAAGCGCGAGCCCACACGCACCGCGCCCTGAAAAGCACCTGCCGGCGCGATGCGCGCCACATAGACAATCGAAGTACCGTCGCGCAGCGCCAGATTGCTGGTCATGCCCAGCGCGTCGCACAGGTCCTGCAGCACCGGCTCGGCCAGTTGCGCCAGCGGCTGGGTCGACAGATAGTCGTAGCCTAGGCGCAGCACGGCCAGGCCGAGGCGGTATTCGGTGCCGCTGCGCTGCAGATACCCCGAGTTTTCGAGCGTGGTCAACATACGGAACACCGTGGAGCGTGGTAGCTCCAGGCTGCGGGCCAGTTCCGGAGCGCTCCACACGGGCTGTGCCGGGCTGAAGCAAGCCAGCAGGCGCAGCCCGCGTTCCAGCGCGGGCACGGTGTAGCGGTCGTTGTCGTTGGTCGAAATCTCGGCGGAGTCGGTCATGGCTATCGGCAGGTGAAGAATCAGGCGCTGTGGTCCAGCAGGAACGCCAGCCTCTGCACAATCTCCCCTGGTTGTTCCACGGGTGAAGCATGGCCGGCGGCCGCTAGCGTACCGTAGTGGGCGCCCAGCAGCTCGGCCCAGGCCTTGCAAGCCGCAGGAGGCGTGACCACGTCATGCTCGCCCACCCAGACCTGCACCGGCATGGACAGCCTTCCGGTCGCCTGCCCCAGATCGCTGCCGCACAGCAGCTCCACCGCCTGCGCATAGCCTGGCGACTGCATGCGGGCCGTGTTCCAGCGCACCCATTCACGCACCGTCTCAGGTGCTGCCGCCGATACCAGCCGCTGGTCGATCACGGCGGCCAAACCGGCAACGCCTTTCTCGGCCAGCGAAGCCAGGCGCCCCTGGCGTACCTTGGCCTGCTGCTCGGCCTTGGCCGGCGCGCCATAGCCGCCTGCCGGGCTGATGAGCACCAGTTGCGCAACCAGACCGGACGCGTCCGTGCAGGCCAGTTTGGCCGCCATCAGCGCACCCAGCGAGTGGCCGACCAGAATGCAGCGGCGCACGCCCAGAACGCTCAGGGACCGGGCCAGCGACCGGGCATAGTCGGCGTCAAGAGGTGCAGGCTGCGCCAGCGGCGTGGATATGCCGTAGCCCGGGGCGTCCCAGGCCAGCACGCGCACCTTGTCGCTCAGCGGCCGCGCCACATCCAGCCACGATGCCGAGCCGGAGCTGATGCCGTGCAGCAGCACGACGGCAAACTCGGCATCTGTGTCACCAGCCTCGCGCCAGGCGACCTGGGAGCCATCCGGCAACTGCACCAGCCGCTCGGGAAATGCGCTCTCCAGCTGCTGCACCTTGAGGGACAGCGTGTCCTGTGTCATGGCCTGGCTCAGCGCTTGATCTTGGCCAGAGGGTGCTCGGGCGGATAGGTCGGGGTGACGGGCTTCTTGGCGCCCAGCATCACGCACATCAGCGCGTCTTCGTCGCCGATATTGATCTCTTCGCGGTATACGCCGGGCGGCACGGAAACCACGTCGCGGTCGGTCAGGATGGTTTCGAAGCGCTGGCCATCCTTCTCGAGCACCAGCTTGAGCTTGCCGCGCATCACGAAGAACACTTCCTCGACGTCGGTGTGCAGGTGCGACGGACCTTCATGCCCGGCAGGGATCACCATGGTGGAGAAAGTGAAGTTTTCCGAGGGGATGGTGTTGCTGTCAGCAGCCACGCCCGTGCCGCCAGTACCGATGTAGCGCATCTGGCCGCGGCGGTACTTGGGGTCGAAATCGGCCTGGAACTTCAGCGCGTCGAAGTCGTACTTGCGCGTGGAAAAGCGCGCGACGCGCGAAGTCATCCAGTCTTCAAAGCTGGTGCCTTCGGGCTGGTCCCAGCTGCGGGGGGTGTTCTGTGTGGAGTCCGTCATTTATCTCTCCTGTAACCGCTGACACATGGCAAAAGCCCAAGGCTTTTGTTTTTCTAATGAAACACAGTTCATTTAGTGAAACGATTATAGGAAAACAGCGAGGCACTCCACAAGTACGGGAAGTCACCTATGACGAGAATCCCTTTGCCCGGCCCGGCAACAAAAAAAGGGTGCCGAAGCACCCAGTGAAATTGCCTTGGAAGACAAGATGAAAATCAGGCGTCGCGCAATTCCCTGCGCAGGATCTTGCCCACGGGGGTCTTGGGCAGCTCGGTACGGAAAACAATATGACGTGGACGCTTGTAGCCCGTCAGATTGGCGTGGCAATAGTCGCGCAGGGCCTGCTCGGTCAGCGCTGGATCCTTTTTCACGACAATGAGCTTGACGGCCTCGCCCGTCTTGTCGTCGGGCACACCGACCACTGCGCATTCCAGCACGCCAGGGCAGTTGGAGACCACGTCTTCCACCTCGTTCGGATAGACGTTGAAGCCGCTGACTATGACCATGTCCTTCTTGCGGTCCACGATCTTGACGAAGCCACGTTCATCCATGGTGCCGATGTCGCCGGTCAGGAAATAACCATCGTCCGTCATGACCTTGGCCGTCTCATCGGGCCGCTGCCAGTAGCCGGCCATGACCTGAGGGCCCAGCACGGCAATTTCACCTGGCTGGCCGAGCTCGGTGACAGTGCTTCCGCCATCGGCCACCAGCTTGATACGGGTGCTGGGCAAGGGCACGCCTATGGTGCCCGAGTACGTCGTGGTGGTGACGGGGTTGCAGGTCACCGAAGGGCTGGTTTCCGAGAGGCCATAGCCTTCGCAGATGGGGCAGCCGGTCTTCTTGAGCCACAGCTCGGCCACGGCACTTTGCACGGCCATGCCGCCGCCTACCGAGACCTTGAGGTGACTCCAGTCCACGGTATTGAAGTCCGGGTGGTTGGCCAGGCCGTTGAACAGCGTATTCACCGCCGGGAAGCTGTGGAAGCGGTGTTTGGACAGCTCCTTGAGCGTGGCCGGCAGATCGCGCGGATTGGGGATGAGTACGGTTTTACCGCCCGTGCGCATGGACAGCATCATGTTCACCGTGAAGGCGAAGATGTGATAGAGCGGCAGCGCGCAGATGCTGGTGGGCTGCTCTCCAGCGGGCACCTTGCCCATGGCGGGCTGGTTCCATGCCTCGGACTGCAGAACATTGGCAATGATGTTTTTGTGCAGCAGCACCGCGCCCTTGCTCACGCCCGTGGTGCCGCCTGTGTATTGCAGCAGTGCCATGTCGTCGGGCTTGATGGCAGGCGCCGCGAACGGGGCGCCGCGCCCCTTGGCAAGAGCCTCGTTGAAGCGTACGGCGCCCGGCAGGTTGAAGGCCGGCACCATCTTCTTGACGGAGCGCACCACGAAATTGACGATAGCGCCTTTGATCAGGCCCAGCTCGTCGCCCATGGCACACAGCACGATGTGCTGGATCGCACTGCCCTGCATGCCGTCCTGCAGCGTCTTGGCAAAATTCTCGATGATGACAATGGCCTTGGCACCCGAATCCTTGAGCTGATGTTCGAGCTCGCGCGCAGTGTAGAGCGGGTTGACGTTGACCACCACATAGCCCGCGCGCAACACGGCGGCCACGGCCACCGGGTACTGGGGCACATTGGGCATCATCAGCGCCACACGGTCGCCGCGCTGCAGGCCCAGGCTCTGCAGATAGGCGGCAAAGACCCTGCTCTGGGCATCGACCTGGGCAAAGGTCAGCTCCTTGCCCATGAAGGAATAGGCAACCTTGTTCGCATGCTTGGTGAATGCCTCTTCCATCAGCGCTACCAGCGATGGGTACTGCGATGGGTCGATATCGGTCGGAACTCCCTCTGGATAGGCGCTGAGCCAAGGACGGTCACTCATTCTTTTCGTCTCCGCGGTCTTATTGACTGATCCGACCATTCTCATAAAAAGCACGATCGTTCGATACTGTAGTAACCCTAGGGCAAATCTCTAGTCTCCAGGCCCCTGCCAGATCACAGTCACAAAAAAACCCGCAGGGCGCACCATGCGGGTTTTAAGTCTTTCAAGCCTCAAACGCTTGTCACGCAAGCGCCTGCAGCTATCAAAACTGGGACTTACTTGACCAGCTGAGCCAGATCGCCGGCGGCGTACTTCTTGGCCATCTGATCCAGGCTGTAGCCCTTGATCTTGGCGCCCTGGCCTTCGCAGCCGAACTCCATGTAGCGGGCCTTGCAGACCAGCTTGGCGGCTTCGCGGGCAGGCTTGAGCCACTCGCGCGCGTCGAACTTGTCGGGGTTCTCGGCCAGGAACTTGCGCACCGCGCCGGTCATGGCCAGGCGGATATCGGTGTCGATATTGATCTTGCGCACGCCGTACTTGATGGCTTCCTGGATTTCCTTGACGGGCACGCCGTAGGTTTCCTTCATCTTGCCGCCGTACTGGTTGATGATGGCCAGCAGTTCCTGGGGCACGGAGGAGGAGCCGTGCATCACCAGATGGGTGTTGGGGATGCGGGCGTGGATTTCCTTGACGCGGGAAATCGCCAGGATGTCGCCTGTAGGGGGACGGCTGAACTTGTAGGCGCCATGGCTGGTGCCGATGGCGATGGCCAGAGCGTCCAGCTGCGTGGCCTGCACGAACTGTGCCGCTTCTTCAGGGTCGGTCAGCATCTGGCTGTGGTCCAGCTTGCCTTCGGCGCCAATGCCGTCTTCCTCGCCGGCTTCACCGGTTTCCAGGTTGCCCAGGCAGCCCAGCTCGCCTTCCACGGTGGCACCAATCTTGTGGGCCATGGCCACGACCTGCTTGGTCACATCCACGTTGTATTCGAAGGACGAAGGCGTCTTGCCGTCGCTCATCAGCGAGCCGTCCATCATCACCGAGCCAAAGCCCAGGTTCAGCGCGCCCTGGCAGACTTCGGGCGTGGTGCCGTGGTCCTGGTGCATGACCAGGGGAATGTGGGGATACATTTCGGCAGCGGCCTGGATCAGGTGCTTGATGAAAGGCTCACCTGCGTACTTGCGGGCACCGGCGCTGGCCTGCAGGATGACGGGCGCGCCGACTTCGTCAGCCGCCGACATCACGGCCTGGACCTGTTCCAGGTTGTTCACGTTGAAGGCGGGGATGCCATAGCCGTTTTCAGCGGCATGGTCCAGCATTTCGCGCATCGAAATCAAAGGCATGGTGGGTTCCGTTCAAAGTTTTGAGAGGTAACGCCCCCCGGCAATGAATGACTGCAGTGCGCCGCACGACAGCTGTGGCCTGGGGATAGACCAGCGACACCTTCCGGTAACCGCTTAGTAACCGCCTATTTTAACCGGCAGTCGGCATTTCCATGCGATAGCAGGTGGTGAAGCCCGGTGGGGCATCAGCCTGTTCAAAGCGTCCGCCGTGGGCCTGCATGACGCGTCCGACGATTTCATGACCCAGATGCAGACTATCCACAGGGGGCGCATGCTCGGGGGCCGCATCGCGCCGCCCATCGTCACAGATCTGAATCCAGGCCAGGCCACGATCGGCATCCAGACCGGCTTGTACCTCGATCTGCGTGCCCATGGGTGTATGGCGTACCGCGTTTTCAATCAGGTTGCGCAGCGCCGATTCCAGCAGCAGTGCATTGCCGCGTACGGGCAGGGATTCAGGCGCATCCACCGCCAGCACATCCTGGCGCTGCCACGCGCTTTGCGCCTGGGCTGCTGCCACATTGCGCGCCAATGCAGCCCAGTTGACTCGTTGCAGCGGCGCATCCTGCATGCCACGCCCGGCTCTGGCCAGCGTCAGCAACTGATCCAGCACATGACCTGCATGCAAGGCGTCCTGCCCAATGCGCTGCAGAGCGGCACGCATGACAGCATCTTCACCCAGCCCGCCCTGTGCAGATTCCAGCGCCTGGGCCTGCAGCACGATGGAGGCCAGTGGCGTGCGCAGCTCATGAGCGACTTCATTGGCGAGATTGCGCTCCCGCTTCAGAGCCGCCTGCTGCCTGTCCAGCAAGGTGTTGATGGCACCCACCATGGGCGACAGCTCACGCGGCACATGCGCATCGGAAACACGCTGGTCCTGGCTCAGATCCAGGGCCTGTACCCGTTGGGTGATCTGGTTCAGAGGACGCAAGCCACGGCGCATGGCCATGCCCAGTGCCACCACGATCATGGGCAGCAGCCAGAAACCGGGCTCGACCATCTGCATGGCAATATCGTCGGCCAGGCTGTCACGCTCGGCCAGCGACACCATCACCGTGACCTTGGCCTTGCGATCCACGCTCCACTGCGTGTAGCTGCGCCAGGCCTTGCGCGGATCGGCACCAATCGTGGCGAAGCCCTGCTCGATATCGAAATCCGGCAGCGGCGCCTGGCCGGTGCGGGAGATCACGGCTCCGCTGGCATTCCATAGCACCACGCTGAGCGACTCCTGATAGTCATGCGCATGCAACCCCGGCGGCGGCTGCACAGGAGTGCTCTCCCTGAGCGGCACATCGTCCTGCACATGCCAGTTCAGGGCCAGCGTGGCAACGCCGGCCAGATGCCCGTCCGTCAGCTCATCGGCCTCGTTCACACCCGTCTGGTAGCCCCAGATGACAAAACTGGCCCAGACCGCCGCCAATGCGGCCAGCATCCAGGCCAGCAGCGTCAATTGCAGCGAGCTACGCCGCCCGGCCCTGGACCTTTGATCTTTCATTCCTGTTCCTGCGGCATGAAGTAACCCACGCCCCGCATGGTGACGATGATTTTCTGACCCAGTTTTTTGCGCAGATGGTGCACATAGACCTCCACCGCATTGCTCTCCACCGTGTCGCCCCAGCTGTACAGATGCTCTTCGATCTGTGGCCGTGACAGCACTCTGCCCCGTACCTGCAGCAAGGCCCAGAGCACGGCGAACTCACGCGGCGAAACCTCTACCTTGCGCCCTGCCTGCTTGAGAGTTCGGGAAGCCGGATCGACCTCCAGATCGCCATGGCGAATCACGGGCGAGGCCTGACCGGCAGCGCGACGCATCATGGCTCGCAGCCGGGCTTCGAGTTCATCCATGTCAAACGGTTTGACCAGATAGTCGTCAGCTCCCAGATTTAGCCCGGCCACCCGGTCTTGCACCTGATCACGAGCCGTCAGGATCAGCACGGGCGTGGCGGCCTCGGGCAGCTGTGGCAAACCTGGCCGGGGCAATTGGCCGCGCAAGCGCCGCACCACCTCGCTGCCATCGCCATCAGGCAGGCCCAGATCCAGCAGCACGGCATCAAAGCGCTCGACGCACAAAGCGTTCCAGGCCTGGGCCACGGACGCACAGACATCCACCGCATAGCCTCGCTGCATGAGATTGGTACGCAGGCCCGCCGCAATACCTTCATTGTCTTCAACCACCAGAATTCGCATGCCTGCATTGTGCGGGGCAATCCGGTCTTTGCCCATTCACCTCCGCAGCTGACAAACAGTGCCACCGCACCGACAGGAAAGTCTGCTTTTTGCGAACGTTTGAATCAGAAATTGACATCCAGTCAGCACCTTTTCCCCTTAGCATCTGCCCACTCCCACCCTCGCAGCGCATTCATGTTCTTCTTCGATCCTTTTTTGTTTGCGCTATTCAACGCCGACGAGAACACTCCCTGGCTCAGCATCCAGCTGGCGCGCGTGCTCTCCAGCTGGATCCCCAATATCAGCGCCGTCCTGGTTCTGGGCACACTGGTCTTCGGCTCCCCCGCCGCGCGCCGCACCATGCTGATGCTGCTGCTGTCCATGGCGACGGCCTGGGTCGCGGTCAGGCTCATCCGCTGGGGCTTTCCCACCCAGCGCCCTTTCCAGCTCGACATGGGCACGCTGTGGGTCCAACACGGAGGGCGCTCCAGCTTTCCCAGCCAGCATGCCAGCGGCGCCTTTGCCCTGGCCATGGCCATTCGTCTTGGAGTGACACGCCACCGCAAATGGCTGGTGGCTCTGGCCTGGGCGGCAGCCATCGGCGTTTGCTGGAGCCGTGTGCACCTGGGCGTGCACTTTCCCTCCGATGTGCTGGCCGGAGCCCTGGTCGGCATCGGCAGTGCCTGGCTGGTCTGGCACCTCGCTTTTCAGCTACGCCGACGTGGTTACCTGCGTTTGATGCCACATATCAAACAGCTGCGCCTGCGCTGGGCCAGGCAGGCATAAGAGCCTCAGGGAAGACCGCCCCGCCAAAACGCCGATGTTCTTAAGCCCCTATTAAGCAGGGCTTTCTATCGTGGCGGACATGCGTTCGTCCGTCCCGCCTCTCACATTCCCCCAAGAAGCCTCGCCACTCAGGCTGCTGAGCTGGACCTGCATTGCCCTGGCCGGTGTCCTGGCCTGGGACATGAGCGGCCTGGACATGCCCATGGCGCACTGGTTCGGCAACAGCCTGGGGTTTCCCCTGCAAAACGACTGGTTCATGGTCAATATCGCCCATGAAGGCGCGCGCAAGCTGGCCTGGGTCATTGTGCTGAGCCTGAGCCTGATGATCTGGTGGCCCATGGGCCTGCTGCGACAAGTACCCTATTCACGACGCGTGCAACTGGTGCTTGGCTCGCTGCTTTCGCTGATCGTCATGGCCATCATGAAACGCATCAGCGCCACCAGCTGCCCCTGGGACATCAGCGATTTTGGCGGCGTGGGCCACTATGTCTCTCACTGGGCCTGGGGCGTGACGGATGGCGGAGGCGGGCATTGTTTCCCGGCAGGCCATGCTTCGGCGGGCTTTGCCTTCATCAGCGGCTACTTTGCACTGCGCCACACCCTGCCCCGCGCGGCACGCATCTGGCTGGCGGCCGCGCTGCTCGCCGGCTTTGCCCTGGGCCTCGCACAACAGATGCGCGGCGCCCACTTCATGAGTCACACGTTCTGGACGGCCTGGTTGTCCTGGACCTGCTGCTGGATCTGTGACCTGGTGACCACGCAGATGCAGGTCAGACGCCTGACCAGCGCAGCGAACCATCTACCCGATACCGTGATTCCCAACGACTGAACGTCGTCAGAAAGACTCTCATGCTGTTTTTTGATCCACCCGTCTTTCACTTCCTCAATGCCAACACCCAGAGTCCTTTGTGGTGGATAGAGGCCTCGCGCCTTGCGTCCAACTGGCTTCCCGGCCTGTGCGCCTTGCCTGTAATCGCAGCCATGCTGGCCCTGGGCAAGGGCTGGCGACGCAGCATGCAGCTGGCGTTGCTGTCCATGGCCGTGGCCTGGGTGGCCTGCCGCTTGATACGCTGGGGATTTCCCATGCCCAGGCCTGCACAGCTGGGCATGGGCCAGCAATGGATAGCGCATGGCGCCAGCGCCAGCTTTCCCAGCATGCATGCCGCCGGGGCCTTTGCCCTGGCCCTGGGCATCAACCTCGGCGTGGGCCGACACCGGCGCTGGCTGATCATCAGCGCCTGGGTTCTGGCCTGCAGCGTTGCCCTGAGCCGCGTGGTGCTGGGCGTGCATTTCCCGTCCGACGTGCTGGCCGGCATGCTGACCGGCGCAGCCAGCGCCATCCTGGTCTGGCGCTGTGCCCTCAAGGTCCAACAAGCCCGGCGCCGCAGGCGCCTGAAACAAGGCCTGCACCCGCAAATCAGTTAAACAACGCTATCAAAACAAAAGCTGCCAGCGCTTGATTCATAAGCGCTGGCAGCTTTTTTGATGAAGCACGCCCTAACCGCGGAACAGCGAGCAAGGGCCGCCCCGCAGCGAGGCTGTTGTCCCCCTCCCTTAGCGCGAAGCGCGTAGAGAGAGGGGGAAGGCGCACAGCGCCTCAGGGGGAGATCACTCAACCCTGCAAATCTTCAGCATGTTCGTACCACCGGGCTGGCCCATGGGCTCGCCGCAGGTGATGGCGTACACATCGCCGGACTGCACGATGCCGCGCATCAGCAGATGGGTCTTGGCCTGGTCCAGAGCCGTATCGCGGTCTGCGCTGGTGTCCATCAGCAGAGGACGCACATTGCGGTACAGGGCCATCTTGCGCTGGGTCGCCAGACGAGGCGTCAGAGCGTAGATGGGGATGTGGATGCGGTGGCGGCTCATCCACAGGGCGGTGGAGCCGGAATCCGTCATGGCCACGATGGCCTTGGCACCCAGGTGGTGAGCGGTGAACAGCGCGCCAATGGCGATGGCCTGGTCGGTACGCTTGAAGGGGCTGTTGCTGAAGTCGGCATCCTTGACACGGTCTTCGGCAGCTTCCGCAGCGGCGCAGATGGCGGCCATTTCCTGCACGGTTTCCAGCGGGAACTTGCCGGCAGCGGTTTCGGCGCTCAGCATCACGGCATCGGTGCCGTCCAGCACGGCATTGGCCACATCGCTGACTTCGGCGCGGGTAGGCACGGGGTTGGTGATCATGGACTCCATCATCTGGGTCGCGGTGATCACCACCTTGTCCATGTCGCGCGCCATGCGGATCATCTTCTTTTGCAGTGCGGGCACGGCAGCGTGGCCCACTTCCACGGCCAGGTCGCCACGGGCGACCATGATGCCGTCGGAGACCTTGAGGATCTCTTCCAGGCGGGGAATGGCTTCGGCGCGCTCGATCTTGGCGATCAGGCCGGGCTTGTGGCCGTACTGGGCGGCTGCCACATTGCACAGCTGGCGGGCCATTTCCATGTCGGTGGCGTTCTTGGGGAAGCTCACAGCCACGTAGTCGGCCTGGAAGGACATTGCGGTCTTGATGTCTTCCATGTCCTTGGCGGTCAGCGCGGGAGCGGTCAGACCGCCGCCTTGCTTGTTGATGCCCTTGTTGTTGGACAGTTCGCCACCCAGCTTGACGATGGTGTGCACGGCATCGCCACGCACGGCTTCCACGGTCATCACGATCAGACCGTCGTTGAGCAGCAGCACATCGCCGGCCTTCACATCACGGGGCAGCTCCTTGTAATCGAGGCCCACGCCATTGATATCGCCCAATTCGGTACGCGATGCATCCAGCACAAAGCGCATGCCGGGCTCCAGCCAGACCTTGCCTTCGGCGAACTTGCCGACGCGGATCTTGGGACCTTGCAGGTCGGCCATGATGGCGACCTCACGGCCTGCGCGCTGGGCGGCTTCACGCACCATGGTGGCGCGGTCGATATGGTCCTGCGCCTTGCCATGGCTGAAGTTCAGGCGCACGACGTTCACGCCGTCGCGCACCATTTGCTCAAGCAGTTGCGGATCGCTGGAAGCGGGGCCCAATGTGGCGACGATCTTGGTTGCACGACTCACTTGCATGAAATGTCTCTCTCGCGATGGAATGATGTAATCGGGTTTCAATTCTTGCACGGAAGCGGTTACATGACTGCATCTTCAGCGTGGCGACAACATCGCTGCCACCCGCCGCCGTACCCCTCAAACAGTAGCTGTTTACGCAGCTCTGGCTTGATACTTCTAGGAAATACTTATTAAAACCAACGTAGCACATGCGCAATTCGCTACCAATAAAAGAGCACTCACAGAGATAAACAGTGCTTGTCCATGCCCTCTGGTGCACTGCATCAAGCGAGGCGTTGAAACAGTTTTACCCGGCAGGTTCTAATGCGCGGCCTCACACCAGACCGTGGGACAGCAGATAGGCCACCAGATGGGCCAGGATGGCGACCTCCAGCCCATAACGCCAGAACAGTTGCCCGGCCAGCAGACCATAGACGATCTCGCACAGCAGCAACTGCGCCAGCACCGTGCTGGGCAAGGTTGCCGACAAGGACCAGGTCAGATACACAGGCACCGTACCCGCAAGCAAGGCCGTCAGGACCACCGCCGACCACCCCATCAGCCAGCCCGGACGACGCTGCTCCTGACCGAACAGCCGCCACAGCAGCCACATCACCAGCGACATCACGCCGTAGCGCAACAGCAGCTCGCTGGTAATGCCGCCGTACAGCAGCTTGGGCAGCAGCGGCAGGCTGTACACCGGGTCCACGACCGAAAGGCTCTCGGGCCAGAACATGACCAACGTCACCAGCCAGGCGGCACCGATGACACCGCCCGCCAGACTTGGCAGGCTCAGAAAGCGGATGCCGCGCCAGGGCGAGCGCCCCTGCAGCGCAATATCGATCAACGCAGAGCCCAGTCCCACGCGCCGCCCCAGCGTCACACCAATGGCCACCGCCAACGCCAGCACCAAGGCCATCCCCAGCCCCACCATCCAGCGCACCGTGGGAAAGGAGAAAAAGGCCGCCAGTCGCATCAGCCATTCGGTCTGCACCGAAAACGCCAGCGACACCACACCGGGCATGCCCAGCAGCCATAGCACCAGGCCCAGCCACCACCCTTGACTGGCGTGAGCGGGCCTGGGGCTTCTCCTCGGGTCAGGTGGTGCGCTCATGGGCGGGCTGTCCCTAGCGCTCAGCCGCGCATCAGCGCTTCGATCTCGTCGGCCTTCACGGGCACGCCGCGGGTGATGAGTTCGCAGCCGGTCTCGGTGACGATGGCGTCATCCTCGATGCGAATGCCGATGTTGTGGAACTGCTCGGGCACACCGGGGGCCGGGCGCACGTAGATACCGGGCTCAACCGTCGTGACCATGCCGGGTCGCAGGATACGGCTGGGGCGGTTGGCAATGGTCTCGCCGGAGATCGGGTCCTTGCGCTCGCTGACCACATTCAGCTCGGTAGGCTCCACATAGCTGCCGCAGTCATGCACGTCCATGCCCAGCCAGTGGCCGGTGCGGTGCATATAGAACTGGAAGTAGGCACGCGACTCGATCACGTCCTGGGCCGTACCGTATTGGGTCTTGTCCAGCAGCCCCAGATCCAGCATGCCCTGGGCCAGCACGGCCACCGTGGCGTCATGCGGATCGTTGAAACGATTTCCGGCCTTGGTCACGGCGATGGCGGCCTCCTGGCTGGCATGCACCAGGTCGTACAGCGCACGCTGCGGGCCGGAGAACTTGCCGTCCGCCGGGAAGGTACGCGTGATATCGCTGGCATAGCCGTCGAGTTCGCAGCCCGCGTCAATCAGCACCAGCTCGCCGGGGCGCACCGGGGCCTTGTCCGCCTGATAGTGGAGCACGCAGGCGTTGGCGCCGGCTGCCACGATGGAGCCGTAGGCCACATATTGCGAACCATGCTGGCGGAACTCGTGCAGCAGCTCAGCGTCCAGATGGTATTCGCGCACCTCTTCACCATTGCGGATCATGCGGGCCGAGCGCTGCATGGCACGCACATGGGCCTGGGCGCTGATCTGGGCAGCGCGGCGCATGATGTCCTGCTCATGGACGTCCTTGATCAGTCGCATCTCGTCCAGCAACGCGCAGGCATCGCCCTGCTGCGTGGGGCAGAGCACGCCAAAGCGCGAGCGGGCGCGCACCTGACCCAGCCAGCCTTCGACCTGCTCGGCCAGACCCTTGGGGGTGGCAAACGGGAACCAGACACGCTCGCGGTTTTCCAGCAGGCGCGGCAGGCGGGTGTTGATCTCATCGCTGGAATAGGCCTTGTCCACCCCCAGCTTGCTCAAGGCCGCATCCGGCCCGAGGCGAATACCGGTCCAGACCTCGCGCTCGATGTCCTTGGGCTGGCAGAACAGCACGCTACGGCCATCGCTGGTCAGCACCAGACAGGCATTGGGCTCGCTGAACCCCGTGAGGTAGTAGAAATAGCTGTCATGGCGATACAGATACTCGGTATCGCGATTGCGATGCAGCTCGGGAGCCGTGGGAATGATGGCGACACCGCCGTCGCCCAACTGGGCGGCCAAGCGTGCGCGGCGTTGGGCGTATACAGAAGTCATCCTGCTATCGTACTGCTGGATGCGCTGCCTCGCAGGGCTGCGCCATCGTTGCAGTCAGCAATCGCAGGTCAGGAGCGGATCGCGAAGGGCGCCAGGGCCATGGTGTCGTCCGGCACCACAGGCTCGGGCTGACCGGCCTTGAAGCCCGACCACAGCAGGCTCAGCCCCGACAGCACCAGCAAGCCGCAGACCAGCCACTCGACCAGCTTCTTGGGCAAGGCTGGCGGATGCCTCGCACTCCACCAGGTCACGCCGGTAACCACCGGAAAAGCCAGGGCCGTCCACCCAAAGACGGTCCAGTTCAGTTGCCCCTCCACCGCCACCATCACGGCACGCAGCACCGAGCAGGTCACGAACATGGCGAACAGGCAGTGACGCACCAGCATGCGGTCCATGGGCTGGCGGTAGAGGTGATAGACCATGGGCGGGCCGGGCGTGGCAAACAACCCGCCCAGCACGCCCGATGACACGCCGGCAAACCACAGCGCGCCTGGGCCCGAAGGCTGCGCCAGCGCCTTCTTCTGCGTCAACAGCAAGAGAGCGCACAGCACGATGACCACACCCAGCAGCATGCGCAGGCCACTGAGTGCATTGCCGCTGAGCCAGTGCAGCAAAAGCACGCCTGCAACCACCCCCAGCACGCTGCTGATGAGCATGGGTTTGAGCAAGCCCCAGTCGGCTTCGAAGCGGTAGGCCCGCATATAGCTGGCACCGTTGATGATGGACAACAGGCAGGCCACGTTGGCCGCATCGGCGATGCCCATCAGATGGGTGGCACCGGCCACGCCGACAAAGATCAGGCCAAAGGCAAAACCCGTGAGGTTCTGGCAGAAGCTGGCCAGAGCAACCAGCGCCACAAAGAAAACAATTTGCATGCACTCACCTGATGACGGCCACAAAAGGAACTGTGGATTTGCACCCGGTTGCGCCAGTCAGAAAAAGAAAAAGCATAGTCGATGCTTGCCATAACAAGCATCCGTGCAATCCACAAAAAACTCCCGCATCAGTAGCTGGCAACACTCCATGGAAAAGCGTCAGAGCGCATTCCTTGCATCCATCACCTTGATCTGCTGCGCCGACCACTCCAGCAGTTGCTGGTGCTGTTCGCACCAGCCTTGGGGCGCGAAATCAGGCCAGCGGGCGAGCTGCCTACGCGCACTCACATCCCACAGCCAGCTCTGCCCCTCACCCACCACCAGCAGCCGTCCATTCACGCAATGCAGATGCTGGGCGCGAGGCAAGTCAGGCATGGGCCAGACCTGTCCGCTGTGACCTTCATCGGGTCTGGGCACGTGAATATCGAAAATCACCACGCCCGGTGCGTACATGCAGTCGGCAAATCCATCGTCATCCCAGTTGCCCACGTTCCAGATGGCGATGCGGGCATCGTCCAGCCACACACAGGGCTGGTTCCAGCCCTCGCCCTGCGCGATATGGCGGCGCGTGGGGCCGTCTTCGGACTCCCAGCGATTGCCCTCCAGCCATGCTGGCAGCGACCAGACGGTGGGAATGCCCACGGGCGCCCAGACCCAACCATCATCCAGCAGCCACTCATGCGAAGGGCTGGGCAGCAGACGCCCATGAAAATAGTCCAGATAGTGCGGCTGCTCAAACTCCAGTTCACCGCGCGCGCTCAGGCTCTGACCCGTGACGCAGTCCATCGCATCGAGCCGGTTCCAGTCCGTGCGATGGATCAGCACATCGCCCCCCTGATGCCGGCTGAAGGCAATGGAAAAAGGCACAGTCCTCGGGTGGTAGTCGCCACCAAAAAGCTGCGCGGCGCGCTCGCCCGTACGCAGGTTCACCAGCACGCCAAACGTGCCGCCATCATCGGCAATCACCGCATGGTCGCCACTGAGTGCGCAATGCACTTTGAAGCCATGCGGCCAGTACGGAGTGGGAGCCGTAGGCTCGGACAGTTCCAGCTTTGCCAATTGCCGGCTCTGGCCGTTGTCCAGATCCAGGCCATGCAGAGCGCCATCCTTGGTCAGCAGCAGCAACTGGCCCCAGCTGGCCTGCGCGGTGCAGGCATGGACGATGGGCGAGCCTGGCCAGTCAATGCTGCGCAGGCTCATGCGTGTTCGGGCTTATTGAGCTGGGCCAGCCGCTCGGGCGTGCCCACATCGACCCAGCGGCCGGTGTAAAGCGATGCGCCCACCAGACCATCGGCCATGGCGCGGCGCAGCAGCGGGGCCAGCGGAGCGCGCAGGCCTTGGGGGTTGCCGGGATCGATCTCAAACCAGGGCTGCGCAAACAGCGTTTTTTTCAATAACGCGATGGTGCTGTAGGTGTAGCGTGGGCGTTCGTCATCGGCGGGCAGGTCCAGTGCCTTGCCATCGGCAAGACCGAAGTCGCCGCGCGGATTGTGAGCGGGGTTGGGTACCAGCCACAGGTGGGCCAGCTCATCGCTTTCAGCAAAGGCTCGGGCCGCCTCGGCGGGGAACTGAAAGTCCGGCGCATAGACGTCACCGGCGGCCAGCCAGAACACCTGGCCAAGCTGCGGCAATGCACGGCTGATGCCGCCTGCGGTCTCGAAGGCCTGCGCAGGCTCTTGCGAGTATGAAAGCGATAGCTGCTGACGCTTTTGCGCATTGGGGTCGAACGCAAAAACATTGCCAAAGTATGCAGGGATCTGTTCGCCCAGCCAGCCGGTATTGATGACCGCATGCTCAACACCCGCGGCGATCAGCAACTGCAGATGGTGCTGCAGCAGCGGCACATCCTGCACCTTGAGCAAGGGCTTGGGCGTGATATCGGTCAGCGGCCGCATACGCTCGCCACGGCCTGCAGCCAGTAGCATTGCAGCGGGTTGAACAAAGGGGGATGCAGCGTTTTCGACAGTCATTGCAATCAGTTTTTCAACACGGTTTGAGGTGCGGCAGACACCAGTTTCTGGGGTTGCACTGTAGAGCATTGACCCGTACTGCACCTGCGAAAATTTCCCCTCCTTTAAAATGATGGGCTTCCCCCGAATAACACCCTCCTTTACGGAGCGCCCTGATGGCCAACACTCAACAAATGGCGAATGCGATCCGCGCACTCGCAATGGATGCCGTTCAACAAGCCAATTCCGGTCACCCCGGTGCCCCCATGGGCATGGCTGACATGGCCGTGGCGCTGTGGAGCCGCCATCTGCAGCACAACCCCGTGAACCCTCACTGGGCCAACCGCGACCGCTTCATCCTGTCGAACGGCCACGGCTCCATGCTGATTTACGGTCTGCTGCACCTCAGCGGCTACGACCTGTCCATCGACGAACTGAAGAACTTCCGCCAGCTGCACAGCAAGACTGCCGGCCACCCCGAAGTGGGCGTGACCCCGGGCGTGGAAACCACCACCGGCCCGCTGGGCCAGGGCATTACCAATGCCGTGGGCTTTGCGCTGGCTGAAAAGCTGCTGGCTGCCGAGTTCAACCAGCCCAAGCACGAGATCGTGGACCACCACACCTTCGTGTTCATGGGCGATGGCTGCCTGATGGAAGGCATCTCGCACGAAGCCGCGGCCCTGGCGGGTGCCTGGAAGCTGAACAAACTGATCGCCCTATGGGACGACAACGGCATCTCCATCGACGGTCAGGTCGCTCCCTGGTTCAGCGACAACACACCTGCCCGCTTTGAAGCCTACGGCTGGAACGTGATCAAGGGCGTGGACGGCCACAACGTGGACGCCGTGGATGCTGCCATCGCTGCTGCCAAGAAGAGTGCCGACAAGCCCACGCTGATCTGCTGCAAGACCCATATCGGCAAGGGCTCGCCCAACCGCCAGGACACCTCCAAGGCTCACGGCGAACCCCTGGGCGCCGAAGAAATCGCACTGACCCGCGCGGCTCTGGGCTGGACCGCTGCGCCTTTCGAGATCCCCGCCGAGGTCTACGCCGACTGGAACGCCAAGGAGCAGGGCGCCAAGATCGAATCCGCATGGAACGACAAGTTCGCGGCCTACGCCAAGGCTTTCCCCGAACAAGCTGCCGACTTCACACGTCGCATGGCTGGCGAGCTGCCAGCCAACTTCGGTGAAATCGCCGCCAAGATCGCTTCCGACGCCCATGACGCCGGCGCCACCGTGGCCAGCCGCAAGGCCAGCCAGCTGGCCCTGGAAGGCCTGACAGCCGCTCTGCCCGAGCTGCTGGGTGGCTCCGCCGACCTGACAGGCTCCAACCTGACCAACACCAAGAGCACTCCCGCTTTCCGTGTGGACGCCAAGGGTGCCGTGGTCAAGACCGAAGACGGCAAGATCGGCCGCCACATCAACTACGGTGTGCGCGAGTTCGGCATGGCCGCCATCATGAACGGCGTGGCGCTGCACGGCGGCTTCATCCCCTACGGCGGCACCTTCCTGACCTTCTCCGACTACAGCCGCAACGCCATCCGCATGGCGGCTCTGATGAAGCAGCGCGTGATCCATGTGTTCACGCACGACTCCATCGGTCTGGGCGAAGACGGCCCCACCCACCAGTCCATCGAGCACGCTGCTTCGCTGCGCCTGATCCCTGGCCTGGATGTCTGGCGTCCCGCGGATACCACCGAAACCGCCGTGGCCTGGACCGTGGCCCTGAGCCAGAAGAACAAGCCCACAGCCATGCTGCTGAGCCGCCAGAACCTGGCTTACTCGCCCAAGAGCGAAGACGCGCTGGACGACATCGCCTGCGGCGCCTACGTGCTGAGCGAGCCCAAGGACATCGGCTTCAAGAAGAAGGCTCAGGCTGTCATCATCGCCACCGGCTCCGAAGTGCAACTGGCCATGGCCGCGCAGAAGCTGCTGGCCGAGCGCAAGATCGCCGTGCGCGTGGTTTCCATGCCCAGCACCACGACCTTCGACAAGCAGGATGTGAAGTACAAGAAGGCCGTGCTGCCCGCAGGCCTGCCCCGCGTGGCCGTGGAAATGGGTGTGACCGACTTCTGGTGGAAGTACGGTTGCGATGCCGTGGTCGGCATCGACACCTACGGTGAGTCCGCTCCCGCAGGCGTGCTGTTCAAGCACTTCGGCTTCACCGCCGAGAACGTGGCCGACACCGTGCAGGTCGCCCTGCAGAACGCTGCCAAGTAAGCAAAAGGGGCCTAGTGCCCCTTTTTTCCAGCTGAAATGTGCGCTATTGCCGCCATCAGCCATCCGGACGAAGCCTCAGGCTTTGGAGTCCGGGCACAATTTGTACCGGTTTTTCATTACTCACTATTGACGAGGCAACTATGACGATCAAGGTAGGCATCAACGGTTTTGGCCGCATCGGCCGCAACGTGCTGCGCTCCGCAGTGCAAAACTTCTCCGACATCGAAATCGTCGGCATCAACGATCTGCTGGAGCCCGACTACCTGGCTTACATGCTGAAGTACGACAGCGTGCACGGCCGTTTTGACGGTGAAGTCTCCGTCGAAGGCAACACCCTGATCGTCAACGGCAAGAAGATCCGCCTGACGCAAGAGCGCGATCCCGCCAACCTGAAGTGGAACGAAGTCGGCGCCGACATCGTGATCGAATCCACCGGCCTGTTCCTGACCAAGGAAACCGCCCAGAAGCACATCGACGCTGGCGCCAAGAAGGTCATCCTGTCCGCTCCTTCCAAGGACGACACCCCCATGTTCGTGTTCGGCGTGAACCATGGCACCTACAAGGGCGAGGCCATCATCTCCAACGCTTCGTGCACCACCAACTGCCTGGCTCCCGTGGCCAAGGTGCTGAACGACAAGTGGGGCATCAAGCGCGGCCTGATGACCACCGTGCACGCAGCGACCGCCACGCAAAAGACCGTGGACGGCCCTTCGAACAAGGACTGGCGCGGTGGCCGCGGCATTCTGGAAAACATCATCCCCTCCAGCACTGGCGCTGCCAAGGCCGTGGGCGTGGTGATCCCCGAGCTGAACAAGAAGCTGACCGGCATGTCCTTCCGCGTGCCTACGTCTGACGTGTCCGTGGTCGACCTGACCGTGGAACTGAACAGCGAAGCCACTTACGAAGAAATCTGCGCCGAAATGAAGGCCCAGTCCCAAGGCGCCCTGAAGGGCGTTCTGGGTTACACCGAAGACAAGGTGGTTGCCACCGACTTCCGCGGTGAGACCTGCACCTCCGTGTTCGACGCCGAAGCCGGTATCGCCCTGGACAAGACTTTCGTGAAGGTCGTGTCCTGGTACGACAACGAGTGGGGCTACTCCAACAAGTGCCTGGAAATGGTGCGCGTGGTGGCCAAGTAACCCTCGCAGATTACAAGCCTAAATAGGCTCTAGCGCTTATCTGATAAGCACCAGCAGCTATCAAAAAGCCAGCATCGGCAACGATGCTGGCTTTTTTGTTGCCCGCCCTTCGGCTGGCGTCAAAGGCAAAAAATGGGGGCTGCGCTACAGTCGGCAACAATTTCACGACTTACACCAATCAGGTCCAGGCAAGAGCTTCGCCTCAGGGCTGCAGTCCTTGGTGCACCCCTGTTTGCCTAGGTCCTCAACTTCTCGTGCGTCGATTTTTGCTGCCCATCCATGTTTCTTGCCATTCCTCTCGAGAACAAGCCTTCATGGCGCAGTCCGCCCTGGATGACGGTGCTGCTCATCGTCATCAACTGCCTGATCTTCTGGGGCTGGCAAGCACCTGAGGAAAAAGTAGTGGAGCGCGCGGCGCAGGTCTATATCAAAACGGATTTGCCAGCGATTGAATTGCCGCTGTTTCTAAGCCACCTCAAGGAACAGGTGGCGCAAGGCAGTGCGCGTTATGAGCGCAATACGGTGCAGGCCGCCGAGGCGCTGTACAAGCACAAGGCCTATGCCCAGCTTTATGCGCTGATGTGGCAGGAAAAGAGGTTTCGCCAGCGCCTGCTGGCTGGCCAGGTCATTACGGCCAGCCACCCTCGACATGCCGAGTGGCAGACCGCACGCCAGCACTTCGCACCGCTGGAGCCGCGCAGCAGCTTTACCGAGCGCTGGTCCATGAGCTATGAGCCAGGCGCGGGCTGGCAACCGCTGCAGGCCTTCACCTCCATCTTCCTGCATGGCAGCACCAGCCATCTGCTGGGCAATATGGTGTTTCTGTTCCTGTTCGGCTTCACGCTGGAGCTCGCCCTGGGCTCGTTCACCTATCTGGCTTTTTACGTGGTCGGCGGTGTGGGTGCATCACTGTTTGCGCTGATGTTCTATGCCGGCATGGGCGGCTACGGCCTGGGCGCCTCGGGTGCCATTTCGGCACTGATGGCCATGTATGCGGTGATGTACCGCATGCGGCGCATCCGCTTTTTCTACATGCTGCTGTTCTACTTCAACTACGCCACCTGGCCCGCGCTGGTCATGCTGCCGGTATGGATGGGGGTGGAGCTGTTCCAGCACCTGTGGGGCGGCAAGCAGGTAGCCTATATGGCTCACTTTGGTGGCCTGCTGACGGGGGCGATGCTGATGTGGGTCTATATGCGTTTGCAGACGGTGGAAGCGCCCATCGACGAGGAGGAGCAGGCCAGGGTCGCCGCAAAGCCCCTGACCGATGCCGTGGCCCGTGCACAACGCTATACCGATGCGCTGGAGTTCGGCCGCGCCGCGCCGGCCTGGCGCGAGGCGGCGCGGCTGGCCCCCAGGGACCCAGCCATTCTGAAAGCCTGGTTTGAAAGCGCACGCCATCACCCTGGCAGCGAAGACTTTCATGGCGCGGCGCGGCTGATCTTCAAACTGCCCGCCGCCACCGATACCGAACGGCAGTTGCAGCTCTCCAGCTACCGCAGCTACCGCCAGCGCGCCAAGCCCGGTATGCGCATCAGTACGGACACCATGCATGGTCTGGTGCGCAGCTTTGTACGCATAGGCGCCTTGCCCGAAGCCGAGAAGCTGTGCCAGTCACTGCAGCAGGCTTCGGAGCATCCACATTGGCCTGCGACCTTGCTGCTGCTGGTCAATGGCATGGCCCAGTCTGGTCAGACGCAGCAGGCCCGGGCCTGGCTGCCGACATTGCAGCAAATAGCACCACAGGACCCGGTGACCCGGTGGCTGGCCCTGCAGAGTTGAAACTACGCGCTGGCCCCTCCGCCAGTCTTTGCCCCCAGCTGTTCCAGCTCGTCACGCAACACCCATTCCGCCTCCTGGGTGGAGGCATGCTCGGGAAAGAGCTGCTTCATGCGCATATAGACATGGACACCCTGCATGGGCTGGTCTAGGCCTTGCTTGTAGGCTCTCACCACCAGCTCCAGCATGGATGGAAGCAGTGCACTGCCTGCAAAGCGCTTGTCAAAGTTCTTGCCCAGAATCAGCACATATTTGGGCTTGCCCGCCCGCCACGCCTGCTGTGCCAGCTCATAGCTGGCCTGGGCCGAGGCCAGCTGAAAATCCGGCTTGCGCTTGACGCAGCTGACCCAGGCCTCCAGTGCCTCGCTGGTTCGCTGCTGGGCCACCAGCATCGGAATGAAGCTTTGTCCAAGATCGGCCAGCGCATCGCCCTTCTCCGTGAGCTTGAGCACGCGAAAATAACGGCGCTGATCGGGCAGGCTCTCCCGGTCCTCACGCAGCCATTCACGCGCCTGACTCACGGCCTCATCCATCTTGTTGTCCTGTACCAGCCGGGCGATTGCGCTATCGCGCCGTTTGGCTTCCTGCTCCCTGGGGTCAATCAGGATCGTGACAGCACCCTCGGGGGCCTGCACAGGGTCGATATCCAATGCCGCATGGTGCTGGTACATGACATAGCCAATCATGGCCGCCATGACCCAGGTGAAGTAAATCAACGCAAAGCACACCAAAGGCAGGACGATTGCAGGCTGGCCGACCTTGAGCAGCATCTCCACCACCATGGGCGAGCCCTGCTGCAGCAGAAACAGGAAAAAGCACAGCAGCAAATAGGATTTGCCGATACCGAAAATCGTGGCCAGCAACTCGAAGGGATTGATTGCCGAACTCAGACTATGAGTATTGATCAATACCATCCACGTCGCCGGAATCAGAAATGCCACGACCAGATTGGCAATCACGCCCAGCGTCAAACTGCGGCTCGCCAGAAAACCAATCAACAGGCCGAAGACAAACAGCACGCCAAAAAATTTCCACGGCAGCCATTTCCAACCAGGGTCCTCCTGATCACGCCTGAAATCAGAGCTGTGGGTAATGCCTCGCGAAGCGAATGCAGACACCTTGAAGGCATAGCGGCTGATGGCCAGCATCAAACCCAGTCCCACGGCAATTGCACCAAGCAGGCCAAAGGTCAGGCCGTAGCTGCACACCGACAGCACCAGAGCAAAAATCAGCGGCTCTGTCTGCAGCGGAAAAAGAAAGAAGCTGTTGATCTTCTGCCAGAAAGGCGGGATTTTCCATTCAGAGGAATCTTGCGCCTGCCTGGCGTCGCGTATGGAATTCAATGCCTGCTCCCCATTTTTTCTTAACGATTTCGCCATATGCCTGCCGGCCCAATCCTCAAACCCTCAATACCGCAGAAATGGCTTTGCTCGAATTTTGAATCACGAACCCACCAGATGTTTCGGAAATCACCGTGAATCATCAGGTTTATGGATTTTCGCAGCCGCAGCCCCGTCAGATATTTCGATATTGATTCAGAGAAATCAAACTCCATCTGCCGCATTACCTTGGAAGACTGCAGGCAAAGCATGCAGCACGTAAAGTGTTCGCTGTTTGATGGAGATAAAACCAATGATTCATAACGCGCACGCAAAAAGCGGCGACCAGCCCTACCGCGTCACCCTGACAGACGAACAAGGCCATACCTGGCATGCCGACGAACCCGTGGCCGATGGGGGTGCCGATACCGCACCAACGCCCATGCAGCTTGTGCTCTCGGGCCTAGGAGCCTGCACCGCCATCACGCTGCAGATGTATGCCACCCGCAAGCAATGGCCGCTGAGCTACATAGAGGTAGACCTCCGGCTTAACCCCGAAGGCAAACCGGCCGACGGCAACCAGATCACGCGCAGCATCACACTGCATGGCGATCTGGATGAAGAGCAGCGCCATCGTCTGCTGCAGATTGCCAACGCCTGCCCCGTGCACAAGCTGCTCGAAGGCAAGATGGAGATCCCCACCGCCCTGGCTTGAAGTCCCCGGGAGCTCATCAGGGCTCATAAAAAAGCCCTGCAAGGCATTGCAGGGCTTTTTGCCAGATGGTGTAACCAGATTACACCGTCACCTCCAGAGCACCGACTTCCACATAGTGCTCGAACTCGCGTTTGGCCAGGTAGGCGGTCTCGGGTTGCTGGTCTTCGGGGTCCACCCAGGACAGCACATAGCTGGCGATGGCGGTGTCTACCTTCATCGCCGTGCCGACCGGAATTTCCTCGGAGGGACCATCGCCCACACGGTGTTCCACCTTGCCGGTCACGCGAGCTTCAAAGTGCTCAGGGTATTGCTGGACTTCGACGGCAGAGATCTGGTTGCCTTGGGTTGTTTGTTCGCTCATCTCTATTCCTCCTGCCAATATTGGGTTCACAGCGCACGACTGGCGCTTGTCGAAGAGCCCCTGGGCGGGCTCGTGCTTTCAAAGTAACCGGCTCTGTGCCGAGCCGCTGTCAGCCAGGCGGCTGAATCGCCCTGCGTATGTAACTGCGTGCAAAGCGCTGGCTGATTCTGCCGCCTGATTGCGCAAAAACCGCATTTCCCTGCACACTCAAAGCCCTTGCCGTCAGGATTTGTCATGAGTGAATCAAAGAACTTACAACGTCTTCCGACCCGCATTGCCGATGTCGGAGGCATCCCCATTCACCGCGCCATTCCCCAGCGCGCCCTGCGCAAAGTCGGTGCCTGGTGCTTTCTCGACCACGCCGGTCCTGCCGAGCCGCCACCGCCTGGCATGCAGGTAGGCCCTCATCCCCATATCGGACTGCAGACCTTCACCTGGATGATTCGCGGCGAAGTCCTGCACCGTGACAGCCTGGGCAGCGAACAGATCATTCGCCCCGGCCAGGTCAATCTGATGACCGCCGGTCACGGCATTGCCCATTCGGAGGAAAGCCAGACCACCCATGTGCATGCGGCCCAGCTGTGGATTGCCCTACCCGACAGCCACCGTCATATCCCGCCACGCTTTCAGCATTACCCCGACCTGCCTGGTGCGCCAATCGGCGACTACCAGGCCACCGTGCTGGCTGGTGAGTCGCTGGGCTTGACCGCACCCGCCGAGGTGCACTCGCCGCTCATGGCCGTGGATCTGCATGCCTCGGCCAATGCCCAGCCTGCACGCGCCAGCTTTCCCCTGCGAACGGACTTTGAACACGCGGTCATGAGCCTGTCCGGCCATGTCACGGTAGAAGGCCAGCCCCTGCCCGAGCAGGAGCTGTTCTATCTGCCCGCCGGCATCGAATCCGTGGAACTCGAATGCGCTCCAGACAGCCGTTTGCTCATCATTGGCGGGGAACCCATGGACGAGGCCATCCTGCTGTGGTGGAACTTTGTGGCCCGTACCACCGAGGACATGCAGCAGGCACGCGCACAGTGGGAAGCGGAAGCCGTCACCGACGCCCCCACGATTGACGGAGCCCCACGCCGCTTTGGCCCACCCGTGGCATCGCCACTCAAGCCTTTGCATGCACCTTCTCTGGATGGCATGGCGCTGCGTGCGTCCAAATAAACGCGCAGCCGGATGAAGACCTCGTTTCATTTCGCACCAAAACAGTGCGAAATGAAACGACAAATCAAATGCAATGCGTATTCTTTGACGGCTTTTAATACTACTTGAGCACTTTTAAAAACACATCAGGCAAACACAAGCATCCCTCCCAACGTTATGCATGAAACGTTTGGACCCATGCATATCTTGCTTTCATAATTCAGCCCAACGCCCTGGCCACGAGAACGCGACCGCCGCCTTCTCTGTCCGGGGCGTTGCCACGTTTGCGCTGTGTCAGACGCGGGCCACATTTCATCGACCTCAAGAAAGCAGATCCATGCGTCAAGAACACGACTTCATCGGTATCAAAACCATCCCTCCCGACGCCTACTGGGGCGTTCATTCCGCACGCGCAGTGGAGAACTTCCCCATCACCGGTCACTCGGTGGCTCACATGCCCGAGCTGATCCGCGCTTTTGCCTTTGTCAAAAAGGCCGCAGCCCAAGCCAATCTGCAGTTGGGCGCCATCAATATCACTCAAGCCACCGCGATTTCCCAAGCCTGTGACGACCTGATCGCCGGCAAGCTGCACGAGCAGTTTGTGGTTGACGTCATTCAAGGCGGCGCTGGCACCTCCACGAATATGAACGCCAATGAGGTGATCGCCAACTGTGCCCTTGAGCACTTGGGATTGCCCAAAGGCAGCTACGACGTGATCCACCCGAATGACCACGTCAACGCTTCGCAGTCCACCAACGACTCCTATCCCACGGCCGTCAAGCTCGCCACCTATGCTGGCATCCAGAAGCTGCTGATCGCCCTGGCCGAGTTGCGCGCTGCATTTGAAGCCAAGGCTGGCGAATTTGCCCACATCCTGAAGATCGGCCGCACACAATTACAAGATGCCGTTCCCATGACGCTGGGCCAGGAATTCGCCGCTTTTGCCGCCATGATCGCCGACGATGAGAAGCGTCTGCGTGAATCTGCCTATCTGATGACCGAAGTGAACATGGGCGGCACCGCCATCGGCACCGGCATCAATGCCCCCGTGGGCTATGCCGATGCCGTGGTCAAGGCGCTGGCCGAAATCTCGGGTGTGCCCGTGGTCAAGGCTGCCGACCTGATCGCAGCTACCGGCGACACCGGTGCGTTTGCCGACATCTCCGGCATCCTCAAGCGCGTGGCCGTCAAGCTGTCCAAGATCAGCAACGACCTGCGCCTGCTGTCCTCCGGCCCTCAGGCTGGCGTGGGCGACATCAAGCTGCCCGCACGCCAGGCTGGCTCTTCCATCATGCCCGGCAAGGTCAACCCCGTGATCCCCGAGGTGATGAACCAGGTCTGCTTTGAAGTGATCGGCAACGACGCCGCCATCACCATGGCCGTGGAGGCCGGCCAGCTGCAGCTCAACGCCTTCGAGCCCCTGATGGCCTGGGCTTTGCACAAGAGCCTGACGCACCTGAGCAAGGCCTGCAAGACATTGCAGCTCAACTGTGTGGAAGGCATCGTGGCCAACGAAGCGCTGCTGGACGCCCGCATTGCCGAGTCGGTGACACTGGTGACGGCGCTGAACCCGCTGATCGGCTACGAAAAAGCCGCCAAGATCGCCAAGACCGCGATTGCCAACGGCAAGCAGATTGCCGTGGTGGCCGAAGAGCTGGGCATCATGAGCGCCGCAGACATGAAAAAGCTGCTGGTGGCCGACAAGCTGACCCAGGCCGGTGCGCTGACCGCCGCCTGATGCACTGACTGAGCCGCTTGCGGCTCGGGCTTTGACGAGCTCAAGGGCATGTTCTTCACGGACATGTCCTTTTTCTTTCCATCAATATTAAAAAAGATAGCTGTCACCGCTTTCTCATCAAGCGCTGCAGCCCAAAAACACGTTTATTTCACCGAGATCGATTCGCCAATGGCAAAGAACTGACCGCCCGCCACATAGTGCAACGTGCGCAGCTCGGCGGGTGCGCTGTCGAATTCCCAGTGACCGTCGCGAAACACGCGCTCGTCCGCCCATGCGGCCACCACTTCCGCAATGAAAAGGTCATAGGTCTGCTGGTTGTGCGGCTCGGGAATCAGCTTGCAGACCAGCCAGGCAGCGCAGCCCTCCACCAGCGGCAGCTCAAAGCCAGGCGCCTCAAACAGCGCCACCTGGTGACGGAGCAGCTTGTCGGGCATGGTGACCGCGCTGTCCGAGCCCAGGGCCACCGTCATGACGGCCTGGCCTGCGGTAGGCAGTTGCAGTGCCAGCAGGCCGCTGCCTTCAACCAGCACACGGGTGCGCGTGGCTTTGTCGAGCACCACGGTCACCTTGGGCGGCGCAAAGTCCAGTGCGCAAGCCCAGGCTGCGGCCATGACATTGCGCTCGCCCTCATGCTGGGCGGAGACCAGCACCGTGGGTCCGTGGTTGAGCAAGCGGTAGGCTTTGTCCAGCGGGACGGGTGTGAAGTGTTCAAAGGACATGGCGAAGAATGCGTGTGACAGAGATGCAGGCATGAAGCCGCTACGATGCATCGCATCTTCACCTGAACCGACAAACCTCAAGGAGAGCACCATGTTTAGCCACATCATGCTGGGTGTGAATGATCTGGAACGCGGCAAGCATTTTTACGATGCGCTGCTGGGCCAGTTGGGCATTGCCCCCGGCATTGCCAACCGCAACCGTTTCTTCTACCGCAGCCCCACGGGCACGTTTGCCATCTCCACCCCCATCAACGGCGAGCCTGCCACTGCGGGCAATGGTGCGACCACGGGTTTTGCGGCGCAATCCATAGAGCAGGTCAATGCCTCGCATGCTGCAGGCCTGGCCGCTGGCGGCGTCTCGATTGAAGACCTGCCGGGCTGGCGTGGCGAGGGCCCAGGCGCACTGTATCTGGCCTATCTGCGCGACCCGGACGGCAACAAGATCTGCCTGCTGTACCGTCCGCCCAAGGCCTGAACGCCAGCGCATTGCCTGGACTGGCCACGGCCAGTCATGCGAAAACATGAGCACATGGCGCTTCTCCAGTCAGTGCTTGAGGCAGATTTCACTGAAATCTTATCCCGGCAACCCGGCTGCACTAATCGGACGGACTGCACGCAGATGGAAGCCGCACAGCACAATGCAGGCTGGGCGGCAACTTTGCGGCCCAGGCTTTTAGATTGTTTTTGTCATGACCCAGACCACCAACCCCGCCGAAGAACATCTGTGCGACGCCTGTGCCGGCATTCAGCGCAACTGGCGCAAGGCCCCCGGCCATGCCGAACTGATGCAACGCGGCAACCGCAAGGAAGAGCGCGGCTCCAGCACCGTGACGGTGACCCGCTATGTCTGCGAGCGCTGCGGTACGGTCTGGGACTATGAGAACAACAAGCAGAACCAGAAGGCGGGCTGGTCCGTCATCGGCCGCGTCTGAGCACGCATCCCTCTGACTGCGACGGCGCCTTTGCGGCGCCGTTTTGTTTTTTCGGACCCAAGGAGATCAGATGCAATCCGCAAGCAATGAATGGTTTGATGAAGCGTATTACCAGCGCTTTTACTTTGACAAGAAGACCAGCGTGATCGACCCTGAACATGCCCGTCGCCTGGGCCTGTTTGTCTGCTCCTATCTGTCCTATCTGCGCGTTCCCGTGCGGCGTGTGCTCGACATGGGCTGCGGCATCGGACTGTGGCGCGAGGCGGTGGAGCAGCATTTCTCCGGCGTGCATTACCAGGGCGTGGAGTTCAGCCCTTATCTGTGCGAACGCTATGGCTGGGCGCAGGGTTCGGTGGTGGACTGGCAGCCTCAGGATGGCCAGCCTTTCGACCTGGTGATCTGCCAGGGTGTGCTGCCCTATCTGAGCCCTGCCGATCTGAAGAAGGCGCTGGCCAATCTGGGTTCGCTCTCACGCGGCGGCCTGTATATCGAAGCCGTGGCCCGCGAGGACTATGAGCGCGACATCATCGACGAAGACCTGACCGATGCACGCCTGTACCGCCACCGCGCCGAGCTTTACCGTCGCGGCCTGCAGCCCTGTTTCAAGGAACTGGGCGGCGGCGTGTGGCTGAGCCGCAAGGCCGAGCTGCCGCTGTTCGAGCTGGAGTGCGTGGGCGGCTAAGAACGTGTTCATGATCTCCTCGCGCCGCGGCGTAGAGATCGTGAGCACGTTCTAAAGCCCATCGGCCGCAGACCGCTTGGCGTTTTGCAGACCTGCCCCTATATTGCGAGGCTTTTCAGAATAAAAAAGGTGAAGGTATGCAAAACAGCTGGTTGCCATGTAGCGGGCTGAAGATGGGTGCGGCGATGGTGGCCATCGCTGCGGCAGCCCTGATGGCGGGCTGCTCGGACTCCAAGAACGAAGCGCCCGCAGCCGCAGCCACAGCGACACCAGCCCCGGCTCCAGCCGCCGCTGCGCCGGAAACCAAGCGCGTAATCGACCAGCTGTTTGACACCGAAACCATAGGCATGAACCTGGCCTATGTGGAAAAGATTGCCGGCCCGGCCATGCGCTCCGAGTCGCACCGTCACCAGTTCCGCACCGATGGCTGCGAAGTCACGCTGGTCAGCGATGATGCGGACAAGGTCATCAACTCCATGGAAGTGAGCATCAGCCCTAGTTGCAATCTGTCGCTGGAGCCTGTGCTGGGCTCCACAGCTGGCGAGCCCGCCACCAGACTGGGAGAGTTGAGCTTTGGTCGCTTCGAGCAAATGCTGGGAGGCAACTACTACGCCGACTGTCTGACCCTTTGCGGCAACGCAGCAGACCCCGTGGTCTACCTGCAGGCCGAAGGCTCACGCGCCACGGGCTTCATGGATTTCGCTGTGCAGGCCCCCATGGTCGAAGACACGGTGCTTGATGCCACCAGCGCCTGGCGCGACGCCATGACCAAGGCCGAATCCGAGGACTACGTGCTCGACACCCGTTTCAACTGCGAGCCCCAGCGCTTCAAGGACGTGATTGCGTCAGGTCTCAAGAACGCCAAGCCCACGGTCTTCAGTTTCGGTCGTGGCCTGAAGTTCGAGCAGGGCGACTGCAACTAAGCCCGCCAGCATTGGCTTTGGCAAAGGCGGACAATCCGCGCTCCTGTTCCTGAACTTGCCGCTATCCACTGTGCCTGTCCCCACGCTTTTGCCTTCGTCCGATACGCCGGGTGCGCCCATTTTGCTGAGCCAGCTGCAGACCATAGGCTCCAGCCTGGCGCCGCACGCGGTCTCGCGCCTGCGCCAGGCTCGGCTGGCACGCAGCACGCGGCCTTTTCTGGCCCGCGGCGGCCCGCGCGGTGAACGCTGTGAAGGCTGCCGTCTGCGCCCCACGCATTGCATGTGCCAGTTGCGGCCCGAACTGGCCACGCGCGCCGGCTTTTGCCTGCTGATGCATGATGCCGAGCCGCTCAAGCCCAGCAACACCGGCTGGCTGATTGCCGATGTGGTCCAGCACTGCTTCGCGTACGGCTGGTCACGCACCGAGGTCGATCCCCAACTGCTGGCCTTGCTGAACGACCCGCAATGGCAACCCTTCGTGGTGTTTCCCGGCGAATACGCAGACCGGCCCGAGCGCGTGGTGCATGCGCTCCATGAGGGCCAAGCTGCACTGCAGCCCGGCAAGCGGCCGTTGTTCGTGCTGCTGGATGCCACCTGGTCCGAGGCCCGCAAGATGTTTCGCAAAAGCCCCTACCTTGACCGCTTTCCGGTGCTGAGCCTGCATCCAGACCAGCTTTCGCGCTATCAGTTGCGCAGATCCAAGCGCGACGACCATTTCTGCACCAGCGAAGTCGCGGCCCTTTGCCTGGAGTTGGTGGGCGACGCCAGCGACATGCGCGCGGGTCAGGTGCTGGAGTCCTACCTGGGCGTGTTCACTGAGCGCTATCTGCAGGCCAAGAACCAGCAAAGCGCCGATGCACAGAGCGAAGCTCACCAGCGGCTGCGCGAGCGGATGGGCGCCACCTCGTGAAACGCGAGGCATGCGTCTGCTGCAGGAATAAGCATTCCACTCAAAGCGATAAGCCAGCAACGACAATGCGGCTCAGGGCCTCACTCTGAATGAGGCCCGTGCCGGACGGGGTTGGTGAATGAGCGCCGATGACCATGGGTCTCGGCGCTTTTGTTTTCTGGAGTGGGTGATGGGCAAGTCGTTGAAATGGGGTTGGCTGGCGGCAGCACTGGTGTGCGCGGGTTCGGTCATGGCTGCTGGCAAGTCGGGCAAGGCTGATGCCGCCCAGATCGGCGCCAACATCGATACGGCATTCGACGTCTCGGCCTCTCCCACTCTGCAGCGCTGGCAGGCTGGCGGCACGGTGGTGCTGGGCACGCGTGAAGCGGCCCCACCCATGGTTTATGCGCTGGGTGCCAACGAGAAATTCGTCGGCTATCACCTGGAGCTGTGCGAGCGCGTGGTGCATGCGATTGCGCCCAAGGCCCAGCTCAAATACATGGTGCTGACGCCTCAGAACACCATGCCGCTGATCAACAACGGCACGGCCGACTTCAACTGCGCGAGCATGACCAACAACCTCACGCGTCAGAAGCAGGTCGCTTTTGGCCTGACCACCTATGTCAGCGAGGTGCGCATGGCCGTACGCGCGGACTCGGACATCACCTCCTTCAAGCAGCTGCAGGGGCGCAATGTGGGCGCCATCACGGGCACGACAGCGGTGCAGATTCTGCGCAAGTACGCCAGCGACAACGATCTGAACTTCAAGACGCTGATGAGCAAGGACCAGTTCGAGAGCTTTCTGCTGCTGGAGTCGGGTCGCGTCGACGCCTTTGTGCTCGACGACAACATGCTGGCCGGCGTGATTGGCCAGAGCAAGAATCCCAAGGGCTACAAGATCGTGGGCGAGGTGATCGGTGCCGAGCCGATTGCCATCCAGTTCAGCAAGAACGACCCACAGATCAAGAAGGCCGTGGATGGAGCCATCTTGCAGATGATCCGCTCGGGCGAGCTGCACAAGCTCTACAGCAAATGGTTCATGCAGCCCATTCCACCCAAGAACGTGAACCTGAACCTGCCCATGGGCGAGGTGCTGAAGAAGCAGCTGGCCGCGCCCAACGACACGCCGCTGGAGCAGTTTGTATTGCCCCAGTAAGCCGTGGCTGCACCAGCAGTCGATAGACTCAAGGCAAACCTCAAAGGGGAATGATTGCCGTGCTGGAGTATCTGGTCTATCCGCTGATTGCGCTGATGTTTGTGGCGGCGTTCACGCGCGAAGTCATTGCGCCCGCATCACGCAATCTCTGCGACCGGCGCTGGCTGATCTACAGCAGTGCTCTGGGCGGGCTGACGCTGGTGTGCACGCTTGCGCTGGGCTATGTACTCGAAAGCCGTATTCGCCAGCATGCACTGTTCGACGCAGGCACGCGCTGGAATCCGCTGCTGGTCGGGCTGCTGAGCTTTTTCATCACCAGCTTTGTCTTTTACTGGTGGCACCGCGCCACCCATGCATCCGATCTGCTGTGGCGCGTATTTCACCAGTTGCATCACAGCGCGCGGCGCATCGAGGTACTGACCTCGTTCTACGCCCATCCGCTGGATTCTGCCGCCGCCATGCTGCTGAGCGTGATCTCCAGCTACTGGGTGCTGGGCGCCAGCCCGGCGGCGGCAGCTGTGGCCCTGGGGCTGACGGCGGCCTTCGATCTGTTCACCCACGCCGACATCCGCACACCGCGCTGGCTGGGCTATATGCTGCAGCGCCCCGAGATGCATACCGTGCACCATCAGCATGGTCACCATGCGCAGAACTATGGCCTGCCGCTGTGGGACATGTTGTTCGGCACCTGGACCAACCCGGCAGAGCGTGCGCAGAAGCTGGGCTTTGACGAAGACAAGTCCGAGCGCGTGGCCGAAATGCTGCTGTGGCGCGATGTACACCTGAGCAGCCCGGTCTGCGGCCGCAAGAAGTCGCCCAACACCCGCTAAATTGATAGCAAACAGCGCAGATGGTTGTAGCGAAACCCACTGTTTTTGTACTTAATTGTTAAAACCGTGCCGAACCTGCGCTCCAATCCCGGGTATTGCCCTTGCCAAGCGCAGTTCAAGGCTTGGGCTGCCGGAAAAAATCTGTTCAAATCGCCCGCGTCTGCCTGATCTCTCTCGGGTAGCACCCTCGGCTTGGCCCTGACGCCACACAAATGTCGTGCCCCCGCGACGCTCATAGTCTGCCTGCCAAGCCACCGCCTGTCGCGCTCGCCGCACATGCATCCAGGCCCTGTGGCCACTGCAAAGCGCTGTTACCAGCTTCTTGCGCAAATTTCTGAATACTGTCGTGGTCGGACGAGCCGTCCGGCTGCTTTGCCCATTGCAAGCCCGGCCCGTGCCCGGGCGAAAGGAAAGGTGTCCGGTTTTGGTGGAGTCCGTGTACAAGCTGCGTTACAACCCTGCGCTCGACGGGTTGCGAGGCGTGGCCATTCTGCTGGTAATCCTCTCGCATGCCCATGCGCCGCTGTTCGATGGCGCGTTCTTCGGCGTCGATCTGTTCTTCGTGCTCAGTGGCTATCTGATCACCTCGCTGCTGCTGATGGAATATCAGCAGCATGGCAAGCTGGATTACTGGCGCTTTTACCGCCGACGCTTTTTCCGGCTCATGCCTGCGCTGGCGCTCTTCCTGGGCGCCTATTGCATCTTCGCCCCCTTCATCTGGCCAGACCTCACCGACATCTATTCGGACGCCCTGGTCTCCATCCTCTACCTCGCGGACTACGGCATCGCCTTCTTCGACAGCCCCGATACCTTGCTGCACATGTGGTCGCTGTCGGTGGAGGAGCACTTCTACCTGATCTGGCCACCGCTGCTGGTGCTGGTACTGCGCAAAACCATGCCTGGGCGTGTCTGGGCTCCACTGCTGGCACTGTGGGTGCTGAGCACGCTATGGCGCTTCTTCTGGGTGGCACAGGGCCAGCAGTTCTATGAAATCTTCTTTCGCTTCGACACCCGGGCCTCGGGCCTGATTGCCGGTGCCCTGCTGGCCGCGCTGATGACCGAAAAGCCCCAGTGGATAGAACGCCTGCAGTCGCTGCGCAGCTACACCATGTGGCTGGTGCTGGCCGTACCGCTGATCATGGAACTGAAATGGGATGACCAGCACGCCATGGTCTGGGGCATCACCGTGGTCGAGTGCGCGGCCATCGTGGTACTGCTGGCAGTGCAGAAGCCTTCGGGCCTGGTCTACGAAATGCTGACTGCACCGCTGCTGGTGCGCCTGGGCAAGCTGTCCTATGGCGTCTACCTCTGGCATTACCCCGTGGTGCGCTATCTGCGTGCCGACTACTCTTGGCAGGTGACCGTGATTGCGGGCCTGTTGATCTCCACCGCGCTGTCCGCCCTGTCCTTCTACACGGTCGAGCGCTGGGCGCTGCGCCGCCGCGATGCCGGTCAGCGCCCCGCTCCCAAGCCCCGGCAGGAGCCGGGACTGCGTGAAGCCACGCGCGGGTCTTAAAACCCCGATCCCGGCTGGGCCAGATACTCCTCCTCCTGGGCGGTATTGACGCGGCCCAGTATGGGGTTGCGGTGCGGAAAGCGTCCAAAACGGGCAATCACATCCTGATGGCGGTGGGCATAGTCCAAGGTGCCTGCCAGATATTCGCGAGTCTCTTCATCCGGGGCCGTTTGCGCCAGGGCCTCGAACGCCTCCACACTGCGCTGCTGCATGGCGGGATCTTCGGCATGCTCCAGCGGCAGATACATGAACACGCGCACCACTTCGGGCAGCGCCATATCGGCCCCGCTGTCCAATGCTTCCAGCGCCAGCGTCAAGGCCTGGGGATCGCCAGCAAAGCTCTTGGGCGTGCTGCGGTAGATGTTGCGGGTGAACTGATCAAGCAGCAGCACCAGGGCCAGATACCCCCAGGGCCCCTCGTTCTTCCAATGCTGCAGTGCGCCACCCAGAGCGGCTTCCACGGCCAGGCCAAAGCGCTCACGCAGCTGTTCGTCAAAAGCAGGCGATTTGGTGAACCACTGCACCTTGTGTCGCAGGGCTTCGCTGTTATTGGGCCGGGCACTGCCTAGCCACTGGGTCAGCACCTGATCGGGCAGCGTCGCATCCGCAACAACCGCGCTCAGTGCCTGGAGGTGGGTGGGGTTTGCATTGTCAGTCATGCAGGCATTGTGACTTCAAGCGTCCATACCTCGGCCAATCAGGGCCGGGCCAGCCTTGCCCGCAGACCTAGTTGTCAGCCCAGCTTCAGCCATGTCAACGAATTGACGTCCAGGACGTTAGAAAACGCCCCCCTGATGCCGGATTGGCACAAAAGCCAGGAACTTCAATCATCCACTGAGACTCAGGGGATTAGAGTCAGGAGAGAGAATGATCGACTCAAAAAACATAGCGCCATGCGCTGATGTTTCAACAGGTTTCAAGGCGTTGGGTTTATTTGTTTGCGGAGTCAGCTGTTGTGATGAATAGGCGCTCATGGTTGGTATTGGCAGTGGTCGGCACAGGCTTGGCCGCCACAGGTTGTTCTGGCAAATCCATGCCCGGTAGCGTAAGCGTGAGCCAGCAAAAGCTGCAGGAAATGGTTTCCTCCCGCTTTCCCCGGCAGTTCCCCGTCGCAGGGCTGCTGCATCTCAATCTGAGCGCTCCGCAGCTGGCCATGGTCCCCGAGCGCAATGCCATCAATGCCCAGATTCCAGCCGAACTCACTGGCAAGGTGCTCAAGGAAAAATACAACGGCCTGCTCAATGTGGATTTTTCCCTGCGCTACGAACCCACGGATCGCACGCTGCGCGCCTATCAGATCAAGGTCAACAGTCTGACCATGGACGGTTTGGCCCCGGCTCTCAGCGATATGCTGGCCACCTACTCCACGGCTCTGGCGGAGCAGGCCATGGGCCAGGTCGTGCTGTATCAGCTGCAGGACAAGGAACTGGCCCTGGTGGAAGCCATGGCCATGGAACCCGGCGCCATCACCGTCACGCAGCAAGGGCTGACCGTGCAGCTGCTGCAAAAGACCCCGCAGGACGCCAAGCGCTGAGCAGCCGCCCTGCAAAAAGCCCGCAAGCTGCAGCCTTGCGGGCTTTTTTATTGTGGAAACCCTGCTCAGCGCGGCTTGGCGACAGGTTCCAGCCCCGTGTCGCGAATCGCCTTGGCGGCAGCGGGCGAGGTATAGAACTTGAGCAATTGCTCCAGCCCCCGGGGGTTGGTCGAGGTGCTGGCCGTACCGGCCGAAAAGAAGGTGTAGTGCTGCACCGAATCGGGCAGGGTGCCGACATAGCTGATGCCCTCGATGGGCAGCAGCTCGCTGACCTGCTGCAGACCGATTTCGGCCTCGCCCCGCGCCACGATGGTGCCCACGCGCTCGGTCACGATCTTCCTGCTCTTGGGCATGACCTGGTCGTGAATGCCGAGCTTCCTGAGCATCTGGGTTTCGTAGTAGGTGCCGCTGGCACTGGCCGAGTAGGCAATGCTCTTGGCGTTCAGCAGCACCTGACGCAGCTTGTCCTCGCTGCTGATGTCGGGGATGGGAGCGCCCTTTTTCACCGCCACGCCTACGGCAGAGCGCACCAGGTCGACCTGGGTTCCAGGCACCACCAGACCTTTGGCGGCCAGTTGGTCCAGTGCGCCACGCGCGAGGATGACCACATCGGCCTTTTCACCCTGGCTCAGACGGTTGGGAATCGAGGTCGGCGATGCGCCCATGGACGAGCCGTAGGCCGACTCGACCGCGATGCCGGTCTGGGCCGTGAACTGGGGTGCCAGCAACTTGTGCGCTGCGGTAAAGCCGCCCGAGGTCATGAGGCGCACAGGTTCTGGCGCTGGCTGCTTCGGGGCCTGCTGGGCACAGCCAGCGGCCAGGGCCACCGCGCTGATCAGCAGTGCACGGCGGGCAGCCATGAGGGGAAAGGGCTTGTTCATCGATATGTCTCCGTATTTTTTAGATCGAAATGGCGTCAGACCATTGCGTGGCAAATGCAAGCAGCTATGTTTGTCATAGCTTCTAGACGAAGCACATTGTGAAAATCCATGGCCAGTCCGTCCAATACCGTTTGCGTCTGGACTTGATACGAAAATCGTCCTATGGATTTGCGTCGCCTTACCTGTTTTCTGGCTGTGGCCGAGGAGCTGAATTTCAGCCGGGCAGCCCAGCGCCTGCATATGAGCCAGCCCCCGCTGAGCCAGCAGATCCGCCTGCTGGAGCAGGAGATGGGAGCGCAACTGTTCGAGCGCTCGCGTCGCGCCGTGGCACTGACGCCGGCAGGCCTGCTGTTGCAGGACAAGGCGCGGCAGATCGTGGAGCTGCACCAGCAGGCCGGCGAGCTGGTTCGCATGGCGGCCCATGGCCTGGCAGGGCGGCTGCGCATCGCCTTCACGGCATCGGTGCCGCTGTTTGACGAGTTCTCCACCATGCTGCGCGACTTTCGCAGCCGTCACCCGCAGGTGGAGCTGGATCTGCAGCATATGACCACGGGCGAGCAGATCGCAGCGCTGACGGCCGGGCAGATCGACATCGGTTTCATGCGCCCCTCGCCGACATTTCGCATTCCCATGCCGATCCGGGAACAGACACTGTGGCGCGACGAGCTGATGCTGGCCCTGCCTGCGGCGCATGCCATGGCAGCGACGGGCGAAGCACTGGCTCTGAGCAGCCTGGCCGATCAGCCTTTTGTGCTGCATCCTGCCGTGCTGGGCGGAGGCCTGCACGAACATATTCTGGCGCTGTGCAGCGAGGCCGGTTTTGTGCCCCGCATCGCCCAGCCGGCGCGTGAGACCTCGACCATGCTGGCGCTGGTGGCAGCCGGCCTGGGCCTGTCCATCATTCCCAGCGTCTATGAGCGCATCTGCCCACCCGGCGTGGTGCTGCGACCGCTGGCCGATGCTGCACGCCACTCACGCATTGCGCTGGTCAGCATGCAGCAGGCGCCATCGCCCTGCGTGCAGATGTTCTGGCAGTTGCTGCGCTAGACAGCCTCAGTCCGCGCGAATATCGGCGGCTCGGATGACTTCGCTGAGTTCCCGGGTTTCGGCCTGGATGAAGCTGCCGAACTGAGCGGGTGTTCCACCCAGGGGCGTGGCCCCCATATCGGCCAGCGTCTGGGTCACGGCAGGCGTGGTCAGCGCCTTGTTGAGTGCGGCGTTCAGCGTCTGGATCACTGCCTCGGGCGTTCCCTTGGGCGCCACCAGGCCCCACCATACGGTGGCCTGTACATCCACACCCAGGGAGCGCGCGGTAGGCACCTGGGGCAGCAGGCGCGATCCACTCTTGTTGAGCACCGCCAATGCCCGCAGGCTGCCGCTGCTCACATGGCCCGCCACTTCCAGCGGGTTGATCGCCATGAAGTCCAGGCGACCGCCCAGCAGATCCGTGACAGCCGTGGAGCCTCCTTTGTAGGGAACATGGACGCCTTTGAACTGCCCTGCCCTTTCCAGCAAGGCACTCGCCATGTGGCCTGAACTGCCCACACCTGCCGTTCCATAGGAAAGAGCGCCGGGTTTGACCTTGCCCGCCGTGATGAGCTCGGCCAGGCTTTTATACGGCGATTTGGCGTTGACCACGACGACCAGCGGCGCCTCTCCGATGCGTCCCACCGGAATCAGGTCGGTGCTTGGGTCGAAGTTGAGCTTGGAGTACAGCGCCTTGTTGGTGGTCAGCGTATTCGAGGCCGTCAACAGCGTATAGCCGTTGGGCGTGGAGCGCGCCACCGCCGCCATGCCGATATTCGTGCCGCCTCCGGGCTTGTTCTCCACCACCATGGATTGACCCAAAAACTCCGCCATGGGCGTGGTGACCAGCCTGGTCACGATGTCCACGCCACCGGCTGGCGAATACGGCACGACGACCGTCACGGCACGCTCCGGAAAGCCAGCAGCAACTGCAGCACCGCTGGCCAGCACCAGTCCCGCGCCCACTCCCAAGGCTTGTCGCCGGTTCAGCAAAGCGGAAAGAGAAGTCTTTGCGCCTATGAGGAAAGAACGGGAGCTGCGGGGAAGCTGGTGCATGTCATGTCTCCGTGATTCACTTCTTATGAAGCACCCAATATCACCCAGTGGAGTGCTGCCCCTGATGAGGGAATCTGCGTACCCGCATCTGACCCCCATCTCCAATTGGCATCGCTGCCTGCAAGCCCGCATGACAACAGGTAGGATGATTGAGAGCTTTGCGCTGCGGCCTGCCAGCCCACGCCAACTGCCCCTGTGGGGGCAAGAAATTGCCAACACGCTCCGAAGGAAACTCATGACGCAACCCCAAGTACTCGCCGAATTTTCCGTGACCCGTAAATGGCCTGCGCAGCACCCCGAACGCATCCAGCTGTACTCGCTGCCCACGCCCAATGGCGTGAAGGTGTCGATTGCACTGGAGGAAATGCAACTGCCGTACGAGGCACATCTGGTCAGTTTCCAGACCAACGACCAGCTCACGCCCGAGTTTGTGGGCACCTTCCCCAACAACAAGATTCCCGCCATCATCGACCCGCAAGGCCCGGGCGGCCTGCCGCTGGCCCTTTTCGAGTCGGGCGCCATCCTGATCTATCTGGCCGAAAAATCCGGCAGTCCCCTGCTGCCTGCAGCACCTGCGGCGCGCTACGAAACGCTGCAGTGGCTGATGTTCCAGATGGGCGGCGTGGGTCCCATGTTTGGCCAGGTAGGTTTCTTCCACAAATACGGCGGCAAGGACTTCGAGGACAAGCGCCCGCGCGACCGCTACATCAACGAATCCAAGCGTCTGCTGGGCGTGCTGGAGCAGCGCATGCTGGGCCGCCAGTGGATCATGGGCGAACAGTTCACGATTGCCGACATCGCCATCTGGCCCTGGGTGCGCAATATCGTGGACGAAAGCGGCTACGACGCTGGCGAGCTGGTGGGCTGGAAGAACTTCCCGCAGCTGCAGCGCGTGCTGGCCTCTTTTGTGGCGCGGCCCGGCGTGCAAAAAGGCCTGAACATTCCGCCACGCGGCTAACCGGCAGCGCCCCGGGACGGCCGCCAACTGTTGCAGAAGCGGCTGGCACTGTCCCACCGATGGTGTCTTTCAACGGGCGTGCCTGGCCTTATCTTCTTGGGGTCAGGCTTTGCGGATGGCAATAGCCCACAAGGAGATCACCATGACCACGACCAATCCGATTCTGGAAAGCGCCCCTCTGGGCCCACGCTGGCCCTGCCTGGACCCTTTTCTATTCTGCGCTCACCACGATGACAGCTATCCTGCCAGCGACGGCAAGATGGGCGTGCAGGCCGTGGAGTTCGAAGGCCGGGAAATGGGCAGCGACTTCAGCGCCAAGAATGGCTTTTCCATGTACCACGGCGAGCAGATCCCCGGCTTTCCCGGCCACCCCCATCGCGGCTTCGAGACCGTGACTTTGGTGCGCAAGGGCCGCATCGACCATGCCGATTCTCTGGGCGCGGCCGCACGCTTCGGCGGCGGCGATGTGCAGTGGCTGACGGCTGGCAAAGGCATCCAGCACTCGGAGATGTTTCCGCTGCTGAACAGCGACCAGCCCAATCCGCTGGAGCTGTTCCAGATCTGGCTGAACCTGCCCGCCAGGAACAAGATGGTGGAGCCCCACTTCACCATGTTCTGGAACGAGCAGATTCCGCGCCTGAGCTTCAGCGATGCTGCGGGCAGGAAAACCACCGTTACCGTGGTGGCAGGCTCGCTGGATGGTGCGGACAAGGCCTTGCCGCCGCCGCCCGAATCCTGGGCCTCCCAGGCTGGCAGCGATGTGGCCATCTGGACTCTGGCACTGGAGCCCGGTGCCCGCTGGACCATGCCCAGGGCCGTAGGAGCCGAAACGCACCGCATGCTCTACTTCTTTGTCGGCAAGAGCATGACTGTGGGTGGCGAAGCCGTGACCGAACATCTGGCCATGCATATAGCCGCGCAACGCGATCTGGAACTGGTCAACACCGGTGACGACACCGTGGAGCTGCTGCTGCTGCAGGGCAAGCCGATCGGTGAGACCGTGGCTCAGTACGGCCCGTTCGTCATGAATACGCAGCAGGAAATCATGCAGGCCATGCAGGACTATCGCCGCACCCAGTTCGGCGGCTGGCCCTGGAAGGACAACGACCCGGTGCACGGTGCCGAGAACCGGCGCTTTGCACGCTACCCCGGCGCGGCCGTGGACGATCTGCCCCCGGTAACGGCTACCGCCTGAAAATAGCGCTGCTGACGGCGGTTGTTCAAACGCTGCCACAATGTGCGCCTGACCGCCACGACCCATGCGGGCCGTGGCGGCTTTGTTTTGGAGCCGCTCAAACCACAGCCTGCGATGGGCCTATGGGTGTGAGTCGCTCGCGGAATCTCCAAACTGTCATGAACATCACCAAAGACACTGCCGTCACCATCAATTACAAGATTCACGAACTGCTCGCGGGCGGCGTGGCCGTCAAACTGCTGGACAAGGGCGACGTGGCCTATTTGCACGGCGGCTATGACAACATCTTCGCCAAGGTCGAAGCCGCGCTGGACGGCAAGCAAAAAGGCGATACCGTGACCGTGGACCTGGCCGTGGCAGATGCCTTCGGCGAGCGCGACGAAAGCCTCAAGCGCACCATCCCCAAGGGCGAGTTCCCCGCAGGCGTCAAGGTAGGCGGCCAGCTGCGCGGCACCAACGACCAGGGCCTGCCCCAGATCTACAACGTGGTGAAGATCAAGGGCCCTGTGGTGCTGCTGGACGGCAACCACCCTCTGGCCGGTTTTGCGCTGCGCTTCAGCGCGGTGGTCAACGAGGTGCGTGCGGCTTCGGAAGAAGAAATTGCCCACAAGCATGTGCACGGCGGCCACGGCCACCACCACTAAAAACATAGCTGCTAGCGCATGCTCATAAAGGATTTCAGTATTATTTCAAGCTGAATTCCTTTGACAGCAGGCGCAAGCTGCTATCAAAACAAAGGCCCCTGGATTTTTTGTCCAGGGGCCTTCTGTTTTCAGAGGTGACTCGCTCAGGCGGTCAGGCGGTCCAGCGCTTCACGGTACTTGGCCGCGGTCTTGTCGATCACATCCTTGGGCAGGCGCGGTGCGGGAGCCTTCTTGTCCCAGGCCTTGCCGTTGACCTGGGCCTGCTCCAGCCAGTCGCGCACGAACTGCTTGTCGTAGCTGGGAGGGTTCTCGCCCTTGGCCAGCGCGTCCTCATAGCCTTCCACGGGCCAGTAGCGCGAGCTGTCGGGGGTCAGTACCTCGTCCATCAGCACCAGGGTGCCATCTTCGGTCAGGCCGAACTCGAACTTGGTGTCGGCAATGATCATGCCCTTGGTCAGAGCGATCTCGGCGGCTTCCTTGTAGATGCGGATGGCGGTGTCGCGGATCTGGGCCGCCAGCTTCTCGCCCACCATTTCCACGGTGCGCTCGTAAGTGATGTTCTCGTCGTGATCACCCATTTCGGCTTTGGCGGCGGGGGTGTAGATGGGCTCGGGCAGCTTGGCCGCATTGGTCAGGCCGGCGGGCAGCTTCACGCCACAGACGGCCTGCGACTCCTGGTACTCCTTCCAGCCGCTGCCGGCCAGGTAGCCGCGCACCACGGCCTCGATCAGCACGGGCTTCAGGCGCTTGACCAGCATGGAGCGGCCTTCGACCTGCTTGACTTCCTCGGGCTTGACCACGGATTCGGGCGCCTCGCCGGTCAGGTGGTTGGGGCAGATATGACCGAGCTTGTCGAACCAGAACAGCGCCATCTGCGTCAGCAGCACGCCCTTGCCGGGGATGGGCTCACCCATGATCACGTCAAAGGCGGACAGGCGGTCGGACGCCACCATCAGGATGCGGTCATCGCCCACGGCGTAGTTGTCGCGGACCTTGCCACGCGCGAGCAGGGGCAGCGAAGCAATGTTGGAAGTGTGCAGGGCAGAAGGCTGGGTGGTCATATCGAGATAGGGGCTGTCAGGCAATTCAGGCGTGCAGTCGGTCAGCAGGCGCCTGAAAGCCACAGAAGGCTGCCAGCGCGTCGCAGGCTCGAGAAGCGGCTGCGTAAAAACGCGATTTTAATGGTGCAGGCATGGGTTTGGACCGTCACGGTCTTTGACTGCCTGCTGGCGCTGCAATGGAGAGCTCATTCGGGCGACAAGGCGAAACCTGCCCAGACCACCCAAAGCCGCTCATTGTGGAGCCAAAACAGCTGGTCATCAAACTGACAAACAAGGCCCCTGGCGAGCCTGCGCTATCACTGGCTTTCATTGCCTTTGTCCCAGGCCGGGCGCATAGTGAATTCACAGGCAAAGACGAATGCGCATTCCGAACTGCAAGGCTGTGGCACAGCGCCAAACCGCTGTGAAGCCACAGTGATTTCACCGAAAGCCAAGGAGTGTTTTGTTATGAATTTGACGATTAGCGGTCACCATCTGGAGGTCACTCCCTCGCTGCGCAGTTACGTCATGGCCAAACTGGACCGCATTCTCAGGCACTTCGATCAGGTCGTGGATGTGAAGGTCCTGCTGACAGTCCACAAGCAAAAGGAAAAAGACAAACGACAACGTGCCGGTTGCACCGTGCGCGTAAAAGGGCAAGACTTGTTCGTTGAAACTCAGCACTTCGACCTCTATGCCGCCGTGGATGCACTGGCAGACAAGCTCGACCGTGTGGTGCTCCGCTACAAGACCCGGCAGCAGGGCGGTCGCTCTGTTGCCAAGCGCTTGACCGCGGCGGAGGCACAACTGGCAGCAGTGTCAGTTTGATGACAGCGAAGCGCAAGCCAAGCGTTTGCGCCGGTTTGTTGCGAGGCTGTCGCCTTGTTACAACGCCAAAAGCGCCGCCCTACGGGGCGGTTTTTGATGGTGATCAGGGTTTCCCCACGGTTTTCAGCGCTGCGGTGCATAATTGTTGATCACACCATGAATCGCCTAGCTTCTATCCTTCCCGCCGCTCAAGTGCTTGTGAGCGTTGATGTCACCAGCAAGAAACGCGCTTTTGAGGAAGCGGGTTTGCTCTTTGAGAGCTTGCATGGTCTGTCACGTGCCCTGATTACCGATAGCCTGTTCGCGCGCGAGCGCCTGGGCTCCACGGGTCTGGGGCACGGAGTTGCCATTCCGCATGGCCGCATCAAAGGTCTGACAGCCCCCATGGCTGCAGTGTTCCAACTGGGTACTCCCATCGGTTTTGACGCCCCGGATGAACAGCCCGTCAATCTGCTGATCTTCCTGCTGGTGCCCGAAGCGGCCACCCAAAAGCATCTGGAGATCCTCTCCGAGATTGCCGAGCTGCTCAGCGACAGTCAGCTGCGCGAGCGCCTGAAATCCTCCAGCGACGCACAGCAGCTCTACAGCATGATTGCCACCTGGCAGTCCTCCGCCGCTCCGGCGGTCTGAGATGACAGCATCCCCGGACACTGAATCAGCGCTCCGGGCCGTATTTCCTGCAAGGGCCTTTGCCCGGTACCTCCGGTGCCGGCCAGAGGCCTTTTCCTTGTTTGTGCCACAAGAGGCCCGCCATGAGACCCAGCGCCATCAGTGCCGACGTATTGTTTGAGGCCTTTCGCAACTCCAGCCTGCGCTGGCAATGGGTTGCGGGCCTGGGCGCTTCAGAGCGCCGCTTTGACGAGATGGCCGTGCGCTCGGCCCGCTCAGGCGCCGACCTGGTGGGTTATCTCAACTACATCCACCCCTACCGCCTGCAGGTCCTGGGCGAGCGTGAAATCGCCTATCTGACCAATGCCACCTCGCAGGATTGCCTGCGCCGCATCGCGCGCATCGTCACGCTGGAGCCTCCCGTGCTGGTGCTGGCCGATGGTCAGGAAGCCCCGGACGAGCTGATTTCCATGTGCGAGCGTTCGCACATCCCGCTGTTTGCCACCAAGGAGCAGTCGGCTTTCGTCATCGACGTGCTGCGCGCCTATCTGTCCAAGCATTTCGCCGACCGTCTCACCATGCATGGCGTCTTCATGGACATTCTTGGGATGGGCGTGCTGCTGACGGGTGAATCCGGCCTGGGAAAAAGCGAGCTGGGGCTGGAACTGGTCACGCGCGGCAACGGTCTGGTAGCCGACGATGCGGTGGATCTGTACCGCATCAACCAAACCACCATTGAAGGCAAATGCCCCGAACTGCTGCAGAACCTGCTTGAGGTGCGCGGTATCGGCCTGCTCGATGTACGGGCCATCTTTGGCGAAACCGCCGTGCGCCGCAAGATGCGGCTCAAGCTCATCGTGCACCTTGTGCGCAAGGAAACCATGGAGCGCGAATACGAGCGTCTACCAGCCGAACCGCTGACCCAGGACGTGCTGGGCGTGCCGGTGCGCAAGGTGGTCATCCAGGTGGTCGCCGGCCGAAACATTGCCGTACTGGTGGAAGCCGCCGTACGCAATGCCATCCTGCAACTGCGCGGTATCGACACCTATCAGGAGTTCGTGCTGCGCCACCGCCGCGCCATGGAAAGCGGCGAGTCGTTCTGAGAGCGCCCAGCACAACCCAGCCAATCAATCAAGGGTTGTGTTGGCAGCTCTAAACCAGCTGCAGCTTTCCTGGCACTGCAGCCGGAAAGACCTGCTGTAGCTGCTGGCCGCTCAGGCCATACATGCGGGCAAACAGCCCGCCAAGCACCGAACGGTACTCGTTGAGCACCGGGTAGTCGCGATTCTGGAACAGTGTTTTCTCGCTGACCTCCTGCTGCTCGCCCAGCACATGGCCGCCCGCCTGAGCCGACAGGCCGCCACCCAGAAACCAGTACACCGTGCCATGGCCGTGGTCCGTGCCCTTGTTGCCGTTCTCGCGGAAGGTGCGGCCGAACTCGCTGATCACGGCTACCACCGTGTGGCGCCAGGCTTCGGGCTCCATGGCCTGGGCAAACGTGGCCAACCCCTGGCTCAAATCGGCCAGCCGGTTGGCCAGGTTACCGCTGGCGCCGCCCTGGTTCACATGGGTGTCCCAGCCGCCCACATCGACAAAACCCAGGTCGTACTGCTCACGCATCAGATGCGCCATGCGCTGGGCCACCAGACTGAAGCCCTTGGCGCTGATGGCATCGCGGCCCGCGTTGTCCATTTCTTCCTGAATGCTGCGCTGCACCGCGCTTTGCGTGGCAAAGCCTTCGCGCACGGCGGCATTCAGATTCGTGCCTTGATACATGGCGCTGATGAGCTGACTGCGCTTGCCATCCATCGCAGCGAATCGTCCCGAGGTCAGCGCCATATTGGCCACCTGGGCACTGCCGCGCAGGGACAGCGGCAGCTGGGCCGTGAAGGCCATGGGCAATGTCTGCACAGGTGCGCGGCTGTTTTTCTGCAGAACTTGGGCCAAGCGATTGAGAAAGCCCGATGGGTCGCTGCTGCGGCCATCCAGCGGCTGGCCCAGCTCGATCGAGTCCTGGGTCTCAAAGTGACTGCGCGACAAATCATTGGTGCCCGCAAACGGCACAAAGCAGGCCTGCTTTTGCTCGAACAACGGCAGCAGACTATCCTGCAGCACCGGATGCAGTCCCCATTGTCCGTTCAAGGCCAGTGCACCATTGGCTTCTCCAGGCCGGGCAATCGCAATCGTGGGTCTGGCCTTGTAATAAAAGTCGCTGTGCGTGGGCACGAGCAAGCTGTTGCAGTCATAGGCACCGCGCAGAAACACCAGCAAAAAACGTGGCGAGTCACTTTGCAGCGGTCCGGCCAGCGCCTTGTGCAGATGAAAGGCCAGCGGCAGGGTAGCACCGAGGCTCAGGAATTGGCGTCTTTGCATGCAACTCTCCTCAACGGAACATCATCTCGGGCGCTGCCAGGACAAAGCTGTTCCAGTCTGCCGGATTCTTGGCCTGGGCCAGCGTGGTCTGAGTGGACGGACTCAGCATTGGCAAGCGGGCCTTGACGCTGGCGTGCCCGGCAAGGTCGGGGTATGGCGGCTTTTCCAGCGGCGCCTTGGGCTCGCTACGGAACAGCAAGGCGCCGCGCGAGCCTATCTGCTGGGCCACCGCAAAGCGGGTCATCATCTGGCCGGAACTGGACCAGTCCGACTGCGCCTGCGGATAGCCGTTGGGTGTTTCATAGCCGTAAAGCGGCTGTCCCAGCTGATTGATCCAGCTCTGCACCGGTCCCACATCGCTGGCCACACGCTGGTCATAAGCCAGGCGCACGGCGCCCAGCACATAGTGCATGGGGTCCTTGAAGCGCTGGCCGAACTGCTGGGCCTGCGGGTCGCACAACAACTGGGCCAGTGTGGCCGCGATATCGCCATGACTGCGCGCAAAGGCCTGGGCCGTGCGCTCCACCAAGGCTGGTTGCGGGTTGTCGCCCAGAAAGTAGATGGCGAGCTTGCGTGCTATGAAATGAGCTGTGGCTGGTGCAGCCACGATGCGGTCCAGCGCCTCATTGACCTGGGCATAACCGGTTTTCTGCAAGGGCTTGCCCAGAAAAGTCTGGGGTGCATAGTCATGGCGATTGGGGTTGAATTCGAAAAACCCCTGACGCAGATAGTCGCCCTGGCGCTCGGGCCTCAGCTTGGGCGGCGGAGCATCGGCATCGCGCGTGGTGAAGCCCACACCCGTCAGCGCATGGGCCATGGCCTGTACATCGGCCTGGGTGTAGCCGCTGCCCACGCCCATGGTGTGCAGTTCCAGCAGCTCGCGCGCATAGTTCTCGTTGATATGCCCTGCCGCATTGCTGGCGTTGTCCAGATACAGCAGCATGGCCGGGTGGCGCATGCTGGCGGTCAGCAGATCGCGGAAATTGCCCAGAGCATGGGGGCGTATGGCCTGCTCTTCATAGTCGCCCACCCACAGCCGCACATCACCTTTGCGGGTACTGACATTGAAGTGGTTCATCCAGAACCAGGTCATCTGCTCCTGCAGCTGACGGGGCGAGTACAGGGCGCGCCAGATATGGCGCTGCTGGGCCTCGGTGCTCAGCTGGTTCAGCTGGCGCTGCACCTGCTGGCGCAGTTTGGCTGCCTCGTCGGGGTCTTGCTCGGCACGAATCTGCTGACGCAGATCGGCCACCTCACGCTGAATCTGGACCATGGGCTTTTGGCTGATGCTCAGCGCATCGATGCGCTGCTGCACCTCGGTCGGCATGGGCTGGGCCGAGGCAGTGAGTTGCGCACCCAGCCATCGCTTCAGACCCTGCTGCTGCAACTGGGCTGCCTCATGATCGGTGGCTCCCCAGCTCACGCGGTCCAGCCACTGTTGACGCTGCAGATCGGTCAAGCGTTCCGGCAGCGGGCTGGCCCGCAGCGTCTGCTCTGCCTGGGCACTGAGCCTGGATGGCGCCAGCGGTGCGCAAGCCGTCAGCAATACCGCACTCAGACAGGCCAGAGCTTCAATGCTCAAAACACGCCGCAATTGCATAAGTCATGCCTCCATGAGCACCCAGCATAGGCCGCCGCGCTGAACATCGGCTTAACGCAGTGAGTGTTCGCGTAACAATGCTCTGCAAAACGTAAAAGGGGCGAGGCACTCAACATGCCTCGCCCCTTGAAATGTCAAACCCTGTGGTTTATTTGGCCGCGCGCGCCACGCATTCCGCACATTGGCCGTACAGGGCCATGGAGTGATCCTGAATCACCCAGCCCTTGTCCTTGGCGATCAGGTTCTGGCGCTTTTCAATCTCGGCGTCGTAGAACTCTTCCACCTTGCCGCAGCTGGTGCAGACCAGGTGATCGTGGTGCTGGCCTTCGTTGAGTTCGTAGACGGCCTTGCCGCTTTCGAAGTTGCTGCGAATCAGGATGCCTGCCTGCTCGAACTGCGTGAGCACGCGATAGACCGTGGCCAGACCGATGTCCGAGCGCTCGTCCAGCAGCACGCGAAACACATCTTCAGCCGTCATGTGGCGTTGAGCGCCTGTCTGGAAGATTTCCAGAATCTTCAGGCGCGGCAGCGTGGCCTTGAGGCCTGTGCTTTTCAGTTCATCAATATTTTTCATGTCGGTATCTCTTGGTGGACTCAGGGCACATGCGCAAGGCCTGTTCAGACAGAACCCAGTGAGCTTTACACCTTGGTGCGAGGGAATCTCCGGGGTCCGACAGAGCCTGCCGCTACAATGAACCTGATCATATCCCTATGCCATTACCCATGCATGTTCAAGCCCGTAGCCGCGCAGGTCTGGCCCTGACGTTGGCAATCGCAGCGGCACTGGCCGGCTGCAACAGTCTCGATGGTGCGGCACACCGTGTCGCCAATGCCGTCACCCCCTACAAAGTGGAAGTCGTGCAGGGCAACTTCGTCTCCAAGGAGCAGGTCGAAGCACTGCAGCCCGGCATGAGCCGCCAGCAGATCCGCGACATCCTCGGCACACCACTGGTCACCAGTGTCTTTCACTCCGACCGCTGGGAATACGTGTTCACCATCAAGCGCCCCGGTGTGGATCCGCAGGTGCGCAAGCTGACCGTCTTCTTCAATGGCGACAGCTTTGCCCGCGCCGAAGGTGACGAGATGCCTTCCGAATCCGACTTCGTGGCCAGCCTGCAGGGCATGAAGGGCAAGCCCAAGGTCCCTCAGCTCGAAGCCACCGAAGCGCAACTGGCCAAGTACCCCGCACGCCAGACGGATGATGGCGCGGATACCTCCGTCAACACCGCGCCTGCGGCGGCCAGCTACCCTCCGCTGGAATCCCGCTAAGCGCGGTGGGGTTCAGCATGAAAACACGCTGAACCCCGCTTGCAACCAGCGAAGCATGCTCCTCTTTTCGTTGTGACTGCGCGTCTGCCGGTCACTGCACTGTTTTCCCAGATCAAGTGATAGCGCCATGACCGCATCCCCCTCCTCCACACCCCGTCAGCGCGTTGCCGTCGCCGGTGCCTCTGGCCGTATGGGTCATATGCTGATCGAGGCCATCCTGAACAGCAGCGACTGCGTGCTGGCTGCGGCACTGGACCGTGCGGACAGCCCATCCATCGGCTCCGATCCTTCCGCCTTTCTGGGCAAGCCCAGCGGCCTGCAGATTGAAAGCGATGTGCGCTCCGCGCTGTCCAAGGCCGATTGCCTGATCGACTTCACCCGCCCCGAAGGCACGATGGAGCATCTGGCCGTGGCGGCCGAGCTGGGCGTGGGCGTGGTCATCGGCACCACCGGTTTCAGCGATGCACAGAAGGCGCAGATCGCCGAATATGCGAAGAAGACCTCCGTCGTGCTGTCGGCCAATATGAGTGCCGGCGTGAACGTGACCTTCAAGCTGCTGGAGATGGCAGCCAAGGCGCTGAAGGAAGGCGGCTACGACATCGAAATCGTCGAAGCCCACCACAAGCACAAGGTGGATGCCCCCTCTGGCACGGCGCTGAAGATGGGCGAAGTCATCGCCGAAGCCCAGGGCACCAATCTGGCCGACCGTGCCGTGTATGAGCGCTACGGCCACACCGGCGAGCGCAAGGCCGACAGCATCGGCTTTGCCACCGTGCGCGGCGGCGATATCGTGGGCGACCACACCGTGCTGTTTGCCGGCACGGGCGAGCGCATCGAGATCTCGCACAAGTCCAGCAGCCGCGCCGGCTATGCCAACGGCAGCCTGCGTGCCGTGGGCTACCTGGCCGACAAGAAAACCGGCCAGTACGATATGTACGATGTGCTGAACCTGCGCTGATGCGCTGACTGCAAAAGGGCCGCAACCGGCCCTTTTTGTTTTTTGAGCGAGGTGGTCAATGTCCACAGCAACCTGGCAGTGGCTGGCACAGGGCGATACCGTCACACGCAGCACGGCGGCGGTGATGCTGCTCATGTCCGTGCTCAGCTGGATCGTCATCCTCTACAAGCTCTGGTTCATGGCCGGGGCGCACCGCAGCGTCCCCCGCGCCATGGACGCCTTCTGGCAGATGCCTGACCTGCCTCAGGCTCAGGCCCGTGTGCAGGCCCTCGATACCCAAGGTCTGGTTCGCCCCATGGCGGACGCTGTGGCCGACACCCTGGCTCAGGTCCAGAGCACCGCGCAGACCGGCTCTCTGGGTCAAGACGCAGGCCAGGGCCAGCGCCTCATGCGCCAGCTGCGGGCCGCGCTCGGTGCGTCAGCCCGCCAGCTGCAATGGGGCCAGACATTGCTGGCAACCATTGGCACCACCGCCCCCTTCGTCGGCCTGCTGGGCACCGTCTGGGGCATACACCACGCACTGGGTACGCTGGCCGGTAGCGGTCAGGTCGATATTGCCCAGCTGGCCGGCCCCGTGGGCGAAGCCCTGGTCATGACCGCCGCCGGCCTGGCCGTGGCCCTGCCCGCCGTGCTGGCCTACAACCTGCTGGGCCGCGCGGCCAGCACGCTCGAAGCCCTGCTCGAAGGCTTTGCCCACGACCTGCAGGAACAATTCGGGCAGAACGCCCACTGAGCGGAACCGCCATGTCATTCGGACGCATGAGCAGCCGCACCCGCAGCGATGCCCCCATCAACAGTATCAACGTCACCCCTCTGGTGGACGTGATGCTGGTGCTGGTCGTCATCTTCATCCTCGCCGCGCCCATGCTCGCCGCCAGCCTGCGCGTGCAGTTGCCCAAGGCCCAGGCCGCCACACCGCAAACCCAGGTCGCCCAAGGCGACATGCTGATGCTGGAAGTCAGCCCGCAGGGTGAAATCTGGCTGCAAGGAGCCGCCCGTGATGACGCTGCCGTGCAGCAGCAACTGCAAAGCCTGGGCCAGCGCAACCCGCAGGCCGAAGTCCAGCTGCGCGCCGACACCAGCGTCCCCTACGGCCGCGTCGTGCAAATCATGGGTTGGGCCCACACAGCAGGCCTGACACGCATCGGCTTTGTCACCGATCCACTGCCCAAGGCTCCCGCACGCTGACAGTGACTGACGGTCAGTGCGGCAAAAAAGCGTCCGCACTGACCACCGCATCCTGCTCGACTTGCTCTGCCTCAAGCTGCCTGCAGATAAGAGGCCCTCAGAGGACAGATCAGGCTTGGAGTGGCGCCATGGCTGCGCACAATGATCAAAAGCCCCTCGGGTCAACTAACGTAACAACTCCTGATGTGCAGGGCCTAATTCTGGCGTTACGATGGTCTGACCCGATCAAGAGTGCGTGACCAACTCTCCTCGGCCACGCGCTTCAGGGTACCCCGACAACTCTTTCGCCGCAGTGGTGCGGCATTTGGTGACTAGGAGGATTTGCATGCAAGTACAGGTTCATGCCGACGATTCCATCCAGGGTGGTGAGTCTCTGGCGCAATGGGCACAGGAGGAGATCAATAGCAAATTGGCCCGCCTGAAGGAATACGTGGTGCGTGTGGAGGTCTTCCTCACAGGAGTCGATGCCCTCAAATCCACCGGAGGCCCGGGCAAACGCTGCGTACTGGAAACACGAGCCACGGGCCGACCGCCCATTGCGGTTAACGCCGAAGCGGAAAAGGTCAAGGAGGCCTTTAGCGCGGCCATCGACAAGCTCAAACGTGCTGTGGAAACAGACTTGGGCAAGCTCAAGGACAAGAATCTGCGCGAAAGCGTGAGGGGTGTGGATGACCCCAGTGCGGAGAATGCCGCGACGGCTTGATGGCCTTCGTTAGTACACTCTCAAAAAATGCCACTCAGATTGCTGGGTGGCATTTTTTATGGGTGCTCTGTTGGGTTGCTGCGCGACTGTAGGTTTGAGTCAAATGTGCCTCTTTCCCTTATCTATCAAGCGTAGGCAGCTATCAAAATTCATCTTGCTTTCTGCTGGGGGCAGAGGCCGGGATTTCGCCCCGGCGGACGACTCACTTTCTTGCTCGTGCAAGAAAGTAAGCAAAGAACACTACCCGATTGTCTGCGTCCCTGCGCTTCGCTCCGGGCAAACCTGCGTCACGCCATTCAGTCTGCGGTGCGGCAAAACTCGCTGCGTGCTGACGCACTCCGCTCAAACACGTTGCCGCAAGTCAGATCACGATGCATTGGCACTCTCCGGTGCCAATGCCCGCAGCCCGAACAGCGTGCCGCAGGCGCAGCCAGACGGGTGGAACGGGTGCGGGTGGCCTGCGAGAGTTATGACGAAATTAGCCTCTAGCGCTTATTCAGACTGCGGTAACAGCTCTCAGAAATACAAAGAAACTATCTGGCTGTTGGCTCCCAGTATTGCCCCTTGTGCCCACGTCTGTGACGGCAGCCTCTTGTGGCGCGCAGTTGCACCGCAGAGTGCAACTGCCTCGTCATCACTTTTACGGCAACGTGTTTGAACGGAGTGCGAAGCTCGAAGTGAGTTTTACCGTACAGCCAAAAGAAATTGACGGCGCAGGTTTGCCATAGCGAAACGTAGGGACCGGGGCAGTAAGGGCCGGCTCTTTGCCTACTTTCTGTCAGCAGAAAATAGGCCAGCTAACAGTCTCAAAATTGATACACCATGAGCTATTGACAGCAGTATTTAATATATCTTTTTTTAATATATGAGATTCTATTTTTTATTTTCTCATCCCACTCATTACTATAAAATTTAGGTTTTGGATATTTAAGCAAAGATACTAAAAACTCACAAAAATCATCGCACTCATTATTATCCAAAGTCCTCAGGGCCATCCCCATCCCCTTAATTCCGTGACCAAAATATGCATTTTCAAGATAACATTGAGCGATCAAATACTTACAGAATTTTCTAGAAATCAAAACAGCCAACAATTGCTCTCGCAACTTTCTTCTCAAAGTTCTTTCATACCTTGCAGTTATAGTTCGAGTTAATTGCTGCTCTATTGTGCTAGCCCCTTGAAAAACTCCTTTTATTTTTGTTGAATAAATGGCCCTCGACATTGCTATGAAATCAACTCCAAAATGGCTTAAAAACCTATGATCTTCCGCGAGAATTAATTTATTCACAAATTCTATTTTTCCTTCACAAAGCTCTGAATTTCTTATATTTTTCTCAAGAATTTGAAAATCAATCTCAAATCGTCTATGAATTTTCAGTAAAGCAATTGCAAACAAATAAAAGAACACACTAAAAGGAAAATAAAGCAGATTTATGGCGAGATTTCTTTGCACTTAGAAAGCCCCTTATCTACAGCCAACTTTCCATGAGTTGCCTCCTTTTGATTAAACATGGAAGTACTCAAATATGCTACGCCACTCTTGTTTGCGACACTCCATGTAAAAGTCCCCTCAAGCAAAGAAAAATCTTTCAAGTCATAAAAAAACGGCACTTTAAAATTAACTACCATATGAGAAATTCTATCTTTTGATGTTATCTCGCACATTAAAATAAAATCATCTTTCAAAAAAATCCTTTTACTATATTCTCCGTTAATTTTCATGGGAATTTTACTATCTCCCATGTAATGAATAATATGAGGAAAATTTTTTCCCAGCGACGAATCTTCATATATTCGTTCGCCCCCACCTATAAATTCATTTCCTTTTGGGGCAATATGTACTAAAAAATGCAATTCCATTCCTTTGTACGGATTCAGAGTTGAATCATAAACAATAACTTTAAGAAAAAATCTTCCACTAAAATCTGGCTTTTTAAAAACAGCATCTTTAAATAAGAAAAAAATAAATCCAGCAATGATTGTCGATAAAACACCTGCAATCAATGAATACAAAATATTATTGCCATTAACCAAATCAATAATTTCTGCCATTTACGGAAAACTTTCTAAATCAAGCGGAAATTGCCAGACCAGTTGCTCGCGTCGAAGCCACATAAACCAACCGAGCCTCCAACGTCCCATCCTTCTTCACATCCCTCGCCTTGCGCTCTTCCTCCGAAGTAACAACAGCGACAACAGGCCATTCCAGCCCTTTGCTCGCATGCATGGTCATGACCTTGATGGAATCGTGTTCGGGTTTGAAGTCGCCGGACTTCTGGCGCACGCGGTAAGGCAAGCCTTTGCGGCGCAGGGCATCGGCGCAGACCAGCATTTCGTCCTTGTGCCGGCATAGCACGGCCATTTCGCCCCAGGCATGGCCTTGGGCATGCTGGTCGGCCAGCAGGTCTGCCACGCGGCCTGCGCGGGCGGGCAAGGTGGGCAGGTCGATGACGATGGGCTCTGGGCCTTCGCGGCCACAGCTCAGGGGCTTCAAGAGCGGGATGCCGTCTTCGTCCTTGGCGTCTTCGGGCGTGAGCATGTCGCCCGCCACGCGGTGGGCCAGTTGCAGAATCTGGCGCGTGTTGCGGTAGTTGATCTTGAGGATGGTGGTGCGACCGGGCGCCTGTATGCCCACGCTTTTGAGGCTGAAGTTGCGCTTCTGACCCCGGTCGTAAATGCTTTGCGCGTCGTCATAGAGCAGCAGCAGGCTGTTGGTGCTGGGGTCCACCATCTGCGTGACCAGGCGCAGCCATTCGGGCGCAAAGTCGTGGCCTTCGTCGATCAGCACGGCGTGGTACTGGCCTGCCGGAATGTGCTTGTCATCCACGCCCTTGATGACACTGCGCGCAATCTCGTCAAATTTCTTGCTTACATGCAGCGCATCCAGCTCTAGCGTGTAGAGGTTGTAGGCGGTGAGTTGCGCACGCGTCCATTTGTCCCAGTGCACGACATGCACACGTTCGGACAGTCCTTTGGCCGCCATGCCTGCGGCCAGTTTCACGGCCAGCGGCTCGTTGTAGCAAAGCACAAGAATCGGCTTGCTGTCCGCAGTCTGGGTCTGCGCCAGATGCTCGGCGCGGTAGCCGAGGATCATGGTCTTGCCCGAGCCCGCCACGCCATGGATGACGCGGTGGCCGTCGCCCAGGCTGCGTGCCAGTTGCTCTTGCTGCAGGTCCATGACGCGCATGATGTCGGGCAGGTCTTCCTCGTCATGCACCTCTTCGCCAAACAGGTTTTGCTGCTGAGGCACGCGAATTTCAGGAAAAAGAATCCAACGGATGCGATCCAGCTGAGGCAGGCTGATGGCACGCCCAAAGCTGTGGGGGAACATATTCCACAGCCGCTGCTGAAAGGCTTCAGCGTCCACAGCTTCGACCATTTCGTCCTGGCAGATGACCAGGTGGCCGGGCAATGCATCGCCCAGGCCCGCCGCATCAAACTGCTTGCGCGTGATTCGGGTGAAGACCACGCCATGGCCCCAGGGAAAAGCCAGTTTGCCTTGGTGCGGGCCTTCGCCCTGCACCAGTTGCGGATCGCGCTCCAGTGCGTTGATGACCTGAATGGCGCAGTGACGTGCCTGCTGCAGCGGGCTCATCACCACCTTGGGCTGGCCGGTACCGCTGTCGAGAATCTCGAAATATTCACGCGTGGCCTTGCAAATGGTTTCCAGATGCCAATCCTTGGTTTCCAGAATCAGCGCACCCCGGCGCGGGTGCACCACCACAAAATCGGGCCGCGTCTGCTTGGGGCCAATCGGCACATCCCACCACAGCAAATAATCGTTTTCGAGTTTTTGCTGCAAACGTTCTGCCAGCCGTTTTTCTCCGCTGGTCATCCGCCCCGCGCAACTGCCGAGCGCGGGTATTAATACCGCCATTGCCTCCACCTCTTACATGTATCTTCTTGTTTCAAGAATGAAGTGTTTATAGCCGATGAACCCTTTCTGAATCTTGCAAAGACGATAAAAGCTGTCGCTCACATTGGCGAGATACGGGTTTGCATTTATTTTGGGTAGCTCAGGGATTTACTTCCAGAACCTTTATCTCAGGTCTCAGGCCTTTTTCTTCCGGCATATGCCAGAAACCGGGCTTCGGCTCATTTCCTGAAAACAGATCGGGCATGTGATCCTACAAGAATCACATGCCCGATTCGCTTCAAATCAAGGCGCAGAAAGCGCCATCAGCTATCAATATTCCAGGCAGATCTTGCCGAAATGCTGGGCCGAGCGCTGATGCAGAAAGGCATCGGCCATGCGCTCCAGCGGGTAGCGGCTGTCGATCACGGGCTTCCAGCCAAACAGGTCCAACGCGCGCACCATGTCCTGCTGCTGCTCGCGGCTGCCGACGATCAGGCCTTTGAGGATTTGCTGCTTGCGCATCAGCTCCAGCGTGGGCACGGCACCCGCGATGCCGGTGAGCACGCCGATCAGCGCGATATGGCCGCCGGGCGCGCAAGCGCGGATGGACTCAGGCAAGGTGCCCGGGCCGCCGACTTCGACCACGATGTCGGCACCGCGCCCGCCGGTGGCGGCCAGCACGGCGTCACCCCATTCGGAAGTGTCCTTGTAGTTGATGACCACATCGGCCCCCAGGGCCTGCAGCCGTTCTGCCTTGGCCGCGCTGGAGGTGGTGGCAATGACTTTCGCGCCCATGCTCTTGGCCATTTGCAGCGCGAAGATGGAGACACCGCCCGTGCCCAGCACCAGCACGGTGTCGCCAGCCTGAATACCGCCGTCCACGACCAGGGCACGCCAGGCCGTGAGGCCAGCGGTGGTCAGCGTGGCGGCTTCGGCGTGGCTCCAGCCCTTGGGGGCGTGGGTGAAGCTGGTGGCGGGCAAGGTGACGGATTCACGGGCGAAACCGTCCACACCGTCGCCGGGCACGAGCTGGAAGTCGGTAGGCACGTTGCGGCCTGCAATCCATTGCGGGAAAAAGGTGGAAACCACCGCATCGCCCACGGCGAATTCGGTCACACCCGCGCCGACGGCAGTGACCACGCCCGCGCCATCGGCCATGGGAATGCGGCCGTCGGCGGCAGCACCGGGGCGTGAGACCACGCCAAGGTCGTGATAGTTGAGCGAGCTGGCGTGAATGCGCACCTGGATCTGACCAGCTTCAGGCGCAGCGGCTGCGGGAAGCTCTACCAGTTTCAGGTTGTCCAGGCCGCCAGGGGCGGCAAGTTGCATGGCTTTCATAGCAATCCTTGGTCGTGAAAATGCGAACAGCCGCCATCTTGCAGGCCTAGGGCGCAATCCACCAGAACCAACATATTTGTGCCGTAGTATTAAAAAGGGAAGTATTGAATCAACAGTGGCTTTGCGGCTAGGCTACAGGCCCCAGGCCAGTCCAGAAAACGGAGTGATGATGAAGCGACTGAACAGCAAAAGCGGCTGCGCCGTGGAGGTGACCCTGTCCGTGATGGGCGGCACCTGGAAACCCGTCATCCTGTTCCATCTGCTGCCTGGCAAAAAGCGCTTCAGCGAGCTGGGGCGCACCATAGGCGGAATCACCCAGCGCATGTTGACGCTGCAGCTGCGTGAGCTGGAAGAAGCCGGCATTGTGCTGCGCACCGTTCACGCAGAAGTACCGCCGCGCGTGGACTATGAGCTGACCGAACTGGGCCACAGCCTGCAGCCGGTGCTGATTGCCATGCGCAACTGGGGCGTTCAGTACGCCAGCCGCCATGAATCGACCGGCGAGCTGCATGACGATGCATGTGCAGCGGCAATGATTGGCTGCACGGTAGATTCAAAGCAAAAAGTGGCCTGAACGCTTATAGATCAAGCGCTTCAAGCTATCAAAACAGAAGAATTCATCAAAAAGCCCGCAGGCTGCAGCAGCTTGCGGGCTTCTTTGCCTAGGCTCACGACCGCTTATTTGCCAGCCGTCAGTGTGCTGTAGCTGTTCATCAGGTTGCGGTAGTCGGGGATGTGGTTGGAGAACAGCGTTCCCAGGCCCTCGATGTCATTGCGCCAGTCGCGATGCAGCTCGCAGGCCGCGCCGAACCAGGTCATGAGCTGGGCACCGGCCTGCTCCATGCGGCTCCAGGCGGCCTGCTGGGTCATGGAGTTGAAGGTGCCCGAGGCATCGGCAATCACGAACACCTCAAAGCCTTCGGCCAGGGCCGACAGCACGGGGAAGGCCACGCAGACTTCGGTCACCACACCGGCGACGATGAGCTGCTTCTTGCCCGTGGCCTTGACGGCCTTGACGAAGTCCTCGTTGTCCCAGGCATTGATCTGGCCGGGGCGTGCGATATAGGGTGCCGTGGGGAATTTTTCCTTGAGCTCGGGCACCAGCGGGCCGTTGGGGCCGTTCTCGAAGCTGGTGGTCAGAATGGTCGGCAGCTTGAAATACTCGGCCATATCGGCCAGCGCCAGCACATTGTTCTTGAACTTGTCGGGGTCGATGTCACGCACCAGGGACAGCAGACCGGTCTGGTGGTCCACCAGCAGCACGGCAGCGTTGTCCTTGTCGAGACGGATATAAGGCTTGTTGCTCATGGCGATCTCCTTCAGGGTGGTTGGGGTGAAAAATCAGGCGCGCTGGGAATCCAGCACTTCATGGTTCTGAATCACTTCCTGGGCCTTGGCGTAGCTTTCGATCAGCAACTGGTAGTTGGGGAAGATGCCGGTATAGGCCTGGGCCCATTCGGCGGCGTCCTCCCGGTTCCAGGTCTTCTGCAACTCCGAAGCCACGGCTGCGGTGTCGATGGGCACCACTCCGGCCTGCATCATGCGAGCCAGGGTGATTTCCTCCGCCATCTTGGAGTAGGTTCCCGACGCATCGATGACAGCAAACACTTGGTAACCATCGGCCACGGCAGCAATGGAGGGAAAGGCCATGCACACGCTGGTGATGGTGCCGGCAATGATGAGTTGCTTCTTGCCGGTGTCCTTCACCGCTTGCACGAATTCGGGGTTGTCCCAGGCGTTGATTTCTCCCTTGCGGGCGATGTACTTCGCATGGGGTGCGTTCTGGTGGATCTCGGGGATCAAGGGACCGTTGGGGCCCTGGGGCACCGATGCCGTGGTGATCACCGGAATCTTGGCCAGCGAAGCGATCTTGGCCAGGGTGCTGGCCAGCATGCGCAAGGTGGTGAACGGCATGTCGTGCACGGTCTGGAACAGGCCGCTTTGATGGTCGATCAGCAGCATGGCGACGTTGTCGGGGTCGATCACGGGCTTGGCGCCGTTGAAGTTGGCGGGGATGGCGACGGATTGAACGGACATGGGTGCTCCTTGGGCTTCGGAAAGCCTGGTTGATGGAACGGGAGGGAAAGATGCCGACCCGCTTTGCGGACAGGTCGGCATCGGGATGCGCAGACGCCTGACGCGGCTGCGAATGCCAGGATCAGCGCTTAGTGAGCCGGGCCGGCGGCTCTGGCATGGCGCTCGGCGGGCGGAATGCGCCCGAAGCGGCCGCTGCGGAAGTCGTCCATGGCCTGAGCGATTTCCTCGTCACTGTTCATGACAAAGGGGCCATAGCCGACCACGGGCTCGTCGATAGGCTCGCCCGACAGCCACAGCAGCGTGACGTCGTTGTTGGCCTCCAGGTGCACCGTGTCGGCGGCGCGGTCCATGTGCACCAGCTGACCGGCACGGGCCACGTCCGTGCCGTTGATGAGCAGCGTGCCGTGCAGTACCACCAGCGCCAGCGTGTGACCGGGCTGGGCCTTGAGTTCAGTGGCAGCCCCGGCCTTGATACGCACATCCCAGACATTGATGGGCGTGAATGTCCTGGCCGGGCCACGAGAGGCCGGGCCACGAGAGGCCGGGCCGCGTGAGACCTCGCCTTGAGCGGCTTCAAAGTCGCCCGCAATCACGCGCACCGAACCTGCACCGTCGGGCAAAGCCACTTGCGGAATGTCCGCATTCAGCAGCGTCTGATAGCCGGGGGTAGCCATCTTGTCCTTGGCGGGCAGGTTGACCCACAGTTGCACCATCTCGAACGGGCCGCCCGTCCTGGCATAGGCTTCGGAGTGGAACTCCTCGTGCAGGATGCCCGAGGCAGCCGTCATCCATTGCACATCGCCTGGGCCGATGGTGCCGCCAGCGCCAGTGGAATCGCGGTGGGCCACCTCGCCTTCGTAGACGATGGTCACAGTTTCAAAGCCGCGGTGCGGGTGCGTGCCTACGCCGCGCTGCTCGGTGGTGGGCGTGAACTGATGGGGTCCGGCGTGGTCCAGCAGCAAAAAGGGGCTCAGCGCCTTGCCGTGATCGCCGTAGCTGAACAGCGAGCGCACGGGAAAGCCATTGCCCACCCAGTGGGGACGTGGGGCTTCGTAGACACCCAGGATTTTCTTGAGCATGGTGATTTCTCCTTGCGACGAGCCTGCAGTTCGTGAAAAACAGGGCAGGCGTTGAACATGGATGAAGTATGAATCTGGAACATCGACTTGAGTAGTCCACAATATTCAGCCTCAGAGTTCCACTTTTGAAACGATGAAACTGCCAGATCTCAACGAGCTCTACTACTTCGCCCAGGTGGTGGAACACGGCGGCTTCGCCGCTGCGGGCCGCGCACTGGGCATTCCCAAATCCAAACTCAGCCGCCATGTGGCCGCGCTGGAAGAGCGCCTGGGCGCCCAGTTGCTGCTGCGCTCCACGCGCAGTTTTGCCGTCACCGAAGTCGGCAAACGCTATTACGAGCATTGCCGCGCCATGCTGACCGAGGCCCAGGCCGCAGAGGAGTCCGTGGCCGTGCTGCATACCGCGCCCTGCGGCCTGGTGCGCCTGAGCTGCCCCGTGGCTCTGCTGTCCTCGCGCCTGGGCAGCATGCTGGCGGACTTCATGGCCCAGTATCCCGAGGTTCAGTTGCAGGTCGATGAAACCAACCGCCGTGTGGATGTAGTGGCCGAGGGGCTGGATCTGGCCATACGCGTACGCCCGCCACCGCTGCAGGACAGCGAGCTGGTGCTGCGCCACCTGGCAGAGCGTCGCCAGTGTCTGGTCGCCGCCCCGGCCCTGATCACCCGGTACGGCCAGGCCTCCGGCCCCATGGATCTGAGCCATTGGCCCAGCCTGGATCTGGGCCCGCCACGGGAAACACATCGCTGGCAGCTATATGGGCCGGACAATATTCATGCCGAGGTACGCCATAGCCCGCGCTATGTCACGCAGTCCATGCAGGCGCTGCACGAGGCCGCCATTCAGGGCGTTGGCGTGGTGCAGCTACCCAGCATGTTTGTGCTCGATGACCTGCTCAGTGGCTCTCTGGTGCAGGTGCTGCCCGGCTGGGAGCCCCGGCGCGAAATCATCCATGCGGTCTACGCATCACGCCGCGGCCAGTTGCCCGCAGTGCGTGCCTTGCTTGATCATCTGGCGCAAGCCTTCAGGGCGCTGACCGAGGAATAAGCATCAAAAACAACTCAAACGCTTGATGTGCAAGCGCCAGCAGCTATCACTTTGATCAAGGCCGGTATTCAGGCCAGCGCGGCCTGGATATCCGCCGCCAGTTTTTCGGGCTTGTCCTGTGGCGCATAACGGCGGATGACCTGCCCATCGCGCCCGATCAGAAACTTGGTGAAGTTCCACTTGATGGACTTGGTACCCAACACGCCGGGCGCTTCGGCTGTGAGCCAGCGGTACAGCGGGTGCGCGCCCTCGCCGTTGACCTCGATCTTGTGCATCAACGGGAAGGTCACGCCGAAATTCATCTCGCAAAAGCTGACGATTTCATCGTCCGAGCCTTTTTCCTGCGCTCCGAACTGATTGCAGGGAAAGCCCAGCACCACCAGGCCCTGGCCCTCGTACTGCTCGTGCAGAGCCTGCAGGCCTTTGTACTGCGGCGTGAAGCCGCAGGCGCTGGCGGTGTTGACGATCAGCAGCACCTTGCCGCGATAGTCGGCCAGCGGCACGCTCTGGCCCGTGATGCTGGTGGCTTCAAAGTCGTAGACCGATGCAGTCATGACGCCTCTCCTTGGATGTTGATTGCCTAGCTTACGCCAGCAGCGATACCGGCGGCTCTTGGCCGAGCTTATGCGGACTTGTCTCACAGACAGCCCCGGCAAAGCGGTCTAAGTTGGACCACGCCGGATGGCCGTACGGCCAGCCTTCGCCTGCGCAAGCTCACCGAGGCGGCCCAGATCTACCCTCCTCGCTTGCTCTTTCCCCCCAACTTCAAAAGACCCACGTATGACGCAATCTGCTGACAAGAAGACCCCTCTCAAGCTGGATGAAAAAGCGCTGGAGCGCGCCAAACGCAGCCTGGACGATGGCGCGGTGGTTGACGAAAAAAGCCCCTGGCGCCAGGACATCATCAAGCTGCTCAATGACTCCTTGGCTACCGAGCTGGTGTGCATCCTGCGCTACAAGCGCCACCACTTCACGGCCACCGGCCTGTCGTCGCCCGCAGTGGCGAACGAGTTTCTGGTGCACGCCAATGAGGAGCAAGCCCATGCCGACCGCATCGCGGCACGCATTGTGCAGCTGGGCGGCGAGCCCGACTTCAACCCCGCCACACTGACCAAGCGCAGCCATGCCGACTACAACGAGGAGCTGGACCTGCACGCCATGATCCGCTCCAACCTGGTGGCCGAACGTGTGGCCATCGAGGCCTATACGCAGATGATTGCGCTGATCGGCGACAAGGACCACACCACGCGCCGATTGATCGAGCAGATTCTGGAACAGGAGCAAGAGCACGCCGACGAGCTGTCCGACTGGATGCACAAATAGACGCGGGATTTGAAACTTCGTCTGCCTGCTTTCGTGCTCGCCTCGGGCCACAGATTCCCCGTTGTCGGTTTGCAACCATGACGGCGGCTGCCGCACAAATACCGGGGCTGCAACCATAGAAAAGAGACGAGACTGCTGCATCGCGCCTGTTTTTTGGGCATTCTTCGCAGTCTTGCCTCTCTGTGGCCCTTGGCGGGCTGCCTTGCAACGTGCGTTTGTCCTTTCAAGAAATCCAAGAAAAATGTGTCTCACAGGCTAAAGCACTGTGGACGCGCGCTCGCGCCACCGCGCTAGGCCAGCGCATTGCCGCCCTGCCCTGGTGGCATCGCTGGCCGACCCGCCAGGAATGGCTGCGCGTGCTGGTCGCCCTGCCCGTGCTGTTCGTGCTGTATGTGCTGCTGCTGATTCCATTCACACCCAGCATCAGCGACCTGCGCAAGGCCAAGCTGGAACAGCCCGCGCAAATCATGAGCGCCGACGGCAAGCTGATTGGCGAGTTCAAGCGCAGCAACCGCCAGTGGGTGCCGCTGGAGCAGATCTCGCCCTCCGTCGTCAAGGCCCTGGTGGCCACGGAAGACCATCGTTTCTATCAGCACCATGGCATGGATTTCACGCGCACCATGGGCTCGGTCCTCCACACCCTCCAGGGCAATCCGCAGGGAGGCTCCACCATTACCCAGCAGCTGGCACGCAATCTCTACCCCACTGAAATCGGCCGCGCCCGCAATATCAACCGCAAGCTCAAGGAGGCCATCACGGCCTTCAAGATAGAGGCGCTCTACACCAAGGACGAGATCCTAGAGACCTATCTGAACACCGTCCCCTTTCTCTACAACGCCTATGGCATAGAGATGGCGGCACGCACCTATTTCGACAAGTCGGCCGCCAAGCTTACGGTGCTGGAGAGCGCCACGCTGGTGGGCATGCTCAAGGGCAACGCCTATTACAACCCCGTCATCAACCCGGACCGCGCACTGGCCCGCCGCAACACGGTGCTGAGCCAGATGGTCAAGCGCGGCGAGCTGAAAGATGACGAATTCGAGCGCCTGAAAAAGCGCCCCATGCGCCTGGACTTCGAGCGCCAGGAAGAGCCCGTGGGCATGGCGCCGCACTTTGCGCAGCAGCTGCGCAAATGGCTGATCACTTGGGCCGACCAGAACGACTACAACATCTACACCGATGGCCTGGTGGTGCGCACCACGCTGGATTCACGGCTGCAGAGCTGGGCGCAGCAATCGGTGAACCGCCAGATGCGCACGCTGCAAAACATCGCCAACACCAACTGGAGCCACCGTGACGGCTGGAGCCCCGACAACGATCTGGTGCTGCAGCTGGTGCGCGAGACACCGGCCTATCGCAAGCTGGTGCAGGCGGGCAGCCTGAGCGCCGAGGAGGCCCTCAAGAAGCTGCTGACCGACAAGGCCTTCATGAAACAGCTGCGGGACGACAAGACACGGGTGCAGGCCGGGTTTCTGGCCATGGACCCACGCAACTCAGCCGTGCTGGCCTGGGTGGGTAGCCGCGACTATGCGCAGGATGCGTTCGACCATGTCGCCCAGGCGCGGCGCCAGCCTGGCTCCACCTTCAAGCCTTTTGTCTATGGCGCTGCGCTGCGGCAAGGCGCCAGGCCTGACGACACGCGCAAGGATGAAGAAGTCGAGATCAAGCTGCCGGGCGGCGAGATCTGGCGTCCCAGCGATGCCGTCGAGCCCACGGGCGTGCCCATGACGCTCAGCGATGCCCTGGCTTATTCCAAGAACACGATCACCGCCGAGCTGATGCAGGAAGTGGGCGTGGACCGGGTCATCAAACTGGCACGGGCATTGGGAGTGCGCCAGAGTCCTCTGGAGGCCGTGCCTGCGCTGGCCCTGGGCTCCAGCCCCGTCACGCTACTGGAAATGGTCAACGCCTATGGCAGCATCGCCAATGCCGGCCGCTACACACCACCCCAGCTGGTCACCCGCATCGAGAGCGCCGATGGCCAGGTGCTGGCCGAATTCACACCGCCCAGGCCCGACGAAGCCTGGGACGAGGAGCACAACTACCACCTGCTGGAAATGATGCGCACCGTGATCGACAAGGGCACGGGCCGCGCCATTCGCAAGCAATATGGCATACGCGCCGATGTGGCCGGCAAGACTGGCACCACGCAGGGCAATGCGGATGGCTGGTTCATCCTCATGCATCCGCAGATCGTGGTCGGTGCCTGGGCCGGCTTCAACGATGCACGCATCACCCTCAAGAGCGACCAATGGGGCCAGGGTTCGCGCAGCGCTCTGCCCATGGTGGGGGACTTCATGTTCCGTGCACTGCACAGCCCCCTGCTCAACGCCAAGGCGCGCTTTGCCGAGCCCAATACCTCGCACTGGTGGAGCGATTTCGTGGGCCGCCTGCGAGACAGGATGCAGCAATGGGGCAGCAATGGCAGCGATGCCGAGGACCATGACAGCCCCCGTCAGCCACCGGTAGCCCCGCATACGCCCGGCACCGCGCCCTCCGTACCGGATAGCAACGATACAGATATCACCGAGAGCACACCGGCCCTGCCTGCCAGCCCGGCAGGCACCCGCACGCCAGCACCCGACAGCAGCGCACCGGCACCCGATGCTGACAGCAGCCCCGGACTGGCACCTGCCGACACCCCGCCAGCGCCCAACCCATCCACCTGGAGCGATATAGGTACGGCACTGCCGCCAGCCGCGCCGCTGAATGCACCGCAAGACGCCCAGTAAGAACGTGTTCAGCCACATGCCCCACTGGGCTGTCGAATAACTGGTCAAATCGCCCACTGACACCCGCCAGCAGGCCTCCCAACAGGAGACCGCTGGCGGATTTGTTTTCGCTCAGCATGAAACTCACATGTTGATAGCGCGCTGCGCCGACCCGGAGCCGACATGACCGCCAATACCCCAACCATAGTCACCTTTGCCATCTATCTGCTGGGCATGTTTTTCATCGGCTGGATGGGCTACAGGGCCACATCCAGCCTGTCCGATTACATTCTGGGCGGCCGCAGTCTTGGCCCGGTCGTGACTGCGCTATCTGCAGGTGCCTCGGACATGAGCGGCTGGTTGCTCATGGGCCTGCCTGGTGAGGTATTCAGCAAGGGACTGTCGGCCTCATGGATTGCGATCGGCCTGTGCCTTGGCGCCTGGTGCAACTGGCGCTTTGTGGCGGCGCGACTGCGCGTCTACACCGAAAAAGTGGGCAATGCGCTGACGCTTCCAGACTACTTCACCAATCGTTTTGAAGACCGCAGCAATCTGCTGCGCATCGTCACGGCGCTGGTGATTCTGGTGTTCTTCACCGTGTACTGCGCCTCAGGCGTGGTCGCCGGTGCCCGCCTGTTCGAATCCATGTTCGGCATGGACTACCAGACCGCCCTGTGGGTGGGCGCCGTGGCCACCATGGCCTATGTGTTCATCGGCGGCTTTCTTGCCGTGAGCTGGACCGACACCATCCAGGCCTCGTTGATGATCACGGCGTTGCTCCTGGCGCCGCTGATGGTCATCTACGCCGACGGCGGCGTTGGGGCCAGCACAGCGATCATCGAAAGCGCACGCAGCGGCGCTTTCGACATGTTCCAGGGCCAGACCACCATTGCCATCGTTTCCCTGCTGGCCTGGGGCCTGGGCTATTTCGGCCAGCCGCATATTCTCGTGCGCTTCATGGCCGCCGAGTCGGTTGCCACCATCCCCAACGCACGCCGCATCGGCATGAGCTGGATGGCGCTGTGCCTGGGCGGCGCCGTGGCCGTGGGCTTTTTCGGTATCGCCTTCTTCGGCAGCCGCCCCGATCTGGCCGCAGGCGTGAATGCCAACTCTGAGAACGTGTTCCTGGAAGTGGCCAAGCTGCTGTTCAACCCCTGGATCAGCGGCGTACTGCTTGCCGCCGTGCTGGCTGCCGTGATGAGCACCCTGTCCTGCCAGCTGCTGGTGTGCTCCAGCGCGCTGACCCAGGATATCTACAAGGCATTCCTGAACAAGAATGCCTCGCAGAAGCAGCTGGTCTGGTTTGGTCGCGCCATGGTCTTTGCCATTGCCGTCATCGCCATCATCATCGCCCAGGACCCCAAGGCCAAGGTGCTGGGCATGGTCAGCAATGCCTGGGCCGGCTTTGGCGCCGCTTTTGGCCCGCTGGTGCTGCTGTCGCTGCTCTGGGGCCGCATGACCCGCAATGGCGCGCTGGCCGGCATGATCGTAGGCGCACTGACCGTGCTGGTCTGGCAATATTTCCAATGGCTTGAGGTCTATGAAATCATTCCCGGCTTTGTGCTCTCCACGCTCGCCATCGTCGTGGTCAGCCTGCTGGACAAGCAGCCATCCCCCTCCATGCAGAACATTCATCGTCAGGTGAATGTCGAAATTGCGACACACGGCGAATAAATCGCCAACGCCTCTGCTTCATAGCCCCATCCGTTTGAAAACGAGTGGGGGGGTTCTTGCCTGGAGCAAACCGTGGCGGCCCGCCTACGCCAGTAAACAGCCACTCTTGAGATGCACAAAAGCAGGGCATCCTTGCAATTTACAGGCCTATCCGTCACACTCACGGGTCGAAATTTCAGGGATTCCCTGAGATTCTGAAAGGTTTAGTGAATGCTCAAGGCCACTGCAGCCAAGGTGTACCGGACGGGCTTGACGCTTGTGCTGGGTGCCGCTTTCTCGCTGGCATCATCATCGGCTTTGGCGCGCAAGGCGCCCGAAGCCGGTATAGCTGTCCCCGGCTTCGAAACGATTGCCCTGGCCGATCTGCCACGCGACGGTCGCAGCACTTACGCCCGCATATTGCAAGGTGGTCCGTTCACCAGCGACAAGGACGGCTCTGTCTTCGGCAATCGCGAGCGCATCCTGCCTCGGCAGGCTCGCGGCTATTACCGCGAGTACACCGTGCGCACACCCGGCGCCCGCAACCGTGGTGCCAGGCGCATCGTCTGCGGCGGCCTTCAGCCGCAAATCCCGGATGCCTGCTTCTACACCGGCGATCACTACAACAGCTTCCAACAGATCGTCGAATAGAGATATGGGCTGTACAGCTTCCTCCCCCATCCTGGCAGCGGCGGATCGCGCCAATGACCTACAGCGTCGTCAGCGACGCATCTGCCAACCCATTTGATGTTTTTAGAAAGAATCACGGAGATGGACACGCCACTTCGTAAGCCCACCGAAACGCCTCTGCGCAATGTTCGCACCAATATCGTGCAGGCCATACGCGCCTACCGTATTCCGGACCTGCAGGCAGCAGCCGAGTCTCTGGGTGCCCATTTCCTCTATGCCAACCTGGCGCATGCCCAGACCAAGGCGGACATCTTCGAGTTGTTGTCCACGCAATTTCACCTGCCTGCCCACTTCGGCAAGAACTGGGACGCACTGTATGACTGCCTGACTGACCCCATCAGCAAGGCTGGCCCCCAGCCCGGCTTTGTCGTGGTGCTGGACCAGATTCCCACCACACCCAAGTTCGACAAGGAAGTCCGCGAGCAACTGCTCGATGTGTTCCGCGATACCGCCGACTTCTGGGCAGAGCGCAAGATCGCCTTCCGCTGCTTCTATTCGTTCCTGTAGGCAAGGCCCAAACCGCAAAACGCCCGCATCTCGCGGGCGTTTTCATTGGCGGCTCGATGTGCTCAGGCACCGACCATCCTGCCGTTGCTGCGCATCTGCAGCCACTTGCCGACCACCACCACCAGTACAGCCCCCGCTGCGGCCACCGCGTAATGCAGCCAGGGCATGGCCTGCACCGAGGCTTCCATCACATGATCGCTGGTAATGGTTTCGCCTGCGACCCAGCCAATCAGGGCTGCGCCCAGTGTGACGATGAAGGGAAATCGCTCCATGAGCTTGATCATCAGCGTGGAGCCGAAGATCACCAGCGGGATGCTGATTGTCAGGCCCAGAATCAATAGCAGCATATCGCCACCAGCTGCCGCAGCTACGGCAATGACGTTATCCAGGCTCATGACCAGATCAGCCAGCAAGATGGTGCGGATGGCAGCCATCATGCCTTGTTTCGCGACATGGCCCGAACCCTCTTCTTCGTCCTCGCCCTTGAGCAGGCCCATACCTATCCACAGCAACAGCAACCCACCGATCACCTCGACGAAAGGCAGTTGCATCAACCTTGCGGCCACCACCGTCAGCGCGATGCGCAGCACCACCGCAGCACCGGAGCCGAACATGACGGCTTTCTTCTGCTGCCCGGCAGGCAGCCCCCGGGCGGCCAGCGCGATCACGACCGCGTTGTCTCCTGAGAGAATGATGTTGATCCAGACGATTTTGAGCAGGCCGATCCAGAAGTCGGCACCCAGCAAGGCATCCATGGCAAGCAGTCCTGAGCAGCAAGTCCGTCGCAATCTGCACGGACAAACGCCCGGCAGCAAATGGCCGGGCGTCACAACTGGGGAAAAGTTTAGTCCTTTGTCCGCGGCGCAGGCAGCCAGCGTATTGCTGCTGGCAGCATGGGAATTGGAGCCGCTGCGACCAGAAAACCAGATGCATACCGCCTAAAAAAGACCGCAAATTACCAGTTTTCAGTGATGTGCAGGAACAGCAATCCTGTTCACAGTCTTGCCTATAGCATTCGCCAAGCGTTTTCAGAAAATGAACCAATTTTCCATCCTTCCCACCGAATCGACGCTCCCCAGCCCGCTGCTGGTGGTAGAGGACGAGCCCTTGATCCGGAAAAGGCTGGAGGGCATTCTGCGCGGTCTGGGATATACGGATGACGCTCTCATTTTTACTGCATCCATCGCAGAAACCCGTGCTTGCCTGCAAGAGCATCCCGTCGCGATGGCGCTGGTGGATCTGGGACTGCCCGACGGCAACGGCATCGACCTGATCGCCGAACTGCGCCAGGCCGATCCCGGCATGGGCATTCTGGTGATCTCGGCCTGGAGTACCGAAGACGCTATCCTCGCGGCCCTGCGCGCTGGTGCCAATGGCTATGTGCTCAAGGAACGCGACGATCTGGAGGTCACCCTGTCCATTCGCAGCGTGCTGCGCGGCGGCGCTCCCATTGACCCCTTTATTGCCCGTCGCATCATTGCCGAACTGCAACCATCCGCCCCGACAGCAAACAAGGAGCAGCCACCCGAGAGTGTGCTCAGCGTGCGTGAAGTGCAGATTCTCAAGCTGGTGGCCGACGGGCTGACCAACCGCGAAATTGCCGAGTCGCTATTTCTCTCCCGCTATACCGTGGAGTGCCATATCAAGAACATCTACCGCAAGCTCTCCGTGCCGTCGCGGACCAAGGCAGTCAGCGAAGCACGCGCACGCGGGCTGCTGTCCTGAGCATGGGAAGACGCCTGTTCAGCCATTGGGGTCTATGGCTCTGCATCTGCTGGGGACTTTGGCTTTCAGGCACCGCACACGCTCAAAGTGCCTCATCCTGCGAGCCGCGCATCACGGGCAGCTTTGTCACCAAGGCGCAGGCGGAGGGGCCGCCTCCCGTTCACGAAAACCTGGACTGGCAGCCCGTCACCTTGCGCCACCTCTGGCGAGACCTCTGGCCTGACTACGATGGCGCGGCCTGGTACCGGATTGACTGGGAACTGCCCTGCGCGGACCAACCTGTAGCCCTGCTGCTCAAATCCATCGTCATGGCAGGGGAGGTCTTTGCCAATGAGTCCCTGTTGTGGCAGGACGCACATCTGAGCGAGCCACTGAGCCGCAGCTGGAACAAGCCCCGCTACTGGCTGCTGCCGCAGGCCACCATACGACAGGGCCAGAATCAGATATGGATTCGCGTCCACGGCCGTGCCAACGACAGCGCGGGCATGGGGCTCGTGAAAATCGGCGATCCGCAACAGCTGCATGAACAGTTTGAACAGGCCGAATGGAGCGATCGCACCGTCCTGATCATCAGCGTGACGGTGTCCCTGGTTCTGTCGGTGCTGTTCGGCTTCGCCTGGCTGCAAAACCGCAGCTATGAGGTCTTTGGCTGGTATGCGCTCAATGCCCTGTTCTGGGCCCTGCTGATGGGCAGCGCCCTCAGCACCAGCAGTTGGCCCTTCCCCTCGTCTGTGGCGGTAGAGCGACTCACTGCACTGATTTTTATGGCTTTTTCGCTGAGCTTCTGCCTGTTTGTCTGGCGCTTTGCCGATCTTCACCTGCCCAGAACCGAATGGGTACTGTGGTCACTCTCCTGCCTGGCTGCAGCTGGCCTCATCTTCACGCCACAACCATGGCTTCCCCTGGCCAAGCAGGCTGTCCTGCTGTATCTGCCGCTGGTGGTGGGCATATGCCTGTGGTTTCCCTGGCATGCCTGGAAGACCCGCAAACTCGGCCACGCCGTCTTTGCAGCCTGTGTACCGATCTTTCTGATATTGGGTCTGCATGATTTTCTGCATCTGCACGGCTTTTTCAGCCAAAGCCACATCCTGATGCCCTACTCCATTCCCGTCACCATGCTGGCCCTGGCGCTGGTACTGGGTCGCCAGCTCACGCTCAATATGCAGCGCATCGAACAGTTCAATGTGGAGCTGACGGACAGCATCACCCGTGCTTGCGAAGATCTAAGCTCCACGCTGGAGCGGGAGCACTCGCTGGCCATGCGTCACAACCTGCTGCAAGAGCGCATGCAGATATCCCACGACCTGCATGACAGCCTGGGCGGCTCTCTGGTCCGCTCGATTGCCTATGTCGAGCAGTCGCGCACACCGCTGCCCAACACCCAGGTACTATCCATGCTCAAGCTGATGCGGGACGACCTGCGTCAGATGATTGACAACGGGGCCAGTGCCCAGCTGCAGGTTCCCGAAACCCCTGCGCAATGGATTGCCCCCTTGCGTCACCGCTTCAGCATGCTGTTTGAAGAGCTGGACCTCAAAGCCAGCTGGAGCCTGCCCGTCAACTGGCAGCACTGCCCCAGCGCCATTCAATGCCTGACGCTGACGCGTGTACTGGAAGAAGCCTTGACCAATGTGATCAAGCACAGCCGTGCCAGCCAGGTCAGTATTGCGCTGGAACTGCACCAGCCTCAGGAGCTGAAGCTGGTAATTGCGGACAACGGTCTGGGCTTTGATGTGCACTCCACCCAGATCAACAGCATGGGTGTCGGCATGCGCAGCATGCTGGCGCGCATGGAGCGTGTTCAAGGCAGTCTGGTGATCCAGTCGAAGCCGGGCCACACCTTGCTGCAAGCGAATATGCAACTGGACCCTCGCTCGCAGACTAGCCTCGCAACGGCTTGATCACCGCCTCATGACTATTGGGCTGCGTCAGGATCCACCTGCGCGATGATGCCGCCGCCCAGGCAGACATCGCCGTCATACAGCACGGCAGACTGACCGGGCGTGACCGCCCATTGCGCCTCGGGGAAATCCAGGCGAAAGCCCGCATCCGTGGCCTGAGAGATCAGCGCTGGCGAATCGGGCTGGCGATAACGAGTCTTGGAGCCATACTCTTTGCCCTCGGCCGGCGCATGCCCGGCCACCCAGCTGATCTGGTCCGCCACCAGCGCATTCGACAGCAGCCAGGGGTGATCATGGCCCTGCACCACACGCAGCTGGTTCTTGTCCAGATCCTTGCGCGCCACAAACCAGGGCTGGTGGTCGCCCGCACCGCGCGCCGCGCCCTTTTCCTTGACACCGCCAATGCCCAGGCCCGAGCGCTGGCCCAGGGTGTAGAACGACAGGCCCACATGCTTGCCCAGCTTGCGGCCCCGGTCGTCCAGCATCAGACCTGGCTCCTTGCTGATATAGCGATTCAGGAAATCACGGAAAGGCCGCTCGCCGATGAAGCAGATGCCGGTTGAATCCTTTTTCTTGGCATTGGGCAAGCCGATCTCTTCGGCAATGCGGCGCACCTCGGTCTTGTGCAACTCGCCCACGGGGAACATGGCCTTGGACAGCTGAGCCTGGTTCAGGCGGTGCAGGAAGTAGCTCTGATCCTTGGCCGGGTCCAGACCCTTGAGCAGCTCGAACAGCTGGGTATCAGGGTTCTGGCGCACGCGCGCATAGTGACCCGTGGCGATCTTTTCAGCACCCAGGCGCATGGCGTGGTCGAGGAAGGCCTTGAACTTGATCTCGGCGTTGCACAGCACATCGGGGTTGGGCGTGCGACCGGCCTGGTATTCGCGCAGGAACTCGGCGAACACGCGGTCCTTGTAATCGGCAGCGAAATTGACGTGTTCGATCTCGATGCCGATCACGTCGGCCACGGCGGCCGCATCGACAAAGTCGATATTGGACGAGCAGAACTCGCTGTCGTCGTCATCTTCCCAATTTTTCATGAAGATGCCGACGACCTCGTGGCCCTGCTGTTTGAGAAGATAGGCGGTGACGGCGGAATCCACACCGCCCGACAAGCCCACCACGACACGCTGCTTGTTGCTCATAGGTATGCGATTATCCCAGCGCCCATCAACTGCTGCGGGCGTGAGGATTTGCCATGGAACTGCGCCAGCTGCGCTACTTTGTACGGATTGTTGAACTGGGTTCCATGAGCCGCGCCGCGCTGGACCTGGATATGGTGCAGTCCGCACTGAGCCAGCAGATCAGCCGCCTGGAGTCAGAACTCTCCACACGTTTGCTGCAGCGCACACCGCGCGGCGTCATTCCTACCGAGGCAGGCCAGGCCTTCTTTCACGAGGCCCAGCTCACGCTGCGCCATGCCGAGCAGGCCATTCATGCAGCCCAGCAGGCACGGCTGTCCGGGGCCGTCAGCATGGGCCTGTCGCCCACGATCGCCAATGTGCTGGGCCTGCCGCTGATGTGCGCCATGCGCGAGCGCTACCCCGATGTACGTTTACATATGGTGTCGGCACTCTCAGGGCATTTGACGAGTCTTCTCAATGCCAGGCAACTGGATCTAGCTATTCTTTTTGATACGAACAGCGCTCGCCGCTGGAGCGTGATGCCGCTGCTGGAAGAAAAGCTGTTTCTGATCCAGTCACGTCGCCAGCCCGTGGCGGCGCAGATACCGCACGACACTCCCATCAGCCTGGAGCAGCTGCAGCAAGTACCTCTGATCCTGCCTTCGGGCAGCCATGGGTTACGCAGCTCGGTCATGGCCTCGTTCAATAGCGCGGGCTTTCAGTCACAGATGGCCATGGAAATCGACTCTCTGCCGCTGCTGATGGAGGCCGTGGACGCCGGCATGGGCGCTACGGTTCAACCCTGGTCGGCCGTGGGCATGTATCGCGATGCTGCCGAGCGCTTTCAGTGGTCGCAGATTGCCGATGATTCCGTGCGGCGCAAGGCCGCGCTGTGCAGCTTATCTGACGACGAGCTTTCACCTGCCGCGCTGGCCGCGCGCGTGGTGCTCATGGATTGCGCGCGCCAGCTCGTGCAATCGGGCAACTGGGTAGGCGCCACACTGACTGCGTAAGCCATCACTCCCGTCTGATTCATTGATTTGTAAAGCCCGTATGAATAACCATAACGAGGCTGTTAGGTAATTTCCACAGAAATTTTGTCTATGCAAATATTCAAAATCCGGACTGGCGTCATATCTACAACAACAGCTGCCGCGATCTTCGGATCGGCTTTCATGCATCCACCTTGCGGCACGTACATCGCTACGTACATCGCAATACGGAGGAGACTGTCAACCTGAGTTAGCTCTTAGGGCTGAACATGGAGCCGTTGTCTGGTCCGTCAGCCAAAACCAAGGCTTATTCATGACATCTCTCGATACACAGCTATTGCTGACCGCTTTGGTCAGCGTGTTGGTGCTGGTTGCGCTCATCGTCTCGCGCGTCAAGATGCACCCGCTGCTGGCCCTGCTCGTCGTCTCTGTCGGCGTGGGCTTTGCCACCGGCATGGAACCCACCCACATCGTCAAGCAACTGACCCAGGGCGCCGGCAAGACCCTGGGCGCTGTAGGCGTGGTGATTGCACTGGGCGCCATGCTGGGCAAGATCCTGGCCGACGCGGGCATCACCGAGCAAATCGCCGAAGCAATCCTCAAACACTCCTCCGCGCGCATGATTCCCTGGGCCATGACCCTGGTGGCTTTCATCGTCGGCATTCCCATGTTCTTTGAAGTGGGCCTGGTTGTGATGCTGCCGCTGATCTTCAGCGTGGCGCGCAAGCTGGAGAGCCAGGCGCGCTTCAAGGGCTCCGCCTATGTATACGTGGGCGTTCCCGTGATCTCGGCCCTGGCTGCCATGCACGGCATGGTGCCGCCCCACCCCGGCCCATTGACGGCCATTGCCACGCTCAAGACCTCCGTCGGCCCCACCATGCTGTACGGTTTTCTGGCGGCCGTTCCCGCCATGATTCTGGGCGGCCCGCTATACGGTGCTTTCATTGCGCCACGCATGAGCACCAAGCCTGACCAGACCCTGTTGGACCAGTTCACCATCACCGCCAAGACCGACGGCAGCAGCCAGCCCAGCGTGGCCCTGGGCGTGCTGGCCGCGTTGCTGCCCGCCATCCTGATGCTGGTGCATGCCATCGCCGAAATGGTGCTGCCCAAGGGCTCTGATGCCATGCAGGTAGCCAGTTTCCTGGGCAATCCGCTGATCGCCATGCTGCTGGGCGTACTGTTTGCCATCGTGGCTCTGGTCATGGTGCGCGGCGGCGATATGGACAAGCTGCGCGATGCACTGGGCAAGAGCCTCAAGCCCATTGCCTCCATCATCATGATCATTGCCGGCGGTGGTGCCTTTCAGCAGATGCTGACCAGCGCCAAGGTCGGTGATGCCATCGTGCACCTGACCCAGCAGTTCGCCTTTCCGCCGCTGATCCTGGGCTGGCTGATCGCCATGCTGCTCTCCGTCTCCACGGGTTCGGCTACCGTAGGCATCGTGGGCGCCGCCGGCCTGCTAGCACCGCTGGCAGGCGCCGACCCCAGCCTGAACCTGCCCCTGCTGGCACTGTCGATTGGCTGCGGCTCGCTGTTCTTCAACTACGCCAACCATGCAGGCTTCTGGATGGTCAAGGAATCCTTTGGCATGAGCATGAGCGAAGCCACCAAGACCATCTCGGTGGTGCAATCCATCGTGGCCGTGGTGGGGCTGATCATGGTGCTGATCTTCAATGCGGTCGTGACCGTATAAAAGCTTTGGGTCGCTTGCAGCAGCGGCCTGCCTCTAGCAAGAGGCTTCATCACAAATCGTGATACCCCCATCCCCTCACCCCGCTGCACGGGTGAGGCGGCACTCTCTAAAGTGGCTTCAACGGCAACCTGAGTTCGAACGTCCTTCTCAGAAAGGACTTTTCAGGTCGCAATTCTCCCTACGTTGAACCGCCACCTGCCCCCGCCGGTGGCAGCCCATCATGAAAACTGAAGCCTTTGACACCGATGTGCTCATCATCGGTGGCGGCAATGCTGCGCTCTGCGCCGCCCTCATGGCGCGCGAGGCAGGAGCCCGCGTGCTGCTGCTCGAATCCGCGCCCCGCGCCTGGCGCGGCGGCAACTCCGCCCATACCCGCAATCTGCGCTGCATGCACGACGCCCCCCAGGACGTGCTGGTCGAGGCCTATCCCGAAGAAGAGTACTGGCAGGATCTGCTCAAGGTCACGGGCGGCATCACCAACGAACATCTGGCGCGCATGGTGATCCGCGCCTCCTCGACCTGCCGCAGCTGGATGCGCAGGCATGGCGTGCACTTTCAGCCACCGCTGTCGGGCGCGCTGCATGTGGCGCGTACCAATGCCTTCTTCATGGGCGGCGGCAAGGCGCTGGTGAACGCCTATTTCCGCAGCGCCGAAAAGCTGGGTGTGGAGGTCCGTTATGAATCGCCCGTGGACAAGCTGGAGATCACAGACGGCCAATTCAAGGCCGCCTGGGTCAAAGGCCAACGCATCACGGCCAAAAGCTGCGTGCTGGCGGCAGGCGGCTTCGAATCCAACCGCGAATGGCTGCGCGAGGCCTGGGGCCAGAACGAACGTGGCGAATGGCCTTCGGACAATTTCCTGATCCGTGGCACGGCCTTCAACAAGGGAACGTTGCTCCGCCACATGCTGCAAGAGCAGCAGGCCGACGGCATCGGCGACCCGACCCAGGCCCATATGGTGGCCATCGACGCGCGCGCGCCGCTGTACGACGGCGGTATCTGCACGCGCATAGACTGCGTATCGCTGGGCGTGGTGGTGAATCGCGATGCCCAGCGCTTCTACGACGAAGGCGAGGACTTCTGGCCCAAGCGCTATGCGATCTGGGGACGTCTGGTGGCACAGCAGCCCGGCCAGATTGCCTATTCGATCATCGACAGCAAGGCCATTGGCCGCTTCATGCCACCGGTCTTCCCCGGCATGAAGGCCGACAGCCTGCCCGAGCTGGCGCAGAAGCTGGGTCTGGACGTGGACCGCTTCATAACCACGCTAGACGCCTACAACCACAGCTGCAAGGTCGGACATTTCGACCATACCGCGCTGGACGACTGCCACACCGAAGGCCTGGCTCCGGCCAAGACGCACTGGGCGCGCCCGCTCGATACCGGGCCTTACTACGGCTATGCGCTGCGCCCTGGCGTGACCTTCACCTACCTGGGCCTGAAGGTGGACGACACCTCCGCCGTGCGCTTCAAGGATCAACCCAGCCAGAACCTGTTCGTGGCCGGCGAAATGATGGCCGGCAATGTGCTGGGCAAGGGCTACACGGCTGGCGTGGGCATGTCGATAGGCACGGCCTTTGGCCGCATTGCCGGACGCAATGCGGCTCTCGCGGCTGCCGGCAAACCCGCTATCCATGGCGCCGTAAAGGACGAGGTCTGAATCATGAGCATCCAATCCCTGCAAGAACTGGGCAAGGAAGCCCAGACCCTGGCCACCGGCAAGGTGATTCCCATCCTCCCCGCCCCGACGGAAACCGCTGCCGAAAGCGAAGTGGCGCGCGTGATGCAGATCTGCAATGCCTGCCGCTACTGCGAAGGCTTCTGCGCCGTGTTCCCGGCCATGACGCGCCGTCTGGAGTTCGGCAAGGCCGATGTGCATTACCTGGCCAATCTCTGCCACAACTGCGGAGCCTGCCTGCACGCCTGCCAGTACGCACCGCCGCATGAATTCGGCATCAACATCCCCAAGGCCATGGCCGAAGTGCGCGGCCAGACCTATGCCGACTATGCCTGGCCGCCCGCCATGGGCAAGCTGTACCAGAAGAACGGCCTGACCCTGTCCCTGGCACTGGTCGCCGGACTCTTCCTGTTCCTGGCGCTGGCTGTTGCCGCGCAAGGCGGCCCGAGCCAGCTGTGGAATGGCAATCTGGGCAACAACTTCTACAACCTGTTCCCGCACAACCTGCTGGTCGGCATCTTTGCGCCGGTCTTCCTGTTCGTGGTGTTCGCGTTGTTCATGGGCGTGCGCCGCTTCTGGCAGGACGTCAAGCCCGCCACCAGCAATGTGGACGTCAGCGGCCCCGCCGCTGCCGAAGCCACACATGACGTGCTGCGCCTGAAATACCTGGACGGCGGCCATGGCGACGGCTGCCACAACGAGGACGACGAGTACACCCTGAAGCGCCGCCGCTTCCACCATCTGACCTTCTACGGCTTCATGCTGTGCTTTGCGGCCACCGGCCTGGCCACGGTCTATCACTATGTCTTCGATCTGCCTGCCCCCTACGAGCTGCCCAGCCTGCCCAAGATTTTGGGCGCCCTGGGCGGCGTGAGCCTGATGATTGGCACGGCCGGCCTCTGGATGCTGAACCGCGCCCGTCACCCGCTACATGGCGATGCCAAGCAAAAGCCCATGGACCTTGGCTTCATCGCCCTGCTGTTCCTTGTGGCCTCCAGCGGTCTGACGCTATGGCTGGGCCGCGCCACACCGGCGCTGGCTCTGCTGCTGTGCCTGCATCTGGGCGCCGTGATTGCGCTGTTTGCCACCCTGCCCTATGGCAAGTTTGCCCACGGCGTGTTCCGCACGGCTGCGCTGCTGCGCCACAACACCGAAAAGCGCGAGCCCAGTCCTATCGGCCTGGGCGCCGACTGAAGGTCTGAAAAAACCACGGGCCGGCATGGCCTCTCATGCCAGTCACTTCAAAAAATCAGCCGGATTACCGGCATTCCTTTCCCCGACCAAGGAGACATCCCATGATGAACAAACGCCATTTCCTGCGCGCCACGGCCTTGGCCGCCTCCCTGCTGAGCCTGGGCTCGGCGGCACAGGCCGCACCCGACTGGCTGCCCAACAAGCCCGTGACCCTGGTCGTGGGCTTTGCCGCTGGCGGAGCCGCCGACGCGGCGGCGCGCATGATTGCCAAGAAGCTGGGCGAGAACATCGGCCAGACCGTGGTGGTGGACAACAAGGGCGGCGCGGGCGGCAATATCGCCCACCAGTTCGTGGCCAAGGCACCGACCGACGGCTCGGTGCTGCTGTTCGGCTCCATCGGCCCGCTGACGATTGCGCCCCACATCATGAAGGTGGGCTACAACCCCTTCACCGATCTGGCACCCATCTCGGGCGGAGTGAACTTCCCCAATGTGCTGGTGGTGCACAAGGGCGCCGGCGTGAAGAACCTGGCCGAGTTCGTGGCCAAGGCCAAGAAGAGCCCCGGCAGCGTGGACTATGCCTCCACCGGCGCGGGCTCGGCCTCGCACCTGGCGGGCGAGCTGTTCAACCAGCGCGCCGGCGTGGAAATGGTTCACGTGCCCTACAAGGGCGGTGCACCGGCCCTGCAGGACCTGCTGGGTGAACGCGTCACCTCCTACTTCGCCGCGCCCCCGACGGCCCTGCCGCATGTCGAGACCGGCAAGCTGATTCCGCTGGCCACCACCGGCCTGACCCGCCCCGCCTACATGCCCAATATTCCCACCGTGGCCGAAGCGGGCTATCCGGGCTTCGAGGCGCTGAACTGGTATGCCTTCGTCGCCCCCGGCAAGACCCCCACGCCCGTGCTGGACCGCTGGAACCTGGAAATCGTCAAGGTGCTCAAGGACCCCGGCGTGGCCGAGGCGCTCAAGGTCCACGGCCTGACACCCCAGCCCACGACCCGCGCCGAGTTCGCGGCCTTCATGAAGAAGGAATACGAGCAATGGGGCAAGGTGGTCAAGGAACGCAAGATCACCCAGAACTGAGAGCGTGCTCACAGTCCCGCTGGCCCCGAGGCATCAGGCAGGAGTGGGACGCAGCCCAGGTCGGGGACGGCGAGCAAGGGCCTCGCCGACGGCGCCGTGCCACGGGGGAAGCCGCGCAGCCGCTCAGACGGTGATGGGCTTTTTCTCCACGGGAGCCGCAAAGCCCACGCACAGGCGGTTCCAGACATTGATGCAGCCGATGGCGTAGCTGAGCTCCACGATCTCGCGCTCGCTGAAGTGCGGGCGCAGCACGTCGAAGTCCTGCTGCTCGGGGTGTGCCTGGCTCAGTCGCGTGCAGCGCTCGGCCCAGTTCAGCGCGGCACGCTCGCGCATCTCGAAGAAATCCACCTCGCGCCAGGTCACCACGCTGTTGATGCGCTGCAGGTCCTCGCCGCGCGAGAGCAGCTCGCGCACATGCATGTCCACGCAAAAAGCACAGCCGTTGATCTGTGAGACGCGCAGATAGACCAGCTCCAGCAGCTGCACGCCCAGGCTGGAGCGAGCCAGCTGCGCGTTGATTCCGCCCTGTGCCTTGTAGAGCTCGGGAGCAAGGGTGCGGAAATCCAGGCGCGGCGTGGGAATGGCGATGGGGTTGGCGGTGTCGGCCATGTGAATACTCCTTGAGGCGTTGCGGGCCTGCCCCAATGGCTGGCCCATACCTCTTAGACGCAGCAGCAGCGCAGTTTGTGACAGGTGCTGCAATTCATCACCGAACCATCAATAAAGATAGCTGCTATCGCTCTATACATAATCAACTCAGCAATAAAGCCATCTGAATCCGTTGATTGAATAGCAGTAACAGCTATTGTTTTCTTTGCTCACTCCGACAGATGTCGTCCATCAGGCCGCAGGTACAAGCACGCCGGTCAACTTGTCCGGATTGCGCAGCGTGTAGATGCGCTGTATGAGTCCATCCTCGACCAGCAGCGTCTGCACCGACTCCACCTGGCCGTCCACGCAGCGCACCAGACCCGGCAGGCCGTTGACCCGTGCCAGATGCAGACTCTGCTCCTGCCCGTCGCGGCGCAGGCGCCGGGCCGTGGCGAAGTACAGCAGCGCCAGGCGTCGACCGCTCTCCAGCACCTTGCCGAAGGACGGCACCTTGCCACCCCCGTCACTGATCAGCACGGCATCGGGGGCAAACAGCGCCTGAATCTGCGCCAGATTCCCGCCCTGCGAGGCCTGGGCAAAGCGGCGCAACAGCTCGGCATGGGCCTGTGCCGGCGCCTCGAAGCGCGGCCGTCCGGCCTTCACATGGGCACGCGCGCGATGCACCAGCTGGCGACAGGCGGCCTCGCTGCGGCCCAGCGCCTGGGCCACTTCGGCGTAGTCGGCATCGAAGACCTCACGCAGCAAAAAGGCCGCGCGCTCCTCGGGCGTCAGTTGCTCCAGCACGAACAGCAGCGCCGTGGAGACATCATGGGCCTGCTCCAGCAACTCCTCGGCCGAGGGAGCGGCCTCGGTCCAGGGCTGAACCAGCGGCTCGGGCAGCCAGAAACCCGCATAGTGCTCGCGCTCCACACGCAGGCGCCGCAGCCGGTCTATGGCCAGCCGCGTGGCCGTGGTCACCAGCCAGGCCTCGGGCTGGGCAATGGCGGCGCGCTCGCTGTCCTGCCAGCGCAGCCAGACGTCCTGCACCAGATCCTCGGCTTCGGCCCGCTGGCCCAGCATGCGATAGGCCAGCCCGAACAGGCGCGGGCGATGGCGCTCGAAATCCTGCAGTCCCGCATCGGCGGACGGCGCAGCGTGGGAAGTGGGGCTCACGTGGTGTCTCCTGCAAATAGGCCAGGGGCCAGTCACCCAGTGTGACAGGCACCAAGCCTTAGACGCAGAACGCGCAGCTTTTGTGACAACGCAGCCAAAACGGGCGCACTCCGAGCCAGGGACGCCGAGCAAGAGCCGCCTCGCGGCAAAGGCGTCGTCCCGTTGCACGTCGCCCCTCCGGGGGAAGCCGCGCAGCGGCTCAGGGGGGCCTCAATACCCCACTGCGCACCCATCCTTGCGTGGATCGGAGCCCGCGATGTAGTGGTCGCCATCGCGCAGCACCAGCTGGGCGCCGCCAAAGGCGAACACGCCGTGGCCGGCCTCGACGGTGACCTCGTGGCCGCGGGCGCGCAGCTGCTCGACCACGGCGGCGTCAAAGGCCGGCTCCACCGCCACGCCCTTGCCGCCGGTCACGCGCCAGCGCGGCGCATCGGCCGCGGCCTGCGGGTTCTGGCCGTAGCGCAGCACGCGCAGCGCCATCTGCAGATGGCCCTGGCTCTGCATCGGGCCGCCCATCACGCCGAAGGCCATCTGCGGCGTGCCGTCGGCATGCATGGCAAAGGCCGGGATGATGGTGTGCGAGGGGCGCTTGCGCGGGCCCACCTCGTTGGCATGGCCAGCCTCGGTGGTGAAGCCGCAGCCGCGGTTCTGCAGGCTGATGCCGGTGCCCGGCACCACCACGCCCGAGCCGAAGCCCATGTAGTTGGACTGGATGAACGAGACCATCATGCCGCTGGCATCGGCCGCCGCCAGGTAGACCGTGCCGCCGGGCCGGGGCGCGCCGTAGCTGGGCGCGCTGGCCGTCTCGCGGTTGATGCGCTGGGCGCGCTCGCGCAGGTAGCCGCGGTCCAGCAGCTGCGCGGGGGTGACGCGCATGTGGTCCAGGTCGGCGTTGTACTGGTGCAGGTCGGCAAAGGCCAGCTTCATGGCCTCGATCTGCAGGTGCACGCTGTCCACGCCGTCGAGCGGCTGCGCGCCCACGCCCAATTCATCGAGCATGCCCAGCGCCATCAGCGCCGCAATGCCCTGGCCGTTGGGCGGGATCTCGTGGATCACCGAGTCGCCGAACTTCTGCGACACCGTGCCCACCCACTCGGCCTGGTGCTCGGCGAGGTCTTCCTCGGTCATCACGCCGCCGCAGGCGCGCGAATGCGCGGCCATCTTCTGGGCCAGCGCGCCGCGGTAGAAGGACTCGCCCATGGTGGCGGCAATCTCCTCCAGCGTGCGCGCATGGGCTTCGCTCTTGAACACCTCGCCGGCCTTGGGCGCGCGGCCGCCGGGCAGAAAGCATTCGGCAAAGCCGGGCTGGTCGCCCAGCTTCTTGCCGCCCAGCTCCCACAGCGTGGCAATGGTGGGCGAGACGGCGAAACCATGGCGCGCATAGGCTATGGCCGGCTGGGCCACCTGCGCAAAAGGCAGCTTGCCGAAGCGCTTGGACAGCGCCACCCAGGCCGATACGGCGCCGGGCACGGTCACGCCGTTCCAGCCTTTTTCGGGGATACCGCCGAGCTTTGCAAAGTACTCGGGTGTCCAGCCCGCGGGCGAGCGGCCCGAGGCGTTGAGGCCGTGCAGCTCCTTGCCGTCCCAGACGATGGCGAAGCCGTCGCTGCCGATGCCGCAGCCCGTGGGCTCGACCACGGTGAGCGTCATCGCCGCGGCCAGCGCCGCGTCCACGGCGTTGCCGCCGGCCAGCAGCATGCGCAGGCCGGCCTGCGCGGCCAGCGGCTGCGAGGTACTGACCATATTGCGCCCCAGCACCGACGAGCGGTGCGAGGCATAGGGAAGCGTCCAGTCCTTGATGTGTGTCATACGTAAAGATCCGATCAGTGATTCATGGGCGTGGCGTCTAAAACTGACACGCTCCAGGCCAAAGGCATCGAGCAAGAGCCACCCCGCAGCGAGGGCGTGGTCCCCCTCCTGCGCAGCGAGAGAGGGGCGCCCGGCCAGGGGGAAGACGCGAAGCGGCTCAGGGGGTGCTTTATTCCAAGGTAATGTGGTTGTCCTTGATGACCTTGGCCCAGCGCGCGCTATCGGCCTTCACCATCGCCGCGAACTCCGCCGGCGTCTGCGGCTTGGCCGGCTCCACACCCTGCTTGGCCAAGCTGGCGATCACCTCGGGATTCTGGATGGCGCGGTTGAAGGCCTGGTTGATCCGGCCGACCAGCTCGGGCTTCATGCCAGCCGGACCATAGACGCCGAACCAGGTAACCGAGGAGTAGCCGGGCAGACCCGATTCAGCCACCGTGGGCAGATTAGGGGCAAGCATGCTGCGCTTGTCACCCGTGACGGCCAGGGCACGCAGGCGGCCGCTGGCCACATGGGGCATGCCGGTGGGGATGGAGTCAAACAGCAACTGCACCTGGCCCGCGGCCAGGTCGGTGATGGACTGGGCCGTGCCCTTGTAGGGTACATGGGTGAGCTGTATGCCGGCCTGCGCCGCAAAGGCGGCGGTGTTCAGGTGCACGATGGTGCCGTTGCCACTGGTGGCGTAGTTGAGCTGGCCGGGGTTGGCCTTGGCGTAGGCGATCAGCTCCTGCACGCTCTTGACCGACAGCGAGGGCGTGACCAGCAACACGCTGGCTGCATCGGCTGTGTGGGCAATGGGAGTGAAGTCCTTGTCCGCCTTGTAGGCCAGCCTGGGAATCAGGTGAGGCGAGATGGCATGCGTGCTGCTGGTGGTGAACAGCAGCGTGTAGCCGTCGGCCACGGCCTTGGCGGCTTCGCCCGTTCCTATCGTGCCGCCAGCGCCGGGCTTGTTGTCGATGATCAGTTGCTGGCCCAGCTCCTGCGACACGCGCTGGGCGATCACACGGGCTACCAGGTCAGTGGCGCCGCTGGCCGGGAAAGGCACGATCACGCGTATCGGCCGCACGGGCCAGGCGTCCTGCCCCTGGGCCGTGCCCAGCAGGGCCAGCCCGCAGGCGACGGCTGCAAGTGCCTGCACGGCCTTGCGCCGCGAGGATGGAACGCTAGGTGGAACACAAGGCCGAGCCATCATGAAACTGCTCCCGATTGGACAAGGAAAAACGTAAAACACCCCGGCGATGCCGGAACAGGCCATCTTAGGAAATCACTCGTTTTGCCACCATCAGCAAATATGCAATCCGGCATTGCCATAAAAGCAAACCGGGCACAATGGATGCGAGGTCCGTCCCATGCCCTATCCCTTCCATCTGCTCCAAGACACGGCGCTGCGCTACTTCCACGAGGTGGCGCAGTGCGGTTCGCTGACCGAGGCCTCGGCACGCCTGCATGTGGCGGCCTCGGCCATCAGCCGCCAGATCGCGGCGCTGGAGGCCCAGCTCGGCACGCCGCTGTTCGAGCGCCACCCACGCGGCATGGTGCTCAATGCCGCGGGCGAGATCCTGGCCGACCACGCCCGCCGCACCCGACTCGATGCCGAGCGCGCCCTGGGCGAGATCCAGGCGCTGCAGGGCCTGCGCAGCGGCAGGGTGCGCATCGCCAGCTCCGACGCCTTTGCCAGCGAGTTCCTGCCGCGCCTGTGCTCGGACTTCCAGCGCCAACATGCGGGCATCGTCTTCGAAGTGACGGTACTGCCCACGCCCGAGGTACCCAACGCCGTGCGCGCCGGTATGGCCGACATTGGCCTGTGCTTCAGCCGCGCTCCCGAAAAAGGCATTGCCGTCGCCTGCCGCGTGGCTGCGCCCGTGCTGGCCCTTGCCGCACCCGGCCATGCACTGGCGGCCTCCCGCAGCGTGTCGCTGGCCCAGCTGGTGCATCACCCGCTGGCGCTCACACCGCCAAATACGGCCGTGCGACAGTTGCTGGATGCGGCCTGCAGCCGCCAGGGCCTGATGCTGGCGCCCGTGATGGAAAGCAACCATGGCAAGACGCTGCTGAACTTCGCGGCCCAGGGCACGGCCGTGGCCGTGGCCAGCGAGATCGCGGCACGCCACATGATCGCCACCGGGGCGCTGGTGGCCATCTCGCTCAGCGACCGCGGCATGGACCTGCGCGACATCGAGGTACAGACCCTGGCCGGGCGCACGCTGCCGCATGCGGCCCAGTCCTTTCTGGAGCTGTTGCAGCTGCGCCTGCCCTCCGCCTGGTGAAAAGACGGCAGCCCTCAGGCGCCTCAGCTCAACGTGCCTTGGGGCGCAGCACCACCCATAGCGACAGCGCAATCAGCCCGCCGCCGATGGCATGTGCAACGGTCAGCGACTCATCCAGCAGGGCCCAGCCCCAGAGCACGGCAAACACGGGCACGATGAAGGTCACGGTCAAGGCCTTTTGTGGGCCTTCATCGGCAATCAGGCGGAAGTACAGCACATAGGCCAAGGCGGTGCTGAACAGGCCCAGCAATGCCACATTGCCCCAGGCCAGCAGCGGTGCGGCCTGCAACTCGGCCACGGCCTGCGGGTGCCAGACAAAGTGCAGCAGCAGCGCAGGTAGCAGCACCAGCAAGGCGCCCAACTGGCTGATGAACACGGCAGCGCGCATATCCACCGGTGCATTGGCGCCAGCCAAGTTCAAGGTCAGAAAGCTGGAAAACGCATAGCAGACCGTGGCCACAAAACAGGCGGCCATGCCGCCCAGCACGGCCGTGGAGATCTCCAGCGGCCCGGCCTGCGCCAGCACCGCCACACCGCAGATGCCCAACAGCACCGCCACCACACGCGCCGGGGTAATGCCTTCGGCAAACACCAAAGCTCCGACGACCGTGGCGACCAATGGTGTGGTGGCGTTGAAGATGGCGCTATAGCCTGATGGCAGCACCTGGGCCGCCAGCGCGTACATGAGAAAAGGAATGCCGGAATTGATGACGCCCAGCAGCAGCAAGGGCCACAGATAGCGCCCCAGCCGTGGCCGGTAGCCCATGATGGCCAGCGCAGTTCCCAGACCCAGCGTGGAAAACAGGCCGCGCCCCACCGCCGTGGGTATCGCCCCCAGATGTGGAACGGCAACGCGCATGAAAAGGAAACTGCCGCCCCAAAGGGCGGCAAGTGCAAGCAGTCGGATCAGGCTGGCCAAGGACATGCCGTGCATTGTGCACAGCCTGGGCCGTGCGCGCCTGTCACGGCTGCTTCAAACAGGGCTTAATGAATCTGCGCCAGCACATCATCCAGCGTGGCACCCGCATCCTGCGGCACTGCCGGTGTCGGCAGAGGCGGGCGGTAGATGCTGGCGTCCGCATGGACCAGACCCAGATCATGGCGCTGACCGGCCAGATAGTCGCCCACAGACTCCAGCACGATGGGGCTGCGATGCAGATGGGCCGTGGCTTTGAGCTCATCGTGCGAGAGCCAGACGCTGCGCACAATGCCCTCGTCAAGATGGCTCTGCGCATGGTGCATGCCCAGCTCACCCGTAAAGGCAAAACGCAGATAGGTGATGTCGGCCCCCGTTCGGGTGCGCACAAAGCGGTTCATATAGATGCCGACCAGCGCCGTGGGAGTGAAGCTGTAGGCCGTCTCTTCCATGACTTCGCGCACGCAGGCATCGATAGGCGTCTCGGCGGGGTCCAGGTGACCCGCAGGCGTGTTCAGACGCAGTCCATCCGCCGTTTGTTCTTCCACCAGCAAAAAGCGGCCATCGCGCTCGATGATGGCCGAGACTGTCACATTGGGTTTCCAGCGATTGGGCATGGGCGGCATTATCCTTGCCCTGCCCGGCAGTCATGTCAGATTAATCCCTCCATATAGACGGCATCCTCGCCATAGCTGGCCAAGTGTTGTTGCTGCGCAGCATTTCCAGGATTCGTCCTCGCATAGCCTTGACGTTCCCAATAGGTCTGTGAGCCCTGCACCGACACCAACGCCGTGCGCTCAATGCCGCGCGCCCTGGCTTGCTCGCGCGTGGCCTGCACCATACGCTTGGCCAGGCCCTGCCCGGCGGCCTCGGGGGACACCGCCATATCGTGCAGATAGAGCACGCTGGCATCCGCATAGTCTTCAAAATCGCCGTTGAACGGCGTGACTGCACCGGGCAGCGACCAATAGGCAGCCAGATAGGCCAGCATCTGCGACCCGCGCACGGCAGCCCAGGAACAGTGCCCCGACATGGCCAGTCGACGGACAAATACATTGCGTGATTCTGCAAAGTCCTGCCCGTAGCACTGCTCCTGTATGCGCAACACGGCCTCCACATCGGCGGCCACCAGCGGGCGCAGCTGGATCTCCATCAACTTCGTCATCAGAAACTCATCAATTCATAGCTGCCAGCGCTTATCTACAAAGGGCTAGAAGCCAATTTTTCTTAAAAATCAATCTTTCCAGCTTAGCAAGAGTGCGATGGCACTGTCGATGCGCCGCCTATCGCAATGGTAATAATTCTCAATTAGATTGATACACTAGATTTTCATACCATTGGGTCAACGCATCTGGAGAACCCCATGACCCGTCTGATCCAAGCCCTGAACCACAACCGCCTGACCCTGACCAAGACAGCCAGCTACTACTGCATTCACATCACGGTCGCCGCCTGCGTTGCCTATGCCGTCACGGGCAATCTGATCGCCTCGCTGACACTGAGCCTGCTGGAGCCCACGGTGCAGGCCTTTGCCTTCTTCTTCCACGAGAAAGCCTGGGAACGTCGCCTGAAGAAGCAGCAGCAGTCACCACAGCCCGCAGAGGCTCTGACGGTATGAACATGCAAATTCCCACCGACTTTCCGCAATGGCTGATGCAATCACTGGCAGCCATTGGAGACTGCGCAGGCCATCTGGACTGATCTGGAAAAATGCTGTGCATAAGTATTCAGGATTTCTTGAACAAATGAACGGTTCTGCATCAATTTCTCTCTGAAGATTGAGCATTGAATAACTCCAGCAAAAGATCTGTGGATAACTGAATCCAGCTGTCGTTGAAATGACAACCCATGGGTTTGCGGCTATTTCGCCAAAACGGTGGCGGTTCAACAATGGACGGGAATTCAAGGAGTTCCCATGCAGATCGCAGACACCGAGACCCAGAGCTTTGCCGGGCAGCAAGATGCTCAATGGTTGAGCGCCTACTGGATGCCTTTCACCGGCAACCGAAACTTCAAGGCCCAGCCGCGCATCATCACGGCCGCCAAAGGCGCTTACTACACCGACGCAGACGGGCGACAGGTCTTTGACGGACTCTCCGGCCTGTGGTGCAGCGGTCTTGGCCATGGTCGCAGCGAGATTGCCGAAGCCATTGGCAAGGCCGCGCAGCAGCTGGACTATTCACCAGCGTTTCAGTTCGGACACCCGGCGGCCTTCGAGCTGGCCAACCGCATCGTGGGCCTGATGCCGGAGGGACTGGAGCATGTGTTCTTTACCGGCTCAGGCTCCGAAGCTGCAGACACCTCGCTCAAGATGGCTCGTGCCTATTGGCGCGCCAGGGGCCAGGGCAGCAAGACCCGGCTGATCGGACGCGAGAAAGGCTATCACGGTGTGAACTTCGGCGGCATCTCGGTGGGCGGCATGGGCGGAAACCGCAAGACATTTGGGCAAGGCATAGAAGCCGACCATCTGCCGCACACCCAGCCACCTGTGGGCTCGTTCTGCAAGGGTCAGCCGCAGACCATAGCCCACAGCGACGGCCGGGCATTGGCCGACCGTCTGCTCGACCTGATCGCCCTGCATGACGCCAGCAATATCGCTGCCGTGATTGTGGAGCCCATGTCGGGTTCCGGCGGCGTGGTGATACCGCCCGATGGCTACCTGCAGCGTCTGCGCGAAATCTGTACCCAGCATGACATCCTGCTGATCTTTGACGAGGTCATCACCGGTTTTGGTCGCCTGGGAGCCATGACGGCAGCCGAGGCCTTTGGCGTGACGCCGGACATCATGAATATCGCCAAGCAGGTCACCAACGGCACGCAGCCGCTGGGCGCCTGTGTCGTCACGCCAGAGATCTACAACTGCTTCATGGATGCGGGTGGCCCGCAGTACATGCTGGAATTTGCCCACGGCTATACCTACTCGGCCCATCCCGTGGCCTGCGCAGCAGGTATTGCTGCCCTGGATTTGCTGACGCGGGAGGATGGGCCAGGCCGCGTGCGGGCGCTGGCACCGTTTTTCGAGCAGGCCGTGCACAGTCTCAAGGGAGCGAAGCATGTGCTCGATATCCGCAATATCGGGCTGGCGGCGGGTCTGACGATTGCCCCAGCGCCTGGCGAGCCCGCCAAGCGCCCTTATGAAATCGCCATGAAATGCTGGGATGCCGGTTTTTATGTGCGCTACGGCGGCGACACGATCCAGCTGGCTCCGCCGTTCATCAGCGAGCAGGCCGAAATCGAACGCCTGATCAATGCCTTGGGCGATGCGCTGCAGGCGACTGCCTGATTCGCAAAATCAATAGCTGCAAGCGTTCTACCAGTCAGCGTTTGCAGCTGTTTTCATGCAATTTCAGGAAAACTGCGCAGCCAGTGCTTCGTACTCGGCCACAGGAACTTCCTCGGCGCGGCGCTGCAGATCGAACTCACCGGAGAAGCCTTTTTCCTCCAGCCATTTGCCCAGGGTATTTCGCAAAATCTTGCGGCGCTGGCTGAAGGCCACCTGCACCAGCTCTTCGAGCAGTTTGGGGTTGAGCTCTGCAGGCTTCTCGCGCGGAATCATGCGCACCACGGCGCTGTCTACCTTGGGCGGCGGGTTGAAGCTGCCCGGCGGCACGAACAGCACATCTTCCATGGCATAGCGCCACTGCAGCATCACCGAAAGCCGGCCATAGGCTGAGTTGCCGGCGTCGGCCACCATACGGTCAATCACCTCTTTTTGCAGCATGAAGTGCTGATCCTCCACCACATCGACCTGCTCCAGCAAATGAAACAGGATGGGGCTGGAGATGTTGTAGGGCAGGTTGCCCACCACGCGCAGCTTGGGCACGCCCAGGCTCGCAGCCAGCGCACGGAAGTCCACCTTGAGCACGTCGGACTCGACCACATCGAGGTCGTCGCGCAGGCGCAGACGCGCCGCCAGGTCGCGGTCCAGCTCGATCACGGTGAGCTTGCCCAGGCGCTCGACCAGGGGCTGGGACAGAGCCATCAGGCCCGGGCCGATCTCGACCATGGGCTCGCCTGCCTTGGGATCGATGGCCTCAACGATGTTGTCGATGATGGCGCCATCGGTCAGAAAGTTCTGGCCAAAGCGCTTGCGGGGAATATGTTTCATGAATGCGAAAGCGGTGCCTGAGCACCGCTTGATATGAGGGAGGGTGACTTGAGTGCCCGATGCGCAATGATGACATTACCGGACACTTCAAGCGGATTGCATGGACTTATTGAGGTGGCTCGCGGTATTCGACAAATGCCTTGCCGCGCAGCTCCTTGAGCCAGGTTTCGTAATCCTGCTCGGCCTTGCGCTCGCGCACCACGTTGCGCACCATTTCGCGCTGTTCGCGCTCGGTGAGCTTTTCCTGGCGGCGCTCGATCAGCTGAATCAGGTGCACGCCAAAACGCGACACCACGGGGTTGCTGATCTGGCCGGGCTGGAGGCCGTCGAGCACGCGTTCGAACTCGGGCACGAACTGGCCGGGCGAGGACCAGCCCAGATCGCCGCCATTACGAGCGCTACCGTCCTTGGAAAACTCCTGGGCCAGTTGCTGGAAGGTGGCCTGACCGGATTCCACGCGGCGCTTGTAGTCCTCCAGGCGCTTGGCCGCCTGGGCTTCTGTCAGATTCTTGTCCACCACCAGCAGAATGTGACGCGCATGGTTTTGCGTGATGTAGACAGGGGCGCCGGACTGGGACTTGCTCAGCACCTTGAGCACGTGAAAGCCCGCATCGGAGCGGAAGGGTCCCACGATGCTGCCCGTGGCGGCCGAGCCAACCTGCTTGGCAAACAGCTCGGGATACTCGCTCATGGGGCGCATGCCCATGGAGCCGCCACCTTGCCCATTGGGAACGTCCGAAAACTCACGCACGGCGGCAATGAAATCAGGGTTCTTGCGCGCGGCTTCCGCCGCCTGCTTGGCCTTGGCTTCGCGCTCGGCCACCACGGCAGGGCTGGCGTTCTCGGGCACAACGATCAGGATATGGCCCAGGTCAACCATGGCCGATGCAGCGGCTTCGCCAGGGCGCTTTTGTTCCTTGAGGAAACGGTCAATATCTGCCTCGCTGACCTTGACCTTGCCGTCCACCTCGCGCTCACGCACGCGTTGCATGATCATCTGGTTGCGGATTTCTGCACGGAACTGCGCTTCGGACAGGCCCTCGGCCTTCAGACGCGACAGCAACCCCGGCAGGTCCGTGCTGTTCTGGCGCGCCACATTGTCCATGGCCTGATTGACCGTCAGATCATCCACCTTGAGACCCGTATCCGAAGCCTCCTGCAGCTGCACGCGCTCGACGATCAGACGCTCCAGCACCTGGCGCGCCAGCTCGGACTGTGGCGGCAATTGACCGCCTTGCTCGCTCACGTTCTGAGCCACACGCGCCATGCGGGCACGCACCTCGTTATTGGTGATAGGCTCGGAATTGACCACCGCCACAATGTAATCCGCCGAGCGCGGGCCGGCAGCCGGCAACTGGCGTCCCGAGGGCTGCACGGTTGCATCAAGCGCACGGGAGATGGAAGCGTCAGAGCCCTTGGACTTGCCCGCACCAGGACTCTTGAGGCCCTGGGCCTGCGCACCAGCGGCCAGCATGAACAAGGCCGCGGCCATGCCGCAAACGCTCAATGATTTGGGGGAAAAACGCATGAAAAACCTTGATCAATCGTAATTGGTGAAGCGGCTGGGCGGAGATACCGCCTCACGCAGATATTGGTAACGCGGCACGTTGCGCTTGAGGCTGGCCGTGGGGTCTGCACCAAAGCTCAGGCGCGAGAAGCCCACAAACTCCATCTGGAACAACAATTGCAGATTGGACTGGACCACCGAGCTTTGCAGGCGCTGCAGCACTACACGACCAATCCAGCAGCAGCCGTCATATTCAAGGCCGACCACGGTGTCCACCATTTTTCGGTCCTTGATCGAATAGTTGAGGCGGCCGACCGCGTACCAGCGGCCGCCGCCCTGACCTCGGCCTGCGCCCAGGTCCTTGCCCTTGTCACCCCACAGATCATTGATGGGCCACTGCCAGCCCACATCGACCAGCTTGCTGGCATCGGTCTGGGCCACGGTGTCGTACTGTGTACGGTAGCCAATATTGAAAGTGCGGTAGTTGCCTGGGCTGTAGCGTGCCGTGGCCGTTGTCCGCACCGTGCGCCCCAGATCCTTGTTGTACTGGGTGGTGCCTTCCAGAGACCACTTGTCGGTCCAGTTGATGGCCGCACCCAGCAGGATGTCGGACAGCTTGCTGGTGGCGGCCACCTCTCCGGGCAACAGCACGCGCTGATCCGAAAGGCGCACGCGCTGGGCCACGGCGAATTTGAGCTTCTCGGCACCGCTTTCGGGGTCGATGAAGCGCGAAGTCGCGCCCAGGGTCACCAGATGGTTGTCGGCAATGCGGTCCTGACCGACGTAGTCGTTCTCGGAAAAAATACTCGAGAAATTGAAGTCACTGCGACCGGTGTCATACAGCGGCAGCATGCTCTGATCGCGATAGGGCGTGTAGGTATAGAAGGCACGTGGCTCGAAAGTCTGCAGCAGCTTCTTGCCGAACCAGGAGGTATCGCGCTCAAAAACCAGGCCGCTGTCCAGGCTGAAGGTCGGCAACGTGCGATTGGCACTCTTGCTGCCATTGCTCATCATGCTGTCCGTGTCATACCTCGACGTATGCAGCATGAGCTTGGGTGTAATGAATGCACCTGGCGACAGAAAAGGACGGCTGAGCTGGGCCTGCACATAGCTGCGCTGGCCGTTGTTCATGTATTGCGCTGGCACACCCGCTTGTGGGTTAGGGTAGATCAGCCCAGCCAGCGGGCGGATCATCTCAAAGCGCGTGGTATCCGCGACCAGGCTGAAGTCCAGCCCATGCGGCAGCTCTTGCGGCGTGTAGCGGTACTGAAGCTGAGGCACCATGCTGTAGGGCGGTGCGATCGGCGCATCAGGATCCTGCAGCGTCTGGTAGCGCGTCATATTGAGGCTCAGCACACCATCGCCCTTGGCCCAGCTCAGGCTGGCCGTGCTGGGCAGCAGACGCTGGCGCATCGCAACCGGAGCCAGTCTGAAATCACGCCAGTAATCATCATCGCTGACACGATTCAGATTCAGGTTCAGACCCAGCCCGCCAAGGGGCGAATCAATCATGGCCCTGTGCTGCCAGGAATAGCCCCAGCGATCCCGGCCACGCAGATTATCGCCAGGCATGTAGCTGGCGTATGTCTCACCTGAGTAGCTGGGCTCCATATAGCGGAACAGGCCGGTCAGATTGACGCCACGCTTGGTCATCAGCGTCGGCGTGACCGTCAGATCACGATTGGGGGCGATATTCCAGTAATACGGTTGGGAATATTCGATGCCGCCCAGCTTGTCCATGCCGATCATGGGAGGCAGCAGGCCGGATTTGCGCTTGTCCGATAGCGGAAAGCTCATACGCGGCACGGGCAAAACGGTGACGCCCTTGAACTGCAGCTTGGCATTGTGCGCCACGCCCACTTCCTCGGCCATGTCCAGCTCTATGGTCTCTGCCTTGAGCATCCAGCTGGGCTGCCAGCTGGCTTCATCATCACGCTGGCAAGTGGTGTAGGTGGCGTTGTGGACGACCGAATGGTCCTTGTCGATGAAATCCACGCGCGAGGACTCGCCATAGGCACCATTGGCCAGGAAGCGGTAATCAGCGTTGTCGAACTGTCCCTTGAAGGCATCCACCTGCAGATCCAGTGTGGTGCCCTTGTAGACATTGCCCGCCTGGTTGATATAGACCGAGCCCACCGCGTTGACCTTGTCGTCAGGCAAGGCGTAATCGAGCTTGTCGGCACGGATCATGGTGTCACCACGGCGCAACTCCGCCTCGCCATGCACCGAAGCCTTGATATCAGGCTGGCCGGACAGGCTGTCGCCCTTGATATAGATGGGCTGCTGATCGCGCACTTCCTGCGGGTAGGTCTCTTGCAGCAGAGAGCTGGACTTGAGCTTGAGCGCGGGCAGCCCATCAGCCATCAGCGCAGCTTCCTGCCCCGCAGCCGCCTCTGGAGCCGCAGACTCCTGTGCCTGGGCATGCAGACCTGCACCGGCCCAGGCCAGAGCCACAGCCCAGGCCAGAGGGCGAATCGCCGGCCGCACGCTCACCGCCCGTAAAGCGGGTAATGTGCTGGCAGCCAGGGAGTCTTGCGGAGAATTAGGGGATTGCACGGTGGTCATTGGCGCGCGTGCGCAGGCATACATCAACGAATCACGACTTACGCAAATCAGGCTCCAGCCAGTGCCTTGCCTTCGGGAAACCGCCTTGGCGCACCCTTGTTTGCGTAAGTCCTACGAATAAGACCGAGAGCCTAGCATCACTGTCCAGTGATGCGTCGGCATCGGTTTGTAAAATCCGATTATCCATGACCGCTTCAAACCTCTCCAATGTCGGCGTTGTCTGGGCAGATGCTGCCCGCCACGCCGCTTTCGACGCCTGGCTGGCGCCCCTGGCTGCCCGCTTTCAGCTGCGCCCTGAAACCCTGCGCCCCGCCTCGGCGGATGCCAGCTTTCGCCGCTATCTGCGGCTGGACTGCACCCACGGCGATAGCCTTATCGTCATGGATGCCCCGCCCGACAAGGAAGACTGCGCACCTTTTGTCAAAGTCCAGGCCCTGATGGTCGAAGCCAAGCTGTGTGTGCCGCAGATTCTCGATTGGGATGGGCAGCACGGCTTTATTTTGCTCAATGACCTCGGCAGCAAAACCGTGATCGAGGCCCTCAACCCCGAAAAGCCCCAGGACGCCGAGGCCTGGTACCGCTCTGCGGTCGAGGTTCTGCTGGATTGGCAACTGGCTTCCAAAGCTGGCAATGCCGGCAAGCTGCCTCCCTATGACGAAGCTCTGCTGCGCCGCGAGCTGCAGCTCTTTCCCGACTGGTATGTCGCCAAGCACCGCCAGTTCACGCTGGATGACAAGCAGCAAGCCACCCTGGCCAAGACCTTTGACCAGATCGTGGCCCACAACCTGCAGGCCCCCAGCGTCTACGTTCATCGCGACTTCATGATGCGCAATCTGATGCAGCCTGTCTCGCCAGATGCTCCTCTGGGCGTGCTGGACTTCCAGGATGCCGTCTACGGCCCCATCACCTATGACATCGCCAGCCTGCTGCGTGACGCCTTCATCAGCTGGGAAGAAGACTTCGTCATCGACATCACCATCCGCTACTGGGAAAAGGCCCGCAAGGCCGGTCTGGTCGGCGCAGGCAGCGCCAGCGGCTGGGGTGATGACTTTGGCGAGTTCTACCGTGGGGTCGAATGGATGGGACTGCAGCGCCATCTCAAGGTTGCTGGTATCTTCGCCCGCCTGACACTGCGCGACGGCAAGCCCAAGTATCTGGCCGATACACCGCGCTTTATCCACTACATCCGCTCCACTTGCAGCCGTTACCGCGAACTGGGCCCCTTCCTGCGCCTGATCGATCAGATCGAAGGCATTCAGGCACAGGTTGGCTACGCCTACGGTCGCATGTAAAACCATAGCTTCTTGCGCTTGACTGCACTTGATTCCAGATAAATAACAATCTGATATCGAGATATGACAAGCGTTAGCAGCTCTCATTATTTTCAGACATGCCGCGCTATCACTGCCCTATTCCTCTGCACATCGGCGCCGAGCTGGACCTGCACGCAGGCGCTGCCCGCCATGTGCAGGTGCTGCGCCACCAGCCTGGTGATGTCATCACCTTGTTCGAGGGCCAGACAGGCAACGGTTTTACAGGCGGTGAATTCGACGCCGTCATCACCCATATGGGTCGCAGCGATGTCGGCGTACGCATAGCATCCCACCGCGCCCTGGAACGAGAAGCGGCACGCGCCGTGCATCTGGTAGTCGGCATGCCCGCCAACGAACGCATGGACTGGCTGGTGGAGAAAGCCACCGAGCTGGGCGTGACCAGCATCCAGCCCGTGATGGCTGCGCGCAGCGTGCTCAAGCTCAAGGGCGACCGCGCCGACAAGAAGATCGAGCGCTGGCAGTCCATTGCCATCTCGGCCTGCGAGCAATGCGGTCGCAACCAGGTCCCCGTGATTCACGCGCCTCAGTCGCTGGCCGACTGGCTGCGCGGCCAGGATGCACCTGACGCCGATGCAGCTCGCTTGGTGCTGTCTCTGCGCGAAGGCAACCAGCCGCTGCGCGCTGCCACGGGCGATGCGAAAGCCGTCTGGGTGCTGCATGGCCCCGAAGGCGGCCTGACTGCGCAGGAAGAAGACTGGGCGCTGGAGCGAGGCTGGAAGCCCGCCAGCCTGGGCAACCGGGTGCTGCGCGCCGAAACGGCCTCCGTGGCCGCTCTTTCACTATTGGCCCTGGAGTAAATCATGAGCAGTTGCCACCTCTCTCTGGCCAAGCCCGAGTTCTATTCGCAAAACTTTCGCGTCGAAGCGCCCGAACCGGCTCCCGAGCACCAGATCACCCCACGCCGTCTGGGCTGCATCATCGTCAATGCGGCCGCAGAATCCTCTGCAACGCTTCTGGGTCGTACGTTTGCAGCTCCTGAGGAAGGAGCCCCCATACCGCCGGTGGAGCGCGTGCTTGTGCCCGCCAGCTTCGGTCTGGTGCCCCATTGGGTCAAATCTGCCTCGGACGGGCGCCTGCGTGCGCTCAAGCTGGTCAATGCCAAGATCGACAACCTGACCACAGGTACGGCGTTTCGCGACGCCTGGCTGGCCGGCCAGCGCTGCATCGTGCCGCTGCAAGCATTTCAGGTTGACGATCTGCGTCCCGGCAAGCCCCTGCCCACGCGCATCACCCGTGTGGACAACCAGCCCATGGGCGCCGCCGGCGTCTGGGCACGCTGGGTGGGCGAGGACGGCGAAATCATCGTCAGCTACGCCCTCATCACCATCAACGCCAATGCCCATGCACTGATGAACCGCTATGGCCACCCCGGCAACGACAAAGCCATGCCCGCCATCCTCAACGAAGGCGCTTACGACGCCTGGCTCAATGCCAAGGTCAACAAAGCCAAGGAATTTCTGCGCCCCTACCCCGCCGAAAAACTGCGAGCCAACCCTGTGGAAAAAGGCCGCAAGCAACCACCTCCGCTGCTGTAATCAGGCCGGCGGAAACTGCTGATCCAGCCACTGCTCAAGCCGCTGCAATACCGGGGCGGCCAGCTCGGGGCTTTCATTGAAGATCTCGTGATAGGCCGCCTCAAAGCACTGGGCCTGCACCACGCTGGCTGGCGCCTGCTGCGCGAAGGCCGCACTGCCAGCGGGATCCACCAGCTTGTCCTGCCCGGCCCATAGCAGCAAGGTCGGAACACACCAGCCGCCGGCCTTGGCCAACACATGCGCACCGCCTTCGGCCATATAGCGTGCCAGTCTGGCGCTGATGCGCTTGTGTTGCAACGCATCGGTATCGTAGGCCTGCACCACCTGCGGATCATGCGAGAGATGCCGCGACTCCACCCCGTTGGCCACGCGCAGATTGGGCAGCAACTTGGGCAAGCCGGCCATCAATGCCTTCTGCACACCGGTCAAATGCAGTGCCAGCGCCGGCGAGGACAGTACCAGAGCATCTACATGGCGCAGACCTGAGGCCACAAAATCTGCAGCTACCAGCCCGCCCATGCTGTGCCCCAACAGCACAATGGCCTGGTTTTTCGGCATCTCGGCTCTCAGGCCATCCAGCACCACTGCCAGGTCGTCAAGCAGCCGCATATCGCTGGTCAAACCGCCTTGCGGGCCGCCCGAGAGCCCGTGCCCATACTGGTCATAGCCGCGCACGGCAAAGCCCCAGCCATTGAGCCTGCGCGCCAGCGCCGCATAGCGACCGCTGTGCTCGCCCAAGCCATGCACCACCAGCACCTGCGCACGCGCCCTGATGCCCTGCGCCAGTGGCCAGTCACGCAGCGCCAACTGGGTGCCATCGGGCGCCACCATCTGGTCGAGGCAGGCTTCTGCCCCGCTGTGTTCATGAGTTGTTGTCTGCATATGCGCCCCTGCGTGCCTAGTCTGGTTTTGAGAATGACGCCGACCGCGCCATCCGTCAACCGGGCTCAGTCTTCTGGGCGCAAGCCTGCCTCCAGCGAGGCATCGGGCCAGCAGCTCAGGTCATCCACGGGACTGGGTATGCGGGCCTGCAGCTCCTTGGCAATCCAGGCGGGGTCTATGTAGTTGTATTCGGACTCGATGACCCAGCTCAGAAACTCGCCAGGTCCACCATTCAGATAAGGAGGAGGCGACACGGGCCTGAACACCGTGGGCAGCTTCTCGCTGACCGATGCATCATTGAGCACATGGCCCAGCTCCTGCACCACGCTCCATGCCAAAGGGTGGTGCAGCTCGGCAGGCAGACTCAATTCCATGGCGACGCGCCCTGACAAACTCGTTTTGTATCAAAAAAAAATAGCTGTCAACGCATACCCATCAAGCGTTGACAGCCAATTTGACGTGAAGAATCAGTCCTGTTCCACGGCCTGCTCGCGCGCCATGGCGGCGATCACTTCGGCAACCGATGCGGTGAGCTTTTTGGCATAGGGAACATGTAGAAACTCGTTGGGACCGTGAGCATTGCTCTTGGGACCGAGCACGCCGCAGACCATCATCTGCGCCTTGGGAAAGCCCTGGCTCAGCATATTCATCAGCGGAATCGTGCCACCCTGTCCGATATAGCCGCAGTCCGCGCCAAAGTAGGCACGGCTAGCAGCATTGAGCGCCCGCTCAAACCAACCATCCATGCTTGGCGCATTCCAGCCGCTGGAGCTGGACGCCCCCTCCCAGGTCACCCTGGCCTCATAGGGCGCGTTGTCCTCCAGCAGGGCCTTCATCTCCTGCACGCAGGCTGCGGCATCGACCAGCGGTGGCAGGCGCAGGCTGAGCTTGAAGGCCGTGTAGGGGCGCAGCACATTGCCGGCATTTTGCAGATTGGGCATGCCCTCCACACCGGTCACGCTCAGCGTGGGCTCCCAGGTGCGGCGCACCAGCGCCTGGACGGGATCGGTGGTCGTGGGCAGGGACACACGGGCCGAGCCGCCGCAGTCGTAGTGCGCCCAGGGAAAGCGCGCATAGGCGTCCTCACCGAGGATCTCCGCCGTGGCGCGGATCTGCGCCATGCGCTCGGCCGGCACCTCGCAGTGAAAGCTCTGCGGCAGCACGCGGCCGTTCTTGCTGTCCTCGAGACGGTCCAGCACCTGACGCATGATGCGAAAGGACGATGGCACGACGCCCGATGCATCGCCCGAGTGCACGCCCTCGGTCAGAATCTGCACCTTGAGCGTGCCGCTGGCCATGCCACGCAGGCTGGTGGTCAGCCACAGCTGGTCATAGTTGCCGGCGCCACTGTCGAGGCAGATCACCAATCCCACATCGCCCAGGCGCGGACGCAGCAGTTCCACATAGGGCAGCAGGTCGGCCGAGCCGCTTTCCTCGCAGGTTTCGATAATGCCCACGATGCGCGGATGGGGCGCGTTCTGGCGCTTGAGTTCCTGGATTGCGGCCACGCTGGCATAGACGGCATAACCGTCGTCGGCACCGCCACGGCCATAGAGCTTGCCGTCCTCGTACTTGGGCGTCCAGGGACCCAGATCGCTGCGCCAACCCTCAAATTCGGGCTGCTTGTCCAGATGGCCATACATCAGCACCGTGGGGCTGGTCGAGGCTTTCTCGGCCGTGCCTTCCACCTCGAAGAAGATGACTGGCGTGCGACCCGGTTGCTGGATCACTTCCAGCTTCAGTCCGGCCACTTTCTGCGCCTCAACCCAGGTGGCCGCATTGCGCAGCACGGTGGCGATATGGCCTTGCTGCTCCCAGTCCGGCGCGAACATGGGCGACTTGGCGGGGATACGGATGTAGTCGGTGAGCTGGTGCAGGATGTCGTCATCCCACGCACGATCCACTCGTTCGAGTGCAAGTACTGAATCAAGCGCTGTGGCAGGCAGACGGGCGGTCATGGCAAGGCCTCGTGAAATGGAAACAATGGATGATGCGCCCAAGGATACGCCAGGGCTCAAGGCTCTGACACAGCCATGGTTGAAGCCTGCTCACGCATAGGCGCGGCGTGGCAGATCAGCGCACTCGACGCGGTTGCGCCCGGCCGCCTTGGCCCGGTACAGCGCCTGGTCGGCAGCCTGAATCAGATAATCCCAGTTGCTGGCATTTTCCAGGTGAGCACCGCACACCCCGATGCTTACTGTGACGGCGATGGAACGGCCCTCATGCAGGCAAGGGGTCTGCTCCATGACTTCGCGCAGTGTCTCGGCCAGCGCGGCCCCACCGCTGAGCGTGGTGTTGGGCAGCAGCAGCATGAATTCCTCGCCTCCATAGCGGCCCACCAGATCCTGGGCGCGCAATCGCGCACGCAGCACGGCCACCACATGGCGCAGCACCTGATCGCCCGCATGGTGACCGTAGCTATCGTTGACCACCTTGAAATGGTCAATGTCCAGCATCATCAGCGCGTAGGGTTCGCCAGCCCGTACGGCACGGGCCACGTCACGATCCAGTGTCTGGGTAAGGGCGCGGCGGTTGGCGGCCCCGGTCAGCTCGTCATGCACGGCAAAATAGCGGTTGTCCGCATCGGCGTGGTCCTTGGCCATGAGGATGAAGCCCAGCGAAGTCAGGATAACGACGACAAATGCCGCCATGAAGACAAAGGACTGCATGGGGCTTCCGCGCATCAGACCGCCGAGCGGAATGGCATCCAGCGCGGCCAGCACACCCCGCACGGAAAGCAGCACGAACTGCAACCCCAGCCCTACGCTGAACAACCAGGCCCCGCGCAACTGCGCTGGCGGCTGCGGTCGCCATAGCACCCATAGCGCCATGCCAAGCTGAATCGGGGCCAGCACGCCGGCCACCATGATGCGCGCCCGGTAGTCATGGATGAAGAGCGCGAATAGCAGGGTCATCGCCACCACGGGTATCAACATGCGGGCCAAGGGCAGAGCCTGTCCCCGGAACTGGCATACGGCGCCCAGAGCCATGGCAAAGGTACCGGCCAGCAACATGTTCGACAGCACGATGCTGGCCCAATCGGGAACCGTGCCACGCAACGTATACAGCACATAGGTTGCCGCGTGCAGCACCAGCCCCAGCGCCCACATGCCGGTGCCCTTGCTGCGCTGTGGCCGCGCTGCGGCCAACGACACCGCCATGGCAAGCGATGCTGCTGCGGTCATCAGCAGCATGGTGGGCACGTCAAGAACAAGCGGCATGGAGCGAGGCAGATGAAAGATCAGTCAATGTAACTACGAGTTACACAACCAGATGCAACGCAGTATGCCAGAGCCTCAGGCGCGGTCTTCCTCGGGAAACCGCGCCATCCCGCAACAAGAAAGCCTATGCGTGTTCGAAGTGAAACACCGCAGTGGTCGCCAGCAGATTGGGCAGGCTGCGTACCATCTGCCCACCCTGGAGACCGAAGGAGTCCAGAATGCGCAACCGGTTCTTGGTAGCCAGCACCTCGAAATCCTTGTAAGTACCCACGCGAATATTCGGCGTGTCATACCACTGATAAGGCAGGCGACGTGTGACCGGCATGCGCCCACGCAGCACGGACAGGCGGTTGTTCCAGTGCGCGAAATTGGGGAAAGCCACCACACCCTGCTTGCCGATACGGGCCGTCTCCTGCAGCATGACTTCGGCATTGCGCAGGTGCTGCAGCGTGTCGATCTGCAGCACCACATCGAAGCTGTTGTCCCCAAAAATGGCTAGGCCATCTTCCAGATTGAGCTGCAGAACGTTGACGCCACGGCGCGTACACGCCAGCACATTGGCATCGTCCAGCTCCACGCCATAGCCGGTACAGCCGCGCTCACGCATCAGATGTTCAAGCAGCGCACCGTCACCGCAGCCCAGGTCCAGCACACGCGAACCCTGGGGTACCAATTGGGCAATGGCTTTCATGGTGGTCAGCTCGGTCATGCTGCTTCTCCTGTGTGTTTGGCGGGGGGCAAACCCTTGGCAATGCCCTCGAAATAGGAGCGCATAACGCCCATGTAGCGCGGGTCATCGAGCAAGAACGCGTCATGCCCATGGGGTGCATCGATCTCGGCGTAGCTGACGTCACGGTTGTTTTCCAGCAGCGACTTGACGATCTCGCGGCTGCGATCCGGGGCAAAGCGCCAGTCGGTGGTGAAGCTGACCAGCAGAAATTTGGCCCTGGCCGCAGCCAGCGCCTGGGTCAGATCGCCGTCATGACTGCGCGCCGGGTCGAAATAGTCCAGCGCGCGCGTGATCAGCAAATAGGTGTTCGCATCGAAATAGCTGCTGAATTTCTCGCCCTGGTAGCGCAGATAGCTCTCGATCTGGAACTCCACCTCCTGCGTGCTGTACTTGAGTTGGAGCCCTTCACGCAGTGTCCGGCCGAACTTCTGGTTCATCACGTCATCACTCAGATATGTGATGTGGCCGATCATGCGTGCAATGCGTAGGCCGCGCGCAGGCACCACGCCATGCTCGTAGAAGTGGCCGCCGTTGAAGTCCGGGTCCGTCACGATGGCGCGACGCGCCACCTCGTTGAAGGCAATGTTCTCGGCATTCAGATTGGGAGCACTGGCCACCACTACGGCATGGCCCATGCGCTCTGGATAACGTAGCGACCAGGACAGGGCCTGCATGCCGCCCAGGCTGCCACCCAACACAGCAGCCAGTTTCTCGATGCCCAGGCGGTCCAGCAGACGCGCCTGCGCATCCACCCAGTCTTCCACCGTCACCACGGGAAAATCGGCGCCGAATGGCTTGCCAGTGGCGGGGTTGGTATGCATGGGGCCAGTGGAACCGAAGCACGAGCCCAGGTTGTTGATGCCAATGACGAAGAACTTGTTGGTATCGACGGGCTTGCCCGGGCCGATCATATTGTTCCACCAGCCCTCACTCTTGGGCTGGCCTTCGTAGACACCGGCTACGTGGTGTGAGGCGTTGAGCGCATGGCAGACCACGATGGCATTGCTCTTGTCGGCGTTGAGCTGGCCATAGGTCTCGAAAGCGAGGTCGTAGTCGGCGATGAAGCCACCACCCTGCAAGGGCAGCGCTTCATCGAAATGCATGGATTGCGGTGTGGCGATGAAGGACATATGAAAAAACCCGGCATCGCTAAAAACGAGGCCGGGTTCTCTGGTTTCGTCTTTAGCAGGATTTATAGAGCGCCCGCAAGCAGAAGCAAATCGGCGCGTTGAAGGTTCAGTGTACTGCATTCACTGCGCTTGCCCCGAATCCAAACTGTCAAAGCAGTCACCCCTTTTCACTTCGAAAGCAAGCAGCTACTCTTTCTATAGCTTCAGACCTTCGTCAGCAGTGCCGCAACACCCAGCACCAGGAAGATCACGGCGCAAACGCGGTGGATAGTCTTGATAGGCAGCTTCTTGGTGATCTTGTCACCAAACCACACTACCGGTGCATTGGCCAGCATCATGCCCAGCGTCGTGCCTGCCACTACCCAGTAATAAGACAGCGGGTACTTGGCAGCCAGACCAACCGTGGCCAATTGCGTCTTGTCGCCCATCTCGGCCAGAAAGAACAGCACCAGCGTCGTACCGAACACGCCCCAGCGGCCTGGTGCCTTGTTCGCTTCATCGTCATCGAGCTTGTCGGGAATAAGCATCCAGCCCGCCATCAAAATGAAGGAAATGCCCAGAATCCAGCGCAGCACATCGGGGCCCAGCACCGTGGTGATCCAGTTTCCGACTGCGCCGGCAAGCGCATGGTTGACGATGGTTGCCGCAAAAATTCCCGCCACGATGGGCAAGGGCTTGCGATATTTCGCGGCCAGCACCAGCGACAGCAGCTGCGTCTTGTCCCCCATCTCGGCCAAGGCAACGATGGAGGTGGAAATGAGGAAAGCTTCCATGATATGGGTAAGGCCGGAGTTGCCTGAGAACGCATTGACCACGCACCGACTCCGGCCTATTTGTCCATAGGTTTGCTCGGTACGTAATCAATGGTCTCGGTCAGTCACAAACGGTATTGCGCCGCTTGCCGCATACGCCATAGGTCTCTAAAGACCCAAGTCTGTTGACGCATGCATTCGGCAGATGGATGCCGAACGACCTACTCCCCAAAGAGTAGATGGCGATTCTAGCATTTAGACCTTGTAAGACAAAAGGAGATTTAGATATTCCAAATGACGTATTTCAGGGTAACTCCCATCCGGAGAATGTTGTTACGAGCATGAAATTTGATGCATTCGTAATACGAGCGACTGTCTTGTGACTCATAATGCTTGAGTCTTCGTTTAGAGAGCAATCTCTGGGCGGGGGCAAGTGCGTTAGCGTCTCTAATGTTGTCATCCAAGGCTGACTCCCTAGGGCTCCATCGCGTTTTCAAGTTTTTTCAGGAGTCCACCATGGGCAACAAGCTTTACGTCGGCAATCTGCCGTACTCTTTCCGTGACCAAGATCTGGAGCAAGCCTTCAGCGAATTCGGTACTGTGAACAGCGCCAAAGTGATGATGGAGCGCGACACTGGCCGTTCCAAGGGCTTCGGCTTCGTCGAAATGGGCAGCGATGCAGAAGCACAAGCCGCCATTCAAGGCCTGCACGGTCAAAACCACGGCGGTCGTGACCTGGTCGTGAACGAAGCACGCCCCATGGAGCCACGTCCTCCCCGTTCCGGCGGCTTCGGCGGCGGTTTCGGCGGTGGCCGTGAAGGTGGCTTCGGCGGTGGCCGTGGCGACGGTGGTTATGGCCGCCGCAATAGCTATTAATTAGTTATTATCAATAGCTAATCAAAAGGACCTTCGGGTCCTTTTTTGTTGCCAAACGTTAGCAACTCCGGCTTTGGAGCATTTATTTTTTGTACTGTTCTGATTCATAATCCCGATTTCGGGAATCTCCCGTTCACAAGCGACTAGGTATTTTGGGCTGTGCGAGTCCACTGCGGACATCCTGAAGTCGATCGCCATATTGAAAGCATTGAGGAGCTAGGAGTTATTAATGGGCAATAAGCTGTATGTCGGCAACCTTCCTTATGGTGTGCGCGACAACGACCTGGAGCAGGCGTTCAGCCAGTACGGAGCCGTCACCAGTGCTCGCGTCATGATGGAACGCGATACCGGGCGCTCCAAGGGCTTCGGTTTTGTGGAAATGGGCAGTGACGCAGAAGCTCAGGCCGCAATTCAGGGCATGAACGGTCAGCCTTTGGGTGGCCGCAGCCTGGTGGTCAATGAAGCCCGCCCCATGGAGCCCCGCCCTCCTCGCTCTGGTGGCTTTGGAGGCGGCTATCGCAATGAAGGCGGTGGCGGCTATGGCGGCGGCAACCGCGAAGGCGGTTACGGTGGTGGCGGTGGCTACGGTCGCGGCGGTGATCGTGATGGTGGCCGTGGCGATGGCGGCTTCCGCAGCCCCTACGGCTCTGGTCCCCGTCATGGCGGTGGCGGCCGCGGCGGCTACGGCGGCAATAACAACAACGGCGAATAAGCGCTGCAAAAACTAAAGGCACCTGACGGTGCCTTTAGTTTTATTGAAATGGTTATTCAGTGCTCACTCAGGTGCCTGGGCTTTCTTGTACGGCCTGCGACCACCCTATCCCAGATAAATGCGGGAAGCAAATTCATGACTCGCCCTATCAACGCCATCTGCCACGGAATAATCGCATAACCCGCCTTGCGGTCAATCACTCGATATGCACGCCTCGCAAACTCCTGCGGACTGAGCAAAAATGGCATGGGATAGGGATTACTTCGCGTCAGCGGAGTATCTACATAACCTGGCAATAAAGTAACGACGGCCACTCCCGATGCTTTCAACTCCGTTCTAAGGCTTTCGCAATAGGCAATGACCGCGGCTTTGCTTGCGCAGTAGGCGCCATGCCCTGGAAGTCCCCGGATACCCGCAATGCTGGCAACCCCCACCAGACTCCCCGATCCACGAGCCACCATGGGGGCAATGAAAGGCTGAAAGCTTGCTGCCACGCCCATGGTGTTGCTGGCCAGCACTTGTTGCATCGCTGACAGGTCTTCACGCTGTGAGGTATCGACTCCCCAGCTGATACCCGCATTTGCAATCACGAGCGCAGGCAGGCCTTGATGGTCGAGACAGGCCTCCCCTGCCGCACAAGCACTGTCGATATCGGTAACATCCGCCTGATAGACGGCATAGCGCTGTGCATCCAGCTGGCTATCCTGCGCCCATTGCTTAAGGACCTGCGTGCGTCGCGCGACCAGAGCCAGACTCCAGCCCAAGTCATAGTAATGCCGGGCCAATGCCTGCCCAATTCCACTGGATGCACCCGTGATATATACAAGTGGTGCTCTTGAAGAGATGGCGATTTGCTGTTGACTCATTGTGCCTTGCTGGGTTGGATCACACCTTTGACTCGCCCCTGCATTTGCATAATCTGGTCCAGATGGGTGTATTGCATGCTGTCACCCGTAAAACGATCTGCACCTCGTGTCATGACCACTGGCTTGTGAGTGCTGATGCGCTCATCGTTGGGCCAGACCTGCAGAAATTCGCTCTCGATCTGCATGGGTGGTACCGCCTTCTGACCCGCGCTGGCGGGTACAGGTTCGCGATGAATGACAGCATCACCGAACATCTGCACCTCCGACCCATCGGCGTTGCTCAATGCCCGCAAAGACTGTCCAACCGTACGTCGCCCATCGGGAGTAATGCTGAGCATGCGAGGGGCTTCGATCTCCAGCGTATCGGTATCTGGAAAATGCTCGCCCGTGCTCCCCGCCAACCGAGTCTTGAGACGGCCAGAGGCTTCAAAGCTCTTGATGACAAAGTCCTTGAGAAAGTAGTCTGGGTCATGCCGCACCACTTTTTCCGACGCGGAAACTGCAGGCTTGGGTGCATTGCGCACCAACCACCAGGTCCCCAGCGCCAGCAAGCCCATGATGAGCACAGGCAGATATAGCGAAGCCTTGTCGCTGAAGCGGCTCCATTGAAGACTCATGCTCCGTACCCTGCTAGCAGCGCTGCATAAGCCCCATTGGCCACCAGCAGCAGATCGCAAAATTGACGAACAGCACCCTCGCCACCGCATTTGGTGCTCACCCAGTCCGCCGCGTGCAGCACTTCCTCGTGAGCATTGCTTGGTGCACAAGCCAGGCGGCTACGGCGCATCATGGGCAAATCCGGCCAATCATCACCCATGGCCGCTGCCTGATCCCAATGCAAGCCCAGTTCCGCCAGAATGGACTCGGCAGCAGGTGCTTTATCCTCGGTGCCAAAACGCGCATGCTCTATGCCCAGTTGCTTGAGGCGCAAGCGCAGTGGAGCAGAGTCTCTTCCAGTCACCACTGCAGCCGTGATTCCCGCTTTTTGCAGCATCTTGAGGCCATGCCCGTCCAGTGTATGAAAGCGCTTGAGCGACTCCCCTTCTGACGAGAAGTAAAGACCTCCATCCGTCAGCACACCATCTACATCCAGAAACACCACGCGCACACCCTGGGCCCGCAGCAAGATCTGTGCATCCCATTGCTTGCAAGGAGTCAAAGCAGGTCTATTCATCAGATCACCTTGGCACGCATCAGATCGCGAATATGCACCACCCCTTGCAGGTGCTGCTGCTCATCTGTCACCAGGATTGCCGTGACACCACGCTCTTCCATTATTCGAGCTGCGGCAACAGCCAGCATATCGCCCTTGATCGTCAAGGGCTTGGCATGCATCACATCCTTGGCGGTGGACTGACGCAGATCAAGCCCCGCCTCTACACAGCGACGCAAATCACCATCGGTGAAGATGCCGACCAGCTGTTGATGCTCGTCCACCACGGCTGAGCAACCCAGCCCTTTGGCGCTCATTTCACGCATCAGAGCCACGCAGCTCACATCCTTTACAACCTGAGGAATATCAGCGCCGCTGCGCATGACATCACGTACATGGGTCAACAAGCGACGGCCCAAAGAACCACCGGGGTGGGAGCGTGCAAAATCTTCGGCACCAAAGCCACGCGCATCCAGCAGAGCGACCGCCAGCGCATCGCCCATGGCCAATTGCGCCGTGGTACTGGCAGTGGGCGCCAGGTTCAGCGGACAGGCCTCCTTGGCCACCTGGGTGTCCAGCACCCAGTCAGCGTGCTTGGCCAAGGTTGATTGCAGGCCTCCTGTCACAGCCACCAACGGTACGCCCATACGCTTGATGGGAGGCAGCACGCCGGTCAGCTCATCGGTTTCGCCACTGTTGGACAGGGCCAGCACCAGATCATCGGAGGTCAGCATGCCCAGGTCGCCATGGCTGGCTTCTGCAGGATGGACAAAGAATGCCGGGGTTCCTGTCGATGCCAGCGTAGCCGCCACCTTGCGCCCCACATGACCGCTTTTGCCCATACCCATAACCACCACACGGCCGGGCAGTTGCAGAACGCGCTGCACCACCGCAGTGAAGTCGCCATTGAGGCGCTCGGACATGGCGTAGAGGGCTTGTGCCTCGATATCCAGGGCTTCACGGGCTAGGCGCAGAGCGCGCGGCGCGTCGATCAAAGGCGAAGAGGCAGCGTCAGAATTCATGCACCGATTTTAGCCAGCCGAGACCGCAACATCCCTTCCGCCCCCATCGAGGGGACAGACTAATACACTGACAGCCCCATCAGAGAGATCCAGGCAACGCACATGCACACCTCCACCAGCGTCAACGACTATCTGCGCGACCATATCCGTACCGTGCCCGATTGGCCCGCTCCGGGCGTGCAGTTCCGCGACATCACGCCGCTGCTGCAGGACCCCAAGGTCTTTCGCGTCATGACAGACGCTTTCGTTCACCGCTACATGGACCGCGACCTGCGCCCTGACGTGGTGGCAGGCCTGGATGCCCGCGGTTTCATCCTAGGGGCCGTGATTGCGCACGAGCTCAACGTCGGATTCGTACCCATCCGAAAAAAAGGTAAGCTGCCCTTCACCACTGTGGAGGAAACCTATGAGCTGGAATACGGCAGTGCCACGGTGGAGCTGCACACCGACGCCGTCAAGCCCGGCGACCGTGTGCTGCTGATCGACGACTTGATCGCCACTGGCGGCACCATGATGGCTGGTAAAAAACTGCTGGAGAAGCTGGGCGCCACCGTCGTGGAAGGCGCGGCCATCGTGGATCTGCCCGAGCTGGGCGGCTCCAGGCATCTCAAGGACAGCGGCCTACCCTTGTTCACACTGGTGGACTTTGCCGGTCACTGATCGCGCCAAGAATCGGCCTTAGCGCAGTTCCCCATACTGGGTGGCTCCCAGCGATCCCAGGCCGGACACCGCATATTCACCGCCCTCTTCCGAACCAGATCCCGGGCCTAGCAGAGGGCTTCGGCCTGTACGCAAGGGGGCAGGCCTGCTGTTGGCCGAAGCGGCCACGGCCTGCCTGAACGCATCCATTTCCAGCGCATCAATCGGCTCAAAACCGCTGCCACCGGGGGTTCCCGCCACCGGCCGGCCCGGTGCAGGCACTGGGGCCCATTCCGTTGGTGCAGCACGCGCCGCCGCTGGCGCAGGTGCTGCGTGGATCTGGCCATTCACGCGCCAGTACACCGCATGCACCACCACACCCAGGCGCGAGCGAGCCAGTTCGGCAATCAGTGTTTCGATATTTCTTTGCTGGCTGGCATCTGCAGCATAGGCTGGGGCCAGGTCGACCATCACGACAAAGCGCTGGCCGCTGCTGTCCAGTGACAGCACCTTGAACTTGTAGCCTGCCGACAGAATGCCCACGCGCACCATGGCCTCACGCACCATGCCATGCAACTGCTCACGACGCAGCGAACGCTCGCTGCGAGAAGGGCGAGCCGTACCGATCTCTGCATCGCGCTGACTGGCTGCCGCGTCCGGACCGCTATCTTGGCGAGGCGAGCGAGAAAACCATTGAAACAGGGACATGAACAGACTCTATTCTTCGATATTTACAAGATGACACATTTTGCTCCCAGAGCTGTGCCTCATGCGGATTTTTTCTGAGAAATCAGTATTTATCAGACATGCGTCAAGTGCGAATGCGTGCAGTGGCGCTAGAAAAGAGAGACTCCCTCTCCGTTCGAATCAGGTGCTGGCCACGCGTCGGCGGCTATCGATAGAACGGCGCGCCAGCACCTGGCCTGCCATGGTGACTAAGGCCAGGCCCAGCGCTGGCTGACGATTGGCCAATTCGGAGTAGCGCAGGGCCGTCAGGCACCAAAGGCGGCTGGGTGCAGCCGCCTGAACCGTGGCACGGCGTGGCCTGTGCGCAAAGAAGGCACCCTCCCCCACCAGAGAGCCCGGTCCAATCAATGCCAGCCGGATACGCTCCTTGGAATCCTGGTAATGGACGCTGAGCGAGCCCGATTCGACCATATACAGATTGCGGTCCAGCGTGCCCTCGGCAAACAATACCTCGCTGCCATTCAGATTCACCGGCACCAGGTAGGGCGCCAACATCTCCCACTGACTGGCCGTGAGCAAGTTTTGCGCGTTATCGGAGGCAACGGACGAAGTCATCGCCTGGATCAGCGCCGACAGATCCTGAGGTGTTGAAGCAGACATAGGCAGCACAAGAGCGGGCCTCGGCCCGGAGTGGAATGAACAGACAGCCAGACACCGCATGGGAGTCTATCGCTGCACTGCGCATGCTAAGCGACTCCCGCTCTCTCGCCAATGATTTCCAGGCCGCCAATCTGAAAAAGCGCTGTTTGCACTGTCCTGCATGAAAAAAGGATCGCCATGCGATCCTTTTTTTTCATAGCTTCAAGCGCTTGCCTCGCAAAAGGCAACGCTGAATTTGATATCAATCAGCCGTTGGCGCGCTTTTCCAGAATTTCGAAAGCGGGCAGCTTCTTGCCTTCCAGCACTTCCAGGAAGGCGCCGCCACCAGTGGAGATATAGCCCACCTTGTCTTCGATGCCGTACTTGGCAATGGCGGCCAGAGTGTCGCCACCGCCGGCAATGCTGAAAGCGGGCGATTCGGCAATCGCCTGGGCGATCACCTTTGTGCCGTTGGCAAATTGATCGAACTCGAATACGCCCACAGGGCCGTTCCAGACGATGGTGCCGGCCTTTTTGAGCTGCTCGGCCAGCGCAGCCGCAGTCTCCGGGCCGATGTCCAGAATCATGTCGTCGTCTTCCACTTCGGTGGCTTTCTTGACGGTGGCTACGGCGTCGGCGGCAAAGTTCTTGGCGGTGACCACATCGGTGGGCACGGGCACGTTGGCGCCACGAGCGGCCATAGCGTCGATCACGGCCTTGGCGTCGGCCACCAGATCGGGTTCGGCCAGGCTCTTGCCGATCTTCAGGCCGGCAGCCAGCATGAAGGTGTTGGCAATGCCGCCGCCCACGATCAACTGGTCCACCTTGTCGGCCAGACTCTTGAGGATGGTCAGCTTGGTCGACACCTTGGAGCCAGCCACGATGGCGGCCAGGGGACGCGCAGGGGCGGCCAGCGCCTTGTTCAAGGCGTCGATTTCGGCTGACAGCAGCGGGCCGGCGCAGGCGATAGGGGCGTACTCGGCGATGCCGTAAGTCGTGCCTTCGGCACGGTGGGCGGTACCGAAGGCATCGTTCACAAAGATGTCGCAGAGCTTGGCCAGCTTCTGGGCCAGCTCGGGCTTGTTCTTCTTCTCGCCCATGTTCACACGGCAGTTTTCCAGCAGCACGACCTGACCGGGCGCGACCTGCACGCCATCCACCCAGTTGGCGACCAGGGGCACATCACGGCCCAGCAGTTCGCCCAGGCGCTTGGCCACGGGAGCCAGAGAATCCGCAGGCTTGAACTCGCCTTCCGTGGGGCGGCCCAGGTGGCTGGTGACCATCACGGCCGCGCCGGCCTTCAATGCCATCTCGACGGCAGGCACCGAAGCACGCACGCGGGTGTCTTCGGTGATTTCACCGGCGTCGTTCAGTGGGACGTTGAGGTCGGCGCGGATGAAAACACGTTGACCCTGGGCCTTGCCCTGAGCGCACAGATCGGAGAAGCGAATGATGTTCATGCAGCAAAAAGCGACTCGTAAAAGTCGCCGGTACAAAGGTTGGAAAAGCGAAAAATCTGGGCCATTTTAGGGCGCAAGCCCATAACAAGCTGTGCTTTGATTCGCTTACTCGACTCAAAAACAGGAGCATCATCCGCATGCTGTAACTAGGTTTCAGCGTGTTCTTACTCGATCCACAAGAAAACAGGAGCACAAGACTCCTGCTATCACTGGCGATGGGGCTACCAGCCCAGACCGATATGCAATGGAAGGTAGACAAACATGCCCAATGCGATGAGACCGAGAATGCTGCGCTTGTAAAAAAAATACACCACTGCAACCGCCAATGCAGGCAACCGGGCATCGGCCAAGGTGCTAATCAGATGCCCGTTGCTCATCACGATCTCGGGCGCAATCACGGCCGCCAGCGCCGCCAGCGGCGCGTACTTGAGGCCGCGCTTGAGCCAGGTGGGCAGCGGTATTTCCCGCTCGGGAATCATGAAAAAGGCACGCGTTATCAAGGTGATCACGGCCAGCCCGGCACAGGCAATGATGATTTCCAGATTGCTCATCATCGCGACTCTCCCTCATCGCCAACCTTGGGCAATTGCTTGGCCTGTTTTTGCAGCTGCTCGGCAGTCAGGCCTGCCGCCACGGCGGCAGCGATCGCCACCAGGATGTTGAGTTTGAGCGGCAAGGCAAATGCCGCCACGGCTGCCGAACAAGCAACGACAGATGCGACCCAGGTCGCGCGATCATTGAGCATGGACAGCAACACCCCCACCAGCGCCAGCACGCCCGCAAAGCCCAGGCCCCAGGACAGAGGAATCTGATCGGCCAGGAAGATGCCCAGCGTGGACGGAATCTGCCAGGCCAGCCAGTTGGTCAACGCCGCGCCCCAGAAATAGGGAAGCTGCTCCGCTTGCGGCTTGGCCTCGGGGTAGCGGCGCATGAAGTTCACAAAGATCACATCGCCGCTGAAATAAGCCACGGCCAGACGGTGGCGCAGGCTCAGATGCGAGAAATAGCTGCGCCACATGCTGGACAGGATCACAAAGCGCAGATTCACGCAGATGGCCGTGAACCACACCACCCACAGCGGCGCGCCCACCGCAATCAGCGGCAGAACCGCCAGTTGCGCACTGCCGGCATAAGCGGTGAAGCCCATGAGCAGCGCCAGCGGCACGGACAGGCCGCTCTTGACCATGGCCACGCCAGTGACCAGACCCCATGCCGCAATACCCAGCGCCGTCCCCCCCATTTCCTTGGAGCCTATCCAGAAGAAGGGGTCTCGAATGATTGATCTTGCACGCTGACTCAGCGTCAGAGCCACTGCAGTCATACCTTGCCCGAACCCAGCACAGACCCCACAGGCAGCTCAAAACCGCGCAGAAAATCCCCTGCCGCCAGGCGCTTGCCACCCGCACGCTGCAGCAGCGTCATGTTCAGCACGCCGCTGCCGCAAGCCACACGCACGCCTTGTGCATCGGCAGACAGCACAGTTCCTGCCGCTCCGGTGCCTTGCTCGGCCACAGCCTCCCAGACCTTGATGACTTCGGCGCCCAGATGGGTCGCGCCGCCGGGGAAAGGGTTGAAGGCCCGCAGACGGCGGGCGATGACTTCGGCGCTTTCGCTCCAGTTGATATTGCTCTCGGCCTTCTCGATTTTGTGAGCATAGGTCACACCTTCGGCGGGCTGTCGCGTGCGATTAAGGCCTCCGCAGGCAGCCATTTCCAGCGCCTCCACAATCAGGCGGCCGCCCAGCACGGCCAGCTTGTCGTGCAGGCTGGCCGTGGTGTCATCGGCGGCAATCGGCAGGCGCTCGATCACGCACATATCACCAGTGTCCAGCCCTGCATCCATCTGCATGATGGTGACGCCGGTCTCGGCGTCTCCCGCCTCAATGGCACGGTGGATGGGCGCCGCGCCACGCCAGCGCGGCAGCAGCGAGGCGTGGATGTTCAGGCAGCCCAGCCGTGGAGTGTCCAGCACCCATTGCGGCAGGATCAGGCCGTAAGCAGCCACCACCATCACATCTGCCTGGGCAGCGTCAATGGCCGCCTTGGCAGCGGCTGCTTCCTCGGGGTATTTGCCATCCAGGCGCAGGCTCATGGGCTGGGCCACGGCAATGCCATGTTCCTGCGCACATTGCTTGACCGGAGATGCCTGCAGCTTCATGCCACGTCCGGCGGGACGGTCTGGCTGGGTCAGCACCAGCGGAACTTCAAAGCCTGCGGCCAGCAGGCGCTCCAGGGCCACGCGCGCAAATTCGGGTGTGCCAGCAAAAATGACTTTCATGGGACTCACAAAATAAAAAGGCAGCCATCGGCTGCCAGGTGTTCAACGATGCGGCTCTCTGAGATACATGCTCTCATCGGTGAACATGACTTTCTGCACCACGCCTTGCGGGTCTATGTGCACATGGGCACGTCTAGGATTGCCATTGTCCATAAACCGGTAGGTCCAGATGTCGCCTTTGAAGCTGTAGACCCCCTCGACTTTCGCAGGCGGGCCAAACATGCGGTAGACATCGTCGCGGGTGTCCACACCGTTTCTCAACGCAAAGAAATGGGCGGTATCCAGCACCTGTTCCACACGAGTCAGCTTGTGCCGGGCATCGAAGTCCATGTGATAGACCTGCTGGCCGGCCGGCTGCTGGCTGTAGATCAGGCGCGTTCCGCCATCGGCCAGGGGCACAACCACGGTGGGCTTGCCCATGCCTTTTTCCACTTCGGCCTGGGGCATGCCCGGCTTTTGCCACTGAGGCACCATGCAGCCTGTCAAGACCAGCGCCATCAGGCTGGCGGCAATGCTTGCTGGCAGGAATCGACGCATGGTGTGCTCCCTAGGAGTTCAGCCCTTGGCTGCGGCTTTCTGGGCCTTGACCATCTTGGTCTTGATGCGGTTGCGCTTCAGAGGCGACAGGTATTCGACGAACACCTTGCCCATCAGGTGATCCATTTCGTGCTGCATGCAGATGGCCAGCAGGCCTTCGCCGGCTATCTCGCGGCTGTTGCCGTTCTCGTCCAGGGCCTTGACCTTGACCGAGGTGGATCGCTCCACACCATCGTAGATACCGGGCACGGACAGGCAGCCTTCGTCGCCGAACTGCTTTTCCTCGCTGGCCCAGGTGATCTCGGGGTTGATGAGAACCAGAGGCTCGTTGCGTTCTTCCGATACGTCGATCACGACCACGCGCTCATGCACATCGACCTGTGTGGCGGCCAGACCGATGCCCTGGGCGTCATACATGGTCTCGAGCATGTTTTTCACCAGCGCCTGGATGCGCTCATCCACCTGTGCCACGGGTTGGGCAACCTTGTGAAGACGGGGATCGGGGTAGCAGAGAATGGGAAGAATGGCCATGGTTTCTCGATAAATCTGTCGTTATTGTCCCCACTTTTGCCGCCAAACGCTTTGCCGGGCACCAATAAACGTTGATCTATCAAGGCCTTGCATCGAGAATTTGCGCAATTTGTAAGACTTGTACGGCAGCTTATGCCAAGATCAGGCACAGAGCAGCGACGAGAGGGACGCTGCAACAAACAAATCCCGCCAGAAGGAATTTCATGACCGCATTTGCCACAGCACGTGCCTGGAGTCTCGGGGCCACGCTGGTCGCCGCTCTGACCTCGGTCTATGCGCAAAGTTACCCCATCACCCCCACCCAGCGCTCCACCGCGCAGCAGGTAGCCCACCAGGGCATCCCTGAAAACCAGCTTTCACCCAGCGCACCAGCGCAGTACACCGTCAAGCGAGGCGACACACTGTGGGGCATTTCGGGCATGTACCTGCGCCAGCCCTGGCGCTGGCCTGAGCTGTGGGGCATGAACCTGTCCAGCATCGCCAACCCGCATCTGATCTACCCCGGCCAGGTGCTGTATCTGGTACGCAGCAATGGCTATGCCCGCCTGTCAACGACCGCTCCGGGCGGTGAGCCCGGCGTGGTCCGTCTGTCACCCCATACGCGCGAGTCTTCGCTTTCCGAGCTTGCACTGCCCACACTGCCTCCGCACCTGATCGAACCCTTCCTGGCCGAGCCTCTGGTGGTCAATGCCGACACGCTCAACCAGGCACCTCGCATCATCGCCACCACGGACAAGCGCGTTCTCATGGCCAATGGCGATCGCGCCTATGTGCGCAGCTCTGGCGGCCCGCTGCTGGAGACAGGATCCGGCAAGCCATCAAGCTATCGCCTCTTCCGCGATGCCATGCCACTGAAAGACCCTGTCACTGGTGAAATCCTGGGCTACGAAGCCAAATACCTGGGCAGCGCCACCGTGGCCCAGGGGGAAACACAGGTTCTGGGCAGCAACAGCCAGCCAGTACAGGCATCACCTGCCACGATCGATATCGTCAAATCCAAAAACGAGATCCGTGCTGGCGACCGCCTGCTGCCTTCGCCCCCGCCGCAGTATCTGAGCTATGTGCCCCATGCGCCGCGCAACCCGGTCGACGCTTCCGTTGTCTCCATCTATGGCGATGCCGCCGTGCTCTATGCGGCGCAAAACCAGGTGATCGCCATCAACAAGGGCGCGCAGGACGGCATGGAAATCGGTACCGTGCTGGAGTTGATCAGCAAAGGGGCCAGCATCGTGGACAAGACCAGCCCCAAGCGCGATACGGTACAACTGCCTGACGAGTTCAACGGCTACGCCATGGTCTTCAAGACCTTCGATCGCATCTCCTACGTGCTCATCACCACGGCAGCGCGTGGTGTGCAGGTGGGCGATCGCCTGCAAGCACCCGAGTTGCGCTAGCCACAGCCGCCCCAAGGAATCGCATCATGGTGACATCTTCTGCGCAGGACTCTCACCATGATGCGGAGACTTCCGCCTGGCTGCGCCTGCTGCTCACACCAGGGTTGGGACGCAGTGCGGCGCGGCGCTTGCTGGCCAAAGCAGGCGGCGCAGAACAAATCTGGCAATTGCCTCCCGCTGCTTGGCGCGAATGTGTCACCGAAGCCCAGTCCCAAGCCCTGGTCAGGCTGCCTGAACAGTGGCCGACTCATCAGGAACGTCTGCAGCGCTGGTTGAAAGAGCCTGCGGCGAGCTGCTTTCACGCCATGGTGCCGCTGGGCCATGCGGAGTATCCCAAAGCCCTGCTGCAGACCGAAGACCCGCCCTTGCTGCTGTTTGTGCAGGGGCCTATTGCACTGCAGCAGTCCGGCCAGCCCTGGTTTCCCTATCCGCAATCCTTGGCCATGGTGGGCAGCCGCAACCCTTCGGCGCAAGGCGTGATCAACGCGCGCGAAATAGCGCAGACCCTGGCCGAGCAAGGACTGTGCATAGTCTCCGGTCTGGCTCTGGGCATTGATGCGGCGGCGCATGAGGGCGCACTCAAGGCGGCAAAAGGCTCGGCCCCACTCACGGCACTCACCATTGCCGTGGTCGGCACCGGCCTGGATCAGGTCTACCCGCGCGCGCACCTCGCATTGGCGGCACAGATCATGCAGCGCGGCCTGCTCGTCAGCGAATATCCATTGGGCACCGAGCCACGGCCCGGGCATTTTCCGCAGCGCAACCGCATCATTTCGGGCCTGACCCAGGGCACTCTGGTCGTGGAGGCAGCGCTGAAATCGGGCTCGCTCATCACTGCGCGCCTGGCCAGTGAACAAGGCCGCGAAGTCTTTGCCATCCCCGGCTCCATACATGCACTTCAGGCCAAGGGCTGCCATGCACTGCTGCGCCAGGGCGCAAAGCTGGTGGAGACTGCGGCCGATGTGCTGGAAGAACTTCAAGGCATAAATCGACCTGAAACGCAAGTCCATCAAGCGCAAGCAGCTATGAATACAGAAGCAAAACATCCTCTGCTGCAGGCACTCGGCCATGACCCGCTGACGCTGGACAGCTTGACCGAACGCACAGGATGGGATGCCGCCCATCTGCAAGCACAGCTGATGGAACTGGAACTCGACGGCCAGGTCGCCCGCCTGCCCGGCGGCCTGTATCAGCGCATCACACGCGGTTGAGAACAAAAAACCGACGCGGCCCAAGCAGGAGACAGCGAGGAAGGGCCTATGCCGGCCGCGCCGCCCCGCACCGAGGCTGTCGTCCCCCTTCCATAGCGCGCAGCGCGTAGAGAAAGGGGCGCCCGGCTAGGGGAAGGCACAAAGCGCCTCAGGGGGTTAAGCCAGCCGTTCCGGATTCGCTTGAATCTTCTGCAACGCATCACGCGTGGCACGCACCGTCAGCGCCTCCTCGTCATGCACGGCCAGCAAACCCGACTGCAGGTAGACAGCCATGCGCTGCAGCTGCAACAGATGACAATGCCCGTCGAGCGAAGCAAACAGGTGCAGCTGCTTGCGGCGGCTGCGCCAGACATATTGCACCTGGGTACGCACGCCGTTATGGTCCAGCGTGAACCAGCGCCCAACCTCCAGCGCCTGCGCCCATTCCAGCATGGCAGGCTCTGCGGCCACATCGGTGTTGGGCACCACATTGAGGCCCGCCGTGTCCACGCCCAGCATCATCTCTATGCTTTCGGCAGACAGCGGCATATCGTCCAGCGTACCGTCGTCGCTGATGTAGTTTTCAAGCTCGGACAGGCGTTTGGCCATGCCTTCGATACGGGCCGGCGCGATGGCGGCAGTCTTGGAGACAAAGGCCTCGGCCAGGGTGTCCGTCAACTTCTTGATCTTGGCCGATTGCTCATCACCGATCACACTGACCAGCTCCAGACCCTGGCGCAAGGTCTGCAGCAGCGCAGGTAGGCCCTGAATGACGCGGGCGCGCTCCTGGCGCGAAGGCTTGGCACTGGCCGACCAGACCAGCTCGCTGGCAGCCTGCTTGAAGCGCATGGCCTGTGCATTCTTGGCGCCATAGCGCACCGTGGCCATGGCCAGCACATCGGCCCAGGACTTGAACAGAAAGTCGCGCACCTCTTCGCACACGGGCATATCGGCCAGCATATTGCGCAGCTCGATGGTGTACTGAATGGCCAGCGTTTCCTTTTGCTCGACCTGCTGGGCCACGCTGGTGATCTTGGCTGTGGACTGGCTCTGAGCCAGATGCTTGGTGAGGAAGTCCTCGAACTCGCGCAGCACCAGAGCAAAAACCTTCTGTCCCGTCTCGGGGTATTGCTCGATCACCTGGACCACGCGGCGGATTTCGACCTCCAGCGCGTTGCCATTGATGCTGCTGGCATCAAAGCCCATGACGCAGGAGCCCATGCGGTCTATCAACTTGCGCGCGGGGTGGTTGAGATCACTGAAGAACTGCGGCTCGGCCAGGGCCACCCGCAGCACCGGCACCTGCAAGCGTGCAAACCAGACGCGGATCGACGGAGGTAAGCGGTCCTCCGACAAAATGCTCTGAAACATCAGCGCCACCACTTCGATGGTGGCCTTCTCACCCTTGGTCTCCGCCTTTTGCTTCCAGTCAGCCGAGCGCTCGCGCAGCAAATTGGCCAGCTGGCCCAGCGCAGCCGGACTGTAGTCCATAGCTGGCAACGCCATGGCCGTTCCTGCCGCCAATTGATATTGGGTCTGCAACTGGGTTGCAGCCAGATGCTGCTCTTGCAGCGCCTGGGCCAGCGCGGCAGAGGCGGGCGGCATGGGTCCGGCCGGAACCCCGGGTATCAACCCAGGCAAGCCGATGGCAGGCTGGCTCAACAACTGGCGCAGCTGGTTCATGGCGTCAAGTGCACGATGCCTTGCACGCGCCAGCATGCCGACGCCAATATGCGCCGCAGACTGAGCCCCCACCCCGATACCCGCAGGTGCCATGGGTGGCTGGGCGCCGGTCATGCCCGCTTGGGCGTGATAGCCACTGTATCCGCTGGCAACCCCATGGCTGCCATAACCGCTATACCCACTCTGCGCTGCCCCTGGCTCCAGCTGCATGGCCGCCGAGCCTGTCGAGCCCTCGGTTCGACGTACACGCAGCGGAACATCCTGAGCCTTGCTGACCCCCTTGGCATCCAGCAGTTTGTGCAAAATGTCGTATTCCGCCGTCATCAAGGACGACAGCGCGTTTTGCAGGGGCTCCATCACACGCAGCAGATGGCTTCGCTCCATTTCCGAAGCCAGCCACTGCTCGACCAGATGCAGGCAGATGGTTTCTGCACGGAACAAGTCTTTTGCGGGCAGTTCCTGAGCTTCAAGTGCCTGGACGCGCAAGCGCATGGATTCAAAGCCGGGCTGTACTGCCTCGCCCATGGCCAGCGCCATACGAGAGGCCAGAATCTTGTTCTCCACCACATCGTCGCCCAGAAGCTCGAATGTCAGCGGCGCAGCGGCAGAGCTGCGAGCCTCTCCCAAAGGGGGTTTGCGAGCCGCCTGCTGCAGTGCCTGGACACAGGCCTGCAGCCAGGCAGCGCGATGTTGCTGAAAGCCGGCCCAGGCTTCGCGCCACGCCTGCATCTCGCCCTGAACAGTCACCGCAGAGCTTTGGTTGCTGAGAAACGTTTCGAGCTGGTCGGCCACGGCGGGCAAGCCCTGGCAGATGCCATGAGCCCAACGCAAACGCGCCTGCCAGCCCAGTTGTTGCTGGGCCGCAGGCGCGTAGGAGGAAGACTGCGTGGGACTCATTCCATTAGTGTAAAGCGGCAATCAACTTCAAAGCCGCTGTCGCACCACGACATGGATCAGACCACGGCTCCGGCGTTCGGGTCGTTGGGATCTTGCGACGAAGACTTGGAAGGCCCCTTGACCAGATCTTCACGTTTGACACCCAGCCACATGGCAATGGCTGCAGCCACGAACACCGAGGAGTAGATACCGAACAAGATACCGATCGTCAGCGCCAGTGCGAAGTAGTGCAGGCTGGGGCCGCCGAAGAAGAACATGGACAGCACCATGGCTTCTGTCGAAGCGTGGGTGATGATGGTTCGGCTCATGGTCGAGGTGATGGCGTGGTCGATGACCTCGTGCGTGTCGAGCTTGCGGAACTTGCGGAAAGCCTCGCGGATACGGTCAAAAATCACCACGGATTCGTTGACTGAGTAACCGAGCACGGCCAGCACGCCAGCCAGCACCGAGAGCGAGAACTCCCACTGGAAGAAGGCGAAGAAGCCCAGAATGATGACCACGTCGTGCAGGTTGGCGATGATGGCCGCGACACCGAACTTCCACTCGAAGCGGAAGGCCAGATAGATCACGATGCCCAGCACCACCATGCCCAGGGCCATCAGGCCGTTGTGCATCAGTTCATCACCGACCTGCGGACCCACGAACTCGGTACGCCGCAGCGTAACCTCCGCGTCCTCAGCCTTGAGGGCAGAAAGCACCTGCTCACTTTGCTGAGCTGTGGTCACACCTTTCTGCACGGGCAGACGGATCATCACATCCTTGGATGTACCGAAGTTCTGCACGATCACATCGGCATAGCCGAGCTTGGAGATGCTCTCACGCACCTTGCCGATATCGGCGGGCTGCGTGTAGGCCACTTCCATGACCGTGCCACCCGTGAATTCCACGGACAGATGCAGGCCACGGGAGAACAGGAAGAAGACGGCCAGTGCAAAAGTGATGAAGGAAACCGCGTTGAGAAACAACGCGTACTTCATGAACGGGATGTCTTTTTTAATACGGAAGAATTCCATGATCTTCCTCCTTAGTTGTTGCTGCCGCGGCTGGCCACGGAGCGGTGTTCACCACCTTCGGGCTTCCAGACCTGGCCAATGGACAGGGTCTTGAGCTTCTTCTTGCCGCCGTACCAGAGGTTGACCAGACCACGCGAGAAGAACACGGCCGAGAACATGCTGGTCAGAATGCCGATGCAGTGCACCACGGCAAAACCGCGCACCACGCCCGAACCAAAGGCCAGCAGGGCCAGACCGGCAATCAGTGTGGTGACGTTGGAGTCCAGAATGGTGTGCCAGGCATTTTCATAACCGGCATGAATGGCAGCCTGGGGCGAAGCACCAGCACGCAGCTCTTCACGAATACGCTCGTTGATCAGCACGTTGGAGTCAATGGCCACGCCCAGGGCCAGCGCCATAGCGGCAATGCCGGGCAGGGTCAATGTGGCCTGCAGCATGGACAGGATGGCCAGCAGCAGCAGCACGTTCACCGACAGGGCCACCGTGGAGAACACGCCAAACAGCATGTAATACACGCACATGAAGGCTGCAATCGCCACCATGCCCCAGACCACGGAGTGAATACCGCGGTTGATGTTGTCGGCGCCCAGGCTTGGGCCGATGGTGTATTCCTCGATGATCTCCATGGGTGCGGCCAGCGAACCGGCGCGCAGCAGCAGCGAGGTGTCATTGGCTTCCTGGGTCGTCATACGGCCCGAAATCTGCACGCGACCGCCACCGATCTCACCGCGGATCACGGGTGCCGTCACCACCTCTCCCTTGCCCTTTTCGAACAGGATGATGGCCATGCGCTTGCCCACGTTCTCGCGCGTCACGTCCTTGAAGATGCGCGAGCCCTTGGCGTCCAGCGTCAGGTTGACGGTGGGCTCCTGGGTCTGGCTGTCAAAGCCGGGCTGGGCATCGGTCAGGTTCTCGCCGGTCAGGGTCACCTGCTTTTGCACGATGACGGCCTGGCCGTTGCGATCCAGATACTTTTCAGAGCCAAAAGGTACGGGGCCGGAGCCCAGCTCTGCCGAGCGCGCTTCGGCAGACTCGTCCACCATGCGCACTTCCAGCGTGGCGGTACGGCCCAGAATGTCCTTGGCCTTGGCGGTGTCCTGCACACCAGGCAATTGCACCACGATGCGGTCCAGACCTTGCTGCTGGATCACGGGCTCGGCCACGCCCAGCTCGTTGATACGGTTGTGCAGCGTGACGATGTTCTGCTTGAGCGCCTGCTCCTGCACCTTGCGCAGCGCCTCGGGCTTGATCGCTGCCACCAGCTTGAAGCCCGTGCCATCCGGCTCGGAAGTGCTGGTCAGATCGGGAAACTGATCGGCGATCAGATTGCGCGCAGCAGTCTGTGTCGCTTCATCGCGCACGCGAATGTTGATGTTGTTGCCATCGCGGCTGATGCCGCCGTGGCGGATGTTCTTGTCGCGCATGGTGGTGCGCAGATCGCTGGCGTAGCTTTCGGCCTTTTTGGTCAGGGCCGCAGCCATATCCACCTGCAGCATGAAATGCACGCCGCCGCGCAGGTCCAGACCCAGATACATGGGCTTGGCGCCAACGGCCGTCAGCCAGTCGGGCGAGCGCGAAACCAGATTCAGCGCCACGATATAGGCGGGATCGCTGGGGTCGCTGATCAGCGACTTCTGGATGATGTCCTTGGCCTTGAGCTGCTCGTCGGGCGTATTGAAACGGGCACGCACCGAAGTGCCTTCCAGCGACAACGAGTCCGGCTTGAGGCTGGCAGCGCTCAGCGCGGATTCCACTTTTTGCAGCACAGCGTTGTCCACCTTCACAGTGGACTTGGCCGAAGACACCTGCACAGCAGGCGCTTCACCGAAGAAATTAGGCAGGGTGTAGAGCACCCCCACCAGCAGCGCGATCACGATGATCGCGTACTTCCAGACCGGGTATCGGTTCATGATCGCGCTCTTTTTTTTACAGCAACGCACAACGGGTACGCACACTCTGTTCGAGCGCCGTACCCCTCAAAATCCACAGCAGACAGGCTTACTTGGCCGTGCCCTTGGGCAGCACTTGCACCACGGCAGAGCGCTGAATCTGCACTTCGACGCCAGAAGCGATTTCGATGAACAGGAACTGCTCGGCCATGCGAGTCACGGTGCCGATGATGCCGCCAGCGGTCGCCACTTCATCGCCCTTGGCCAGAGCTTCGATCATGGCGCGATGCTCTTTCTGGCGCTTCATCTGGGGACGAATCATCACGAAATACAGCACCACGAACATCAGCACCAGGGGCAGCATGCCGGTGAGCGAACCCATGAAGCCGCCTTCAGCGGCGGCAGCGGGGGCAGTCTGGGCGAAAGCGGAAGAAATAAACACGGATCAAACTCCAATCACAACAATAGCGGTACGGAACCGTTGTTACCGGCCTCGCAAATTAACGGGACATTGTATTCGGCTGAATCGTTCCCGACCCTGGCGAGGGCAGTCACTGCGCGCGCGCTTTCCCTGATGTCGGCAGGGAGTCCTTCTTGCACACCTCTCATTTGCAGCGATAAATTCAAAATTCATAGCTACTACCGCTTGATATGGTTTGATTTTTTGATGTTTTATTTATGAATATCAATGGTGATGAGCGCTGTCAGCTATCAAAAGCAGAGCTCTCAATATCCACAGCATCGTGACCAATACAAAGGCCGGGGCAAACCCCGGCCTTTGTCTGACGGCATTGACCGCAATTAGTTCACTACCAGCTTCTGCCTGGCGGTGGCCGTTGGCATCACAGGCATGTTCCAGCGCTGCATCAGCCCCTGCCACTTGGTCCGTGCCGCCGCCAGGTTGCGCTCTTTCACATGGCCGTAGCCGCGGATGTCCTCAGGAATGGAGGCAATCTCCACGGCCAGCGCCAGCTGGTCGGCCTTCAAGTCCTTGAGCAGGGTTTCGATGCACTGGCGGTACTCGGCAATCAGGGCACGCTCTGTCTTGCGCTCCTCGGTGCGGCCGAACGGATCCAGCGCCGTGCCGCGCAAGCCCTTCATGCCCGCCAGCACGCCCATGGCCTTGTGCATCCAGGGGCCATAGGCTTTTTTCTGCAGCTGGCCCTTGTCATCCTTCTTGGCCGTGGTGGGCGGCGCCAGGTGGTGGACGATCTTGAAGTCACCCTCGAACATCTCGCTGATCTTCTGGGTGAAAGCCGCATCGGTGTGCAGACGCGCGACTTCGTATTCGTCCTTGTAGGCCATCAGCTTGAACAGATAGCGTGCCACGGCCTGCGACAGGCGCGTACCCTGGCCCAGAGGCTCTTCCACCGCCCGTACCTTGGCCACGAAATCCTGGTACTGCTGGGCATAGGCGGCGTTCTGGTAGCCGGTCAGAAACTCCACCCGCTTGCGCAGCATCTCGTCCAGCGACGGCTTCTTGACAAACTGAATGACCTGCGAAGCCTGGAACAGCGCGCGCACCGCATTCAGGTCATGGGCACAGCGGCGGCCCCACTCGAAAGCTGCCTGGTTGTTCGCCACCTGCACGCCGTTGAGTTCCATGGCGCGCATCAGCGAGGCATGGGTCAGCGGCACGCGGCCTTTTTGCCAGGCATAACCCAGCATCATGGGGTTGGCATAAATGCTGTCACCCAGCAGCGCTGTCGCGGCTTGCTCGGCATCAAAGCTGCCAATGCCCTCGGCGCCCACCGCATCGGCCAGCGCCTGTACGCAGCGGGTATCGGGCGACTGCCAGTCGGGGTTGCCCACAAAAGCAGCCGTGGGCGAGGCATGGGTGTTGAGCGCGATGAAGGTACGCCCAGGCTGCATGACCGACATCGTGGTCGGCGTGGCCGCCACGATGGGGTCGCAGCCGATCACCAGATCGGCCTTGGCCATGTCCACCTTGGTCGTGTAGATGGCGTCCACGCGGTTGGCGATCTGGATATGGCTCCAGGTGGAGCCACCTTTTTGCGCCAGACCTGCGGCATCCTGAGTGATCACGCCCTTGCCTTCCAGGTGCGCTGCCATGCCCAGCAGCGAGCCAATGGTGATCACGCCCGTGCCGCCCACGCCGGCCACCACAATGCCCCAGGCCTGCTCGGCCACTGGGATCACCGGGTCCGGAATGTTGGGCATGGAGTCCAGGCTGCCTTTTTTCTCCTTCTTGGGCTTTTTGAGCTGACCACCTTCGACGGTGACAAAGCTGGGGCAGAAGCCGTTGACGCAGGAGTAATCCTTGTTGCAGCTGTTCTGGTTGATGCGGCGCTTGCGGCCGAATTCGGTCTCCACAGGTTCGACCGAAAGGCAGTTGGACTTGACCGAGCAGTCGCCACAGCCTTCACAGACCAGCTCGTTGATGATGACGGTCTTGTCAGGCGTGCTCATGGTGCCGCGTTTGCGGCGGCGGCGCTTTTCGGTGGCGCAGGTCTGGTCGTAGATGATGGCCGTGCAGCCCTTGATCTCGCGGAATTCGCGCTGGATGCGGTCCAGCTCGTCGCGGTGGAAGACTTCGATGCCCGGAGGCAGGTCGTTGATCAGCTCATGGTGCTTGGCGCGGGCCGGATTGGCATCGAGCTGGTGCGTGCGTCCATGGTATTTGCCGGGCTCGTCCGTCACCACGACCAGCTTGACCACACCTTCGGCGCGCAGGCTGTGCGCAATCTGTGCCACCGAGTGGCCTTCGGGTCGCTCGCCCACGCGCTGGCCGCCGGTCATGGCCACGGCATCGTTGTAGAGCACCTTGTAGGTGATGTTCGTGCCAGCGGCAATGCTCTGGCGGATCGCCAGCAAACCGCTGTGGAAGTAGGTGCCGTCACCCAGATTGGCGAAGACATGCTGCTCCCGGGTGAACGGCGCCTGACCCGCCCAGGTCACGCCCTCACCGCCCATCTGCGTGAAGGTGCTGGTGTTGCGGTCGGGCATCCAGGTCGTCATGTAGTGGCAGCCGATACCGGCCACGGCGCGGCTGCCTTCGGGCACGCGGGTACTGGTGTTGTGCGGGCAGCCGCTGCAGAACCAGGGCGTGCGGTCGCCGGTCGAGACTTCCTTGGCCGCCTTCATCGCCGCCTCGCGTGCATCCAGCACGGCGATGCGCTCGTGCATGCGCGTCTCGATATGCCCAGGCACGCCCAGTTTGCGTAACCGCGCGGCGATGGCACGCGCGATGATGGCCGGCGTCAGATCGGCCGTGGGGCGCAGCAGCCAGTCGGTGCTGGGATTGGGCAGCGACCATTCGCCGCCGTGCTCGTCACTGAACTTGCCCACCACGTTGGGGCGCACGTCATCGCGCCAGTTGTAGAGCTCTTCCTTGATCTGGTATTCGATGACCTGACGCTTTTCCTCGACGACCAGGATCTCCTGCAGACCACGCGCGAAATCGCGCGTGATGGTGGCTTCCAGAGGCCAGACCACATTGACCTTGTGGAGACGGATGCCCAGCTGGCGGCAGGTGTCGTCGTCGAGACCCAGATCGGCCAGCGCCTGACGCGTGTCGTTATAGGCCTTGCCGCTGGCGATGATGCCGAAGCGGTCCTGAGGGCTCTCTATCACGTTGTGGTTGAGCTTGTTGGCACGCACATAGGCCAGGGCCGCATACCACTTGTAGTTCATCAAGCGCGCTTCCTGCTCCAGCGGCGGATCGGGCCAGCGGATATGCAGGCCGCCGGGCGGCATGACGAAGTCTTCGGGAATGATGATGTTGACGCGATCGGGGTCCACCTCGACGGAGGACGAGGACTCCACCACCTCCTGAATCGTCTTCATGCCCGACCACAGGCCCGAGAAGCGGCTCATGGCAAAGGCGTGCAGGCCCATGTCCAGGATGTCCTGCACATTGCTGGGGAAGAACACCGGCGTGCCACAGGCCTTGAAGATGTGATCGCTCTGATGCGCGGCGGTGGAGGATTTGCTGATGTGATCGTCGCCTGCAATCGCGATCACGCCGCCATGCTTGGCAGTGCCGGCCATATTGGCGTGCTTGAACACGTCGGAGCAGCGGTCCACGCCCGGGCCCTTGCCATACCAGATGCCGAAGACGCCATCGAACTTTTGGGTGTCGGGGTACAGGTCGAGCTGCTGGGTGCCCCAGACAGCGGTGGCGCCCAGCTCCTCGTTCACGCCGGGCTGGAAGACGATGTTGTTCGCCTCCATGTACTTCTTGGCTGCCCAGAGCGACTGGTCGTAAGTGCCCAGCGGCGAGCCGCGGTAGCCGCTGATGAAGCCCGCAGTATTGAGGCCTGCCTGGGCATCGCGCAGGCGCTGCAACATGGGCAACCGGACCAGGGCCTGCACGCCGCTCATAAAGGCGCGGCCGCGGTCCAGCGAATATTTGTCGTCCAGAGTCACAGACTCCAGGGCACGACGGACTTCATCGGGCAAAGGGGCATTCATGGCTTGTCTCCACGTGGGTGACCACCCGTGGCAGCTGTTGGCTACCAGAGCAGCATATTGCTTTGGGCATTCCTGCGCCATAGGCACGGAACGCAAGTTGTTTGCCCAAAGTTTAAGGAAAATGCCCCGAATAGAGCTTTCTTTTTATTGCCGGGATTTACCTAGTTTTTGAAAGAATCTTGCTCTATATTTCAAAATATGAATCAGCTTGATAGATTTGACTGGGCAATCCTGAATGAGCTGCAAAGCAATGCACGCCTCACGAATGCCGAGCTGGCCCAGCGGGTCGGCCTGTCCGCCGCTCCCTGCTGGCGGCGCGTGCGGGCACTGGAGGAGGCCGGCTATATCACCGGCTACCACGCCACGCTGGACCGCCACAAGCTGGGTCTGGGCGTGCTGGCCTTTGTGCGTGTGGATGCCGCGCAAAACACCGCCGATATCACACAGGGCATGGAGGAATCCATCCGTCGGCTCCCCGAGGTGACCTCCTGCCACTACATCAGCGGCGCGGGCACTTTCGAGCTGCAAGTCGTCGCCCGCGATCTGGAGAGCTTTTCCGGCTTCATCCGCAATGTGCTGCTGCGCCTGCCTCAGGTCAAGGACGTACACACCACCTTCTCGCTGGGGGAAGTCAAGTCCAGCAGCTCGCTACCATTGCCGACTGTGCCGACCAACAAGACTGCCCTGAATCACAAGCAGCCATAACACCCGGCATCCAGAAGAGAGGGAGAGCATAAATTCGAACAAAAAACGTCAAATGCCCATATCCACCAAGAGCTACAAGCTATTATTTTTGATGAGCTTGGTCGGTGCTTCCATGCTGCACAGCGCACAAGCGACAAACATCTACCAATGCAAGCAGCCCAATGGGCAGGTGGCATTCCAGCAGGTTCCCTGCGCACACAGCGATGCGCAGACCCAGATCCGTCAGACTCCCAACACCTCTGCGGCACCGCCAACCACAACACCCCAGCCGGCCGCCAAGACCGCAGCTCCCGCCCCCGGCAAAGCCGAGATCAGCATGGCGGGCACCAGCGACCGTCAAGCCTGCAACGACGCCGGCGTGGCGGTGCTGGAGCGTAAGCTCAGCCATCCCCAAGCCGTGTACCAGGCCTGCAAGAAGGAGCTGCCCGGCCGTCAGACGGATCAGGCCTGCATGGAAGCCTGCCTCCAGACCTGGCTGCGCGGCTACGAGAAGAGCTTGAAGAGCCAGTAAGCAGGTAGCAGGTGCACAGGGCTCCTCAGCAGGGCGCTCTGTGCCAACCATCGTCCAATGGCTGAAATAAAGAGAGCTGCCAGCGCTTGTCCATCATTGGTTTCAGATGGTTATCAACTGAAACTCAAGGAATGACAAGCGCTGGCAGCTCCTGTTTCCGATAAATGCTTAGCGCAGGTGTGGCGCAGAACCTGCCAGGCTCTTGGGCCAGAAGGCCCAGAGCTTGAGCGGCTGCTTGATACGGCCGGCAAGGTCACCGGCATCAGCCCCCCAACCCATGAAGTAGTCGGCGCGCACCGCGCCCAGAATGGCGCTGCCCGTGTCCTGTGCGAACACCAGGCGGTTCAGGGACACCGTGGGGCCCGGCGTGGACAGCCAGACCGGCGTGCCGTAGGGAATGCTGTTGCGGTCCACGGCAATCGAGCGGCCCGGCGTCAGCGCCACGCCCTGCGCGCCCTTGGGACCGAACTGGGCATCGAACTCGTTGAGTTCCTCTTCGCGGAAGAACACATAGCGCGGATTGCTCCACAACATTTCATTCACACGCGAGGGGTTGGCTGCAATCCAGGCGCTGATGCCAGGCCAGGTGGCATCGCGCACCAGGCCCTGGTCGAGCAGCCAGCGGCCCACGCTCTTGTAGGGCTGGTCGTTGGTGCCCGCATAGGCCACGCGGATCATGCGCTGCGAGCCATCGGCTTCGGTCAGCTGCAGCCGGCCAGACCCCTGGATATGCAGCACCAGCATGTCCACCGGGTCGCGCAACCAGGCGATCACACGCCCCGACAGCGCGGCCTGGGCCTCGGCATTGGTGTCGATCTGCTGGCGCGTGTACCAGGGCTTGCGCTTGCCAAAGCCCATGGGCGTCTGATAGATCGGCACATTGAAGCCATTGCCCGACACGCGGCGCGCTTCGTACATGGGCTCGTAGTACGAGGTCAACATGCCATCAGGGCTGCCCGTCGTGGCCTCGATGCGATAAGGCTGGAGCTGGGTCATCATCCAGTTGCGCTGCTCGTCTTCAGTCGCAATGCTCAGGCGGCGCACATCACCACACAGCGTGGCGAACACGGTGCTGGGACGCTCGCAGTTCTTGATCCAGGCGTTCCAGGCCTCGTTCAGCGCATCTGTCGTGACACCGGGTAAATCCCCCCAGTCCACTGGAACCCAACGGCTCTTTGTAGGTACATTGGCAGTGAACGGTGGTTTCTGGGCCGTAGCTCCGGAGCCGCCGTGAGGCTTGAGCTCCGCCACGGACGAAGGATCATTGTGCTGCTTGGTGGTGGTGCAAGCCACCAGAGTTCCGACAATCAGCGCCAGCGAAATACGGCGCAGGAGATGGACATTCATGGGTCTGATTTTGCTTGAAGCATTGCTGGCGTTGGCAATTCTGGTCGCTATTGTGTGGTGGACCATGTTCTCGGGCCGTCAAAAGGGTGAGATACCCTCCAGCGCCAAGGCTCAACCCCGGAATGAGGAAAACGAGCCACCTCGCTGATCTTGTCACCAAGCGGATCGCCCCTCCCCTACAAAGGAGGTCGCAATTGGCTGTAGTGACAAACTTTTGCATCCGCAATAGGCTCTACGCGTGCGTCCTACGCTTTTCGGACCTTCAGGCGCAGTACGCTCACTGCCTTGCAGCTTTGACATCAAAGCTGGTGTGTCCGGTCCCATCATCGGGTCCATCAATTAAGGAGTTTTCTATGCGCAAGCAAATGGCTGTGACGGCCGCTCTGGCCTCTGCATTGTTCATCACCGGCTGTGCCAACACCGGCGGCATGTCGGACACCACGCGACGTACTGCCACCGGTGCGGGCGTTGGTGCTCTGGGTGGCGCTGCCATCGGTGCCATCGCCGGCGGTCATGCTGGCTCCGGTGCACTGATCGGCGCTGGCGTGGGCGCCCTGGGCTCCTACATCTGGTCCAAGAACCTGGAAAAGCAGAAGGCTGAAATGGAAGCCGCGACCCGGGGTACGGGCGTGGGCGTGACCCAGACTCCCGACAACCAGCTGAAACTGGACATCCCCAGCGACATCTCCTTCGCTACCGGCAAGGCGGACATCCAGTCCAACTTCGCCCCCATCCTGGACCGCTTCGCCGACGGCCTGCGCAACAATCCCAATGCAGAAGTCCGCATCATCGGCCACACCGACAGCACCGGCTCCGACGCCATCAACGACCCTCTGTCGCTGCGTCGCGCTGAAGCCACTCGCAACTACCTGACATCGCGCGGCGTCAACGGTGCCCGCATCCAGGTGCAGGGCATGGGTTCGCATCAGCCCGTGGCCTCCAATGACACCAACGAAGGCCGCGCCCGCAACCGCCGTGTGGAAATCTTCGTGGGCGAGCGCGCCCAGTAATCAGGCTTCTCCCTGGACAAAAAGCCCCGCAGTGCGGGGCTTTTTGCTGTCCGGCTTTTGGTCTGGACACCAGCCCTGGCACCGGCACGGCCTAAGCCAGAGACGCCGAGCAAGAGCCGCCTCGCGGCGGGGGCGCCTAGCTGAGGGCGTCGTCCCCCCTCCCGAAGAGAGAGGGGGAAGCGGCGGGGCCGCCTAGGCGCAGCCGCTCAGGGGGTGTTTCTCAGCAAATTCGCCAGTTCCACCGCAGACTTGACCTGCATCTTGTCGAACACGCGGGCTCGGTGCACTTCCACCGTGCGCACGCTGATATCGAGCTGATCGGCAATCAGCTTGTTGGGGACACCTTCGACCACCAGACGCATCACATCTTTTTCACGGTCCGTCAGCTCTTCCAGACGACCGCGTACGGCTTCACGCGCACGGTCGGACGCCAGGTGCTCTGCCGATTTGACCAGTGCCTGCTCGATACGGTCCACCAGTGCGTTGTCGGAAAACGGCTTCTCGCAAAAGTCGAAAGCGCCGCGCTTGACGGTATCCACCGCCGTAGGAATGTCGGCATGCCCGGTCAGAAAGATGACGGGCATGGCCTCGATTTCGCCACGCTCCAGCATGCGATTGAAGAGCGACAGACCGCTCATGCCGGTCATGCGCATGTCCAGCAGCAGACAGCTGGGACGGCGCACCACAGGAGGCCGCTTGAGCACTTCTGCCTCAAAGTCTTCAGCACTGCGATAGCACTCGCTCAGCAGCCTGCGTGAGCGCAGCAGCCATGCCAAAGCCTCTCGGACATCGGCATCGTCGTCCACGATGTAGACGGTAGCATCGATTACGGGTTCCATGAAAACTCAGTTCTGCCTTGCTTCCCTATAGGCTGGCAACGTGAAGATGAACTCCGTGCCCGAAGGGAGGTGGGGGCGATAGTCAAGATGACCACCATGTTGCTCCACCACGGTGCGGCACAGGCTCAGACCCAGGCCCATGCCTTCGGCGCGCGTGGTGAAAAAGGGGGTGAACAGCTGTTCGGCCACTTCCTTGGGAATACCGACGCCACAGTCCATGACCGAAAATTCTACCCAACGCTGCTCCTGCAGCTCGTGAGGGTCTTGCCGCACGCGCAAGGTTAATAGGCGCTCCCTGAGTTCCGGCAGGTCCATGGCCTGCATGCCATTGCGCGCCAGATTGAGCAGCACCTGCTCCACCATGGTCAGGTCACAGAGCACGCTGGGCAGGCCGGGTTCCAGCTCCACCTGCACCTTGACGCGCAGCTTGTGTGCCTGCAATTGCACCAGCGGCATGACGGCATCAATAAGCTCTGCAGGAGGCACAACCTCCCGCGATTTATCGCGGCGACGTACGAAGTCACGCACGCTCTTGATGACACGACCTGCACGCTCGGCCTGGTCGCCAATACGCTCCATCGCCATGCTCAGATCCTTGAGCTGGCTCTCGGCGCTGCTGGCCCCGGCCTCATGCTTGAGCATATTGAGCGAACCTGTGGCATAGCTGGAGATGGCCACCAGCGGCTGCGTCAGTTCATGGCTGAGCATGGACGCCATCTCGCCGACGGTGGCCAGCCTGGCCGTGGCCTGCAGACGCTCCTGTGACGCGCGCGAGACCTCCTCCATGTGGCGCTGCTCGCTGATATCGATGAAAGCACTCATCCAGCCGGTATGCATGCCTTGGGCATTGATCAGCGGTGCCTCGAAAATCAGCACCGGGAAGCGTGATCCATCCTTTCGCATGAACACGCTCTCATGCCCTTCTCGCGGCGGTGGCGATGCACCGGAGAGACGACTGTCCCGGCGCTGGGTGTATTCCTCTGCCAGCTCCGGCGGCCAGTAAGGAGCAACGCTCAGGCCCAGCAGATCTTCTGCCGAAAAACCCACCATATTGCAGAACGCCGGGTTCACATAGGTGATGCTGCCCTGCAGATCGCGCGCACGCATGCCGGTGACCAGCGAATCCTCCATGGCCTTGCGAAAAGCCAGCGCGTCGCCCAGATCACGCTCGGCACGCAGGCGACGACGGTTGTCGCGCACCAGCACCACCAGCACCGAGATCAGGGCAATCGACATGGCGGTGACCAATGCCGTCATCACGTTGGGGAAGACGCTGGGCGCATGGTGCCAGCTGTCCATACGCAGCACCAATGTGTTTCCAGGCAGGTCCAGCAGCTGTTGGGCCGTGAACATGCGCGAGCCGCGCCAGGCAGCGCCCACCAGCGCCAGCCGGGTGCCATCGGGCTCGGTGAACGAGACTTCCTGCGTGCGCGGCAGCGCCTTGCCTACATGGCTGATCAGAATGCCTTGCAGGCTGTAAGTGCCCAGCACATAACCCACCACATGGCCGTTTTCCGTCAGCGGCATGCAGACCAGCATGGTTTCCGTACCCAGACCATCGCCGAGCAGCTGAAAGCGGCTGGGCGAATAACTGGGTCCGTTGACGCGGCGCGCCTGGGTGCAGGTCAGCATCTCCGCCGAGTGCAGCTCCGTGCCATGCCTGTCATCCTCCCAGGGCACGGTACGGTACGGAGTCTCCGCATGGGACTGCAACCGCATGTCCATGCCGCGCCATTCGATACGCATGAGCTCACGGCGCTGCTGCAGCATCTCGCTGGCATGGACGCGCCAGGTACTCGCATCGTCGCTATGCGCATGCAAGGCCAGCAGATCCTGCAGGTTGCGGCTCAGTGCGGCGCGTACGTCGCCCACGGCGTTGGCCGTGTCGCGCTCCAGCTTTTCCTGCACTTGCGTGGCTTCATAGCGTCCCGCCAGCCACACCATGGTGACCAGCATGCTGACGACCAGTGCCACCAGCACGGTCCAGAGCGACCAGCGGCGCCAGGCCAGACGCCAGCGACGCCAGGGCCAATGGGCGGGATATCGCTCAAGCAGGTCGGAAGAAGAGGAATGGGTTTCAGAGGAAGGGTTCACAGCACGCGATGGGTCAGAGCAGGCAATTGTTGCCGCACTTGCTGCATCCGTTCACGACTGAGGCCTCCCAACACCACACCTGTACCACTGGCTTGCAACGCCATCACCTCACCCCAGGGGTCTATCAACAGGCTGTGTCCCCAGGTCCTGCGTCCATTTTCATGAACCCCACCCTGGCCTGGCGCCAGCACATAGGCCTGGTTTTCAATCGCGCGAGCGCGCAGCAGAATCTCCCAGTGCGCCTGGCCCGTGGTGTAGGTAAAGGCACTGGGCACCAGCAGCAGGTCCGCCCCCTGGGCGCTGAGCATGCGGTAAAGCTCGGGAAAGCGAAGGTCATAGCAAACACTCAAGCCCAGGCGCCAGACATCGCCATTTCTGGCCTTGATATCGCAGACCACAGGCTGCTTGCCGGCCTGCACCACATCAGATTCAGCGTAATGCTCTCGTTCGTTGTCGAAGCGGAACAGATGAATCTTGTCATAGCGGGCGACGCAGTCGCCCTGCGGCGAATAAACCAGGCTGGTGTTGAGCACATGCTGGGCATCATCGGCCTGCAGCGGCAAGGTTCCCGCCACCACCCACAGCTGCAGCTCCCTGGCCGCCCGGGCCATGAAGTCCTGGATGGGCCCCAGGCCAAAAGCCTCGCGATAGGCGATCTTGTCCGTGTCCCTGGCGCCCATGGCACAGAAGTACTCGGGCAGCACCACCAGCTCGGCCCCCAGGCCTGCGGCCTGTTCCATCAGCTGGCGCGCCTGAATCAGGTTGGCCTCCAGATGGAGGCCGGAGACCATTTGCAATGCGGCGATTTTCATGGCGTTTCCTCCTTTTCGGCAGGGGCTGCAGGCTCGGCAGGCACGCCCGCCGGAGCCTTGTCAGTCGCAGCATCCCTGGGGGTTTTGCGGCGCGGCAGCTCGGTCACCTGCGGATCTTCCCAGCTGCCATGTACGCGGAGCTCCTTGGTCGTGGCCGCAATCAGCGGCCCACGCAGCACCACCTGCGCCAGAAAGCTGCTCAGCCCCACCAGCGGGTTGATGGCCGTGGCCACCAAAGAGGCCGACAGCGCGTTGATCTCGGGCACCACCACCACATGCAGATCCTGGGTTTCCTTGTCGATGTCGGCCACGCCTTCCATCAGCACGGCCGCATTCACCCCCTTCATCTGCATATTGTTGGTTTTGGCAATGCCCTTGGTGATGGTGACATCTCCGCGCATGAAGTCAAACGAGAAGCCGTTGCTGAACACATCTCGGAAGTCCAGTGTCAGCCGCCTGGGCAGCGATTGCAGGCTGAGCACCCCCAGCAGCTTGGCCAGTCCGGGATCGGCCTTGAGAAAGCGGCCTTTTTGCACATCCAGATGCACTGCTCCGGACAGCGTTTTGAAGTCCGGCGTCACCGGCGATCCCGTCCAGCTGATATCACCCTGCATGCCGCCCTGGCCATTGGCCACCACACCCGGCATCTCGAAACGGCTGAGCAGCTTGCCCACATCGCGCAGATTGAGCTGAAACTGCAGCTGAGTCTGGCCAGGATGCTTGTGATCGGCAGAGCTCACGCTCCAGAAGCCCTTGGCGGTCAGCACCGCCTCGGGCGTGCTGATATTGAAGCGCGACAGCTCCCACTCGCGCAGGCCCGGCCCCACGGTCAGCCAGCGGTTGCGAGCCTGTACATCCACACTGCCCAGAGAGCGCCTGCCCAGCTGGAAATCATCCACACTGATCTGCAGCGCGGGCAGCTCGCGCAAGGAGCTATCGGCGGGCCCTGCGGAGCTGTCCAGCCCATTGTCCGGCCCTTCGGGCACGGTCAGCCGTGCCAGTTTGGCCACCACCAGCCCACCGGGCTCCTGAGGCGATGCCTCGTGATAGTCAATGCGCCCCGCCAGTTCACGCGCCTGAATCTGGTTGCTCCAGACCTTGCCCGAGCGGCTGACCTGCAGGGACACGTCGTGCAGCTTGCGCTCATGCAGCTTGACCTCGCCGGCTTTGAGCACCAGTTGCTGCGGCAGCCAGTCGCTCCATGGCGCCTTGGTTTCGCTGCCAGCATTGGATTCACTGCCCGCGGCATCGCCGGGCAGCAGTTGGTTCCAGGCGTCCAGGTCCAGCATCGGCAGCTGCACATTCGCCTGCAGGCCCGAGGGCGGCAAGCTGGGCGCAGAAGCGGCAGCTTCTCCCACCTGAATCTGTCCGCGTAACAGACGCGGGTTGGCGGCACTGATATCGCGCTCGATCAGTGCAACTGCCGCTTTTCCCCATTGCAGGCTGATCTGATCATTCTGCGGCTTGGCGACGGCCGGTACTGTACGGCTGACGCGCAGCGGCAGCGCCGTATCGGCCTGCTTGCCCAGTGGTGCAGGCAGCTGCACGCCCATGCCAACCAGGTCCGATTGCAGTTCGATCTCGGGCACATCGTGCAACACCTTGATCTGCAAACCATAGCGTGCCTGCCCCTTCAGATGCTGGGCCAGCACAGGCAGGCCTTCCAGCTCCTTGGCCTCGCGCAGGCCCTGAGCCGTGGCCAGACCCTCGGCGCGGACAAGCACCGGGTCCGCGCCAGACTTCATGCCGCCCTCGATACGAACATCGCCCCCCAGCGCCCTGGCTTGCACGTTCTGCAGCTGAAAGCCGCCTTCGGAAAACAGCACACTGCCGCGGGCATTGGTCAACACGGGTACCTCGGGCATCAGTTGCAGCGAGTTACCTGCCAACGAGATCTCCCCCTGCACCTTGCTGCGCTCCATATGCGAGGTAGGCAGGTGCAGATTGAGCTTGAGCCGCCCTTCTCCTGTCGCGCGGGAGCTATCCAAAACATGAGCTGTCAGCGCAGACAGGGCGGACGTTTGCACCACTTTCAGCATCTCATTGAGAGGGCCGTGTGCCTTGGCCGCCACCTCCACCTCGGTCAGGTTCCAGTCGGCCACACCGGCCTGAGCCTCTTCCACCACGATAGCGGTATGACCCAGGAAGCCCTTGGCCTTGCGCACACTCATGGAGTTGCGGTCAAAGACCAGCTCACCAGACAGCCTGGTCAGTGGCGGCCAGGATTTTTCACCAGGGCCCAGTAAATAATCGGGCACAAACTGATAGTTCACATCGCGCATCTGGGCACTGATGTGAAATTCGCCCTGACCCTGCTTCTCGAACGGCACATGGTCCAGTTCACCCTTGACGCGAAAGTTCACCGCGCTGGCCTGGCCCGAGGTGATGGACTCGCTCACATAACGTAGCGCGTCATGCCCCAGATCTCTGGGCAGATAGCGGTGGATGCGCGCACCATTGGCCCGGCTCAGTTGTCCCTGCAGGTCCAGCAGGCCCGGAAAGCGCGGCTGCGCATCCGTACCGGCACCGGTCTGCCAGCTTGCCTGCGCCTGCCCTGCCGTGTCTTCATTGGCGAAGCTCAGCCTAGGTACCTGCACCTTGATGACACGCCCCTTGTCCTGCAGTTGCCAGCGCAAGCTGGCCTCCAGCTGGTCCAGTGGCACATCGGGATCTTCGAACACACCGGGGAAGCTCATCATGGCCCGCTCCACACCGGGTGACTTCGTCAGCGTGGCCTCGCCGCCTTCCTGGTCGAGCTTGAAACTTCCGCTCAGACCCTGAACCCCGGGCACACCAATGCTGTGAGGCCCTTCGGTAGAGGGCTGGGCATGCAAACCCAACTGACGCAGCTGGCCCGAGGCCTTGTAATGCTCCGGGTGCTCCAGCGGACCACGCCAGGAAAATTGAATCTGCTGCAGCTGGCCGCTGGGCTGCAAGGCCTGCAGCTGCTGCAAAACAGGCTGCGGCACGGGCAAGCGCTGGGCCAACTGGGAGGCAATGGCCAGATCAATCCCGTCAGCCTGCACCTGGCCATGCTCGCCGCCGCTGCCCTGGCCAGCCGTCCCTGTCGGGAAGTAACTCAGGCGAAAGTCTCCGCGCGGCCAGTGCAATCCATCGCTGGCAGTGAACTCCAGGCCTTGTACGGAGAACTGATAGCCATCGCGCTGGCTGGCACGCAGTCTCCCTTTGAGCGCCTGCAGCGCCAGCGGCTCGGGCCTGTCCTTCCATTTCAGCTCGAACGCCTGTACCGCCACATCGGCCACTGCACCCACAGGCTGGCCACGGGCGATATCCACCCAGGCGCGCACAGAGCCCTTGCCCTGCTGCAGCCGCCAGTCTTGCGGGCTCAGATATTGCCCCAGCTGCGACAGATCGACATGGCTGAAATCCAGAAAGGTCTGGCCGCTCCAGCGCTGGGTCTGACCCGAATGCACCGAGAGCAGCGGCTCCTTGAAGTTTCCCATGACGGTAAAGCGCTGACCCCAGTCCTGCGGCGGGGTCGCATCCAGCCGTAGCGAGTGCGTCCAGCCCTTGCTGCGCAGCACCAGATCCACCTCGCTCAACGCCAGCGGCGGAGCGGACAGCATTTCATCCACCCATTCCAGCCGACCATGGCGTATGGCGATCTCGGGCTGAGAAAAAATCCAGTCCGCATTACTGTCGGAGCCGCTGTCCGAGCTGTCGGAAAGCGCAATGCCCGCCACCGAGATCACGCCTTCGGCATTGCGGCGCACGGTCAGGTCAGGGGCCTCGATATATATCTGCTCCACACCCAGAGTCATCAGCGAACGTGCAGATATGGCCACCACCACCTTGGGCAGTTGCAAGGCCTTGCTCTGGTTGCCCGGGTCATGCAGAACCACATCCCCCAGTTCGACAGCAGGCATCAGACCGTCGCTGTGCGCCGCCAGGGAGCCGATGGTGACGGGTATACCCAGACTGCGTGAGGCCAGGGATTCCAGCTCGGGGCGCCACTCATTGATTCGCGGCACAATCCAGAACTGGAGCACCCCCCAGATGACGGCCAGCATCAGCCACAGGCCCAGCACCAGTCTCAGCGACCACCGTGCCAGGCTGGCCAGCCTGTGAATATGGCGAGATGGGAGAGGTTTCGGTTCGATCATCAGCGGCCCAGCAATGGCAGGAATTATGACCGGCGCCCTGACGCGCATTTTGGTAACCATACGTTGCCAAGCTGGTTTACCACTTGCTGGACACCATTTTTAACGGTCCGTATGCAGTCCCCAGAGCAAGTAATGGCAGAACAAGCCCTCAATGTGTCGTCTCCGGCTCAGTACTCGCGCTTTGTGCAGCGTCTTCACCGTCGCTACGAGAACTGGTTTGATGCCTTGCCGCCCGGTCCTCCCGACCGAGCCCTGATGGAGCAGGCTCTGAGCACACTGCAGGCCCGCGGCCTGGACCTGTCGGCCGCGCTGCGCGTGCTGCGCCAGCTGGTCATGGAACGCAGCATTGTTCTGGACTGCGAACAAAGTGCGCCCTTATCCATCGTGGTCAAGGCAGTCACCGAGCTGGCCGAGCTGGCCCTGGATCGTGCAAGCGCCCAGGTCCGCGCCGAACTCGATACCCGCCATGGCGCGCCACGCGGCCCTGACGGCCAGAGCGTGCAGCTGTGGGTCATAGGCATGGGCAAGCTGGGCGCACGCGAGCTCAATGTCTCCAGCGACATCGACCTCATCTATGTCTATGAGCACGATGGAGAGACTACAGGCCAGGCCGATGGCCGTGGCGTGATCTCCAATCATGAATACTTCGGCCGCGCCGTCAAAGGCATCTACACCCTGATCGGCGATACCACCGAACATGGTTTTGTCTTCCGTGTCGACCTGGCCCTGCGCCCCAACGGCAACTCGGGCGCCCCCGCTGTCTCCCTGGCCTCGCTGGAGGAATACCTGCAGATCCATGGCCGCGAATGGGAGCGCTTTGCCTGGCTCAAGAGCCGCATCGTGGCGCCGCAGGCCGATATCCAGACGCCCAATGTGCAGGCCCTGCGCGGCGTGGTGCTGCCCTTTGTCTTCCGCCGCTACCTCGACTACTCGGTGTTCGACTCGCTGCGCAGCCTGCACCGCCAGATCCGCGAGCATGCCGCCAAGCGCAGCGCCGGCCACCCCGAACGTGCCAACGACGTCAAGCTCTCGCGCGGCGGCATCCGCGAAATCGAATTCATCGTGCAGCTGCTGCAGGTGGTGCGCGGCGGCCAGTTCCCCGAGCTGCGCTGCCGCCCCACGCTGGAAGCGCTGCAGCGGCTGGTGCGCGCCAACCTCATGAGCGAGGAGATTGCCGGCGCCCTGGCCCGTGCCTATACCTTCTTGCGCCAGGTCGAGCACCGCATCCAGTACCTGGACGATCAACAGACCCATGTGCTGCCCACGCGTGACGACGATCTGCTGTGGATTGCCCGCACCATGGGCTTCCCGGATGCCTGCGCCTTTTTGCACCAGCTTGACGAGCACCGTGAGCTGGTGGCCCAGGAGTTCGACACCTTGCTCGGCGGCGACACCCAGCAATGCGGCAATGGCAAGTGCAGTTCGGCCAAAGCCGCCGGCGACACGCCCTCGCCGCAGGAAATCGAAGACATGATCGAGCTACTGCCACCCGCATTGGCGGGCCAGGTAGCCGACTGGCGCAGCAATGCGCGCATCACCGGCCTGCGCGATGAGGCCCGCGCCCGCCTGTTCCGTCTGGTGGAGCGCACCGCACAGTGGGTGGAAAGCGGCCAGGCCACAGAAGAAGCCGCCAAGCGCTTTCTGAACTGGCTGGAGCCGCTGCTGCGCCGCGAAAGCTATCTTGCCTTGCTGCTGGAGCGCCCGGCCGTTCACGAAAGATTGCTACACCTTTTGGGTGCCGCACGCTGGCCAGCCCGCTATCTGCAGCAGCACCCCGGCGTGATCGACGAGCTGGCCAGCGACGCCATCTTCAAGGAACGCTTTGTCGCCGCGGACTTCGAGCATGAACTGGCCCTGCGCCTGGCCGCCCTTCAGTCCACGGGCGAAGACGACGACGAAACCCTGCTCAATCTGCTGCGCCGCGCCCACCATGCCGAGGTCTTTCGTACCCTGGCGCGCGACATCGAGGGCCGCATCACCGTGGAACAGGTGGCCGACGATCTCAGCGCTCTGGCCGACAGTCTGCTGCGAGTCACGGCCCAATGGTGCTGGGATCGCCTCAAGAATCGCCACCGCGAAACACCGCGCTTCGGTATCGTGGGTTACGGCAAGCTCGGCGGCAAGGAACTGGGCTACGGCAGCGACCTGGACATCGTCTTTGTCTTCGACGACGACGATGAGCGCGCGCCCGAGGTCTACGCGGCCTATGTGCGCAAGCTCATCAACTGGCTCACGGTGAAGACGGGCGAAGGCGATCTGTTCGAGATCGACACCGCCCTGCGCCCCAACGGCAGCTCCGGCCTGCTGGTGACCAGCTTCGAGTCCTATGCCAACTACCAGCAGCAGCGCGGCAGCAATACCGCCTGGACCTGGGAACACCAGGCCATGACCCGCGCCCGCTTCGTGCTGGGCAGCCGTGACTTTCCGCCCCCGACAGGCGAGCCAGTTACCGATCTGCATCTGCATCAGCGCTTTGATGCTGTGCGCGAGTCCGTCATCACCGCGCCACGTGACGCGGCGGCGCTGCGCAGCGAGATCAAGACCATGCGCGAGCGGGTGCGCAGCGCCCACCCGGTGCGCGGCGGCCTGTTTGACGTCAAGCACAGCCCCGGCGGCATGGTGGACGTGGAGTTTGCCGTTCAGTACCTGGTGCTGGCCCATTCGGGCGAACACCGTGAGCTGATTGCCAATCTGGGCAATATCGCACTGTTGCAGCACGCAGAAGAAGCAGGACTGCTGCCCAAGACCGTGGGCTATACGGCGGCCAAGGCCTACCGTGAGCTGCGCCGCCTGCAGCACGTGGCGCGGCTCGATGAGCGCTCGGGCCAGTTGGAGCAGGATCAGGCCCAAGCCCAGCGCGACGCCGTACTGACCTTGTGGCAATCCGTATTTGATGCCCCGGTCGCGGCCTGAAACCCCGGAAAGAAGCGTGCAAACATGCCTATTTTTTGGGCACTGGCAACATTCATCGAAAATTGCTTACAGAGGGCCAGCAGGTCAGCACCAAATTGTTACAAAAATACCACCCCTCAGGGCTGGAACTTCTGCAACAGTGTCTCATCTGATAGACAGGCGCAGCGAATTTAAGAGACCTGCTCCCCCAATTTCATGTTGCGAAGCCCTTGGGTCAATCCATTGAAGAAACCCCGGAGCGCTTCTCCTCCCTCCCTCTCTTAATTCGTTTCGGGATGCTTCGCAACTTTTTTATGCCAGCAAAAAGGCCACCATCCGGTGGCCTTTTTCATGCTGTCAAGCACCCCTCCTACTGTGGAACCGTATTGACAAAGCTGGGGCGGGCACCAATTTTTTTCAGCAAGGCGTCGAGATTGGGGTGGTCCGCACGCCAATCCAGCTCTGGAAAGCGGAAATCCAGCCATGCCAGAGCACAGCAGACGCTGATATCGGCCAGCGTCAGATGCGTGCCACCACAGCAAAACGGCTTCTCACCCAACCCATGGGACATGACTTTTAGCGCCGCCTTGACCTTGCTCATCTGGCGGGCTATCCAGGCCTGACTGCGCTGCTCATTGCTGCGTCCAGGCCAGGTGGCTTCCAGGCGCGCCAGTGCGGCAGCGTCCAGCAGGCCGTCCGCCAGCGCTTCCCAGGTCTTGACCTCGGCCCGCTCTCGCCCTGTGCTGGGGATCAGCTTCCCCACAGGCGAAAGTGTGTCCAGATATTCCACGATGACCCGGGAATCGAACATGGCTTCAGTGCCCTCCATGACCAGGCGCGGCACCTTGCCCAGAGGATTGCCGGTGCCAGGCTGCTGCTCGGCCTCCCAGGGGTTCTCCTCGATAAATTGATAGTCAAGCTTCTTTTCCGCCAGCACAACACGCACTTTGCGAACGTAGGCGCTGGTAGTGGAGCCGATCAGTTTCATAGCTGCTGTTCCATGCACGAATCACCGGCGACAGGCCGGCTCAATGAATTCTATGCGCAGCCTGCTGCAGCGTTTCCCCCTCGTCTCTGTTACCAACACCCCGGTCACGGCAGCCAAGCAACCCAGCGCAGCATGCGACTGATGCCGCGCACCTACAATTGCGCCACCATGAACCTGTCCTCCCTCACCGCCATCTCCCCGCTGGACGGCCGCTACGCCGCCAAGCTGTCCGCCCTGCGCCCCATCATGAGCGAATACGGCTATATGCACCGCCGTGTTCAGGTGGAGGTGACCTGGTTCATCGCCCTGTCGGATGCCGGTTTTGCCGAATTCCCCGCGCTGTCGGCCGAATCGCGCGACTATCTGCACGCATTGGTCGCCAACTTCTCCGAAGCCGATGCCGACGCCATCAAGGCTATCGAAAAGACCACCAATCACGACGTGAAGGCCGTGGAGTACTGGATCAAGTCCAAGTTCGACGGCCGCGCCGAGCTGCAGAAGGCCGCCGAGTTCGTGCACTTTGCCTGCACCAGCGAAGACATCAACAACACCAGCCACGCCCTGCAAATCCGCGTCGGCCGCGACACCGTGCTGCTGCCTGCCATCGACGGCATCATCGCCAAGCTGCGCGAGATGGCCCACCTCTACGCCGAAGTGCCCATGCTCAGCCGCACCCACGGCCAGACTGCCTCTCCCACCACCGTGGGCAAGGAACTGGCCAACGTGGTCGTGCGCCTGCAAAAGGCCGCCGCCAACATCGCCGGCGTGAAGATTCTGGGCAAGATGAACGGCGCCGTGGGCAACTACAACGCCCACCTGTCGGCCTGGCCAGAGTTCGACTGGGAAGCCTTCAGCCAGAACGTGGTGGAATCCGCCGAGCCCAAGGGTCTGGGCATCAACTTCCAGCCCTACTCCATCCAGATCGAGCCCCATGACTACATGGCCGAGCTGTTCGATGCCATGGCACGCACCAACACCATCCTGATCGACCTGTCGCGCGACATCTGGGGCTATGTCTCCCTGGGCTTCTTCAAGCAGCGCCTGAAGGCCGGTGAAATCGGTTCTTCGACCATGCCCCACAAGGTCAACCCCATCGACTTCGAGAACTGCGAAGGCAATCTGGGCATGGCCAACGCCATGCTCAAGCATCTGGCCGAGAAGCTGCCCATCAGCCGCTGGCAGCGTGACCTGACCGATTCCACCGTGCTGCGCAATATCGGTGTGGCCTTTGGCTACACGACTCTCGCCTACGCCTCGCTGATGACGGGCCTGAACAAGCTGGAACTCAACGAAGAGCGCCTGCAGGACGACCTGAACCACGCCTGGGAAGTGCTGGCCGAGCCCATCCAGACCGTGATGCGCCGCTATGGCGTGCAGGGCGCCTACGAAAAGCTCAAGGAAGTCACGCGTGGCAAGACCGTGCTGGCCGAAGACCTGCACCGCCTGATCAACGGCCTGGAGATTCCCCAGGCCGACAAGGACCGCCTGCTGGCCATGACGCCCGCTTCCTACATCGGCAAGGCTGCCGAGCTGGCCAAGCGCGTCTAAAAAGATAGCTGTCAGCGCTTGGTATTAAAGCGCTTCAGCCTCAAAGAGCTGCCAAAGCCAAGATTGATTGGCGCTGGCAGCTCTTGTTTTTGATAGTTTTCAAAAGGACTGCCTGCGGGCAGCACCGCCATGGCCATCAAGTCCACCATCTTCAAAGCCAATCTGTCAATTGCCGACATCGACCACAACTACTACGCCGACCACAACCTGACCCTGGCACGCCATCCCAGCGAAACCGATGACCGCATGATGGTGCGCCTCGTGGCCCTGGCGCTGAACGCCTGGAAGCTGCAGGACCTGTGCAACGGCGACGGCACGCTGGGCTTTGGCATCGGTCTGTCCGACCCCGATGATCCGGACGTGCACATCACCGACTACACCGGCCAGAAGCGCCTGTGGATCGAAGTCGGCCAGCCCGACGAAAAGCCCATCACCAAGGCCTGCAACAAGTCCGACCACATGCTGGTCTATCCCTTCAACCACGCCGCCCATGTCTGGTGGAAGGGCCTGGAAGGCAAGCTGGCCCGCCAGAGCAAGCTGGAAGTGCACTACATCGACTCCGAAGTCGCTCAGCAGCTGGGCAGCCTGGCCGAGCGCAGCATGCAGCTGCAGGCCACCATCCAGGAAGGCCAGCTCACGCTGTCCAGCAATCTGGGCACGGTATTCATCGAACCCACGCGCTGGAAGTAAGCGCCTAGGTTTGGACGTGAGAGGCTACGGAACGACCAGCCCTCTCAAAATCGGCTTTTCCGCTCCGTGGCTCTTTCGGCATAACGGGTAAAGCGCCATGAATCGCCTTCGCTGGTAATGCGGCGCCACACGGCCCGCTTGTCGGCGGGTTCCATGGCCGTCCATAGCTGCACCTCGTCAAAGCTGCGCCCGCAACCCTTGCACTTCTCGTCGCCCTGGCTGGTGGAGCAGATGGCAATGCAAGGCGTATCGGGCATGGTGTCGTACCAGACCAGCCAGGCCGCCATGGCGTGCGAGGGAAAGCCCTCCACCTCCACCTCTGGCTCACCGGCATGGATCATCCGTGCATACACCTCGGCCAGTGCCCGCACCTCTGGCGCCAGCAGCACGCCGTCAGGCGAGGGAGCGCGCGTTCTCCAGAAGTTGATGGCAGCTTCGATGTCGGTGATATGGATGGCAGCAGTCATGGGCAATGGGGTTTCGAAAGGAATCATAAGCCGCATGCAGCAACGCAGTGCCAGCAAGGTTGCTCATCAAACGATAGCTGCAAACGCAATCCAGAAAATCGTCCCAGACTCATTCCATTTTATAAAACCTGTGAAACACCCAGGTTTTAAGACTTGCCTTGCATCGCTTGCTGTGATGAAATCCGCCGCTTCGAAGGGGAGTAGCTCCCAGCTGGCGCTTCGCCAGCAACGGACAGGTCGTCAATACGAAGCCTTTGGCTTCCGGCCTGCCGGGTTGCAGTCACACACTGCAATCGAGCAAGACCTTTGATGGACCCGATGATGGTCGATCAAAGTGTTCCCCCTCCGAGCATGGTTTTCCTCGCCCGAGGCAGCGCTTCGACTTACGTCACATCGGTCATCTACCACTGGTGGCAAGTGCGAATGGTTTGCAGACTGCTCCGGTGGCATTCGACAACGAGGAAAAAACATGGACATGGACTTTCTGACCCACGCCCCCTTCTGGATCGCGCTCGGGCAAATCATCATCATCGACATCCTGTTGGGCGGCGACAATGCGGTCGTGATCGCACTGGCCTGCCGCAAGCTGCCTCCCGAGCAACGCCGCAAAGGCATCATCTACGGTACCGCCGGCGCCATCATCCTGCGCATCATCCTGATCGCCTTTGCGATGGTGCTGCTGCAGCTGCCGTTCCTGAAGGTCGTGGGCGCCATCCTGCTGGTGTGGATCGGTATCAAGCTGATCGCCCCCGATGACGAAGGTCACGACAACATCGAAGGCAGTGACCGTCTGTTTGCCGCTATCAAGACCATCATCGTGGCCGACCTGGTCATGTCCGTGGACAACGTGATCGCCATCGCCGGTGCCGCACAAAGCTCCGGCGAACACCAGATGCTGCTGATTGTGCTGGGTCTGCTGATCTCGGTGCCCATCATCGTCTGGGGTTCGCAACTGGTGATCAAGCTGATGGAGCGCTTCCCCGTCATCATCGTGGCAGGCGGCATGCTGCTGGGCTGGATTGCCGGCGGCATGCTGGTAACCGACCCCGTATTCGTCAACACCGAGAAATGGCTGTGGATGCCCAAGCTGGGCACGACGGACGCACAAGGTCTGGCCGAAATCTCCAAGACCCTGTACTGGTCCGCTCACATCGGTGGCGCACTGCTGGTACTGGCTCTGGGCAAGCTCATCGCCAGCCGTCGCCCCGTCCCTGCGGCCCACTGATGCGGTACGGCCCTGGGTGAAAACCCAGAAATTCGTGAAGGATTGCGGAACTGCCCGCTCCTTCACGAATCACAATAAAACAAAGTCAGCAGCCTTCAACAAGACCGCTGCATCCCTTAACCCCCTGCCCGCAAGGACACACTTTGAACCCCGTCATTGTTTACGTTGATGATGCCGCTTACGCCCAGCCCATGCTGGAGGCGCTGGCCGGATCCAGCCAGTCGGCATCCTCCCACTGGCTGCTGGTCGCCTGCGCTCCCCGCATGACGCACCGCGTGAGCAAGTGGGTCAGCCACCGCGCCCGGGAAAACTGGCGTGGCAAGTGGGCGGACAAGCTCTTTACCGCCCTGGTTCCCGTGATGACTGCCTCTGGCGCCAAGGTCACGCCCGTGCTGGCCAAGGGCCCGCTGACCGAGCTGATTGCCGAGCTGCAGCAAGAGCATGGCACGGCACAGATCATTGATGCGCGCCGCCCCAAGCAGGAAGCCCTGCAGGCCGCTCCAGCCAAGCAAAGCGCGCAAGCTGCGCCCATGGGCCGCCGCTGGAATCTGCCTGGCACCGTGGCAGCCATCGCCGCCATGATGGGCTTTGTGATTGACGACTCACTCTCGTTCTAAGAGCTTTATCTACTAACCTGCAAGCCTTGTGCGGCAAAAGCTGCACAAGGCTTTTTTCATCGCCGGACCGCCCAGACCCTCTCGGAGAGGCTGCGGCCACATGCAGTAGGTAGCGTGACAGCGCAAGTCACGGCCGCAGTCAGCTGCTATGCTGGTCGGTATGAAAATCCTCGTCAAATGGCTTCTTTGCGCAGCGGCTCTTCTCGGGGTCGCCTATATCTACAGTGGTGTTCAGGTGCAGAGCTTCGGCTCGGCCATGATTGCTGCCCTGGTCATTGGCCTGCTCAATACCATCATCCGCCCCATCCTGGTGGTGCTGACGCTGCCTGTGACCATCATCACCGTCGGCCTGTTCCTGTTTGTGGTCAACGGCCTGATGTTCTGGATGGCTTCGGGCCTGCTGGGCGGCTTTCATGTCGCCGGTTTCTGGGCCGCCATGCTGGGCGCACTGATCTACTCGGCTCTGGGCCTACTTATTGATCGTCTTGTCGCGCAGCTGTTCCCGGAGTAATTCGTCCACGGCACGCAAGCGCGTGTCGATGATCGATGCCTCGAAATAATCGGCCTTGGCCCCAGCCCTGCGGGCCAGATCCTGTGCAGCCTTGAAACGGTCCACCGCCGCTGCATAGTCATAGTGAGCAACCTGGGCCTCGGCCTCGGCACGCAGGGCCCGCATCTCCTGGCCCTGGCTACGCCAGACCCTGGCCAGCGTCTGCCAGGCCGTGCCATCACGCGGATGATCCGTCACCCAGGTCTGCAAGGGGCTGGCCACAGAAGCCGCCTGATTGAGTTTGAGCAGAATATCCGCCCGCAGCAGCAACTCTGGCCTGCGCGGCGCCACATGCTCGACCACATCGATAGTGGCAAGACTAGGCCCGGCCTCACGCGGCCCGGCCGAGTTGCCGCTAGCCGTCACCTTGGGGACTGGCTGGGGCGCATTGCTGGATTGCAGCGGCAGGGCTGCAAGCGCTGCCTGCGGCTGGTCGGCCTTGTATTCCAGCTCGGCATTCAGCCAGCGGGCCTGGATGTTGGCTTGGGCATTGCCCGCCGTGGCGCTCAGCAAACGTTGCGCCATCTCGCGCGCCAGCGGCCAGTCGCGCAGATAGATGGCGCTGAGCGTGGCCGCATACAGCTGGGCGACCTGTTCCGCCTGCGTCAAGGAACCGAAGCTGCCCGAGCGTGGCAGCGTCGCCCATTGGCGGCGCACATCCACACCCGTGTTCGAGATGACGCGCGCCCGCGCCGCCATCATTACATGCTCCAGCGTGGGTGCCGGAGCAGCGGCACGCTTGCCCGGCGGCACGCGCGAGTCCATGTCGGCAATACGCTGTGTGGTCAATGGGTGGCTGCGCAGATAGGGCCAGCTCCCGTTGTCATTGAGTCGGCTGGCCTGCTGCAGCTTGCCGAACATGCTCACAAAGCCTTGGGGAGCAAAGCCCGCAGGGGCCATCAGGCTGTAACCCATGCGGTCGGCTTCGCTTTCCATGGCGCGTGAGAAATTCAGCTGGTTCTGCATCACGGCGGCCGGGCCACCCATCATGATGGCCATGGCCGCATCGGGGCTGCGTGTGGCCGCCAGGGCCCCCAGCAGCATGGAAGCCAGCATCAGCGGCGTCTGCTTGCCTTGCTGGGACAGCATGCGCGCAATATGGCGCTGGGTGATGTGACTGGTTTCGTGGGCGATGACCGACGCCAGTTCATCCCCGCTGCTGACGACGCCGATCAGCCCCAGATACACACCCATATAGCCGCCAGGAAGCGCAAAGGCGTTCACCTGACGGTCCTTGCCCAGCAGCAGCGTCCAGGCGAAACGCTCTTCCAGTTCCTGCGACAGCTCGCCATTCTTGCGCGCCGCATCCTGCAAATGCAGCCAGATGCCCTCCACATACTCCTGCAGCACCGGGTCGTCCAGATAGTCAGGGTCGCGGTAGAGCTCCTTGACGATGGAGTCCCCCAGGCGGCGCTCTTCCCCCGTGGTCAACGAGGATGCACCGTCGCCCAGAGTGGGAAGACCTGCAGCCTGAACGGGGTGCAGCATGGGGGCAGCGCATTGAAGAGCTATCAAAACAGAAGCTGCTAGCGCTTTCAGAGTATGGGCTTTAGGCAGTTTTGGCATCAAAAATGGCATGGCAATCACGACATTGCCAGCATTCAGGACTCTGATTCCGTTTATCAATCATTCGAGTACGCGAAGGCGAAGCGAAGACAGTGCTGCAGCACGGCGAGCGAAGCCGACAAAGTAATCGGATGATTTAGAAATGGAATGAGCTGCTGGCAGTTCAACACCCCTCTATGATGCCCTGATTGATTCGCACTGCAGCATGCCTGCCTGTTATGGCGGGGTAAAGGCTCGGGCGCGGTGACGTTCACCCCAAAATTATTGGCTCTGTCCATTGCAGACAGTCCTCACCGGAAAGCAAACATGTCCTCTCTGACCCACTTCGATGCTCAAGGCCAGGCCCATATGGTTGATGTTGGCGGCAAGCCCGCCACCCACCGCATCGCGGTCGCCGAAGGCCGCATCACCATGAAGCCCGAAACCCTGGCCATCGTGCAAAGCGGCACCGCCAAAAAAGGCGACGTGCTGGGCATCGCCCGCATCGCCGCCATCATGGCCGCCAAAAAGACCAGCGACCTCATCCCTCTCTGTCACCCCCTGGCCCTGACCCGTGTGGCTGTGGAGTTTGAGCTGCAGCCCGAATCCAGTTCCATCCTCTGCACCGCCACCGTGGAGCTGACAGGCCAGACCGGTGTGGAAATGGAAGCCCTGACCGCTGTACAAGTCGGACTATTGACCATCTACGATATGTGCAAGGCGGTGGATAAGGGGATGGTGATGGAGGGAGTTCGGGTGCTGGAGAAGCGGGGAGGGAAGTCGGGGAGTTGGGTCGCTTAGAGGACGCTGCCCAGAATGGGAGGCCTGAGGAAGATCTCGAACGCCAACTGCCACCTACTACTCACACCTCTTCGCTGTCGGCCTTTTGAGCTATATGGAAAAACTCTCTTGCATCGTTAGAAGCATTTGAACGCATGGGCGTAAAAGTGAAGACCACTCAACCTGATCAATCAACCCCAATTACCAAATAGGGAACCTGGCCTTCAACAAAGGCATCGCGCGAGTCTGCATCGAAGAACTTGGGTTCATGGTCTCCCACCAGCACAATGCGCAGGCCCGGCACCGGCTTATGCAGCAAGGCCACCTTCAGCGACCGCATAAAGTCATATAGCAGTGCAGCATGTGCACAGCGCGCCCCCGCCAACTGGAGCACCGGGCAAACGTGGTTTGGCACATCGGGGCTACTCAGATCGGCCAGCTTGTAGGGCGTGTGCGAGTTAAGCGTCATCCAGTAGCTGAACTGCCGCCCTGGCTCACGCAATGTCTGCACCACGCGCTCGGCAATGCTATGGTCACATGTGCCCGGCACATTGGCACAGAGCTTGCCTCCCACCATCAGTTCGGGCAGGAAATACAGATGCTCAAAGCCCACCTGTGGATACCAGCTGCTGCGCTTGTACATGCGGGGCGAGGCACCATGGAAAGCCTGGGTTTGCCAGCCTTGCGCGCGCAGGCGGCTGGGCAGGCAATCCTCCGCATGCGGTACATCGTCGATACGCAAGGTCTGCGGCAACATGCCGCACAGCTCCCGAAACTCCCCTTGCAAGGTCGAGCCTAGAGAGTGAACAGTCCCCGCATCCAGTTGTCTCAAACCTGGAGCGCGCCATAAATCTCGCCAAAACTGGTTTTCCGCCTCGCCATGCGCCAAGCCCCAGGACTCGACCACTATCAGCAATAGCTTGTCGGGCATGGCTGCTCCCTGGCCCAGCTCACCAAGTCGGCTCATAGCGGACTGCTTCGGTGCTATAGGCCTGAACATCCCCACATCGGGCGCATAGCCTTCTTCATAGAAAGCCATGGACTGCCGCATAAGCCGGCTGTCCAACAGCCACGACCCTGCCAGCTTGGCCTGGCGGATGCCGTAAAGCTTGTCCTCCGCATGATCGAAGCCATCGAACCTGGGCACAACCACTGCGACACCCACAATCGCCAGCGACCACATCAGCATGAATCGTCCCGGCGAGCCCATACGGTGGAGCCATACGCACAGCCAGCCCCAAGCCGCCAGCGCCACCAAGCCCACAATGCCAGCCAGAATCCAGCCGGTATTGGCATAAGGCAGAAAGCTCAGTAGCTCCGCCGCATCGCCATAGTCCGACGACAAGTTGATCTGCGCAAAAGCAAATAGAAAATCCGCCAGCCACAACAGCGCCAAACCTGCCGCAAACCACAGCGGCCTGCCGCGCGCAGCCAGAGCCAGCAGCGCAAACTCTGCCCAGAACCAGGGCCGGTAGACCTGAAATGCCAGCGCTGCAGCCATACCCGGCAGCATGGGCAGCAGCAGTGCTCCCATCGCAGCGCTGGCGGTTTTGATGACCTTCACGTTCATGATTTGTAGGACTTACGCAAACAAGGACGCGCAAAGAATATTCCCATATGGCAAACGTCTTGCCTGAACCTGATTTGCGTAAGTCATGGTTTTTTAAAAGCAATAACGCCCTGCACCCAGAATCTAGGCTGAAAGTGCTCGCTGCCTTGCTGTGGCGGCACACTTTCCGGCTGGTATCGGATCACAGCTAGTAAAAGCAGCAGCGCTGCAGCCACAAATGCGGTGCTGAAGATATAAGCGGCTGGCTTGCACAGATAATCCTTTCCAGCCTCAGTATTGAGCTGATGATGCAGTGCCATCAGCCAAGCAATACTCAGGGTCAGCCACAGTTCTGTATAAGGCATGACAAACACACCATCTACCATGCTTTGCAGCAAAGAAGAAAAAATAGATGCGCTCAGGCAGACATAGAGAATAGATTTCCTATCTGAGTGCAATGCTTGTGTCTTTATCCGGCAAAAAATGCCCCAAAAACCATATCCAGCCACAGAACAAACCAGCAATACAGAAGGTATCCCCCATTCACTCGCCCATTGCAGAATAGCCTGATGTGGGTGGGCCGCAATAGGATTCGAAATATCAGCAAAATGCATGGGCCCAAAACCAAGCCATGGCTTCTGTGCAATCATCTCCAGCGCCTGATGCCATATGGTTTCACGTGCTGACAAAGAGGTGGTCAGGCGGCTGCCCGCAGCATTCATCACCTCTACGTCCAACAGGTTGGGCAGCCAGACTAGAAGAATAGAAAAAAGAATCCAACCCCCTGCAATACCCATACATTGCGCCATAACCCAGCGGCGCCCCAACGGGCCGAGACAAGCCAGCACAGCCATCGCGCCTGCCATGCCCAACCAAGTGCCACGAGTGCCCGAGGCAATGGCCTGAGCCCACCACAAAACCAACACCCAAACCCCAAACTTGTTGAAGCGGCCAAGGCTCTCTTTTTCAAGCAGTGGAACTGCCATCAAGGGCAGGGTCAGCGAGCAGAATTGTCCAAAGAATCTCGGATTATCAAACCCATCGATCAGCCACCATACATCCAGAAGCTTATCGCCCTGTATTATAAAAATAATATAGTGGCTAATGAATTTCAGAGAAATCAAGGTGGTGACAAAAAAAACTGCCCCCAGCAATAGTCGGTCGCTTTCCTGCGCACGAAAACGCTGATGAATAAAAACCACCATCCATCCCATGCAAAGGCAACCGACAAAAATCGACCATTCCACCAAGGCCCAGATGGGTTGCCGTGCCAAGGCAGCGGAAATCAAGCCCAAAATTGCCACGATCACAATGGCATATTGAATCTGGCGCTCCAAAAATTTTGGATATTTTTTAAAAACACCCAGCCATAAACCTGCGCCTGCGGACAAAATAACCAAAAAAACCTGCCCCATCCGCTGTCTATCGTGCCAGCCGTGCGTGGGAATCCATTCCCACACGGGCAATGAAACCAGAAGAATCAACCCAAAAAAAGAAAAGGCCAGCTCAGTTCTTTTTGTACGAAAAATTTCCATTTTCATTGGGCAGCTCTCTGAGCAGAGCCATCAATCAATGCGCGCGCCAGAAAATCAGAGGCCAGCGTGGGTGGGTTCACCTCGCCACTGCCCAGCCAAACCAGAAAATTACCCGCCTTATCCATCGCAAACAGCGCCGCCATACCGTAAAGATAGCCGCGCTGCTGCCATACGATAGCGTCACCCAGACGACGGCGCTCCAGAAAGCCGTCCATGCAGCTCTCGAACAGTGCTTCGTTGCAGGGGATAGCTGGATCGTGCATACCTCGCGCAAAGTCCAACAAGGTGCGGTTGTCGGCCGCAAAGCGGGCCAGCCCCTGCGCGCTGCCCGTCATGCCCATGGATGAGCGCAACGCCTGCCAGTCAAAGTGCTCAACAAACTCCGGCCCGCGCATTTCGTTGTGCATAAAGTTATAGGCAATGGGCGAATCTGCCTCATCCATATAGCCCAGCCCATAGCGCGACAAATGCATGTCCTGCTCCAGCGCGTTCCACAGGCTGCGGCTCATATACTTTTCATAGGCCGCTGCGGCCAGACAAAATCCCAGATTGGCATAGGCATGGCGCGACCCTGGGATGAATTGCAGCGGTGCACCCACCAATTTTTCAAGCTGCCCGGGGCACCAGGGCTTTTGATCGTCAATGACCATGGGGTCTTTGTCGCGCATACGATCAAAACCCGCCGAATGGTTGAGCAGGTGGCGCACTTTTATCTGGGCAATGCGCGGGTCATGGAAAGGCGGCGTCAACCCCAACACCTGGACCAGGGGCAGACTTAGCCAATCTGCCTGGCCCATGGCCTGCTCATGGGCCAGGCCAAAGAAAGTCACCAGCTTGGACAGACTGGCAAAGCGAAAGCGCGTATCCGCCGTCACCCGCTGGCTGATAAAAGGATGACCCTCCCAGCCATTGACGCAACCGCTCAGCGTTCCGGAGGTATCGACAAATGCAATCTGGTTGGCAGGGGAATCGAACTTGGTGGGAATTTGCCGCGCCAGGGCTTGCAGCCAAGCTGGGGCAGATGCATCGCAGCGCGTGGACAAGGCTGACAGATGGCCTGTTAGCGGATAAACCCAGCGCCTGACCATATTGCGATCTGTTTCCCAGGCCAGCCAGGGCAGGAAGATGGCACAAAGCAGCAATAGATAGGCGATAAGGCGACGCAGCATTTTCGGGAAGTTCCATAAAAGAAGCGCCCTGAACGGGCGCTTCTTTTAGCTAGGCCTTAGGAGAAACCGAGGGATCGCAGATTAGGAGCCAGCTGTGCTAGCAGAGCAGCCTGCGGGACGGTACTTGACGGGAACAGTAGTGTGGCAGCCCCAGGTGCCTGTGGCTTTACGCGTCCAGACCAGCGTTTGATCTTTCAGCGCCACTGCAGCATTGGTACCGAACTTTGAAGTGATCGTCGTATCGGCAGTATCAGTTTCGCCAATCGACACATTGAGACCCGCATAGATATCTGCGGCTGCACCCAGCAGGTTGCTCTTGGTCGCGCCCACATCACACTGGGCCGCTGTGGGTGTAGCACCCAGCGCTACAGGCGTCAGCTTGCCGTCGAGAATACAGGCTTCCACCGCAGTACGCAGTGAACCGGATTCAGACATCACACGCGAGACTTGGGACTTGGCCACATAGGTCTGGTATTGGGGAATGGCGATGGCGGCCAGAATACCGATGATCGCCACAACGATCATCAGTTCGATCAGGGTGAAACCCTTTTGGATGGAACGCTTCATGTAAAACTCCCTTGATTGATAAGTAACATCTTTATCAAGCAAGTGGCGTGCCAGATATTCCGAACGACTTACACCCATCGTAAATTGACACTTTTGCTTGCACGAAATATCAATACAGAAACATTTTTGACTGAGATCTCATCCAGGCTGACAATTTTGTCAGCGCATCTGATTCCCATCGAGCTTGAGCTCTGTCACTCCACAGTAAATCGCATGGAACTACCGGCCAGTTCCACAATATCTCCGTTGAGCAGCGGCACTGACAGAGGTCCGACGATCTGGCCATTGAGCTTGAGTGCTTCGCTTTCACCTTCCAGCTGAGTCAACACAAAGCCATGGAGCTTTTGCGTGATGGAAGCGATGGCGACACCTGGTTTGCCCAGAGTGGTGACAACCTTGTAGAGCGAGACCTCCTTGCCAGCCATGCTGCCGCTCAGCATATGGATGACGGCGTGGCGATCAGGCAGGGAAGAGGACGCGCCTTGGATGGTCGAAGCAAAACTGGAGATCTCGCCAAAGCCGGAGGGACTAGCCAGCTTGGTGTAATCGCTGTCCGGCCCTTCGGAAATATGAGCCAGGGCCTTGGCCGGTGATGTCGCGGGCTTGGCGCTGCGCACCTGCATATTGCCCAGAAAGCGGATCTTGTAGCGCCCGATATCCAGCAGATCGCCGTGCAGCAGTTCCTGCTTCTGGATAGCACGGCCATTGACAAAAGTGCCGTTGGTACTGCGCAGATCCTCGATGACCACCTTGTCATCCATCATGGTGAGCACGGCATGCTCGCCACTGACAGCAAGGTTCTCAATCACGATGTCGTTGTACGGACGACGACCCAGCGTGGTGCGCTCCTTGGTGAGAGTCACTTCCTTGATGACGGCGCCGTCAATCGAGATGACCAAATTCGGCATGCTGGATGCTCCTGGGGAAAAGGCCAAGATTGCTTGGCGGCACAGATCACGGGTCTGCCTTGTCAGCACATGGCAAGGCTTGGCCCCAAATCGTAACATTACGAAACAAATCGAATACTCCAATGTATTTTACAAAGGCGATGAAGTTTGCAAATTTCGGTCATTTTTCTTGATTTTGTGCAAGCCGAACAAGGCCTTCCCTCTCTCCGTAACTGAAGTGACTCCCAGAAACAAGAAAGCCCGCACTCTCTTTCAAGAGGCGGGCTGTGCATTCAGAGCTTCAAGGTTCTTTTTAGAACGGAATGTCGTCATCCATATCGTCAAAGCCCGAAGCAGCGCGCTGCGGAGGAGGCGACATGGGAGCTGGAGCGGGACGTGCAGCAGGCGCGGCCGGGCGCTGTTGCTGCATGGGGGCTGGGGCAGGTGCGCGGCGAGGTGCTTCATAGCTGGTTTCACCATAACCGTCGTCGCCATAACCGCCCTGCGGCTGACCACCACCTTGGCGGCTGCCCAGCATTTGCATGGTATCGGCACGGATTTCAGTGGCGTAACGTTCCTGACCTGTGGCCTGGTCGGTCCACTTGCGGGTGCGCAGGCTGCCTTCCACATAGACCTGGCTGCCCTTGCGCAGGTACTGGCCTGCGATCTCGGCCAGACGGCCGTTGAAAGTCACGCGGTGCCACTCGGTGGCTTCGCGGTTTTCACCGGAATTCTTGTCGCGCCAGCGGTCTGTGGTGGCGATGGTCACATTGGCCACCTGGTCGCCGCTGGGGAAGGTGCGCATTTCCGGGTCACGACCCAGATTGCCGACGATGATGACTTTGTTGACGGATGCCATAGATGTACCTTTTCAAAAAGTGGCCTGGGCAATTAAGAGAAGTCCCAAGCCAATGAAGTGCGCATTTTGCCCCAAGCAGGCGGCGCAGCGTGCGAGATTTCCCTATACCCCAGCCATCAGCCGTGGCGTCCTACAGGGCGCAGCGGCCAGGTCACCAGAAGCCACACTGCCGTCAGTACGGCCGTCATGATGAACAAACCCGGGATACCCGCAAATTTGGCCACCGCACCGCCGATGGCACCGCCGGCAAACAGACCCAGTGACTGCAGCGTGTTGTAGGCCCCCAGTGCCGCGCCACGCAAAGGCGCTGGCGCCATGCGTGAAACCAAGCTGGGCTGAGACGCCTCCAGCGCGTTGAAGCCACAGAAAAACAGGAACATCAGCAGCGCCATGCACCAGATGGTGGGGATGGTGCCGCTGGCCGCCAGCATGCCCAGGCCAATCTGCACCACCAGCACCAGGACGATGGCACCCAGTAAGGCTTTACGCAGCTTGCCCCTGCGCTCCATGGAAAACAGCATGCCCATGGCCAGAAAAGACAGCAGCACCGCCGGCAGGTAGATGTGCCAGTGCTGCTCCTTGACCAGCCCCGCCTGCACCAGCATGGCGGGCACAGCCACCCACATGGACATTTGCACGGTGTGCAGGATGAAAACGCCAAAATTCAGGCGCAACAAATCCTTCTGGCCCAGCAGATCACTGAACTTACCCTTGGGCGCGTTCGCATGCTGCCTTGGCTCGGGAGGCACCACCCACAGCACCACGGCAATTCCGGCCAGCGCCAGCGCGCAGGTCAGACCGAAGATGCCGGACAGGCCAATCCAGGCGTTGAGCAACGGCGCCAGCACCAGTGCCAGAGCAAACATCAGGCCGATGCTGCCGCCCACCATGGCCATGGCCTTGGTACGCACGCCATCACGCGTCAGATCGGCCAGCAAGGCCGTGACGGCAGCAGACACGGCACCCGCGCCCTGAATGGCGCGACCGGCCATCAAACCCGTCAGCGAATCGGCCATGGCCGCAATCAGGCTACCTGCGGCAAACACCAGCAGACCCGCCACGATGACGCGCTTGCGGCCGATGCGGTCGGATGCCAGACCAATCGGTAGCTGGAACACGGCTTGCGTCAAACCATACAGACCCATGGCCAGACCGATCATGGCCGGGTCGTCACCGCCCGGGTATTTGCGCGCCTCCAGCATGAAGACTGGCAGCACCAGGAACAGGCCCAGCATGCGCAGCGCAAAGATCAGCGCCAGGGCGCCGCTGGAGCGGCGTTCCTGGGAGGTCATGGTGGTGGAGGATTTATCCGTGCCCTGCGTGCCCGCGCTCGGGGAAATGTTGATATTTTTCACGCTCAAATTTTGCCAAGAGTCAAAGTCTCATGCCCAGGTTAACTAAATCAACATCGGGCAAAAGAGAGGGAATAAAACCGTAGATTGTCCGTGAACCTGGGACATCTAGTCACGCGCAAGCCCGTCTGACTATCATGGAGAGTTTTCCCCGTCTGGAGCGCCCGTGTCCCTGAAGCCTGATTCGCCCTCTGAAATCCACGATGACAGCCTGTATCTGGGCCGCTCACTCGCGCAGACGCGAATTGCCATTCGCGGTGCACGCACGCACAACCTCAAGAATATCGACCTCGATATTCCTCGCAACCAGTTGGTGGTGATTACTGGCCTGTCGGGCTCGGGCAAGTCCAGCCTGGCCTTTGACACCTTGTACGCCGAAGGTCAGCGCCGCTATGTGGAAAGCCTCTCGGCCTATGCACGCCAGTTTCTGGGCCGTCTGGACAAGCCCGATGTCGACCTGATCGAGGGCCTGTCCCCCGCCATCTCCATCGAGCAGAAAGCCACCAGCCACAACCCACGTTCCACCGTGGGCACGGTCACCGAGATCAACGACTACCTGCGTCTGCTCTACGCCCGCGCCGGCACGCCGTTCTGCCCGGACCACAACCTGCCACTGCAGTCCCAGACCATCAGCCAGATGGTGGACAACGTGCTGCAGCTGCCCGAGGACACCAAGCTGATGATCCTCGGCCCTCTGGCGCGCGAGAAAAAGGGCGAGTTCGCCGAACTATTCATACAGCTCCAGGCCCAGGGCTATGTGCGCTTTCGCGTCGACGGACAGATCTATGACGCTCAGTCCCTGCCCAAGCTGGAAAAGAACGAGCGCCACAACATCGACGTGGTGATAGACCGCCTCAAGGTGCGCGAAGACGTCAAGCAGCGCCTGGCCGAAAGCTTTGAAGCCGCACTGCGTGCAGGCGGCGCCGATGCCGGCGGCCGCGTCATCGCCTTGGAGATGGACACGGGCCGTGAGCACCTGTTCAGCGCCAGGTTCGCCTGCCCCATGTGCGACTACTCCCTGCCCGAGCTGGAGCCACGCCTTTTCTCCTTCAACTCACCCATGGGCGCCTGCCAGGCCTGCGATGGCCTGGGCAATAGTGAAGCCTTCGACCCGGACCGGGTCGTAGCCTTCCCGACCTTGAGCCTGGCCAGCGGCGCGGTCAAGGGTTGGGACAAGCGCAATAACTACTACTTCTCCATGCTGGAGAGCGTGACCAAGCACTACGGCGCGAGCATCGAGGCAGCATTTGAAGAGCTGCCCGAGAAGGTGCGCGAGGTGATTCTCTGGGGCTCGGGCGAGGAATCCATAGCCTTCAACTATGTTTTCGAGAGCGGTCAGCGCAAGGGGGAAACCTTCGTCAAGTCACATCCGTTCGAAGGCATCATTCCCAATATTCAGCGGCGCTTTCGTGAAACCGAATCCAGCGTGGTCCGCGACGATCTGGCCAAGCTGCGCAGCATCCGCAAATGCCCCGAGTGCGAAGGCACGCGCCTGCGCCGCGAAGCGCGTTTTGTACGCGTGGGGGAAGGCGAGCAGGCCCGCGCCATCTATGAAATCAGCCATGCCACGTTGGCCGATGCGCTGCACTGGTTCAAACATCTGAACATGGCCGGGGCCAAGGCCGAAATCGCCAGCAAGATCGTGCGTGAGATCGCTTCGCGCCTGCTTTTCCTCAACGACGTAGGCCTGTCGTACCTGAGCCTGGACCGCAGCGCCGACACACTGTCGGGTGGCGAGGCACAGCGCATTCGCCTGGCTTCGCAGATCGGCTCGGGCCTGACGGGTGTGATGTATGTGCTGGACGAACCCTCCATCGGCCTGCACCAGCGCGACAACGACAAGCTGATTGCCACGCTCGAACATCTGCGCGATATCGGCAACAGCGTGATTGTGGTCGAACATGATGAAGACATGATGCGCGCGGCCGACCAGATCATCGACATGGGCCCGGGCGCAGGCGTGCATGGCGGTCGCATCATGGCCCAGGGCAGCTATGAGGACATCAAGGCCAGCCCCGATTCGCCCACAGGCCGCTATCTGAGCGGTGCGCAAAGCATTCCCGTACCCAAGCGTCGTACGCCTTGGTTACCGGTAGTGCACAAAGATCAAGGGGGACAGGAGCCCGCCGCGACTTCGCACTTCCCCACCACCGCTGCACAAAAACGTGCAGCAGAAGGAGTAGCGCCCGCAGATCTGCAAGCGCTGCGCGTGGAAGGCGCGCGCGGCCACAACCTCAAGAGCGTGACGGTGGACTTCCCCGTGGGCCTGTTCACCTGCGTGACCGGTGTCTCGGGCTCGGGCAAATCCACCCTGGTCAACGACACGCTGTACGCCGAAGTGGCGCGCCAGGTGCACCGCGCGGGCACCGAGCCGGCACCACATGACGACATCATCGGCATTGACTATTTCGACAAGGTCATTAACGTCGACCAGTCGCCCATAGGCCGCACGCCGCGCAGCAACCCTGCGACCTATACCGGCCTGTTCACACCGATTCGCGACCTGATGAGCGAAACCAACACCGCACGCGAACGCGGCTACGGCCCCGGACGATTTTCGTTCAACGTGGCGGGCGGACGCTGCGAGGCCTGCCAGGGCGACGGCGTGGTCAAGGTGGAAATGCACTTTCTGCCCGATGTCTATGTGCCCTGCGACATCTGCCACGGCCAGCGCTACAACCGCGAAACGCTGGAAGTGCTGTGGAAGGGCAAGAACATCTCGCAGATTCTGGAGATGACGGTGGAGGACGCCCACGCCTTCTTCAAGGACGTACCCAGCATCGCACGCAAGCTGCAAACGCTGCTGGACGTGGGCCTCTCCTATATCCGCCTGGGCCAGAGCGCAACCACGCTCTCGGGCGGCGAGGCGCAGCGCGTCAAGCTCGCTCAGGAACTCTCCAAGCGCGACACCGGCCGCACGCTCTACATCCTCGACGAACCCACCACCGGCCTGCACTTTGCCGACATTGCCCTGCTTTTGAAAGTGCTGCACCAGTTGCGCGATGCGGGAAACACCATTGTCGTGATCGAGCACAACCTGGACGTCATCAAGACCGCCGACTGGCTGATCGACATGGGCCCCGAAGGCGGCTCGGGCGGCGGTCAGGTTGTGGCCGTGGGCACGCCCGAAGAGGTGGCGGCCAACCCGGCCAGCGTGACGGGGCGCTACCTCAAGCCTTATCTGAAGAAACGTTGAGTATTGATGAAATATGCCTCTAACGCTTACCCATCAAGCGACAGAAGCTATTGAATCAAGAGCAATCAAGGCCGTGGCTGCAGGCGTATCAACTTGCCGTCCGGCCCATCGGTCAGCAGATAGATCAACCCGTCAACGCCCTGGCGTACATCGCGTATGCGCTCGCCTGTGCCGGTGTAGAGCCGCTGCTCTGCCGCCACCTTGCCATCCTTGATCTCCAGCCGTACCAGGCTGCGTGACTTGAGGCCACCGACCAGCAGGCTGCCCTTCCAGGCAGCGCCATAGCGTTCGCTGGTGACAAACACCATGCCGCTGGGCGCAATGCTGGGCACCCAGTAGTGCAGCGGTTGCTCCATGCCCGCTTTTTGCGTGCCTTCGCCGATCTTGCCGCCACCATATTCCTCGCCGTAGGTGATGACGGGCCAGCCATAGTTTCTGCCGGGCCGGGGCCGGTTGATTTCATCGCCGCCCTGCGGGCCATGCTCGTGCATCCACAGTTGGCCATCGGGCCCCATGGTCAGGCCCTGGCTGTTGCGATGACCATAGCTGTAGATCTCTGGCAAGGCGTTCTTTTGGGAAGTGAACGGATTGTCTCTAGGCACGCTGCCGTCCTTGGCGATGCGCACCAGCTTGCCATGGTGGTTGTCCAGTGTCTGGGCATCCTGACGCTGCGAATAGCGGTCACCCAGACTCAGGAACAGCATGCCGTCCTTGGCCTCGGCAACGCGGCAGCCAAAGTGGGCGCTGCTTTTGACCTTGGGCCGCTGGCTGAACAGCACTTTGACGTCTTCCAGCTGCCGCTCTCCCGCCGCAATGCGCGCACTGGCCAGCGCCGTGCTGTTGGTGCCCGCCGCAGTCCCTGGCTCGCTGTAGCAGAAATAGATGCGGCGATTGCTGGCAAACTGGCTGTCGGCCACTACATCCAGCAGACCGCCCTGCCCGCCATAGGCCACGGACGGTACACCGGTCAGCTCTGCCTGTTTCTGGCCCTGGGCATCAAGCAGCCAGAGTTTGCCGGCACGCTCGCTCAGCACAAAGCGCTGGTCAGGCAAAGGCGCAATCGCCCATGCATTGGCCAGCCCTGTAGTCAATACCTGTTGACGGGGCTCCTGCGCCTGAGCCGACGCGTCGAAGGGCAGCAATAGCGCCAAAGAGGTTGCCAGGGCCGCCACTGACGATAACGCCGGGCAGTGCCTCGAAGGGCAAAGAGACATACGCGTCCATGTCATCACGGGCCGGGCCTTTCATCGGGTTTGGCAGACAGTACCATGCAGGTCATGGACATCGCCAAGACCACCCCACTCGACACCCCGGCCAACCCCGTCTGGGACTTTGTCATCATCGGCGCCGGCATGGCCGGAGCCTCCACCGCCTGGCAACTGGCCCAAAGCGGTGGGGCGACGCCCCCTTCCGTGCTAGTGCTCGAACGCGAATCCCAGCCCGGCTATCACACCACGGGCCGCTCGGCCGCGCTGTTTGAAGAGCACTATGGCCCGGCTCAGGTTCAGGCCCTGACCCGCGCCAGCCGTGCCTTCTACGATGCGCCGCCTGCCGGTTTTGCCGAAGCCGCCATCCTCACACCGCGCGGCGTGCTGTATGTTGGTACCGCAGAGCAAAAAGAGCTGGTCGACGCTGCCTATGCCGAAGCCCTCATTCACTCACCCCAGGCTCAACGCCTGGATGCCGCACAGCTCAAGGATTTGGTGCCCTGTCTCAATACCGAGGTGCTGGTCGACGGTTTTCTCGATGGCGGCGCGCGCGATATCGATGTGCACGGTCTGCATCAGGGCTTTATCCGCGGCTTGCGCCAGCGCGGCGGAGACCTGTGGTGCAACGCCGAGGTCGAGGCCATCACCCGCGTCAACGACAGCTGGCATATCGCCCTGCCCAAAGGCCGGAGCATCCGCGCCAGGATCATCGTCAACGCGGCTGGCGCCTGGGTGGACCAGGTCGCGGCCATGGTAGGCGCCACGCCCATCGGCATCGTGCCCAAGCGCCGCAGTGCTTTCACCTTCCCGGCTCCCGAGGGCATGGATGCCACACACTGGCCCGCCATCATCAGCGCCGACGAAGGCTGGTACATCAAGCCAGATGCCGGTCAGCTGCTGGGCTCACCCGCCAACGCGGACCCTGTGCCCCCCCACGATGTGGTGCCCGAGGAGCTGGACATTGCCACCGGCATCTGGAATATCGAGGAAGCCACCACACTGCAAATCCGCCGCCCCTCGCACACCTGGGCGGGTCTGCGCTCGTTCGTGACCGATGGTGAACTGGTGATCGGCTGGGACGCCTCGCCCACCCCCGTGGCCGGTTTCTTCTGGGTCGCGGCCCAAGGCGGCTATGGCATCCAAAGCGCGGCCGGCTACAGCCTGCTGGCTCGCAACCTGCTGTTGGGGGAGACGCTTGACACGGCACTGGCAGAGCAGAAGGTGGATGTGGGAGCGGTATCGCCAGCCAGATGCCAACGATCGCTATAGAGTTAAGAGCTACCAACGCCTGTCAGCATTGCGCTACAGCCTGATTTCCTCAAAATTCTGGCTCGCTCAGCCAGAAACAAAGCAAAACGGCCTGCTCCATCAGGAGCAGGCCGTTTTTTGGCTTGATTCCATTTCTAAATCATCCGATTACTTTGTCAGCTTCGCTCGCCGTGCTGCAGCACTGTCTTTGCTTCGCCTTCGCGTACTCGAATGATTGATAAACGAAATGAGCAGGTTCAGCGTGATCAGTTCTCGATCTTGGCGAACTGCACAATCTTCGCGTACTTGGCGATCTCGGCATTGATGTACTTGCCGGCATCCACCTTGGGATCGGCCACCACACTGCCGGTCTCTTCCATCTTCTTACGGAACTCCGGCGAGGCCATGGTTTCGTCCAACGCCTTCTTCAGCTTGGCGGCGATGGGGGCGGGCAGGCCCTTGGGCGCCATCATGGCGAACCAGCTGTTGATGTCCACGTTCTTGAACTGGGGCAGCTCGGACAGGGCGGGAATATCGGGCGTGATGGCCGAGCGCTTGGCTTCGGTCGTGCCCAGTGCCACCACCTTGCCAGCCTTGATCTGGGGCAGACCCGAGGACAGCACAAACATGCCGAATTCAATGTTGCTGCCCACCAGGTCGGTGGTCAGAGGTGCCACGCCCTTGTAAGGCACATGGGTCATGTGCAGCTTGCCCTGCTCCTTGATCAGCTCGCCCGCCAGGTGCAGGGCCGTGCCCACACCGGAGCTGCCGTAGCTGAACTTGTCGGGGTTCTTGCTGACCAGGTTCACGAACTCGGCGGCGTTCTTCACGCCGGCCTTGTGCGAGGCCACGAGCACCATGGGCTGCGAGCCCACCAGACCAATGGGAGTGAAGTCGCCGATGTTGTACTTCACGGCCTTGTTGATGAGCCTGGCAATGGCCAGCTCATTGTTGGCGCCCACCATGATGGTGTAGCCGTCAGGCTGGGCCTTGGCAACCTTCTGCGCGCCAATGGCACCGCCTGCGCCGCCGAGGTTTTCCACCACCACGGGCTGGCCCAGATGCTTGGACAGGCCGTCGGCCACCAGGCGGCCGATCAGGTCGGTGCTGCCGCCGGCGGGATAGCCCACCACCATGGTGATGGCCTTGCTGGGGTAGTTGTCGACCGCAAAAGCAGGGGCAGCCAGACCAGCGGCCATCAACAAGCCGGAAGCGATGGCAGTGCGGCGGAGAATTTTTGTATTCTGCATGAAACTATTCCAAATCTTTATAACGTCGATTGTGCGAACACCACGAAAGACTGTTGGTGCCGATACGGCACCAAGATGTGCAAATTGAGCACGAACCAGTCATGCCAGGACACGGTAGCTGCACCAGGCCAGAAGACCGTCAGACAAAACCCTGGAAGCGGCAGCGCTCAGGAACGAGTGATATCACTCCAGAACTGCTCAACCGCAGCACCCAGGTGGCGTTTGGGCCGATACAGGCGCACATCGAAGTGCACATTCAGGCTGCTGTCACCTGCAATCGCCAGACGCCCGGCCCGGCAATCGCGCTGGACCATGGACCAGGGCATCCAGGCCACTCCCAGGCCCTTGAGCACGTACTCGTAATTGGCGTCCGCCGAATCACAGTCTATGCAGCGCCGCAGCCTGGGCATGAGGGGGTGGCGGGCCAGATGGTCCTCCACCAGCCGCCCCAGCGCCATGCTGTGCGAGAACGCCAGATAGGGCACAGGACTGGCTCCGGCATGCATGGCCTGGGCCAGGTCGAACAAGGCCTTGCCATCGGCATCGGCGCGCGCCACGGGCACCAGCTTGTCGTGCATCACCGTCAGGTGGCTGAATTGCCGCCCATCGAGCCGCACAGCAATCGCCGCATGGTGGTAGAGCAAAGCAAAGCTGACCTCGCCGCGCTGCAGCATGACCACCGTTTCGTCGAGGGTGCGGGTGATGACGCGCATCTGCGCCGCTTGCAGCACGCTGCCGTGCAGCGCCAGCCAGTCGGCCACGATAGTTCGTGCCAGCGTGCGGCCTGTTGCCAGCGTGATCACATGGGCCTGACGTCCCGCCACGGCCTGCAGCTCATCGTGAGACTGGGCCAGCGTGCGCACCATTTGCTCGGCGGTATCGCGAAAGGCTTCCCCGGCCGGTGTGAGCCGCACCGGGCCGCCTCCTGATTCAATCAGCGGCGTACCCGCCCAGGCTTCCAAAGCCCGGATGCGGCGGCCAAAGGCCGGGTGGGTGACATGGCGCAGCTCTGCCGCACGGGTAAAGCTGCGCTCCTGGGCCAGGAGCAGAAAATCTTCCAGCCATTTGCTTTGCATGGCCAGATGCCTAACCTGGCTCAGCTCTGCGCCGCAGCCTGCAACGTGGCACGCGTGGCAATGGCCGCTTCGCGCGCGGCCTTGGCGAAATCATCGCCCTGGCCTGCATACAGAATGGCGCGCGAGGAGTTGATGATGATGGGGCCGCCGCCAATGCGGGCGGCCTTCACCGTCGCCACGGCATCGCCACCCTGGGCACCCACACCGGGAATCAGCAGGGGCAGCGTGGGGGCCACAGCGCGAACGCGCTCGATCTCGTGGGGACGCGTGGCTCCCACCACCAGGCCCAGCTGGCCGTTGGTGTTCCATGGACCCTGGGCCAGCTTCGCCACATGCTCGAACATGTGCGGGTTGCCGGGCACGTCGGCCAGGGTCTGTGCCTGCAGGTCGTCGCCGCCGGGGTTGGAAGTGCGGCACAGCAGGAAAGCGCCCTTGCCTTCGTACTTGAGGTAGGGCGTGATCGAGTCAAAGCCCATGAAGGGGGACAGCGTCACAGCATCGGCGCCGTAGCGCTCGAACGCTTCCTTGGCGTACTGCTCGGCAGTGGAGCCGATATCGCCGCGCTTGGCATCCAGAATCACGGGCACATGGGGCGCCACGCGGCGCATGTGCTCCATCAGCTTTTCCAGCTGGTCTTCGGCGCGGTGAGCGGCAAAGTAGGCGATCTGGGGCTTGAAGCTGTTGACCAGATCATGGGTGGCATCGACGATGGCTGCACAGAAGTCGTAGATCTTGGACGCATCGCCCTTCATGGCGCCAGGAAAGCGGCTGGGTTCTGGGTCCAGACCCACGCACAGCATGGAGTCATTGCGCGTGGACGCGTCGCGCAGCATGTCGATAAAAGTCATAAAGCGTGATTTTAATTGCTCGACCCTTCCAAGCCTTGCCACAGGTTTTGCGCCAAGCCGCAAATCAGACGCACACACCAACTCAGTGACACCGAGGAAGCGCCGCCGCGCACCGACGGTGTCGTCCCCCTCCCCTAGCGCGCAGCGCGTAGAGAGAGGGGGGAAGGCGCGAAGCGCCACAGGGGGAGAAAATCATTCCAGAGGGAGATAATCCCCCCATGCCTTCGTTCACGCCCAAACAGCTCATTCTCCTTGTCTTGCTCACCATCGTCTGGGGCCTGAACTGGCCTGTAATGAAGCTGGGCGTGCAGCATTTCCCACCGTTGAGCTTCCGCATGGTCAGCATGTGGATTGGCCTGCCAATCCTGGCCATCTTTGTTGCCAGCAAGGGCCTGCCGCTGACCATTCCGCGCAGCTACTGGGGCCAGCTGGCCAAGCTCACGCTGTTCAATATGGTGCTCTGGCACTGCCTGATCATCATCGCCATCCCCACGCTGTCCAGCGGGCGCGCAGCAATTCTGGGCTACACAATGCCTATTTTTTCAGCCGTCTTTGGCAGCGTCTTCTTCAAGGACAAGCTGGGTGCCCGCGCCTGGGCCGGCGTAGGCGCTGCCTTTGCCGGTGTCTTGCTGCTGCTGTGGCATGAAGTCGGGGCCTTGGGCAGCAAGCCTCTGGGCGTGATGTTGATGCTGATCGCCGCTGCAGGCTGGGCCTGGGGCACGCAGCTGCTGCGCCGCACCGAGGCGCCCGTGCCGCTGATGACACTGTCGCTGTGGATGGTGGCGCTGACCACCGTGGTACTGACCGTGCTGGCCTTTACGTTCGAGCGCCAGCAATGGCATGCGCCCGACCAGAGCGCCATTGCCGCCATCGCCTTCAACGGCGTGCTGGTGCTGGGCTTTGCCCAGGCCGTGTGGTTCTACCTGGCCCGCAGCCTGCCGCCCGTGGCATCGACACTGAGCGTGATGATGATCCCGGTGCTGGGCGTGTTTGTCGGTGCCTGGTGGCTGGGAGAGGTGCTGCATTGGCAGGACTGGACGGCCGTCTGCCTGATGGTGGTGGCGATTGCGTCGGTGCTGTGGCCCACCAAGAAATAACCGTTAATTTCCAGAGGGCCGCGCTTTGCACACGGTGTAACGCAGCTCAGCCATGCCCGAACCCATCTGCTGCACGGACTGCAGCTGCAACGCTGGGCCCAGCACCCGGCGCGGGAACAGAGGCTTGCCCCCACCCAGAGTAGCCGAGCCGATCTGGACGATCAGCTCGTCCAGCAAGCCCGCATCGTAAAACTGCCCCGCCAGATCGCCGCCGCCCACGATCCAGAGATTCTTGCCGGCCGCCATCTGCTTCATCTGCGCCCAGATCGAGTCCACGGCGCCACTGACAAAACGCACATCGGCACCTTCGATCAGGGGCAATTGCCGGCTGGAGAAAACCCAGGCGGGCTGGGTATAGGGCCAGGCCACTCCCGTCTCCTTGAGAACAGCTTCCGCATTGCGCAGCATCCATTCATAGGTCGCCGAGCCCATGGCCAGAGCGCCGACTTCGGCGATAAAAGCCGGGTAGCTGGATTCATGGAGACTGGCCAGGGGAAAGAGCCAGTCCAGGGAGTCATCCTCGGTGGCGAGAAAGCCGTCCAGGCTGGTAGCGGTGTAGTACTGGGTCTTGCTCATGGCCCATAGTTTGCCGCAGCCAATGGCTCTTACATCTGACCCCAGGGCCAAACAACCTCAAGCCGATACACAGCAAACGTTAGCAGCTACAAAAACAAAAGCGCACCGTGATTGCACGATGCGCTTTAGCACTATCAGCTTTGCAAAGGCTTAGGCCGCTGCAGCCACTTCCTTCTTGGCGGAACGAGCTTGCATGAATTTGCCCAGACCGACCACCAGCACGGCGCCAGCCGCCGCGGCAGCGTAGTGCAGCCAGGGATGAGCCACAGCGTAACCATGGAGCAGGTTGTCGTTGACGATGGTTTCGCCGCCCACCCAGCCGATCAGGGCTGCACCCAGCGTGACGATGACGGGGAAGCGTTCCATGAGCTTGATCATCAGCGTGGAGCCAAAGATCACCAGGGGAATGGAGATGGCCAGGCCCAGGATCAGCAGAACCATATTGCCCTGGGCGGTCGCGGCCACGGCAATCACGTTGTCCAGGCTCATCACCAGGTCGGCAATCAGGATGGTGCGGATGGCGGCCATCATGGAACCAGTGCCCTTGGATTCGCCCTCACCGTCCTCGTCGCCGGTCAGCAGCTGATAGCCGATCCACAGCAGCAGGCAGCCGCCCACGACCTGCAGGAAGGAGAGTTCCAGCAGCTTGGCAGCCACCACGGTCAGCACGATACGCAGCACCACGGCGGCACCGGAGCCGAACATGATGGCTTTCTTCTGCTGTTCAGGGGGCAGGGAGCGCGCGGCCAGTGCGATGACCACGGCGTTGTCGCCAGAGAGGATGATGTTGATCCAGATGATCTTCACCAAGCCGATCCAGAAATCGGCGCTATTGAGCATTTCCATGATGACTCCACTGTTTTGAATATGAAAGCGCCGCATTGCGCGGCGCTTTCTTTTATGAGTGGAGGCAGTTTAGGGCGGGAAGCCCGTCTTGCCAGTTCGTAATACTGCGTAAATTCAACGCTGTATTACGAGCTTAGAACGTGTTTACGATCTTTCGTGAAGGTGTGCAGGATGCGGATCGGGATGAGCTGCTAGGCGCAAACCACAGCAATAGCGGTGCTATTGCGAGGATTTGCAACAACGCAGATCACCCGATTCCGGGCCTGCAAACACGCGAGGAGATCGTAAGCACGTTCTTAAGGCTTACTTCTTCAGCAGGCCTTGCAGCAGACGACCCATTTCGGAGGGGTTGCGGGTGATGGTGAAGCCGCACTCTTCCATGATGGCCAGCTTGGCGTCGGCAGTGTCGGCACCGCCGGAGATCAGGGCACCTGCGTGGCCCATGCGCTTGCCGGGAGGCGCAGTCACGCCAGCGATGAAGCCCACGATAGGCTTCTTCATGTTGGCCTTGCACCACTGGGCAGCTTCGGCTTCGTCGGGACCACCGATTTCACCGATCATGATCACGGCGTCGGTGTCGGGATCGTCGTTGAAGGCGCGCATCACGTCGATGTGCTTCAGGCCGTTGATGGGGTCGCCACCGATACCGACAGCGGAGGACTGGCCAATGCCCAGTTCGGTCAGTTGAGCCACGGCTTCGTAAGTCAGCGTACCGGAACGGGACACCACGCCCACGCGGCCCTTCTTGTGGATGTGACCGGGCATGATGCCGATCTTGATTTCATCAGGTGTGATCAGACCGGGGCAGTTGGGGCCCAGCAGCAGCGTCTTCTTGCCGCCGGCAGCTTCCTTGGCCTTCATCTTGTTGCGCACTTCCAGCATGTCGCGAACGGGAATGCCTTCGGTGATGCAGATGGCCAGATCCAGGTCGGCTTCAACGGCTTCCCAGATGGCAGCAGCAGCGCCGGCGGGAGGCACGTAGATCACGGACACGGTAGCGCCAGTTTCCTTGGCTGCGTCCTTCACGGAACCAAAGATTGGGATGTCGAAAATCTTTTCGCCAGCCTTCTTGGGGTTCACGCCTGCCACGAAGCAATTCTTGCCGTTCGCGTATTCCTGGCACTTTTCAGTGTGGAACTGACCGGTCTTGCCAGTAATACCCTGGGTGATGACCTTGGTGTCTTTGTTGATAAAGATCGACATGTTTCTATCTCCGGGGCGTATTACTTAACGGCAGCGACGATCTTGGTCGCGGCTTCAGCCATGGTGTCAGCAGCGATGATGGGCAGACCGGAATCCTTGAGGATTTGCTTGCCCAGCTCTTCGTTGGTGCCCTTCATGCGCACAACCAGAGGCACGCTCAGGTTCACGGCCTTGCAAGCGGTGACCACGCCGGTGGCGATGGTGTCGCACTTCATGATGCCGCCGAAGATATTGACCAAAATACCCTTGACTTCAGGGTTCTTGAGCATGATCTTGAAGGCTTCGGTCACCTTCTCGGCCGTAGCGCCGCCGCCCACGTCCAGGAAGTTGGCAGGCTCGCCGCCGAACAGCTTGATGGTGTCCATGGTGGCCATGGCCAGACCGGCGCCGTTCACCAGGCAGCCAATGTTGCCGTCCAGGGAGATGTAGGCCAGATCGAACTTGGAGGCTTCGATTTCGGCAGCGTCTTCTTCGTCCAGATCGCGGAAGGCCACGATTTCGGGGTGACGGAACAGGGCGTTGGGATCAAAGTTGAACTTTGCGTCCAGAGCCATCAGGTCGCCCTTGGAGTCGCAGTTCAGGGGGTTGATTTCCACCAGCGACGCGTCGGTGTCCATGTAGCACTTGTAGATCTTGGCGAACAGATCCACGGCTTGGTCCACGGACTTGCCTTCCAGACCGATGGCAGCTGCCACCTTGCGCGATTGCGCTTCGGTGATGCCGGTCAGGGGGTCAATCATCTCGGTGATGATCTTTTCGGGTGTGGAGTGAGCCACTTCCTCGATGTCCATGCCGCCTTCGCTGGAAGCGATCAGGGCAACCTTCTGTGTGGCGCGGTCGGTCACCAGCGACACATACAGTTCGTTCTTGATGTCAGCGCCGTCTTCGATGTACAGGCGGCGAACCTTCTGGCCTTCGGGGCCGGTCTGGTGAGTCACCAGCTGCATGCCCAGGATCTGCTCGGACAGCTTTTGCACGTCCTCGATGGACTTGGCAACCTTCACGCCGCCGCCCTTGCCGCGGCCGCCAGCGTGAATCTGGGCCTTCACCACCCACACGGGTCCACCCAGCTTCTGGGCTGCTTCAACAGCCTCTTGAACTGTGAATGCAGGAATGCCACGGGGGACTGGCACACCAAACTGGCGCAAGATTTCCTTGCCTTGGTACTCATGAATCTTCATGACTTTGTCTCTCTGAACTGAGGGGAAATACCCGTCCGCCACGAACTCTGATGGTCAGGCGAGACGGATCGTATGACATGGCTCGCAGAAATGTACCATGTTGCACCGCGCAAAACGACAGCTGAATATGCGCAGAATCCACAATTTCACGCATCTTTTTCATCCCCATCTTCCGGCCGCAATGCCTTGATATCGTTGGTAAATTTACGCTTACACGATATTTTTTCTTCTCGCAACTTTCTTATGTCTTATATAAAACTTGGCGCAAGCTTGGTGCAAGCTCCGGTGATGTGAGAAAAACCGTCGCCTGGACGACAAAGATTGGCCACCTGCAGAAGAACTGCCCAAGAAACAGGCAATACACATCCGTCATCAGATTCAAGGACAATCAACGCCCGGAAAGCGGCAATGGTGCCGCAGGCAGCGGCATACACCAAGACATGCGCGCGCCGGTGCAGGAGAGAAATGCAATGGCAAAAGTCTTTATCGACGGTGAAGCAGGAACCACAGGTCTGCAGATCCGTGATCGTCTGGTCGATTTCGCAGGTGTGGAGCTGGTCAGCATTGACCCTGCACTGCGCAAGGACCCGGCCGCCAAACGCGCTCTGATCGCCGGCGTGGATCTGGTCATCCTCTGCCTGCACGACGATGCCGCCCGTGAAACCGCCGCCATGGTGGATGCCATCACCGCCGAGACCGGCTGTGCCATCAAGATCATCGATGCTTCCACCGCGCACCGCACGGCTCCCGACTGGGTCTACGGCTTTCCCGAACTGCGCACCGGCCAGCTCGATGCCGTGAAGAACGCCACCCGCGTTTCCAACCCCGGCTGCTATGCCACGGGCGCCATCGCGCTGCTGGCACCGCTGGTGGCTGCCGGCCTGATTCCCGCCGACTACCCTGTCAGCCTGCCCTCCGTGTCGGGCTACAGCGGCGGCGGCCGTCCCATGATCGAAGCCTACGAAGCAGGCTCCGCCGCGCCCTACGAGGCCTATGCCCTGGGCCTGGGTCACAAGCACATCCCCGAAATCCTGCACTACACGGGCATGACACGCCGCCCCGTGTTCATCCCAGCCGTGAGCAACTTTGCCCAGGGCATGCTGGTGCAACTGCCTCTGCATCTGGACCTGCTGCCCAGCGCGCCCAAGGCTGCCGATCTGCATGATGCTCTGGCCAGCCACTACGCCAAGACCAACACACCGGCCAACTGGGTCAGCGTACTGCCGCCTACCGAGGACAACAAGCTCGCAGCCGATACGCTGGCCAATACCAACAAGCTGGAGCTGCGCGTATTTGCCAACGAGCAGTACCGTCAGGCCGTGCTGATTGCCCGCCTGGACAATCTGGGCAAGGGCGCCAGCGGCGCTGCGGTGCAGAACCTGCAGATCATGCTCGGCCTGTAAGCCCTGCCCTGCTCCCGAAAGAACGGCCCTGGCGGCCGTTTTTTGTTTTCTGCAGCTTAAAAATTCGTTTTGGAAATTATTTTTTCATATTTTTATTTTTATGAAATTCAAAATTCTTGTTTTGTCCAGACGGAGAAGCACCGGCTGTGTTTTGTGCAGGCCACTTCTATAGTCCACCGACCTGAGCTGTGCCTGCCAGAGCCTTCACCGGCCTTGTGATGCCGGCCACGCCTGACCCGGGCGCGGCGGTATCCGCGCAGGCGGCAGCGGATGCGCGGAGCTGCTACCCCCTGCTCTCGTAGCCGTCCTCAGTCTCACTGTTGTACGAAAGCGAGGAAACCATGTCTTCCATTCCCGTCCCGGCGGCGCACGGCGATGTCAGCACCGTGCAGGAGCGTGACATCACCTTTGGCCGCATCATCTGGCGGCTGATTCCGTTTCTCACCCTGATCTGGTTTCTGGCCTGGGTAGACCGTGTCAACGTCGGCTTTGCCAAGCTGACCATGATGAGCGACCTGCAGTGGTCCGACGCCGTCTACGGCGCGGGGGCCGGCATCTTCTTCATCGGCTACTTTTTCTTTGAAGTCCCCAGCAATCTGCTGCTGCACAAGTTCGGGGCCAAGAAAACCATCATGCGCATCACCATAGGCTGGGGTGTGACCGGCATCCTCATGGCCTGGGTGCAGACGCCTTTGCAGTTCTACGTGCTGCGCTTTTTGATGGGCGCTTTCGAAGCGGGCCTGCAGCCGGGCGTGATTCTCTATCTGACCTACTGGCTGCCGGCACACCGCCGCGGCAAGGCTTTGGCGTTCTTTGTCTCGGCATCGGCCCTGTCGCTGATGCTGGGCAGCCCGATTGCCGCCTATCTGATGGAAACCTTCCACGGTGTGGCCAACCACGCAGGCTGGCAGTGGTTGTTCATCATCGAGGGCGTTCCGTCCGTTCTCGCAGGCATTGCGGCCTACTTTCTACTCAGCGACACCCCGGCCAAGGCTCCCTGGCTCAGCGCCCGCGAAAAGCAGCATGTGTACGAGGAGCTCAAGGCCGATGAGGCCTCCTTGGGCCAGCGCGAGCACAGCTTCTGGGCCTCCATGCGCAACCCGCGCGTGCTGATGCTGATCCTGATCTTCTTCTGCATCGTGGCCGGCAACTCCACGCTGGTGTTCTACGGGCCCAGCATTGTCAAATCCGTGGGCATCTCCGACCTCAAGACCTTGGGCTGGGTCATGTCCCTCATCTACGCCTTCGGCTGGATAGGCATGGTGGGCAACGGCTGGCTGTCCGATCGCAAAAAAGAGGTGCGCTGGCACACGGCGATTGCCGCCGCCATGGGCGCCATCGGACTGGTACTGACGGCCTTGTTCCTGCAACAGGGCAATGTGACCGGCGTAGTCGCGTCTCTGGCACTGTCATCGCTGGGCACCATGGGCTCCATCCCTGTGTACTGGCAGATTCCCAACCGCTTCCTGTCGGCCACCGCCCTGGTCGTGGGCCTGGCGGTCATCAACTCCGCCGCCAATCTGGCGGGCTACTTCTCGCCACAGTTGCTAGGTCTGCTCAAGTCCAGCAGCGGCTCGTATGCACCAGGCCTGCTCATCATCGCCGCCGTGGAGTTCTGCGCCGCCATTCTGGTGCTGCTGTTCGTGAAGCGAGAAGCGGCGGGGGACGCAAAACAGCGTCCATGACCCATTGCTGCGGGCCAAATGCAACATATGCGAACAGTTCCACGACACCGATGACAATATGCAGGGCATGACCGTCAACGGCAAAGTGTCGGGCTGCGAATAGCGCAGCCCTGCACCCATCCCCAAAGCCGCAGGTCTGCGGCTTTTTTCATCGCCGGGCCGCCCCAAGATGAAAAACTCCCTCCTGGAGGGGCAGCGACCACACGCAGTGGGGAGCGTGGGGTGTCATTTTTCATGTCGCTTCATCAATTTCGCAGCATTCTGCGCAGTGTCTACAAGGGTTACATGCCGGTTATTGTGATTTTTTCAGATGCAATATGCGCTAACAGCTCCCGTTTAAGGAGCAGAGACGGATGCATGTGAACGCCGCCGCACAAAAAGCCACGGCCATCGGCCTGATTGCCGTGCTGTGCTGGAGCTGCACCATAGGCCTGATGCGCGCCGTGGCCGAGCCGCTGGGCGCCGTGGGTGGTGCCGCCTGGCTCTACACCATGGCCGCCATCTGCATCGCTGTGGCACGCGGGCGCACAGGCTGGCGTGAAGTGGCCCGCTGGCGCGATATGCACCCCGTCTATCTGTGGCTCTGCGGCGCGCTGTTCGTGATTTACGAAATCTGCCTGTCCGTGGCCGTGGGCCTGGCCGACGACCGCAGCCAGGCCATGGAAATCGGCGTCATCAACTACCTCTGGCCCAGCCTCACCATCGCCTTTGCCGTGCTCTGGGGCCAGCAGGCTGCGCGCTGGTGGTTGTGGCCAGGCCTGCTGATCTGCCTCTGGGGCCTGGCGCGCGTGCTGGGCGGCGACAGCTTCAGCCTGTCCACGCTGTGGCTACATATTCAGGGCAACCCCGCTGCCTACGGCATGGCTTTTGCCGCGGCGCTGCTGTGGCCTACCTATTCGCTGCTGGCACGCCGTTACGGCGCGGGCTTCAACGCCGTCGGCCTGTTCGTGACCGGGACGGCCATCGCCTTGTGGCTGCAATGGTTCAGACTGGACACCACCCCCATGCAATGGTCGGGGCCCACCGCTTTGCAGCTCTTCATGGCGGGCGCGCTGACGGCGCTGGGCTATAGCTGCTGGGAACACGGCATACAGCATGGCAAGCTGGCCGTGCTGGCAGCGGCGTCCTATTTCACACCCGTGCTGTCGGCACTCATGGCCGGCCTGCTGCTGCAGGTGCTGCCGGGCTGGAGCTTCTGGCAGGGCGTGGCCCTGGTCACGCTGGGCTCGCTGATCTGCTGGTGGGCCACGCGATCCTCGGCGGCCGAAAGGTCCGAACATGGAACTGAATGACACCTTGCGCGCCCTGCTGACGGCCCTGGGCATAGGGCTGATGATCGGCATCGTGCGTGAACGCATGCATGGCAGCCCGCAGGCCCTGGTCGCTGGCACGCGCACCCATGCCCTGATATGTCTGCTGGGCTGCATGGGCTGGATGCTGGGCAGCGCGGCCTTTGTGGTCTGCCTGCTGCTGGTGGGTGCCCTGACGATTGCCGCCTATCTGCACACCGCCAGGGATGACCCCGGCCTGACCGGTGAAGTGGCCCTACTGTTGAGCGCGGTGCTCGGTGGTCTGTCGGTAGAACATGCCTCGCTGGCTGCGGCACTGGGCGTGCTGGTGGCGATCTTGTTGCTACTCAAGGCACCCATGCAAAGACTCAGCCGGGAGCTGATCAGCGAGCGCGAGTTGCAGGATGGCCTGATGCTGGGCGCAGCTGCACTGGTGATCATGCCGCTGCTGCCCAACGAGCCATTGGACCCCTGGGGGGCTGTCAGTCCCACCATGGTCTGGCGCATTGTGGTGCTGGTCATGGCCGTGGGCATGTTCGGCCATATCGCACAGCGCCTGTTTGGTGCGCGCTGGGGCTTGCCGATTGCCGGTTTTTTCTCGGGCTTTGTTTCCTCGTCTGCAGCTGTGACCGGCATGGGACAGCGCGCCCGGGAAAACAGCGAACAGACCACGGCCTGCGCATCGGCAGCGCTGCTGGCCAACCTCGCTTCACTGCTATTGTTTCTGGCTGTGGTGGGAACGATTTCTCCGGTGCTGCTGCGCGCAGCCCTGCCCGGCCTGGGCGCTGCCGTGCTGGCCCTGCTGCTGGTATCCGCATTTCTGCAATGGCTGGCGCACCAAAGTGATCTGGTGGTGGCACAAAGCTCGGGCCGCGCCTTCAAGCTCAGCCAGGCCTTGCTGATTGCCGCGCTGATTGCCGGGGTCTCGCTGCTGGCCGCATGGCTGGGCGAGCGCTTTGGCAGCGCAGGTGTGCTGATCACCACCATGCTGGTGGCACTGGCCGAAGTGCATGCAGCGGCCGCAGGCGTGGCACAGCTGCAGGTGTCCGGCAGCGTGCCGCTTGATGTGGCCTGCTGGGGCATTCTGGGTGTGCTCGGCGCCAGCAGCCTGGCCAAGACCGTGCTGGCCTTTGCCAGCGGCGGCATGCGCTACGGCTTGCGGGTTGCTGCGGGCCTGATTGCCATGCCTTGCGCTGCGTGGCTGGGCTTGCTGCTATCGAATTGAGGAAAAATCTCAGGCCGTGAGCCAGATGCCAACGCCCACCACCACCAGGTGCACGGCCATCAAGATCCACAGCAACGTCCACGGCGGCTCGGCCATGTCTTGCAGCAGGCCTTGAATTTTTTCTGCCAGAAAGGCGCGCAGCGCCGGGTCACCTTTGGCGGCATCCGTGCCCCATTCGGCACGCGTGTGACTCCACTCCTCCACCAGATCGGCCAGAGGCAGACGGTTGAGCACCGTGCGCACCACCCACTGCACGGCCTTGCCATCACCTGCCCAGGGCTTGAGATGCTCCACCGCCGCGCTGGCACTCAGCAGGTCTGCCGTCTTGTGCAACGCCTTGTGCGCGCGCGGCATGGACTCCACACGCTGGGCCAGCATCTCGGCCAGGCGCTGCGCCAGCCCTTGTCCATAGCGCGCCACCAGCTTGCCCGTGGCGCGGGCGCGCCCGATCATGAGGCCAACCATCACATAGGCAGGAATGATGAACACCAGCAGCAATGCCACGATCAGCGACGGCGAAGCCAGCAAGGCAATGACTGCCCCTGCACCGCCCGCGTGAGCTGCAGCCGGCATACCTGGCCCGTTCAGACGCAGAAAGTAGAACACCGCCGTCGTGCAACCCAGCACCACAGCCAGCGCAATCCCCAGCATCAGACCACCGAGCAAGGATTTGCCAGCACTCAAACCCACGCGCAGCGCGGAAGGAGAGTCAGTGACGGGGGCAGCAGCGGGCATGGTCTGTCCTTTGTTTGGGTGAGAGGGGACGACAGTCAGTCGGCATGGTCGCTTTCGTCGCAATCCGCGTCAGAGTATGGGGCCTCCCGCAAAACACGCGAAGCCACAGCCGATGAAAAGCCACGAGCCGCCATGAAGCGCAGCTGTCTGGCCTTTTCCTTGAGGTCTGTGGGCGGCGTGCCAAAGCGCTTGCGCCACAGCTCCCTGGCACGCAGCAGCTCGGTATCGCGCAATTGATCGCTGGCCTGGCGCACCACCTCGTCATCGAGTCCCTTGTTGCGCAATTCCTGCACCAGCCGCGCCGCACCAAAGCGGCTGGCCTTGCTGTGGATCACGGACTCCACCACCCGCTCTTCGTTGATGAAGCCGCGCTTTTCCAGATCGTCCAGCACGGCGTTCAGGTCGTCGCCCTCTTCCACATGCCCGGCCAGCTTGCGCCACAGTTCCAGACGCGAATGCTCGCGCTGCGACAGCAGCTTCAAGGCCCGGCCTTTGAGCGAGAGCTTGGCAAAGCCCATGAAACACATCTCCCAAAGCAAAAAAGCGCAGGACAACCTGCGCAAAGATGGCAACTTTTGTGCGAAGCAGGAACAGCTTGTTCAGCAAAGAAGCGGCCTACCGAGAGAGCGTAAACCTCGCCAGGACGCCGAGGAAGGGCCGCCCCGCACCGAGGGCGTCGTCCCCCTCCCGATGCAACGCATCGAGAGAGGGGGAAGCGGCGCAGCCGCTCAGGGGGTGATCAGCCGATCACACCGTCTTCATCGACATTGGCGTTCTTGTCGGCCTTCTTGCCCTTGGCAGGCTTGGCAGCTTCTTCGCCGGCGGCTACTGGCAGCAGGGCAATACCCAGGCTCTCACGCACCTTGTTTTCGATCTCCACGGCCAGCGCGGGGTTCTCACGCAGGAATTCACGCGAGTTGTCACGGCCCTGGCCAATTTTTTCGCCGTTGTAGGCATACCAGGCACCGGACTTTTCCAGGATCTTGGCATTCACGCCCATGTCCAGAATTTCACCTTCGCGCGAGATACCTTCGCCGAACAGGATGTCGAACTCGGCCACCTTGAAGGGAGGCGAAACCTTGTTCTTCACGACCTTGACCTTGGTTTCGTTGCCGATGGCCTCGTCGCCCTTCTTGATGGTGCCGGTACGGCGGATGTCCAGGCGCACGGAGGCATAGAACTTCAGCGCATTACCACCGGTGGTGGTTTCGGGCGAACCGAACATCACGCCAATCTTCATGCGGATCTGGTTGATGAAGATGACCATGCAATTGGTCTTCTTGATCGTGGCCGTGAGCTTGCGCAGGGCTTGCGACATCAGACGGGCTTGCAGGCCGGGCAGTTGGTCGCCCATATCGCCTTCGATTTCAGCCTTGGGTGTCAGGGCTGCCACCGAGTCCACCACGATCAGGTCCACCGCCCCCGAACGCACCAGGCTGTCGCAGATTTCCAGCGCCTGTTCACCGGTGTCGGGCTGGCTGATCAGCACTTCGCTGAGGTTCACGCCCAGCTTCTGGGCATAGCTGGTGTCCAGCGCATGTTCGGCATCGATAAAGGCGCAGGTGCCGCCCTGCTTTTGCATCTCGGCAATCACCTGCAGCGTCAGCGTGGTCTTGCCCGAGGATTCCGGGCCGTAGATCTCGACCACTCGGCCGCGGGGCAGGCCACCCACGCCCAGGGCGATATCCAGGCCCAGCGAGCCCGTGGAAACCACCTGAATGTCTTCGATCACCTCACCTTCGCCCAGCTTCATGATGGTGCCCTTGCCGAACTGCTTTTCGATCTGGGCCAGGGCGGCAGCCAGCGCTTTGGCTTTTTCGCTGTTGTCGGCGGTAGTGTTCTTGGCGATGGCGTTCATATCAGGCTCCGAGTAGGTGAGTGACTTTTTGTGGCCCACCCTGTTTTTGCATTCAGGCTGGATGCTTGAACAGTAGTTTATGGGCTTGTACTGCTCTTTTGTTGAAATAAATAGTCAGTTTGCCTTACTATTTACCCATGAGCGAAATCGCCCCCGTCACACCTGCTGAAGATGCCTGGCGCCAGACCCACCTGGGCCGCTTGCTGGGCCATGCCATGCGCCGCTTTGACGCTCGCGTGCTGCAGCTCATGGCGCGCGATGTGCAGGTGCCGCTGGCACTGTCCAACCTCGCGGCGCGCGACAAGGTGGGCGCAGCCCATATCCATATCACACGACACCTGTCTCTGGCGGGCGAGCGCATCACCGATCTGGCCGAAAAGGCGGGCATGACCAAGCAGGCCATGGCCGACCTGGTGTCACAGTGCGAGGCCTGGGGTCTGGTCACCCGCGAAACCGACCCGCATGATGCGCGTGCCAGGCGCGTGCGCTTTACCGAGCCTGGCCTGGCCTGGCTGCAGGCCTTTCATGATGCCGTCACCCAGGCCGAGGCCGAGTTCCGGGAAGCAGTTGGCGAAGACGTGGCCACCGTGGTGGCTCTGGGCCTGGAAGCCTATGCCGACGGCTATTGAGACGGCCGCCTTGCGGCCCGGGCGGGACGCCCATCCCTACAATGACGGCAAAAGTGCGAGAGCACCACAACAAGCAGGAGACTCCCCATGCGCATACTGATTGCCGAAGACGACCAGGTGCTGGCAGATGGCCTGCTGCGCACCTTGCGCAGCTCGGGCGCCGTGGTCAGCCATGTAGCCAATGGCAGCGAGGCCGATACCGCCTTGCTGACCAGCAGTGAATTCGATTTGCTCATCCTTGACCTGGGCCTGCCCAAGATGCATGGCCTGGAAGTGCTCAAGCGCCTGCGCGGGCGCGGCGATGCGCTGCCGGTGCTGATTCTTACGGCCGCCGACTCCATCGAAGAGCGCGTGCAGGGCCTGGACTATGGCGCGGACGACTACATGGCCAAGCCGTTTGCACTATCCGAGCTGGAAGCGCGCGTGCGCGCCCTGACGCGGCGCGGCATGGGTGGCGCCAGCTCCACCATCAAGCATGGCCCGCTGGTCTATGACCAGACCGGGCGCGTAGCCACCATCGACGGCAAGATGGTCGAGCTGTCGGCGCGCGAGCTGGGGCTGTTGGAGGTGCTGTTGCAACGCGCAGGCCGTCTGGTCAGCAAGGACCAGCTGGTGGAGCGCCTGTGCGAATGGGGCGAAGAGGTCAGCAACAACGCGATCGAAGTCTATATCCATCGTCTGCGCAAGAAGATCGAGAAGGGGCCCATCCGCATCGCCACCGTACGTGGCCTCGGTTACTGCTTGGAAAAAATCCCCAGTTGATTTGCTCATCCATTCATAGCTGCCAGCTCTTTTCTGTAAAGCGCTAACAGCCAAAATCATTCAAAACACCAGCGGGCCGCCTCTTGAAGATCTTTCAGCGTGAGCAGCGATCCCTCTTCGGCGAGATCCTTGACTGGATGCTCACGCCGCTGCTGCTGCTGTGGCCCGTGAGCCTGGCGCTGACCTGGCTGGTGGCCCAGGGCCTGGCCAACAAGCCGTTCGACCGCGCGCTGGAATACAACGCCCAGGCCTTGGCGCAGCTGGTCATCGTGCAGCGCGGCAAGGTGCAGTTCAATCTGCCGCAGTCGGCCAGCGAGATCTTGCGCGCCGACGAGTCGGACACGGTGTTCTTCCAGGTCAGCGGCGTCAAAGGCGAATATCTGGCCGGCGACCGCGACCTGCCGCGCCCGCCCGTGACCGAGGACGATCCGCCCACAGGCACGGTGCTGCTGCGCGATGAGGAATACAAGGGCATCGACCTGCGCGTGGCCTATATCTGGGTGCGCATGCCGCTGCCGGGCGAACCCAACGCCCTGGTACAGGTGGCCGAAACGCGCGAAAAGCGCAGCGTGCTGGCCACCGAAATCATCAAGGGCGTGATGCTGCCGCAGTTCGTCATCCTGCCGCTGGCCGCGCTGCTGGTGTGGCTGGCGCTGGCGCGCGGCATCAAGCCGCTGCACCGGCTGGAGGAGCGCATTCGCGCGCGCAAGCCCGAGGATCTCTCGCCCATCAACCACAGGGATGTGCCGCTGGAGGTGGTACCGTTGGTCGATTCCGTCAACGACCTGCTGGGCCGGCTCGACGATTCCATTGCCACGCAAAAACGCTTTCTGGCCGATGCGGCCCACCAGCTCAAGACCCCGCTGGCGGGCCTGCGCATGCAGGCCGACCTGGCCCAGCGCGAGGGCACGAATACCGAAGATCTGAAGCGATCTCTGGCACAGATCGGCCGCTCCAGCATGCGCGCCACGCACACCGTCAACCAGTTGCTGGCGCTGGCACGTGCCGAGAGCGCCGTGCCCGCCATGCAGGGCTGCAACCTGGTGCGCATCGTCACCGATGTGTTTCAGGACTGCCTGCCGCGCGCCATGGACAAGCGCATAGACCTGGGCTACGAGGGCGCCAGCGCCAGCACGCCTGGAGTGTGGCTCAATGGCAATGCCACGCTGCTGGCCGAGCTGGTGCGCAATCTGGTGGACAACGCCATCAACTACACCCCATCGACCGACGACCACCCCGGCATGATCACCGTGCGTGTACAGGCCGACCACTTCGGTCAGGTGCTGCTGCTGCAGGTCGAGGACAGCGGCCCCGGCGTGCCGCAAGCCGAGCGCGAGTTGATCTTCCAGCCCTTTTACCGCGCGCTGGGCACGGAAGCCGATGGCTCGGGCCTGGGCCTGCCCATCGTCATGGAAATCGCCCGCCAACACGGCGCACAGGTGCTGCTGCAGGATGCCAGGCCCGGTCAGCCCTCACCCGGAGCCTTGTTCACCGTGCGCTTCAAGGCCATGCCGGGACAGCAATAAAGCCTTGACCAGGCACAGGCCTGCTGCTGAACATGGATGTAGCGGGAACTGCGTACCGAGCTCATATTTGTCACCCCTAGAATCGTCGCTAGGAATTGTTCTCAAGAGTCTCGATAAAGCTCGGCAATTTCTCTGTGTTTCACTGGATCCAGGAGCTTTCATGCAACGTCGTCAATTCATCCACTCTGCAGCCGCTGCTGCCGTGGCCTCTTCCCTGTCTGGCCTGTCTCTGGCACAGGAAACCTCGCGCCCTCTGCGCATCGTCGTACCCTTCCCACCTGGTGGCGCCACCGATATGGTGCCCCGCAACATGCAGGACGTGCTGTCCAAGCTGCTGGGCGGCCAGCCCGTGGTGATCGAAAACCGCGCCGGCGCCGGCGGCTCCATCGGCATGGCCGAGGTGGCCCGCGCCACCGATGGCCTGACCTTCGGTATCGCCACGCTATCCACCCAGGGCGTGAACCCGGCCGTCTACAAAAAACTGCCCTATGACGCCATCAACGACTTCGTGGGCGTGACCGAAATCGTCAAGGCTCCCGGCGTGCTGGTGATCAATCCCAAGCTGGTTCCCGCGAAGACTTTTGCCGAGTTTGTGGCCTACCTCAAGGCCAACCCCGGCAAGGTCAGCTTCGCCACGCCCGGCAACGGCACCATCGCCCACATGTGGGGCGCCCAGTTCCTCAAGAGCACGGGCACCCAGATGACGCATATCCCCTACAAGGGTGCGGGCCCGGCCATCAACGACCTGCTCGGCGGCCAGGTGCCCGTGTACTTCGACCAGGTGGCTTCCTCTCTGCCCCACATCAAGTCGGGCAAAGTCGTAGCCCTGGCCGTGTCCTGGCCCGAGCGCCTTGAGGTGCTGCCCAATGTGCCGACCTACGCCCAGGCCGGTCACCCCGACCTCAACGATCCATCCTGGTTCGGCCTGGTCGCCCCCAAGAGCACGCCAGCCGCACAAGTGGAGCGTGTGCAAAAGGCCATCGTTGCCGCACTGAAGGACCCCGCCGTCAAGCAGCGCATGGCTGCTCAAGGCCTGTATCCCTCGGGCACATCGAGCGCCGACTTCACCAAGCAAATCGCCAGCGAAGTCGCCAAGATGAAGAAGGTGGCCGCGTCGGCCAATATCCAGCTGGACTAAAAACAGAAGCTGGATGCGCCTGTCGCATCTGGCTTTCAAAGCAAAAAGGCCTGCAAATGCAGGCCTTTTGTGCGTCAGCAGCTCATCAATCAAGAGCTGCCAGATATCACCTCGGGCATGCCTGCAAGGCTTTGGGCAGCAGGTTCTTGCCTGCCAGCATCACTACTTCATTGCGGAAGGTGGGCGTGGCCTTGGGCAGACGCAGCGCGTAGGTAGTGATTTCGGGACGCTCCTGCACCACGCGGGCGGTACGTACGCCCTGACGCGTGAAGGTGGCCAGCTGGCGCTGCGCAGCTTCTTCGGTGGAGAAGCGACCCAGCGACAGACCAGGCTCGAAGCCGCCACCCGCGCGGTCAAAATCGATATTCATCAGGCGCAGTTCACCGCGTTTGCGGTCCAGAAACTCGGTATCAGGGAACTTGCCCATATAGACCATCCAGCGCCCCCCCTGATGGCTGGCAACCAGATCCCATTCGCTCTTGAGCTTGCCTGTCGCCAGGGCCCGCCGAATGCTCTCGGCCTGCTTTTCCTCGATACCCGAAGCCTGGTAGCAGCTCTCCGGCTCCTTCACCTCCTTGGCGGCCACGGGCTCGGGCTTGTCGGCCTTTTCCGGCTTGGGTTCAGGCTTTGGCTCGGCTTTGGGCTCTGCTTTTTCCTCGGGCTTGGGCTCTTCCTGCGCGGGCTCCTCGGCCTGCTCGGTCGCGGGCTCGGGCGCTTGCAGCGTCAAGGCATCGGGCTTGATCTGCTCTTGCAGACGCTGGGGCTCGGACTGCACCGATGGCTGCAGACCCAGGCTGGCCAGATAGCCATGGCTCCACATGTAATAGCCGGCATTGCCCAGCAACAGCAACAGAAAGACGATTCTCAGCATGGCGCTCCCATATCAATGTTGTCCGCCGGATTACAGCCCCTACATAGCCTCTGAACCCGGCGCATTCCCATCGCGGGCAGCCGAGCAAGGGCCGCCCCGCAGCGAGGGCTGCGTCCGCCTCCCCTAGCGCGCAGCGCGTAGAGAGAGGAGGAAGACGCGAAGCGGCTCAGGAGGTGTTGCATTTCAAGCCTGCAGTGGGCTGCTGGCCGGGCGCACACTGATTTCCGAGCTGGTCACGGCTTGCAGGCCCGCTGCGGTACGCACCAGGAACCCGCCATCAGCGGCCACACCTTCGGCCATGCCGCTGCTGCCGTCGCTCAGATTCACCTCGCGGCCCGCCAGCAGGTCGCGCTGGGCAAAGCGCTGCATCAGCGGCGCAAAGCCGTGCCGGGCAAAGCCCTGTACCTCGGCCACCAGATTGGGCAGGATGCAGGCCAGCGCCGTGGGGGCGTCCAGCGCCGCATCCAGCTCCTGCAGGCAGGCAGGTGCTGTGCGCATGCCGTCAGCGGGCCGCGGGCGGACATTGATGCCTATGCCGATCACCACATAGCGGGGTGCGCTCATATCGTGCTGGTGTGTGCCAACAAAGCTGGCGGTCTCGATCAGAATGCCGGCCAGCTTGCGGTCGCCCTCCAGCCAAAGGTCATTGGGCCATTTGATGCCGATCTTGGGCGCAGTGCCTGCAGCGGGCAGATGGGGCTGCAGGCTCTCGGCCACGCTCACGCCCACGGCCAGCGACAGCCCCGACCAGTCGCGCGGCGCCAGCGGCAGGCCCAACGAGAACATCAGCGAATCACCGACACCGCTGACCCAGTTGCGGCCCAGCCGGCCACGGCCCTGAGTCTGCTGCTCGGCAATCAGCAGCACCGGCTCATTCAGTCCGTCACGCGCGCGGCGCATGAGTTCGGTGTTGCTGGAGTCGATGGTAGGCAGCACCTCGACCGTAAAGCCCGGCAGCTGCAGCGCAATGGCTTCCCACAGGGCTTCGGCATTCCAGTGAATCGGCTGGGTCATTTTTCTTTATCCAAAATTTCTATGCAGCGAGCACGCCTTGAACAAGCATGTTCCAAATCAGAGACGCCGAGAAAGAGCCGCCTCGCGGCGATGGCGTCGTCCCCCTCCCGCGAAGCGAGAGAGGGGGAAGCGGCAAAGCCGCTCAGGGGGTGCCGGTCGGCATCGGAGGTTTCCAGCCCCGTTTCGGTGCCAGCATGGTCCCCCTGCAGTTCGCCGCGCCGCAGTAGCAGACATATTCGGCCTTGAGCTTGGGCGTATAGCGCTCCTCCACCATCAGGCCGTAGTCGTAGTTCAGCTCTTCCCCTACTGCAATGTTGCGCAGCGCGATGATGTAGATGCGTCCGGCTATCTCGTCGGTATAGCAGTTGGGCGCGCAGCTGTGATTGATCCAGCGCGAGGAGTTGCCCTTGTGTGTGGCATCGATCACGCGCTCATCGTCGACCTGAAAGTAGAAGGTGTGATTGGGCTGGCTAGGGTCATGCGGATGGCGATCCTGCGCCTCCTGCCAGTCAATGACTTCACCCACATACTCAATAATGGTTTCGCCTTCCGCAATATCCTGCGCGGCGAAAACACCTTTGCCATGCACGCCGGAGCGCCTTGTCTGGATTCGACGGCCTGTTGAAGAGGCCAAGGATGTGCGGGGCATGTTTTCTCTGATACTTTGAATATGCACACATGTGCGCATGCGCGCGCGTGAGAAGCGAATTGTATGAGCCTGAGCCCACGTTGGGGCTCGGGTGGTTAATGACGACGAGAACACACAATGACTAAAACCCTGGTGATTGCAGAAAAGCCTTCTGTCGCGCAGGACATCGTTCGTGCACTGACCCCGGTGGCAGGCAAGTTCGAGAAACACGATGACTATTTCGAATCCGACAGCTATGTGGTGACCAGTGCGGTCGGCCACCTGGTGGAGATTCAGGCCCCCGAGGAATTCGACGTCAAGCGCGGCAAATGGAGTTTTGCCAATCTGCCTGTGATTCCCCCTCGCTTTGACCTCAAGCCCGTGGACAAGACCAAGACCCGCCTGAATGCGGTGGTCAAGCAGGCCAAGCGCAAGGACGTGACAGAACTCATCAACGCCTGTGACGCGGGCCGCGAAGGGGAACTGATCTTCCGCCTGATCGAGCAGTACGCGGGGGGCGCCAAGGGCGGCCTCGGCAAGCCCGTCAAGCGCCTGTGGCTGCAGAGCATGACGCCGCAGGCCATTCGCGACGGCTTCAACCAGCTGCGCACTGACACACAGATGCAGGGCCTGGCCAACGCCGCACGTAGCCGCTCGGAAGCGGACTGGCTGGTGGGCATCAACGGCACGCGCGCGATGACCGCGTTCAACTCGCGCGATGGCGGCTTCTTCCTCACCACTGTGGGGCGCGTGCAGACGCCGACGCTGTCGCTCGTGGTGGAGCGCGAGGAGAAGATCCGCAAGTTCGTGAGCCGCGACTACTGGGAAGTGCATGCCGGCTTCAACGCCGAGGCGGGCGACTACCTGGGCAAGTGGTTCGACCCCAAGTGGAAGAAGTCGGACGATCCGGAAGCCAAGGCCGACCGTCTCTGGAACCACCGTGATGCCGTGGCGATCGCCGAGGCCGTGCGCGGCAAGCCCGCGACGGTGACGGAGGAATCCAAGCCCACCACGCAGGCGTCGCCGCTGCTGTTCGACCTGACCAGCCTGCAGCGCGAGGCCAACGGCAAGTTCGGCTTCTCCGCCAAGACCACGCTCGCGCTCGCGCAGAGCCTGTACGAGCGTCACAAGGCGCTGACCTATCCGCGTACCGATTCGCGCGCGCTGCCGGAGGACTACCTGCCGGTCGCCAAGCAGACCTTCGGCATGCTGGCCACGAGCGGCATGCGCCATCTCGCGCCGTTTGCGCAGCAGGCGCTGGACGACAACTACGTGCGCCCCAGCAAGCGCATCTTCGACAACAGCAAGGTATCGGATCACTTCGCCATCATCCCGACCACGCAGGCACCCTCCGGCCTGTCGGACGCCGAGCAGAAGCTGTACGACCTGGTCGTGCGCCGCTTCATGGCGGTGTTCTTCCCGAGCGCCGAATACCAGGTGACCACGCGCATCAGCCAGGTGGTGGGCCACAGCTTCAAGACCGAAGGCAAGGTGCTGGTCAAGCCCGGATGGCTTGCGATCTACGGCAAGGAAGCGGCCAACGAGGTCGATGGCGCGAAGGAAGGCGAGAAGGGCCAGCCGCTCGTTCCGGTGAAGCCCGGCGAGACGCCGCGCACCGAACACGCCGAGGCCAAGGGCCTCAAGACCAAGCCGCCGGCACGGTATTCGGAAGCCACGCTGCTCGGTGCGATGGAGAGCGCGGGCAAGCAGATCGACGACGACGAACTGCGCGAAGCCATGCAGGAAAAGGGCCTGGGCACGCCTGCCACGCGCGCGGCGATCATCGAAGGCCTGATCACCGAGAAGTACATGCTGCGCGAGGGCCGCGAGCTGATTCCCACGGCCAAGGCATTCCAGCTCATGACGCTGCTGCGCGGCCTTGGCGTGGAGGAGCTCTCGCGCGCCGACCTGACCGGCGAGTGGGAGTACAAGCTCTCCCAGATGGAAAAGGGCCAGCTCTCGCGCGAAGCCTTCATGCAGCAGATCCAGTCCATGACGGAGAAGCTGGTCAAAAAGGCCAAGGAATACGACCGCGACACCATTCCGGGCGACTACGCCACCCTGGAGACGCCGTGCCCCAACTGCGGCGGCGTGGTCAAGGAAAACTACCGCCGCTTTGCCTGTACCGGCAAGCAGGGCGATGGCAACGGCTGCGGTTTCTCGTTCACCAAGTCGCCCGCCGGGCGCACCTTCGAGACCGCGGAAGCCGAAGCGCTGCTGCGCGATCGCCGCATCGGCCCGCTGGAGGGCTTCCGCTCCAAGGCAGGCTGGCCGTTCACCGCCGAGGTGGCCATCGTGCGCGACGAGGAGAACAACAACTACAAGCTCGAGTTCGATTTCGGCGACGACAAGGCCGATGAGGAGTCGGGCGAACTGATCGATTTCTCGGGACAGGAAAGCCTGGGCAAATGCCCCGTCTGCGGTGCGCCCGTGTACGAGCATGGCGCGAACTACGTCTGCAGCAAGTCGGTGCCGACGCTGGAGCAGGCCACGCCGAGCTGCAAGTTCAAGAGCGGCAAGATCATCCTGCAGCAGCCCATCGAGCGCGCGCAGATGCACAAGCTGCTTGAGACCGGCAAGACCGACCTGCTCGACAAGTTCGTGAGCATGCGCACGCGCCGCGCATTCAAGGCCTTCCTGGTCTGGGACGGTGCCGAAGGCAAGGTGAACTTCGAGTTCGAGAAGCGCGACTCGAAGTTCCCGCCGCGCAAGACCTCCGCCGCTGCCTCCGCCAAGGCGCCTGCGGCGAAGAAGACAACGGCTGCCGCCAAGAAAGCTCCCGCTGCGAAGAAGGCAGCCGCCAAGAAGGCACCGGCCGCAGGCACGCTCAAGCCCAGCGCCGAGCTTGCTGCCGTGATCGGGGAGGGCACTGTCTCGCGTCCCGAGGTGGTCAAGAAGATCTGGGACTACATCAAGGAGCACAACCTGCAGGATCCCGCAGACAAGCGTTCCGTGATCGCGGACACGAAGCTGCGCCCGGTGTTCGGCAAGGACAAGGTGACGATGTTCGAGATCGCGGGCATCGTGGGCAAGCACGTGAGCTGATCGATCTCACCGGTCGGATCGAAGCCGCAGTCACTCCTGGAGGGGGTGGCTGCGGCTTTTTTCTCGGAACGTGTTGACGTTCTCAAGAGCGGGGCGAGCCATGTCAGTGGCTGCTGCTGTCCTCCACTGCCCACCCGCCGCCGAGCGCGAGAAACAGAGCGAGCTGCTCGTCGACGATATGGGCCTGCGACGCGGCCAGCGCCGAGTCCGCGTTGACCAGCACGCGCTCGGCGTCGAGCGTTTCCAGGTAGCCCGTCTTGCCATTCGCATACAGCTTGCGTGCCTCCTCGGCCACCTGGATGCTTTGTTCTCGCGCGGCCTGGAGGTGGGCGTTGCGGTCGAGTTCGCGGGCGTAATGGGTGAGAGCGGTTTCGGTCTCGCGCAGGGCGTTCAGCACCGTGCCGTCGAATCTGGCGAGCGCACCTTTCGCGCCGGCCTCGGCCTGCGCGATGCGGGCATGCGCGACACCGTTCACCGGGATGCTCCATGAGATCAGCGGGCCGAGGCTCCAGCTGAAGGTGTCACCCCTGCCCAGTCCCGTCATGTGGCCCGCCGAGGCGGCGGACAGGCCGAGCGAGATCCTGGGATAGAGGTCGGCCGTCGCCACGCCGATCTGCGCGGTGGCCTGGGCAAGCTGGCGTTCGGCCTGGCGGATGTCGGGGCGGCGGCGCAGCAGCGCCTGCCCATCGCCGACCGGGATCGTGCCCGCGATCCGTGGCGCCTCGTGGCATTGCTGCACTTCGGGTGGAAAGTCCTGGGGCTGCTCGCCGGTGAGCGTGGCCAGTTGGAAAAGCGCGCTCTGCCTGGAGGCATGCAGGGGCGGCAGCTCGGCCTTGAGCTGCTCCACCTGCGCCAGCGCGCGCTGCACATCGATGGAGCCCACCTTGCCCGCATCGTGCAGGCGCCGGGAGATGTCCGCGGACTGGGTCTGCAGCGCGATCGAGTGCCGCATGACGTCAAGCCGCAGCCCCGCGGTGCAGGCGGCCGCATAGGCGCGCGCGGTACTGGCCGCGACGTTCACGCGTGTGAGGTCGACAGCGGCCTGCGCCGCATCCGTGCCGGCCTGCGCGGCCTCGATGGCGCGGCGGATCTGGCCGAACAGGTCGATCTGGTAGGAGATGCCTGCGTTGGCCGAGTAGCCGAAGGCGTTGGGCGGAACATGACCAGGGGCCAGTACGGAGAGCCCCGAGACATGGCCGTAGCTCGGGCCGCCGCCCACGCTGAGGCTGGGCCTCGCGCTGCCCGCGATCTCCTGCTCGACCGCCTGCACCCGCTCCAGGTTGGCGAGCGCCTGCCGCAGGTCGGTGTTGTGCTGCAAGGCCTTTTCGATCAGCGCATTCAGCTCCTCGTCGCGGTAGAGGCGCCACCAGTGGTCGGGCAGGGGCGCATTGCTGACGAGCAGGTTTTTTTCATTCGCAAGCGTGGCATCGACCGCGCTCGCGAACGACTGGCCGGGATGAACCCGCAGGGCCACGGCGTCCGCCGGCACGGCATAGTCGGGACCCACGGGCCGGGTGCTGCAGGCAGCCAAGGCAGCGAGCGCGATGGCGCCAACGGACAGGTGGAGCAGGTGCCGGACGGCACGGCGGCTTTTTTGCGGCACGGTGCTCATCCCTTGTGCCCGCCCGTGCTCTTCGGCTGCGTGACCTCCACGGTCACCGTCTGCCCCGCGACCAGTGCCACGTCGGCGGGCAAGGGGTCGAGCTTCACGCGCACCGGCACGCGTTGGGCGAGGCGAACCCAGTTGAACGTGGGATTCACCGTCGGCAGGAGATTGGCGCTTGTCGCGCGGTCGCGATCGGCGATGCCGGCGACCACGCTCTCCACGGTCCCTGTCAGCGGCCGGGAGGCGCCCATGGGCGTGACCTTCACGGGATCGCCGATGTGGATGCGTGCGAGCTTGGTCTCCTCGAAATAGCCTTCCACGTAGAAGGAGTTCGCATCGACCAGCGCCATCGCGGCATGGCCGGCGCTGGCATAGCTGCCCTTGCGCAGGTCGAGGTTGGTGACGATGGCGTCGGACGGCGCGAGGATCCTGGCGCGCTGCAGGTTGAGCTTCGCGGTGTCAAGCGACACCTGGGCCTGCGCGAGCGCGGCCTGCGCCTGCTCGACCTTGGTACGGGTCTGCTCGCGCACCTCCTGCGAGATCAGGTTGCCGAGGCCGGCGTTGCGTGCATCCTCGCGCCGTGCCTGCGCCAGCGCGATGCGTTGCGACGCCATGGACGTCTCGGCCTGGCGCAATGCGAGCGCATAGCGCGCGCTGTCGACCTCGAACAACATCTGGCCGGCCCGCACGCGCTGGTTGTCATGCACCGGCACATCGGTCACCAGGCCCGAGACATCGGGCGCGATCTGCACGACGTTGGCGCGCACGCGGCCGTCGCGCGTCCAGGGCGCAAGTTCGTAGTGGTCCCAGAGCTGGAAGGCCGCGGCGATGGCCGCAGCGGTCACCGCGAGCGTGATGCACACGGGCACGGCGCGCGCGGCAGCTCGCCGGATCCAGAGCGGGCGCTGCGGCGCTGGCGCGGCGGTTGCGGCAGCGGGCGTGCTGGCGTTGGCGCCGGCGGTTTCCAGGTTCCTGGCAGGAGTCTTGTCGTTCATGTTCTTGTTCTCGTCATTGCAAAAGCGCGCTCAGGCGCGAGAGGCACCACAGCACCACCACGTAGAGCGCAATATCGAAAAGGGCCGGGTGCCAGATGCGCCGGTACAGGCCCATCGCGGCCAGCACGCGCTGCACGCCCAGCAGCACCAGCAGCGCTAGCAGCGCGAGGGGCAAGAGCCAGGGCAGATAGAGGCCGTAGAAGGAAGCTTCACCAATCATGATGTCGTCATGGCAGCCGCGGGAGCGGCCGCGCTCGTCAGTGCCGCGGGGGCGGCCGGGAAAAGATTGCGACGCAGGCCCACCAGCGCGGTGACGGCACTGCGCCATTGCGGCGTGGAGTCGGGGCGCCCGGCCGCGTAGCCGAGCACCTCGTCGATGTGTGCGAGCAGCTCGGGCGTGAGCTGGGCCGCAGTGCTATTACTGCCGCGCAGCGCGAAGTAGCGGCCGATGTCGGCCAGCACGCCCGCGATGCGCGGCGACTCCATTGGAATGTTCTGGCGCTGCAGCGAGACGAGGTCGGCGCCCACGCGCAGATCGCGCAGGGCCTCGTCCTTGGCGACGCCATCGATTTTTCCACCGGCCTGCGCAATGCGGGGCGCCAGCAGGCCGATGCGGTCGAGCATGCGCACGGCGTAGGCGTCGAGCTGGCGCGCGCTGGCCGTGGGCTGCGCCAGTTCGGACAGCTCACGCCAGTTGGCGCGCTGGATGCGGCGCGCGGCCCAGTCCACGCCCACCGTGCGCACCAGCGCGGTCACCACGCCGGCGGCGACGATGCCCGCGATCTGGCCGATCATCGAGTTTACGAAAGTGATCATGTCCACCGTGCCGGTGTCATACATCGCAAGCGTGCCGAAGAAGCCGCCGAGCAGGACGCCCATCGCCGCCATCATGTTCTGGGGCCTGGCCATGTAGCAGCCCAGCACCAGAAATACCGGCGCGCAGACGGCCACGAGCATGCCGAAGTCCTGCACGTTGGGCAGCATCACCAGTACGTAGAAGACCGACAGCGGCAGCGACCACAGCAGGTACTTGAGGAAGCCGCGGATGGCGGGCACCGGGTTGTCCATGGTGGCGAAGAAGCTGCAGAAGATCGCCGCCATCATCGTGGCGGCCGAGCCGACCGGCCATTCCGTGAGGATCCAGAACGCGCCGCACAGGCAGATCGCGAGCACGGCCGCGAGCGCCGAAAGGAACGCCATGCCGTGGTCCAGGTGCAGTGCCCGGTGGCTCAGGCTGGCAAGGCGGCGCGACTGCAGGCGCTCACCCTTGATGCCGGCGTCGATGTCGTGGCGCAGCCGCACGCAGGCATCCCACGCATCGACCAGTTCGGCAAGCCGCGTGGCCAGCGCCACGCGCAGCAGGCGTTGCCAGGCTTCGTGCCGGTCCCACTCCTGCATGGCGAACTGCTGGATGTCGCTGCGCAGCTGTGCGTGCAGCGGCGCACGTGCGGCGTGCGGTGCCTTGAAGTCCTGCCGGCTCAGCCACGTGGCGGTGCGCTCGAGCATCTGCACCACGTCGGGTGCCAGCCTGCCCTCGGCCTGTTCGAGCGCGATCAGACGGTCCTCCACGGCGGAGACTGTCGGCATCAGCGACGCGATGCGGTCCTGCATGGTGCCCACGGCGCCCGCGGTCCAGCGCAGGTGGGTGGTGTCGAACGGGATGTGCGTGGAGAGCAGGCGCAGTTGCGTGATGTCGCCGGCCACCAGGCTTCGATCCACGCCCAGGCCGCTGGCGCGGGGTGCATCGGGCGCGCCCTGCGGCTGCTGCGCACGCGTCCCCGCGCTGAGCAGTTCCTGGATCCAGTGCCGCGTGTGCTTCATCGCGCCGTCGAGCAACCCCAGCACGGCGGGCGCGAGCCCCTTCGGGAAGATCACGCTGTGCACGAGCGTCGCGCACAGGATGCCGATGCAGATCTCCTCCACCCGCAGCGTGGTGTTGTCGAACACGGTCTGCGGTGTCTGCACGTTGGGAAAACCGATCAGCGCGGCGGTGTAGCCCGCGAGCATGAAGGCATACGAGCTCGGGGAGCGGTCCAGCAGCGACAGGTAGAGGCACAGCCCCACCCACAGGGCCAGTGCGAGCGTGAGCAGCTCTGGTGCGTTGGCGAGCGCGGGCACGATCAGCAGCGTGGCGGTGCTGCCGATGAAGGTGCCCAGCACGCGATAGAGCGCCTTCGAGCGCACGGGGCCCGCCATGGGACTGGCCACCACGTAGGAGGTCATCATCGCCCAGAACGGGCGGCTCAGCCCGACCCGGCTCGCCACGTATAGCGAGAGGCTCGCGGCGAGAAAGCATTTCAGCGAAAAGAGCATTTCCGCCCCGGTGAAGCGGGGCAGCGAGAGGCGTTTCATCGTTGCGCCACGGTCGGCGTGACACGGCCCATGCGGTCTTCCAGCAGCGCGAACACCCGCAGGCAGGCGGCCACATCGGCATCGCCTACGCCCTCGAAGAGCTGGTTGCGTACCGTCTTGAGCGCGGCTTCGATGCGATGGGTGAGTTCGCGGCCCTTGTCCGTCAGGTGCAGCGTCTTGGCGCGCCCATCGACCGGGTCGTCGCGACGCTCGATCAGGCCTTCGCTTTCGAGATGGTCCAGCGGCCGGGTGAGCGAGGGAGCCTTGATGCCCAGGATGTCGGCAATCACGCCCTGGCGCAGGCCATCGCCGTAGCGCGACACCGCCACGAGCGGCCAGGTGGTGGCCTCGGACAACCCGAGGTGCGCCACGGCCTTGTTGGCGATGGGGGGATAGCGCGCATTGCAGAAGCTCATGCTGCGGGTGAGTTTGAGCAGCGCTTCTTCGCGCGCGCTGAGCCGCGTATCGGCGGTTGGAGTGGACGAGGAGGTTTTCTTCATTTTAATTAGCTGGCTTACTAATTAGTATAGTGAAATATTTGAAAATTTGCATGAAGTGGGGAATCCCGCCGAGGCACTTCCCATGCGAAGCCGTTACCATGGTCTTTTGACCTTGGAGCGTGTTCACGCGCTCAGCGGGAGTTCCCCATGCCATGGACCACCATCCGCGTTGTCGCCGCCGTGCTCGCCTTGTGCGGATTGGCTGCATGCACCTCCACCACCCCTAGCCGCGACGCCGGATCAATGACCGGCCAGCCCACCGGAGTGACCGTCTTCGGCACGGTGGACATGGGGGTCGGCGGGGTGAAATAGAGACGCCCTGTTCCCCTGTTCTTTTCTTGCCCACAACAACCAAAGGAGATCGAATTGTTCAGTCACATCATGCTCGGCGTCAGCGACCTGGAACGGTCCAGGCAGTTCTACGACCAGCTGCTGGGGCAGCTCGGCATTGCGCCTGGCGTCGCCAACAGGAACCGTTTCTTCTGGCGCAGCCCCACGGGCACGTTTGCCGTCAGCACGCCCATTGACGGCGAGCCGGCCACGGCAGGCAATGGCAGCACGACCGGGTTTGCGGCTTCGTCCGAGGACATGGTGAACCTGTGCCACGCGACCGCCCTCGCGAATGGAGGTGTGACGTGCGAGGACCCGCCGGGCTATCGTGGCGAAGGGTCGGGGCGCCTGTACCTGGCCTATGTGCGCGATCCGGATGGCAACAAGATCTGCCTGCTGTATCGCCCGCCCAGGAACACCTGATTCGCACAGGGCTCGCCTGCAGCCGCCGCATTGCGCTGAATACCGCAGCGCGAGCGTGGACGGGCGCGGTCGGGGATACTTGCGTCCCCCATCCATTTCCAGCAGGAGCGTGCGTGCAATCAGCAAGTGAGCAGTGGTTCGACGAAGCCTATTACCAGCGTTTCTATTTCGACAAGAAAACAAGCGTGATCGATGTCGAACATTCGCGCAGGCTGGGCGATTTCGTCTGTTCCTACCTCGCCTACTTGCGGGTGCCGGTGGCGCGTGTCCTCGATGTGGGCTGCGGCATCGGCCTGTGGCGCGAGGCCGTGGCGCGGCACTTTCCCGGGGCTGTGTATCACGGCGTCGAATTCAGCAGCTACCTGTGCGGGCGCTATGGCTGGCAGCAGGGCTCGGTCGTCGATTTCCGCAGCGACGAGCCTTTCGATCTGGTGATCTGCCAGGGAGTGCTTCCGTACCTGAGCCCTTCCGACCTGAAGCAGGCACTGGCCAACCTGGGGCAGCTCTGCCGGGGAGGCCTGTATGTCGAGGCCGTGAGCCGCGAGGACTACGATCGCGGCGTGATCGACGAGGACCTGACCGATCCGCGCCTGTACCGCCACCGTGCTTCGCTGTACCGCCGCGGCCTCGAGGCCGCGCATTTCCAGGAACTGGGAGGTGGTGTCTGGCTCAGCGAGCACTGCGAGGTGCCGATGTTCGAACTCGAATGCCGGCAGAGCCAAGCCTGATGGACACCGTCCCGGCGCACGGAGGCATGCATGCCGTGGCGCGGCTGCGCAGGGCGCGCCTCGCGCTCAGCACGCGGCCATTTCTCGCGCGTGGCGGCCCCAAGGGGCAGCGCTGCGAAGGTTGCCGGCTGCGCCCTTCGCATTGCATGTGCGCCGCGCCGGTTCTTCAGGCCGATGTGCATGCGGGCGTGTGTCTGTTGATGCACGACGCGGAGCCGCTCAAGCCCAGCAACACCGGCTGGCTGATCGCCGACGTGGTGCCCGATACCTTTGCATTCGGCTGGTCGCGCATGGAGGCCAGTGGCGAACTGCTGGCGTTGCTGGATGATCCGAAGTGGCAGCCGTTTGTCGTCTTTCCCGGAGAGTATGCGGATTCGGCGGAGCGTGTCGTGCATTCCCTGGCGCAACCTGGCGGTGCGCCGACGCACCGGGGGGGCGACGGCAGGCGTCCGCTCTTCGTGCTGCTGGATGCAACGTGGTCGCAGGCGCGCAAGATGTTCCGCAAGAGCCCGTATCTCGACCGCTTTCCTGTCCTGAGCCTGCACCCCGACCAGGTGTCGGCATACCGGCTGCGGCGTTCCAACCGCGACGACCATTTCTGCACCAGCGAGGTGGCGTCGCTGTGTCTTGAGCTGTCGCAGGACTTCACGGCATCGCAGGTACTCGCGGCCTGGCTCGACGTCTTCACGCACCATTACGAGCGGGCGCGCAACCAGCTGCCGCCGGACTTCGACGGCCCGGAGCACCGGCGCCTGGGTGCATGCCTCGGCGGCGCCGCGCAGGCGGCCGGCTGACGGGCCTCAGTCGACCGCGAACCCGGTCTCGGTCAGCTGCAATTCGCCGTAGGGACCGTCGCGCAGCCAGCCGCGATCCTTCGCGTGCTGCACGGCCTGCTGCAGTTCGGGCTGGCCGATGCCGTGCCGTGTGAGATCGCGGACGAGGTTGTCGGGGCTCATGCCGTCACCCGCGCGCAACCCCTGTTCGTTGACCATGATGAAGAGGATGCGCTTGGCGAGGGTGTCCTCGGATGAGAGTTCTTTGGAGCTCATGGGTGTTCCGTTCCTGAGACAAGAGACCGTTTTCGGCTTTTGCAGCACAGCGGCCGACCGAACGCCGTTGTACCGGAAATCGGAAGCGCCGCCTGTCAGCCAAGAGGCTGACCCGCTATCTGGGGCGATGAGCGCCTAGAGCCCTTCGAGCTCCATGTTCACGAGCTTCCAGCCCATCAGTCCCTCGCGGCGGAAAATGAAGGCGGTGCCCGGGTCGCTCTGGCGGAAGGCACGGACCTTGCCGAAGCCCTGGTAGCGCAGGGAGAAGCCCTTGCGCTGGTCCGCTTCGCCGGCCCCGGCCCCGGCCCCACCGCCGCCGCCGTTACCGGCCGCTGGATCGGTCGCGGGCGCAGGTCCACGCGCCACGCGTCCCGTTTCCATCATCACCATGATCCCGGCGGGTGTCACCAGCTGGTCGACCGCCGTGCCGACGACGAGCCCGCCAATGGCTTGCCCGATGTTGGCCAGCGGGTTGTCGCTGCCGGGCTCCGCCTTGGGCAGCTTGGAGGCCAGCGAGCGCATGAGCCTGCCCTTCATGTTCTCGCGCAGTACGGGAAAGTCGACGAACTCCGAGAGTGCGGCCGAGTCTCCTGCGTCGATGGCCTTCTTGATGGACTGCATCGCGAGATACGGTGACACATAGAGCAGCGTGGCAAAGCCCAGGGCCGCAGCCACGAGCACGGGGAAAACAACGCTCTTTCGATTCTTCATTTCGGGTGATCCTTCCACATCTTCTGCACCCGGCCTTCGGGCCGGATGGGCTGTGCGCATGTTCGCACAGCTTGTGCGGTCCGGCTCGGTGAAAGTCACCCGGTGGGCGGCGGCGTCAGCTGGCCTTGTTCATCCAGTCGGACAGCTCGTCCGCATGGTCCTGCTCCATCTCGAGGATCTGCTCGATCATGCGGCGCGTGGTGGGGTCCTTGTCGCCGATCAGTTCGATCATCTGTGTATAGGCCTCGATCGCCACGCGCTCGGCGACCAGGTTGGCTCGGATCATCTCGTGCAGCTCCAACTGCTCGTTGTAGTCGGCGTGGCTGCGGCGGGTGAGCGTGTCGGGGTTCAGGTCCGGCTCGCCGCCCAGTTGCACGATGCGCTTGCAGATCATGTCGGCATGCTGCTGCTCTTCCACGGCGTGCTGCAGGAACTCACCGGCGATCGCCGGTGACTCCAGGCCCGTGGCCGTGAAGTGGTGACGCTTGTAGCGCAGAACGCAGACCATCTCCGTTGCCAGCGCATCGTTGAGCAGGCGGATGATGTCCTCGCGGTACGGTCCGAAATCGGGCGTGACGGCGCCCTGGTCGAGGCTCTGTTTTGCCGCATCCAGGCGCTTCTGGTCGAGCTGCAGCTTCTGCTTGGTGCTTGAGGTATTTGCCATCGTGAGGTTCCTCTTGTGTTACGGGGAAAGGGGCTCGCGCGGATATCTCTGGATATCTCTATGTGCGCGGCCGGACTTCCACCGTAGTCGCGGTGCAGGGCTTTGTCTGTGAGACAACGCTGACTTTCGATGACGTACCGCAGCGACAGCAGGTGGCCCCACCGGGGGCAGGACGAGGCGCAGAGGGGGCCTAGGCAGAACCTGTGCGCATCTCGATCAACGCGTCCACCGCCACCGCGCCTTCCCCCTCGGAGCCGACGATGACCGGATTCAGGTCGAGCGATGCGAGCCGTCCCGTTGCCGCCACCGCAAAGTCGGCCACCGCCACCGTGAGCCGCGACAGCGCCGCGATGTCGAGCGCGGGCTCGCCGCGCAGGCCCTTGAAAAGCGGTGCGATGCGCAGCCGGGCCAGTTCCCGCGTGACGTCGTCGGCGGAGAATGGGGGCAGCAGCACGACGCAGTCGTTGAGTGCTTCGGTGTATTTGCCGCCGTCACCCACGACGATCACGGGGCCGAACACGGGGTCCATGTGGGCACCCACCATGAACTCGTGCCGCCCCTTGTGCATCGCGGCCACGATGACACCATCGCGTGCTGCATTCAGTGCGTCCATCTTGCGGTCGAAGCGCTCGAACAGGGCCTCCGCCTCCTCGGGCGACGCGACATCAAGCGCCACCAGGCCATGTTCCGACTTGTGGGGAATATCGCGCGAGCAGGCCTTCATCACCACGCGCTGTCCGCCTGCGCGGATCTGCTCGAACGCGGCACCGGCCTCTCCCGCGGTCCGGCACAGGTGCATGGAGACCACCGGCACGCCATGCCGTCCCAGCAGCGCCAGGCTGTCGGCCTCGTTCAGGAAGCGGTCGCCCGATGCGGGCCATTGCACGGGGGGCGTCGCCGGTGCCGGTGCGGTGCGTGGGCGGCGCATGAGGTCGGTATGCCTGGCCAGCTGGGCCAGCACGCCGATCGCATCCCCCTCGTTCGCGAACGTGGCGATGCCGTGGGCACGGAACGCCGACGCGACGCTGTCCTGCCAGGCCGCGACGGCGACGGGCTTTCCGGTACCGGCCTCGAACGCCGCGGCATCACGCGCGAAGCGCTCCACGTCGTAGCCCGCGCCCGCCACCGGAATGTTGATGAAGAAGAGATCGGCGGACGGGTCCCTGGCGACGGCCGGCAGCACGTCGCCGAACAGGCCGCTGTTGGTGAGCAGCGCTGCCGTGATGTCGATCGGGTTGCTGGTCGTGGCAAAGCCCGGCAGCTTCTGCGCCAGATCGTCCTGCGTGGCAGGCGACAGTTCCGCGAGCGCGAGATTTTCGTCATCGGCGGCATCGGCCCCCATCACGCAGCTGGCTCCCGAGTTGCTGATCACGACCAGGCGCCGGCCTTCCGGGCGCCAGCCTTTCAGGTAGGCCTTTGCGGCACGCACCTGCTCGTGGGGATCGCGCACGCGCAGGATACCGTGCTGGCGCAGGAAGGCGTCGACGGTGCGGTCCTCGTTGGCAAGCGACCCCGTGTGTGACGAGGCGGCGCGCTGCCCGCCAGCCGTTCTGCCGGCCTTGACGGCGACGATCGGAAGGTCGCGCTCGCGCGCCACTGCGGCCGCGCGGGCCAGCAGGTCGGGGCGTGCAATGCTCTCGAGGTAGAGCAGCAGCAGCTTCACGTCGGGATCGTGCGCGACAGCCAGCGCCAGTTCGCCCACCGACACGTCGACCTCGTTGCCCGTGGCATGGACGTGGCGCACGCCCAGGCCTTGTCCGCGCAGCAGGCCGTAGGCCATCGCGCTCATGCCGCCGCTCTGGCTGACGATGCCCACCGGCCCGTCCATGGGCGGCACTTCGATGAACATGGTGGAGAAGCCGGCGATCGCGCCTGTGCCGAAGTTGGCAAGGCCCTGCGTGTTGGGCCCATACAGCCGCATGCCGGCGCTGCGGGCCGTGCGCAGCATGTGCTGCTCGATTTCCTTGCCTTCGGGCCCGGTCTCGCCGAAGCCGGAGGCGATGATCACGGTGGACTTCACGCCCCGTGCCGCGCACTCCTCGACGGCGCTGACCGTCTTGTCGCCACCGACCACGACGAGCGCGAGCTCGGGCACCTCGGGCAGTGCCGAAAGCGACGCATAGGAACGGTGTCCCTGGATTTCGTCGCGTGTGGGATTGATCGGGTAGATCGTTCCCTGGAAGCCGTGCAGGCCCATGTAGTGGATCGGGCGGCCGCCGATCTTGTGGATGTTCTCGGAGGCGCCGATGACGGCCACCGAACGCGGATTCAGCGCGGATTGGAGAAGGTCTTGCATGGAGGTTTTGCTGGTTGGAGCGGGGCCTCGTGGACCCCGCCGATGATTCGCCGGGACGCTCAGTCCACCTTCGCGCCGGATGTCTTGACCACCTTGCCCCACTTCTCCACTTCCGCATTCAGGAAGCTGCCGAAGGCGGAGGGCGTGTCCCACTTCGCGGCAAAGCCTTGTCCGTCGAAGCGTTGCTTCACGTCGGGGCTCTGCAGGACCGTGCGCAGCGCGGCGTTCAGCCGGTCGATCACTTCCTTGGGCGTGCCCGCGGGAGCGAGCATGCCGTTCCAGGCGATGGCTTCGTAGCCGGGCAGGCCGGCCTCGGCGATCGTGGGAATGTCCGGAGCGCTCGGAGAGCGTTCGCTGCTGGTGACGGCAATCGCCTTGAGCTTGCCACCCTTCACGAACGGCATGGACGAGAGCATGGTGTCGAACATCAGGTCGGCCTGGCCGCTCATCACATCGGTGAGCGCGGGGGCGCTGCCCTTGTAGGGCACGTGGTTCATCTTCACGCCGGCCATCGCGCTGAAGAGTTCGGCGGACAGGTGGGTGGACTGGCCGTTGCCCGACGACGCATAGTTCAGGCCGCCGGGCCTGGACTTGGCGAGCGCGATCAGCTCCTTCACGTTGCTGGCCTGCAGCGTCGGCGTGGCGACGATCACCAGCGGGCCGCTGGTGAGCTGCGAGATCGGCGTGAAGTCCTTGGTGATCGAGTAGTTCAGCTTGGAGAACAGCGACGGGTTGATCGCATGGGCCGTGGTCGCCACCATCAGCGTGTAGCCGTCCGGGGTGCTGCGCGCGACCTGCTCTGCTCCCAGGTTCGCACCGGCACCGGGCTTGTTGTCCACGATGATGGATTGGCCGAGCTGCTCCTGCAGCTTCTGCGCGACCACGCGCGCAACGATGTCGGTCGGGCCTCCGGGCGGGTAAGGGACGACGAGGCGGATCGGCTTGTTCGGATAGTCCCCGCTCGCGAACGCGGCCGGTGCTGCGGCGAACGCGCTCAGCGCGGCGGCCGCGAGGGCCAGGCGGGTGGCGCGGCGGCGCGAAATCAACGGTGCTGTGTGGGCCATGGTGGTGTCTCCTGGATGTTGTGATGGATGTCGGGATGGATGGGGCCGGAAAGGGATGGCTGCACGCCTGTCATTGCGGCTCGAAGCGGACCAGCGTACGCGTGCCATGCTCGAAGCAATGCGCGCGCACCCGCTGCCCGATCTGCGTTCCGGCGGCGGCATGGGCCATGAGGCGCGGACCCTCGTCCAGCTGCGCCATGACCAGCGTGTAGGGCGCGAGCGCCCGGAACTCATCGGACGGCGCGCGCGACACCACGGTGACGGCACGCACCGTCGCCGAGCCGCAGGCGTCCTGCCATTGCAGCGATTCGCTGGCACAGCGCTGGCAGGCATAGCGCGCAAGCGTCTGCGCGTGCCCGCAGTCCGTGCAGCGCTGGTAGCGCAGCACGCCTTCGCGCAGGCCTTCAGTGAAGGGGGCGGCCAGCGGCCGAGCCGGGTGATCGAGATCGTTCATGGACTGCACTTCCTGTCTCATCGTTCATGGTTCACGCGCAAGCACCAGGCTCACATGCGAGGACATCACGCCGCCGTCCGCGTGGATGAAGGCGCGTTGCGGCGGGCACGCCAGCTGTCGCTCGCCCGCGAGGCCGCTCATCTGGCGCCAGGCCTCCACCACGTGCGCCATGCCTCCGGCAACGCCGCAATGGCCATAGGAGAGCAGCCCGCCGTGCGTGTTCAGCGGTAGCGCGCCGCCGCGCTCGAAGTCACCCGCACGCAGCCGCGCCGCGGCACCGGCGCGCGGCGCGAAGCCGATTTCCTCCAGCAACATGACGAGGGTGATGGTGAACGAGTCGTAGATGCCCAGGTAGTCGAAGTCGCCGACCTGCATGTCAGCCTCGGCAAGCGCCGCGCGCGCCGCGTCCGACGCGCCGCAGCGCATCACGTCGTCCATCGCTGTCAGATGCTGGTGGCGGTGCGCCTGTCCCGCGCCGCGCATCTGCACCGCCGCGCGCGCGCCCGGCTCCGCAGAGACGACCAGTGCCATCGCGCCATCGGAGATCGGGCAGCAGTCCATCAGCGAGAGCGGGGAGGCGATGGCCTTGCTGGCCAGCGCGTCCTGCACCGTGATCGGCGCGCGCAGGTGTGCACCGGGATGTGTGATGGCGTGCCGGCGCATCAGCACGGCGAATTCAGCGAGGTCGGCGGAGCTCACGCCCGTGCGCTGCATGTACTCCGATGCCATGAGCGCGTAGTAGGCCGGCACGGACGCGCCATTGGGCACCTCGAAATCGGCATCGCCGACCTGGGCGAGCGTCTGGATGGAGCTGTCGCGCGACTGGCCGGAGAGCCGGTTTTCTCCGGCGACCACCAGCACATTGCGGCAGCGGCCCGAGCGCACGAGCTCGCGTGCGGCCATCAGCATGGCGGCACCCGTTGCGCCCCCGAGCTGCATGCTGTGCGCATAGTCCGGCGACAGCGCGAAGCGCTCGCAGAACAGCGTGGAGAGCATCAGGTGCGGGAGGGTGGTGGCATAGCCGCAGAGCACGCCGTCGATGCGTGATCGTTCGAGCTGCGCGCTGTGCAGCGCCTCGCGCGCGGCGTCGGCCATGAGGTCGAGCGCGCCGCGGCCTTCGTGCCGGCCGAACGGGGTGCCCCCGGCGCCCCGCAGGTAGGCCGATGGGGTGGATGCTTGCATGCGGTCTGTCTCCTTGGTGTTGTCTGGATGTGCCTGCCGTCAGTCGGCGCGTCGCTCGCCGCCGGGTTTCAGTGCGCCGACGCGGTGTGCCGTTCTCGCGCCGGGCCGCGTCGCCTCGGACCAGCGCACCTGGCACTGCATGGCCTCGTGCATCAGGGCCTGGCCCATGGCTGCTTCGCGCGTGAGGATCCGGTCATTGAGCGCCGCGATGCTGATGGCAGCCACCGGACGGCCATGCGGGTCGAGGATCGGTACCGCGATGCCGCCCATGCGTTCGACCACCACGTCCAGCAGCACCGCATAGCCGCGTGTGCGTGCCTGGTCGATGCGCTCGTGCAGCAGTTCGGCCGTGATGCGTGGATAGCGCTGCAGTTGCCCGAGCAGGATGTCGATGGCCGCTTCGCGCTCGGCCTGCGGAAGCCAGGCGAGCAGCGCCAGGCTCCCGGCTCCCACGCCCAGTGGACGGCGGCTGCCCACGCGTAGGTAGTTGGCGCGGATCGGGTAGGTGCCTTCTTCCACGTCGATGCACAGCGACTCGATGCCGCTCGGGATCGACACCACGGCGCTGTCCTCGAACTGGCCGACCAGGCGCATGAGGCTGGGGCGCACGATCGGACGCGGATCGAAGCGCCGCAGTGCGGCAGCGCCGAGCACCATCAGCTCCGGCCCGAGGTTGAATTGCTTGGTGAGCGCGTCGCGCGTGACGAATCCATCACGCACCATCATTTCCAGCAGGCGCAGCGCGGTGGCCTTGTCGAGATCGGCGGCTGCCGCGATGTCCGTCAGCCGCGCATTGGCACCCTCGGACATCACGCGCAGGACACGCATGGCGCGCTCCACCGACGACACGCTGGTGCCGGAACTGCGGGTCACGATGGCCTTGGGCTTGGATAGGGGCGCTGTTCTGGTGGGCTCTGGCATGTTGGTTTCCATGGATGAAACACAAACGATGAGCCAATGTAGGAACAGTGGGCCTTCAGGTCAAAAACTTCTTTGCGAGTTTTGGAGGGTGAAATTTTTGCTGCGATGCAGAACAGGAATCTATATAGATTAGATCTATTGATTTGTCGGTTCAATGCCTTTTGTGCTGATTGTCTCTGTTCCGCTCTTCATTGTTTCAATGAGATACATATGGCTTGTATCAAGAGATTTTTGCTACCAAATTTGAAGCGCAAGAGCGATTGTTAACAAGATGCTCCACGGATAGGCGATAGCTGGTGTAAAAAATAGCATTCACCTATTCAATTTTCATATCTTGTAGGTGAATGCTATGCAAAGAGTCGTTCGCAACATCGCTGGTCTGCTGATAGCGGGAGGCACGCTGGCCGCGGCTGTCTGTCTGCCCGCCATGGCGCGCACGGAAGCCGGCGTGCCCGTGGTCGAGGCGAAGCCGGTGTCGATTCCGGCGCAGGCAAGCCCGTCGGCGGTCTTTGCCAGCAAGGTATCGGTGGGAGGGCGCACGGTGCAGCTCAACGGCTCCGGCACGCGATTCAAGGCGGTGTTCCAGGTCTATCGCGCCGCGCTCTACACCGAAAAGCCCGTGCTGCAATATGGCGACCTGGCCGGAGAAGGCGAGGCCAAGCGCATCCACCTGGTGATGCTGCGCGAGGTGAATGCCAACGAACTGGGCAGCATGTTCGTGCGCGGTATCCAGGAAAACATGGACAAGGCCGCGGCAGCACGCCTGATGCCGGCGATGCTGCGCATGTCGGCACTGTTCAGCGAATACCGGCGGCTCGATGCCGGCGACTTCATCACGCTCGACTGGGTGCCCGGCAAGGGAACGGTGGTGTCCGTGCGCGGCGTCCCCGCTGCGGACCCGATTCCCGAGGCGCAGTTCTATCATGCGCTGGCAGGCATCTGGTTGGGCGCGACGCCCGCGGACTGGAAGCTGCGCGACGCGATGCTGGGCGTGAAGGCCACGACCGATACGGCCAACAGGAACTGATCGCGTGGCGCGCGGCGCCCCATCTTCCTGAGTGAAGGCCGTCAGGTCGTCAACATGCTCTTACATGCGGGAGCCAGGGGGCAGCCCTGTGGCGCGACAATGTGCTGCATGTTCCCCTCGCGCACCTTGCATGGGTGCGATACCGCTTTGTATGAGATCCGATCCTTTGCCTTCGGGCGTTGTTGTTGACGTGGCCGCCTGCACGCGGCGCCGATGGTTGTTCTCGGGCCTGCTGGCTGGCGGGGTGTTTCTGTCGGGATGCGCGGCGTCGCCCGGCGTGCTCGCCCAGCAGGGGTACACGATCTCGCAGGCACAGATCCAGGGCGCGGTGGCGCGCAAGTTCCCGCGCAGCTACGGCATGGGCGGACTCGTCAACCTGGCGCTGGCGGACCCGAGGATCCGGCTGAAGCCCGAACACGACCAACTGAATGCGGTGATCGCGGTGGTGGCATCGGGGCCGCTGTTACAGGGGCGTTCGTACAACGGCGCACTGGATGTGGACTTTTCGCTGCGCTACGAAGCATCCGACCGAACACTGCGGGCGACCCGGCTGCAGCTCAACGGCCTGCGCATGGAGGGTCTCACGCCAGCGGCGGAGCAGATGCTGCAGCAATATGGCGCGACGCTGGCCCAGCGGTCACTGCAGGAGGTGGTCCTGCATCAGCTGAGCGAGCAGGACCTCGCGCTGACCGACGGGCTGGGCCTGGAGCCCGGGCAATTCACCGTGACGGACAAGGGACTGGTGGTGCAGCTCAAGCCGAAGAACGCACTTTGATGGCGTCCTTTCGGATGTCTGCGCATGGTTCGTGACACTGTCCTACGCGACGCGGCGCGCGCGGCTGTTACAAACAGGTTCACAGAGCGTCGGGCGTGGCGCTCCGCCAGGCAGAAAGAGACGAAGAAAGAGATGTATTGCCCATGAGAACACAGACAAGCCATGAGGGTTCGCAACGGACGGTGTCTTCTCACCGTTCTTCTTCATCGCTCGAACAGGAGCAGGCCGCGCATCGCCGGCTGGTGGTGGTCATCGTCGGGGCGTCAAGCGGCATCGGCCATGCGGCCGCCGTGGCGTTCGCACGGCGGGGCGCGCGGCTGGTTCTGGCCGCACGCAGCGCGGACACGCTGGCGCCCGTCGTGACCGAGTGCATCGCGGAGGGAACATCGGCGCTCGGGATCCCGACCGATGTGACGGATGCCGATGCGGTGCGCAAGCTGGCGGACCGTGCCATCAGCCACTATGGCCATATCGATGTGTGGGTGAATGCCGCCGGCGTCGGTGCCGTGGGGCGCTTCGATGGCGTGCCGCTGTCGGCCAGTCGCAGGGTGATCGAGTCGAACCTGATGGGGCACCTGCACGGCGCGCATGCGGCGATCCAGCATTTCCGCGAGACCGGCAGGGGCCTGCTGGTCAACCTCAACTCCATGGGCGGCTGGGTCGGCACGCCGTTCGCGGCCGCCTACAGTGCCAGCAAGTTCGGCGTGCGCGGCCTCTCCGAGAGCCTGCGCGCCGAGGTGGCTGATCTGCCGAATGTCCACATCTGCGACGTGGCGCCCACGCTGGTGGACACTCCCGGCCTTGCCAACGGAGCGAACTACACGGGCAGGCGGCTGCGCATGCCGCTGCCCATGCTCGATCCGCGCCGCGTGGCACAGACGATCGTGGCGCTTGCGTACTCGTCGCACCCGCGTCCGGTGACGTGGCTCGGGGCCGCCGCGCTGCCCGGTCGGGTCGCGCACGCCGTATCGCCCACGCTGGTCGGCAAGGTGATGAACTGGTTCGGTGCGCGTGGCCTGCGCCACGCGGAGCCTGCTCCGTTGAGCGATGGAAATCTCTACGAGCCTTCCGTCGACACCGGCATCGATGGCGGCGTGCGCAGTGCGCGCACGGAAGCCGCGACGGCCGCCATCGTGCTGGGCACGGTGGGGCTGGCGATCGGCTGGTGGGTGGGCAGCCGCACCCGGCGCTGAGCGGCTTTCCCCGGGGGTGACCCCACTCGCGATCCATGCCCTATAGCCAGGATATGGATCCGGCACTACCATGTGTGATGTCTGCTTGACTCAGCCAGGAGTGCATCATGATTGAGCCACCAGAGATCATCGACATATCGCTGTGCCGCTTCACGGCCGTGATTCCGGTGCGCTGCACGCGTGAGGAGATCCAGCTCGTGATGGGCCGAGGCGTACGCGAACTGCTCGACGCGGTGCGCGAACAGGGTGTGGCGCCCATTGCGCCGCTCTACACCCATCATCTGCGGCGACCCACGGACAGCTTCGACTTCGAGATCGGCATTCCGGTCGACCGTTCGGTGCATGCCTGCGGGCGCGTGCTGCCCTCGGAGTGGCCGGCGATGCGCGTGGCACGCACCGTGCACCGCGGACGCTACGAGGAATTGCCCGGTGCGTGGGGCGCATTCAAGGAGTGGATCGTAACGCACGGGCTGGCCGTGACCCCCGATCTCTGGGAGTGCTATATGACCGGGCCGGAGCGCGGCTCCGATACGCGGCTCTGGCGCACCGAACTGATTCAGCCACTGGCAGGCTGAGTCAGGCAGGCTGCGGGGCGTCCTGTGCCAGTTGCTCCGCCAGGAAATCGACCACGGCGCGCACGCGCGGCGCAAGCGACCGGCCGCCCGGGTACAGCAGGTAGAAGCGATCCTCCTCGGACTGCCGGTGGAACTGCGTGAGCAGAGGCACCAGCCGGCCCGCCTGCAGGTCGGCGGCAATGTTGAAGTGCGCCAGCCGCACGATGCCGAGTCCCTGCAGGGCCAGCGTGCGCAGCAGCTCGCCCTGATTGGCACCGATATGGCGCGGAATGTCCACGGCCTTGACGTCGCTGCCGTCCTGGAAGGTCCAGTTGTTCCATTGCGTGCGGATGGTGAAATTCAAGCAACGGTGGTGCCGCAGTTCCTGGGGTTCGGCGGGGCTGCCGAAGCGCTCCAGATAGGACGGTGCAGCGGCGATCACCCAGGGGCGCAGCATCAGCGGGCGGCCCACCAAGGTGAGCTCGGTGGGCTGCCCGCTGTGGATGGCCACGTCGAGCCCTTGCCGGATGAAGTCGGCCCGCTCGGTGCCCAGCACGAAGTCGAGCCGCAGCCTGGGGTGCCTGTCCATCAGCAGCGGCAGGCGCGGCGCGATCAGGTACTTGGCCGTGGTCAGCGCGGTATGAATGCGCACCACGCCCGAGATGTCGGCGGCGCGCAGGTGCACGGCGTCTTCCGCATCCACCATGGCGCGCACCACCTGCATGCCGGCCTCGCGAAAGCGCTCGCCCTCCTGCGTGAGGCGGATGGTGCCCGCGATGCGCTCGAACAGCCGCACGGACAGGCGCTGCTCCAGCCGCGCGATCAGCTTGCTCACGGCGGACGGCGTCATCTCCTGCTTGCGTGCGGCGGCTGAGAAGCTGCCCTCGTCGACCACGCTCAGAAAGACCGAGATTTCAGCGTATTTGTCCATGATGCAAGGGTAGCTGTGAATTGAATTCATAGCTACTGGTCTTGCGAATGCATTGTTGAACAAAGAGCGGATCTTCAGAATGGCCTGAAATGAAGGAGACAACGCTGATGAACGACATGAGTGACGTTGATGGCGGGCGCACGCCGCGCAGCAGGACGCTGCGCATCGGCTCGGGTGCCGCATGGTGGGGCGATCGCGTGGAGCCTGCGGGGCTGAATGCGGAGCAGGGCGATCTCGACTACCTGTGCTTCGAGACCATGGCGGAGGCCACGGTCTCCGCGGCGCAGGTGCGCGCGCGGCGCGATCCTTCGTTCGCGGGCTACGACACCTATCTCGACGACCGCATGCGGGCGGTGCTGCCCGCGTGCATGCGGCGCGGCACGAGGATCATCTCCAACCAGGGATGGATCAACCCGCAGGGCGCGGCCGAACGCATCACGGCGCTGTTGCGCGAGATGGGCATCGAAGGCGTGAAGGTGGCCGCGGTGAGCGGCAGCATGATCACCGACCGCGTGCTCTCGCTTGCACCGACCATCCTGGAGAACGGCCAGCCCACTGCCACGCTCCGGGACACACTGATCTCCGCCGAGGCCTACATGGGTGCGGAGCCGATCGTGCAGGCGCTTCGCGAAGGCGCGCAGATCGTGGTGACGGGTCGCGTGGCCGATCCGTCGCTGTTCCTCGCGCCGATGATGTACGAGTTCGGCTGGAGCGCGCTTGACCACGAGAAGGTCGGCGCGGGCAGCGGCATCGGCCATCTCATGGAATGCGGCGCGCAGGTGACGGGCGGCTACTTCAGCGACCCGGGCCTGAAGGACGTGCCCGAACCCTGGAACTTTGCCTTTCCCATCGCCGAGGTCGAGGCCGACGGCAGCGTCGTGATCGCGAAGGTCGCGGGCTCGGGCGGCGCGGTCACCCTGCAGACCGTGAAGGAGCAGATGCTCTACGAAGTACATGATCCGGCGAACTACATCACGCCGGACGTGGTCGTCGACTTCACCCGGGCGCGGCTCGAGCAGATCGGAGCGGACCGTGTGCGCGTGACCGGCCTGACCGGCAAGCCGCGCACGCCCACGCTCAAGGTCTCGATGGGCTGCACGGAGGGCTTCATCGGCGAGGACATGTTCTTCTACGCCGGCCCGGGCGCGCTGCGCCGCGCACAGCTGGCCAGGAGGATCCTGGAGGAGCGCTTCAGGATCGTGAAGCTCGAGGCGGAGGACATGCGCATCGATTTCCTGGGCCTCAATGCCATCCACGGCGCCGCGACCCCAGCCGATGCGCCCGAGCCTTACGAGGTGGCCGTGCGCGTCGCCGCCAGGACGAAGACGCGCGAGCAGGCGCTGAAAGTGGGCCGCGAGGTCGACGGCATGGCGGTGTCGGGCGTGGCCCATACCGGCAAGCGCGTGCCCCACCAGGATCGCACGCGCGAGGTGATTGGCGTCTGGTCATCGCTGGTGGCGCGAGAGCAGGTCACGCCGCAGATCGACTATTTCATCAGCTGAGCCGGAAAGGAGCCAACCGACATGTCATCCACGAAGAAAGTGCTGCTCGAGCAGGTGGCCCACACGCGCTCGGGCGACAAGGGCAACACCTCGAACATCGCGGTATTTGCCTATGAACCCGCGCTCTATCCCCTGCTCAAGGAGCAGCTCACGGCCGAGCGCTTCAAGGCGTTTCACCGCACGGCCATCACCGGCGACGTGCTGCGATACGAGGTGGACAACCTCCACGCGCTGAACTTTGTTGCCCATGGCGCGCTCGGCGGGGGCGTCTCGCGCAGCCTGTCGCTGGACAACTACGGCAAGGCGCTGTCGGCGGCGATTCTGGGCTTCGAGATCGAGGTGCCGCAGGCGCTGCTGTCATGCCTGAGGACACGCCAGCCGGCGTCCCTTCCCGGGCATGCTGACGCGGACGCCGAGCAACCGTGAACCGCAATGACACCACGAAGATAAAAAGGAGACAGGCACCATGTTCCAAACCCGCAGGCGCACCATGCTGCGCCACGTCGCGGCGGCGTATCTCGCCGCCAGTTCCTTTGCCGCGTTTGCGCAGGCCGTGTATCCCAGCAAGCCCGTGCGCATCATCGTTCCGTACCCGGCGGGCGGCACGACCGACATCATCGCGCGCATCGCGGCGAACCAGCTGACCGAGCGGCTCAAGCAGTCGTTCATCGTCGAGAACAAGGCCGGTGCGAGCGGCGCCATCGGCTCGCAGGCGGTGGCGCAGGCGGCGCCCGACGGCTATACGCTGGTGATGGCGACGGCCAGCTCCCACGGCATCAACTCGGCGCTGCAAAAGAGCCTGCCGTACGATGCGGTGAAGGACTTCGCGCCGATCACCGTGGTGGCGAACACCCCTAACATCATCATCGCCAACCCGGCTGTGCCAGTGAAGAACCTGCAGGAGCTGATCGCACTGGCGAAGAAGGAGCCCGGCAGGATCAACTTCGGCTCCACGAGCGCGGGCGGCTCGCCGCACATGAGCGCCGAACTGCTCAAGATGATGGCCGGCATCGACATGACGCATGTGCCCTACAAGGGGGCCGCGCCCATGCTGACCGACCTGATCGGCGGGCAGGTGCAGATCGGCTTCGACAACCTGCCATCGAGCATCGGGTTCGTGAAGAGCGGCAAGGTGCGCGCGCTGGCGGTGACCACGGCCCGGCGCTGGCCCGGCGCGCCGGATATTCCCACGGTGGCCGAAAGCGGCGTGCCGGGGTATGAGGTTTCCGGCTGGTTCGGGCTGCTGGCACCCGCGGGCACGCCCAGGGAGATACTGAACAAGCTGCAGGGCACCCTCGCCGAGGCCGTGAAGTCGCCCGAGGTGGCCAAGCAGCTCAATGACCTCGGGGCGGAGCCCGTCGCCAACAAGCCGGAGGTCTTCGCCCAGGAGATCAAGGACGATGTGGAGAAATGGCGCAAGGTGGTGAAGACCACGGGCGTGAAGCTCGATTGACCGTGTTGCCCGCATGCCGCGCGGCAACCGTAGAATCTCGCCCATGAACATCACCAAAGACACAGCCGTCACGCTGCACTACAAGATCGCGGACCCCGTCACCGGCAAGCCGCTGGACTCGGGCGATGTGGCCTATCTGCATGGCGGATACGAGAACATCTTCCCGAAGGTCGAGGCCGCCCTCGAGGGGCAGGCCGCGGGATTTGCCGCCACCATCGACCTGGCTGTGGCGGACGCCTTCGGCGAGCGCGACGAAAGCCTGGTGCGCGTGATTCCCAAGAGCGAGTTTCCTCCCGGAGTCAAGGTGGGCGGACAGCTCCAGGGCCCCGGCAATGACGGTCACATGACGGTCTTCAACGTCGTGAAGATCAAGGGCCCCGAGGTGCACCTGGATGGCAACCATCCGCTGGCCGGCAAGCCGCTGCGCTTTGCCGCCACAGTGACCGAGGTGCGCGCCGCGACACCGGAAGAGATCGCGCACAGGCACGTGCACGGCGGCCACGGCCACCATCACTGAGCCGAACCGGTTTTTGCTCTTCAAGGGCCGAAGCGTGCAGTCATGCATGCTTCGGCCCTTTTTCATCGCCGGGCCGCCCCAAGATGAAAAGCACCCCTCTCGGAGGGGCAGCGGCCACACGTAGTGGGCAAGCGTGGGGAGCCATTTTCATCGCCGGGCCGCCCCAAGATGAAAAGCGCCCCCTTGGGGGCAGCGGACCCTGCGAAGCAGGGGAGCGTGGGGGCCATTTTTCATTCAAGGTCGGCATGGCCCTGACGGCGCACAAGGCCGTGGCGACGTCCATGCGCTACCTTCACACCGAGGACAAGCCGGTGCGCGAAGCGGCTGAACCGAAGACCGTCATCACGGCATCGTGCCGTCATTGCACGTTCGTGGTGTCCATGCTGCCTGCCGGAGGCCCCGTGCGAACCCGGGCTTGGTCCATATCCCACCGAAGCAGCAGTCTTCCTTTCTATGCCATTTTGTATAAAATCTTATACAGAAATGACTCATGGAGCACGAAAAAGAGATTCGCTGGGTCGGTTCCGCCTATGCCGACTTGGCGAGCTTCCCCGACGAGCCGCGCCGGGATGCTGGTTTCCAGTTGAGCAAGGTCCAGGCAGGCCTGGAGCCGGAGGACTGGAAACCATTGGATCTGGTGGGTGCCGGGACGCGGGAAGTCCGCATCCGTGACGCCAGCGGCATTTTCCGGGTGATGTACGTCGCCAAGTTCGAGGAGGCTGTCTACATCTTGCACTGCTTCCAGAAGAAAACGCAGGCGACCAGTCAGCGGGACAAGGACATCGCCACGGCGCGTTACCGCGCCGTGGTCAACGCAAGAAAGGCCACGCCATGAAGATTGGCACTGAAATCCGCCATGTCACAAGGCCCGGTGCGAACCTGTTCTTGGAACTGGGCTTTTCGGCCGACGAAGCCAAGCGGCTGCAGGCGGCGTCGCGCCAGCAGATCAATGACACGCGATTGCTCAAGGAGCAACTGATGTCAGAGCTGGCCGAGTGGATCGCGCAGCATCACCTGAAGCAGGCCGAGGCAGCGGAGATCCTGATGGTGTCCCGCCCGCGTGTGTCCGATGTGGTGAACAAGAAGACGACGAAATTCACCATCGACACGCTGGTGGAAATGCTCAGCCGCATCGGCAAGCCGGTTCGACTCGCGGTGGGCTGATGCAGGCTCCGGGATTCAGCCTAAGTCATTGGGTTGTTTGATCTTTTTCCCATTTCAACGCTGCCGCAGCAGCGCGCGGCGCAGCAGGCGTGATGCGCGATCACGAATCTGGAAGGGGCTGTGGCCCGGCAGCGGCTGCACCTTGGCGCGCTCGCAGGCGAACAGGAAGTCGTCCAGGATCGGCCTGGCGTCGAGGATGCTGCCGTCGTGCGCGCGGAACTCGGGATGCCACTGCGTGGCCGCGATATAGCCATGGCCTTGCGTGGGGTGGCGGCGGATGGCCTCGGGCACGCCGTCGGGATAGCTCCAGGCCTCGATGTCGAAGCCCGGCGCGATCTGCTTGATGCCCTGGTGGTGGATGCTGTTGACCTTGACCTGTCCCACCCCCGGGTACATGCGCGCAAGCCGCGTGTTGGGCACGATCTCGATGTCGTGGAAGTGCTGGTCATAGGTGATCGGGTCGCGGTGCTGCTGCGCGCCCGGGTGCTGCGTCTCGATGTCCTGGTAGAGGGTGCCGCCGAAGGCCACGTTGATGAGCTGCAGGCCGCGGCATACGCCGAAGATCGGCTTGCCCACCTGCTCGAAGGCCTCGACCACGGCAAGGTCGTAGAGATCGCGTATGCGGTCGCCGAGCCATGCATCCCTGAGCGGCTCTTCGCCGTAGCTGCCGGGCCAGACATCGGCCCCGCCATGCATCACCACGCCATCCAGCCACTCGGCATAGTGGCTCAGCGTGACATCGCCAAGCGCCGTCTCGCCGGTGGGGCAGGGCACCATCACGACCATCGCGCCGGCCGACATGATCCAGTGCGCAATGGTCTGCTCGACGTATTGCAGCGTCTTGTTCGTGAACAGCGGGCGATAGGGATCCGCATGCGAAAAGCAGGCGGAGAGGCCGATCTTCAGGCGTTGGTCAGAACGGGGGCTGGTCATGTTTTTCCGATCCTTCTACTCTTCCTGTGTGTGGAATGCTTCGAGGCGCGCGGCAGCACGGAGGTTTCCGTCCCTTTGTAACACGGCTCGCATCCCGCCCATGACCGGTGCGGTTATCCGGGAAAGCGAGTGTTGTCCTTTGCCGAGTTGATGCGCGTCAAGCGCTATGCTGTAGTTGCTGGCAAGATGCAGCAGATCCAATGACCTATTGGATTGTTAATTTCGATACAGGAGAAGTTGATGCAAGTGCAAGTCCACACCAACGACAAGATCCAGGGCGGCGAATCCTTGGCGCAATGGGTGCAGCAGGAAGTCTCCAGTCGGCTCGCACGCTTCAAGGAAAGCATTACGCGCGTGGAGGTGTTCTTCTCGGATTCCGACGGCCATGCCAAGGCGGGTGGCCAGGACAAGCGCTGTGTGATTGAGGCGCGTCCGGCGGGACGCCAGCCGGTGGCGGCCAATGCCGATGCACCGAAGGTGGCCGAGGCCCTGAATGCGGCGATCGACAAGTTGCTGCGCGGATTGGAGGCTGATCAGGGCCGAGCGCGGGACAAGAATAATCGCGAGACCATTCGCGATGGCGAGCAGCCGTAACGATTTTTTCTTCTGTTGTCCTTGTGACGTTGGACGCCTGGGGTGGGAGCTCCGGGCGTTTTTGCTTTTGGCTTCTTGTTTGAGGGCGGAGGCCGGGGGCACTCCCGGGCTCCGCCCTCAACCAGAGAGCCAAGACGCGCTATAGGACACGATTGCAACGTCAGCAATCAGCCCCAATCCGCATAGTCACGAGGCAAAACCAGAACTCAGAACGAGCTCCCAGGCGTCCGCAGAAACGCCTCTTCTTCCGCGGTGCTCGCTCTCCCCAGCACCCGATTGCGATGCGGATAACGCCCGAACCGGTCGATGATCGCCTTGTGGCGCTCGGCAAAGTCCAGATTGACGGGATTGCCCAGGGCGGTGAACTGGCGGATCGACTCCTGCTGCACCACGGCCGATTCGCTGTGCATCAGCGGCATGTAGGCGAATGCGCGTTGCGCCTCGGTGAAATCGCGGTCCAGGCCCAGTGCGATGATCTCTTGCGTGAGCACGAGCGCCATGCCGTCCTGCGCGAAGGCGCGGGGCGTATCACGCCAGACGTTGCGCGAGAACTGGTCGAGCACCAGGATTTCGGCGAGGCGTCCGAGGGCGTCGCTGCGCCAGTGCCAGAGCTCCCCGCGTGAGCCCTGAGCGAGGACGCCGCCGAAGTGCTCCTGGATGGCGCGGTCGAACGCGTCGTCCTTGGCAAACCACTGCTGCGGCGTGGATTCCTCGAACCAGAAACGGATGACGGCCTGGGCCGTTGGGTCATGTGCTTGTAGGGTCGTCATGGCGCCACTGTAGCGCGTCCGGGCACCCTGCGTGCCTCGAGGTCAACGGCGTGAGCGCAGGTTGCCGTTCTCGTCGGCGATCACGATCTCCACGCGGCGGTTCATTGCACGGCCCTCGGGCGATGCGTTGTCCGCCACCGGGAACTCCTTGCCGTAGCCTCGCACCGTGATGCGGTCGGTCGCGACGCCACGGGTGACCAGCGCGCTTTGCACGGCCGCTGCACGGCGCTCGGAGAGCTTCTGGTTGATGGCATCGGTTCCTACGCTGTCGGTGTAGCCCTCGATCAGCAGCTTGCGGCTCGGGAACTCGGCCAGGAACTGGGCCAGCTTGTCCAGGCGCGGTGCCGCCTGCGAGGTGAGGTCGGCCTTTCCGAACTCGAACAGCACGTCGCCGAGTGTCACCAGCAGGCCGCGCTCGGTCTGCTTGGCCTGCAGGTCGTTGAGCTGGCCCTGCAGGTCCTTCACCTGTGCCTGTGCGGCCTGCGCCTGCTGGCGTGCCTGCTCTGCGGCGGTGGCATTGGCAGCGGCGGCCGCGCGGGCCTGTTCTGCCTGCATCTGCGCGCGTGCCGCATTGCCTTCGAGGCGCTGGCGTTCAGCATTCACACCGGCCTGCTTGATGTCGGCGTCGAGCTGGCGGGTCTGCGCCACGTTCTGCGCGATCTGCGCGCGTTGCAGTGCGAGTTCGGAGAGATGGGTGGCCTCGGCTGCATCGGCGTCGCGGCTCCATGCGTTGTCGGCCTTGGACAGGGTGTCGGTCGCGTTCTTGAGTTCGAGCGGTGCCAACTGCACGACCTTGGGGTCGTTCATGGCGGTGCTCACGGCGGCGCGAGCCTTCTGCAAGGGCTCGAGCGGCGCATCGCGCGTCGCGCAGGCGGTCAGCAGCGAGAGGCTGGCCACGCCGGCGGCCAGCATGCCGATACCGCGCATGGTGCGGGGGCTGCGGTGCTTCAGAGAGAGGAGTTGATGAGTGGTGGGCTGCTGCATGTGTGTTCCTTGTTCCATGGGGCTGTGCGACGGGCGGGGCGGCCAGGATCAGCGCACGGCGCCGGAGCCGGGCTTGGGCAGGGCCTGGTAGCCGCGCTCCACTTCCTGCAGGCGCGAGCGATTCTCGGCGGCCTGTGCCCTGGATTCGGCCAGGCGGGCCTCGGCCTCGGCAGACTCGGCATAGCGACGGGCCTCGGTGTAGTCCTTCTTGTCCATGGCGCTCTGGGCCCTGGCCCACAGGTCGCGTGCGCGCTGCAACTCCAGCGGTGCATGGGCGGTCACTTGCGGCGCGGCGGAGACGCGCGCGATGGCGCTTTGTGCGACGGCCATCTCGCCCGTGGGCGCGGGGACGGAGGAGCAGGCGGACAGGGCGCCTAGCATGAGGGCCGCGGCCGCTCCGCGAAGCAGGAAGGTGGTGTTGTTGTGCATGGAAGGCTCTCCTCGTGTGATGTTGTGGCGAGAAACAGCGGATCTCGCTGTGCCTTCCATTTTTCGTGGAGCGGCCATGCATCCGGGTAGGCACTTTCTTGCCATCCCTGTCGGAGTCCGGATCTCGATAGGGTGGAGCTAGTCCTACGTGAATTGTTAATTACCAGAGGCTATGGAGCAGGCATGAAAAAAGCGCCCGGAGGCGCTTTTCCCTGTAGATGGATGGTGACGAGGGCTTACTTGCCGGCCATCACGCGAACCATTTCGAGGCACTTGTTGGAGTAGCCCCATTCGTTGTCGTACCAGGAAACGACCTTCACGAAGGTACCGTCCAGGGCGATGCCGGCCTCGGCGTCGAAGATCGACGTGCGGGTGTCGCCACGGAAGTCGGTGGCCACCACCTTGTCTTCGGTGTAGCCCAGCACGCCCTTGAGCGCGCCTTCGGACTGGGCCTTCATCTCGGCCTTGATTTCCTCATAGGTGGCTGCCTTGTCGAGTTCCACGGTCAGGTCGACCACGGACACGTCGGATGTGGGCACGCGGAAGGACATGCCGGTCAGCTTCTTGTTCAGCTCGGGAATCACCACGCCCACGGCCTTGGCTGCACCCGTGCTCGACGGAATGATGTTTTCCAGGATGCCGCGGCCGCCGCGCCAGTCCTTGTTGGACGGGCCGTCCACGGTCTTCTGCGTGGCGGTGGCTGCGTGCACCGTGGTCATCAGGCCGCGCTTGATGCCCCACTTGTCGTTCAGCACCTTGGCCACGGGAGCCAGGCAGTTCGTGGTGCACGAGGCGTTGGAGATGATGGCCTGGCCGGCATAGGTCTTGTGGTTCACGCCATAGACGAACATCGGAGTGTCGTCCTTGGAGGGAGCCGACAGCAGCACCTTCTTGGCGCCTGCAGCGATGTGCTTCTCGGCGGTGGCCTTGTCCAGGAACAGGCCGGTGGACTCGATCACGATGTCGGCACCGACCTCGTTCCACTTCAGGTTCGCAGGGTCGCGTTCCTGCGTGAGGCGGATCTTCTTGCCGTTCACGATCAGCGTGTTGCCTTCGACCTTCACGTCGCCCTTGAAGCGGCCGTGCACCGAGTCGTACTGCAGCATGTAGGCGAGGTAGTCAGGCTCGAGCAGGTCGTTGATCGCCACGACTTCGATGTCGGAGAAGTTCTGCACTGCGGAGCGCAGCACGTTGCGGCCGATGCGGCCGAAGCCGTTGATACCAATCTTGATCGTCATAGTTGTGCCTCAAAAGTTAAGTCGATTACAAAACCTGAAATCCCGCAGCGCAGTCGCCCGCGCTGCCGATGGATGAACCCATGCCTGCCGGCGCTCAGCGTGCGCGCTGGAGCGCCGCCTCGACGGTCTGCGCAACGTTTTCCGCAGTGAAGCCGAAGTGCTTGAACAGCACGCCAGCGGGAGCGGATTCGCCGAAGGTGTCGATGCCGACCACGGCGGCGCAGCCGTATTTCCACCAACCGTCCGTCACGCCCATTTCCACGGCGATGCGTGGAAGGCCTTCGGGCAGCACGAGCTTCTTGTACTTGGTTTCTTCGCGGTCGAAGGTGGTCGTGCTGGGCATGGAGACCACGCGCACGGGGATCTTCTTCTCGGCCAGCAGCTTCTGCGCGGCCACGGCGAGCTGCACTTCGGAGCCGGTCGCGATGATCACGGCCTTGGCCTTCTTGACCAGGCCCACGTCGGCGGGCTCGGACAGCACATAGGCGCCGCGCGAGATGTCGCCCAGGTCCTTCTTGGCAAGGTAGGGCAGGTTCTGGCGCGACAGCAGCATGGCGGTCGGCTTGTTGCGGTTGGACAGCGCCACGCTCCAGGCGACGGCGGTTTCCGCGGTATCGGCCGGACGCCACACGTCGAGACCCGGAATCAGGCGCAGGCTCGCGGCGTGCTCGATCGACTGGTGGGTCGGGCCGTCTTCACCGAGGCCGATGGAGTCGTGCGTGAACACATGGATCACGCGCTGCTTCATCAGGGACGCCATGCGGATCGCATTGCGGCTGTAGTCGCTGAACGTGAGGAATGTGCCGCCGTAGGGGATGAAGCCGCCATGCAGCGCGATGCCGTTCATCACCGCTGCCATGCCGAATTCGCGCACGCCGTAGTTGATGTGGCGGCCGCCCACGAGTTCCGTCTGGCCATCGACGCTGACTTCGGTCTGCACCACGTCGCCCTTGTCGTCGAAGCGCAGGGCGGGCGTGCTCTTGGTGTTGGTGAGGTTCGAGCCGGTCAGGTCGGCGCTGCCGCCCAGCAGCTCGGGCAGCTTGGCGGTGAAGGTTTCCAGCGCGATCTGGCTGGCCTTGCGGCTGGCAACGGTCTCGGCCTTGGTGTGGGCTTCGATCACGGCGTCCACGGCGGTCTGCGCGAAGTGGCGCGGCAGGTCACCGGCCATGCGGCGCGCGAATTCGGATGCGAGCACCGGGAAGGCGGCGGCGTAGGCGTCGAAGCGCTGCTGCCATGTGGCTTCGGCGGCCTGGCCGGCTTCCTTGGCGTCCCAGTCGCCGTACACGTCGGCGGGGATCACGAAGGGCTCGGCCGTCCAGCCCAGGGCTTCGCGCGTGAGCTTGATTTCCTCGGCACCGAGCGGTTCGCCGTGGGCCTTGGCGGTGTTGGCACGGTTGGGTGAGCCCTTGCCGATGTGGGTCTTGCAGACGATCATCGTCGGCTTGTCGGTGCTCAGCTTGGCCTTGGCGACGGCGGCGTCGATGGCGTCGGCGTCATGGCCGTCCACCGCGTCGATCACATTCCAGCCGCTGGCGCGCATGCGCTCGGGCGTGTTGTCGATGAACCAGGGAGCCACCTTGCCATCGATGCTGATGCCGTTGTCGTCATACAGCGCGATCAGCTTGTTCAGCTTCCAGGCGCCGGCCAGCGAAATCGCTTCCTGGCTGATGCCTTCCATCAGGCAACCGTCGCCGAGGAACACGTAGGTGTGGTGGTCGACGATGGCGTGGCCTTCGCGGTTGAATTCCTTGGCCAGCAGCTTCTCGGCCAGCGCGAAGCCCACGGCATTGGTGATGCCCTGGCCCAGCGGGCCGGTGGTGGTTTCGACGCCAGGGGTGATGCCGTGCTCCGGATGGCCGGCGGTCTTGCTGTGCAGCTGGCGGAAATTCTTGAGCTCTTCGATCGGCAGGTCGTAGCCGGTCAGGTGCAGCACCGAGTACAGCAGCATCGATGCGTGGCCGTTGGAGAGCACGAAGCGGTCGCGGTCCGCCCAGTTCGGATTGGTGGGGTTGTGACGCAGATGACGTCCCCACACGGCCACGGCCATGTCTGCCATGCCCATCGGGGCACCGGGGTGACCGGAATTGGCTTGTTGAACGGCATCCATTGCGAGTGCGCGGATCGCATTCGCCATTTGTTGTGAATTGGCCATGAGAGGCGTGCTCCGGGAGGGACTGGTAGAGAAAACCCCCTATTTTACTAATTGCCCGAGGCGCAGGCGGGCAAGGGGGCTTCCTCTTGTCCCGTGAACGCCCCGTGATCATCCCGAAATCGCCCCCTGATCGCCCCGCAGAGCCCGTGTGGTGGCGTGAATGCTCTACAGTGTGCGCCCATGCAAACCGCTTCCCTTCCACCGGAAATCGCCCTGCCCACCGCACCGGGCATGCACCTGGATGCCATGCTGCTGGCGGCCGGACGCGGCGAGCGCATGCGTCCGCTGACCGATCGAACGCCCAAGCCGCTGCTGGCCGTGCAGGGGCGGGCCCTGCTCGACTGGCATGTGCGGGCGCTGGCACGCGATGGCGTGAACCGCCTTGCCGTGAACACCGCATGGCTGGGCGAACAGATTCCCGAGCATCTGCGGGCCGCCTTTCCAGACCTCGACAAGGAAGGGCGGCTGCGTTTTTCGCACGAAGGTCGTGATTTCGGCAGGGCACTGGAGACGGCAGGCGGCATCGCGCGGGCGCTGCCGCTGTTGGGCGAGGCCTTCTGGCTTGCGGCGGGGGACGTGTTTGCGCCCGATTTCGTGTTCGATGCGGGATGCGCGCGCGCGTTTTCCGCGGGCAGCGACCTGGCCCACGTGTGGCTGGTGCCGAACCCCGGGCACAACCTGTTGGGCGACTTTGCGCTGCAGGAGACAGCGCCCGGCAGCGGCACGGGCCGCGCGCTCAACCTGCCCAGGGAGGCGCCGAGCGCATTCCCGCGCTTCACCTACAGCACGATCGCGCTGCTCAAGGCCGAGCTGTTCCGCGCGCCCTGGTGCGATATCGCGCCGGGCAATCCCGACGGCGTGGCCGCGCCCCTGGCCGCGTTGCTGCGCCGCGCGATGGATGCCGGCCGCGTGGGGGCCACGCTCTACACAGGCCGATGGACCGACGTGGGAACGCCTGAGCGGCTCGCTCAGCTCAACGCCGCCTGATCCTCCGGCTCGCAGGGCAGGGCCGAATAGCCGAGCCCGCCACTGTCCGGGCCACATCCGTCAGAATCCACCCCCTGATTGAGATCCTCGCGGGGATGGGGCGGAAGATGGGTATGGAGTGGAGCAGCTTTTTCATGCTGCTGATCGTTGTTGCGCTGGCGTCGGCCTGCCAGAACCTGACGGGGTTTGCGTTCGCGCTCATCTTCGTGGGGCTGGCGGGCGCGCTGCATCTGCTGCCGATCGCCGATGCGGCCAACGTGGCCGGGTTGCTTTCGCTGGTCAATGGCGTCGTCTACCTGCGCAGCCATCCGTTCAAGCCGCGCTGGGACCTGCTCAAGCCGATGCTGATCAGCAGCCAGATCGGCGTGCTCCTGGGGCTGGGGCTGCTGCACCTGCTCAGCGGTAGCCTGGTCAACATCCTGCGCATGCTGCTGGGCGTGACCATCATCGCCTGCGCGGTCCTGCTGCTTTCGCAGAAGGGCCGGCGCGAGCAGCCATCCGGCACGCGTGCCATGTATGTGGCGGGCGGGCTGTCGGGGCTGTTGGGCGGCCTGTTTTCCACCTCCGGCCCGCCCATCGTCTACCACCTCTATCGCGAGCCACTGCCCGCCGAGCTGATCCGCCAATGCCTGCTGGTGCTGTTTCTGGCGAACACCGTGCTGCGCCTGGGCATCGTGATATCGACCGGTGAGCTGAACAGGGCATCCGTGATCGTCGCCGCCTTCGCCATGCCGGTCGTGGCGGGCGTGACCTGGGTGCTGGCCAAGCACCCGCCGAGGCTGCCCGTACGCGTGCTGCAATGGCTGGTCTGCTCGCTGCTGTTGCTGGCCGGCGTGAGCATGCTGCTTTCCGCGCTGCGCTGAGCTGAGACCGGATTGCGCTCGGCCACACGCAGTGGACAAGCGTGGGGCGTCACGCATGGACGGTGTGAGCACAAGGCTTTCCAAACAACAGCCCAAGCAGCGCGCGCCCGCTATGAACCGCCCACCCCAATGCTGAGATGGCCCCTCAGACGCGACGCAAAGGCGCAGACAGTACTTTTGTACGGCAAGCCTTTGCAACAAAGTATGAGGGGCCATATCAGCACCTCCAAACGAAGACTCTCACCGCAAGCGCCGCGAATGAGTTCGTCACGTGCCCCCATCCACCCCGGTATTCCACGAAGAATTTCTTCTACACCCGGCGGCGGAAGGTACACAATGTGCCCATGACTCAGTCCGCAACCGTATACGCCCAACGACGCGCCCGCCTGGCCTCGCAGCTTGGCAAGGGCGGCATCGCCGTCATTCCCACGGCGCCCGAGCGCCAGCGCAATCGCGACAACAGCTTTCTCTATCGTCACGACAGCTATTTCTACTACCTGACGGGATTCACCGAGCCCCATGCCTGCCTGGTGCTGACGGCCGATGGCACGAGCACGCTGTTCTGCCAGCCAAAGGACCTGGAGCGCGAGATCTGGGACGGCTACCGCCTCGGCCCCGAAGCGGCCGTGACGACGCTGGGCATGGACGCGGCCTTCTCTGTGGCCGAGCTGCCGGCACGTATTCCGCGGCTGCTCGAGAACACCGAATGCGTGTGGTATCCGTTTGCCACGCACGAAGGACTGGCCGCGCAGGTCGATGGCTGGTTGAACAAGGTGCGCGCGCGGGTGCGCTTCGGCGCGATGTGCCCGACGGAGCAACGCGACCTGTGTGCGCTGCTCGACGAAATGCGCCTCGTGAAGGATGCGCACGAGGTCGACATCATGCGGCGCGCGGGCATCATCAGTGCGCGCGCGCATGTGCGCGCCATGCAGCGTTCCGCGCGCATGCTGCGTGCCGGCGAGGATGTGCGCGAGTACCACCTCGATGCCGAACTGCTGCATGAATTCCGCCAGAGCGGCGCGCAATACGTGGCCTATGACTCCATCGTCGCGGCGGGTGCCAATGCCTGTGTGCTGCACTACCGCGCCGACAAGGCGCCGGTGCGCAAGGGCGAGTTGGTGCTGATCGATGCCGGTTGCGAACTCGACGGCTATGCCAGCGACATCACGCGCACCTTTCCCGCCGATGGCCGGTTCAACGGCCCGCAGCGCGCGCTCTATGAGCTGGTGCTGGCCAGCCAGGAGGCCGCGATCGCCGTCACGCGGGCCGGCAAGCGCTTCAATGATCCGCATGACGCCACCGTCGCGGTGCTGGCGCAGGGCATGCTCGACCTGGGCCTGATTGATCGCAACAAGCACGCCACCGCGCAGGACGTGATCGAATCGCGTGCGTATTTCCAGTTCTACATGCATCGCACGGGCCACTGGCTCGGCATGGATGTGCACGACTGCGGCAGCTACGTCGAACCGTCGGAGATCGGTGTGGTCAGCGAACGCAAGGATCCGCTGTCGGGCGAGCTCATCAAGAACCGTCCGGGCCGCATCCTGCGCCCGGGCATGGTCACGACGATCGAGCCCGGTATCTATGTGCGCCCCGCGCCCGGCGTGCCAGAGCAGTTCCACCACATCGGCATCCGCATCGAGGACGATGCGGTGGTCACCGAGACCGGTTGCGAACTGCTGACGCGCGGTGTGCCTGTGAAGGCCGACGATATCGAGGCGCTGATGAGGGCATGAGCCAGGCGCGCTTCCTGCACGTGCGGCGCTCGCGCAACGCCGCCTGCAGGAGGTGCGTGAAGAAGCGCGCGAAGCCTTGCCAGTGTCATGAGGCGCCGATAGACTGTGCCTCTTGCCCCAATCCTCGGGGATATCCGAGGAGATCGTGTCGTGAGACACCCGTGGGCCACTTCCCTTTTCCTTTCATTCCAGACATCCAAGGAGCAGCAACATGAAGAAGACTGCATGGCAACGACAAGACCGTATCGCTTGCCGCATCAACGAAGTGGCCGCGCAGGCCTGAACGTCGTCGTTCACTCCTTCTTTCTCTTTTGAAAGCGTCACGCGCTGATCGTCGCGTGATGTGAGCATCCAGTTGCTGGATGCAGGTGGACGGAGTCCTTCCAGGACTGCCCGCCATATGCGTTTTTGCCAGGCAAAGCATTGTTTCGCGCCGTGTCGCAAGGCACGCCGCGCGAAGGAATTCGTTTGTTTGTTTGGATTCAATCGCATGGGCACTACTACCCCATTTCAAGAACTGCAACACGCCGCGCAGGTGCGCGTGCTGGCAGGCGAGCGCGTATGGCTGGAGGATGCCGCGCTCGAACAACTTCGCATCACCGCACGCCTGCCGCACATCCGCGCAGCCGTGGGCCTGCCCGACCTGCACCCGGGTCGTGGCTACCCCGTGGGTGCCGCGTTCTTTTCTGTGAATCATTTCTACCCGGCGCTGGTCGGCGGCGACATCGGCTGCGGCATGGGCCTGTGGCGCACTGATCTGCGCGCGCATGCGGCCTCGGCCAGCAAGCTCGAGAAGCAGCTCGGCAACATCGACGGTCCGCTTCCCGACGCGTTGATGGCCGATGCGCAGCGCCAGCTCGACGGCATTGCGGTCACGCAACTGCCCGCATCGCGCGAGATGCTGGCGGCCAGTATCGGCACGATCGGCGGAGGCAATCACTTCGCCGAACTGCAGGTGGTGGACGAGGTCTACGACGCCGATGCGGGCATCGACGGCAAGCGCGTGCACCTGCTGGTGCACAGTGGCTCGCGCGGCCTCGGAGGCGCCATTCTGCGCGAGCATGTGGAGCGCTTCGGCCACGCGGGGCTGACGGCGGGCTCGGGCGATGCGCGGGCCTATCTCGCGCAGCATGACGCGGCGCTCGACTTCGCATGCCTGAACCGCATCTGGATCGCACGCCGCATCCTGCAGGCGATCCGTGCCGAGGCCGACCTGTTGCTCGATGTGAGTCACAACCATGTCCAGGAAACTGAATTCGGCGGTGAGTGCGGCTTCCTGCATCGCAAGGGAGCCACTCCCTCCGACCAGGGCATGGTGATGATTCCCGGATCGCGCGGCGACTTCAGCTACCTGGTGAGGCCGGTGGCCGGACGCGACGAGGCGCTGTTCTCGTTGGCGCACGGCGCGGGCCGCAAGTGGTCGCGTTCCGACTGCATGGGGCGCCTGGCGCACAAGTACCGCTCGGACGAGCTGCGCCGCACGCGCTTTGGCAGCACGGTGGTGTGCAACGACAAGGAGCTGCTGTACGAGGAGGCGCCCCAGGCCTACAAGGATGTGGACTCGGTGGTCGCCGCCCTGGTCGATGCGGGCCTGGTCACGCTGCTCGCGCGGCTGCGTCCCATCCTGACCTACAAGAAGGGAGGGCTGGCTGCATGCTGCTGAGGTTCTTCCAGATCACGGCGGCGCAGGGGCCGCTCGAGTGCGAGCGCGCGGCGCTGGTCACGCTGCAGGCCCTGCTGCGGGACGCCGAGGCGCACCGCGTGCAGGTGGATGTCGTCGAGGAGGCGGCGTCTCCCGCCGGGCTCAAGTCCGTGCTGCTGCAGGCGCGCGGCGAGGCGGCCGATGCATGGCTGCGCACATGGCTCGGGTCGGTGCAGTGCATTTTCACGAGTCCGTTCCGCCCGGGGCATCGCCGCAGGAACTGGTTCGTGGGGGTGCAGCGCTGCGAAGTGCCGCCGGCGGCACTGGCGCTGGACGATGGCGACATCGTCTTCCAGGCCTGCCGCGCGTCGGGCAAGGGCGGCCAGCACGTCAACACGACCGACTCGGCCGTCCATGCGCTTCATCGCCCGAGCGGCATCGCGGTCAAGGTGATGAACGAACGCAGCCAGCACGCCAACCGGCGGCTGGCGCGCACGCTCATCGCGTTGAAGCTGGCCGAGCGGGCGGCGCAGGACGAAGGCCATGCGCGCAGGAGCCGCAGCCTGTTGCACCGGGATGTGGACCGCGGCAATCCGGTACGGGTCCTGCACGGATGAGGAGGCCGGCGGCAGTGCCCCGGTTTTGTGCGCTGCAACACCGGAAGTTGCCCTCATGTAACCCGATTTATGCAAAAATTGAAACTCGATTACGTACTCATGGAATTTTGATGGTCATGCATATCCGCCGCGCTACCAAGATTGTTGCCACGTTGGGCCCCGCTTCGAGCGATCCGCAGCTGCTCGAGAAGATGATTGCCTCCGGACTGAACGTGGTGCGCCTGAACTTCAGCCACGGAAAGGCCCAGGACCACATCGACCGCGCCACCATGGTGCGTGCCGCGGCGCAGCGCGCGGGCCGCGAGGTGGCGATCATGGCCGACCTGCAGGGCCCGAAGATCCGCGTCGGCAAGTTTGCCGAAGGCAAGGTGATGCTGGAGGAGGGCGCTCCTTTCGTGCTGGACGCCTCGCGCACCGAGCCGGGCGATCTTGGCGGCGTGGGCCTCGACTACAAGGAACTGCCCCGTGACGTGCGCCCGGGCGACGTGCTGCTGCTCAATGACGGCCTGATCGTGCTGGTGGTCGAGGCGGTGCGCGGCGATGCGGTGCACACCACGGTGAGGATCGGCGGCGAGCTGTCGAACAACAAGGGCATCAACAAGCAGGGCGGCGGCCTGACGGCGCCGGCGCTGACCGCCAAGGACATGGAGGACATCAAGACCGCGATGAGCTTCCAGGCCGACTACGTGGCGGTGAGCTTTCCCAAGAATGCCACCGACATGGAGATGGCGCGCCAGCTTTGCTACGTGGCGGCAGCGGGCACGGGCCACCGTCCCGGGCTGGTGGCGAAGATCGAACGCGCCGAGGCCGTTCCTCTGCTCGAGGAAATCCTGCGCGCCTCCGACGGCATCATGGTGGCACGTGGCGACCTGGCCGTGGAAGTGGGCAATGCCGCGGTGCCTGCGCTGCAGAAGAAGATGATCAAGATGGCGCGCGACATGGACAAGTTCGTGATCACGGCCACGCAGATGATGGAGTCGATGATCACCAATCCGGTGCCCACGCGCGCCGAGGTGAGCGACGTGGCCAATGCCGTGCTGGACGGCACGGACGCCGTGATGCTGAGCGCCGAAACGGCCGCGGGCCGCTATCCGCTGGAGACCGTGCGCGAGATGGCGACGATCTGCGCGGCCGCCGAAGCGGCGGAGGACCCGGATCGCGATGACGATTTCCACGGCCAGACGCTGGGCCGCATCGACCAGTCGATCGCCATGGGCGCGCTGTTCACGGCCCACCATCTGGGTGCGAAGGCGATCGTCGCGATGACCGACAGCGGCTCGACCGCGCTGTGGATGAGCCGCCACCGCATCCACATTCCCATCTATGCGTTGACGCCCAAGGTGGCGACCCAGCGCAAGATGGCGATGTACCGCAACGTGCGCCCCCTGCTCATGGACACCAGCGCAGACCGCGACACGGCTCTCGAACAGGCGGAAAGCCACCTCAAGATGCGCAACATCGTCCAGCAGGGCGACCTCTATGTGATCACCTGCGGCGAGCCTATGGGCGCACCAGGCGGGACCAATATGATGAAGATCTGTCGCGCCCGCTGAGCCTGCTGGCGAGCGCCGCAACGGCGCTCGCGCTGGCGATGCCCACGATCGCGCCGCCCAGCAGGTCGCCGGGCAGGTGGACGCCCAGGCAGACACGGCTCCAGCCGATGGCCAGGGCGGCCAGCCAGGCTGCGGCAATCACGCAGCGCCCCAGGCGCGAGGCGCGGATCGCCTGCCCCATGAGCAACCCCTGCGCCAGCGCAAACGCCAGCGTGGCGTGCATGCTTGGAAATCCCGAGCGCATGCCGTGGGCGATCCACTGGATTCCCAGCCCCAGTTGCGCCGGACGCGGCTCCGGCCAATGGCGCCGGATGAGATAGGCGATTCCCGCCGCCAGCAGCAATGAGGCCAGCGTCGCGAGCAAATCGCGCTGCACTGGCCGCCCCCCTCCCAGCAACGCAAGAATGAAGGCGCCTGCCATCGACATCGGCAGGCTCTGCGACAGCCATGTCGCCACCCCGACGACTGCCGCAGGGGTGGCGGCGCTGGCGTTGATATGCAGGAAAAGGACGTGATCCAGAGGCAGCATGAGGGTGGCGCGTGGTTGCGCCCCGAGTGATGTTGCTGCGAATCTACGGCACCAATGTGAAAGCAATCTGAACGCGGATGCATGAAATCGACTGGGCGACGCCTCCCGCAGTTCCACCTTGCTGCGCAGGGCCGCAGGAGCCCGAAATTCCGGCCATTCGGGCTTGGCGCTAAAATCGGCAGTTACCAACCGGTTACCAACTCGCGCAAGGCGGCAGCACCCGCCCGATCCCGCGCGGGCCGCGTCGACCGGTGCCAGTCGCTCAACAACTTACCTTACGGACCTTCCCCATGCCTCTCGTCTCGATGCGCGAATTGCTCGACCATGCTGCCGAAAACGGCTATGGCATTCCAGCCTTCAACGTGAACAACCTGGAGCAGGTGCAGGCCGTCATGTCGGCTGCCGACGAAGTGGGCGCTCCCGTGATCCTGCAGGCCAGCGCAGGCGCCCGCAAGTACGCCGGCGAACCCTTCATCAAGCACCTGATCCAGGCAGCGGCAGAAGCCTTCCCGCACGTTCCCCTGGTCATGCACCAGGACCATGGCACTTCTCCCGCGATCTGCCAGGGTGCGCTGAACCTGGGCTTCGGCTCGGTGATGATGGACGGCTCGCTGCGTGAAGACGGCAAGACACCGGCGGACTTCGACTACAACGTCGACGTGACCCGCAAGGTGGTCGAAATGGCCCACAGGATCGGCGCGACGGTCGAGGGCGAGCTCGGCTGCCTGGGTTCCCTGGAAACCGGCCTGGCTGGCGAGGAAGACGGTGTGGGTGCCGAAGGCGTGCTGGACCACTCGGCCCTGCTGACCGATCCGGAAGAGGCCGCGCAATTCGTGAAGGCCACGCAGCTGGACGCGCTGGCGATCGCCATCGGTACCAGCCACGGCGCCTACAAGTTCACCCGCAAGCCCACGGGCGACATCCTGGCGATCAGCCGCGTGAAAGAAATCCACGCCCGCATCCCCAACACCCACCTGGTGATGCACGGCTCCTCCTCCGTGCCGCAGGACCTGCTGGCCATCATCAACCAGTTCGGCGGCAAGATGAAGGAAACCTACGGCGTGCCGATCGAGGAAATCCAGGAAGCCATCAAGTTTGGCGTCCGCAAGATCAACATCGACACCGACATCCGCCTGGCCATGACCGGCGCGGTGCGCAAGTTCCAGGCCGAGAACCCGGACAAGTTCGACATGCGCGAATGGATGAAGCCCGCGCGCGAGGCCGCCAAGCTGATCTGCAAGCAACGTTACCTGGAATTCGGCTGTGAAGGCCAGGGTTCGAAGATCCAGGGCGTTTCGCTTTCCGAAATGGCGGCAAAATACGCCTCTGGTTCGCTCAAGCAGACTGTGAACTGATTTTTCGCCCTCCAGTGAAAAGTGCCGAAACCCGGCGTCTTGCAAAGGGCGCCGGGTTTTGCTTTGCAGGAGGCTGAAGCCAGCCGGGATGGGATGCCTTGGCGGTTTGCAAGATTCGGTAAATTCTGCTCTGGTGGAGAATGCGGGGCACGGGCGGCCAAGGCAGGCTGTACGCTCACAATATTCCGACTTTCTCAAACTCATCATCATCATCATCGACAAGGAAGGCAGGCTGCAGCCTGCCCGCCCACTCGGGATAGCAAGGATTTGGTTTTCATCATGCTGAAGTTTTCTCTGCGCGCTCGATGCGCGGTGGCAGTGGCTGCGGTTGCTTCCACGGTGTTGCTCACCGCATGCGCGCCCGTGCAGCAAGGCCTGGTCAAGGTGGGGCGCTCCGAGCTGCAACTGCCGCCGGGCGACTGGGAAAAGCTCGAGCAGGGCGACAGCGATCTCTTCAACGTGCTGCCCGATGACGTCTCGCACGACCTGCCCATGCGCACGCAGGCCGTGGGCCTGCGCGGCCGCCAGGGGGAAATGCTGGCTGTGATCGTCGTGCAGACCAATGCATCCAACGACCCTCGCGACACCACGCTGTGGACCCACACCTGCCCGGCCCAGCAGGGCGTCCAGGTCGACGATTTCGCAAAGGGCAGCCCCATCCGCATCGACTGCCTGCGCTTCAAGCGCCGCGCGGACAGCGAGGACTTCCTCAAGAAGAACCGCCCCGTGCTGCAGGAGTGGGTCAAGCAAAACAATGCCCTGCCGCTCGCACCATACTCGCATGTGTCGTACCGGTTCGCGACGGCGGAAGGGGGCTATCTGCTGGTGGAAGCACTGGTCGACCAGCGCCTGATGCGGCCAAGAACCGTGGGCACGGATCAGTTCCTCGCGGCCGGAAGACCCGCCCAGGAATGGCTGATCGACTTCGTGCAGGCTGCCAAGGACAGCGTGGCCATGCTGGACGGCCGCTTCGTTGTGCCGCCCTTTCCTGTACCGCTGCCAGAGTAACCCGGCCGGGGAGATGCCCCGGACGACAGATGGGAAGCGCTGTGCGGCATCTTCGCTCGCGTGAAGCCATCTGTTCCTGCCTGCGTCCGCGCGGCTCTCGCGGGGCGCGCTCGGCGAGCGCCTGAGCACCGGAGGGGTGCTGGAGAAGGGCTGCCCGCGTGAATCAATTTCCGGTCCGATCAAGTGAAATTCAACCCTTCGCGAAGGGAACATGATAAAAACGAACGATCGTGCAGAAATTTCGTTTTTCTAGGGTAATTCCAGACTCTGGAAATGAACGATGGACCGGACAATGCGCAGAATTTACGGATTTTGCATTCAACAACGAGACACGCAGGAGACCTCAGCATGACAGACCGCCCCTGGCTCAGCGCCTATCCGCCTGGCGTTCCAGCCGATATCGACCCGTCGCAATACGCTTCGCTGGTCGAACTGATGGAGCAGGCCTTTCGTGACTACGCTTCACGCACGGCCTACAGCTTCATGGGCAAGGAGGTCAGTTACGCGCAGACGGATGCCGAAAGCCGCCAGATGGCAGCCTACCTGCAATCGCTGGGTCTGGCCAAGGGCGATCGGGTCGCGATCATGATGCCGAATGTGCCGCAGTATCCCGTGGTGGTCGCGGCCATCCTGCGTGCCGGGTTCGTGGTAGTGAACGTCAACCCGCTGTATACCCCGCGCGAGCTGGAGCACCAGCTCAAGGACTCGGGCGCCAAGGCGATCATCATCATCGAGAACTTCGCGGCCACATTGCAGGCCTGCATTGCGAGCACGCCCGTCCAGCACGTGGTGCTCGCGACCATGGGCGACCGCATGGGTTTCCTCAAGGGCATGGTCATCAACTACGTCGTGCGCAACGTGAAGAAGCTGGTGCCGACGTTCTCGCTGCCCGGTGCCGTTCGCTACAACGATGCACTCGCGCGCGGCGCACGCGCCCCATTCCAGAAGCCTGCGATCACGCCCGACGACGTCGCGCTGCTGCAATACACGGGCGGCACGACGGGTGTCTCCAAGGGGGCCGTGCTGCTGCACCGGAACATCATCGCCAACGTGCTGCAATCCCAGGCATGGAACGCCCCCGTGATGAGCAAGGTGCCGCAGGGCGAGCAGCCCACGGCCGTCTGCGCGCTGCCGCTCTATCACATCTTCGCGTTCACGGTGAACATGATGCTGTCCATGCGCACAGGCGGAAAGACCATCCTGATCCCCAATCCGCGCGACCTGCCTGCGGTGCTCAAGGAGCTCTCGAAGCAGACCTTCCACAGCTTCCCGGCCGTGAACACGCTGTTCAACGGCCTGGCCAACCATCCTGACTTCAACACGGTCAACTGGAAGAACCTCAAGTGCTCGTTGGGCGGCGGCATGGCCGTGCAGGGTGCGGTCGCCAAGTTGTGGCTCGAGAAGACGGGCTGCCCGATCGTCGAAGGATATGGCCTGTCGGAAACCAGCCCCTCGGCGAGCTGCAACCCGGTGACGTCCAAGGAATTCACCGGCACGATCGGCGTGCCGATTCCCGGCACCTATATGAAGCTGGTCGATGACGATGGCCGCGAGGTGCTTCTCAAGGGGCATCCGGGCGAGATCGCCATCAAGGGTCCGCAGGTCATGGCGGGCTACTGGCAGCGCCCCGACGAAACCGCGAAGGTCATGACCGAGGACGGCTACTTCAAGACCGGCGATATCGGCATCATCGACGACAACGGGTTCTTCAAGATCGTCGATCGCAAGAAGGACATGGTGCTTGTCAGCGGCTTCAACGTCTATCCGAACGAAGTGGAGGACGTGGTGGCAGGCATGCCGGGCGTGCTCGAGTGTGCCGTGGTCGGCGTGCCCGACGAAAAGACCGGCGAGGCAGTGAAGCTGGTCATCGTGAAGAAGGACCCGTCGCTGACCGAGGCACAGGTCAAGGAATTCTGCAACGCCAATCTCACCGGCTACAAGCGTCCCCGCGTGATCGAGTTCCGCGACTCGCTGCCGAAGACACCGGTCGGCAAGATCCTGCGGCGCGAGTTGCGCGACAAGAAGTGACCATCGAGTCTGCTTTACAGCGCATCGACCTACGCCGCCTCGCGCGGCGTTTTTCTTGGGAGGCCCTGCACGCGCCGATTGAAAAGCATGTGTCGACGGAATGCGCGCAGAGCTTCCATCGCGCACGATAATCGCACTCTTTTTGCAGGAAGGAGACCCGCGCCGTGACCATCGCCATCATCAGTGCCTTGCCCGAGGAGCAGGGTAGCCTCGTTCAGGCCCTGCAGCAGCCCGGGCAGGTGACCCACGCCGGCCGCACATTCTGGCGCGGCACCCTGCACGGGCATGAGGTGGTGTTGGCGCTCTCGGGGATCGGCAAGGTGGCGGCGGCGACCACGGCCACGGTGCTGGCGGAGAAGTTCGGCGCCACGCGCGTGCTGTTCACCGGCGTGGCGGGCGGTTTGGGCGAGGGCGTGCGCGTGGGCGACGTGGTCGTTGCACAGGACTACCTGCAGCACGACATGGACGCCTCACCGATCTTCGAGCGCTGGCTTGTGCCCGGCTATCCGGCGATCCGGATGACTTGCGATGCCGACCTCACGCAGCGGCTTTTCTCCGCCACGAAGGACTGCGTGGCGCGGGACAGCGATGCGATCGACTGGGTGTCCCTCGGGCTCGACGCCAACCATCGGCCCTCGGTGCACCTGGGCCTGATCGCGAGCGGCGATCGGTTCGTGAGCACGGCGCAGGAGTCCGGAGCCATCCGCTTGGCGCTGGAGGGTGCTGGGCACCGCGTGCTGGCCGTGGAGATGGAGGGGGCGGCGGTGGCGCAGGTGTGCGCGGACTATGGCATCGCGTTCGCTGCGGTGCGGACGATTTCCGACCGGGCCGATGATTCAGCGGATGTGGACTTCATGCAGTTCGTGCGGACCGTGGCGAGCCGGTACGCGGATCATGTGGTGCATGCGTTTTTGCGGGCGCTTTGATTGTGCCTGTCGGCAGGGGCCGGGAGTGCCTCTGGTGGGCTGTTCCTCCATTCGACCCGCTATTCTGCGAAAACCTTATTTGAGCCATCCGCGCTTGCGGAAATACAGCATGGGGATCACTGCGCTGCAGACCATCAGTCCGATCCCGAAACCATACCCGTATTGCCATTCCAGCTCGGGCATGAACTTGAAGTTCATCCCGTAGACGCTTGCGATCAGCGTGGGTGGCAGAAGGGCGACGCTGGCCACCGAGAAGATCTTGATGATCTTGTTCTGGTTGATGTTGATGAAACCGACCGTCGCATCCATCAGGAAGTTGATCTTGTCGAAGAGGAACGCGGTGTGGTTGTCCAGCGATTCGATGTCGCGAAGAATCTGTCGTGCGTCTTCGAACTGCTCGGCGTTGAGCATCTTGGAGCGCATCATGAAGCTCACGGCGCGGCGCGTGTCGAGCATGTTGCGACGGATGCGGCCGTTCAGGTCTTCCTGGCGGGCGATGGCGGCCAGCACTTCGCTGGCCTTGGCGTCGGTCACGTCGCCCGCGAGCACCTGGGTGCTGACGAGCTTGAGTTCGTCATAGATGCCCTCGAGCGTGTCGGCCGAGTATTCTGCGTCCGCGTCGAACAGCTTGAGCAGCACTTCCTTGGCATCCTCGATGAGGCCCGGCGCGCGGCGGGCGCGCAGGCGCACAAGGCGGAAGACCGGCACGTCGTCGTCGTGGATCGAGAACAGCACGCCCTTGCTCTTGAGCGAGTCGTTGACCAGGTTCAGGATGAAGGCGACGCGAACCGCGCGCGGATCATCATCCACGTCCACCAGGAAGTCGCTGCGGATGTGCAGTTCGCCGTTGTCTTCCTCGTAGAAACGGGCCGATTCCTCGATGTCCTCGTCCATCGCGTCTTCCGGAATCGACAGGCCATAGTGCTGCTTGACCCAGCGTTTTTCCTCCACGGTCGGCGATTCAAGGTCGACCCAGATCGGCTGAAATCGCTTGAGCTCCTCCAGCGATTCAATTTCTTCCTGAACCAGGCGGCCATTGGCCAACGTAAAGATATTGAGCATTGCTCAGCATTCCCGAAAAATCATTGTGCAAGGGCGAGGGTGTTGAGTGAGGTCATATCGCTTTCAACCCTCGGCACGCCGGGAGTTGAAAGCTACCAACTGGGGTAGGCTTCCACGGAGCTGTCTCCTGTATTCAAGATTCCCGCATTATGGCATCGGCATCCAGGCCCATGCCATCGCAGGAGTGTGACTAAGAGGGGGGAATCGGGCCCATCACCCATTGCCGGAATCAACAGCAGCCTGCGCAGCGCACACTCTGTATGAACTGTTCACCCCAATGCTGAGATGGCCCCTCAGACGCGACGCAAAGGCGCTGACAGGTTCTATGTTTTTACGCAAGCACTCTCTGCCATATATCGCTCAGGCTCAAACGCTTTACCCGACTTCCACACGCCCCAGGCTATGCGCAGCAGCTTACGCGCCAAGATGACTAG
>JAITLR010000025.1 GCA_031277805.1 Comamonas sp. | reverse complement strand
GGGGTTTTTTATTGAGCGCTTCAAAAGTAGGAGTGCCTGGCGCAGGACTGCTAAAGGTCTGAGCCTGATAAATACCGGAAACCCATAAAAAGAGAGCGCCATGCGCTCTCTTTTTATTTCTTTGGCAATTGGAAGCGAAGCACGCCGTGTTCATCCAGTCTGCGTTGAAGCTGCTGCGTAAACCAGAGGTAGTGCAGATGGGCCAGGGCTTCGCCCATGGCAAAGGTCATCTGATGGGCATCGAGAGTTCGCTTGAAAAGGATGGGCAGGATATCCGCAGCGCTGAGGGAGCGGGTTTGTGCTGCCTTCATGATGTCATCAAGTCGTTCCTGATGATGATCCAGCAATTGATGAACACGCGTATGCAGGCCTGTGAAAGGTTTGCCGTGCGATGGCAGCACATAGCAGTCTTGCGGAAGCTCCAGGTAGCGTCGTAAAGAGCTGAGGAAGAGCTGCAAGGGATTGGCTTCGGGCTCGGATGCATGCACGCTGACGTTGGCTGATATGCGCGGGAGCACCATGTCGCCGCTGATGAGGAAGTTCAGTTCCTGGCAATACAGAGCCATGTGTTCGGGAGCATGGCCATAGCCGACGATGCATTGCCAGTCACGGCCACCGATGGTGATGGTTGAGCCATCCATGATGCGGTGATAGGTTTCGGGGATGGGGCTGACCAGGGATGAGTAGTAGCTGCCGCGCCCTCGCACATGCGTAAGAAAGTCGGTATCCGCCTGACCGTGAAGGCGATAGAACTCGAAGCCTGACTCACCGCCGAAACCGTCACGGTCTTTCATGGCGACACGGGCTGTGTTGTAGTCGGTTGCACTGACCCAGAGTGGCGCGTTCCAATGCTCGCACAGCCAGCCGGCCAGGCCGATGTGGTCGGGGTGCATGTGTGTGACGATGACTCGCAGAACAGGCAGGCCTTCGAGCTCATTCGCAAAAATCTGTTCCCATTGGCTACGAGCTTCTGTGCGATTGACGCAGCAGTCAATGACCGACCATCCATCGATCATCTGCCCATACATATCTTCCTGGCGGTCACGTAGCAGCCAGAGGTTGATGTGGTCCAGTGCGAATGGCAGTGACATTCGAATCCATTTGATGCCAGGTGCTATATCCAGACATTGTCCAGCGTCAGGCAGGTTCTCGCCCAATGGATATTGGAGAGCAGATTCTTGGGGATGGTTCATGGATGCCCTATATCGTTTAGCATTGACGTTAACGTAAACGTCAGTGATTTAAACAATATTTTAAAGAGCGGAGTGTGTGGCGCAGTCACCTGCGCGATGCACCCTTGCCTAGTAGAACCATGTCTAACAACTACACCATCAGCGATCTGGCCAAGGAGTTCGATCTCACTACCCGGGCTATCCGCTTCTATGAGGATATGGGCCTGCTGCAGCCGGAACGATCTGGCGCTGCGGGGCGTAATCGCGTGTATTCGTCGCGTGACCGCGCACGGCTGCGTCTGACGCTGCGTGCCAAGCGCTTGGGCCTGTCGCTGACCGAAGCCAAGGAGATCATTGATCTCTATGACAGCCCGCGTGACACCGGCGTTCAGCTGAAAAAATTCCTCGACGTCTTGGCCGTGCATCGCAAGCAACTGGAGGGCCAGATGGCCGATCTGCAGGCCACGCTGGATGAGGTGCAGGAGCAGGAGAAAGAGGCGCGTCAGCTTCTGAAGAAGCTTGACAAGAAAAATGCTGCATAATTGACGTTTACGTAAACGTCAATTTGAGTAAAGAGTGCCTGCCTTGTGGGGAAGGTGGTTTTTGTGAAGCTCTGTTGACGTCTGTCTGCACCAGTCAATCCAGATCTTGCGGAGACCATGCATGAAATTGCCAGACGACTCAATGGATTACGAGAGTCGCGTACGCCAGAGCTTCGGCTTGCAGGGCGCCATGCAGACTCTGGGGGCGGAACTCACCCACATAGCGCCAGGCGCCGTGGACATCTGCCTGGACTGGGCGCCAGGCTTGACGCAGCAGCATGGCTTTCTGCATGCGGGCATGGTGTCCACCGCCCTGGACTCCGCATGCGGCTATGCCGGGCTGACGCAGATGCCGGCCAATGCGGCCGTGCTGACCATAGAGTTCAAGATCAATCTGCTGGCCCCGGCAAAGGGGCAGCGTTTTCGCATGGAAGGACGAGTGATCAAGCCGGGGCGCACGATCACCGTGACGGAAGGCCGGGCCTTTGCGATAGACCAGGGTAAAGAAAAGCTGGTGGCTACCATGGGATGCACGCTGATGTGTGTGCAGGACCGTCAAGGCCTGAGCGATTAAACCGACCATTCAATCCAGATTCGACGATATCAACAGGAGACAACCATGAGCCTTGCCAATCTGCCAGGACTGAATTTCCAGCTGGGCGAAGACATCGATGCCTTGCGCGATGCGGTGCGCGAATTCGCGCAGAGCGAGATTGCACCGCGTGCTGCGGAGATCGACCGCAACGACCAGTTCCCCATGGACCTGTGGCGCAAGTTCGGCGATCTGGGCGTGCTGGGCATCACCGTGCCCGAGCAGTATGGCGGCGCCAACATGGGCTATCTGGCCCATATGGTGGCCATGGAGGAGATCTCGCGCGCCAGCGCCTCGGTGGGCCTGTCTTACGGCGCGCACAGCAATCTGTGCGTGAACCAGATCAACCGTAACGGCAACGAGGCGCAGAAGGCCAAGTACCTGCCCAAGCTGATCAGTGGCGAGCATGTGGGTGCGCTGGCGATGAGCGAGCCGGGAGCCGGCTCTGACGTGATCAGCATGAAGCTCAAGGCCGAGGACAAGGGCGGTTACTACTTGCTCAACGGCAACAAGATGTGGATCACCAACGGCCCCGACGCTGACACGTTAGTGGTCTATGCCAAGAGCGAGCCGGAGATGGGCGCACGCGGCGTGACGGCCTTCCTGATTGAGAAGGGCATGAAGGGCTTTTCCATTGCGCAAAAGCTCGACAAGCTGGGTATGCGTGGCAGCCACACGGGCGAGCTGGTGTTCCAGAACGTGGAGGTACCTGCCGAGAACGTGCTGGGCGGCGTGAACATGGGCGCCAAGGTGCTGATGAGCGGCCTGGACTACGAGCGCGCCGTGCTCACCGGTGGGCCTCTGGGCATCATGCAGTCGGTGATGGACAACGTCGTGCCTTACATCCACGACCGCAAGCAGTTCGGCCAGAGCATCGGCGAGTTCCAGCTCATCCAGGGCAAGGTGGCAGACATGTACACCGTGCTGCAGGCGGGCCGTTCCTTTGCCTATACGGTAGCTAAAAACCTTGATCTGCTGGGAACAGACCATGTTCGTCAGGTTCGCAAGGACTGTGCCAGTGTCATTCTGTGGTGTGCGGAAAAAGCCACCTGGATGGCCGGCGAAGGCGTGCAAATCTATGGCGGCAATGGGTATATCAACGAATATCCGCTCGGCCGACTGTGGCGAGATGCGAAACTCTACGAGATTGGTGCCGGAACCAGTGAAATTCGCCGCATGCTGATCGGCCGCGAACTGTTTGCTGAAACCTGCTGAGCGCGGGCTGCTGGCGCCATCCTTGTAAAACAACACCAAAGGATTGCTTATGACCAAGACCTCCATCGAAGAACTGTTTGTCCACAACCGAGAGTGGGCGGACCAGATGGAGCGTGATCGTCCGGGTTTTTTCACCGGACTGATGTCGCAGCAGAACCCCAGGTACATGTGGATTGGCTGTTCCGACAGCCGTGTACCTGCCAACCAGATCACTGGACTGGAGCCGGGCGAGGTCTTTGTGCACCGCAATATCGCGAATGTCGTGGTGCCCAGCGATCTCAACTGTCTGTCCACCATTCAGTACGCGGTGGACCAGCTAAAGATCGAGCACCTGATGGTGGTAGGTCACTATGGCTGCGGCGGTGTGTATGCGGCGCTGACCAATCTGCGTCTGGGCTTGGTGGACAACTGGACCCGCCATGTACGTGATGTGCGCGACAAGCACCTGAAGCTGTTGGAAAGCCTGTCTACCCAGTGGCGTCACGATGCGCTGTGCGAACTCAACGCCATTGAGCAGGTAGTGAACGTGGCCCAGAGCACGGTGATGCAGGATGCCTGGGCACGTGGTCAGAAAGTGACTCTGCACAGCTGGTGCTACAGCCTCAAGAACGGCCACATCACCAATCTGGAGATGACAGTGCCTGGTGTGGGGGGGCTGGAAGAGGTCTACGGCAATGCGGTCGAAAAGGTCGCGACACGCAAGCGCGACTGATGTGACTGATCGCTGCCTTTGTGCAGTTGCAATGCTGTGGTGCAGGTTCGAGACGCCTGCCGCCTGGCCTGCCTGACAGCATTGCTTGTTTTTGGAGCGACTGGCCCGCCATGTTTCCTCAACGACTGGACGCCCCGCAGGCCTATGCCATTGCACAGGCCTTGATGCATGGTTTCAATCTGCACTACCGCATGTTCGGTGCCGAGGCTGCAAGAGCCAAGCAGCGTTTTGAGGCCATGGACTGGCAGGGCCAGCAGCGCGCGCAGCGCGAGCGTATAGCGTTCTATGACCTGCAGGTACGTGCCTGCATTCAACGGCTGGAAGATGAGTTTGCGGCCAGCCAGCAGACCATGGCTGTCTGGCAGCAGGTCAAGCTTCACTATATCGGGCTGATGGTAGACCATCTGCAGCCAGAGCTGGCCGAGACTTTTTTCAACTCGGTCACCACCAAGATCCTGCATCGCACGCATTTTCACAACAACTTCATCTTCGTGCGTGCGGCCGTCAGCACGGAGTATCTGGAAAATACGGAGCCCGGGGCCGCTCCCACTTACAGGGCCTACTATCCCGGCAATCGCGAGCATCTGGAAAACACGCTGCAGACGCTGTTCGAGCAGCTGCAGCTGGATTGTCCCTTTGAAGACCTGGCGCGGGATGTTCATTTGCTGGCCGAGCGCATGCGTCACAAGCTGGCGAGCCTGACGCTCAGGCCCAATTTCCAGATTCAGGTGCTCTCCAGCCTTTTCTATCGCAACAAGGGTGCTTACTTGGTGGGCAAGATCATCACCGGCTATACCGAGCTACCGCTGGCGATTCCCATCCTGCATGGCAGTCGAGGTCAGCTGATCCTGCATGCGGCCTTGTTTGGTGAGGACGATCTGCATGCGCTGTTTAGCTTCGCGCGGGCTTACTTCATGGTGCACATGGATGTGCCCAGTGCCTATGTGAGCTTTTTGCACCGCCTGATGCCGCGCAAGCCCCCCACCGAGATCTACAACGCTCTGGGTCTGGCCAAGCAGGGCAAGACGCTGTTCTATCGCGACTTTCTGCATCATTTGCGCCATTCCAGCGACCAGTTGCGCATTGCGCCGGGTATCAAGGGGCTGGTCATGCTGGTGTTCGACCTGCCCAGCTTCCCCTATGTCTTCAAGCTCATCAAGGACCGCATCGCCAGCAGCAAGGAGATCACACGCTCTCAGGTCAAGGACAAGTACCAGCTGGTCAAGAAGCATGACCGGGGCGGGCGCATGGCCGATACCCTGGAGTACAGCCTGGTGGCCTTTCCGCGCAGCCGTTTCAGCAGCGAGTTGCTGGCCGAGCTGCAGGCACAGGCTCCTGAACAGATAGAGATCAGCGACCGCGACGGTGATGGTCAGGAGGAGGTCATCATCAGCCATCTCTATATCGAGCGGCGGCTGGTGCCGCTGAACCTGTTTCTGATGGAATGCCTGGCCGAGGCCGATACCAAGCCCGAGCGCCGCGTGGCCATGGAAAGAGCCATTGTGGAATACGGCAATGCGATCAAGGATCTGGTCGCCACGAACATCTTTCCAGGCGACATGCTGTGGAAGAACTTTGGCGTGACCCGCGGCGGCAAGGTGGTGTTCTACGACTATGACGAGATCGAATATCTGACGGACTGCAACTTTCGCGATGTGCCGTTGCCGCGCAACGAAGAAGAGGAAATGTCGGGAGATATCTGGTACTCGGTGGGCCCAAGGGATGTCTTTCCCGAGACGTTCGGCCCCTTTTTGCTGGGCCATCCGGCCGTGCGCGACATCTTCATGCGTCACCATGCCGACTTGCTGGAGGCTGACTTCTGGCGTACCCATCAAAGCCGTATCCGCGATGGGCAAATGCTGGACGTGTTCCCCTATGAGCGCGGCCACTTTCTGCATTCAGGCGAGACAGGCCTGGCTACACAGACTTGAATTTTCTCAACCTATAGCCTCCTCCAGGAGGCAATCACCCATCCCTTCAAGGAGACAAACCATGCATCAGGATCCCGTCGTCATCGTCAGCGCAGCCCGCACTCCCATGGGCGCATTTCAAGGAGATTTTGCCGATCTGGCCGCTCATGATCTGGGTGGTGCCGCCATCAAGGCTGCGGTGGAGCGCGCAGGTATCAAGCCCGAACTGGTGGAGGAAGTACTGTTTGGCAACTGTCTGATGGCCGGTCAGGGACAGGCTCCAGCACGTCAGGCGGGTTTCAAGGGCGGTCTGCCGCAATCCACGGGTGCCGTGACCCTGTCCAAGATGTGCGGCGCAGGTATGGAGGCCACCATACTGGCCCACGACCAGCTGATTGCCGGCAGCCGGGAGGTGATGATTGCCGGTGGCATGGAGAGCATGACCAATGCCCCGTATCTGCTGAAAAAAGGGCGTGGCGGCTACCGCATGGGTCATGACAAGATCTTTGATCACATGATGCTGGACGGCCTGGAGGACGCATACGAGCCAGGCCGTTCCATGGGCACGTTTGGGGAGGACTGCGCGGCCAAGTACCAGTTCACCCGCGAGGCACAGGATGCTTTCGCCATTGCCAGCGTGCAGCGCGCCCAGGCGGCAGCGCAAAGCGGCGCATTTGATGCGGAAATCACGCCTGTCACCGTCAGGACCCGCAAAGGCGATGTGACCGTCAGCGTGGATGAAGGCCCGGCCAAGGCCAAGCTGGACAAGATCAGCAGTCTCAAGCCCGCATTCAAGAAGGACGGCACGATCACCGCGGCTTCCAGCTCCAGCATTAACGACGGTGCAGCTGCCATGGTGCTGATGCGTGAATCCACAGCCAAGCAGCTGGGTTGCAAGCCGCTGGCGCGCATTGTTTCTCACGCAACCTTTGCGCAGGCTCCCGAATGGTTCACCACGGCTCCTGTGGGGGCGACGGAGAAGGCCCTCAAGAAGGCTGGCTGGAAGGCCGAGGACGTGGACCTGTGGGAGATCAACGAAGCCTTTGCTGTCGTGCCCATGGCGCTGATGGCTGATCTCAAGGTCTCGCATGACAAGGTCAACGTCAACGGTGGTGCCTGCGCTCTGGGGCACCCCATCGGAGCCAGCGGTGCACGTATTCTGGTGACGCTGCTGCATGCGCTGCAGGCACGTGGCAAGAAGAAAGGTCTGGCCACGTTGTGCATCGGTGGCGGCGAAGCGACAGCCATGGCGGTCGAGCTGCTTTGATTGCCTTTGGCAGCGTTTCGGCGAGCCGGTGCCGATTGCCAAAAGTCGTCACCGGCTTGCGATACATTGAGGCCATGTTCAACGGTTGCTGGGGAGCACTGGCAGCCACCTAGTGAAAGTCCTTCATGAGCGCAGACATTGACCGAGACGATGGCCGGACCGTGGTACCACTGAGTGATCAGCAGGCTCAGGCATTCTGGAGAGAGTTTTCCCGCCAGCTGCCCGCGCTGCAAGCACTGGATGGCCATGGTTTTGTGACCACGGCCAATGAAGTGCTGAACAACTATGCGCCTGGCCTGGCCATCGAGCTGGAAGGAGCTGCCCAGGAGGGCGGCTCCAAGCTCGTGATTTCGGCTCATGGCAACACGGCCGAATTCGAAAACGCGCAGGTGCTGGTGCGCAATGCGCCCAAGCTGCAGAATTTTTCCGTGCAGGCCTATCGCAGCCGCACGCTGGGCTCCGACTTCGGCATGCGCATGGAAGACTTCGAGCTGACCAGCTCCGATGTGCTGGTGGGCTATTACGATGCAGGGGGCATCACGGGCCTGGAGCTGGCATTTGCCAAGCCCATTCCCTCGGACATGATGAGCCACGCCCAGCATATGTCCTTCATCATGCTCGACCATATCCTGGGTGAGTGGGATTTTTCGGTGCGCGTGGGGCCGGTGGAGTTTGTCGAAGAGATCTCGCAAGGCTTGAGCGGGCCGGTGAAACTCTCGGAATTCCCCCTCGTCTTTGACAGCTTTGTGCGTCAGGAACTGGGGCGCAGCTATGAATACCCGCAGGAGCAGGACAGCCGCTGGCTGTCGCTGGAGGTGCGCGGCCGCGATGCCGAGGACGACGATCCTCCCGATATCCTGACCTTCCATGATTCGGCCAATGCCGTGGCGACGCGGGCTGATTTGTCGTACTTCATGGAATGGCGCTTCAGCTTCGACAGCCAGGCCCAGCTGGACCAGGTGCGCGATGTGCAGGATGCGCTGGACACCGAGCTGGCCCGCCATCAACGCGGCATCCTGGTCTTCACAAGAGTGGAGAGCATGAGCTCGCGTGTGGCCGCCTATTATGTGGATGACCCCCTGCATGCGCAGCAGCAGGCCGAGCAGCTCGCGGCCAAGCATGCCAGCGGCATCAAGGCCGAGTTGCACATGAGCTTTGATCCCGCCTGGAACGAGTACCTGTCGCTGTACGGCGCGATTCACCGCCGGGGCGAGGAAGAATGATTCATTCGCACGAACAGTTGCGCCAGCTTTATGTCGAGCCTGCCGAGCGGGCCTTGCTCAAGCAGCAACTGGAGCTGGATCGCTACTGCCTGCGCTTCATTGCCCTGTCGCCGTTTGTGGTCCTGGCCACGGGTGGCGCCAACGGAGCCATGCTTGACGCCTCGCCACGCGGTGGCAAGCCCGGCTTCGTCAAGGCGCCCGATGCTCAGACGCTGTTGATTCCCGACGCGGGTGGCAACAACCGTCTCGACAGCCTCAGCAATCTGATTGATGACCCACGTCTGGGTCTGCTGTTCTTTGTACCGGGGTTTGATGAAACTTTGCGCGTCAACGGCATGGCGCAACTGCGTGATGAAGCGCATTACACAGCGCTGTTCGCCACCGATCATTTCCGCCCCAGGCTGGTGATCGAGGTGCAGGTGCAAGAAGCCTATCTGCACTGCGCCAAGGCCTTGATGCGTTCCAGGCTCTGGAGTGCTGAGGCGCAGGTGCCGCGCAAGGTCATGCCATCGCTCAACCAGATGATCCAGTCGCAACTAGGCATGACCAGCGAGCCTGAATCGCAGGAGGCCATGGTGGCGCGCTATGCGTCACTGATTGCCCAGGAGCAGAACCGGTGAAGTGCGCGACGGTAGTGGGTGCGGACCTGCCCGATGGCGTGCATGCAGGCTAGGCCCTGGGTGGCAGCTTCGATGACGCGGCTTTTGTGGCGCTTTGCCGCCATGCTGGCTGCTATTTGTGCGGCGACCTTGCTTGTCGGCGGCTATCTGACGGAGAACACTCTGCGCAGTGCGCAGCAGGAGGCCTTCACGGCTCGCTTTGCGCTGGCTTCCCAGCGTGCGGCCACGGCTGCGGAGAATGCCCTGGCGTTGGGTGTTCCCCTGGCTCCGGACACGCCCCTGGCCGGGCTGCTGGCTCGTGAGGCAGCGCTGGAGCCGGCGCTGAGCTCCTTTGCGATTGATTCCGTACAGGGCGAGGCGTTGCTTGCCGTGGCTGGTCGGCCTGCTGCGACGCATGGAGCGGCACAAGCCAGCACGCCTATCCGCAATGACCTGGGCCAGACAGTGGCTTGGGCCAGGTTGCAATATGACGACAGCGCGCTGAGTGCTGCGCAGCAGCGGCTGCATCAGGCAGTGCTATGGGCCGTCTGGCCTGCGCTGGCCCTGATGTGTGCGGCGCTGGGGTTGCTGTGTGTGGGGCTGGTGGCCAGGCTCAGGCGGCAGTCTCGGCCGTTAGGGCTGCCGGGAGGCGAGCGCGTTTTGCTGACTGTCGCTTCGGCGCTGCTGCTGGGAGCTGCGCTGGCATGGGTGGGCTGGCAGGCTGGTGTGGTGGGACGAGCCAGTATCCAGCCCGACCAGATCGCCAAGGCCCAGGCCATGGCCCGTTCCAGTGCCGCGTTGATTGCCAGGGCTCTGGAGGTAGGCGTGCCCGCCGATGCGCTGGTGGGTGTCAAGGCGCACGCGGCGGCATTGCACGCACAAAGCCCTGAAATCGCCGAGCTGGCTTTTCTGACCCCTGGCGGACGTTTGCTGGCTGGAACCGCGCCGGCGAAAGACCGGCTCATGGTTCGGGCGCCGGTGCTGACGGCAGTCGGTCAGGGCCAGCAGGTCGTCGGCGAGGTGGTCTTGGCGTTGGACCCCGGCGTGCTGACACGCAGGCTGCAGGCCACGCTGCTGGATCTGGCATTTCTGGGGGCGATCTGTCTGCTGATGGCGCTGGAGTTGCTGGCACTGGGCCTGGGTACGCGCGGCGCCCGCGCGTTGGCCGTGGTCGATGCGCGCCGTAGCCGTCAGATGCAGTCCGGCACTGCCACACAGCCCTGGCGCACCACAGGTGCTGCAACCGTGCGGCCGGCGTTGTTCCTGTTCATGCTGGCCGAGGAGTTGACGCGTCCCTTCTTGCCGACCTGGGCGCGTGCGCTGGCGCCTGCCGATGGTCTGTTGTCGCCGAGCCTGCTGGCCAGCCTGCCGCTGGTCGTGTTCCTGGCAGTCGTGGCCCTGCTGCAATGGCCCTTGACAGCCTGGTCAGAGCGCTTCGGCCGCCGTTCCGGGCTGGTACTTGGCGCGCTGCTGGGCGCGGTGGGGCTGGCGCTGGCTGCGGCCCTGCCTGGATACGCGGCACTGGTGGCTGCGCGCCTGTTGGGGGCGGTCGGCTTTGCCATGGTGTTTGTATCGGCTCAAGGCGCGGCCATCGACGGCTCGGCCAGCAATGATCGTGCGCGCAGCCTGGCGCAGTTCGTGCGAGCCATTCTGGTTGCCGGTCTGTGCGGGCCACCACTGGGGGGACTGGTAGTGGACCGTTGGGGGGCACCCGCCGCCTTTGCCTTGGCGGTTTGCGTGGCCTTGCTGGCAGCAGCCGTGGCCTGGAGGCAGATGCCCGCCCACTCTCGGGGCGTGCCGCAGCCCGCAGCTGCGGTACAAGGCTTTTCCTGGTCGGCCATGCTGCGTCAGCCCGGGCTCGGGACATTGTTGCTGGGCTGTGCGCTACCGGCCAAGCTGTTGCTGGCGGCGCTGTGCTTTTACCTGCTGCCCATGTATTTGCAGGACATGGGCTATGGCAGTGCCGTTACCGGGCGGCTGCAGACTATTTATCCGCTGACCATGGTTCTGCTGGTGCCGCTGGCCGCGCGCCTGGCGGACCGTTGGCGGCGGCGTGGCAGCTTTGTCGTGGTCGGTGGAGTGCTGGCCGGAGCCAGTGCCATGTTGGCCTGGCCCCTGGATGCAGACCCCATGCAACTGGCGCTGATTCTTCTGGGTCTGGGTCTGGGACAGGCTCTTTCCATCACGCCGCAGTCGGCTTTGATCGCCGATCTGGCCCGTAGCCTGCCGACCGGTCAGGGGGCTGGTCTGCTAGGGCTGTTCAGGCTGACCGAGCGCGGCGGCAGTGCCCTGGGGCCTGCCTTGGGGGCCTGGCTTCTGCCTGCTGTTGGCTTCAGCCCGGCGGTAGCGGTCATTGGCGCACTGGTACTTGGCGGGAGCCTGGCCTATGGCTGTAGCCTGCGCTGGCAGGAGACATTGCGCACCAGGGGGTGAAGATCCAGCGTGAAAGGCGGCAAAAAGAGCGGCGCCCAGCGCAGCGTTTTTTTGAAAAAATTCTTGTAAGGCTTTGTGAGAGACTAGCGCGCATGTCACGCCGTCGCTTTCTCCGCCATTGCCTGCAGGGCACCAGCTTGCCCATGCTAGGACCGTTGTCTGCCATGGCTGCTCCGGTGTTGCAACCGGTGAGCGGCCGGGCCTTCCATATTCTGATGATCACGTTTCGCGGTGAAACCGATGTGGACAAGGGCTTCCGGGCCTATCTGGCCGATGCCGGACTGCAGGTGCGTTACACGGTGCGCGATGTGCAGCAGGATGTCTCCAGCATTCCTGCCATCTTGCAGGAAGCGAAGGCGCTGGCACCAGACCTGATCTATGTCTGGGGTACGCCTGTCACGCTGGCCGTGGTGGGACCATATGACGAACCTGACACGCAGCGACGCTATGTGCACGATATTCCCGTGGTCTTTGCGCTGGTGGCCGCGCCTGTGCAGTCGCGCATCGTGCCGCGGCTTGATGCACCGGGGCGCAAGGTGACGGGGGCCGTGCATGTGGTGCCGCCCGAGGTACAGCTGCGCGTCATGCAGAATTACCGGTCTTTCACCAAGCTGGGCGTGCTCTACAACGGCGCCGAGTCCAATTCACGGGCCATCGTGGCCCAGGCCAGGGCCTTTTGTCAGCGCCAGGGCGCCGAGTTGGTGGAGCGTACCTTTCACACGAACGATCAAGGCCAGCCCGTGGGCGACGGCGTGGAGGACCTGGTGGCGCAAATCCATGCTGCCGGCGCGCAATGGCTGTACCTGCTGCCCGACACCTTCCTGGGTACGCTGTATGACCGAGTCACTCCCGCAGCATTGCAGCTACAACTGCCGTCCTTCGGTGCAGCGGAGCTGGCCGTGCGCTCAGGCGGTGCGCTGTTGGGGCTGGTCAGCCGCTATTACTCGGTGGGACAACTTGCCGGCGCCAAGGCCGTGGACATCCTGGTCGGCGGCAAGTCGGCTGGTGCACTGCCGGTGGAAACGCTCAAGCGCTTTTCCCTGCTGGTCAATATGCGCGTCGCCCACAGCTTGCGTATGTATCCGCCCATCGACATGCTCAACTACGCTGAAGTCATTGCCGTGGGCGATGCGCCAGCCTTCTCGTCATGACGAACCCGGCTCCCGACGCAAGCCACTTGCGGTGGCACCTGTTGCAGGTGGCAGACCTGCAGGCCATGCATGAGCTGCATTTGCTCAGCATTGCCGGCATGGCCGCGCAGGCGGTCAAGCCCGAGACGCGGGACTTCATGCTGAGCCTGCTGCAGGGCCGTGGGCGCGTGATCGGCGCCTGGGATGAAAACACCCTCGTGGCCTATGGCGTGCTGCAGCATGATTTGCTGGCGCACGACGATCCGCGCAGCCTGCTGGGGCTGGTAGCGGGCCAGCCGGTCTGCAAGCTTGCGGGAGCGGCCGTGGACCCCGGTTGGCGCGGCCAGGGGCTGCAGCGCGAGTTGATCCGCCGCCGCATGGACTGTGCTCCCCATGACGCCGCGCTGTTCGCCACCGCCGCACCCTGCAATCTGCCAAGCTGGCATAACCTGCTGGCTTGCGGCTTTGCGGTGCGTGCGTTGCAGTACCTCTACGGCGGCCATGCGCGCTATCTGCTTGCCATGGTCCCGCAGGAGCGGGCTGCCTTGCAGCGGCCCGAAGCGGAGGTGTGCGTGGAGCTGGGCAACGGCGAGCTGCCGCAGCAGCAGGCCCTGCTGATGCAGGGGTGGCGTGGCATGGTTACCGGCATGACAGCCGGCAGCCTGCGTCTGGTGACGACTGTGAAAGGCGGATAGCCATGAGCTTGCAGCTTGCCGCGCATGATGGGCCGCGCCTGTGCATAGACCTTGGCGCACTGAAGCATAACTGGCAGGCCGTGAGCAGCATTTGCCCGGGCAGCCGTGTCGGTGCCGTGGTCAAAAACGATGCCTACGGCCTGGGAGTTCCAAACGTTGTCCCTCCACTGTGGCAATGGGGCTGCCGAAATTTCTGGGTGGCAACTGTGGACGAGGCGCTGGCTGTGCGCGCTTGCCTGCCGGTGGATGCGAGCGCGGCGGGGCTGCGCATCCTGGTGCTCAACGGCCTGGCCGGGCTGGCGGCCGAGGATTTCACCGCGCACGGCCTGACCCCCGTACTGGCCGGACCCCATGAGTTGGCGGCCTTGGTCGGTTATGCCGCGCGCCATGGGCAGCGCATGCCCGTGGCCCTGCACCTCGATACCGGACTGACGCGCCTGGGCTTTGGCGCTGCCGAGCTGGCGCAATTGCAATCCGGCTCCAGGCTCTGGGACGATGCCCAGATTCGACTGTGGGTGACCCACCTGGGGCGCTTTCACGATCCCGAGGCGCCGCAGTGCCAACGCCAGCATGAGCGTTTTGTGCAGTGGACGGCGCAACTGCCGCGGGCCGAGCGCAGCATTGCCACCTCGTCCAGCGTTTTTGCCGGGCCAGGCTGGCATTTCGAGCAGGTGCGCGTTGGCAGCGCCTTGTTCGGTGTACCCATAGGCGCGCAGGCTGCAGAGCTGTTGCAGCCCGTCGCCAGCCTGAGGGCGCCTGTGCTGCGCGTGGCCGATGTGTCCGAGGGCACCGAGGTCGGCTATGCGGGCAGCTATGTCACGGGCGGTCCGCGGCGCATCGCCACCGTGGCCATGGGTTACGGCCATGGCCTGCCGTTCGGCCTGGTCAACTGCGGGCACCTGATCCTGGCGGGACGGCCGGCCCCCATCGTCGGCGGCGTGGCCATGGGCATGGTGGGGCTGGATGTGAGCGGCTATGCGCCCGGCGAAATCCAACCTGGCATGTGGGCCGAAGTCTATGGTCGGCAGCAGCCGCTGCAAACGCTGGCTGCAGCGGCCGGCGTCGCCGCCAATGTGGTGCTGGCGCTGTCGGCCAGACTGGCATCGCACCGCCGCCAGTGCGGCGCAGCCGAGGCCATGGAGGCCGCATGACGCTGTCGGGTCGCATCCATGCTGTCGCGCAGGTCTGCGTGCTGACCTTGTTGGCGACCTTGCTGCTGCTCACGCAGCAGGCCGAACGTTCCCGCCAGTCAGATATGGAGGCGCAGCTCGATGGCTATCTGCTGCGCAGCTTGCGCACCACGGCCGAGAACTTTCTGGCCACGGGATTGCAGCTGGAGCAAATGGAGGCGCTGCAGGGCGTGATAGAGCGCGAGCAGGCCTCCTTTGCACGGGTCGTGGCCATCGATGTCTATGCCGCCAGCGGTAGCGTGCTCTACAGCACCGATGCCGACAGCCGTGGCCGGCCCGTGCCCGACGACTGGCGTCGGTATCTGACGCAGGAACAGCCCTGGCACGCCGAAGCACTGATGCTGCGCCAGATCGGCCAGCGCTTTGACAACGACCTGGGTCAGGCTGCGGGCGGCATTGTCGTCACCCTGTCCACTGCACCTGCTCCGCAAACGCTGGGGCAGTGGAAACAGAAAGGACAGCAGGGGCTGCAATGGTTGATGCTGGCGGCCTTGGCCAGCCTGGTCGCCTGGGCTTGCGTGTACATGGGACTCAAACTTCTGCTGCGGCCCTATGGCGATGCCGCACGCATTCTGCAAGGCAGGCCATTGGCGCAGTGCGATGCGCATACGACTGCATTGACGCAGGCGGCTTTGCGCCAGCGTGGTCAATGGCAGGCCATGCAGCAACGCTGCCAGCAGGGGCTGAAACAGCTGGAGGCGCTGGATCATGAAGCTTGAGCGCGGTCTTTCGTTTTTGCAGGACATGCGCTGGCGTGCGGGCCTGCTGGCTTTTGCGGTGCTGCTCGTCGTCGGCAGCGGCTGTGCACTGTGGGCTCTGCACGAGTTGCGCATAGACGGCGCGCGGGCCGCTAGCCAGGACGCGCGGGCCATGGCCCGGTCGGTGGCCCAGACCTTGGCCCAGCAACTGGGGCGCGCGGCAAGGCTGGGTATTCCGCTGCAGGAGCTGCCGGGCGTGGCGCCTTATCTGGCGGCGGCGCTCGAGCGCCAGTCCACGTTGGCCTCGATTGCGGTGGTGCTGCCTGACGGTCACACGCTGCATGCCGCAGGTTCCAAGTCCGCTCCCGGCGATGCCGCGGACACGGTTCGCGTGGAGATCGTCGCCAAGAAAGGGGTGGCCGGTGCCGTAGTGGCGGTGGCGGGAGGCCGTGCTGCCATGCCGCAAAGCCTGGCGCGGGCCCAGATGCTGAGCGCAGCGGCGGTGCTGGCGCTGGCCGTGGGTGCTGGCTTGTGGGCGGCGCTGGGACCGGGCGCGCAATTGGAGCGCCAGCGCCGCGCGGCATGGGCCTGGCTGGAGGGGACGGCACAGGCCGATACGCCTCGGCTGGAGATCCTGGCCCGAGGGGGAGGGCTGCAGTCCCTGCTTGAAGCCCTGGCCCAGGGCGATGCCGAACAGCACGCGACGCAAGAGGCCGTAGAGGCCTATGCCCAGGAGTTGCTGGCCATGGATTTCGATGGACTGATGCGAGAAGACATAGAGCGCATCGTGCGCCCTGTCGTCGGGCAGCGGGAGGAAGGCTGAATGCTGCTGCGCACGCGCATTACCTTGATGGCCGCCGTAGGTCTGCTGCTGACGGCGCTGGGCCTGGGCGGTGCCGGACTGCTGCGCGAACAGCTGCTGCTGCAGCGTCTGGCCGCCACGACCCAGGCCGCGCAGACGGCGCTATGGGCCGAAGCCCTGGCTGCGGAAGATCAGACGCTGGACCAGTACGCGGACCGACTGGTTCTGGCGCCGCATTTCCTGCAGGCTGTGCGGCGCGCCGATCCGGCTGCCATTGCCCAGGCCATGGCACAAGCGGGCCTGAAACCAGGGCCGGGCCAGCCGCTGGATCTGGCTGCCGTGCTGAGCCTGGGTCGCAGTCCCGTGATTCAGGGGCAGGTGCCGCAGCGAGTCTTGCTTGACGCGGACAGTCTGGAGCGGGCTGTTGCCGGCGACGTCATGGACGGCCTGCGCGTGCTAGGGGCGGATCAGGTATTGGTGATTTCCACCAGAAGGCTGCCCGACCAGTCCGAGCCTGCGGTACTGGCGCTGGCGCGTGATGCGCATCACGCCCTGCAGCACATGGCGCGGCGCACGGCTTCCGTGGTCACGCTGCTCGATCTGCGCGGCAATCTGCTGGCCACCACCGATGCCGAGCTGTGGCGGGTTGCGGCTCGACATGTCATGCAGCGAGCGGCTCAGCATGGTGAGCTGGAACTGGGCGGCAAAACCTATGCCCTCAGCAGCATGCCGGTGAACGATCTCGCGGGCCATGCGGCAGGCACACTGATCACGCTGGCCGACCACACGCAGGATGCTGCGGCAAGCCGTTTTCTCGGACGACTGGCGTTGGGCGCTATTGCTGCCTTGCTGCTGGCCGTGCTGCTGGGGCTGAATTTCTACCTGCGCCGCAGCCTGCGTCCGCTTGAGCATTCCATCGATGCCTTGCAGGCGCTGGCCCAGGGCGATGCCAGCGTGCGTCTGCCCTATGTGGGCAATGATGAAATCGGCCGCATTGCCCGGGCCGTGGCTGCTTTCCGGCGCAATGCACAGGAACTGGCTGCGGCGCGCGCCTTGCGCGAGCGCGTGCGCCGCAGGCAGGAGCGCCTGCTGCGCACCAAGCTGCAGAGCCTGGCTGAAGCCACGCACCAGCCCCTGGCGCTGCAGGCTGGCGACAGAGACGAGGGCGGCGATGAGGAGCAACTGCGCCAACTGGCCGGCGTGATGAATGAATTGTCGGGCCGGCTCATAGATCAGCACCAGCGCCTGACCGGCATGGTGCAGGAGCTGCGCGAGGCCTTGGTCACGAAGAACCGCCTCGCCGGCCTGGAGCAGGAGCTGCAGATCGCGGCCCAGGTCCAGCTGAGCATCTTGCCGCGTCAGCAGCCGCAGGATGCGCGCGTGCAACTGCACTGCCACATCACGCCGGCGCGCGAGGTTGGCGGAGACTTCTACGATTACTTCTTCATCGACGATGCACATCTGGGTTTTGTGATCGCCGACGTTTCCGGCAAGGGCGTGCCCGCTGCGCTGTTCATGACGATCACGCGCACGCTGCTCAAGGCCACGGCGCAGTTCATCGCCGAACCCACGAAATGCCTGGGCCAGCTCAACGACCTGCTGGCCGCAGAGAACGAGCAGATGATGTTCGTCACGCTGTTCTATGGCGTGCTGAATCTGGAAAGCGGCCAGCTGCGCTACGTCAATGCCGGGCACAACCCGCCCTACCTGTTGCGCGCGGACGGCGGCGTGGCCTTGCTGCCGCGCACCGGTGGCATGGCCGTGGCCGTGAGCGAAGGCTTTCCCTACCGCGCGGGCAGCGCTGAGCTGGGCGTTGGCGACCAGCTATTCCTCTATACCGACGGTGTGACCGAGGCCTTCGATCCCGATGGGCAGGAATATGGCGAGCCACGGCTGGAGCAGGTGCTGCACACGCTGATGGCCGGGCCAGAGCACGCGCCGATTCAGGTGGCCGCAGGCGTGCTGGCCGATGTCCACGCCTTCGAGCGCGGTGCGCCCCAGGCGGATGACATCACCTGTGTGGCGCTGCGCTATATGGGTTCTTGAAAACAGGAGCTTGTTGCGCTTGCTGGATAAGAGTTTGAAGGCATTTCATTTCTGAAATGCTTTTACATCAAGCGTAACAAGCTATTTTTTTTGAGAGCATCAGTTCTCGAAGGTCAGCCGCAGCGTGCACAGTCCATCGGCATTGCTGCTGGCGCGTGCGCCGTGGGCCGACTTGCTTACCAGGTAGCCGGTCATCTGCAGCTCGGCCTCGGTACTGGCCATCAGCTCCTCGGCCGATGGGGGCTGCTTGGCCAGCGGCAGCAGGCCGCCGCGGTAACGCACGATGAGGGTGAAGATGTACTCGTCAAAGCCCGTCTCCACCTCGATCTCGCCCAGCGGACCAGCCAGCAGGTGGTGGCCGGTGAGCGCTTCCACCACCTGCCAGCCCACCAGTTCGGCACGGCGTACGGGCTCGTGGCGTGCGCCCCAGAGCCGGCCCTGGCTTTCAAGGAACTTGGTGATGTCGTCCAGCGTGGTGTGGTCCAGCGCGAAGCGCTTGCGCGTGCCCTGGCGTATCCCCAGACGGAAGACCGAGGACATGAGCACCGTCACGCACACACCCGCCGCCAGGCCCGACAGCGCCACATAGGCCAGTGAAGGCCAGAGCTGCTGAATGGCCGGCTGAATGATGGGCATGCCCGTGCCCACCATCAGGCCCAGGCCCACGGCCAGCACGCGCCGGTTGTCCAGCATGCGCGAGGCGATCAGCTGCAAGCCGCTGAGTGTGGTGAACGTCGCCAGGTACAGCAGCAGCGCTCCCATGACGGATGCGGGCAGCAGCAGCCACAGGCCGATCAGCTTGGGCACCAGCGCGGCCAGCAGCAGCAGGCCCGCCGTCCAGTAGCCGAGATGGCGGCTGGCGCTGCCCGAGGCTGCGGCCAGGCTCACGGCACCGCCGCTGGCGGCCAGCGGCAGGCCGTTGACCAGGGCCGCGAACAAATGGGCCACGCCTTCGGCACGCACGCCGCGTGCCAGAGGGCGCAGATGGGGACGCACCCAGTCGGCATCGGCGCTGCGCTGCACAATGGTCTGCGTGCCCATGGAAGTCAGAGAGAGCACGAAGCCTGTGACGATATATGGCGCTATGGCCATGGGCTCGAAGCTCCAGCCGAAGACCGGCAACTGTGGCAGGCGCACCCAGGCCAGTTGCTGCCAGGCATGCAACTGCTCGGGCATCAGATCCAGCAGCAGACTCAGCGCCATGCCCACGAGCAGACCGGCCAGCGGCGCCATGAGCTTGAGCAGGCCCTTGGCCCAGACATTGCAGCCAATCATGGTGCCCAGCGCCAGTGCTCCGGTCAGCAGCGAGGCGCCGGACAGCGGCTGGCCATGCGACAGCCGCGTGCCGGTAATCTGCTGCAGGCCCAGCGCGCCCAGGCCAATCCCGATCAGCATCACCGCCACGCCCGAGACTTCGGTGGTGAAGATATTGCGCATGCGCATGATGAGGAAGCTGAAGGCGATCTGCGTCAGCCCCACTACCCAGATCATGCCGAATGCCGCCTGCAGACCCGAGCCAGGCAGGCTGGCCACGAGATACATGCCCGGAAGCACCGCACCCGTGGCCTGCAGCGGGTAGTAGTAGCCCGCGCCCAGATAGCGCAGCGCACGCACTTGCAGCACGATGACCAGCGCCGACACCAGCAGCGTGGCCGAGGCGATGTCCAGAAAGCCGCTGCGCTCCTCCAGTCCCGCTGCACGCGCATAGATGTCGGGAATGACCATCAGCGCACCGAGAAAGGCCAGCTGCTGCAGGGCCAGCCCTAGCGCCAGCTTCGCGGGCAGCGGGTCGTTGACGCCGAAGGCGATGTTGTCGGGGCGGCGCATCTGTGAGTCTTTCAGTCGAGTACGGGCATCAGCTGCGTGCCGCCGGGCTCGGTGGTCCAGAGGTCGCCCGAGTCCAGGTCGAACCACCAGCCGTGCAGCACCAGATTGCCCGCCTCGACGCGTTCGCGCACCCAGGGGTAGCTCATGAGGTTCTTCAGCGAACCGGCCACCGAAGCGCGTTCGACCAGCGCCGGGTTGTCCTTCAGACGTTCCAGCGGGGCCAGCAGGGGCTGACCCTGGGCGTCCTTTTCGGAGAGCTGCAGGCGGCTGGCGTCCAGCGCCATCGAGACCCAGTTGCCGATGAAGTCGCTTTGTAGCCACTGTCCCCCCGCGCCGCCCAGCATGGCCTTGATGCCGCCGCAGTGCGCGTGGCCCAGCACGATGATGTGGTCAACCTTCAGGTGGCATACCGCGTATTCGATGGCCGCGCCCGCCCCGTCAAAGTGGTGCGCGGGATCGTAAGGGGGCACCAGATTGGCCACGTTGCGCACCACGAACAGTTGACCCGGATCGGCATCGGATAGCAGCGTGGGGTCCACGCGCGAGTCGCTGCACGAAATCACCAGGGCTGGCGGCGATTGGCCTTGATCGACCAGCCGGTGCATCAGCTCGCTGTTGTCTTCATAAAAGCGCTGGCGAAAGCGCTTGATGCCCTCCAGCAGATGGCTGATGTCGCGGCAGGCGCCGCCGTCGTGTGCATGATCGTGATGGGCCAAAATGATTTCTCCACAAAACAAGGGTCGGGAACGCGAATCCTGCCACAGCCCTGATGGTCTGCAACATTTGCTTGCATCTGTTTATGGCTCCAGCGCCACTTCCAGCAGCAGTACATTGCGCTGCGCTTCGCGGCGGTAGAGCATCTGGCGCAGATAGTGGCGCATCAGCCGCAGTCCATGGCCGCCGACCTGTGCCTCATCCAGCGAGGCGGCCAGATCGGGCGAGGCCTGGGCCGTCGGGTCGAAGGCCACGCCGTCATCCTCGATCCGCAGGGCCAGACCGTGTGCCGTGGGGCCGCAGGCCAGCCACAGGCGCAATGGCTGGCCGGGCTGAGGGACGATATTGGCCAGGGCTTCGTCGGCGCACAGCGTCAGTGCAAACAGTGTCTTGGCAGGCCAGGCCTGGCGCTTGCCCAGTGCCTGCAGCCAGGCCAGTGCGCCAGAGATGCTCTCGGGGCCGGGCGTGGACTCGAAGCGCTGCGCCGGCGCGGTCCAGGCTGGCCATTCGGGTTGTGCAGTGGCGGTTGCCGCAGTGCTCATGGGTGGCAGCTCCTTGGAATTTTGGGACCTCAATGCTCGAAATGCAGACGCAGCATGGCTTCACCGGTACCGGCGTTATCTGCGGTGCTCACACGGTCCGCCAGATGGCGCAGCAGTTGGCCCGAGACGTTGGCCAGCGCCGCGTCGATGGCGCTGTCGTCGCCGTCCAGCAGCGCGGCGGAGGCCGGTGCGGCCGGGCCCGAGGACAGGGCCAGCGGCGTGCCTGTGTGCAGAAGCTCCAGGTCGAGGTTGAATTCGTCGAAACTGCCGCGCATGCCTGTCAGCTGACGCCCCTGGGCAGCCACGGCTTCGGCTGCTTCCAGGGCCGCGATGGCCGCGCGCTGCACCACATTGCGCCGTGCACCCCAGGCAGCGCCCCAGGTCTCGACCAAGCCCGTGATGTCTGCGTGCAGCGTGGGGCTGGCGGCTTGCAGCGATTGCTGAGCGCGCTGCGAGGTGCCGATGCGAAACAGCAGGTTGAGCACGATGACCAGAATGCCCGCGACCACAAAGCCGTCACCCAGCAGGAAATGCAGTGCGGGGGGCAGATGCTGCGCCAGTTGCGGCATCTGCATCAGCGTCAGGCCTGCGCTCAGCGACAGGCCCACGGCAAAAATGCCACGGCTGTCCATGGCGCGCGAAGCAATCAATTCCATGCCCGAGACCATCAGAAACCCGGCCGCATACAGGCCTACGGCGCCCAGCACGGGCTCGGGAATCAGCGTCAACGCCATGGTCAGCTGCGGCAGAAAAGCGACCAGAGCCAGGAGCAGAGCGGTCATGAACCCGATGACGCGGGCCGTGGAGCGCGTGGCATAGACCAGGGCGATATTGGCAGAGCTGACGCAGGTGGGAAAACCGCCTAGCATGCCGATGAGCAGATCGCCGATGCCGTTGGCCTTGATGCCGCTGCCCACGGCCTGCATGTTGGCGCGCTTCCAGTCCGCGTCGTCCATCTTGTCGAGCATGATGACGCTGCCCAGCATATCGAGCTGTGTGAGCACGGCCACCAACGCCACGGCCACCATCATGCCGGCATCGAGGCCGAACACTGGTGCAGCCACGTGCGGCAGCGCTACCAGAGGCACGTCCTGCAGCACCTGCAGGCCTTCGAGCTGGCCCAGCATGGCGGCCACCGCAACGCCCGCCGCGATGGCTGCCAGCAAGGCCATGAGGCGCAGCCGTCTGCCCCAGACCGATAGCACCACGATGCAGCCCAGCGTGATACCGGATACCAGCGCGCTGCCGCCGTTGACATGCCATTCCCCATCCACGCCTAGCGCATGGCGCACGGAAGACGACACCAGCGCCATGCCGCCCATGCAGATCACCACGCCTACGACCGGCGGTGGAAACAGCGCCCGCATATGGCGCACCAGCGGAGCCATGACCAGCGTCACCACGCCGTAGACCAGCGCCGCAGTGGCCATGCCGCCCGGCCCGTGCGCAGCCACCAGTGCCGACACAAAGGCGATCATGAACGGGTTGGGCATGTGCACCAGCAGCGCGCCGCTGCCCCAGCGCCCACCCCAGGCCTGCAGCGCCGTGCACAAGGCCATGCCCAGCAGCGTCATGGCCACCATGGACTGCGTGCCCCAGCGGTCCAGCCCGGCCGTACGCGCCGCGACCAGCACATAGGTGACGAAGGCCATGGCCGTGGCCGCATGCTGCGCGCCCAGCACCAGCAAGGCACCGGCCGAAGGCCGCTCGCCAGCTGCGTATACGAGGTCGGGCGGACGGCGGCGCACGGCAAGTGCGGGCAAGCGCAGAAAGGACAAAGGCATGGTCGGGAAAATTCTGGCAGGGGTTGGCAACTGGCCACGCTATCATCGCAGCGGCTTGCATTCTGCGATAAACCACAGAGAAAATTATTTCCATGACGATTGCCATCGAACCCACCGCCGCCGCCACCATCGTGCCTCTGCAAGGGCAGATCAACAGCGCCAACGCCGCCGCCATCGAAGCACAGGTGCTGGCCCTCGTGGATGGCGGCACCAGGAATCTGATTCTCGATTTTGCAGGCCTGGACTACATCTCCAGTGCCGGACTGCGCATGGTTCTGGTGGTGGCCAAGCGCCTCAAGCAGGAAAGCGGTCTGCTGGTGCTGTGCGGCATGCAGCCGCATGTGCGCGAAGTCTTCGATATCAGCGGTTTTCTGGCCATCCTCAATGTCGAACCCACGCGCAATGAAGCGCTGGCGCGGTTCTGAATTGATGGTTTGCTGCCCGCTCCGGCAAAGGGCGGCAGGAAATTTTTGCGACAACAAAACAAAAAACGACGCAACCGTGCTGCGGCATGCCCGTGGCATAAGGCGCTTTGCCGTGCTGACCAGCGATCAGTCATGGAACACGGCAATGCCCAGCAGCAGCAACGCGCCTTTTTCGTTCCGACTGCCAACCCCGGCTACATCGGGGTGCGCCTTGAGGACAAACTGGGTCCGCACAGCAGCGATATGGCAAGGCGCTGTTCGCCGGCGATCATTTCCGCCTCAAGCTGGTGATCGAGGTGCCGCGCAAGGTGATGCCATCGCTCAGCCAGATGATCCAGTCGCAGCCAGGCATGACCAGCGAGTCGTGGCCCGCTCGGCGCGCTGATTGCTGCAGAACAAGACAAACAGAGCTGATCGATAAGGCTCATTGAAATTGATAGCTGCTTGCGCTGATGCTGAAAGGAGTTCAGTTGAAAGAAGTCTTGAAACCTAATAACGATAGGCGCTGGCAGCTATGTCTTTGGTGCTGATTCTGGGAGCCTCCCGCGGGCTGGGCAAGGCGCTGACCCAGGCCTATGTGGAGCAGGGCCACCGCGTTATCGCGACAGTGCGCAAAGCCGAGGATATGACCGCCGTGCAGGATCTGGGCGCGAAGGTGCTGCAGGTCGATCTGGCCAGCCCGGCCAGCGTCAGCGGTCTGGCCTGGCAACTCGACGGCGAGAGCATCGATCTGGCGCTGTATGTCGCTGGCGTCTGGGATGGGCATGGGGCGGGCGTGCCGCCCACGCAGCAGCAGTTTGATGCCGTCATGCACAGCAATGTGCTGGGTTTTATGCAGGCGCTGCCGCAGGTTGCGCCCATGGTGCAGGCGGCGGGTGGTGTGGTGGCGGCTTTTTCCAGCGAGATGTCGCTGCTCTCCAGTGCAGACGAAAGCGCCTGGCTGTATCGCGTCAGCAAGGCCGCTCTCAATATGGCTGTGGCTTCTGCCTGCCTGCAGTGGCCGGGACTGACGCTGCTGGCGCTGGATCCGGGTTGGACGCAGACCGAGATGGGGGGCAACTCTGCGCCTGTGACGGTGGCGCAAAGCGTGCAGGGCCTGATGCAGGTCTTGGAGCAAGTCCGCCCCGAAGATCGCGGCAGCTTGCTGCGTTATGACGGAACGCGTACTCGTCTTTTGGATGCCTAGCCCGGGCTGAACAAGGGCATATAGCAATAAATATTGGAGACATTCATGCTGTTGAATCAGGACCAGGAAATGATCCGCGAAGCTCTGCGCGATTTTGTGCGCGAGCAGATCACTCCCCATGCCGCGCGCTGGGACAAGGAACACCACTTTCCCAAGGATGTGCACCAGGGCCTGGCAGCGCTAGGTGCCTATGGCATCTGTGTGCCGGAAGAGCTGGGCGGCGCAGGCCTGAACTACCTGAGCCTGGCTCTGGTGCTGGAAGAGATTGCTGCGGGCGATGGGGGCACCAGCACCGTCATCAGCGTGACCAACTGCCCGGTCAATGCCATCCTCATGAAATACGGCAATGCCCGGCAGCAGGAGCAATGGCTGAGCCCGCTGGCTCAAGGCGCGATGCTGGGAGCCTTCTGCCTGACCGAGCCCCATGTGGGCAGTGATGCCTCTGCGCTGCGCACTACGGCCGTGCGCGAAGGCGATGAGTACGTCATCAACGGCGTCAAGCAGTTCATCACCAGCGGCAAGAACGGCGATGTGGCCATCGTCATTGCCGTCACCGACAAGGCGGCGGGCAAAAAGGGCATGAGCGCCTTTCTCGTGCCGACCTCCAATCCTGGCTACATCGTGGCGCGCCTGGAGGACAAGCTGGGCCAGCACAGCAGCGATACGGCACAGATCAATTTCGACAACTGCCGCATTCCCGCCGAGAACCTGATCGGAGCCGAAGGCGAGGGCTACAAGATTGCGCTGTCGGCGCTGGAGGGCGGGCGCATCGGCATTGCCGCGCAAAGCGTGGGCATGGCGCGCGCGGCCTTCGAGTGCGCGCTGCAGTACAGCAAGGAGCGCGAGAGCTTTGGCCAGCCCATCTTCAACCACCAGGCCGTGGGCTTCAGGCTGGCGGATTGCGCCACGCAGATCGAAGCGGCGCGCCAGTTGATCTGGCATGCAGCCAGCCTGCGTGACGCAGGCCTGCCTTGCCTCAAGGAGGCGGCCATGGCCAAGCTGTTCGCCAGCGAGATGGCGGAGCGTGTCTGCAGCATGGCCATCCAGACCCTAGGCGGTTATGGCGTGGTCAATGATTTCCCTGTGGAGCGCATCTACCGCGATGTGCGCGTGTGCCAGATCTACGAAGGCACGAGCGACGTGCAGAAAATCATCATTCAACGGGCGCTGGCCTGATGCGTTGAAGACGCGGGCGCAAAAAGCAGAAGCTGTCAACCGTACAGGCACATCTGTGGCAGCTTAGGGCCATGCCGGTTGCTGTTGTCACCTGCGCTGTCTAGGATGCTTTGAGCAAGGGGCTGCGTGCCCCGTTTCCTATCACTGCAGCAGGGAGACCACCACATGCCTTTTGCTCCGGTCAATGGCCAGAACATCTATTACGAAGACACGGGCGGACGCGGCCCGGCCATCGTGTTCTCCCACGGGCTGCTCATGGATCGCAGCATGTTCGATCCGCAGATCGAGGCCCTGCAATCACAATTTCGCTGCATCAGCTGGGATGAGCGCGGCCATGGCCAGACGGCCGATCCCGACCATTGCGCGCCGTTCACCTATTACGACAGCGCCGATGATCTGGCGGCATTGCTCAAGTTTCTGGGTGTGGAAAAGGCCGTGCTGGTCGGCATGTCGCAAGGCGGTTATCTGTCGCTGCGCTGTGCGCTGATCCATCCCGATGTGGTGGCGGCACTGGTGCTGATAGACACCCAGGCCATGATGGAAGACCCCGAGCAGATGCCCCATCACGAGGCCTTGCTCAAAGCCTGGATGGAGCATGGCTTGTCCGACGATATGGCGGCCACGGTGGAACATGTCGTCCTGGGCGAGGGCTGGAGCGGCGCAGACCAGTGGCGTGCCAAGTGGAAGCAGGCCTCACCGATCAACCTGGGGCAGAGCTTTGCCACGCTGGCGCTGCGCGACGACATCAGCCCGCGCCTGGCCGAGATCAAGGTGTCGGCCCTGGTCATCCATGGCGACAAGGATGCCGCCATTGCCCCCGAGCGCGCGCGCGCCATGTTCAAGGCCCTGCCCAATGCGCGCTGGGTGGATGTGACCGGGGCGGGTCATGCCTCCAATCTCACCCATCCGGAGCCTGTGAACCAGGCCATTGAGCAATTTCTGAATTCCCTGCGCTGAAGTCTGGGAGACCGCTCAGGCTTCGCCCAGCTCGGCAGCGCTGCGCTTGCGCAGCACCACGGTGATTTGTCCATTGGTTTCTATGGTGGCGCGTTCCACCTCATGGGCATTGAGGCAGCCGTTGGAGCGCAGCGCCGCGGCCAAATCTTCGGCCGTGATTCTCTCCTGGGTCATCAGGCTGGGCTGAACGGTTCCCTGGTGAATCAGGACCTTGGGTTTGCCGTTCACCATCTTGCGCAGCGCAGGTGAGCGATAGGTCAGGTAGGACAGCAATGCATGGCAGGTGATCAACGTGCTGGCGCTGATCAACCCGCCGATCAGGGAGTTGTCCCCAGCATTCATGGAGTTCTGCACGGCATTGGACAGAATCAGCAGCAGCACCAGATCGAAAGGGGCGTATTGCCCGGTCTGGCGTCGCCCCGTCAGACGCAGAAACACCAGCAAAAACAGATAGACGGCGATGCCGCGAATCACAAACTCCCACCATGGAACGGCCATAGCCCACATAGAACCTCCCTTGTACAGCAGCTACTGTGCACCTTGGCAACGGTGCAAGGCAAGCCGTGTGAGCTGCTGGAATGGGCTGACAATGCGTTATCGCAGACCATGCCTGTCGGGGCAGATACCGAGATACCGTGAAAGCCAACGAAAACAAGCAGGATTGCCCTTGTGGGCGCAAGACAGTCAAGGCAGCGCCGCTGGCCTATGCCGACTGCTGCGGCCGTTATATCGAGCATTGGGATGAGCAGCCAGCCCCTGATGCAGAGTCCTTGATGCGCTCGCGTTACAGCGCTTTTGTGCGAGAGAACGCTTCCTATCTGCAAGCCACATGGCATACGAGTCAGCGTCCGGAGCAGCTGGACTTTGACGCCTCCACGAAATGGCTGGGGCTGGAGGTCAAGGACTTTCAAGTGACTGGCCAGGATAGTGCCGAAGTTGAGTTCGTCGCCCGCTACCGCGTGGGTGGGCGTGCTGTGCGCATGCATGAGCGCAGCCGCTTTGTGTGCGAGGAAGGCCGCTGGTATTACGTGGATGGCGAACAATTCTGAACTGGAGTCCGCACAGCTGGTGGGGCTGCGGGCCCGGTTGCGGCTGTTGCAGTCCCTGACTTCGCGTGGCTCGTCTGAAATTGCAGCGCTGCTGATTCCTTCGGTGCTGCTGTGGGTCAGCACCCGCAACAGCCCTGAAGTCACCAACCGCCTGGCTTGTTGGTGGGCGTTGATGGCTGTCATGGTTGTGGGACTGATGCTGTTTCGTCGGCGTTTGCATCGCCAATGGCTGCAGGCGCATACCTGGGGTGCACGGCAGTTGGGGCAGGCACTGCCGCTCTGGCAGCGCCAGCTGGCGTTGGCTGCACTCATCAATGGGCTGCTGTGGGCAGCCATGCTGGGCTTTACCTGGCAGGGTAGCCATTCCGAGCTACGCATGCTGGTCATGCTGGTGCTGGCAGGCGTCATGGCCTCGGCTGCGACCTTTCTGGCCCCGGTTCTGCCGGTGTTTGCCGCATTCATGGCGGGCATCTATGTGCCGACCTTGCTGGCAATGCTGGGCTATTTCCCGAACAAGGGGCCATACCTGCTGCCTCTGTTGCTGCTGTATGGCGTCATATTGGGGCGGCACGCCTGGGGAGCACGTCGTTTTGTGCAGCAGCAGATCGCGTATGAGGTGGAGCGTCAGGCGTTGGCAGAGCGCTATCGGCAGGCTCAGATTCAGGCTGAAACAGCGCTGGCCGAGAAAAACTGGTTTGTCTCCGCTGCCAGCCATGACCTGCGCCAGCCGCTGCATGCCCTGGGGCTGATGCTGGAGGCCGCCAGGCAACGCAATCAGGATGCACAGATCCTGCCCCTGTTGCAGGAAATACAGGCTTGTACTCGTGACCTGGGCGGCATGTTCAATGACCTGATGGATTTGTCGCGCCTGGATGGCGATGGCTTTGCGCCCCAGTGGCAGACCGTGGATATGGCGGTTGTGCTGGACGAGGCCCAGCGCCTGTTTGCCGGAGATGCAGCACAGCGTGGTTTGCGGTTGCATATGCGTTTGCCGCGTAAGGCCTTGGTGCTGCGCACCGATGCGGTGTTGCTGCGTCAGATGGTCTTCAACCTGTTGCAGAACGCCCTGCGCTACACCGAAAAAGGAGGCGTATTGCTGGCGCTGCGCCGCAGGCAGGGGCGCTGTCTGCTGCAGGTCTGGGACAGTGGCAACGGTCTCAGCGAGAGGGAGCAGGTCCAGGTGTTCACGCGCCACTATCGCAGCTCGCACAGCCTGGCGCGCGATGCATTGGCTGCGGTGCCAGCCCCGTTTCGGGGGCGAGGGCTGGGTCTGTCCGTCCTGGCGCTGGCGGCGCAGCGCCTGGGAGTGGAATATGGCGTCCAGTCCCAACCGGGCAAAGGTTCATGCTTCTGGCTGTGCTGGCCCGAAGAGGCCGAGCAAGCGCCCGAAACCCTGTTGTCCGTGATGCCACAGCCACGGTGTGCTGCCCCCTTGGCCGGGTTGCAAGGGCGTTGCCTGCTGGTGCAAAGTGCTGAGCAGAGGAGTCCCATGCTGCAGACGCTGATGCAGAGCTGGGGTGTGCAGGTGCGAAGCGCGGCCAGCCTAGCTCCGGCGCAGCAACTGGTGGCTGAATGGGCCCCGGACTTTGTGTTGTGTGACCAGCTGCTTGACGATGCGGTCAGTGGTTTTGAGTGCCTGATGCAGTTGCTGGAACAATGTCCGGCAGCTGGCGGCGCCTTGCTGAGCGATGAGCGTGCGGAGCTGGAACATGCCCAGGATCAGGGCTACCTTGCCTTGGCCAAGCCGCTGGAGTCAGCGCAGCTGTATGAGCTGCTGACGCGCTGCATGGGTTCTGTACGCTGCTAGCCCGGCTGTACTTCTATGCCTCGCATCTGTGTGATCAGTTCCACGCGATTGCGGACCCCCAGCCGCTGGAGCAGGGCGGTGACATGCTCCTTGACCGTGTGTTCCGACAGGCTGAGTGTTTGTGCGATGGCCCGATTGGGCTTGCCCAGCAGCACCAGGTTCAAAACCTCTGCCTGACGTGGAGTGACTCCCAGTTCTTTGGCCGTCATCTGCAACGTATTGACGGGTGCAGCACCTGCGCTGGGTTGGGATGGGATGGCGTCAAACCAGGTGCGGCCCATCAGCAATGCCTGGACTGCGGTTTGAAATTCGCTGGCCGGGCTGCTTTTGTGGACAAAGCCATGGGCACCCGCTGACCTGGACTTGCTGACAAGAGCCGGGTGCCTGTCTCCGCTGGTCATCAGCAGACGCGTGCCGGGGGCCAGCGCCAGAATATTCTGGACAAAGGGCAGAGAGCAGCCGTCTTCCAGCCAGAAATCCATGACGGTGATGACCGGCTCGCCCATGGCGGCAATCATGGTCAGTGCGCTATTCCCATCCTGGGCGCAGCGTACCTGGCTCACACCGGCTGTGGCACTCAGTGCATGAGCCGCGCCATGGGCGACCAGCGGGTGGTCGTCCACCACCAGCGCGTAAGGCTGTATGTCCAGATGACTGCTGTTCAGAATATTCGGAAGATCGGACATGCAGGTTCCTGCAGTGATGGATGGGTTGGTAACAAATACCCCCCTTGAGTAGGGAGTGGGGTAGCCCGCTGTGTTCTGACAATGTCGGACAGCGGCACCGGGCGGGTGCTCGGCCGCAGAACCGATTATTTCAAATAACACCAAGGAGCAAGCGCATGGCCTCACTTATTCCACTGACCCGCAGAACTGCAGCCTTGTTGCTGGTCGCCTCATTAGCTGCATGCGGCGGCGGCGGTGGTGGCAGCAGTGATGGCGGTGGAGGCGGAGGATCTACTGGTGGCGGTGGAGAGTCGGGTGGCGGCACAGGGGGAGGCAATGGTGGAGGTAACGGTAACGGGGGGAGTGGTGGTAACGGCTCGCAGTCGGTGACCGGTACCTATCAGCTCAAAGCCGGAGCCGAGACTCATTCCCAGATGCTGGCAGATGCCAATGCCATGGGCGCGAACGGCTATGTGCTGTTCAGTTCTCTGACCGGCGCAATGACGGCGACCACCAGACCAGATATTGGTGATTTCTACCTCAGCGATACCGCGCATGCAGGCCGCAAGTTCAGCTATGTGAACCCGGCGTCTCCGGGCTCCATGAGCGACTTCCTGAACCAGCTCAACCAGCAGGGCAGCAGCGGGTATATGTACAAGTCTGGCGCGGCGTTCCCGAATGAGGGCAACGATTTTCGCGAGATCTATGTCAAGGACAACAGCCGCAACGATCAGTTCACCTACCGTACGGTGACGCCCGTGGCGACGACGGCTCAGACGTTCTCGGCAGAGCTGAACGCCCAGGGGCAGGCAGGCTACCGCTACCTGGGTCCGCAGATCATCAATGGTGTTAATTTCAGCCTGTACGCCAAGCGCAATGACAACGTGACCTATGAGTACCAGGTCAACAGCATCAACAGTGCATCGCCTGCGGCTGATAACGCCGGTCTGCAGAAACTGCTGACCGAGAAGGGCGCCGGCGGCTGGTTCATGCGTGGTGTGGAAGGATTGGGCGATGCGCCGAACTTCAGCTTTGTCGATGTGTACGAGAAAAGCTCTGCCCAGAGCGGTGCCATCGAATATCTGGTGGAGTCCAGCCAGATCGGCATTCCGCTGCAGACCCAGCTGGACAGCATGAACGCCAATGCGGCCAAGGGATTTTTCTTCTTCAGCCAGTATGGTACGGAGGATGGCAAGTTCAGTGCCATCTCGATCAAGAACAGTGCCTGGATGATTCATCCGCTGGCCGGAGTGTCCTTCCCTTGAACTCAAAAAAAGACATGCTCGCATAATCGGGAGCATCGTTTTTTTGACCAAAGGCGCCACCAGGCGCCTTTTTTTGCATCGCTTGGCTGCGATGTGGGTGATTTCATGACTGCTTTCGACGCTGTACTTTTTGACTGTGATGGTGTGCTGGTGGACAGCGAATCCATCACCAACCGCGTGTTGTGCACCATGCTCAACGAGTCCGGCTGGGCCATCAGCCAGGAGGAGTGCACGCGTGACTTCATCGGCAAGACGGTGCGCAGCCAAGCTTCCATCATCGAAGCCCACACGGGCAAGCCTTTGACCGATGCCTGGATGGCCGAGTTCTACGAGCGCCGCAATGCAGCCCTGCAGGCCGAACTGGTGGCCATAGCCGGTGCAGTGCAAGCCGTCCAGCAGATTCACGAGCTATGTCAGGGCCGTATCGCCTGCGCTTCGGGCGCGGACCGTGCCAAGGTGGAGATGCAACTGGCCAAGGTCGGCATGGTGCCCTATTTTGAAGGCCATGTGTACAGCGGGCACGAGCTGCCGCGCAGCAAACCCTTTCCCGATGTGTATCTGGCCGCCGCCAAGGCGCTGAACGCCGATCCAAGCAAATGCCTGGTGATCGAAGATACGGTGACCGGGGTGCAGGCCGGAGTGGCCGCAGGTGCCACGGTCTGGGGGTATTTCCCTGCCGATCAGGGCCATGCGTCAGCGGAGCAACTGCTGGAAGCCGGCGCTGCCTGCGTGTTCGGCCATATGGGCGATCTGCCTGCCATGTTCGCGGCCGTGCGCAAGAGTGCAGCCTCCGCCAATACTGTCGACGGCGACGAAAACGAGATTTTGTAAATCTGCAGTTGTGGCTATCGGTTTGATGAATCCCAGATTGATAGCGCTTCACGCAGGCGTTGCAAGGGTTGATCGGTGATAACACTGTTGTGCAGCAGTATCACGCGCTGCACCGGCAGGCTCTCGATCTGCCGTACACAGGCCTGAACGGCGGCCTTGTCCCTGACCAACAGGCGCACGGTGCGCGGCACGGTCAGGCGTTCGTGACCGCCGGTCAGTCCCAGATACATGCGCACCGGGAGGCTTAACGGGCCCTGCCAGCATTGAAGAAGGTCCGTGGCAATCAGGCTGCCGCTGCTGGTGTGAAACCAGAGGGTCTCGTCCAGCAAGGGAATGCCATTCACGGGCAGGCATTGCAGCTGTCCGGCCCAGGCAGCGCTTTCATCCTGTGGGATCAGCTGCATCTGCGGCAGATCCGGGTGCTTGTGCAGCACGCCCGCTGTGCCGTACAGACTGGCCTGTGGATAAAGCCGGGCGAGGGCCGGCACAAACATATGGTGCATGGCGCTTGGCGCCACAACATGGCGCAGCGGCCCCAATGCGTCCAGGGCTGCTTGCTGTGCTGGCGTCAGCGGCACGGCGGAGTGGGAGAACAGGCTGCCATCGGCGAGCCGGATCACGGTCATGCGCGTGCTGATGACCATGCCCATGTTGCTGAACTGATAGCTGAGAGCCCAGACGCCATCGGCGATAGGCTGCCATTCTTCGGTGGATTGCTGCATGAGATGTGGTGCTGGATTCAAGAAATACGCTGGCCGGCTGTCTTGCGGAATTCTGAGGGAGACAGGCCAGTCCACAGCCGAAAGGCGCGAATAAAGCTTTTGTCATTGAGAAAGCCACAGGCCTGTGCCACACGCTTGATGGGACGGCTGGTGCGCAGCAGCAGCGCAATGGCCCTCTCGCGGCGAATCTCATCCTTGAGGGCTTGCAGCGATACGCCTTCCTCCTTGAGCTGGCGGTGCAGGCTGCGCTGGGACAGATGCAGCTGGCGCGACAGGGTCTCGGCCGTCTGCTGCTCCTCGGTGCTGGCCGTCAGCAACTGACGCACACGCTGCACCAGTGTCTTCTCGCGCTGATAGGGGCGCACCTGGATCGGCAGTGCGCGTTGCAACATGCGGTTGAGCGCCGTCTCGTCGCGTGCCAGAGGTGCTTGCAGCCAGTGTGCATCGAACTGCAGGCTGGCGACGGGCGCATCGAACTCCAGGCTGCCCGGTGCAAACAGCACCTGATAGACGCTGGCATGTGGCGGCGCGGAAAACGGAAAGCTCGCCTGCAGCAAGCCGATGGGCTCGTTGATCAGCCAGCTGGCAAAACCATGAATATTGCGCAGCACGGAGATCAGGCAGAACTCTCGCATATCGCCCAGCGACCGGCACTCATGCAGCGTCAGTGTGGCGATGCCAGCCTGCTCGCTCAGGCTCAGCTGGATGTCGCTGGCGATCAGACCATGGTGACGGCACCAGCGTGCCAGCGCCAGACCCAGTTGTGGTGCGCTGATGCTGGCGCGGGCCAGCATGCCGTAGCTACCCCAGGGCAGGCGGCGCTGGAACCAGCCCAGAGCCTCATCGTCAAGCTCGCGCATGGCGGCGTCCGACAGTGCCTCCATCTGCAGGGCAGTGATGCACTCGTCAGCATGGTTTAACAACTCTGGCGGGATTTGTGCCTTTTCAAGCGCGGCCAGCGGAGACATCTGACGCTCTTCATAGGCCCGAACGATGGCCCGAACAAAGGCCATCGGGGTAATTGCCGGGTGTGATTTGAGGACGGAACTGGCATTGTGTGGCAGTGGCGTCTTGACCAGAGAAGGGGTAAGCATTTGGCAATTATTGCAACCTTACTGACTTCTTCTGGACAGGGCTAGCCCTTATTCTGAGCGGCAGAACAAGGTGCTGAATGGAAGCCGCGCAGCCTGTTTGCAAGAGGTTGCGGGGTCAAGGAGACAGGAAACCATGAACACGCTGACCGCCAGTTATGCCAAGGGGCGCACGGATATCCCGCTGATCGAGCAGACGATCGGTGATTTTTTTGCGGCAATGGCCCAGCGCCAGGGCAGTCGCGATGCGCTGGTCAGCCGTCACCAGGGCTTGCGCTACAGCTATGCCGAGCTGCATGCAGCTGCACGCCAGCTGGCCAGTGCCCTGCTGAACCAGGGGCTGGAAAAAGGCGATCGCGTCGGTATCTGGAGCCACAACAATGCCGAGTGGGTGCTGATGCAGCTGGCCACGGCCCAGGTCGGTCTGGTGCTGGTCAATATTAACCCCGCCTATCGCACTTCGGAAGTCGAGTACGCGCTCAACAAGGTGGGCTGCAAGGCGCTGGTGACCATGCCGCAGTTCAAGACCAGCGACTACCTGGGCATGCTGTGCGAACTGGCCCCTGAGCTGATGGTGTGCGAGCCCGGAAAGCTGCAGTCGGCACGCCTGCCCACGCTGCGCAGCGTGGTCTGGATAGATGTCGCAGGCCAGGGCGAAGAGCAGCCCGGAATGCTGCGTTTTTCGCAGCTGATGGAGCAAGGTCAGTCTGGCGATCAGCGCATTGATGCGATTGCAGCCACGCTCAGGAATACCGATCCCATCAACATCCAGTTCACCAGCGGCACCACGGGCTTTCCCAAGGGAGCGACGCTGACCCACCGCAACATCCTGAACAACGGCTTCTTCATCGGCGAATGCATGCGGCTCACGCCCGAAGACCGCTTGTGCATCCCCGTGCCGCTCTATCACTGCTTCGGCATGGTGCTGGGCAATCTGGCCTGCTTTACCCATGGCTCGACCATCGTCTATCCCAACGACGGCTTCGACCCGATCACTGTGCTGGAGGCTGTGCAGGCAGAGAAATGCACGGGCCTGCATGGTGTACCCACCATGTTCATTGCCGAGCTCGATCACCCACGCTTTGCCGAGTTCGATCTGTCCACGCTGCGCACCGGCATCATGGCCGGCTCGCCGTGCCCGATCGAGGTCATGAAACGCGTGGTCAGCGATATGCATCTGTCCGAGATCACCATCGCCTACGGCATGACGGAAACCAGCCCCGTGAGCTGCCAGAGCGACAACGACACGCCGCTGGAAAAGCGTGTGGCCACCGTGGGCAAGGTACAGCCGCACCTGGAAGTGAAGATCGTCGACCCGGCCACGGGCGAGATCGTGGTACCCGGCGTCTCGGGCGAGCTGTGCACACGCGGCTATTCGGTCATGCACGGCTACTGGGACGACGAGGTCAAGACGCGCGAAGCCATCGATCCCGAGCACTGGATGCACACGGGCGACCTGGCCACCATGGACGAAGAAGGCTATGTCAACATCGTGGGCCGTATCAAGGACATGGTGATTCGCGGCGGCGAGAACATCTATCCGCGCGAGATCGAGGAATTTCTCTACCGCCACCCTCAGGTGCAGGACGTGCAGGTGGTCGGCGTGCCCGACGTGCGCTACGGCGAGGAACTGTGCGCCTGGATCATCGTCAAGCCCGGCCAGACGCTCGGCGAGGATGATGTGCGTGCCTTTTGCAAGGGCCAGATTGCGCACTACAAGGTGCCGCGCTATATCCGCTTTGTCCAGGCCTTCCCCATGACGGTGACGGGCAAGATCCAGAAGTTCAAGATCCGTGACGAGATGATCGAGTTGCTGGATCTGCGCGTCATCAAGACCGCTTGAGCATGAGAGCCTCCCTGAGTCGCTTCGTGCCTTCCCTGCGCCGGGTGTCCCCCAAGGGGGACGACACCCTTGGTGCGGGGTGGCGCGGCCGGCTTCGGCCCTTCCTCGGTGTCTCCCGTTTAGTGGTGGCTGCCAGTATCGCTGGCAGGCAGCCCGGCCGCGCGGCGGGCCACGGCCAGGCGTTTGCGCATGGCGATTTCCTGCATGTCCAGCTCGCTGACCAGGCTGCGCAGCGATTCGTCATTGATGCGGTGAGCCTGCCGTTCGGCGTAGTAGAAGTCGCGCTCGGCGTGAATGCATTCGATGCGGGTTTCGATCTCCAGCACATAGCGCAGCTTGCGCTGGCGCACGACCTCGGGCGCTTCGCGCAGGGATTCGATGCTCTGGACCGCACCGCTGCCGTCGTCCAGCAGCTGGATACGGTTGCGGTACTCCTGAATCAGGTGGCCGTTGACCTCCTGACGCATGGCCACCCATTCGGGGTCGCGCTTCTGGATTTCCTCTTCGCTCAGCGTGAGCCGGGTCATGGCCGCCATGCAGGCCTGTTCGCGCGCCAGACGTTCTTCGCGCACGGTGGGCGATTCCTCGTGGGCCGGAAGGTAGCGCAGCACGATGGGCAGGCCAACGGCACCGATGACCAGGGTGAACAGGATCGTGCCAGTGGCCAGGAAGATCAGCATGTCGCGAGCCGGGAATGGCTGGCCGTTATTGAGCAGCATGGGCACGGACAGGGCGCCAGCCAGCGTCACCGCGCCGCGGATGCCGGCCAGCGTGGTGGCCAGGTTCAGCAGCGGCGAGGGGCGCTCGCTCATCTTGCCCTGCCGGTGGGCGCGCAGCAGCGAGCCGTGCACGCCCAGTGTCAGCCAGATCCAGCGCATCAGCAGCAAGGCAAACGAGATGGCGGCCACGTAGCCCACCAGAATCCACCAGTCATGCCCGGCCTGATGCAGGGGCACACCGATGATGGACGGCAGTTGCAGGCCCAGCAGCAGGAAGATGGCGCCGTTGAAGGCTGCTTCCACCATGCTCCAGGTGCCGGCCGTCTGCATGCGCTCGCTGATGTAGCTGCTGCGTTCCAGATCGGCAAAATTGGTGGCAATACCGGCTGCCACCGCAGCAAGAATGCCGGAGACGCCGATCTTCTCGCCCACGATATAGGCGGCAAACGGCAGCAGCACCAGCAACAGCACCATCTGCGTGGCCGCCACATCGCCCAGGCGGCGCGTGATGGTGCCGCGCGCATGGCTGAAACCCCAGCCTATCAGCGCGCCCACACCAAGGCCTCCCACGGCCATCCAGGTGAATTCCTTGGCGACTTCACCCCAGGAAAAGACGCCAGTCAGCGTGGCGGCAATCGCAAACTTCAGTGCCACCAGACCCGAAGCATCGTTGAGCAGCGACTCGCCTTCCAGCACATGCATGGTTTTCTCGGGCATGCCCAGATTGCGCGTGATGGCCGATACGGCCACGGCGTCGGTGGGGGAGACCACGGCGGCCAGGGCAAAGGCTACCGTGAGCGGAATTTCGGGAATCATCCAGTGGATCAGATAGCCCAGACCCAGAACGGTCAGCAGCACCAGGCCCAGGGCCAGCAGCAAGATGGGCTTGGCCAATGCAAAGAACTCACGCTTGGGAATGCGCCAGCCGTCGGCAAACAGCAGTGGCGGAATGAACAGCAGCAGGAACAGTTCGGGGTCGAAGGCGATGTGCAATCCCGCCTGGGGCCAGGCAATCAGCGCGCCCAGCGCAATCTGGATCAGCGGCAAGGGAATGGCCCGGATATAGCGGGCCACGATGCCTGTCAGTGCTCCCAGGAGCAGGACAAGAAGTACGGTTTCAACAGCATGCATAAGGCATTTTCTTCAACTACGGTTGCAGCGCTGTGTCCGAGCAAGAAAAAAACCAAGTTCCCGTATCGGGCAAAGTAATCAAGACAAGAGGTAAGCAATGAGCATCCTGGGGACACAACTGAATCCGCGCTCTGCGGACTTTCTGGCCAATGCGGCGGCCATGCAGGCACTGGTGGACGATCTGCGTGCGCGCTGCGAGCAGACCGCGCTGGGCGGCAACGAAGCCGCACGGGCCAAGCATGTGGCACGCGGCAAGCTGCTGCCGCGCGAGCGTGTGCAGCGCCTGCTCGATCCTGGCACGCCGTTTCTGGAGCTGTCGCCGCTGGCGGCGCTCAATATGTACAACAACGATGCGCCGGGCGCGGGCGTGATTGCCGGGGTGGGCCGCGTCAGCGGCGTGGATTGCATGATCGTCTGCAACGATGCCACTGTGAAAGGCGGCACCTACTACCCGATGACGGTGAAAAAGCATTTGCGTGCCCAGGAAATCGCTGCGCAAAACCATCTGCCCTGCATCTATCTGGTGGACTCGGGCGGTGCCAACCTGCCCAACCAGGACGAAGTCTTCCCCGACCGCGAACACTTTGGCCGCATCTTCTTCAACCAGGCCAATATGAGCGCGCAGGGCATCGCCCAGATCGCCGTGGTCATGGGCAGTTGCACGGCGGGCGGCGCCTATGTGCCGGCCATGAGCGACGAGTCCATCATCGTCAAGAACCAGGGCACGATTTTCCTGGGCGGCCCGCCGCTGGTGAAGGCGGCCACGGGCGAAGTCGTCAGCGCCGAAGATCTGGGCGGCGGCGATGTGCACACGCGCCTGTCGGGTGTGGCCGACCATCTGGCAGAGAACGATCTGCATGCGATTGCCCTGGCGCGCCAAGCCGTCAGCAACCTCAATAGAAACAAGCCTCAAACGCAGGCGGATCATGCGCCAGCAGCTCCTGTATTTGATGCGCAAGAGCTGTATGGCGTGATTCCCGTGGACACGCGCAAGCCTTTCGATGTGCGCGAGATCATTGCTCGCATCGTGGACGGCAGCCAGTTCGACGAATTCAAGGCCCGCTTTGGCAATACCCTGGTCTGCGGCTTTGCACGCATCGAGGGCATGCAGGTCGGCATCATTGCCAACAACGGCATTCTGTTCAGCGAGTCGGCCGTCAAGGGCGCGCACTTCATCGAGCTGTGCTGCCAGCGCAAGATTCCTCTGGTCTTCCTGCAGAACATCACGGGCTTCATGGTGGGCCGCAAGTACGAGAACGAAGGCATCGCCCGTCATGGCGCCAAGCTGGTCACGGCGGTGGCCACGGCCAGCGTGCCCAAGTTCACCATCATCATCGGTGGTAGCTTTGGTGCCGGTAACTACGGCATGTGCGGACGTGCGTACTCGCCGCGCTTCCTGTGGATGTGGCCCAACGCGCGCATCTCCGTCATGGGGGGCGAGCAGGCCGCCAGCGTGCTGGCCACCGTCAAGCGTGACGGTATCGAGGCCAAGGGCGGCAGCTGGAGCGCCGAGGAAGAGGAGGGCTTCAAGGCTCCGATTCGTCAGCAGTACGAAGACCAGGGTCATCCTTACTACGCCACGGCCCGCCTCTGGGATGACGGCGTGATCGACCCCGCTGACACGCGCCGCGTGCTGGCGCTGGGCCTGTCGGCCACGCGCAATGCGCCGATAGAAGACACCAGGTTCGGTGTGTTCCGCATGTAAACGATACAAGGCCAGACCATGATGCGCAGCACCGCTCCCACTCTGATGCAAGCTCTGTTTTGTGCAGCGCTGGCCTTGCCCATGGCGGCCCAGGCACAGGCCGATGTGCAGCAGTTCGACGCGCGCATTCCCGTCTGGGTACCGGCTACCGGGCAGGCTGCGGCGCATACGGCCAATCTGGCAGGTCATGTCTATCGTCCGCAGGGTACAGGCCCCTGGCCGCTGGTGGTGCTGAGCCACGGCACGCCCAGTGGTGCCGAGGCCCGTGCTGCGCTGACCGAGCGCTACGGCCCGCAGGCGGTGGCGATTGCGGCCCTGGGCTATGTGGTGGTGACCGGGCTGCGTCGTGGCTATGGCGCATCGGACGGTCCTCTGGCCGACCGCTATGGCAGCTGCGATGCACCCGACTACCCGCATGCCGCGCAGGAAGCTGCGCGCGATGTGGCTGCCATCATGAACTACGGGCAGAAGCTGCCGTTTGTGGATGGCGCCCGGGTGGTGCTTATGGGCAAGTCGGCTGGCGGTTTTGCCTCGCTGGCACTGGCGGCCCAGCAGCCTGCCGGTTTGCGCGGCGTCATCAACTTTGCCGGTGGCCGGGGATCGCAGCCTCGGATGCGTGAAAAAGCCGATGTCTGCGGCGAGGCCCAGTTGCTCAAGACCGTGGCCGGCTTTGCCGCCACCAGCCAGGCGCCCCAACTGTGGATCTATGCCGAAAACGATAGCTACTTTCGCCCGCCGCTGGTGCGCAAGATGGCCGAAAGCTACCAGGCCGCAGGCCGGAATTTGACGCTGGTGTTTGTTCCGCCCAGTGGCGAGGAAGGACACCGGTTTTTCGACCGCGCAGCCAATATCGGGCAATGGCTGCCGCAGGTCCGTGAATTCCTGGTGCAGAAGTTGCCAGGTACGGCGACTGCGCAACTGCAAAGCCATAACTTACAGGGAGACAAGCCATGACCGCTTTGACTTTGACCGTGGACGGCGGCATTGCCCGCATCACGCTGACTCAGCCCGAGATCCGCAACGCCTTCAGCGACGAGGGCATTGCCGAGATCACCACCGCATTTCGCACGGCGGGCGATCGCCCCGATGTACGCGCCATCGTGCTGGCGGCCGAAGGCCCGGCGTTCTGTGCTGGCGCCAATCTGAACTGGATGCGCCGCATGGCCGATTACTCGCGTGACGAGAACCGCGTCGATGCGGGTCTGCTGGCCGAGATGCTGCGCGTCATCTACGAATGCCCCAAGCCCACGATTGCGCGCGTGCAGGGCGATGTCTATGCGGGTGGCATGGGCCTGGTGGCCTGCTGCGACATGGTGGTGTGCGCGGATACCGCGGGCTTTTGCCTCAGCGAGGTCAAGATCGGCCTGATTCCCGCCACCATCAGCCCCTATGTGATCCGGGCCATGGGTGCACGCGCCTCGCACCGCTACTTCCTCACGGGCGAGCGCTTTTCGGCGCAGGAGGCGCACCGCATAGGCTATGTACACGAGGTGGTCGATGCCGAGCAGCTGGACACCGTGGTCGACGGCTGGCTCAAGCATCTGCTGAGTGCAGGCCCTGCCGCCGTGCGCGCCTGCAAGCGCCTGGTGCTGGATGTGGCCGAGCGTGAAATCAGCGAGCAGCTGATTGCCGCCACCGTGGAGCAGATTGCCACCATCCGCGCCAGCAGCGAAGGCAAGGAAGGCGTGCAGGCCTTTCTCAACAAGCGCAAGCCCAACTGGCTGCCCGGCTGAGACTGGATGAAACAGGGCTGAACCGACAGACCTTGCACCTGTGACGGCCTAGAGTGGGCGCAGGCGCCGCATGGCACACAGGACAAGGGAACACATCATGGACATCTGGCAAACCATCATCGACTGGCTGCACCGCGCCGGCCTGCATGTGGACCCGAACACGGCCCAGGCCGTGGGACAGGCTGCAGACCAGATTGGCGACGCGGCGACCAAGGCCGGCAACGCCGTGGGCCAGATGGACATGGGCTCCATGCTGGCGCTGGCCGCAGCTCTGGGCTGGGCCAGCGGTTTTCGCCTCTATGCCGTGGTGTTTCTGGTTGGTTTGCTGGGCGCCACGGGGCTGATGCCCCTGCCCGGCGGCCTGCATGTGCTGCAGCACCCCATGGTGCTGCTCATCAGCGGCGGTCTGCTGTTCGTGGAGTTCTTCGCGGACAAGATTCCGCTGGTCGATTCGGCCTGGGACATGTTTCAGAGCGTGTTGCGCATTCCCGCCGGGGCCGCGCTGGCGGCCATGGTCTTTGGTGCCGACAACGCCACCATGGCCACGGCCGCAGCCTTGATGGGCGGCACGCTGGCTGCCACCAGCCAGGCTGCCAAGACCACGACCCGGGCGCTGATCAATACCTCGCCCGAGCCGTTCTCGAATGTGGGCGCCAGCCTGGCCGAAGACACGGTCTCCGTGGGCGCCATCTGGCTGGCGCTGGCCAACCCGCTGGTCTTTGGCGCGGTGCTGCTGGTGGTGGTGATTGCGATGTGGCTGGTGATCTGGGCGCTGTGGCGCTTTTTGAAGGCGATTTTTCGACGTCTGCGCGGCGCTGGTGGCGCGCAGGATTCTTTGCAAAAAACATAGCTGCCTGCGCTTGATGGATATGCGCTGGATGGCGATATGACTTAAATATTTGGAGACAGCATGTTCAAGAAAATTCTGATTGCCAATCGTGGTGAAATCGCTTGCCGTGTGGCTGCCACCGCCCGACGCATGGGCGTGAAGACCGTGGCCGTGTATTCGGACGCCGATGCCCAGGCCAAGCATGTGGCTGCCTGCGACGAGGCCGTGCATATCGGCGGCAGCGCACCCAAGGACAGCTATCTGCGCTGGGAGCGCATTCTGGAAGCGGCCAAGGCTACGGGCGCCGAAGCCATCCACCCCGGCTACGGCTTTCTGTCCGAGAACGAAGACTTTGCCAATGCCTGTGCGCAAGCCGGTCTGGTCTTTATCGGTCCGCCCGCCAGCGCGATTCGCGCCATGGGCCTGAAGGCCGAGTCCAAGCAACTGATGGAAAAGGCCAAGGTGCCGCTGGTGCCCGGCTATCACGGCCATGATCAGAATTCCGAGATGCTGCACAAGGAGGCTGATCGCATTGGCTATCCCGTGCTCATCAAGGCCAGCGCGGGCGGCGGCGGCAAGGGCATGCGTCTGGTGGAAAAGAGCGAAGACTTTGCGGCCTCGCTGGAGTCCTGCAAGCGCGAAGCCATCAACAGCTTCGGCAACGATGCCGTGCTGATCGAAAAATACGTGCTGCGCCCGCGCCATATCGAGATCCAGGTGTTTGGTGACCAGCATGGCAACTGCGTCTATCTGTTCGAGCGCGACTGCTCGGTGCAGCGCCGCCACCAGAAGGTGCTGGAGGAAGCCCCCGCGCCCGGCATGACCGAAGCCCTGCGCAAGCTGATGGGCGAGGCCGCCGTGGCAGCTGCCAAGGCCGTGAACTATGTGGGCGCGGGCACGGTGGAGTTCATCGTCGAGCAGCCCGGCGGCTATGACCAGCCCGAAGCCATGAAGTTCTACTTCATGGAAATGAACACCCGCCTGCAGGTGGAGCACCCCGTCACCGAGGCCATCACGGGCGAGGACCTGGTGCAGTGGCAGCTGCTGGTGGCTTCGGGAAAGCCTTTGCCCAAGGCGCAATCGGAACTTCGTATCCAGGGCCACGCGATTGAAGCGCGCATCTGCGCCGAGAACCCCGAGAACAACTTCCTGCCTGCCACCGGCCATCTGGCCGTCTATCGCAAGCCCGATTGCACCAGCTTCGAGATCGGCAATGTGCGCGTGGACGATGGAGTGCGCGAAGGCGATGCCATCAGCCCCTTCTATGACTCCATGATCGCCAAGCTCATTGTGCGTGGCGACGACCGTGCCCAGGCGCTGGCACGTCTGGACGCGGCGCTGGCCCAGACCCACATCGTGGGCCTGACCACCAATGTGCAGTTTCTGCGCCAGGTGGTGAAGAGCCAGGCCTTCAGCAACGCGCTGCTCGATACCGCACTGATCGAGCGCGAGCGCGAAGCCCTGTTCGGCAAGGACTTTGTGGGCCGTGATCTGGCCGTGGCTGCGGCTGTGGCCCATCAGCTGCAGCAGGAGCAGGCGCTGCAGGACGCGGACCCGTTCAGCCGCCGCGACGGCTGGCGCATGCTGGGCCGCGATGAGCGCCAATTCGGCTTTGAATACCGTGGCGAAGCCCTGAATGCGGCCCTGGCCTATGGCCGCGATGGCCAGACCCATCAGTTGCGCGTCGGTGAGGGCGAGGCCCGCAGTGAGGCCGTGCTGCAATGGCGCGCCCTGGCCGATGGCCGTCTGGAGCTGAATTTGGGCGGCAGGCGTTGCGTGGCCGTGGTTCACGCTCAGGGCGATCAGCTGTCGGTCTTTACCGATGCGGGCAGCACCCAGATCACCGTGGTCGACCAGCTTGCCCATGCGGGCGATACCGGTCATGAAGGCGGCCGCCTGACGGCCCCCATGCCGGGCAAGGTGGTGTCGTTTACCGTCAAGGCCGGCGACAAGGTCAGCAAGGGCCAGCCGCTGGCCGTGATGGAGGCCATGAAGATGGAGCACACGATTGCCGCGCCCGGCGATGGCGTGGTGCTGGAGCTGCTCTATGTGCCTGGCGACCAGGTCAGCGAGGGTGCGGAGCTGTTGCGTATCGAGGTAGCGGCCTGAGCCACGGCAGAGTTGAACTGTTTTACAAAAATAGCAGCTGGCGCTGGATGAGCAATAGTTCTAGACGGATTTGATGCCGAGATCGATATGTATCAACCGCAAACAGCTTCTTTTTCAATAGCGGTCTATTTGCCGATGACGTCTGCAGCAGACGCGCCAAACCGTTAGGCTTCACACCTATGAAAGTCCTATTTTGCTGTGAAGATACGCGGCCAGAACCCTGGCTCAAAGGTTTGCATGAAGCGCTGCCTGGCGCGGAGATTGCCATCTGGGAGCCGGGCGCGGCACAGGCCGACTATGCGTTGGTCTGGGCACCGCCCCAGCAGTTCATCGACGAGCAGGCCGCCGGCCTCAAGGCCATGTTCAACATCGGCGCGGGCGTGGATGAGCTGCTGCGCCTTCAGATTCCTGCCGAGCTGCCCGTTTACCGTCTGGAAGATGCGGGCATGGCCGTGCAGATGGCCGAGTACGTGGCGCAGGCCGTGATCCGCTTTTTCCGCGGCCTCGACCAGTACGAGTCCGATATGGAGCAGGGTGTGTGGCAGCACCAGCGCAACCCCAGGCGCGCCGACTATCCCGTGGGCGTGATGGGCCTGGGCAAGATGGGCGAGCGCGTGGCCAAGGCACTCACGGTGTTTGACTTCAAGGTCAACGGCTGGAGCCGTTCGCCGCGCGAGATGGAAGGCATCCAATGCTTCAACGGCATGGAAAGCTTTGACGACTTTCTGTCCAGGACCCGCATTCTGGTCAACCTGCTGCCTTTGCACGACGAAACCCGCGACATCATCAATGCGCGCACGCTGTCCTTGCTGCAACCCGGAGCCTATGTGATCAACGTGGGGCGCGGCGGCCATGTGGTCGATGCCGACCTGGTGGCGCAGATCGAGACCGGCCATGTCAGCGGCGCCATGCTGGACGTGTTCCGCGAGGAACCGTTGCCCGAAAATCACCTGTTCTGGAACCAGCCCAAAATCATCCTCACCCCCCATACCTCGGCCCGCACGCTGGCGGCGGACAGCATTGCCCAGATTGTGGGCAAGGTCGCTGCCATGAGCCGGGGTGAGTCCGTGACAGGTCGTGTGGACCTGAGAAAAGGGTATTAACCCCCTGAGCCGCTATGTGGCTTCCCCCTTTCTCTGCGGAAGGGGGGGACGACGCCAACGCTGCGGGGCGGCCCTTGCTAGGCGTCTCTTGCGACGGGGGCTTGTTTAGCGATTAAGGTCAAGAAACGATAGGAGAACGAAATGAAGTACCCCGCACGCGTCAAGATCATCGACGTAGGTCCGCGCGACGGCCTGCAAAACGAGAAGCAGCCTGTGCCAGCCGCAGTCAAGATCGAGCTGGTGCAGCGCCTGCAGGACGCGGGCCTCAAGGAAATCGAGGTCACCAGCTTTGTGTCGCCCAAATGGGTGCCGCAGATGGCCGATGCTGCCTCCGTCATGGCCGGGATAGTGCGTGACAGCGGGGTGCTTTATTCGGTGCTGACGCCCAATCTCAAAGGCTTCGAGGCTGCAGTGGCTTCCCGCCCTGACGAAATCGTGGTGTTTGGTGCGGCCAGCGAGGCCTTCAGTCAGAAGAACATCAACTGCTCGATTGCCGAAAGCATCGAGCGTTTCGCCCCCGTGGTGCAGGCCGCACTCGATGCAGGCATTGCCGTGCGCGGTGCCATCAGCTGCACCGTGGGCTGCCCTTACGAGGGCGAGATTGCACCCGAGAAAGTGGGCTATGTCGCCAGGCTGATGAAGGACATCGGCGTGCAGCGCGTCGATGTGGCCGACACCATTGGCGTGGGCACGCCCATCAAGGTGCAGAAGGCGCTGGAAGCGGCTCTGGCACATTTCGGCATCGATCAGGTCTCCGGCCATTTTCACGATACCTATGGCCAGGCCTTAAGCAACACGCTGGCGGCGCTGGAGCTGGGCGTCTGGAATTTTCAGTCTTCGGTCGCGGGCCTGGGCGGCTGCCCCTATGCGAAGGGCGCCACGGGCAATGTGGCCACCGAAGACGTGATCTATCTGCTGCAAGGCATGGGTATCGAGACGGGTATCGACCTGGACAAACTCATCGACGCGGGCCAGTTCATCAGCGATCACCTGGGGCGTCCCACGCAGTCACGTGTGGCCAAGGCGCTGCTGACCAAGCGTGCCGGTTGAGGGTTTGACATCAAACGCGTGATGCGCGCTTCTATGCTTTCTTGCAAATATAAGGAGGTGTGGATATGCATGTGGAAAAACAGACGGCCTTTCGCTTTGCATGGCTGGTCGCGGTGGTGAGTCTGTCAGCGGGCTGTTCGACGATGAATGCCGATGAGTGCCGCGCGGCCAACTGGTCGGGGCTGGGCTATGCAGATGCCAGCAAGGGAAAGGATGTCTCGATGGCGGGCGACCGGGCTCAGGCCTGCAGCGAGCATGGCTATCGCATGGATATGGCTGCCTATCAGCATGGCTGGAATGAGGGACTCAGGGAGTTCTGCACTTTCCCGGGCGGGCAGGCCTTTGGCGATCGAGGTGGCAATTACAAGCCTGGCTACTGTCCGCCAGGGGCGGAAAGCCAGTTTCTTGCGAGCTATCTTCCCGCTTACAAGAGGTATCAGTATCAGCAGCGCATTGACGGCCTGCAGCGGGATATCAATCGCAAAAATAGCGAAATCATCCGTCTGCAGTCCAAGAAGGATAGCAGCGACGACGGAAAAATCTCCCGCCTTAAGGGCGAAGTCAGTGCGCTGAACAGCCAGCTCCAAAGTGAGCGCATGCGGCAATCCATGGACCGCTAGTTATCAGACTGTGTGGGGCCGGTTGTTACCATGAGCCCCATGTATGCATCACGTATTTATCTGGTTTTGACGCTATCTGCCGCCGCCTTGCTTTCCGCCTGTGCCGGCATGGACGCTCAGGAATGCAAGGACACCGACTGGGCCTATCTGGGGCAGCTGGACGCCATGGACGGCAAGCAGGACATCACCACCCGGGCCAAGCGCCATTTCAGAGCTTGCAAGGACAACGGCGTGCAGATGGATGTGCGCGCCTATCAGCAGGGCTGGATGCAGGGCCTACGGGGCTTTTGCACGGCCGAGAGCGGCAAGGCGTTTGCCGAGGCGGGCCGCAAATACCAGTATGGCTATTGCCCGGCTCAGGTGGAGCCCGCCTTTTTGCAAGGCTATGGCCCGGTGCGCGAGCGGCTGGACATGCAGGAAGAAATGGCTCAGCTGGAGCGTCGCATCGACACGAAGAAAAAGGAGCTGCGCGAAGCACGCAGCGCCAAGAACAGCGCCAGTCATATTGCCTATGTGGAAAAAGACTTGCGTGATCTGAATGTCGAGATGCTGCAGCTGCGCTTCAAATTCGCGCAAATGCAGCCCAAGTAAGCGCAGCCGCATATGCAGACAGCAGCAGATTTCATCGCGGCGCTGGATGTGGACGAGTCCGTCAAGGCCGTTCAACTGGAGGCGGTCTCTCGCGCACTCATGCCCTGGCTGCAGCATGCGCCTGCAGCCGAAGTCAGGCAGCTGGCGCAGGCGCTGCTGGCGGGCAATACGCGCTGGCATGTGACGCTGCACGACACGCTGTCCTGGCTGGCCGACGAGGACTGGCCCGAGCTGGTGGCCGTGGCCCTGCAATCGGCCCAGGCGCGCGGCAGCATGAGCAATGCCGAGCGTGCTGTGCTGGAGGCCGCCAGCTATCAACAGCCCGAACTCATCAAACCTTTGATAGCGTCTCTCGCTGAGCTGGACTTCGATGTAGAGCAATTTGAAGCTGAAACGCAGGTGCAAATTGCGCAAGCAGCTATGCATTTGATATTTCCACCCCGCTATCTGGATCGCACCATTGCATGGATTCCCCGGCACTGGCACCCAAGCTGGAATCTGCAGCCCGGCTCCGAACGCTATCGCTTTGGCGGCGCGGGTGTGGGCCACTGCCAGCGTTGTGGCGGGCCGCTGCAGCACCTGATCAGTCTGCCGGCCAGCAAGGTGTTCGGCGGAGATCGGCCCGCTGACAAAACCGTGCATTTGCAGCTGTGCCTGTCCTGTATGGAAAGCGGCATCGGCGAGCTGCATTACCGTCATGATGAAGCGGGTCAGGCCCATTGCCTGAACGCCGCGCAGGACGGGTTGCAGCAAGAACCGGAGCGGGAATACGGACCTTTGCGAGCCACCGAAGTCGCGCTGGCAGAGACTCCCGCACGCTGGCAACGCCAGGACTGGGGCCAGTCCAACGGCCGCGAGAATCTGTATCGCGTCGGCGGTGAGCCTGCGTGGATCCAGTCGCCCTGGGAGCCGCTGTGCACCTGCTGCGGTCAGACCATGCATTTTGTGCTGCAGCTGGATTCGCAGATTCCGCAGGCCGAGGGCGGAGACGCCCATTGCTGGGGCAGTGGCGGCATGCTTTACGGCTTTGCCTGTACACCCTGCGCGCACAGCGCATACATCACTCAGTACACTTGATGCACAGGGCGCGGTGGGCGCTCTTTCTTCGAGAGTTTGTATGTGTGGATCAGAACTTCACGCGCTGCCTGAAGGGGTGCAGCGCGTCAGCCGCTTTTTGCAGGATGCCGGTCATCCCCATGCGCCGCAGATGCTGGACGGCGCAGCACGCACCGCGCAGGAAGCTGCCGATCAGCTCAGCATTCTGGTGGGGCAGGTTGCCAAGAGCATCATCTTCAAACGCAAGCTGGACGGCGCGGCCGTGCTGGTCGTGACCTCGGGCGACAGGCGTGTGGATGAGAAGAAGGTCAAGGCCCTGGTCGGCACCGTGGGGCGCGCAGACGCGGATTTTGTCAAGGCCAGCACGGGCTTTTCGATTGGCGGCGTCAGCCCCGTGGCTCACGCTACCAAGGTCGTGACCTTGATCGACCAGGAGCTGCAGCGCTTTGATGTGGTCTGGGCCGCAGCAGGTCACCCTTATGGCGTGTTTCCCTCAACGCCTGCGCAACTGCAGGCCTTGACCAGTGCCCCGTGGTCGGATGTGGTGGAGTCGTCATGAGCGAAATTTTGAGTCTGCAAGAGCAGCAGGATCAACAGGCGCAGCAACTGGTGCAATTGGCAACCAGGGCCGAGGTAGCCCTGCTCTGGGCCGAGGCCGAGCAGCCCGTGGCATCCCCTTGCATCAATGTCTGCCGCATGACCGAGGATCGCAGCCATTGCAAGGGCTGCTTTCGTACCATTGACGAAATCCGGGCCTGGTCCAAGGCCGATGACGGGCAGCGCCTGCAGATCTGGGAGCAGCTGCTCAAGCGTGCGGGATTGAAGGATCCAAGAAGCACGGATTCGTGAGCGGAAAGGCAGAAGATGAAGCACATCACTTGTTATCTGGACTTTGTCTCGCCCTATGCCTGGTTGGCGTTTGCCCAGTTGCCCGAGCAGCTCAGAGGCATCAGTTGCTATGTGCGGTATCGCCCGGTTCTGCTGGGCGCTTTGCTCAAGCAATACGCGAACCCCGGCCCTGCAGGCATTGCGCCCAAGCGCGATTGGACCTACCGCCATGCCCAATGGCTGGGCCATGCGCAGGGAACGCCGTTGCAGATGCCGCAGCGTCATCCCTTCAACCCCTTGCCCCTGCTGCGACTGGCGCTGGAATGCAGCGATGACGGTTGCATCAACCGCTTCACGGCCGAAGCCATTTTCCGCCATGTGTGGGAGGGCGGAGCGGATGCATTGGCACCCGGGCGTCTTGACGCCTTGCGGGCGCAGCTGACCGCGCAACTGCGCACGGATGACCAGGCCCAGGAGCGGGCCAAGGCCTTGCTGCGCTCCAATACCGAAGCCGCTGTAGCGGCGGGCCTGTTTGGCGTGCCCAGCTTTGTGGTGGACGAGCATGTCTTTTTTGGCCTGGACGGTCTGCCCATGCTGCGCGCCTGCCTACAGGGCGATGCCTGGTTCGAGCAGGGATGGGATGCGGCGGCGGGCGTGGAGTCCGGGCTGGGCTGAATGCTCTGGCGCATTGGCGACCGCGGCTTTGAGGGCGATTGCATAAGCTGCTGTGCTGAATCTGAGGAGACTTCAGCACCATGGATACCCAGCAAATGTTTTCGCTCAAGGGCCGAGCTGCCCTTGTCACCGGCGGTTCGCGCGGCATTGGCCGCATGATTGCCGAAGGCTTTGTGCGCCAGGGCGCACGCGTCTATATCTCGGCGCGCAAGGCCGAGGCCTGCGACGAGACAGCGCGCGAGCTGTCGGCCCTGGGCCATTGCGTCTCGCTACCGGGCGATGTGTCCACGCTGGACGGCGTGAAGGCGCTGGTCGAGGCCTATGGCCAGCATGAGAGCCAGCTCGACATCCTCGTCAACAATGCAGGCGCGGCCTGGGGCGCGCCCTATGACGAGTTCCCCGAAAGCGGCTGGGACAAGGTGGTGGACCTGAACATGAAGTCGCCCTTCTTCCTGACCCAGGCGCTCACGCCCATGCTGCGCAAGGCCGCGGCGGGCGATCATTTGGCCAAGGTGATCCATATCGCGTCGATCGATGGCGTGTCGGTCAATCCCTGGGAGACCTATTCCTACGCGGCCAGCAAGGCCGGCCTGATCCATCTGACCAAGCGTATGGCCATGCGCCTGGCGCCTGAGCGCATCGTGGTCAGCGCCATCGCGCCCGGCCCCTTTGCCTCCGAAATGAACAAGAGCGCACGCGACCATGCCGAGGAAACCGCCGCGCGCGTGCCGCTGGGCCGCATAGGCCAGCCCGAGGACATGGCTGGCGCCGCCATCTTCCTGGCCTCGCGCGCTGGCGACTATGTGGTGGGCTCCACCTTGGTCGTGGATGGCGGCTGCGCCTGGGTGCGCTAGCCTGGCCAGGGCGGTGCGGCCTTAGGCAGCTGCTTTAGGCGGCCTTGGCGGCGCCGCGGTAGCGCTCCAGCCAGTGGGCGTAAGGCGCAGGCAGCGTCCAGTCGGGGCGCTCCTTGCCCAGGGCCTGGGCCAGGGCATAGGGGTAGTGGGGGTTGGCCAGGTGGGCGCGGCCGATCATCACCAGATCGACCTGGCGCTCGGCCACGATGCGCTCGGCAATCTGCGGATCATCCATGCCCCAGCCCGAGGCTACGGGCAGGCCAGCCTCGCGGCTCACGCGCTGGGCGATGGGCGCGAGGAAAGCGGGCGTGCCCCAGGGAACGCTGACGCCTGGAATCACGAAGTTGACGCTGACGTTGAGCAGGTCCAGCCCGCGCTCGCGCATCTGGCCCACCAGCGCGATGGACTCGGCCAGGGTTTCCTCGTCGCGGCCGTCGTATTCGATGACGCCGAAACGCGCCGTCAGCGGCAGGTGCTCGGGCCAGACCTCGCGCACGGCGGCCACGGTTTCCAGCAGGAAGCGGCCGCGATTTTCCACACTGCCGCCATAGGCGTCGGTGCGCTGGTTGCTGTGGGCCGAGAAGAAGCTCTGCGCCAGATAGCCGTGGGCGAAGTGCAGCTCCAGCCATTCGAAGCCGGCTTCGTGCGCGCGGCGGGCGGCGGCGACGAAGTCGGCCTGCACGCGGGCGATGTCCTCCAGCGTCATGGCGCGCGGCGTGCGCGGCAGTCCGCCGCCAAAGGCGATGGCTGAGGGCGCAATGGGCTGCCAGCTGCGAGCATCGCTCTCGGGAATGTGGTCGTCGCCTTTCCAGGGGTTGTTGGCGCTGGCCTTGCGCCCGGCGTGACCGATCTGGATGCCGGGCACGGCGCCTGCGGCCTTGATGCCGGCGGCGATGCGGGACATGCCTTCGACCTGGGCATCGTTCCACAGCCCGGTGCAATCCGGCGTGATGCGGCCTTCGGGCGAGACGCCCGTGGCCTCAACGATGACCAGCCCCGCGCCGCCGCGCGCCATGGAGGCGTAGTGGGCCTGATGCCAGTCGTTGGTGAAGCCGTCAAGGGCGCTGTATTGGCACATCGGCGGAATGGCGATGCGGTTGCGCAGGGTGAGGCTTTTGAGGGTAAAGGGTGTGAACAGTGCGGACATGGCGAAACGTGCGAATGATGCCCCGGGCCGCGCCGCGACTCCGGGAGGGATGCGGCATACGCTGCATCCTGGAAAACAGGTGCGATAGCTTGCCGCGTTTGCCATTCCTTGTTTTGGGAATGGTATTTGTCTAGATTTTTCGGCTGAGCTGCCGTCAACTTCCCGCAATTGAGCTCCCGCAATCGCGCCGTAAGGCATTGCGGGCACACTGGGCTCCATCGCGGATGCCAAGCCCTGCAATGCCATGCCCAATGCCTTCAATTTCTCGGCCTCGCCCTTTGACTGCCTGGCGCCTGATGAGCAGGCGCTGGTGCGCAGCAGCGTCGATATTGCCTATTTTCCGGAAGGTTCTGTGCTGCTGGATCGGGGTATGGAGCCCACCCATCTTTTTGTCGTCATCAAGGGCCATGTAGAGCAGACCGAAGGGGAGCAACTGCTGGCCTCTTACGGCCCCGAGGATTGTTTTGATGGCAGGGCCCTGGTTGCCGGGCGTGCCAGTAGCCGCTTCGTGGTGGTCGAGGAGCTGGTGGCCTATCAGCTGACGCGTGACACCATCAACGAGCTGATTGCGCGCAATCGGGCCTTTGGCGCCTTGCTGTTTGCGGATCTGGGACACAAGCTGGGCACGCTGGCCCAGTTGGCCGATCAGCACGAGAGGCAGTCGCTGACCTTGGTGCGCGTGGATCAGGCCTTTGTGCGTCCGGCTCATGTGGTGGATGCGTCCACCGACATCGTCAGCGTGACGCGCTTGCTGCACGAGCAGCGCATCACCAGCGTGCTGGTCTCGGGCTTGCCGCAGGGCTTGGGTATCTTCTCCAACACCACGCTGCAGCGTGCCATTCTCGACGGGCGTCCATTGGCCGAGTTGGCTGTGGGAGAGTTCGCCAGCAGCCCTGTCATCAGCGTGCGCGCCAGTGAGCAACTGGGGGATGCGATGGCACTGCTGCTGCGTGCCCGCGTTCACCGGCTGGCGGTGCTGGACGAGGCAGGCCAGGTGTGCGGCATTCTGGATGCGCTGGATCTGTTCAGCTTTCTGGCCAACCATTCCCATCTGATCCTGGTGCAGATCGAGCAGGCCGGTGATCTGCAGGCGCTGGAGCAGCCGGCGGCGCAGATCACCGAGCTGCTGTCAGCCTTGTACCGGGGCGGTACGCGCGTGGCGCTGATGGCTCAATTGGTGCAGCAGCTCAACACCCGCCTGTTCGAGCGCGCCTGGCAGATGCTGGCGCCGGCGGATCTTGTGGCCAACAGCTGTCTGTTCGTGATGGGCAGTGAAGGGCGGGGTGAACAGCTGCTCAAGACCGATCAGGACAACGGCCTGCTGCTGCGCGATGGCTATGCGCCACCCGCCGATCTGGCTGCCATCTGCGATGCTTTTTCCGCCGTGCTGCTTCGGTTCGGTTATCCGGAATGTCCGGGCCGGATCATGTTGAACAACCCCGAGTGGCGTGGCACGACCAGCGAGTTTGCGCAGCGTTGCCAAGGGTGGTTGCTGATGCCCAGTGCCGACAGTCTGATGCGATTGGCCATCTTTCTGGACGCCCACGCCGTGGCGGGCGATGCACAGCTGCTGGCAGGTGTGCGCCAGAAACTGCAGACATTGGCCACGGATAACGATGCCTTGATGGCTCGTTTTGCTGCGGCGATCGACAGCTTTGGCGAGACGGGCCGTTGGTGGAGTCGGCTGCTGGGTCGCGATGACGAACTCAGCAGCGTCCACTTGAAGAAAGCCGGCATCTTCCCGTTGGTGCATGGCGTGCGCAGCCTGGCTTTGGCGCGGCATGTGGAGGCAACCAGCACGGTGGAGCGCATAGAGGCGCTGGTCGCGGACGGAACACTGGATGCGGCACTGGGCCGGGAGATGCGCGAGGCCTTGCATCTGCTCATGGGCTTGCGGCTGCAGGCAGGGCTGCAAGAGCTTGAACGCAACCGGCCTGTGACAGCTGAGGTGGACCCTTCCACGCTCAGCAGTCTGGAGCGGGATCTGCTCAAGGATGCGCTGGCCGTGGTGCGGCGTTTCCGGGCTTTGCTACAGCAGCGTTTGCGACTGGATGTGCTGTGAAGATCCATTCATGGTTTCCGTCCTGGCATCGCCAGCGGCTGCTGCGTCAGTTGCGTAGTCCGTCATATGCCTTTGTCCTGGAGCCTCCGCCGCTCAATGAATGGGTGTCGCTGGACTGTGAAACCACGGGGCTGGACACGCGTCGTGACCACATCGTCTCCATCGGTGCGGTACGCATTCAGGGGCAGCGCATCCTGACCAGCCAGCGACTGGAGTTGCTGGTGCGGCCGCCCCATGGTGTCAGCGCGAACAGCGTGCGTATTCACCAGTTGCGCGAGCGTGATCTGGCGCGCGGCATGACGGCTGAGGAGGCTGTACTGGAGTTGCTGAACTTCATTGGCAGCCGCCCCCTGGTGGGTTACTACCTGGAGTTTGATCTGGCCATGATCAATCGGGTGCTCAAGCCTGTGCTGGGCATTGCATTGCCACAGCCACGCAATGAAGTGTCTGCTCTGTACTACGACTACAAGTTCAGGCAGCTTCCGCCGCATCGTCAGCAGAACCCCGAGATTGACCTGCGCTTTGACAGTCTGATGCGGGATCTGGAACTGCCTCAAAGCCGTGCTCACGACGCACTCAACGATGCGGTGATGGCGGCGCTGGCCTTCATCAAGCTCAGGCAGGTTCTGGACCTGAGCTGAGTAATATTTAAAAAGCGCTCTCGCGCTTGCTCACTTCGTGTGGCCGCTGTCCTACCGAGAGCGCCTGGGCGGCCCCGGCACCTTTATCTTGGGGCGGACCGGCAATAAAAAAAGCCGGGTTCGAAAACCCGGCTTTTGCATGGCAGCGCGGTTGTTACCGCGCTGCACAGTGGCTTATTCCATTTCTAAATCATCCGGTTACTTTGTCGGCTTCGCTCGCCGTGCTACAGCACTGTCTTCGCTTCGCCTTCGCGTACTCGAATGATTGATAAATGGAATTAGTGGCCCGATGCGCGAGAGGCGCCCAGACCGGTTTCCGAGCGCACTTGCTGCGCCGCAAAAGCTGCTTTCTCCTTGTCCGCCTGGCCGCTCTTGTCCAGCACCGAGAACAGCCACACGCCCACAAAACCGATGGTCATGGAGAACAGTGCGGGCGAGGTGTAGGGGAACCAGGCCGAGCCGGCAGGGTTGCCGAAAGTGGCTTCCCAGACCGATGGGGAAACAATGGTCAGGCCGACGGAAGAAATCAGGCCCATGAAGCCGCCAATCACGGCACCCTTGGTGGTACAGCCCTTCCACAGCACGGACAGCAGCAGCACGGGGAAGTTGGCCGAGGCTGCAATCGCAAAGGCCAGGGCCACCATGAAGGCCACGTTCTGCTTCTCGAACACAATGCCCAGCAGCACGGCGATGGCACCCAGGGTCAGGGTGGTCAGACGCGAGACCTTGAGCTCGGATGCGCTGTCTGCCTGGCCGTTCTTGAAAACGGTGGCGTAGAGGTCATGCGACACGGCAGAGGCGCCCGACAACGTCAGACCTGCAACCACAGCCAGGATGGTGGCGAAAGCCACGGCCGAGATGAAGCCGTAGAACACATTGCCGCCCACGCTCTTGGCCACCAGCACGGCAGCCATATTGGCTGTGCCCGCACCGCCGAGGATCACGCCCTTGGCCGTGTCGGCCATTTCGGGGTTGGTGAGCACCATGGTGATGGCGCCAAAGCCGATGATGAAGATCAGGATGTAGAAGTAGCCGATCCACACAGTGGCCCAGCCCACGGATTTGCGGGCTTCCTTGGCGTCAGGCACGGTGAAGAAGCGCATCAGGATGTGGGGCAGACCCAGCGTACCGAACATCAGCGCCATGCCGAAGCTGATGGCGGAGATGGGGTCCTTGATGAAGCCACCGGGCCCCATGATGGACAGCCCCAGTTTGGCGGCCACGTCAGGCTCCTTGCCGCCAGCAGCAGCGATCTCTGTCTTGACGCGTACGCCATCGGCAAACAGCTTTTCAAAGCTGAAGCCGTAGTGCGACATGATCATGAAGCCCATGAAAGTCACGCCAGCCAGCAGCATGCAAGCCTTGATGATCTGCACCCAGGTGGTGGCGGTCATGCCGCCGAACAGCACATAGACCATCATCAGCACGCCGACCAGCACCACGGCGATCCAGTAGTCCAGGCCGAACAGCAGCTTGATCAGCTGGCCTGCACCCACCATCTGTGCAATCAGATAGAAGGCCACGACCACCAGCGTGCCGCTGGCGGCGAACATGCGAAATGGCCCTTGGGCAAAGCGATAGCCAGCCACATCGGCAAAAGTGAACTTGCCCAGGTTGCGCAGGCGCTCGGCCAGCAGAAAGGTCAGGATGGGCCAGCCAACCAGAAAGCCGATGGAGTAGATCAGGCCGTCGTAGCCGCTCGTCATCACCTGGGCCGAAATGCCCAGGAAAGAGGCTGCAGACATGTAGTCGCCGGCAATGGCCAGACCGTTCTGGAAGCCGGTGATGCCACCACCAGCCGTGTAGAAGTCTGCTGCGGATTTGGTGCGTCCGGCAGCCCACTTGGTGATCCACAAGGTGGCCAGCACGAAGACCGTGAACATGATGATGGCCGTCCAGTTGGTGGACTGCTTGGCCGTGTTGCCGATGTCGCCGCCAGCAGCCAGGGCAGAGCTGGCCACTGAAAGCAGGAGTGATGTGACTAGCGCAGGGGCCAGCGCGCGTTGCATGGAGCTCTTCATTTCTGGGCGTCCTTCAGGATCTGCTGGGTCATCTGGTCGAACTCGTTGTTGGCGCGACGGATATAGAACAGCGTGATGGCAATCGTGAAGATGATCACGAAGAGCGCAATGGGAATGCCCAGTGTGGTGACACCTGCGCTGCTCAGAGGTTGGGCCAGAAATTCCTTGTCGAAGGCAATCAAGGCCACATAGCCGTAGTAGACGACGAGCATCAGAATGGTCAGCGTGGTACCTAGCCGATTGCGTTTGCGGCGCAATTCCTGGTAGACAGGATTGCGTTGAATTTTTTCAGTTGCAGAGTCAGTCACTTTGTCTCCTTGGGTGCGAGCTGCACGCTCTTTTCGATATGAGTTGCTATGCAGGTCTACTCATTTTGTGAAGCGCGTCTGACCGCCTCCTTACTTGCGATATGGGTGTTTCCACCCGGTTTTTCATATCGGAAAAACGCGAATTCGGGTTAGTGCTGAGAGGGTCGGGAAAAGCCTTGTCTCGAATTCTTACAAATCGATTTTTTGTAAGTTAGCGGTCAGTTGCCACTTTGATATTGGCTGGACAGGTGGATTGGCAGCGCCTGATTTTTAAAATCTAGGAGACAAACATGGCCATCAACGCGACAGCAAACATGGGGGGGAAGTCGGCTCCACGACCGATGAGCTCGGAGGAGCGCAAAGTCATCTTTGCGTCTTCTCTTGGAACGGTTTTCGAGTGGTATGACTTCTATCTGTATGGCTCGCTGGCGGCCATCATCGCCAAACAGTTCTTCAGCGGCCTGGATGCCGGATCGGCCTTCATCTTCGCGCTGCTGGCCTTTGCCGCAGGCTTCATCGTGCGGCCGTTCGGTGCGCTGGTGTTCGGCCGCCTGGGGGACATGATCGGGCGCAAGTACACCTTTCTGGTGACGATTCTGATCATGGGCTTGTCCACCTTCATCGTGGGTATCCTGCCAACCTACGCCAGCATTGGCGTGGCGGCTCCCGTCATCCTGATTGCGCTGCGTATGCTGCAAGGTCTGGCACTGGGTGGTGAATATGGTGGTGCCGCTACCTATGTGGCGGAGCATGCTCCGGACGGCAAGCGCGGAGCCTATACCTCCTGGATTCAGACAACGGCCACGCTGGGTCTGTTCCTGTCGCTGCTGGTGATTCTGGGCGTGCGAACTTCCGTCGGTGAAGAGTCCTTTGCGGACTGGGGCTGGCGCATTCCTTTCCTGGTGTCCATCCTGCTGCTGGGCGTCTCGGTCTGGATCCGCATGACACTGTCCGAGTCGCCTGCCTTCCAGAAAATGAAGGCCGAGGGCAAGGTGTCGAAGGCGCCGCTGAAAGAGTCCTTTGGTCAGTGGAAGAATCTCAAGGTGGTGATTCTGGCCCTGCTGGGCTTGACCGCTGGTCAGGCCGTGGTCTGGTACACGGGTCAGTTCTACTCGCTGTTCTTCCTGACGCAGCAGCTCAAGGTGGATGCGGTCACGGCCAATCTGATGATCGCGGCAGCACTGTTGCTGGCAACGCCCTTCTTTGTGATCTTCGGTACGCTGTCCGACAAGATCGGCCGCAAGCCCATCATCATGCTGGGCTGCATTCTGGCGGTGCTGACCTACTTCCCCGCCTTCAAGGCTTTGACCGCAGCAGCCAACCCCGATCTGGCTGCCGCGCAGGCCAAGAACAAGGTGGTCATCGTGGCCAACCCTGCGGAATGCTCGTTCCAGTTCAATCCCACGGGCACAGCCAAGTTCACCAGTTCCTGCGACGTGGCCAAGCAAGCCCTGGCCAACCGTTCGGTGAGCTACGAAAGTGAGGAAGCACCTGCCGGGACACCCGCAGTTATCAAGATTGGCAACGACGTCATTGCCAGCTATTCCATGGCAGGCCTGAGTGCCGATGAACTCAAGGCCAAGGGCGCCGAGTTCAACAAGACCGTGACCGAAACGCTGAAGAAGGACGGTTATCCCGACAAGGCTGATCCCGGCAAGATGAACAAGCCTCTGATGATCGCCATCCTGTTCTATCTGGTGCTGCTGGTGACCATGGTCTACGGCCCCATTGCGGCCATGCTGGTGGAACTGTTCCCCACACGCATCCGCTATACCTCGATGAGCCTGCCCTATCACATCGGCAATGGCTGGTTTGGCGGCTTGCTGCCCACCATGTCTTTCGCCATCGTGGCGCAGACCGGCAATATGTATAACGGCCTCTGGTACCCCATCATCATTGCGGGCGTGACCGCCGTGATCGGTACGCTGTTCGTGCCGGAAACCAAGGACCGCAACATCTACGCGGAAGACTGATCTTCAACGGGTGCTGCAGTTCCTCCAGCACAGTCTCCAAGACCCGTGCAGCGCAAGCTCGCGGGTCTTTCTATATTGCGGCGGTGTTTCAGCAGTGTGGCAACAAAGCATCAAACACTCATTTTTTTGAGACGCAAATCAAGCTTTTTCAAGGTGCGCACCTAGAATCGCTCCTAGCCGCGAGGGGGCCATAAGCCTACAAGCCAATGCGGTGCTAAAGACAAAACTTAACTAGGAGCATTGAATGACCAAGATGACTCGCATTGCACTGGCCGCATTGGCAGTGATGGGCGCAACCACCGCAATGGCACAGAGCAGCGTGACGCTGTATGGCCGTATCAACACCACGGTAGAGCGCCAGAAGCTGGGTGATGTGAGCAACACCGTGATGCAGAACAACGCTTCGCGTTGGGGCATCCGCGGCGTCGAAGACCTGGGCGGTGGTCTGAAGGCCGGCTTTGTGCTGGAGTCTGGCTTTAGCTCCGATACTGGTGCAGCGGCTTCGACATTCTTTGGCCGTCAAAGCGAAGTGAACCTGTCGGGCAACTTCGGTATGGTGCGTCTGGGCAACTTCTTCCCCGAGTCCTACTTCGCCACGGCTGACTACGTGAGCATGCACAACCACGACACCGGCCCTTCTGCCGATGCCTTGTATATCGATCCAGTGTGGATGGGTAGTGCTGGTGGCGCCGCTGCTGTCAGCCAAGGTGGCCGTGTCGATGCTCTGGGTTCCGGCAACAAGATCGCCTACCGCACCCCTGTGTTCGGTGGCTTCTGGGCCGAAGGTGCCATGAGCTTCCACGAAAAGGCGACCGTTCAAGAAAAGAATGGTTACGACCTGGCTGTCAACTACGCTACAGGCCCTCTGGCTCTGGGCGGTGGCTATAGCCAAGTGGGTGGAGCCAAGCAACTGGGCTTGCGCGCAAGCTACACATTCGGCCAATTTGTGGTGGGCGGCTACTATCAGCGCAACGACGAATTCACGCTGGGCACACGCAACAACTTCCGTCTGTCGGGCATGTATACGCTGGGCGCTTCGGAATTCCACGCCAACGTGGGCCGTGCCAACTCGTGGAGCAATCGTGACGATTCCGCTGCCACGCAGTGGACCCTGGGCTACAACTACAACCTGAGCAAGCGCACCAAGGTGTACACCTACTACACCCGTATCAACAACGGCAAGAATGCCGCTTATGGCACCGTTTATGGCGCTGCCGATTCCATGGGCAAGGACTTCTCCTCCTTCGCCGTGGGTGTGCGTCACGCCTTCTAATTTGTGCACCGCGTAAGCGGTGTCTCCAGCAGCTGCAGCTGATAATGCAGACCATTACTCCAAGTTCATACCCCATGTCGCAAGGCATGGGGTTTTTTCATGTGCGCAGAAATGATGGGGCAATGCACATGCCAGCCTCGGGTGCATAGACAGACTGCCTAGAATGTTTGGCCTCCACTGAAGACCAAACACTATGACGCAGGGCCTGATTCGCATCCGTGGTGCACGCCAGCACAATCTCCGCAATCTGGATATCGACATCCGCACCGGCGAGCTTACGGTGGTGACCGGCCCCAGCGGTTCGGGCAAGTCCAGCCTGGTGTTCGACACCCTGTATGCCGAAGGCCAGCGCCGCTATGTCGAGACCTTTTCGGCCTACGCGCGCCAGTTCCTGGACCGCATGGACAAGCCGGCCGTGGACAAGGTGGAGGGCGTGCCGCCCGCGATCGCCATTGACCAGACCAATCCGGTGCGCAATTCGCGCTCCACGGTGGGCACGATGACAGAGCTCAACGACCACCTCAAGCTGCTGTTCGCGCGCGCCACCCAGCTGTTCGACCGCGAGACGGCCCAACTGGTGCGTCACGACACGCCCGAGACCATCCACGCCGAGCTGGCCCGGCGCTGCGCGGCGGCGGGCGACCCGCGCATCGCCATCACTTTCCCGGTCGAGTTGCCGGCCAATACCTCGCCAGCCGAGGTCGAGCAATGGCTGTCGGCCAGCGGCTTTACCAAGGTGCAGGCCGAGCGCGAAGTGGAGCGCGCGCAGCAGGCCGGAGAAACGCCTGCCAAGGGCGCGAAGAAGGCCAAGGCCGTGCCGCCCGAGAAGATCAAGGTGCTCGATGTGGTGGCCGACCGCTTCCGCTTCAGCAAGGTCGAGCGCGCACGGGCCATGGAGGCCATCGAGGTCGGGCTCAAGCGTGGCAGCGGCAGGTTGACGGTCTACGTGCTGCCGGAAAGTGGTGAGGCAGATGCGGCCGAGCCAGAGCTGTGGAAATTCTCGCAAGGCCTGCATTGCCCCGAGAGCAATCTGTCCTACCACGAGCCTATTCCGTCCATGTTCTCGTTCAACTCGGCCGTGGGCGCCTGCGAGGCCTGCCGCGGCTTCGGACGTGTGATCGGCGTGGACTGGGGGCTGGTGATTCCCAACGACAAGCTCACGCTGCGCACCGGCGCCATCAAGCCCGTGCAGACACCGGCCTGGAAGGGGATCCAGGACGACCTGATGCGTCACGCCGAGGCCGAAGGCATTCCGCGCGATACGGCCTGGGCCAAGCTGACCCAGGCGCAGAAGGACTGGGTCATAGACGGTTCGCCGAACTGGAACGGCAAGTGGAACCAGACCTGGTACGGCATACGGCGCTTCTTCGAATACCTGGAGAGCAAGGCCTACAAGATGCATATCCGGGTGCTGCTGTCCAAGTACCGCAGCTATACCGAATGCCCGACCTGCGGCGGTGCGCGCCTCAAGACCGAAAGCCTGCTGTGGCGCATAGGCAGCAAGCAGGCCGCGGACAGCGTCATGTCTGCCGAGGCAGAGGGGAGAGAGGGCCGTTACCAGCGCTTCATGCCCCAGGGCACGGGCTGGAGCCGCGAGCAGCTGGCCAGCCTGCCGGGCCTGTGCCTGCACGATTTGATGCGCCTGCCGATCACGCGCTTGCGCGACTTCTTCGCGCAACTGGCGCCCCGCGCCACTGCCGACAGAAACGATGGCGAAGCACAGGCGCTGCGCATGCTGCACGAGGAAATCATGACGCGCGTGCAGTACCTGTGCGACGTGGGCATCGGCTACCTCACGCTGGACCGGCAAAGCCGCACGCTCTCGGGCGGCGAGGTGCAGCGCATCAACCTGACCACGGCCCTTGGCACCTCTCTGGTCAACACCTTGTTCGTGCTTGACGAGCCTTCGATAGGCCTGCACCCGCGCGATATGGAGCGTATCACCGAAGCCATGCAGCGCCTGCGCGATGCGGGCAATACGCTGGTGGTGGTGGAACATGACCCGGCCGTGATGTTCGCCGCCGACCGCATGATAGACATGGGGCCGGGCCCCGGTGCGCGCGGCGGCCAGATCGTGTTCGACGGCACACCCGAGGAGCTGCGCCAGGCCGACACGTTGACCGGCGCCTATCTGGGCGGACGCAAGCAGGTGGGCTTCGGTTTCAAGCGCATGGTGACCGAATCCACGCCGCGCCTGATCCTCGAAGGCGCGCGCGAGCACAATCTGCAGGACATCAGCGTGGAGTTTCCGCTGCAGCGCCTGGTGACCATCACCGGCGTGTCGGGCTCGGGCAAGTCCACGCTGATCCAGGACGTGCTGGTGCCGGCGCTGATGCGCCACTTCGGCAAACCCACCGAGTCGGCGGGCGCATTCGAGCGCCTGATGGGCGCCGACCACCTGGCCGATGTGATGTTCGTGGACCAGTCGCCTATCGGCAAGACCGCACGCTCCAACCCGGTCAGCTATGTGGGCGCCTGGGACGCCATCCGCGAACTGTTCGCCGTCGCGCCGCTGTCGCGCCAGCGCGGCTACACGGCCGCCAAGTTCAGCTTCAACAGCGGTGACGGCCGCTGCCCGACCTGCGGCGGCTCGGGCTTCGAGCATGTGGAGATGCAGTTCCTCTCGGACGTCTACCTGCGCTGCCCCGACTGCAACGGCACGCGCTACCGACCCGAGATTCTGGAAGTGAAAATCGAGCGCAACGGCCAGCCGCTGAATGTGGCCGATGTGCTGGAGCTCACGGTGGCCGAAGCCGCGCTGCTGTTTGCGCAGGACCGCGATGTGATCCGTGCGCTGCAGCCCATTGTCGACGTGGGCCTGGAGTATGTGAAGCTGGGCCAGCCCGTGCCCACGCTCAGCGGGGGCGAGGCACAGCGCCTCAAGCTCGCGGGCTTTCTGGCCGAGGCGGCCAAGGCGCAGTCCAAGTCCAAGCAATCGCTGGCCAGGAAGGGCACGCTGTTCCTGTTCGACGAGCCGACCACGGGCCTGCACTTCGAGGACATTGCCAAACTCATGCGCGCGCTGCGCAAGCTGCTGGAGGCCGGGCATTCGCTGATCGTGATCGAGCACAACCTCGACGTGATCCGCGCCAGCGACTGGCTGATCGACCTGGGTCCCGAAGGCGGGGACGGCGGCGGCCTGGTCGTGGCCGAAGGCACGCCCGAGGACGTGCGGCACGTCCCCGGCTCGCACACGGCCCAGGCCCTGCGCGAGTACGACCTGGCCATGGGCGTGGGCGGCGAGGCCGTGCGCGAGGTGGCGCCCATGCTCTACAAGCCGGAGCGCAAGGCCAAGGCCAGCCAAGCGCCTCAGGCCAAGAATGCGATCGAGATCGTCAATGCCAAGGAGCACAACCTCAAGAATCTCAGCGTCGATGTGCCGCGTGGCAAGTTCAACGTGGTGACCGGGGTGTCGGGCTCGGGCAAGTCCACGCTGGCCTTCGATATCCTGTTCAACGAAGGCCAGCGCCGCTATCTCGAATCGCTCAATGCCTATGCGCGCTCCATCGTGCAACCTGCAGGTCGGCCCGAGGTCGATGCGGTCTATGGCATTCCGCCCACGGTGGCCATCGAGCAGCGCCTGTCGCGCGGTGGGCGCAAGTCCACGGTGGGCACGACCACCGAGGTCTGGCATTTTCTGCGCCTGCTCTACGTGAAGCTGGGCGTGCAGCATTGCATCCACGACGATGCCATCGTGCAGCCGCAGACCGAGGAAAGCATTGCCGCGCAGCTGATGACGAACTTCCGTGGCCAGACCATAGGTCTGCTTTCTCCGCTGGTGGTCAACCGCAAGGGCGTCTATACCGAGCTGGCCGACTGGGCCAGACCCAAGGGCTATACGCATCTGCGCGTGGACGGAGAGTTTCTGCCGACCACGGGTTTTCCGCGCATCGACCGCTTCAAGGAGCACACCATCGAGCTGCCCGTGGCCAGCGTGACGGTGACGGCCGCCACTGAGGGCGAGCTGCGCGCGCATCTGCGCCAGGCGCTGGAGATCGGCAAGGGCGTGCTGCATGTGCTCTCGGGCCTGGAGAATCTGGCCGAGGCCATGCAGGGCGGGCAAAGCACGGCCGGTATCGGTGCGCTGCAGGTGTTTTCCACCCAGCGCGCCTGCCCGGTCTGCGCCACCAGCTATGCCGAACTGGACCCGCGCCTGTTCTCGTACAACAGCAAGCACGGCTGGTGCCCCGACTGCGTGGGCACGGGCGTGAAGCTGAACAAGGAGCAGCGCAAGGTCTATGACGACACCTTGCTTGCCGACGACAACCGGGGCCGCGAAGTGAAGTTCGAGGGCCAGGAAGTGGAAGACCTGGCCGAGGTGGAATGCCCCAAGTGCCATGGCACACGTCTGAACCCCGTGGCGCGGGCCGTGAAGTTTCACGACGAGGCGATTACCGATATTGCTCAACTATCAGTCAGTGATGTGCGCCGCTGGATACAGAGCCTGGAGCTCACAGGCCGTGAAGCCGATATTGCGCGCGACCTGATTCCCGAGATCCAGAGCCGCCTCGAATTCCTGGAAGAAGTCGGCCTCAACTACCTGACGCTGGACCGCGGCGCGCCCACCTTGAGCGGCGGCGAGGCCCAGCGCATCCGCCTGGCGGCCCAGCTGGGCAGCAATCTGCAAGGCGTGTGCTATGTGCTCGACGAGCCCACCATAGGCCTGCATGCGCGCGACAACCAGATCCTGCTCAACGCCCTGCACAAGCTGGGCGACAAGGGCAATACGCTGGTGGTCGTGGAGCACGACGAGGACACCATCCGCCGCGCCGACCACATCATCGACATCGGCCCCAGCGCCGGTATCCGCGGCGGACGCCTGGTGGCCGAGGGCACGGTGGCCGACATCATGGTGGCCGAGGATTCGGTCACGGGCCGCTATCTGCTGCACGCCATGCGCCACCCGTTCCAGCCGCGCCGCTGGGTGGGCGAGGGTGAGCTGCCCGCAGCGGCAGCAGCTGCTGCAAAAACGGAAGCGTCTACCGTAGAGTTGCAGGCGGTTGCAGAGGTGAAAGTCCCCAAGACCCGCAAGAAGAAGGCGGTCGCTGCTACGGAAGTCGAAGCGGCACAGGAATCCTCCGCGCTCAAGTGGCTGAGCGTGCTCGGCGCCCATATGCACAATCTGCAGAACGTGGACACGCGCGTGCCGCTCACGCGGCTGGTGGCGGTGACGGGCGTTTCGGGCTCGGGCAAGTCCACGCTGTCGCGCGACGTGCTGCTGGCCAATGTGGCGGCCTGGGTACAGCAGCGCTCGACCAAGGCCGGGCGCGATGCTATGGATGCCGGCAAGTCGCCGGCGCTCGTGGGCTGCAAGGGGCTCAAGGGCTTCGAGAGCGTGGATCGCGTGCTCGAGGTGGACCAGACCCCGATCGGCAAGACGCCGCGCTCCTGCCCGGCCACCTACATCGGCTTCTGGGACACCATCCGCAAGCTGTTCGCCGAGACCCTGGAAGCCAAAGCGCGCGGCTACGCGGCCGGGCGCTTCTCGTTCAACACCGGCGAAGGCCGCTGCCCGGCCTGCGAAGGCCAGGGCGTGCGCACCATCGAAATGAGCTTTCTGCCCGATGTGAAAGTGCCTTGCGAGGTCTGCCACGGCGCGCGCTTCAACCCCGAGACCCTGGCCGTGAGCTGGCGCGGCAAGAGCATTGGCGACGTGCTGCAGATGGAGGTGGACGAGGCCGTCGAATTCTTCGCCTCCATGCCCAGTATTGCCCACCCGCTGCAGCTGCTCCAGGACGTGGGCTTGGGCTATCTCACGCTGGGCCAGCCTTCGCCCACGCTCTCGGGTGGCGAGGCCCAGCGCATCAAGCTGGTGACCGAGCTGACCAAGGTGCGCGACGACGTGACCCGGCGCGGCCAGAAGGCGCCGCACACGCTCTACGTGCTCGACGAACCCACGGTGGGCCTGCACATGGCCGACGTGGACAAGCTGATCCGCGTGCTGCACCGTCTGGTCAATGCGGGCCATAGCGTGATCGTCATCGAGCATGACCTCGACGTGATCGCCGAGGCTGACTGGATCATCGACCTGGGCCCCGAAGGCGGTCGGGACGGCGGTCGCATCGTCGCGGCCGGCACGCCCGAGGATCTGGTGCTGGCCGCAACGCATACGGGCAAGGCACTGGCGCCCGTGCTGGCGCGCACCTGAGGCGTTGTACCGGCATGGCCCGCGAGCAAGTGGTGTTCTGGCAGGCGCAGGCGCCCGCCAAGCCAGCGTTTGGCGCGCCCTGCAACGGCTGCGGCCTGTGTTGCCTGGCCGAACCTTGCCCCATGGGCATGCTGATCTCGCGCCGGCGCAAAGGGGCGTGTGCGGCGCTGCGCTGGGATGAAGAGGCGCTCCATTACCGCTGCGGCGTGCTGGAGGATGCGCGCCGGGCAGCATCCCATTCCTCGGCCTGGCGCCGCGGGCTGGGCCGGCTCAGGCTGGCCCTGGCCAGGCGCTGGATTGCGGCAGGAGCGGGCTGTGATGCCAATCTGTGGGCCGAGCCGGTGGGGTGAGTTGCCCGGGCGGCTTAAGCCACGACCCAGGCCGGGGTCTGGGCGGGCGTCAGCATCTTGGTCAGCTTGGCCCAGTCCTGCTGGCCCAGGTGCGGCTGCACCGTGTCGAGTATGGCCGCGAAGACAGGCGCCGGTGCAGCAGCCTGTATGCCGCCCAGCAGTCCGGCTCGCTCGACGGGCGTCATGGCCGGAATCATCCAGCGCATATACATGAGGTTTTCGGCCGGTGGCAGCGAGGCCACGATGGTGCTTTCCAGCGCGCGCAGCTCGTCGTCGCTGTAGCAGGACCACAGCACCTCGTTGTGCTGCGTCTCCTCGATATGCATATGGGCAAAGTTCTCGCCCACAAAGAGCGCCAGCTGGCGGTAGAGCTGCAGCGCTGCCTGGTCCTGCGCCAGGCCGTGGCCGGCGGCGCACAGGCTGGACACCGTGTCGCGCAGCTGGGCGATGGCGGCCAGGTGCTCGACATGCTCGCCAGCAATACGTCCGCTGGAGCCGGGGCGGCGCGCCTCCATCGCGGCGTGGACGAAGTCGTTCTCGTGTCCCAGGTGGCTGGCGCAGGCGTCGGTCAGCTCCAGTACGTGCTCGCACACCGCATGCATTTCGGAGCTGTCGTTGGCGTCGATGCGGCCCACGGCCTGCAGTGTGTCCAGCATCATGGCGCGCAGCGCCTTGTGGATGCCGACATAGATGTCCACGCGTGCTGCGGTGCTGGACGATGAGGGAAACTGGGCTCGGGTCTCGTGGTTCATGGTGCAGGCCTTCTCAAACAATGGTGTTGCGATATGTTTGCCGGGCTTTAGCGGGCATTCGGCCGCGCATGGAAGCTAGGCTGGAGAAAGTCTATGAACGGCGCTGCGAACGCGTTGCTAAGAGTTTGTTAAGCAGCCGCTAAAAAATTGCTAAGCGGCGAGCTATCATTTCCCCCAACACCCAGCATCAACCGCCTGGAGGTTTCCTGCCGTGCCTCTGTTGCCCGCCGAATGGAAGCTTTGCCTGCCCGCGCTACCTTCGCTGCGCTTGGGTAGCTGTGACCGTGGCGGAGCCCCTTGTGTCTGCCGCGCTCTGGCGGCCGATGTGCAGCCCGATGGCCGCATGCTGGTGCTGCTGGCCGAGCGCGCCGCGCCTCAGGTGGTGGCTGCCTTGCGCGAGACGGCCCAGGTCGCGTTGCTGGCTACTTCGCCAAGAACCAACCGCACCCTGCACCTCAAGGGGCATGATGCGCTTGTAGAGTCGGCACAGCCCGGCCATGCCGAGTTGCTGGCGTTGCGGCGCGACACACTGACCCGGGAGCTGGCCGAGGTCGACGGCTTTTCCGGAGCCCCTTTCCTCGAGCATTGGTACGGCGTCGCTGTGCAGGAGTTGGTTGCTGTCCGCTTCAGCGTGGCTGGTGCCTGGAACCAGACGCCGGGCCCCAGTGCGGGTCAGGTCGTGCAACTGGAGCCCGGGCCATGAGCCGCCCGGTCGTGCCGAAGGCCCATGGCACCGCCGCCCGTCAGGGCGAAGGTACTCCGGTGAGCGAGCTGAGCTTGCATGCGATCCGCCGCGTGCTCGACGGCGGCATTCCACCGACGCTGTGCAGCGTCTCGGCCGATGGCATACCCCATGTCAACCTGCTGTCACATGTCGAGTATGTGGATGCCAGCCATGTGGCACTGACCTTCCAGTTCTTCAACCATAGCCGCGAGAACATCCTGGCCACGCGGCGAGCCAGCCTGATGGTGGAAGACCCGTGCACCGGTGGCAGCCTAGCGCTGCGACTGCGCTATCTGCGCACCGAGACCGAGGGGCCTGTATTCGAGCGCCTGCGCGCCAAGCTGGCCGGCATTGCCGCTCACACCGGCATGGAACATGTGTTTCTCCTGCGCGGTGCCGATATCTACGAGGTGCTGGGCATTGCGCCCCTGCAAAGCGGTGCACTGCTGGCCACGCTGCAGCCGCGCTGCGATCTGGCTGCCGGTGCGCGTGCCGTGTCGGCTCGGCTGGCCGAGTGCGCAGAGCTGGCTCAACTGCCACAGGTCGCCATGGACGGGCTGCGCTGTGATCTGGCCGTTAACCACGCCATTCTGTGGCTGCTGGACGAGCAGCACCAGAGCCTGTACGCGCTGGCCAGCATGGGCTATGCGCAGCAGGGCATAGGCGCCGAGCTGGCGCTGGCCGAAGCCGGTTTGGTTGGTGTGGCCGTGCGCGAGGGCGTGGCGCTGCGCATAGGTCATATGGCGCGCATGTACCGCTATGGCCGCACGCTGCACCAAATGGCCTGCGACCAGGGCCTGGCTGGCGGTCAGCCCATTGCGCTGCCGGGCCTGGCCACCCCCTGCAGCCAGCTGGCCATGCCGCTGCGCGCGCGGGGCAAGACCGTGGGTGCGCTGCTGGTTGAAAGCGATAGCGACCAGTTCTTCGGCTATGACGATGAGGATGCCCTGGCCGTGCTCTGCGCCCAGCTGGCGCAGGCGCTGGTGGCGTTGCAGAGCGCCGAGCTGGAGGCTGAGGCGCCGTTGCTGCCGAAGGATGCGCGTATCGCAGCTCCGCCGAAGCTGGGAGCTCCTCTGTGTCTACGTTATTTTGCGCGCGATGGCACGGTGTTCATTGACGGCCAGTACCTGATCAAGGGCGTGGCCGGAGCCATTCTCTGGAAGATCGCCGGCGATGCCCAGCGGCATGGACGCCGGGATTTTTCCACGCGGGAACTGCGCCTGGCCGGAAGTGCTCTGGGCCTGCCCGATGTGCAGGACAACCTGGGCGTGCGCCTGCTGCTGTTGCAGCGCCGCCTGGCCGACTGGGGCGGGCCGTTGCAGATCCGCAAGCTGCGCCGCGGTTGCTATGAGCTGGTGTCGGAGCGGGCACTGCAGCTGGAAGCTGCTGACGGCAAATCGGGTTGAACCGGTGGTGAGCGGCCCAGGGCCTGCTCTCCATTAATGTAAATATTGTGCAACGCAGAGACGGGAATCAGGCCGCGCAACACCGAAAACGAGCGGCCCGCTCAATAATGGCGGACTGAAAAGAGCGGCGCCACCACGTTCGGATGCACGGTTGCACCGGGTAAGCCGCTGATCTATGTCTGACACTGTTGTTTTGCGTGGGCCCGAGCGGCCAGACCTGCTGCGCCACGAGGTGCTGGCCGATATCTTCGAAGCGACCGCCACGGCCCATCCAGAACAGATCGCGCTGATCGAAGGACAGGGCGAGCAATTGCGTCAGCGCAGCTACGCCGAGCTGGACGCCGATGCTAGCCGCGCCGCGCACAGGCTGATCGAAGCCGGGATTCGACCCGGAGATATGGTGGGGCTGTGGCTGCCGCGCGGCATTGAGCTGCTGACCTTGCAGCTGGCCATTGCCAAGACCGGCGCCGCCTGGTTGCCGTTCGATGCGGAAACTCCGCTGGAGCGCATTGCCACCTGTCTGGAAGACGCCAGTGCCAAGGCGCTATTGATTGCAGAACTCCGGATGCAGGAGGTGCAGACGCAAGCCGATATTTCTGCGCAGATATTGACCGAGGCAGAGTTGCTTGCGGCGCTACCGGCAGAAGTGCCGCTGAGCCGCCGCGAAGGCGCCTTGCCCGAGCATCCGGCCTATGTGATCTATACCAGCGGCTCGACGGGCAAGCCCAAGGGCATTGCCATCACCCAGGGCAGCATCTGCCACTTTCTGCGCAGCGAAAACGCGCGCTTGGGCGTGCACCGGGGGGACAAGGTCTATCAAGGCTTCTCTGTGGCCTTTGACATGTCGTTCGAGGAAGTCTGGATCAGCTACCTTGTCGGTGCCACGCTATGGCTGGCGCCGCGCGAGATCGCCGGTGACCCCGAGGCCTTGCCGCGCGCGCTGATGGAGCAGCAGGTCACGGTGCTGCATGCCGTTCCCACGCTGCTGGCGTTGTTTGCACAGGATGTGCCCAATCTGCGGCTGATCAATCTGGGGGGCGAGATGTGCCCCGAGTCGCTGGTGGCGCGCTGGGCAAACGCCTCGCGTCAGATGTTCAATACCTACGGGCCTACCGAGGCCACGGTGTCTGCCAGTCTGGCCGAACTCAAGGCAGGCGAGCCGGTGACGATTGGCACGCCGCTGCCCAATTACAGCCTGGTGGTGGTGCAGGTGATAGAGCCTGACAGCTTTCCGGCTGGTACGGCGCCAAAGCTGGTGGGCCTGCCCCAAGGCGAAGTGGGCGAGCTGTGCATTACCGGCCCTGGCGTGGCCGCAGGCTATCTGGGGCGGCCTGAACTGACGGTAGAGAAATTCCTGCCCAACCCTTGGGCCAATGGCTCGCATGACACCCGCCTGTATCGCACCGGTGATCTGGCCCGCATCGACGAGCAGGGGCAGATTCACTGCCTGGGCCGGGCCGACGACCAGATCAAGATTCGCGGCTTCCGCGTGGAGCTGGGCGAGATCGAGGCCGTGCTGGCTCAGCAGCCCGGCGTGGGTACCACGGCAGTGCTGCTGCGCCGTGACGACGGCATGGACCAGTTGGTGGCCTTCTATGTGCCTGCCGACGAACCCTGTACCGTGAACCAGCTGCGCGCCGCGCTGGCCGAGCGCCTTCCGCCCTATATGGTGCCCGCTCGCTTCGAGGTGCTGGCCGAGATGCCGCGCCTGACCTCGGGCAAGATCGACCGCAAGGCGCTCAAGGCCATGGAGCTGTCCCAGGCTGCCAGCCCCACGGACTCTGATGCGCCTGAGACAGAAGCAGAGCAAGTGCTGTTTGCAGCGCTGGCCCAGATCTTCCCAGGCCAGGCGATTCGGCGTGGCCAGGATTTTTTCAGCGATCTTGGCGGGCATTCTCTGTTCGCTGCGCGCCTGACATCGCTGCTGCGTGCCGATCCGCGATTTGCACAAGCCACCGTCAGCACGGTCTATCAGCAGCGTAAAGTGGGCCTGATTGCCGAGGCCTTGCAGGCCGCCATGACGGCGGGTGGAGCTGCCGGGCAGCAGCGCCCCTTCCGCCTTCACTCCGCTTGGCGGCGCTGGCGCTGCGGTGCGGCGCAGTCGGTGGCGATTCCGCTGCTGGTGTTGATCAAGATGGCACAGTGGCTGGCCCCCTTTTTTACCTACCACTTCTTTACCGGCGACGAGAGTGATTCCGTGCTCTTTGCCGTGGCCATGTCGGTGCTGGCGTTTGCTGTTGCCACGCTGGCTGAATTTGGCATTGCCTGGGCCGGCAAGTGGCTGGTGGCCGGGCGGCTCAAGCCGGGGCGCTATCCGCTATGGGGTCTGACCTATTTCCGCTGGTGGTTTGCCGACCGTCTGGTCGAAGCGGTGCCGATTGCCATGATCACGGGCTCCTCGCTGCACCCCTTATGGCTGCGTGCCTTGGGTGCCAGGGTGGGGCGTGAGACCAATCTGGGATCGATGACGGTGCGCGCGCCCGATCTGCTGAGCATCGGCGATGGCGCAAGCGTAGGCAATGCCGTGAATCTGGAAAATGCGCGCGTTGAAGGGGGCGAGCTGGTGCTGGGCCGCATAGCCATAGGCAACGAGGTCTGCATAGGCTCGTATGTGGTGATCGAGGGCAATACCCGGCTTGAAGACTGGGCGCATCTGGATGGGCAGTCGGCTCTGGCAGACGGTTCGGTGCAGCCTGCGCGCAGCGTGTGGGCGGGCTCGCCTGCGCGTGCCAAAGGCGTTTTTGATCCTGCCAGCCTGCAGCCTCGGCACACGGTCGGCTTGCTGCGTCAGGGGCTGGAGATGGTGGCCTATGTCTTTGGCGGACTGCTGGTGGCGACCTTGTTCTTCATGCCGGTGTTCCCCACCTTCATGTTGATCGACATACTGGATATCGACGCCATTTCCGTTCGCCCCTTGCTGGAGCAGGGAGTGGTCGATGCGGGCGGAGCCTTTGTCCTGCGCCTGCTTAAATTTTTCACGCTGGCTCTGCCGTCCAGTCTGGTGCTGGTGGCTTGCACGGTGCTGGTGGCGGCGCTGGTGCGCTATCTGTTCCTGCCCAGAACCAAGGCCGGTACCTGGTCGGTACACAGCGGCCGTTATCTGGGCAAGTGGATGGTCAACCAGATTCAGGAGGCGAGCCTGGGCACGCTGCATGGCATCTATGCCACCGTGTACTCATCGACCTGGTACAGATTGCTGGGTGCCAGGGTGGGCAAGCAGACCGAGCTGTCCACCGCATTGGGCGTGGTGCCCGATATGCTGACGCTGGGGGATGAATGCTTTGTGGCCGATGCGGTGATGCTGGGCGACGAACAGATCGATGGCGGCTGGATGACGGTCAAGCCCACGGTGGTGTCGCGCCGCAGCTTCATCGGCAACGGTGCCTATGTGCCCGATGGCTCGACCATTCCCGAGAATGTGCTGATCGGCGTCATGACCGCCGTGCCCCGCAATGCCGACATGCAGAATGGCGACACCTGGCTGGGTTCGCCCGCCATCAATCTGGCGGCGCGTGAAGTGGCTCAGGGCTACCCCGAGCATCTGACCTTTGCGCCATCACCCTGGCGGCGACTGGGGCGTGGTCTGGTGGAGGCCGCACGTATTGCCATTCCCCATGCTGTCGTCATTGCTGCCGGCTATGCGATTGTGCTGGATGCCATGCCGCTGGCATCGGAGGGGCGCTGGGGCGCCGTGGTGCTGGATCTGGCCGTGGCCGGCATCATCTTCGGCATGGTGGTCTTCTTCATCGCGGCCCTGTTCAAATGGCTTGCCGTCAGGCGCTATACCAAGACGGCCGTACCCATGTGGACGCCTTTTGTCTGGCTGTCAGAGGCTGCGACCAATATGTATGAAGGCATGGCCATTCCCAACTTCCTGCGCTATCTGCGCGGCACACCCTGGCTGCCGCTGGCCATGAATCTGATGGGCAGCAAGATTGCCGCCAGCGCCTATCTGGACACCACGGACATTACCGAGCATGACTGCGTGACCATAGGTGAGCACAGCGAGCTCAATGCGCTGTGCTGCCCGCAGACCCATCTGTTCGAAGATCGGGTGATGAAAATCGACCATGTGGTCATTGGCAAGCGCGTGACCATGGGCGCGCGCTGCACCGTGCTTTACAGCGCAAGCGTGGGCGACGATGTGCAACTGGGCCCGCTGACATTGGTGATGAAGGGCGAAACCCTGCCCTCCCGCACCTGCTGGGAGGGAGCTCCCGCCGCCCCCATGCGGCGGCCCGCCTGATGCAGATCCAGCCCTGCCACTTTGTGGGTGAGGCGCCCACCGGAGCGCCTCGGCTAAGGCTGGTGGAGGGACTGGATGTGGTGGACCGTGACAGAGCACGTCTGCAGGCGAGGGCAGTGCTGCGCAGCTGTCTGACGGCGGAGCTGGGCTGTGCCGAGGCCGAGCTGGAGATCAGCAATCTTCGCAACCAGCCGCCGCAGTTGCGGATGCATGGACAACTGCTGGAGACCCTGCATTGCTCCATCAGCCATGCGCCGGGGCTGGCGCTGCTGGCTTGGCACAGGGGGGCAGCGGTTGGCGTGGATATTCAGGCTGTGGATGGGCACATGCCCCGCGCAGAGCTGGAAGCGGTGGCTTGGCTATTCTTGCAGCCAAAAGTGGCTCAAGCGCTTTCAGGGTTTGCGGAGAATGCTCTTTTTCTTGAAGCATTTGCGCAAGCCTGGGCGCGGCAGGAGGCCCAGCTCAAATGCGCGGGACTGGGCCTGATGGAGTGGAGCGCAGGGCTGCAGGCGCGGCTGACAGGCATGAGCTGTGCCTCGCTGTTGCTGGCGCAAGGTCATGCAGCAGCCGTGGCCTGGTGGCCCGCAACCGACAAGGAGCCGGTTCGCAGAGGCTGAGCGATCACTGCAGCCAGCCACCGCGCTGGGCATGGATGCGGGTCCAGGAATCGTCCAGCCGGTCGTTATGGATTTCGCAGGAGGCCTGCTTGTTGGCTGTGCCCTCGGAAAGAACCCCCCATTGATTCATGGAGGAAAAGCGCACGGGAATGGTGATGGTCAGCACCCGTTTGTCCTTGGTGTAGTCCAGATACCGGGTGTCGGGCGGCAGCTGCATCTGCTTTTTGTACCAGTCCAGGCAGAGACGGGCTTCGCGTTCATAGACCGACGTGGGCAGGTGGTTCGATGGCGGTGGCAGGGGCTGGCTGGGCTCCTGGGGAATGGAGATGACGTGACCGCTGCCCGACAGCGGTGCGCTCTGCAAAGGGGGCGCAGGCGCAATGGTTGCGCTGCTGCTGCCTGCGGGGCAGGCGGTGTCCTGATACCAGATGCGGCCGCCGCTTTCACAGCGTTGAATGGCCGAGGCCAGAGGACTCAGGCAGGCGAGCAGTGCAAAGGGCAGCAGCAATTTTTTCATGAGGGTGTCCGTGGCAGCGTGAATCTGGCCATTGTCCGGAAGATGGCTGCCGGAACGATTGCAGATCGCTCGGCGGAATGAAAAATGATTCCCCACGCTCCCCACTTCGTGTGGTCGCTGCCTCTCCAAGAGGACCTAGGCGGCCCCGGCGTTTTCATCTTGGGGCGGCCCGGCGATGAAAAAAGGCCGCCGTAGGGCAGCCCTTTTGCCTGGATGTGGCGATGTTTACTGGAAGCCCAGCGTATGTGGCAACCAGGTCGATAGTGCAGGGATGAAGGTCAGCATGCACAGCACGACGAAGTGGGCCAGCAGGAACAGTGGCATCTCGCGCGTCAGATCGGTGATGGAGACGCGTGTGGCCACCGAGGTCACGAACAGCAGGCCGCCGACAGGCGGAGTGATCATGCCCAGTGTGAGGTTGACGATCACCACCATGGCAAAGTGCGTGGGGTCTATGCCCAGGGTGAAGGCAATGGGTGCGAGGATGGGCACCAGGATCATCACGCCGGGCAGCGGCTCCATGAAGATGCCGAAGACCAGCAGCAGAATGTTCACCGCGATCAGAAACATGGTGGGCGAAAGCTCCCAGCTCACGATCAGCTCGGACAGATACTGCGGGATGCCTTCCACCGTCAGTACCCAGGCAAAGGCAGCAGATGTGGCCATGACCAGCAGCACCGAGGCGGTGAGCATGGCCGAGCGGGCGAGGATGCCGGGCACGGCCGACCACTGCAGTGTGCGGTAAATCCACTTGCCGCAGATCAGCGCATAGAACACGGCGACCACCGAAGCCTCGGTGGGTGTGAAGATGCCAAAGCGGATGCCGACCACGATGAGCACGATGAGCATCAGCGCGGGAATGGCCTTGAAGCTGTTGACCCACATTTCGCGTGCACTGGGGCGAGGGTCGGTGCTGCGGTAGTCGCGTTTCTTGCAGACCCACCAGTTGACGGCTGCCATGGCCAGCGCGATCAGGATGCCGGGAATGAAGCCCGCCATGAACAGGCCGCCGACCGACACGTTTTCATCCTGCAGCGCATAGATGATCATGCTGACCGAGGGCGGAATGATGGGGCCGACGATGGCCGTGCTGGCCGTCAGCGCGGCCGCGTAGGGGCGGCTGTAGCCGGCTTTGTCCATCATCTTGACCATCATGGAGCCGGGGCCGGCCGCATCGGCCAGGGCCGAGCCCGAGATGCCCGAAAACAGCGTCAGCGACAGCACATTGGCATAACCGAGGCCCCCGCGCAGATGGCCCACGAACTGGGCCGCGAAGCGCAGCAGCACATGCGTGAGCGCGCCGCCTGACATCAGCTCGGCTGCCAGGATGAAGAAGGGCACGGCCATCAGCGGAAAGCTGTCGATGCCCGTGAACATTTCCTTGAAGACGATCAGCTGCGGATAACGGCCGCCGACGAACACGGCCAGCGCCGCCGAGATGGCCAGCGCAAACGCAACCGGAAAGCCCAGCGTGAGCAGGACGACGATGGCAACAAATAAAGTGATACCCATGGTGTTGAAATCGAATCAGTTATTCATGGCGCAGTGCATAAAACAGGCATGAACCAAGTCAGGGACAGCGAGCAAGGGCCTATGCCGGCCGCGCCGCCCCGCAGCGAGGCTGTCGTCCCGTTGCACGTCGCCCCTTCCAGGGGGAAGGCGCGCAGGGACTCAGGGGGTAGCTCATATCGATGCGGCTGCATCGGCATCCATTTCATCGGACTCTGCAAAATGGCCAGCCTGGATATAGCCTCTGGCAATGAACAGCAGGTGGATCAGCATCAGCACAAAGCCTACGGGCATGGCGCCGTAGATATAGGAGATCGGAATGTCCGTGGCGGCCGTGGTCTGAAAGCGCGTGGCGTACACGTACTGCGACGAGGTCACGGTCATCACGACAAAGAACAGGGCCAGGCTGACCACGACGATGCCGCGAATGATCTGCGCGCTGCGTGTGCTGACGGCGCGGTGCAGATTGTCGATGGCCACATGGCCGCCAAAACGCAGCACCAGGCCGGCACCCAGGAAGGTGACCCAGATCATCATGTGGCGGGCCACTTCCTCGGCCCAGACGATGGAGTCGCCCGTGGTGTAGCGCAGCACCACATTGGCAAAGACGATGCAAGCCATGGCCAGCAGCAGCAAGATCAGCAGCCAGCGATTGCCGGCCACGAGAATGCGTTCGATACGATCAAGCATAGGAGTGGGGGTGAGCAGCCAATGCAGCAAGGAAAGCTGCAAGCGCTGGCTGCATCACGAAGTTGAGGGCTGCTTCATCATCGGCAGGAATTGGCGCAAGTCCATTCGTGCTGACCACAGCCGGGCAAAGTCAGGCTTTGCCCAAAGAGACGGGAAACGAGCAGGCCAGCAGGCCATATTGGCCTGCTGCGGGCTTACTTGACGGCGGTGATGGAGTCCAGGGTCTTCTGGCCGAACTTCTTGGCGTACTCCTTGTAGGCGGGCTCCAGCGCGGTGCGGAAGGCGGTCTGATCCACCTTCTCCACGACCTTCATGCCATTGGCCTTGGCTTCTTCCACACCCTTTTTCTCCACGTTGTCCACAAAGGCGCGCGATGCCAGAGCCCCCTTCTTGGCGGCTTCGGTGAAGGCTGTCTTCTGGGCGGCGTTCAGCGAACCCCAGAACGAAGGCGAGACGATCAGTGCCATGGGGGCGTAGACATGGGCGGTCAGCGTCAGGTGCTTTTGCACCTGCCACAGCTTGGCCGAGCTCAGCACGGAGATGGGGTTCTCCTGGCCGTCGATCGTGCCTTGCTGCAGCGCGCCGATCACTTCGGGCCAGGACATGGGCGTGGGCGAAGCGCCCAGCGTGCGGAAGGCCGTGATGTGCACGGGGTTCTCGGTCACGCGGATCTTCAGACCCTTGAGGTCGGCCACGCCGTTGACGGCATGCTTGTTGTTGGTCAGGTGGCGAAAGCCCTGCTCGCCCCAGGCCAGGGCCACGAGGCCGCGTTTCTGGAACTTGGCCAGCAGCTCCTGACCAAAAGCGCCATCCATCACGGCGCGTGCGTGCTGGGTGTCACGGAACAGGAAGGGAATGTCCACCACGCCCACGTCGGGCACGAAGTTGCTCAAGGCACCGGTGGAGACGATGGCCGCTTCCACGGTACCCAGTTGCAGGCCTTCGATCAGCTCGCGTTCGCCGCCGAGGGCCGAGGCGGGAAACTGCTTGAACTTGTAGGCGCCGTTGGTGCCTTTTTCCACGCCTTCAGCCCAGGCGTTGGCTGCGGCGCCGTAGTGCGAATTGACCGCCAGCGCATAGCCAATCTTGACTTCCTTGCCCTGGGCAAAAGCAGTGCCTGCAGCCAGCGTGGCAGTAGCGGCAACGGCAGTGGCGACAAAAGTGCGGCGAATCATGCGCATGGTGTTGGTCTCTCTGAAGTGTTCTGAAATGAATCAAAAATTGTAGTGAGTGCCAACCATGGGTTAACCACGAGATGGGGGTCGTCTTGTACGCGCAACCTCATCGTGGTTCACGATGGCTTGGGCAAACGCCCAACGCTTGCTCGCTTCGTGTGGCTGTCGCCCAGCGGAGATTGCTGATTGCCTTGGGGCGATCCGGCGGCAATGACAAAGCCCGCACAGCAAGGACTGGCGGGCTTTTGTTTTGAGAGCTGTTAGCGCTTGATGTGACTTGATTTCAGATGAATCAAATGCTGAATCTGTTTGCCATCAAGCGCAAGCCGCTCTTATTTTTGAGATGCCAGGATATGCTCGGCCAACTGCACAAAGCCGTCGCCGCGCTCGGCTTGCGTCACATAGCGGGGCAGGTGCTTGAGCTGTGGCGCAAAGCGCTCGATATTGGCCACGCCCACGGACAGCGGCACGTTCTGGAACATCAGCTGGTCGTTGGTCGAGTCGCCGATATAGATCCACTGCCCCAGCGTGGCGTCCAGGTTGATGTCGAACAGCTCGCGCACAATCCAGCGCGCGCCTTCGAGCTTGTTGTGTTCGCCAAACCAGCCGTTGATGTGGATGGAGCTGACGGTGGCATTCATGCCCGCCGCCTTCATGATGGCCACGCATTCGTCAATCTGTGCCTGGGGCAGGTTCGTGAACTCGCTGTGATCCACGGCGATATCGCATTCGCGGCCAGCCGAATCCGTGGCGCGGCTGGCGCCGGGCACGCTGGCCTCGATCTGTTCCAGCACCTGCTGCATCCTGGCAAAGTTGCTGGCGCGCTCCTCAGCGCCTTGTTGATAGAGCTTGTCCAGACTGCCCTGCGCATTGCGGCGCAGTGCCACGGCGCCGTTTTCGGCCACGATGGAATCCACGGGCCAGGCCGAGGCAAAAGGCACGCTCCAGCCCACCGGGCGGCCGGTGATGGGCACGACCTTCAGGCCCGCGTCCTTCAAGCGACCAATGGCGGCCACCACATGTTCGGGCACCACTCCGTCGGTGGTCAGCGTGTCGTCGATATCGGTCAGCACGCCCAGCAGATTCCGAGGAACCGGCAGTTCAGACAAGGGGCGCAGAAATTCTTGGCTCACAACAAACTCTCAAAAAAGCAAACCCGTGCAAGCACGGGTGAGGTCCAGCACAGCTTAGAAATCAGTAGCGGCCAGCGCAGCGGTGCAGGCTAGGCGCCGGATCGAAGACAGTAGCAGCGCTACGGCGAGATTCGGCAACGACGCATGCAGGACGCTAATGATTTCAGTTAATTGGCACTGCCCAGGCTCAGCCCCGCGTGTTCGCGCAGCGGGTGGAAGTGGATCTTGGGGAAACGTTCCTGCGCCAAGCGTACGTCGTAGGGGCTGGTGCACAGATAGGCCAGGGTGTCGGCCGCATCGTGCGCCAGGCGCATGGGATAGGCGTTCTCGAACTCGCGCAGCTCGGCCGGCGAATCGGCCGTGATCCAACGTGCCCCGGTGTACTGGCAGCCTTCCAGGCGCACGTCGCAGTCGTACTCGGTCTTGAGGCGATGCTGCACCACTTCGAACTGCAGCTGGCCCACGGCGCCCAGCAGCATATTGCCGCCGACATCGGGCTTGAAGACCTGGATCGCGCCTTCCTCGCCCAGCTGCATCAGACCTTGCTGCAGCTGCTTGGTGCGCAGCGGGTTCTTGAGCACCACGGTCATGAACATTTCGGGCGCGAAGAAGGGCAGGCCGGTGAACTGCAGGCTAGGGCCGTCGGTGATGGAGTCGCCCAGCTGCACGCCGCCGTGAATCGTGAAGCCGATGATGTCGCCCGCATAGGCCTCGTCGACGGCCTCGCGGCGCTGAGACATGAAGGTCACCACGGAGGTGGGGCGCAACTCCTTGCCGGTGCGCTGCACCTTCATCTTCATGCCTGGCGTGTACTTGCCGCTGGCCACGCGCACAAAGGCGATGCGGTCACGGTGATTGGCGTCCATATTCGCCTGCACCTTGAACACCACGCCCGCGAAGGTCTTGTCTTCGGGGTTGATGGTGACTTCTTCGCGCTGGCGGTTCACCTCGGTGAAGGCAATGCGCGGGCCGGGCGGTGGCGACATGTCGACCACGGCGTTGAGCACTTCCATCACACCGAAGTTGTTCACACCGGAGCCGAAGAACACAGGGGTCAGCTTGCCTTCCAGAAACGCCTGATGGTCCCATTCGGCCGAGGCGCCCTGGGCCAGTTCCATGCTCTCGATGGCATCGTCGTAGGCCTTGCCGAAACGAGCGCGCAGCCTGTCGACTTCGGTCAGCGGGATGACTTCAAAGTCTTCGGGGCGCTTTTCGCTGCCGGCGGCAAACACGGTCATGCTCTGCGTCTGCAGATTGATGATGCCGCCGAAGCTCTTGCCCTGGCCCACGGGCCAGGTGATGGGGCAGCAGGGCATGCCCAGTTCGCGCTCCACTTCGTCCATGATGTCCAGCGGATCGCGCACTTCACGGTCGAACTTGTTGACGAAGGAAATGATGGGCGTGTTGCGCTGGCGGCAGACTTCGATCAGGCGGCGGGTCTGGGATTCCACACCGTTGGCTGCGTCGATCACCATCAGCGCCGAGTCCACGGCCGTCAGCACGCGGTAGGTGTCTTCCGAGAAGTCCTTGTGGCCGGGGGTGTCGAGCAGGTTGATGACGTGATCGCGGTAGCTCATCTGCATCACCGAGGACGCCACCGAGATGCCGCGCTGCTTTTCGATCTCCATCCAGTCGGAGGTGGCGTGACGCGAAGCCTTGCGGCCCTTGACGGCGCCGGCGATCTGGATCGCGCCCGAGAACAGCAGCAGCTTTTCGGTCAGCGTGGTCTTACCCGCATCCGGGTGGGAGATGATGGCGAACGTACGACGGCGCCGGGTTTCTGGGGCGTATGACACGGTATTGAGAGCTGTAAATGCAGCCGGAGAACGCCGGCTGTGACAACAAAAAGTGCAGCGGTCCGTTTGCTGCACCAGGGCTGCGCTCCTGCGGAGCAGTCCTGTGAATAAGGCTTGAGGGCGCTTATTTTAGCGGCAGGGCCAATTCTTGGAGATGGCGCGGAATTGAGAGCGTGAACATGCTCTGAGGGCCTGCAGCTGGCATTGCCTGCCCAAGGTGACAGATGTTGGTGCCGATGGGGGCGCACAATAGCCGCATTGCTCCAGGTTTCCGTTTCCCGCCATGAACAGCGCTCCACGCGATGTGAACACATCCTCACCCATTTGCCCGCAAGATCCTGCCGTACCCGTATGGATCAAGCGTGGCACAGCGCAGTACTGGCGGGTCAGCATGGCGCTGTTTCTGGCGGGCTTTGCGACTTTCTCCCTGCTGTACTGCGTGCAGCCGCTGCTGCCAGAACTGGCACAGACATTTGCCGTGAGTCCGGCGCAGAGTGCGCTGGCGCTGTCCGTGTCCACGGCCTGTCTGGCAGCGTCCATCGTGCTGGCGGGTGCGCTGTCCGAAGGGCTGGGGCGGCGCAAGCTGATGTTCATCTCCATGGCGCTGGCGGCGCTGTGCAATCTGGTGGCTTCGTTCCTGCCGCAGTGGCATGCACTGCTGGCAGCGCGGGCGCTGGAGGGAGTCCTGCTCGGCGGCGTGCCGGCCGTGGCCATGGCCTATCTGTCCGAGGAAATTGATCCCAAGGGGCTGGGCTTTGCCATGGGCCTGTATGTGGGCGGCACAGCCCTGGGCGGCATGCTGGGCCGCATAGGCATGAGCGCCATGACGGAGTTCTGGGGCTGGCGCCATGCCATGGCCGCGCTGTCGGTGCTGGACTTGCTGGCCGCACTGGGCTTTGTCTGGCTGTTGCCCAATTCGCGCAACTTCGTCAAGAAAAGCGGGCTGGGCGCCCGCTACCACCTGCAGGCCTGGGGGCGCCATCTGCACCACAAAGGGTTGCCGCTGCTGTTTCTGATTGCCTTTGGCCTCATGGGTGTGTTTGTCAGCATCTACAACTATGCAGGCTTTTTGCTGAGCGCCGCCCCCTACAACATGAGCCAGCTGCAGATCAGCCATATCTTCTACGCTTATCTGTTCGGCATGGTGGCATCGCCTGTGGCCGGTGGCCTGGCGGACCGCTTGGGGCGTGGCCCGGTGCTGGTGGCAGGGGCCTTGTTGATGGCTGCGGGTGTGGTGCTGACCCTGTTCCAGCCTCTGGTGGCCATCGTGGTCGGTATTGTGCTGCTGACGGCCGGTTTTTTCGTGGCGCATTCCGTCGCCAGCGGCTGGGTGGGGCGGCTGGCCACGCAAACCAAGGGCCATGCCTCATCGCTTTACCTCTGGGGCTATTACATGGGCTCCAGTGTGCTGGGCGCTGGCGCAGGCTGGTTCTGGTCGCGCTGGGGCTGGAACGGTGTGGGCTCCGTCTCCCTGCTGGTATTGGCGCTGGTGATTGCGCTGTCCTTACGTGTGCAGTGGCTGGCCCATCAGGCGGCGAATGCGCAGACGGCTCATGCCTGAACGGCATCTTGATGCCGTCTTGATATCTCCTGCGCCAATCTCTACCCGCTCTTGACGGGTGGATTTCTACAGTTCCTCCATCGCAATCAAGCCGCGTGAACGGCTTGCGGGAGGAATGAAATGACCATCACCTGGATTGAAGCCCTGGCCGCCTTGACGGCGCTGGGGCTGTTTGCCTATCTGGGCTACGCGCTGCTGCGCCCCGAAAGTTTCTGAAGGGGGCTGCCATGCAAGTGCTGCAAGACCTGATTTTCGTGAGCCTGACGGTCGCCTGCTTTGTCGGCCTGCTGGCTTTTCTGCGCGCGCTGACGCGCATCTGAAAGGGAGCACACCATGTGGTTACCCTGGATGGAATTTGCCGCGGTGCTCGCGGTTCTGACGCTGCTGGCCATTCCCATGGGCCAATGGCTGGCGCGTTGCTTTACCAGCGACCACCACACCTGGCTGGAGCGGCTCAGCTATCGTGCCCTGGGTGTGAACCCTGGCGAGCATATGGGCTGGCAGCGCTATGGCGCGGCCCTGCTGCTGTCCAACGCGGCCATGATGCTGCTGGGCTATCTGATCCTGCGCCTGCAGGGCTGGCTGCCGCTGAATCCGCTGCGGATTGCGGCCCAGGCGCCCGATCTGGCCTTCAATACCGCGGCCTCGTTCGTCACCAATACCAACTGGCAGGCCTATGCGGGCGAGGGCAGCCTCTCCAATGCCACGCAGATGGCGGTCATCACCTTTCTGATGTTTGCCGGTGCCACCACGGGCGTGGCGGCCGGTGCAGGATTTGTAAGGGGGCTGGCACGTTCCAGCAGCAAGGACATCGGCAACTACTGGGTGGACTATGTGCGCGTGTTCTGGCGTGTGCTGCTGCCGCTGTCGTTCGTGCTGGCCCTGGTCTATGTCTGGCAGGGCATTCCGCAGACGCTGCATACCGAGACCTGGGCCGCCACGCTGGAAGGCGCGCGCCAGCAGTTGCTGACGGGGCCCGTGGCCAGCCTGGAAAGCATCAAGCACCTGGGCACCAATGGCGGCGGCTTCTTCAATGCGAATGCTGCCCATCCGTTCGAGAACCCGACACCACTGACCAATGTGCTGCACATTCTGGCCATGCTGCTGATTCCGGCCAGCATGACCTATGCGTTCGGCTCCATGCTGCTGCGCCGCCGCCAGGGTTGGGTGCTGTACGGGGCCTGCATGGTGATGTTCATAGCCTTTCTGAGCCTGGTGTTCGTGGCCGAGCAGCAGGGTAGTGGCCTGCTGGCGCATGCCGGTGCCGATCAGCAGTGGAGCCTCACGCAGTCCGGCGGCAATATGGAGGGCAAGGAGCTGCGCTTCGGCATTGTCGACACCTCGCTGTTCGTGACGGCCACCACGGCGGCCACCACGGGTTCGGTCAATGCCATGCATGATTCGCTCACGCCGCTGGGCGGCATCACGCCGCTGGCGCTGATGATGCTCAACTGCGTGTTCGGTGGCGACGGCGTGGGCCTGATCAACCTGATCCAGTACGCCATCCTCACGGTGTTTCTGGCCGGCATGATGATAGGCCGCACGCCCGAGTTCCTGGGCAAGAAGATCGAAGTACGTGAAATCAAGCTGGTCATGCTCTCGGTGCTGGCGCAGCCCGCCAGCATCCTGGGCTTCACGGCGCTGGCCTTGCTGTGGCCCGATACCTCCGCCAGCCTCAACAACCACGGCCCGCACGGCTTTTCCGAGATTCTCTACGCCTATGCCTCGGCCACGGCCAACAACGGCTCGGCCTTCGCGGGGCTGAACGCCAACACCCCATTCTTCAACGTCACGATAGGCCTGGCCATGATCGTGGGGCGCTTTCTCACGCTGCTGCCCATGCTGGCCGTGGCCGGCAGCATGGCGGCCAAAACCACGGTGCCTGTGGGCCCCGGCACTTTCCCCACGGCCTCGCCGCTGTTCATGGGCCTGCTGGTGTTCGTGGTGCTGGTGGTGGGCGGACTTACCTTCCTGCCGGCGCTGGCCCTGGGGCCTGTTGTGGAGCATCTGCAAATGCTGGTGGACCAGCTCTATTCCTGATGTATTGAATTCCTGCGGATGGCTCTCGGTGCTGCAGTGCGCCGGGAGCCTGGGAGCAAAACCATGAAATCCTCTTCTCTTTCCCTCTCCGCACCGGTGGCTTCGGTGGCGGATGTCGAATCGTCCCCGGCCTCCTGGGGCCGCCTGGTGGCCAGCAGCGTGCGCGCGGCCATGGCCGTGATGCTGGTGGCCGGCATTGCCTATCCGCTGGCGACCACCGGCGTGGCCCAGGCCCTGTTGCCGCATACAGCCAACGGCAGCCTGATAGAGCGCAATGGCCAGGTCGTGGGCTCGGCCCTGATCGGCCAGCAGTTCGCGGGTGCCACTTACTTCCACGGCCGGCCCAGCGCCACGACGGCGCCCGACCCCGACAAGGAAGGCGCCAGCGTGGCTGCCCCCTATAACGCCGGCCAGTCCGGCGGCAGTAACCAGGGGGCTACGCACAAGGATCTGGCCGAGACGGTAGCCGCCCGCGTGGCGCAGTACCGCGAAGGCAACGGCCTGGCCGCCGATGCGGCCGTGCCCGTGGACGCGGTGACGGCTTCGGCCTCGGGGCTGGATCCACATATCTCGGTAGCCAATGCCATGCTGCAGCTGCCACGCGTGGCCAGTGAACGCCGGCTGTCCCAGGACCAGGTGCGGCATCTGGTGGAGCAGAGCACGCAGGGCCGCACCCTGGGCCTGCTGGGCGAGCCGCGCGTGAATGTGCTGCGCCTCAATCTGGCGCTGGATGCGCTGAATCCATCCGCTGCGACCAAGGAGTAAGCCATGAACAGCCATAAAGTAAAGGCAGGCGCCAGCCTGTTCGAGCCGCGCCTGGTGCGCGAGGCCCTGTTCGACGCGATGCGCAAGCTTTCGCCGCGCACGCAGTGGGCCAATCCCGTGATGTTCGTGGTCTATCTGGGAGCCATCCTGACCACGCTGCTGTGGCTGCAGGACCTGCGCGAGCCTGCTTCTGCTGCAGACAACGAAGGCGCAGGCTTTGCGCTGGCGATTGCGCTGTGGCTGTGGTTCACGGTGTTGTTCGCCAACTTCGCCGAAGCCCTGGCCGAAGGCCGCAGCCGCGCCCAGGCGGCCAGCCTGCGCAGCATGAAGCGCGACACCGTGGCCAAGGTGCTGCTGAAGCCGCGCTTCGGCAGCTCGTGGATTCCGGAACGCGCCAGTGATTTGCGCAAGGGCGTGGTCATCTTCGTGGAGGCCGGCGATACGATTGCACTGGACGGTACGGTGATCGAGGGCGTGGCCTCGGTGGACGAAAGCGCCATTACCGGCGAGTCGGCCCCCGTGATCCGCGAGGCGGGCGGAGACTTTTCCTCGGTCACAGGCGGTACGCGCGTGCTGTCGGACTGGCTGGTGGTGGAAGTCACGGTGAACCCCGGCGAGTCTTTCCTGGACCGCATGATCTCCATGGTCGAATCAGCCAAGCGCCAGAAGACACCCAACGAGCTGGCGTTGACCATTCTGCTTGTGGGACTGACGCTGGTTTTCCTGATGGTCATCGTCACGCTGTGGCCGTTCTCGGCCTTTGCCGTGGGCCAGACGGGCTCGGGCACCGTGGTTGGCATCGCCGTGCTGGTGGCGCTGCTGGTCTGCCTGATTCCCACCACCATCGGTGGCCTGCTGTCGGCCATCGGCGTGGCCGGCATGAGCCGCATGATGCAGGCCAATGTGATCGCCACCTCGGGCCGCGCCGTGGAGGCTGCGGGCGACGTGGACGTGCTGCTGCTGGACAAGACCGGCACCATCACGCTGGGCAACCGCCAGGCCAGCGACTTCGTGCCGGCTCCCGGCGTTTCGGTGCAGCAGCTGGCCGAGGCTGCACAACTGGCCTCGATTGCCGATGAAACGCCCGAGGGCCGCAGCGTGGTGGCCCTGGCCCGGGAGCGTCACGGCCTGGTCGACCGTAGCGCCACCGAATTGCAGGCCGAGTTCGTGCCCTTTACCGCGCAGACCCGCATGAGCGGTGTGGACCTGCCCACGCCCCAGGGGCCGCGCCAGCTGCGCAAGGGCGCGTTTGACGCCGTGCGCCGCCATGTCGAAGCCCTGGGCGGCAACCTGCCGGCCGGCGTGCAGCAGGCGGTGGAAAACGTCTCGCGCAAAGGCAGCACGCCGCTGGTGGTGGCCGACGGCGCCCGCGTGCTGGGTGTGATCGAGCTCAAGGACATCGTCAAATCCGGCATACGCGAACGCTTTGCCGAGCTGCGCCGCATGGGTATCAAGACCGTGATGATCACGGGTGACAACCCGCTGACGGCGGCGGCCATTGCCGCCGAGGCCGGTGTGGACGACTACCTGGCCGAGGCCACGCCCGAGGACAAGCTGCGCCTGATCCGCAGCCATCAAGCCGCGGGCCGTCTGGTGGCCATGACCGGCGACGGCACCAACGATGCCCCGGCCCTGGCTCAGGCTGATGTGGCCGTGGCCATGAACAGCGGGACCCAGGCCGCCAAGGAGGCCGGCAACATGGTGGACCTGGACAGCAACCCCACCAAGCTTATCGAGGTGGTGGAAACCGGCAAGCAGATGCTGATGACGCGCGGCGCGCTGACCACTTTCAGCATCGCCAACGACGTTGCCAAGTATTTCGCCATCATTCCTGCCGCCTTCGTGGGCACCTATCCGCAGCTGGCCTCGCTCAATGTGATGCAGCTGCACAGCGCCAACTCGGCGATCCTGAGCGCCGTGATCTTCAATGCGCTGATCATCATCGCCCTGGTGCCGCTGGCCCTGCGCGGCGTGCGCTACCGCGCCGTGGGCGCGGCCTCTCTGCTGCGCCGGAACATGCTGATCTACGGTCTGGGCGGGCTGATCGTGCCGTTTGTGGGCATCAAGCTCATTGATCTGCTGCTGACGGCACTCGGCCTGGTCTGAGAACGCAGACAATGGCAAAACCATGGCGCTAAACCCCAGCAACAGCTCTGCACCTCCAGCACGCCCCAATCCGGACATGCTGGTTGCCCAGTTGAAGGCCGAGCAGCAGCAGGCCGGGCGCGGCAAGCTGCGCATTTACTTTGGCTCCAACGCCGGCGTGGGCAAGACCTATGCCATGTTGGCCGCAGCCCAGCGCGAACGCCAGGCCGGGCGCCATGTGCTGGTGGGCCTGGTCGAAACTCATGGCCGGGCCGAGACTGAACAGCAGTTGCATGGTTTGCGCCAGTTGCCTCGCAAGGCTTTGCCGTATCAGGGGCGGCAACTGCTCGAATTTGATCTGGACGGCGCTCTGGAGCAGCACCCCGATGTGTTGCTGCTGGACGAACTGGCTCACAGCAATGTTCAGGGGGCGCGTCACCCCAAGCGCTGGCAGGATGTGGAGGAGCTGCTGGATGCGGGTATCGAGGTGTGGACCACGCTCAATGTCCAGCATCTGGAAAGCCTCAACGACGTGGTCAGCGGCATCGTCGGCATTCAGGTGCACGAGACCGTGCCCGACCATATCTTTGACGATGCCGATGAAGTCATCGTTGTCGATATTCCACCCGAGGAATTGCTCAAGCGCCTCAAGGCCGGCAAGGTCTATGCGCTGGAGCAGGCCGAACGTGCTTCGCGCAATTTCTTTCGCCTGGGCAATCTGCTGGCACTGCGCGAACTGGCGCTGCGCCGCACGGCTGATCGCGTGGATGAAGACATGCGCGACTATCGCCGTGAGCGGGCGATTGGCGATGTCTGGCCCACGCGCGAACGCCTGCTGGTGGGCGTGGGTGGTCGCGCAGGTGATGATGCCCTGGTGCGCCAGGTGGCGCGGCTGGCGCGGCGGCTGGAGGCCGATTGGGTGGTGGTCTATGTGGATGCGCCGCAGCGGCAGCATCGCTCGCGTTCGGCTCAGGCCATGGTGCTCAAGACGCTGGCGCTGGCTGCGCGCCTGGGCGCCGATACGGCCACCATTCCCGGTGCAGACGTGGCCCAGGCACTGGTGGACTTTGCGCGTGAGCGCAACGCCAGCCATCTGGTGCTGGCCCGTGTGCAGCAGCGCCTGAGCCGCTGGCTGCCATGGCGTGCCCCCAGCCTGCCCGAGCAAATCGCCTTGCTCAACCCCGGCCTTGATGTGCTGGTGCTATCCGTCAATCACTCCCGAAATGAGAGTGCGGAGCGAGCGTCCGTGCCCGTTAGCGGCGGTTTTGCATGGAAAGGCTATCTGGGGGCATCGCTGGCCTGTTTTGCTGCCACGGGTCTGGCCGAGCTGCTGCTGCAAGTGTTCGAGCCGGCCAACGTGGTCATGCTGTTCCTGCTGGTGGTTGTGCTGTCGGCCCTGCGCTGGGGACGTGGGCCGGGGGCCTGGGCCGCCTTGCTGGCCGTGCTCTGCTTCGACTACTACTTCGTGCCGCCGCGCGATTCGTTTTCGGTCAACGACACGCAATACCTGTTCACCTTCAGCCTGATGCTGGGCGTGGCCCTGGTCTGCGGCCAGCTCATGGCGCGGCTGCGCCATGAGGCGCGTGTGGCTGCCGAGCGCGAGCGCCGCGCGGGAGCGCTGGCGCGACTGGCGCGTGATCTTTCGGGTGCGCTGACGCAGGTGCAGGTTGCAGAGATCGCGCTGTCCACGCTCTCGGGGGTGTTCGATGCCCAGACCGGACTGCTGTTGCCCGATGAGGACGAGCAGCTGCATATCGCACCCGGCAGCGCGGGCAGCATCGATGTCAGTGTGGCACGCTGGAGTCTGGAGCACGCGCAGATGGCCGGTCGTGGAACGGACACGCTGGCCGCTGCGTCAGCGCTCTATGTGCCCCTGGCGGCTCCGGTGCGCACGCGTGGCGTGCTGGCTTTGCAACTGCGCAACCCCGGCAGGCTGGATGTACCTGAGGAACACCGCTTGTTGCAGGCCTGTGCCAGCCAGATCGCGCTGGCGCTGGAGCGCGTGCACTTTGTCGAGGTGGCCCAGCAGACCCAGGTGGTCATGGAGGGCGAGCGCATGCGCAACACCTTGCTGTCGGCCGTCTCGCATGATCTGCGCACGCCACTGACCAGCATTCTGGGTGCGGCACAGACGGCTCTACCCCATGCGGGCCAGGGTGTGGCGCACGAAATGCTGGTGCAGATCCGCAACCAGGCCCAGGCCATGCAGCAACTGGTGGACAACCTGCTGGCCATGGCGCGCCTGCAGCAGGGCGGTGTGCACCTCAAGCGCGAATGGCTGCCCGTGGCAGAGCTGGTAGGCAGTGCCCTGCAGCAGCTGCGTGGCCGGCTGGAGGGGCATCTGGTGCAGACCCGGCTTGGCGTCGATCTGCCACTGCTGCAGGTCGATCCCGTGCTGATGGAGCGCGTGCTGGTCAATCTGCTGGACAACGCGGCCAAATACACGCCGGCGGGAACGACCATCACCATTAGCGCCCAGGTCGAGGATGCAGATTGTCTGCTGGTGCTGCAGGACAACGGGCCAGGACTGCCTGCGCATCTGGCGGCAGAACAGCTGTTCGAGCCGTTCATGCGTGGGGTGACGGAATCTGCGGTCTCGGGCATGGGCCTGGGATTGACGCTGGCCCAGCGCATTGTGGAAGCCCATGGCGGCAGTCTGCAGGCCGAGTCCACCGTCGCAGGCACGGTGTTCAGCATTCGTTTGCCCGTGCCGAAGCAGCCTCAGTTCGATGACGATATCGGTGAATAATTTCTTCCATGCAAGCTGCTAGCCCCCGCATTCTGTTGATCGAAGACGACCCCAGCATTCGCCGCTTTGTGCGCCTGGCGCTGGAGGATGAAGGCTGGCAGGTGTTCGAGTCCGAAACCGCCAGGCGTGGCCTGATCGATGCGGCCAGCCGTCAGCCCGATGCCGTGGTGCTGGACCTGGGCCTGCCCGATGCCGATGGCAAGACCGTGATTGCCGAGCTGCGCAGCTGGAGCCAACTGCCTATCCTGGTGCTGTCGGCGCGTGAGCGCGAGGAGGAAAAAGTCGCCGCGCTCGACGCCGGGGCCGACGACTATCTGACCAAGCCTTTTGGCGTGCCCGAGCTGCTGGCGCGTTTGCGCGTCATGCTGCGCCGTCGGCAGAGGGCGCCTGCTGGTGACAAACCCGGCACCCAGGCGCATTTTGGCGAGGTGGTGGTGGACCTGGCCACACACGAGGTCACGCGCGCCGGCCAGGCCGTGCACCTGACGCCTATCGAGTTCCGTCTGCTGGCCGCGCTGATTGCGGGGCAGGGCCGCGTACTCACGCACCGTCAGCTGCTGTTGCAGGTCTGGGGCCCCGAATATCTGGACCGTCCCCACTATCTGCGCGTGCACATGGCCAATCTGCGCCAGAAGATCGAAGCCGATGCCGCCCAGCCTCTGCATCTGATGACCGAGCTGCAAGTCGGTTATAGGCTGGCGGGGCTGGAAGCATGATTCCCTTATAATTGCCGACCATCCGAGGAGCGTTGCAGCGTTCCCCAGTCAGCCAAGAGCTGGTTTGTGCGGGGCGTGAGGCTCGGATTTCATCTCGCAACGACGCTCACCCACGCTTTCTGTGCGGTGAGATGGCTCATCCCCTTTCTGCCGCAGAACGTGGTTTCTCATTCAAATTTTGGAGAAAACCATGAACGCTGCTGTTCGCTTCAACCCCGCCGACTCGGCCATTACCGACATCAGCCTTGCCGCCTGGGGCCGCAAGGAAATCAAGATCGCCGAAACCGAAATGCCCGGCCTGATGGCCGTGCGTGAAGAGTTCGCCGCTGCCCAGCCCCTGAAGGGTGCGCGCATCACTGGCTCGCTGCACATGACCATCCAGACGGCCGTGCTGATCGAGACGCTGACGGCTCTGGGCGCCGATGTTCGCTGGGCTTCGTGCAACATCTTCTCGACCCAGGACCACGCCGCTGCCGCCATCGCCGAAACCGGCGTGCCTGTCTACGCCATCAAGGGCGAGTCGCTGGAAGACTACTGGAACTACACCCACAGCATCTTTGAATTCGGCGCCGCTGGCACCGAAAACGAAGGCCCCAACATGATTCTGGATGACGGCGGCGATGCCACCATGCTGATGCACCTGGGCAAGAAGGCCGAGAAGGACATCTCCGTGCTGGCCAACCCCGGCTCCGAAGAAGAAAAGATCGTCTTCGCCGCCATCAAGGCCAAGCTGGCCGTGGACCCCACCTGGTACAGCCGCAAGTCGGCCCAGATCCTGGGCGTGACCGAGGAAACCACCACTGGCGTGCACCGCCTGAACGAAATGTCTGCCAATGGCAGCCTGCTGTTCCGCGCGATCAATGTGAACGACTCGGTGACCAAGTCCAAGTTCGACAACCTGTACGGCTGCCGCGAATCGCTGGTGGACGGCATCAAGCGTGCCACCGACGTGATGATCGCTGGCAAGGTGGCCGTGGTGGCTGGCTACGGTGATGTGGGCAAGGGTTGCGCTCAGGCGCTGTCCGCTCTGCGCGCTCAAGTGTGGGTGACCGAGATCGACCCCATCAACGCCCTGCAAGCTTCGATGGAAGGCTACAAGGTCGTGACCATGGAATATGCCGCCGACAAGTGCGACATCTTCGTGACCACCACCGGCAACAAGGACATCATCCGCCACGAGCACATGATCGCCATGAAGGATGAGGCCATCGTCTGCAACATCGGTCACTTCGACAACGAAATCGACGTGGCTTCGATCGAGAAGTACGAGTGGGAAGAGATCAAGCCTCAGGTCGATCACATCACCTTCCCCGACGGCAAGAAGATCATTCTGCTGGCCAAGGGCCGTCTGGTGAACCTGGGCTGCGCCACCGGCCACCCCAGCTTTGTGATGTCCAACTCGTTCGCCAACCAGACGCTGGCGCAGATCGAGCTGTTCACCCGTCCTGACGCCTACGAAGTGGGCAAGGTCTATGTGCTGCCCAAGGTGCTGGACGAGAAGGTGGCACGCTTGCACCTGAAGAAGGTGGGCGCCCAGCTGACCGAGCTGACCGAAGCCCAGGCTGCCTATATCGGCGTGAAGAAGGAAGGCCCTTACAAGCCTGAAACTTACCGCTATTAAGCACCCCCTGAGGCGCTATCGCGCCTTCCCCCTCTCTCTACGCGCTTCGCGCTAAGGGAGGGGGACGACAGCTTCGCTGCAGGGCGGTGGGGCCGCCTAGGCCCTTGCTTGCTGCCTCATATCTGGCCTGCGCCAGTATCGAAGTTGTCGTAGTTTTAATTTGATAGCTTCTTGCGCTTGTCAGGTATTGGTTTCAGATGGATATCTATCTGAATGACAAGCAAGACAAGCGCAAGCAGCTATCTAAAAAAGATTTCTTTTGCCTGCTGCACCTGGGTGCAGCGCCTGGCGCCGGTTTATTTCAAAGGAAGCGACGCTATGCGCGCAGATGTATTTTTGGTGGAAGCAGGCCATGCTTCGACACGCTCACAGGCCCAGCGCCTGATTGCTTCGGGCGTGGAATGGCGCCTGACGCCTCTAGCTCCGTGGAAGAAGGTCGCCAAGAACGGCGACGATATTCCTGCGGGTGCCGAGCTGAAGCTGCTGGATGCCGCAGAAGCCAAATACATCTCGCGCGGCGGCCTCAAGCTCGAAGGTGCGCTGGCCACCACCGGCATTGCCGTCAAGGGGTTGCGCTGCATGGATGTGGGCCAGAGCACCGGCGGTTTTACCGACTGCCTGCTGCAGGCCGGTGCGGCCCAGGTGATCGGCATTGACGTGGGCCACGGCCAGTTGCATGAGCGCCTGAAAAGCGACGAGCGTGTGGTCTGTGTCGAAGGCTTCAACGCCCGCGCGCTGACGCCCGAGCTGCTGGAGCAGGCCTGCGACGAGGCGCTGTGTGAAGTCATCGAGGAAGAAGAGGACAACGACACCCAGCCCGTTGCTCCCTATGCCTGGATGCGCAACGGCGGTCAGGTCGATGAAGACTATGACGACAGCGACGATGCCAAGGAACAGGACGTGGAAAACTTCAAGGCCGAGCGTGCCGCCAAGGCCAGAGCCAAGGCCGAAGGCTCTGCGCCTGTGGAGCTGCGCCGCAGGGCCGGTACCGAAAAAATCGATATCACACCGGCGTTCGACGTGGTGACGGGCGACCTGTCATTTATCTCGCTGACCCTGGTGCTGCCCTCCGTAGTGCAGGTGCTCAAGCCCCATGGTCAGTTGCTGATGCTGGTCAAGCCCCAGTTCGAACTGCAACCCGGCCAGATAGGCAAGGGCGGCATCGTGCGCGACAAGGCCTTGTATGCCGAGGTGGAGCAACGCATTCGCGGCTGCCTTGAAGGCCTGGGTCTGACGGTCAAGCAATGGCTGGACTCGCCCATCGAAGGTGGCGACGGCAATCACGAATTCTTTGTCTGGGCCCAGCAGGGCGCAGAAATCAAAGCTGCAGTACCTGTGGGTGCTGCAGAAGCTGCGCCTGCCAAGCCCGCTATCAAGGCTGCGCCCAAGCGCCCGTCGCGTGCCGACATCAAGGCCCAGCGTGCCAAGCAGGAACTGTACGAAGACCCCGAAGTGGCCAGTTTTGGCCAACCTGGGCCTGCCCGATCCAAGCAAAAAAAGCGCAACGAGCGCTGAGGCCTGCAAGCCTTGGCCAGACCCACAGAATCCAGAGACAAGAGCCGCCATGAGTTTCCCCGTCAGCTTTGAGTTTTTCCCCACCAAGACGCCCGAAGGCGCAGCCAAGCATGTGGCTACGCGTCAGGCCCTGTATGCGCGCAAGCCTCAGTTCTGCTCCGTGACCTACGGTGCGGGCGGTTCCACGCAGTCCGGCACTTTTGCCATGGTGCGCGACATTCAGAACGAGGGCGTGGCTGCGGCTTCCCACTTCTCCTGCATCGGTGCCACCCATGAAAAAGTGCATGCCGAGCTGAGCGAGCTCAAGGCCATGGGCGTCAAGCGCATCGTGGCCTTGCGCGGTGATTTGCCCAGCGGTTATGGCCTGGGCGGCGAGTTCCAGTACGCCAGCGATCTCGTTGCATTCGTGCGACAGAAATTCGGCGACTGGTTCCATGTCGAAGTGGCGGCTTACCCGGAAACCCACCCCCAGGCAAAGTCCCCACGTAGCGATCTTGAAGCATTTGTTGCTAAAGTGCGCGCTGGTGCAGATTCCGCCATCACGCAATACTTCTACAATGCCGACGCATACATGCGCTTTGTGGATGAGGTGAAGGCCCTGGGGATTGAGACTCCCGTCGTCCCCGGAATCATGCCTATCACCAGCTCCACACAGCTGATGCGCTTCTCGGATGCCTGCGGTGCCGAGATCCCGCGCTGGATTCGTCTGCGTCTGCAGGCGTTCGGAGATGACACAGCATCCATTCGTGCGTTCGGTCTGGATGTCGTGACCCATCTATGCGATCAGTTGCGCAGCCAGGGGGCTCCCGGGTTGCACTTCTATACGATGAACCAGAGCGTCGCCACTCTGGAGATCTGCGACCGACTCGGGCTTTGAGCACTGCGTGCCTGGCCCATGGTGGGCCAGTCTTGGGCGGCACTCACTTGACGAGATCAAGGAGACTATCCGCCCATGTTTCGCATGAACCGCCGCTGGCGCCTGTGCCAATGGCTGGCGCTAGGCGTTTTTACCGCCGCGCTGGCTGGCTGTGCACCCACAACCGAACGGGAAGGGGTCAATCCTGCACAGCTCAGCTCCGCTGCCAAGACTTCCGGCAGCCCTGCCAAATCTGCAAAACGCGTTGCCACGACCGAGTTGGGAGTGGATGGCTATGACCTGTCCTCGCGCCTGATGGGCCCCCCCGATCTGATGGAGCTCGGGGCCATGCCGCCTCAGGTCGACAACTACATCAACAGCCGCTACAGGGACAGAGGCCTGGGCGTGAGGGCGACGCGCCCGCCCGTGGAGGCGAGTGTCGACGCGGACGATCCCGACAAGTATGAACTCAAGGCCCCGGCGCGGGACAGCGATCAGCAGGGTCAGGCATCCTGGTATGGCGAACAGTTCCACGGACGGCGTACGGCCAGCGGGGAGCGCTTTGACCTCAATGACATGACGGCGGCCCACCGTAGTCTGCCATTCGGCACCAAGGTCTGTGTACGCAGCGCGGTCACTGGCAAGTCTGTGGTGGTGCGCATCAATGACCGCGGGCCATTTGCGCCAGGACGCGTCATCGACCTCAGCAAGGCCGCTGCAAAGGAACTGGGCATGATGGGCCTGGGCATCAAGCCCGTGGAGATCTGGCGCCTGAACAAGAATGAAGACAGCTGCCCCGATGTGTTGGTAACCGAAGCACGCCAGGGCAAGAAGGTGTCACGCACCAAAATCGAAAAGGTCGAAAAGCGCAAGGTCAGCACCAAGGTGCATCCGAAGCGTCGTTGATGCTCGAAACAAAGAGGCGCTTGCAGCGCCTTTTTTTATTGCCGTAGGGCCGCCCCAAGGCAATAAGCGGCCCCCTTGGGGGCAGCGGCCACACGCAGTGGACAAGCGTGAGGGGCTTTTTATGGATGCTTGGTGGCTTATTTGCCGCCCGACTCCAGGGTGAAGGATGCGTTCTCGTCCTGGCCCAGCAGCTTGACGAGCTGAGGCATGGCGGGCTTGAGCTGATCCTTCAGGTTGAACGGAGGATTGATCAGGAACATGCCGCTGGCGGGCAGACCGCCGCGCTCGGAGGTCTTGTTGCTCTTGACCGTGAGCGTGGCATGCAGCCAGCTCTTGCCGGCCTTGGTGGCCATGGTCTTGAGGCGCTTGGGCAGGTCATGGGCCTCGGGGCGCGGAATGATGGGGTACCAGACGGCGTAAGTGCCGGTGGGGAAACGCTTGAGGTTGTCCGTCATCATGTCCAGCACGCGGCCGTAATCGCTCTTGAGCTCATAGCTGGGATCGCAGAGCAGCAGGGCGCGACGTGAAGGTGGGGGCAGAAATTTCTTGACACCCTCGAAGCCGTCTTCGAGCAGCACGGCCACCTGGCGTGGCACTTCCAGCTGGGCCATGTTGCCGGTCAGGGAGCGCATGTCCGTGGGGTGCAGCTCGAAGGCCTTGAGGCGGTCATGACCGCGCAGCAGCGCCTGGGTGATGAAGGGCGAACCAGGATAGTTGCGCACGGCATTGCCCTGGTTGAAGTGGCGCACCATCTGCATGTATTGCTGCAGCACCGGTGCCAGCTCGGCCTCCTTGGCCTCGGCCAGGCGCAGCACGCCGTCTGCCGCTTCGCCGCTCTTGCTGGCGTAATCGCCGTCGAGCCGGTACAGGCCCGCGCCGCCGTGGGTGTCGAGCACCGTCAGCGCAGCCTCTTTCTGAATGAGGTATTGCACGGTGGCAATCAGCACGGTGTGCTTGAGCACGTCGGCGTGATTGCCTGCATGGAAGGCGTGGCGGTAACTGAACATAGAGACGGATGGTAACCAGCAGGGCAAGAGGGGAACAGCACTTTTTACCCTGTGGTCTTTAAAGGCTGTTGGCGCCTGTGTGCAGAGCGGAGAACGGCCCCGAAGGGCTGATTCACAACAGGCTGCTGAACAAAAACGCGCAGATTCCGGCGTTTTCGTATAATGGCGGGCTTCGCAGCGATTTTATGGTTCCCGCGGCGAAGGCTTGAACTTCGGTTCGAGTAACCCCGCCTAAGAGGCTTCCTTTAAAGATCCGTCTTTTCAAGAAGAAGCACCGACCGCGGAAAAGGGACCGCCAAACCTTCTTGAAAGAGAAAACTCATGTCTACATTCAGCGCAAAGCCCGCTGAGGTGCAACACGAGTGGTTTGTGATTGACGCCACCGATAAGGTGCTCGGACGTGTCGCCAGCGAAGTGGCACT
>JAITLR010000021.1 GCA_031277805.1 Comamonas sp. | reverse complement strand
TTCATTCACAACCCCCTGAGGGAAACCATGAGCGATATCGAAGCACGTGTCAAAAAAATCATTGCTGAACAACTCGGCGTTGAAGAGTCCCAAGTGACCAACGAAAAGGCCTTCGTGGCTGACCTGGGCGCTGACTCCCTGGACACAGTGGAACTGGTGATGGCCCTGGAAGATGAATTCGGCATCGAGATCCCTGACGAAGACGCAGAGAAGATCACGACGGTGCAAAACGCCATCGACTACGCCAATACCCACCAAAAGGCCTAAGGTCTTTTTTCAGCGATCAGTTAAAGGTTTGAACGCATGAGCCGTCGTCGCGTTGTCGTGACCGGCCTGGGTTGCATTTCCCCCGTGGGTAACACGGTGGGAGACGCCTGGGCCAATCTTTTGGCCGGTAAGTCCGGCATTGACCTCATCACCAAGTTCGATGCGTCGAACTTCTCTTGCAAGATTGCAGGTGAGGTCAAGGGATTTGATGTGGAGAAATACATGAGCGCCAAGGATGCGCGCTCCATGGATACCTTCATTCATTACGGCATCGCGGCTGCGGAGCAAGCCGTTCTGGACGCAGGCCTGCCCACAGGCGAAGCCCTGTCCGAAGACCTGGCCACACGCATTGCTTGCGTGATCGGCTCGGGTATTGGCGGCCTGCCGCTGATCGAGAATACCCACGCAGAACTGGCGGCCCGTGGTCCTCGCCGCATCACGCCGTTCTTCGTGCCTGCTTCCATCATCAACATGGTGGCAGGGCATGTGTCCATGCGCTTTGGCTTCAAGGGGCCGAATCTGTCGATCGTGACAGCCTGTACCACAGGCCTGCACTGTATCGGTGAAGCCGGACGCATGATTGAATACGGCGATGCCGACATCGTCGTGGCCGGTGGTACAGAAGCCACTGTGTCGCCCCTGGGTGTTGGTGGCTTTGCCGCCATGCGTGCGCTTTCCACGCGCAACGACGACCCCAAGGCTGCCTCGCGCCCCTGGGACAAGGACCGTGACGGTTTTGTGCTGGGCGAAGGTGCCGGTGTGCTGGTGCTCGAAGAGTACGAACATGCCAAGGCCCGCGGCGCCAAGATTTACGCGGAGCTGGCAGGCTTTGGCATGAGTGCCGACGCAGGTCATATGACTGCTCCCAATATGGACGGCCCTCGCCGCGCCATGCTCAACGCTCTGCGCAACGCTGGTGTAAACCAGGATCAGGTCAACTACCTGAATGCGCATGGCACTTCCACACCTCTGGGTGATGCGAATGAGTCCAACGCCATCAAGGCGGCCATGGGTGAGCACGCGAAGAATGGTCTTGTGGTCAGTTCGACCAAGTCCATGACAGGTCACCTGCTGGGTGGCGCCGGTGGCATCGAGAGCGTGTTCACAGTGATGGCTTTGTACGATCAAAAGATCCCGCCAACCATCAACCTGGACAATCAGGATCCTGACTGCGACCTGGATTACTGTGCCAATGTGGCGCGTGACGCCAAGCTGGAAGTGGCGGTAAAGAACAACTTTGGCTTCGGCGGTACCAATGGCACGCTGGTGTTCAAGCGTGTCTAAGCTCTGATTTGACCTTCGCAGGTCACCGCAAAAGCCCGTACAGGCATGGCCTTGCGGGCTTTGTTGTTTCTGCAGTGCTTTCCCTAGACGACAAAGAGCCGACCTTTTGCACACTGCATCCATGAGCATCCGCTACCACGCTCCCGCGGTGAGCTATGGCTTCGAGCGGCCACGCCGGGCTGCAGCGGCGTTGGTACTGCTATGGCTGCTGCTTGCAATGGTCTTGCTGGTCTGGTGTCATATGGCTCAGTGGCGCGGCGGGCCGTTGCTGGCGGCCTGTGTGGTGTTGATATTGGCTACAGGGATGCTGCTCGGGCAGTGGCGAGAGTGGCCACAAGGTCTGTTGCAATGGAATGGAGAGCAGTGGCAGATCGATCTGCCAGATCAGCCTGACAAGGGGACGCAGTTTGTCAGACTCAAGGTGGGCCTGGACGGCGGCAATTGGCTATGGTTGAGTGCTTCCAGCCTGTTGCCGGCCCAGTCCTTGTTCTTCAAGCGCAAGGTGCTATGGATTTTGCTGCGACAGCAACACAGCCCTGCCCAATGGGGCGACTTGCGGCGTGCGGTATATTCTTCGGTCGTGCTGCTGGCAAAGCAGGGCTAGAGTCCGCGCCGGTTATGGCAGCACGCCGCTTGGCTATTCATGACACCTCCCGATTTTCCCACTTCATCCGCTGACAGTGATCTGGCATTGGTCGAGCGCGCCAATGCCGGTGATACCCGGGCCTTTGAGTTGCTGGTCATCAAATACCAGCGCCGTATCGAGAGGCTGGTGGGCCGCATGGTGCGCGATGTGGACATCGTGCAGGACATTGCGCAGGAAACCTTCATCCGTGCCTACAAGGCGCTGCACCAGTTTCGGGGCGAGGCGCAGTTCTACACCTGGCTATACCGCATTGCCGTCAATACGGCCAAGAAGACGCTGATGGAAATGCACCGCTCTCCGGTCGTGACCGAGAGTGCGTTACACACTGGGGATGACGAGGATGAAACTTCTTCTCTCGGACGAGAACTAACCACCCAGGAAACCCCGGAAACAGTGTTGGCGGCTCAGGAGATTGCCGAGGCCGTCAATGCTGCCATGGAGGCTTTGCCCGAGGATCTGCGCCAGGCTGTCACGCTGCGCGAGATTGAGGGTTTGAGCTATGAGGAAATTGCGCAGGCCATGGACTGTCCCATTGGCACGGTGCGCTCACGCATCTTTCGGGCGCGTGAGGCCATTTCGGCAAGGGTCAAACCCTTGCTGGAGCGCCAGACTGGCAAGCGTTGGTAGTACATGCAGGACGAGCAGGTGAACTTCATGAATGACGATCTGATCAAGCGCGAGCAGCTTTCGGCTCTGGTGGATGGCGAGGCCGACTCGCAGTACATGCAGGCCGTGCTTTCTTTTGCAGAGAGTGACGATGGCCAGCAATCCTGGCGCATGTACCACCTGATTGGGGACGTGCTGCGTTCGCCCGAACTGGCGCATCACAGCCGCCATGACATCCTGAGCGGCGTGCGTGCCCATATGGAGCGGGAACCCATACGCGGTATTGATCTGGGTATTCAGCCGGAATCTGCCCAAAGCCTGCTGCCTGGCGAGCTTGAGCAAATTGCTCCAGCAGATATGGGCAAGAGGCAAAGCGGCACTGCGACAGTGGTCTCCATGCCTGCGAGGCAGGCAGCCAATGCATCGGTGTTCCGCTGGAAGATGGCTGCGGGCTTCGCCTCGGTTGCTGCAGTCGCTGCTGTGGGCTGGGGCGTGATGCTGGCAGGTGGAGGCTTGGGCGGCCGTCAGGGCACGCAGCTGGCTGCCGTCACGCCTGATGCGGTGCTTGTGGCCTCGGCTCCTGCCAATGCGGCAGCGCCTTTGTCGGTCAATACCCTGATGGGCAATCCTGCTGCCGAGCAGGAGTCCGGCATTCCTCTGGGGGCGCAAGCCCAGTCTTCTTCCGTGGTGGCGGTTGCGGGTCCCAATGGTCAGACCGTGATGCTGCGCGATCCTCGTCTGGACGAGCTGCTGGCAGCCCATCCGCAGTACAGCAGCGCGCCGAATCTGCAAATGCCCGCCAGCTTTCTGCGCAATGCAAGCTTTGGCTCGGCCACTCGCCATTGATGTCGGGTGCGCGCTGATAGAGTTTCAAGGATTTTTACCCTCTAACGCTTATCCTGCTTGCGCAGACGGCTATTGATTTTGAATTCATGGCCCTCAGTTGCCATAACAGCAGTGACTGGCGGGCCGCAGATTTTGACTGAAAGCAGCCTTTGCCTCTACCGGCCCCCTTGTGGCTTTGCCAGAATGGGGCTTCGAGCCTGTGCGAACTCATGATCAGACTGTCCCGCTGGAAACTGGCCCGGACTCTTCAGACACATTGAACAAGGAACAATAACGATGCGTACACCTGCCTGGATGTTGCTCAAGTCCCAAGTCTCTGCCACCGCTTTGGCCTCTGCCATGGTTGTGGCTGCTCTGGCAGGTGGCGCAATGCTGCCGGTCACTGCAGCCCATGCGCAGAGTACGGCCGCCGCGCGTGGTTTGCCGGACTTTACGGACCTGGTTGATCAGGTTGGGCCATCGGTGGTGAATATCCGCACGCTGGAGAAAGTTTCCAACAATGCTGGCGATGCTCTGGGCATGGATGAAGACATGCTGGAGTTCTTCCGCCGCTTTGGCCTGCCCGTGCCCAATGTGCCGCGTCAGCGCGCGCCCAAGGGCGGACAGTCTGATGAAGAGCAGCCACGCGGCGTGGGCTCGGGTTTCATCCTCACGGCCGATGGATATGTGATGACCAATGCCCACGTGGTCGATGGCGCCGATGAGGTCATCGTGACGCTGACCGACAAGCGCGAGTTCAAGGCCAAGATTGTGGGGGCCGACAAGCGCACCGATGTGGCCGTGGTCAAGATCGATGCCAAGAATTTGCCCGCCGTGAAGATTGGCGATGTGAGCAAGCTGCGTGTGGGCGAATGGGTCATGGCCATCGGTTCGCCGTTCGGGTTGGAAAATTCCGTGACGGCCGGTATTGTCTCGGCCAAGCAGCGTGATACCGGTGACTATCTGCCTTTCATCCAGACCGATGTGGCCATCAACCCCGGTAACTCGGGCGGCCCGCTGATCAATATGCGCGGTGAAGTGGTGGGCATCAACAGCCAGATCTATTCACGCTCGGGCGGCTTCATGGGTATCAGCTTTGCCATTCCCGTGGATGAAGCGATTCGCGTCAGCGATCAGTTGCGCGCTAGCGGCAAGGTCACGCGTGGACGCATCGGCGTGCAGATTGGCCCCGTGACCAAGGAAGTGGCGGAATCCATTGGTCTGGGCAAGGCGGAAGGCGCGCTGGTCTCTGCGGTCGAGCCTGACTCTCCTGCAGCCAAGGCAGGTGTGGAGGCTGGCGACGTGATCACCAAGTTCGAGGGCAAGAACATAGAGAAGGTCTCCGATCTGCCGCGCATGGTGGGCAATACCAAACCAGGCACCAAGAGCACGATCACGGTGCTGCGCCGCGGCAAACTCAAGGAGTTGAGCATGGTGATCGCCGAAGTGCCCAGTGACGAGGCGGTCAAGACCAAGGGCGCAGAGAGCAGCAAACCGTCTCAAGGTGCGCTGGAGAACAAGTCTCTGGGTCTGAAGCTGGGTGAGCTGACTGCCGCACAGAAGAAGGAGCTGGCCGTCAAGGGCGGTGTGCGCGTCATGGCTGCCGTGGATGCAGCCGCCCGCGCCGGCCTGCGCGAAGGCGATGTCATCCTGCAGCTGGCCAATGTGGAGGTCATGGATCTCAAGAGCTTTGAAGCGGCATGGGCCAAGGCTGACAAGTCCAAGCCTGTCAACGTGCTGGTGCGTCGTGGTGACTGGGCGCAGTACGTGCTGATCCGTCCATCCAAGTAAGTGTGAAGCCGACAGGTCTGGTACTCATTTCATGATCTGGAATAGGGTGCAAGACCTGTCCTGTCAGTGACCCTATGCCATTGGGTAGAATCCAACGCAAATGCATGGTGGTTGGACGCAAAAAAATCAGCACTTACGGGCGGTTTTCAAGCGGTGCAAAAGCCTTTGCAATCTCCGGCTGCTGATGGGCAAAAAGCATTTTCGGGTCTGTGAATAAATTGTTGATAAATGAAGTCGAAAATCACAAACCGGAACTTGTCAAGCCTTGCTGGGTCTTTGTTTGCGGCCAGTTTTGCCTACAATGAAGTCCCAACTATCGCAGTTGCCAAAGATTGTTGGTTAAGGGCGCGCCGCTGAGGGTCGCGCCCTTTTTTCTTGTCTCTGCAGACCACTGTTTTTCAATTCCAAGCTGTCTTTCTCGTTGATGAACCACATCCGTAATTTCTCCATCATTGCGCACATTGACCATGGCAAGTCCACGTTGGCGGACCGCCTGATCCAGCGCTGCGGCGGTCTCGCTGCGCGTGACATGGAGGCGCAAGTGCTTGACTCGATGGACATCGAGAAAGAGCGCGGCATCACCATCAAGGCCCAGACTGCGGCCTTGCAATACAAGGCTCAGGACGGCAAGGTCTACAACCTGAACCTGATCGACACCCCTGGCCACGTGGACTTTTCCTATGAAGTCTCGCGCTCGCTGTCGGCCTGCGAAGGCGGCCTGCTGGTGGTTGATGCTTCCCAGGGCGTGGAAGCCCAGACCGTAGCCAACTGCTACACGGCACTGGACCTAGGCGTGGAAGTGTTTGCCGTGCTCAACAAGATGGATCTGCCTCAGGCCGATCCCGACAATGCCAAGGCCGAGATCGAAGACGTGATCGGCATCGACGCCAGCGACGCTATCCCCTGTTCGGCCAAGACCGGCATGGGTATCGACGAGATTCTGGAAGCCATCGTGGCCAAGGTGCCCGCCCCCAAGGGCAACCCTGATGGTCCTCTGCGCGCCATGATCGTGGACAGCTGGTTCGACCCCTACGTTGGCGTCGTGATGCTGGTGCGTGTGGTCGATGGCGAGCTCAAGAAGAACGAACGCTTCAAGATGATGGCGACCAGTGCCGCCTATGAAGCCAACAGCATCGGCGTGTTCACACCCGCCAACGAAGCGCGCGACTCGCTCAAGGCTGGTGAGGTGGGCTACATCATTGCCGGCATCAAGGAGCTCAAGGCCGCCAAGGTGGGCGACACCATTACGCTGGAAAAAAAGCTGCCCAACAATCTGGGTCCTGCCAGCGAGCCGCTGCCCGGCTTCAAGGAAGTCAAGCCTCAGGTGTTTGCCGGTCTGTACCCGACCGAAGCCTCCGAATACGACCAGTTGCGTGATGCGCTGGAAAAGCTGCAGCTCAACGACGCAGCCCTGCAGTTCGAGCCCGAAGTCTCGCAGGCGCTGGGCTTTGGCTTCCGTTGTGGCTTCCTGGGTCTGCTGCACATGGAAATCGTGCAGGAGCGTCTGGAGCGCGAATTCGATCAGGACCTGATCACCACCGCTCCCAGTGTGGTCTACGAAGTGGTCAAGGCCGATGGCGAAGTCATCCAGGTGGAGAACCCCTCCAAGATGCCCGATCAGGGGCGCATGGAGGAAATCCGTGAGCCTATCGTCACGGTGCATCTGTACATGCCGCAAGACTATGTGGGCCCGGTGATGACGCTGGCCAACCAGAAGCGCGGTATCCAGAAGAACATGGCTTATCACGGCCGTCAGGTCATGCTGACCTATGAGATGCCGCTGGGTGAAATCGTGCTGGACTTCTTCGACAAGCTCAAGTCGGTCTCGCGCGGATATGCCTCCATGGACTACGAGTTCCTCGAGTACCGAGCCTCCGACGTGGTCAAGGTGGACATTCTGCTCAACGGCGACAAGGTCGATGCGCTGTCCATCATCGTGCACCGCTCGCAAGCCACCTATCGCGGCCGTGCCGTGGTGGCCAAGATGCGCGAGATCATCAGCCGTCAGATGTTCGATGTGGCCATTCAGGCCGCCATCGGTGCCAACATCATTGCACGTGAAACCGTCAAGGCCATGCGCAAGAACGTGCTGGCCAAGTGCTATGGCGGCGACGTCAGCCGCAAGCGCAAGCTGCTTGAGAAACAGAAGGCCGGCAAGAAGCGCATGAAGCAGATCGGCTCGGTGGAAGTGCCGCAGGAAGCCTTCCTGGCCATTCTGCAAGTGGAGGAATAATGCAAGTCATGCAGTGGATCACAGCCGTCATCCTGGCGGCCTTTGTCGGCTATATCGCAGCCTGGTACACCGGCTCCATCGAAGGCAACTTTGCCCTGCTGCTGTTTCTGGCGACCGTGGTGACCGGCATCTACTGGCTGGCAGAGCGCTTTTACTTCCTGCCCCAGCGCCGCGCTGCGGCAGCAGCGGTGGAGCAGGCAGCCGTGGAGCGCCGTGCCGAGCTTGATCGCATGGGCATCGCCAAGACGGATATCGAAGTCTCGGAAGAGGCCAAGGGCCGCATCCTCATGCAGCCCTGGTGGCTGGACTGGACCGCGGGTCTGTTCCCGGTGATTGCCATCGTGTTCGTGCTGCGCTCGTTTCTGTTCGAGCCCTTCAAGATTCCCTCGGGCTCCATGATCCCGACGCTGATGGTGGGCGACCTGATCCTCGTGAACAAGTTCACCTACGGCATTCGCCTGCCCGTGATCAACAAGAAGATCACCGAAGGCAACAAACCTCAGCGCGGCGATGTGATGGTGTTCCGCTACCCACCCCAGCCCACGCTGGACTACATCAAGCGTGTGGTGGGTGTGCCGGGTGACGAGGTGGCCTATATCAACAAGCGCCTGACCATCAATGGCAAGGAGCTGCCCACACGTGAGCTGCCCGACTTTCTGGATCGCGATGTGATGCGCTACTTCAAGCAGTTCGAGGAAACTCTGGGCGATGTGCCGCACCGCATCATCGTCAACAACGATGTGCCGGCCTTCATCCAGGGCGCCAGCAACTTCGAGTTCAAGGAAAACTGCCGCTACAGCGTCGAAGGCGTGACCTGCAAGGTGCCGGAAGGTTACTACTTCATGATGGGCGACAACCGCGACAACTCGCTGGATTCTCGCTACTGGGGTTTTGTGCCCGACAAGAACATCGTGGGCAAGGCCTTCTTTGTCTGGATGAACTTTGGCGATCTCAGCCGTATTGGCCGTTTCCAATAATTCATAGCCACGACTTACGCAGATCAGGCTCGGACAAGTGCGAAGCCGTCTTGATGCATCCGCAGCGGCGGCCCGGCTTGTTTGCGTAAGTCCCAATGGCATTAGTTTCGTCAGTTTTCTGGAATGCGCGGACAGGGACATGTCCGCCGAGGGAGGAAGAAAAGCATGAAGCATCTCGCATCGCGTAGCCGCCAGCGTGGCCTGTCCTTTATCGGTCTGGTGTTTCTGGTGGCCATCCTGGTCGCTGTAGTGGGGATTGGCGCACAATCGGTGCCTGTCCTGCTGGAGTATCAGGCCATCACCAAGGCTGCCAACAAGGCTGCCGCTGAGGGCAATACCGTCGCCGAAGTCAAGGCCAGCTTTGACCGCTCGGCCGCGATTGATGACATCAAGTCCATCACTGGCAACGACCTGCAGGTGAGCAAAGTCAATGACAAAGTCGTTGCGGGCTTTGAGTACTCCCGTGACATTCATCTGGTAGGCCCGGCCTACCTTGTTTACCGTTTCAAGAAATAGACCTTTCAGGTGGAACCTGCTCTAGTCGCACTGCAGCAAAGGCTGCAACACCAATTTGCCAACCCGGCTTTGCTGCAGCGTGCCATCACGCACCGCAGCTTTTCGGCTGACAACAACGAACGCCTGGAATTTCTGGGCGACTCGGTGCTGAGTCTGGCCATCTCCAGCTTGCTGTATGCCAAGCTGGCCTCCATGCCTGAAGGCGATCTCTCGCGCGTTCGGGCCAACCTCGTCAAGGAAGGCACGCTGCACAAGATTGCACTGCAGCTGCAATTGCCCGAGCTGCTGCGCCTGGGCGAGGGGGAATCCAAGTCCGGCGGCAAGCAGCGCCCCTCCATCCTCGCGGATGCCGTGGAAGCGCTGATTGGCGCCGTCTATCTGGACGCAGGTTTTGCTGCGGGTGAGAAAGTCGTGCACCATCTCTTCGAGGGTGTGGACATCAACCCCCATATGCGCGCCGTGGACAAAGACCCAAAAACCGCACTACAGGAATTGTTGCAAGGCAAGCGCATGAAGCTGCCGCAATACGATGTGGTGGAAATTACCGGCGCCGCGCACAAGCAGACCTTCAAGGTTCAGTGCACGGTGGCTGAATGGAATATCAGCGCCCAGGGGCAGGGAGCCTCCCGCCGCATGGGTGAGCAGGCAGCCGCTACTGCCGTGCTGGAAATATTGAAAGCCAAAAAACCATGACCGATGCTGCTAAGAAAAAAATAGCAGGCACCGCAGGTGCAGCAACCGCCAAGGGCCAAAAAGGCCCCAAGGCTGTTACTACCGATATCAGCGACCCCAGCCTGGACTACATCAGTACCATGCTGGCGGCAGCCAAGCCTGGCAGCGCGCCCACGGCCATCCGTGACGAAGAGGAGGCAGAGCCTGCCCGCGTCTACGCGCCTGAAGAGCAGCGCTGCGGCCTGATTGCCATTGTGGGCAAGCCCAATGTGGGCAAGTCCACGCTGATGAATGCGCTGGTGGGACAGAAGATCTCGATTACCTCGCGCAAGGCCCAGACCACGCGTCACCGCATCACGGGCATCCGCACCAAGGACGAGACCCAGTTCGTCTTCGTGGACACGCCCGGCTTCCAGACCAAGCATTCCACGGCCTTGAACAAGTCGCTGAACAAGACCGTGATGGGTGCAATCGGCGATGTGGACCTGATCCTGTTCGTGGTCGAAGCGGGCAGCTTCACGCTGGCCGATGCCAAGGTGCTGAGCCTGTTCAAGCCCGGCATTCCCACGCTGCTGATTGCCAACAAGCTCGACACCGTGGGCCGCCGCGCCGAGATTGCGCCCTGGCTGCGCGATATGCAGGAGCGCCATCCTTTTGCCGAGTTTGTGCCGATGTCGGCCAAGAACAAAAAGGATATCGAGCGCATGTTCGGCATCTGCTCCAAGTATCTGCCGCAGCAGCCCTGGTTCTATGGTCAGGACGAGCTGACCGACCGCAGCGAGAAATTCCTCGCCGCCGAAACCGTGCGTGAAAAGCTGTTCCGTTTCACGGGCGACGAACTGCCTTACACCTCGACCGTGGTCATCGACAAGTTCGAGGAAGAGCCCAGCCCCAAGTTTGGCCGCTTCATGCGCATTGCCGCGACCATCGTGGTCGAGCGCGATGGTCACAAGGCCATGGTGATCGGCCAGGGTGGTGAGCGCCTCAAGCGCATCTCCACCGAAGCTCGCCAGGAGCTGGAAAAGATTCTGGACGCCAAGGTCTTCCTGGAGATCTGGGTCAAGGTCAAGTCGGGCTGGGCCGACGATGAAGCCCGCGTCAAATCGTTCGGCTACGAGTGATGACCCTGCAGTCAGTGTCTGATGCTGGCTGCAAGCTATCATTTCTGCACCAAGGCCTCTGCTGAGGCCTTTTCTTTTCTCTGACTTTTTCCGTGGCAGCCAAACGCGTCAGCGACGAACCCGCATATATCCTGCACCAGTATGACTGGAGCGAATCCAGCCTGATTCTGGAGGTGTTCACGCGCCATCGCGGGCGTGTGGCTCTGGCAGCCAAGGGTGTCAAGCGCCATACTTCTAATTTCCGTCCCGTGCTGCTGCCGTTGCAGCCGCTCAAGCTCAACTACACGCTGGGGGCGGAGGGCAATGCCGAAATTCATACGCTCAAGGGTGCGGAATGGGTGGGCGGCCATGTCATGCCTCAGGGCGATGCGCTGTGGTCGGGCATGTACCTTAACGAGCTGCTGCTGCGCCTGTTGGCGCGCGACGACCCTTATGCGGCGCTGTTCGATATCTACGCCGGCGTAGTGCGCGTGCTGGCGGGCCAGCATGGCGGTACCACCGATGCCATTGAGCCCGTATTACGTGCCTTCGAGCTGGTGCTGCTGCGCGAGCTGGGCCATTTGCCCGATCTGACCCAGGAAAGCACGACGCTCAGCGAGGTTCAAACTGCTTTGCGTTACACGCTGGTGGCCGACGGTGGGCTGCGCCAGGCATCCAGCCACGAGCGTGCGGCATTGACGGGCAGGCAGTGGCAAAGCATAGAGCGTGCCCTGCAGGGTGATCAACCGTTTCCACGAACCTTGAATGCCCTGGCCGAGCCCGAAGTGGCCCAGGCCCTGAAGCCGCAATTGCGCAATCTTCTGCAATACCATTGCGGCTCAACCATGCTGCGCACCCGCCAGCTGATGATGGATCTGCAATCGCTATGAAACCTTCCGCTTCCCCGCGCACCGCGCTTTCGGTCAATGTCAACAAGGTGGCGCTGCTGCGCAATACCCGTCATCTGGGCATTCCGTCCGTGACCCGTGCAGCGCAGATCTGCCTGGAAGCGGGCGCGCAGGGCATCACCATTCATCCGCGTCCCGACGAGCGCCATATCCGCGTCCAGGATGTCTTCGAGCTGCATGCGCTGATGCAGAGCTGGCCCCAGGCCGAGTTCAATATCGAGGGCAACCCCACGCAGAACCTGATGGACTTCATTCGCCAGACCCGCCCGCATCAGGCCACGTTTGTGCCCGACAGCGAAGATCAGTTCACCAGCGACCATGGCTGGACTTTCCCGCAGGATGCCGAGCGCCTCAAGCCGCTGATTGACGAATGCAAGGCCCTGGGCGTGCGCGTGAGTCTGTTCATGGACCCCGTTCCCGAGCAGATGGCCGCCGCCAAGGCCGTCGGCGCAGACCGTGTGGAGCTGTACACCGAGCCTTTCGCTGCCAACTGGGGCAAGGCCGATCAGGAGCTGCAACTGCAGACTTATGCCAGGGCGGCACAAGCCGCGCTGGATGCGGGTCTGGGTATCAATGCCGGCCATGACCTGAATCGTGACAATCTGGCTGCCTTTGTGGCCCGCGTTCCCGGTCTGGCCGAGGTCTCCATCGGCCACGCCTTGATCGCCGATGCGCTGGAGCTGGGCTATGCCGAGACCGTCAAGGCTTATCAGACCTGCATTGACGCAGGTATGGCAGCCAAGCAATCCTGAAACCATAGCTGCTTGCGCTTGACTGGCAAGCGCTAGAGCCTGATTTGGCTAAAAAGGAGTTCCGCATGATCTACGGCATAGGCACGGATATCTGCGATGTGCGCCGCATTCGCGCCAGCCTGGAAAAGCATGGCGAACGCTTTGCGCTCAAGGTGCTGGCCGAGGGCGAAATCGCTACCTGGAAAGCCCGCAGCGCGCGCTGGCCCGAGCGCGGCATCCGCTATCTGGCCACGCGTTTTTCCGCCAAGGAAGCGTTCAGCAAAGCGGTCGGCATGGGTATGCGCATGCCCATGACCTGGCGCCACTGCGAAGTCATCAAACTGCCCAGCGGCCAGCCGGCTATTCGCCTGCATGGCGAACTCAAGCAATGGTTCGAGCAGAACAATCTGGCGGTGCATCTGTCGGTCACGGACGAATCTGATTACGCGGCCAGCTTCTGCGTCGTGGAACGTAAAGAGTGAAATTGGTCTGTAGCGCTTGATGGAAAAGCGCGAGTAGCTATCAAATCTGAATCAAACCTCATGAGCATGCACGCCCCTCTTATCATCGACATTGCAGGCACATCACTGACCGATGTGGACCGCGAACGTCTGGCCCACCCGCTGGTCGGCGGCATCATCCTGTTCAAGCGCAACTGGGAAGACCGCAGCGCGCTGGTGCAGCTGTGTGCCGACATCAAGGCCGTCAAGCCCGGTCTGCTGATCTGCGTGGACCACGAGGGCGGTCGCGTGCAGCGTTTTCGAACCGATGGCTTCACCCACATCCCGCCCATGCGCGCTTTTGGCGAGATGTGGATGGATGATGGAAAGGGCAAGAAGCACCGCGAAGGCAGTGGCGCCATGCGTGCCATGAACGCGGCCACGGCGGCTGGCTATGTGCTGGGCACGGAACTGCGCGCCTGCGGCGTGGACTTCAGCTTCACGCCGGTGCTGGACTTGGACTATGGTGAAAGCAGTGTCATCGGCGATCGCAGCTTTGGCCGCGACCCGCGTGTGGTGGCAGCCCTGGCCAAGAGCCTGATGCATGGCCTGTTGCAGGCAGGCATGGGTAACTGTGGCAAGCATTTCCCTGGCCATGGTTTTGTGAAGGCCGATTCGCATGTCGATATTCCCGTGGACAAGCGCAGCCTGTCGGCGATTCTCGATGAGGATGCTGCGCCATATCCCTGGCTCACCAGCGTGCTCACGGCAGTGATGCCGGCCCATGTGATCTATCCCAAGGTGGACAAGCGCCCCGCAGGCTTCAGCGAAAAGTGGCTCAAGGACATTTTGCGCAGCCGTCTGCGCTATGACGGTGCCATCTTCAGCGATGACCTCAGCATGGAAGGCGCACGCCGTATCAATGGCGAGCTCATCAGCTATACCGAGGCGGCTCTGTCTGCACTGCATGCGGGCTGCGACATGGTGCTGCTGTGCAACCAGAGCCTGGGCCTGGGCGAGCATGTGGACGAGCTGCTGGACGGCATGGATGCCGCGCTGCGCGACGGCCGCTGGGTGCCTGACGAGGACAGCGAATCGCGCCGTGTTTCGCTGCTGCCGGACACCGAGCCCCAAGTCTGGGATGAGCTGATGCGCCAGCCGGCCTATTTGCAGGCGCTGGATCTGCTGCCTTGAGCACAGGCGCTGCTGCGCGGTTCACACAAGAGGCCTGAGGGCCTCTTTTTTTTTTACGCTGATCCTTCGCAAATACCCAATTTCAGTGAGTTACTTTTTGTAGGAAACCGTCCATTCTTCTCAGACAGAGGCCAAGTCAAGGGAGAAGTGAAAAATGTCCAGATCGCCATCGCAATCGTCCATGTGGGCACAAACCTGGGGCCTGATCAGGCCATATTTCTGGGAATCTCCACAAAGGGCTTCTGCGCTGCTGCTGATCGCCTCTGTGCTGGTGCTATCTGTTTTTGGCGGCTGGTGGCAGACCAAGCTGGTTGCCTGGATGGGCGCAAAGACCAATGCCTTGCAGGGCAAGAATCGGGAGCAGTTCTATGCACTGCTGCCAGATTTTTGCTGGCTCTTGCTGGTACTGATTGCTGTCGTGGTGATGGCTTTCTATCTGGCGGAAGTGCTGGAGATTCGCTGGCGGCGCTGGTTTACCAAACAACTTTTGGCGCGATGGTTTGAGCACAGAGCTTTCTATCAGCTGGAGCTGATGCGCAATATGCCTGGCTCGCAGATGCCCGATAACCCGGACCAGCGAATTCATGAAGACGTCCAGCGATTTGTGAACAATACCTGCAGTCTTGTGACCGGATTGATGGTGTCTTTGGCGACCCTGGTGGTTTTCGGTGCGGTCCTGGCGGGCATAGACGATGGTACGGATCTGATGATCGCCGGAGAGGCTGTGAATATTCCGGGCTTCATGCTGTGGGTGGCCTTGCTGTACTGTGGCGCGGGAACGCTGATCACCTACTGGCTGGGTCGTGCGCTCAAGCAGATGAACTTCGAGCTGCAAAAGCGTGAAGCGCATTTTCGCTATCACATGGCTCGCGTTCGGGATAACGCAGAAGCCATTGCTCTCGATCGCGCGCAGGAAATCGAGCATTTTCAGTTGGACCAGAAGCTGGAGGCCTTGCTGCAAAGCAAGTATGCGTTGGTCAAGCGACAGACGAGGCTGGGCTGGTTCACCAATTTCTTCAACAATCTTTCCATACTGTTTCCCTATCTAGTATTGGCGGAACGCTATTTCAGCGGTCATATCAGCATGGGAGCACTGGTTGAGGTCTCCATGGCTTTCAGCATGGTGCAGACCTCGCTTTCCTGGTTCATCAACAATTTCAGCAGTCTGGCTGAGTGGCGGGCATCGGCACAGCGTCTGGCAGAGCTTGAGTCCGCCCTGGACCGGGCCGTAGAGCCTTCGGCACTGCAGCATCAAAGCGTGGATTCGCATGTGGCTGTCGATGGGCTTGAGTTGCGTTTGCCCTCTGGCCAGCTACTGCTGCAGAACATTGCCACACGCATTGAAAAAGGCTGCAATGTGCTGATTGGCGGGCCTTCTGGCTGCGGCAAATCCACCTTGCTCAGAGCCTTGTCAGGCATCTGGCCCTTTGCCAAGGGGCATGTCAGCCTTCCGGGAAAAGTGATGTTTATCCCGCAGCAGCCTTATTTTCCTGAGGGGCGTTTGCGGGATGCGCTGGCCTATCCATCTCATGCAGAAAATTATTCCGATACGCAGTTTGCACAAGCCTTGACGCAGGCGGGGCTGTCGGCACTGCAATCGCGGCTGGACGACTTTGAAGCATGGCAGAGCCTGCTGTCGGGCGGCGAGAGACAGCGCTTGGCGGTTGCCCGTGTCTTGCTCAAGCAGCCTGCCTGGGTGTTTGCGGACGAGGCTTCCAGTGCGCTGGATAACGCTTCGGAGGAGCGGGTATACGAGGCACTGGTGCAGATGGCGCAACGCAATGGCGGTGCCGTGATTTCAGTGGCGCATCGGGATACTGTGCGCAAGTACCACCAGCAGCAATGGCTGCTTGATCCCAAAACGTACAGCTTGAACCTTGGAACGGTGGCTGATCCTGCACCGCAGGCGGTCTTGTAAAGGAGCATTGTCCTGTTACGGAGGCGAGAAATTCAGAGGCCATCGAGTTGAAGGGCGATCTGGCAGGCATTGAGAAATATAAAAAGCATGGAGAGCAACCACCATGCAATCCATCCTGAAGTGCTGAAATGCCAGGCACCGTCGGCTTGCACTGATGGGAAGTCCCTATAAGGCAGCAAGGTCTGCACAACAAAAAAAGAGGCCAGAGGCCTCTTTTTTTGCGCCCGAAACCTGGAAAAGATGAGCAGTTTCAGTGGCTTGAAGCCATCTTGAATGGGGCAGTAAAAACTCCTGGAAATGGAAGGAGTCTTATGTCTTATATCTAATGGTAAACCCTTGTTTTTTGCTCCAACAAAAGACCACGGCTCGCATGCAGGCTAGCGAACAACTTGCAACAAATGATTGTCAAGGGAACTACTATTAAAAAATCAATGCCAGCCAATCCAGATTGATTGCTCTTCTGGGTAAGTGTATGCGCACACTTTTTTTGAGGGGTGTGCGCATTTTTGCTGTGCGGATCTACGTGTCACATCGCCTGGGATCTGCGATCTCGACGAGGACCTGAGCGCCCGTCAAACACGGTGGTGTGTGGATCGATGTTTACGCGATTAGGAATAGTAAGAATGTCCAATTCATCCCCTCCCAGCCGCAGAGCGTTCATGAAGGCATCCGGTGCCGGCATGGCGCTGACCGGCGTGGCCATGACATTTCATGCCAGCTCCAAAGAGTCTCCTGTCCAGCTGGACAAATACAAGCCCGAATACCTGAATCCTGAAGAGTGGGCTTTTGTGCTGGCTGCCACTGCGCGCCTGATCCCCTCGGAAGGCGACGGCCCTGGTGCCATCGAGGCCCATGTACCTGTGTTCATCGATCGCCAGCTGCAGGGTTACTACGGCAATGCGGAGATCTGGTACATGGAGGGTCCCCATGACCCCGCAGCAACTCCCGATCGAGGCTGGCAATCGCCTCTGAATCCCGCGCAGCTGTATCGCAAGGCCATTCCTGCATTCAACACAGCATGCAAGGAACGCTTTGGCAAGGAGTTCAAGAGCCTGAGTGCCGAGCAGCAGGATCAGGCTCTGACCGCCTTGCAAAAAGGCGAGATCAAGCTCGAACCCGAACTGGGCTTTTTCTTCTCCACCTTGCTGGCCAACACCAAGGAAGGCTATTTCGCCGACCCTCAGCACGGCGGCAACCATGGCATGCAGTCCTGGAAGTACATCGGTTTCCCTGGCGCGCGCGCCAGCTATGCCGAATGGGTCGATCAGCACAACGTGAAGTACCCGCTGGGACCGGTATCCATCAAGGGCGAAAGGGCTTAAGTCATGGCACGCATCGAGAAAAAGAAAGACGTGGTGATCGTCGGCCTGGGCTGGACCGGTTCGATCGCAGGTATGGAACTGGCCGCTGAAGGCCTGGAAATTGTGGCTCTGGAGCGCGGTGGTGACCAGAACACGGTGCCCGAGTTCAAGTACCCCAATCAGATCGACGAGCTGACCTATGGTGTGCGCCTGAAGAACATGCAGCATCCCCGCCAGGCCACGGTGACTGTGCGCCGCTCCGAGGATGAAGTGGCTCTGCCTTACCGCTCCATGGGATCTTTCCTGCCTGCCAATGGCGTGGGCGGCGCAGGTACGCACTGGAATGGTTTGCTGTGGCGTCCACAGCCCCAGGAAATCCAGCTGCGCACCTATGTGAAGGAGCACTGGGGCGAGTCCATCATCCCCGAGGGCATGAACCTCATGGATTACCCCGTCACTTATGACGAGTTGGAGCCCTTCTTCACCCGTTTTGACGAAGTGGCCGGTGTGTCCGGCAAGGCTGGCAACATCAAGGGGCAGATTCACGAGGGCGGCAATGCCTTCGAAGGCTGGCGCTCGAAAGAGTACCCCATGCCTGCACTGCCCAGCACATACGATTCCGTCAAGTTCGAAGCTGTGGCCAAGCAGATGGGCTATCACACCTTCCCTGCCCCGGCGGCCATTGCGTCCACATCCTATGTGAACCCCTATGGCATGCAGATGGCGCCTTGCAACTTCTGCGGCTTCTGCGAGCGCTTCGGCTGCTACCAGTATTCCAAGTCTTCGCCCCAGACGGCGGTGCTCGACGCGCTCAAGCGCAAGCCCAACTTTGAATACCGCACGCACTCCGAAGTGCTGCGTGTGGAAAGCTCGGCCGACGGAAAGACCGCCACCGGCGTGACTTACTTCGATGCCATCAAACAGGAAGAAGTGTTCCAGCCTGCAGATCTGGTGATTCTGTCGTCCTACCAGCTCAACAACGTGCATTTGCTGCTGGTGTCCGGTATCGGCAAGCCCTACGACCCCAAGACCAACACCGGCGTGACGGGCAAGAACTACGCCTACCAGATGAACGGCGGCGTGACGCTGTTTTTCAAGGAGGAGAACTTCAACCCCTTCGTCGGCCACGGTGCGAACGGCATCTGTATTGATGACTTCGGCGTGAACCAGAACGACTTCGGCAAGCTGGGCTTCATCGGCGGTGCTTACTGGCGTGTCGGCACCATGAACGGTCAGCCTATCCGCTCCATGCCTCTGCCCAAGGGCACACCTGGCTGGGGTGCTGGCTGGAAGAAAGGGGTGGGCGAATGGTATGGCCACTCCATGTCCATCGGCACACATGGCTCGCACATGTCGTACCGCAACAATCACCTGGACCTGGATCCCACCTACAAGGACCCACATGGCAGGCCGCTGATGCGCATGACCTTCAACTGGCAGGACAACGACCTGAAGATGACCCAGTACCAGAAGATCAAGGCCGAGGAAGTGGGCAATGCCATGAAGCCGGACCTGATCCAGTCGGGCTTCAAGAACATCGGCGCCAAGTTTGATGTGCGTCCCTACCAGACGACTCACAACACCGGTGGCCACATCATGTCCGAGAGCCCACGCGAGGGCGTGGTGAACCGTTACTGCCAGGCATGGGACAAGCACAACGTGTTCGTCTTCGGCGCTGGCAACTTTGTGCAGAACACCCAGTACAACCCCACCGGCATGGTGGGTGGCCTGGCTTACTGGACGCTGCACGCCATCCGCACCATGTATCTGAAAAACCCACGTCCGCTGGTCTAAGGAGAAGAGCACAGCATGAAAAAAGCTCTCAGCATTCTGATTGCACTGGTCATCCTGGGCGCCCTCGCGGCCCTGGCACTGATCAACATACCCTTCAAGCCCACGCCTGCCAATGAAGCACTGGCAGCGGACTGGAAGGCCGAACCCGGTCGTGGCGAATATGTCATGCGTGCAGGTGACTGCATGGCCTGCCACACGGCCAAGGACGGCGCGCCCATGTCTGGCGGCCGTGGCATTGAAAGCCCCATGGGAACGATCTGGTCCTCCAACATCACGCCCGATAAGGAAACCGGTATCGGCAACTGGACGCTGGACCAGTTTCGCGCTGCCATGGTGGACGGCATCGGTGGTCACGGTCAGCAGCTGTATCCGGCCATGCCCTACGAAAACTATCGCTTCATGAAGGAAAGCGATATCCGAGCACTGTATGACTACCTGCAGACCGAAGTTCAGCCTGTGAAGAACGAAGTCCAGGCCACCAGCCTGAGCTTCCCGTTCAATATGCGTTTCGGCATCCGTGCCTGGAACTGGCTGGCGCTGTCTGGCGATGCAGACTTCAAGCCCATGGCTGGCGAAGACCAGCAGATCCGTGGTCAGTATCTGGTGGAAGGCGCAGGCCACTGCGCTGCCTGCCACAGCCCACGCACCAGCTACATGGCGCAAAACGGCACCCGCCTGAGCGATTCAAGCTTTCTGACTGGCGGCGAGATCGACGGCTGGAGCGCTCCTGCCATGCGCGGCAAGAACTCGGCGATCAGGAATTGGACTGCCCAAGAGCTGGCTGCCTATCTGGCCGCAGGACGTAACACCCATGCCATCGCCAACGGCGAAATGGCCCTGGTGGTCGAGCATTCGCTGCAGTACATGACGGATGCCGATCTGAACGCCATGGCCGTGTTCCTCAAGAGCATGGACGGCGAGGCTGTTCAGGCAACGTCCGCGCAGATCGCCGCTCCCGGCCCCCGCAGCATGCCTGCACTGGCAGCAGATGAAGCAGGTCAGGCCACGGCCAAGATGCTGAAGTCCGCCTCGCCAGACATGCCATTGGGCGCCCGTCTGTACCTGGACAACTGCGCGGCCTGTCACTTTGTGACCGGCAAGGGCTCGCCCGAAATCTTCCCCGAGCTGCAAGGCAATGCCATGGTGTTGGGCGAGGATGCCCGGCCCCTGGTATCGGTGATCCTGAACGGCACTTCGTCGCCTGCGACCAGCCGTCGCCCCATGCATCTGGTGATGCAGGGCTACAACGACCGCCTGGATGACGAAGAAATCGCCGCCTTGGCCAGCTTTGTGCGCTCCGGCTGGGGCAACACCGCTGACAAGGTCTCGGCAAGCCAGGTGGCCAAGGTTCGCACCTCTGCTGCCCATCACTGAGACTGAGATGCAGCCCTTGTCTTGATAAGGGCCGCAGACGACCAGACAGCCCTGCCGTGCGAGAGCCGGCAGGGCTGCTTTTTGGGCTGGGCCGTGCGCGCTTTTAAGTTTCACCTCAGCCGGCAGGGGTAAGTTGGCTGCAGATTCTCACGACAAGAGGCCGCATGACCACCACCGCAACAGCGGCAACTGCCCCCGGGCACAGCCGCATCCATGTCTTCAGGCAGGCTTTCGCTCTGAGCCGTCCGTACTTCGTCTCCGACCAGAAGGCCAAGGCCTGGGGTCTGCTGGCCGCCATCGTGGCGCTGAACCTTGCGGCCGTGTTCATGCTGGTGCAGATCAACGAGTGGAACCGCGTGTTCTACGACGCACTGCAGAACAAGCAGGCCGATGTGTTCTGGCAGCAGCTGTGGCGCTTTCTCTGGCTGGCGCTGGTCTATATCGTCATTGCGGTCTACAGGTTCTACCTGACCCAGCTGCTGCAGCTGAACTGGCGGCGCTGGCTCACCCAGCACATGCTGGGGCGCTGGCTGGCGCATCAGGCGTTTTACCGGCTGGAACTGGGGCGCTACGCGGAAGGTTCGGGCAGGCACTCCGGCGTGCCGGACAACCCCGACCAGCGTATCCAGGAAGACCTCAACCTCTTCACCAGCTACACGGTATCGCTCTCCATGGGACTGCTCAATGCCTGCGTCACCTTCGTGAGCTTTGTCGGCATTCTGTGGGGTCTGAGTTCAGCCATGGATATGAGTCTGCCGCAACTGCTGGGTGGCGGCGATCTGCATATCCCCGGCTTCATGGTCTGGATGGCCGTGCTGTACTGCCTGGTGGGCAGCGCCATCACCTTCTGGATCGGCAAACCGCAGGTCTGGCTCAACAATCGCCAGCAGCAGCTGGAGGCCAATTTTCGTCACCACATGATCCGCGTGCGCGAGCATTCCGAAGCTATTGCACTGGATGGCGGCGAGCGCGTGGAAGGCGCCCAGCTATCGCTGCGCTTCTCGGATGCGCTGGCCAACTATCTGCAGCTGATCCGCAAACAGAAGAACCTGACCTGGTTCACCAATTTCTTCGGTCAGGCTGCCGTGGTGTTCCCCTTCATCATCGCGGCGCCGCGCTTTTTCAGTGGCGCCATACAGCTGGGCCAGCTCATGCAGATCGCTTCGGCTTTCAACCAGGTGCAGGACTCGCTGAGCTGGGTCGTCAACAACTACGCCGACATCGCGGCATGGCGCGCCACCACCAATCGCCTGGGCGGTTTTGACACCAGTTTGCACGGCGAGGAGACCGCAACCGAAACGGTCCGCGTGCAGACCGGTGCACAGCTGCATACCGAAGCCCTGGAGGTGGATCTGCCCAATGGCGAGCGCATCATGCGGGCCTGCGATCTGAGCGTGGAGCCTGGTGACAGGCTGCTGATCAGCGGCCCATCGGGCAGCGGCAAATCCACGCTGCTGCGTGTGTTCGCGGGCATCTGGCCGTTTGCCAAAGGCAGGCTGCAGCGGCCTGCGGACGCCATGTTCATTCCACAGCGCCCTTATTTCCCTGACGGCAGCCTGCGCGATGCGCTGGCCTATCCCGAGCCGGCCATGCGCTATGCCGATGCGGCGCTGGAGCAGGCGCTGATAGAGGCGCAACTGCCGCGATTGGTGGGACAGCTGGACCGGCAGGCCACCTGGAATGCGCTGCTCTCGGGCGGTGAGCGCCAGCGTCTGGCGATTGCGCGCGTATTGCTCAAGCGCCCGGCCTGGGTGTTTGCCGACGAGGCGAGCAGCGCGCTGGACGGCCCGGCCGAGGCCGAGGTCTACGCGCGCCTGGCGCAACTGGTGGGAGAGCGGGGTGGGGCGTTGGTCTCCGTGGCTCACCGCGACAGCGTGGCGCGTTTTCATGACAAGCGCTGGGTGCTCGATGCCGGGACGGGCAAAATCCGCGCGGCCGGTATTTCCTCTGCGACGCCAGTGCTTTGAGCCGCTGGCGCCATGGGATGATAGAGGCTGTCCCTGTTTTGGAGAGTTCCTTCATGCGCGTTGGTGTGTTGACCGGTGGCGGCGATTGCCCGGGTCTCAATGCGGTGATCCGTGCGGTCACCAAATCCCTGATCAACCATGGCCAGTGCGAGGTGCTGGGCATTGCCGACGGCTTTGAGGGCCTGATGGGCGAGGTGCCGCGCGTCAAGCCGCTGAGCTGGGATGAAGTCAGCGGCATTCTGCACATCGGCGGCACCATTCTGGGCACCAGCAACAGCGCCAATCCGCTGCGCGACGAAGCCACGCTGGCCCAGGTGGGTCGCAATGTGCAGGAGCTGGGTCTGGATGTGGTGGTTGCCATCGGCGGCGATGGCACTATGAGCCTGGCCCATGGTCTGGCTCAGGTGGGACTGCAATGCGTGGGCGTGCCCAAGACCATCGATAACGACATTGCCAACTGCGAGCGCAGCTTTGGCTTCGATACGGCCGTGGCCACGGTGACCGAGAGCCTGCGCCGTATCGAGAGCACGGCCATGAGCCATCACCGTGTGATGATTGTCGAGACCATGGGCCGCCATGCGGGCTGGCTGGCGCTGGAGTCCGGCATCGCCGGTGCGGCCGACATCATTTTGCTGCCCGAGATCGATTACGACCTGCAGGCTATCGTCGACTTCTGCAAGGCTCGCGAAGAGCGCCAGCGCTACACCATCATCTGCATCGGCGAAGGCGCCAAGGAAAGCGGCCAGAGCCTGACGGTACGCGAGCGCATCGCACACAGTCCCGACCCCGTGCGTCTGGGCGGTGTCGGTCATGTGCTGCGAGAACGCCTGCAGCCTCACCTCAAGAGCGAGGTGCGCACCACGGTGCTGGGCCATGTGCAGCGCGGTGGCGACCCCACGCCGTTCGACCGTGTGCTGGCCACGCAGTTCGGCCACCATGCTGCGCAGCTGGTGCTGGACGGCAAGTTTGGTCATATGGTCACACTGCAAGACGGGCGCATCGGCAGCGTGGAAATTGCCAAGGTGGCCAATACCCAGCGTACCGTGCCGCTGGACAGCCCCTTGCTGACCATGGCGCGCGATATTGGCATTTGTTTTGGCGAGGTCTGAGCTGCGCTAAGGTGTGAGCTGGCACGTACTTTGAGTCTGCGTGCAGGAGATTTACCGGATGGACCGACACGAAGAAGCCGTGATGCAACTGCTCACGGCCAATGGTGAAACCTTTGTAGCCCCTAAATACGAGCTGGCGGACGGTTGGCAATGCCCGGCTTTTGTGGCGTTGCGCCCAGCACGCAAGCAGGTCTATGTGGTCGAGGTGTCTGCCTCGGGCTATCCGCTGGCGCTGGTCAACCGTCTCAATGAGCGTGTCGAAAAATGGTATGCGCCGCTGCTGGCGCAGCTGCACAGCCTGGGCATCACCCAGCCCGACTGGGAAATTGCCTGTCTGGTGTTTGTGCGCGGCGACCAGGCCGACTGGCTCAGAGAGCGGGTCAAGGACATGAGCGGCGTGCATGTGCTGAGTCTGGAGCATGCCAGCAGCCCCTGGAACTGGGACGATGCCGTGTGGACTGCGGATATGCAGTTCGATACTGTCGGCGGTATCCCGCAACGTGGTGTCAAGCCTTCAGGGCTGACGCATTGAAATCTCAGTGAAATTGGTCACAAGCGCTTATCCTTCAAGCGCTTGCAGCTATTGAATCGATAATGAATTGAATCAAAGGAGGCCTCTGTGAGTGAGCGTGACCCTTCTCAAGGCTTTGCTGAACAGCTGCGCCAGTCCTGCATCGCCGACTGGGACGCCTGTGTTCAGCACCGCTTTGTGCAAGAGATTTTTGACGGCAGCCTGAGCGACGCAGTGCTGCGCAAATATCTGGTGCAGGACTATCAGTTCATCAACCGTTTCGTAGCCCTGCTGGGCGCGGCCATTGCCAGTGCCGATGTGTTTGCACCGCGCGTGACGCTGTCGCAGTTTGCAGCCATGATCACCAGCGATGAGAACACTTATTTCCTGCGCAGCTTCGATATGCTGGGCGTGCCGCAAGAGCAGCGCCTGGCGCCGGAGCTGATGGCACCGACCCAGGCTTTCCAACAGCTCATGCACGAAGCTGCCCAGAGCCTGAGCTATGCCAACTGCATGGCAGTGCTGGCGGTGGCTGAGGGTCTCTATCTGGACTGGGCCGATCAGGATGCCAAGAAGCAGATGACCATGCCCGAACGCTTCGAGCATTCGGAATGGATAGTGCTGCACGCCAATGACTTCTTCCGCGGCTTTGTGGGCTGGTTGCGCAGCGAGCTGGACCGCATAGCTCCCATGCTGGATGCGCAGCAAAAAGCCGAAGCTACCAGCTACTTCCAGCGCGCCGTGAAACTGGAGCGCCAGTTCTTTGACCATGTCTATGAATAAAACCCGAAGCTGCCTGGCGGCGATCGCCTTGTTGTTGACCGCCAGCGCCCCGGCTTTGGCGGGGAGCTGGGAGATCTGCGATCTCAAGGTCGAGGTGCGTGACAAGCAAACCGACCGTCACCGGCTGCAGGCCCGCGTCATCGAAAGTCAGGCCAAGGGGCAGGCCGAGTGCCCGCAGGCCGGTACGGCGCTGAGCTTCAGGCCGGAGACTGCCGACTACCAGAGCGAGCTGCCACGCCGCCAATGGCCCAAGCCAGGTACAACCGTGGCGGTGCGTTATCGTTATCTGGATGGCGAGTGCAAGGATCGCGGACCTTGTCGTATCCAGCATTACTCGCCGGTGCTGCGCTGATTGGCGTGAATGAGTGGGCGGGTCGTGCGAGCCGTTGCAGGCACAGTCAAGGCCCGGGAAGGCCGGTTCGGTATAATCCACGCTTGGGCTGAGAGGCCGCCCATCTCGCAAAAGCAGACGCACCTTCATCGACTTACGCAAACAAGCCGGGCCGCCGCTGCTGATTTGCGTAAGTTGTGTCATTGTTGATCGCAAGCATCAAGCTTGCATACCATTCCGGGCGCGTAGCGAGACCAGCCCGTTCACAGGAGTTGGTATGCATACCTCACCCTTATTTCATCCTTTTGAAGCCCGCGTTTCCGAGCGAGTGGCCGCTGTACTGCGTGTAGCCAAGCTGCTGCATAGACAGGCCGTTGCCGATTCGCGGATGCAGTCGTTGCCCGTATTGCGACGTTTGATTTCCAGTCGGGTTCTTTTGGGACTGAATCTGCCTCAGCTGTTTGTCCAGAAAGCCATGGTTCAGCGCAAGCATGTGCTGCAGATGCTTGCGCTGGAAGCCGGCATGTCGGACTGGGCCAGCTATCGAGACGCGCTGGCAGGCGAGAACCCGGATGTGCATCTGCCCTTGGAGGCCGTGGCCCTGCGTGCGGGCTACCCCAATCACTGGTTCTCCACCTTGGAACAAGCCAGGGAACATGCGGCGCAGCGCGGAGGCCAGGTGGTACAGGTCGGTACGCAGGCCGTGGTGCTGCCCAATGTGGCTGAGGCACCCGCAGGGCATTGGGGCTGACCTATGATCGGAGCCCGGCAAAGGTGACTTTGCCGGGCCTTTTTCATGGCGTTACTCATAGAAGCCACACACCTGCAGGATGCACTGATGACCACCTTAGGAACCCCTCTCACCCCCAACGCCACCAAAGTCATGCTGCTGGGCAGCGGTGAACTGGGCAAGGAAGTGTTGATTGCGCTGCAGCGCCTCGGCGTGGAAACCATTGCCGTGGACCGCTATGAGAACGCGCCCGGTCAGCAGGTGGCCCACCATGCGCGCACCATCACCATGAGCGATCCGACCCAGCTCAAGGCGCTGATCGAGGAAATCAAGCCTGATCTGGTCGTGCCGGAGATCGAAGCCATTGCCACCCCCATGCTTGAAGAGCTGGAGGCCGCAGGCGTGGTCACGGTGGTGCCCACGGCCCGCGCCACGCGCCTGACCATGGACCGCGAAGGCATCCGCCGTCTGGCTGCCGAAACCCTGGGCCTGCCGACCAGCCCCTACCGTTTCTGCGATTCACTGGCCGAGTTGCAAGCCGCAATTGACGGCAGCGATGGGCAACCCGCCATCGGCTATCCCTGTGTGGTCAAGCCTGTGATGAGCAGCTCGGGCAAGGGCCAGAGCAAGATCGACTCAGCGACCGACGTGCAAACAGCCTGGGACTACGCCATGGCCGGTGGCCGCGTGGCCAAGGGCCGGGTCATCGTCGAAGGCTTTATCGATTTCGACTATGAGATCACCCAGTTGACCGTGCGTGCCAAGGGCAGCGACGGCCAGGTAGAGACCCATTTCTGCGATCCTATTGGCCATATCCAGCAGGCCGGGGATTATGTAGAAAGCTGGCAGCCCCAGCCCATGCAGGCTGCGGCACTGGAAAAATCGCGCCAGATTGCCAAGGCTGTGACCGATGACCTGGGTGGCCTGGGCCTGTTCGGCGTGGAACTGTTTGTGAAGGGTGAGCAGGTCTGGTTCAGCGAAGTCTCACCACGTCCCCACGATACGGGTCTGGTCACGCTGGCCACGCAGTGGCAAAGCGAGTTCGAGCTGCATGCGCGCGCCATTCTGGGTCTGCCCGTGGATGCCAGCCTGCGCAACCCTGGTGCCAGTGCCGTGATCTATGGCGGTCAGGATGCCGAAGGGCTGGTCTTTGATGGTGTGGACGAGGCATTGGCGATTGCCGGCACCGATCTGCGCCTGTTTGGCAAGCCGGAGAGCTTTGTGAAGCGCCGTATGGGCGTGGCGCTGGCGCGCGCGGCCGACGTGGAGCAGGCCCGCGTGAACGCCAAGCTGGCAGCCGGAAAAGTCAAGCCCCGCCTGCCCTGAGTCGTTCGGTGATCCACAAAAAAGGCCTCTTCGGAGGCCTTTTTTGATAGCGGTGGATGAGGCCGCTCAGGATTTGGCCGCACCGGCGTTGGTGCTGGGTGTCGTGATGGCGATGGCAGAGGCTTCTTCATCGGCGCTTGCGGGGGTGTTCTCCGTCGTCGTGGGCAGGCCTCCCTTCCAGCGGCGGATGACACGCTGGAAGACCAGAGAGTTGGGGATCTGCAGCAAGTTGGGCGTGCCTGCGGGCGCACTGTCATCCTGCAGGGTGATATAGAGCATGTTGAGGTCCACCACGCGGCCCTTGGCGCCGGGCTTTTCGGCAGTGTCCAGAACTTCAATGTGGTCACCAAGCCGGAAAGGCCCGACCGTCACGATCAGTACCGCGCAGAACAGATTGGAAAGTACGCTCCAGGCGGCAAAGAAGGCCACCGCACCCACTGTGGCAAAGCCGGTAAAAGCCGTCCACAACACGGTGGCGGACATGCCCAGGCGCTCCAGAATTGCCAGAACGGCCGCAGCAATGACGAGCCAGCGAAATATGCCGCGCAGCGGCATCAGCAGCTCATGGGGCAGGTCGTAGGCCTTGCCCACGCGCGAGACGATGCGCTTGAACAGCCAGTTGAGCAACCAGGCGACAAAGATGATGAGAACGATCTGAACGCCGGGGATCAGAACTTCCAGCCAGTCCTGCATCCAGTCGGGCAGGTGCATTTGAAGACGACGCATAACCAAGGCCAATAAAACGCGAGGAGGGCATCCTAGCGTTTTATTGCCGGTCGGCGTATCAAAGCTGGCGCTGCTCTATGGTGTCCATCTGCATCTCAAAGCTGAAAAAGCGGTTGCGGCCTTGTGACTTGGCCGCATACAGGGCCGCGTCGGCACGCATCAGCATGGATTCGGCGCTGGTATTGGCATCTGGGATGCAGGTGGTGATGCCACCCGACAGGGTGAGCAACAGATCTTTATCGGTTCCGGGCGGACGGATTTTCAGGAACTTGAGCATCTGTCCCAATGCACGGGCAAACGTCATGGCTCCCGAGCGTGGCGTGTTGGGCAGGATCAGTGCGAATTCCTCGCCGCCATAGCGCGCTGCAATATCGCGTGGGCGTACAGAGACTTCGCGCAGCAGGCGGCCGATTTGTTTCAGGCACTCGTCACCTTGCACATGACCATAGGTGTCATTGAAGTGCTTGAAGTGATCGAGATCACAGAGCATCAGCGTCAGCGGCTTGCTTTCGCGCTGGGCGGCGGCAATCTCTGCATGCAGAATCCGGTCCATGCCGCGGCGGTTGACCAATCCGGTCAAGGCGTCAAGCTCCACCATTTCATTGAGTTTCTGGTTGGCCAGATGCAGCTCTGCAGATACCGTCACCAGGCGGCGGCGCATATCCAGCAGGCGGCGCATGGCGCGCAGCTTGGCCACCAGCACAATGGGTTTGACGGGCTTGACCAGATAGTCGTCGCCACCAGCTTCGATACCACGCCAGACGTCCAGATCATTGTCCAGGCCCGACAGGAAGATGATGGGAGTCCACTCTCCGGGTTCTGCTTCGCGCAGCTGGCGGGCCACCCAGTAGCCGTCCTCACCAGGCAGACGAATATCGAGCAACACCATATCAGGGCGTTCGCTGCGAAACAGTGCCAGAGCAGCACGGCCATTCTCGGCTTCCAGAACCTGGGTCACGCCCGCCTGCCTCAGTTCAGCCACCAGCGCTGCGCGCATGACGGCCTGGTCTTCCACCACAAGGACGGAGAAGGGGCCCAGGGAATTTGGCGACGAAAGACGTGCCCCGGTGGCCTCAATGGCTAGGGCAGTGGGCGGCAATGCAGTCATGGAAGGAGAAGATAAGCGCGATCCATTCAGGTCTCCACGATGTGTGGGTATGGCTGCGTGGGCTGTGTAATCTCTTGTTACTTTATACGACAGATCGCAGATCTGGGTGCTTTGTTGTGGATTAGGGGTTCAGGCCAGCGGCAGCGGGGACTGCGCCTTGCTGGCATGGTCATGCCAGGGAACAAAAGCTTGTGCCTCGGGGCAGAAAGTACTTGGCCCCAGCTGCTGTAGAAAGCGGCAGGCTGCGAACTGTTCGGATTTTTGCTCATAGAGCTGACACCATTCGCGTCGCGCCAACAGATTTTCGGGAGACACCGGCCAGCGTCGCTCCTGAGTGGAGAGGCCGCTGATACCCATGCGCCAGGGCTTGCCGCTGACGCGGGCTCTGAAGCATTGCTGCTTTTCGCACAGCAGGGCGTAGACAGGGTCTGCTCCCAGTTCCTGAAACAGTGTCTTGACTTCAGGGGCCTGTGGAGCCCATGCAGCATGGGTCACGATCACACGCAAGCCTTTTGGCGTTTCATAAACGCGCAGCCCCCAATCCGGGTGATTGGCCTGTGCCTGCTGCACGCGGGCGATCGCCAGGTCCAGGGCACTGGCCTGTCGCATCTGCTGCGTCTTTCTGGCACTGAGCCACTGCTTGAGCCTGGAATGAAACATCAGGCCCATGAGCGCAATGATGACGATCAGGGCAATCTGCTGAATGCTCCAGACCAGAGGCGTCAGCCATAGCCATGGCAGAGCCAGGAGCAAGACGATCATCGAGAACAGCGGGAAACGGGGGAGGGGTTTCTCGCGCGGATAGTCCATATCGGCAATCGCCACTTGCGCGGTGTTCAGGCAGTGGGCACCGTAGCTGTTGCGGGTCATGACCGTGCTGTCCTGGCGCTCCAGCACCTCCTCGCGGATGGGAGTGCTGCCATACAGGCCATATTCCCCGGCCCATTCCATGCGTTCAAAGTCGCTGTCCAGGTTATGGGCCTGCGGGGCCTTGAGCACATTCTCCAGCGCTTGCTCGGCACGCTGCTGGGCATGGACCTGGGCATCGGCCTGGCTGATGTCCGACCAGCCCCAGCGCAGCACAGTGGCTCCATGGCGAGTACCTGCTTCATGACGCAGCCGTACTTGCGCCCAGTATTGAGGAATCTGCATGAGATTCAGTATAGCCAGCCCCTGGTGCCAGGGCTTGATCTGCTCCAGAGAAGATCAAGCCCGCCGAGATGGCCAGGACTTTCTCAAGCTTGAATGGGCGCGAACGGCAGGTAATCGACCTGAGCACCGTGCACGACGATCGCCGTGGACTCGGGCACCTGGGCCCAGGCCTGCGGCAGATCGACCAACGGTTCGGAAACGATCAGATACGCATCGTCGCCCACGGCCACGATGCGCGGGTCGTCGGGGTAGAGTTCGTGAAGATGTTTGAAGGAGGTGCTGTGATAGAGCGAGCGCGGCGACTTGCCCTCGCTCGCGTAGCGCACGGCTACCAGTTGCTCGCCATCGCTGGCGCAGACGGTCATGCTGAGCGGCTGTGCTATCCCATGCCTGCGCGCCGTGGTCTCGACAAAGCCCACCATGCGCGCGATGGCCGACACCGGATCGTGCTCCAGTCCGAAGCTCATGGCCAGAAGGAACATCGTCTCCGAGTCCGTCGAGCCCTCCAGCGAGGTGAAGAGCTGCGGATCGATGGCCACGAGCAGGTCGCGCCGCACGAGCGGAAAGTCCTCGATCATGCCGTTGTGCATGAACATCCAGCGTCGGTGGCGGAATGGATGGCAGTTGGTCTCCTGCACCGGCGTATGCGTCGCCGCGCGAACATGTGCCAGAAACATGGGCGCCGACACGGCACGGGCCAGCTCGCGCAGATTGTGATCGCGCCAGGCCGGCTGGATGCTGCGATAGCGAAACGGCATCTCGTGCGGATGCTGGTACCAGCCCAGCCCGAAGCCGTCACCATTGGTCGTCGTCGCGCCTAGCCTCGAATGCAGGCTTTGATCGATCAGCGAATGGCGCGCGTGGAAGAGCATGGTTTCCAGGGAAACCGGATTGCCCGTATAGGCCAGCCAACGGCACATGGCGCTCTCCTTGTAGACATGGAACCGATGATCCACCCGATCGGTACCTAGCGCCACCCCCCGGTAAAGCCTGTGCTTCGCTGATTTTTTTGATAGCTGGTAGCGCTTGTTTGGCTTGGTTTTTATGCGTAATAAACCATGAAAACCATGTATATCAAGCGCTAGCAGCTATCAATTTTCAGGCTTACTGTTCGCGGCGCAGCGCGGGGAACAGGATCACATCGCGGATGCTGGCACTGTCGGTCAGCAGCATCATGAAGCGGTCGATGCCGATGCCGCAGCCGCCTGTGGGAGGCATGCCGTACTCGAGTGCACGCACAAAGTCGTGGTCGAAGTACATGGCTTCGTCGTCGCCGCTGTCCTTGGCGGCTACTTGCGCATTGAAGCGTGCGGCCTGGTCTTCGGCGTCGTTGAGTTCGGAGAAGCCGTTGCCGAATTCACGGCCGGTGATGTAGAGCTCGAAGCGCTCGGTCACTTCGGGACGCTCGTCGTTGGCACGCGCCAGCGGCGAGATCTCCGTGGGGTGCTCCATGATGAAGGTGGGGTTCCAGAGCTTTTCTTCGACCACTTCCTCGAAGTACAGCACCTGCAGGCTGGCCAGGGTGCGGGTGGACAGCTTGTCCTTGTCTTCCTTCATGCCCAGCTTCTTGAGGGCATTGATCAGCCAGTCGCGGTTGCCCACGTTGTCGCCGGCTTCGGTGTACTTGACGATGGCTTCCACGATGGTCAGGCGCTCGAAGGGCTTGGTCAGGTCCACGGGCTTGCCGCCGTAGGTCAGCGAAAGAGTCCCCACGGCCTTCATGGCGGCGTCACGGATCAGCGCTTCGGTGTAGTCCATCAGGTCCTGGTAGTTCCAGTAGGCCGCGTAGAACTCCATCATGGTGAACTCGGGGTTGTGACGGACCGAAATGCCTTCGTTACGGAAGTTGCGGTTGATCTCGAACACGCGCTCGAAGCCGCCGACGATCAGGCGCTTCAGATACAGCTCGGGCGCGATGCGCAGGTACATCTCCTGGTCGAGTGCATTGTGGTGCGTGACAAAGGGCTTGGCGTTGGCGCCGCCGGGGATGGGGTGCAGCATGGGCGTCTCGACTTCGAGGAAGCCGTGCTCGACCATGAATTCGCGGATGCCGGCCACGGCCTTGCTGCGGGCCACGAAGCGCTTGCGGGCTTCTTCGTCCGTCATCAGGTCCACATAGCGCTGGCGCACTTTCTGCTCCAGGTCGGCCATGCCGTGGAACTTGTCGGGCATGGGGCGCAGGCTCTTGGTCAGCAGGCGGATGCGTGTGGCCTTGATCGACAGCTCGCCGGTCTTGGTCTTCATCAGCTGACCTTCGACGGCAATGATGTCGCCCAGATCCCATTTCTTGAAGTCGGCGTACACCTCTTCGCCCACGGCATCACGGGTGACATAGGCCTGGATGCGGCCGGTGGCGTCCTGCACGGTGGCGAAGCTGGCCTTGCCCATCACGCGCTTGAGCATCATGCGGCCGGCCACGCTGACGGCGATGGCTGCGGCGTCCAGGGCTTCGGCATCCTTGTCGCTGTGTTCGGCGATCAGGGCAGCAGCGCGGTGTTCGGGCTTGAAGTCGTTGGGGAAGGCAACGCCACCGGTGGCCTTGCTGTGCTCACGCAGGGCTTTGAGTTTTTCGCGGCGCTCAGCGATGAGTTTGTTTTCGTCCTGAGGGGCGGTGTTGTCTGCCGCAGAAGAGGTGTTTTGTTCAGTCATGAAAATGAGAGCGCCGGCGCCGTGCGCCGCGTGAAGACCACAGGGATGGGGCTGCAGCAGCGGCTGCAGTCCGGAACAGGTGATTTTAGGTTTTTTGCCAAACTAGGGGGCAGATGGCGGTCAAAGCGTTGATTGCCGCTGCGGATTGCACCTGCGTTGCCTGCAAGAATGCATTGTAGGCGTTGTATTTTGCTATGCTAATGAGAGCTTATTGCGCGCTATGGTAAAGCGTTTTAAGTTATTTTTATGCTTATTCCGGTTGGGTTGGCGGCTGGGCCGAGCCGATGCCGTTTTGCTCCAGCACATCGGCCACCAGCTCCAGCCGTAGCAGCGGACTGTCCAGGGTCATCAGCTGTTGCTTGACGCTGACAGGCAGTGGCAGCATTTCGGCCCAGCGATTGGCGACCCAGCCGCAATCGTTGAGCTGTGAAGGTGTGGGCAGGTAGCGATGATCGACGTCCTGGCCCTGCATATTCATCAGCACCTGAAACAGCGCATGTGCCATGTTCAGCAGATGAGGCGGGATGGACATGGCTGCATCTGCGTCCAGCATGTTCACATCGGCCACCCACAGGCCATGGGGAAGCTGCCAGCTGTTCTGGATATGAAAGCGCTGCATGCCCAGACACTGCAGATGCAGCAGGCCCGCTTGCAAGGGCTCCAGCATTTCAATGCGGGCCAGCACGCCCTCGGCAAACAGCTGCTCTGGCTGGGCACCAGCCTTGCGGACTTCATGACCGCTTTGCAGCGCGACAACACCAAATGGCGCACCTGTGCTCTGGCATTTGCGCACCATATCGAGGTAGCGCACCTCGAACACGCGCAGGCTCAGGTGACCGCCGGGAAACAAAACTGTGCCCAGCGGGAACAGGGGGAGCGAATGCAGACTTGAGGTTTCAGTCATGGTGCCCGGCTATCATCCCACGAATAGGCAATTCGCCTGCCATCTAATGGACTGAGCCCATGCTGTTTGAGATTGTTGTATTCCTGTTGGACATTGTTGTTGGCCTGATCAGCGGCGCCTGCCTGCTGCGCATGTATATGCAGGCCCAGCGCGTGCCATTTGGCAATCCCGTGGGGCAACTGGTCTTTGCGCTCAGCGACTGGATTGTCATGCCATTGCGCAAGGTCATGGCAGGCAAGGGACGCTGGGATATGAGCTGTCTGCTGGCTGCATTTGCGTTGCAACTGGTGGAGATGCTGCTGCTGTGGCTGCTACAAGGTGCCAACAGCATGGTGCTGGCGTTGCCCTGGCTGGCAGTTTGCGGACTGATCAAGGTCGCGCTGTCCGGGCTGATGGGCATTTTGCTGATCTATGCCATTCTGTCCTGGGTGCAGCCCTATTCACCGATCTATGGCGTGCTGCAGCGCCTGGCCGAGCCGGTGGTGGCACCGATCCGCAGGCTGGTGCCCCTGATCGGCAATGTGGACTTTTCAGCCCTGATTGCGTTGATCGTGCTGCAAGTGCTGTTGATGGTGCTGAACTATGTGCAGGCTGGCGGCTTGCGCTTTCTGGTAGGCCTGTGACGCGGGGCCGTTTTCAAGCGGCCTGTTATGGATTTCCCATGAAAAAGCGGCTAGCGTAGATCAGTTCTACGCTAGCCGCTTTGCTTTTGATGGCGTCTGGAGTTATTCCACAGCGTCGGCAGGCAGGCGTTGCAGCATGGCCAGCGAGCTGGAGATGCGGTCGCGCAGTTCGCGGCGGTCGACGATCATGTCCACGGCACCCTTTTCCTGCAGGAATTCGGCGCGCTGGAAGCCTTCGGGCAGCTTGACGCGCACGGTGGTTTCGATCACGCGTGGACCGGCAAAGCCGATCAGGGCCTTGGGCTCGGCCATCACGATATCGCCCACGAAGGCAAAACCGGCAGACACGCCGCCCATGGTGGGGTCGGTCAGCACGGAAATATAGGGCAGGCCCTTCTTGGCCAGGCGGGTCAGAGCCGCGTTGGTCTTGGCCATCTGCATCAGGGACAGCAGGCCTTCCTGCATGCGCGCACCGCCAGTGGCAGTAAAGCAGATGAAAGGGACTTTTTGTTCGATGGCGGTTTCCACGCCGCGCACAAAGCGTTCGCCGACCACGGAGCCCATGGAGCCGCCCATGAAGTCGAACTCGAAGCAGGCCACGACCACATTGATGCTCTTGACCGAGCCGCCCATGACGACCAGTGCATCGGTCTCACCGGTGTTCTCCAGTGCTTCCTTCAGGCGCTCGGGATACTTGCGGCTGTCCTTGAATTTGAGGGGGTCGACAGGAATGACTTCCTGGCCGATTTCATAACGGCCCTCGGCATCGAGAAAATGGTTCAGGCGCGCACGTGAACCGATGCGATGATGATGACCGCAGGTCGGGCAGACGTTCTGGTTCTTTTCCAGATCGGTCTTGTACAGCACGGTTTCGCAGCTGGGGCATTTGATCCACAGACCTTCGGGAATCTGCTGGTGGCGTTCCGTCGGGTTGGTCTGCTGAATTTTTGCAGGCAGAAGTTTTTCAAGCCAGGACATTGGTATTTCCTATTCAGTTTCCTTTGCTCTGCATGTCACCTGAAGCAGCTGAAGGTAGCAGAGGGCATCCAGGGAGGGGCAGCAAGCAAGGGCCGCCCCGCAGCAAAGCTGTCGTCCCCCTTGGGGGAAGCGGCGCAGCCGCTCAGGGGGCTTTCAAGTGTTTATTATGCGTCGAGAGCCTTTCGCACACCGCGCAGAAAGTCTATTGCCAGTGGCACGATTTTCTCATGCGGCTGGTTGTCGAGCAGATCGATGATGCGGCTGCCGATGATGACTGCGTCCGAGACGCGACCCACAGCCTGGGCAGTCTGGGCATCGCGGATGCCGAAACCCACGCCAACGGGAATGCTGACATGCTGGCGAATGCGGGGCAGCATGGCTTCCACGGCCGTGGTGTCCACTGCTGCAGTGCCCGTGACGCCCTTGAGCGAGACATAGTAGACATAGCCGCTGGCCACTCGGGCCACCTGCTGCATGCGCTCATCCGTGCTGGTGGGGGCCAGCAGGAAGATCAGATCCATGTCGCGCTCGCGCAGCTTGGCGGCGAACTCCTCGCATTCCTCGGGCGGGTAGTCCACGATGAGTATGCCGTCCACACCGGACTCTGCCGCGTGATTGACAAAAGCATCTTCGCCGTGGATCTGGTCATAGCGCTCGACAGGATTGGCGTAACCCATGAGTACCACGGGCGTGGTCGTATCCTTCTTGCGGAACTCGGCCACATAGGCCAGCACCTGCTTGAGGCCCACGCCATTGGCAATGGCCTTGTCGCCCGCGCGCTGGATGGTGGGGCCGTCGGCCATGGGGTCGGAGAAGGGCACGCCCAGCTCGATCACGTCGGCACCTGCTTCCACCATGCCGTGCATGAGGGAGGGGGTGATGGCCGCAAAGGGGAAGCCCGCCGTGATGTAGGGAATCAGCGCCTTGCGGCCTTCTTCCTTGAGCTTGCTGAAGGTGTCGGAAATTCGGCTCATTGCTTGCTGCCTCCCGCAGTGGGAGTGTGAGGGGCGGGCTTGGCCGCCTCCAGGCTGTGCGCGCCCTTGACGGTCAGGCCGCGCATGGAAGGACGGTCAAAGTATTCGGCGCCCGACAGGTCGGCCACGGTGCCGATGTCCTTGTCGCCACGGCCCGAGAGGCTGACGAGGATGGACTGATCGGCGCGCATGGTCTTGGCCAGCTTCATGGCATAGGCCACGGCATGGCTGGATTCCAGCGCGGGGATGATGCCCTCGGCGCGGCACAGGTAGTGGAAGGCGTCCAGCGCTTCGGTGTCGGTGATGCCTACGTATTGGGCGCGACCGATTTCCTGCAGCCAGGCATGTTCGGGGCCCACGCCGGGATAGTCCAGGCCGGCGCTGACGGAATGGGTTTCGGTGATCTGGCCGTTTTCATCCTGCAGGATGAAGGTGCGGTTGCCGTGCAGCACGCCGGAGCTGCCTTTTTGCAGCGAGGCCGAGTGCTTGCCGGACTCCAGGCCTTCGCCGGCCGCTTCCACGCCGATCAGCTGGGTGTTCTCGTAGGGAATATAGGGATAGAAGATACCCATGGCATTGCTGCCGCCGCCCACGCAGGCCACGACCGCGTCGGGCTGCTTTTCGGGACCGAGGAACTCGGGCATCTGGGTCAGGCACTCATCGCCGATGACCTTCTGGAAGTCGCGCACCATCATGGGGTAGGGGTGTGGACCGGCCACGGTACCGATGATGTAGAAGGTGTTGTCGACGTTGGCCACCCAGTCACGCATGGCCTCGTTGAGCGCGTCCTTGAGGGTCTTGGAGCCCGATTCCACGGGCACCACGGTGGCGCCCAGCAGCTTCATGCGGTAGACGTTGGGGCTTTGGCGCTTCACGTCTTCGGCCCCCATGTAGACGATGCATTCCAGACCGTAGCGCGCGCAGATGGTGGCGGTGGCCACGCCGTGCTGGCCGGCGCCGGTTTCGGCAATGATGCGCGGCTTGCCCATGCGCTTGGCGAGCATGGCCTGGCCGATCACGTTGTTGATCTTGTGCGCGCCGGTGTGGTTGAGGTCTTCGCGCTTGAGGTAGATCTGCGCGCCACCCATTTCACGCGACATGCGGTCTGCATGATAGACGGGGGAGGGACGGCCTACGTAGTGGGCCAGCTCGGACTGGAATTCCTGGATGAATTCGGGATCGTTCTGATACTTGGCGTAGGCGTCGCGCAGCTCGGCCAGTGCGTGGGTCAGGGTTTCGCTGGCGAAGCTGCCACCGTAGCGGCCGAAGTGGCCGAGGGCGTCAGGGTATTGGTATTCAAACATGTGCTTGTCTGCAAATTAATGGCATCAGCTGCACGGACGGCAGCAATGAAGCGGTGAATCTTGTCGGCATCCTTGATGCCTTTGAGGGGCTTGCCATCGGGGCCGTCGGCCTCGACACCAGAGCTCACATCAACGGCCAGTGAGAGCCCGCGAGGGCGCACTTGCAAGATGCCATCGGTCACGTTTGCAGGCGTGAGTCCACCAGACAAAACGAGGTGAGAGGCGACGCTTGTTGGCAGAAGTGACCAATTGAATGCTTTCCCGCCACCGCCATAGCCGTCGACATGGGCGTCGAGCAATATGGCCTGGGCCTTTGAATAACGTTGCGCATATTCTACGAGGTCAAACCGGATCGCATCATCGCCAAGGGGTATGCGCGCTGCGCGCATCCAGGGCTGCACGCCACGAGTTGCGGCGTCACAGTCCTCAGGCGATTCATCGCCATGAAATTGCACGCAAGCGTTGGGTATGCGTGCGCAAGCAGCTATGACATTGCTAGCACTCTCGTTGACGAACAGCAAAACAGGCGTGACAAAAGGCGGCAGGCGGCGGGCCAGCTCGGCCGCGCGCTCCAGCGTAACTGCGCGTGGGCTTTGGGCATAAAGCACAAAGCCGATGGCGTCAGCTCCGGCCTGGACGGCGACATCGACGTCCTGCTCGCGTGTCAGGCCACAGATCTTGATGCGGGTACGGGGGGCAATGAAAGACATGGCAGGTTTCTGGCGTTGCAGCAGTCAATGGAGCGCAGCGGCTCAAGGCAGCCAGGCAAATGGAGGTGTATCGGCCGGCAGCCCCCAGCGTGCATCGTAGATGGGGCCGAGGAAGTACAGCCCGTCGGGGGAGAAGGTGGGTGCAGCGACTTCACGCGAGCGTGCGTCCAGCACCTGCTGCATCCACTCTACCGGCTTGGAGCCCTGGCCCACGTAAATCAGGCAACCCATGATGTTGCGGATCATGTGGTGCAAGAAGGCGCTGCCTTCAAATTCGAAGTGCCAGTAGCCGCATTCCATGAGCTCATCACGCATGGGCGCCTGACCTGCCGGGCGGTAGTGGATATCGATGCGATGAAGGGTTTTGACAGGGCTTTTTGCCTGGCAGCCCGCAGCGCGGAAGGAGGAGAAATCATGCTCGCCCAGCAGCAGACCCGCGGCGGCACGCATGCGCTGCGCATCCAGAGGCTGGAACACCCAGCCGACCCGGCCGTGATCCACGCTGGGGCGCACAGGGGACTGCAGCAGCACATAGGCATAGCGGCGGGCTGTAGCGCAGGCGCGGGAGTGAAAGCCATCCAGGCCCTCAGGCACCTCGGCCGCCCATTGCACGGCGATGTCCTTGGGGAGAAAGGTGTTGGTGCCGCGGACCCAGGAGTTGGGTGTCCGCTGCAATTCGGTGTCGAAATGCACGACTTGCATCAGCCCGTGAACACCGGAGTCGGTGCGGCCTGCGCAAATTGTGGAGACCTCTTGAGCAGCAAAGCGGCCCAGGGCCGCTTCGAGTTTGTCTTGTACGGTGTTGCCGTCGGGCTGGCTTTGCCAGCCACGATAGGCCTGACCGTTGTAGCTGACGCCCAGAGCTATGCGCATGGCATGGCTCCTGGCGCGGAGTTTTCACGCATCAAATTCAACCAATCTGAGAAAGCAAGGCCTGGGCCTTGGCTTTGAGATCGCCATGGGCTTCGGCGATCACTTCTTCGATGAGTGTACGCGCTCCGTCACTGTCACCAATGGCATTGAACTCTTCGGCCAAAGCCAGCTTGGTGGCCATGGGATCTTCCGGCATGGAGGGCGTGGCCGCGGCGGGAGCCATGGCAGCTTCTGGAGAGGTACCCAGGTCCAGTGACAGACCACTGAGGTCGAACACAGGCTCTGACTCGGCTTGAGGCGCGGCGTTTGCATGGCTGTTACCTGCGTCGATGGGTTGCCGCAGCGTCACCTCGTCATCGGTCAGCGATAGCTCTGCCGAGGGTGCTTCGGCCTTTGCCTGTGGCGGGGCAAAGCTGTCCAGGTCGAACTCCAGCGCATTGAGCGTATCGGCTGGCGGAGTGGCGGTGGGCTCGGTGGCCGCAGGTGGCTGAGCGGTAGGCAGGCTGAAGGAGGCCAGGTCGTCCAGGTCCAGATTCAGGCCGTTGTCTGCCGCAGGAGTGGGGGCAGGTGTGTCCCATTGCGCCAGCGAAGCGAAGTCTTGCTCGCTGGGCTGAGGTGCTGTGACATCCGGCAGAGGCTGCGCGACAGGAGCCTGGGTATCGGCGAGACCTGTGGGCAGATCCAGATCCAGGCCGAAGTCCATATTCGTGGGCTGGGTGGGAGGGCCTTCGTGGTCTTGGGCAAGATCTGGCTCCTTGAGTGCCTGGTTGACCGAAGCCAGGGCATCGCCGAAGGCCATGCCGCCTGCGACAGCGGCGGCAGGAGCCATGCCCATCGTGTCCAACCCCTGAGGGGCGGAGGAGCTGGCCGCAGTCTGGCCGCCGGGCTGGTACAGGGTGTTGTCGGGATCCAGGGTTCGTCCCTGATCGGCCACGCGTTGCCATTCAGAGCCCTTGCCCTGGGTCAGGTTGTAGAGATTGCTGGCTACGGCGGCGTAGGCAATCCGGTCGTTGCGCTTGGCATAGATTTCCGCCAGCTTCTGATGCAGAACCAGGCGGTTGGGATCGGTGCGCAGGGCTTCCTTGAGGATTTCCTCGGCCTGCAGATCACGGCCATAGGCCAGATAGACGTCGGCTTCGGCCAGAGGGTCCACATCACCGGCGTCCAGCTGGCTGGGCGAGTACTGCATGGATTGCCCTGACATCTGGCTGCTGGTCGTGGTGGTATCCACACGCTGACCACCGCTGGCGCCGAAGAACGAGTCGGTGCCCAGCTGGCTGTCGCCCAGCGAACTGTCGGCGCTGGCAGCCGCAGCGGCCTTGCGGCGCTGGGCCACTCGGTAGCCGCCATAGCCCAGCAATAGAGCCAATATGGCTGCGCCCGCCAGCGGAATGGTGGGGTCGTCCATCAGGCCGTCTATGAAGCTGGGTTCGGGTGGTGGAGCCACAGGGGCCAGGGCTGGCTTGGGTGCTGGGGCCGGAGCGGGGGCCGCAGGAGGGGCTTCCGCCGAGGGAGTATCTGGGGTGGGTGCTGCAGCGTCCGGTGCGGTACCTGCATCTGCTGCAGGTGCGGCTGTGGGTTCAGCCGGTTTGGCGGCTTCGGTGGGCTGCGTACCTGCTTCAGGCGCGGGGGCAGAAGCCGCAGGCGTTGCCGCGGCGGGAGCTGGAGCGGCTGCAGCATTATTGGCTGCGGTCGCCAGTGGAACGTTCACACCTGGTGTTGCTGCTGGGGCAGCTGCGCTGGCTGCAGGCGCAGCTGCACCGCCGGCAGGCTGTGTTGCTGCGGCAATCTGGCTGAGCTCGGCCATGTTGCGCTTGAGTTCGTCGGTGCGGGCAGACTGATCCGAGGCCTGCTTTTGCTGCGCCAGCTTTTCATCGGCGACCGTGCCTTTGACCGAGCCTTTGGAGAGGGTCAGCTTGTCAGGCGCTGCCGTGTTGGGCTTGCTGTCTTCCACATGGGCCTGAACCTGACCCGAGGCGCTGCGCGAGGCTGCCGCCACAGGAGCAACCGGCGCGATGCCGGCCAACTGGCGGCGGAATTCATTGAAGTCGCGCGACTGGGCGGCCATGATCTGGCGCGCTTCCTTGTTGGACGTGGCTTGTGCAGTGGCCGCATCGGGCAGCTGAATCACGGCGCCGCTGCGCATGCGATTGATGTTGCCGTTGACAAAGGCCTGGGGGTTGCTGCGCAGCATGGCGACCAGCATCTGATCCAGCGACACGCCGGCAGGCTTGTTGGCAGATGCAATGCGGCCTGCGGTATCGCCTGTCTTTACGCGCACTGTGTCTGCTTCGTTGTCGCGGGCTGGCGCGGCTGCAACTTGGCCCTTGTTCCGAGAGGCGCGAGCTGCTTTGGCTGACCCCTCATCCTGATCACGGTCATTGCGCAAGTCACGACCTTGTGCGGCAGTCACGGCCGGTGTCGGCGCGACCTGGGCAGAGCGCTCGACGACTGCAGGACGGGCAGGACGAGGTTGTGTCTCCGCGGGAGCCTGAGCTGCAGTCACGGGGGCGGGAGCCGGGCGGCGTGATGCGGGGGGATCCAGCAGCAGAGTGTAGTTGCGCTGAATCTTGCCGGAAGCCCAGTTGGCGTCGATCACCAGGTCTACAAATGGGTCGTTCACAGGCTGGCTGCTGCTCAGTTGCAGCACCGCTGAACCATTGGCACGCTTTTGAACCTTGACGCGCACGGAGTTGGCCGTACCGGTGTATTCCATGCCTTGAGCGCGGAAGGTGGCCGCGGGTGCGACGGCCGCTTGAAGGCTTTCGGCTTCGGTAGCGCTCAGTTGGGGAATCTCGACCTCTGCGCGCAGTGGCTCTCCCAGTGCCGACTGAACGGTGATGCGGCCCAGTGCCAGGGCCCAAGCATCGGTGACCGTGAGGCTGGACAGAGCGAGGGAGGCAGCGGCTAGCGCAGAGAGTTTCCAGCGTTGCATAAGGCATCAAACTTGGTTTGTGCATCCAGCCCGCTCTATTGTTTTTGTAGCGAGATTCAAGGGTGGATGCATCAGTCAATGAAATTTCCGACGGTCGGCGAAGTGTTTCTCGGCCCGTAGGACACAGTCTGCATTGTCAACGACGCTATTGCACTGTGAGCAATTGCATCCTTGTCAAGGCGAAGTAATGTTGTCGATTGGCAACGAGATGCCAGCGAATATAGAGTCAGCCTGGCAGGCTGACTCGTTGAAACAAACGGGTGATTGTGGCCCAAGCCTGGGCTTGGACATGAAAAAAGCGCCATCCGCGACGAGCGTGGTATGGCGCTTTTTGCGCTGGCTCAAGCCAGCGAAACATGTTTCAGCGAGCTCAGGCAGCCAGCAGAATGCGCAGCATGCGGCGCAACGGCTCGGCCGCACCCCACAGCAACTGGTCACCGATCACGAAGGCGGAGACATACTCGGGGCCCATGTTGAGCTTGCGCACGCGGCCCACGGCCACTTCGAGGCCGCCGGTGGTCGCGGCAGGGGTCAGTTCCTTGACGGTCTCGGCACGGTCATTGGCCACAAACTTGACCCAGGGGTTGCCGCCCTTGATCAGCGCTTCGATCTCTTCCAGAGGCAGATCCTTCTTGAGCTTCAGCGTCAGTGCGAGGCTGTGGCAGCGCATGGCGCCGATACGCACGCACAGACCGTCCACGGGAATCGTGGCGTCGGTGCCGAGGATCTTGTTGACTTCGGCCTGGCCCTTCCATTCTTCCTTGGACTGACCGTTTGGCAGTTGCACGTCGATCCAGGGGATCAGGCCGCCAGCCAGAGGTGCGCCGAAGAACTCGGTGGGCACATCGGTGCGGATGGTTTCAGCCACCTTGCGGTCGATTTCCAGGATGGCGGAAGCAGGTGTTGCCAGCTCGTCGGCTACGGCCGCGTGTACCACGCCCATGCCCTTGAGCAGCTCGCGCATGTGGTTGGCGCCGCCGCCCGATGCTGCCTGGTAGGTCATGGAGGAGACCCATTCGACCAGACCGGCCTTGAACAGGCCGCCCAGGCCCATCAGCAGGATGGAGTTGGTGCAGTTGCCGCCGATCCAGTTCTTGCCGCCTGCGGCCAGCTTGGATTGGATCAGGTCGTCGTTGACGGGGTCCAGCACGATGACGGCGTCATCTTCCATGCGCAGCGAGGAGGCTGCGTCGATCCAATGGCCGTTCCAGCCGGCGGCGCGGATCTTGGGGAAGACTTCCTTGGTGTAGTCGCCGCCCTGGCAGGTGATGATGATGTCGCACTTGGACAGCTCGGCGATGTCGTTGGCATCCTTGAGCTGGGTGTGCACCGTGGCCATCGCGGGGGCCTTGCCGCCGGCGTTGGAGGTGGAGAAGAACACCGGCTCGATCAGCGCGAAGTCGCCTTCGGCCTGCATGCGGTCCATCAGCACGGAGCCGACCATGCCGCGCCAGCCCACCAAACCTACCAATTGCTTGCTCATTTGAAACGCCCTTTCAGTTTTGAAAACAGTAGCTTGAGACTGCTTCGTCCGGCTCGTCTGAGCCGGAAAGGGCGCACGACGAACCGGGCTGGGTCAGCCTGTAATCGTCTTAATGGTGATTGCGCGCGCGTCCAGACCGGCAAGCATTGCAGGTGTGGCGGTTTCAGTGTTGAAGGTGCGTGCGGCAAACATAAGAGTTCTAATTCTAGCGAATGCGGGAAAAGCACAGTTTGTTAAATGTGCTTTAAACAATCGTCAAATCGTCGAAATTAAAGATTTATTTTTGACGTTTTGATTGAAAACGCCAAAAAAACTTGATTCGCTGCAAGGGCCGCGTAAAGCCGATCCTTGCAGCGCGGGGGCTTATTCCAATTCCAGATCATTCGAGTACGCGAAGGCGAAGCGAAGACAGTGCTGTAGCACGGCAAGCGAAGCCGACAAAGTAATCGATTGATATGGAAATGGGATTAGACCGAGGCCAGGGCCTTGACCACGGCATCGCCCATCTCGCGGGTAGACACCTTGGTCGTGCCTTCGCTGTAGATGTCGGCAGTGCGCAGGCCGTCGGCCAGCACCTTTTGCACGGCGGCTTCGATCTTCAGGGCAGCAGCTTCCTGACCCAGGCTGAAGCGCAGCATCATGGCGGCCGAGAGGATGGTCGCCAGGGGGTTGGCAATGCCCTTGCCGGCGATGTCGGGAGCCGAGCCGTGGCTGGGTTCGTACAGGCCTTGCTTCTTGTCGTTCAGGCTGGCGCTGGGCAGCATGCCGATGGAGCCGGTCAGCATGGAGGCTTCGTCGGAGAGGATGTCGCCGAACATATTGCCGGTCACCACCACGTCGAAGCGTTTGGGTTCCTTGACCAGCTGCATGGCGGCGTTGTCCACATACATATGGTCCAGGGCCACGTCGGGGTACTGCTTGGCGACTTCGCTGACCACGTCCTTCCACAGCTGGAAGGTTTCCAGCACATTGGCCTTGTCCACGCTGGTCACGCGCTTGCTGCGCTTCTGGGCAGCCTGGAAGGCCACGTGGGCGATGCGCTCGATCTCGGGGCGTGAGTAGCGCATGGTGTCGAAGGCTTCCTCGGCACCGGGGAAGTGACCATCGGGAGCCACACGGCGGCCGCGCGGCTGGCCGAAGTAGATGTCGCCGGTCAGCTCGCGGATGATGAGGATGTCCAGGCCCGCGACCAGCTCGGGCTTGAGGCTGGAAGCATGGGTCAGTTCCTTGTAGCAGATGGCGGGGCGGAAATTGGCGAACAGGCCCAGGGCCTTGCGCAGGCCCAGAATGGCCTGCTCGGGACGCAGGGGGCGGTCCAGCGTGTCGTACTTCCAGTCGCCCACGGCGCCGAACAGGATGGCGTCGGCTTCCTGGGCCAGCTTCAGCGTGGCGGGAGGCAGAGGATGACCAGCGGCTTCATAGCCGGCGCCACCCACGGGAGCGGTTTCCATCTCCAGGCCCAGATTCAAGGCTTCAAGCACCTTGACGGCTTCCGCGACGATTTCGGGACCAATGCCGTCTCCGGGCAAAACTGCGATCTTCATGATGTTCCTTTTATTGATTTGATAGCTGCTTGCGCCTGATATTCATAGATTTCAAATCAAAAATCTATCAAGGTCTATGAATAGAAGGCGCTAGAAGCTCATTTATTGATAGTTGAACTCAAATTAGGCAAACCCCAAGTGAGAGACATCGAGCAAGAGCCGCCTCGCAGCGAAGATGCCGTCCCCCTTCCGATGCAAAGCATCGAGAAAGGGGGAAGCCGCAAAGCGGCTCAGGGGGGCTATTTCTGAATCAACGTATGCGCCAGCCAGGGCTTCTGCGCCAGACGCTCGGTTTCAAAGGCCTTGATCTTGTCGGCGTGGCGCATGGTCAGGCCGATGTCGTCGAAGCCGTTGAGCAGGCAGTACTTGCGGAAGGCGATCACGTCGAACGGGATCTCCTCGCCCTGGGGGCGAACGATGACCTGGCGTTCCAGGTCGATGGTCAGCTCGTAGCCGGGGAAGGCCTGCACCTCGTGGAACAGCAGGTCGATCGTAGCCTCGGGCAGCACGATGGGCAGCAGGCCGTTCTTGAAGCTGTTGTTGAAGAAGATGTCGGCGAAGCTGGGAGCCAGGATGGCGCGGAAGCCATACTGGTCCAGCGCCCAGGGCGCGTGCTCGCGGCTGGAGCCGCAGCCGAAGTTCTTGCGCGCGATCAGGATGCTGGCGCCCTTGAAGCGCGGCTGGTTGAGCACGAAGTCGGGGTTGGGCTTGCGGTCGGCTTCGGGCACGCCGGGCTGGCCGGGCTGGTCCAGATAGCGCCACTCGTCAAACAGATTGGGGCCGAAGCCGGTCTTCTTGATGGACTTCAGGAACTGCTTGGGGATGATGGCATCAGTGTCGACGTTCTCGCGGTCCATGGGGGCGACAAGGCCCTTGTGCACGGTGAATTTCTGCATGGTGTGATTCCAGAATCTTGTGTCTCGATGGCTTACGCGAACTTGCGGATATCCACGAAATGGCCGTGGATGGCGGCTGCGGCGGCCATGGCGGGGCTCACGAGGTGGGTGCGACCGCCCGCGCCCTGGCGGCCTTCGAAGTTGCGGTTGGAGGTCGATGCGCAGCGCTCGCCGGGTTCCAGGCGGTCGGCGTTCATGGCCAGGCACATGGAGCAGCCGGGCTCGCGCCATTCAAATCCGGCGGCCTTGAAGATCACATCCAGGCCTTCGCGTTCGGCTTGCTCCTTCACGAGGCCGGAGCCGGGCACGACCATGGCCAGCTTGATGTTCTTGGCCACTTTCTGGCCCAGCTTCTTGACCACGGTCGCGGCTTCGCGCATGTCCTCGATGCGGCTGTTGGTGCAGGAGCCGATGAAGACCTTGTCCACGAAAATATCGTTCAGAGGCTTGCCGGGCTCCAGCGCCATATAGGTCAGCGCACGCTCGATGGCACCACGCTTGTTGGCGTCTTTTTCCTTATCGGGATCAGGTACGCTGGCGTCAATGCCCAGCACCATCTCGGGGCTGGTGCCCCAGGTCACCTGCGGCACGATATCGGCGGCGTTCAGCTCCACCACGCGGTCAAACTTGGCATCGGCGTCGGAATGCAGTGTCTTCCAGTAGCTGACGGCGGCATCCCATTCGCCACCCGTGGGCGCCAGGGGGCGGCCCTTGATGTAGTTGACGGTTTTTTCGTCCACGGCCACCAGGCCAGCGCGTGCGCCGCCTTCGATGGCCATATTGCAGACCGTCATGCGGCCTTCGATGGACAGATCGCGGATCGCTTCGCCGGCAAACTCGATGGTGTAGCCCGTGCCGCCGGCGGTGCCGATCTTGCCGATGATGGCGAGAACAATGTCCTTGGCGGTAATGCCGGGGGCCACCTTGCCATTGACTTGCACCAGCATGTTCTTGGCCTTCTTGGCCAGCAGGGTCTGGGTGGCCATCACATGCTCGACCTCGGAGGTGCCGATGCCGTGAGCCAGCGCACCAAAAGCGCCGTGCGTGGAGGTGTGGCTGTCGCCGCAGACCACGGTCATGCCGGGCAGCGTGGCGCCCTGCTCGGGGCCCATCACGTGGACAATGCCCTGACCCTTGTCCATGAAGGGGAAGAAGGCGGCCGCACCGAATTCGGCGATGTTGCTGTTGAGCGTGACGATCTGTTCCTTGCTGATCGGATCGGCAATGCCGTCATAGCCGCGTTCCCAACCATCGGTGGGCGTGTTGTGGTCGGCCGTGGCCACCACGGAACTGGTGCGCCACAGCTTGCGGCCAGCCTCACGCAGACCTTCAAATGCCTGGGGGCTGGTCACTTCGTGCACCAGATGGCGGTCGATGTAGAGGATGGAGGTCCCGTCTTCCTCGGTGTGAACGACGTGCTCGTCAAAAATCTTGTCGTAGAGGGTGCGTCCCATGGTGCTATTGCTCTCGTGAGTTGGGTTGTTGGGTGGTTTATTCGGTACGGTCGAAGGCCGCTTTCAGGCCTTGGCGCTGGTGGGGCAAAGATGATCCACCAGTAGGCGGGCGGTGACGGGCAGGGCGTCAAAATCGCGGGCGACCACGCAGAGCTCGCGCTGAGCCCAGTCATCGCTGAGTTGAACGGCTCGCAGATGGCCCACGCCATGCATGAGCTCGAAGGCGCGGTCGGGCAGCAGGCCCAGCCCCAGGCCGTTGTCGATCATGCGGCACATGGCGTCCAGGCTGGTGACCTGGATGCGCTGATGCAGCGCGTGGCCGGCCTGGGCTGCAGCGGCGCGCATGGCCAGGCTGATGGACGAGCCGGCGTGCAGGCCGACGATGTCCCATTCCAGCACTTCGGAAAAAGCCACGCTGTCACGCGAAGCCAGTGCATGGCGCTCAGGCACGACGACAACCAAGCGGTCTTCACGGTAGTTGCGGTATTGCAGAGCTACATTGCCCTGGGTCAGCGGTACGTTGGCCTGGTTGCTTTCGCTGCTTTTGATATTGCCCAGCGTGCAGATGCCGATGTCGGCAGTGCCCTCGGCCACGGCGCTCAGCACGTCTGGGCTCAGGTGCTCCTGCAGGTCGATCTTGATCTGGCCATGCTCGCGGGCGAAGGCACCCAAGTCCTCTGGCAGGAACTGCACGATGGCCGACATATTGGCGTGCATGCGCACATGGCCACGCACGCCGTCTGCGTACTCGGAGAGCTCGCCCTGCATGCGCTCCAGCCCATACAGCACATTGCGAGCGTGGTGCAACAGGCTCTCGCCGGCAGGCGTCAATGTCACGCCACGGCTGTGCCTATAGAGTAGGGCGGTGTCTACCGTGGCTTCCAGATCGGACAGGCGCTTGCTGACTGCCGAGGCGGCAATGAACTCGCGCTCTGCGGCACGGCCAATGCTGCCCAGTTCGCACACGGCGACGAACAATTGGAGAGAGGTGAGATCGATGCGGCGCGCAAAGCTGCGCTCTGAATTCTTCATGGGCTGGCTCAAGTCTTCTCATTTCGAGAAGTTTTATGTATTTTTACCGATTAAAAACCATTCATCCATCTTTGAATGAGATGTCTTGTTTCGAGATGGTTAATCAATGGAGATGGTGCCAATCGTGATTTTCGATGGCCATCGAGATGGCTATTGAAGGGGGGTGAGCAGATGTTTCCATATTTCGCAAAATTGATAGCGGTTGTCGCATGCCCGGCAATAGCTTGTGCCCAATTCCATGAATAATTCCGCTGCGCGACATCTGCAACGATGCTTGCAAGTGTTAACCGTCAGTAAAGGGCGTCCTGTCTGGGCTATTTGCTGCAAAAATGTGAGTTATGAGAGCCTCCAATATCGAAATGAGCAAAAGTGAAATCACGGCTGCACCCACTTTGCCGGTGCCGTCGAATGCAGGCAGGCGCTGGGGGCAACTTTGCGTGCTGGCTGCTGCCCTGACTCTGGGGAGCGTTGTTTCTGTGCCTGCCGTCGCCAAGGGGAAGACCAGCACAGCGGCCAAACCCGCAAGCAAACCTGCCAGCAAGAGTGCGGCTGCAGCCGCCAAGCCGGGTAAGGGGGGTAAAGCTGCCGCAACAGGCAAAGCAACAGGCAAGGGCGCTAGCAAAAAGACAGCGCGTGGCGGTCATGTTGCGCGTGGCGCTGCGGTTGGTGCGGCTGCGGCGGCTGCGCCCATGGGGCTGGAGCACTGGTCGCCCGGCAATGCCAAGTCCGACCAGGTGGAAGATGCCAGGGAGTTTGAATCGATTCGGGCAACGGCCCAGACCGGCGATGCCAAGGCTCAGTATCTGCTGGGATCACGCTATCGTTTTGGCAAGGGTGTGAAGCTGGATCTGGCACAGGCCGTGCAGTGGTATCGCAAGTCTGCCGATCAGGGCTATGCGCCCGCCCAGTCCGATCTGGGTGTGATGTATGCCAATGGGCGTGGTGTGAGCCAGGATGAGCAGCAGGCAGTGCGCTGGTATGGCAAGGCCGCAGAGCAGGGTGACGGTATTGCCCAGAACAATCTGGGCCTGATGTACGCCGAAGGACGTGGAGTGGCCAAGGACGATGCGCAGGCTGCGCAGTGGTTCCAGCGCTCGGCGCAAAGCGGTGAGGCTGCGGGCCAGTACAGCCTGGGTGTGATGCTTTCCAGCGGCCGCGGTATCAAGGAGGATGGCCGTGCATCCCTGCAATGGTTTGAGAAGGCGGCCGAGCAGGGGCATGCGGATGCGCAATACAACACGGGCATGATCTACGCCGTGGGTGCCTTGGTGCCGCAGGATCTGCAGCGAGCCGCGAAATGGCTGGACAAATCGGCGAACCAGGGTAATGCCGCCGCTCAGTCGTCACTGGGTTTTCTCTATGCCAACGGTCAGGGGGTGAGCCAGGATGCAAAGACCGCAGCACGCTGGTTCGAGCGAGCCTCCAAACAGGGATATACATTGGCGCAGTCCAATCTGGCCGCCATGTATGCAGGCGGTCAGGGCGTGGACAAGGATATGGCCAAGGCCTATTACTGGCTGCTGATTGCCCGCCAACAGGATCCCGCGCTGCAAAGCCGGGTGGAGACGGCGGAGCAGGAGCTGAGTGCGGCCGAGCGTGTGCGCATCCAGCGCCAGGTCAGCGCCTGGAAGCCTGTCAGAGAATAAATCTCTGGATATGGGATCCACGCAGCCTCTTCAAGATGAGGGGCGTGGGACGGCCTGGCGATGAAAAAAGCCCATCAGGCATTTGCCGATGGGCTTTTTTGCAGGCTTCGCCGTGCTTAACTGAAGAAGCTCTTCAGGCGGTCTGTCCAGCTTTCGCCGCTGGGTGAATGTTTGGAGCCGCCCTTCTTGAGGGACTCGTCCAGATCCTTGAGCAGCTTGCGCTGGTACTCGGTGAGCTTGACCGGCGTTTCCACGACGATGTGGCAGTACAGGTCGCCTGGGTAGCTGGAGCGCACGCCCTTGATGCCCTTGCCGCGCAGGCGGAACTGCTTGCCGGCCTGGGTGCCTTCGGGGATATCGATGGCGGCCTTGCCTGCCAGTGTCGGCACTTCAATCTCGCCGCCCAGGGCTGCGGTGATGAAGCTTACGGGCACGTTGCAGTGCAGGTCGTCGCCATCGCGCTCGAAGATGTCGTGATCCTTGACGCGGATCTCGATATAGAGGTCGCCAGCCGGGCCGCCATTGGTACCGGGCTCACCGTTGCCGGCCGAGCGGATGCGCATGCCGTCGTCGATGCCGGCTGGAATCTTGACTTCCAGGGTCTTCTGATGCTTGACCTTGCCCTGGCCGCCGCAGCTGGTGCAGGGCTCGGGAATGATCTTGCCGGTGCCGCGGCAGTGCGGGCAGGTCTGCTGAACGCTGAAGAAGCCCTGGCGCATCTGCACCGTGCCTATACCGTTGCAGGTGGTGCAGGTCTTGGTGCTGGTGCCGGGCTTGGCGCCGCTGCCGTGGCAGGTGTCGCAGCTGTCCCAGCTGGGAATGCGGATCTGGGCATCCTTGCCCTTGGCGGCCTCTTCCAGGGAGATTTCCATGGAGTAGCTGAGGTCGTTGCCGCGATAGACCTGGCGGCCACCACGGCCGCCGCGGCCCTGGCTGAACATATCGCCAAAGATATCGCCAAAGGCTTCGGCAAAGCCGCCAAAGCCTTCACCGCCGCCCATGCCGCGATTGGGATCGACGCCGGCATGGCCGTACTGATCGTAGGCTGCACGCTTCTGGCCGTCGGAAAGCATTTCGTAGGCCTCTTTGACCTCCTTGAACTGCTCCTCGGCCGCCTTGGCCTTGTCACCCTGGTTGCGATCGGGGTGGTGCTTCATCGCAAGCTTGCGATAAGCCTTTTTGATTTCATCGTCCGAGGCGCTTTTGGCAACGCCCAGAACTTCGTAATAGTCACGTTTGGACATGTTGTTTTCCGGTCGGATAGAACAGCAACGCCGCGCCAGCTCTGTTCAGAGCTCGGCGCGGCGGCAAGCGGTCACGGGTTTGAGGCCAGGACCTGCCCGCGCTTAGTCCTTCTTGACTTCCTTGACTTCAGCATCAACGACGTTGTCGTCAGAAGCAGCGGCCGATGCACCTGCACTTGCAGCACCGGCTGCGGCAGCCGCTTCAGCACCGCCAGCGGCCTGTGCATCAGCGTACATCTTCTCGCCCAGCTTCTGGGCAGTGGTCATCAGCGCCGTGGTCTTGGCATCGATGTCGTCCTTGTTTTCGCCCTTCAGAGCTTCTTCCAGTTCCTTGACTGCAGCTTCGATAGCTTCCTTTTCGGAGGCTTCCAGCTTGTCGCCATGTTCGGAGAGGCTCTTCTTGACGCTGTGGACAGCGGCTTCGCCCTGGTTCTTGGCGGTCACCAGTTCCAGCTTCTTCTTGTCGTCAGCGGCGTTCAGTTCCGCATCCTTGACCATCTTCTGGATTTCGTCTTCCGACAGACCGGAGTTGGCCTTGATGGTGATCTTGTTTTCCTTGCCCGAGGCCTTGTCCTTGGCGCCCACGTGCAGGATGCCGTTGGCGTCGATGTCGAAGCTCACCTCGATCTGGGGCACGCCACGACCTGCTGGTGGAATGCCTTCCAGATTGAACTCGCCCAGCAGCTTGTTGGCACTGGCGATTTCACGCTCGCCCTGGAACACCTTGATGGTCACGGCGGGCTGGTTGTCTTCGGCGGTCGAGAAGGTCTGCGCGAACTTCGTGGGGATGGTCGTGTTCTTGCTGATCATCTTGGTCATGACGCCGCCCAGGGTTTCGATACCCAGGGACAGAGGGGTCACGTCCAGCAGCAGAACGTCGGAACGCTCGCCACCCAGCACCTGACCTTGCACGGCAGCGCCCACGGCCACGGCTTCGTCAGGGTTCACGTCCTTGCGGGGATCCTTGCCGAAGAACTCCTTGACCTTTTCCTGCACCTTGGGCATGCGGCTCATGCCGCCGACCAGGATGATGTCGTCGATGTCGGACACGGAGATGCCGGCATCCTTGATGGCGGTGCGGCAAGGAGCAATCGTGCGCTCGATCAGGTCGTCAACCAGGCTTTCCAGCTTGGCGCGGGTCAGCTTGATGTTCAGGTGCTTGGGACCTGTGGCATCGGCCGTGATGTAAGGCAGGTTGATATCGGTCTGGGCGGAGTTCGACAGCTCGATCTTGGCCTTTTCGGCAGCTTCCTTCAGGCGCTGCAGGGCCAGCACGTCCTTGGACAGATCAACGCCTTGTTCCTTCTTGAACTCGTCGATGATGTAGCTGATGATGCGCTGGTCGAAGTCTTCGCCGCCCAGGAAGGTGTCGCCGTTGGTCGACAGCACTTCGAACTGCTTTTCGCCGTCCACGTCGGCGATTTCGATGATGGAAACGTCGAACGTACCACCGCCCAGGTCATACACGGCCACCTTGCGGTCACCCTTGCCGGACTTGTCCAGACCGAAGGCCAGGGCAGCAGCGGTGGGTTCGTTGATGATGCGCTTGACTTCCAGACCGGCGATACGGCCAGCATCCTTGGTGGCCTGGCGCTGTGCGTCGTTGAAGTAGGCGGGCACGGTGATGACGGCTTCGGTCACGGCTTCGCCCAGGAAGTCCTCGGCGGTCTTCTTCATCTTGCGCAGCACTTCGGCGCTGATCTGGGGTGGAGCCAGCTTTTCGTCACGCACCTGCACCCAGGCGTCACCGTTGTCAGCCTTGATGATCTGGAAAGGCATCAGGCCGATGTCCTTTTGCACTTCGGCTTCGTCGAACTTGCGACCGATCAGGCGCTTGGCGGCGTAGATGGTGTTCTTGGGGTTGGTGACGGCCTGGCGCTTGGCGGAGGCGCCAACCAGGATTTCGCCGTCGTCTTGGTAGGCGACGATGGAGGGAGTAGTGCGGGCACCTTCGCTGTTTTCAATCACGCGGGTGTTGTTGCCGTCCAGGATGGCGACGCAACTGTTGGTTGTGCCCAGGTCAATACCAATGATTTTTCCCATAATTCTCTCCGTAATCTGTTGAATGTTTGCTTGAAAGTCAGTTAAGGGCGCCTGTGAGTGTCTTCAAGAGTCCTTGCTCACAATATTTGCGCCTCTGGCTTGTGAATTCTGTGGCGATCAGCCCTGGGCCACGGTCACCAGTGCCGGGCGCAAAATGCGGTCTGCAATCACGTAGCCCTTCTGCAGCACGTTGACGACAGTGTTCGCGGGTTGTTCGGCAGGCACCATGCTGATGGCCTGGTGGTGGTGGGGGTCGAACTTCTCGCCGGCGGCGGGATTGATCGCCAGAACCTTGTTGCGTTCCAGGGCCGCAGTCAGCTGACGCAACGTGGCGTCGGAGCCTTCGCGCAGCTGCTCGGGCGTGGCGTTCTGGATGGACAGGGCCGCGTCCAGGCTGTCGATCACGGGCAGCAGGCTTTCGGCAAAGCCTTCGATGCCGAACTTGCGGGCCTTGGCCACATCCTCTTCGGAGCGGCGGCGTACGTTCTCGGCCTCGGCCTTGGCGCGCAGATACTGGTCGGCCAGCTCGCTGCTCTTGGCCTTGAGTTCTTCCAGCTCTGCCTTCAGACGCTCCAGCTCGTCCGACGCATTGGCGGCCATTGCGGCTTCCACTTCCTCAGGGCTGGCGTCATTGAATGGGTTGGGATTGTTGTTCTCGGTCATAGGTGGTGAAGGTTTCTCAAAACTTGTATCAGTCTGATGACTAGATAGGCGCAGGCAGTTCTATTTCAAGCCTTGTCCTCTCTCGGGTCGGAAGGGAATTGCACTGTAAGTCCATAATTGCCGCTTGTAGAGGTTCATGGAGAGTGTGAGCACTTCTTCTTCGAGAGTCCTGTCTGGCATTGTCCCGTGACAAGTCCCGGGTTTTCCGGTGCCAAGTGTACAGACAGTCGGGCACTCGGCTAGAATCTAACGTTTTGCCTTGCCGCACCACTTCAAGACGCAGTGGGCGGCGTTTTCCCAAAAGGAGTCGTTATGCGTCATTACGAAATCGTTTTGTTGATCCATCCGGATCAAAGCGAGCAAGTTCCTGCCATGCTGGAGCGCTACAAGGGCATGATTACCGCTGGTGGCGGTAAGGTGCACCGTGAAGAAGACTGGGGCCGTCGTCAGCTGGCCTACATGATCAACAAGCTCGCCAAGGCTCACTACCTGTGCCTGAACATCGAAGCCGACCAGGCTGTGATGGCTGAACTGGAACACGCCTTCAAGTTCAACGATGCCGTGCTGCGTCATCTGACTGTGCAGAAGAAGAAGGCTGATACAGCTGCTTCCGCCATGATGAAGACCGTTGAGCGCGAAGAAGCTCGCAAGGCCAACCAGGCTGAGCACGCTTAATAGCATCAGACTCTGAAGGAGTGGAAAACCGCGTTGTGTTGACGGGCACCCTCGCCGAGCAAGCTGCTCTGCGTTACACGCCCGCCGGACTGCCCGCGCTGGATCTGCGAATTGAACACAGTTCGCAGCAGCAGGAAATGGGCAATGCACGCAACGTTACCGCATCTGTAAAAGCTGTGGCCTTTGGCCCGCTGGCTGAAAAGCTGGCCCGCCAGGCTCCGGGTAGTCAATGGACCTTTCAAGGTTTTCTGGCCACACCGCGCAACAGCAAGATGCTGGTTTTGCACATTCAGGACATTCAACAAAACTAATTTTCAAGAGGTCCAGAAATGGCCACGTTCAAGAAATTCAACAAGGACAAGCGTCCTAAGCGCAACACCCAGTCGCTGCTGTTCAAGCGCAAGCGCTTCTGCCGCTTCACAGTCGCCGGCGTCGAAGAAATCGACTACAAGGATGTCGACACACTGCGTGACTTCATCGCCGAAAACGGCAAGATCGTGCCCGCTCGCCTGACCGGCACGCGCGCCATCTACCAGCGTCAGCTGAACACAGCCATCAAGCGCGCTCGCTTCCTGGCTCTGGTTCCTTACTCTGACCAGCACAAGATCTAAGGAGTCCAACCATGCAAGTTATTCTGCTCGACAAGGTTGTGAACCTGGGTAACCTGGGCGATATCGTCAAGGTCAAGGACGGCTACGCTCGCAACTTCCTGATCCCTTCGGGCGCTGCCCGTCGTGCGACAGCTGCTGCCAAGGCTGAATTCGAAGCCAAGCGCGCTGAGCTGGAAAAGGCTGCTGCCGAGAAGCTGGCTGCCGCTCAAGAACTGGGCGAAAAGCTGAACGGCGCTTCCGTGAAGATCACTCAGAAGGCTGGCGTTGACGGCCGTCTGTTCGGTTCGATCACCAATGCCGACATCGCTGAAGAACTGGTGAAGGCCGGTTTTGCAGTGCACAAGGCACAGGTTCGCATGCCCAACGGTCCTATCAAGATGGTTGGCGACGCTACCGTGGTGGTGGCTCTGCACACTGATGTGTCCGCAGAAGTTGCCGTCTCCGTGTACGGCGACCACTCCTAATTCGGACTCGTTTCCGGATTGGCAAGAAACCGCCTTCGGGCGGTTTTTTGTTTTCTGGCGCCATTGGGCATGCCAGTGTTTTTATAGTCACCTTCGGTGAAGATATTGCGGCCTCCCGCTACGATGGAGGGCTTGCCTCAAGGAGTCTCATGTCGTCTGTAATGCCCCCGCTTGATATGGAAGATGATGCGTTCGCACCCTTGCCCGGCCCTGGCTCTCCCGCGGATCCAGAGGTGGCGCAACTGCGCGTGCCGCCGCATTCCATGGAGTCGGAGTCCTCGGTGCTTGGCGGTCTGTTGCTGGACAACAATGCCTGGGATCGGGTGGGTGACATGCTCAAGCCCGGGGATTTCTATCGCAGCGAGCATCAGCTGATCTTCGAAGCCATAGGCAAGATGATCAACGAGAGCAAGCCTGCCGACGTGATCACCGTCTATGAACGCTTGCAGGGCATGGGCAAGGCTGAGGAAATTGGCGGCCTGCTGTATCTGAATCAGCTGGCCCAATATGTGCCCAGCGCGACGAACATTCGTCGCTACGCGGAAATCGTGCGCGAGCGCTCGATTCTGCGGCGTCTGGTGACGACCAGCGACGAAATTGCCACTAACGCCTTCAATCCTCAGGGCAAGTCGGTCAAGGATATTCTGGAGCAGGCCGAGCAGAAGATCTTCGCCATCGGCGAAGAGGGTTCGCGCATGAAGCAGGGCTTCCAGTCGCTGGACTCTCTGGTAGTGGACCTGCTGGACCAGGTTCAGGAGATGGCCGACAACCCCATGGATGTGACCGGCGTGCCAACGGGCTTTGTCGATCTGGATCGCATGACGTCTGGTTTGCAGGCGGGCGACATGGTGGTGCTGGCGGCGCGTCCTTCAATGGGTAAAACCTCGTTTGCCGTGAATATTGCCGAGCATGTGGCCCTCAATGAAGGCCTGCCGGTTGCCATCTTCTCCATGGAAATGGGGGCGGCCCAGCTGGCCGTGCGTATCGTGGGCTCCATCGGGCGTGTGAATCAGGGCAATCTGCGTACCGGCAAGCTCAGCGATGACGAATGGCCACGCCTGACCGAGGCGATCGAGCGCCTGCGCACGGTAAGTCTGCATATCGACGAAACACCGGGTCTGACTCCCATCGAGCTGCGTGCGAATGCGCGCCGTCTGGCTCGTCAGTGCGGCAAGCTCGGTCTGATCGTGGTGGACTACCTGCAGCTGATGAGCGGCTCTGGCGGTGCTGGCGGCGACAACCGTGCGACCGAACTGGGCGAGATTTCCCGGGGCTTGAAGATGCTGGCCAAGGAGTTGCAATGCCCGGTGATTGCGCTGTCCCAGCTCAACCGCTCGGTGGAGCAACGCACCGACAAGCGTCCCATGATGTCTGATCTGCGTGAATCGGGCGCTATCGAGCAGGATGCGGACATCATCATGTTCATCTACCGTGACGATTACTACAACAAAGATAGCAAGGAGCCCAATATTGCCGAGGTCATCATCGGCAAGCAGCGTAATGGTCCGACGGGCACGGTGAAGCTCTTCTTCCAGAAGAACCAGACGCGCTTCGAGAATCTGGCCCAGGGCTATGGAGCCGACGAGTATTAAAACCATAGCTGCTAACGCTGGATGAGCATGGGTTTTAAAGTTCTATGAATATGAAATCTATGAATATCAAGCGCTGACAGCTATCAAAATGACTGTTGTCAAAGAAAAAAGCCCGCAGGCCATGGCCGTGCGGGCTTTGTTTTGAGCGGGATGGGTCAGTGTCTGAACACGTAGATGCCGAGGCTGACCAGGCTGATGCCCAGGGCACCACAGGTCCAGGCCAGGCGCTGCGCGCCTATGCGCAGTGCGCCGACGGTGGCAACGATCTGGGCATTCTGCTCAGCCAGCTTCTCGATGATCTCCAGCGACTGGCGCTGGGATTGTTCAAGCTGGGCGATGCGCTCTTCCTGCTGCTGAATCAGTCTCAGAGCCTGCTCGCTCGCAGATGCCGGCGGTGACAGGTTTTGGGATGCCTGTTGCGCACGGGCTTCCTGTTCGCGCGTCTCTTCCTGGGCATCCTTCTTCTTGAGCATGCTCTGGGCAGCTTTCATGACCTGGGGTGTGGCCTTGATGACCTCGCCCCAGGGCACGAGCTTGAGCGCAGCGATCCAGCTTGCCACTTACAACACCTCGCTGGCGAAGTCTGCCAAGCGTGAGCGTTCGCCGCGTGCCAGGGTGATGTGGCCGCTATGGGGCCAGCCCTTGAAGCGGTCCACCACATAGGTCAGGCCTGAGCTGCCTTCGGTCAGATACGGCGTGTCGATCTGGGCCAGATTGCCCATGCAGATGATCTTGGTCCCGGGGCCGGCGCGGGTGATCAAGGTCTTCATCTGCTTGGGTGTCAGGTTCTGGGCCTCGTCGATGATGACGTACTTGTTCAGAAAGGTACGGCCGCGCATGAAGTTCATGCTCTTGATCTTGATGCGGCTGCGGATCAGTTCATTGGTCGCGGCGCGGCCCCATTCGCCGGCGTTGCCGCCGTCGCCCTTGGCCAGGAACTCCAGGTTGTCGTCCAGCGCGCCCATCCAGGGGCCCATCTTCTCTTCCTCGGTGCCGGGCAGAAAGCCGATGTCCTCGCCCACACTCACAGTGGCGCGGGTCATGATGATCTCGGTATAACGGCGCTCGTCCAGCACCTGTGCCAGACCGGCGGCCAGGGCCAGCAGGGTCTTGCCTGTGCCGGCGGTGCCGGTCAGCGTGACAAAGTCCACATCGGGGTTGACCAGCAGATTCATGGCGAAGTTCTGCTCGCGGTTGCGCGTGGCAACGCCCCAGACAGCGTTCTTGGGATTGCCGAAGTCGCGCAGTGTCTTGAGCACGGCCGTCTTGTCGCGGATCTCGGTCACGCGCATATAGAGGCTGGGCTCGCCCGGCGCTTCGTGATAGACAAACTGATTGATCATCAATTGGTCCACGATGGCGCCGCTGACGCGGTAGTAGGTGATGGCGCCTTCCTGCCAGCTTTCCACGTTCTTGCCCGCCTTGGTCCAGAAATCGGCGGGCAGAGCCAGGGCGCCGGAGTACAGCAGGTCGCCGTCTTCCAGTACCTTGTCGTTCTGGTAGTCCTCGGCGGCCAGGCCCAGGGCGCGTGCCTTGACGCGCATATTGATGTCCTTGGACACCAGCACGACTTCGCGGTCCTTGTGCTGTTCGCGCAGGGCCGCGACCACGCCCAGAATCTGGTTGTCGGCCTTGCCCTGCGGCAGGCTCTCGGGCAAGGAGGCGTCTAGGGGATGCGTCTGGAAGTAGAGAGTGCCGGTGGCAGTGCGCTGGCCGGTGGCATTCAATGGCAGGCCCTTGTCCAGACCATCGGCAGGTTGAGATGCGACCAGGGAGTCCAGTGTGCGGCTGACCTGGCGGCCGTTGCGCGCCACTTCGGTCATGCCCTTCTTGTGGTTGTCCAGCTCTTCCAGCACCACCATGGGCAGGAAAATGTCGTGCTCTTCAAAGCGGAACAGGCTGGATGGGTCGTGCAGCAGCACATTGGTGTCCAGCACGAACAGAGTGGTCGGGCCGGTGCCTGTGTTGCGTGTGCGGCGCGAGGGCTTGTGGCTGCTGGCGGCGGCCTTGCTACTGCTTTTGCTTGCCTTCCCAGTAGCGGGTGTCAATGCCTCGCTTGCCGGATTGGCAATAGTCTTGCCCCCGGTCTTGGTGCTTGCGGGCTTGGTCGCGCGTTTGGGTTTGGCTGCTGTAGCAGTGGATCGAGATACTGCTACTGCTGTTGTTGTGCTGGAGGGCTCCAGATCGTCGTCAGCCATGGAAGTCTGCTTGGCAGGGTTGCGGCTGGACAGAAAGGCTTCTGCGGAAAGCTTTGCGGCGCGGCGGCCGGGTGCGGGTGGCAGGGGCATAGTGGACGAACCGTTCCTCAACAAGATTCAAAAAGCACAAAGCCGCCTGGAAACCGAGGCGGCTTTGGTTGGGTGAGCTGAAAAAACTGCATAGCACTGAGGCATGCCTCATTATGCATAGCTACCGGTGTGCGAAATCGAAATTTGTAGCTTCAGCTTGATTAAAGACTTTGAAACGCTTTGCGGGTATATGGCGTTCCTAAATCTTTTTAGGTTGCCGATCAGGCAACCTTCTTGTCCTGGGTTTTCAGGGTCTTGACTGCCTTGAGGACTTCATCCACGTGACCGGGAACCTTGAGGCCGCGCCACTCCTGGGCCAGCAGGCCGTCGGCGCCAATCAGGAAGGTGGAGCGCTCGATGCCCTTGACCTTCTTGCCGTACATGATCTTGTTCTTGACCACGCCGAACATGTGGCACATCTTTTCCTCGGTATCCGCGATCAGCTCGAAGGGCAGTTCCAGCTTTTCCTTGAAGTCATCGTGCGACTTCATGTTGTCGCGCGAAACGCCAAACACGGTAGCGCCAGCTTTCACGAAATCCTTGTATTTATCGCGAAACTGCATTGCCTCTGTGGTGCAACCAGGCGTATTGTCCTTGGGGTAAAAATACAGGATCAGAATCTGGCCCGTATGGGAGGTGTTGGTCACCTTGATCCCGCCGGTAGCGTTGGCTTCAAATTCAGGAAGGGGTTTGTTGACAACGATCGCCATGCGCTTGTATCTCTCGGGTGTAGTCGTTGAAATGCCGAAGGCGCTTGATATTTTTGCTTTTATTGATCGGGCGCCCCCAACCGCAACCTGCGATTTTACTCTGAAATACGTGTTTCTCTCAATGACCCCTTGTAAGCCTATGCCTGTAAAAGGGCTGCAACGACGTTGCGTCCTTCCCCGGCGAGAACATTGTAAGTACGGCATGCCGAGGCGGTATCCATGGCTTCCAGTCCAATACGTTTTTCCATCAGGGGCTTGAGCCAGGCTGGCGGGGGGAAGCGATTCCTGCTTCCGCTGCCGAAAATGATGACCTCGACATCAAGTTTTGCCAGCTCTGCGAAATCGGTGGCGGTCAAATCCTCAAAGCGCACAGGGCTCCAGGGTTGCAGCAGGCCGCGGGAGCCGACCAGCATGCTGGTTTCGTGATGGAGCTTGTCAACCGCAATCCAGCCCTGGCCGTAGCCGGTGATGGTCTGCGCATCGGATTTGTCTGCCTGGAATTTCATGATGAGGAGTGTGCGCAATCGGAGCGCATGATGGGGACGATGGCTGCTGTCTCCATACGGAGAGGGTGGGGACATTGCTGCAGCGCGGAACTGTGCTTAAATTATAGGTTTCACCATGGCGTTTAATGCGCCCTGGCGTGCCTGAAATCCTTTTGCATTGATTCGCATGAAAACCGTTCAAAAATCCGCCAAATTAGCAAACGTCTGTTACGACATCCGCGGGCCGATCATGGACGCGGCGAAGAAGATGGAGGACGACGGCCAGAAGATCATCAAGCTCAACATCGGCAATCTGGCCGTGTTCGGCTTTGACGCCCCCGAGGAGGTGCAGCAGGACATGATCCGCAATCTGCCCAACTCGGCCGGCTACTCCGACAGCAAGGGCATCTTCGCGGCGCGCAAGGCCGTGATGCATGAAACCCAGCGTCAGGGTATTAAGGGCGTGACCCTGGACGATATCTACCTGGGCAATGGCGCTTCGGAGCTGATCAGCCTAGCCACCAATGCGCTGCTGGACAACGGCGATGAAATGCTGCTGCCCGCTCCCGACTATCCGCTGTGGACGGCTGCCACCAGCCTGTCGGGTGGTACGCCCGTGCATTACATGTGTGACGAGTCTAATGGCTGGATGCCCAATATGGCTGACATCCGCGCCAAGATCACGCCGCGCACCAAGGGCATCGTCGTCATCAATCCCAATAATCCCACGGGCGCGTTGTACTCCAAGGAATTGCTGCTGCAGATCGTGGAGCTGGCACGCGAACATGGCCTGGTCATCTTTGCGGACGAGGTCTACGACAAGGTACTGTACGAGGATGCCAAGCACACGCCGCTGGGCAGCCTGTCCATCGACGTGCTGACCATCACCTTCAACTCCCTCTCCAAGGCCTACCGCTCCTGCGGCTACCGTGCGGGCTGGATGGTGATTTCGGGCGACAAAAAGCCTGCCAAGGATTACATCGAGGGCCTGAACATGCTCTCGAACATGCGTCTGTGTGCCAACGTGCCCGGTCAATGGGCCGTGCAGACGGCACTGGGCGGTCACCAGAGCATTGACTCGCTGGTGCAGGAGGGCGGACGTCTGCGCGTGCAGCGTGATCTGGCCTGGGAGCTGATCAATGCCATTCCTGGTGTGAGCTGTGTCAAGCCTCAGGGCGCGCTGTACATGTTCCCGCGCCTGGATCCGGCGGTCTATCCAATCAAGGACGATCAGGAGTTTTTCCTGGAGGTGCTGCAGGAAACCAAGGTCATGCTGGTGCAGGGCACGGGCTTCAACTGGCCCGAACCCGATCACTTCCGTATCGTCTTCCTGCCGCATGAGGCGGATCTGCGCGAGGCCATCAACCGTCTGGCGGCCTTCCTGGAGAAGTACCGCAAGCGCCATGGCACGGACAAGCCCAAGGCCGTGGTGGATGCCAAGGCCGTCAAGCCCGTCAAAGCGGAAAAAGCCGCGTAACGCTTTCTTTTCGATAGCTGTAAGCGCTTGACTGTCAAGCGCTGCAGTGTTTTTACTTCTGAAGTTTATGAAACCAATCCAAGTAGGCCTGTTGGGCATTGGCACCGTGGGCAGCGGTACTTTCAATGTGCTGGAACGCAACCAAGACGAGATTCGCCGTCGTGCGGGTCGTGGCATTGAAATTACCATGGTGGCCGACTTGGATACCGAACGCGCCAAGAGCGTCGTGGGTGACAAGGTCAAGGTAGTCGGCGATGCGCGTGAGGTCATCGCCAACCCCGATATCGATGTGGTGGTCGAGCTGATCGGCGGCTACGGCATTGCCAAGGCCCTGGTGCTGGAAGCCATCGCAGCCGGCAAGCATGTGGTGACCGCCAACAAGGCCCTGTTGGCCGTGCACGGCACGGAAATCTTCAAGGCTGCGGCCGAGAAGGGCGTGATCGTGGCCTATGAAGCCGCGGTGGCCGGTGGCATTCCCATCATCAAGGCGCTACGCGAAGGTCTGACCGCCAACTCCATCCAGTGGGTGGCCGGCATCATCAACGGCACGACCAACTTCATCCTGTCCGAAATGCGCGACAAGGGTCTGGATTTCGATGTGGTGCTCAAGGAAGCCCAGCGTCTGGGCTATGCCGAAGCCGATCCCACTTTCGACATCGAAGGCGTGGATGCCGCCCACAAGGCCACGCTGATGAGTGCAATTGCCTTCGGCATTCCCGTGCAGTTCGACAAGGCCTATGTGGAAGGCATCACCAAGCTGGCTGGTGCCGACATCCGTTATGCCGAACAGCTGGGCTATCGGATCAAGCTGCTGGGCATCACCAAGCGCACCGACAAGGGTATCGAGCTGCGCGTGCACCCCTCGCTGGTGCCGTCCAAGCGTCTGATCGCCAATGTGGAAGGCGCGATGAACGCCGTGGTGGTGAACGGCGATGCCGTGGGCACCACGCTGTACTACGGCAAGGGCGCGGGCTCCGAACCCACGGCCTCGGCCGTGATCGCCGATCTGGTCGACATTGCCCGCATGGACGGCTCCGATCCCGCCCACCGCGTGCCTGCCCTGGCTTTCCAGAGCAGCACCCTGGCCGCCGCTGGCAGCGAATTGCCCGTGCTGCCCATGGCTGAAGTCGTGACCAGCTACTACCTGCGTATTCGCGTGGCCGACGAGGCTGGCGTGCTGGCCAAGATCACGGGTCTGCTGGCTGATGCTGGTATCAGCATCGATGCCGTGTTGCAGCGTGAGGCCGATGAGGTGGGTGGCGAGGGCTCGACCCAGACTGACCTGATCATCCTCACGCACGACACGCGTGAAGGCGACATGAACAAGGCACTGGATGACATCCAGAGCCTGCCTACGGTGCTGGCTCCCATCACCCGCATCCGCAAGGAAGAACTGAACTAAGAAAGCCGATCATGCGCCATTGCACTCAACCCGGAGAAGTCCTCGTTCAGTGTGATGCACGCACTGCTATCGCTCTCAAAGGCTGGCGCTCATTGGCGCTGGCCTTTTTTGTTTCCGCAGCTGGTACTGCCCTTGCCGCGCCCATGGATGTCTATCGCGGCACGCTGGGTGGCTCCCAGGTGGTGATGGAGCTGGGCCAGCCTCAGGCCGATGGCGTGCGCGAAGGCCGCTATTTCTATCTGCGCCATGGCGTGGATATTCCGCTCAAAGGCCAGCTCAAGGCGCTGGCCGAGGCGCAATTGCTGACGCCGGAGCTGATGGACGCGTTGGGCAATGACACGCCGCTGTTTACCGATGCCAAACAGCGCGCGGTGCTCTGGAGTCTGGAGCAGCAAGGCGACAGTCTGAGCGGGGAATGGGTGGACGGCACTCACGGCAAGAAACTGCCTCTGAGCCTCAGGCACATTGCGCATTACGATCCTGAAAAGATAGCGCCCAAGGGTGTGGAAGCGGTGACGTTGGCCATCGTCCAGGGTTCGGGAAGCGGCGTCTCGGGCGATGTTGTCATCAGCGAGCAGACCACGCCCTATGACTATCTGCGTGTGGCCAAGCAGGCGCTGGAGCAGGGCAAGGAAGTGGTGATTGCCAAGGATCTGGCCTGGCGGCCGGTGCGCGACGCGCGCACCAAGTTCTGGTATCCGCGCCTTACCCGTCACCCCGATGCCAAGATTCTGGCTCAGACCAACGCCGTGCTGGAGCAGCGCCATTGGAGCATGAGCCTGGCAGCCTTGGGCTGCCGCGCTTCCATTTACCTGAGCAACGGGCCTGCAGCGGGCTCACTGGGTAACTATGAAAACGAGGAGATCAAGGTCACCTATCTGAGCAAGGCCTTGATGAGTGTGGTCGAGTCAGGTTCGACCGATTGCGGCGGCGCCCATCCCAACAACCATTACGACCCCTTTGTGCTGGATTTGCTGCGTGGCGGCTACATGGACTTCACACGTCTGCTCAAAGGCGCGAAATATGGCGAGTACAAGCTGGAGTACAGCGATCGGTTCTCGCGTTTTCTGGACAAGGCCGTGCGCAAACACTCCGAGGATGACAAGGAGTGCACCGATCTGTTGCCCCAGTACATGGCGCTGATGTTCGACAAGCCCGACAAAATGAGCTTTGTGATCTCCGGCATCGGTCATGCCATGGGGGTGTGCCTGGGCAGCGGCGTCAGTGTTCCGTTCAAGGAGCTGAAGTCCTATATCAAGCCGGGTGCGGAGCGCTATTTGCAGCCTTGAGCCCCGTTTGGTGCGATATGAGGCAATGGCGTTGGCCGGTCTCTTCAATGGCGCATGGTGATGGTGGAGCTGCTGGCTGATAATGGAGAGCTTGGCGGCATGACTTCTGCCCATTTGCCTGCCTGTTCCGAATTCTAGTTTTTGGCGAGTTTGAGATGCTGTATCTGTCCACCCGTGGTCACGCCGACCGCAAGCGTTTTTGTGACATCCTGCTCGAAGGTCTGGCGCCCGATGGTGGCCTGTACCTGCCCGTCGAGTACCCTCAGATCGGCGACGCCAAGCTGAGCCAGCTGCGCGAAACGCTAGCGACCCAAGGCTATGCGGCTCTGGCCTTCGAGATTCTGTCGCTGTATATCGACGATATTCCTGCTGCCGATCTGCAGGCTTTGTGCGCCAAGACATACACCAAGGAAGTCTTTGGTACGGACGCCATCGTGCCAGTGCGTCAGCTCGACGGCGTGCTGCACATCGAAGCACTGTCCAACGGCCCCACGCTGGCCTTCAAGGACATGGCCATGCAGCTGCTGGGCAATCTGTTCGAGTACGAACTGGCCCGCCGCAATGAAGAGCTGAACATCCTGGGCGCCACCAGCGGCGACACCGGCAGTGCGGCCGAGTACGCCATGCGCGGCAAGAAGGGCGTGCGCGTCTTCATGACCAGCCCTAACGGCCGCATGAGCCCCTTCCAGCAGGCGCAAATGTTCAGCCTGCAGGACGAAAACATCCACAACATTGCCATCGAAGGCGTGTTTGACGACTGCCAGGACATCGTCAAGGCCGTCTCCAACGATCATGCCTTCAAGGCCCAGTACAAGATCGGCACCGTCAACTCCATCAACTGGGCGCGTCTGCTGGCCCAGGTGGTGTACTACTTTGCCGGCTATCTGCAGGCCACTCAAACCAACGACCAGAAGGTCAGCTTCACCGTGCCTTCGGGCAACTTCGGCAATATCTGCGCCGGCCACGTGGCCCGCCAGATGGGTCTGCCGATTGCCAAGCTGGTGGTGGCCACCAACGAAAACGACGTGCTGGACGAGTTCTTCCGCACCGGCGTCTACCAGGTGCGTGGCTCGGCCAACACCTACGAAACATCGAGCCCCTCGATGGACATCTCCAAGGCCAGCAACTTCGAGCGCTTTATCTTCGATCTGGTGGGCCGCGACGGCGCGCGCACCAGGCAGCTGTTTGCAGAAGGCGTTGCCAAGGCCGGAAAGTTCGATCTGAGCGCTGACCCTGCCTTCAAGGACGCGGCTGCCAAGTACGGATTTGTGAGCGGCAAGAGCACGCACGCCGACCGTCTGGCCACCATCAAGGACACCTACGAGCGCTTTGGCCAGATGATCGACACCCATACCGCCGACGGCGTGAAGGTGGCGCGCGAGCACTTGGGCTCCGATCCCATGCTGGTGCTGGAAACGGCGTTGCCCATCAAGTTTGCCGCGACGATCGAAGAAGCTCTGGGACGGTTGCCCGATCGTCCCGCCAAGTTCAATGGCATTGAAGACCTGCCCAAGCGCGTGGTCGTCATGGCTTCGGACGTGAACAAGGTCAAGGCTTTTATCGCTGAAAACTGCAAGTAAAACCTTGCGGCGTTAAGCTAGAAAAGCACCTGTAGCTTGGCGGCAGGTGCTTTTTTCTTTGAATGAAATTGGCCGCTAGCGCTTATCCATCAAGTGCTGGCAGCTATCAAGAACATATTGAACAAGATGAAGGTCATAGGCTTTGCCGGATATTCGGGCTCGGGCAAGACCACTTTGGTCGAGGCTCTTGTGGCGCTGATGAAGCAGCGTGGGCTCAAGGTCTCGGTCATCAAGCATGCCCATCACCACTTCGATGTGGACCGCGAAGGCAAGGACAGCTGGCGTCACCGCAAGGCGGGAGCCTATGAGGTGCTGCTGGCCTCTGACCAGCGCATGGCACTGATGCGCGAGTATGAGCAGCCTGTCGAGCTCAGCGTGCATGACATGCTGGCGCAGCTGGACCCTGCTGTGGACTGGGTGCTGATCGAAGGCTTCAAGCATGGCGATGTGCCCAAGATCGAAGTCTGGCGGCGGCAGCAGGACCGGCTGGACAAGGGCAAGAGCATAGAGCCGCTGTACCCGCATGACGCCAGGGTGATGGCCGTGGCCACCGATGCAACTCATGATCTGCCCCAGCCGCCGGCCCAGCCCGTGCTGGATTTGAACCAGCCGCAGGCCGTGCTGCAATGGTTGCAGGATCACGCAGACTCACTGCAATACAAGAATTAAGGAAAGACACCGCAATGCAAGTCCCACAGACGCCTCGCAAACCCCTCAAGCCTCTGGATGAAGCACTGCAAGAGCTGTTGGCTCATGCTCAGCCGATGGCGGGCGTTCAGCAGGTCGATACCTTTGATGCCGATGGCCGTGTGCTGTTGCAGGCCGCGGTCTCCCCGCTGCAGGTGCCGCCCCAGGACAACTCGGCCATGGATGGCTATGCCGTGCGCGCCGCCGAATGCGTGAGCGGCGATGCCGTGCTGCCTGTATCCCAGCGCATTCCTGCCGGTACCTCGCCCGAAGCGCTGGTCGCAGGCTCTGTCGCACGTATCTTCACGGGTGCTCCCGTGCCTGCGGGCGCGGACGCCATCGTCATGCAGGAAGACTGCGAAGTGCAGGAGGATGGCCGCGTGCGCATCAAGGCCCAGCCGGTGTCTGGCCAATGGATTCGCCGCTCGGGCGAGGACATCACTCAGGGGGCAACCGTGATCGAAGCGGGTACGCGCCTCACGCCGGCCCATCTGGGCCTGGCTGCCAGTATGGGTTTTGCCAGCCTGCCCGTGGCGCGCAAGCCGCGCGTGGCACTGTTCTCCACGGGCGACGAGCTGGTCATGCCCGGCACCGTGGCGCCGCAGGACATGAAGCCAGGCAGCATCTACAACAGCAACCGCTTTTTCCTGCGTGCGCTGCTGCTGCGCATGGGCTGCGAGGTGACGGATCTGGGCATTGTTCCCGACGATCGAGAAGCCACGATCACGGCCTTGGCCGATGCAGCCATAGACCATGATGTGATCGTCACCAGCGGTGGTGTCTCGGTAGGTGAAGAAGACCATATCAAGCCTGCCGTGCAGCAGCTGGGCCAGCTTGACCTCTGGCAGATCAGCATCAAGCCCGGCAAGCCCTTTGCCTATGGCCGCGTCAACCGCGAATACGGCTCGGGCTTTGCGCACTTCATCGGCCTGCCAGGCAACCCGGTCTCCAGCTTTGTCACCTTCCAGGTGCTGGTGCGCCCCTTCTTGCTGCGCCTGCAGGGTGTGCAGAACGTGCTGCCGCGCTCCATTGCGGCGCGGGCCGATTTTGTCTGGCCCAAGGGCGACAAGCGCCGTGAATTTCTGCGAGTGCGCTACAACGAGCATGGCGGGCTGGAGCTGTTCAAGAACCAGAGCTCCGGCGTGCTGACCTCCACCGCCTGGGGTGACGGCGTGGTCGATAACCCCGCCAACACCACGATTGCCGAGGGTGACAGCGTGCGCTTTATCCCGTTTGCCGAGCTGATGGCCTGAAGGAGCAGCCAATGAACACCATTACCGTGCGTTATTTCGCATCGATCCGTGAAGCCATGGGCACCGGCAGCGAAAGCCTGCAGACGGCCGCCGCCACCGTGGGCGCACTGCGCGCCGAGCTGATGGGTAAAAGCGAAGCTGCCTCCCAGGCGCTGGCCGAAGGCCGTGCCGTGCGTATGGCGCTGAATCAGGACATGTGCGCAGGCGATGCAGCCTTGAAGAGCGGTGACGAAGTGGCTTTCTTTCCGCCTGTCACCGGCGGCTGAGTGCCGTTTCCGCTCTGCCCCAAAGGCCTGCGCTTCCCAATGGCGCAGGCCTTTTTCATACGTAAGTTTCCTATCGTGTGATTGCTTACTAGGGTTAACCCAGGAGTGTTTTCACTAGGCTGACGTCTTTCCTTCATGACAATCCGCGCTTTCTAAAAGAGAGACAGAAAGCGCTTACTCATGACAACTCACGTCAATATGGAGGAAACCCGCTCTGCGCGCTTTGCCATGCGCTGCGCCAGCTGGGCGGAAAAGTGGTTCCCGGATTCCTGGGTGTTTGCCGTGGTCGGCATCTTCATCGTGGTGCTGGCGGCCTTTGCGATTGGCGCGCCTGCGGCAGAAACCAGCAAGGCCTTCGGCAAGGGCTTCTGGAGCCTGATTCCCTTCACCATGCAGATGGCATTTGTGGTGATTGGCGGCTATGTGGTGGCCAGCTCCAAGCCGGCATCCAAGCTGATCCATGCCCTGGCGCGCGTGCCCAAGACCGGTCGCGGCGCCGTGGCCTGGGTGGCTTTTGTATCGCTGACGGCATCGCTGCTGAACTGGGGCTTGAGCCTGGTGTTCGGCGGCCTGCTGGTCAAGGCACTGGCGCGCCGCACCGATATCAGAATGGACTACCGCGCAGCGGGTGCTGCCGTCTATCTGGGTCTGGGCGCCGTGTGGGCGCTGGGCATTTCCTCGTCGGCCGCGCAACTGCAGGCCAATCCCGCCAGCCTGCCGCCTGGCATTCTGGCCATCACCGGCGTGATTCCGTTCACGCAGACCATTTTCATGTGGCAATCCGGCGCGATGCTGGCTGTGCTGATGGTGATTTCCATCGTCGTGGCCTATATGACTGCGCCTGGCGAAAAAGCGGCGCGTGATGCGGCCCAGTGCCAGGTCGATCTGACCGAGGAAGCGGTCAAGGAAGTCAAAAAGCCCAGCCGCCCCGGCGAATGGCTGGAGTACAGCCCCATCCTCATCATCATGCTGGTGGCGTTGACCGTGGGCTGGATGGTGGAAGAGTTCTCCAGCAAGCCTTTCATCCAGGCGATCTCGGGCCTGAATACCTACAACCTGCTGTTCCTGATGGCCGGTGCCTTGCTGCACTGGCGCCCACGCAGCTTTCTCGATGCCGTGGCCCGTGCCGTGCCCACCACGACCGGTGTGCTGATTCAGTTCCCGCTGTATGGCGCCATCGCGGCCATCATGACCGACGTCAAGGGTGTGGATGGTGCCAGCATTGCCCACCATATCTCCACCTTCTTCACCAGCTTTGCCACGCACGACACCTATGCGCTGCTGATGGGCACCTACTCGGCCGTGCTGGGCTTCTTCCTGCCTTCCGGCGGCGGCAAGTGGATTGTGGAGGCGCCCTATGTGATGCAGGTGGCCAATGATCTGCACTACCACCTGGGCTGGGCCGTGCAGATCTACAACGCGGCCGAAGCGCTCCCCAATCTGATCAATCCCTTCTACATGCTGCCGCTGCTGGGCGTGCTGGGCCTGAAGGCGCGCGACCTGATCGGCTACAACTTTGTGCAGCTGCTGGTCCATGCGCCGGTGGTGCTGTTCCTGTTATGGTTCCTGGGTCAGACCCTCAGCTATATCCCTCCCGTAATGCCATGACCCAAGCCACCGATTTGCCATCCACCGAGGCTGCGCCTGCAGTCAATCCCGAGATCAGCTCCCGCACCCGCAAGGCGCTGGCCGAAGCGCGCGAGCGCGGAGTGAAGCTGGGCACGGCCGGCGCGGCCAATATCCGCGCCACGGTGGAAAAGCGCAAATCGGCGGCCGATGCCTTTGCCAGGCAGCACGAAGCGCTGTTTGCGCAGCTGCAGGAGCAGGGGCTGACGCACCGCGCCATGGCGGCCGAACTCAATGCCCGTGGCATTGCGGCAGCTAAGGGCGGGGAGTGGACCCATGGTCAGGTACAGCGCATTCTGAATCGCTATGCCGACTGGAAGGCTGCCCAGGCGGGCCAGGGCTGAACTGCGGTCTCAATAAAAAAGCCGTGCAGTGAAAACTGTACGGCTTTTGTTTTAATAGCTGTCAGCGCTTGATGGATAAGCGTTTGAGGCTGGTTTGATACTTACTCGGCATTGCCGACTGGTAGCAGCGGCGCTCGCCACTCCAGCAGCTCGGCCACGCGCTGCACGATCCAGCCGGCCTCGGGCGCTCTGACGACCGAGCCTTCGGCTGCCAGGCCCGCATGCATGCCCAGCAGCACCTGTTCCTCGGAGGAGTTGCCCGAGTGGTAAAGAGTCTGTGCCTGCTCGGTCAGATGGCAGGCCAGGTCTTCGCAGAGTTCATAGCGCGCCACCACCTCGGCAATGGGCGCGGACAGCTTGCCGCTACGCGTGCGAAACAGTTCGGCAAAGCTGGGTGGAGGCTGAATCTGGCTGGTGTCGTCCATGGGGTACTGACCTTCAGCTTGGCTCGAACAGGCGCTCGAAGCGCTCGATATCCGCAGCCAGCTCGCAGGTGATGAGCTGGCCCGACTTGTTGTCGCGCTTGCGGTGGGCCGCAAACAGCGTGGCCTTGCCCTTGAAGTTGTAGTCGGGCAGGTGGATCAGCTCATAGGGATAGGGCACAAAGAGCTGGAACTCGAAAATCATCCGATGCTCGTTGCGCGGCGACGGGTACAGCGTGTACTCGGGCAGATTGATGGTTTGTGTGGCCATGGCGCAATGCTAATGCGCAGCACATGCCCATGCAGGCCTGCGACAATGCGGGCATGACTGCTGCACGTGTTTTCATTCAGACCCGGGACTTTGATCTGTCAACCGAAATTGCCACCCTGCGCGCCGGCGATGCGCGCGTGGGCGCGGTCTGCAGCTTCGTGGGTACGGTGCGTGACCGCAACGAGGGCGATGCGGTCTCTAGCATGGAGCTTGAGCATTACCCCGGCATGACCGAAAAATCCATCGAAGCCATCATCGACAAGGCCGTGGAGCGCTTTGGCATTTTTGGCGCGCGGGTGATTCACCGTATCGGCCTGATGCAGCCCATGGAGCAGATCGTGCTGGTGGCCGTGACCAGCGCCCACCGCGGCAAATCGTTTGAGGCTTGCGAGTTCATCATGGACTACCTCAAGTCCGAGGCCCCGTTCTGGAAGAAAGAGCAGACCGGGCAGGGCGCGCGTTGGGTGGATGCGCGTGTCAGCGATGAGCAGGCGTTGGCGAGATGGGCTACCCCCTGAGTCGCTGACGCGCCTTCCCCCAAGGGGGACGACACCTGCGCGGCGGGGCGGCCCTTGCTTGGTGTCTTTGGCTTGGAGTGTGCTTGTTCCGGGTGCAAGGACTTTGTCTCACGCTTCGGGGTCAAAAAGCGTTATTACGCTTATCCATCAAGCGCAAGCTGCTATGCCTTTTGTAGTTTCGCACTTTGCAGCCAGCGTGGCGGCTTGAAGACCAGCACATTGCCTGCCATCACCAGAACCAGGCCCAGCATGCCGGCGGCCGTCCACCGGTAGCCTTCGAACAGAGCCGAGATATTGAGCGCCACGATGGGAAACAGCACCGTGGCATAGGCGGCTTTTTCAGGGCCCAGTCGGCCCACCAGAGTCAGGTAGGCGGTAAAGGCAATCACCGAGCCGGGAATGGCCAGATACAGCAGTGCGCCCGTGTATTGCAGACTGGTATCAAAGCGCCAGGGCAGACCGGCGATCAGCGCATACGCCACCAGCAGCAGCGTGCCGGCCAGCATGCCCCAGGCATTGGTGTGCAGCGGCTTGTAGCCCAGGTTCTGCAGCGATGCAGAGAGCATGTTCCCGCAGGAAAAGCACAGCGTTCCGCCCAGCGCCCACAACAGGCCTTGCCAGCTGGCGTGATGACCTTGTTGCAGCTCCGGCCAGAACAGAATCACCAGACCCGTCAGGCCCAGCGTACTGCCTGCGAACACATTGGGCGCAAGCCTGCGGCCGTGAATGGCTCGCGCCAGAAACGCATTCCAGATGCTGGCGCTGGAAAAGACCACGGCAGCCAGGCCGCTGGTCAGGGTTTCGCTGGCGTGCATGAAGCAGACAAAGTTCAGGCTGAACAGGCACAAGCCCTGACCCAGCACGCGTGGAATGGCTGCGCCACGTGGTGCGCGCCACTGGCGGGTCAGCAGCAGCCAGGCAAAAAGCACCAGGGCGGCAAGACCAAAGCGGTAGGCGATGGACAGCTCCACGGGCACGCTGCCCAGTTGCATCTTCAGCGCAATCCAGGTGGAGCCCCAGATCAGCACGACCAGGGCATAAAGAGGCAGGAGCATGGGTGTTTCTAGTGCTTGAGAAAAGGGGAATCTTGCGCGCCTGGATATGCGCTGCGTTGCATATTCCTGCGGTTTTGTGGCGCTGCAGCAAGCGCTGCCACTTGGCCAAAGCCACAATGCGAGCATGCCCGCCAGCGTCTTATCTACCCCATCGCATCTGAGCCATGTGCTGGCGCAGTCGCGCGCGCAGCTCAGGTGCAGAGCGGGCTTGAGCCAGTCGCTGGAACTGGCCATCTGGGCCAATCAAGACGATGAGGTGCACTACCGCCAGCAAGGGCATCACACGCTGTCCGTCTATCTGGCCGGAGGTCAGGGCTCGCAGCTCAAGGGCGATGCGCTGGCCCGGGGCGAAGCAGGGCGCTTTTGCATTTTCCCGGCCGAACATGAGTCGCGCTGGCTGGTGCGTGAGCCTGTGCAGTTTCTGCACCTTTATGTCTCGGATATTGCCTGGGCCGACCGTGTGGTGAGGCTGCTGGATGCCGAACCGCGCAGCATCACGCTGGCGCCACAGATTTATTCTCAAGATCCGATCTATGCGCAATGGGCGCAGACGCTGTGGCAGCTGGACTGGAGCTGCGCCCAGGACATGTGGCAGGCGGACTGCCTGAGTCAGCAAGTGCTGGACAGACTGGTGTTGCAATCGGCAGCGCCCTGGCAGCGGCAAAGGCTGCTGAAACCGCTGGGAGGCCTGTCATCCACTGCACGGCGCAAGGTGCTTGACTATGTGGAGGCCCATCTGACGGACAGCAAAGCCCTGAGCTTGCCCGTGCTGGCGCAGGTCGTGGCCTTGTCCGAATATCACTTCGCCCGCATGTTCCATCAAAGCGTGGGGTGCACCGTGCATGACTGGGTCATGCAGCGGCGTCTGCAGCGGGTCTGCCTCCGTCTGAGGAGCGTGGCACAAACAGGGCGCACACCGAAGCTGACGTTGCTGGCCGCCGAAGCGGGGTTTGCCAATGCCAGTCATTTGCTGCGCAGCTTTCGCAAGCACTATGGGCTTACTCCTACGCAGCTGGCCCGGTGCTGGCGCGATGCTTGAACTTGATATACCGCAAGCAGGGCGGCTGCGGATCTGCTTTTTGCTGCTTTTTTGCGCATTAGGGTCTTGAAACCCCCTGTTTGGCTATCAGATAAATGGCAATGAATCTGATTGGGAGCGAAAGCTGAACACCATGCGAATTGACAAACTGACGACCAAATTCCAAGAAGCCTTGGCCGATGCGCAGTCTCTTGCGCTCGGCGCGGATCAATCCACCATCGACCCCCTGCACCTGCTGGTGGCCATGCTGCGCCAGGACGATGGCCCACGCTCGCTGCTGCAGCGTGCCGGCTGCAATGTGCAGCAATTGAGCAAGCTGGCCGAAGAGGCCATGGCCGACCTGCCTCGTGTGCAGCAGCAAGGCGATGTGCAAGTAGGCTCCGAACTGGCACGCCTGCTGCAGGCTTCCGAGAAGGAAGCCCTCAACCGCGGTGACCATTTCATCGCCAGCGAGCTGTTCCTGCTGGCGCTGGCTGATGCCGCAGGCTCGGCAACGCGGGCCGGTGCCTTGCTCAAGCAAAGCGGCGTGAGCAAATCCAGCCTGGAGGCCGCTATCAATGCCGTGCGAGGAGGGCAGAACGTGGACAGTGCAGAAGCCGAAGGTCAGCGCGAAGCGCTCAAGAAATACACCCTGGACCTGACCGAGCGTGCCCGTATCGGCAAGCTCGATCCCGTGATCGGTCGCGACGACGAGATCCGCCGTGCCATCCAGGTGCTGCAGCGTCGCAGCAAGAACAACCCCGTGCTGATCGGTGAGCCCGGCGTGGGCAAGACCGCCATTGTCGAAGGACTGGCCCAGCGCATCGTGGCCGGCGAGGTGCCCGAGAGCCTGCAGAACAAGCGCGTGCTGTCGCTGGACATGGCGGGTCTGCTGGCTGGCGCCAAGTACCGTGGTGACTTCGAAGAGCGCCTCAAATCCGTGCTCAAGGAAATTGCGCAGGACGAAGGCCGCATCATTCTTTTCATCGACGAAATCCACACCATGGTCGGCGCCGGCAAGGCCGATGGCGCCATGGACGCAGGCAATATGCTCAAGCCCGCGCTGGCGCGCGGCGAGCTGCATTGCGTGGGCGCGACCACGCTGGACGAGTACCGCAAGTACATCGAAAAGGATGCCGCTCTGGAGCGCCGTTTCCAGAAGGTCATGGTGGACGAACCTTCGGTGGAGGACACCATTGCCATTCTGCGTGGCCTGCAGGTGAAGTACGAGGCGCACCACAACGTCGATATCACGGACCCCGCTATCGTTGCCGCTGCGGAGCTGAGCCACCGCTACATCACTGACCGTTTCCTGCCCGACAAGGCCATCGACCTGATCGACGAGGCTGCGGCCAAGATCAAGATCGAGATGGACTCCAAGCCCGAGGTGATGGACAAGCTTGAGCGCCGCATGATTCAGCTCAAGATCGAGCGCGAAGCCATGAAGCGCGAAAAGGATGAGGCATCGCAAAAGCGTCTGCAGCTGATCGAGGAAGAGCTCGAAAGCCTGGAGCGTGAGTACGCAGACCTCGAAGAGATCTGGAAGGCCGAGAAAGCCAGTGCCCTGGGCTCCGAGCAGATCCGCAAGGAAGTGGATCAGTTGCGCATTCAGATTGACGAGTTCAAGCGCAAGGGTGATTTCAACAAGGTGGCCGAGCTGCAATATGGCAAGCTGCCAGCACTCGAAAAGCAACTGCACGAAGCTCAGGTCAAGGAAGAGGGCCAGGATGGCTCAACGGCCAACAAACTGCTGCGCACCCAGGTCGGGGCCGAAGAGATCGCCGAGGTGGTGAGCCGCGCCACGGGTATCCCCGTGGCCAAGATGATGCAGGGCGAAAAAGACAAGCTGCTGCATATGGAAAACAAGCTGCACGAGCGTGTGGTGGGCCAGGAGGAGGCGATCTCCGCCGTGGCGAATGCCATCCGCCGCTCGCGCTCGGGTCTGTCCGACCCCAACCGTCCCACAGGCTCCTTCCTGTTCCTGGGCCCCACGGGTGTGGGCAAGACCGAGCTGTGCAAGGCGCTGGCAGGTTTCCTGTTCGACAGCGAAGATCACCTGGTGCGAATTGACATGAGTGAGTTCATGGAAAAGCACTCTGTGGCACGCTTGATCGGTGCGCCTCCCGGATATGTGGGCTACGAAGAAGGTGGCTATCTCACGGAAGCCGTGCGCCGCAAGCCTTATAGCGTGCTGTTGCTGGACGAGGTGGAGAAAGCCCACCCCGATGTCTTCAACGTGCTGCTGCAGGTGTTGGACGATGGTCGTCTGACCGATGGTCAGGGCCGCACGGTGGACTTCAAGAACACCGTGATCGTCATGACCAGCAACATTGGTTCACATTTGATTCAAGCCATGGTGGGCGAGGAGGCAAATGATGTGAAGGAAGCGGTCTGGGGGGAACTTAAGAACCATTTCCGACCCGAATTCTTGAACCGCATCGATGAAACCGTGGTCTTCCATGCACTGGATGCCAAGAACATCGAGGCGATTGCCAGGATCCAGCTGAAGTTGCTGGAAAGCCGTCTGCAGAAGATGGAGCTGAGCATGCAGGTATCCGATCAGGCTCTGGCCGAACTGGCCAAGGTGGGATTCGATCCCGTGTTCGGTGCCCGTCCGCTCAAGCGTGCGATCCAGCAGCGTATTGAAAACCCGCTGTCCAAGCTGTTGCTTGAAGGCAAGTTCCCGCCCAAGAGTACGATTGCAGTGACAGTTGACCCGGTGAATGATCCCGGGGTGTTCCGGTTCGAATCTGCGGCCACCGCCTGAGATCGGACTTTAGAGAGGTATTGCTTTGAATGATTTCGCCACCACCGCAACCCGTTGGGCCGTCCGCATCATGCTGATGCTGGTGGGCCTGGTGTTTTTCCTTTGCCTGATGGCCGTGGCGGCCCTGATCGCTTTGGCCTGGGGCGTGCGCGCCCTGTGGGCCAAGCTCACGGGCCAGCCCGTGGTGCCCATGAGCATGGGGGCCATGAGCCCATTTGCGGGCTGGCAGACGGTGTACCGCTCGGGGGCGGAGTGGATGGCGCAGTCGTCGGGCGATACCGATGCGAAAAAGGAAGCCCGTGAGACCCGCATGCGCCGTGGTGTTCTGCCTGGCACCGGCGAAGTGACCGATGTGCAGCCGCGCGAGGTCCATGAGTCCTGATAGAGCGGCGAACTGATCGCCAACAAAGAGCCTGCGCTTGTATGTGTCAGGCTCTTTTTTTACGCGGTGTTTACCTCGCTTGCTCCGAAGCAAAGGCGAATTCAAATTCTTCAAGGGCACAATGGCAAAAAAGACACCTGAGCAAAAAGCTGCCGAGGAGCGCCGCTACATTGCAGCCTGCGGCGCTGCCAACGCGCAAGAGTTGGAGCCTTTCCTGACGGACCCCAATCAAGCCATCCGGGCGACTGCCGCGATGAATCCTGATGCGGATGCAGAGATTCTTGACCGCTTTGCAGATGACAAGTTCTGGGGAGTGCGCATGGAGGTTGTTCGCCATGCCAATGTCAGCGAAGCCACGCTGCGTCGCCTGCTGGAATCCAGTCCTCCCAAGCGTGGTGTGGTGCACCATGCCGCGCGAGCCAGGCTGGAAGAGCGCGGCATGGCATTTGGTGCAGATGGCATGCCGCTGGAGATGTCTGTATGAGGAGGAGTTGGTCCAGTACAGACGCTGGCTTGGGTGAGAGTGAAAACGAGTGAACAGAGGTTTTGAAGACAGGTATGAACTACATGGACTTGCATCGCATCTTTGACTTGCAATACCAAGCCAGCCGCGCGCAGGTTGATGTACCTGTGCTGGTGCGCCGTGAGCGTTTGCTGCGTCTGCAGAAGATGCTGGATGAAAACTCCGAGCAGCTTTGCACGGCAGTGCAGCAGGACTTTGGCGTGCGCTCCGAGCGCTGGACCGAGATGCTGGATCTGATGCTGGTGCGAAACATGCTCAAGCACACGCTCAAGCACCTGGGCAAGTGGGCCAAGCGCCAGCGTGTGCGCACGCCGCTGATGCTGCAGCCGGGCAAAGCCTGGGTGGAGCGCCAGCCTTTGGGTGTGGTGGGCGTGATTTCGCCTTGGAACTATCCGATTCAGCTGTCTCTGGCGCCTGTCATCACGGCCTTGGCGGCGGGCAATCGCGTCATGCTCAAGCCCAGCGAACTGACGCCGCATACCTCCGCCAAGCTGGCGCAACTGGTGTCCCAGTTCTTTGCGCCCGAGGAGTTCTGCGTCATCGAGGGGGATGTGGGCGTGGCGACGCAGTTTTCAGGCCTGCAGTTCGACCATCTGCTCTTCACCGGTTCGACGGCTGTGGGACGCCGCGTGGCGCAAGCTGCGGCCGTGCACCTGACGCCGACGACGCTGGAACTGGGCGGAAAGTCGCCATGCATCATTGCCCAGGATTGCGATATCGAAGCCGTGGCGCTCAAGGTGGCCTACGGCAAGCTGGTCAACGCAGGGCAGACCTGCATTGCTCCTGACTATGTATTGCTGCCGCGCGGACAGGAACTGGTCTTTGCCGAGGCTTTCAAGGCGGCGGCGCAAAAGCTGTATCCGCGTATCTCGGGCAACCCAGACTACACCGCCATCATCAGCAAGCGCCATCTGGCGCGGCTCAAACAGATGCTGCGGCAGGCGCAAAGCCTGGGCGCGCAAGTGCACTGGATGCATGAGGCGGCCGCTCCGGCAGCCGACGGCGACAGCACTGCCTGGGGGGATGCGGTGGAACGCCAGCTGGCTCCTGCTCTGGTCTTCGGTACCACGGGAGAGATGCAGCTCATGCAGGAGGAGATCTTTGGCCCCATCCTGCCTGTCATCTCATACGAACGCATCGAAGACGTGATCAATGCCATCAATGCCAGCCCCAGACCGCTGGCGCTGTACTGGTTTGGCAACGATGAGGCCGAGCGCGATGCGGTGCTCACCCGCACTGTCAGCGGCGGTGTCTGCGTGAATGACACCTTGCTGCATGTAGCGCACGACAACCTGCCTTTTGGCGGCGTGGGAGACAGCGGCTGGGGTGCCTATCATTCGGAGCAGGGTTTTTTGCGTTTTGTGCACCAGAAGGCTGTCTTTGTGCAGTCGCGCTGGGCAGCAACGTCCCTGCTGTATCCACCGTTCGGCGAAAAATTCGACCGCATGATGGACTTCATGCGACGCTGGCTTTGAGCGACGGGCGAAGCCTGTTGCAGGCTTTGCCTTCAATCAGGGCTTTGGGTAGTGAGCACGTTTGGTATCAAATAGTGCTCAAACCTAATATGAACGCGGGCTTGATGCTCTAGTTAGGGTAGCGCATAGCACATAGATTGCCGCAGGGCAAGAAATTGCGAACAGCCGTAGTCGAACACATGGCTAACCAATGTGCTTCGTGCCAAAACTCTGAATATGTAGACAATTACGCCCTTTCTATTCTTACATGTTTCCGTTCCGGTTTTTCCATGTCTAGTATCCAGGTCCGTCCCGCTACTCTTCGCGATGCAAAAGCGATTGCCCAGATCCATACTGCTTCCGCACTGGAGGCTTACCGAGGTCTGGTTCCCGATGATCAACTGAAGGCCATGTCCTCTGTTGAAAAGCGTCAGGCTTACTGGCGCGAAGCCATTGAATACTGTGAGCCCCAGGTCCAGGTCGCCATCGACGGTGACAAGATCGTGGGCTTTATCGGCTTTGACCGCTCCCGTGATGAAAAGTCCCGCCAGACCACTGGTGAGATTTGGGCCATCTATGCGGCTCCTACCCATTGGAATCAAGGTGTTGGCGTTGCCCTGTGGGACGCAGCACGCGATGGTCTGCTGGAAGAAGGCTGCACCAACGTGACAGCCTGGATTCCTCTGCGCAATGAGCGTGCTCTGCGCTTCCATGAAATGGCTGGCTTCAAGCGCGAAATGTCCACGGCCAAAACGGCTGTGATCGGCAGCATCAAGATTGAAGAAGTGCGCGTCAAGCGCCCTCTGAACGGCTGATTGCCCTCGCTTTGAAAGACAGGCCGTGAAGACCCCCAGCAACAATATCGCGGCCTCAGTCTCCGCTCCTGCAACCGCTTTCGAACTGCTGCAATGGCAGGAACAGGACAAGGCCAGCACGGCCTTGTGGCGCACCGAAAGCAGCTTGCCCAAGCCTCGTCGCATAGAGATTGCCGACGACACCATGCCTGCTGATACGGCGTTTCGCCATATCAGCGAAGGTGCATCGCTGCTGTGGCGCGGTGATTTTCAGAATGCCCGCCAGTTGCTGCTGGCGCTGGGCCGCAGGCTCGACAAGAAGTCGCGTCGCAAGCCTGCGGCTGAAGCTGGCTTTCCCCATGCTTTTCACTTGTTTCGGCAAGCCCAGGCTCAGCGTGCACGTATGCTGGCCAGCTTGCTGATCGAGCTGGACGAGCATTGGCACTCTAGTCTGCGCCGTGCGCCTGACTGGCGCACCGCCTGTAGCGAAAGCTGGGGCACTTTGGTCGCGCAGGGCGAAGCCCGCACGGTGCTGGTGCCGCTGCGTGACCTGCTGGGCGTGGTGGGAGCCCATGAGTGGCGCAAGAAAGGCGTGGAGATCGCTGCGTTGGATGGTGCCCGCATTCACGCCCACTATGGCGTGTTCTCGCCCGTGCGCGGCGAGTACCTTGATCTGGTCAAGCGAGCTCCGCTGCCCGCAGCGGGTATGAACCATGCCTGGGATATCGGCACCGGTACCGGCGTGCTGGCGGCGATGCTGCTCAAGCGCGGCGTGAAGTCCGTGGTGGCCACCGATATGAGCGAGCGTGCGCTGGCCTGCGCTGGCGAGAACCTGCAGCGGCTCGGCCATGCGTCCAAGGTGGAGCTGCAGCGCACCGACCTGTTCCCTCAGGGACAGGCAGGGCTGATTGTCTGCAACCCGCCATGGCTGCCCGGCAAGGTGGCATCACTTCTGGATCAGGCCATTTATGACGAAGACAGCCGCATGCTGCGAGGCTTTCTGCAAGGCCTGGCCGCGCATCTGCTGCCCGGTGGCGAAGGCTGGCTCATCATTTCCGATCTGGCCGAGCATCTGAAGCTGCGCTCTCGTGAAGAGTTGCAGGCGTGGATAGCCTCTGCAGGTCTGAAGGTGCTGGGTCGTGAAGACATTCGCCCACATCATGGCAAGGTGCAGGATCAGACAGATCCCCTGCATGCTGCTCGCGTTGCCGAGGTGACCTCGCTCTGGCGCCTGGCTGCGGCCTGACGGCTTTCAGGCCAGGCTTTCTTCCATCTCTTTTTCGCTGGCTTCATTGCGGTATGCGAGCAAGGCGGCCAGTCTCTCGCGCAGCGACTGGGCACGTTCCTCGCCCGCATGCTCCTGCACGGCATGCAGCAGTGTCAGGCCGGCTTCTTGCAGGGCAGGCAGGTCTCTGGCTTCGCGCAGCTGTGTGCGCAGCTGCTGAGCCAGTTCCTCATGGCGATTGGCGAACAGGCGCTCGCACATATCGAACAAATACATGCGTGTGCCCGCCATGTTGATGCTGCTGCTTGCGAACTCTGGCGGTTGGGCAGGTTGGGTGTTGACTGCAACAGCCTGCGGGGCGGTGGCGTTGTCAACAGTCTCGTCGGACTGCCACTGCAGATAACCTTGCTCCATCAACTGCCGCGCCAGTTCGGCATGATCGCTACCCAGCATGCGCTGCAGGTCGTCAAGGCTTCTGCCGCCAGCCATCAGAAGAACAGAGCGCGCGCGCTGAGGCAGCTGACGGGAGCCCGGCTGCAGCTCTTCGATGGCCTTGGCGGTTTTTTGCAGAATCATGAAACTGTGGCGCAGTGCGTGTAAAAAAGTGTTATTGCGCTTATTGCACCCAAGGTCTGTGACAGACATGTGAATACCAGCCTTCTGCTGACTGGATGAGTTCATCGGTTGCTTCTGAATTAATAGCTTGAAGCGCTTGATATATAAGCACTGAAAGCCATTTTTATATGTATTTGAGATGAGACTGCTGCTTGCGCCCATGGAAGGGCTGCTGGATTTTGTGCTACGTGATGTGCTGACCCGCGTGGGTGGGGCGGACCGCTGCGTTTCCGAGTTCATCCGCATCAGCGGCACTTTGCTGCCGGACAAGGTCTATCTGCGCACCATGCCGGAGCTGCGCAACGGCAGCAAGACTTTGGCGGGCGTGCCTGTGCGCGCGCAGCTGCTGGGGTCCGACCCTGTCAGCATGGCCGAGAACGCCGCCAACCTGGCCCGCCTGGGACCCGAAGGCATAGACCTGAATTTTGGTTGCCCGGCCAAGGTGGTCAACCGTCACGGCGGTGGGGCTTCACTGCTGCAAGATCCCGAGCAGATCGTGCGAGTGGTGGAGGCCGTGCGCCGTGCTGTGCCCGCGCAGATGCCGGTATCGGCCAAGATGCGACTGGGCTTCAATGACCGTGCGCTGATGACCGAGTGTGCCCAGGCCATGGAGCAGGGCGGTGCCTGCGAAATCGTGGTGCACGCGCGCACCAAGCTTGACGGATATCGTCCACCCGCGTACTGGGAAGAGATTCCACGTATCCGCGATGCGGTGCAGGTGCCTGTGGTTGCCAATGGCGAGATCTGGACCGTGGAAGAGGCTCTGCGTTGCCGAGAGGTATCGGGCTGTGATGACCTGATGCTGGGCCGCGGCATCGTGGCCGACCCCGGGCTGGCCCTGGCCATTCGCAACGCCGTGGAGCAGGGCGACAGCACCACGGCTACGGGCATTGACTGGCTGCAACTGGTGCCTCAGGTGCAGCGCTTCTGGGAAATGGTCTGTGCCGACCTGGAGCCGCGCCAGCGGGCGGGACGGCTCAAGCAGTGGCTGAATTTGATGCGCAGGCGTTTCCCGGAAGCGGAAGTGGCTTATCAGGAGGTGCGTACGCAAACCGATCAGCGTGCCATCAGCGACTGGGTGGAAGCATTGCCCCAGCGCGATCTGCAGCAGGAATGGCGCTGGCCGGAGAAGATGGACGTCACAGCAGACTGTCAGGAGCCAGAGGTCCAATCAGCTGCAGCATGATGCGCAGGCTGAGGCTGGCATCCGGCTCGGTGCGGGAATCTGGCAGGCCGCTGTCCTGTGGCGCGCGCCAGACCAGCTTGCCATCCTGATCCAGTTGCACCGTCCAGCTGTTTTCAGGCAGGCTTTCCTCGATGCTGTGGGTGGCCAGCTTGCTGAAGGTATGGCTGGCAATCAGTACCGCGATTTCGGTGTTCTGCAGCTGCGAGCGCATGTCCAGGTTCATCGAGCCTATGACAACCAGACGCCCGTCAATCACCAGCAGCTTGGAGTGCAACATGGCACGCGAGGTGCCGGAATTGCCGCCGCTGGAGCCGGTGCTGCCAGCGCGCAGGGCCGAACGGACGTTGGCGGCCTCGCTGCGCATTTCATGCAGCTCTATACCCATCTCCAGCAGCTTCTTGCGATGACGGGCATAGCCTGCATGGGCCAGCGGCGCATCGTTGGACGCGAGCGAATTGGTCAGGACGCGTATGCGCACGCCGCGCGCTCTGGCCGCGCGAAACGCATCCATGATTTCATTGCCGGGCACAAAGTAGGGTGATACGACCAGCAGATCGCGGTTGGAAGTTTTGATCAGAGCCAACAGCCCGTCCACCACCGAATCTGCGCGCAGAACCGGGGTTGCACCTGGCAATCCGGCGGCAGGAGCTTTCAAGGGGATCACGCCGCCATTGTTGGTGGATGCTACTGATTCGCTGCTGGCTTCATCGTTTTCAGCGGGAATCTTGGTGGGGCTATCGGCCAGAACCATGGCCTGAGCCCAGATCCAGGGAAGCTTTTGCAGCTCCAGAGGCCGGTCTTCAAGCTCTGGCGCAGAATCACCATCCGTATGCAGGTTGGGGTTGGCATCTTCCTTGTCGAACTGCGCCTTGAGTTGCAGCAGCTCTTTTTCGCTGATCAGCGACTGCACCGGGTAGGCGCGAACATTGTTCCAATAGCTGTCAAAGCTGCGCGACAGATCCTTGACGACGGGGCCGGCTGCCAGCACATCCACGTCCACGAAGTTGCCATCATTGGCGGCGTCGAAGTAGGCGTCACCCAGATTGCGGCCACCTATCACGCCCATGGCGTTATCTGCGACGAACAGCTTGTTGTGCATGCGCTGCTGCGCGCGCTGGAAGTCCGTCAGAATGGTCCAGGCCCGACCCAGCGTGGAAGCACGTGAGCCTGCCAGCGGGTTGAACATGCGCATTTCCACATTGGGCACAAAAGCCAGGCGCATGACCTGAGCATCGGGGCCGGTGCTGTGAAAGTCATCGAGCAGCACGCGCACCCGTACCCCGCGGCCGGCCGCGTGGACGATGGCATGCAGCAGTTTGCCGGTACTGCGGTCCGCATGGATGGCGTAGTACTGCAAGTCCAGCGTTTTCTGCGCGCTCTGCACCAGTGCGAGACGGCTGCTGTAAGCATGCTGCGGGCCGTTCATCAAGACAAAAGCCGATGCTCCCGCCTTTGTGCGAGCTGGCTTTGCCTGGGCGATCATGGCGCCAAGACTGGTCTCTTGCGGCTTGGGCAGCGCGACCGAGACCGGCCTTTCCACATTCTTGGGAAATGGCGCAGCGCAGCCGGCCAGAAGCATTGCGCCAGCCATCAGCCCAAGGGCTGCGATGTGCTGAAGCCTGCGGGTGGTATTGCTTGCGAAGTTGGAAGGGGGCCGGAACTGCATGTCTGGTTTGTAACCTATGAACGCAAAGGTAATTTGTCAGACGGGGACCGGCCATGTGCGGCTAGAACGCGGAGCGGCCTTCAACTCTGGCCACGATGCGCAAGTCCGGGCCGATACGTGCAACGTCGTGCAGCTCCAGCGCCAGTCCCTCGTGCAAATCGTTCAGGGGACCGAAGTTGGCGATACCCATGGCTCCGGTGCCCAGCAGCTTGGGAGCCTGGTAGAACAGAAACTCATCGACCAGGCCTTCACGAATCAGCGAGCCATTGAGTTTGAATCCTGCCTCTACATGCAACTCATTGGTGCCGCGCACGGCCAGGTCGCGCAGCATGGCTGCCAGATCCACCTTGCCTGCTGCATTGGGCATATGAATCACTGTAGCGTCTAGCGCCTGCAACTGCTCGATTTGGGACTGGTTTGTACTGCAAGTGTAGATAAGACAACCGCTAGGTGCTTGCAAAACATGAGCATCCAACGGCATGTCCAGCCTGCTGTCCACCACCGCCACTCGTGGTTGGCGGGGCGTTTCCACTTCACGAACGTTCATGCGTGGGTTGTCTTCCAGCACGGTGCCGATGCCCGTCAGCACCGTGCAGGCGCGTGCGCGCCAGGCATGGCCGTCAGCACGGGCTTCTGATGAAGTGATCCACTGGCTTTTGCCGTTGTGCAGTGCCGTCACCCCGTCGAGCGAGCTGGCGGCCTTCATGCGCACCCAAGGCATGCCTCGGACCATGCGGCTGAAAAAGCCGATATTGAGCTCGCGAGATTCGGCCGCTCCGGGGCCGACTTCGACAGCAACGCCTGCCGCTTTCAGACGCTCAAACCCGCGTCCTGCCACTTGTGGGTTGGGGTCGGTCAACGCGCCCACGACCTTGCCAATGCCTGCTGCAACCAAGGCATCGCAGCAAGGCCCAGTACGCCCTTGATGCGAGCAGGGCTCTAGCGTCACGTAAGCAGTAGCGCCACGCACATCATTGCCCCTGGCGGCTGCATCGCGCAGCGCCATGATCTCGGCGTGGGGGCCGCCGGCCTGCTGGGTAAAGCCCTGGCCGATGGTCTGGTCAGCGTCATCGACGATCACGCAACCGACACGCGGGTTGGGCGAAGAAAGAAAAAGCGCTTGAGCAGCCTGCTCAAGCGCCTTGTTCATGAAGTGAGCAGAGTTTGTCATCTTGCCCAGGATGGTAATGCAGTGGGTAGGCTTTATTTACTCCAGCACTCCGCAGCGGTCGCTCCGCTTGCAAGATTGTCTGCCCCTCTTGCTCCAGTGTGAGTCAACGTGAAGTCGCCGCATTTGTCAGCGGCCTGAAGCCCAGGGTTTTTTCGCTTGGCAATTAATGTGTATGCCGCATTGGTGCTGGATTTGAATTCAATGGTGTAACGCTTGTTCGAGTCGCCCGTCCAGCTCAGTGCAGCAGGCAGGATCTTGGTAGTGTCCGCGTTTGTCGGATAGACCCCCGTTGCAGTCGCTGCTCTCTCCATCCACATCTGGGCTTGCAGCAGCCCAGTGCGGGCATCCGCCCTATGGCCGCGCCGTACATACTCCGTATAGCTGGGGTAGGCGACCGCACTCAAAATGCCGACAACGGCGAGGACAATCATCAACTCGATCAAGGTGAAGCCGCGTTGGTTTTTGTGTATGCGATGAATCATGGCTTTTCCTGTCATTTGATTTGGCGCCAGCTTGGGCGCGTGGACTGCTCAGGCATGCGTGCAAGAGTGTCACGGGGGCCGCCACCGCCAGTCTTGTCCACAATGCGATCACGCTTGGTGATCAGCAGCGGCGTACCAGTATTGACAGCCACTCGTGAAACGTTCCCGTCTGCATTGTTGTAGAAGCCATCATTATTGGTGTCCACTATCTGAATGCTGGGGCGCTTTCCATCCATGATATTGATGAGCGTGCGCCATTGGGCGCCTGCGCTGGTATCAACCTTGACGGGGACGCAGCTCTCGTTGATGTTGTCGCTTGCGGCATTTTTGGTGCCTGAGGGCGACTCGCTGTAAATGGCCAGGATATTGCTGCCGTCATAGAACTGCATGGGCTTGAGCAAGCGCTCGCCGCTGGCAGGCAAATCCAGGAACCAACCCTTGTAGTTCTGCCAGGTTGCCGCGCTCAATTCCTGATCGGCGGTCTTGGGGCTGATGGTTGCATCATCCTTGAGTGCCCCAGTGCCAGTGAATGCGGCAATGACTTGCTGAGCCAGCAGCCTGCCTGTGCTATTCATGGTGCCAACCGCAGCGGGTGTGGGAATTGGGGGGCTGGCGCTGGCGTCGCCAGGGTGAACTTCCAAGGCTGTTTTACCCGAATTCATGCGGTAGCGTGTGTTGTCAAGAACCGAATATAGGGTTTGAACGTTCTGCTGGATGCTGGTGTTGCGGTCGTTGGCGGTCAAATTGCGGCCTGTGCCAAAGGCAACCATCATGCCGCCGATGGGCAGGGTTCTGGCAGCTGTCCCAGTGCCTGTAGTCATGCTTCGGTCATTGGCGCGAACGATGGGGGGGGCAGTGATCGGCTGTATTTGGTCGCGTGTGGTGCTGTTCAGCGCGAGAGGGCCGCGGGCGGTGAACAGGGGCTGGCCGCCGAAGGCCACGGCCCAGCTGTCGGCATCTGTACTGGTCAGATCGAATTTCCAGAGATTGCCCAGGTTGTCGCCTGCATAGACCACATCAGTCTTGCCGTCGCCGTCCAGATCCACCAGCGCGGGAGAGGCCAGGCCGTTGTCGGCGGCATTGCCGCTACCTGGGGTCGCTGTGTTGGTGGTAACAGGGATGAGCTTCAACTCTTTGTTGCCATCCAGGAACTGAACCAGCAACACTGGGCGTTGCTTGGCGCTGTTATAGCCATTGCCCATCACCACTGCCCAGCGGCCATTGTTCATGCGCGTGATCTGCGTGGCTTCCTGCAGGCTGGCGGGGTTGCGGTTTGGGCGGGCGGTGATATTGCCAATATCTGCGTCATCAGCTACGGTTGCGTTGCAAGCCTGCACCGCCGCACCGGTGAGTGCGCTGCAATTGGGCGCGGATTCACTATTACCGCGAGTACGGTCTTTCACGACCGATGCTGCGGTAAGGCCAGGATTAGCGGCACTGCCAGGATTGGTCACGTCTAGCAGAAAGTAACCCTTGCCCCCTGCGCCCAAGGTGCCTACCAGCATGGTCTTCCAGTCGTCGCCGTCCTTGATATCGCCCGTCATGGGCGAGCCATCGACGTAGTACTGGTGCTGATAGTCCTTGTCGGTCAGTTTTTTCAGCCCGCCTACAACGCCGCGCGGTACATAGGCCATCAGTTCGCTGCCATCCTTCGCTGAAAAACCATGCAGCATGCCGTCATTGCCGCCAGCATAGAGAACAGGCGTACGGTCTTTTTGCGCCTGGACAAAGCTGGCATAGCCCATGCCATGATTGCTGATGGGGCCGCCCGTATACCAGATTTCGGAGTTCACGATATCGCCCTGGCGGCTGGTGCGCACGCGCAGAGGATTAGCATCTGTAGTGCCTTCCAGAGAACGATCGCCTCGAATGTAGTTGATGATATTGCGCGCTAGGGTTGACAAGGCAGTCGTGATGACATCGCTGCTGCTCAAGCCTAGTAGGACTCTCTTTTGTGCTGTGCTGTAAGCAATTTCAGTGCTGTCCGTCCATTTGAATGGGGTTCCGGCGCCGGTTTCATCACTCCAGGTTAGAACCAGACGGTTATCCACCGATGTCAGTGCATCCAATCGGTCTGCCGTGCTCTTGCCATCCCAGCCAGATACCACATCGGGGAAGCGAATGCAGATTTTTTCAGGGTCATCTTTGCTGGGGCAGGCATATTGTTCTGGCTCAAGTGCGCGCGTTGCGGCGATATATCCGCTCCAGCCATCTTTAGGGCTATAAGCCGAGGCATAAATACCGGCATTGTTTTGAGAAACGTTATAGCCAGTGGTGCTGCCGCCACCAGCAATCGAATCCGGTAATGGTGCACTTTCGTCGCTGATCTTGCCGATGATCTCGCGGAAGGCTTTGGCAAGGTCTTCGGCTTCCGTCACTGCATAGTAACCGCCGCGGCCATTAATGGCTGCATGCCATAAATCCAGAGAGCGCTTGTTTTCGTTGTCCATAGCTGGCCATGTTTGCCAGCCTGTTACCAGATCGACAAAGCTATTGTCATAGCCGAAAGGCACTTTTACTGATGGAGCAATTATATCGTTGGCGCCTGGCCAGGTGACGGCTTCATCACTGAAGCCAATCGTATAGGTGACCATATGTGGCCACGTTGCAGGGTTGTATTTTGGATTCCAGTATTTTCCAAGATTAACGGTTTTTGTTTCTTCTTTTGTTCCCACTTTTACTGGTGTTGTGCCAATTTGACCTTGAGTCCATAGCGTGCATCTTCCCCTTTTGTCGTACTTTAGGCATGGAGATACATCTCCGTATACAGGCTGTTCTTCATAAACATCTACGGTTTTCGTTTTTGAAAAAATCTCGGCGAGTGGGGCTTCTTGATACGTCTGCGAAGGCTTTAGTTTGTCGGAATTTATCAGCAATGATGCATCCTGTAATGGATCCATCCAGCTCTTGAAGGCCCAGTCGGACAAGGTATCCGAGATGCTATCGTAATAGACTCTGGTCTGATCGGATGTAGTGCTATACATCTGGCGGCCATTCAGCGCAACCCAATCTTTGCCATCCTGATCTCCGCCGGAAACTCCCCCATTCCAGCGACCATCGGTCATCATGATGTGGTAATTACGGCGACAGCCCAGGTACTCGGTGCTCTTGCTGCCGGTGCCTCCTGGGTCGCTGGACCACGGGCTGTTCTTGCCAAGAGACTGGCGCATATAAGCGTCTGCTTGGCTGAACATGGTATGCGAGGGAGTTCCACTCCCGGCCGATAAATTTTTGACGAAATCGAGGAAATTATCGCGATGCTTATTATTTTTTATCGTCGAATCAATGGGTCTCATTGAATTGACGTTCATTGTGGAGCTATTGACATTTCCTGCATTACTTGATCCGCCATTGTTATGCATTGCCTGCCAGGCGATACGTATTCTGTTCTCTGGTATCAGTTCCTTATTGTTGAATACGGCATTTAGAGCATATTTGAGAACATTAATGCGTCTGGCATCGTCTTTCCATTTTCCATTGTCATCAGGTGTTGTATATCCCTTGCCGGTGCTCGATGAACCAGTGTAGGAAGTTTTTACACCGTAATTCATACTTCCCGAATCGTCGACCGAAATAATCACATTCGGCGCTACAAAAGCCGATTTGGATGTGGGGAGGGGCGGCTCTTGTACCAGATCCAGCGCCCAGCTTGTGGTGGGTGGGAGTACTGTGCTGATGGCGATTGCCAGCAGGCTCTTCTGAAAGGGGAAACGCTTGGTAAGGGGCATGGGGCGCTCCTGGAAGAATAGATTCATAAAAGAAATAAAAAGGGCTTGAAATACCTGCAAGGAAATTGCTGTTTACTATCTGTTTGAAAGCAATTTCAGGCCTAGATTTCAGTCCTTCACCCGTTGACGGGCATAGGTTTCCTGTAGTACGACGGAGGTACCTTTCTTGCGTCCTTTGGCCAGAGCTGTAATTCGGAAGATGACATAGACGTCAAGGTTTAACGGCAATTGGCTGGTATTGGAATCCATGATTAAGTTGGCGCTCTTGGCAGCGTCGCTATAGCGCATGACTTCAATCCAGTACCAGCCGCCTTCTTTAGTTGCGGTTTCGGTCAATATGGGGTTGAGCTGGCCGTCGGTCGTGGTATTGGCCGCACCCGTGTATTGGCCATAGCGTGCACCTACAGCCATGAGGTCGGTTAGAGGCACTTCGCCGAGGCTGGTATCAGCTGCAGGAGTGACGGAGGTGTCTTTGTCGTAATTCCAGAAATCCTGCCGTCCCACGCGCCTCGCACACAGTCCATCCTTGCAGCGTGTTGTTTCGCCCTGCAATCGAGTGATTAGCGGGTTGATTTCGTTGGTGTCTCCGGGGAACTGCAATGCGCTGCTATAGGCGCGGCAGGGTGGGGCGCTACAGGCACTACCGTCGGATTTTTCACCACGTATATCGAGTTCGGCGTCTTGTAGTAGGGCCTGTGCGGCTTCAAAGGCGCGTTGGTAGTCTGCGTCGTTGCTCACGATCATTTCGTTGAACCACGCGGTGCGTGATGCCCATAGTGCCAGCAGCATGGCGAGCATGACGAAGATAATGACGACAAACAGCGCTACGCCGCGCTGGCGGACGGCAGAGCGGCGGGGTGTGGCAAGATGTAAGGGGTGCGGCATGGCTGTATCAGTGGGTGTTGCTCAGATCAGCCCTTGGCTGCGTAGCTGGAAGGTGTTGCGGAATAGCAGGTGCATGCGCTTCTTGCGTTTGGTGTCGGTCAGGGTGGTGATGTCCACGGCCTTGCCATCGCAGTCGGTGTAGCTGCTGCCGGCGGGCATGTCTATGAGTTCGCTGCCGTAGAGCACCAGACAGACTTGCACGCCTTGCACGCTGCGCCATTTAGGGTCTGTAGAGGCGGTGGGCATGTCTCCGCCCTTGACATATTGCATACTGCCGTCGGCTTTGGTCTGTACCAGATAGCTGACCTGGAATTGCGCGACGTTCTGTGTGATGGGTTGAGAAACGGCTCCGTTTCCGCCGCACTGGAGGCTGTTCTTGGTGCCATCAAATGCAAAGATGCTTTCGATCCGTTCGTCGGCATTGATGGTGCCATTCTTCTTGTACGCAGGAGAGCCCACGCAGTTGCGGGCCAGGGCGTCGAGGCTGTCGGTGTTGTCGGTCTGAAAAACCTTGTCCGCGTAGCGCCTGAACCCCGTAGTCAGGCTGCTTGCATTGCCTGAGATGCTATCTGTCTGGTCGAAGCTGTTGCCTCCGTCGTGCGCGATGGCCTTGATTTCAAACACTACGGCGCTCAGGGGGTCGTTGCTGGCGCTGTTCTTGGGATCGGGATTGAGGTAAAGAGAACCTGCCTGGCGCAGTTGCTGACCAATCACCCGAAGAGTGTGGGCACCTTGCTGTTGTATGGAACTGGCATCGCTGACGGAGCCAGAGATGCCACGTGAGAGCATCAGCGCGCCCATAGCGGTAGCAATGACCAGCAAGCCGATGGCTAGGCCAACCATGAGCTCAAGCAAAGTTACGCCTCGTTGCTGGGACGCATGCCGGGTGCGGAGCAGGGAAGGAGGAGTGTGGGGAAGCACGGGTATCGATTCCATGGTGGCGGGTAGTAGCGTGATCATGAGCAATACATGGTGTTGCCATACGGCGCGCAGCGGGCGGAGGCGGGCAGGTATTGCAGATGGCATGTGAATCCGTCAGGGCAGGCGTTGGTCTCATCGGTGCCAGCGCCAAAGCTTCCGTCGGCATTAAGGAATTTGCTGGCGTCGATGTTGTCTTTGAATTTCTTTTTATCGTCGGTGTCGCTGATGGCCTGTTCGTTCTCTCGCCAAGCAATGATTACGCCGAGCTGTCGGCGGTTGGCGTCAACGGTCTCGCCGGGGGCAAGGAAGATGCTGCTCTGACCCAGTGGAAGCGTTTGTTCCACTGTGGTTTTCCATTGCTTGAGGTCGTAAGCGGCTTGAGCTGCAGGAGCGCATGCAGCCTGGTTGCAGTCAGCGCTGGCATAGTCCTTGGCTTTTTTGTCATACCCAGAGGCGTATCCACTCAACCCCAGTAACGCATTGGGGTTGACTTTCATGCGTTCGCTCAGGTCTTCGATGAGCCGGATGGCCTGCGCACGCCGCACCGTGGTGGTGGTATCAACCAAGGTGCGCATTTGCGCACCGATGATGCCCAGAATGCCCAGGGCGACGACGATCAGCGCAACCAGCGATTCAATTAGCGTAATGCCGCGCTGCCGGGGTAAAGACTTGGTGTTCATGAAGTGCATGGAATTTCTTCCAGAGGAATGAGGCGTATGCGTCCGCCCGAGCTCATGCAGAGGCCTTTGGCCGCAGAGTTTGCGGTGGACTTGTTCAGGGGGACGATGCTGAAGCTTAGAAAGGCTCCGTCGACCAAGCCCCAGCGATTGAGTTTGATGGTGTCAGCTCCGCCGGAGCGCGTTATCTGGACATCGCGTGGTGCACTTACGGTCTGCAGGATGGGGTCGGTTTTGGTGCAGGTGCCACTGTTGTTAAGGTCGTTGCAGATGATCCAGCCACAATCCCAGTCTGTTTTGTCGGTGGCAGTCGTGCAGCCGTCGGTGTTGTTGGCTATTTTCTGGATCACGATCCGGCCACCCTGCTTGATGGCTTCCGAGCGGGCAAGCATCAGGCTGGATTTCAGGCTCTCAGCAGTTTGCAGAACGCGCCAACGCTCGAACAGAGTACGGAAGCTCGGAACGGCAATGGCTGACAGAACAGCCAATATCGCGAGGGCCACCATCAATTCGACGGCTGTGAAGCCATGGTGTGTAACTCTGCTGACGTGGTGCAGGTGCAAGGTGCTGTTGTCGGCGGTGTACATAGAGACTCCTCATCAAAGATTACGACCTCTGTAGTGATGCCGATAAAGGCTGGTAGCTGGCTTATGTGCACGATGTGCTGCCTGCGTCCGGTGTGTAGATGCGGCCATTGCCGTTAATACACATGGAACTGGTGCTGGCTTGTGTTTCGTTGCTTCCTTTGAGTTCTATGGCTGCATTGGCCGCTGAGAGTTGGCCCCAGCGATCCACCTTGATAAGAGTGGGTTCGCTCATGCCGGTCAATTTGACGCTAACCTTTGAGGGCAGGGAGACGGTCTGCAAGGTGTCTTCACCGCTGTCCTGTGCGCCATCGTTGTTTTTGTCTACAAAGACGATCCAGCCGCAACTCCAGAGGCTGGTGTCGCTGCCGACAGTGGTGCACTCTGTCGTGTCGCCGTTGCGCAGTATGGTGATGCCGCCGCCGCGCTTGATCGCTTCCGAGCGGGCGACATAAAACGTGGATTGCAGCTCTTCTGTAACTTGGCGAACTTTCCAACGCTCAATCAGCGGCTTGAAGCTGGGGGCTGCAACGGCCGCAAGCACGCCAAGAATGGCGATGGTCACCAGTAGTTCGACGGCAGTGAAGCCTTTGACAAAACGGGGTGAGGGCATTTTGAACATACCCTGATGTTACGTTTTGAGAGCTTGTGTAAGTGCCAAGCTTGGACAGATGGCAGAAAGTCAGCGACAAGCGGTATTTCGCCATGACTTATGCACGTCGGATTCAAGCAAGACCTTCGCCTCAAAGGGGTAGTCCTGGCCGCATCCGTATCGGCCCCCGGCCTGTTTGCGTAAGTCCTATTCGCTACCGTTTACCGCCTTGAGGTTTTTGTGCGTACCCTGAACAGGCACCTGAGTTCGGCCTTCCCTGGCATTCCCGGTAGAGGCGTCGTTCACGCTCGGCAGTGGTTTCTTCCGAGCTGCTGCGAATGTTCTGGATTCTGACTTTGCCGCTCTGGTCTTTGCTGTGCTTACGTCCAGCAGCAAAGGAGTCGGCGGCAAGTGTTGTTGCTATCAATACTGCGACAGCCCCGGCCGCTTGTTGGAGCGTGTGAGCGTTTTTGAGCCAAAGTGCCATGACCAGTCCTCGGTGAAGCTGTGATGCTTCATTGCAGCGTGTGAGCCATTGGCTGGCAATATGGGTTTGCGTGTGGGGAGTAGGAGATGCCAGGGAAATAGGCTCTTGATATAATCGTCAGGTTTTGCATGGTGCAAGACGCACGCTGAGGCCTTTCCAGCCTTGGCGCAAGTAACCAAGGTGCTCCTCGTCGAGTGCCAAATCCTAAGGAAAACAAAATGATCGCTGCCGATAAGAAGGCTGAAGTTGTCAAGGCCAATGCTCGTTCCGAAAACGACACTGGTAGCCCCGAAGTGCAAGTGGCTCTGCTGACAGCTCGCATCAACGAACTGACTCCCCACTTCAAGGCTAACGCCAAGGACCACCACGGTCGTCGCGGTCTGCTGCGCATGGTGAGCCGCCGCCGCAAGCTGCTGGACTACCTGAAGTCCAAGGACGCTGACCGCTACACAGCACTGATCGCCAAGCTGGGCCTGCGCAAGTAAGCACAGTGAAAGATCGAAACGCCTGAGTTAGATTGCCTAGCTCAGGCGTTTTTTACTTCGGAGTTCGCAAAACAGAGCGAAGCTGTGTCATTCCAATGCTGCGCTATTTATAGCGCGTAGCGCAACACTGGAATGGCATCGTGTTCTGTTTGCACTCCAAATCAAGACTGGATGAGCGCATCCAGCTATTCATAAAGGAGTCATCATGACCATGTTCAACAAAGTTACCAAGACCTTCCAGTGGGGCCAGCATACGGTCACCATGGAAACCGGCGAAATCGCCCGTCAGGCCTCCGGCGCCGTGCTGGTCAACATCGACGATACCGTGGTGCTGGCCACTGTCGTGGGTTCCAAGATCGCCAAGGCCGGCCAGGACTTCTTCCCCCTGACCGTTGACTACATTGAGAAGACTTATGCCGCCGGCAAGATCCCCGGCAGCTTCTTCAAGCGCGAAGCCAAGCCCTCCGAGCTGGAGACTCTGACCTCGCGTCTGATCGACCGTCCCATCCGCCCCCTGTTCCCCGAAGGCTTCTACAACGACGTGCATGTGGTCATCCACACCATTTCGCTGAACCCCGAAGTCGACGCCGACATCGCTGCCATGATTGCTGTCTCCGCTGCCCTGGCAGTGTCGGGCCTGCCTTTCAACGGTCCTATCGGTGCAGCCCGCGTGGGTTACATCAATGGCGAATACGTGCTGAACCCCGGTCAGACCCAGCGCAAGGATTCGCAGATGGATCTGGTCGTTGCCGGCACCGAATCCGCCGTGCTGATGGTGGAATCCGAAGCCCTGCAACTGCCTGAAGAAGTGATGCTGGGCGCCGTGGTGTTCGGCCACGAGCAAGGCAAGATCGCCATCGACGCCATCCACGATCTGGTGCGTGAAGGTGGCAAGCCCGCATGGGACTGGACTGCTCCTGCCAAGGACGAAGTGCTGATCGCCAAGGTGGTCGAGCTGGGCGAAGCCAAGCTGCGCGCTGCTTACCAAGAGCGCAACAAGCAGGTGCGTACCCTGGCTTGCCGCACTGCCTACGTTGAAGTCAAGGCCGCCTTGGCCGAGCAAGGCGTGGCGTTTGACGGCGTGAAGGTTGACGGCATGCTGTTCGACATCGAAGCCGGCATCGTGCGTTCGCAGATTCTGGCTGGTGAGCCTCGCATCGACGGCCGCGACACCCGCACCGTGCGCCCCATCGAGATCCGCAACTCCGTGCTGCCCCGCACTCACGGCTCGGCCCTGTTCACGCGTGGTGAAACCCAGGCCCTGGTGATCTCCACGCTGGGTACCGAGCGCGACGCTCAGAAGATCGACGCGCTGGCTGGCGAATTCGAAGACCGCTTCCTGTTCCACTACAACATGCCTCCCTTTGCCACCGGCGAAGTGGGCCGCATGGGCTCGACCAAGCGCCGTGAAATCGGCCACGGCCGTCTGGCCAAGCGCGCTCTGGCCGCTTGCCTGCCGACCAAGGAAGAGTTCCCCTACACCATCCGCGTGGTGTCGGAAATCACCGAGTCCAACGGTTCCTCGTCCATGGCTTCGGTCTGCGGCGGCTGCCTGTCCATGATGGATGCTGGCGTGCCCATGAAGGCTCATGTGGCTGGTATCGCCATGGGTCTGATCAAGGAAGACAACAAGTTCGCTGTGCTGACCGACATCCTGGGTGACGAAGATCACCTGGGCGACATGGACTTCAAGGTGGCTGGTACCACCAACGGCATCACTGCCCTGCAGATGGACATCAAGATCCAGGGCATCACCAAGGAAATCATGCAGGTCGCCCTGGCTCAGGCCAAGGAAGCGCGCATGCACATCCTGGGCAAGATGCAGGAAGCCATGGGTGAAGCCAAGACCGAAGTCTCCAGCTTCGCGCCCAAGCTCTACACCATGAAGATCAACCCCGAGAAGATCCGTGACGTGATCGGCAAGGGCGGCGCCACCATCCGTGCGCTGACCGAAGAGACCGGCACCCAGATCAACATCGAGGAAGACGGCACCATCACCATTGCCGCCACCGACGGCGTCAAGGCCGAAGCCGCCAAGCTGCGCATCGAGCAGATCACAGCCGAAGTCGAGATCGGCAAGATCTACGAAGGCCCGATCGTCAAGATCCTGGAATTCGGTGCCCTGGTCAACCTGCTGCCCGGCAAGGACGGTCTGCTGCACATCAGCCAGATCGCCCACGAGCGCGTGGAAAAGGTCACCGACTACCTGCAAGAAGGTCAGGTGGTCAAGGTCAAGGTTCTGGAAACCGACGACAAGGGTCGCGTCAAGCTGTCCATGAAGGCACTGACCGAGCGTCCCGCCGGCATGCCTGAGCGTGAGCCTCGCGAGCCGCGTGAACCCCGTGGCGATCGCGAGTACCGCGAACGTGCTCCCCGTCAGAATCGCGAACCCCGCGAGAACCGCGAGCCACGCGAAAACCGTGCCTCTGCTGACGAGCAGCAACAACAGCAACAGCAACAGCAGTAATGCCTGAGTGTGGGTCTGTCCTCGGGCAGGTCTACACTTTGCTGATTGCATTGTTCCTGTTTTGATAGCTTTCAGCGCTTGATTGACAAGCGCTAAAGCCTGATTTCATTGATAAACCAAACCCTGGATATGGAACACAACACAATGCGGGCGGTGGAAATCACCAGCTACGGCGCGCCTGACGTGCTGCGCATGGGTGAGCGTCCCATGCCTGTGGCAGGTGAGGGCGAGGTGCTGATTCGCGTTGCCGCGAGCGGCATCAATCGCCCCGATGTGCTGCAGCGCAAAGGTCATTACGCGCCACCTCCCGGAGCCTCCGATCTTCCGGGGCTCGAGGTGGCGGGTGTGATCGTGGCGGGCGACGAGGCAGCCATGAGCAAGGCGGGTTTCAAGCTCGGCGACCGCGTCTGTGCGCTGGTGGCTGGCGGTGGTTATGCGCAATATTGTGCGGCGCCCGTGGTTCAGTGCTTGCCCGTGCCGGCTGGTTTCAGTGATGTTCAGGCGGCGGCACTGCCAGAGACCTTCTTCACGGTCTGGAGCAATGTGTTCGACCGGGGGGCTCTGCAGCCCGGCGAAACCTTGCTGGTGCAGGGCGGCAGCAGCGGCATTGGCGTGACGGCGATTCAGCTAGCCAAGGCCTGGGGTGCGACGGTCATTGTCTCGGCGGGCAGCGATGCCAAGTGCGAGGACTGCCTCAAGCTTGGAGCCGATCATGCGATCAACTACAAGACTCAGGACTTTGCGGCTGAAGTGCAGCGCATCACCAATGGCGAGGGCGTCAATGTCATTCTGGACATGGTCGCCGGCAGCTATGTGGCGCGCGAAGTGCAATGCCTGGCTCCTGATGGTCGCTTGGTCATCATTGCGGTGCAGGGCGGCATCAAGGCTGAGTTCGATGCCGGTCTTGTGCTGCGCAAACGTCTGACCATTACAGGGTCTACGCTGCGCGCGCGTCCCGTGGCCTTCAAGGCTGCCATCGCGCAGGCGCTCAGGCGCAATGTCTGGCCCATGCTGGAATCCGGCAAGGTGCGTCCGGCCATTTACCGTGAATTCGATGCTGCTGACGCCGCGCAGTCACATGCGCTGATGGAGTCCAGCCAGCACACCGGAAAAATCGTTTTGACTTGGGAAACATGAAGCAAAAACTCATTGTTGGCAACTGGAAGATGAACGGCAGTCTGACTGCCAATGCCGCTCTGCTGCAGGCCATCAAGCAGGGCTTGCCTGTCGATAACAAGGCGGGTGTTGCAGTGGCTGCGCCTGCTGCTTATCTGGCCCAAATCCAGACGGAGCTTGCAGGATCTGCTATCGGTGTTGGTGCGCAAGATGTGTCTCAGCACGAGCAGGGTGCCTTTACGGGTGAAATCTCGGCGGCCATGCTCAAGGAGTTCGATGCGCGTTATGCGCTGGTGGGGCATTCCGAGCGCCGTCAGTACCATGGTGAGACCGATGCAGTAGTGGCCGCCAAGGCCCAGGCCGCGCTGGCCAAGGGCATCACGCCCATCGTCTGCGTGGGTGAGACTCTGGCGGAGCGTGAAGCAGGTCAGACCGAAGCCGTGGTCAAGCGTCAGCTGGCAGCCGTGATTCATCAGGTCGGCCCGTGCGTGAGTGAGCTGGTGGTGGCCTATGAGCCTGTCTGGGCTATTGGCACTGGCAAGACAGCAACGCCGGAACAGGCTCAGCAAGTGCATGCCGTACTGCGTGCGCAACTGGCAGCGGCCAGTGCCCAGGCGGATCGTGTGCCTTTGCTCTACGGCGGCAGCATGAATGCAGGCAATGCGGCTCAACTTCTGGCTCAGCCTGATATTGACGGCGGCCTGATCGGCGGTGCGGCGCTGAAAGCTCCCGATTTCCTCACCATTATTGCGGCAGCGCAATAATTCGTTTGCGCCACGCTTGATGTGTGGCGAACCCTGATTACGATTACTAGGTTTTGATATGAACGTCTTTTCCAGCGTCATTCTCGCGGTCCAGATGCTGGCCGCACTTGGCATGATTGGCCTGATTCTGATTCAGCACGGCAAGGGTGCTGACATGGGTGCGTCCTTTGGTGGTGGCTCTTCGGGCAGTCTGTTTGGTGCATCGGGCAGTGCCAACTTCCTGTCGCGCTCGACGGCTGCGCTGGCCACCGTGTTCTTTGTGGCGACCTTGGCTCTGGCCTATATCGGCAATTCCCGTCCCGCCACTGCAGGCAGTGTGCTGGAAAATGCTCCGGTGTCTGCTCCTGCGCAAACCATTCCTGCCACAGGTGCTCCTGCGGCGGCAACTGGCGAGCCTGCAGCCCCTGCTGCTGAAGTGCCTGCGGCGGGCGCGGAAGGTGCGGCTCAAATTCCGACGAAATAATTTAATGAAAATACTCGATGAACCCCGGTAAGAGGGGTTTTTCGAGCTAGAATCTAGGGATTGTCTGGGGATCAAAATCTTTGCAATGAAGATTTCAGGGGTTGCCAGACAATTGAGACGAAGCCGTCGTGGTGGAATTGGTAGACACGCTATCTTGAGGGGGTAGTGGCGAAAGCTGTGCGAGTTCGAGTCTCGCCGACGGCACCAACACATAACTAGAAACCTGCCCTGCTGATCAGGCAGTGATCGGTGAGGCATGTTTTATAAAACAAGGCCCACTCGATGAACATCGATCAGTACCTTCCCGTTCTCTTGTTCATTCTCATTGGCATGGCTGTGGGCATTGTTCCCCTGGCTCTCGGCTACGTGCTGGGTCCCAACCGCCCAGATGCCGCCAAGAACTCTCCCTATGAATGCGGTTTCGAAGCGTTTGAAGACGCTCGGATGAAGTTTGATGTGCGCTACTACCTTGTCGCCATTCTCTTCATCCTGTTTGATCTGGAAATCGCATTCCTGCTTCCCTGGGCTGTCGCTCTCAAAGATGTCGGCGGTGCGGGTTTTGTTGCTGTTCTGATCTTCCTGGCCATTCTGGTCGTGGGCTTTGCCTATGAGTGGAAAAAAGGCGCCCTGGACTGGGAATAAGCAGCTTCTTTGAGGAAACACGATGATCGAAGGCGTGATGAAGGAAGGCTTCGTCACCACCAGTTATGACACGGTGGTGAACTGGGCCAAGACAGGGTCGATTTGGCCCATGACATTTGGCCTGGCATGTTGTGCGGTGGAAATGATGCATGCTGCGGCGGCTCGTTATGACATCGGTCGCTTCGGCTCCGAAGTGTTCCGTGCCAGCCCCCGCCACTCGGACCTGATGATTGTTGCTGGTACGCTGTGCAACAAGATGGCCCCGGCGATGCGCAAGGTCTACGACCAGATGTCCGAACCCCGTTGGGTTATTTCCATGGGGTCGTGCGCCAATGGCGGTGGTTACTATCACTACAGCTATTCGGTGGTGCGTGGCTGCGATCGTATTGTTCCAGTGGATGTCTATGTGCCTGGTTGCCCTCCGACAGCGGAAGCGCTGATCTACGGCATCATCCAGCTGCAGCAGAAAATCCGTCGTACCCATACCATCGCTCGCGTTTAAAGGGTCGAGATGACTGCAATTGCTATTCACCCCGAAAAGCTTCGGGATGTGGTGTCAGCTGCCTTGGGCGAAAAGGCCCGCAGCGTCACATTGGCTTACAACGAAGTGACGGTGGAAGTGTCTGCCGACCAGTATCTGGAAGTGATGCAGATCCTGCGCAACGCGCCGGACTGCAAGTTCGAGATGTTGATGGATCTTTGCGGTGTGGATTACTCCACTTATGCGGAAGTCGGCAAGGACGGTCCGCGTTTTGCCGTTGTATCCCATCTGATGTCTCTGACGCTGAACCAGCGCCTGCGCGTGCGTGCGTTCTGCGCCGATGATGACTTTCCAGTGGTTGCTTCGATCAACGGTATCTGGAACTCTGCCAACTGGTTCGAGCGCGAAGCGTTTGACCTGTTCGGCATCGTGTTCGACGGTCACGAAGACCTGCGTCGAATTCTGACCGACTACGGCTTCATTGGTCACCCCTTCCGCAAGGACTTCCCTCTGTCCGGCTATGTGGAAATGCGCTACGACGCCGAGCAGCAACGTGTGGTGTACCAGCCTGTCACGATCGAGCCGCGCGAAATCACGCCGCGCATCATTCGTGAGGAAAATTATGGCGGAGGCCTGCACTAAAGGGTGCGTCAGCGCCTTTTGACGGAAGACCATGGCTGAAATCAAGAACTATTCCCTGAACTTTGGTCCGCAGCACCCGGCAGCGCACGGTGTGCTGCGTCTGGTGTTGGAGCTCGACGGTGAAGTGGTGCAGCGCGCTGACCCACACATCGGTTTGCTGCACCGTGCGACCGAAAAGCTGGCCGAAAGCAAGACCTATATCCAGTCGCTGCCCTACATGGACCGCCTGGATTACTGCTCGATGATGAGCAACGAGCATGCTTACTGCCTGGCCATCGAAAAGCTGATGGGCATCGAAGTGCCTATTCGCGCCCAGTACATCCGTGTGATGTTCTCGGAAATCACCCGCATCATGAATCACCTGATGTGGCTGGGTTCCTCGGGTAACGACGCTGGCAGCTCGACCATCCTTATCTATAGCTTCCGCGAGCGTGAAGCGCTGATGGACATGTACGAAGCAGTGTCGGGTGCGCGCATGCACGCGGCCTACTTCCGCCCCGGTGGCGTGTACCGTGATCTGCCGGACAGCATGCCTCAGTACAAGGCCAGCAAGGTGCGCAATGTGCGCTCCATGGAGGCCATGAACGAAGACCGCAAGGGCTCGTTGCTGGACTTCATCGACGCTTTCACGCAGCGCTTCCCCAAGTGCGCGGACGAGTACGAAACCCTGCTGACCGACAACCGTATCTGGAAGCAGCGTAACGTCGGTATTGGCGTGGTGTCGGCGGAGCGTGCTATCAATCTGGCTCTGACTGGTCCCATGCTGCGTGCCTCGGGTCTGCCCTGGGACATGCGCAAGACCCAGCCCTATGAGGTTTACGACAAGCTGGACTTCGACATTCCCGTGGGTGCCACGGGCGACTGTTACGACCGCTATCTGGTCCGCATGGCCGAAATGCGCGAGTCCAACAAGATCATCAAGCAATGCGTGGACTGGCTGCGTGTCAATCCCGGCCCGGTGATCACGGACAACCACAAGGTTGCCCCAGCAAGCCGTGAAGCCATGAAGTCCAATATGGAAGAGCTGATCCACCACTTCAAGCTCTTCACCGAAGGTTTCAAGGTTCCAGAAGGTGAGGCATACGCCTCTGTCGAACACCCCAAGGGGGAATTCGGCATTTATTTGATCAGCGATGGCGCTAACAAGCCTTATCGCCTGAAGATTCGTCCACCAGGATTTGTGCACATGGCAGCTCTCGATGAACTGAGCCGTGGCCACATGCTGGCTGACGCCGTGATGGTGCTCAGTACCCTGGACATCGTGTTTGGAGACGTTGACCGATGATTACCGAAGCGACCAAAGAACGCTTTGCGCGTGAGGTGGCCAAGTATCCGGCTGAACAGAAGCAGTCTGCCGTCATGGCTTGTCTGTCCATCGTGCAGCAGGAGCAGGGCTGGGTCAGCCAGGAAAGCGAGGCAGTGATTGCCGAGGTTCTGGGCATGCCCGAGATTGCGGTGCACGAAGTCACCACTTTCTACAACATGTACAACCAGCAGCCTGTTGGCAAGTACAAGCTCAATGTCTGCACCAACCTGCCATGCCAGCTGCGTGACGGCTACAAGGCTTTGCACCATCTGGAGCACAAGCTGGGCATCAAGATGGGTGAAACCACGGCTGATGGCCTGTTCACCCTGCAGCAGTCCGAATGCCTGGGTGCCTGCGCCGATTCGCCCGTGATGCTGGTCAACGACCGTTGCATGTGCAGCTTCATGAGCAACGAAAAGCTCGACGAGCTGGTGGACGGCCTGCGCGCTGCGGAGGGCAAGGCATGAGCACGATCCTGAACAATCCAGCGGCCAATGCTGTGCTGGCCAAGTTCGCATCGACCGGTATCGAAACCTGCTTTCACGACCGTCACATCGCCCCCCAGATCTATGCGGATCTGAATGGCAGCAACTGGTCCATCAAGGACTACGAAGCACGCGGCGGCTATCAGGCTCTGCGCAAGCTGCTGGGCAAGGATGGCGGCGAGGGTCTGACGCAAGATCAGGTCATCGCGACGCTCAAGGAATCCGGCCTGCGCGGCCGTGGCGGTGCGGGCTTTCCCACGGGTCTGAAGTGGAGCTTCATGCCCCGCCAGTTTCCTGGTCAGAAGCATCTGGTCTGCAACTCGGACGAGGGCGAACCCGGTACCTGCAAGGACCGCGATATTCTGATGTTCAACCCGCACATCGTGATCGAAGGCATGATCATTGCCGCTTTCGCGATGGGTATCAGCATCGGCTACAACTACATCCACGGCGAAATCTTCGAAGTCTATGAGCGCTTCGAGGCCGCCCTGGAAGAAGCCCGCGCAGCCGGTTATCTGGGTGACAACATCCTGGGCAGCAGCTTCAGCTTCCAGCTGCACGCTCACCATGGCTTTGGCGCCTATATCTGCGGCGAAGAAACTGCGCTGCTGGAGTCGCTGGAAGGCAAGAAGGGCCAACCCCGCTTCAAACCGCCATTCCCTGCCAGCTTCGGCCTGTACGGCAAGCCCACAACCATCAACAATACCGAAACCTTTGCGGCGGTCCCCTGGATCATTCGCAATGGTGGCCAAGCCTATCTGGAGTGCGGCAAGCCTAACAACGGCGGCACCAAGATCTTCTCGGTCAGCGGTGACGTGAACCTGCCCGGCAACTACGAAGTGCCGATGGGCACGCCTTTTAGCAAGCTGCTGGAGCTGGCTGGCGGTGTGCGCACCGGTCGCAAGCTCAAGGCCGTGATCCCTGGTGGCTCTTCGTCGCCCGTGCTGCCTGCCGACATCATCATGGACTGCACGATGGACTATGACTCTATCTCCAAGGCAGGCTCCATGCTGGGTTCGGGCGCTGTGATCGTGATGGATGATTCGCGCGACATGGTCGAATGCCTGCTGCGTCTGTCGTACTTCTATTCCCACGAGTCCTGCGGTCAGTGCACGCCTTGCCGTGAAGGTACAGGCTGGCTGTGGCGCGTAGTGAACCGTATTCAGCACGGCGAAGGCCGTCCGGAAGATATCGAGCTGTTGGACTCGGTATCCGTGAACATCATGGGCCGCACCATCTGCGCGCTCGGCGACGCGGCAGCCATGCCGGTTCGCGCCATGATCAAGCACTTCCGCCACGAGTTTGAAGCGAAGATCCAGAGCGCTTCCAAGCAGGCCGCATAAGCGCCTGATCGCGAGACAAGCATATGGTTGAAATTGAACTGGACGGAAAAAAGGTAGAGGTGACGGAAGGCAGCATGGTCATGCATGCTGCCGAGAAGGCCGGCTCCTATATTCCTCACTTCTGCTACCACAAGAAACTGTCCATTGCGGCCAACTGCCGCATGTGCCTTGTGGATGTTGAAAAGGCTCCCAAGCCCATGCCTGCCTGCGCCACGCCTGTGACGCAAGGCATGATCGTGCGCACCAAGAGCGAAAAGGCGATCAAGGCCCAACAGTCGGTGATGGAGTTTCTGCTCATCAATCACCCACTGGACTGCCCCATCTGTGACCAGGGCGGCGAATGCCAGCTCCAGGACTTGGCTGTGGGCTATGGTGCCAGCGCTTCCCGTTACGAGGAAGAAAAGCGCGTGGTGTTCCACAAGAACGTAGGCCCGCTGATTTCCATGGAGGAAATGAGCCGCTGCATTCACTGCACACGCTGCGTGCGTTTCGGTCAGGAAGTGGCCGGCGTCATGGAACTGGGCATGATTCACCGCGGTGAACACTCCGAGATCACGACGGTGCTGGGCGACACGGTGGACTCCGAGCTGTCGGGCAACATGATCGACATCTGTCCCGTGGGCGCGTTGACCAGCAAGCCATTCCGTTACAGCGCCCGTACCTGGGAGCTGTCGCGCCGCAAGTCGGTGGCTCCGCACGACTCCACGGGTTCCAACCTGATCGTTCAGGTCAAGAACCACAAGGTCATGCGTGTTGTGCCCTTCGAGAACGAGGAAGTCAACGAGTGCTGGATTGCCGACCGTGACCGTTTCTCCTACGAAGCGCTGAACAGTGACGAACGCCTCACCAAGCCCATGCTCAAGCAGGGCGGAGAGTGGAAGGAAGTCGACTGGCAGACCGCTCTGGAATACGTGGCCAACGGCCTGCAGCAGATCAAGAACGACCATGGCGCCAATGCCATTGGTGCTTTGGTCAGCCCCCACAGCACGCTGGAAGAGCTGTTCCTGGCTGGCAAGCTGGTGCGTGGCATCGGTAGCGAAAATATCGACTACCGCCTGCGCAATGCCGAGTTCACTGCCGCCCAAGGCGTGCAGTGGCTGGGTCTGCCCATCGCTGCACTGAGCAATCTGCAATCGGCCCTGGTCGTGGGTTCCAACCTGCGTAAGGATCACCCGTTGTTCGCACAGCGCATTCGCCAGGCTGCCAAGAAGGGCTGCAAGGTCTTCTCCATCAATGAGCGTGTCTATGACTGGGCCTTGCCCGTCAACGCTTCGGTGGTTGCTGCTGGCGACTGGGCTCAGGCTCTGGCCGATGTGGCTGCCGCTGTGGCAGAAGCCAAGGGCGTGAATGCTCCTGTAGTGGGCCAGGCACATGATGAGGCCAAGGCCATCGCCGCTGCACTGCTGGCTGGCGAGCAAAAGGCAGTGCTGCTGGGCAATGCCGCAGCTCACCATGCACAGGCATCGACTCTGCTGGCTCTGGCCAACTGGATTGCCGAACAGACCGGCGCATCTGCAGGTTACCTGACTGAAGCCGCGAACACCGTGGGCGCGCAATGGATCAAGGCCATGCCTGCTGGCAATGGTCTGAATGCAGCTCAGATGATCGACGGTGGCCTGAAGGCAGCCATCCTGCTGAACAACGAACCAGAGTTCGACAGTGCTGCAGGCAAGGCCGCCGTGGCAGGCCTGAACAAGGCGCAGATGGTGGTGACTCTGAGCCCGTTCAAGGCGAACATGGATTTCAGCGACGTGCTGTTGCCCATCGCTCCATTCACCGAAACTTCGGGCAGCTTTGTCAACGCCGAAGGCCGTGTGCAGAGCTTCCACGCGGTGGTCAAGCCTCTGGCGGATACCCGTCCAGCATGGAAGGTCCTGCGCGTGCTGGCCAACCTGATGGGTGTTCAGGGCGCGGATTACGAGACATCGCAAGATGTCTTGGCTGTTGCCACCGCTGGCGCAGAGCAAGTGCCGGTCAATGTGCTGAGCAATACAGCCAAGGCTGTGAGCGAAGTGCCTGTTGGCAATGTGGCAGCCCCTGTGGTTGCAAGCATTTACCAGCTCGACAGCATCGTGCGCCGCGCTACGTCGCTGCAATTGACGGCAGATGCTCGTCAGGTTCGTGAGGGAGGCGCCGCATGATCGACGCATTGAAAGCTTGGGGCCTCGGATTGTCCGCAGCCCCCTTCTGGACCGATGTGGCATGGCCCGTCATCTGGATTCTGCTGGGCATCGTGGCCATCGTGGCTCCGCTGATGGGGGCCGTGGCTTACCTGACGCTGTGGGAGCGTAAGCTGCTGGGCTTCATGCAGATTCGTCTGGGCCCCAACCGCGTGGGTCCTTCGGGTCTGCTGCAGCCTCTGGCTGACGGCCTGAAGCTGTTGACCAAGGAACTGATCCAGCCCACGGCTGCCGCCAAGGGCCTGTTCTACGTCGGTCCCGTCATGGCGATCATGCCGGCTTTGGCTGCCTGGGTGGTGATTCCTTTCGCTCCCGATGTGGCTCTGGCCAATGTGAATGCTGGCTTGCTGCTGCTGATGGCCATCACTTCGATTGAAGTCTATGGGGTGATCATTGCGGGTTGGGCCTCGAACTCCAAGTACGCCTTCCTGGGCGCGCTGCGTGCCTCGGCTCAGATGGTCAGCTATGAAATTGCTCTGGGTTTCTGTTTCCTGGTGGTCATCATGGTCACGGGTAGCATGAATCTGTCGGCCATCGTGATGAGCCAGGGTCAAGGTCAGTTCGCATCCATGGGTGTGAGCATCCTGTCCTGGAACTGGTTGCCTCTGCTGCCTATCTTCATCGTCTACCTGATTTCGGTGGTTGCCGAAACCAACCGTCACCCGTTTGACGTGGTCGAAGGTGAAGCCGAAATCGTGGCCGGCCACATGGTCGAGTACTCGGGCATGGGCTTTGCCGTCTTCTTCCTGGCCGAATACGCCAGCATGTGGCTGGTCTCCATCCTGGCTGTGATCATGTTCCTGGGTGGCTGGTTGCCTCCGTTCGACTTCCTGGGCTTCATCCCAGGCTGGATCTGGCTGGCAATCAAGACCTTCCTGGTGGTGTCGTGCTTCATCTGGATTCGCGCCACCTTCCCGCGCTTCCGTTATGACCAGATCATGCGTCTGGGTTGGAAGATCTTCATTCCCGTCACCCTGGTGTGGCTGGTGGTAGTGGGTGCTTGGCTGTACTCGCCCTGGAACATCTGGAAATAAGCGGAGTACGTATGTCTGCAGTCGCTGCAACTCCTTTCTCCTTCAAGGATTTCCTCAAGAGCTTCATGCTCTGGGAACTGGCCAAGGGCATGGCCCTGACTGGCCGTTACACCTTCCGTCGCAAGATCACGGTGCAGTTCCCCGAGGAAAAAACACCTCAGTCGCCACGCTTCCGTGGTCTGCACGCCCTGCGCCGTTACGACAACGGCGAAGAGCGCTGCATTGCCTGCAAGCTGTGCGAAGCCGTGTGCCCTGCCATGGCCATCACCATCGAGTCCGATGTGCGTGACGACGGTTCGCGCCGTACCACGCGCTACGACATCGATCTGACCAAGTGCATCTTCTGCGGCTTCTGCGAAGAAAGCTGCCCGGTGGACTCCATCGTGGAGACGCACATCTTCGAATACCACGGCGAAAAGCGCGGTGACCTCTACTTCACCAAGGACATGCTCCTGGCAGTGGGTGATCGCTATGAAGCCGAGATTGCTGCCAACAAGGCAGCCGATGCCAAGTACCGCTGAAGCGGCTCCTTGATCACTTGAAAAGATTCGATCCATGGACGCCAAAACTGGTTTTTTCTATCTGTTCTCGGCAGTGCTGCTATTCGCAGCCTTCCGAGTTGTCACGGCCCGCAACCCTGTGCATGCCGTGCTCAATCTGATTCTGGCCTTCTCGCAGGCTGCGGCCATCTGGCTGCTTCTGAAGGCTGAATTCCTGGGCATTGCCCTGGTGCTGGTCTATCTGGGCGCCGTGATGGTGCTGTTCCTGTTCGTGGTGATGATGCTCGATATCCGTATCGACTCCGTGCGCCGCGGCTTCTGGAAGCATTTCCCCTTTGCAGCCCTGATCGGCGTGCTGATTGCCTTTGAAATGGGCATGGTGCTGATGGGTGGTTTCGGTGAGGTTGAAGACGCAAAGGCAGTGGGTGCAACCATGGTCAATGCGGCAGGCCAGACTGTTCCTTACTCGAACACCCAGGCATTGGGCAAGCTGCTGTACACGGAGTATCTGTACCCTGTGGAAATTGCAGCTGTGATCCTGCTGGTTGCCATGATTGCCGCGATTGCCCTGACGCTGCGTAAGCGCAAGGACAGCAAGGCCATGAGCCCCGCAGATCAAATTCGTGTGCGTGCTTCTGACCGTATCAAGCTGGTCAAGGTCGAAACAACAAAGCCCGCACAAAAACCTGAAGCTGTGGCAGCCGATGCTGCGGTGGAGACAAAAGCATGACGCTGACTTTGGGCCACTTCCTGACGCTGGGTGCAATTCTGTTTGCACTCGCCGTGGTTGGCATCTTTCTGAACCGCAAGAACCTGATCGTCTTGCTCATGGCCATCGAGCTGATGCTCCTGGCCGTGAACATGAACTTTGTGGCGTTCTCCAGCTATCTGGGCGACATGCACGGCCAGGTGTTCGTGTTTTTCATCCTGACAGTGGCGGCCGCTGAGTCGGCCATCGGTCTGGCGATCCTGGTGCTGCTGTTCCGTAACAAGACAAGCATCAATGCGGAAGATCTCAACACCCTCAAGGGTTGAGTCACCGTTACTTGCAAGGTTCTCAAGAGATGAGTCAAACCCTTTCTGCATCCATGCTGCTTGCGGTGCCGTTGGCACCGCTGGTCGGCTCCGCGCTCGCGGGTATCTGGGGCACAGCCTTTGGCGGCAACAAGATTGGTCGCCCTGGTAGCAGCTCCCTGACCATTCTGGGCGTACTTGTTGCCTTCGTCCTGTCGGCACTGACGTTCAAAAGCGTCGTCTTTGATGGCGCAACGTTCAACGAAACCATCTACACCTGGATGGTTGTCGGTGGCTTGAAGATGGAAATCGGTTTCCTGATCGATTCCATCACGGCCATGATGATGTGCGTGGTGACCTTCGTGTCGCTGATGGTTCACATCTACACCATGGGCTACATGGAAGAAGATGACGGCTACAACCGTTTCTTCTCTTATATCTCCCTGTTCACCTTCTCCATGTTGATGCTCGTGATGAGCAACAACCTGCTGCAGCTGTTCTTCGGCTGGGAAGCGGTGGGCTTGGTGTCCTATCTGCTGATCGGTTTCTACTTCAAGAAGTCCACGGCCATTTTTGCCAACATGAAGGCCTTTCTGGTCAACCGCGTTGGTGACTTCGGCTTCATCTTGGGTATCGGCCTGATCGCTTCCTACACCGGTACGCTGAACTATTCCGAGATCTTCGCCAAGCTGCCCGAGATCCAGAACACGCAGCTGCCCGGCACGGGCTGGATGCTGGTGACGGTGACTGCCATCTGCCTGTTCATCGGTGCGATGGGCAAGTCGGCCCAATTCCCGCTGCACGCGTGGTTGCCAGACTCCATGGAAGGTCCTACTCCCATTTCGGCGCTGATTCACGCAGCGACCATGGTGACAGCCGGTATCTTCATGGTCTCGCGCATGTCGCCCCTGTATGAGCTGTCGGATACAGCGCTGAACTTCATCCTGGTGATCGGCTCGATCACGGCGCTGTTCATGGGTATCCTGGGCATCATCCAGAACGACATCAAGCGCGTGATCGCGTACTCCACGCTGTCGCAGCTGGGCTATATGACCATTGCTCTGGGTGTGTCGGCCTACTCGGTGTCCGTGTTCCACCTGATGACTCACGCCTTCTTCAAGGCTCTGCTGTTCCTTGGTGCAGGCTCCGTCATCATGGGCATGCACCACAATCAGGACATCCGCTGGATGGGCGGCGTACGCAAGTACATGCCCATCACCTGGATCACTTTCCTGCTGGGTAACCTGGCGCTGATCGGTACACCGTTCTTCTCCGGTTTCTACTCCAAGGACGCCATCATCGAAGCGGTCCATGCCTCCAGCCTGCCTGCGTCTGGCTTTGCCAACTTTGCAGTGCTGGCCGGCGTGTTCATCACGGCTTTCTATTCGTTCCGTCTGTACTTCATCGTGTTCCACGGTAAGGAACGTTACGACCAGAACCCCGATGCACACCACGATGACCATCATGGTCATGATGACCACGGCCATGGCCACGATGCCAAGCCCCATGAGTCACCGCTGGTGGTGACCGGTCCTCTGATGCTGCTGGCCATTCCTTCGGTGGTGATCGGTGCGATCGCTCTGGCCCCCATGGTGCTTGGCGATTTCTTCAAGGACGCAATCCACGTCGATGGTTCCAAGCACGGTGCCATGGCCGAACTGGCCGAGCAGATCCACGGCTGGGTGCCCATGGCGTTGCACGGCTTCACGGCCGCACCGTTCTGGCTGGCCCTGGCTGGTGTAGTGGTGTCCTATGTGTTCTACATGGTCAAGCCCGAGATTCCTGCTGCCATCATGGCCTTCTCCAAGAAGATCGGCCTGTACCAGGTGCTGGAAGGAAAGTACGGCGTGGACTGGGTCTACGAGAACATCTTTGCCCGTGGCGCCCGTGCCTTCGGCACGGTCTTCTGGAAGGTCGGCGATCAGGCCATCATTGATGGTGCAGTCGTGAACGGCTCCTGGAAGCTCATGGCCAAGTTCGGTCAATGGGTGCGCGGCCTGCAAACGGGCTATCTCTATCACTACGCGTTGGTCATGCTGCTGGGTATCGTTGCCCTCATGACGTACTTCGTGTGGCTCAACAAGTAGTAGGGGAAGAACAAAAATGGGTTTGTTGAGTCTTTCTATCTGGGTGCCGATTGCTTTCGGTGCCCTCCTGCTGGCCTTCAGCAAAGAAGGGCAGGCCAATGCGGTGCGCTGGCTGGCTCTGATTGGTGCGCTGATTGGCTTCGCGGTGACCATACCGCTGATCACCGGCTTTGACACCACTACTGCCAATATGCAGTTCGTGGAGAACGCGCTCTGGATCGAGCGTTTCAACATCCACTACCACCTGGGCGTGGATGGCATCTCCATGTGGTTCATTCCGCTGACAGCCTTCATCACCGTGCTGGTGGTGATCGCTTCGTGGACCAACATCACCGAGCGCGTGAACCAGTACATGGGCGCGTTCCTGATTCTGTCGGGTCTGATGATCGGTGTGTTCTGTGCGCTGGACGGCATGCTGTTCTACGTGTTCTTCGAAGCCACGCTGATCCCGATGTATCTGATCATCGGTATCTGGGGTGGTCCTAACCGTATCTACGCAGCCTTCAAGTTCTTCCTGTACACCTTGATGGGTTCGTTGCTCACGCTGGTGGCCATGATCTACCTGTACACCCAGTCGGGTGGCAGCTTCGAGATTCTGGACTGGCACAAGCTGCCCCTGTCCGGCACCGCCCAGACGCTGATCTTCTTTGCCTTCTTTGCCGCTTTCGCGGTGAAGGTGCCCATGTTCCCCGTGCACACCTGGCTGCCAGACGTGCACGTGGAAGCGCCTACCGGTGGTTCCGCCGTGCTGGCAGCCATCATGCTGAAGCTGGGTGCCTATGGCTTCCTGCGCTTCTCGCTGCCCATTGCTCCCGATGCTGCACATGAGTGGTCGGGCCTGATCATCACGCTGTCGCTGATCGCCGTGATCTACGTGGGTGTGGTGGCTCTGGTGCAGAAGGACATGAAGAAGCTGGTGGCCTACTCGTCGGTGGCACACATGGGCTTCGTGACCCTGGGCTTCTTCATGTTCAACAACCTGGGCATCTCCGGTGGCCTGGTGCAGATGATTGCTCACGGCTTTGTGTCGGGTGCGATGTTCCTGTGCATCGGCGTGCTGTACGACCGCGTTCACTCGCGTGAAATCGCTGCCTACGGCGGCGTGGTCAATACCATGCCCAAGTTCGCTGCCTTTGCCCTGCTGTTCGCCATGGCCAACTGCGGTCTGCCTGCCACTGCCGGCTTCGTCGGCGAATGGATGGTGATTCTGGGTGCTGTGGAATACAACTTCTGGATCGGTCTGGGCGCTGCCACGGCTTTGATCTTCGGCGCTGCCTACACCCTGTGGATGTACAAGCGCGTGTACCTGGGCCCTGTTGGTAACGACCATGTGGCAGAGCTCAAGGACATCAACTGCCGCGAATTCCTGGTGCTGGGTGTGCTGGCTGCGGCTGTGCTGGTCATGGGTGTGTATCCCAAGCCCTTCACCGATGTGATGGATGTGTCTGTGGCAGAGCTCATCAAGCATGTGGCTGTGAGCAAGCTCAACTGACCAGACTGAAACGAGAGACACGAGATGATTGACAACATCAGCTGGCTGGCGATCTACCCGGAGATCACGCTCCTGGTCATGGCCTGCGTCATTGCCTTGGTGGACCTGGGCGTGAAAAGCGCCCGCCGCACAGGTACCTATGTTCTGACCATGCTCACCCTGCTTGTCGTGGCGGTGATGCAAGGCATGTATGCCTCAAGCGGCAACACTTTCTACGGCTGGGGCAACATGGTTGTCTCGGACGCCATGGGCAACTGGCTCAAGTGCTTTGCCACGATTGCCGTAATGATCACCATGGTCTATGGCCGCCCCTATGCGGCCGAGCGCGACATGCTGCGCGGTGGTGAGTTCTTCACCCTGTCCATGCTGTCTCTGCTGGGCATGTTCATCATGATCAGCGGCAACAACTTCCTGGTCCTGTATCTGGGCCTGGAACTGCTGACGCTCTCCAGCTATGCGCTGGTGGCCCTGCGCCGCGACCACGAAGGCTCCGTCGAAGCGGCCATGAAGTACTTTGTGCTGGGCGCCATGGCTTCGGGCTTCCTGCTCTACGGCATCTCCATGTTGTACGGTGCCACTGGCTCGCTGGATATCGGTCAAGTCTTCAAGGCTATCTACTCTGGCGAAATCAAGCATCAGGTTCTGGTCTTCGGTCTGGTCTTCGTGGTGGCAGGTCTGGCGTTCAAGCTGGGCGCGGTTCCTTTCCACATGTGGGTACCTGACGTTTACCAGGGCGCTCCCACTGCCATCACGGCGCTGATCGGTGGCGCTCCCAAGCTGGCCGCCTTTGCCATGACCATCCGCCTGCTGGTGGATGGCTTGCTGCCCCTGGCCATCGACTGGCAACAGATGCTGATGGTGCTGGCAGTGTGCTCGCTGCTCGTGGGTAACCTTGCGGGTCTGCAGCAGACCAACCTCAAACGCATGCTGGCGTACTCGACAATTTCCCAGATGGGCTTTGTGCTGCTGGGCCTGATGTCGGGTGTTGTGGGCGGCAAGGTGGATCCCGCGCTGGCCGAAAACGCCTACAGCTCGGCCATGTTCTACATGATCACCTATGTGCTCACGGCTCTGGCTTCCTTCGGCGTGATTCTGCTGCTGGCCCGCGAAGGCTTTGAAAGCGAAGAGATCGCAGACCTGGCTGGCCTGAATCAGCGCAGTCCTCTGTACGCCGGTGTGATGGCCATCTGCCTGTTCTCCATGGCTGGTATTCCTCCGCTGGTTGGCTTCTACGCCAAGCTGTCCGTGCTGCAGGCACTGGTGGCTTCGGGCAGCAGCCTGTACATCGGCCTGGCCGTGTTTGCCGTGATCATGTCGCTGATCGGCGCCTTCTATTACCTGCGCGTGGTCAAGGTCATGTACTTTGATGCTCCAATCACTGCCACCAGCGTCTCTGCTCCTCTGGATGTTCGCGTTGTGCTGACCATCAATGGTGCGCTGGTTCTGCTGCTGGGCGTGCTGCCCGGCGGGTTGATGGCCTTGTGCGCAGACGCCATAGTGCGTGCCCTGGCTTCCTGATGACGAATGCAGTGAGGGCATAGAGCGTACTCACGATCTCCTCGCGCCGCGACAGCGGCTTTGCGGGATGGGATGCAAGACGCAGGTGCGCAGCAAGGCTCATGCCTTGCAAGCGGCTGCAACGCAGCAGACCGCCCGCAAAGACACTGTCCCGAAGGGTTGGAGTGAAATCGGGCGATTTCTGTGCGCTGACTCTTGCTTGCACCAGGGTGCAAGCGGCGAGTCACACGCTTCGAACTCATCCCGATTGCACTCCAACGCGGCGGTGTAGAGATCATGAGCACGCTCTTGAACCCTCACTGCTTTTTCTAGGAATGGCTTAGTGTCTATTACCGCCTCTATCTGGCTCATCATCTTGGCTGCCCTTGTGGCAGCCAATTTGCCTTTTATCAACCAGCGTCTGGGCATCGTTGGCCCTGTCGTGCAGGGGCGCAAGCCACTGTGGGTGAGACTGCTGGAAATGATCGTCCTCTATCTGCTGGTTGGCGGATTGGGGTTGGTGCTTGAGCGCCGTGCCGGTCAGGTCTATCCTCAGGGTTGGGAGTTCTACGCGGTCACGGCCACGCTGTTTCTGACTCTGGCCTTCCCTGGCTTTGTCTATCGTTACCTGGTCCACCGCAAGGGTTGACGGTTGCCATGAAAGTGCTGGATCTTCATTGCCCGGCTGGTCATGTCTTCGAAGGCTGGTTTGCTTCGGAGGATGATTTTCAAAGCCAGCGCCAGCGGCAACTGGTGCAGTGCCCCATGTGCGGTGCCAGTGAGATCACCAAACGGCTGAGTGCCCCCAGGCTCAATCTGGGCGCGCAGCCACCCAAGGCACCAGAGGTGCAGTCGGTCCAAGCAGCAGCTGCTGCTCCGGTGATTCCACCGGAAATCAGCGCACAGGCACGAGAGCATCTGCAGTCCATGCAGGCGGCCTGGATGCAGTGGTCACGCAAGGTGGCCGAAAATACCGAAGACGTGGGCAAGACATTTGCCGAGGAAGCACGCCGCATTCACTACGGTGAATCCGAGGAGCGTGCGATTCGGGGCCAGACCAGCCCCAAGGAGGCCATGGAGCTGCTGGAAGAGGGCATAGCCGTTTTGCCCCTGGCCCTGCCTGAATCCGCCGGCGGTGAAGGCGGCAGTCTGCAGTAAGGGTTAAGCTCAGTCAGTTCGGGCGCATGCCCTGCATTTGCACTGATATCCCTGCCATGAGTCATGGCAGGTAGTTTGCTCGCTCAAGGCTTGGCGACATGCCAGCTGTTGTTGAGGAAACCATCGCCCGTCTTGTCACCGGGCTTGGCATCCTTGGTCCAGTGATAGAGGGGGCGGCCTTTGTAGGCCCATTGTTTGCTGCCGTCGTCGCGTGTCACCACGCTCCAGTCTCCTATGGCTGCCGCATTTGCCGGAGCCATCAGCGGTGGCCAATTGGCAGCACAGCCACCATTGCAGACACTTTTTCCAGCCGCATCTTTATCAAAGACGTAAAGCGTCATCTGAGTGGGACCCACCAGCACACCGTTCAATGTTGTCGCAGGTGAATTGCCCGGTGCGACAGAACCGGTCGAGCAGGCCGCCAGCAAAGTGGCGGAAAGAATCGTCAGGGATGCGATGCGAATCATGAGATCTCTCCTTGTGATTGAGCAGCAATGCAAAGTCATGGACGGGATGGCACGCTCATGTCGCTATCCATGAGATGGATGCCCGTCTGCCGCATTTTGAATTGCCTCTGCGAAAAATGGCCGGCTTTTTCAAACTAAAAGTATTGATAGCGCATTTCGGCTGCCAGACGCTAAATTCAGAATGAAATCATCCTGAAGTCGTGAATTAAATAGCGGATGAAGCTTTCAATTTGATAGCAATCAACACCTGTTCTTTGTCGTTATTGACTTTGCAGGGCGACAAATGACAAGCATATTTGGCTGTTCGAGGCTAGTAACCAAGTTACTCCGATGGGAATTGCTGGTCTCAGGGTTTACGGCATCAGGGCTGCTGTGTAGGAGCCGCTGCCAGACCATGTTCTATGACTGGTTGCCTGCCAATGCATATAGCTCTAACTTGCTGTCAGTAAAAGATTTTTGATATTTCTCTGCAGAACTCCAGGATTGCTTTCTGTAGTCATTCGATTCATTCCGGAAAGCCTGGCTTGAATGGTTGGAGTTTGTGATCACTCTCATTTTTCCTTTCGGTCTTATTGATGAGCTAGGGAAAGCCTAAGCCTTGGGGAGCCTCGCTCCTAGGAGTTTCCCGCTGCGGTATCGCAGTACGACAGCTCAAGATGCCAGACACGCAAGGGGCGCACGGAATATGGCGCTCTATCTTTGTTTGCAGCATTCAGGATCGATGGCCAGCGCATGAGCGACCTTATTCTCGAAACCAAGCAACTCACCAAAGAGTTCAAAGGCTTTACCGCCGTCAGCAAGGTGGATCTGGCCGTTCAACGTGGATCCATTCATGCCTTGATCGGGCCGAATGGCGCAGGTAAAACCACCTGTTTCAATCTGCTGACCAAATTCCTTGAGCCCAGTTCGGGGTCCATCCGTTTCAATGGTGCGGATATCACGCGTGAGCCGCCTGCGCAGATTGCGCGCCGCGGCGTGATTCGCTCGTTTCAGATATCGGCAGTGTTTCCTCATAGCACCCTGCTGGAGAACGTGCGCATCGGCCTGCAGCGCAAGCTGGGCACGGCGTATCAGTTCTGGACCAGCGAGAAAACACTTGATCAGCTCAATGACCGGGCCATGGAGTTGCTGACCGAAGTCGGATTGCAAGATCTGGCCGACGAGCTGACCGTGAATCTGCCCTATGGCCGCAAGCGTGCACTGGAGATCGCCACCACGCTGGCCATGGAGCCCGAGCTGATGCTGCTGGACGAGCCCACGCAGGGCATGGGACATGAAGACGTGGACCGTGTCACCCAGCTCATCAAGAAAGTCTCGGCTGGTCGCACCATCTTGATGGTGGAGCACAACATGAAGGTGATTTCCACCATCGCCGATCGCATCACCGTGCTGCAGCGCGGTGCCGTGCTGGCAGAAGGCCGTTACGAAGAGGTATCCAGAAATCCACAGGTCATGGAAGCCTATATGGGGACTACGGATGGGCAGCTTCAGGGGGCGCATTGATGGTCAACAGGTACCCCCTGTGCCGCTTTGCGGCTTCCCCCAGAGGGGGACGGCAGCTTCGGTGCGGGGCGCCCCTTCCTCGCTGCCTCTTTGATGGTTTCGTGCGTGATTTGAGTGATACGAATGAATAAGACAAGTACTCCAGCGCTGGAAATTTCGGGTCTGAACGCCTGGTATGGCGAATCGCATGTGTTGCACGGCATGGATCTGGTGGTGCATACGGGCGAGGTGGTGACGCTGCTGGGCCGCAATGGCGCAGGACGCACCTCCACCTTGCGCGCCATCATGGGATTGACGGGCTCGCGCAAAGGCTCGATCAAGATCAATGGCGTGGAAACCATCCACATGCCAACCCACAAGATTGCACATCTGGGCGTGGGTTACTGCCCCGAAGAGCGCGGCATCTTCTCCAGCCTGTCCTGCGAGGAGAACCTGCTGCTGCCGCCGCCGCTCAAGACCGGACAGCCAGGCATGAGCGTGGACGAGATCTACCAGATGTTCCCCAATCTCTACGAGCGCCGCAACAGCCAGGGTACGCGCCTGTCTGGTGGAGAGCAGCAGATGCTGGCCGTGGCCCGCATTCTGCGTACAGGGGCTCGCCTGCTGCTGCTGGATGAAATTTCCGAAGGTCTGGCCCCCGTCATTGTCCAGGCGCTGGCCCGCATGATCACGACGCTGCGCGAGAAGGGCTACACCGTGGTCATGGTGGAGCAGAACTTCCGCTTTGCCGCGCCGCTGGCCGACCGCTTTTATGTGGTAGAGCACGGCCATGTCGCGCTGCGCTTCGGCGCTTCCGAACTGGACGAAAAAATGTCCGTCCTCAATGCCCTGCTGGGGGTCTAGCGCTGCTGGCCACCGCTTCCTTTCTTGTTCCCGAATTGTTCCCAGAAGACTTAACCAGGAGACCGTGATGAAAGCAAAACTGAGTGTTCTCTCGTGCATGTTGGCAGTGGCAGGGCTGACCAGCCCGCTGGCCCAAGCTCAGGAAAAAGTGAAGATCGGTTTTGTGACCGACATGTCCAGTCTCTACGCCGATGTGGATGGCAAGAATGGTGCCATCGCCATGCAGATGGCCATCGAGGATTTCGGTGGCAAGGCGTTGGGCCAGCCCATCGAGTTCATGAGTGCAGACCACCAGAACAAGGCGGACATTGCAGCCTCCAAGATGCGTGAGTGGATCGATACGCAGAACATCTCGCTGGTCTTCAGCGGCACCAACTCGGGTACGGCTCTGGCAGTTTCCCAGGTGGCCAATGAGAAAAAGCGCGTGCACTTCAACAATGGCGCGGGCTCCTCGGCCCTGACCAATGAGCAGTGCAACCCCTACACCGTGCACTATGTGTACGACACCGTGGCGCTGGCCAAGGGCACGGGCGGTGCCGTGGTGGATCGCGGCGGCAAGGACTGGTTCTTCCTGACCGCCGACTATGCCTTCGGCCAGGCGCTGGAGAGTGATACCACCAAGGTCATCCAGGCCAAGGGCGGCAAGGTGGTGGGTTCGGTCAAACACCCGCTCAATGCCTCCGATTTCTCGTCGTTCCTGCTGCAGGCGCAGAACTCCAAGGCTCATATCCTGGGCCTGGCCAACGCGGGCGGCGACACCATCAACGCCATCAAGGCGGCCAAGGAATTCGGCATCACCAAGACCATGAAGGTTGCGGGCCTGCTGGTCTTCCTGACCGACATCCACAGCCTGGGCCTGAAGAACACCGAAGGCCTGCTGCACACCACCAGCTGGTACTGGGACATGAACGATGAGTCGCGCAAGTTCGCGAACAAGTTCTTTGCCAAGACCAAGCGCATGCCCACCGATGTGCAGGCCGGCAACTACTCGGCGGTGATGACTTATCTGAAGGCGGTCGAGGCGGTCAAGACCACCAACGCCGACAAGGTCATGGCCTATCTCAAGAGCACGCCCATCAGCGACTTCTACGCCAAGGGAAGCATCCGCCCGGATGGCACTTATGCCCACGACATGTACCTGGTCGAGGCCAAGAAGCCCAGCGAGTCCAAGAAGCCCTGGGACTATCTGAAGGTGCTGCAGACCCTGCCGGCAGACACGGTCTGGACCACCAAGGCCGAGTCCAAGTGCGCGCTCTGGAAGTAAGCGCCCCGCGCTTGCTCTGAAGCACACCCCACACTTACCAGCGTATCTCTCATGGAAATCTTCGGTGTCTCAATGCCCGCCTTGCTGAGCCAGCTCCTTCTGGGGTTGGTCAACGGTTCGTTCTATGCCATTTTGAGTCTGGGACTGGCTGTGATCTTCGGCTTGCTCAACGTCATCAACTTTGCGCACGGCGCACTGTTCATGCTGGGGGCCATGGTCACCTGGATGGCCATGAGCTATTTCGAGATCAACTATTGGGTGATGTTGATACTGTCACCGCTGCTGGTAGGTGTGCTGGGTGTGCTGATAGAGCGCTTTTTGCTGCGCTGGATCTACAAGCTCGATCATCTCTATGGCCTGTTGCTGACGCTGGGGCTGTCGCTGCTGATCGAAGGCGTGTTCCGCTCCATCTACGGTGTCTCTGGCCTGGGCTATGACACGCCCGAGTTGCTGGAGGGCGCGACCAATCTGGGTTTCATGATCCTGCCCAATTACCGCGCCTGGGTGGTGCTGGCTTCCATCGTCGTCTGCGTGGCGACCTGGTTCGTGATCGAAAAGACCCGCCTCGGCGCCTATCTGCGCGCCGGCACCGAGAACCCGCGCCTGGTGGAGGCCTTCGGTGTCAATGTGCCGGTCATGATCACCCTGACCTATGCCTTTGGCGCGGCGCTGGCTGCCTTTGCAGGCGTGCTGGCCGCACCCGTCTACCAGGTCACACCGCTGATGGGACAGAACCTCATCATCGTGGTGTTTGCCGTGGTGGTGATCGGTGGCATGGGCTCCATCATGGGCTCCATCATCACCGGTCTGGCACTGGGCGTGATCGAAGGGCTGACCAAGGTTTTCTGGCCCGAAGCGTCGTCCACAGTCGTTTTCTTCATCATGGTCATTGTTTTGCTGATTCGCCCCGCTGGCCTGTTCGGTAAAGAAAAATAAGAGGGCGCACAACATGAAATCCAAGACGCTTGTTCAACGCATCACCCCGGTGGGCTACGGCCTGCTGTTGCTGGGGTTGATCGCTGCGCCATTTCTGGGCGCCTACCCTGTGTTCGTGATGAAGCTCATGTGCTTTGCACTGTTTGCTTCGGCTTTCAATCTGCTGCTGGGCTATACCGGGCTGCTGTCTTTCGGCCATGCCGCTTTTCTGGGGGGGGCGGCCTATGTGGCGGGCTACAGCATCAAGGCCTGGGGCTTCACTCCAGAGGTCAGCATGCTGCTGGGCACGCTGATCGGCGCTCTGCTGGGCCTGATCTTTGGCTGGCTGGCCATTCGCCGCCAGGGCATTTATTTCTCCATGATCACGCTGGCGCTGGCGCAGATGCTGTTCTTTGTGGCGCTGCAGGCCAAGTTCACCGGTGGCGAGGACGGGCTGCAGGGCGTGTCGCGCGGCAAGCTGTTCGGTGTGCTGGATCTGAGCAGCGACCTGACCATGTACTACGTGGCGCTGGTCATTGTGGTGCTGGCCTTCCTGCTCATCGTGCGCACCATCCATTCGCCTTTCGGGCAGGTGCTCAAGGCCATCAAGGAGAACGAGCCGCGGGCCATTTCTCTGGGCTACGACGTTGCCCGCTTCAAGCTGCTGGCCTTTGTGATCTCGGCCGCGCTCACGGGCCTGGCCGGTTCGCTCAAAACCGTGGTGCTGGGTTTTGCCACACTGTCCGATGTGCACTGGACCACTTCGGGCCATGTGATTCTGATGACGCTGATGGGCGGCCTGGGCACCTTGTCCGGCCCCATTGTCGGCTCCGCCGTGGTGGTGGCCCTGGAAAACAAGATCGGTGATGTGGGGAGCTTCCTGGCGCGTACTACCGGCGTGGAATGGTTCAACACCCTGGGCGAGTCGGTGACCATCGTCACGGGCCTGATCTTTGTGCTGTGTGTGCTGCTGTTCCGCAGGGGCATCATGGGCGAGCTGATCGCCTGGTTGCAGCGCAAGAAATAGGGCGCTTGGTCGCATTCGCAAAGGCCGCAGCTTGCGGCCTTTTCATTTTCTCCAGGAGCGTGCCGACGTTCTAAAGTTTCATCGCTGCGGCATAGCCCGTCATCTCCAGATAGCCGCTGCCCACATGCTGGCTGCTGCCGTCGGCGGCAATGCGGCGCAGCTCGCTCAGGCCTTCCCAGTAAATGGCGCCAGTGCTGGCGCGGCTGTCCAGCTCCTGATTGTCGAACAAGGCATGGACTTCATAACGGCCTGCTGGCGTTTGCACGCGCCAGGCAACGGGGTAGCGGGTCTGGGTATGGGGGCTGACCCAGTAGCGCAGCGGCTCGAAGCGTACGAGATCCGGGCCAAAGATTTGCGCTTTCTGTCCAGGGGCGCGAAACGAGCCTCCTGCCCATAGCGCACCGCCTGTCCTGCGGCGCAGATGAAAGGCAGTGAGGGCGCTGCCATCATCGAGATTCATGCCTATCCAGTCCCAGCCCTGCGCGTTGGCGTCCATGATGGACTGGCTGCATTCGTGGTCCAGCCAGGCACGGTTGTGCGCGCCGGCCTCCACAGGCAGGCGCTTGCCGTCCACCACAATCGAGCCGCTGACCTTGAGCTGCGGCTGGCTGTAGTAATAGCTGCTTTGCTCATCCTCAGGGCCTTTATGTGAAAGGCCGTTCAAACCCTGAAGCAACAAGGGCTGGGTGCTATCAAAGTCAAGATCCAGCGTGAAATCGCTGGCGGCCAGATGGGCGCGGTAATGACTGGCCTGGTCGGCTGGTTGGCCGGGTACCGCTTTGCGCTGCAGCAGCCAGTCGTTGATGTACACATGGGTATCGGCTTCGCTGGCTCCCGCCAGGCCCATGCCCGCGCGCGCCATGCGCTGGTCGTGGCGCAGCTTCTGGCCCTGCACATCGCTGAGCGCGGCATGGGCAAAGATCAGCTGCCGCGCTGCCAGAGGCGATTGCAGGGATTGAGCCACGCCAACGCGCGAGCGAAAAAACGTCAGCTGAAATCCCCAGGGCCTGCTCCCGGCCTGCAACTGGCCGGTGATATACCACCACTCCGTCTGCAGATCAGGGTGGCTGCCAAAGTCGCGCGGGAACTGCATCATCTTGAGGGGCAAGGCCAGAGCGGGCTGTGGCAGGCCCAGAGTGGCCATGCCCAGCCCTGCCGTCATCAGTGCCAGCAGACTTTGCCTGCGCGACGGCATGGTGCTTGTTGGCCATAGGGCGGAATGGGGCAGAGACGGGTGGCGCATGCCCCATTGTCACCGTAGCGCATGGTGCATAGCGACCAGACAGCTTGAGCCGTATCAGCCAATGTCGACCAGGGGAACGATCACCATCCAGCTGACGCCGAAACGGTCGGTCACCATGCCGAAGCAGCGCGCAAAAAACGTGGCGCCCAGTGGCATCTGCACCTTGCCGCCCTGACCTATGGCGTTGAACAAGCGTTCGGCCTCGACTTCATTGGGCGCTTCGATGGAGAGGGCAAAGCCCTTGAAGTCAGGCTTGCCGCTGTTCATTCCATCGGAGGCCATGATCTGCGTCTCGCCAATCGTCACATTGGCGTGCATGATTTTTTCCGGGTCCACCTGGGCCGGTCCGCAGCCATCCTGGGAGGGCTGGGGCGGCGCATCCTTGAAGCGCATCAGCATGGAGACTTCGGCACCAAGAGCGGCCTGGTAGAAGTTCAGGGCCTCTTCGCAGCGGCCGTCGAAGAAAAGATAGGACTGGACTTGCATACGAACTCCCAAGAGCTGAAGCTGAACTGCCATTGTGCGCTTTGCGGATGAAGGCGGCATTTGGAAGCCCCAATCGTTGATGCAGGATTGAGGTGGGTTACCAGTCCTCCTTGACGGCCAGCACGGCGTCGGCGCTGGCGGCCTTACGTCCGGCCAGCCAGGCCGTGACGACCCCGGCCAGCACCACGGCGGCGGCCAGGCTCAGCAAGCGCAGCAAGGGCAGGCGCAGCTCCATGGTCCAGTGAAAACTTTGCGGGTTGACCACATGCACCAGGATCACGGCCACGCCCAGGCCCAGCAGCGTGCCAGCCAGTGTGCCCAGCGCCGTCCAGGCCAGGCCCTCTGCGGCCACCACCGTGAGCACATTGCGGCGCGTCAGGCCCAGATGGGCCAGCAGGCCGAATTCCTTGCGCCGTGCCAGTACCTGGGCGCTGAAGCTGGCGGCAATACCGAACAGACCAATGCCAATGGCGACGGCCTGCAGCCAGTAGGTGACGGCAAAGCTGCGGTCAAAAATGCGCAGCGATCGATCGCGCAGCGCCTGGCTGCTGACGAATTCCAGCGTTGGCGGGCTCTGGCCTGTGCCGGTCAGCGCGCGTTCCATGTCCTGCTGCGTGGGTAGCGATTGCGGGTTCACGGGCCAGATGGCGATCTCGCTGGCCTGGCCGTCGCCGCCCAGCGCCAGATAGTCCTGCCAGTCCAGCGCGATCGCACCAAACTGGCGTACATAGTCGCGCCAGATCCCTGCTATATAAAAGGAAGCTGCTTGCGATTGATGGGTCTGCGTTTGAAGGCTGAAAGCCTTGGAGAGCAAAGGCCAGTCGTCGCCGGGATGCAGATCGTAGAGCTGGGCCACGGCCTCGCTGATGTGCACGGGGATACCGCTGCGGCTGGCGCTGATCGGGCCTTGTACCCAGGGCAGTTGCTGGGCATCCTGACCCTGGAGAGGACGTACCAGAATGCTGATGGCGGGCCGCTCGGGACTCAGCAACAGCGTGCTGCTGCGCATGGCCTGGGCGCGGGCAATACCAGGCAGGCTTGCCAGGCGCCGGGCGGCATCGGCTGGCAGCAATGCGGCATCGGCGCGGCCGCTGCCGCCGGCGGCGCGCACATAGATGGGGGCAGGCAGCACGGCATCCAGCCACTCCATCATGCTGCCGCGAAAACTGGTGACCATGACCGTCAGCGCCACGGCCAGGCTCAGACTGGCGACCACGCCGCCTACGGCCACAGTGGTAGAGCGGCGCATGCGTCTGGCGCGTTCCAGCGCCAGCATGGACAGAGGCTGCTGTGACAGGCAGCCGGGCATCAGGCCTAGCACCACACCCAGCAGCCAGGGCAGGGCTGCCATGCCGCCCAGCAGCAGCAAGCCGACGGCGATATAGGCCGCCAGCGGTATGCCGGCCACAGGCGGCATAAAAGCCAGGGCCACGCTGGCAGCCAGCAGTGCCAGCGCAGGCCAGATGCGGGCCGCTGTATCGTGGCTGCTGCCCAGGCCTTTGAGGGTGGCGGCTGGGGGCAGATCCATGGCGGAGCGAGCAGGCCACCAGGCCCCAGCCAGCGTGGCCGCAACGCCCAGCAGGCCAAATACCAGGGCAGCCAGAGGGCTCCATTGCAGCGCGGGTTGCACACCCGCAAAAAAGCCGCCGCCCAGGTCGCCGCCCAGCATCTGCAGCGCCAGCCAGGCCAGCAGGCTGCCCAAGGCAATGCCGGCCGCGCTGCCGATCAGACCCAGCACCAGAGCCTCCAGCAGCACCAGTGCCATGCGTTGGCGCGGAGTGGCGCCCAGCACGGCCAGCAGCGCAAACTGGGGCGCACGCTGGGCCACGCTCAGTGCAAGCACCGAAAACACCAGAAAGGCACCGGTGAACAAGGCCACCAGCGCCAGCACCGTGAGGTTGACGCGGTAGGCGCGCGACATCTCGCCCACGCGCTGCTGATCGTCGCTGGGCTGCTGAATCAGGATCTGGCTTTGCCATGCTGACAGAGCATGCAGGGCGGTGGTGACCTGGCTGCGGCTGGTGCTGTCGGCCAGAAGAATGTCGATGCGATCGATCTGCTCAAAACGCTGCAGCTTTTGCTGCAATGCGGCAATGTCCATGACGGCCAGGGGCGCGCCGCCGGCGGTCACGGTGCCGGCAATGCGCAGGGTCTGCAGCTGGCCGTTGAGTAGCCACTGCAGAGGCGCGTTGTGCGCTGCCTCGGGGCTGAGCTGCAAGGCCTGCATGGCAGCGGCATTGAGAAACACGGCATCGGGCGCGAACAGGTCCAGGCGGCTGCCGCCTTCGAACAATCGCGGCATCAGTGCGGGCGCCACGGGAGCCAGCTTGAGGGCATCGCTGCCCAGCACGCGCAGCATTGTGCCCTGGGTGGCTCCCTGAGTGTTGCGTGCGCCTGCATCGCCAGATGACTGGTCGGCGCCGTTTGCAGGGGTCGCAGGCAGCAGCACCGCAGTCTCCACCCAGGGGATGGCGGCGGAGACTCCTCGCGTGTGTGCCACCTGCGGATAGAGCGCCAGCGGCAGGCCGCCCTGCATGGCGTGCAGCTGCATATCGGGCTGGCCGCCCACGCTGCGCACCGCGCGCGAGAACTCGTCCAGCGCGGACTGGTTGATCACATGCACGGCAAAGCCCAGGGCCACGCCCAGCATGATGGCCAGCAGAGCCGTGGCGGTACGCCAGGGGTGCTGGCGCAGCTCCTGCCAGGAGAAGCTGGTCAGCAGCAGGAGGAGAGGAGAGCGTGAAGACACAGACTGCGCCCTGTCGTTCATGCCGCCGTGGCTTCGGTCTGCATGCCGCTGGCTGTCAGCCGCAGCACGCGGTCGGCACGCCTGGCGGCTTCGGATGAGTGGGTGACCAGCACCAGTGCCGTACCTCTGTCACGGGTCTGCTGCAACAGCAAGTCCATGATCTGCCGGGCCGTCGACGGGTCCAGATTGCCCGTGGGCTCATCGGCCAGCAACAGCGGTGGTGAATGCACAAGCGCGCGTGCTATGGCCACGCGCTGCAACTGGCCGCCGCTTAACTGCTGCGGCAGGCGCGGGCCTAGCCCTTGCAGGCCGACGGCATTGATCACCTGCTGCACGCGTTGCTGACCTTCGGCATTCATGCGGCCCAGCAGCATCAGCGGCAGGGCGACGTTTTGCGCGACATCGAGGTGTGGCAACACATGAAAGGCCTGAAACACAAAGCCCAGATGCGCGCGCCGCCAGATGGCGCGCTGCGTTTCATCGAGTGTGAAAAGGTCCACGCCCTGGTGCAGCACATGGCCTTGCTGCCAGCTGTCCAGCCCGGCCAGGCAGTTGAGAAAAGTGGATTTACCCACGCCGGAGTCACCAATGATGGCCACAAACTCCCCGGCCGAGACCTGGCAGCTCACATGCTCGAAAACCGAGGTTTGGGCATCGCCTTCGCCATAGCGTTTGGCGAGATCCTGAACTTCCAGCAGAGGGCGGTGGGGTGAGAGAGAAGATGCATGGGCGGCCATGAAGCCATCTTAACGAGTGCATTGCCTGCGCCTTGCTGGCGTGCAGCCGCGTTCATGCTTTAGCGGCTGGCTTGCTGCGCTGTATCAATGGCCGCCATGGCCGCGTCCAGCAACTGCTGCTGGGCATCGGGGGCATCGCAGGCAATGGCATGGCGCTGAGGCATGGAGCGCAGCCAGGTGATCTGGCGCTTTGCCAACTGGCGTGTTGACGCTATGCCGCGCTCGCGCAGGCCCGCCATGTCCAGCGGTTTGCTGGAGTCGGCTTCCAAGATGTCCAGCGCTTCCCAGGCCTGGCGGTAGCCCACGCAGCGCATGGAGGGAAGGTCCAGATGCAGGTCACCACGCGCACGCAGCCGGCGCACTTCGTCAAGAAAGCCTTGCTCCAGCATCAGATCAAAGCGTAGCGCAATGCGCTGATGCAGCCAGGTACGGTCATTGGGTTCCAAGGAAAAAAGCGCTGCAAGGCCCATCTGTTCTGCGGGACCTGCTTTGTTTTTGGTCGTGTGGAAGCTGGACAGCGGTTTGCCCGAGACATGCCAGACTTCAAGAGCCCGCTGAATGCGCTGGCTGTCGCCGGGCGCCAGGCGTGCTGCGGTGACGGGGTCCACCTCGGCCAGTCTGGCATGCATGGCTGGCCAGCCCAGCTCGGCGGCCTGGGCGTCCAGTTGCGCACGCATTTCGGGGCTGGCTGCTGGCATCTCGTCCAGCCCGTCCATCAGTGCCTTGAAGTACAGCATGGTGCCGCCTACCAGCAGCGGTATGGCGCCGCGTGCGCGGATCTCATCGACCCGCTTTTGCGTGTCGCGCACAAACTCGGCCGCGCTATAGGACTGCAGCGGGTCGATGATGTCGATCAGGTGATGGGGTACGGCAGCCAGCTCTGAGGCCGTGGGCTTGGCCGTGCCTATATCCATGTCGCGATAGACCAGGGCCGAATCCACGCTGATGATTTCGGCCTTTTGTCCACGCGCTGCCAGACGTTCGGCCAGAGCCAGCGCCGCCGCAGTCTTGCCAGAGGCAGTGGGGCCGGCAATGGCGATACAGGGCAGAGGGTGGGCAGCAGTCATGGGATGGAAATCAGTACAGGACAAAGCACAAGAACCAATGGCGCGGGACCATTGGTTCTTGTTGGCTGCGAAGGATAACGCACCCTGCAGGCCTGCTGCAGAGTCGGGGTTAGAACGTGCCCACGATCTCTACGCGGCGCGAGGAGGTCGTGAATACGTTCTCAGCCCTGGGTCAAGCGGCCAGGCACATAGCGGTCGGCCTGGATATCGGGCGACAGACCATGGCTGTAGTTTTCCGCGGCAATGGGCAGCAGGTTTTCATTCCACTCTTCCCACTGCCTGCGCAGGCGGGTAAAGATTTCGGGCTGATGCTCCTTCAGGTTGGCGCGCTCCCGGGCGTCATCCACAACATTGAACAGAAATTCGTTGTCATTGATCTTGAGATATTTCCACGGACCCTGGCGTGCCGCACGCTGGCTCTGGGATTTATAGCGCCAGAACAAGGTCCGCTCGGTGCCGTCGGCCTTGCCTTCCAGAATGGGCAGGATGTTCTGGCCGTCGCTGGGAAAGTCGGGGTGTTGCACTGCACCCGCAGCAGCCAGCAGCGTGGGCAGCCAGTCAAAAGTGGCCGTGACCTGTTCCTGTATCTGGGGCTGAATGCGGGCGCTCCAGCGCAGCAGCGTGGGCACGCGTATGCCACCTTCGAGCAGCTCGGTTTTCTGGCCAGTGAAAGGCCAGGTCTTGGAGAAGCGCTCGCCGCCGTTGTCGCTGGTGAAGATGACGATGGTGTTGTCCGCCTGGCCGCTGTCATCGAGCGCCTGCAGCACCTGGCCCACGGCCTGGTCCAGTGCCTCGACGATCTCACCGTATTTCTTCAGACTGCCGCCGTCGTAGTGGAACAGGCTTTTGATGTTGCGCGAGGCTTCTTCGTCGTCCGGCCCTTCCCATGGCCAGTGCGGTGCCGTGAAGTGCAGGGAAAGAAAGAACGGCTTGTCCTGGTGCTGGCGTTCGTGCACATAGCGCGTGGCTTCATCGCCCAGGATATAGGTGTAGTAGCCCGTGCGTTCCACGGGTTCGCTGCCTTGCCAGAGGTCGCGGCCGAACTGCTCGCCCACGCCGGGCTTGTGCGTGAAGTAGTCGATGGCGCCGTGGTGATTGCCAAAGAAATAGTCATAACCGCTGCGCTGTGGCCCAAAGGCAGGCGGCTGTCCCAGATGCCATTTGCCGATCAGGGCCGTGTCATAGCCGGCCTGCTTGAGCAACGAGGGCAAAGTGGGGTGTTCGGGCGGCAGTCCTAGCTGGGCGCCGTAGCGTGCCAGAGGCTCCTCCAGTCCCGCCTGCAGGCGGTATTGATAGCGGCCAGTGATGAGCGCAATGCGTGTGGCCGAGCATACGGCGGAGTTGGCATATGCCTGGTTGAAGCGCACGCCTTGTGCGGCAAGGCGGTCCAGGTGTGGCGTCTTGAAATCGGTTGCGCCATAGACGCCGAGATCGGCCCAGCCCAGGTCGTCGGCCAGTATGAAAACAATGTTCGGAGCAGTCATGGAATCAGTGGTCAATGTCATTCGATGGAAAAGCCGGAAGCCGTGATGACGGGGCGCCATTTGGCGATCTCCGCCACGCGCAGTTGCTCCAGGGCCTGAGGTGTGCGCGGGTCAGGTTGCAGGGACAGCTCGGCCCATTTGGGCTTCAGTTTTGGGTCGCTCAAGGCGTGGTTGACGGCACGGTTGACAGCGGCAATTGCCTCCTCCGAGGTGCCTTTGCGTGCCCAGAGGCTGTACCAGCCGCTGCCTGTGGCCTTGGGGTAGCCCGCTTCGGTGAAAGTCGGAACCTCTGGCAACTCGCGGCTGCGCTCATTGCCGAAAGTGCCCAGAATGCGCACCTTGCCCTCCTTGTGCAGCGGCGCCAGCTCGCTGGTGGTCTGGATGGCAGAGGCCAGCTGGCCGCTGATCAGGTCGGTTGTCATGGCCGGGCCGCCCTTGTAGGGCACATGAACGATGTTCACTCCGGCGGCCTCGCCCAGCAGCAGGCCAAAGAAATGCGGCAGGCTGCCCACGGCAGGGCTGCCGAAATTGGCTTTGTCGGGGTTGGACTTGAGCCAGGCCACATATTCCCGAATATTGCGCGCCGGATGTTTGGCGGGAACGGCCAGACCGAACTGAAAATGTGCGAGCAGGCCAACGGGCGCAAAGTCTCGCGCGGGGTCGTAACCGGGTTTTTTGTAGACGATCTGCGAGAGCACAGGAGTGATCAGCGGTGCGATCAGATAGGTGCTGCCGTCGTTGGGGGCGCTCAGCAGGGTCTGCGCCGCAATCTGGCCGTTGGCGCCAGGCTTGTTGTCCACCACCACATAGTGACTCCTACCCAGTTGCGTGGAGATGTTTTCCGCCAGCACGCGGGCCAGCAGGTCAATACCGCCACCGGCACCAAAGCCCACCAGAATGCGGCTGGCCTGGGGTACGGCCTCTGCACCAACTGCTTTGGCAAGTGCGTTGAAAGAGAAGCCGGCAGCGCTGGCAGCAAGCAGCGAATGCTGCAGAAAAGAACGACGGGAATGCATGGCTGGAAATCACAATCAGTGCGGCGCGTAGGCCAGTCCATGCATTCTGGAAAAAACTCTATAAAAATAAAAATAATAAAAACTGGTTTTTAAATTTCCAAAACATCTTTTGTTGCTTCAGTGCCTGATGGCTCCAAACCGCTGCACCAGGGTCCAGGCCGTGACAGCCGTGCAGGCCGACCAGAACCAGATGCCCAGCGCCATCGGCGCGGTGGAGCTGGCATTCAGGCTCTGGCCCAGCCAGTGACCGGTGGCAAAGGCAATGAGCATCATCACAAAGCCGTTGACGGCCGAGGCTGTTCCTGCCGCTTGCGGGAACGGCGTCACGGCATTGCTCTGCCCGCAGGGCATGTGGATGCCATGGGCAATCTGGTAGAGGCCAAACGGCAGCGCATAGGCCCAGATGCTGCGCAGGCCTGCCAGCGAAGCCAGACCCAGCAGAGTTCCTGCGGTCAGTGACAGCAGGCCGGCAATGGCCACGGCCTGCTGCACGTTCATGCGGCGCAGCAGGCGGCGGCAGGCAAAGGTTCCGGTAATGTAGCACAGCGCGTTGCAGCCCATCATCAGACCGTAATGTGTGCGGTTCATGCCCAGCACATTGAGGTAGGTGAAGGAGGATGCTGCCAGCTGGGTGAACAGGCCCGCATAGCTGAAGCAGGTCAGCAGGCTGTAGGCCTGAAACATGGGGTTGCGCACGATGCGGACCCAGCTGTGCAGCAGATTGCCCGGCTGCAGGGCTTGGGGATTGCGCTGGGGAATCGATTCGGCAAAGCGCAGAGCCACCAGCAACAAGGCCAGGCCACCCATCAACGCCTGGGCCAGCATGGTGGAGCGCCAGCCCAGCCAGCCCACCAGCAGGCCGCCGCTGACCGGTGCCAGGAACGCCAGCACGCCCAGACCTGTCAGCGCCTTGGACATGACCTGCGCGCCCAGATGCGGTGCATAAAGGTCGCGCACCACGGCGCGAGCGCACATCACGGTGGCACCGAGTGATGCACCTTGCAGCAGGCGCCAGGCAATCAGCGCTTCCATGCTTTGGACGCTGGCACAGCCGAGGGCGCAGATCACATAGCCGCTGAGACCCATGAGCAGCACGGGCTTGCGGCCCAGACGGTCGGACAGCGGCCCCCACCCCAGCTGAGAGCAGCCGAAGGCGAGCAGGAACGCCGTCAGCGTCAGTTGGGCCTGGGAGACTTGGGCGGCAAAGCTGCTTTGAATCAGCGGCAAGGCCGGCAGATACATATCGGTGGCCAGAGGCTGCAGACCCAGCAGCAGGCCCAGCATGATGATCACCCATGCTGCAGTTTTGGAAGCGATATGCGCGTTCCCTGCAAGGGCTGGGTCGGTATGGGGCTGAACTGAGGCGGGAGCGGTTGGTGGCGCTGACATGGAGGCTCAGCGTAGCAGAGCCCGGTGTTTTGCCGGAGCGCGGCCGGGACAGTATCTGGCGATGCTCGCCTTGACCATCAGCGATCCGGCCCTCTACGAAAGCAGCCTTAGCGCGGGTTGAGTCCGAACAGCTCGCGCAGTGCCTTGCGGTACTCGCTCATGGCCCTGGCCTGGGTGTTGTGGTGGGTGGCGCCGTTGACCAGGATGATGCGCTTGGGCTCCCTGGCCGCGTCGAACAGTTGCTGGCCCAGACGCGCCGGAATCAGCGGGTCGGCCGTGCCATGCACGACCAGCAGCGGCGAGCCGATTTCGGCCACCTTGTCGATGGAGTTGAAACGCTGGGTGATCAGCCAGTCCACGGGCAGCCAGCCCCAGCGCATGGAGTCGAACACATCGGGGATGCTGGTGAAGGTGGACTCGACCAGCACGCCTTTCTCATCCTGGACGCGGCGGGCCAGATCAATCGCGATCGCACCACCCAGCGAGTGGCCGAAGATATAGCGGGGTTGTCCTGGCGCCTTGCGTCCCAGCCAGTCCCAGGCGGCGCGGGCATCTTCGGTGGCAGAGGCTTCGGAGGGCAGGGTCTGGCTGCTTTTGCCAAAGCCCCGGTAGTCCACGGCCAGCACGGAAAAGCCCAGCTCGTTGAGCCTGCGGATGCGCGGCGAAGAACCCGTCACGTTCCAGCGCGCGCCGTGCAGGAACAATAGCTGCGGCGCCTTGGCACGAGCCGCAGGCATCCACAGCCCGTGCAGCTGCACTTTCTGGCCGCTGGCGGTGGTGTAGGGAATCTCGACCTCCTGCATGCCTGCCGTGTTGGCACCGGGCCAGGCCCGGTCGCTGGGCTGGAATATCCAGATGCGCTGTCTGGCATCCAGCTCTTTCAGCCCCCAGAGGGTGCAGCCAGTCAGCAGCAAGGCCAGTGCGCCAAACAACAGGCGCTTGCGAGTCCAGAACGAGGCGATGGCGGACATGAGAGGGAGATGGGGACTGTTGAGCGGCCGATGTCAAGTGCTGCGCAAGTATGGCTGCCGCAACCGTCATCCCGCCTTTGACGTCATGAAATGGCGCTACGCTTGTGGGTGTTTGATCTGCAAACACATTCATTTTGATAGCTGCTTGCGCTGGATGGTATTGCGCTAAAGGCTGTTTTAGGACTTATTCAATATGCCGATCTGCCTGGGCTTGGCTGCCAACAAACTGCATCATCAGACCGAAGATGCTGCCCTGTTTTCCCTGCTGCGTGCCTGCGAGGCCGGAATTCGTGAGCTCAAGCTCGGCTTTCATGCCGTAGGCCGCACCTATGACGCCATTGCCGCCGCCGGCATGATGCAAGGCTACCGCGGCCTGGTGCGCTATCCCTATGGCCGGGAAGGCGGGCTGATGCGTCTGGTGGCCGAGGTTGTGGGCATGGAAGGCGACGAACGCACGCTGGACGGTGCCATCTACCTGATGGACCCGGTGGACCCTTCGTCCATCTTTCCCGAGGCGCTGGCCATGAAGCGTCAGTGCGTGATTCACGGCAAACCATTCCTCTCCACCGTGGCATCGACGCGCGACTGGATCGAGATGGAGCGCATTCACGCCGGCCTGGCGCGCGACCGCAATGCCGACCGCTTTCACGACTATGAGAACCAGACGCTGGCGCTGATTGCCCACGATGCGATGAAGCCCACCATGCTGGAATTCGCCGAGCGCAACTTCGACCTGCTCAGTCGCTACCGCCGCCGCGTGGGCACTGGCACCACGGGCCAGAAGCTCAACGAAATGGCCTGGAGCAAGGGCTGGCCCGCAGACAAGCCCTGGGTGGATCGCTACAATAGCGGCCCGCTGGGCGGCGATGCGCAGATTGCCGATCTGGTGCTGGACAAGCGCTGCCAGCGTGCCATTTTCTTTGAGGACCCGCATGTGGCACGCCAGCACGAGGCCGACATCCAGCTGCTGGAGCGTGCCGTGACCACGGTTACACATGACGCGGTCTGCAGCACCTCGCCCCAGGTGGCACAGCGCTGGTGCGACGCTGCCGTCAAGCGCGGCGCGGCCTGAGCCTATTTGCCGCCGCTGCGATAGCGTTTGAGCTCAGCCTGCAGCCAGGCGGCGCTGGGCTCGGCCTCCTTGCCTGCACAGCGCACCTGATAGGGCTTGTGGCTCATGCTGCTTTCCGTGCCGGCGCGGGCAATGAAGTCTTCGGATGTCGCCACCCAGTCTTTCTTGAGCAGGTACTCGTATTTGCTGCGCAGATGGTCGGCAGCCTTGACGCTGTCGTACCAGCTGCCGTTGCGTTGAAACTCGCAGCCCGAGGTTTTGAGGTGGGCTATCAGGTGCTCGATCTCCTGGCTGGCCGCAGGCGTGGGTTTTTCGGCAAGTGCCGCCAGGGGCATGGCGGCGATCAGCAGGGCAGTGGTGAAATGCTTCATGGGTGCCATGGTACAAAACAAAGGCCGCAGCAATGTGCTGCGGCCCGGCTATGGAGCAGGCAATCGCTCAGGGGGCAGGCGAAGCCAGAGGCTTGCCCTTTTCCACCACATAGACGCCGACAAGCTTGACGGCGGAGCTGCCGGCGTTGTGGGCATCATGAATCACGCCCGCTGGCACGACAAAGGATTCACCGGCCTTGATGGTGCGCGGAGCCTGACCGTCCACCAGCAGATCCACCTGGCCTTCGCTGACATAGCTGATCTCGTCACCGGGGTGGGTGTGGCGGCCTGCACGCGAGCCCGGGGCGACCTCGACCTTGGCGACCACGGCTTCGCGGCCGGGTACGGAAACATCGGCCCTGCCGACCAGCGTGCGTGACAGGCCGCTGGCCTGGGGCGCACCAGCCTGGGCAAGCGCATTGCCGCTGAAGCAAAGCATGAAAGTGCTGGAGCACAGCAGGCTGGCAAAACCGGCGCGGTAGTAGATGGACATAGCTTCCTCCCAATAAAAAAGACAGACTCGAAACCTGTCTCTTTTACTGGCGTGCCCCGGTTTCACGCCATGGGGGCAGCCCTAGCCGGAGCCGGTTGCTGCGGGCGCGGCGATGAGCACTTCACGCAGATCTGCCGTGCTTTCGCCCTAAAAATAGTGGCGCATGCCCAGGGCGATGGAGCTGAAGCCCACGCCTTGCTCGTCCGTCAGGTAGCTGGCGCGCTCGTGATTGTTGACGCGGGTGTAGAGCGCATACAGCTTGGTGCGCTTGCTGAAATTGTAGTTATAGGCCAGCGTCCACTGCATGGCCTGGGTGCCGGCTTCGCCACCTACCTTGCCTGCATAGCCCAGGTTCAGGTGATATTCGCTGGGGCCGTCTGCATACTGAATGGCCATGCGGCCCATATTGCGCATGCGCTGGCTGCCATCGACCTGGTCATGGGCCTGATCCCAGCCATGGCTGTGCTGCACATAGCCCGCCAGCGTCCAGGGGCCGGTGGTGTAGGTCGCACGAAGCGTGGTCTGCTCGGCCACACCCCAGCGGTTGTGGCCCAGGCCCAGAGTCAGGTTGCCCAGTTCGTAGTTGGCGGCCAAATCCCAGGCATTCCTGTTGGGCTCGGTCTGCTTCTCATGCAGGCTGGTGCCCAACTCCACGGTCAGGCCCTGATATTCGGGCAGACGCCAGGACACATGGTTGGCTCCGTTGGATACCCAGGCATACAGCGCATCGGCCGAGCTGCCGGTGTCGAAGTTGTGCATGTTCACCACGTCGGCCGTGGCGTAATAGGCCTCGCTGATCATGCGGCCCATGCGCAGCATGCCGAAGCTGCCGGACAGGTTCACCTCGCTCTTGCGGTTGAAATAGCTGGCCTCGGTGGGAGTGCCTGTGTCGAGTTCAAAGCCGTGCTCCAGAATGAAGCCCGCCTGCATGCCGCTGCCCAGATCTTCCTGGCCGCGCAGGCCCCAGAAGGATTCGTTGTTCTGCAAGCCCATGACCGAGGGCTGACCTTCGATTCTGGTGCGTTCTACCGAGGTGTTCAGGCGTCCATAGATCTGCAGCGTGCCATTGGGGGCTTGCTGGGCATGGGTCGTGGAAGAAGCAGCCAGTGCGGTCAGGGCGATGCAGCTGGAAAGAAGCAGGGCGCGGGGCATGTGCCAGCGGTTCAAAACGGTCACAGTCGAAAAGGGAATGCAAAGCGCCCGGTGGTGCCGGGCGCTGTAGAGGTGAGGCATCGAGCCCGGAGATGGATGCAGAAAGGTTGCGAATACTAGGGAAATCCCGGAACTCCTGCAGAGGGGGCCTGCATACCGGCATGAGTTGCGCAGCTTTTACGCGGAGCCAGGCGCGGATTCTGAATTGGGGTATGAGGCGTTGATCGGAGGGCTGTACCGATGGCCGAAAGCGGCCTTGAGCGATTTTGGATCAGAGGGCGAAAAGCCATCCGGCCAGAGCTGCAAGTAGCACGACCAGCGCTGGCGGCAGTCGCGCGTAAACAAGCAGTCCAAACGCGGCAAGGGCCAGCCCGAAATCTGCCTTGGAGTGGATGGAGCTTGTCCACACAGGGTCATACAGGGCCGCACCCAGCATGCCAACGACGGCCGCATTCACCCCGGCCATGGCTTTTTGCACTTCGGCTTGCTGGCGTAAAGGCTCCCAGTATGGCAATGCGCCCATGACCAGCAGGAAGGCGGGAAGAAAGATCGCGATCAGCAAAATCAGCCCTCCGGCCCAGCCTCCCAAGGGGCTGGCCATGACCGCACCCAGATAGGCTGCGAAGGTGAACAAGGGCCCGGGCACTGCCTGCGCCGCACCATAGCCAGCCAGAAATGTTTCATTCGACATGGAACCTGGGACCACGCTTGTCTGCAGCAAGGGCAGCACGACGTGACCACCGCCGAAAACCAAGGCTCCCGCCTGATAGAAATCGCTAAAAATCGTCAATGCAGGGTGGTGTACTGCCGCCGCCAGGATTGGCAGCAGGGCAAGCAGGACAGCAAAGAGGCTCAACAGAACAGCCCCTGTTTTCTTGCTCACGCCATATTCGCGATGCTGAGCGACAGGTAGCTGATTGAAAGCCAGCGCCCATCGTCCGACCATGCCGCCAAAGATGATGGCCGCTATCTGACCGATAGCAGAAGGCACGGCCAAGACCAGGAGGGCCGAAACCACGGCTACTCCGGCGCGTGGCCTGTCCGGGCAAAGAGATTTGGCCATTCCCCAAACCGCTTGCGCAACGACTGCCACGGCCACGACTTTCAGCCCATGTATGGCTCCTGATTGTGCAATTCCTGCCCAATGCGATAGGCCTATGGCAAAAAGAATCAGTGCAACTGCGGAAGGCAGCGTGAAACCGATCCACGCGGCCAGGGCACCGCACCAGCCGGAGCGCCCAAGCCCCAGAGCCATGCCGACCTGGCTGCTGGCAGGGCCTGGCAAAAACTGGCAAAGCGCCACCAAATCCGAATAACTCTGGTCATCCAGCCACTTTCGGCGCTCTACAAACTCCGTGCGAAAGTAGCCCAGATGAGCAATCGGTCCACCGAAGGAGGTCATGCCCAGTTTCAGAAACGCAAGAAGCACTTCGAAAAATCTGCCACGGCCCACTGGCTCATCAGGGCTGGATGCCGTTGGCGGAGTTGAACCGGCTGGTCGTGGATGATTCATGGAATGGGATTCTCCAGCATGTGTTGCCTCATGGTTGATCCTGGGCAAACAGCAGCTTCTGGCGGGAAGCACTACCTACATCCAGTCCCATCCATCTGCAGCAGGTATGAAAAAGCCTACAAAAGCCTGAAGGCTCAGATCGCGCTCGCGCACGCCTTCAAGGCTTGCAACTGTGACAAGGCACAAGAGGCTGGCGTTGCTGCATTGAAACCTTGGGCCAATCTGATGAAGATGCCATGCGGCAACGGCTTCTTGAATGGCAGCTTGGGGCCAAGCTCTGCAAGTATCGCTATGGCAGAATTTGCGGGCGAGAGTGCTCTGTCAAATCTTGCATCTATCTTCACCCCCTTCATATTCGCGCTCTGAGGCGATATGTGGCCGGAGACTATTTGATGAAGCGCCAGTTTGTCTTCTCTGCCCTGCTGTGGCTTGGCTCCACCTTGTGCTCGGTCCATGCGGCTCAGCCAAGTTATCAGGATTTGTACAACCATCCTGAGCGTGACTTGCCCATGCAGCCCACCTGGCAGTTGCAGCCGGTGGGGCCGCAGGCACCGCGCTGGGAGGATATCTTTGCGTTCGAAATCGGGATCTCACCCAAGCTGATTGAGCGCCTGCGCTGGTTGAGCCTGAACCCCAGCCAGAAAAGCGAACTGACTCCCGCATTGTTCAACACCGACGATGGTCGCATGCTGACTCTGTCGCCCGCGGCGCGCAGCTTTTGCGATGGTCGATGGAAGGTGGTGCGGGTGGAGAGCATTTCACTCAATCCCGAATACCAGCCGATGTTCAAGGTGTGGCTGGTCGAGCAAGTCCCTGGTGGAAGGAAGCGGAGCAATGTGGGTTTTGGGCGCCTGGATGCGCAAGGCCATTGGGCGGTCCCGCCCAAGAGCTGTGATGGCAAAGACACCTTCAGCGTCGAATCCTCTGATGCGCTTTTGTACCTGCATCCGCAAGGGTTCACTGCTCCCGCCTCGGATTTGTGGGTGGACAAGCTGTACACGCAGCCCGGCTTGCGTGATGCGCAGGGCAGATGGCTCACATCGGCGCCGCAAAAAGAGCTCACCACCGCGCACTGGCTGGCGTACAGGCGGCTCCTCATTCCTCCGGGGTCCACCGGCAAGGGGCTGATCGATGTACGGGGAAAAATGGTGGTGCCTTTTGTCTTCGACAATCTGCCGGATGCGACGGCGCAGCGCCGCATCCGGCTATGCATCGCCGCCGAATTCGATGCCAGGCGCCGGACCGTCACGCGGTTCGATTGTCGTTGGCAAAAGCTCAAAGGTGGTGATGGCAGCGCTGCCCCGCGGCTGGTGCAGGACACAAGCACTGGCAAGTGGGGCTATCAGGATGCGCAAGGTCAGTGGGTGATAGCGCCGCAGTTCCTGGAAGCTCGCCCATTTCGCAATGGCTATGCCGTTGTCAATGACTTGTTTCCGGAGGATTGGCGGCCACCGGGATGGCAAGAGGACTGGCCGGTCATCCGCCAGTTCTATCGCATGGGCCGCTACTGGGTGGCCGAAGCTGTAGTGCGCAATGGCTCTACTGACGGGCAATGGGTGATTCGTTACGGGCTGCTCAATGATTCTGGCCAGTGGCTTACCCCGGTGCGCCAAGCTCCGTTGCACATCACCGTACCGTTTCCGCCCGGCGGGCGCAGCAGCCACTATGCCGGCATGCTGGCTGCAAACCTGCCCAATCTGCTGGGGCGTAGCGTGCAGGTCGATCATGTGCCAGAGGCCACCGAGGCGGATTACCGCCGCCTGGCGATGGAGGGTGGCAATAGCACTGTTTTGCTGGCAGCTTTGCGACTGCCTCGCGGGGGGATCGAAGGCGTGCATCAGGGGGCGCCCATCAGTGACTCGCTGCAGTCTTTGCGCCCCGTCACTCTGGTGGCTTCACAACCCATGGTCCTGGCGATTGACAGTGCCAGGGCCGATGAGTTGGGCATTCACAATATGGACGAATTGCTGGCATACGCGCGAGTGCATCCTGGCAGCTTGCGCATTGGCACAGGAGCTGATGGAGGGACAGGGCATCTTGCCTTTGGCCAGTTCCAGGCGCTGAGTGGGGTCGATGTGCAGCGTGTGGTCTACCCAGGCATGTACCCGGACTCTGATGTCATTACCAAAGAGCATGCAGCCGATCTGCTGTTCGCCCCGGTCAACGGCGTGGCTGTGGCGGTGCGGCGTGGCCAGTTGCGGGTGTTGGGAACGACGGCGGCTCCCGCTCATCCTCAAAGCTTTGAGGGACAGCAATGGCCGACGTTGGCGTCGAGTGCGGTTTTGGCGGACTACACGGTCTATGACCATTTCAGCCTCTGGGCGCCCGCGGACTCTGATGTCGCATCCGACCGCCGCCTGCAGGAGGCCGTGGCTCAGGTGCTTGCGAGGCCCGAGGTGCAAAAGCATTTGCAGGAGCTTCAGGTTGTGGGCGGAGGCGGATCGCCCGAGAGCTTGCTGAAGCTGGAAGAGAAGGAGCGCGCCGGCTGGATGCGTGCGCTTGCGGCACCTGCGCATTGATACTGCGCTGCGGCTGCTGCAGACATGAAAAAAGGCCCGTAAGGGCCTTTTTTTCGAGCGATGAAAGCTTGATGGCTTAGATCACGCCTTGTGCCAGCATGGCGTCAGCGACCTTCACGAAGCCGGCGATGTTGGCGCCGTCGATGTAGCTCACGGTGCCGTCTTCGCGCTTGCCGTACTTCACGCAAGCTGCGTGGATGCCTTGCATGATCTGCAGCAGACGGGCATCCACTTCTTCGGCAGGCCAGGATAGGCGAGCCGCGTTCTGAGACATTTCCAGACCGGAAGTGGCCACGCCACCGGCGTTGGATGCCTTGCCGGGAGCGTACAGCACGCCAGCCGCTTCGAAAGCACGGGCGGCTTCGTTGGTGGAAGGCATGTTGGCGCCTTCAGCCACGCACAGAACGCCGTTGGCGATCAGGGCCTTGGCATCGGCTTCGGTCAGTTCGTTCTGAGTGGCGCAAGGCAGGGCCACGTCCACCTTGATGGACCAGGGGCACTTGCCGGCCAGGAATTCCACGCCGGGAACCAGCTTGGCGTAGTCGCTGACGCGGCCGTACTTGTGGTTCTTCACATCCATCAGGATGGCCAGCTTTTCGGTGGTGAAACCAGCGGGGTCGTACACGGTGCCCGAGGAGTCGGACACGGTCACGACCTTGGCGCCCAGTTCCATGGCCTTTTCCACGGCGTACTGAGCCACGTTGCCCGAACCGGACACGGACACGGTCTTGCCTTCAAACGACTGGCCGCGAGTGGCCAGCATTTCACGGGCGAAGTACACGGTGCCGTAGCCGGTGGCTTCGGGACGGATCAGCGAGCCGCCGAAGGACAGGCCCTTACCCGTGAACACGCTGGCAGCGGTGTTCGACAGCTTCTTGTACATGCCAGCCATATAGCCGACTTCGCGGCCACCCACGCCGATATCGCCTGCGGGCACATCGGTGTCAGGGCCGACGTGACGGAACAGCTCGGTCACGAAAGCCTGGCAGAAGCGCATGACTTCGGCAGGGCTCTTGCCCTTGGGGTCGAAGTCGGAGCCGCCCTTGCCACCGCCCATGGGCAGCGTGGTCAGAGCGTTCTTGAAGGTCTGCTCGAAAGCCAGGAACTTCAGCACCGACTGATTCACCGAGGGGTGGAAGCGCAGACCGCCCTTGAAGGGGCCGATGGCCATGCTGTGCTGAATGCGGAAGCCGCGGTTCACATGCACCTGGCCCTTGTCGTCAGACCAGCTCACGCGGAACTGGATGATGCGCTCAGGTTCGACCAGTCGCTCCAGCAGGGAGTGCTCGGCGTACTTGGGGTTGCTCTCAATGAAGGGCCACAGGCTTTCCATCACTTCGGTGACGGCTTGCAGGAATTCGGGCTGACCGGGATTGCGTTGTGCCACTTCTTCCAGGAATTGGCCTACGGACTCGTACTTCATAGAGAACTTTCTGACTAGACAAGGAGGGACGCTGAAAAATCGCGCAACCAAGATTATGCCAAAAAGTTATGCCTTCATGCATGGATTCGGTGCATGAAGCTGTCTTTCTGGTGTTGGACTGTTTTGTCTTGGTGCATGTAATCGAGGTTTTTTCTGCTACATCAAGCACTTAACTGGTGCATGAATCGCCTGCTCCCTGCGTGCCGGGTGTTGCAAAAATCCGTTGTATGGGCTTCAGATGAGACCTGGCAGGTCGCGATGAGAGCAGCCAATCTCCGAGTGGCTGCTATTTGTGATAGCACCAGTCTGGTGCCAGACATGGGTTCTGCTCACGCCGATAGCGGTGGCCTGCGCTGGCACACCGTGCGTCCTGCCGACGGCAATGCGCACGGTGTGGGTCGGGTCTGGATGGGAGATCGCCGGGACGGCGACAAGGCTGGCGGAGTATTGCCGACCCGCTTCAGCGGTCGTGGGCCTGAGCGATGCGGGCTGCTTGCCTGAGGTGGTTTCGCAATCGTCGCCGGATATTTGATGAATGCTATGAAGTCGGGAGCATTTGGCGCTCTGTACCCGTGGACTTGATAGTGAAAGTTATCAGAATTCTATAAATATCAAGCGCTATCAGCTTCTTGATTCATAGCAGTTCATCAAGCTCATCATGGCTGGTTTCAATGGCAGCCATATGTCTGCGGCCGGGCTGGCCGCATTGCTGCAGCGTGGATGTGGCGATCAGGTGGCAGAGCATGAACAGCGCAGCGTGATTGTCCAGCGGGCCGGGAGCCGAGGTCTGTACGCGCAGCAACCAGTCGGCCTCGGGCGCGGGACTGGCATGGTCGGTGATGCAGAGCAGCCTGGCGCCTTGCTGGCGGGCCAGGCGGGCAAATTCGGCCACGAGGCGTACGCTGCGACGCAGGGCGAAGACCACGACCACATCGCCCTGGCCCAGCTGGGCGGCGTATTCGCCCAGTGTCTCGCCGGGGCCGGGAATGACCTGGCTGGGCATGTGCAAAGCCTGCAGCAGCTGCCAGCGCAGATAGGCGGCAAAGTTGCGGTTCTGGCGGTAGCCGACAAATATCAGCTGGCGCGCACCGATCAATGCCTTGGCAATGGCGTCGAGCTGGGTGGCGGAAATCTGGCCCATGGTCACGGCCAGATTGTCCGTGGCCTGGCGCAGATGGGTGCTCATCACTTCAGCTGTAGGTGTGCCCTGTGCTGTCGCGGCGGCCAGGAAAAGCGGGGAGCCGTTGTCGCCCTGGGTGCGCGCATGGCGGCGCGCCTCGTCGTAGCTGTCATAACCGAGACGCCGGATGAAGCGCGTGACGGTGGCGTTGGAAACGCCGGTCAGCTGCGCGATTTCAGCGGCAGCGTAGCTGGAGAGATTGCCGGGAAAATCCAGTAGAAATTCACCAAGACGGCGCTCCGTGGGGGGCAGCTGCGGCAGAGTGGTACGTACGCGGGCGATGAAGGACGACGGGATCTCTGTGGGTGTCATGGCAGCGGGACGATGGGCGGCAGGCTCTGGGGTCTGCGCTGCCCGCCGCGGTGGTCGATGCCATCAATGTAGCGGCTAAATCAGCGCCCGCGCAGAAACAGCGCATCCAGCTCCTTCATGCTGAGCTGGCGCCAGGTGGGGCGTCCGTGATTGCACTGGTCGGAGCGCTCGGTCACCTCCATCTGACGCAGCAGCGCATTCATCTCGTCGATGGTGAGCTTGCGGTTGGCACGCACCGCGCCATGGCAGGCCATGGTGGCCAGAATCTCGTTGCGTGCGCGCTGTACCACGGTGCTGGCGTCATGCTGGGCCAACTCGGCCAGCACGCTGCGTGCCAGCTCCACGGCGTCCCCCTGGGCCAGCGTGGCCGGCACGGCGCGCACTGCCAGCGTCTTGGGCGAGAAGGGCGAGACCTCCATGCCCAGCGTCTGCAGCGTATCTGCGTGGGCTTCGGCCGTGGCCACCTCTTCGGGTGTGGCGGCAAATGTGGCTGGAATCAGCAGCGGCTGGCTGGGAATCTGTTCGTCGCCGTTTTCCGTATTGACCGCATTCTTGAGCTGTTCGTAAACAATGCGTTCGTGTGCGGCATGCATGTCCACGATGACCATGCCCTGGCTGTTCTCGGCCAGGATATAGACACCATGAATCTGCGCCACGGCCCGGCCCAGCGGCCAGACAGGGGCGTTGTCGGAAGCCGGGGGCGTGCGGGTCACCAGAGCGGTTGCAGCGGCTGCGGCCGGTGCTGACGCAGCGCTAGGGGCTGCAAGGTTGATAGCTGCTGGCGCTTCCTGCACCTGCGTTGCAGCCGGTTTTGACTGAAAGTAGCTGGACTGGCCAGAAGGGCGCAGCTTGATGCCTGCGGCTTCGCCGTCCGCCGCAGCTGTGTCTGGTGCTGGCGTCGCCATGGGCTCCACAGCTGCCTCGGCCATGGGGGCTTGAGCGGGCGATGCGGGTTGGTGGGCGGCATTCAAGGGCGCAGGCGTCGTGCTTGAGCTGGCAGGTGCCGCTTCACGCATGGGCGCCCAGAGCTTGGCCAGATCGCTGACGGGGGTGCCCGCACGCTCTTCGCCAAAACTCATGCGGGTTTGCGGCCAGGCGGGTGCCGCAGCCGCTTGGGTGGCGGCCGTGTCGATCAGGCCTGGCTGGCGGGCCGCATCCTGGGCGGCTTGCTGCGCAGCGGCCTCGACCACGGCGGCGGCGCGGGGGGCGGCGAGGGCGTTGTCGATGGCGTGGCGCACAGCCTGGTGAACTTCGCGGCTGTCGCGAAAGCGCACCTCGATCTTGGTCGGGTGTACGTTCACGTCCACGCGCGCGGGATCGATCTCGATGTACAGCGCATAGATAGGCTGCTTGTTGCCGTGCAGCACATCTTCATAGGCGGCGCGGGCCGCGTGCGTCAACACCTTGTCACGCACAAAGCGGCCGTTGACATAGCAGAACTGATGGTCGGGGCGCGAGCGCGCTGCATCGGGAATACCGGCGCGGCCCGTGACATGTACGGGGCCTGCCCAGTGATCCACGGTCAGCGAATTCTTGACGAAATTGTCGCCCAGCACATCGGCCAGGCGGCTGGAGATGGCTTGCTCCGACGTGCCTGCGGCGGCTCGCCATTGCTCGACCAGCTTGCCTTCATGCCAGATGGCAAAACCCACATCGGGGCGGGCCAGCGCATGGCGGCGCACGGACTCTATGCAGTGCGCGAGTTCGGTGGCATCGGTCTTGAGGAATTTGCGGCGCGCGGGCGTGGAAAAAAACAGTTCCTTGACCTCGACGGTCGTGCCCTGGTTGCGGGCCGCGGGGCGCAGTTCGCCACTGCGGGCGTCCAGCAAAAACGCCGATTCCTGGCCGGCAGGGCGCGAGAAGATGGAGGTTTCGGATACCGAGGCAATGGCGGCCAGCGCCTCGCCGCGAAAGCCCATGGTGGCCACGGTTTCCAGGTCGTGCAGATCGGAGATCTTGCTGGTGGCATGCCGACGCAGCGCCACGGGCAGCTCGGCCTGGGGGATGCCGCAGCCATCGTCTTCCACCGCGATCAGGCGCACGCCGCCTGCCAGCAGGCGCACATTGATCTGGCGGGCACCGGAGTCCAGCGCGTTGTCCACCAGTTCGCGCACGACGGAGGCGGGACGCTCGACCACTTCGCCGGCAGCGATCTGGCTGATCAGCTCGTCGGGCAAGTCGCGGATCGGCCGGCGCTCCGGGGTGGCCTGGGCTATGGTTTCAGGGGAGGCGGGGGAGAGGTCTGGGCTGGATGCGTTCACGCCAAATATTCTAGGCGGGTGCGCAAGCCGCCCGGCAAGTGAGCTTTTCGCCGGATTGATGCTCAACAAAAAGAGCTGCCAGGCAAAGCTCTGGCAGCTCTTCGGGGATTAGCGGCGACCGCCTCGGGTCATCTCGTTACCGAGCAGCGCACCGGCAGCAGCGCCACCGATGGTGCCGACGGGGCCGCCGAACAGCACATTGCCCACGGCACCGCCGGCTACGGCACCAGCGCCGATGCCCAGTTGTCGATTGCTGGGGCCGTGAGCGCATCCGCCCAGAGCCAGGGCGCCCGTCAGTGCAGCAGCCAGAGTCAAGGCCTTGCCATAGCGCATAGTGATCTTTTTCATGCTCGTATTCCTCTCGTCGTGCTAGTTATGGGAAATGGTCTGGTCTCTGAGATTCCCTGAGACAGGGCGGTGAGAAACACTGGACTTGCGGGGCGTTGCCCTTCATGTCTTGGTCTGCAAGGCACGGCTTGCAGTGACACGCCTCTACTGTGCCAGCTTAAATGCCAAGCTGACGTATTGTTGACGTTTAGTTTTATCAAAACTTGTAACAAACAGCGCATGGCGGGCTGCGCATGTTGCAGCTCGCAAGCAACTGTGAATTTGCTCTCAAAAGCATGGCAGGCTATTGAGGTCTGGTGTGTCTGCGGGCTTTGCTGGGCGCAGTACATTACGCAGCGGCATACGCTGGTATGCCATCCATTTTTGAGGACGACTTACGCAAATCAGACTCGGGCAAGGGCTTCGCCTCAAGGCCGCAGTCCTTGAGGCATCCGCCCCGGCGGCCCGGCTTGTTTGCGTAAGTTCTATTGAGGACCGTGTTTTGGAAATCATTCAGTTTCTGATCGACTTCATCCTGCACATCGACAAGCATCTGGAAGCGTTTGTCGTGGCCTATGGGCCCTGGGTGTATGCCTTGTTGTTCATCATCGTGTTTGTGGAAACCGGCGTCGTGGTCATGCCTTTCCTGCCCGGTGATTCGCTGATGTTCATCGTCGGCGCCTTGTGTGGTGCAGGCTATATGAGCTACCCGCTGGCGGTCGTGGTGCTGCTGGCAGCCGCGATTCTGGGTGACCAGAGCAACTACACGATAGGCCGTTATCTGGGCCCCAAGGTGTTTCAGTGGGAAGATTCGCGCTGGTTCAATCGCAAGGCCTTCGACCAGGCGCACAACTTCTATGAGCGTTACGGCGGCGTGACCATCATCCTGGCGCGCTTCATGCCCTTCATCCGTACATTTGCGCCGTTCGTGGCGGGTGTCGCACACATGAGCCGCGCCAAGTTCAGCATGTTCAATGTGGTGGGAGCCGTGCTGTGGGTGCTTGGCATCAGCGCTGCGGGCTACTTCTTCGGCAATCTGGAATGGGTCAAGAGCAATCTGGAAAAAATCATCTGGGGTCTGATTCTGGTGCCGGGACTGATCGCCATCTTTGGCGCCTGGCGTGCCGGTCGTGCCGACAAGGCAAAGACCGCATGATTGAATTTTGATAGCGCCTGGCGCTTTTCAGGCAATGGCTGGAGCAGAGTTCGGCTCTTGAATCATAAAAAAGCCCCGATGAGTCGGGGCTTTTTTATGGCTGATGATGCTGATGAAGGGGCTGCTTAGTGACGCTTGCCCACCTCATTGCCGATCAGTGCACCGGCGGCTGCACCACCTACGGTACCCAGGGTACCGCCGAAGACGGCATTGCCGACCACACCACCAGCCACGGCACCGACACCGGTGCCTACCTGGGCACTGGTGGGGTTGGTGGAGCAGCCGGTCATGACGAGGGTCAGGGATGTGGCAGCGGTCAGTGCGAGAGTGCGAAGTTTCATGAGGACCTCCGAATGGTGGCCGCCGGAAAGCGGCCTTCAGGAACATGTCTTCATGGTGGACCTTGCGCCGTTTCCTGTCAGTAGGACATGCAGCCAAGCCCCTGTCACAACAGACAGGACTGTGTGACCGTCGTGAACAAAAAAGCCCGCTGCAGCGGGCTTTTTTGCTTCTGAACAGCCTTCAGACGGACCGGCTGCGGGCCAGGGGCGGGTTGTGGGCAAAGTATTTGCGAATGCCTGTCATCAGTGCATCGGCCAACTGGGCCTGGTAGGCGGCGCTGCGCAGCTTGGCTTCTTCCTCGGGGTTGCTGATGAACGCTGTTTCCACCAGTACGCTGGGAATGTCGGGGGCCTTGAGCACCGCGAAACCGGCCTGTTCCACCCGGGCCTTGTGCAGCTTGGCCATGCCGCCGATCTCGCCCAGCAGTGAAGTGCCGAGCTTGAGGCTGTCCTTGATCTGGGCCGTGGTGCTCATATCCAGCAACATGCGCTGCACATGCTGATCCTGCAGGCCGCCCACGTTGAGGCCGCCCACCAGGTCGGCCTGGTTTTCCTTGTTGGCCAGCCAGCGCGCGGCCGTGCTCGATGCCCCGCGCTCGCTCAGGGCAAACACACTGGCGCCGCGTGCTGCGGGTGTGGTGAACGCGTCGGCATGGATGCTGATGAACAGGTCGGCCTGCACGCGGCGGGCCTTGTCCACCCGCGTGGCCAGTGGGACGAAGAAGTCGGCGTCACGCGTCATGAAGGCGCGCATGGGGCTGCCGCCGATGCGCGAGTCATTGATGCGCTCGCGCAGCAGATGGCCGATTCTCAGCACCACGTCTTTTTCACGCAGTCCGCTAGGGCCGGTGGCGCCTGGGTCTTCACCTCCGTGGCCGGGGTCCAGCGCCACGATGATGATGCGGTCCGTGCTGCGTGAGGTTGCGATATTGGGGGCGGCACGTGGTGCCGGTGCAGGGGCTGGCACGGGTGCTGGCGCAGGCCGTGGAGCAGGCGGCGGCACAGGGGCTGGCGTGGGGGCCGGGGCCTGGGCAATCGCCACGGGCGGAGCCACCGGTGCGGGAGAAGCCGGTGTGGAGCGCTGGGCGATCAGATCGCCCAAGGGATCAACAGGCGCGGTTGCCACGGCTGGCGGCGGGGTGGTGATGACGTTGCCACCTGCGGATGGCGTCTGGGCCTTTGCGGTGCCCGTGCCTGCATCGCGAAGGCGCTCGCTGATCAGCGCCTCCAGCGGGTCCACGGCCTTGGCCGGATACAGGTCCAGTACCAGACGATGCTTGTAGGGCGCAATCGGTGCCAGCGTGAAGACCTGGGGGCGAGCTTCCTGCTTGAGGTCGATGACCAGACGCACCACGCCCGGCGCGAACTGACCAACGCGGATGCTGGAGATATTGGGGTCGTCGGGGCGAACCTTGGCCACCAGCTCCTTGAGGGCGGGATTCAGGTCCAGTCCTTCCACGTCCACGGCCAAACGGGGGGGCGTGGGCACGAAGATGGGCTTGGCGGTCAGCGGGATGTCGGATTCCAGCGTGACGCGCGAATAGTCGGGGGCGGGCCAGACGCGCACCGCCACGATGCTCGCGCCTTGCGCAATATGCTGGCGACCCAGCAGCAGGACCACACCGCCTGCCTGCAGCAGACCGCGGCGGGACAGACCCGGTCGGGACAGACCTGGCCCGGATAGGCCCGGCAGGGATGGGCCAGAAGAAATCTGGTTGGAATTTGTTTTGCTCATGCCGTCAATGCTTCAAGCACCGTGCAGCCTGCGGGGGTGCCAGCCTTGAGGGTCACCTGCCGTTGCACATCGTCAATTGCTTCAATATGGATAGCTATATCCGCAACAGGTGTCACCGCTGCAGCCTTTTCGGGCCATTCTGCCAGCTTGAGCCCGGCGCTGGCAAAAATGTCGCGAAAACCCGCATCCTCCCATTCGCGCGGATCGTCGAAGCGGTAGAAGTCAAAGTGCCAGATGGACAGATCGCCGGCCTCGTGCGGCTCCACCACGGCGTAGGTCGGGCTCTTGATGCGGCCCTGCACGCCCAGGGCGCGCAGCCAGTGGCGCACCAGCGTGGTCTTGCCCGCGCCCAGGTCGCCATGCAGGGTCACATAGGCGTTGCGCAACTGGGGCAGGGCGGCCAATTGTTGGGCAAAGCGCTCGGCATCTTGTTCGTCCAGCCAGACTATCTGTCGCTGCGCCAGCGCTTGAGGGGGCTCGCTTCCTACAATTCGGGGGGTATGTTGAGCAGCAGTCAATTGATTCCTTTGATGCAAGCCTGGGCTCGCGAGCTGGGATTTTCCCAAATCGGCGTGGCGGGTGTGGATTTGTCCTCGGCAGAACCCGGTCTGCTGCAGTGGTTGGCGCAAGGGTTTCATGGCGAGATGCATTACATGCAGGCCCATGGTTTGAAACGAGCCAGGCCGGCCGAATTAGTTCCCGGCACGGTGAGCGTGATCACCGCGCGCATGGATTATTTACCGCGCGATACACCGCCAGGCTGGCAAGCCGTGGAATGGGACAGGCTGCGGCGCCCCGAAGAGGGCATTGTCTCCATCTATGCGCGTGGCCGGGACTATCACAAGGTGCTGCGCAACCGCCTGCAAAAGCTGGCCGAGCGTATTGCGCAGGAAATCGGCCCCTTTGGTCACCGCGCGTTTACCGACTCCGCCCCCGTGCTGGAAGCCGAGCTGGCCAGCCGCAGCGGCCAGGGCTGGCGCGGCAAGCACACGCTGGTGCTGAGCCGCGATGCGGGTTCCATGTTTTTTCTGGGCGAAATCTATGTGGACTTCGCGCTGGAGCCCACAGCCCCTGTTACGGCGCACTGCGGCAATTGCTCGTCGTGCATGGATGCTTGCCCCACGGGTGCAATTATTGCGCCGCACAAGGTCGATGCACGCCGCTGTGTTTCCTATCTGACCATCGAGCATGCAGGCAGCATTCCCGAGGAGATGCGGCCGTTGCTGGCCAATCGCATCTACGGCTGTGATGACTGCCAGCTTGCCTGCCCCTGGAACAAGTTTGCCCAGCCCAGCCAGTTGCCGGACTTTGATGCCCGCGCCGGGCTGGCGGGCACGCAGCTGGTGCATTTCTTTGCCTGGGATGAGGCCACCTTTTTACGCGTGACCGAAGGCAGCCCGATCCGCCGTATTGGCCACGCGCGCTGGTTGCGCAATGTGGCAGTGGCCCTGGGCAATGCCTGGCGTGAAACCGGTCAGCCAGAGCTCAAGGCCGCCTTGCAAAGCCGGGCAAACCACCCTGATCCCGTGGTGGCCGAGCATGTGGCCTGGGCGCTGGCCCAGCGTGTTTGATTAAGTATCAAATAGATCTCTAACGCTTTTGGAGTAAGCGCTGGCAGCTATCAAAACCTTGAATCAGATACCAATCAGCCACAGGCCGAAAGGCAGGCTGAGTGCTCCCAGCATGGTGGACAGCGAGATCAGGCTGGCCACAAACGAGCCCTCATAGCCCATGCGCACCGCCAGCACATAGCAGGACGAGGCCGTGGGCAGGCTGGAAAAAGCCATCAGCGCAATCGCCTGCGGCTGGTTCAGGTTGAACAAGCGGATCATGGTAAAGGCAATCAGCGGCTGGATGGCGTGGCGGATCAGCAGCAACTCGCCAGCCAGCAGCTTGTTGCTGGCCAGGGCGCCAAGCTTGAGACCGGCTCCCGCTGCCATCAATCCCAGCGCAATCGAGGCCGCACCTATGCGCGCCACAGGTGCTTCCAGCAGCGCGGGAATCTTCAGGCCCGCAGCGTTGAACAGCAGAGCGCAGACCGTGCTGATGATCAGCGGGTTGCGCAGCAGGTGGCTGAGGAAATGCTGCTCGCTGCCGCGTGCCATGGGCCAGACGGCCGCCACATTGACCATGGGAACGGACACACCGATCAGTACCGAGACATAGAGCAATCCGTCCGGCCCCGCGAGGCGCGAGACCAGGGCCAGGGCAATGAATGAATTGAAGCGAAAAGCCACCTGCGCGGCTCCAACATAGCTGCGGGCATCGATGCGGCTGCCTAGAAAAGGCAGGTGGGGCAGGCTATAGGTCAGCAAAACGCCGAGAAGGCCGCCCAGCACGCCTGCCCCCAGCAACTGGCTGGCCTCGCCCCACTGTATGGGGTTGCGCGTGATGGAGTGAAACAGCAGCACCGGAAACAGCAGGTAGTACACGAGCTGCTCCACAGGTTGCCAGACACTGCGGTTGATGGGCGTGAAGCGGCACAGCACATAGCCCAGCACGATGAGCGCGAAATCGGGGAAAAGCAGTTCGAGATAGTTCACGGGCAGCAAGCATAGGGCCTGAACGAATACCGCTGTGCTCAGGCCGCTGCTTCTATGTAGTAGTACTTATCTGCCGAAGGCCGCTCGTTCGTTAACTCTGTTGCGCTGGTTCAATGTATCGGCTTGAACCTAGGGTAAACACTGGGTGATTCGGGTGAAAAACCGGAGACTCAGGTTTTTTGTGCCACTTAGTATCAAACGATCTTTTGTAGAACTCACAAGGAGACCCCTTCATGAATCGTCGTATGTGCGTGGGCCTGACCATGGCTCTGGCAACCGTAGGTTTTTCGGCGGGTGTGATGGCTCAGGCCAACTACCCCACCAAACCCATCAAATTGCTGGTGCCATTTGCCGCAGGCGGCACGACCGACATCATTGCCCGCGTGATCGCTGATCCCCTGGGCAAGGAACTGGGCCAGCCCGTGATCGTGGACAACAAGGGCGGTGGCGGCGGCGTGATCGGAGCCCTGGAAACCTCGCGTCAGAAGCCCGATGGCTACAACCTGGGCATTTCCACACTCTCGACCATGGCCACCAACCCGGCCATCAACCCCAAGACGCCCTACAACCCGCTGACGGATTTCACGCCCATCATCAATATTGCGGCCACACCCAATGTGATCGCCGTGAACCCCAAGTTCGCGGGTAGCGCCAATTACAAGGCATTCGAGGCTGAGCTCAAGGGCCACCCCGGCAAGTACTCCTATGGTTCGTCCGGTACCGGCGGCATCCAGCACATGCTGATGGAGCTGTACAAGTCGCTGACCGGTATCCAGATGACCCACGTGCCTTATCGCGGTGCGGGTCCTGCCCTGAATGATGCCGTTGCCGGCCAGATTCCCATGATTCTGGACAACCTGCCTTCGGCTCTGCCCTTCATCAAGGACGGCCGTCTCAAGGCCGTGGCCGTGGCTGCCCCTCAGCGCCTGGCGGTGCTGCCTGATGTACCCACCTTCAAGGAAGTGGGTCTGGAGCAGGTCAACCGCATGGCTTCCTACGGCATTCTGGGCCCGAAGGGCATGGACAAGGCCACGGTCGAAAAGATCAATGCCGCCGTGCGCAAGGTGCTGCAGGACCCTGCTGTGAAGAAGCGCATCGAAGACACCGGTTCGCTGGTGATCGGCAACACGCCTGCTGAATTCTCCAAGGAACTCAAGGACGAGTACGAAACCTACAAGCAGGTCGTGGCCAAGCAGAAGCTGACGCTGGACTAAGCATCTGATTCGTTATCTGCTTTGCTATTGAAGTAAAAGCAGATATCGCTGATGCAGCAAGCCCGAAGAGCCGAAAAGCCTTCGGGCTTTGTTATTGCTGCTGAGCCGCCCCAAGGCAACAAGTGGCCCCTGGGGGTTGTGTAGGGGGGCGGCTACATATCAGTGGGCAAGAGCACGGGGGAGTCTTTTTCATCGCCGGGCCGCCCCAAGATGAAAAACACCCCTCTTGGAGGGGCAGCGACCACGCGTAGCGGGGAGCGTGGGGAGCCATTTCTCAGGCAGCAAGCCATTCCCAGCGCGGAATCTCGCGTGCGTTCAGATTGGCGATTCGTGTTTCGCCCAGCTCTTTATCGAGGTGAATGGGTTGCCAGTCGGGAAGGCGATTCTCGCCTTCTGGCTCGGTCCAATGCTGGTGCTGTGCATCTTCGAGTGCATTGAGCAGGCGGTTGGCATGCGTGACCACGATCAGTTGGGTCTGGCGCGCCGCCTGCGTGATGAGCCGGCCCAGCGCGGGCAGCAGATCGGGATGCAGACTGGTTTCCGGTTCGTTGAGTACCAGCAGCTGTGGCGGGCGCGGGCTGAGCAGGGCCGCAATCAGCAGCAGATAGCGCAGCGTGCCGTCCGATAGCTCGGCTGCGCTCAAGGGGCGCAGCAGGCCGGGCTGGTGCATCTGCAGCATCAGCCGCCAGCCCTCGCTGGCGATAGCCAGGCTGGCGCCGGAGAAGGCGTCAGCCACGGCTTGCTGCAATGCTTCGTCGTCGCCGATTTGCTGGATTGTGAGCAAGGCGGCGGCCATGTCATGACCATCGCCGCTGAGCACGGGCGTATAGCAACCCAGTTGAGGCTGGCGTGCCGGGGCGTCGGCATCGGTGCGGAAATGGTCGTAGAAGCGCCAGGCCCGGATCTCCTCGCGCAAGGTGACGATTTCGGGTGCACCACGCGGGTCCACCAGCTCGGTCATCATGCTGGCCCAACGTGCAACAGGGCGTTCCAGGGTCTGCCAGCCGGAGTCCGTGCGCAACCGGATAGCGGGGCCTTTGCGCTCCACCAGCAGGCTGGAAGGGCGGCGTATGGGACCGGCCCAGACGGCTTCTGCCTTGATTTCCGGGTCTTGCATGAAGGGCTTGGGTACGCTCGATGGTGCGGGGCGGCCCAGTGCGGTTGCATAGCTCAAACCGCCCCCGCCATGGCTGGCAAAGCCCAGCTCCAGCCGCTCGGTCTTCTGGCGTACCGTCCCTTGCACGGGGTGCTCGCCACGGCGCATGGCATGGCTGATTTCTTCGGGGCCGGCCCAGAGCGTGGAAGGCAGACCGCCTTCGCGCACCAGCGATTGCACGGCGCCGCCGTAGGCGATATCGCCGAGCAGCCGCAATGATTTGTAGACGCTGCTTTTACCGCTGCCATTGGGGCCGGTCACCACGGTCAGGCGACCCAGCGGCAGGATCAGGCGGCGCAGGCTGCGGTAGTTGGCGATGGCAAGAGTCGAAAGCATGGCAGGCGAGGTAGTCGGCCGGCCCATAGTAGCAGCGCCAGCGTGTACGCTCGAGGCCATGTCTGAAGTCCGGAAAAAAACACCTAAACCCCAGATTCCCGAGGATTGGCCGCAGCCCCTGCCAGCGAGTCAGGACTCCATGGATTTGTTCATCGATGCTTTGCTGCTGGAAGACGGGCTGTCGCGCAACACGCTGGCTGCCTATCGGCGCGATCTGGTGGCGGTCTCGCGCTGGCTGGCAAGGCTGGAACCGGCCAAGGCCCTGGATGCGGCGCAAGAGGCTGATCTTCAAGACTATTTCGCGGCGCGTGTGGAGGACACCAAGGCCACTTCATCGAACCGTCGCCTGACGGTGTTGCGGCGCTATTTCCATTGGGCACTGCGTGAAAAGCGGGTTGCGGCCGATCCTACGGTACGCATGCTGGCCGCCAAGCAGGCGCCGCGCATGCCCAAGGTGCTGACGCAGCAGCAGGTCGAGGACTTGCTACAGGCTCCCGATGTGGATGCCCCACTGGGCTTGCGCGACCGGGCCATGCTGGAGCTGATGTATGCCAGCGGCCTGCGTGTGAGCGAGCTGGTCGGCGTGCGCATGCATGAGCTGGACCTGCGTGCCGGTGTGCTGCGCGTGACGGGCAAGGGCCGCAAGGAGCGGTTGGTGCCGTTTGGCCAGGAGGCGCAGCATTGGCTGGAGCGCTATCTGCTGCAGGCGCGCTCTGCCATTCTGGGGGGGCAGCACAGCGACGAGGTGTTCGTTACCCAGCGCGGCGCGGGCATGAGCCGGGTGATGTTCTGGATCATCGTCAAGAAATACGCGCAGCTGGCGGGCATCCACGTGCCCTTGTCTCCGCACACCCTGCGCCATGCCTTTGCCACGCATTTGCTCAACCACGGGGCGGATTTGCGGGTGGTGCAGATGCTGCTGGGGCATGCCGACATCTCCACCACCACCATCTACACCCATGTGGCGCGCGAGCGCCTCAAGGCGCTGCATGCCGAACATCACCCGCGTGGCTAGTGGCCTGAGTTGGATATTCGGGCGATTTGTTCAACGAACTTCTATTTCAGGGCACTAGAGCCTGTTCTCAGAACGTATTTACGATCTTTCGTGAAGGTGGGCGGGATGCGGATCGGGATGGGCTGCTAGGCGCAAACCGCAGCAATAGCTTGGCTATTGCGAGGATTTGCAACAACGCAGACCGCCCGAGGCCGCGCCTGCGCACACGCGAGGAGATCGTAAACACGTTCTCAGGCCTGGGGCTGCTGCGCGCTGATGCGTAGGTAGTACAGGCCCCAGACAGCGGCCGTGAAGCGCTGGTTGAGAGGCTGCCGGCTCAGTTCTTCGATATGTTGGGGTGCAAAGCTGGCCCAGAGTGGGCCCACGCCACCCATGGCCAGTGCCTGTCCATCCATCTGGGTGGCCAGCAACATGCGCCAGCGCACGGCCTGGGCCAGTGGCAGATGGCTGCGGTAGCCGTCAATGCCTTGCAGTGTGAGCCAATGGCCCTGAGTCATGGCCAGGCCTATATCCACGCCACTGGCCTGCAGTACGTGCTCCAGCAGCGGGCCTTGCAGGCTGTGCTCGGCCTCGTCGTATTCCAGTGTGGTCTTCAACCGGCTTTGTTCCAGGCTGTTCAGGGCATCGAGCCCGCAGGACCAGGCGCCTTCAAACTGATAGCCATGCAGCTGCAGCATGCGGTCGGCTACGGCCTGCGGTTTGCCTCGGTTGACCTGCACGCTGGGGCCGGAGATGGTCAGTACCACGGGCTGCAGGCCGTCCAGCACGCAGGTACGGCCTGCAGATCTGGCGGCCTGGGCGGGAGTGGACAGGGGCAGGGTCATGGCACCCAGTGCGGCGCAGGCAGCACTGCTGTGTGAGAGCAGGCCACGACGAGACAGCAGTTTGGAGTCGGTCATGCATTCCTTTCAGACGGGGGATGCAGACCAGTCTAGCGCAGCCACACAGGCCGGTGGCGGGTTTCAAAATGCAGCGAAGACCTCGTCAGGTCGACAGAAAATCCGGATGAATTCGCCGAATCAATGCAGCTGCGCTCAAGGGCTTCGCCTTTGGTGAAAAATTGCTGCATTCATTTCTGGATTGCATTGGTGATGACTAACTTTCTGCGCCGAAGCCTGCTGGCTTGTGCCCTAACTGCTGCCTTGCCGGCAGCCCTGTCCGTGAACGCACATGCGGCCGATTGGCCCGCGCGTCCCATCCGTCTGGTGGTGTCCTATCCCGCAGGCGGCGTCAGCGATGTGGTGGCACGCGCTCTGGGTGAAAAGCTCACGGCGGCACTGGGTCAGTCCGTGGTGGTGGACAACAAGGCTGGCGCTGGCGGCGCCATTGGCCTGGATCTGGTGGCCAAGTCCAACCCCGATGGCTATACGCTGGGTTTTTCTTCCATCAGCCCGCTGACGCTGAGCCCTCATCTGGGCAAACCGCTGTTTGATGCTCACAAAGACATTGTTCCTGTGGTCAGCGTCATGTATTCGCCTGTGCTGCTGCTGGGGACCACGCGCTCTACTGCTGCGAATTTCCCCGAGCTGATTACCCAGGCCAAAGCCCATCCCGGCGATGTGCGCTGGGCTACAGCAGGTCTGGCCTCGCTGGGCCACATCATGCTCGAGCAGATTGCCGACCAGTCCAAGACGCAGATCACCCATGTACCTTACAAAGGCGGCGGCCAGCAACTCAATGACGGCCTGAGCGCTCAGTTCGAGGTGCTTTCCACCAACGCCGGCCCTGCGGTGATGCAGCACATCAAGGCTGGCAAGTTCAAGGCTCTGGCCGTCGGAGCACCTTCGCGCCTGGATTCATTGCCCAATGTGCCCACCCTGGCCGAGCTGGGTTACAAGAATGCCAATATGACCTCGGTATTCGGTATCTTTGCGCCGGCCGGTGTGCCTGCACCCATCCTGGCCCGCCTGAATGCCGAGGTGAACAAGGCGCTGGCCTTGCCCGATGTGCGCCAGCGCCTGGAGGCCACGGACAATGTGCCCACTGGTGGCAAGGCCACCGACTTTGCCAAGCAGATCGAGGCCGAGTCCAAGGCCAACGCGCAAATCATCAAGGCCGCCAAGATCCAGCTGAACTGACAAGACGCTCGTGTCAAACAAAGGGCTTGCAGTCAAATTGGCTGCAAGCCCTTTGTTTATGAGCGCTACCAGCTATCTATCTGATAGTCAGGCTGCTTCGTTGATGAGTTCGTCTGCCCAACTCAGCGCCTGCAGGTGAGCCCAGTTGACCTGATGGTTGGACAGTTGCAGCGCGTTGGCGGCACGGGCGAAGGCCTCGTCATCACCGGACTCGCAGGCACGGGTCAGCTCCAGGAAGGGGGCGAAGACGCCCTTGTTGTGCACCAGTGCATCGATCACGGACTGCGGCAGTGCCACGGATTCCAGGGCCTTGGTCATGGGCTGGCCGAGCATCACGTCGAGCAGGGAGAACACGCCAACCACAAATGCGTGGTCGCTTTCCTCGGGCGGCAGCAGCTCGGCAGAGAGCAGCTCCATCAAGCGGCCACGTACCACGGCGGTCTGGCCGACGGCGGGTGGAGTACCGCCTGCGCGCGAGGTGGTCAGCAGCAGGGCCGCCCAGCGGAACAACTTCTTGAGACCCAGGATCATCACCGCGTGGCGGAACGATGTGATTTCGCAGGACAGGCCAAAGCCCGAGCTGTTGATGAAGCGCAGCAGGTTGAAGGACAGCGTGGGGTCCTTCTTGAGCAACTCTTCGATCTCTTCGGTGCTGGCCTGCTGGCGCACCAGATTGATGAGCTGGATCACCGTGGCATGGGTGGGACGTATGGTGCGCGCCTGTACCACCTGGGGTTGGGCAAACCAGAAGCCCTGGAACAGCTTCACATCCAGACTCTGCATGTGCTCGAACTGCTCGGCCGTCTCCACCTTTTCCGCCACGATCTGGGCACGCGTGTAGTTCTTGGCGAACTTGACCAGCTTTTCCGCATGTTCCAGACCGAAGGTCTGCATGTCCAGCTTCACGAACGAGGCCATGGGCAGCCAGGCTGCGTAGTTGCGGCGCAGCAGGTTCTGGTCAAAGGCCAGGCGAAAGCCGCGTTGGCGCAGCGCATTGAAGGTGGGCACGCAGGCGTCGATCTCCTGTTGCGAGGCATCGGCAGGCAGGGCAGGGACTTCCAGCACCACACGGTCGGGGTGAATCAGCTCCAGATGCGCACCCGAGAGACTTTCGTGCGTGCAGTTGATGAATACCGTTTTCTTGCCCACCAGCGCCTCGGTGCCCGCATAGGACAGTGCGTTGAAGAGCAGTGCGGCATCCGAAGCCGCCGTATGGGCCTTGTGGGCGACGGAACGGTCAAACAGTTCGTAGCCGAAGACATCGCGCTTGTCGTCCACGATGGCCTGACGAGCGATTCTGGCGATGTTGGCATCGTCAATGTCGGCGGGCGCTGCTGTGGAGGTGTTGGTGATGTCTGGGGTATCCATGGCAATCAAAGACAGTAGAGGATCAAAGGCAGTCAGGGCTGGATATCGGACAGGTGGTCCGTCCAGCTCATTGCCTGAAGATGGGCATGGTTGATTTGCTGGTGTGCCAGCTGCAGGCTTTGCGCACTGCGATCGAATTGATCGTTATCGTGATTTTCGCAGGCCTGGGCCAGCATCAGCAGCTCGCCCAGAATACCTTCGCGGCGCAGCAGGGCTGCTGCCACGGTGTCCGGGACGGGGATCAGTGCCAGCGCGGCCGGCAGCGGCATGCCCAGCATGCTGTCAAGCATGGAGAACAGGCCGCAGATAAAGGCCTGATCGCCGTCAATCTCGGTCAGGGAGTGCTTGGCCAGCAGTTCCATCAGGCGAGCGCGAATCACCGCAGTCTGACCCACGGCTGGTGGAGGGCCGCCTTCGCGCGAAGCTGTCAGCAGCATGGCCGCCCAGCGGAACAGCTTGTTCAGCCCCAGCATCATCACGGCCTGCTTGAAGGAGGTGATCTCGCGATGGGTACCAAAGCTGGCCGAGTTGATCAGGCGCAGCAGATTGAAGGCCAGGGCGGCATCTTTCTTGAGCACGTCCTCGATGGCATCGGTGCTGGCCTGCTGGCGTACCAGCGTCAGCAACTGGATGATGCTTTGCTGCGTGGGCGTGAGCAGGCGGGCCTGCATGACTGTGGGACGGGCAAACCAGAAACCCTGGAAAAGCTCGATGCCCAGGCGCTGCGCCAGCTCGTGCTGCTGTGCGCTCTCGACCTTTTCGGCAATCAGCTCGGCCCGGGTGTGGCGGCTGGCGTATTTGATGAGCACCGTCAGCTGGCCGGGAGCCAGCACGGACAGGTCGATCTTGATGTAGTCCGCCAGCGGCAGCCAGGCGGCGTAGACGGACTCCAGTACCGTGTGGTTGAAGGCCAGATGAAAACCTTGTTCCTGCAGGGCCTGCAGCGTGGGTAGACGCGCGGCAACCTCATGCACGGCAGCATGGCCCAGAGGGGGGATCTCCAGTACCACTTTGTCGGCGGGCAGCAGCTCCAGATGCTCGCCAGTCAAGCCTTCATGCGTGCAGTTGACGAACATGAGCTTGGTGCCGACCAGATCCTCCTCACCCGCATGGGTGAGGGCGGCGAACACCAGGGTTGCGTCGGATGCCATGGTGTGGCCATATGGCGCACGGGAGCGGTTGAACAATTCGTAGCCAATGATCTGCTGCAGCCCATTGACGATGGGCTGGCGTGCAATCATGCCTTTGGACAGCTTGCCGGGTGAAGCGAAGGCTGTGTCCTGTAGGGGGGGTCCACTCATTGTGTACGTGAGCCGGGTTGGCGACAGTTTGTTTTGATTGTCATCGTAGGAATTGACGAATCATAGTGTCTGATTGGGTCTTTCATCTTCATGACAGGCCTGCAAGTGCCAATGGCCCTTGTCCGATGGATTGAATTCTTGATGCGAATCAAGAGGTTTGGCCAGCGACACGGCCTTGTCTCAGGACTCAGATTTGCTGTAGCCAGGCGATTTCCGTTTCTGTGAATCCTGCCGAGCGGCGGGCTTTTTCATTGAATGGTGGGCGCAGGCGCGGTGCTTCGTAGCGGGCCGTCAGCTCCAGATACAGGGGCTCGGGGTCCAACCCTTGCTGCTCGCAAAGCCAGCGATACCAATGGTTGCCAATGGCGACATGGCCGACTTCCTCGCGCAGGATGATGTCCAGGATGCCCACCGCTGCCAGTGCATCGGGGGCATGGGTGTTGCGCAACTTGTTCTGAATCTGCGGTGTGGCGTCCAGCCCGCGCGCCTCCAGCGTGCGCGGCACCAGGGCCATGCGGGCAGTGATGTCGTCTGCTGTCTTCTCGCACATGGTCCACAGGCCCTGGTGGGCCGGATGGTCGCCATAGTCCTGTCCGTGGTGCTGGCGCAGGTGCTCGCGCAGCAGGCGGAAATGCTTGGCCTCCTCTGCGGCAACCTGTAGCCAGTCGTGATAGTACTGGGTGGGCATGCCGTCAAAGCGCCAGATGGCATCCAGTGCCAGATTGATGGCATTGAACTCGATATGGGCAATGGCATGAATCAGTACGGCACGCCCCTCGGGCGTGGCCGGGGACCGGCGGGCGACGGCCGTGTGGTGGCGCAGCTCTGGCCGGGCCGGGCGGCCTGGCAGCTCGGAATCCAAAACGGCAAGGACGGGTGCTTTTTCTGCTATTGAATAAAGAGCTTTATTCGCATGCAGATCAATGGTAGCAGCGGCTTTTTGTTCAGGATCGGAAAAGCACAAGACCTCAAGTGCGCGGTGACGTAACTCCATCCCTACAATTCTAGGTTCTTTAAAGAAACAACCCACTGGGAGACAAGCACATGGCAATTTACGAACTCGATGGAGTGGCTCCAGAGGTCGCCGAGACAGCCTGGGTGGCCGACAGTGCCCAGGTCATGGGCCGCGTGAAGCTGGAAAAAGACGCCAGCGTCTGGTTTGGCACAGTCATTCGCGGTGATACGGAAAGCATCACCGTGGGCGAGGGCTCCAATATTCAGGATTCCAGCGTGCTGCATGCCGATTTCGGCAAGCCTCTGCTCGTGGGTTGCAATGTGACGGTTGGCCACCAAGTAATGCTGCATGGCTGCACGATTGGCGATGGTTCGCTCATCGGCATTGGTGCAGTGGTGCTCAATGGCGCAAAGATCGGCAAGAACTGTTTGGTGGGGGCAGGTTCATTGGTGACCGAGGGTAAGGAGTTTCCCGATGGTTCCATGATCCTGGGCAGCCCGGCAAAGGTGGTGCGCGAGCTTTCGCCCGAGCAGATCCAGGGTCTGCACCAGAGCGCCAGGAACTATGTTGAAAATGCACGCCGCTTCAAGAGCGGCTTGCGCAAGCTGGGCTGAGAGCGTGTTCACGATCCCCACGCGGGTGTGCGGGCGCGGCCTCGGGCGGTCTGCGTTGTTGCAAATCCTCGCAATAGCAATGCTATTGCTGCGGTTTGCGCCTAGCAGCCCCTCCCGATCCGCATCCCGCGCACCTTCACGCGAGATCGTGAACACACTCTGAAGGCTCTGCTTTTTACCGGAATCGATTAGCGTGTCTGAACTGCATAAATTCATTTTTGACGGCCTGCCTGTGCGCGGCGCCATTGTTCGCCTGACTGATGCATGGCAGGAAATCCTGCAGCGCCGTGCCGGCAACCACGAAACCGGCCCCTACCCCGAGGCGGTGAGAGCCTTGCTGGGCGAGATGACGGCCGCTGGCGTGCTCATGCAGTCCAACATCAAGTTCAATGGCGCGCTGGTCTTTCAGGTCATGGGTGATGGCCCGGTCAAGCTGGCGGTGGCCGAAGTGCAGTCCGACCTGAGCCTGCGCGCCACGGCATCGCTGGTGGGCGATGCCAATCTGCCTTTGCAGAGACAGCTGGCACCCCTGGCGTCACTGGTGAATGTGCGTGGCGCTGGCCGTTGCGCGGTCACGCTGGATCCCAAGGATCGCAAGCCCGGCCAGCAGCCCTACCAGGGCGTGGTCTCGCTCAACGATGTCAATGGCGGCCGTTTTGAGCGCCTCTCGGAGGCTTTGCAGTTCTACATGCTGCAGTCCGAACAGCTGGACACAGTGATGGTGCTGGCGGCCAACAATGAGGTCGCTGCAGGCCTGATGGTGCAGCGCATGCCCGTCAAGGGCGAGGCCAACCTGGCTGCAGCGACGGAAAGCGGTGACTCCGAAAACGACGCTCTGGGCTTGAACGAGGAATACAACCGTATCGCCACGCTGGCTGCCAGCCTGACGCAGGACGAGCTGCTGAGCCTGGATGTGGACACGATCTTGCGTCGTCTGTTCTGGGAGGAAAAGCTGCTGCGCTTTGCGCCCCAGGCCGATGAGCAAGCGCCCCGCTTTGCCTGCACCTGCAGCCGCGAGCGTGTGGCGGCCATGCTGACTTCGCTGGGCAAGGAAGAAGTGGATTCCATCGTGGCCGAGCGCGGCAAAATCGATGTGGGTTGCGACTTCTGCGGTCAGCAGTACGCATTTGATGCCGTGGATGCCGCGCAGCTCTTTACCGAGGCCGGCAAGCAGCCGCCCAGCACTGACGTGGTGCAATAAAGGCGCAGGCCTAAACTCAGGTCAATGAAAAAGCCCCGTTCGTCCTCGAACGGGGTTTTTTCATTGGGTGGCGTATTGCTCACCGAGTGCGCTTGAGCGCCTCGAACAGAATCTGCTCGCACTCCGGATCGCCACACTGCTCGCAGGCCTTGCGACGCATTCTGCTACTTGGCTTCCAAGGGTTTTGGCCTGAAATCCAGGACCAATCTGCGGAGGGTGCTATGGATTTGAGAGAGTCGGTCAGTTGCTGCCACTGCGCGGCCGACTTGCCGTAGAGCATGACATAGGGCTGAAGGCTTGCCGCCAGCTGCAAACGCCAGGTACTGATCTGCGCGGCAATGGCAGGGTCGGCATCCGCATCGCGCCAGTCCTGGCCCAGAACATAGACCAGGCAGCCGGAAGGCCAGCTGTCGCCAGGGGGCGGCGCCAGACATTGCCAGCTCGTATCTGGCCGGGCTTGGTGGTGAGCCTGCAGCAGCGCATGGGCCATGCTGCGCGAAAGGGCCTGAGGTGCACCCAGCAGCACCACGGTGGGGGCAGGTATCGTTGGTCCAGGAGCAACAAAGCCAGCACGGGGCTGGCTTTGGGCTGGCTGGCTTGCAGGGTCAGTGCTTGGAAACCTGAATGTAGATTTCATTGGGTTTGACCATGCCCAGTTCGTAACGGGCCTTTTCTTCCACGGTGGACAGGCCGTCCTTCAGGTCATCGACCTCGGACTGCAATCTGTCGTTTTCCGATTTCTCCAGGGCATTGGCGGCGTACTGGTCCTTGATCTGGCCTTGCAACTCGTGGACATAGGCCATGCTGCCATGACCCAGCCAGAGCTGGGCGTGAATGGCAGCCAGCAAGGCTAGCAAGACAACACAGACGACGCGATTGACCATAGGAAATCAGATGCAAACAAAGCAGGCACCCAAGTCATCCATACGACTTGTGAGCGCCTGCTTCAGGCCTGTACTTTAGCGCAGGTTGTAGAAGGCTGCGCGGCCAGGGTACTCGGCCACGTCGCCCAGGTCTTCTTCGATGCGCAGCAGCTGGTTGTACTTGGCGATACGGTCGGAACGGCTCATGGAACCGGTCTTGATCTGACCTGCATTCAGACCCACGGCGATGTCGGCGATGGTCGAGTCTTCGGTTTCGCCAGAGCGGTGCGAGATCACGGCGGTGTAGCCGGCGCGCTTGGCCATCTCGATGGCGGCGAAGGTCTCGGTCAGGGTGCCGATCTGGTTGATCTTGATCAGGATGGAGTTGGCAATGCGTTTTTCGATGCCTTCCTTCAGGATCTTGGTGTTGGTCACGAACAGGTCGTCACCCACCAGCTGAACCTTGGCGCCCAGGCGCTCGGTCAGGATCTTCCAGCCATCCCAGTCGCCTTCGTGCATGCCGTCTTCGATGGAGATGATGGGGTACTTGTCGCACCAGCCGGCCAGCATGTCGGTCCACTGGGCGGCTGTCAGCGTCATATTGCCTTCGCCCTCCAGCACGTACATGCCGTCCTTGTAGAACTCGGAAGCGGCGCAGTCCAGACCCAGAGCGATCTGTTCGCCGGGCTTGTAGCCGGCCTTTTCGATGGCTTCGATGATCAGCTGGATGGCGGCTTCGTGGTTTTCCACGGAAGGCGCAAAACCGCCTTCGTCGCCCACGGCGGTGGACATGCCCTTGTGGTGGATGATGGCCTTCAGAGCGTGGAAGACTTCGGCACCCCAGCGCACGGCTTCGCGGAAGGTGGGGGCACCCACGGGGATGATCATGAACTCTTGCAGGTCCAGCGTGTTGTTCGCGTGGGCGCCACCGTTGATCACGTTCATCATGGGCACGGGCAGCTGCGTGCCGCCCATGCCGCCGAAGTAGCGGTACAGGGGCAGGCCAGCTTCTTCAGCAGCAGCGCGGGCCACGGCCATGGACACGGCCAGCATGGCGTTGGCGCCCAGGCGGCTCTTGTTGTCGGTGCCGTCCAGGTCGATCAGGGTCTTGTCCAGGAAGGCTTGCTCGGAAGCATCCAG
>JAITLR010000007.1 GCA_031277805.1 Comamonas sp. | reverse complement strand
GACCCGCTCCATCGACTTCGCCGGCATGCTGGCCGATCTGAACGCTGCCGCCCCCGGCACCGTGGTCGTGCTGCACGCTTGCTGCCACAATCCCACCGGCTACGACATCACCGCTGCTCCGTGGGATGAAGTGCTTGCCACCGTCAAGCCCAAGGGTCTGATTCCCTTCCTGGACATGGCTTACCAGGGCTTCGGACACGGCATCGCCGAAGACGGCGCCGTGATCGGCAAGTTCGTGGCCGCCGGCCTGGACATTTTCGTGTCCACCTCGTTCTCCAAGAGCTTCAGCCTGTACGGCGAGCGCGTGGGCGCCCTGTCCGTGGTGGCTTCCGACAAGGACGAAGCCGCTCGCGTGCTGTCGCAGCTGAAGATCGTCATCCGCACCAACTATTCCAACCCTCCCACACACGGCGGCGCCGTGGTGGCAGCCGTGCTGAACAACCCCGAGCTGCACGCTCTGTGGGAAAAGGAACTGGGCGAGATGCGCGTGCGCATCAAGGCCATGCGCCAGAAGCTGGTTGACGGCCTGAAGGCCGCCGGCGTGCAGCAGGACATGTCCTTCATCACCACCCAGATCGGCATGTTCTCGTACTCCGGCCTGTCCAAGGACCAGATGATTCGCCTGCGCTCCGAATTCGGCGTGTACGGCACCGACACCGGCCGCATGTGCGTGGCTGCGCTGAACAGCAAGAACATCGACTATGTCTGCAAGGCCATCGCCGCCGTGATCTAAGTTCACGATTCAGGGCCTCGGCCCTGAAAGCAAAAAGAGCAACGGATTCCAACCTGTTGCTCTTTTTTTGTTTGGCTAATACAAGTTTGATAGCTGATAGCGCTTGTTAGCAAACGAGTTCAGATGAATATTGATCTGAAACCGAACAAAGACATGCGCCAGCAGCTATCAAAACAGATCAGGCGTTCAGCCCCAGATCGCCGAGCGCATGGACAGCGATGCGTACTGGAACGCGTCGTTGAACACGCGCGGCGCCTCTCCGTCCTGCACCGCGCCGGCCGCATACAGCAGGGGCAGATAGTGGTCGTGCGTGGGATGGGCCATGCGCGCCTGTGGGCCCCAGTTCAAAAAGGTGCTGAGGTCGGCCAGATTGCCACTGGCCCAGCGCTGCTGCACCTCGCTGTCGAACTGAATGCACCAGTCAAACGCCTGGTTGTCCTGCACATCGCGGCGGATGGCGCTCAGGTTGTGCACCACATTGCCGCTGCCCACAATCAGCACGCCGCGATCGCGCAGCGCGCGCAGCTGGCGTCCCATCTCGAAATGCTTGTCGGGCGCCATGCCATAGGGCATGCTCAGTTGCATGACGGGGATCCTGGCATCGGGGAACATGGGCAGCAGCACCGACCAGGTACCGTGGTCAAAGCCCCATTTGTGATCGACCAGCAGGGCCGAATTGTCGAAAGGCGAACGCAGTTCGGCCGCCAGCTGCTTGGCTACCTCGGGCGCCCCGGGCGCCGGGTATTGCTGGTCGAACAGCTTCTGCGGGAAGCCGCCGAAGTCATGGATCGTGCGCGGCTCGGCCATGCCGGTCAGCGCCCAGTCGGACTCGGTCAGCCAGTGAGCCGAGACACAGAGAATCAGCTGCGGTGCAATACCCTTGGCCGTCAGCTCCTGGCCCAGCGCCTGCCAGCTCTGGCGCCAGTGCGTGTCCTCGATCACGTTCATGGGGCTGCCATGGCCGATGAACATCACCGGCATGCGGGGCGAGGGTTTAAGTTGCTGCAGCAGCTGCTCGGGCAGCACATGGGAAGAGGCAGAAGTCATGGAATAAGCCGTCCAGCCCCCGACTGCTGCCAGACCAGCGCCAGCCAGGGATATCAGCGTTCGTCGACGCATAAAAATCGCTTGTCGCACCCAAGAGCGACTAACACTACCCAGCAAACTGCAGGTTTGCGTTTGAGACAAGGCGCGAAGCCGCAGGCAGTACAAAAGTACGGCAAGGCTAAGCAACGACGTATCAAGGGTAGTGTTAGCTGCTCTAAAAACAGATGCTTTTCTAAAGATGGGGGTGAGCTTGCCACAGAGCAATAGCCCTTGCAGCCACCATCTGCGCAACACACTGTCCTGAAAGTGCCAGCGATAGGGCAACACATGCACTACAACCGCAGGCAAGACCCCCCATCAGGAGACCTCGCCGCATGCCTGCCAGCACCACTGATTTCCAGCCCCTGCAGGGCGTTCGCATTCTCAGCTTGGCCCTCAATCTGCCCGGCCCGGCCGCGCTGTGGCGCTGCGCCAATATGGGAGCGCAATGCCACAAGCTGGAGCCGCTGGCACCCGGTGGCTTCAGCGCCGACCCCATGGGCCTGTACTGCCCCGACGCCTATGCACAAATGCACCAAGATGTGCAGCGCATGCAGGCTGACCTCAAGACTGCCGAAGGCCAGGCCAGCCTGCATGCGCAACTGGCGCAAACCGATGTGCTGCTGACCTCGTTCCGTCCTTCTGCCCTGAGCAAGCTGGGCCTGGGCTGGGAAGCCCTGCAGCAGCGCTACCCCGCACTGTCGCTAGTGCGCGTGGTCGGCAGCGCGGGCGAGCTGGCCGATGTCCCCGGCCATGACCTCACCTATCAGGCCGAAGCGGGCCTCGTGCACAGCACCGCCCTGCCCCCCAGTCTGTTTGCCGATATGGCGGGGGCGCTGATGGCCAGCGAGGCCGTGCTCCAGGCCGTGCTCGTCAGCAGCCGTAGCGGGCGCGGCATCCTGCGCGAGGTCGGTCTGGCCCAGGCCGCGCAATGGCTGGCCCTGCCCTGGCATTGGGGCTTGACCCAGCCCGCCGGCGATGTCGGCGGCGCCCATGCGGGCTACCGCATCTACCCCTGTGCCGACGGCATCGTGGCCGTGGCCGCGCTGGAGCCTCACTTTGCCCAGCGCCTGTGCGAAGCGGCGGAGCTGCTGTTCAGCCACCCCACCGATATGCGCAAGCCCGAGATCCATCAGGGCGTGGCCCGGTTTCTGGCCGCCCGCAGTTGCACGCAACTGATGCAGTTGGCACAGGAGAAGGATATTCCCCTGCACGCCCTACCCCAAACCTGAAGCCAAGCAGAACCAGCTTACGCGCCCTACCGGGCCAAGGCCTTAGCCCGGGCGCTTTTCAAACGCGTATTTCTCGGTATCGACCTCGCCCTGGCCTTGCAGCGCATAGCGGTCGCCAGCAATCGCTTCAGGCTTGAAGATGTCATCGAGCTCGGCCAGCAGCTCGGCGTCGAGATGGACGCGGCCGCCACGAATGTTCTCGTGCAGATGCTCCACGCTGGTGGTGCCGGGTAAGGCAATCACATGCTCGCCCTGGTGCAGCACCCAGGCGATGGCCAGCTCGGCCAGCGTGCAGCCGGCCTTTTTCGCCACAGCCTGCATGGGCGCCAGCAGGCGCAGATTCTGCGCATAGGCCTCGCCGGCAAAGCGCGGCATGGAGGCGCGGATATCGCCCTTGACCAGGTTGTCCACCTGCTGCAGCTTGCCGCTGAAGAAGGCGCGACCCATGGGACTGAAGGCCACATAGGCAATGCCCAGTTCCTTGCAGGCGGCGAGCGTGCCCAGCTCTGCATTGCGCGACCACAGCGAATATTCGCTTTGCAGCGCGGCGATCGGGTGCTCCTTGTGCGCGCGGCGCAGCGCATCGGCCCCCACTTCCGACAGACCCAGAGCGCGAACCTTGCCCTCTTCCTTCAGGCGCGCCATCTCGCCCACCGACTCCTCGATGGGCACGTTACGGTCCCAGCGATGCAGATAGTAGAGATCGATCACATCTGTGCCCAGGCGCTTGAGACTGTCTTCGCAGTTCTGACGCAGGTTTTTTGGACGGCCGTCGATGACGCGGCGCATCACGCCGTCTTCACCACGCACGCCGGCCATGCCGCATTTGCTGGCCAGGGTGATGTGGTTGCGGTGGGGCTTGAGCACGGGGCCGATCAGCGATTCGCTGGCACCAAAACCATAGAGCGCGGCGGTGTCGAACAGGGTCACGCCGGCATCCAGCGCCGCATGCAGCACGGCCTGCGACTGCTCGGCAGAGACCGGGTTGCCGTAGGCATGGCAGAAATTCATGCAGCCCAGCGCGACACTGGCAGTGGTAAAAGGGCCGATCTTGCGGTTTTCCATTATTTGTCCTTTGCATCAAAAGGCCTGCAACCACAATCGCGGCGAGTGCAAGCTGCTATACAAGCTGGAGCAATATTATTCCAGCGTCCGCACCGCGCCTGGAACTAGTTCACCCCTCTTCGAATGTGCGGCCACCGCGCACAAAGCACATGCCGATCAGCCCGCACCCCATCAATATGGCAATGGCTGCCATACCCGCCTGCTGCGAGTGATAAGCCTCGGTGGCCATATGCACCAGCAGCGACCCCAGCCATACGGTTGCCGTGCCAGAGAGAGCGAATATTCCGAAGAAGGTGCCGCTTTCCCCTGGCGGGGTAAGCCGCAGCAGCAAGGTACGGCTGGACGCATATGACGCAGTGATAAAGGCCGCGTTGGAAAAACCGATCAACAGGTAGACGAGGTCCGGCAGGGTGCGGAAAAACGGACCATCCCACAAAGGCACAGCCGTTGCCTTGTCGTAGCTCCACAGAAACAGAATGCGCTCGGGCGAGATTCCGATGACGGCGCAAAGCCCCAGCAGCGTCATCAGCACTTCGATCTGTATGGCGGTCTTGGGGCCCAGTACAGCATCCAGCTTGCTGCCCAGAATCCCGCCCAACGCCGCGAATATGCTGAGCAGCACGCCATAGCCGAGCATGGTCAATGTGTCCCAATGCATGACGCCAGCAGCATAAACGCCGCTGAAAAGCAGCACCGCCGTCATCGCGTCAACATACAGCATGCGTGCGCACAGGAAGATACTCATGTCACGGTGGCCGCGCAGCTTGCCCACCATGCCGCGCAAAGCGCCAATCCCTTCGCTCAGTGCCTGCCCAATGCTGGAGTTGCTGCGCGCCATGTCGGGCGTGAAAAGAAACAGCGGCAGCGCGCCGATCAGGAACAGCATGCCGGCAATGGGTCCGACAATGCGCTCCGGCTCGTGGGCGGCAGAGTTCAGGCCGAACAAGGGTTCAGCGGGAATCCAGCTCCATGGCACTTTGCCAGGCAGGGCAAAGGCCCATAGAACAAAGATCAGCACCATCACCGAAATCGCATTCGACAGGGCCAGGCCCAACCCCGAGGCCTTGTGTGCCAGACGCTGGCCGGCTGCCTGGGCCAGCATGGCGTTGTGTAGCACTTCGGTATAGCCGAACAACACATTGATCACGACGGCGGCCACCACCACGCCAGTGATGCCCAGGCCTGAGCCATCTGGCCTGGCCCACCACAGCGAGATCATCAGCGCGGCCATGACGGCCGTGGACACCAGCAGCAGCGGCTTGCGTGGGCCTATTCGGTCAATCGATGCACCCAGCAAGGGCGCCGTCAAGGCCACGATCCAGCCGGCCCACTGCCCATAGGCCGCAACCAGCGCCTGCCCCTTGATGGGGTCACCCACCATGATGGTGGAGAAGTAGGGCATGAAGACATAGATCGTCACCAGCATGACGAAGGGATTGCGCCCAGCCTCAAAAAGTGACCAGGACACGGCTCCCAGAGGCAGTCGCTCACTGGTAACGCTGGATGGAATCATTGGCGTTGCGCTCATGGGGCAAACCCTTCCCGTTCAAGCCTAGAGGATCGGCGCACGTCATGCGCCCGCCCGGTACCGCTTGGCGACAACACCGGGCAGAGAGGCAGGCACTGCGGCCCACCGCAAGTGCATAGAAGGCTTAGGCCTTGGGAATGCAGCGATCAACAATGGCGGACAGCTGCGACAGCGCTGGCACATCCAGAAAGCCCGCCGCTGCATAGACCGGATTCGGATAGTCGTAATAGCCCTTGCCCGCCAGCACGCCGGTGCGTCCCTTGTCCATCAACTGGGTTTTGACATATTCGGCATTGGCCAGTTGCTGCGTGTCGCCCTGCAACTGCCCCCAGTAAATGGATACGTCATAACAGGTCTTCATGCCCACGATGTCCATCATGCCGAACGGGCCCATGCGGGCACCGCGGTTGGCGATCAGGAAGGTGCGGTCCACATCCTCGGGCGTGGCGATGCCGTTGGTCACCAGCGTCTGGGCGGCCTTGAGCAGTGCGGGGAACCAGGTGTTGATGACATAGCCGTTGTGCTCCGTGGCGATGGGAATCGGCACCATGCCGGTCTCGATGCCGAACTGGGCGACGGTCTCCAGCGTGGCCCGGGCCGTCGCCGCGTGCGGCATGATTTCCACGACATTGGCCGACCAGATGTAGTTGGCGTAGTGCAGCGCGCAGAACTTTTCCGGTCGGCCCGTGGCAGCCGCGAAATCGCTGGGCAAAAAGGTGGACGAATTGGTGGCGACCACGGTGTGGTCCTGCAGCAGCGGCGCCATCTGCTGGTAGACACCGGTCTTGACATCCGGGATCTCCGGCACGGCTTCAATGACCAGGTCGGCCTTGGCCACGGCCTGTGCCATGTCCGTGGTGAAGCTCAGGCGCTGGCGCGTGGCTTCGATGTCGGCCTTGCTGGCGCCCATTTCGGCCAGATAGATGGCGGCGTACTGCTCCTGTGCGGCGCGGCAGCGCTCCAGCGCTTCATCCGAGATGTCGTAGACGGCCACGGTTTTGCCCTTGAACGCGCTGTGCCAGGCGATCTGTCCGCCCAGTACGCCCGAACCCAGGACGGTCAAATGATTCACATGGGTCATATTGCTCTCCTCAACGGGTTTGCGATTTCAGCAGCGCGGCAAAGCGCTCGATGCTGCGCGTGATGACGGCCTGCGCGCCCGGCGACCAACGGCCCATGTCGAAGAAGCCATGGATCATGCCCGCCCCTTCGATCAGTTCGGCCTGGCCACCTGCGGCGCGCAGTGCATGGGCATAGGCCGCGCCCTGGTCCCGTAGCGGATCGAATTCGGCATTCACGATCACGGCGGGCGGCAGGTTGGCCAGGCTTTGGGCCTGTAGCGGTGCCAGGCGCGGGTCCAGCGTATCGGCATAGCCGCCCGCGTAGTGGTTATAGAACCAGGCCATGGTTTCGGCTTCAAGGAAGTAGCCCCTGGCGTTCTGCTCGGCACTGGCGTACTCGGCGGCGGCGTGGTCCACCGCAGGGTAGATGAGGAACTGCGCTGCCAGGGGAATGCCCGCATCGCGCAGCTGCTGCGTCACCACGGCGCAGAAGTTACCGCCCGCGCTGTCGCCCGCCACAGCCACCATGGCGCTGCCCCCCAGCTCATGCGCGTTGGCAACCACCCATTTGGCAGAGGCCACGGCGTCCTCTATGCCTGCGGGGAAGGGATGCTCGGGGGCAAGTCGGTAGTCCACCGACACCACCACGGCCTGCGCGCCACGGCAGATCTCACGGCACATGTTGTCGTGCGTATCCAGGTTGCCGATGACGTAGCCCCCGCCGTGGAAATAGGCCACGGTGGGAAAAGGCCCAGCGCCTTCGGGCCGGTAGATACGCGCGGCCACAGGACCCGCGCCACCGGGCACAGAGATGTCCTGCACGCTAGCCACGGGCACGATCTGTTCCGGCGTGAGCGAGCCTTTGGTCAGCGCCAGATAGCCGGCACGGCCTTCTTCGGGTGTGCCTTCGGCCGTGGATTTCCTGTTGGCAGCGGCCAGCTGCTGCAGGACGCCGGCCAGATGGGGATCGAGAGCCATGGTTGAAGTCTCCTGTCGTTATAAAGATCGAGGCAAGGGATACGGGGGACGGACCTAGCGATAGGCCAAGGCATCTTCCTGCAGCGATGCGGCAGGCAGAGCCACGCGCTCTTCGGCGTACTCCATGTCGTGCCTCCAGGGCTGGCGGTCGCCCTGGCCGAACATGGCATCCTGCGCACGCAGCACATAACCGGCGTTGAAGTTGTCGGCCTCTATCCATGACAGGCGCTGCATGCCAGCATCGGCTGAGGCTACGGTGGGCCGCACCTCGGCATGGCCCTGCTCGTGCATATGGGCAAGCAAGCGACACACCCAGTCGCACACCAGGTCGCAGCGCAGCGTCCAGCTGGAGCGGAAGTAGCCCTGTGTATAGGCCATATTGGGCATGTCCTCGATCATCACGCCCCGGTAGGAGATGCGCTCGCGAAAATCCACCGGCGCGCCATCCACGCTGAACGCAATGCCGCCGAACAGCTTGAGATTGAAGCCCGTGGCAGTAACGATGATGTCGGCGTCCAGATGCCCGCCGCCGGTCAGCTGGATGCCGCTGGCGTCGAAGTTCTCTATGGTGTCCGTCACCACCGAGGCCTTGCCCTCGCGCATGGCCAGGAAGAAGTCGCCGTTGGGCACCACGGCAATGCGCTGCTGCCAGGGGCGGTAGCCGGGGTTGAAGTGCCTGTCGATGTCGAAGCCTTCGGGCAGGTGCGGACGAATCTCGCCGAGCAAAAAAGCGCGCATCGCCTCGGGGTACTGCCTGGAGGTTTTCACAATCTCGTCGGTGCGCGCGATAAAGGCACGGCGCATGATCTCGTGATACCACTCATCGGGCAGATTCAAAGGCTTGAGCAGCGGCACCAACGGATGCTCGGACGCGGGCAGAAAAAAGGTGGGCGAGCGCTGCAGCATGGTCACATGGCCCGCATCCGGCGCCAGGCTGGGAATCAGCGTGGCCGCTGTGGCACCCGAGCCTATGACCACCATGCGCTTGCCGGCGTAATCCAGCTCCGGCGGCCAGTGCTGCGGGTGGATGACCTGGCCCTTGAAGTCCTTGAGCGTTGGCCACTCGGGCGTATACCCCTGGTCATGGTCGTAATAGCCCGCACAAACCCACAGGAAGTTGCAGGTAAAGCGCTGCACCTCGTCCAAGCCGCTGCAGCTCACTTCCAGCGTCCAGCGCTTGTCTTCGGACGACCAGTGGGCCGACTGCACCTTGTGGCCGTAGCGGATCAGCGGGGCCAGGCTGTTCTCCTCAATGGTCTCGGCCAGGTAGTGGCGAATCTCATCCGCCGTGGCGATGGCATTGCCCGTCCAGGGCTTGAAGCCATAGCCATAGGTGAACAGATCGCTGTCCGAACGCGCGCCCGGATAGCGGTGCGTCCACCAGGTGCCGCCGAAGCCGTCCATGGCTTCGAGGATGGCGAGGCTGCGGTCCGGGAACTTCTCGCGCAGGTGGCGGGCTGCACCAATGCCGGAAATACCGGCACCGATGATGAGAAAGTCGAAATGCTGTGCCATACGGGGTGTCTCCTGGGTATCTGTGACGCAGCCATGCTAGGTCTACCCCTCTGGCAAAACTTGTGTTTACGCGACAGGATTTTGATCTTGAGCGACATGCCGTAGATACCCTGATGCTTGCCAAATCCCCCGATTCCGCTGTCATGACCCGTGTCCGAGCCGCCTCGCTCGCGGGCTTTGAAGAACTGGTGCGCGCGCATGACGGAGACCCCGCTGCCATCCTGCGCGTCTGCGGCCTGGTGCCGGACGATCTGACCGACCCCGAGCGCTACCTGCCCAGCCACGCCGTGGCCCAGGCCATAGAGGAAGCCGCCCGCGTACTGGTTGTGAACGATTTCGGGCTGCGCCTGTGCGCCCTGCAAGGTGTCGAAACCCTGGGCCTGCTGGGGCTGGTCATACAGTCCGCGCCCACCGTGCGCGAGGGCATGATGCAGGGCGGCAAGTATGTCCACTTCCACAACCCCACCCTGAGCTACAGAACCTTCATGGCGCCTGACGAGGGACTGGAATGCGTGGAAGTGTTTTCGCGCCTGCCCTCCCCAACCCACATGCCCCAGGGCACGGAAATCTGCGTGGCCTATATGTGCCGGCTGATCCATGTGCTGTCCGAAGGCGCGCTGCGCCCCTCGGCCATCCATCTGCGCCATGCCCCTGTGGGCAGCGGTGCACAATACCGGCGGCACCTGGGCCAGTTGCCGCGCTTTGGCTCCAGCTTTGACGGCATTGCCATCGACCCGCTGGCCTGGCGTCAGCCCATGCCTAGACACAACCGGCTGCTGCAGCAGTTTGTCGAACGTTTCTTGTTGGGCGCAACGCCGGGCAGGGATACCAGCGTGACAGACCAGGTGCGCAGCGCGCTGGCCAATCTGGTGCGCATGGGCATGGCCGACCTGCCCTCGGTAGCACGCGCCCTGAGCCAGCACCCGCGCACCCTGCAGCGGCGCCTGCAGGCGGAAGGTGCCGCCTTCGAGGAACTGCGCGATGCTGCGCGCAAGACCTGGGTAGGCCAGTTGCTCTCGCAGCCTGACCTGAGCCTGGGCCATATCGCGCAGTTGCTGGGGTATTCAGACCAGACCGTGCTCACCCGTGCCTGCCAACGCTGGTTTGGCAGCTCCCCCCGTCAACTGCGCCATGGTTCCTGGGAGGTATAGCCTCGGTATGAGGCCTGGATTCGGCCACACAAGAATGCGACTGCGATCTCCTCCCGCAGCGACAGAGACTTTGCGCAATGAAACAAGCCCCCGCAGCCACAAGCTGCGGGGGCTTTCGTGCGGAGATACGCCAGGCAATCAATCCGCGTTCAGTTGCTGCTCCAGGTCGTGCAGGACCTTGTAGCAGTTGAACACCTGCTGCACGCTGGAATTGGGCTCGCGGCCTTCGCGGATGGCGGCGAAGAACTCGCGGTCCTGCAGCTCGATGCCGTTCATGGACACATCGACCTTGGAAACATCGATCTTTTCTTCCTTGCCATTGAACAGATCGTCGTAGCGGGCCAGATAGGTGCCGGTGTCGCCGATATAGCGGAAGAAGGTTCCCAGAGGACCGTCGTTGTTGAACGACAGACTCAGCGTGCAGATCGCGCCATTGGCGGCCTTGAGCTGGATGCTCATGTCCATGGCGATGCCCAGATCCTTGTGGATCGGGCCTTGCACGGCGTTGGCCTTGACGATGGGGCTGCCGGCCTGGTAGGCGAACAGGTCCACGGTGTGGGCAGCATGGTGCCACAGCAGGTGGTCGGTCCAGCTGCGGGCCTGGCCCAGCGCGTTCATATTGGTGCGGCGGAAGAAATAGGTTTGCACATCCATCTGCTGGATGTTGAACTCGCCGGCCTCGATCTTCTTGTGCACCCACTGGTGGCTGGGGTTGAAGCGGCGGGTGTGGCCGACCATGGCCACCAGACCGGTCTGCTTTTGCAGCTCGGCCACTTCCTGCGCGTCCTTCAGGGCGTCGGCCAGAGGGATTTCGACCTGCACATGCTTGCCGGCCTTCAGGCACTGAATACTTTGGGCGGCATGCATCTGCGTGGGCGTGCACAGAATCACGGCGTCGACTTCGGGCAGAGCCAGCGCATCAGCCAGATCGGTGCAGACATGCTTGATGCCGTACTTGTCGGCCACTTCCTGGGTTTGCTCCAGGCGGCGACCGACCAGGGAGACGACTTCCACGCTGTCGATGTTCTTGATGCCGTCCAGGTGCTTGATGCCGAAGGCACCAGCGCCAGCCAGCGCTACTTTGATGGTTTTAGACATGAATGAGTCTCCGTAGAGCCGCCTCAAGGAGGCGAAGGCCCCCTCGGGGGGCAGTGAATACGCGAAGCGATGAACGTGGGGGCACGTTCATTGGTTCTCCAGAATCAGATGGCCTACAGCGGTATTCGATGCGGGCACGTGATAGAAGCGGTGTGCCACCTTGGGCAGCGGTGCAGGGCCATCCACGTCGGACATGGCGCCGCGCGCGATCAGCCACATCACCAGCTCGATGCCTTCGGAGCCGGCTTCGCGCACATAGTCGATATGCGGCATCTTGGCCAGACCGTTCGGGTTCTCGATCAGCAGATCCAGGAACTTGTTGTCCCAGTCCTGGTTGATCAGACCGGCGCGCGCGCCTTGCAACTGGTGACTCATGCCACCGGTGCCCCAGATGTGAACGTTGATGTCCTCGTCATAGCTCTCGATGGCCTTGCGAATGGCGCGGCCGATGTTGAAGCAGCGCTGGCCCGAGGGAACGGGGTACTGCACCACGTTGACGGCAAACGGGATCACCGGGCAGGGCCAGGAGCCGCTCTTGGGGTCTTGCTCGCCGCACATCAGCGACAGAGGCACGGTCAGGCCGTGATCCACGTCCATCTTGTTGACGATGGTCAGGTCAAAGTCCTGCTGGATCACGGACTGTGCAATATGCGAGGCCAGTTCGGGGTGGCCTTGCACCTTGGGCACGGGGCGCGGGCCCCAGCCTTCGTCGGCGGGCTGGTATTCGGCACCGGTGCCGATGGCAAACGTAGGAATGCAGTCCAGGCTGAAGGCCGTGGCGTGGTCGTTGTAGACCAGGAAGATCACGTCGGGCTTGTTGTCCTTCATCCACTGGCGCGAGAAGTCATAACCCTTGAACAGCGGCGCCCAGTAGGCTTCCTGGGTCTTGCCCATGTCCATGGCGGCGCCGATGGCAGGCACGTGCGAGGTGAAAACGGATGCGGTGATGCGTGCCATGTCTTAGTTGCCTTCCTGGTTCTGGTTGCCTGCGCTGCGAGCACTTCCTTGTGGCTGATGGTGTGCCTGCGCATCACCGTCCTCACCCACGTAGCGATTGCCTTCGGCAGAGCGGCCGCCGCCCATCATCATGGCGCGGTACTCTTCTTCGGTCATGCCGGTCATGGAGCCGGCCATCTGCTGGAAGCTCTTGCCGTCGGTGGCGCCGATCTTGGCCAGGAAGTAGATATTGCCGCCGGTGCGCATGCACCAGTTCAGATCGCGCGCCAGCACGGCCTGCTTCTGCTCCTCGGTCATCGCCCACTCGTCGAGATAGGCACGCTCGTTGGCGCGGAAGCGCTCACGGTTCTCGGCCTTCATCAGGCTCATGCAGAACTGGTTGAGCCAGTAGCCCCTGCGGGACTGCTCGGCATCGAAAATGATGGTGCCGGGCACGTCCAGATACGGTTTTTCCAAAGCCATAAATTCTCCTCGTTTACGGATGGCGCAGCCCATGCGACAAGGCTGCGGCCTGTTTCCGGGTGTATGTGTCGCCGGAACTCCGTCAGACCTCTTCGGGCCAGTACAGACGCATGGGGTTGTCCACCAGCAGCTTTTGCTGCAGCTCTACGGTGGGAGCGATATGGGGAATGAAGTCCACCAGCAGGCCGTCGTCGGGCATGTGGTCCTTCAGGTTGGGGTGCGGCCAGTCCGTGCCCCAGAGCACGCGATCAGGGAACTCCTCGACCACGCGGCGCGCGAACGGCACCACGTCCTGATAGGCGTTCTGCTCACCATGAAGGGCCTTGGGGCCGGTGACGGACAGGCGCTCGGGGCAGGACACCTTGCTCCAGACGTTCTGGTGCTCGCGCATGAACTTCAGGAACAGGGCGAACTCTTCGCTGTCCACGCCCTTGGTGACGTCGGGGCGGCCCATGTGGTCGACCACCACGGTGGTGGGCAGCGCGGTGAAGAAATCCCACAGCTCGGGCAGATCCACGGCTTCGAAATAGATCACCACATGCCAGCCCAGCTTGGCGATGCGGCCGGCAATCTCCATCAGCTCGTCCTTGGGCGTGAAGTCCACCAGGCGCTTGACGAAGTTGAAGCGCACGCCGCGCACGCCGGCGTCATGCAACTCCTGCAGCTCGGCATCGCTAATGGAGCGCTTGACCGTGGCCACGCCACGGGCCTTGCCGCCCGAGGACTTGCAGGCATCGACCATGGCGCGGTTGTCCGCACCGTGGCAGGTGGCCTGCACCACCACATTGCGCGCAAAACCCAGGTGGTCGCGCAGCGCATACAGCTGGGCCTTGCTGGCGTCGCAGGGGGTGTACTTGCGCTCGGGGGCGAAGGGGAACTCGTTGCCGGGGCCGAACACGTGGCAGTGCGCATCCACCGCGCCGGCAGGCAGCTTGAACTGGGGCTTGCTGGGGTTGGCATACCAGTCCAGCCAGCCGGGGGTCTTTTCAAATTGGCTCATATCAATCCAGTCCTTATCTTGAAAAAGTGATCAGATCACCATCAAATCCTTGCCCACCACGGCATCGCCCTTGAAATGCTGGCGCACATCGGACAGCAGCATTTCGTCGGTGATGCTGGGGTCGTCGCCCGGCACGATGTGCGAGAGCACCAGCTTCTTGACGCCGGCGGCCGCAGCGATGCGGCCCACATCCACCGAGGTGGTGTGGCAGGCCAGCAGATGCTCCTTGAGCGTGGCGGCATTGGGCACGCGCTTGACCATGGCGTCCACGGCGGGCACATAGATCACCTCGTGCACCAGCACATCGGCGCCCTTGGCCAGCTCGGCCACGGCCGGGCAGTAGGTCGTGTCGCCCGAGAAGACAACCGAGCGGTCCCTGGTGTCGAAGCGCAGCGCAAACGAGTCCGCGATGGGCGAATGAATATTGCGCACCGCCGTCACCTTGACCTTGTCGTTCTCCAGAATCACGCCGGGCTTGGAGAACTCGTGCGTGTTCACCATCTTGCGCAGATCGGGCTTGCTCTCGTCGGGGATGCGGATATCGATGTCGAACTTCATGGACTCCATGAAGGCCTTGGTCATCGCATCCAGCGTCGGCGGCCCCCAGACATCGACCTGGTTGCGCAGGCCGGCAGCCCAGGCCGAATACAGCAAGGGGCCGTATTCCAGGTTGTGGTCCGAGTGCATATGGGTGATAAACACCTTGCTCAGACGCGGCAGCGCAATGCCGGCCTTGACCAGCTGGGCCGCCACGCCATAGGCGCAATCGACGACAAACGGCTCGCCGTCGATCAGCAGCACGCTGGCCGGATTGGAGCGCTCGCCGCCCACGCGCGGGCCGCCCTTGGTGCCCAGCAGCACGAGCTGCGTGCCCTTGTTCCCGGCAGCGGCCTTGACGGCCTGCGCCAGCGCATTGCCGGCAGTGCCCAGACCCAGTGCGCCGGCGCCAGCCAGGCTGGCCGCTGCGGCCAGACAGTGGCGGCGCGAGAGGTTCACGGAGGATTTGAAGGAAGAGAACATGCGGTTGCTCCTGTTGTAATGATTTTTGAGGACCGATGTTCCGATTAGTCGATGTACTTGAGGCCGGCCTTTTCCAGGGGCTCGCGCATCTTGTACATATCCAGGCCGAGGACGCCCGAGGCCAGCTTGGCGCGCTTTTCGCCTTCGAAGCTTTCGCGCTTCTGGGCAGCGGCCAGCACTTCCACGGCACGCGCGGCGGGCACGCAGACCACACCGTCGTCGTCGGCCACGATCACGTCACCGGGCGTGACCAGCATGCCGGCGCAGACGATGGGGATGTTGACCGAGCCCAGGGTGGCCTTGATCGTGCCCTTGGAAGAGATGGCCTTGCTCCAGACCGGAAAGTCCATCTCCTGCAGCGTCTTCACGTCACGCACGCCGGCATCGATGATCAGCGCGCGTGCGCCGCGCGCCTGAAAGCTCGTGGCCAGCAGGTCGCCGAAGTAGCCGTCGGTGCACTCGGCAGTGACGGCAGCGACCACGATGTCGCCGGGCTGAATCTGCTCGGCCGCCACATGCATCATCCAGTTGTCGCCGGGCTGCAGCAGCACCGTGACGGCCGTGCCGGAGACCTGCTTGCCGGCATAGATGGGGCGCATATAGGGCTTGAGCAGACCGACGCGACCCATGGCCTCGTGCACGGTGGCGGAGCCCAGGGCGGCCAGGCCGTCAGCAGCAGCGCGGTCGGCGCGCTGGATATTGCGGTAGACAACTCCCAGTTCGTACATGGAAATACCTCTTTGCTAAGACGTTATTGAATCAAAAAAGTGAGCTTGTATCGCTTGCTATTCATTAAACTTGAATAGTTTTCTTATTGAAAACGTTGCATACCAGGCGATTGCAGCTCTCTTTTTTAGAAGTTACAGACCCTTGGCCTTCAGCGCCTTGTCCAGGCGCGTGAAGACGCGGCGGGCATTGCCTTCGTAGACGGCGTGCTTTTCATCGGCCGTCAGATTCTGCGTGGCTTCGATGTAGCGCTTGGTGTCGTCGTAGTAGTGACCGGTCTGCGGATCGATGCCGCGCACGGCTCCGATCATTTCGCTGGCGAACAGGATGTTCTTGGTGGGAATCACTTCCGTCAGCAGGTTGATGCCGGGCTGGTGGTAGACGCAGGTGTCGAAGTAGATGTTGTTCAGCAGATGCTCTTCCAGCAGCGGCTTCTTCATCTCCTGCGCCAGACCGCGGAAACGGCCCCAGTGGTAAGGCACGGCACCTCCGCCATGGGGGATCAGGAACTTCAGGGTCGGGAAGTCCTTGAACAGATCCGAAGTCAGGCACTGCATGAAGGCCGTGGTGTCGGCATTCAGATAGTGGCTGCCCGTGGTGTGGAAGCATGAATTGCAGCTGGTGGAGACGTGGATCATCGCGGGGATGTCGTACTCCACCATCTTTTCGTAGATGGGGTACCAGCTCTTGTCGGAGAGCGGGGGCGAAGTCCAGTGGCCACCCGAGGGATCGGGGTTCAGGTTGATGCCCACGTTGCCGTACTGCTCAACGCACTTGACCAGTTCGGGAATACAGGTGGCAGGGTCCACGCCGGGCGACTGGGGCAGCATGGCGGCGGGAATGAAGTGATCGGGGAATAGCTCGCTGACGCGGAAGCACAGCTCGTTGCAGATCGCAGCCCAGGTGCTGGAGGTCTGGAAGTCACCGATGTGGTGCGCCATGAACGAGGCACGGGGGCTGAAGATGGTCAGATCGGAACCACGCTCCTTCATCAGGCGCAGCTGGTTGGTTTCGATGGTCTCGCGGATTTCATCGTCGCTGATCTTCAGGTCAGCGGCCGAAGGAGTCTTGCTGGGGTCCTTGAGTCCCGCAATCTGCAGATCGCGCCATGCGCCCAGGGCGGCAGGCGCCGTCGTGTAGTGTCCGTGTACGTCAATAATCATGTAAGAACCCCTCGAAGGTGGAAATCAACGGTTGACCGTCAGGGCCGGCACCGGCCGGGCCGGCCGCTATTCAAAAAACTTAGCGTTCAGCCTTGGGCGTGGCCAGCTGCTTGATGATCAAGGCAGCTGCGGCGATCAGGCCGGGAATGGCCACCACGGCGAAGATCTGGCTGAAGCCCAGGTTGCGCACTGTCAGCTCGGCCACCAGGAAGGAGCCGGCAATACCGCCAAAGCGGCCAATGCCCAGCATCCAGGCCACACCGGTGGCGCGGCCGCTGGTGGGATAGAAGGCGGCGGCCAGCGCAGGCATGGAAGACTGCGCGGTATTCATGATGGTGCCGGCCACAAAGACCGAAACGACCAGCCAGCCCAGGTTGCCGGCCTCCTGACCGATCCACCAGATGGACACAGCGGTCAGCGCATAGCCCACGGCAATGATGCGGTTGGCGTTGAAGCGGTCCATCAGCCAGCCGAAGAACACAGCGCCCACGCCGCCCAGCGGGAAGAGTGCCGCCACCAGGGTTGCGGTCTTGGGGTCCAGGCCGCCCTCCTTGAACAGCACAGGCATCCAGTTCATCAGCGCATAGAAGATGACCAGACCCATGAAGTACGCAATCCACAGCATCACGGTACCGACACGGTACTGCTTGGACAGCACCACGCCCATGCCGCTCTTGCCTTCCACGGCGGCCTTGTTTTCGGTCATCACGAACTTCTGCACATGCTGCACGGCATTGCCAGCGATGCGGGTCAGAGGCTTGCGAATGCGGTCGGCCGAGTAGCCCTTGCCCACCATGTAGCGCACGGACTCGGGCAACAGCAGCACCAGCAGCACCAACAGCACCAGCGGAGCAATACCGCCCAGGTGCAGCACGCTGCGCCAGCCGAAATGGGGAATCATCCAGGCAGCCAGGAAACCGCCAAAGGCGGCGCCCAGCGGAAAGCCGCAGAACATGGCATTGGTGATGGTGGCGCGTCGGTTCTCGGGGCAGTACTCGCTCATCAGCGTCACGGCATTGGGCATGGCTGCACCAAGGCCCAGGCCGGTGACAAAGCGCCAGGCCGTCATGCTGGTCAGGTCATGGGTGTAGCCCGAAGCCAGACAGGCCACGGCAAACACCAGCACCGAGCCCACCAGCACGGCCTTGCGGCCGAACTTGTCGGCCAGCGGGCCGGAGCTCATGGCACCTGCGGCCAGGCCGAACAGTGCGGCGCTCAGTACGGGCGCCAGGTCGGCCTTGGCCAGACCCCACTCACCCAGCAGTGAGGGCGCGATGTAGCCGATGGCAGCGGTATCAAAGCCATCGAGCAGAACGATAAAGAAACACAGGGCGAAAATCACCCATTGGTAACCGGAGAACGGATGTTCATTGAGCACGGTCTGCACATTGGCGACCGTGGCATCGGTTTTTGGATTGCTAGCTTGCGAAGTCATGTTTGGTATCTCAGTTGCCTCTCTTTGTCGCCTCTATCTCCTTGTCTCGCGGCTGGCACCAAAGCCTTAAGGCTCCTGTACGTCCGTCACGAAAGGGCTATGACTGCCCTTTTGCTGGATGGGGTCGCAGCGCCCAGGCCCCCTGCCCGGACGACTGCCAGATTTCAAACGGGCTCCATGCCCTGGCGGCGCTTGGCCTCGGCCGCTTGCGGCGAAGCCATGAAAGCCAGCAAGCGCTGGGCCGCTTCTACATTCGCTGCGCCGCTCACGACCGCCGCAGAAAAAACCGTATCGATGGCAATCGCCGCAGGCAGCGCGCCCACGATCTGAATGCCTTGCACGTGAATCAATTCGCTCAATTGCTGAAAGCCCAGTGCCACTTCACCCGAAGCAACCATGGAGCCCACGGGCACACCCGGACGGGCCTGTACCAAACGGGGCTTGATCTCTTCGGCAATGCCCCAGCGCTCGAGCAGCTTTTGCAGCGCCACGCCGCTGGGCCCGGTCGAAAAACCCACGCAGGGTGCAGCCAGCACGGCGGCGCGTACGGCCTCTTCGCTGCGGATATCAGGTTGTGAGGCGGCGGCAGGCACGGCAACCGCAGTGCTGGAAAGCATCAGATCCACCTTGCTGCCCGGCAGCACACGGCCGGCCGCCTCCAGCTTGTCTATGGCATTGGAGGCCAGGAAGACCAGATCGAACGGCTCATCACCGGTCTGCACCCGCTGGGCTGCATCCACGCCACCCACGGATTCGATATCCACGGGCTCACCACCCTGCTCTTTCCAGGCTGAGGCCAGATCTGCTAATACCTGGCGGGTTGCCATGGAAGAAATGCCCTTCATGCCTGAATCTCCTGCACTCTATTGACCTGCCCACCAGTGCAGTAATCCGCCGAGCCTCTGCCCTCAGGCTACCCAGGTCTCATGGCTTGGAGATCACCGCGCTGCAGCAGCGCAACCATCTAAACAAATTGAATAGGCTTATTGTGGCCATGCAGCATGCAGGACTCCAGCCTCCCTCTCCGCTAGCAGCTATGCCTTAAGAACATATCAAAGCATCGACTCTTCACATCAAATATATATCTATAAAAATAATAGTAAAGCTTTAAATAAAAAAGGCCTTCAGCTATCAATTAAATAGCTGAAGGCCTCATTGGCTGCACTTAAGCAACAGAAAAATTAGTGGTTAACCCTAGTCAATCATCACGATGTCCATGACCTCGGCCACGGCCGTGACCTTGATCGTTCTCGCGGTCATGTCGCTCCCAACCGCGATGCTCGTGACGATCCCAGCGCTCGCCCCTGTCCCAGCGGCGATGGTCATCGTGGTCCCAATGCCGCTCGTGCCGAGGTGGCGGCCCGCCACGCCACTGAGGCGGAGCATCCCGCAGAAAGTAGGTGGGGCGGCCGCACGCATGGTAGCGGCCGCAGTAACGACGCCAGTCTCGCGCATGACCAGGCGGCACCCACATGTAAATGGGTTGCGCCTGCTGCACCACAGGTCCGCCCCACATGGGCTGACCATAGAGCAGCGCAGGCGGCGCGGCATTGCCGATATTGACCTGGCCATAGACGCCAGGGGCCAGTTGTCCCGAGATGGAACCGCTGATATAGGCCTGAGCCTGGGCCGTGGTTGCAGCACAAAGCAGTGCTAACGCAGCCAGACCAGAGGCAAGTGAATTGCGATGGGACATGTCTCTCCAATGTAATAGAGCCCGTCTGGGACAACGCATGCGCCAAAGCGCAGCGGTACTCCATACAACGCACAGACCCTCGCTTTGGCTGACCTGACCGAAGGTCAAACACTACAGTGTGTAAGAGCGCTTACTTGATCGTCTGATCTTGCAGGCCTTTTTTCAAAATCAGGTCGACCACCGGCTGCTCCCGCTTGTTGGCACGCATGCAGTGGTCTTTCTGAAAGCGATCGGTGATATTGATGACCACACGTGCCCAGCGCTTGTTGTCCCGCTCACGCCAGGCATGGGACGAGACGCTCTCCCAGGCATAGCCATTGAGTACCGATGCATTCACAAAATGATCGAGTGCGCGGACCCCGGCCCTTCCCCGCTCCGTCCGTCCGAACAGGCCAACCCAGCACAGGATCAGCCAGCCCACCACAGCCAAGGGAACCACGGCGCACATCAGCACAAAACCTGCGAGCCTCTCCTTCATGCAGCAGCTCTTTTCCGAAGTCTGATACGCACGCCGTTTTCGGAGCGAATCGTCAAACGCCCCACCGGCTGGGGCACATGCCCCTCTGCCGGCAGGATTTCATAGCGGCGCAGCAGACAGGTCAGAATCAGCACCGCCTCCTGCAACGCAAACGCCGCACCAAGGCACACGCGTGGCCCCATGCTGAAAGGCATATAGGCATGCTTGATGGCATCTTTGTCTTCTTCCCGCTCAAAGCGATCAGGATCAAAGGCATCAGGGTCCTTCCACCACTTGCGATGCCTTTGCAGCAGCCATGGAGCGACAACGACCGTGCTGCGCTCCTTCAACTGTTTGCCTCGGACAGGACAGGCTTGCACGTTTTCACGCGCAAAAAAACCGACAGGCGGGAACAGGCGCAGGGTCTCTCTGAAGATATTCCAGACCCGTGAACAGTCCTTCATGTCAGACTGCTCGGGCGTTCGATCACCGATGACTTCCATCACTTGCTCATACGCCTTCTGCTGCACATCCGGAGACATCGCCAGCAGATAACTGGCCCAGGTCAGGGCACTGGCCGAGGTTTCATGGCCAGCCAAAAACAACATGGCAACCTGGTTGACCAATTCCTCTTCCGTGAAGGGCTGATCGGTTTTCGGGTCCTTGGCCTGCATGAAAGCCGCCAGAATATCTTCCTGCTCTGTGGCTTCGCCCTTGAGGTGGGATTCATAACGTGGCCTGATCATGGCATGCAGCAATCCGCGAATTTCTTTTGCTGCCTTGTTACTTTGCCAACGGTACCAGGGCATACGCAGCCAGCGGGCCCCAAACAGCGCGGGCAGCATCAGCTTGGGAGCCAGCGCCTGATACCTTGCAAATGCATCAAAGATACGGTGTGCATCCGGCCCCTGCATGGGCGTGGAAAAAATCGTGCGAAAGATGATGTCGGCCGTGACATGGGTCATCTCGACTTCGATGTCATAGGGCCGCGCCTCATCCACTGCGTCCAGGCGTTCCAGCATGGCCTGGGCAGCACCCAGCATGCGTGGAAAAGCCACGTTCACGCGGGCCTGCGCGAATGCAGGATTCATCATGGTGCGCTGTCTCTGCCACTGCTCACCATTGGTCGTAAAGATGCTTTCACCGAGCAATGGCTCTAGCGACTCATGCAGCAGATGGCTCTTGGGGAAAGCCTGCGCCTCGGTCTGCATGACTCGTTTGACTTCTTTGATGTCATTAAGCATGTACAGATCCACTCCCGGCAGATGCACCTCACCCATCTGCATGGTGTAGCTGCGCTCGAACAAGGCATCCATCCAGGAGCGGCGGGCATGCCAGAACATGCTCAGCTTGGAGGCCTTCTCCGGATGCGGCTTGGGATAGGCTGGACAGAAACGACTCATCTCACCAATTTCTTCTGAATGTGATCACGTATCAGACCGGGACTGCTGAGCAACTCGAAATAATCGTAGGCTCCCGCAATTTCACCAGCCATCAAGTATTGAAAATGCATGCGCATCTTGTTGCGCCGCAGCCAGCGGTAACTGGCCGCATGGAACAGTTTGTGAAAACGTGGCGAACATACGGCTTGGGGATTCACTCCCCATTGCTCTATTTTTGAAGCTGTTTTGAGTACAGGTCCGGAAGCCTTGGGCTTGCACAGCCCATCCTCCCTCAACGAAAGGCCCACCACATCGCACATGCCAAAGCAGACGCTATCGCTGGGCGATGAAATATCGGCCCAATACACCGTTTCATCCTGTGCCAGCTCTCGCAAAGTACGCCGCAGAGCAACCGCCCCAGGAAACAAGCCGAACAAGGGGATGCAGTTTCCCAAGGTCACCAAACTCAGCAAATTTCCATAAGGGGGCGAGGCTAGCATGGATGACGTTGCGCCAACTTGATCTATTGCCATCCGTTGCCTCAGTACGGAAATCAGTTTGACGGCCTGCACCGTGCCAACACTGAAGCCCACGACCACAACCTCGCGCCAGCGATTCTCCCGCACCCCCTTGGCAACATCGGCGGCCAAGGCCTCCATACGGGCATCCAATACCGGAAAAGCCTGACTAGAGCTGAGATGCGCAAAGTTCAGAATCCTGAGCAACCAGCTGACATGAATATGCCCGTCCAGTACAAAGCCGCCCCAGCACACCAAAACCCACACCAACAAAGCCAATACGCCGGCCCATGCACCAGAAGCAATCACGCTGCCCAAGGCCATACCCAAACCGGCCCCCAGCAGACACACCAGCGCCACATAGACGATCGGATAGGCCAACGCCCATAGCGTAAAGCGCGCCTGCTCATGAATAGGCTTCAACCACTGTCTCAGACGCCAGATCGCGGCGTATGTGCCCAATGCCTGGCGGAAAACCGTTGCTCGGCCTTCGGGCCAATTGGCACGCACCTGGTCATGCCAATCAAAGAACAGAAAATCTGTGGCGGCATTTTTCGCAGCTTCTTGCTGCCGAATACTCCATAGGGAATGAATGGGCTTTTCCTCTCGACCGGAAAGCCACTTGTCCCGATTCCCGATGACATATTCCCCCTTGCCCGAGACAGCAACCTGCTTTTGCGACTCCGAACGCATCATCTGGTGGTAATGACGAGCCCCCCGAGGGTCAAAGCCACCCACAAATATCACCAGTCGCGCACGGTCTGCAGCAGCGTTGGCACAAGAGCTGTTCACCTCATCCGAATGGCCCATGCTCATGCATGCTCCAGCCAAGACCATGCCACACGTGCTTCACGCAACATGCTGCATATCCATGTATTCCGGCAAATCAGCAGTGTTCTGTACCAGTGATTGCTTAGCCGTAGCACTCTCCGCAGGCCAGGATGCGGGATCAACAGATTGCCCACCTCCCCATAGTCGATCTGCCATCTGGCCATCCAGCGCAGCTCCACACTGCCAAGAGACATCCGGTAGCTTTCGATAGAAGTTCCCGTTGATCTGCGTGCACTCGATCAACGCCTTGCGAAAACGCGCAAGCACAGCCTTGTCCGGCACAGCCTGATGCGCCCGGAACCAGAACTCCCGCATGCGCCCCTGGAATGTCAGGCCTTCCAGGTCATAGAGCGCATTGCCGCAGACCTTGACCGGTGCGCCGTGGCCCAAAGCGGAAAGCCCTGTCGTGCTATTGACCAGCACGACACCTTTCGTGCTCTTCAGCAATGAAGGCAAATGCTGATCATGGATATATAGAACCCTGTCCTGCAAGCCATGGCGTCTTGCCAACAGACGAATGATGTTGGCGTAATCACGGTGCCCCCGGTCCATGGGGTGATGCTTGAAGACAATGAAATCTTCAGTGATGGATTGCCCCCCTTCTGGCACCCCATCGAGCCGCTCTTGCGTCAGCGCTCTCGAAAATGAATGCAACACATGATTGATGAAGTCGCTGACAAACTCATAATCAGAATGCACCAGAATCTGCGCATCGTTGTATACCTGTAAAGGTGCCAAGAAGAATTTCTTCCGCAGCTTGCCAAACAGCAGCGTTTCAACCTCTTTTTCTGCACGGCGATACCAAAACTTGCGCAAATAGCTCAGCCACCACCAGGGGGCATCTCGTACTGTCATACGGCGGTGGTGCAACTCATTGTTCCAGAACCACTGGCCCAACCAGGCCGAAAAAAAATACAGCATGCCCCACATAGCGGCATACCAGAACGAGTTGCCAACCTTCTTCCATGCATCCGTAACTTGCCCATCTTCATGCGCAGGCTGGGAGGGCATCTGCCTAGCTCGCTGCCTGAGCCACACAGCCAGCTTCTCTTCGAAGCTGGAATGCCCGTTCACCCCCATTGGCTCGAAGGTCACATGATCGGGCCGCAGATAGCCCTCTTCAAACACTCCTAGCGCGCAACCCAGGCGCTCCGTCAACTCACGAACACAAGCATGAACTGGACGGCAGTCGCCAAATAAAATAACGGCATCAATACCGTTCTCGGTAATGAAGCTCTCCAGCACCACAGGCCACTGCGTTAGCTCCCCCTGAAACGAATGGGCCTTGCGAGGGTAAAACAGCCAATCCCCGGCATTGAAATTGAACTTGAAGACAGTCGCCCCCACCGAGCGCAAGTCCTTGGCCAGGTTCCAGAAAAAAGGCCCTACCGGGCCTTGCAGCAATAAAACACGTTTAGACGCAAATCCACTCTTATTCTTCATGCGCTAGGGAATGCGGGTTGTCAGGCCGCTTGGTATTTCTATGGAGGCGTCATAAAGCATGACCCCTGTATTTTAGGGGTTTCACCGACCGACACCGGCACACATCACTGCACGATGGCAACAAATCGATGAAAGATCATTGAAAAGAAAGGTAAGTGTCACCAGCCCGACAAAATCGACTGCAGCAGCACCTTGCTTTTGCGCCATTGCCGCCGCGTCCAACCGAACTTCAAGCCATGCAAACCGCCAGATTGCTCCAGTGCCGTACGCTGCTCCAGCAAGCGCCTTAGCACCGCCTCGCAGCTTGTGTAGCCCCTCAGCACCGGATCCCAGTACAAGGGGTAATGAAGCAGCGCGCCCGCAACCAGCTCATCCAGAGACAGCAGACGGCTTCGACGCGGCACGGGTAAACAGTCCTGTGTCAGGCCCCAGCCCGCATAGAACGGCTTGCCATGCACCACCACCTGCTTGCCACGCAACAGTGCGTCAAAACCTGTCAGCGATGTCATAGTCACCACCACATCGCAGGCATCGATACAACTCACTACCGAGGCGCCCTTCTCCACATGATCCACATACCGCAGGGCCTGTTCCATCTCGACATATCCCTTGCGATTGCCACTGCTCACATCGGGGTGTGGCTTAAAGACGATAAATGCCTCGGGGAACGCCGCACGCGCTGCCTGGATCAGACCCAGATTCGTGCAAACCCCCGCGGCATCACAGCCAAAACGGATGGAGGCATCGTCCTCCACCTGGCCCGGCACCAGAACCACTTGCCGGCCGTCCTGCGGACGTTCATCGTTGAACCAGTCCACTGGGTGATTGGGCTCCAGGTTGTACTTGGTGATGCCATGCTTGACGATAAATGCGCGCACATTGCGCGCACGCTGCAGATCCTGCGCCGTGAATGCCCGGGTGTTGAGCAAATCCTCCAGCTCTGATGGTTGACCCGGGTCGAAATAAATGCCCTTGGCATCCAGCACAAAAGACTGCGGTGGAATCAGGTCTGAGCCCAGCCCCACAGAGCGGACAAAGCCGTCTTCCATGCGCAACAGTCGCGCGCCGGATGCATCAACTAATTCCTGTACGCCTGCTGGCGGAACCCGGCCCCAGCAGACCAGACAATCATCTTTTTCAGGCTTCAGCGCTGCAGCAGCACCTGCAGTTCGTGCGTGAACCACTCGCTCTGTATGCAAGGACAGCATCTGGCGAAAATTCCAGGCACGCCAACGCGGAAAACCAACGCAAATCATCCGCCCAGCAAAGCGCTGCGCTACCTCGCGCTGCCGCTCCAGCCACTGCATCGCATCATCAATGGAGCCCAATTGGCGGGTTTCAGGGTTCAGATAGCGGCTGTAATGCATATAGCCAGCTGCAAACAGCTCGTCCACCGTGCGCCGACGGCCAGCCCGGCGCACCATAGCCGGATGCTGCGGCTGACGGTCACTCGTCACACCCCAGCCCGCATACCAAGGCACGCCAAAACATATCACCGGCTTGTTAGCCAACAAGGCTTCGAAGCCCATGGTGGAACTGACCACATAGACCTTGTCCATCTGCGCAATCAGGCTCATCGGGTTGACCGCATCGCGCAGCACCGCCGTGCGAGTATCAGACTGCACGCCCGTAAGATAGCCGCCCTTACGGCCCGATGTCACCTCGGGATGGGTCTTGACGTAAACCGTGGCCTGCGGATTCTCGGCCAGCGCGGCGGCCAGCATGGCCTCAAAGGTAGCGGCATCCGCCCCGCCCTTTGCCACGCTCATATCGCCCACCGTCTGGTCCACCACCAACACCCGCCAAACATCACCACTACGCAGCATGCCCTCAGGCAGGTCAGGAGCATGGTTGTACTTGCTCAGGCCAGTGGACAACAGTCCTTCACGTGCCTGATGCACCCGCACGGCATCCGGTGCCAGCAGATCGGTATCGCTGCTCAGCAGCCGCTCTAGCGCACTGGGCCGCGTGCAATCGTAGTAAATGCCTTTGTCATCAACCACCAGCGATAGCGGCGGGAAATGCTCACCCGTGCCGAAGGAGCGCAGAAAGCCATCCTCTAACGCGACATAAGGCAGCCTGTGCCTCCTCGCATATGCCAGAGCTTTCCTAGTGGTTGGGCGTAGCCCCCAACCAGCTACTACGTCTACCCTCCTCAAGCTCCACGCATTCAAGCATACCGGTGTTGCACCTAGCAGCACTGCAAGTAACGGAATTCTGAAGATCCCTCTGGATAGAACACCGATTTTTTCAGTCACAAGTTCAGCAAATGATGAGTTTCACCAAGCCGACGATCATAGGCGCAATGGATCTCCTCACTGCTACAGCCATGACAATGCCCATTTATTTGATAAGCTCGCGCACCATGAAAATTGTTGTTATCGGTGCTGGCGCTTGGGGCACCGCAATGGCAGCCAGCGCCGCATCTCGCCAAAATGGGCATGAGGTTCTGCTGTGGGCGCGAAACGAAGTTCAGGCCACGGCCATGCAGCATCAGCGCATCAACACACATTACCTCCCTGAAGTTCGCTTGCCAGAAGCGCTCCAGATCATCCATGGTGACGTAATGCCCGCAGTTGCAAAAGCGGATGTGGTCGTATTGGGCACACCTATGTCGGCGCTACGTCAATGGCTCACCCAATTGCATGATTGCAAAGCTCCTGTAGCTTGGCTGTGTAAAGGGTTTGAAGCTGCAAACGGGCATTCCGACTACGGGCTGATGGCCCATGAAATTTGCCAGCAGGTTGCGCCCAATCTACGCTATGGCGCACTCAGCGGCCCAAGCTTTGCAGCAGAAGTAGCACGCGGCCAGCCCACGGCGCTGGTCGCAGCCAGCCGCTATGCAGAGCTTGGTGAATTGCTGGTCGCGGCATTTCATAGCGACTCCATGCGCATATACGCCAATAGCGACATAGTGGGAGTGGAGGTCGGCGGTGCGGTCAAGAATGTCATGGCTATCGCGACAGGACTGTGTGATGGCTTGGCTTTGGGCCTCAATGCACGCGCGGCACTTGTCACTCGCGGGCTCGCCGAGATGACCAGGCTGGGGGTGGCTTTAGGTGCGCGCAGCGAGACATTCATGGGGCTCTCGGGCCTTGGTGACCTGGTTCTCACAGCTACAGGGGACTTGTCTCGTAACCGCAAGGTCGGCTTGCAACTAGCGCAAGGTAAAACCCAGGCACAAGCCGTCGCCTCGCTGGGCCATGTCGCTGAAGGCGTTTACAGCGCGCGCACAGTGCTAGCACGTGCTCGGCTCTTGAGCGTTGAAATGCCGATCACGGAAACTGTCGTTCAGCTGCTTGACGCTGCCCTCAGTCCTCAAGATGCACTAAATCGCCTCATGGCACGCGATCCTCGAAGTGCAGAATTCTGAGCAATCTCACGAAACTGACACATTCGCACGGCAGTATGGCCTCCATAAAAGGAGGCTTCATGCTGTACTTGATCTACATACTCCCCCTCGCAGTGATCATCCCTCTGACTATCGGAGGGCTGCTAATCCATGGCATGGACAGTGATCTGGAAGGCTATTGACAGCGGAATCGACATTGGGGCAAGGCCGATACTGCAGTGACAGAGGTCATTTCATCCGACCTCAGCGGATGCAATATTCCAGCAGCCCCGCTGTTGATGCGTCCAAGCCGGACAGATTCTCCGAACTCATTCGCTCGCGTAGATCCCGCGCCAAGGTCTTACCCAGCTCTACGCCCCATTGGTCAAAGCTGTTGATACCCCACACCACACCCGCCACAAACACTCGATGTTCATGCAAGGCCAACAAGGCCCCCAGCGATTCGGGCGTCAAGGCATCCAGCAACATAAAAGTACTGGGCCGATTGCCAGGAAAGTCCTGATGCCCCGCCAATTGACCCTCTCCAGCCTTGGCCCCCTGCATCAGCGCCTGGGCCTGGGCCAGCGCATTGGCCAGTAAGACTTCATGATGCTCGGGCAGATCATGTCCAGCTGTGCGCGCTGCGATGAACTCCACCGGAATGCACTGCGTTCCCTGGTGCAGCCACTGGAAGAACGCGTGCTGGCCGTTGCTGCCAGGCTCGCCCCACACCATACCAGTGGTCAGGCACCCTACCGGCTGGCCGTTCGCCCTCACCTGCTTTCCGTTGCTCTCCATCTCCAGCTGCTGCAGATAGGCAGGTAGCCTGCGCAGGCCATGATGGTAAGGTGCCACGCAGCGTCCCGGCATCTGCAGAAAACTGCCATACCACACATCCAGCAGGCCAAGCCAGACGGGCGCATTACGCTCCAGCGGCTCTTGGGCAAAGTGAGCATCCATCTGCGCCGCGCCAGCCAGCAAGCGCTTGAACACCTCCGGCCCCACCGCCAAGGCTACTGGCAATCCCACCGCAGACCAGATAGAGAAACGCCCACCAATCCCCTCAGGGATATGCAGCGTCTGCGTAAAGCCGTTCTGACGGGCAATATCTTCGCGCGAAGACACTGCCACGAAATGATCAGGCCAGTGCAAATTACCTGCTGCGCACATCCAGGCCTTGGCCGAAGCCATATTGCGCTGTGTCTCCGCCGTGGACCAGGACTTGGAAGCCACAATGAACAAAGTCCGTTCAGGCACCAGTCCCTGCAGTGCCTGATGCAGATCATGCCCATCCATGTTGGACACGACATGCACGCGCGGCCCACCCGCACACCAGGGGTGCAGCGCCTGCAACACCAGCTCAGGCCCCAAGCCTGAGCCACCAATACCGATATGGACCACATCCGTAAAACGAGCTTGCTCACGCACCTGCTGCGCCATGGTCAGCATGGCGTGCAGCCCGGTATGGCACTCCTCTTCTACTGGAGAGCTGATCTGAGTCGCCAAAGGTGCGCGCAGGCGCACATGCAAAGCCGGTCGCTGCTCGGTTTCATTCACCACAGTGCCTGCATACAGAGCATCACGTCGCTGTGCGACACCAGCCTGTTTGGCCAGTTGCAGCAAGTCCTTCAGTACAGCCTCATCCCACAGTGATTTGGAGCAATCCAGCAACACATGGGGGGCTTGCAGGCTCAAATGCTCAAACCGATCTGGGCTGCTCAAAGCCTGAGACAGATTCAGCGTTTGCCTGCAAACAGCAGCCCTGGACTCCAGCGCCTGCCAAATGGGTGTATCCACACTCAAAACATCATCCTTGTCAAATCACATTCTGCAGGCTCCGCCTGCACCTATAACGGTATTCGCTCCTAAAACGAAAGCTGCCAACGCTTGGCAGACAATAGTTTCAAAGTTATTTCATTAATAAATTGAAGCTAGCCAAGCGTTAGCAGCTATTGTTTCAGGTGTTCAGCGACTGAAGCAATGCCTCAAACTGCGGCCCCACCTCGGGGTGCTTGCGCGCCATGGCCAAGGTTGCCTCCAGGTAGCCGATCTTGGAGCCGCAGTCGTAGCGCTTACCTTGGTAGCGATAGGCCAGCACCTGCTCTTCCGCCATCAAGGCCGCAATGCCATCAGTCAGCTGAATTTCTCCGCCCGCACCCTTACCCAGGTGAGCCAAGTGATGGAAGATCCGTGGCGTCAGCACATAGCGGCCCACCACGGCCAGGGTGGAAGGCGCTTCTTCAGGCTTTGGTTTCTCCACAATGGCGTGCACAGCTTCCAGGTCATCCTTGATCGGCTTGCTATCCACAATGCCATAGCTGCGCGTATCTTCGCGCGGCACCTGCTGCACACCCAGTACCGAGCACTTGTAGTAATCGTATACATCCACCATCTGACGCATGACCGCTGGCTCACCATCCAGCAGGTCGTCAGCCAGCAACACGGCAAAAGGCTCATTGCCCACCACAGGCTGGGCGCACAACACAGCATGGCCCAGACCCAAGGCTTCGGGTTGGCGTATATAGACACACTTCATGTCCGCAGGCATCAGACTGCGCACATAGCTGAGCATCTCCGTCTTGCCACGCAACTCCAGTTCGTTTTCCAGTTCGTAGGCTTTGTCGAAATGGTCTTCAATGCTGCGCTTGCTGCGCCCCGTCACAAACACCATTTCCTTGATGCCTGCGGCCAGCGCCTCTTCCACTGCATACTGGATCAACGGCTTGTCCACCACTGGCAACATTTCCTTGGGACTGGCCTTGGTCGCCGGCAAAAAGCGTGTGCCCATGCCAGCCACCGGAAATACTGCTTTGGTAATTTTCATTCTTAAACCTCTATCAACTTGAAACATGCCGCCCGACACAGGACCGGCTAAAACCACACCTACAAGCTCTCAGGCTCCGCCCATAACACGCATTTCCATGGCCGACGGCAATTGCCCTGAGCCAAAAAACACTTCCATGCATGCAGCCGTACTCTTGAACCTCAGATACTCGGGGGGCAAAAACATATGCTCAGCCTCGCAATGGCGCTTTTCGCTCGCCGCAGGTACTGCGAAGTCAGACCCCGCCAAACTGTCCAACGCAGCCATCACACCGACCCACTCATGGAGAACAGGGCCGGGAAAAATGGACGGCAGATCGTAAATGAATCCACGCTCCTGCGTGATGTACTGCTCCAGATCCGGCATGAAGCCCACGATAGGTCTCTTGAGCAAAAGATAGTCGATCCAGATGCTTGAATAATCGACCACCAATGCACTAGCAGCCCGCAATGGGACAGCCGGTTCTGCGAAATGGTCTGGCCGCAGATCAAGAATCCACTCGCCATCGCAAAGCGATCCCAATGCTTTCTGATCATAGGGGTGAGGCCGGATACCCAATACCATATTCCGGGAGCATAGGAACTCCTTCAAGTGCTGCAGCACATCAGGCTCCAGCCAAGTCAGTGCCGAAGCCCCCTCTTCCCGAAAAGTCGGTGCATACAGAACCAGACGCCGCCCTGCAAGCAGTGCATCCAGGCGATCCACATCCGCCTGCAAATCGGCAGGGAAGCGGTAATCCTCAGCCAGATAGTCAAAACGTGGCAATCCGGTCACATGAATTTTGTCCAGATCCACTTTAAATGCCAGCGCATTCACCAACCTATCCGAGGGCGAGCTAGCAATCATTCCGTCATATAGCCGGCTATTGAGACGCATCAGATAGCGACGCTTGGCGGCCTTGTAGCTCCATGCTCCAGGCCTCATCAAATGCTCGATACGCTTGATAGCCACGCCGTGCCACAAATTGATCACTTGGCGCCCGCGCTTGCGGCGGGAAAGCATGGCATCCCTTCCCGAGTGCCCCAGAACCACTGTGCCGGCGGACATGACATCACGCAACGCCGCAGCAGAGAACCTAGAGTACACGCGCGCACCCTGTGACTGCCAATACTCGCCCGCTTCGCCCAACGGCCCGTCTTTGTAAATCACCAATTGATAATTGCCGCGCTCCAGCAATGCATCTGCCAAAGCGCGAACATTGCCGGAAAAAGGCACGGTGCGTTTGATCACAAATGCAATTTTCTGCTTATCCGGGCATGCAATCAAATGCGACCACTGTGCTAAAAAAAAAAGCAGTATTTTTTTATAAAAAGATTCAAAATTCATTTAAATAAATTTATATTATAGTTTTGTCGCAATTTGATTTCAAAATTCCATAAAAAATACCATTAATCAAAGCGGTTGAAATATTTAGTGTCATTGGTGCAACATCTGAATGATCTTTAATTTTTGGATGTATTGAATTCAAAAAATTAATAAATCTTCCATTTCTAGAATTTTTAACTATTGAGTTGATATATTTATATTGTGGCGAGCGTTCAGAATAAATAACAAAAGCATTATTTATTTTCAAATCAGAAGACAGCAATGCTTCAAACTTCTCCTGCTTTGTTATTGGAAATACTCCTTCGGTAAAATGCCGATCATTCCACTCATTAAGATAATAATCGTCAGAGACTATAGGATCTATAGAAACTGCTTGATACCCCCCAAGTAACGAATAGTATAAAGCAGCCGTTCCACCTTTGGAAACACCAAAAAGAACCACATCACTCTTGATGTCAATCCCTTTCGATTCACAGAAAGAATTAATTAATTCTTGAATATGAGATTCAACTTTGTCAGAAAAAATATTATTTAAATAATAACTCCCAACCACCCCACCAATATCAGCAATCCGCAAAATGTAGGAGTTCTGAGGAATATATTTCCCAATAGTTTTAAAGTTCTTCCAAAAATATCTGACGGATAAACTAGAACTGTATAATCCTTCACTAATAGAGGAAAAAACCACCACCAATCTTTTAGGAAACTCGTCTACTAAGACTGGTTTTTCCAAGCTGTATATTAATGATTTATATGTATTCAATTCTCCATTTGTAACTCTTCCCCATATTTTTTTTATCTCACTCTGATGTACCAATGATGAAATATATTTTTCATGCTTATAAAGACAAAAACCGAGATTTGTCATTTTCACCAGAATTCGCTTTAATAATGCATTCCTTCTGGAGATGATAATTATATTTTTATCCTCGCCCTCATCCAACCCCCTTAAATCTATATCGATAATTTTCTTATCTGAAAAATCATAATTAATTTCATTTGAAATTAACTCTTCATACTTTACCAGAAATCTCTTCATTTTAAAATTATGTTATATCAACAGAAAAATATCTCGAATCAATTATCAAATATATTATTCAATATTCTTCCTAATCTTACCCCCGCTTGCTGCAAGCGCAATTCAACCTCTGGAGCAATAATCTCCAAATAATTATCCGGCAATATAATTGCAGTATTTTTAGGCGTCTGATCAATAAAAGGCTTTAAATGACGCAATGCAATTGCATGGCTTTCATTGGCCCAATCCTCTGGTTTTCCTTGATTAACTACCGGCAAATTCCCCTCTAGTTTTTTTGATAGCGCGCTCGCCGACAATCCAAACTGGGTAACACTCTGCGTGTCCCAAATTCCATGCATAGTATAATTCTCATTATTCAATATCGCAGGGACTCCAGTTTTTGCGCTAGCATGCAATGGCTGATGAATATCCCCGATAAGATGCACTACCATTTTCAGAGCCAATAGTCTCTCCAATGGAACCAGATTCTCATTTCTTAATAGATTTACTTGCTGCTCAATACCTTTAACCACACAGATTTTTCTCATTAATACGGAGCAATCCCGGTCCTCATTGTATTTAATCTGATCCAATGGAATTCTCACCATATGATCTGGCATATTAGGATATTCTTCTCTATGCTGATCAGCCCATATAGATATCTCTGCTAGATTTTTTCTATTTTCTAAAGAGAGTAGCTCCATCACATGAATTTTAGCTCGAGGCTGCAGATTATCTTGTGCTATGTTTGCAATAACCTGATGTCCTATCGTACCCCATGCCAATGCACCTTTCAATAAGGTGAGCATCAAAGCAAGAAAGAGAATACTTTTAAAAAATGAGAATTTAATTTCAGAAAACATAAATACCCTCAGTAGATGTCAATTAATTTTCAGTGAAAAACTATATTTTCAAATTGAGAAATTGCCTCTCTCGCGTACTCACCGTAATTAAATGTCGACTCTTTAGCACCATTTTCTATAAAGGAGATCATGGCATCTGCCAAAGATTCGGCATTATTTTCAACCAAAACTCCCTCCCCGTTCTCCAGAATACTACGCGGCCCGACAACGTCCGTTGATATAACAGGGCGCCCCAAAATAAGAGCCTCTAGAGCAACTAAACCTTGTCCTTCGTAATCTGAAGAAAAAACAAAACAGCTTGCTTGAGCAATAACCGGGTACGGGTTACTGACATATCCTAGAAGATGGATATTTCCCTTTAGCTCTTTTGAAGCTATTTCCTGCAAAAGCTTTTCTCGCAAAGGTCCATCTCCCAAAATAAGCAACTGGCTCTCAGGGTATTTCTCGACAACCAAAGAAAAAGATTTTATTAATTTTTCAAACCCTTTTTCAGGGGATAGGCGACCACATCCGATAAATAATCTCCCCTTACATTTTTGTATTTTTTCACTTATATCATCTGACAAGAAATCTTGAGACTTCTCTATTATTTCATCAGCATTAACCATATTATTACAATAATCAAATTTCCTCACATCAATAAGAAACTCTTGGCTAATTAATTCTTTATTTTCCCAAGATACGCTTTTTGAAACAGAAATTAATTTCTCATAATATTGATAAAGCTTAAAGACCCCAGCAAGATAAGGATACTTTCTTTTCCATTCTCCATACATAGAATTATGCAAATAGATAATTTTATTATCTGACAATGTACCCAATCCAAGTAAAGAAGCCCAAAACCTGTTATACCCATCGAAATTCAATACCACATCGAATTTTGAAAATGACAACATTCTTTGATACTCAATGGCAAAAGACTCTTGATAAATTTCAGAACCTTCACCCTCAGGCAAATTGTTGGATGAGTAATAATTATCAATTATCCATTTTTGCTCTATATTCTGTAACTGTCTACCAACGCGAGCAATAAGTCTTACATTTTTTGAAATAGTCTTCATCCGATCAACGCGATCATTGTGCTTCAAGTCCTCTGCATCAATGAGCATGGTGACATCATATTTACTGTAATCCAGCGCTTTTAAAAGATTAAGAATTGCACTTGTAATCCCGTTAGGCATTAAAGGCCCTGCATATAACAGAATCGACCGACGATTACTCTTAGCAGCAGATACAATATGGTCCTTTGCATCTCTGAGGAAAAAGTCAACAGCCCTTTTTGTCGAAAGTCCATCCTCTATCCCACAAAATTTCTTTTGGGCAGCGATATATTTATTATCAGGAAGCCATTTTTCAGGAGAAGACAAAATAATATTAATATTTTCTACTACATCAGATATTTCAAAGCATAATTCTCCTGGCATTTCGCTCATTGAGAAATACAATCCTCTTTCCCTAATATACTCCTCCATATCATAGGCGTAAAATACAATAGGCCTATTCAATGGGAGAAAGTCAAAAAATATACTTGAATAGTCAGTAATAAGAAGGTCTACAACAGACAAAAGATCATTTGTATCTATATCAGCAGGAACCACAAACCTATTTCCTAAGGATTGCTCCGTTAGGATATTCTCAAGCATATGATGCCCTCTAAAAAGGAAGTTGCATTTCAAATTATTGAGAATTTCAATATCACTTTTTAGCCGTTCCACATCAAAATTCGCGCCACCAGTCAAAGTTCCACGCCATGTGGGAGCATACAAAACAACTGGCAGACCTTCTTCAAGCCCAAGCCTCTTCTTAATTAATATTTTTTTATTTTCATCTACACATATACTGCGATCAATCCGCGGATACCCAGTTTCAGCGATAACCCCAGAGTAAATATCATGAATATCGTACCCTTCTGTTAATACTTTTGTTGTATGCGAGTTTGGGCTAATAATATGTGTCGCTTGGATAAAATTACGTGCTGCATTGCGATGCTCCATAAATCCATCGATCATATCCCTACCGAGGAATTTAAGCGGAGTACCATGCCATGTGTTCAAATATTTTTGATCAACTTTTCTAACAAAATAAGGTGGGAAAGTATTATTGTTAATCAAAAACTTAGCAGACGACAAATATCGCAAATACAGATCAGATTCTCTCTCTACAAATATTATATTATTTTTTCTCAAAAGATTTTGCGGGATCTTCTTTCTATCATTTACCACCCAAACGTGCACAAAATCTCTATAATCAAAATCATCTATCAAATGCAAGAATATTGACCATGGACTACAGCTAATGGATGCACCCTGATTACTTTCATACATAATCACATTATTTTCTATCGAAAGATAATCAAAATATTCCCGATAGATTAAGCTTTGCATCAAATCCTTATTTTTCTGATAAGAATCAGCACCCATCCCATAGGCTTTTTTAAATATTCTCGTTTCACGAAATGCCTTGACAGCTTCCGGGAATAAATTCAATTGCACTAATACATAACCTAACCGGTAATACCAATTTCCGTTATGCAAAGAAGCACGTTCAACCGCAGATTTATAGGCCTGAGCAGCTTCCTCCCACATTTGCAACCGCTCTGCTTGATTTCCTAGCTTATAAAGCGCTGTAGCTTGATCTTTACTCTGTAGTGCAACGCCATCTGCTTGCAGGCTACGAAGGTTGGATTTCAGGAGATCAAGATACTCTTCGGAAAGCACCGTTTGAGCTTCTAGCAAATTAGCTTCCGGTACAGGCTGAGAAGGCAACTGAGCTTGGGTTCTGGTATGTAGGAATGCTGTGCATGCCTTCTCATATTCACCTGCACCAGCCAGTACATAACCCAAGCGATAGAACCAGTAAGGGGTATGTGTAGTTTTTGTGGTGGCGGCATATTCATAGGCTTGTGCTGCTTGCTGTAGCAGGCCTTGGCGCTCCAGAACAAAGCCAAGGCGGTAGTGCCAGTCAGCCTTGTGAGGCTCAAAAACCAAGGCCTGCTTATAGCACGCAGCCGCCTTTTCCCAGCGATAGCAGCGATCATGGGCCAAGCCTAAACGGTAAAGCAGTTCCCCATTAAAAGGTTGAAGCTTCGTCTCGTTTTCATACGCCATTGCAGCCTGAGGCCAAAGCCCTCTATGCTGGTGAAATACACCAACCCCGAATATCTTTGCCTTGAGATCCTTGTCGCAGGAGCGTGCAGCCGCATATGCAGATTCCGCCAACTTGCGCTCGCCAGCTTTCTCCCAGGCGTAGCCTTCGCGGTAGTGCCACATGGCATTACCCGGCTTCAGGCGGTTTGCCTCCCGAAAAGCCGCTCCCGCCTCGCCAAAACGATTCATCTTGTCCTGAGCTTCGCCTTGCTCGAATTGCCATTGTGCCTTGCCTGCATCTAGGGCCAGCGTATGCTCAAGAACTTCAACTTCCTGCCAGGTTCGGCCCTGCTTGCGAATGGCGACGGAGAGCTCATGCGCATACAAGGCATTCTGCGGCTCCAGCTCCATGGCTTTGCGCAGAGGCTCTTCAGCTAAGGCGCCCTGACCGCTGAGCCACAGCACCTTACCCAGCCGATATTGCCACTCGGCAACATCAGGCATTTTTTTCAGCGCTTCCTGGTAGCGAGCCAGTGCTTGCGGATACTTCTTCAGAAGCTCATTGCACAGGCCGCTGCGATAAACCCATTCGGTCTTTTCCGGATTGATCTTGAGCGCCTTGTTATAGCTGCCAATGGCTGCCGCATATTTCTTGTTTTTCTCCTGCGCCAAGGCAAGTCGGTAGAGCCACTGAGCTTTATCCGGCTGTCCTTTGACAGCCTTTGCCAGCCAGGCTTCGGCATTCTTCCAATCCTGGATTTTCTCTGCAACGAAGCCAATCCTGTAAGCCAGCTTGGCCGGAATATTATTCTGACCTTTGACTATTTTTTTATATGCCTCCATTGCCGGCTTCCATTTTTTGTTTTTTTCCAGGCGGCGGGCATTCAGATAGGTAATGTAATTCAGCATTTCTATATATTCTCTAATTCAAGCTATTATCAATAAATATTCAAGTATATTTTTATTTAATTAGTCTTTACATAAAATTTCATCGAACCTCCCCAAAATATTCTCTTTATGTAAATTGAGGTTCATTTTCTTCAGCGGTGCATTTTTATTTTCAATCTGTTGAAGCAATGCTTTTCCAAATCCATCGGCCGTCAATTCGACCAATTGGCCGTATCCCGGCTCAAGCAACTCCCGCACGCCAGGAATATTGCTGGCAATAATGGATTTACCAAGTGCCAGGGCCTCGAGCAGCACCATGGGCTGCCCTTCATGCCAGGAAGGTAAAACGAAGCAATCGCAATAGCTCAACAACGGAAAGGGGTTGGCACGCAAACCTGGCAACAGAACATTGCGGCCCAGATTCAATTGCTGAATCTGGGTTTCAAGCGCTACACGCAAGGGGCCATCCCCCAGAATCACCAAACGGGCTTGGGGGTAGGCTTCCACCAACGTGGCAAAAGCCTGCAGCAGCAGGCTATGGTTCTTTTCCGGGGAAAAGCGTCCTATGCAGACAAAAGCCTGCCCGGATGGAACAGGGCGCAACCACTCACCAAGATCTTCATCCAGCGGCTCCTGAGCTTTCGCCTGTACCCCGGCAAAATCTGGCATGTTGTCGGCATGCATGAATTTTTGAGGCTGGATATGAAAGCGCTGAGCAAGGTTGGCGCGATTTGTCTCGCTGATAGTCTGTGCAACAGATATCAGTCGGTCATAATTCGAATAAAGCGCAAACATGCCTGCCAGATGGGGAAATTTCATCCGCCATTCGCCATGCATGTCATTGTGCAGATAGATCAGGCGCTGCACATGTGGCGCGGGGCCGCAAGCAAAAAGCCCGGCCCAGAAGCGTGCATAGCCATCGTAATTAATGACATGGTCAGGCTGCCAACTTCCGAACATGCGCCGGAACTCCCTCTGGAAGGCAGTTTCATAGACTGTCCATTGTCCTGAACCCATTTCGTCGTGCCGATGGAATCTGTCAATCGTGGCCCGTTCCTGCGCACTGCACACCTGGCGCCCGACGCGACCAATAATGCGTACATGCTTTGGTAGCCGGCTCAAGCGCTCTATTCGCTCAGGATGCCCCCCCACCGAGCCCGAATCTATCGCAACCACTACACGATATCGCTCCGGATCCAGTGCGCTGATGAGGTTGATCGCTGCCGTCGTGATGCCCATGGGCGCAAACGGCCCTGCAAAAAACAGGAGCGTCTTGCGCCCATCTCTCTTGGGAGCAATGGCAATTTCACTGTCGCTCTTGAAGAAGAACTCGACGGCCCGCCGGGTAGCCTGACCATCGTCACTTGGACTGAACTTGAGCTGCGCCGCACGATAGCTGGCATCCGGCTGCCAAGCCCCCTCCGCCAGGTGTTGCAAGGTCCGGCCAAGCTCTGCCCCCAGTTGCTCCAGCGTCGCGCAATTGGCTCCCGGCATTTCATCCATGCCAAAGTACAACCCACGCTCCTGCTGGTATTGCTCCAGATCGTAGGTGTAGAAAAGGATGGGCCGCCCCGTGGGCAGATAGTCGAAAAAGATGCTCGAGTAGTCGGTGATCAGCACATCGGTAATAGCCAGCAGCTCGGAGGTGTCCACGGCCTGAGGGGCAATATGGACGTTGTCCAATCCTGCTGCCGCCAGTGCTTTTTCTGCAAAGTAATGGCCGCGGAAGACGATCTGACAGTCTTGCTGCTGCAATGCCTGCAAGTCGGCAATGAGCTGTTGGGAATCCACTTCCGGGTGACCCAGGATACCTCGCCAGGTCGGCGCATACAGTACCAACGGCTTGCCTGTTTCCTGCAACCCGAGCTTTTGTCGGAACCCGGCTTTTTGCTGGGCAGTCGCCTTGATCACCAGGTCATTACGCGGATAACCGGTCTGAGCCAACTGGCCTTGGTAAAGGCCATCGATGTCGTAACGCTCCATCAGTACCCAGCTGGTATGCGGATTGGGGCTGAGCACATGGGTGGCATGCAACAAATTGCGAGCCGTATTCTTGTGCTCCATGAAGTTGCTGCGAATGTCCTTGCCCAGTGTCTTGAGCGGCGTGCCATGCCAGGTATTCAAGTAGCGCTGTTCCTCGCGACGAATGAAGTAGCTGGGGAACGTGCTGTTATTGATCAGCCACTCTGCTGTTGCCAGATAACGTTGGTAGAGCTGGCTGTCGCGTGCCACGAAGACAACGTTCGGACGACCGGCGCAATCGGCAGGAATGCGCTGGAGGTCATTGAGTACCCAGACATGCGTCCAACCGGCAAACTCCGGCGCATCCACGATAGCCTGGTAGATGGCATAAGGGTTGCAGCTGATGGAAACCCCCGCATAGCTTTCGTAGAGCACCACATTGGAACGCACTGATAGCGTATCCAGATATTCGGTGTACTCCATCACTTGGCGCTGCGCCTTCTTGCGGGAATAGCGCTGCTCCGCATAGTTTTGCGGCCATCGATAGAACCTGGCTTTCAAAAAGGCCTCGCAGGCCTGCTGATGATGACCTGTTTGTTCATAAGCCTCTGCCAGTGAAATGAAAAGGCGAGGTACATGCTCTGGCCATCTATCGGTCAACAAAGCAAGGCTGCTTTCCGCCAATTTCCAGTTTTTTTGTTGAAATGCCAGCCGAGCCTGAATCAGCAGAGAATTGCACTGCTCCGCATGGCTTCGTTCAGCGTTTCTGCATGGCATGAACGCTGGCCTGAGACTCCAGCTTCTTATGATCAGTAAATGTGCTTTGGCGAAATGCCTGGCAGCTTCCTGATATTGCTGCTGCTGGCTCAAGCTGAAAGCCAGCAGCCATTGAGTATCGAAGTAAACGGGTAAAGATGCAGATCGTCCCTTCAGGACTTGCCTGCAAGCCTGAGCTGCCTGTGCCCAGAGTTGTCTGCGCGCCTGAACCCATGCCAATGCGTGACTGGCGCGCACCCAGTCCGGTCTGACATCCAGCGCCCGCTGATAGAAAAGCGCAGCCTGGGGCCAGTCGAGCAGGTGCTCAAAAGCTCGTGCGCACCGCAGATACAGCCCTGCCTGATGAGACTGACGCGCAGCTCTCAACTCGTAAGCCGAAGCGGCCTTGTTCCATTGACCCGCCTGCTCGAACAAGACGCCTACACCATATCTACGCACCATGGGCCGCCAGCTCAGCGCTTCAACCTGCGTATATGCGTGTTCACTCTCATCAGACTTGTTCAGTCGGTCCAGAACCTGGCCCAAATACCACCAAGCTTTTGCATGGTGCCTACGGAGCACAATGGCTTGCTCGAATGCTTGGCGCGCCTCTTCCAAACGGTTCATTTCCAAACGAACCTTGCCCAAGTTCATCAGGTAAAAAAAACTGCTTTTAAAGCGGGAAGCATTTTGCTCAAGTGCCTCCAACTGCATCCATTGACGGCCTTGCCACTTCAGCGAGCGAGCATGGAAAATCTGCAATGCAGGGCTGAAAGGCCGCTTGCCTACAGCCTTCCCCAGATTAAACGCAGTAGCCTCTTTCGCACCAGCCAACCAAGCAGCTAAAGCAGCGCCTGCATATAGCAGCGAAAAATCAGTGCGATGCGCCGCCGCAGCAATGTATGGAGCAGTCCTTCTTGCCGCCGCCCTGAATGACCTTTTAGACCAGCTACCAACGCGAACAAGACCTTGCGCGGAAAATAAATTCTTTAAATTCAATTGAGCCGCCAAAGTCTTTTCGAAAAATAAATTCAACTAATTAAAATAATCCATAGCGAGGACTTTCATCCTCCCCACTTCTTAAGCATAGGCCTTGATATCCGAAATCAGCTTCGTTGTAGAAATACCTTCCGTACGAGGCAAATAAATAACCTCGCACAGACTCTTGAATTCATCAAAACGACCTACCCAGTCGTCACCCATTACCAAAATATCTGCTTGGTATTTTTTTATATATTCACCTTTAAGTTCAAGAGAGTCTTCTCGAAAAACTTCATCAACGCCAGCTAGCGAGCGAATAATTTCCATTCTTTCTTCTTCCGGATAAATTGGATAACGCTGCTTCTTTGAAAAATTCAAAGCATCCGATGAAACGCCGACAGTCAGATGACTACCTAATGCTCGTGCTCTTTGTAATATTTTTATGTGCCCAACATGAAAAACATCAAATGTTCCAAAAGTAATGATTTTTGTCATTTATTTTCCCTGAATGTATTTTGATAAATATTAATTAAAGTCCAAATACCACTTTCGCACCAATTGCAATCTGGTACATGATCTGCGTGATATCTTTCCAGAATTGACGCTTCTTCTCATCCACCTTAGGTAACACCAGCACTTGGTCGCCTGCTTTGATACGAGTATTTTCAAAAAGCTTGCTGGTATCCACCTGTTCAAAAGCACCATCGCGATGGGCTACCACCACACGGGCAGCATCAGCTGTCTGAGTGAAGCCACCAGCGCGATCAATATAGTTCTTAAGACTGAGCGAGCCATCAAACGCCACAGCATTCGGGAACAGCACTTCTCCACTGACCAATACCAAACCATCCTTGCGTGGTATGCGGATCACATCGCCATTTTCCAGCAGCATGTTGTCGCGCTGGCTTGCTTGGGCAATCTGAACCTGACCTGTAGGCTCCACCTTCTTGGCACGCTCGACCCACTGCAAAGTCAGATCTGCCTCATCCCTCCTAAGTCGGGCTTCATCGCTGCTACCACTACGGGCGGTGAGCAATGCTGTTTCCAGGCTGCGCAGGCTGGTAGTCAGCATTTCCTTCTGGCGCTCCTTCACACTCTGGCGAAAGAGTTGAATGCTTTCGGGCTCGGCATCGGGCAAGGTCTGGATACCTTGCATAAGCGCTCCCAAACGTGTGCCGTAGGGCAGCACGTACTCTTGAGAGTTCATGTGCTCGCCTTCCACACGCACGGTAATGGTGCCGGGCTTCTTATCTGCCGTGAATTCCAGCTCATCGCCGTTTTGCAGTACCAATGCATCGGCTTCCTGCAGTGGGTAATACTCGGTGTTCTTGACCGTTCCGGTATTGCGCGCAATGCGCACATGGGTGGCCTGGGCCTGGGGTTTTGCCAACTGCATGAGCTGGGCGACGGTTTCGGAGCCATGGGTAAACTCGAAGCGCTTGGCGTTGTTCACCAAGCCTGATACGCGCACTCGGTTGGCAATGGGCGGCACAAAAATCACATCACCATCGCTAAGCTGCAACAACGGCAACTGGCCCTTGAGTAAAAAGTCGTAGAGGTTGAAGGTCGCGCGCACAGCAGCGCCACGTTTGACCTCCACCGCCAGAAAGCTGCCGCGCTCAGGATCAATGCCGCCCGCCTGGTCCAGGTAGTTGAGCAGGCTGTCCATACTGGTGCCGTTGTACAGGCCTGGGCGCATGACATTGCCGCCAACAAAGATGCGCACCGGCTGCGCGGCAGCCAGGCTGGCATAGCTGTAGACGTTGGCACGGAATACGCGGCGCACGGCAGCTTCCACCTGCTGCTGCAGATTCTTGTTGGCAATGCCCAGTACCTTGATGGGGCCGACCTGGGGCAAAAAGATATTGCCCTGCGGATCCACAGCCGCCACGTTGTCAAAGGTGAAGCCGCCCCACAGCCGCAAATGGATACGGTCGCCTACCGTCACCAGGTAATCGGGGTTGAACTGGGTCGCCCCGGCTCGCGCAAAGTTGCCAGTAAACAGATTGGCGCCAAAGACATCGCTATTGAGATTGGCCGTGTAATCGGCTGTCTGTGGAGCCTGCGGCAGCACCGGCGCCTGCATGGGCACAGCAGCAGCAGAAGGAGAAGGACGGCCAGCCGAAGAGTCGGCGGTAGAGGCACCGCCGGAAGGCAGCAGCCCCAGGGCCTGGTTGATCTGCAGCGGATCTGCACTGGATACCGATGCATCCTGCTGCGAGCTAGCTTGATAGATTTGTGCCCCGGCGGGCGCCATACCGGCCAGCATTAGCGCGACCGCCGAACCAACACAGGTGCGGGCAATGAAACGTTGCATGGTGAAACTCGAAAAATTCAAAAATCAGTCGCGGTGGTCGCGCACGATGGATGCCAGCAACTGCACCAGCCCAGCCAGTAGCAAGGCGCCAAGGATGAAAGTGGCAATGTTGTAGAGGCGGCGGGGACGTACAGGGTATTCAGGCATGGACGGGCTTTGCAGCACTAGCACTTTCTTCAGGGTACGTGTTGCCTCCACCCGGCCTTTTTCCAGCGCCACCAGTGCGCTCTTGTAAGCGTCCTGCTGGAACTGGGCCTCCAGCTCCAAGCGCTGGTATTCCTCCACCGTCTTGTTCAAGGACTGCCCTTTGGCGCTGGTCAAGCGAGCCTTCTCCGTCTTGATCTGCTTTTCCACGGCCTGGATCTGCAGATCGACTTCTACGACTGCGGGAGCGGTGGGAGCCAGATAACCCAGTAGCGCGGTTTTGCGGGCACTGAGTTCAGTGAGCTGCTCTTCCAGCTTGTTGACCACGCCGGCCAGATTTTCGGCGGCGGACTGAGGCGAGATCAGGCCCTTTGCATTCTGAAACGCCAGCACGCGCTGGCGGGCATCCAGCGCTAGCTCGCTGCGTACCTTGACCTGCTTTTCCAGAAAATTCACCTGCTCCTGCGCCAATTGGTGGCCCAGGGAGTTCATATAGCGCTCGCCCTCATGCACCAACGCATTGGTGATCTTGCGGGCCATGGCTGCATCGTAGGCCTGTGCCTGGATGATGAGTACGCCCGCATATTCGTCATATTCCACGCTGACGCGCGACAGAAAATGCTTGTGGAAAAACTCCAGCGATGCATCCTTGAAGAACATGCGCGAGAGAAGGTCATGCTCATGGCTACTGTAGTGCTCACGCAGATTCAGTTCCTTGTCCAACTGCAGCAGCATGTCCACAGAAAGCAGCCGGTCACGCAGCAGCATCTGGTCTGCGCGCGAGACTCCGTCCCCGCCTGCCAGCAGCGAGCCAAAGTCCATGGCTTGCGAGGCCGCCATATCGGTGCGCTGAATCAACACATGGGCCTCGGAAACATAACGATCGGAAGCGATTACCCCCCAATAAATCACAGCCAGCAGAGATGCACACAGGGCAACAGCCAAGGCTTTCATACGGCAGAGGGCCTGGCCAAAGCTTTTGAGGCGTTCTTTTTTTAGAAACACGTTCATTTGGAAATACTGTCTTTGTAATTCTTCAGGGCGTCTTCGATACTGTCGAACCAATGAGCCTGCCCGTCATGCAACCAGATACCGGCTTGGCAGAACTCCCGCAAAGTGCCGTCGCTGTGTGAAACCATGATGAGCCCGGAGCGGTCTGCAATGCGTTTGAATGCATCAGATGCTTTTTTTCTGAATGAGGCATCGCCCGCTGAAGTTGCTTCATCTGATATATACACATCAAAATCAAACGCCAGCGAAAGCCCGAACTGCAGGCGTGATTTCATGCCTGATGAATAAGTACGAACGGGCTCATCAAATGATGAACCTAGCTCTGCAAATTCTTCGATATAGGCGATTTTTTCTGCCATGGCCTGCAGCCCATCAAAGCCATGCAGGCGGCAGACAAACTTGGCGTTCTGTCGTCCTGTCAAGGATCCTTGCAGACCGCCGCCATAACCCATGGGCCAAGAAACCCGGCAGCGCCGTTCCACAGTACCGCGCGTGGGTGTGTCAACCCCGCCAATCAGATTGAGCAAAGTTGATTTGCCGGCACCGTTGCGGCCTACCAAACCCACGCTGATCTGGGCTGGAATGGTAAGGCTGACACCTTTGAGAACCCAGCGCCCTGCTCCGTGCGGCGTCTGAAAACGCTTATGTGCATCGCTCACAATAATCATTTCGCCCTCAGCTTGTGAGCAAAACGCACCTGCAATGCCAGGCCGAGAAAAATGGAAGTTGCCGCAAATCCGAACAGATATTCAAAACTCGCTTCAGGAGCAGCGTGATAAATAGGGAAAAAACTGCTTCTTAGCAATTCCAGCCCATGGGCAAACGGATTTAAAAAAGCCCACTCTCTGTACTGAATCGGTATAGCCGATAAGGGAAATATGGCGCCCGATAGGAAATACAAAGGCCTAAATAGGAAAATTGTCAGATTTCCCGCCTCAGGGATCAAGTCACTGAGCACAGAAAGAACCAAGCCAACACCCAATGCACACAGCATCAGCCCCGCAAAGGAAAGAATGGTTTCCATTGGAGCATCAGGAATAATAGAGCGCCCCAGAAAAGCAAGACCGCCCAACAGAACCAGCAAAATAACTACCCCAAGCAAGCCCTCAAGTGCAGCTCGTACGATCACAGTGTCTATAGGCCTTACTTGGCGATAGGCAAACAAGGCCTTGTTGGCATCGACCGCTCCCATGGCACGCTGGAAAACGTTCTGCACTGTGAAATAGCCCGTGAGCCCCAACACCAACCACACAGCGACATCTGCGCCAGCAACAGAACGAGTGCGCAATATGGTGTAAAAAAGCAGCATGAAGCAGACATGCAGCACAGGTTCCAGCACAATGAGCACCCAAGCGCCGCGCGTGGTACTCAAGCGCGCAACGGCCTCACGCAGGAATAGCGCGTTCCAGACGGCGAAAGTGACAGAGAGAGAATTACGAGGCGCTGAATGCACCTCGGGAAGGGGAGCAGAATCCATAACAACAAGATGCTCCCAGGCGGCCTGTACAAAAGTACGACAGCAGAAAGCCCATCACAAAAATTGGGCGAATTCTATCAGACTATTCTCACATTAAGTTATTAAAAATAATCGAAAACAGTTTTTAATTTAAAAAATCTATCAATCATTTATATACTGGCGAATTGTTCTTTGGGCTCGATTATTTGTAGTCAATACGACACTACGTGGAGATAAAAAGAGATGCCGCAGGCATCTCTTTACATTTGTTTACTCTATTTCAAGATATTTTTGAACACTAGGGCAAATATTCAAGTCACTCGGCTCTCCTGCTCCTGCAACAGCCGCCACATCACTTTGCCGCTGCCGCTCTTGGGCAAAGCTGGCATGAACGTCACGCTACGTGGCGCTTTGTAGACGGCCATATTGTCATGGCACCAGTTGACGATGTCCTGCTCGGTTGTGGCTTCATGGCCCGCGCGCAGCACCACCACGGCCTTGACGCTTTCCCCGCGGTAGTCGTCCTTGGTTGAGATCACGCAGGCTTCCTGAATAGCGGGGTGACGGAACATCAGCGCCTCCACTTCGGCCGGCCAGACCTTGAAGCCGCTGGCATTGATCATGCGTTTGAGGCGGTCGGTGATGAAGAAGTAGCCATCCTCGTCAATTCGCCCCAGGTCACCTGTTCTGAAAAAGCGCTTGCCGTCCAGCTCCAGAAACGCCTGCTCGGTCGCCTCTGGACGCTGCCAGTAGCCTTCAAAGACTTCAGGACCATGAACCACGATTTCGCCCTGCTCTCCTTGCGCGACTTCCGCAAGGGTGTCCGGGTCGATGATGCGCGCATCGGTGCTCATGAAGGGAATGCCCAGGCATTGCTGCTTGGGATGGTCGGGCGGGTTGCTGTGCGAAGGTGCTGCGGTTTCGGTCAAGCCATAGCCCTCACAAAAGCGCAGTCCGTATTGCTCCAGCAGACGTTGGGCCACAGCCTGGGGCATGGCCGCACCACCACCGCCTATGTATTTGAGACTGGACAGATCAAACGAGGCAAAGTTGGGGCTGCCCAGCAAGTCGATCACCATGGTGGGGATGTTTGTCCAGCTGGTGACTTTGTAGTGCGAGATCAGCCGCCCCGCCAGCTCCCTATCCCAGCGCGGCATGATCAGCAGGGTGGCACCCAGATAGATGGCACTGTGCAGCACTGAAACCAGGCCCGTGATGTGGAACATGGGTACCACGCCCAGCACCACGTTCTCGCTGGTGCCATTGCCCCAGGCAGCGCTGGCGACGGCATTGTGGTTGAGGCTTCGGTGTTTGTGCATGCAACCCTTGGGCTGGCCAGTCGTGCCGCTGGTGTATGGCAGCACGGCCAGATCGTCACGCCCCACGGTATGGGCCGGAGGTTCATCCCGGCAGGCCAGCGCATCGGCCCAGGCATGCACCTGTCCGTGGCTAAGTTGCGCGGGCTCGTGCTCGCTCAGCAGCCAGTGATGCCAGCTCTGCGGCGGAGCATCCAACCCCTGGACATCGGGATCAAAACCTTCAGCTAGACGAGTCACCACCATGTGCGACAGCTGCTGCTCCTGCGGCAATGCATTGCTGGCCTTGGCCAGCGCCTGTGCCAGATCGGCCGAGGTGATGGCTACTTTGGCCCCGGAGTCGGTGATGTAGTGCTGAAGTTCATCTGCCGTGTTCATGGGGTTGACCGGAACAACCACGGCGTTTGCGCGATAGATGGCGTAATGCGCCAGCACCAGTTGGGACGAGTTTTGCATCAGCAAAATGACGCGATCGCCCTTTCCCACCCCCAGGCTGTGCAGATAGGCCGCCATGCGCTGCGTACCCTCACACAGCTGCCGATATGTCGTCTTTCGCCCCAGGAACACCAGCGCGGCCTTGTCCGGATAACGGAGTGCGTTGATGTGCAGATTCTCCCAAACGCTGGAAGCGGGAACGGTAATGGAGTACGGCAGACGTGCGGGCCAAAATTTGTAGTGAGAGGACATGGACTGGAATATGAGTCGGTGAGAGCAATCGGCAGGTGCTGCAATACAGCACGGGAACAGTCATAGTCCGGACGGACTAGCGCAGCAATTGCTTAGGCTAGTGCGCCTGCACCTCAGTGACATTCGGGTAGGCCACTAGAGCCCGTCACCAAAGTGACCTCGCTGACGAGCTCAAACCCTCGGCACGCCATCCACCTGACGGCCACAGTACGCTGTGCATTTACCATGCAGTCATGTCGCATGAATCCCGCCTGCAGCAATCGCTGCGTCAACTGCTACTCAGCCAGCGCACTGCAGCCCTGGCCGTGCAACCTCTGGCTGATTTCATCAATGCTTCGGCCCTGCCTGCGCCGCAGATTTCCATGGTGCCCTGGGCCTGGGATGCAGAATTCGCCACGCTGATCATTCATGTCAGTGGCTTGGCCAGCCACACGCAAGCCATGGAAAAACACCCGGCAGTCGGTCTGTTGATGACGGCCACCGAGCAAGCGGGCCAAGGTGTGCATGCGCTGGAGCGGGTCAGCATTCAAGGAGTCGCGTCCACTCCGCCTCAGGGTAGCGTACTCTGGCAAGGCGCACGCAAGGCCTATCTGGCGCGCTTCCCCGAGGCCGAGCCCATGACGGCGCTGGGCGACTTTCGTTTTGTCTGCATCACGCCGCAAAGCGGCAGGCATGTCGCCGGCTTCGGCGCGGCGCGTGATGTGGACGCGCAGGATCTGATAGCCACGCTCAATCCGGCGGCCTAATCTTTGTTGGTCCGGCCCGGCCTGGTCTGGCCAGGTTGGACCTGACACACATGCTCGGCGATCAGCCCCATGCAAGCCAACGGTTGGCCCTGCACCAAGGCCTGAACATGGTCCTGCCAGATCTGCCCCTGCTGCTCCACGCTTGCGTCCAGAAAACACTGCAGCATCTGCTGCGAATCTGCACAGACCTGATAGTGATAGGGATTGCGCCGCAGGCATGCCGCACGCAGATGCAGGCCCAAAGCCTCCCAGGTCACTGCCCTGCCTTGCAGGCGCTGCCACTGATGCAGCAGCTCATGGGCGAAGATACCAGCCACCACCGGATGAGCAAGCCACAGCGCTTGACGCGGATCCTGGTGTTCAAAAAAGCTGCGCGGCAGATAGATGCGCCCACCGCCCAGGGACAGGGCGCGCCTGGTATCACCCAGACGCCGCACATGCAGACGCATGCCAGGCAGCAGTTTATCCAGCGCAATGCCGAAAATCCGCTGCACGAATGCGGTCTCGACCGGCATCAGGCTTCGCCGCCAGAACATCATGCAACAAGCCGCGCGCAAGACGGATTCCACATCTCAAAGACTCCCTGCACGTTCTAGAAACGGAACCGTCGGCCCGCACCCCCGGCCTTCACGCCGACGCCGCGGCACGCTCGGCTTCCATCATCTGGATATGGGCGCGCCCCTGAGCAAGACCTCCAGCAGGTCCTTGGTGGCTAACGTGGCATGGATAGCGCCCTTGCAGCCATGCGCCTCGACTGGAAGTACCCGATTGTGCCGCGCCGTGAAAAGTGAGGTTCATGAAGCCTCATTGACGATCCATATGGATCGCCAATGAATCTAGCACCATTGGCGCCCGCGCTGCCGGAGCCGCAAGTCTTGCCCTGATGCCTATCAAACCAGCTAAGCCTGTCCAGGCGCGGCAAGCACCGGCAGGCTGTGCAGCAGGAGTAACAAGCTGGGCAGGACAGTCCTCGCTTCAGCTGCTTGCCGCCACGGGCTCGCCGCTGTCCCAGCCGCCGCCCAGCGCGCGGATCAGCGCCACCGTGGCCGTGTACTGCGCGGTGCGCACCTGCAAGGCCTGGCGCCGGTTGCGCAGCTCGTTGCGGCGCGCATCGAGCAGCTCCAGCTGGCTCACCAGACCGTTGCGATAGCGCACGTCCGAGAGATGGGTGGCGCGCTCGGAAGACTGCACGGCCTGCCCCAGCACGCGGGCCTGGCCCGAGAGCAGGCGCAAGGCACTGAGCTGATCCTCCACATCCCGAAAGGCCGCGAGCACCTGGCCGCGCTGGGCGGCCACGGCAGCCTCCAGACGCGCACGGGCTCCCTCTTCCTGCGCTGCGCGCTGGCCGCCGTCGAAGATGGGCAGAGACAGCAAGGCGCCTATGCCCCAGGAGCGTGCCGACCACTTGAACAGATCGCCCAGCTCCGGCGAGGCATAGCCTCCATTGCCCGTGAGCGTGATGGCCGGAAACCATGCGGCCTGCGCCACGCCCATGCGGGCCTGTGCCGCCAGCACCGATGCCTGGGCCGCCGACACATCGGGGCGGCGCGCCAGCACCGTCGCGGGCACGCCTGCCGGAATCACCGGCAGCGTGGCTGCCTGCGGCTGCGAAGCCAGCGCAAAGCCGCTGGCCACATCGCCGACCAGCACGGCCAGCGCATGCGTGAGGGCCGCCTGCTGGCGCTCAAGAGCCAGTGTCTCCGCCTCGGTGGCCGAAACCTCGGTCTGCATGCGCGCCACATCCAGCTCGGCCGCATCGCCGGCGCGGTAGCGCTTCTCGATCAGCGTCAAGGTCTCGCGATAGGCCGCCAGACTCTGCTCGACCAGCTGGCGTTCTGTCTGCAGCGAACGCAGCTGCAGATAAGTCTGCGCCACATCGGCCTGCACCATCAGGCGCGTGCTCTGCAGCAGGGCCTCGCGTGCATTGGCATCCTCACGTGCCGCTTCGCTGGCCCGCGACAGGCGGCCGAACAGATCCGCTTCGTAGGAGAAGTTCAAGCCGGCCGTGACCAAGGTTGCGGGCTGCATGCCGTTCGCGGTGTTCACACCGGCCTGACGGGCGGCACCGCCCGCGGCACCGATCTGCGGCTGACGCTGCGCATCGGCCGAGCGCAGCAGTGCCCGCGCTTCGGCCAGACGTGCCGCAGCGGTCTGCACATCGGTATTGGCTTCACCCGCACGCTCCACCAGAGCGCTGAGCTCGGTGTCGGCAAATACCAGCCACCAGGCACCGCGCGGCTGGGCCTCGGCCGGGGCGGCCGTGGTCCAGCCGGGAGCAGCGTCCTTTCCGGTGCTGAAGCTCGCTGGCACGGCCACGCCGGCATGCTCTGCCACCGTGGGCGGCGCACTCGCGCAGCCCGCGAGCACCAGGGCTGCCGTCAGCGCGCTCAGGGACGGCATCAGGGATCGAATGCCTTGCATCGTTTTCATATCGGAATCCATGGTTGATTGGGGCTTATTCGTTATGGCCGCGCGGCCCAGCAGGCATGGGCAGGGCCGAGGCGCCGTGACCCAACTCGCTGATCGGCGCCACATGACTGCCATGCTGCTGCAACGGGCGGTTGCCGGCCAGACGACGCAGCACCACATAGAACACCGGCGTGAGGAACAGGCCAAAGGCCGTCACACCGATCATGCCGGCGAACACCGCCACACCCATGGCGCTGCGCATCTCGGCTCCCGCGCCCGTGGACAGCACCAGGGGCAGCACGCCCATGACAAAGGCCAGCGAGGTCATCAGGATGGGGCGCAGGCGCAGGCGGCTGGCTTCGATGGCGGCCTGCACGGGCGTGCGGCCGGCAAACTCCAGCTCGCGGGCGAACTCCACGATCAGGATGGCGTTCTTGGCCGACAGCCCCACCAGCACGATGAGCCCGATCTGAGTGAACACATTGTTGTCGCCGCCGCTCAGCCACACGCCCGTCATGGCGGCCAGCAGGCCCATGGGCACGATGAGGATGATGGCGATGGGCAGGGTCAGGCTTTCATACTGCGCTGCCAGCACCAGGAAGACCAGCAGGATGGCGATGGGGAACACCAGCACGGCGGAATTGCCGGCCAGGATTTCCTGGTAGGTCAGCTCGGTCCACTCGAAGCCTATGCCGGGCGGCAGGGTTTCGGCGGCAATGCGCTCGACGGCTGCCTGGGCCTGGCCCGAGGAGAAGCCAGGCGCGGGACCGCCATTCACGTCAGCGGCCAGAAAGCCGTTGTAGCGCATGGCGCGTTCTGGCCCGAAACTGGGCTCCAGCTTCATCAGCGCCGACAGCGGCACCATCTCTCCTGTAGTGGAACGCACCTTGAGCAGTCCCACATCCTCGGCGCGCGCCCGGTAGGCGGCATCGGCCTGCACGCGCACGCTGTAGGTGCGACCGAACTGGTTGAAGTCGTTCGCATACAGGCTGCCCAGGTAGATCTGCAGCGTCTCGAAGATATCCGTCACGGGCACGCCGAGCTGACGCGCCTTGGTTCGGTCGATGGCGGCATAGAGCTGGGGTACGTTGACCTGCCAGCTGGTGAACAGGCCGGCCAGCTCCGGCGTCTGGTAGGCCTTGGCCATGAAGGCCTTCACGGCCGCGTCCATGGCGTCGTAGCCCAGCGAGGCACGGTCCTCGATCTGCAGTTTGAAGCCGCCGGTCGTGCCCAGGCCGGCCACGGGCGGCGGCGGAAACATGGCGATAAAGGCTTCCTGGATGCTGCCAAAGGCCTGGTTGAGCTGGCCCGCCACGGCACCGCCGCTCTGGTCGGCATGCGTGCGCTCGGCAAAGGGCTTGAGCGTGACAAAGACGATGCCCGAGTTGGAGCTGTTGGTGAAGCCGTTGATGGACAGCCCCGGGAAGGCGATGGCGTCTTCCACGTTGGGATTGTTCTTGACGATCTCGCCCATGCGGCGGATCACGTCTTCCGTGCGGTCCAGCGTGGCGCCATCGGGCAACTGGGCAAAACCGACCAGATACTGCTTGTCCTGAGCCGGCACAAAGCCGCCGGGCACCAGCTTGAACAGACCCCAGGTCGCGCCCACCAGCACGGCGTAGATCACCAGCATCAGCGCCTTGCGACCGATGACACGCTGCACGCCGCCGCTATAGGCATCGGAGCCGCGACGGAACAAGGCATTGAAGCGGCGGAAAAAGCCGCCCAGCACCCGCTCCATGCCGCGTGTCAGCGCGTCCTTGGGAGCATCGTGGCCGCGCAGCAGCAGCGCGGAAAGCGCAGGCGACAAGGTCAGCGAATTGATGGCCGAGATCACCGTCGAGATGGCGATGGTCACCGCGAACTGGCGATAGAACTGGCCCGTGAGGCCGCTGATGAAGGCCAGGGGCACGAACACGGCCACCAGCACCAGGGCGATGGCGATGATGGGCCCGCTCACCTCCTGCATGGCGCGGTAGGTGGCCTGGCGCGGCGACAGCCCGGCCTCGATGTTGCGTTCCACGTTCTCCACCACCACGATGGCGTCGTCCACCACGATGCCGATGGCCAGCACCAGGCCGAATAGGCTCAGCGCATTGATGGAAAAGCCCAGCAGGTGCAACACGGCAAACGTCCCCACCACCGAGACCGGTACGGCCAATAGCGGAATGATGGAAGCACGCCAGGTCTGCAGGAACAGAATCACCACCACCACCACCAGGGCCACGGCCTCCAGCAGGGTCTGGATCACGGACTTGATGGAAGCCCGCACGAACTGCGTGGGGTCGTAGGCGATGCGGAACTCCACACCATCAGGCATGTGCTTTTGCAGTTCGGCCATGGTTGAGCGCACATTGGCCGAGATCTCCAGGGCATTCGAGCCCGGAGCCTGGAACACGCCCATGCCCACGGCAGGGTCGTTGTTGAGCAGGGAACGCAGGGAATAGTCGGCCGCGCCCAGCTCCAGCCTTGCCACGTCGCGCAGGCGCGTCACCGCGCCGTCGGCACCGGTCTTGACGATGATGTCGCCGAACTCTTCCTCGGTCTGCAGACGGCCCTGGGCATTGATGGACAGCTGCATGTCCACGCCGGGCAGGCCGGGCGAGGCGCCAACCACGCCGGCTGCTGCCTGCACGTTCTGGCCGCGGATGGCAGCCACCACATCGGCAGCCGAGAGACCGCGCTGTGCCACCTTCTGCGGGTCCAGCCAGGCACGCATGGAATAGTCGCCGCCGCCGAAGATCTGCACCTGGCCCACGCCCTGGATGCGCGCGAGGCGGTCCTTGACATTGAGCACGGCATAGTTGCGCAGATAGTCGATGTCATAGCGGCCATTGGGCGAAACCATGTGCACGACCATGGTCAGGTCGGGCGCGCTCTTGACCGTGGTGATGCCCAGGCGGCGCACTTCCTCGGGCAGGCGCGGCTCGGCCTGGGAGACGCGGTTCTGCACCAGCTGCTGGGCCTTGTCGGGATCGGTGCCCAGGGCGAAGGTCACGGTCAGCGTCATCACGCCGTCGGTAGTGGCCTGGCTGCCCATGTAGAGCATGCCCTCCACGCCGTTGATGGATTCCTCCAGCGGCGTGGCCACGGTTTCGGCAATCACCTTGGGGTTGGCGCCCGGGTACTGGGCGCGCACCACCACCGAAGGGGGAGCGACCTCGGGGTATTCCGAGATCGGCAGCGTCCGCATGGCGATCAGGCCTGCGAGAAAAATAAGCACCGACAACACACCCGCGAAGATCGGGCGGTCGATGAAAAATCGGGAAAGGTTCATGGTGTCGGAGGATTAAGGGTTCTCAGACCGTGGGTTGCTTGGCGGTGCCGCGGCCATCGGCCAGTTCGGCCTTGGCGTCCATGGGCACGTCCTGGGGCGCGACCACCACGCCGGGGCGCACACGCTGCAGTCCGTTGACGACGATGCGCTCGCCGGCCTTGAGGCCCGAAGTGACCACGCGCAGGCCGTCCACCGGTGCGCCCAGTTGCACCTCCCGGTATTCGGCCTTGTTGCCCTCGCCAATCACCAGCACGAATTTCTTGCTCTGGTCCGTGCCCACGGCGCGCTCGTTGATGAGCACGGCCTGGGTGGTCTGTGGCTGCCCCATGCGGATCCGCGCGAACTGGCCGGCCATCAGCGTGCCGTCCACATTGCCGAACACGGCGCGCACACGCACCGTGCCGCTCTTGGCATCGACCTGGTTGTCTATGAGCTGCAGATGGCCGACATAGGGCGTGCCGCCGCTGGTGCCCACCCCCATCTGCACGGGAATGGTTTCAATCAGCGCACGCGTGCTGCGTCCCTGGCTTGCGCTCTGCAGCCCCTGCAGCGCCTGGGCCACGATCTGCTCGTCGGCGTCGAAACTGGCATACATCGGATCCACCGACACCAGGGTGGTCAGCACCGGAGCTCCGGCTCCCGAGCTCACGAGATTGCCCACCGTGACCTCGATGCGGCCCACGCGCCCGCTCACCGGAGCCTTGACCTGGGTGTAGCCCAGGTTCAGCTTTGCGGTCTGCAGCGCCGCCTGGGCGGCACGCAGATTCGCATCGGCCTCGCGCCGGGCATTCACCCGCTCGTCGTATTCCTTCTGCGCGATCGCCCGCTCATCCCACAGACGCGTGGCGCGCTCGGACTCGCTCTGGGTGTAGGCCATGCGCGCCTTGGCGGCAACCACCTGGGCTTCGGCGCGATCGACTTCTGCCATATAGGGAGCCGGGTCCACGGTGAACAGCAGATCACCGGCCCTGACCAGCGCACCCTCCTTGAAATGCACGGCCTGCACTGCTCCCGAGACGCGCGGCTGCACATCCACGCGCTGCACGGCTTCGAGGCGGCCGGAGAATTCGTTCCACAGCGTCACGTCCTGCTGCAGGACCTGGGCTGCCGAGACCGGCACGGCTGGTGCGGCGGCTTGCGCAGCCGGGGCTTCCGCGTGTGATGCCTGCAAGCCCAGCATGGCTGCGGTCGTAGCGATCACGGCAGTGGCGACGCCGGCAGCGGCCCACCGGCGACGGTTGGAAAGTTTGGAGTGGTCGTTCATGGCAAGGTCTTCAGTTCAAAGGTTGAGAGCGGTAAGGCGCTTCCAGCGGCAGGCAAGACTCATCCCTTCCAGCGCTCGGGCCAGGAATCGAATGAGAGAGAAAAGAAAAAGGCACAGCCGTGCTCCGTCCGGCCTCATGGGACCGGATCAGGCAAGCAGTCTCAGCAGGGAAAAATCAGCTCAGAGCCGACATCGGGTCGTATCGAAAAACTTGCGCAGCTGCTCCTGCAACTGCGCGGCACAGGGGCAGACTTCGGGTGGCTGCTCCAGCAGCGCCTGCGGCCATTGCCCCGCTTCCGCGAACACATGCTGGAATACGCTCAGCCCAGCGGCTTCCAGACGCGCACCGTAGTTCAACGCTTCATCGCGCATGGGGTCGGACTGGCCCACCGCAATCAACGTCGGCGGCAGTCCCGCCAGACGGCGGGCCCGCGCCGGCACCGCGTACGGGTGCTCCGCATCGTGCGGGCCGCCCAGGTACTGGCACCAGCCCGAAGCCCATTTGCACTCGACGGACTCGCCTTGCGCAGCACGCTGCGAAGGCGTGGCGGCGCAGGGGTCCAGCATCGGCGAGATAAGAATCTGTCCGGCCAGCGGTGGCTGCAGCTGATCGCGCGCCATCATGCAGACGCCGGCCGCCAGATTGGCACCGGCCTCTTCTCCTGCCAGATAGAGCGGAGCGCCCTTGCCGGCCAGCTTGGTACGTTGCTTGTAGGCCCATAGCAGCACCTCGTAGCCCAGCTCCAGCGGACGCGGAAACGGATGCTCGGGTGCCAGCGGATAGGCCAGCGACACCACGCAGGCCCCGGCTGCCGCCAGCGAGCTGCCGACGGTGCAGCCGTTGTCCAGATCCCCGGCCACAAATGCACCGCCATGGAAATGCAGCACCAGCGGGACCACTTCGCCGCGTCGCTTGCCGCCGTACAGGCGCACATGGGCCTGCCCGCCGTCAGTCACGGAAATCGTGGTGTCGGTGTGAGGGATAGGCTGCGATGCGGTGGCTTTGGTGTTTGACATGGATTTTCCGGACAGGACCGGGTGATGGAACAGAAATGTAGCAACGGCAATTGACGGCATAAACCCCGCAAACGCGGCCACACTGTTTCCAATTCTCGAACAATGACGGGGTGAGCTGTGTGTGAGAATCCCGCATCCTCGGCGAGTCCGGGTTTTCGCGAGGACAAGGAGATCCCATGGATCAGATACAGGCCATGCGTATTTTCGCGCGGGTCGTGGAAGCCGGCACTTTCACGCGTGCAGCCGATTCGCTGCAAATGCCAAAAGCCAGTGTGACCAAGAACGTTCAGGCGCTGGAAGAGCGCCTGCGCGTGAAGCTGCTCAACCGCACCACGCGCCGCGTCACCGTGACCGCCGACGGTGCGGCCTATTACGACCGCGCCGTGCGCCTGCTCGCCGACTTCGACGACCTCGAGGCCAGCGTCAGCCAGGCTCGCACCACGCCGCGCGGGCGCCTGCGCGTGGATGTGGGAACGACGGTGGCGCGTCTGCTCATCATTCCCCATCTGAGCGAGTTCCAGTCCCGCTACCCCGAGATACAGATCGATCTGGGCGTGAGCGACCGCACCGTGGATCTGATCAGCGACAACGTGGACTGCGTGATCCGAGGCGGCGAGCTGGCCGACCAGTCCCTGGTGGCGCGCCGCATCGGCAACCTGGAATTCATCACCGTTGCCGCCCCCGAATATCTGCAGCGCCATGGCGTGCCCCTGCATCCGCGCGACCTGGAGTCCGGCCATCGCAATGTGATCTATTTCTCCCCGGTCTCGGCCCGGCGCTATCCGCTGGAGTTCCACAAGGACGGCGAAGTGATAGAGATCGCCAGCCCCGCGCATCTTGGCGTCAACGAAGGCAATGCCTATATCAGCGCCATCCTTGCCGGCCAGGGCATAGGACAGCTCAGCCGCTTCCAGATTCACAAGTACCTGGAAAGCGGCCAGCTGCAACGGGTGCTGGAGGACTGGAAGCACCCTCTGCTGCCGATCTATGTGGTCTATCCGCCCAACTCCCATCTCAGCGCCAAGGTGCGTGCCTTTGTGGACTGGGTGGTGGAGCTGTTTTCGCGCAATCCGCTGCTGCAGGGCGAAAGCCGGCCCGCCTAGGCAGGCAGGGCCTCGCTCGTCAGGCCGGCATCACTGCTGCAGCTGCGCCCAGACCTTGTCCAGCCGCTTGGCGCTGACCGGGTACGGCGTGCGCAGCTCCTGGGCAAAAAAGCTCACGCGCAGCTCCTCCAGCATCCAGCGGTACTCCTGCATGCGGGCATCGATCTGCCCCTTGCGCTCGGCCACCAGCCGCCAGTAGCGCTGCTCCAGCGGTTGCAGCTCTTTCATCTTTGTTGCGTCGCGCGCCGGGTCGGCGCGGTATTTGTCCAGGCGTATGGTGATGGCCTTCAGATAGCGCGCGTAATGGCCGAGCTGCGCCCAGGGGGCCACGGCGATGAAGTTTTTGGGCATAAGCTTCTGCAGCTGCTCCTGCGCGTCCTTGGTGGCCTCCGGCGCGTTCTTGGTGTCCTTGATCTTGCGCGCGGCGGCCGCGTACTCGGTCAGGATGGTGGCCGACATGCGCGCCACCTCGTTGGCAATCAGCGTCAGGCGGCCACGACCGTCCTGCACGCGTTGCTTGAAGTCGGCCTCGTTGCTCGGCAGCGGCTCCTGCAGAAAGGCGCGGTCTATGGCCACATCGATGATCTGGCTGCGCAACTCTTCCTGCGTGCCCAGCGGCATATAGGCCACGGCCATCTTCTGCAGATCGGGAATGTTCTTTTCCAGATACTTGAGCGCATCGCGGATCTGCAGCGCAAACAGGCGGCGCAGGCCCAGACGGTGCTTTGCAGCCGCCACCTCGGGCTCGTCAAACACTTCGATGCCGATGGCCTCGCCATGGTCGATCAAGGCCGGAAAGCCGATCAGCGTGGTGCCGCCCTTCTTGATCTCCATGAGCTCGGGCAGCTCGCCAAAGCTCCAGTCCTTGTAGCGCGTATCATGCGACTGGGCGGGCGCGGTCTTCTCGGATTTGGCAGGTATTGCTCCTAGCTTGGGAGCTGCTTCCGCTCTCCGATTGCCAGTTTCAAGCACTTTTTTCTCTGGTTTGCTCTGCTCACCAGCGCCAGAAGCTACCTTTAATGAAGCAAGCGCCTGGAAAGCGCCACGTGCCTTGGCGCCCCACTCGGCCTTGAGCGCGCCCAGATTGCGGCCCTGGCCCAGCTGGCGGCCATGCTCGTCCGTGATGCGGAAGTTCATGAACAGATGCGGGCTCAGCATGTCCAGCTTGAAGTCGGCGCGCTTCACATCCAGCGAAGTCTCGTCGCGCACCTGCTTGAGCAAGGCGTCAATCAGCCCCCCCTGGGCCCAGCGCTCGTTCTGCGTGAACAGCTCGGCCAGTCGCGCCGCGCTTTCGGGCAACGGCACGAAGCGGCTGCGCGGTCGCTGGGGCAGGCTCTTGAGCAGCGCCTGGATCTTGTCCTTGAGCATGCCCGGCACCAGCCACTCGGCGCGCTCTTCGCTGACCTGATTGAGCACAAACAGCGGAACGGTGACGGTGATGCCGTCGCGCGCATCACCGGGGCTGTGCAGATAGCTGGCCGTGCAATCCACACCGCCCAGCTTGACAGTCTTGGGAAACTTGTCGGTGGTGATGCCTGCGGCCTCATGGCGCATCAGCTCGTCGCGCGACAGGCGCAGCAGATCGCCGTTGTCCTTGCTTGCCAAGCGGAACCATTTGTCAAAGGTCGCGCCGCTATAGACATCGCGCGGCAGATGCTGGTCGTAGAAGGCAAAGATCAGCTCGTCGTCGACCAGCACGTCCTGGCGGCGGCTCTTGTGCTCCAGCTCCTCGACCTTGCGCATGAGCTTGAGGTTGGCGGGCAGGAAATGCCACTTGGTTTCCCACTCGCCTTCCACCAGCGCCTGACGGATGAAGAGATTGCGCGCCTCGTGCGGGTCGACGCGGCCATAGCTGACGCGGCGGCCGTTATAGACCACCAGGCCGTAGAGCGTGGCGCGCTCCAGCGCCACCACATCGGCCTGCTTCTTGCTCCAGTGCGGGTCCAGCAACTGCTTCTTGAGCAGATGGCCGCCCACCTCCTCCAGCCACTGCGGCTCGATCGCCGCAATGCCTCGGCCGTAGAGGCGCGAGGTCTCGACCTGCTCGGCCGCCACGATCCAGCGGCCGGGCTTCTTGCTCAGGTGGGCACCGGGATGCGGGTGGAACTTGATGCCGTGCGCGCCCAGATAGCTCTCGCTTTCCTCGGCCTTGTAGCCGATGTTGCCCAGCAGACCCGACAACATGGACAGATGCACGGCCTCATAACCCGCAGCCTCATTGTTGAGCAGCCATTTCTGCTCCTTGGTCACAGTCAGCAACTGCGAATGAATATCGCGCCACTCACGCACACGGCGGATATTGATGAAGTTCTGGCGCAGCAACTGCTCCCACTGACGGTTGCTGATCTTGTGGGTGGCGGCGTCTTCCTTCTCGGCCGGGTTGAACAACGCCAGCCGCTCTTCCACCGTGCCCTCGACCTGCGCACCGCTGGCGCGCTGACTGACGGGCAGGAAGGCCTGATTGCGGGCACTGGGCTTGGCCGCAGGCTTGTTTTGCGCAGCCATTTCGGCGCGGCTCTTGGCCACAACCTTGCCGCCGCGCGCATCCATCAGCCATTTCCACAGGCGCAGATAGCCGCTGAATTCGCTTTTCTCGTCATCGAACTTGGCATGAGCCTGGTCGGCCTGCTGCTGCGCCTCCATGGGCCGGTCGCGCACGTCCTGCACGCTGAGGGCCGAGGCGATGATCAGCACCTCGGCCACGGCACCGCGCTCGCGCGCCTCCAGAATCATGCGACCCACACGCGGGTCCAGCGGTAGGCGCGACAGCTCCTTGCCCATGGGCAACAGCTGGCCGTGATCGTCCACCGCACCCAGTTCGGCCAGCAACTGGTAGCCATCGGCAATGGCACGGCCCGAAGGTGCTTCCAGAAACGGGAAATGCACCACATCGCCCAGACCCAGTGCCTTCATGCGCAGAATCACACCGGCCAGCGAGGAACGCAGGATTTCGGGGTCGGTAAACCGGTCGCGGCTGGCAAAGCTCTCTTCGTCATACAGACGAATACAGATACCGTTGGCCACACGGCCGCAACGGCCCGCGCGCTGGTTGGCAGCGGCCTGCGAGATCGGCTCGACCAGCAACTGCTCCACCTTGCTACGGAAGGAGTAGCGCTTCACGCGGGCCGTGCCTGCGTCAATCACGTAGCGAATGCCCGGCACCGTGAGCGAAGTTTCGGCCACATTGGTTGCCAAAACAATGCGGCGGCCCGTATGGCCGTCGAAAATGCGATCCTGCTCGGCCTGGGACAGGCGCGAGAACAGCGGCAGTACCTCGGCGCTGCGCAGCGTGGGCGAATGCTGCAGATGCTTGCGCAGATGGTCGGCGGCTTCGCGAATCTCGCGCTCGCCCGGCAGGAAGATCAGGATATCGCCGCCCTTGCCGCCGGCCCAGAGTTCATCGACGCCATCGGCAATGGCGTCGTTCAGGTCCTTGTCCTTTTCGCCCTCGAACGGGCGGTAGCGCATCTCCACCGGATAGGTACGCCCCGAAACCATGACGACGGGAGCAGGACCTGCCTTGGATTCAAAGTGCTTGGCAAAGCGGTCGGCGTCAATGGTGGCCGATGTCACCACCACTTTCAGATCCGGGCGCTTGGGCAGGATCTGCTTGATATAGCCCAGCAGAAAGTCGATATTCAGGCTGCGCTCGTGCGCCTCGTCGATGATCAGCGTGTCATAGGCCTTGAGCAGCGGGTCGGTCTGGGTCTCGGCCAGCAAGATACCGTCCGTCATCAGCTTGACCGAAGCGCCTTTTTGCAACGTGTCCTGAAAGCGCACCTTGTAGCCCACGACCTCTCCGGGCGGCGTGTTCAGCTCTTCGGCGATGCGCTTGGCCACGGATGAAGCCGCAATCCGGCGCGGCTGGGTGTGGCCGATCAGATGGCCGCGCACCTGGCCATTGGCGTCGGGCGTTGCATTGAGCCTGCCCCGGCCCAGCGCCAACGCGATCTTGGGCAGCTGCGTGGTCTTGCCCGAGCCTGTCTCACCACAGACGATGATGACCTGGTGGCGATCCATGGCCTCCATGATTTCCTGGCGGCGGCCAGATACGGGGAGCGACTCGGGAAAGGTGATCTGCAAAGGCATAAGGGCTGGGATTATCCCAGCCCTTGGCAGGCTCTGCGCCAAGCAGGTTGATCTAGGGGTCGCTCACGAGTCACAAGGGCTTGCTATGCTCGGGCGCTTTGTGCTTTCCGCTTTTTTGATTTCCGCTTTTCTGCCCCTGCTCTCCCATGGTTGTGTCCGCCGCGCTGTTCATCCCCTTGCTCGCTCTTTGGCTATGGTGGCCCTGCCGCTTGAGCCGACTCACCCGCATCGCCCTGGTGGTGCTGACAGCACTTGTCGGCATTTTTCCGGCCTTGCTGCTCAAGGCTGCGCAGACCGGTGTACTGGCCTACACCACCATTGCCCCGCTGCAAGTGCCGGGAGGCTGGGTTTTGGCCACCTTGCTGATGCTGCTGATATTGATCCTGCTGCGCGACGGTGTCTGGCTGGCCGGCAAGCTGCTGGGCAAGCCCCGCTGGAGCGGCGCGGCCCATGCCACAGCACCTACGCTGGCAGCACTGGTTCTGACCTCCGCCCTGTCTGGCCTGGGCGTATACAACGCCCTGCAGCCGCCGCAGATCAAGGAAATGCAGGTACCCCTGTCACAGCTGCCCCAGGGGCTTGAGGGGCTGCGTATTGCCGTGCTGGCAGACATTCATGCCAGCCCTGTCAACGATGCGCTCTATGTACAGACCATCGTGGACCGCACCCTGGCTGCCAAACCCGACCTCATCGTGTTGCCTGGCGATCTGGTGGACGGCGATACAGCCAGCGGCCGCCAGAATATTGCGCCATTGGCCCAGCTGCATGCGCCTTACGGCGTCTGGGTTGCTCCGGGCAATCACGAGTACTACAGCGGCTACGACAGCTGGATGGCCGAATTTCAGCGACTGGGTCTGAATCTGCTGGAAAACCGCATGCAGCTGATCGATGTGGATGGAGCGAAGCTGGCCCTGTCCGGCATTGGTGATCCTGTCTATGGCCGCACCTCTCCCTATAACCGCAAGCCGGATGTCCCCGAGGGCATCGCCCCCGATGTGGCAGCCGTCGCCAGACAGGCCACAGCTGCCAAGGCAGACTTTCATGTGCTGCTGGCCCATCAGCCCAAGTTCGCCCGAGACAACGCCGATTACGGCATCGATCTGCAGATATCGGGCCACACCCACGGAGGTCTGATCCGTGGCATGGATCGGCTGTTGGTGGCTCCGGTGAACAACGGCTTCGTGCGCGGCAGCTATGACGTGGACAAGATGCGCCTTATCGTCAGCTCGGGCGCAGGCCTGTGGGCAGGCTTTGCCGTGAGGCTGGGTATCTCTCCACGTATCGAGGTGCTGACACTGCAGCGGGAGGTCCGGTAGTCGGCCCACTCTGCAGTTTCAAAGTGAAACAGCCGAACAGGCATGGGAAGTGAATCCATCAGTGTCCTTCGCCTGTTCACTCTGAAGAATACAAGGCGGCTGACGTCCTGCACGGCATGACCGTTGGCCATGGAGAAATTTTCAATTTTTCAGAGAAATCATCGGCTTGCGAATATGCCGGCCGACCCACTGCCTTGGAATCCATGCGAAGTGCTCCTCATGCACGCCTTCCTCTTGGCCGATTGAGCTGTGGCGCCGCCATTTGCTGACAATCTGATGCGGCGGCAATCTCCACCGCCCAGCAATGCACCAGTAAGATGCAGCCCAGAATGGGACGGCTCTTTTGTTGAAGCCCGCTCATCGCCCGCAACATCATTTATTTATATTGCAGACAATGAACTGTTCTCAATGTGGCAACGCACTGGCTGCGAATGCCAAATTCTGTAATCGCTGTGGCGCACGGCAAACTCCGTCCACCACCATTTCAGATCCGAGCGCCGCAACAGCCCCGGTGACGGCCCCTGCCGAGAAAATCTGCCCGGTATGCCAGGCCGTCTGCAAACCTTTGGCCAGGTTCTGCCCCAAGTGCGGCAACTCGTTTCCAGCGGACACCGGCACCCCATCCATCGTCCCTGTTGAAGTGCCTGCCTTGGATATGCCTCCAGGCACACCGGCCGCGCTCTCGGAATCCACGCAGGCAGATTCGGCACTGGCCGCTGGTGGGTTGGGGACAGCGACATCTCGACCGAAGTCAGAAGCCCCGACATCATTGGCCAGCACAAGCAGCGCCGAGCCGCCACGCATAGAGCCCATGACAACGGAATCGCTGCGCCCTACCCCGGCCTGGCCCACCGACCATGCCAGCTATCCGCCACCTCCGCCGCCATTCCTCAGCGATCTTCGTGCCACGTCTCACAACGCACCAGCGATGCCGCAGGAGCCGTCCAGACACAACCAGTCCTGGATCAAATGGCTGGTACTGGTGCTGGTGCTGATCGCCATTGGCGCGGGCGTGCTGCTGGCCAGGAACATGGGGGCCTTCCCCGGCATGGGAGGCAGCACAAGCCAGACACCGTCTTCTGCCGCCACACCAGCCGACAGAAATGCCATTTCCGCAGAGGACAAGGCCAAGGCCGACGCCCTCGTCGGCCCGCAGGGCGCAGGAAATGCACCAGCCCCTGCCAACGATCCATCCGTGGTCACCATCAACCCACCCGCGGACAATGTGGATGTCGCTGCGCCCCCTGCAACGCAGGCCACGATCAGCTCGCCAACGCCTACCCCGGCTATTCCTGAAGTGACCGTCAGCCCTGCCAGCCCCGCGCCTGACACGGCAGTTGCACCTCCCCCAGCTCCTGCAAGACCTGCCAAGCCCCAATCGCGCCCTGCCGTGCGAAACGGCTCTCCCACGCTGGACGACCTGCTGGACTGATCCGAATGAGAAAAGCCATGAAAAACGACAGAATCGCCCGCTGGGCACAGCTGACCGTGGTGAGCTGTGCAGCCGTCCTGGTCAGCGGCTGTGCCACGATGGAAGAAGCCTCCACCTCGTTCAGCTGCATGCTCTCGCGCGTGACCAGCTCGCCCGATCCGCGCTGTGGCGGCCCCATCACCACGGGAGGAGCCAGAGTGCCAGCCGGATCAACTGCAGGAGGCCAGAATGAACGTTTTGCCCGCCTGCAAGCCGCACTGGATCAGGAAACCGCCCAGGCCGCCGACCTGCAAAAGCAAGCTGTTCAAGCCATGCAGAAGCTGCCCGTTCGTCAGCGCGCCGTGGCAGGGCCTTTGCGTACCCGCCCCGTGCCCATCACCGATGGACAAAGCGGTACAACCAGCCAGCTGCAGGCCTTCTCCTCGTTGAGCGTGGATATGCCGCTGGCAGCCAAGGGCCGTGGCGAGTACACCCGAGCCATGGACTCCTTGAAGGATCTGGCCAATGAGCTGGCCGACAATCGCGGCTCCTCCACCATTCTGGTGGAACAGGCTGACGCCGATGTGAATGCGGGCCGTGTCAACACCAGTTCCGGCACCACCCAGACCAAGAATGGCAAGCCCGTGAACGTGCGCAAGAAAGTGGACAGCAGCCTGCCCGTGGGTATCGAGCGCTATACCATCGAAGCGGGAGAAATTCGCGGCAAGCTTTAAGAACGCAAACAGGTTCCAGATCAACTCGAAAAAACATCAACCACCCTCAAAACAGGACGGTACATGAAAGAAGTTCAATCATTGGGAGATATCCGCTTCGGCACGCTGGCCCGCGCCGCCGAAGGCCTGACGCAATGGCGGCCGCTGCTGCTGGCTTTTCTGACCTTGCTGCTTACAGGCCTGGTCATCTCTCTCGGTCAGTTGCTGCCAGGCATTCTGGCCCTGGTCATGATGCTGGTGGCGTTTGTCGTGCTCATGGGCGGTTTTTCCGGCGTGGGCATCATGCTGATGGACAAGGCCAAGGAGCAGCCCGTGCGCTCCTTTGCGGCTGCGGCATCGGCAGGTCTGCTGTGCCTGCCCAAGTTTCTGCTCATTGGTCTGGCCATGATGGCGGCATTCATCGTCTACATGCTGCTGGCTGCCGTCATCTACTTCATCGGCAAGATTCCCTTTATCGGCGGCATCATTGCCTTCATTGCCCACCCCGTTCTGGTGCTGGTGTTTGCTGCCGCGCTGGTGGCCTTGATCTGGGTGATCGGCCCGCTGATGGCACCCGCCCTGTGGAGCGGCATGCCCGTCAAGGCGGCGATGGGCAATGTGATTGCCATTGCCCGCAAGCGCCTCATCGAGGTGGTCCTCATGGAGGTGGTGCTCTACATCATCCTCTCGCTGATCGGCGTGATGCTGTTCGCGGGTCTGGTGCCGGCCAGTCTGTCACTGACCGCCATGGGCACCTCCATCATGGGAGACTCCAATGCCATGGTGGCAATGGCCGCAGGCATGGGCGGACGCGGCGTCAGCCCTCTGAGCATGCTGTACGCAGGCGGTAACACCTGGGGTCTGACGGCAGGCCTGGGCGTGCTGTATTGCGTGGTGGGCGCACTGATGACCCAGGTGGGCATCATGGGCATGAATCTCATTTACCTGCAGGCACGCGGCAACCTCGACCACTCCGAAGCGGAGGATGTACTCGACGATTTCATGGGCGATGTGCGCAAGAAGGCCACGGAAGCCAAGGAGCGCGCTCGCCAGGCTGCCCAAGACCTGTCCGCCAAGAAGGCAGCCGATGATTCCGCTGCAACGCCAGCTGCGACCGCATCGGCTTCTTACAACAGCGCTGAAGCCCATCAGCCCACGGCTTCTTATGGCACCGCAGTGGCAGCGGCCGCTGGAATGACCGCAGGCAGCGTGAGTGCCGCAGCCACCCCCATGGATGCTGCTCACGGCGAATCGATGGCACGCGAGCAGGCCATGGCCGCCGAACGTGCTCGCGTTGCCGCAGAAACGGAAGCAGCACGCCTGCGCGCTGCTGCCGAAGCAGAGGCCGCAGCACAAGCCCGAGCAGAAGAGCAAGCCGCCGAACAGCAGGCGCAAGCCCGGGCCGCTGCACAAGCAGCCGAGCAGGCCCGCCAACGAGAGCAAGCTGAAGCCGCAGAGCGAGCTGCTCGTGAACAGGCAGCCCGCGAGCGTGCAGAGGTTCAGGCCGCTGAGCAAGCGCGCCTGCGCGAGCAGGCTGACGCCGAGGCCCGCGCCCAGGAGCAAGCCCGTCTCCAAGCGGAACAAGAAGCCGCCGAGCGCGAAGCTGCACGCCTCAAGGAACAGGCCGAGGCGGAGGAAAAAGCCCGTCAGACTGCAGCCTCGCCAAACTGCCCCAACTGCCACGCACATGTGTCGGCAGACGATATGTTCTGCGGCGAGTGCGGCTATAAGCTTAAATAAAAAGCATAGCTCCTCACGCAGTACCGGCAAGGGAGGTAGGCATTTTTCAATGCAAGACCCCTTGCTCCCATACCCGCCTCAGGCGGGTATTTTTCTTGAGAAATTCCATGACACCCGAGCAATACCTGCAACACCTCCAGACCGTGTATGCCGAATATCGGTTGCCGTTTGAGTGCAAGCGTCCTGCCACCGAAGCAGACCTGACCGAGCTGGCTGCAACCCTCGGTCCACTGGACCCGGCACTGGCAGCCATTTGGCGTATCACCGAGGGAAGCAATGGCGAGCAGCCGATGTTTCAGCGTCCTGGCTTTGTGGATGCGCTGGAACTTCTGACACCAAAGCAGGCCCTGGTCCAGGCTCGCAACATGGAAAAGCGTGCCCAGCGCATGTGGGACCTGGCCGGACCGGCCAGTGCCGACAAGCGGCTCACTGGTCACTGGTGGCATGCAGGCTGGCTGCCATTTGCCAGTTTCTATGGAGATATCGTGCTGCTGGTCGACAAGCATCCTGGCGCAGAAGGGTCTGCTGGACAGATCATTGCCTATGTGCACGACCCCGATGAGATACAGTGGGTTGCACCCAACTTTGAATCCTGTCTGCAGTGTTCGGCAGACAGCATTGACCAGGATCGTGAGGAATTTCTGCTTGGACTGCTGGACCAGGATTGACTTGTGAAGCGCCAAGAACATGGCGACGAGCGTTGATCGCTCATGGCGGAAGCGAAAACAAGCCCACCTTGACCCGCGGCGCATCCTCCATTGAGAGGGCGGAGACCATCTCCCTCCACCCTTTTCCTGTACTCAAGGCTTGGGGCAAGCCTGCCCGGCCTTGCCACTCAATTCCGGCGGCCAGTGGATCTCGCCCGCCTGATTCAAGAGCACGGCCGTCGTGCCGCAGCGCCAGGCGCTTTGCACGACCAGTTCGCCCTGCGCATTCACCACGCCCAGATTGCCCATATGGCTGACGAACGCACGGCCTTCACGCAACTGGCCCAGTGCATCAAAGCCGCCACCCAGAATTCGACCATCACGCTCATCAACCAGGCTCAGCTGCTGTTCCTGCGCGGGCGGACTGCCGGCTGCGGCTTGGCTGCTACCCTGCTCAACGGCTCTTTGCCGCCTGAGCAACGGGCGAGCCAGTGGATGCTCGTCCGGAAGCGGCTGCACGCTTTGCAGACTCAGACGGGCCTCGCGATTGGCTGACAGGCGAGCATTGTCAAAGACGGCAATGCGTCGGGCCTTGGCATCCAGCAACTCGGTCTGGTTTCGCCCATCTTCATCGTCACTGCCCTGCACTTCCATACGGCGTGCGATGGAGCCAGGCAGTACCTGCAGCGAGCTCTGAGCAGCCACTGCCTGCAGTCTTTGTACGCCTTGCATGTCTATCACTACAGCGTTTTTTCCGAATCCCTGCACAAACCAGTTCAATGGCAGTCCATCATCCACGGTCCACTGCTCGGCAGCAGACAGTGGCGAAGGAGTGATCTGCCATGTTTTGGGCGGCAATGCAGCAGCATCCAGCGCCAGCTCCGAGCCCTGCACTCGTCTGGTGTGACGACCATTGAGGTCCAGCGCGCCATCACCGTCGTAGGCACTGCCCAGACGCGCCACGCTGTGTTTGGCCAGCGCATCAAACCCTTCACTATTGGCCACCACTGCCAGCCAGCGGCCTTGACCATCAAGCAAGCCTTTCCATTTACCCTCGCTGACGCTGGTCCAGTGATGCTTGGCCATGGAAACCTGACCATACAGCGCGGGCTGCAGCACCTTGCCCTGCGGAGTCATCACGCCTTGTCCATCGCCATTGCCAAAGAACACCAGGGCTTCACCTTCAGCCGGCCGCATGTTCAGCGGCAGCCAGCGTGTCAACGGTTTACCTTGAGACGAGAGCAGTATGGAGTAGGTGCCCGCGGCCTCATCAGAGCGCGAGCCTACCCAGCCATGCAGCACCTTCCTGTCGTCCAGAATGGGTTGAAGGTAATCGAGCCGCAGCCAGGACGAAAGGCGTTGCCCTCTGGCCGAATACAACGCGCTCAGGCCTCGCCCCTGTTCATCTTCGCCAGCCCGTTTGCCCATGATGACTTGCCCGCCCGCTACTTGCAGCAATTGCGCGCCATCCAGGCCGTCAAGCGGCAGCAGACGCGCCTGCTGTGCATCCAGCAGCTGCCAGCGCCCCTCCAGCTCCAGCCAGTTCAGACCTGCCGCCACGGCATGGGCACGCACGCCAGGGTTGACCTCCACTTTCTGACCCCGTGCATTCCACAGCAGATCGGGCTGGGATGCCTTCCCGCGCTGCCCCACCCAGCCACCAGGCATGGAGAAAAAGCTGCGGTTGCGCTCGGGCTTGAGCAGCCAGTGCCCTTGCGCATCAATCACACCCATGCCTTCGTCCGTGCGCAGCACAACAGGCGCTGCCTGCTCCTGCGGATCGCGCGGGGCATACCACTCAACACTGCGCACCGCTGGCAACGGCACCCAGCGCCCTGTGGGAGTCAATGCATGGTGTGCAGCTTCACTGCCGCCATCCTTACCTCGGACATAGGTGGCAAAAACCGCCAGCGGGCGTGTCGCCTTACCTGCCGGGTTCTGCTCGTCCGCAGTAAGCCAGACACGCTCCAGCCCCTTGAGCTGGGCACGCATGCTGGCGCTCAACAGCGCCTTGCCCTGTCGGCTGAAAATCTGGGCATCGTCCTTGAAACGCAGCAACGCCATATTCGGGGTTGCGCGCAGGCTCTCTACCTGACCGGTGCCAGACCAGCTGCGTCCTTCGGGGCTCTGCACCCAATGCTGGCCATCACAGGTATTGAGCGCACTCCAACCCTGGGCATCCGCAGTCAGTGCGCGTGCCTGGTAATAGCTGTCCTTCTGGCAGTTCAGCACGGACAAGCGCTCTCCACGTGCGCCAAGCAGCAGGACTTCCTTGCCATCGCTGCTCTTGGCGACAAAAAAACCGCGCTCACGCCGGATTTCTGCATAGGCTGGCGTCAGCAACCGCCCCTGGGCACTGACCAGAAAGTACTCGCTGCCGCCGCCCCCCCACACCGACGGCGGCGCAGGCCGTGTGACAGCTGGAGCCTGGCCTGGGTTGCCAGACCGAATGGATTGAACAGCTGCTTTGACCTTGGCCTCGCGCACGCCAATGCCCACCCCATTCTCAAAATCGCCCAGACGACTGAACTCCGGCGGCTGCAGCCAGCGACCGCTTTCGTGCATCAGACCTTTGCGCCATTGGTTCTGAAAGACCGAGATCACGGCAGCTTCAGGCGAAACCGGATTCTCGAAACGCTGCTGCCGCGTCAACGGCAACACCTTGCCATGCATGCTGATGGAGCGCGCGGGTATTTCCAGATCGGCCAGCCACCGCTGCGGCTCGGCACGGCCCTGAGTGATGCTCACACGCGTGTCGGATGGCAGGCTGGCAGGCGGCTTGGGCAGGGCCACAATCTGGCCGCTGCGCGCGACAAAAGCCTGCACGTCATCGCTGCCGGGTTCAACCAGCGCCTTGTCTCCTCTAAAGGGCTGCGCACGGTAAAAGCGGTGGGGCATGGCGAAATCTCCCTTGCGGTCGATAAAGCCCATGTTGATCTTGCCCTGGACAAACCAGGACACAACCGCCAAGTCCTGGGAAAAAGGCGTGGCATTGGCAAACTTCGGCGCTATGGCCCACTGCCCCTGGGTATCGACAAAGCCCCAATGTCCGTCATCATCCTCTTGCTCACAGTCGCAGTTCTCGTCGGCCTTGTTCTTGAGCACCGGTGCCAGCCCTTGCGAGAAAGCCCTGGCCTGCTTGAACTGCGGTGCAATCCGCACCTTACCCTCTCGGTCCATATAACCCCATAGACCATCGAGCTTGAAAGCAGCCAGGCCTTCGGAGAAAGCACAGATTTCCTCCATGGCCGACGCTGTGCCCTGCACGGGGCGCAGGCAACTGTCGTCTGTCTCAGCCTGCGCCTGGGCAGAGCCAACTGCGGTGTATAGCAAGGTGCCTGCGGCCAGGCCTCCCAGCAACTGGCGTACAGCGTAGGCCGCTGGGCGCCTGATTTCGCTCAAGACGGCTTGTCCTTTGGTATCTTTTTGCATGACTTGGCTGTTGTTCATTGCTGCACTCCATCAATGGTCTGCAGCTTGCGCAGCGTCAGCAGAATCTGAGCACGTACTTCGGGCGTCTGCTCGGCCTTCATCAGTTGCTCTACCCGGCTTTGCACCTGGGCATATAGCTCATTGGCGTTGGAGCCCTTGTCCTGCGAGCCATCCATGCCGGAAGCCAGTGCGCTCAGTTGCTGACAGAAGTTGTCTGCAGGCTGAATGCTGGCCAGGCTTTCATCGAAACTTGCGGCACGCTCACCCAGCAGTTCCCCGCTGCGCCAGCCATACCAGCGGTACTGCGTGCTGAGCGCCGAACCTGACAGGCAGCTGCCACGCCGCAGCGCCACGACTTCGGCATCTCTCAACGCACCGGCCTCCATTTCTTCTGGAGGTTTGGGCACAGGCTCGGGCCGGCGTACATCTTCCCAGCGCTCATACTCACCGTTCGGCAGTGCCTTGAAAGGCAGCAAGGTATGGCGCGCATTGATTCTGTCCTCCAGCGCCTTGCGAGTGACAGCATCTGGCCACGGTACGGCTGCGCTTTGCAGCTCGGCGCCAGGGCCATGCAGCTCGCGCTGCCACTGCGCACGCTGCCTTGCGATATCGGCCAGCATGGCCGACGTACCTCCGGGCTTTGCAGCCTGCAGCTTCGCCAGGTCGATCTGAAAGCTCAGCTTGGAGCGCAACAGCCCGGCATCGTCCTGCAACTGTGCCGAGATGGGCAGGTAGCTGAGCCTGGGTGCAGGCTGACGCGCGGCTTCGCGACGCTGGTCAAGCAGCTTCGGATCGCTGGCAGCCAGACAAGCCAGCCCGATCTCCGAGCTGCCCAGCCAGCGATTTGCGCCATCGCGCCTGTCGGTCATCATGCGGGGCGCCGATTGGGCGGGGCGCTCCAGCAGCACCTGTCCATTGCGATCCAGCAGCGCTTCGCTGATCTCTGCGTCATGGCCGGTCTGGCAATCAACCAGGCGCTTGGCATACACATACCAGGCGCGGCTATACAGTTCCTTGGGCCAGGATTCGCTGCCGTGCAACGGGTAACGGCTTGCGGTCTGCAACAGCGTATCCGGGCGCCAGCGCAAGGCGCCCAGATCCACGGCATGTGCCGTGTCGTTGTGATACATGGGAAAGTTGAGCCAGCGATAGGCGCTGTCAAAGGGCAGTTGCAGTGGCCCGGACGCCTCCAGAGCCGAGACCTGCAGATTCGCATCGTCGGTCTGCCCGACCTTGCCCATCGGTGCACTGGCGCAAGCACTCAGCAGCAAGATGGCCGAGCACACCGTTCCGATACGGTTGGCAGGCAATGTCTGTGCGCTTCGGACGGACTCCGCAGCCTGTATCTGGCACTGCATCAAAGACTCTCCCTCTCTATCTCGAAACCTGGACAAAAGGGGCCACCATATCGAAACCCTGAGCTTCTGGTCAATGAAAACAGTTGCACTCTGCTCATGGAGGCCGAAGTTCGTCAGCGATTGGTCAAGCTCGACGCTGGCCCAGGGGAAATCTGAAACCACAGGCCTAAAATGCCAAAGGCCCGCATGAGCGGGCCTTTTTCACGCCGGCGAGCTGCGGCTGTCCAACAGCCTCGGCCTGCCAATCAGCGATCAAGCGAAGTTGGCTTCAGCAAACTTCCAGTTCACCAGCTTGTCGAAGAAGGTTTCGACAAACTTGGGACGTGCGTTGCGATAGTCGATGTAGTAGGCGTGTTCCCAGACGTCCACGGTCAGCAGAGCCTTGTCGCCAGTGGTCAGAGGGGTGCCGGCAGCGCCCATGTTGACGATGTCGACGGAGCCATCGGCCTTCTTCACCAGCCATGTCCAGCCGGAGCCGAAGTTGCCCACGGCGGAAGCCACGAAAGCCTTCTTGAACTCGGCGTAGGAACCCCACTTCTTGTTGATGGCATCAGCCAGGGCGCCTGTGGGTTCTGCACCGCCGTTGGGAGTCATGCAGTTCCAGAAGAAAGTGTGGTTCCAGATCTGGGCGGCCTGGTTGTAGATACCGCCGGAAGACTTCTTGATGACTTCTTCCAGTTCCATGTTTTCAAACTCGGTGCCCACTTGCAGCTCATTGAGCTTGACCACATAAGCATTGTGGTGCTTGCCGTGGTGGTACTCCAGAGTTTCCTGGCTGTAGGCAGGAGCCAGGGCGTCGATGGCGTAAGGCAGTGGGGGCAGAGTGCGTTCCATGATGGTTTTCCTCGTGGTTGAAATTGTGGTGCGACATCGCATCGACAAGAGGCGAAGCCGCAGGCGATAAAGCCGTTGTGTCTGCTTGAGTGCCCGCCAGGCAGCGGGCCTATTGCTGTACTACAGCCGTCAAGTATTGCACCAACCGGCCCATTGTAGGAACAAATAAGCCCATGGTCGCCGTTCAACAAGACTATTGCATGACGCTATGAAAGCATTCGCTCACCACCTGCAGCCGATGCCCATGGGGATTGCGCCCATTGGGCGCGTCTTGCGCAAAAGTGAACTGATGTAGAAGCCAGCGCCGCCCCAAGGGGCTTACCGGTATCAGCAACCTATGTCTGCAGCCCTACAGCAGGCGCGGCGGGGTCACGACCAGATCAAGCGAGCCGTCGGATAACTGCGCCTTGAGCGCACTACCGGCTGGCGCCTGCGCTACCTGTGTCACGGGCTTGCCGCCATCATCTGTCAGCAGGGCATAGCCGCGCTGCAGCACCAGCCGCGGGTCCAGCAGTTGCAGGCGCAGATCCATGCGGTCCAATTGCTGATTCTGCCGCTCCAGGCTGCGCTGCAAAATTTGCGGCAAACCGGCCTCCAGCGTTTGCAGGTTCTGCGCTTTATGCTGCAACTTGATGAGCATGGCGTGACGCAGACGCTGGGCATGGCGTGATAGCTGCAATTGTTCACGCGCCAGTTGCTGGCTTGGCCTGCCCAGGCGCTGGCCAGCCAGATCCAGGCGCTGGGCCTGGCGATCCAGCATGCGCTGCACCGCATTGTCCAGCCTGTCCTGCATCAGTTCCAGAGCCCCCAGCCAGACTTCACGCGGCTGCGCCACCAGCTCGGCCGCAGCCGTGGGTGTGGGCGCACGCAGGTCGGCACAGAAATCGGCGATGGTGAAATCGGTCTCGTGGCCCACGCCGCTGATCAGCGGCACAGGGCTTTGCACAATGGTGCGAGCCAGTTGCTCGTCGTTGAAAGCCCAGAGGTCTTCCAACGAGCCGCCGCCACGTACCAGCAAGATGGTGTCGATGACAGCTTGGCCAGATTTTTTGGCCAAATCACCCTCCAGCGCTTGCCCAGCTTGCGCCAGACGATACATCTTTGATAGCGCCTGCACCAGTGACTGCGGAGCCTGCGCACCTTGCACCAGAGCCGGAACAATGACCACGGGAATATGCGGCACACGGCGGCGCAGGGCCGTGATCACATCGTGCAAAGCAGCCGCGCCCAGCGAAGTCACCACGCCAATGCCACGCGGCAGCGGCGGCAGACCGCGCTTGCGCCCTGCATCGAACAGGCCCTCTGCCTCCAACTGGGCCTTGAGGCGCAGAAACTGCTCGAACAACGCGCCCTGGCCTGCGCGCTGCATGGCTTCAACGACCAGTTGCAGATCGCCGCGCTGCTCATAGACGCCCAGGCGCCCACGTACCTCGACCAGTTCGCCATCGCGTGGCGAGAAACCCACGTGCTCTGCAGCACGGCGAAACATGGCGCAGCGAATCTGGCCACTGGCGTCCTTGAGGTTGAAGTAACAATGCCCGCTGGCTGCGCGCGAGAAGCCACTGAGCTCCCCGCGCACCGCTACAGGGTTGAATCGCGCCTGCAAAGCATCGCCAATGGCGTGGCATAGCGCCCCAACATCCCACACATGCGGCGCGGTCATTGGCTTTTGAGTTTCAAACATTGAATTCATGCGGTGTGGGGCAGGTTTTTGCGTACTCGATTTTTTCCACAGCTGTCGGTCTCCAGCCTTTTCGTTGACAAAGTCCGCGCAGCCTCAGAGATCGGTGCAAAAACAAAACATAAGTATTTGATTTTCAATAATTTATATCAATTCACATGGCCGACACAGTTGTCACACATCTGCAAACTCCGCACCTCAGGACCTGTGCCAGATCACTAGCGCACAAAGTTATCCACAGAATTATGTGATATAGGCGACACAGGACTGCTCAAAACCCAGCTGAAAGGCAAGACACCACGCCCATGGGGTCAGAACCACGGCATCTTGCTGCGCTGGCTCAAATCGAGAGTCATCGACAGCATAAATACAGGCTGAGGCAGTGCGTGGCTGGGTCATAATCGCCGACTGCAATTTCGAACGACAAGGGAGAGCAACGTTGCTGTCGATCATACAAGCCGCAGGATGGCCCATCTGGCCTTTGGTTGCCTGCTCGATTCTGGCCTTGGCCCTGATTTTTGAGCGATTCGCCGCTCTCAAGACCAGCAAGGTCGCACCACCCAATCTGCTCAATGAAGCGATTTCGGTATCGGCCAAGGGTCTGCCCAACACCGAGACTACCCAGCAACTGGCCCAGAGCTCGGCACTCGGTGATGTACTGGCCTCCGGCCTGCGCACACTGCAAGCCCACCCGGACAGCAGCGAGGACGAGCTACGCGCCTCCATGGAAGGCGCAGGCCGTGCAGCCGCGCACAAGCTGGAAAAGTATCTGAGTGCCCTGGCCACCATCGCTTCGGCGGCCCCCCTGCTGGGCCTGCTGGGTACGGTCATCGGCATGATCGAGATCTTCGGCTCCCAGTCCGGCGGCAGTGCCGTGGGCGGCGGCAATCCTGCACAGCTGGCGCATGGTATTTCGATTGCACTCTACAACACGGCATTCGGCCTGATCGTGGCCATTCCCACGCTGATCTTCTGGCGTTACTTCCGCGCTCGCGTGGATGCTTACCTGCTGGGCATGGAACTGGCTTCCGAGCAATTCGTGCGTCACCTGGCCCGTCTGAAACTGGCCAAGTAAGCGGAAAGCCACACCATGAACTTCCGTCCCCGCCACCGCGATGAGCCCGAGATCAACCTGATCCCCTTCATCGATGTGCTGCTGGTGGTGCTGATCTTTTTGATGCTCTCCACCACCTACAGCAAGTTCACCGAGCTGGAGCTGACGCTTCCCGTGGCCGATGCCGAGCTGCAGCGCGACCGCCCCAAGGAAATCATTGTCGCCGTGGCCTCCGACGGTCGCTACGCCGTCAACAAGCAGGCTCTGGACGACCGCACCATGGAAGCCGTGGCCTCCGCGCTGTCGGGCGCGGCTGCTGCTGGCAAGGACAGTGTGGTCATCATCAGCGCAGATGCTACTGCCCCCCACCAGTCGGTGGTGACCGTCATGGAAGCAGCCCGCCGTGCAGGACTGTCGCAGATCACTTTTGCCACGCAAAAGTCCGCGGGCTCACGTTAATAACCGCCCGCCAAAGCCCTGAGCGCTCACAAAGTTTGGCCCTATCATGGGCCATTCAACTTTATGGGGCGGGTATGCGAAAACAGCTGGGTGTCTTGGCGCTGCTGGCAAGTCTGGGCCTGCCTGCATGGGCGCAGACTGCCGACTTTCCCAGCACCGGCATTACCGCCTGCAACCCCAGCCCCCAAAATCCCGTTGTCGATGAGCCCTACACCGGCTACCAGGCCACGGGTTACAAGGGTTCCATGGAGCGCGACAGCGCCTGGTTCTCAGCCGTTCGGGCCATCTCCCAGCCCGACGGCAGCAAGCGCTATGTATTCCGCCAGGCTCCCGCCAAATCCCAGCTAGTCTTTGAATCTATTGAAACCCTGCCCCTGGGCGGCAAGGCCATCGGATTTATCGCCTACCGCCAAGGCTGCGGTGATCTGCTGGATGCACATGGCCGCTCTCTGGGCCTTGCCCCCTTCAACACGCTAGAGGCCGAATTCCGCAGCCCAGACATGGCGAACAGCGTGCTGCTCAAGCGCACAGTAGCCGTCGCAAACAGCAAAAGCAGCGCTGCCGCGCCTGAAATGGCCAAATCCTATGCACGCTTCACACATGGCAAGCTGATTGCCATCTCCCCACACCAGTACCACCTGGGCGACGGTCTGACCAGCATCGATTTCGCCAATAGCGAGCTGAGCGCCAGCCACCTCATGGCCATGCATGTCAGCACCCCCGATGGGGCAGGCATTCTGGACTTGATCAGCCTGCACGAGGTGCTGAAGCCGCGATGGCAAGGCGTTGGACAGATCAGTGATCATGGAGGAAACATTGGCAAAAACGGCCTGCCTGAGCAGAGCTTTCTGCTGGGCCTTGATGCCGCGGGCCTGCACCTGCATACGCTGCAAGGCAAGGCCATAGCGCTGCCGCGCTTTGATCGCATGAAATTCCAGCACAGCTGGCTATCTTCTAGCGACAGGCCTCCTGCCAGCAAGACCCGTCGCGACACCTCGGTGCTAATACAGACCCTGGAGCTGGATGCGAAAAAGCAAGTCCTGAGCTGCCGCCTGTACAACCATGATCTGCAAGCACTGGTCGATGAGCCCATACCAGCCGCCTACTGCCCCCATCCCGGTGGGCGCGATCACGCGTATTTCGCTTATTCCACGGCTGCCGGCACCCAGGTCTATCGCAAGCAGCACACTGACACGGGGCTGAGCCTGCAGCATGTGGCCCGCGATATCCCAGGCAAGCTGATCTACCTACTGGACAGCGGCCCTCTGCTACTGCAAACCGCCAAGCAGCCGCCTTATCAGTTGGTCACGCCTGAAGGCACCGCAATTGCAGACCGCAGCTTTGACACCGTGGAGCACCGAGGCTGCGGCCACATCGCTGTCAGCCGTGGCGAGCAACGCTGGATGCTGCACCAGGATGGCAGCCTGTCCACCACCATGACTTTTCCTTTCAGTTGCTGATTGCTGGCAAGCTATCCTGCGCTGCATCAACGCCTGAGCCACACAAGCCCGATTTGTGTCTTACGCTCTCATGTCCATAGCAGCCTTGGCACAGACGGTATGATCCTCCCTCATACGCACCCGTGATCGCCCATGCCTTCAACCCCCACCCACGTCCCGCCCCCTACCCGCCAGAGCAGCCTGCGAGCCATCTGGCAGGGACGAGGTGTGGGCGCCTGGTTGCTGTGGCCGCTGTCCTGCTTATATGGCGTACTGCAAGGCTGGAATGCGCGCCGCATGCGCCAGCGCCAGCAACACACGGGGCTGCCTGTGATCGTGGTGGGCAATGTGATTGCAGGCGGCGCGGGCAAGACGCCGGTGACGCAGGCAGTTGTCGCCCATCTGCAGGCCGCGGGCTGGAGACCTGGCATTCTCTCGCGCGGCTACGGCCGCAAGACTGACGACTGCCGCGAAGCCCTGCCAGACAGCCCAGCCAACGAGGTCGGCGACGAACCTGCCCTGCTGGCCCGCAGCACCGGCGTGCCCGTCTTTGTGGCCCCCAAACGGCTGGATGCGGCCCGCGCGTTGCGCCAGAAATATCCGCAAGTCAATGTACTGGTCAGCGATGACGGCCTTCAGCACCTGGCCATGGCCCGCGATGTGGAGCTGTGCGTGTTCAACGACGAAGGCGTGGGGAATGGTTTCCTGCTGCCCGCCGGCCCGCTGCGCGAGCCCTGGCCTCGTGATGTGACCGCTACGCTATATGCAGATCAACCACCCCAGCCCGCAGGGGAAGCGCCGGCCTTTGCATTGCAACGGCAGCTTGCCGATCATGCCAGCAATGGACGAGGCGAGAGCCGCCTATTGAACGATCTCGCTGCGCAGCCCGTGGAGGCCGTGGCCGCCGTCGCCCGGCCGGAGTCGTTCTTCTCCATGCTGGCTGCCCGGGGATTGACGCTAGGCGCTACCCAGGCGCTACCGGATCACTATGACTTCAAGAGCTTTACGCGCAAGCTGGATAATGGATCAGCATTGATTTGCACTGAAAAAGATGCGGTCAAGCTTTGGCACAGCTTCCCCGATGCCTGGGCCGTGCCGCTGCAGTTGCAGCTGCCCGACGCGTTCTGGGCCTTGCTCGACCTCAGATTGGCCGCAGTTTGCCCATCAGGCCCCGGAAGGTCTTGATGGCTGACTATCATTAGCGCCAGTTTTCGGAAATTTCGCAGCCCAAGCGGCTGCACCACCCATTGATTGCAGGACTTCCCATGGACGCCAAACTTCTTGAACTACTGGTCTGCCCCGTGACCAAAGGCCCTCTGCGCTTTGACCGCGAGCGCCAGGAGTTGATCAGCCACAGCGCGCGCCTGGCTTATCCCGTGCGCGACGGCATTCCCGTGCTGCTGGAAAGTGAAGCCCGCACTCTGACCGACGACGAACTTGAGGACACCCCCTGAGTCGCTTCGCCTAAGCGGCCCCGCGCCTTCCCCCTGGCCGGGCGCCCCTGAAAGGGGACAACGGCCCTTGCTGGCCGTCTCCGGCCCATCCTCTGTGAGCTGTTTCTTGTTTCTATGTCCTATACGGTTCTGATTCCCGCCCGCCTGTCCTCCAGCCGCTTGCCCGGCAAGCCGCTGGCCGATATCGGTGGTTTGCCCATGGTCGTGCGAGTGGCCCAGCGTGCCGCCGAAGCTGGCGCTGCGCGCTGCGTGGTCGCCGGTGATGATGAAAGCATTGTTGCTGCCTGCGCTCGGCACGGCATCGCAGCCATCCTCACCCGCAAAGACCATCCCAGCGGCAGCGACCGACTGGCAGAGGCCTGCGAACAACTGGGCTTGAGCGGCAACGATGTGGTCGTCAATGTGCAGGGCGACGAACCCCTGATCGATCCACAGCTGATCGACGCCGTGGCCCAACTGCTGCTGGCCCGCCCGGAAGCCAGCATGGGCACGGCAGCCCACCCCATTGACACCCTGGCCGACTACCGCAACCCCAATGTGGTGAAGGTAGTCTGTGACGCCAATGGCCTGGCCAGCTATTTCAGCCGTGCGACCATCCCTTTTTCGCGCGACCACGCTGATGAAGAGTGGTGGAAAACGGCGACGGCCCAATCCGGCCATGCCGGCTTCACTCCGCTGCGCCATATCGGCATCTATAGCTACAAGGCCGGTTTTCTGCGTGAATTTCCACAGCTGATGCCCGCCCCCACGGAGGCGATGGAACAACTGGAGCAGCTGCGTGCGCTGTGGCACGGCCATCGCATTGCTGTTCACGTCACTCCTGACGCACCCGGCGCTGGCGTGGATACGCCGGAAGACCTGGAACGCGTGCGCGCCCTGTTCGCTGGCTGATGATAGATCTGCCTGCAAGCCAAGCAGATTCCTCACCGCCTGCCACCTATTGATCGCCGCAGGGCAAACCCTGAGTTTTGCATAGAGCACCCTAGCCTGCCCAAAACAGATGACCTGGTATCTTTTTGGCAGGTATCCCAAGCTGGTCAAGCGCTGAAAGCTATACTTTTACATAGTCCGAACAGCACATGCGCGACCCCATCGGTCTGCATTACAACCACAACTGTCGTGCTGGCGACGATAAACAAGCCCAAAGTGGCCGCACTTGTGACAGTTTTGTCTCTGACGTGTAAGCCTGTGTTGGTCTTGTGCGTGCTATCCTTGCCCGCGAAAAATACGGCCCGAGGCTGACAGGTGTCCACCCGCCTGCTCTGGTCAGCAAGAATTTCTACTCTCCTCAAGGATTTCCATGAAACTGATTTTGTTGGGTGCACCCGGCGCCGGCAAAGGCACTCAGGCCGCCTTTATCTGCCAAAAGTACGGTATCCCTCAAATCTCCACCGGCGACATGCTGCGCGCCGCCGTCAAGGCTGGCACCCCCCTGGGCCTGCAAGCCAAGGCCGTGATGGATGCCGGCCAGCTGGTCAGCGACGACCTGATCATCAACCTGGTCAAGGAGCGCATTGCCCAGGCCGATTGCGCCAACGGTTTCCTGTTTGATGGCTTCCCCCGCACCATCCCCCAGGCCGACGCCATGAAGGCAGCCGGCGTGAAGCTGGACTATGTTCTGGAAATCGATGTGCCATTCGAGGCCATCATCGAACGCATGAGCGGCCGCCGCAGCCACCCCGTTTCGGGCCGTACCTATCACGTCAAGTTCAACCCCCCCAAGGTGGAAGGCAAGGATGACGTGACTGGTGAAGACCTGGTTCAGCGTGAAGACGACAAGGAAGAAACCGTCAAGAAGCGCCTGGATGTGTACAGCAGCCAGACACGCCCCCTGGTGGATTACTACCAGAACTGGGCCAAGCAAGACGCAGCCAGCGCCCCTCAGTACCGCGCCATCAGCGGCCTGGGCACCGTGGAAGAAATCACCGAGCGCGCACTGACGGCCCTGGCCCAGTAAACCGCAGTGAATTCAGCACTCCCAAAAAAGCACCGCACAGGTGCTTTTTTGTTGTCTGAAACCTGTACAAAAAGGTCTTCAGCTATGCTTTCAGGAGTTTCTGGCCAGCTGGAGCATCATTGCCACCCGCGCCTTGCTGGGTGCTAACAACACGCAATCCAGCGCCTGGGCATCTGCAGCCTTGCAAAGCTGGACATTGATCTCGTCCATCAAGCAGGTCTCTCCCACATCATCAGCCGCAGGCCCGCCCCTATCTATCGACTGGCCCACGGCCTGCCCTTCCAGGCAACGCGTCGTGCACCAAACCATCACCCCCCGCTCACGCGCCTGCAGCAGCGCCTGCAACAGCTGCTGATGCACGGTGGCATTGCCCGTTCCCGCCACCACCAAGCCCTGTACACCAGCCGCCACCAGCGCATTCACGGCACGCGCACTCTGCACCGCACCCGACTGCAGGACCTCGACCCAGGGCAACTCACCACGGCCCAGCAAAGCCTGCAAATCTGCTTGTGGCCAAGCGCTGCAAGCCGTGGCGGGAGTCACCACCCAGCGCACCCGCCCCTCTTCCACATAAGCACAAGGCCCGCCTTCATAAGAGTGCATGGCATTCAAGCGATACGGATGAGCCTTCAGCACCTGCCGCGCAGCATGCACCTCGCCAGCGGCAGCAACCCACACACCGCAACGCCCAGCAGCCGCCACCGCCACGGCATCACGCAGATTCTGGGGACCGTCGGCCTGCAGCGATGTCGCGGGCCGCATGGCACAGGTCAGCACCACAGGCTTGCCCGGCTGCAGCACAACCTGCAACAACCAGGCCGTCTCCTCCAGTGTGTCCGTGCCATGGGTGATCACCAGCGCCTGAATGTCAGCGTCATCCAGCGCCTGCGCCGTTGCCTTGAGCAGCGTGCGCCACACGCGCCAGTCCATATCTTTGCTGTCCACCTGCGCCAGCTGCACTGCATCCAGCACTGCCCCCGTGCAGCCCGCAGCAATGCGCGGCAAATCCGGCACGGCGGCAATCAGCCCCTGCACGCTGATCTGTCCCGCCCGGTAGCCCACGCCCTGCGTACTCTCAGCCGCCTCACCGGCAATCGTTCCACCGGTTCCCAAAATCACAATCTTTGGATTTGGCACTTGCTCTCCACATAAAACTGGTTAAAAATACAGTTACTGTATAAACCCACAGATCAATAATTCGGTGACCGGAAGCCAGACATGCTAGACCACCCAAAGCTCACTCCCCGCCAGCAGCAGATTCTGGACCTCATCCAGTCCACCATCGCGCGCACCGGCGCTCCACCGACTCGGGCCGAGATTGCAAGCACCTTTGGCTTCAAATCCGCCAACGCCGCCGAAGAGCACCTGCAAGCCCTGGCCCGCAAAGGCGTGATTGACCTGGTCAGCGGCACCTCGCGCGGCATCCGCCTGCGCGCCGATACCGTGCGCAACATCAACGCAGCTCGTGGCACCAGCTTTGCCCTGCCTATCGCGGCCTTGACCCAGCTGGTTCTGCCCCTGGTCGGCCGCGTGGCGGCTGGTTCGCCCATTCTGGCCCAGGAACACATTGACCAAACCTATTCGGTAGAGCCCAGCCTGTTTGCGGCCAAGCCCGACTACCTGCTCAAGGTGCGCGGCATGTCCATGCGTGACGCCGGCATCATGGACGGCGACCTGCTCGCCGTGCAATCCGCACACGAAGCACGCAACGGCCAGATTGTCGTAGCACGCCTGGGAGACGACGTCACCGTCAAGCGCTTCAAGCGCACCCCTCAAGGCATTGAGTTGCTGCCCGAAAACCCCGACTACAAGGTCATCCACGTCAGCCCCGAAGAGCCCTTCGCCATCGAAGGCTTGGCCGTAGGCCTGATCCGCAACACCATGTTCATGTAAGCGGTAATCAATCGCCCGGCGAGGTAGCCTAACGGCCACTCGCCCCAAAATTTCTCCAGTCCAGGTGGTAGGCGCGAAGCCGGATGCTTTGCCCTGGGCGGAGCTTTGCCCGAAGTCCGCAATCCTGCCCAATCCACGCCGAAAGGCCTCAAGGAGTTGCTTCATGGAATTCGCCAAACCTGTGCTCGCTCTGACCCGCTGGAAACTCAGAGTCTTCCCTGTCTTCCCTTCGGCCAATCTGTCCAGCATCGAGCACCCAAGCCAGCCTTCGCCAAGCAGAATCGAGGACTTGATTGCTGACGGTTTTCACAGCGCCCATTTGAACGTCTTCACCATGCGCAAAAGCCGTACCCGCAGCAACACCAAGCGCAGCCAGGCTGCACGCAACACCGCACCAGCCAGCCCCCAACTCAGCCTGCCCTTACAGACAGGCTCAGAAGCTCCATCGACAGCGCCCCATATTCTCAAAATTGTCCAGCGCGAACCCCGCAAGCAGCCCGAATGCCTGCTGATTTCCGGCCGCATGGCCGATGTCTGCGCCGCCCTGGAACGCATGGCGCGCAATGAACGAGCCATGCAGGCCTGAAAGCCTCCACCTCTTTGACAATGACGGCTGAGAACAGCTCGGCCAGAGCCTTGCAGCGAACAGCTGATGCTACGCTCCCTGTTCATGGTCGCCGCCCCTGTGGCGGAATCTATTGCTTGGATGCTTTAGCCGCTTCCACAATCGTTGCTTCACATTGTTCACGCAGCCAAAGAATGACGTCCAGTTTCGACCTGTCCGGCGAGCGCTGCTGGAGGAAATTAAACGAGGCATCCAAAGCATCGCTGTACTGACTCTCGAATTTGTCGTCAGCACTGCCAGGCGGGGCAACCATGTAATAGCAATAGCCGAGGTTTTTCGCAAACTCCCGCACAGGGTTGGGCAACTCCGTCGAGGAGGCCGAGGCACACAGGCCGATGGCCAGGAAAAACAAAGCGCAGCTTCTATAGCTGCGACCTGCCCACAACAACGCTTTTTGCATAACCGCAATCCTCCTGCTTCGAAAAATTCATTCTCTGGCAGGTACTTTCGGATCTTTGTATCCCGGTATACGGTGCTAGCTGCTTTTCAGAACCTCACGCAAAGCAGCAAGGTCCACGGTGACATGGCTCTTTCTTGCATCAACAATTGCGCCACAATCCAGCAACTTGGCCATGGAGCGAGTCACCGACACTCGCGATAAGGCAGTCATGGAGGCGATGGCCTCATGCGAGAGAGAAACACCTGGAGAATCGTCAGCAGATATCTGCCGAGAGCTGTGATTGGCCAGTTGATACAGCAGACTCGCCACTCTGAAAATGGGCTGCGGGGCAGTGATCGAGGAAATGCGATTCAGCAGCATGCGGTTCTTCAACCCCAGGAGCTTGATCAATGAGACGGCAATTTCAGGCTGCCGCCCAAAGCATTCCGCCATTTCCTCTGCGGTGTAGATGCTGACCACTGCATCGCTGACGGCTTGAACAAAGGTTCCTCTCTTTGCCCCGGAAAAAGCTGGCCCCTCGCCAACCACGGCACCTGGACCAAATAGCTCAACCAGGATCTCTGTCCCATCGGGACGCAAGATTCTTGAATGGAACACGCCACTGCGTATGAGGTGAAAGCTGCGCAGCACCTGACCCTGTCGGAATAGATAATCACCCACGGCAAACCTCACCACCGTTCCGATCTGTGGAGCATTCAGCAGCATGGAGGAAAGTTCCTCGCTGCAATCCCAGGAACCATAAGGTGGTGCTCCGTTATTTTTATGTCTCGCTGCTATTTTTCATCGCTCAATCAAGGGCTGGATTATGGGCACGGCGCTCGCCCTTGGCACAAACAGCATCAGAGCGGCAGTGTGCACCCCAAGTGATTGTTTCGGAGCTGTTCTTTGTTCACCCTCACTGCCACCACCCGACTATTCCCTGACACCATCACCCACAGCTCCAAACCTGCGCAAGCTTGAACGACAATACGGGCAGCCTCTGACAACGCTTTTACGGCGCGTGCTGCAAAGATGCATGCGGACCGCTCTCTATCCAGCACGGTTTTTTGAAAGTTACGCTAGGCTACGGTTGGTATAGAGCGCACCATGACCAACTGGCGGTGCATTGACTTGGGTGCAGGTTTGAGAGTTCAAATGTCCGCGTAATGGATGGACTCAGATCTTCGCCAATGAATTCAGCCACTTACTAAAGGATCCTGGTGGTGAATATTGTTATTTTGGACGACTATCAAGACGCTGTGCGCAAGCTAGCTTGCGCACAACTTCTCGACCTATTCAATGCCAAGGTCTACACCAATACGGTCAAAGGCGTGGGCCAGTTGTCTGTTCGTCTGCGGGATGCAGATGTCATCGTCCTGATTCGCGAGCGCACCCCCATATCACGTCAGTTGCTGGAAAAGCTGCCACGCCTCAAGCTCATAGCTCAGACGGGCAAAGCTGGCGCGCACATCGATATTCAAGCCTGCACAGAACGAGGCGTAGCGATTGCCGAGGGCATTGGATCGCCCGTTGCGCCTGCGGAGTTGACCTGGGCGCTGGTCATGGCGGCCATGCGGCGCCTGCCTCAATATATCTCCAACCTCAAGCACGGAGCCTGGCAGCAGTCGGGCCTCAAGGCTGCATCCATGCCTTCTAACTTTGGCCTGGGCACTGTTCTACGCGGTCGTATGCTGGGTGTCTGGGGTTACGGACGCATTGGCCAGTTGGTGGCCAGCTATGGCAAGGCCTTTGGCATGCAGGTTTGCGTCTGGGGCAGCGATACATCACGCCAGAAAGCGGAAAGCGATGGCTATCTGGCTGCACCGACCAAGGAAGCATTTTTCGAGCAATGCGACGTTCTGTCGCTCCATCTGCGCCTGAATGACGCGACGCGTGGAGCGGTCACGGCACAAGACCTCGCTCGGATGAAACCTACGGCGTTGTTTGTGAACACATCGCGCGCCGAGCTGGTGGAACCCGAGGCGCTGCTGTGCGCACTGAACCGTGGCCGGCCTGGTCTGGCCGCCATAGACGTTTTCGAGAGCGAGCCCATTCTTCAAGGCCATGCATTGCTGCGACTGGAAAATTGCATCTGTACGCCACATATCGGCTATGTGGAACAAGACAGCTACGAGATGTACTTCCGCGCAGCATTCGAGAACGTGGTGAATTTTGTCAATGGACAACCTTCCCACATTTTGAATCCCGAAGTCTTCAGCGGCCCTGTGCGCATGGGGCGCTGATTGCACCAGCCTGGGTCAGTCAGCCTAGGCCTTTTGCGAAGCCGCTGCAGTCCCACCGGCTTGTTCAAGCGTCTGCTGTACCACTGACTTCATCTCTTCACGCAAGCGCTGAGCCAGAGACTGCGTCTGCTCCTCTATGACGGTGGCAATCACTGCCTGAAGCCGCTCATCCAGCACTTGCTCAACATGCCGCATCAGCTGATTCAGCATCTGCTCCTGCATATCCAGCTCCGGTTGTTCCGCGGCAGCCTCGACCTCAACAGCCAGCTCTGCAACATCCAGGCCCGCCTGTGCAGTGCTCTCACTCTGCACAGGCTCTGGCCCATGCTGCTCAGACAAGGAATCGACGCCTTGTACAGGATTGTCCTGAAACGCCACAGAAAGATCTGCAAAAGGCTGCTGAGGTGGCAGAGACTCCGGCAGCGGTGGCAAATCATGGGGAATGGCGGCAGGCAGGCCTCGCACATAGAGACCATCGGCCAGCCAAGGCGAATGAAAGGGTGCCAGCGGAGCTGCGGCGATCACCAACGGATCTACTGCTGCGGCATCCGGTGCACGCTGCGAACACTCCGCCTGGGCTGGCATCAATGAAGAACTGTCTTCAATGGCCTCATCCTTTGCCACGTCCACAGGCACGATCTCTGTCAGAGTCGGAACAAAACGCGGCGGAGTTTTGGGTGAGCTATTCATGGCTTAACTTTTGAGCTGCAAATCGTGCCGGACAATGGACAAACCGCGCGCCGCATAGTCACGCCAACGTGCGCGGGCCTCGTGGCGATCCATTTCGTCCGAAGAGGAGACGATCTCGACCACACGCGTAAAGTGTTCAAAGTCTGCCGGCACCTGCGACGTCAGGTTCACCAGCACATCATGATGGGGCAGGTTCTGCAGTTGCTGGGCCAGCACAATGGGCGAAGCCACCAGCATCGGTGCCCCGTCGGCCTGTGAAGCATGCGCCAAAAAATCGACAGGCGATACGCTCCACAGTTGAGTGGACAAACGGGTCAGCTGTGAGGCATCCCCCAGGATGACCAGCTTTGCGCCATGGCGCAAAGCCTTGCGTGCAAAGCGGCAGACATAGGCCAGCTTGTCGGGCGCGTTGAAATGAAAAGCGATTTCAGTCACATCACACTCCGGCGGACCTGGCCTCCAACGAAGCCATGCCCGCCGTTTTCATCAGGCCTCTGCCTTGCGAACTGCAGTTGCCGCACGTTTGCGAGGCGTGGCGGAATTCAGGGCCGTCGCGACCTTGACGGTTTTGGCTGCCTTGGCGGGCTTCGTTTGCACAGCCTTGCCCATCAAGAACTGCAGCAGCAGCCCCACAGGCCGACCTGTAGCACCCTTGGCTGCGCCGCTCTTCCAGGCAGTGCCTGCAATATCCAGATGCGCCCAAGGAATGTCACCTACAAACTTTTGCAGGAACTTGGCAGCCGTCACAGAACCTGCGGCGCGACCCGCGACATTGCCCACATCGGCAAAATTGCTCTTGAGGCCTTCGGCATATTCATCATCCAGCGGCATGCGCCAGCAGGGATCGAGTGCTGCGTCACCAGCCCTCTGCAGCTCAGTCGCCAGTTCGTCGTGGGTAGAAAACAGGCCGCTGCGCAGGCCACCCAGCGCAATCACGCAGGCACCAGTCAACGTCGCCATGTCCACCATGGATGCAGGCTTGAAACGAGCCGCGAAGTGCAGCGCATCGCACAACACCAGACGACCTTCGGCGTCGGTATTGAGGATTTCAATGGTTTGACCGCTCATGCTGGTGACCACATCACCGGGCTTGACCGCTGCACCATCGGGCATGTTTTCGCAGGCGGCGATCAGGCCAACCACGTTGATGGCGGGCTGCAGCTTGGCCAGCGACTGGAACACCCCAAGTACGCTGGCGGCGCCCCCCATGTCGTACTTCATTTCATCCATCTCGGCCGCAGGCTTGAGCGAGATGCCTCCGGTATCAAAGGTAATACCCTTGCCGATCAGCACAATCGGCGCATCGCTCTTGGCCGCGCCGTTGTAGTGCAGCTCAATCAGGCGCAGCGGCTCGCGCGAACCCTGAGCCACGGCCATGAACGCCCCCATGCCCAGCTTCGCCACTTCGGCCGGTCCATGAACCTTGCAGCTCATGCGTGCAGCCTTCGCAATGTTCTTGGCTACATTGGCCAGCATGGTCGGCGTTGCATGGTTGGCAGGGCGATTCGCCCATTCACGCGCCAGAGCCACACCCTCCTGCTGGGCTACGCCGATGTCAAATGCCTCGGCAATGGCAGCCGTCCTGGACTGCACACCCAGCACGATCTTCTTGAGGCTGATGGGCTTTGCCTGGGATTTGGTATGTGTGTAGAGGTAAGTTGCGTCAGCCAATGCCTGCACGGCGCCGGCCACAGCCTTGGCATCTGCATCGAAGGCCAGATGCACCACCGCCTTTGCCACGCCTTCTGCCTTGAGGGTTGCAGCGCTGCCTGCCAGTGCATTGCGCACATCCTTGGCAGTCCCGGCACCCACAGCCAGCAGCAATACACGACGGGCCGCGACAGCGGGTACCTGATACAAAGGCAGCTGCTTGCCACAGGACAGGGCAAAATCACCCTGCTTCACTGCATGCGCAGCAATGGCGCCGATGGCATCGCTACCCAGTGCCGCCTGCTCGGAAACCAGCACCAACAGCAGATCACATTTTTCACGCGCTGCGGCTGCAGCGGTCAAAGCCTTCAGTTCAAAGTTCATAATCGGTGTTTTCCTTTTAGCCAATGTTATTCGATTCATCCATACGCAAAGAGCTGGCCCGCAGCTTTGGCGCGACGGCTGTGGTCTTGATCACTGTAGTGATGACCATGATGCTGATCCGCACCCTGGGTCAGGCTTACAAGGGCAGTGTCAGCCCTTCCGACGTGATGCTGGTCATGGGCTTCACCGTGCTTGGCCAGCTTCCCACCATTCTGGGTTTGAGTCTGTTCGTTGCCATCGTCGGCTCTCTGTCGCGTATGTACCGCGACAGCGAGATGGTGATCTGGTTTGCAGCAGGCCAGGGCCTGGCGAGCTTGCTCAAGCCGCTGCTGCGCTTTGCCTGGCCCGTCATCCTGATCACAGCCGTTCTGGCTCTGGGTGTGCTGCCCTGGTCATATCAGCAGATTGAGCAGATCAAGACCCAGTTCCAGCAACGCAGCGACCTGGACCGTATTGCTCCAGGCGAGTTCCAGGAATCTGCAGGCGGTACACGCGTGTTCTTTGTCGACAAGGACTCCCCATCGGCCATGGCAGCCAGCAATGTGTTCATTGTGTCACGCGATCCTGGCAGGGAATCCGTGACTTCGGCCAAGGGGGCTCGCCTGGAAACGATCAAAGGCGAACGCATGGTCATCCTGGAAAACGGCCAGCGCATGGAGACCCGCAACGACGATGGATCGGTGCGCATGACGGAATTCAAGGAATACGGAGTCAAGGTCGATGGAGACAACCCCACCTCGGTGGAGGAGGCCAACGCACGCTCCATGCCCACCCGGGAGCTGGTCAAGCTCGATGACTCCATCGCACGCTCCGTTCTGGGCTGGCGCCTGGGTCTGCCGTTTGCAGCACTGAACTTTGTGATTCTGGGCCTGGCTGTTTCCAGCGTGAATCCGCGTGCCGGCAATAGCACCAGCCTGATGATTGCCCTGTTTGCCTTCATCGTTTACTACAACCTCATGACTCTGGGTGAAAGCTGGGTGCGCGCGGACAAGATTGGCATGTGGGGCCTGCTGCTGGTGCTGCATGGCGGCATTCTGGCCGGCAGCACTCTGGTTCTGCTGGCACGCCACTTCCGCTGGTCTCCGCGCGATCTGCTGCGCCGCTCCAACCAGCCTCAGAGGGCAGCGCGATGAAAGTTCTACGCAATCTCATTTACCGCGAAATCTGTCTCGCGGTCATATATGTGTCCCTGGCCTTTCTGGCACTGTTCTTCTTCTTCGACCTCGTTGATGAGATGCGCTGGGTAGGTAATAGTGGCTACACCGCTGGCATTGCCCTGCTCTTCGTTGCTCTGGCGGTTCCTGGCCATCTGTACGAACTCATGCCCATCGCAGTGCTGATCGGCACCATCTTTGTGATGGCGCGGTTTGCCCAGAGCTCGGAATTCACCATCATGCGTACCAGCGGCATGGGACCATGGCTGGCACTGAGAACCCTGCTGGCTCTGGGCATTGCCTTCGTGGCATTGACCGTGGTGGTTGGCGACTACATTACCCCTGCCGCCGACAATTACAGCCAGAAGCTGCGCATTCTGGGCAAAGGTCAGATCTCAAGTGGAGCGACGGGTGCCTGGCTCAAGGAAAAGCAGGGTGAGCACTCCATTGCCATCAACGTGGGAGCCATCAAAGCACCTGGTGACTTCGTCAATGTGCGCATCTTTGAATTCGATGGCAACGGCCATATTACCGGCCAGATTCGCGCCCAGGCAGCGCAGGTCGATGAGAAGAACGACCAATGGCTGCTGCAGGGCGCTGAGCTCACCAAAATCAGCCAGGATGGTGAAAAGACCCGCATCACCAAGAAGAATGAAGCACAGATGCAATGGCCAACGCAGGTCACTGCGGCCATGGTCTCGGGAGCCTTGCTCAAGCCGGACCGCATGACCACCATTGCCCTGTTCCAGTTCATTCGCCACCTGGAGGCCAATGGTCAGGCCGCCCAGAAATACGAAATCGAATTCTGGCGCAAGGTTTTCTATCCGCTCAGTTGCCTGGTGATGGTGGTGCTTGCCCTGCCCTTTGCCTATCTGCACTTCCGTTCGGGCGGAATCACGGCCTATGTGTTCGGCGGTGTGATGGCAGGCATCAGCTTTTTCCTGCTCAACAACGTGTTCGGCTACATCGGCACGCTGCAGTCCTGGTGGCCCTGGCTGGCGGCTGCCGCTCCCGGTTTGCTCTACACGGCCCTATCGCTTTCGGCCTTTGGCTGGTTGGTACTGCGGCGTTAAGTCATGCCAAGCAGCACTGTCCCCGGCACATCCGTTCGCGGCCTGATCTTGCTGGCCCATGGCTCCAGAGATCCACTCTGGCGCCAACCCATTGAAGCCGTGCGTGTGGCGGTACAGGCAATGCAGCCTGATCTGCCCTGCCTGTGCGCTTACCTGGATGCCTGCCAGCCTGACCTGGCAGCCTCGGTGCACTCACTGACAGCGCAAGGGTCGCACCATATAACCATCCTTCCGCTGTTTCTGGGCACGGGCAAGCATGCGCGCGAGGATATCCCACGCCAGCTGCAGGAGCTTCGTCATCAATATCCCGATTGCCAGTTTGAGTTGATGACGGCAGCAGGTGAGAATCCGCGTGTCACTGCCTTGCTGGCACAGCTCGCAATAGAAGCCTGTCGTGGCGAATCTGCCTCAAACATACAGAATCCAGATAAAAAATAGATTCTTTAGATATTTGAAGCATAATGATGCAAGTTCTTAGTCCATGTTGTCATGAACCTGCATCAATTCCGCTTCGTTCAAGAAGCCGCCCGCCGCAACCTCAACCTCACCGAAGCGGCAAAAGCCCTGCACACCTCGCAGCCCGGTGTCTCCAAAGCCATCATCGAGCTGGAGGAGGAACTGGGCATCGACATCTTCGCCCGCCACGGCAAGCGCCTCAAACGCATCACAGAGCCTGGTCAGGAAGTCCTCAAAAGCATTGAACTGATCATGCGCGAGGTGGGCAACCTCAAACGCATTGGCGAGCAGTACAGCGCCCAGGACAGCGGCACGCTCAGCATTGCCACCACACACACCCAGGCCCGCTATGTGCTGCCGCCTGCCGTGGCCCGCCTGCGCGATATGTATCCCAAGGTCACCATCAGCCTGCACCAGGCCACGCCCGCCGAAGTGGCGCGCATGGTGATCGATGAAGTGGCCGAGATCGGCATGGCCACCGAATCGCTGGCCGACTACCCAGACCTCGTCACCTTGCCCTGCTATGAATGGCAGCACGTGCTGGTCATTCCAACCGGCCACCCTTTGGCACAAAAAGACCGCATCACGCTGGAAGACATTGCCCAGGAATCGCTGATCACCTATCACCCCTCTTTCACGGGCCGGGGCAAGATCGACCATGCTTTCGAGATGCGTCGTCTGAACCCGCACATCGTGCTCGAAGCCATCGACGCCGACGTGATCAAGACCTATGTGCGTCTGGGACTGGGCATCGGCATCGTGGCCGAAATGGCCATGCGCGATGACGCAGGGGGAGACCTTGCCGTGCGTCCCGTCGGCCACCTGTTCGGCACCAGCGTGGCACGCGTGGCCATCAAACGCGGCGCATACTTGCGCAACTTCGTCTACAAGTTTGCCGAGTTGCTCAGCGACCGCCTCTCGCGCGATCTCATCATGCGCGCCATGAACGGCAGTGTGGACGACTTCGGACTCTGACCCGCCGGTTTGTGTCGCGGGGCGCCATGCCCCGCAACTGCTTTGCAAGACTATCGTGACTCCTACCTTCCCCAGCAAACTGCCCAATGTGGGCACCACCATCTTCACCGTCATGTCGGCTCTGGCGGCCGAACACAAGGCCGTCAATCTGGGGCAGGGATTCCCGGATTTTGGCTGCGACCCAAAACTGCTGGATGCCGTGGACAACGCCATGCGTGCAGGTCACAACCAGTACCCGCCCATGACAGGCTGGCCTGCATTGCGCGAAGCCGTGGCCGCCAAGATCGAGGCAGCGCACGGCCAGCACTATGACGCAGCCAGCGAGATCACCATCACCGCCGGCGCCACGCAAGCGATTCTCACAATCATTCTGGCCACCGTGCACACGGGCGACGAAGTCATCGTGCTCGACCCCTGCTACGACAGCTATGTGCCAAATATCGAGCTGGCCGGCGGTGTGGCCGTGCGCGTGCCTTTGACGCCTGGGAGCTTCCGCCCTGACTTTGCCAGGATCGCGGCCGCCATCACGCCACGCACGCGGCTCTTGATCATCAACAGTCCACACAACCCCAGCGCCACCATCTGGACCGATGCGGAAATGCGCCAACTTGAAGCACTGCTGGCTCCCACCAACGTGATGCTGGTCAGCGATGAGGTCTACGAGCACATGGTCTACGACGGTGCCCAGCACCTGAGCAGCGCCCGCTATCCGGGTCTGGCCGAGCGTGCCTTCATCGTCTCCAGCTTTGGCAAGACCTTCCATGTCACGGGCTGGAAAGTCGGCACCGTGGCCGCACCCGCCGCGTTGACAGCCGAATTCCGCAAGGTGCACCAGTTCAACGTCTTCACCGTGAACACCCCGATGCAGGCGGGTCTGGCGCAATACATGCAGGACCCTGCGCCTTATCTGAACCTTTCGGCCTTCTACCAAGCCAAGCGTGATCTGTTCGTACAAGGTCTGGCCGGCTCGCGCCTGAAGATCCTGCCCACCGCCGGCACCTACTTTGTCTGCGCCGATATCTCCTCCGTCTCGGATCTCAACGAAGCCGAGTTCTGCCAATGGCTGGTCAGGGAGCACGGCGTCGCAGCCATCCCACTGTCGGCCTTTTATGGCAACGGCTTCGATCAGCGCGTGGTGCGCTTTTGCTTCGCCAAAAAGGACGAAACCCTGATTGCCGCAACCGAACGCCTGCGCAAGCTCTAAGACAACGCACCATAAAAAAGGAGCGCCTACCGCGCTCCTTTTCTCGTTCTTGGCATTGTTTCCATACGGATTGCTTACATAGAGAGCGCTAGCCGCTATCAAATCAGCAACTCAGACCGCCTGCCACTCCAACGACCAGGCACCGCTTTGCACATTCTGCAGCCAGACGCAGCAGCTCAACGTCTTGGCATCGGTCACCTGTCCGCCCTGCACACCTTTGAGCAACTGCTCAGGCGTCATGCTGCAGACATCCAGAAATTCGTCGGCATCGAGTCGACGCTCTCCAGCCGTCAGCCCGCGAGCGAAGAAGACATGAATGACTTCATCGCAATAGCCAATCGCTAGATGCAGCGGCCCGGCATAGGCCCATTCCCGCGCGGTATAGCCAGTTTCCTCCAGCAACTCGCGCTGGGCACAAACCAGAGGTTTTTCACCCTTATCCAGCTTGCCGGCAGGAAACTCGATCATCACCCGCCCCACGGGATAGCGGAACTGCCGCTCCAGCAGCACACGCCCGTCATCAAGCAAGCCAATCACGGCCACCGCACCGGGGTGAACCACATATTCACGCGTCGCCTCACCGCCATGAGGCAACCGCACCGTATCCTTGCGAAGCTGCAAAAAACTCCCCTGGTGCACCAGCTCGCTGCGAATGCAATGCTCTATCAGATGCATGTCTGAACTATCGGTCATATCTTCTGTTTGCTTTCTCTCAACGATCCGGTTTCACATTCAATCCACTCCGGCCTGCATCACATTGTCTGCCTGCACAATGAGGACGAGAGTCGACTAGCCGCGTCTGTCGATATTCCACACTAAACTTTGAAGCAGTATTTCTACCATCCCATCGCACTCATGACCCAAACACAAGCCGGCATTCTGGCACCCGTTCCTGCGCAAGCGCGCTATGTGTTCTATTCTCTGGCCGCCTGCAGCGCAGGCGATCTGCGCAGTGCCCTCGCCCGCCTGCAAGCCCAGGTCGATGGAGACAAACTGGTCGCTGGTCTTGGCCCTCAACTGGTTCAGCATCTGGATGCGCAGATCCCGCTGCTGCATGAATGCCCGCATCTGCAAGGTCCGAAGTTTGAAGCCCCCAGCACTCCCGCTGCACTGTGCCTGTGGCTGCGCGGCGAAGAACGCGGCGAACTGATTGCGCGCACACACGAGCTCAGCACCCTGCTGGCTCCCGCGTTGCAGCTGGATCGCGTGATCGACGCCTTTGTGCACCAGCGCGGCCAGGGCAAGCATGGCCGAGATCTGACCGGCTACGAAGACGGAACCGAAAACCCCGAGGACGATGACGCCGTTGCCTGCTCTATCGCGCAAGGCCAGGGCACCGGACATGACGGCAGCAGCTTCTGGGCTCTTCAGCAGTGGCAACACGACTTCACTGCCTTCGGACAAATGTCCAGCCAGGCCCAGGACCACGCCATTGGCCGCCGCCTCAGCGACAACGAAGAACTGGACGATGCCCCCGAGTCCGCCCACGTCAAGCGCACAGCACAGGAAAGCTTCGACCCTGAAGCCTTCATACTGCGCCGCTCCATGCCATGGTGGCAGGTCAGCCCACAAGGCGCGGACCATACTGGCCTGATGTTCTCGGCCTTCGGCTGCAGCTTCGATGCCTTCGAAGCACAGATGCGCCGCATGCTGGGGCTGGACGACGGGATCAGCGACGCCTTGTTTGAATTCTCCAAACCTCTGACAGGCAGCTACTTCTGGTGCCCGCCCATGCAGCAGGGAAAGCTGGACCTGCGCCTGCTGGACATCGGTTCTTAAATTTTTTGCAGAGAATCGACCAAAAGTTCGCATTCTTTCCAAAACAGCAATTTCGCGCAGTTATACTTGAGGCTTCAACGACAGGCGCGTAGCTCAGCTGGTTAGAGCACCACCTTGACATGGTGGGGGTCGTTGGTTCGAGTCCAATCGCGCCTACCAAATATCGCAAGCAAAACCAGAGCTTGCAGCAAAAATGCCCGCTGACAAGCGGGCATTTTTGTTTTTGGAGTTCGCGCGACTTCCGCAAAAAAGGGGCACAAGCCCCTTTTTGATTTTCTGGAGCGCAGCAGGGATCGTCGAACCCGATCCACAAATCAAGCCACTGCATCCATGGGCTTGCGTAAAAAACCTTGATTGCCGCCATTGCGGTTGGGCGCAAAGCCATTCCTGGCCAGGGTTTCGTCGGCTGTCTCATAGAACACACCGATCTGCTTGATCTCACGGGCTTGCTGCGCCGTAGCGATGGGGCGGCCGAATTCGCCAGCGATGCGCACCAGCTGCCTGATCTGCTCCACGGTGCTCATCTTGCCGGTGCGGGTCTGATTCCACAGCACGTCCTCGATGCCGCAACGCACATGCAACCCCAGAGCCATGCCAATCATGTTGATAGGCAGCACGTTCAGCACCGAGCTTTCCACCGTGACGATGGCGTTGTCGGGTACGGCGCGCAGCATATTGGCCAGGTTGTAGATATTGGCCTGGTCCATGCCGCCACTGATGGCCACCCAGTTCATGACCAATGGCCCCTTGTAGACGCCACGACGAATCATGCGTTCGATGGTTTCGAAGCTGTTGATGTTGTAGACCTGAAACGCACTCTGGATGCCGGCCTCGGAAAGGCGACGGATATGCTCCTCCACAAAACTGGGGTTCGAAGGAACGATCATGTCCTTGTAGGTCTTGTGCAAATGCGGGAAGCCCCTGGAGACACCGCGGAAGTCATCTTCGCCCGCGTGCTCGGTCACGTTCATCTGCGTGGTGTTCACGGTTACCGTCACCTGGTCGGGCACAGGCGTCAGCTCGGCCAGCATGTGACGCGTATCGTCGGAAAGCCACTTGGCTTCACCGTCCGGCCCCTCGGGTGCAAAGCTGATAGAGCCCCCAACCTGAATGATCATCTCTGGCACACGCTCACGCACACCGGCAATCAGTTCGTTGAACTTGGACAAGCGCTTGCTGCCCTTGCCATCATCCTCGCGCACATGCAGGTGCAGCACGGTGGCGCCAGCTTCGTAGCAATCCACCGCTTTCTGAATCTGCTCTTCCATGGTGATGGGAATGTCTTCGGGGAAGTCCGAAGGAATCCAGCCCGGAGCGTAGGGAGCGGCCGTGATGATCAGCGGCTGCTGGTTTTCGGGATAGAGGTGACCGTCAAGAAAGTTCATTTGCTATGTCTCCGATTGGGATATGAAGCATCACGGCGGTGATGGACAAACCCAGTATCAGACGCACCACGCAAGCGCACTTTTCATTTCAAGACAGCCGCTTTCTCAAACGCGACAGGCAGTGCCGCTACGGCGCCTGGTAAGGCACCGCCCGCATCTTTCACCGCTGACTTCGGGTTTCTGCCGGGATTCCTGGTCACCAAATGCGAAGTCCCAGGCACAAAGCGTCAAGTGCCGCACATGCCCCACTCCCATCATGAAGCCGTGCATCAACATCCCAGCACGGAAAGGTTGCGCGGCGCGGATTGCAGTGCTGCGCAGCCCCCTCAAAAGAAGCGGCAGACGTCGCGCCTACGGCCGATTCATGCCCACTCCATGTAGACACGAATAGGAGACAAAGATGACAAACGCAGTGAAATTTCACTTCCCCTGCAACACTGCCGCGCGCAGATTCAATCGCCGCAAAACCATATCGACTGTGCCGAACAGACCTCTTAGGATGGCCCTCAAAAAGCTCACAAAACAACTGTGCAGAGGCGCTGCCGCACTCGGTCTGGGCCTGTTGGCGGCCAACGCTGCACAAGCACAAACTCCCGCTCAGGACTGGCCAAGCAAACCTCTGCGCATCGTCGTTCCCGCTCCGCCCGGTGGCATCTCTGATGGGGTTGCGCGCCTGGTTGCCGAGCACCTGCAAGGCAATCTGGGGCAGCCCGTCATCGTGGATAACAAGCCCGGCGGCTCTGCCGTGATTGCCGAACGCGCCGTGATGAATGCCCCTGCTGAATGGCACACCGTGATGATTGCGCCTTCCAGCATCTGGACAGACTTTCCGCTCACGGTGAAGACACCATTCGACGTACAAAAAACCTTCACTTATGTGTCGGACGTCGCCAGCATGGTGCATATCCTGGTCGCCAACAACCGCTTTGCACCCAACAAGATTCAGGAAGTGCTGGACCTGGCTCGCCAGTCCAAGGATCCCATCAATGTCGCCAACCTGAGCCCCGGCACCCGCTCCGACCTGCTGGGCGAGTTGCTGAGTGAAAAAAGCGGCCGCAAGATCACCATCGTTCCCTACAAAGGTTCTGCCCCGGCCATCGTGGACCTCATGGGCAATCAGGTTCAGATGACATTCGAGGTCGTCACCAATGCAGCATCCCTCATCAAGGCCGGCAAGCTCAAGGCATTGGGAGTGGTTTCCCCTGCCCGCTCCAGGCTGCTGCCGGATGTGCCCAGCTTTGCCGAGCAGAACATGCCCGACTTTGTGATGCCCGATGCCAGCGTGGGCCTGTTTGTGCTGAGCAGCACACCGCCCGCTGTCGTGAAAAAAGTGCGCCAGGAGATGGAAAAAATCACGCAATCGGCCAAGTTCCAGACACAGCTCAAGGCCCAGGGTTTTGACGCTCCACAGCCGAGCACGCTGCAAGAGCTGCAGCAAAAGATGCTGGCCACGGTGGAACAGAACCGCAAGATTCTGAGCAAGCTCAAGCTCGCTGGCAACTGAGGGGTGCGACGTTTTGGGTAGTGTGTTCTGCGGGCCTTTGAGCCCGCTTTTTACGCTTCGGAAACGCCGTTCTGCACTTTGGCGCGACTGTCCTTGGCACTGCAGCCAAACTGGCCCTGGTACCAGCGCGAAAAGCTGCTGGGCGCAGTAAAACCCAATAGCTCTGCGACCTCGGTCAGGGAGCGGCTGCTCTCAAACACATAGCGCGCAGCCAGTTCCTTGCGGATATCGTTCATCAGCGAGGAAAAGCTCTGACCTTTTTCCGTCAGCCGCCGTTGAATGGTGCGCGGCACCACACCCAGATGCTCGCTCACTTTTTCGATGCTGCAGCGCCCGCTGGGCAACAGCAGCAAGATGGTACGGCGTACATCGTCCAGCACCGCTTCCTCACTGGAAGGCGTCACCGACTCCAGCAGCTTCTGCGCATAGCGCACCATGGCGGGGTCCGCAAACTCGTTTCGCGTATCCAGATCGGTCTTGGCACAGACGATGCAGTTGAACTCCTGATTGAATTCCACACGCGGGCCAAACATCAGGTGGTGCATGCCCAGATCCTTGGGCGCCGCATGCTCAAAACACACCATTCGCGGCTGCCAGTCCCGCCCAATCAACTGACGAATTGCACGCACCATCACGCCCAGCGCCAGCTCCACGCGCTGGCGTGTAGGCTCATGGGCGCGGCCAGCCAGCAGCAGCTCCCGGATCAGCACCGTATCGGCCTGCTCTTCCACCTCCAGCGTCATCGCACCATTGAGCAGTGCCAGATAGCGCACCAGCAGGTTGAGCGAATCCCGCAAGGTCTCCTGATCACGGATCAGCAAACCGACAGGACCCATATTGGATAGCAGACGCGAACGCGCCATGCACAGACCGAAGCTCTCATTGCCCGACTGGATGGCCGAGGCCTGCAGCAGACGCCCGACCTTGTCCACCGGAATCATCAGATCCGGCTCCTCCAGCACACCTGGACTGAGCCCTGCATCGAACAGCATACGCGTGCTGTTCAACCCCGAAGCACGAGCCACTTCGTCATAGTTGGTCAAGCAGGCTGCGCGAACGAGAGAGACCATGGGTTGTACTGACTTGGCACTAAATGAAAAGCACCAGTCATGTAATGACAAGCGCCATCGAGAGGGAGTTTTCACACTGACGGGCATCAATTCTATAAGGAGACTTCTCCATGAAAACCGACCTTGGCGCAGCCCCTTCCGTGATCCGGTCCAGCTCTCTGACACGGTCGCTGGAAGTCAACCCGCTGACCTGCTCCATCGGTGCAGAGCTGTCCAATGTGCACCTTGGCGCAGCCACCGAAGACGAGGGCCTGATGGCAGAAATCCGTCAGGCGTTGCTCAAGCACCGCGTGATCTTCTTCCGCGACCAGGACATCACGCGTGCCGAGCATGTGGCGTTTGCCCGCAAGTTCGGTGAGCTGGAAGACCACCCCGTGGTGGGCAGCCACCCCGACCATCCGGGCCTGGTGCAGATCTACAAGACCCCCGACCATCCGCTGGACCGCAACGAAAACTCCTGGCATACCGACGCCACCTGGCGCGAGCAACCTCCCATGGGCTGTGTGCTGCGCTGCGTGGAATGTCCGCCCGTTGGAGGCGACACCATGTGGGTGAACATGGTGATGGCCTATGACAACCTGCCGGACGACATCAAGACCAAGATTGAGCATCTGCGCGCCCGCCACAGCATCGAGGCCAGCTTTGGCGCGGCCATGCCCATCGAGCAACGTCTGGCGCTGAAAGCCAAGTACCCTGATGCAGAGCACCCTGTGGTCCGCATCCACCCCGAAACCGGCGAGAAGATTCTGTTCGTCAACAGCAGCTTCACCACCCATTTCACCAACTACAACACGCCTGCCAATGTGCGCTTCGGCCTCGACAAGTCGCCCGGCGCTTCGCAGCTGCTCAACTACCTGACAAGCCAGGCCATGATTCCCGAGTATCAGGTGCGCTTCAAATGGCGCAAGAACAGCATGGCCTTCTGGGACAACCGCTCCACCCAGCATTACGCCGTGATGGACTACCAGCCTTGCCACCGCAAGATGGAGCGCACAGCCATCATGGGCGGCCCCACGGACTAACGTGGCAGCGTACCAAAAACACAAAGGGAAGAGGCCATCAGAGCCGTCACACCCGACCAAGGAAACAAATGATGAAGGTCAACACACCCCACACACTCATTGACCCCGCCACGCCTACTGCGACAGCATCGCTGCACCGCCTTGGCCTGGCCATGCTGGCCCTTTCTGCTGGACTGATCCTGCCGGCGCAGGCGCAGCCGACCACGGACTGGCCCAGCAAACCCATACGGCTGATCGTCACCGGCCCTGCAGGCGGCACGGCAGACACCTTGGCCCGGCTGCTGGCCGAAGGCATGCAGCAGCAGCTCAAACAGCCCGTGATCGTGGAGTCCAAAGCCGGGGCTTCCGGTGCTTTGGGTATTCATGAACTCAAGGCCAATGGCAAAAGCGGCTATACCTTTCTGGTGATACAGGAGGGCGCTATCAGCGAGGCGCCATTGGCGCAAAAGGTCAGCTATGACCCGTTCAAGGATTTGACGCCACTGGCCCAGCTCACGCGTACCGGCCTGGTAATGGTCGCCAACAAGGATCAGGGGTTCCAGGATCTGGCGGGCTTCATCCGTTATGCCAGGCAGCAAAAAGACGGCGTGGACTTTGCCTCCTACGCGGCGGGCCTTAAAGGCCACACCTCGGGCATGCTGCTGGGGCAACTGGCCAAGATCAATATGCACCATGTGGGCTACAAAGGCTCGCCTCCTGCTCTGGTCGATCTCATGGGCGGTCATATCCCCGTCATGTTCGACGGAGTCACCACCTCGCTGCCCTTGATTCGCAGCGGCAAGATCAAGGCCCTGGCAGCCGTCTACCCTACTCGTCTGAAGGCGCTGCCTGATGTGCCTACCTTCACGGAATTGGGCTATCCCCAGCTGTCCAAGCCCGGCTGGTTTGCCGTCTGGTCGCATCCCCAGACGCCAGCTGCCATCCAGCAAAAGCTGCGCGATGTGGCACTTGCTCATTTCCGCAAGGAGTCCACGCTCAAGCAGCTTGCCACCTTGGGCATGGAACCTGGGCAAGCCTTGACCACCGAAGAAATGACGGCAGACCTCAAGGATTCCAGTCAAAAGCAGGCAGCTTTGCTCAAGTCCATCGGCTATCAGCCCGAGAACTAAAAAGCCCTTCGCTTCAAGCAGCCTGTCATTTGGCTTGACTGAGCGGACCGAATCCCCGGCCCGTTCCTGCGTCGATACGCCCTCTGCTTCGCCCGTCCGGTTCTCACCCAAGAGGCTGGCGGATCGGTTTCTGCCTGCTCTTCGTTGAGCACAAGCCACTCCACCATTCGGCCCCGGCTCTCCACACCGGCCGTCGCACGGCTTGCGCACCGCGCCTTAGCCCCGGTGTTTGCGCCTACGCGCCTTTTTCTCGTGTGTTTTTTCTCTGGTTCTTGGTTTCTCTTCATTCAAGGAGATCGCAATGGGTATGTCAAAACTGGTTTTCGCTGGCCTGGGCACCGTGGCCTGCGCTCTTTTGCCGCAGGGCGCCTGGGCACAGTCTTCGCTGCAGGTCTACGGCGTCATGGATCTCGCTATTTCGTCCTACCGGGGCGAAGGCGCCGGCTCGCGCCAGATGCTCACCTCCAGCGGCAATCAGGCCAGCCGCATCGGCTTTCGCGGGCGCGAGGATCTGGGTCACGGCCTGTATGCAGGCTTTGATCTGGAAGCAGGCCTCAATGCCGACACCGGCACGGGACAAGCCAGCAACAGCAACAACCAGCCCTCGGGCGCTGCGGGCGGCAACGGCCTGACATTCAACCGCAAGTCCTATGTCTACCTTCAAGACAAGCAGTGGGGCGAGCTGCGCCTGGGCCGCGACTATGTGCCCACGTTCTGGAATATGTTTCTATACGACCCCTTCCGCGTTGGCGTGGGTATGAGCGCCCATGTGCTGCATGGCACCACCGTGACCGGATTTCGCGCCTCCAATAGCATCGGCTATTTCTCGCCTGGCTGCTCCGGACCGGGTTGCAAAGGCCTGTTCTACCAAGCCATGGTGGCCTTCGGCGAGAACGACGCCGGCCCCAACCGCCAGGACGGCCGTGTCTACGGTGCCCGCCTGGGCTATGGCGGCCAGCAGTGGGATGCCGCCATCGCCGCCATGACCACCAAAAACCGTGCGGCCGACGATTACACCCAGATCAATATCGCCGCCGCCTATCTCTGGCAAGGTCACAAATTCATGGCGCTGGCCGCCGAGCACCGCATAGGCAACCGTCTCCCCGCGCTGGACAGCGCCAATCGCATCCGTTACTGGCAACTGGGTGCCATGTGGAAAATCGGCAATGACGGCATCCCCATGAGCTTCATGCGGCTGAACCGCAATGACGGCGCGGGCAGCCATTCCAACAAATACGCCGTAGGCTATGTGCACAACCTCTCCAAGCGCACAGCCCTCTACGGCACATACGCCTATGTGGACAACCGCGGCAGCCTCAATTTACCCGTAGCCACCGGCGCGTTGATGGGCCCCATACCCATGGCAGGCGGCAATGCCTCGGGTTTTGATATTGGCCTGCGCCATAGCTTCTGAGCCAGCTTGCCACTGATTTGATAGCTGTCAGCGCTTGACTATCAAGCGCTACAGCCTCTTTTGGCTCAAAAGCCCTCGGCAGATCAACCTCGAAACAGCGGCCCAGGAAAGCAAAAGCCCGGAGACTTCAGGCAGAAGCTTCGGGCTTTTGGGGTGGCGACTTGAACTGGCTTGCCATTCTCAGGCCATCAAAAACAGGAGCTGCCTGCGCCTGAGCAGCATGAGTTTTCAGGCTATTTGACTGATGTTGCATCACAGCCAAGCTGTGCCTAGGCATCAATTTTCGGCACTGGGCCTTTTAAGCCAGAGCTGCCCTTCCAGCTCCAGCACCTCGTACAAAGGGATCAGCAACTGTGGCGACGCCGTGCACCGGCCGTTCCGGATATCGAACTTCAGCCCATGGGCGGGACAGGTCAGCACATGCCGATCACAACTGCCGCTGGCCATGGAAGCGCCCGCATGCGGACAGCTGTTTTCCATGGCGTAGAACTCGCCTTCGACATTGAGCAGCAAAACCGTTTCACCGCCCGGTGCAAAGACCAGCTTGCGCCCGCCCGGCGGCAAATCCTGCGCCGCTCCCGCCGCCAGCAATGGCGGCTCAACCAAGAACGGTGTCTGCAGCACAGGCATGCTCCATGGCGCGCAGCAATTCAGTCGGGGGCACGGCACCCGTTACCTGCAAACGCTGGTTGAACACCATATGCGGCACTCCGCCCACATGGCCCAACGTACTTTGGTAGCGCAGCGCATCAAAGCTGGTCAGATCCACGTTCAGCTTTGCAGCCTCGGCCAGTTGCTGCAGCACCATGGGCGAGCCGATATCACGGCCCTGCACAAAATAAGCGGCAAAGATCGATTCGACAAAGCCGATCATGGCTTCGCCATCCAGCTGCTGCTGGGCGTAATTGACCAAAGCGCAAACCAGACGCGTATTGGGAAAAGTCTGAATCGCCCCATGGTTGAGTTGCAGACCCGCCGCTTCGGCCGCGGCGCGAACCTGGGCACGGCGCGCCTCCACGGCGCGGGGACCGCCCAGACGCGCCTCATAGAACGCCTGATAAGGCAAGCCTTGCTCGGGAATCTGGGGCAGCAAGGTATCTGCATGCCAATGAATGGCCAGATGCCGGCCTGGAAACTTGAGGCCCAGCGCCTGTCGGGCCGCAAGCAGATTGCGCAGACCGATCCAGCACCAGGGGCAGATCAGGTCCAGAGAAAAGTCGACCTGCACGGAGGCATCAGGTTTTACCTGTGTCATGCGCTCTCCTCAAACCAGTTGCTGCAGCAACTGGTGCACACCGTCCCAGGGGCCGTAGCCACCGGCGGGGTTCAGATGCCCTACTTCGCCCAGGTCCACCAAACTGGCACCCCAGTCTGCGGCCAGGCCTTCGATACGGGCGAACTGGGCCAGAGGATCATTGCGACTGGCTGCCACCAGAGTCTTGAAAGGCAGGGGCTGACGCGGAATCGGGGCCCAGCCATTGCTCTGCAGCTGCTGCACCGTTGGATAGCCTTCTGGCATGGCGTTTTCCACATCCGCCGGCGTCGCCAGCAAGGCAGCCTTGATACGCCCTGCTTGCTGCGCATGCTGCTGCGCCCAATGCACGGTGGTGATGCAGCCCGCACTGTGGGCCACGATGACCACGGTGCCTTCGATGCTGGCCAGCGTACTGTTCAGCGCCTCGACGCGGGCGGCGCGGCTGAGCTTGTCGTGCTCCAGTGGCGGCACCGTCACGGCCTTGGCAAGCTGACCAGCCAGATGGGTCTGCCAGTGTTCGTGCACATGGTCGCGCAGACCGGGAACGATCAGGAATGTGATGTCTGCAGGATAGTTGGGATTCGTCATCGTGATCTCTGTTCTTGAGCAAGGCAAAGCGCTTGCCGCACGGACCTGTCCAAGCTCATACAAACCAGACGCCGCTCAGCACAGAGCCTTCAAGCAGCTCTGCAGCCTCGCGGCACCAGTTGGTCATGACTACGGATTCAGAGGGTGAAAATCGCCGAGCCCACAATCTTGCGGCCTTCCAGGTCACGGTGAGCCTGAACGGCATCGGCCAGCTCATAGCGCTTGGAGATGTCGACCTTGATGCGGCCCTCAGCCACGTGGCTGAACAATTCATTGGCCAGCTCTGCACGCTCCACGGGGTCGGCAATGTAGTGCGCCGACGCGGGGCGGGTCAGGAACAGCGAGCCCTTGCCTGCCAGAATCTGCGGGTTGAAAGGAGGGATGGAGCCGGAGGCCGTGCCCAGGCAGACCATCAGACCGCGTGTCTTCAAGCTGTTGAGCGAGCCTTCGAAAGTGTCCTTGCCCACGCTATCGAAGACGGCATTCACGCCCACGCCATCCGTCAATTCCCGTACGCGCTTGGCCACGTCTTCATGGCTGTAGTTGATGGTGTGCATGCAGCCATTGGCCTTCGCTACCTCTGCCTTGGCATCGCTGGAGACAGTACCAATCACATTCAGCCCTTCAAGCTTGGCCCACTGCGATACCAGCATGCCCACACCGCCGGCGGCGGCATGCAGCAAGATGGTGTCGCCCTTCTTGAAGTCCCAGATGCGACGCATCAGATACGCCGCCGTCAGGCCACGCATGGTGATGGCGGCCGCAGTTTCAAAGTCTATGGCATCGGGCAGCTTGATCAGTGGCGCAGCACTGATCAGACGCTCTGTGCTGTAGGCACCAATGGTGTTCAATGCGCCGGTATAGGTCACGCGATCACCGACCTTGAAATCCGTCACACCATCACCCACGGCCGTGATGGTGCCGCACCCCTCGCTGCCTATGCCCGAGGGCAGAGGCGCAGGATACAGACCCGAGCGGAAGTAGGTATCGGCAAAGTTCAACGCCACGGCGCCGTGAACCAGACGCACCTGACCTGGGCCAGGCTCACCTACCTCGACCTCTTCGTAGCGCAGAACTTCAGGGCCACCAACTTCGTGAAAACGGGTCAACTTCGCCATACCAACTCCCATCAAAACCAGCATCCGGACAGGCGAGAACCCTCATGCCTCGCCACCGCAATCAGTCCCACCCAAAGGCAAGACTGATTGCATCGGGCTTGAATGTAGAAGACATCCATGCAAGCAATTTCTCCAAGCGCGCCAGTGATTTATCCAATGACGACATCACGGGTAAATACCTAAATCACCCGAACCCGTTTGGCTGGGCAGCCGGAACCTGCATGAAACGAAGTGACGCCGAGCCGGTTTTCACCTCAGAAAGTCTCCCATTCATCGTCACCCTTTACTCCGGGTTGCTGTGTTCCGGCAATGGTCGCGGGGCGATGCAGCGCAGGGGCTTTGATGGCCGCAGAAGCCTTTTGAAGCGACCCTGCTGCCGTGGCTGCTTTCAGTGGCCTCGTCGCGCTGACGGGAGCTGCTCGCACCTCGGCACGGACCGCCTGCTCGTGGGCAGACAGCTTGAAGACTGCCACCGCCTCCACCAGCGATTGGGCCTGATTGTTCAAGCTACTGGCCGCAGCGGCCATTTCCTCGACCAGGGCCGCGTTCTGCTGCGTGGTCTGATCCATCTGGGTGACAGCCTCTCCAATCTGGGCCATGCCTGAACTTTGCTCGTGGCTGGCCGCACTGATCTCGCCCATGATGTCAGTGACCCGGCGAATGGCCGTGACCACATCGGTCATGGTCTTGCCAGCCCTGTCCACAAGCAGGGAGCCTTGCTCTACACGTTCGACGCTGGTGGTGATGAGCTGCTTGATCTCCTTGGCGGCTTCGGCAGAGCGGCCGGCCAGGGCCCGTACTTCGCTGGCCACCACGGCAAAACCGCGACCTTGCTCACCGGCGCGCGCCGCTTCAACGGCAGCGTTCAAGGCCAGAATATTGGTCTGGAAGGCAATGCCATCAATAACGCTGATGATGTCGGCAATCTTGTTGCTGCTTTCATCAATGCTCTTCATGGTCTCCACCACTTCGGCGACCACCTCGCCTCCCTGGGCCGCCACAGAAGATGCATTCATGGCCATTTGATTGGCCTGGCGGGCATTGTCGGCATTTTGCTTGACCGTCGCACCCAGCTGTTCCATGGACGCGGCAGTCTGCTCCAGCGCACTGGCCTGCTCCTCGGTACGACCGGACAGATCGCTATTGCCCACCGCAATCTGGGCGCTTCCCGAGGCCACTCCCTGCGCATTGCTGCGCACCGCCGTCACCGTGTTCACCAGGCTTTGCTGCATGCGCTGCAATGCACTCAACAATTGGCCGGTTTCGTCTTGGGACTTCACCGTAATCTGGCCGCTGAGGTCGCCGCCTGCCACACGATCAGCGACTGCCACGGCTTGGGACAGCGGGCGGGTGATGGAACGGGTAATCGTGATGGCAAGTACGACCGCCAAAACAATGGCGATTGCACCAGTGAGCAACACTTCCTTGAACAGGTTGTCAGCCGCACTCTCTGCCTTCTGGCTGGCCACTTCGGCATTTTGTGTCTGGCGGTCCAGCACCCCGCGGATGGCTTTTTGATACTCAAGCTGATGGGGTCGCAACTGAGTTTCAAGCAAGGCCAGCGCTTCATCTCTTTGGCCCTGCTCAATCAACCCAAGAAATTCGTCGCCAGACTTGAGAAAGGCCGTACGCCGCAGTTTCAAGTCATTCAGCAGCGATTTTCCCTGATCCGATTGGATATGCTGGTGCAGCAAGTCCATTTCTGCCGCCACCTCGGCTCGGGTTTTCTGAATCGTGGCACGTGCCGATGTCTGGATCTTCTCCGTGGAGAAAATCGCCAGGTTGCGGAACTGAATCGCCTGTTCGTTGGCTCCATCCGTAATGGTGTTCAAGATCCGGATGATGGGAATTTGCCTTTGGGTGATATCGGTGAGCACCGAGCGCTGTGTCGAAGATCCCCAAAGTGCCACGGTTCCCAGCACCAATATCAGCGCCATCATTGCCATGAACGAGAAAGTCAGCCGAGTGGAAATTTTTAAACGATCCATTGCTTACGCCTCCTTGAGTAGTCCAATGCGTCCAGTTTGAAAAAATCGTGTTGGCTCCACGAGAATGAATCAAAATGTAACCCAGCGTAAATCCCTTATTTGGGAAGGCCAAATCCATGAGTCATAAAGCCAACAGATCCGCTCAAAACAAAAACTGTCATAAAGCCACTTTCCATTTCCTCGGCTGAGGGCACCAAATCAGAAATCACACAATCCTGGTGCTGTATCCCTCCGCCCAGATGCGATCACTCATCAGATCCCAGTACTTCTGAAAATCCGAGTTACTCTACGTAGCGCTTTTCAGTCAGGAAAGTCCTTCTAACTGAAATGGGATACATCAATCAGCGTTAAATATTTGCCCTCGGCGATTTTCGTTATCGGACGGCGGTCATTTATTTCTCAAGTGCTGCACACCGCGCCTGCAGCTCCTGATATTGCCCATTGCCCTTACCACGATCCAGAGAACAGCCCAAACTGATGTACATATGCCAAGCCCTGCACCAAGGGTTTTCCACGCATACGGGAAGCCGTGCCTCAACTTCCTGAACATTTGTTTCTCGTCCGATTTCGCCCTAATTGACGTTGGCCAATTGACTATGAGATCCTGAATTGACAAGATTTGTTACAAAGAGGAATTCATGAGTCTCCTGCCTACGCAAGCAATGAGCATTGCGAAAAAACTGGCAATCCTGAACGCTGGCGCAATACTTGGCATCGCGATCCTTACCGCCATATTCCTCATATCCGAACGAACCCTTATCCTGGGAGAGCGCACCAGCAACGTGCGCCAGGCAGTTGAAACCGCTTATGGGGTACTCGACTATTACCAGAAGCAGGAAATCAGCGGCACGTTACCTCGTGCAGAAGCCCAGAAGCGCGCCATGGAGGCCATCAAGCTGCTGCGCTACGGCGACAACGAGTACTTCTGGCTGAACGACATGCAGCCGAAAATGCTGATGCACCCGATCAAGCCTGATCTGGACAACAAGGATCTGAGCAGCAATCAGGACCCGGACGGGAAATTCCTGTTTGTGGAGTTCGTCAACACCGTCAAGGCTTCAGGCGCAGGCCCCGTCAATTACATGTGGCCCAAACCCGGCAGCGACAAGCCGGTCCCGAAGGTTTCCTATGTCAAAGGCTTTGAACCCTGGGGCTGGATTGTCGGTTCTGGTGTGTATGTCGACACGGTGGACGCCACCGTGCGGGACCGGGCCGTGGTGTTTGCCGCAGGTGCAGCTTTGCTCGCGGCCGTTCTGCTTGGCATCGGCCTGTTCATCGCCCGCGGCATGCTGCGTCAATTGGGCGGCGAGCCGGACTATGCTTCCTCGATTGCACGCGCCATTGCGAGTGGCAACCTGAGCATACCCATCACTGTCAAGCGCGATGCCGACAACAGCATCGTCAATGCACTCAAGGTCATGCGCGATGACCTGGCACGTATCGTCAGCTCGGTACGCACAGCGACCGATAGCATTGCCACGGCCTCCAGTGAAATCGCACAAGGCAATAACGATCTCTCGGCTCGTACCGAAAACCAGGCAAGCGCACTGGAAGAGACTGCGGCCTCGATGGAAGAGCTGACTGTTACCGTGCGCCAAAATGCAGACAATGCGCGCATCGCGAATGAACTGGCAGCCAATGCATCGGAAGTGGCACAAAAAGGCGGAGCAGTGGTGTCTCAGGTGGTCGAGACCATGACCTCCATCGACAGTTCGTCGCGCCGGATTGTGGACATCATCAGCGTGATTGATGGCATTGCGTTTCAGACCAACATCCTGGCGCTCAATGCAGCCGTCGAAGCGGCCCGAGCAGGGGAACAAGGGCGTGGTTTTGCCGTGGTGGCGTCCGAGGTACGTAACCTTGCACAACGCAGCGCGGCTGCCGCCAAGGAAATCAAGGAACTGATTGGCGCCTCCGTGGAAACCGTCAACGTGGGTAACACGCTGGTGGCGCAGGCAGGAAGCACGATGCAGGAAGTCGTTGAAAGCGTGCAACGTGTGCGCCAGGTCATCATCGAGATCAGCACAGCCAGCGGTGAACAAAGCGCGGGGCTCTCTCAAATCAATGAAGCGATTTCACAGATGGATGCGGTGACACAGCAGAACGCGGCACTGGTCGAACAGGCCGCCGCCGCAGCGGCCAGCATGCAGCAGCAATCGGCCGCCTTGCTCGAAGCAGTGAGCGTGTTCCGCGTCGAAGCCGATGGCCTGGCCACGCCAACGTCCCGGAAGCTGCACCCGAGCCAGGGTTGAGATAGCCCCGCGTGGCCCCTGTGGAGGGGATTCAACAGTCTGCCTCCGACTGTCCCCTTCACAAATACCGAGCTTCGCGAATATCCAAGCTACCCTGGTGAGTGCTGGCCTGGAACGCGAAAACCAGCGCACTGGAAACGCAATAAGACGCCTGGGCAGCCGATAGCACTTGCTGCTGTTGTTCTGCCTCATTGATGCGCTCAGCCTCCGGGAATACTCCCGATATCACTCAACACTCCTGGATGCCAAGCCTATAGATATTTGAAGGGGGCCGCATTGATCAATTGGCCACCATGCTCTTCATAGCTTGCACATGAACTCATATCGGATCTTGGGCTTTTGAAGCCAATCGTCAGCGCCATCAAGCCAGACAAGATTGATTCAGAGTTGACAGAACCGCCTTGAGGCCTCAACTACAAGCATCCAAGTCCGATATATGGGAAACGGTTGAAAAACTGTTGGACTACACCCATGCTGTCAAAGGCATCTTTGCTGAGGTCAGATGCTCACACCCATTCCGTTACTAACCGTCAAATCACCGAGAGCGCGATCATCGACTCGGGCAGAAACAAGACAAGCCAATCTGCTAGCGGGCCTGGTGTTCGTTCTAGGGTTGTGTATCGGAGTCGCCATCGTTGTTTCCCTTGACTGGGTTCGTGCGTCCCAGCGTCAGCAAAAGCTGACCGAAACCGCAGCCGCACATGGCGCACAAGTACAGCAATTGGTAGATCGGTCGCTATCGATCACCTATGCAATGGCCACCGTGCTTCGGCAAAACCCCAGAGACATAGCCGGCCTTGAGCGCCTGACGAATGAGCTGCTCCCTCTTTATCTGGGGGTAGACAACCTGCAGCTTGCGCCAGGAGGCGTTGTCCGCAAGGTATTCCCTGTCACAGCCCATCAAGGCCCGGTCGGGCACGATCTTCTCAACGATCCGCTCAGCAAGGAAGAGGCTGAGCTGACACTCGTAACCCACGACCTGCATATCGCGGTCCCAGCCCAGCTGCGGCAAGGCCGTCCAGGATTCGTTGGCCGCTACCCAGTGTTCCTGACAGACAAACAAGGCCGTCAAACCTTCTGGGGATTTGTGAGTGCAGTGGTGCTTCTGGACACCATGAAGAGCTTCGCTCAGTTCGACCAGCTGAAGCAGCAAGGACTTGCCTATCACCTCTGGCGCTCCCACCCCATTACTGGTGAACCTCAGACCTTGCTTCGCAGCGCCGAGCCACTCACCAAGGTCAAGGTAACCGCTTCCATTGGCGTTCCACGAGGACGCTGGCAGCTTACTGTTTCCCCCATGGAGCCAGACTCTCTTTTCAGCTCCACACGCCTGGCCACATGGCTGATGGTGGTGTTGGTTGCTATGGCTGCCGGCGCCTTGACGCGATCCATGTTGTTGCGCCCTGTCGAGCTCGCGCAAATGGTCAGGCGACGTACAAGAGCACTGGAAAGCGCCAACCTGAGCCTTGAGCGACAGGCAACCCATGACAGCCTGACGGGGCTGGGAAACAGGGCACTGCTCGAACATGACCTCAACCGGAACATCGAACATGTGTGCCATGCCAAAGAGCAGTTTGCGGTGCTGCTGCTGGATCTGGACGATTTCAAGAGCATCAATGACAGCCTGGGCCACCGTGCAGGTGATGCCATGCTGCAAGCGGTTGCCCAATCCCTCGGCCGTTGTGTTCGCTCTGCAGATGCGGTTTATCGGCTGGGAGGGGATGAATTCGTCGTCGTACTGAATCAACTCAGCGACGCAGTCCTTGCCGGCGTCATTGCGAGAAAAATACTGGCTGAGGTCGCCTTGCCCCACCTTATCCAGGAGCAGGAGATCCAGCTCACGACAAGCATTGGTGTGGTCATACATCCGCAGGATGCCGAAGATGCAGAAAGCCTCCTTAGCCTGGCGGATGTCGCGATGTATCGCGCCAAAAAAAGCGGTCGCAATCAGATGGCATTCTTCTCCCCTGCCCTCGACCATGCAGCACAGACACGCCTTCAGCTGGTGGATCAATTGCGAGAAGCCATCAAAACAGAGGCTTTCGAACTTCACTATCAGGTCAAGGTGGATATTGCCAGCGGTCAGACAGTGGGGGCGGAAGCCCTGCTGCGCTGGCGGCATCCGGTGCATGGTCTGATCCCTCCCACAGAGTTCATCCCGCTGGCGGAGGAAACCGGACTCATTGTCCCCATCGGCGAGTGGGCACTGCGAACGGCTTGCATGACCGCCGAGTCCTGGCATCAAAGCCTGGGCACTCCATTGACCATCGCAGTCAATCTTTCCGCCAAGCAATTTCAGGATGCCGCCCTGTTGGAGAAAGTCCGAACGGCCTTGCTGCATTCAGGCTTGCCAGCTCAACTGCTGGAGCTCGAAATCACCGAAAGCATGATGATGCGCAAGCCCGATGAAGCAGCTGCCACCATGCGAGCCTTGCGCCAACTGGGCGTCCATCTTGCCGTCGATGACTTCGGTACCGGCTACTCCAGCCTGGGTTATCTGTCACGCTTTCCAATTCAATGCCTGAAGATTGATCGCAGCTTTGTGCAGAACGTGCCTGATTCCGATGCGGACTCGACCATCGCCCGCTCCATCGTGTCCTTGGGCAAAAGCCTGGGACTGACGGTTGTGGCAGAAGGCGTGGAGACGCAATCACAGCTTGATTTCCTGCGGGTGCATGGCTGCCATATTGCCCAGGGCTATTTGCTGGGCCGTCCCCTGGAAGCGGCTCGGTTTATTGAGCAATTGCGCAAACAGGAAGCGGCCGTCGAGTAGTAGGGATCGTTCTTGAAGCAGCGGTCGCAAAAATCGGCATGGCTCGCAGCACCGCTCATCATTGGCCTTGAGCCATTTCCATACTGCTTATTGGCCAGGACTTTCCCTGTCACAGGATTCCGTCGCATTCTCGGTCAGCTGTATGCGCGCCAGCTTGCGCGCATCGGCATCGAACACCATCAGATCAGGGCAGTAGCGCGCGCCTTCGGGCGTCTTCACCTCCACCTTGCTCATGCCGTAAACCGACAGCTGCCTGGCTTTTTGCCCGTCTTGCTGGGGAGCGAATACCTGCAACTGCGCATAGGACAGGGAAGAAGATACGTCCATGTCACACCAATCTCCGGCAGGCGGCTTGCCCATGGCCAGCCCGTCGCTGTTGCGGTACAGCGCATCGGGCCATGCGACATGACCGCTCTTGTACTCCGGCATGATGTAGCAGCCCATGAGCTTGCCGCCTTTGCGCACGGGCATCACATAGCTCTCGGCTTGCTCGACAAGCTGGGGCTTGCCGTTCTTCCAGTCGTAGATACCGATTCCATGGCTGCAGCAACTGGCACGCCATTGGCTGTAAATACGCTGAGCCTGACCATCAAACACGGGAGAAGTGATTTCCTGCAGATCCTTGGGCCCCAGCACCAGCTGACCCCGTGTGGAGTCATAAAGCCAGGTCGTATAACTGATATTGGGCCCGGCAGGCAATTCCAGCGCCTGACTCAGATCGGGCCAGCCATCGAAATTGGCATCCACCCAGCGCGGCTGAACAAAAAGGCAACCGCCCCAGGCTGCGGTCTTCAGCGACTGCTGCAGCTTTCCTTGCCGATAAATGCGCAGTGCCGACACCTGCAGATCGCTGTCCGTGTCGCAGTCCTTGGGAGACTCAATGCGCCGATTCGCCATCAAGCGCACCTCCCGATCGACCGCGTGAGCAAATGACTGAGGCTCCAGTGTCAGCTCCAGAGACCACCGCTTTTTGCCATCCATGGATTGCCATTGCCCTCTGAGCTGCTGCGGTGGCAGTCCCGGCAGTTGCCCGACTCGCCAGCGCCCGGAAGGCTGCGCCTCGACCTTGCCCTTGGGTACATCGATAGGCGTTTCCGTCATTAGCCCGTTGGCCAGGCCTTCAAGACGAATGCCGTTGCGCTTGGGGTTGCAAGGCTCGTAGCAGTAATTTCCCATGACGGCTCCGCCCTGCCGCCAGAGTGTGACCTTCACCGGCTTGCCGGCAATACGACCTCCGTAGGCCGCCTCCCAGCTCACGGTCTCGAACAGTTCAGGTTCCGTTTGATGGCCAACCTTTCCCGCTGCCAGTACGCAGCCAATGCTCAGCAGGGCCAACGCCAGACCGCACAAGAGATGTAATTTTCGCAAGCACATAGAGTTTTCAGTCGAGATGAGCCGGAGCTTGGTTGGTGATCGATCGGGCTGTTGCCAGCTTTAGAGCGTTTTCACGATCTCCTCGCGCCGCGACAGCGGCTTTGCGGGATGGGATGCTAGGCGCAACACCGTAGCAATAGCCGTGCTATTGCGAGGATTTGCAACGCCGCAGACCGCCCGCAAAGCCACTGTCCCGAAGGGTTGAAGTGCAAGCGGGCGATTTCTGCGCGCTGACTCTTGCTTGCACCCCGGTGCAAGCGGCGAGCCACCGCTTCGAACTCATACCGATTGCACCCCAACGCGGCTGCGTAGAGATCGTGAACACGCTCTTAATGCAAAGCCAATATGCTTGCGGCAAGATAGCTCAATCTTGCCGACGGCAATGCATTTTGGCGACTTCATGAATACAGATAACAACACCCGCCGCAATATGGGTCTGCTGGTCGCGGCCCAGTCTCTGGGAGGTGCTTCCCCGCCCATCATCATCTCGCTGGGCGGGCTGGTGGGCCAGCAATTGTCGAGCAACCCCACGGCATCCACCCTGCCGGTCAGCATTTACCAGTTGGGCTTGGCCCTCTCCACTCTGCCTGCGGCCTGGATCATGAACCGCCTGGGTCGCCGAACCGCTTATGTGCTGGGCGCAATACTGGGCGTGATCTCGGGCGTGGTCGCTGCGCAAGGCATTGCTCAAAGCAACTTCATCACCTTTTGCATAGGTACGGCACTGGCCGGCTTCTATGCCGCTTGCGTGCAGAGCTACCGCTTTGCGGCCACAGACCTGGTTCCGGGCGATGAACAGGCCAAGGCGATTTCGCGCGTGATGATCGGCGGGCTGATTGCCGCCATCATCGGCCCGCAAGTGGTGATATGGACACGCGACGCCATGCCTGCCACGCCGTTTGCCGGCAGTTTCTACAGCCAGGCGGCTCTGGCCTTGCTGGCCCTGCCACTGCTCATGGGACTGCGCCTGCCCCCGCCTCAGGCCAAGAATGCCATGGCTGGCGATGCCAGACCACTGAGCGAAATTGCACGCTCACCCCAGTTCATCGTGGCCTGCGCGGCCGGCGTGGTCAGCTATGGCTTGATGGCATTCCTCATGACTGCAGCCCCTATGGCCATGGTGGGTTGCGGTCACAGTGTGGGCGAGGCCGCCATGGGCATTCAGTGGCATGTGCTGGCCATGTTTGTGCCCAGCTTCTTCACGGGCAAGCTGATTGCCCGCTTTGGCAAGCGAGCCATCACAGCCCTGGGTCTCGTCATGATTGGTGCGGCTGGCGCCCTTGCTTTGATGGGCCTGGATATCTTCCACTTCTGGGGTTCACTGATTTTGCTAGGCGTGGGCTGGAACTTTGGCTTTATCGGCGCCACGGCCCTGCTGACCGAGTGCTATCGCCCGGCCGAGCGCGCCAAGGTGCAGGCACTCAACGACTTCCTGGTATTCGGCACCGTGGCCGTGGCCTCGTTCGGCTCGGGCGAGCTGCTGCATACGGCCGGTTGGAACGGCATCAACTACGGCATGCTGCCCCTGGTGGCCGTGGTGCTGCTGATGCTGGGGCTGCAGGCCCGCCGCCAGAAGAAGACAGCCGCATAAAATTCATAGCTGCTAGCGCATGACCAATCTTGGTTTAACGCCGATTTGACTCTTACTCCCGCTCAGACTGAGACCGGGTTCCCAACCACAGCAAGGTCAGCCAGCTGAGCAGTGCCATGCCGACCAGCCAGGCCAGATGCGGCAGGGCTGCCACCAGGGGCGCGCCCAGCTGGTTATAGCGCAGCGAAGCCTGTATGCCTGCCGTACTGGGCGAGAGCCAGCGCAGCCACTGCAGCGGCTCGGGCAAGGCCTCGACCGGCCAGGTGAAGCCACCCAGAAAAGCCAGCGGAATCGAGGAAAACAGCACCACCTGCAAGGCCCGCTCGCGGTCCGCCAGCCACCAGCCCAGCAGGCAGGCGCAACCCACTACCGCCGGAACAAAGCAGGCCAGCAGCGCCAGCGCGCCCCAAGGGTTGCCGCCGTGCGGAAAGTCCTGCCAGATGAAGATCCAGCCGAAATAGAAAAGCCCGGCCAGCCAGCCCGGCACGCACAGCGCCAGAAGCCGCGCCAGCCATTGGCGCGAGCCAACGCGGTCGGCACCTTGCTCGCGCCAGGTACCCACCAGCAGCGCACTGCCCATCAGCAGGGTCTGCTGCAGGATAAGCACGGACACGGCCGCCACCACAAAGCTGCCATAGCCCTCGGTGGGGTTGAACAAGGCCACGGCCTGGGCGTTCACGGGCGAGCGACTGACCGCAGCCTGCGGCGCGCTCTGCCCACCAGCCTGCAGACGCTTGATCTCCACCCCGGCCGAGACGGTGCCGAAAGCCTCGGCAAAACCGTATTGCACCTGTTTGCTGACCAAGGGGTAGGAGCCGTTGGCGTAGACCGGAATCACCACATTCGCACGGCGCAACACGTCGCGCTTGAGATCGCGCGGCAGCAGCGCATAGCCCATGACTTCGCCGCGCAGCACGGCTTCGCGCGCTTCGCCTTCATCAGCCGTCACCAGTTGCGGATCGATGCGCGGGCTGGCCTGGGCAAAGCGCAGCATCTGCCGGGCCAGGCCCGAGTTGTCCTGCACGACCACTGCCACGGGCACGCGCTGCACCACTTCGGAGCTGTAGAACCAGGGGTAGAAGAAACCGTAGAGCACGGGCGCACCCAGCAGCAGCAGGACCGCGCCCTTGTCGCGCAGCATCACCGCCAAGCTGTCCAGCCACAGGCGCAGAAAACCGGTTTGGGCTTCCATGGCTAGCGCCCTCCCCATTTGTCGGGCCGTTGCAGGCCGCGCAGCAGGCCCGCCGAGGCCAGTGCCAGCAGCACCAGAGTGGCCAACAGCAGGCCGCAGACCACAGGCAGGGATTGCGCCACGGGCGCGCCCATCTGCCACTGCTCTATCTGCAGCCGCGCGTAATGGGTGTACGGCATGGCCAGGGCCCAGCCGCGCGCGCTGCCCGTCATGGCCAGCAGCGGAAATCCCACGCCACTGAACGCGAAGGCCGGGGCCGACAGCAGGCCGGTGCCCGATAGCGCCGTGCGCAGCGAAAGCGTGACGCCCGCCAGCGCCGCGCCCGCCGCCAGGCTCAGCACCACCAGGGCAGCCAGGCCCACGCCAACCCAGGCCATGCTGCCGGCCACGGCCCAGCCACGCAGTTGCGCCAGATACAGCAAGGCCACCATGCCGCAGCCCCAGAGCAGCGCGGCCGGCGGCAACAGCTTGCCCAGCAGGGCCGCCGCCACCTGTGCCAAGCCCGTGGGCTGAGCATCCGGGTTCAACCATTCACCCAGCGTACGCTCGCGCAGCTCACGACCCACGGACCAGGCACCGGCTGTCATGGCCAGGATATGGATCAGCGCGGGCACCAGCGTGGCGGCCAGGAACTGTTCGTAATTGGTGGAGACATTGAACAGCGCCACCAGTTGGGTCTTGATGGGCTCCATCTGCACGCGCAGCGCCTGCTGCGGCGAACCTCGCTTGGCCGCCGCCTGCATTTCCACACCGGCTGACAGCGTGCCAACCACCTGCCGCACATCGCGCTGCAGCAGGCTCGAAGCGGTGGCCAGTTGCGCGTTGTGCAGCAACGTGATGGAGCCGCCCGCGCCATGCTTCACATCGCGCGCCAGGTCCGGCGGAATGTGCACCACGCCATAGACGTCCATGCGCTGCAGCACATCGGCGGCTTCGCCACGATTGAGAACGATCTGACGCACTTCCAGCCCCGGTGTGGCTGCCAGCATGCGCACCAGCTGGCGCGACAGCGAGGAATGGTCTTCATTCCAGACGGCAATAGGCAGCCGGTAAGGCTGGCCGGCCGAGAAAATCCAGCACATCAGGCCCAGGGCCAGCAAGGGCACCCAGCTGACCATGGCCCAGTCCCAGGGGCTGACGCGAAGCCGACCCCATTCGCGGCGCAGGCTGGTGGCAAAGACGCTCACGCCCCCGCTCCGGCAGCGCTCTCCACGATGACGCTCATGCCGGGACGCGCGCCCTCAATGGGCTTGGCTGGCCTGGCCCGCACTTCAAAGGTACGCGCATCGAAGCCCTGGCTGCCGCGCGTGGTGCGCCAGGTGGCGAAATCGGGCAGCACGCCGAGGAAATACACCTCGAACTCGGCGTGGCGGTTGTCCAGCGCCGGCAGCCGCCCCGTGAAGCGGCTCTTCATCGCAAAGCGCTGCAGTTGATCCTCGCGCACATTGAGCACCACCCACTGGTCGCTCAGATCCACCACCGTGACCACCGAAACGCCCTGGGGCGACAGTTCGCCCTGCTTGACCAGCACATTTGCCACCTCGCCGCCCACGGGGCTGCGCAGCTGGGTTTCTGCTTCGGCGGCCTTGACCTCGGCCACCACGCCATCGACCTGCCGCGCCTGGGCGACGGCAGCGGTCTTGTCTTCCACGCGTGCGCCGCTGGCCGCCATGTCGAACTGGGCCTTGGCGGCCTTGGCCTGGGCGTCCGATGCGCGCCAGTTGGTCTGAGCCTCGTCGCGCTTCTGGGCCGACACCAGGCCTTGATTGAACAGGCTTTGCACGCGGTCATACGAGGTCTTGGCCAGTTCGGCCGCTGCCTGGGCGCGCTGCCAGCTCAGGCGAGCCATTTGCACCTCCTCGGGGCGGGCACCGTTGCTGGCCTTGGCGGCCACGGCCTGAGCCGCATCGCGGGCCGCCTGGGCCTGGGCCAGCTTGGCCTGCACCTCGGGACTGTCCATTTCCACCAGCAGATCGCCGGGCTGGATCACCTGCCCCTCGCTCACATGTACCTTGGAGATGCGGGCCGTAACCTTGGGTGCGATATCGGCCTCACGCGCCTCCATCTGGCCCTGGAAATACGGAGCTGCAGGCTGGGCGGCGCGCCAGAAGCCCCAGACGATGAAGATCAGCACCGCGGTCACGGCGATCAACGCAGCCACGGGCAGACGCCTGGCCTGTCTGACCTGCTTGGGCACTTCAGGGCTGGGACTGGAGGACGGCGGGGTCGGTACGGGTGTATTCATGGGGCGTCTGCCTTGATCTGGATATCGGCACGGGCCATGTAGCGGGTGAACTCATCGGTCTGCCCGGTACTCTCGAGCAAGGCGGCCAGGGCCTGCACATACTGGTTGGCGGAGGCGGCGCGCTCGGTCTGTACCTTGGCTAGGTTGAGCTGGGCGTCGATCAGCTCCAGCGCCGTGCTAGTGCCTTCCTTGAGGCCTGCTTTGCGCAGCCTCAGCAGCTCGCGCGCCAGATCCTCCTGGGCCTGGCCGGACAGATACTGGGTGCGGGACTGCTCCACGGCCAGCCAGTTCTTTTCCACCAGCAACGCGATGTCCGAGCGCACCTGGGCATCGGTCAGTTCGGCCTGCTCCACCTTGCGCTGGCCGGCGGCCGAGAGCTTGTCGCGGTCTATGCTGTCCCACAGCGTCCAGCGCACGGCCACGCCGGCCACCCAGTTGGGCTTGCCCGAGGTATTGACCTCGCGCATGCCGAAGGCCAGCACCTGGGGCTTGCGCAGTGCCTCGGTGGCATCGTGCAGCGACTCGGCCTGACGGCGTTTGGCCGCTACCTTGCTCAGGCCCGGGTGGTGGCTCTGAGCCGCGTCCAGAAACTGCTGCAGCGGCGGCAGGGCCTCGCTGCTGACAAACAAGGGGGAACTGGGACGCACGCCGCCCACTCCACTTGCTACGTGCACGGTACGCAGCAGCGCGCTGCGAGCCAGACGCGCATCGTCGTCGGCCTTGCGTGCTTGCTGCTGGGCATCGGCCAGGGCCGCGCTGGCCTGCAGCCGCTCAATCTGGGCGATGACGCCGGCCTTGAGCATGCGCTGTGCCGCGTCGTCATGGGCGCGCACGCCCTCCAGTGCACGGCGGCGCAGGGTTGCAGCACGCTCGGCCAGTTGGGTAGTGAAATAGCGCTGCACCAGCAAGGTGTTCAGTTGGTCGGCACTGGTTGCGGCATCGGCCAGGGCCTCATCGGTCATGGCATCGAGCTCGCCGCGCACGGCGTCGCCGAGACCGCCCATATACACCGGCCAGACGGCCGACAGGCTGGCCGAGGCCACATTGCTCTGGCGCTGCAGGTCGTAATTGGCCGGCAGGCTGGGCAACTGCCCCACGGCGCCGCCCAGCTGCGGCGGCAGATGCGAGATGCCATTGCCCAGGGCGCGGCGTGCAGGGTCGAGGTCCAGATCGACATTGGCCGAATAGCGGTAGCCCATGCCGGTAATCGCCACCGATGGGCCACCCAGGCCCTGCATGCCTTCGCGGCGCAGGCGGGCGCTGTCCACGGCCTTGGCCGAAGCGGCCAGTTGCTCGGAGTGCTCCATCAAGGCCGCACGGGCCTGCTCGAAGCTCATGGCATTGGCTGCCGCGGTTGTCTGCGCCTGGACCGACAACGCCGTCGTTGCCATCAGCAGGCTTATGGTCAAGGGAACGTGGCTGAATTTCATATAAAACTTACGTAGGCAAGCCGGGCCACCGCTGCGAAGGCACCAGGACTGTTTCCTTGAGGCGAAGCTCTTGCCCGAGCTTGGTTGGCGTAAGTCTTGTCATGAATGGCTACAGGTGCGCTTGAATAGAAAGTAGAAGGAATCAGGTGCCCTTGCGGCAACAGCCTGTGCTGCCCGGCACACGCCATTTGAAAAAGCATTATCCATGGCATGGTCACCAACCACGCGGCCTCAAGTCCGGTGCCTGTTGTTGATTCACCATCAATGCTATCAATATTAAAGCTGTCTGCGCTCTATATGTATAGCTTTCAAGATTGTTTACGCTTCAAGTTAGCCTGCGGTGAGCGCAAGCCGCTATTTTTTTCAAAGCACTGCATATCCGACACCGCAGACTGCGCGATCTGCGCACACAAATCCTTGCTGCAAGCGGGTGGGAGGCGCAAGTAGCCGCTACACTTTGCGCCGCAGGCCTGCGTGACCACGAAAATTGGAGCGCGGGCTTTTTTACCGCTTTTCGAGGTTTTCGCGCACCGCCATGTCCACCGTTTTCAACTTCACCTTTGTCCCCTGGTTCCGGTCTGTGGCCCCCTATATCCACAAGTTCCGACACCAGACCTTTGTGGTGGGCCTGACCGGTGAAGCCATTGATGCCGGCAAGCTCAGCTCCATCGTGCAGGATCTGGCCATGATTCAGGCCATGGGCGTGAAGATCGTGCTGGTGCATGGCTTCCGCCCCCAGGTGAACGAGCAGCTGCGCCTCAAGGGCCAGGAGCCGCGCTACTACAACGGCATGCGCGTGACCGACTCCATCGCCCTGGACTGTGCCCAGGAGGCTGCAGGCCAGCTGCGCTACGAGATCGAAGCCGCCTTCAGCCAGGGTCTGCCCAATACGCCCATGGCCGGCGCACGCGTGCGCGTGATCTCGGGCAACTTCCTCACGGCGCGCCCGGTGGGTATTGTGGACGGCGTGGACTTCATGCACTCGGGTCTGGTGCGCAAGGTCGACGTGGAAGGCATTCGCAGTGCACTGGACTCCGAAGCCATGGTGCTCGTCTCGCCCTTTGGCTTCTCGCCCACTGGCGAGGCCTTCAACCTCAGCATGGAAGAAGTGGCCACCCGTGTGGCCATCGAGCTCAAGGCCGACAAGCTGCTGTTCCTGACCGAAGTGCCAGGTATCCGCATGGACCCCACAGGCGCACCCGACGAAAACAACCCCATCGATACCGAGCTGCCGCTGGACGCCGCGCGCCGCCTGCTGACCCAGCTGCCGTCCGCTCAAGTGCCAACCGATGTGGGCTTTTACCTGCAGCACTGTGTGCGCGCCTGCGAGCATGGCGTGGAGCGCAGCCACATCCTGCCGTTCTCCACCGACGGCGCGCTGCTGCTGGAAATCTATGTGCACGACGGCATCGGCACCATGGTCATCGACGAAAAGCTCGAGGAACTGCGCGAGGCCACAATTGACGACGTGGGCGGCATCATCCAGTTGATCGAGCCCTTCGAGCGCGACGGCACGCTGGTCAAGCGCGACCGCACCGAGATCGAGCGCGACATCGCCAGCTATACCGTCATTGAGCACGATGGCGTGATCTTCGGCTGCGCGGCCCTGCATCCTTACCTGGAATCCAAGACCGCCGAAATGGCGGCCGTGACCGTCTCGCCCAAGAGCCAGGGCACGGGCGACGGCGAAAAACTGCTCAAGCGCATAGAGCAACGCGCGCGTGCCCTGGGCTGCGAAAGCATGTTCGTGCTGACCACACGCACCATGCACTGGTTCATCAAGCGCGGCTTTCAGCCCGTGGATCCCGAATGGCTGCCCGAAGCCCGCAAGGCCAAGTACAACTGGAGCCGCAAGAGCCAAGTGCTGGTCAAGAAGCTGTAATTCGCTTCATCCATAAAAAATAGCTGCAACGCCTTCTAATAAAGCATCTGCAGCTATTTTTTTGGGAGTCATCCCTGTTTCGACCTGCGCACCATCACATGCGTGGCGCGCTCCCCCTGTATGACCTCGGCCACTTCATAACCCAGGGCGCGCATATCGAGGCCTTGCCAGAGGTTCTCGCCCTCCCCCAGCAACACCGGGCGCACGGCAAGATGTAATTCATCAACCAAGCCGGCCTGCAGAAACTGGCGCACCGTGGCGACGCCGCCGCCAATGCGGATATCACGCCCTCCCGCTGCAGCCTTGGCCTGCGCCAGCGCGGACATCGCGCCGTCGGTCACGAAGTGGAAGTCCGTACCGCCCTGCATGCGCAGCATGGGTCTGGCATGGTGGGTCAGAACAAAAGTGGGCACGTGATAGGGTGGCTCATCGCCCCACCAGCCCTTCCAGCTCTCGTCGGGCCAGGGACCGCGCACCGGGCCGAACATATTGCGCCCCAGAATCCAGGCGCCCATATTGTCAAAGGAACGTTCGGCCATCTGATTGTCGATGCCGATCTCTCCACCCTGGCCGCTGCGGCCATCCCCATGCATCTGCTGAAAGACCCGCGTGGGAAAGAACCACTCCATGAGTACGGCCCCGCCGACGCCCAGCGGGTTCTCCAGATCCTGGCGCGGCCCGGCGGCGTAACCATCGAGCGAGATGCCGAAGCACAAGACTTTGACTGTCATGACGCAAGGCCTTTCAGAACAGGAAGCGAGTGGTCAGCACACTCTAATCGACATGAAGCGCTTGGGGTTACTGCTGCTGCACCGGTACCAATGTTGCGCTGCGTCACAGCACTTTGATCCAGCCTGCGCTACAAAGCCAATATGCAAGTTGCGTGAGGTATGCCATGAACACACTCCCTGCCCAGGCCATCAGTCTGGACGTCCTGGCCGAGAAATATCTGGCCGCTGGCGAGCAGTCAGAGCAAGAACTGTTTGCCCGCGTGGCACGGGCTCTGGCTGCAGTCGAAAAGCCCGAGCTGCAAAAGCATTGGGAGCAGCAGTTTCTGGCCAATCTGCAGCGCGGTGCCATTGGCGCGGGCCGCATCATGGCGGCCGCCGGGCTGGACACCAAGGCCACGCTGATCAACTGCTTTGTCCAGCCCGTGGCCGACGCCACCAATGGCTTCGACGCCCAGGGCAACCCCGGCATCTACACCGCGCTGTCGCAGGCGGCCGAAACCATGCGCCGCGGCGGCGGCGTGGGTTATGACTTTTCCAATCTGCGCCCGCGCGGCGCGCTGGTGCGAGGCACCAACTCCTATGCATCGGGCCCCTGCTCCTTCATCGATGTCTTCGATGCATCCTGTACCACGGTGGAATCGGCCGGTGCGCGGCGTGGCGCCCAGATGGGCGTGCTGCGCATAGACCATCCCGATGTGCTGGAGTTCATCACGGCCAAGCGGCAAAAAGGCCGCTGGAACAATTTCAATGTCTCGGTCGGTGTCAGCAGCGCCTTCATGCAGGCCGTCAAGGACGATGCCAACTGGGATCTGGTGCATATCGCGCATCCCAGTGATGCGCAGATCGAGGCCGGAGCCCATCGCCGGGACGACGGGCTCTGGGTCTACCAAAGCACAACGGCACGCACGCTGTGGAACAGCATCATGCAGTCGGCCTATGATTTTGCAGAGCCCGGCATTCTGTTTCTGGACAATATCAACGCCGACAACAACCTCTGGTATGCCGAGCAGATTGCGGCCACCAATCCCTGCGGCGAGCAGCCGCTGCCGCCGTACGGCTGCTGCGATCTGGGGCCCATCATCCTCACACGCTTTGTGCGTGAGCCGTTTACGCCACAAGCGAGTTTCGACCTGGAAGCCTTCGGCGCCGCCGTCGCCATCCAGGTGCGGCTGCTGGACAATGTGCTGGACGCCACGGTCTGGCCGCTGCCGGAGCAGCAGCACGAAGCGCGGCAAAAGCGCCGCATCGGCGTGGGCTTTACAGGTCTGGGCGATGCCTTGATCCTGCTGGGTCTGCGCTACGCCAGTGATGAGGGTCTGAAACAAGCCGAGACCATAGCCCGCACCATGCGCGATGCGGCTTATGCAGCGTCTGTCGCGCTGGCGCAGGAAAAAGGCGCCTTCCCTCTCTTCAAGGCCAAGCAGTATCTGCAAAGCGGCTTTACCAAACGCCTGCCCAAGGATCTGCGCGCGGCCATCAAAAAGCATGGCCTGCGCAACAGCCACCTGCTGTCGATTGCACCCACGGGCACGGTTTCCCTGGCCTTTGCCGACAACGCTTCCAACGGAATCGAGCCGCCTTTTTCGTGGACCTACACGCGTAAAAAGCGCACGGCCAATGGCGGCGAACAGTTCTACACCGTCGAAGACCACGCCTACCGGCTCTACCAGTCCTTGCATGGCGACGATGCATCGCTGCCCGACTACTTTGTCAGCGCGCTCGAAATGAGTGCCAGCGAGCATGTGGCCATGATGCGCTGCGTGCAGCCGTATATCGACACATCGATCTCCAAGACCGTCAACATCCCTGCCGACTATCCATTCGAGGATTTCAAAAACCTCTACATGGAATGCTGGGAAGCGGGGCTCAAGGGCTGCGCCACCTACAGACCCAACGACACGCTGGGCGCTGTGCTCTCTACAGAATCTATACTCGGCACCCCGCAACCCCTTGACCAGCATGCCTCAGCAGCTATCCATTCAGTGAGCAGCCCAGGATTGAATGCCGTCATCGAGCGCCGCCCCGAAGGCCCGCTGAACGCAGTGGTCGACAAGATCGAATACTTCACCCACGACGGCGCCAGACGGCTGTATCTGGTGGTCAGCTTCATGGTGGTCGACGGTGTGGAGCGCCCCATCGAATTCTTCATGCCCGTAGGACAGACGGGAGAGAGCCAGCAGTGGATCACCGCCACCATGCGCAGCCTGAGCCTGGCTGCACGCGGCGGCTTTCTGGACAAGGCATTGGCCGATCTGCGCAAGGTCGCCTGGGACCGTGGTCCCGTGCGCTATGGCAGCAAGACGCGTGATGACGGAGTCCGCATCCCCCTGTGGCATGACAGCGAAGTCGCGCTGCTGGCCTATGCGATTCAGAGCATCATCGCCAATCGGGGCCTGCCGCAGCCCGCGCCCAGCACCAGCGCCGCGCCGGCATCGGCGCCCGAAAGCCACAGCACCACCAGCGGTCAGGTCAATGGCCAAAAATGCCCCGACTGCGGTGCGCACGCCATGATCCGCAAGGATGGCTGCAACTTCTGCACCGCCTGCGGCTACGTGGGCTCCTGCGGGTAAGGGGATAAGGACTGCGATTTGGCGTTAACCTTGCGGGCATGAGCATCGTTGTCTACTACCTACGCAACCATCAGCCCGAAGGCGAGCAGCCCCAGTGGCTGCCGCAATGTCTGCCTTTCAGCGACACGCAGATGAGCGAGGCCCTCAAGCAATGCCAGCTGCTGCGCGGCGATCTGCGCAATGCACATGTGACGATTTCATCCGAGCTGCGCGATATGGTCGGCCCCGTGGGCGTGGCGGCCGTGGAGGACGGCCACACACCCGACGGCCATGCCTATGAATGGAGCAAGGCTGGCCGTGCGGGTGCCAGCCGCAAACATGCGCAGCAGCCACCCGTGACGCGCGAGCGGATGGATCGCTGAAAAACTGCTCAAGCGCGCGGAGTATTTCCAGAATCCCTGGCTTCGGCATCCGGCGGCGCACCGAACTCCAGCTCACGTTGCTGGGGCGGTTGGACCTCTGCCGCATCTTCCGGCATGAAGTCGGAATCATCCGTCTGACTGTCCGGTTCGGCTTGGTCCTGGGCAGGTGGGTCCGGCAGCACCATGGAGGCCTTGGCCACATTGAGCAGGTGCAGAGCCAGCGACTCATACAAGGGCCGCGCAATCATCCGTGAAATCATGCTGGCAATCATGGCCGAGGCCATCAGGCTCAGCACCAGCGAGTGACCGTCAACCATCTCCATCACGATGATGAAAGCCGTCAGCGGCGCCTGGGTGACAGCTGCCAGAAAAGCGGCCATACCCATGGCGATCAGGGCGGGCGCTATATCCGTCGTTCCGACAATCGATGCCACGTTGTTGCCAACACCGGCACCGATGGACAGCGAGGGCGCAAAAATGCCACCCGGCACACCGACCCAGGCCGACAGCCAGGTCGCGATGAACTTGAGCGTGACGTAGAACTCGGGCACATCGGCCTCGCCCTGAAGCATGTGTTTGACGGCCTCGGAGCCCGCGCCAAATGTGGCGCCCCCGGTGACCAGACCGATGATGGCGATCAGCAGCGCCAGCGTTGCCGCAAACCGAATCGGAAAACGGGTCTTGAGCTTGTTGAGCCGCTCTGTCGAAGAGGTCAGGGAAATCGTCATCAGCTTGGCGAACAGACCACCCAGCACACCACAAGTCAGCGCCACCGCCAGGCAAGGCAGCAAATCGTTCCAGCTCAGCTCCTGCACACGAATGCGGCCAAAGTAGCTGAGATTGCCAAATACCGACACCCCCATCAGACCGGCCAACACAATGGCCGCAATGATCAGGCCACTGGAGCGGGACTCCAGCCTGCGCGACAGCTCTTCGATGGCAAACACCACCCCGGCCAGCGGCGCATTAAAAGCCGCCGCGATACCGGCCGCGCCGCCCGCCACCAGCAGCGCATGGGTGCTGATGGCGGAGTTGGGCCCCAGCCAGCGCCTGGCCGAGTGCATGACACCTGCTGCCACCTGCACGGACGGCCCCTCGCGCCCGATAGACAGACCCGCCAGAAAGCCGGTACTGGACAATACAATCTTGGAAAATGACAGCCACAGGGACACAAAGCGTTTGCGCAAGCTTGCATCGACCGAGGGCTCCAGCGTCGCAATCACCTGCGGAATGCCCGAGCCCCCCGCCCCTGGAGCCCATTTGCGCGTGACCCAGACGGCTGCTGCCGTGAGGGCCGGCATCCATAGCAGCACCAGCCAGCCCCCATTCCATTGATAGATGCGCTCGAAAAGACCAAAGGCGGTGTCGGCCAACAGCGTGAAGGCGACAACGCTCAGGCCGGCTGCGGCAGCATAGGCAAGAACGACGGTACGCTCCAGCCAGCGCTTGCCGTCGCGTATTTCTTCATTGAGGTTATGGAAAAAATCTGGCTCTTGTTGCATGGACTGGATAGGAACTGCAGGCGGTCGATGGACCTATTCTGAGCCCCAATGCAAGACACACACATTGGCAATTGCCACATCGATGGTGTAGGGCCTGCCTGGGCACCGCAGACCCCGAGCCTATCAAAGCTCCTGGTACCAGCGCCGGACCACATCGCCCGCCTGAGCCAGAACGGCGTCGCGGCCTTCCGGCGCAAGGTGGCTGCCTGTCAGATAGGCAGTCACCAGCAGCGGCGCAGCCTGCGGCGTGGGCCAAACGATCAGGGTGTCATTGGCCGTGCCGTTCTCGCCGCTGCCGGTCTTGCCACCCACCTTCCAGTCGGCGGGCATGCCTGCACGCAGGCGCTTGTCGCCCGTACGGCTGTCCAGCAGCCACTGCTGCAACAAGTTCCGGCTCGAATCGGAAAGCACCGATCCCAGCAGTAGCATATGCAAGGTGCCGAGCATGGCGGCGGGCGTGGTGCTGTCGCGCTCGTCGCCTGCTATCGCCGTGTTGAGCTCGGGCTCCTGGCGGTCCAGCCGGGTCTGGCTGTCGCCCAGCTCGCGCAGCCAAGCTGTCAGCCCTGCAGGACCGCCGGAGGCTTTGAGCAGCATATTGGCCGCCGTGTTGTCGCTCACAACGACCGCAGCTTCGCACAGCTGTTGCAGCGTCATTCCCCTGTCCGTCCCGGCATGCTTTTCCGTCACCGGCGACCAGGGCACCAGATCAGTACGCTGGAACTGATAGAGCCGTTGTAACTGCGGCCCTCCGTTCTGCGCCTCATGCAAGACATGGGCCGCCAGCAGGGTCTTGAAAGTGCTGCACATAGGAAAGCGTTCCTGGCTGCGCCAACCTGCCTCAAAGCCCGTGGCCGTATCCAGCATATGCAGACCCAGACGCCCGCCGGAGGAAGCTTCCAGCTTGGCCAGATCCTTGGTTTGCAGCAGCTTGGAGGTAGACCATTTCCGGGTATTCGAGGCGCAGCCAGCCAGCCCCCAGGAGCCCAACCCCAGCATCAATCCAGATGCCAGAAGATGACGTCTTTGCATAAGTTCCTCTTTGCTTTAATTTTGGATTCACTCAGTGTAGAAGCCACAATTGGATTGAACCAGCGACAATATTTAACACCATCCATTAGAGAAACTTATACCAATGCAGCTGCCCCTCAATGCCTTGCGCATGTTCGATGCCGCAGCACGCCACCTGAGCCTGACCCGCGCGGCAGAAGAGCTCCACGTCACTCAGGCTGCGGTCAGCCAGCACATCCGCAAGCTCGAAGAGCGCCTGGGCAAGCCCCTGTTTCGTCGCCTGCCGCGCGGCCTGGCGCTGACCGACGAAGGCCAGGCCCTGTGGCCCGCGGTGGCGCAGAGCTTCGAGCGCATAGAGCAGTCTCTGCAGCAGGTGGCCGAGCCGCGCCCGCGCGAGATCCTGACAGTGGGTGTGGTCGGCACGTTTGCGATCGGCTGGCTGATTCCGCGCCTGGGGCAGTTCCAGCAGTTGCACCCCTACATCGACCTGCGCCTGTTGACGAACAACAACCGTGTAGATCTGGCTGGCGAAGGGCTGGATGCAGCCGTTCGCTTCGGTGATGGTTCCTGGCACGGCACGCGAGCCGACATGCTGCTGCGTGCGCCACTGTCGCCCATGTGCACACCGGCCCTGGCCCAACGCCTGCGCCATCCCGGCGACCTGGCCAGCCAGACGCTGCTGCGCTCCTATCGCGCGCAGGAGTGGGAAGGCTGGTTTGCCGCAGCCGCACAACCCGCGCCGCTGGCGCGCGGCGCCATGTTCGATTCCTCTCTGACCCTGGCCGAGGCCGCCGCCCAGGGGGCCGGCATTGCCCTGTTGCCCACACGCCTGTTCGAGCACATGCTGAACCAGGGTCGGCTGGCACGGCCTTTTGCACAGGAAGTGAACACCGGTGCCTACTGGCTCACTCATCTCAAGTCGCGCCCGGCCAGCGCTGCGCTGCAGACCTTCAGGCGCTGGCTGCTGGCGCAGTTACGGGATGAAGAGGCTTCGGCAAACAGCATGTCGGCAGAAGCTCTGGATCAGGAGTCGGCCTGATAGTCACAGCTACGCCTTTCGCCAATCAGGCTCGGACAAGCGCTTTTCCGCAAGGAGACCTTCTTCATGCATTCTTGTTTACGTAAGTCCCGACAGAATTGCGCCATATCACGCCAGGCCGCCTGCAGGTAACAAAGGGTCACCGCCAAGCCTGCATACTTGCAGTTACCGGACATTCATTCACCCTGAAACCTGCCGCTCCCACGCATCTGTCGCTCATGAACCATCGCTCCTTGCCCCGCTCACGCATCGGGCTGCAGGCATTGCTGGCCGTCTTGCTCTGCGCTGTCATGCTGGGGCTGACCTACCTGTACTGGTACAGTGAAAATCAGGCCGCGCATGAGCGCGAGCGACGCAATTTCGATCTGGCGGTGGAACAGATCTCCAGCAGCCTCAAGGACCGCATGGCCACCTACGAGATCGTGCTGCGCGGTATCAAGGGCTATTTCGACGCTTCGGAGTTCGTGAGTCCCGGCGAATTCCGCTCCTACATGCAGGCCCTGCACCTCGAAGAAACGCGCCCTGGCCTCGCCAGCGTATCCCTCATTGCCCATGTGCCGGCGCGGGAACTGGATGCCCACGAAGCCCGGATGCGTGCCGATGGCATGGCCGGCTACCGCGTTCATCCCGCGGGCGTGCGCGAAACCTATGCTCCGATGACGCAGATCGAGCCCTGGAGCGAGAGCAAGCGCGCAGCACTGGGCTTCGACCTCAACACCATTGATGTGGCCCGCGAGGCCATGGCGCAAAGCGCCGCCACGGGGCAACCAGCCTTGAGCCGCGGATACGTGCTTGCGCGAGACAGGAACACCGAGCGCAACCAGGACATTTCCTCGGTGCTTTACATGCCTCTGTACACCCACGGCTCAAAATCAACTGCCCTGCGCGGCTGGGTGAGCCTGCCTTTCCGGATCAAGGACATCGTGCACAGTCTGGCTCCGGAATTTGCGCCCGACGTAGCCCTCTCCATCTACGATGCGCCCGATGCAGACCCTGAGCATCAGCTTTTCGCCATGGATGCCAAGCCTGCGCAGAATGCCGTGGCCACGTTGCGCCATCTCGAGGTGGGCGGCCGTACTTGGACGCTGGCCATGTCGCCCACCGCCGCGTTTTCACAGCGCACGGATCATCAGAACAGCACCGTGGTGGCCGCACTTGGCGCGGTTCTGAGCCTGGCCGTAGGCTGGTTTTCCTGGGTGCTCATGACGGCACGCGACCGTGCGGAGCAACTGGCCGGGAACATGACCCATGAACTACGCAGCGCCCGCGACGAACTGGAAAGCACGCTCAGCGCCATCCCCGACCTGTTGTTCGAACTGTCGCGCGACGGACTCTTGCTGCGCCATCGCACGTCACGCAACGACCTGCTGCACTCGCCTCCAGACGACTTCCTGGGTCACAGGCTTTCCGAAGTCGTTCCGCCCGAGGCCACGTCCGCCTATATGAACGCCATCGCCCAGGCCGAGCGCGACGGGAACACGCGCGGCTGGCAGTTTCCGCTACGCGTGGCGGACGGTACCACGCACTGGTTCGAGTTGTCCGTCGCACGCAAGCAGGGCGCACAGCCCGGTGACCAACCCACGTTCATTGCCCTGTCGCGCGACATTACCGAACGCAAGGAGGCGGAGTCCCGCACCCATCATCTGGCCTACTACGACGCACTCACCGGCCTGCCCAACCGACGCATGCTCATAGAACAGGCCCAGCATGCACTGACGAGCGCACGGCGCAACGAGAGCATGGGAGCACTGTTCTTCATAGACCTGGACCATTTCAAGCGCATCAACGATGCGCAAGGCCATGCCATGGGCGACATGCTGCTGATGCAGGTGGCCCGTCGCCTGCAGGGCCTGCTGCGCCCCGAAGACCTGGTCGGCCGTCTGGGTGGCGATGAATTCGTGGTCCTGGCCCAGAATCTTGGTCAGGATCTTGCAAGCGCCCAACGCGCAGCCGAAGCCCTGGCCGGGCGTCTGCGCGAGGCGCTGGACACGCCTTATGCACTGCAGGACCGTCCATACAGCAGCACGGGCAGCATTGGCGGCACCCTGTTTCCGCGCGGCCAGACCGATGCCCAGGATATGTTGCGGGAGGCTGATACAGCCATGTACCGCGCCAAGGCCGCAGGGCGCAATCGCATGGCGTTCTATGAGCCCGAGATGCAGGCCAGCGCCCAGGAGGAGTTGAGCCTGGCGCAGGATCTGCAGCGCGCATGGGATCTGGGTCAATTTGCCATCTACGCGCAATCGCAGGTCGACGGGTCCGGGCATGTCATCGGCGGCGAATTGTTGCTGCGCTGGTTCCACCCCGAGCGCGGTGCAGTGCCCCCCGACCGCTTTATCCCGTTAGCGGAAGAGTCGGGCCTCATCCTGCGCCTGGGAGAATGGGTACTGGAACGGGCGTGCACCACGCTGGCTGCGCTGTCTGCCACGCATCCGCAGCTCACCCTGTCCGTCAACATGAGCCAGCTCCAGTTCCGCCAGGATGATTTTGTCGAGCGCATGGCTTCGCTGCTGGAGCGCACTGGCGTGCCCACCGAGCGTCTGGTGCTGGAAGTCACAGAAAGCCTGCTGATTGCCGCCATGGACGACACGGCAGAGCGCATGACGCAGCTCGTGAACCTGGGTCTGCGTTTTGCGATCGACGACTTCGGCACCGGCTATTCGAGCTTTGCCTACCTCAAGCGCCTGCCACTGTACGAACTCAAGATCGACAAGAGCTTTGTGAAAGACACGCCCGGCAGCTCCAGCGACACCGCCATCGTGCAGTCCATACTCTCGGTCGCGCATCACCTGGGTCTGACTGTAGTCGCCGAAGGCGTGGAAACCGAAGCCCAGGCAGCCTTCCTGGCCGCCAACCACTGCCAGGGCCTGCAGGGATACTGGTTTGGCCGACCTATACCCCTGAAGCAATGGCTGAGTGAACTGCCGGCCACCGATGTCGATCTCATGGACGCCATGGACAACAGAGATCACCTGAAATAGTTCCAGATGTGTCCTATGCGCAGGGCAATGCAAGGCTTCATGGCAGCGGGTACATTAGCCAGCCAATCCTCTTTCCGGAGCCCTTCCAAGTTTCCATGTCCGACTTACCGACGCAATCCGCCGCCCTGCCCACGCTGTACTCCTTCCGTCGCTGCCCCTATGCGATTCGCGCCCGTCTGGCACTGGCGCATGCAGGCTTGGCCTGCGAGCTGCGAGAAATCAATCTGCGCAACAAACCCCAGGCTTTGCTGGATGCATCGCCCAAAGGCACGGTGCCCGTGCTGGTGCTGCAGGATGGCCAGGTAGTGGATCAAAGCCTGGAAGTCATGCTGCATGCTCTGCGCAGCAATGACCCCGATGGGTGGCTGCAGCCCACGCAGGGCAGCCTTGAAGACATGCTGGCGCTGATAGCGCGCAACGACAGTTTCTTCAAGCAGGCACTGGACCGCTGCAAATACCCGGAACGCCATGATGCCGAAGCCGTCAACCTGGCCCAGACCGATGCACTGACCTGGCTGTCCAGCCTCAACGACCAGCTTGAGGAAACCGGCTATCTGTTCGGCCTCCACCCCAGCCTGGCCGATATGGCACTACGCCCCTTTGTGCGCCAGTACGCCCGCATTGACGAAGCCCAATGGAACGAGCAGCCCTGGCCTCATCTACAGGATTGGCTGCAGCGCTGGATCGATTCGGCCCTGTTTGCCGAGGTGATGGAAACCTATCCAGGCTGGGTGCCCGGTACGGCGGGCCCAGTGTTCATGGGCAGCAGCGTGGAAAGCGACTGAGGCGGCAAGACACAAAAAAGCCCCGGCTTCGAAAAATGAGGCCGGGGCTTTTTATGCAACAGGCTTAGTAATAGCCCACCATGTTGATGAACCAACCGCGGCTGCGGTAATCATCTACACGGGTCAGGTCCCCCTTGAAGTCCGTGAAGTTGTAGCCCACACCCACGCGCAGGTTCTTGGTCAGATCTCGATCCAGACCCACAAGCCAGCCGGTCTTGCTACCGCCGTCCTTGACGCCCAGCCAGCGATACTCGGCCAGGCCGTGCCATTTGTCGATGACTTCGTAACGCGCCTGCACTGCAGCAAACGTGGTGCTGGAATCGAACCACTGACCGGAGCCGCGGCCGTAGCGAGCCTTGCCGATACGGTGAGCCAGCTTGAGGGCGGACTCCCAGCGCTGCGTCCAACGGTACACACCTTCCAGCGACAGCACATGCGATTGCTGGTCGTAGTAGGACGACGAGGTGGAGCTGGTTCCATCCCAGCCCACCTGACCTAACGAGGACATGTCGTAGAGATAGGTGTAGCGGCCGAACACCCCCCAGCGCGAGCTGTCCCAGGGGCGGTAGGCAAAGCCCAGGCTGCTTTCCACCAGCTTGGCGCCGGCGTTGGAATTGAGTTTGTCCCGGGTTTCGGAGTAGTTGAGCTTGCCCGCAATGCGCCAGCTGTTGTCGACCTTGTGCGTGAGGTAGTTGGTCGACACCCATTGCGTGCGCCGCTCGGCTCCGCTGTCGCGGCGCCATTCCAGCTTGCTGCTCCAGTTGGTGCGCACATTCGTGCGTCCGCCGTAGATGCTGATGGCATCGCGGCTGACATTGCCGGTCGTGGCCGTCAGATCGCCATGCTGCAGCGTATAGCCAAGGCGCCAGTTCTGCGCCGGATAGAAGTCCATACCGAAGGTATGGGCCAGGCCGCTGCCGGTGGTCGGGTCCTTCAGATACTGGCTTTCATTGAAGATGTTCGTGCGCTCGCTCAGCCGCCAGCGCTGTCCCATGGTCCAGCCTGGACGCTTGTTGCTGTTGAACAGGCTGTCGTATTGCGTGGTGTCCGTGGACAGCGTATAGCCGCCATAGAAGCTGTGCTCCGGAGAAAGCCGGTACTCGCCCGACAGCGTGACGGCATCCCCACGGCTGCCGTGCGTAGCCTCACCGGATACTGACGACTGGTTGCCAAACAGGTAACGCGCGCCAGCGGTGACGGCATCGTTGTTGGCATAGCGACCGTTGTCGTTGTCCAGCGTTGCCTGGCCTATGCCGTACAGCTCCAGCGAAGGCGTGACGCGCTGGCTGTACTTGAGCGCAGCCAGCGTGCCTATGCCCTGGCCCGTATAGCGGTCCTCCTCCACGCGGCGCACCTCGGCCGTCAGCGCGCGGCTGTCGTCCATGCGCCATTCGGTGGTCACCTGGGTCTGCGTCAGCGCTTCGCCGCCACGCTCTGCGCGGCTGTGCTTGGCATACAGGCTCAGATCGGGGCGCAGCTCGCCCAGCACCTCGGCACCGTATTCGGTGACATCCCGGCCCAGGTAGTCGGTGCGCGCCGTGGAAAAACCTGCATCGACCTTGCGCCACCAGGCACCGGCACTCCACATGCCTTCGGTCAGCCCCTGCTCCTGCAGATTGACGCGAGCCTCCACCGAGGTGGCGTCGCCCTTGCGCGGTCCGGCGGGATTCAGGCGCGTGAAGCTCAGGCCGCCGTTGTCCGAGAAGAACACCGGCACGCTGGTCGACTCGCTATGGCTTCGCTCCACCTTGAGGTAGGTGCCCCGCCCGGCCTGCAGCGTGAGATCCACGCTCTTGAGCTTGTAGTCGTCGCCGTCGTTCTGCTCATCCACATAGGTTCCGCCGATGGCCACATGCTCACCCAGCCATTGCTTGCCACGGCCGCCCAGAGTCAGGTTCTTGCGCAGGTCTGACGGAGCGTACTCATAGTCGACCAGCAGCCGCTGCTCATAGCCATCGAGTGGCGCATCCCTGGTGATGGAGTTGCGGCTCTCGCTGGCAATCTGCGCCAGCGGACGACGCGTGATGATGCGCCCTTGATAGGAGTCCACCTCATAGTCGGCGCCCCGCGCCAGTTGCTGGCTGGAGATGGTACGGCCGGTGACGCGGTCGCGCACCTCCAGCGTCACCAGCTCGGAGCCCGGCAGGATATCGGTATGCCGCAGGTAGTACAGGCTGCCCCCCGTGCCCAGCAGCTCGGTGTGACCGTGCGCCGTATTGGCATCCGAGCCGAACACACGCAGCTGCGAACGGGCTTCACCCAGGCGCGTGGTTTCGTTGCTGCGCCAGTTGAGCGCCGCACCGTAGAGCGAACGCTGGTATTGCGCAAACTCCGTGCCCGTCAGCCCCGTGGAGTAGTTGCCCCACAGCGCCTGGTTCTTGTCCCAGTCCACACGCAGGTACATACGGCCCTGGGTATCCACATCGCGCGTGGTGGTGGAATCGTCGCCATAGGTCAGGTAGTACTGGTCGGGGTCGAGACGGCGGAACACATCCTGCGGGTAGGAATCGGTAAAGCCGTTGAAGAGACGCCGTACATCGCGTTCGGTCGTATCTGCCTGGGCCGTGATCAGATACTTGGATTGAGCCTTGGACTTCAGGTAGAAGGCAAGCCTCGCATCGGCCAGCAAATCCTTGTCGCGCCCCTCTTCAATGAAGCCTTCGTGCGAGCCGCTGATGCGATTGCCCTGCAAGGTGAGATCGGCCAGCGCCACGCCGAAGAAATATTCGCCAGTGACATCGACATCGAGCCTGCGCTTTACCTTGCCGGTCTGCCCATCGACCTCCACATCGAACGCATGCCTGCCTACGGGCATCATGTATTCGGCGACAAACTTGCCCTCCTGGTCCACCGGATAGCTCTGACCGTTGATCTGCAGCACCGTGCCTTCGGGAATACTGCGGCCTTGCACCCGCACGCGCGAACCATAGAACGGAATGTTCTGCATGCGCAGTCCATTGCCGGCAAAAGCGCTGTTGAGCAGGCTTTGCTTCAACGCCTGCTGCAGCGACAGTGACGTGCTCATGGAACGCTCCAGGCTGTCTCGCAGCAACGTGGCGCTGCGCTGTTCGTCCTGGGGTGTCACCAGCTGGAAGCGGCTGGGATATGTCTCGTCGAACTGGCCGTCCTTACCATAGGCCCGCACGATGTAGATGAGCTCGTCGCCCACCCGGTAGCGGTAGGTCGGCAGCAGGGCACCGTCCCACTCGGTCTGCACCACCGCACCGACGGTAAGCGGCACCGTGGCCAGTGGCGTCACGAAGTCGGTGTCGCTGCTGCGATAGACCAGCAGCTCCATGCGCTCTATGAACGCCGGATAGTTGCTGCGCACATAGAAGTTCACCGGCTTGGTAATGCGACCAGCATCGAAGGCCACGACAGCAGGGCCGGAGGCCGTCAGTTCAGCCTTGCCCAGGGTCGGGTCCTCGGTTGCCCAGATCACTCCGCCATCAGGCAGCGAGAACGAGAAGCGGCCGCGTACGTCGGCCTGTCCGGGCGCTTTGAGGCCGATGGAGACACGGCGGTCCGGCGCCAGAACCTGCGAAGACGAACTGCGCGAAGTGCCGCGGGTCACGGGCCGGTCATAGCTTTCCGAGCGCAGGCGAAACAGCATCTTGCCGTCCTCGCTGCATTCGCCTTCGGCACAGGTTTCGGCGGCACTGATGGTCGCGTCGTCCGCCCAGGCAACCGCTGCAGAGCCCGCCATCAAGGTCATGAGAGTGTAGTCAAGCAATTTCATTTTCATGGTCGAAACCTCAGTTGGACGGGTCTTGTTTCACGCTGCCAGTTGCCGGCCCAGGCTTGCTTGCCTTGGTCGGACTGTCTGGACCCGTCCCCATCCGGGGCTCCACCTCGACACGCTGCCTCACCTGCTCGGACAGGTGGGGTAGCAGGGCTTCGTACACGGCTTTCGCCCGCTGCATGCCAAGCTTCTGGTTGTATGCATGGCTGGCCCGGACATCGGTATGACCCACGATGGACACCACGCCTCCGCCCTGGCGGTTCAGATAGGCCGCGACCTTGGCCAGCAGTTCCCGATACGCCGGACGGACCACTGCCTTGTCGGTCTCGAACAGCACCGTGCCCAGCACGGCACCTGCGCTCGTCACGCCACTGACCAAGCCATCGGCGTCATGAATGCGGGTACGAACCGATACCGTGGTGGCTGCCAGCAAATCCTTGTCCAGCAATCCGGCCAGGGCCTGACGCACCGCCTCGGCACGGCCGAATGCCACCGCCTCGCTTTCGCCATCAGCGCTGATCAGCAGCTCCCCACCGCCGTACTCCTTGACCTTGTCCGCCACCCTGGCAATCACCGGCGTGTACTGGGACCGCAGCTCGGTGGAGCCCGCAGCGAACAGCACGTTGCCCAGCTCGATCTCCACGGTCTTGCGACCGCCAGCCATGAACTCGGGGTTGAGGTTCACACCGAAGTCAAAGCGCACCGGCACACCGGGAGTGATGCGGCGCAGCAGCGGATTGCTGGTCGTGAATTCGGCTCCGGCAGGTAGGGTCGTCGGATCCACCTTGAGGATGAAATGGCGACCGCGCTCCCAGCGGCCACCATTGACGCCGGCCAGGTGATAACGGCCAAACATGTCAGTCTCGATCAGCAGACCTTCCACCGATGCAATGCGCACACCGGGAATGCCGCGTTCGTCAATACCGGTGCTGCGCAGTACATAGGCCACGCCAAAGCCATCCGCCTCTGGCGTGACGCGGCGCTCCACTTCGATGGCTGCAGCATTGCGCCCGGCTGCGGCTTCTCCCGATTTCTCGACCGAAGTGCGACCCGCCGCATCCATGCGCACGGTCACACCCTGCTCGTTCGTCAGCACGAAGTCGTCGGTAAAGTCCAGGCTGCGTAGCTTCTGGCGGATGACCACCGTATGCTTTTCGACGGGATCAGCCTGCGACTGGCGGGCACTGATGCTGCCCAGGTTCAGCCCATGCAGCAGCGGCGCGCTTGCATCCGCCACGGGCTCAGGCCCCGCACCACGGTCCACGGTCGTGGAATTGGCGACATAGGCCTGAGGCGCAAAGCCGCCCTTGGCAAGCAGTCCGGAAATCGCTGCGCTGTCCTGCCAGCCATCACGGTCGCGGTCATCGAAGACGGTGCCGAAAATCAGCGACTCGTCGAGCAGCGGATCGTCGGTCAGTTGCACCGTGGCCGTCGCCACATTCGAGATGTTGTCGCCCACACCATTGCGGGCTACAGCGCTGTTCACATGATTGCCAGGGCGCACACCGGCGCCCACACGCGTCATGTACGAAATGGTGCCGGACTGACCTACATCCAGCGTGATGCCGCTGAACTGCACCGGGCGCACGCCCGAAGCCGTGACCGAGCTCCCCAGGCCGGTTGCATTCAGGGTTCCAGCCACATAGGTGAAGCCCGTCGCTGCGGTGTCGATGATGTTGGCATTGACAACCTTGGTAGCTCCGATGTTTTCCACCTGCAGGCTGTAGCGCACCAGATCACCGATCTTGACCGTGCGCACGGCAGCCGTCTTCACGATGCGCAGCAGGGACTCGTCGGGCTTGATCACCACCTTCACGATGGCATCGTCGCAATTGGTCGGATTGATCCGCTCGCAGATGCGGTAGCTGATGTAGTACTCACCCGCTGGTGTTCCCGGCGGCACGGTCACGCTGCCAGTGCTGGTGTTCAGCACTGGCACGGCAGGATTGCCGCCAATCGGAGATGCCGGTGTCAGCACCTGGCCGTTGATCAGCTCCGGCGTGAAGGCGACGCCATTGAGGGTGTCGTTTTCGGAATAGGCATTGCCAACCACCTGCTCGGTCGGAGTGCCCCGGTTTGCAACATAGCTGTCATCCTTGGCATCGATAGGCGATGCCGTGACCCGGATGGTGATGCGTGCGGTGTCGCACAAGGTCGTCACCTTCTTGTCGCATATCTGATAGGTGATCACATAGTCACCGGCGGGCGTACCGGGTAGCACGCTGACCACGCCCGTGGTCGTATCCAGCACCGGTACCGTCCCCCCGTTGATGGGAGTGGCAGGAGTCACGACTTTGCCGACGATATCGCCGACCGCCACGGGGTTGCCGTTAAGCGTGTCGTTGGTATAGGCATTGCCCGCATTGGTCGTGCCAAGATAGCCTTTGACATCAGGCAGATGGTCGTCAACCGCATCGATCTCGCGTATCACGGGCGTCACCACGCTACAGTTCTTGTCGCACTGCGGCGTAGGGCCGCCAGGACTGGGCACACCGGTCACGGCGTTCTGCACCGTGGACACGGCAGCGGGCGTGACTCGGGCCTGATACTCGACCGAATAGGTTCCAGGCACAGTGCCCTTGGGCAGGGACAGCGACAGAGTCTGTCCGTTGAGTCCGTAGGTGAAGTTGCCCGCCGATGTGACCTGCACGAACTCCAGGCCCAATCCCAGGTTGTCCACTAGGCTGACATAGGCCTGCGTCAAGGCCGAGTTCTTCACGGTGACCGTCACGCGGTAGGGAATCACATCCCCAACACGGGCGCTGGCAACCGAGGATGACTTGTTGAAACTCACCTCGGGCTTGACCACTTCCGTCTCGGTCGAGCACGACGAAGCACAACTGGGGCTGTCAGGTCCCGTTGCCAGCACGGCATTACGGACCGAGCCAGCAGCATCTGCAGTCACCCGGGCCACATAGCTCACGGTATAGCTGCCCACCGACTGACCGGCCGGGACATCGACCACTATCTGTTGGCCATTGTTTGCAACAGCCCAGTTGTTCGGGTTGTTCTGGACTCGCACAAAATCCAGACCCTGCCCCAGCGTGTCCTGCAGGTGGATGACACCGATATTCTTCGAATTGCGCACGTCCACCTGCAGAGTGAATTCGATTTCATCGCCCACCTTCACGGCGGACTGCCCCGCTGCCGTACTCTTGCGGTAGGAGACCTCGGACTGCACCACCGGGGTGGAAGTCTCACAGCTTGCACCTGGCGTGCATCCCGGAGGATTGCCGCCACCACCCGTTCCGGTGATGCGATTGACCACCGTCCCCGAAGCCTGGTTGCCCACCCGCGCTCTGTAAGTGACGGAGTAGGTGCCGGGCTGCTTGCCTGGAGGAAGCGTCAGCGTCAGAGGATTGGCATTGGACACTGTCAGATCGCCAACCGCGCTGCCGGCAACATACTCCAGCCCCTGCCCCAGCGTGTCGCTGATCACGACAGCAGCCGTGGTCTGCGCATCCGAAACCTTTACAACAATCTTGTAGTCGATCTCGTCGCCAACGCGCACGCTATTGCCTGTCGTCGACTTGGCATAGCTCACCGACGGTTTGGCCATCACATGGTTGGTCGAACAGGAGCTGCAGGCAGGAGGTGGGCCTCCAGTCGTAGTGCCTCCCGATGGAACAACCAGGTTGCGGATATCGCCGCCCTGCTTGGCACTGGCATTCACCACGGCTGTATAGGTCACGCTATAGCTTCCGGGCACCTTGCCGGCCGGCAGCGTGAAAGTGCGTTGATTGCCCGAACCGGACAGTACATATCCGCCTGCATTGCCAACCACCGCACCAAAAGTCAGATCGGCGCCCAGGGTGTCCTTGAGCACCACATCGCTCAGCGTCTGCGAACGCGACACCGTGGCGATCAGCGTATAGGTGATGACCTGTCCAGCCTTGACTTCGGCTCCGGAAACCGGATCCGAACTCTTGGCCACGGCAATGACGGGACTATCCAAAGAGTGCGAGGTGGAGCAGTTGTCGGTACAGCTGGGTGGCGGACCGCCGGGGTCGCCTCCGCCCGAAGGAACGACCTTGTTGTTCACCTGCGTGACTGCGCTCGCCGCCACCCTGGCCTGATAGCTCACGGAATAGACGCCCGCAGGCTTGCCAGCTGATAGCGTGAAGGTCAGAACCTGACCGCTATTGCCAAAGGCAAAGCCCGGTGCATTGCTGGTGACAGCGGCAAACTCCAGGCCCTGGCCCAGTGTATCGGTCAGCACGACCGGCGAAAGTGTCGCCGCATCCGCCACCGTCACCTGCAAGGTATAGGTGATGATGTCGCCGACGACCACCTTGGACTGGTTCGACGGATTGGCCGTCTTGGCCACGGCAACCGCCGGCCGCTTGACAGCCACCGGCGTGCTTGCGCAGTAATACTGCTGGGTGCAGTTGGCTGGAGACGGCGGTTCGCCGCCGTTGTTGGGGTCCATGCCACCGCCCACACTCGCAAAATTGACCAGTGGCTGGCCGCTGGCCGCCGCAGCCTGGACCGACACGGGGAATTCGATCACCGACTGGCTGCCGGCCTGCCCGGCGGCTGTCAGGTTGCTGTTGCTCAGACAGGTAATGCGCTGGCCCGAGTAGGTACAGCTCCAGTTATTGCTGGTCAGCGTACCCGACCAGTTGGGAACGATGCCTACCGGCAATTCATCGAGTACCTTGAGCGGCTTAGAGACTTGTGCTGGCCCTGGGCCTGTGGCCACGGTTCCCCGGTTGGAAACCGTCAGCTGGTACTTGGCATCTGCCTGCCCTATGGTCCACCCATTGCTCCCCGCATTGCTGCTCTTGCTGATTGCCAGCTGAGGTGCAACGATCATGATCGAGTGATCCTCTACCTCACCATCCTGAGCAACGCCAATAGGGGTTTGCACCTGACCCTGGTTTGTCGAATAGCGCAAACGCACATAGGAATATGCGCCAGATGCTGTGGCTTTCATATCCGCAGGCACATTCCAGGTCAATGTGACCCGGTCATTGACGCAAGCTGCTGGCAATGCTTTTTCTGTGGAGTCGAATACCCCATTCAAATTGAAATCAATCCAGCCGGTAACACTGCCAGATCCTTTACATGCAATATCGGCAACCGTTAATGGTTTTCCGGCCTGCAACACATTCAATTGCTTAAATGTAGGAGGCCATGCATTTTCCTCGTCGGGATATGCACCATTAATATCATCGCCATCGGCTTTGATACTAGCTTGGGTTCCCGGCTCCGTATCCGGCCCACGCGTACCCAGATAATTGTTTCCAGGAGGAATGAATGTGGCGGGTACATAGGCGGATGCTGCGACGTCCGTCGGCACATTCAGAGCAATGGAATCGTTGCTCACATTGATGTCGTCGATCAAATGCATGGCGTCGCCGTAGCTCGCCGGTGCATCGCCAAAATCCGCATACGGCACCACTACGCCAATGGCAATTGCCGTCTTGCCATTGCCTTTGATGGCGAAATTCATGGTCTGGTTAGGTGCCGGATTACTGAATTTCAGAAAGGTCACCACGCTTCTCAGACCGTCCCCCCGTGTCGAATCGATTCTGATCCGGGTCCTCTGGTTCGCGGCGGCGGTCTTGGTCACTTGGTAGCCGTCCGGCGCATTTGCATCCTTATAGGTCTCGATAACGCTCCAGTCGCCCTGCGCTTCGGACTCGATGTATTCACCCACAGCCATGGACTCGGCATCAGCGATCACAAAGCCGCGCAGATCAATGTTCTGCGCGCCGATCTTTGAATTGCATGTGACATCAAACGACGCTGTCTGGCCGCTGTCTCGATTGACGATACCCGACACCAGCTGGTTGTTTCGGCCCGTTCCGCCAATGCGATAGAGGCGATCAAGCCTATCGCCCTGGCTATAGTTGCCAGGCCGGTAGCTGGTCACAGGCCTGGTGGGGTTTTGCAGCGTGCAGCTCACCTGTAGATTGACGCCGTTGGCCACCGGCAGATTCGCCACCGATGTCGCTCCACTCGCCAGATTCACCCCATCCACGCCATTGGGCTGTGATGTATCACCACCCCAAGTAAGCCAGAGAATTTCGTTCTTATATTTGCCGCTTCCGTCGGTTGCATAAGCAGCGGCATTTGCCAGCTGCGGCAGACATAAAAACTGCAAGGCCAGCCATATACGAGCAAGCCATGCCAACAAGTTCCCTTGCTTCATGGTGAATTCCTGTTTCTGGAGAAGGTGCAATTCTCCCGAAACCAGGCTTTTCACCCCGCAATACCCTAATTACAAAAATAACAAATTGACAAAAATTAACAGCGCCTGCTTTTGGCATTTTTGGCGAAAAAGACAAGCAGAAAACAAAAAGCGCCGATTTCGGCGCTTTTCAATGCATTTACCAGAACTAATTCAGGTATTCGATTAATTTTTGCTCTTGATCAACAGCAGCAAAATAAGCACAAATTGTAGCAAAAAACATACAAATGACCAGTTGGCGATGGAGCCCCCCAGCAAAGTCCAGTCCACCGCCGCGCAGTCACCCGAGCCCTGGAAGATCATGGGGATGGAACGGCTGAAGGAATAGTGCTCGATCATGCCGTAGAAGTCGCGGCCGCAGGTCGCGAACTCGGGTGGGTACCACTGCAGCCAGCTCTGGCGTGCAGCCACGAACGCACCGAAACCGCTGCTCAACAGGGCCAGAATGCCAAAACTCATCCACCAGCCTTTTGAGCCTCTAAGGCTTGCCAGCCCTGCGAAGATAGCTACACCAATCAGAGCATAGCGCTGCACGATGCACATGGGGCAAGGCTCCAAGCCCACCACATGCTGCAAATAAAGGCCAAAGGCCAGCATGGCCACGCAGGCGGCACAGATCAGGGCCAGGGTGCGCCTGGGCGCTGTTGTAAACCATTGAAGCATCAGTTTTCTCTTTTTTGGTAAGGGCGCGGTTTATTGAAAAAGCAAAGGGCTGCAGCACCCTGAAATGCCTGCAGCCCCTCACTATATAAAAGAAGAAGCGCCTACATCGTCAGATGCCTGCAGCCTCGTCCAGAAACACCTTGGCACGACGCGGGGTCACCACCAGGGTTTCACCTTCGCGCAAGCCCATGTCCTTGAACTGCTGCGCGGGAATCTGGGCTTCGATGAGCCCGTCTTCGCCGGCATTGCTGGCGTTTGGTGTGGTCTCCGAGGGAATAAGTTCCAGCCTTGCGATGGGGCCGACCACAATGGCGCGCGAAAGTTGGGCCACGATGCCTGTGGGTCGGCCCTGAGCATCCAGGTTCTGCCCAGGGGAATAGCGTTCCACTTCCAGATCATGAGGTCGCACATAGGCAAAAGCCTGGCTGTCGTTGGCACCGCGCGCATCCGAGCTGTCCAGCTGCATGCCCTCGTCCAGATAGACCCGGCCGTCGCTGGCGCGGCCCTTGAACAGGTTCACATCGCCGAGGAAGCCATAGACAAAAGGCGTGGCCGGGTTGTCCCAGACTTCCTGAGGCGTGCCTTCCTGCTCGATCTTGCCCTGGTTGATGACGACCACGCGGTCGGCCACTTCCAGGGCCTCTTCCTGGTCGTGGGTCACAAAGATGGAGGTCACATGCAGCTCGTCGTGCAACTGACGCAGCCAGCGACGCAGCTCCTTGCGCACCTTGGCGTCCAGCGCGCCAAAGGGCTCGTCAAGCAACAGCACCTTGGGTTCGACGGCCAGGGCACGGGCCAGCGCGATACGCTGACGCTGGCCACCCGAGAGCTGCGATGGGTAGCGCTCGGCAATCCAGTCCAGCTGCACCAGCTTGAGCAGCTTCATGACCTTTTCCTTGATCACGGCCTCGCTGGGACGCTCCTTGCGCGGCTTGACACGCAGGCCGAAGGCCACGTTCTCGAACACTGTCATATGGCGGAACAGCGCATAGTGCTGGAACACAAAGCCCACGTTGCGATCACGAACATGCACATCCGTGGTGTCTTCACCACTGAAGTGGATGCTGCCCACATCGGCGGTCTCAAGACCCGCGATGATCCGCAGCAGCGTGGTTTTGCCGCAGCCCGAAGGGCCGAGCAAGGCAATCAGCTCGCCCGATTTGATATCCAGACTCACATCGCGCAGGGCCTGAAAATCGCCGAACTGCTTGCTGACGTTACGAATTTCGATACTCATGATGAATCTCTTGTTCTGATCCGGGCAGCTCAGGCTGCCTTGGCGGTTTTGTTCGTTGCAAGGCTGGCCTGGCCAGGACGCTCGGGCGGTGCTTCGGCAGCGGCCTTGGCCTGCTGCTCGGCGCGCCACTCGGCAAGGGACTTGATGACCAGCGTCACCAGTGCCAGCAGTGCCAGCAGCGATGCCACGGCAAAGGCAGCAGCTGCCTGATAGTCGGCGTACAGCACTTCCACATGCAGCGGCATGGTGTTGGTCTGACCCCGGATATGGCCCGAGACCACGGACACGGCGCCGAACTCGCCCATGGCTCGGGCATTGCACAGAATCACGCCATAAACCAGGCCCCACTTGATATTGGGCAGAGTCACGCTCCAGAAGGTTTGCCAGCCCGAAGCGCCGAGCACGATGGCGGCCTGCTCTTCATCGCTGCCCTGAGCCTGCATCAGCGGAATCAATTCGCGAGCAATGAAGGGGAAGGTAACGAACACGGTGGCCAGCACGATGCCGGGCACGGCAAAGATGATCTGGATACCGTGTTCTGCCAGCCAGGGGCCCAGCCAGCCATTGGCGCCGAACACCAGCACATACATCAAGCCTGCCACAACGGGCGAAATGGAGAACGGCAGATCGATCAAGGTGGTCAGAAAGGCCTTGCCCTTGAACTCGTACTTGGCAATACACCAGGCGGCAGCGACACCGAAGACCAGATTCAGCGGCACGGCGATCAGCGCGGTGATCAGCGTGAGCTTGATGGACGAGATTGCGTCCGGCTCGCCCAGCGCAGCGACATAGACATCCCAGCCCTTGCGCAGCGCCTCGCCGAAGACGGATAGCAGAGGCAGGATCAGGAAGACCAGCATGAAAAGCAGGGCCACCGTGGTCAGAACCCAGCGCACCCAGCGTGGCTCGGTCGTGCTCATCTTCTCCAGCTTGGCGGTCTTGGGCGGCACCGTGATTTTGTACAGCGCGACCAGAACCACGAGCGCAATCGCAACGATGGTGATGAGGTGAGCCCAGATGGGCAGCAGATTGGGAAACAGCGCTTGAATGGCTGCGTGAATCGAAGACATCTCAGCGGCCTCCCTGCGCCTTGCGCTGCCATGCCTGCAAGGCATTGATCAGCAGCAGCAATACAAATGAGATCAGCAGCATCACCACAGCCACGGCCGTAGCACCGGCCACATCATGCTGATCCAGCTTGGCCATGATGATCAGCGGGGTGATTTCCGAGACCATGGGAATGTTGCCTGCAATGAAGATCACCGAGCCGTATTCACCCACGGCGCGCGCAAAAGCCATGGCAAAGCCCGTCAGAAGGGCCGGGCCGATATGGGGCAGGATGACCTTATAGAAAATCTGCCAGCGCGATGCACCCAGACTGGTTGCCGCCTCTTCCAGCTCTTTCTCGAAATCTTCCAGCACCGGCTGCACGGTGCGCACCACAAAAGGCAAACCGATGAAAATCAGCGCAATAGCGATGCCCTTGGGGTTGTAGGCCATCTGGATGCCCAGCGACTCGAAGTACTGACCGATCCAGCCATTGCCTGCATACAGCGCCGACAGCGAGATACCGGCTACGGCCGTAGGCAGCGCAAACGGCAGATCGACCAGCGCATCCACCACCTTCTTGCCGGGGAACCTGTAGCGCACCAGCACCCAGGCGATCAGCATGCCGAACACCACGTTCACGCAGGCCGCGATGAAGGACATGGTGAAGGACAGCTTGTACGAAGCAACCACGGCCGGGGCGGAAACCGCAGACCAGAACTGCTCCCAGGTCAGGGAAAAGCTGGTGAACAGCAAGGCCACCAGCGGAATGAGCACGATGATGCTCAGATAGAAAATGGTATAGCCCAGCGTCAACCCGAAACCGGGCAACACTCGCTTGGCACTACGCGCCTTGCGGGGGGCTAGAGCAGCAGAGGACATATTCAAGGACGGAACGGGGTAAGGATTTCACTGAAGGTCAATCAAGCACGGCCCGGCTCGAAAACATCAAGCAAGGGCCGTCCCGCAGCGAGGATGTTGCCCCTCCTGCACAGCAAGAGGGGGAAGCCGCAAAGCGGCTCAGAGGAAGTCAGTTATTTACCAGGGGCATACAGCTTGTCAAACTGGCCGCCATCGTTGAAGTGCACCTTCTGCGCTTCGGTCAAAGAACCAAAATACTTGGCCACGGTGAACTGCTTGATGGGCTTGAACTGGTCGGCATGCTTTTTCAGCACCGCTTCGGAGCGGGGACGAATCGCATGCTTGGCCGCAATTTCCTGGGCTTCATCGGAGTACAACCACTGCAGATAGTCGTTGGCCAGCTGCGTTGTTCCCTTCTTGGCCACGGTGCGCTCGACCACGGCCACAGGGTTCTCCGCGACGATGCTCACGGACGGATACACGGCATCCACCTTGCCCTGACCGAATTCACGGTCCACGGACACAACTTCGGATTCGAAGGTGATCAGCACGTCGCCGATATTGCGCTGCAGGAAGATGCTGGTCGCATCACGGCCGCCCTTGCCCAGCACAGGCACGTTCTTGTAGAGCTTTTGCACGAACTCGGCGGCCTGGGCATCGGTGCCGCCCTTTTCACGCACTGAACCCCAGGCGGCCAGATAGGCATAGCGGCCATTGCCGCCGGTCTTGGGGTTGACCACCACAACCTTCACATCAGGGCGAATCAGGTCGGACCAGTCCTTGATGTTCTTGGGATTGCCATTGCGCACCAGGAACAGCATGGTCGATGTGGTGGGCGATGCATCGTGCGGAAACTTCTTGTTCCAGTCCTTGGCCACCACCCCGTTCTGAGCCAGGAAATCCACGTCGGTCGTTGTGTTGAAAGTCACCACATCGGCAGCCAAGCCGTCGTTGACGGCACGGGCCTGGGAACTGGAGCCGCCGTGCGACTGATCCACCTTGATGTCCACGCCCTTGGTCTTCTTGTAATGGGCGATGAAGGCGGCGTTGTAATCCTTGTAGAACTCGCGCGCCACGTCATAAGAGGCATTGAGCAGCTGAGTTTGCGCAGAGGCAGCACCTGCCGCTGCCAGTGCGATGGATGCCAACAATGTCTTGAGCTTCACGGAATGCATGGTTCGCTGCCTTTTCTTGAGCAATGTATATAGATGTACACATTGTGCGAACGACTCCTTAAAACTCAAAAGAATATATTTTTCTTTGTTTTCTGCTTTTCCATATATAGAAAACTAAATAAGGACCAAGAAGTCCTTAAACCTTTAGCTATAGAGCGCTTGAAGCTATAAAAAAAGCAGCTGTCGCTGCTTTGAAACCCCTCATATGCCTTGCTAAACACTCAAGGCCTCCACCGCTTTCGTATGACTGTGGCCATGCCAGGCCTGCTCTTCCATCAAGGATTGCAGCAATGCCAGGCCCAGCGGCCAGGGACCAAAGCCTGACTCTATGTTCACATGTCCGGCATTTTGCAGACGCACCAGCTCGCTGCCCCAGGCACGCGCATAGGCTCCCGCGCGGCGTATGGGGCAATAGGGGTCGTTACTGCTGGCAACCAGCACACTGCGGTACGGCAACGGCGCATAAGGTACGGGAGCGAAGTCGGCCAGCTGGGCACGACGTTCGGGGTCGGCCGGCGCCACCAGCAAGGCGCCATGAATGCGCGCAGCCGCCTCTTCGCCCACATGGGCCGTGGTGATGCAGCCCAGACTGTGCGCCACGATGACGGCAGGCCGCTCATCGGCCAGTAGCAACGCCTCCAGGGCCCCCACCCAGGCATCGCGGTGCGGCACCAGCCAATCCTGCTGCTGTACACGCACGGCATTGGGCAATTGCTCGGCCCAAAGACTTTGCCAATGGCCCGGTCCGGAGTTGCGCCAGCCCGGCACGATGACGATGCGGAAAGGGGAATTCATGCGGCCTCCTGAGGCTCTTGTTCAACAGGCCGCATTGTGAAAGTCGGGTAGGCAAAACCCAACGAATGATTTGTTCTTACCTTATGGGTAGAAGCTAATGCAGCGCGATGCTGCTGCGCCCCGGCATCTGCTCGCCGAGAAAATCCAGGAAATGACGCACCGCCGGAGCCAGCCCACGCCTGGATGGAAACACCGCATGCACAATGCCCTGCGGCGGAGCCCAATCGGGCAAAAGCTGCACCAGGGATCCATGCTCCAGCTCATGCTGGCACATATAGTCAGGCAACCAGCACATGCCACTACCCGCCAGCGCAGCAAACTTCAGCGTCAGCAAATCATCGACCACATAGCGCGGCTGCAGCTGCAGCCGGTGCTCCTTGCCCTCTGGCCCCACCAGCAACAGGCTGGAGTGCCCGTCAACGGCCGACATGGCCATGCTGTCCAGCAGTTGCAAGTCTTCCAGAGTGCTGGGCGTACCCTGGCGCTCCAGCAAATCGGGGCTGGCCACCAGGATCTGACGCGAGCTATCGAGCCTCTTGACCACCATGGAGCCGCTTTCATCAAGGCTGGCGCGCACACGCAGCGCCACATCGACCCCCTCCTCCACCAGGTTCACGGCCCGGTTGGTGACCTGCATCTCCACATGCACCAGAGGGCAGTTGCGCAGAAACTGGGGCATCAGCTCGCCCAACACGGTCTGGGCCAACGTTACCGGACAGGTCACGCGAATGGTGCCGCGCGGCTCGGTCTGCACCTCGGCGACCGCGTCCGATGCCGCCAGAGCCGCATCACGCATGGCCTGGCAGTGGCGCAGATAGGTCTCCCCCACCTGGGTCAGCGACAGCTTGCGCGTGGTGCGCTGCAGCAACCGCACACCGAGGAAGTTCTCCAGATCCGCCACACGGCGGGACAGTCGCGACTTCGGGATGCCGAGGGCTCGCCCCGCAGCGGCAAAACCACCGCGCTCGACTACCTCGACGAAGTACAGCATGTCATTGAGATCGACCATGCATAAATCCTCTGCTCTTATTGGATTGATATTTGGAACAATCTATCGCATTTTTGCAGGCTTATCGTTCAATCTCATCAAATCCATAATCTATCCCATCGACAAACGAATCTGGCCGCTGTTTTGCTATTTGCAGATCAAGGCCTGATCCATTCCAGACACCTTTTTTGACAGAGATTGAAAGAACATCATGCAAATTCTGCACATTGACTCCGCAATCACCGGCGCCAACTCCGTCTCCCGTGAACTGACTGCCGGCATCGTGGCCAACCTGCAGCAAGCCCATCCCGAAGCCCGAGTGGACTATCTAGATCTGGCCGTGAACGCCCCTACCCACCTGAACGCCCAGTCCATGGGTTTTCGCACCGGCCAAGCCGCTTCCACCGAGATCGAACGCCAGGAAAACGCCATCTCCGAAGCTCTGGTAAGCCAGTTCCTGGCTGCCGATGTGATCGTGGTCGGCGCCCCCTTCTACAACTTCAGCATCCCCAGCCAACTCAAGGCCTGGTTTGACCGTATCGCCCAGGCCGGCCGTACATTCAAGTACACAGCCACAGGCCCCGTCGGCCTGGCAGGTGACAAGAAGGTCATCGTGGCATCGGCCCGCGGCGGTTTTTACTCGAACAGCGAAGCTGGCCAAGCCATGGAACACCAGGAAAGCTATTTGAAGGTGATCTTCGGCTTCATGGGTGTGACCGATATCAGCTTTGTGCGTGCCGAAGGCCTGGGCCTGGGCCCCGAAGCCCGTGAAACCGCCGTGCAAGGCGCCAAGGCACAGATCGAAGCGCTGGAAGCCGTCGCAGCCTGATTGGCAAAGCGCCTGCAACTATCTCCGGATAGCATCGCGAACCAGACAAGCCGGGGCCGCCCATGCGGCACCCGGCTTTTTTGTACGTGCACAAATCTTGTGCCAACAATTATCTGAATACGCTCTGCGGCAATATTTTTTTGATACGCTAAAAATATTCAGATACTTCCAGCCTCCCGCAACTCTCAGCGGCAACTGGACCCAATCCCTACATGCCCGACCTTCGCAAGCCATCCCCTTCCCAGCCACCAACTCTCCAACGCTCCGACGAAAACTGGGTCATGACAGCCGTTGTGGTGTTTCTGGTCGCTTCGGTGGTGCTGCTCGGCGTTGGCTATCAGTACCTCAAATACTCGAAGCAGCAGGAGCAGAGTCGGCAAGAGCGTCAGACCTATCAGCGCTATAACGACTATCTGCAGTCCACGCAGGAAACAGCCCCCACCGCCAAGAGTGAGAGCGAGCCCGTCGACGTAGCTGCTGCAGAGCCCGAACCTCAAGTCGCGCCCAGCATGGCTCAAAAGCTGCTGAGCCACCCGGCTGTCACCCCCGGCCCTGGCTTCAATGCTCCGGGTGTGCAGCAAACCGGCGTTACCATCATTGACGCCATGGAGCACGCACAGACCACAGCCCGTCCGCGCTGAAGGCGGTGCGGCGGGCCCACATTCTGGATAGCCCCCGTGACGCATGACCGTTGCCCGGAGAGGATGAAGGCAGGCAGCCAAATTGGCGGCCGCTTGTTCGTGGTTTTCTCCAAGGTATCTCAATGCGTCTTTCACGCCTGCGTGGTCTGGCCGGATGGCCGATCATCACAGCCAGTCTGCTGACATCCCACTCCATGGCCCAGCCTCGGGACCCGGCAACGCCCCAGCTTTCCGAGGTCACCGTTCGCAGCACCCTGCAATCCAGCACGCTGGAGCAGACGCCGGCAGCCATCAGTCTGATCGATGGCGAACGCATGCGTGACCGCCAGTGGCAAGTCAATGTCTCGGAGTCCCTGGTCAGCGTGCCAGGCCTGCAGCTGCAAAACCGCCAGAACTACGCCCAGGATCTGCAGCTTTCCATTCGGGGCTTTGGCGCCAGGTCCACTTTCGGTGTGCGCGGCATACAGATCTATGTGGACGGTATTCCCGCCACCATGCCCGACGGTCAGGGGCAGACCAACAATATCGACATCGGCTCCCTGGAGCGCATGGAAGTGCTGCGCGGCCCCTACTCCGCGCTATATGGCAATGCTTCGGGCGGCGTCATCAATGCCTATACCGAGCAAGGCGAAGGCAAGCCCCAGCTTGAAAGCACTTTCGCTCTTGGCAGCAATGGCCAGAAGCGTCTGGGCCTCAAAGCCAAGGGAGAGGCCAATGGCATCGGCTATGTACTCAGCGCCAGCCGCTTTCTCACCGATGGCTACCGCGCGCAAAGCGCGGCCGACAAAAACCTGTTTAACGCGCGCATCGACGTCAAGCCCGATGAATACAGCCAGCTGACCCTGGTGGCCAATCATGTGGAAATCGATGCCAAGGATCCGGGCGGCATCTCTCCCGAAGACTGGGCCAGGGAGTCGCGCATGACCACACCCAATGCCCTGCTCTACAACTCGCGCAAGAACGTCAAGCAGACCCAGGCCGGTCTGACCTACGAGCGCCAGTTGGATGGCGGCAATGCGCTGCGCCTCATGGTCTATGCGGGCCAGCGCGAAATGATGCAGTTTCAGTCCACACCCAAGGCCTCTCAACCTGGCTTCAAAGGCGGCGTCATAGGCCTGCAGCGCGACTATGGAGGCCTGGACGCACGCTGGAGCGGCAAATACCAACTGGGCGGCGGCGACTTCACATTGATCGCAGGCCTGTCTGCCAATACCGTCAAGGAAGACCGCCAGGGCTACAAGAACTTCGCGGGAACGCAATTGGGCGTTGTTGGCGATCTGGTGCGCGACGAGCGCAACACCCTCGGCAATATTGACCCCTACCTGCAGGCATCCTGGGCTTTTGCGCCCACCTGGAAGCTAGACGCGGGTCTGCGCTGGAGCAATGTGCAGTTCAAGTCCAGCGACCGCTTTCTGGCCGACGGAAACGGCAGCGGCAGCGGCAGCACCGGCTTCCACCAACTGCTGCCAATGGCCTCGCTGCAGCATCAGCTCGATGAAGACAGCACTCTCTATGCCTCATTGGGCCGGGGCATGGAGACGCCCACATTCAATGAAATTTCCTACCGCCCAGGTGACCTTGCAGGCTTGAACTTCAGCCTCAGGCCCGCTGTTTCCACAAGTGTCGAGCTGGGCATCAAACAGCGTTTCAATGTGGTGGGCATGCGCGGCGATTTATCTGCAGCACTGTTCCAGACTCGGACCAGCAACGAGATTGTGGTTGCCACCAATCAAGGCAATACCAGCTACCAGAATGCAGGTACGACACGCCGCCGTGGTTTGGAGCTGAGTGCTACGGCCTGGCTTCATCCCAAAGTTCGACTCAACGGGGCTCTGACTTTGCTGGATGCCCGCCTGCGCAGCGCCTACAGCTACCTGAACCCCAACGGCAGCACAACAACGGTTCCAGCCGGAAAACGCATCGCGGGCACGGCCAAGAACATGGTCTATCTAGGGCTGGACTGGTTTCCCGGCACCGACTGGCGCTTAGGCCTGGACTGGCGCAGCATGGGCCAGGTCGCAGCCAACGATGACAACAGCGTTTACGCCCCCAGCTACAACGTGGCCAGCCTCAGTGTGGGCTATACCTATCGCCTGGGGAGCTGGAAGCTCAACACCTTTGCCCGTATCGACAATCTGACCGACAAGAACTATGTCGGCTCAGTCATCGTCAATGAGAGCAACAAACGCTACTACGAAGCCGCGCCCGGTCGCCAGTGGATGGCCGGCACCAGCCTCGGCTATCAGTTCTAGAGAACGATCCAGACCAGAAAAACGGGCCTCGGGCCCGTTTTTTGATGACGGCACATAGCAAGGCCGCAAAGTTTTTTCGCATTTTTGAGATTTTTTTGACTCTCTCCAAGATGCAAAAACGCCTCTGAAAAGCGGCTCACCAGCCTTTTCAGGCTGCGGCTTACACCTCTCGCATCCATCCAGATTGCAATTGTTCGATAAACACCTCTGAAAAACTGCCAAGTTCGTCTATTGCGCCTGTTTCTTCGAGCACGACTTTCTCAATTTCACCGAAGTTAAAGGCAAAAGCGCTCTATATAAGGCATGGATTTTTCAAGCTCGGACAAACTGTCGGCAACCACCTCGCAAATGTCGATAAAGCACCACCATCTTGGTCCGCGAAATTCATAAAATTGAAGATGCGATTTCTTATATGGAAATCACATAAAAAGCCGCAATTTTGAGAGCTTTTGAAAGCAATTTCCCAGCGCTAGAATTCGCCTCGCCATGGGTTTCCATGGAATGAATCGATTCGAGGTTTCCGGTTTTCATGCTGTCCATCCGTTATCTGCATCCCTGTTGGAGCGCCGCCCTGCGGCTGCCAAGCCTATGACTGAGTTGCAGATCATCGATGTACGCCTGCAGCGCGGCCAGACCATCGTCTTTGACGGCCTCAGGCTGCAACTGACCGAGCAACGCATAGGCGTGATCGGCGACAACGGTGCGGGCAAGTCCAGCCTGTTTCGCATGCTCTGCGGGCTGGAAGTGCCGACCACCGGTCAAGTGCAGATCAACGGCGCACCGCTGCTGGAGGCGCGTCAGAGCAAGCCCGGCCTGGTGGGTCTGATGTTTCAGAACCCCGATGACCAGATCATCTTTCCCACGGTGGAGGAAGAGCTGGCCCTGGGCCTGCGGCCCAAGGGCCTGAACAAGCAACAGGCCAAGGCTGCAGCGCGCGAATTGCTGACCCGGCGTGGGCTGGCTCACTGGGCCGAGCGCGCCGTCAGCAGCCTGAGCCAGGGCCAACGCCAGCAGGTCTGCTGGCTGTCGTTGCTGATTGCCGCACCCAGCGTGCTGCTGCTGGACGAACCCTTCGCCAGCCTGGACCTGCCAGGCCAGGCAAAGCTGGCGCAGGATATTGCTGCCGCGCCGCAGCAGATTCTGGTCTCCACTCATGTGCTGGACCATGTCAGAGGTTTCGAGCGCGTACTGTGGCTGGAGCAAGGTCGCATACGCGGCGACGGCCCCGGCGATGAAGTCTGCCGCGCCTACGAGGCCGATGTGGCTGAGCGTCTTGCGCCAAATGCTGCCGCAGGCATGCAAAGCGGAGCGCTGCATGGGTAGCCTCTACAGCGAGTTCCCCACCTGGCTGCACGGCTGGCGCGCGGGCCTCAAGCTATTGCTGCTGGCAATGGGCGGCACGCTATTGTTTTTGACAAGCTCCCCCATGCTGCTGGCGGGCGTCGGGCTGTTTTGCGTGATTCTCTGGTTCTCTTTAGGTCAGGCCACGCAGATCGCCAGACGACTCATGCGAGCGGTCATCATCGCTGCGCTGCTGGTGGCCGGCTTTCATGCCTTCATGGGCAATTACGAGCTGGCTGCCGTCAGCGCGCTGCGCCTGACCTGTGCCTCTACGTTGGGGGTGGCACTGACCATCACCACCCGCCCCAGCGATCTGGTGGAGGTGCTGGAATGGCTGCTCTCGCCGCTGGCAAAGCTTGGCTTCCCCGTAGAACGGGTTGCCATGCAGATTGCCTTGATGCTGCGCTTTACCGAGCATTTTTTTGTGCAATGGAAAAAATTGGACGATGCGCACCGGCTGCGTACCGGCAAAAGTGGCGGTCTGCGACTGATCGCACCACTGACGATTCATATGCTGCAAGCCACGCGCCGTGTGGCCGACGCCCTCTGGGCTCGACTGGGTTTTTAGGAGATTTGATGATGACCATGCCCTCTCACACCGTATCGCGCAACGGCGCACGCTCCATGGCGCAGGTTTCACTGTTTGCAGCGCTCATGGCCGTCATGGGACTGATTCCCAAGATCGACCTGCCTCTGGGCGTGCCCATCACCATTCAGTCGCTGGGCGTGATGCTGGCGGGCGTCATGCTGGGCCCCTGGCGCGGCCTGCAGTCCATGCTGCTGTTTCTGGCAGCCGTGGCCGTGGGCCTGCCCCTGCTGTCGGGCGGCCGCGGCGGCATCGGTGTGTTCATGGCACCATCTGCCGGATATCTGATCGGCTATGCACTGGGAGCCTGCATCGTGGGCGCCATCATGGCGGCACTCCCCCAAGGCACGCCTCGCCGCACCACCATCAGCGCCTTTATCGCGTCGCTGCTGGGCGGCCTGGTCTGCCTGCATGCCTGTGGCGTACTGGGCCTGATGCTGCTGGCCAAGATGAGTCTGGCCCAGGCCTTCAAGGTAACGCTGGCCTTTGTGCCTGGCGACTTGATCAAGTGCATTCTCTGCGCCATCATCGTCCACACTGTTGCGCGCGGCATGCCTGACTGGCGCTTTGGCGGACGCCAATGAGCTCTGCCTGCATGACTGCAGCCGAGGCCGCAGGCGGACTTGCCCCCGCACAGGCTCCGCTGCAAGGTTTCTGGCAACTGGTGCACGGCCCTTTGGCGCATTGGGCCCGGCACCGGCCTGAGGTCATCGCGCTGCAAAGCGAACAAGGCAGCTGGACCTTTGCCCAGTTGCATGACGAGGTGCAGAAACGCTGCCAGGCGCTGATTGCCAGACATGCGCCGCTGATGGTGTTGATAGACGCCAGCCAGTCCACGCTGCAGCGACTGGTGGACTTTCTCGCCATCATCGCCAGCGGCCGCTGCGCCGCCGTGGCAGACCCCGACTGGCAGCCCGCCGTGCGCCAGCGCATAGAAGGCTGGCTGCCTTTCCATCCATCGACCCTGGACACACCCCGGCCACTCGATGCCTTCTATACCGGCTTTACCTCAGGCAGCACGGGTCTGCCCAAAGGCTTCAAGCGCCACCACCAGTCATGGACGGAGAGCTTTCGCGTAGGCCTGCAGGACTTCGGCCCCGTGGTGGCCCAGCGCACCCTGGCGCCAGGCCGCATTTCGCACTCGCTGTTTCTGTTCGGCGCCATGCAAGGCATCTGGTACGGCACGGGCGCCGTCATGCAGGAGAAATTTTCAGCCGCACGCTGCCTGGCCACTCTGGCCAGCGGCCAGGCGCCCTGCCTGGTCGCCGTGCCCAGCCAGTTGCTGCTGATGCTGCAATGGGCAGAGCACCGCCATATCGCGCCCATCCCCGAAGTGGAGCTGATCACCATCAGCGGCGCACGCTGGATGCGCGACCACACGCCTGCGCTGCGCAAGCTTTTTCCCAGGGCCCGCATCATCGAGTTCTATGGCGCCTCCGAAGCCAGCTTTGTCGCCTGGATGGAGGCCGATGAAGCCAGCAGCCCGCAGGCCGTGGGACGCCCATTCAGCAATGTCGAAATCGACATTCGCACCGACCGCAGCTCAACCTCAGAAATAGACAGCGCCAATCCGTCCAATCCATCATCAGACGGACTGATCTTTATCCGCAGCCCCATGCTGTTCATGGACTATGTGGGCGACGCCCACGACCCCACGGCCGTGCTGCGCGACAGCGACTGGCTGTCCGTGCGTGATATGGGCCATCTCGACGAACGCGGCATGCTGTGCCTGGCCGGGCGTCAGAGCCGCATGATCGTCACCCAGGGCAAGAATCTGTTTCCCGAAGAGCTTGAGAACCTGCTGGCCAGCCATCAGGCGATTGCCCAGGTTTCGCTGCATGGTCAGGCCGATGCGCTGCGCGGCATGCAAGTCCATGCCGTGCTGCAATGGCAGCCGGGCGCCATGCCGCCCAGCGCACTGCAACTGGCCCAGTGGCTGCGCGAGCGTACCGAGGCCTTCAAAGTGCCCCGCCAGTGGTGGACATGCAGCCACTGGCCGCAAACCGCCAGCGGCAAGACCGATCATGGCCGCATTGGCAAAGCACTGCTTCAGATGCAAGTCTCCGGCAGCAGCACGCCCGACCTACCGGCACTTCAGCCATGGCAGAGCTAGAGCAGAATCACTGCCCCAGCGGCATTCCCATACTGGCCTGGACTCGCAGCCCGGTAGCACCCGTGGGCGGCGCGCTGAGCCAGTTGCACTGCCACGAGCTGGGCGCGCCGCTGCTGCAGACGCTGCTGGCACAAACCAGCCTGCCGCCACAGGCAATCGACGCCGTGGTGCTAGGCAACGCCCTGGGCGCGGGCGGCAACCCTGCGCGCATGCTGGCGCTGGCGGCAGGCCTGCCCGACAGCTGCGCAGCGCACAGCATCGATACCCAGTGCTGCTCCGGGCTGGACGCCGTCGCCATGGCCGTGGGCCTGCTGCAATCCGGCCAGGCGCAGATCGTGATTGCGGGCGGAGCCGAAGCCTGGAGCCGCTCCCCCCTACGCCAGACCCGCCCTCGGAATGCCAATGAGCAGCCCCAAAGCTATGAGCGTCCACCCTTTGCCCCCGATCCGGCACGCGACCCGGACATGCTGCAGTCCGCCGCCGACTATGCCTGCAGCCACGGCCTGAGCCGCCAGACTCAGGAAAGCTACGCCCTGCTAAGCCACCATCGCGCCCTGGCAGCGCAGCAGTCGTTAAGCACCGAGATCACAGCACTTGCGGGACTGAACCATGACGCCTACCCCCGCACGCTGACAGCCAGCCGCGCGGCGCGCATGCCTGTCGTGGCGCACAGCGAAACAGACGACCAAGGCGCACTTTACGGACTGAGCGCACCGACCATTTCCGCCAAGGCCGACGGCGCTGCACTGCTGCTGCTGGCCACACCCGAAGCATGCGCACGCTGGCAGCTTCGGCCCCGCGCTCAGTGGCTGGCCAGTGCGTCCGTCGGCGCAGCGCCCGAAACGCCTTTACTTGCCGCCATTGCTGCCACGCAAAAACTGCTGCAGCGCGGCGACCAGGTGCTACAACAATCAGAGCTATCCGCGCAAGATTTGCCAGCGATTGAGCTGCATGATGCCTTTGCCGTGCAAGGCCTGGCTTTTTGCGCGGCGCTGGGCTTGCAGCCCGAGCAGATCAATGCCCAGGGTGGCGGCCTGGCACGCGGTCACCCCATCGGTGCCTCGGGCGCGATTGCACTGGTGCGCTGTCTGGCACAGCTGCAGTCGGCCCATCAGCCCGGTGCACTGGGCATGGCGGCCATTGCCGGAGCGGGCGGCATCGGTGCTGGCACGCTGGTGCAGTGGCTGGAACCTTAGTTTTCATAGCATTCACCCAAGGATTGGCATGCTCTTGAACGATATTTCCATGCAAAACCCCGAAGCCTTGCAACAGCTGCTGCAGCGCCGCTCCATCCGCGCTTTTCTGCCCGATGCCGTGCCGGACGATTTGCTGCACCAGCTGCTGCTGGCCGCCAGGCGCGCGCCCAGCGGCGGCAATCTTCAGCCCGGGCGCCTGATTGCGGTGCAAGGCCAGCGCCGCCAATTATTGACTCAAGCCCTGCTGCAGGACTTTGAGAGCCAGGCGCCGGAGCAGGAAGACTATGCGTACTTCCCTCGCCCCATGCCCATGCAGCTGCGCAAGCGCCAGGTAGCGGCAGCACAGGCCCTGTATAGCGCCCTTGGTGTGGCCCGCGACGACCGCGCCGGGCGCGATGCCCAGTTTGCGCGCAACTACCGCTTCTTCGACGCACCCGTGGCGCTGGTGGTGACGATTGACTCCCACTACGGCCCCGGCGGCTATATGGACCTGGGCATGACGCTCTACGGCCTGCAACTGGCCGCTGCCGCCATGGGCCTTGGCAGCTGCGCCATTGGCGCCCTGGCCTCCTACCCCGCCACCGTGCGCCGCGTGCTGGAGCTGCCCAAGCACCAGCACATCGTCTGCGGCCTGGCCCTGGGCTGGGCCGATGAAGCCGCCCCCATCAACCAGGCCCACACCACCCGCGCCCCGATTGCCGAATGGTTTCAGACGCTTTAATAAAGATAGCTGCCAGCGCTTACCCACATTGGTTTTTCAGTAGTTTCAATTCAAAAACCCAATGCAGATCAGCGCCAGCAGCTACAAAGTCAGGAGTCAAAAAAAAGCGCTGCAAGTGCAGCGCTTTAGCCAGATGCCCTAAAAACAGGCACGCCCCATCAAAGAGACAGCAAGCAAGCGCCGCCGCGCAGCGAGGCTGTCGTCCCCCTTGGGGGCGCCCGGCCAGGGGAAGGCGCGAAGCGCCTCAGGGGGTAGCCATCAAAACGCCGGGAACACCGAGCCCTTGAATTCCTTGTCAATGAACTGACGCACTTCCTCTGAGTGATAGGACTTGATCAGCTGGGCCACCCAGGGCTGATTCTTGTCGGCATCGCGCACCACCATGATGTTCACATAGGGGTTCTTGGCCGATTCCAGCGCAATCGCATCCTTCTTGGGATTCAGGCCGGCCGAGATGGCAAAGTTGGTATTGACCGTGGAAGCATCCAGATCATCCAGCGAGCGCGGCAGTTGGGCGGCATCCAGCTCGACAAACTTGAGCTTCTTGGGGTTGCTCACCACATCGAGCGGCGTGGCCTTGAGACCCGCGCCGTCCTTGAGCTTGATCAGACCCTGGGTCTGCAGCAGCAGCAAGGCACGGCCGCCATTGGTGGGATCGTTGGGGAGACCGAACTTGGCACCGTTGGGCAGGTCGGCCAGCTTCTTGATCTTCTTGGAATAGATACCGATGGGGAAATTCACGGTATCCGCCACCCAGCCGATCTTGTAACCGCGATCCTTGACCTGGGCATCGAGATAGGGGCGGTGCTGGTAGCTGTTGGCATCCAGGTCGCCTGCGGACAGCGCGGCATTGGGCTGCACATAGTCACCGAATTCAATGATCTTGAGGTTCAGACCATTCTTGACGGCCACTTTCTTGACCACCTCCATGATCTGGGCGTGAGGGCCGGCGGTCACGCCGATCTTGATGGTCTTTTCTTCGGCCTGAGCGGCCAGGCCCAGGGTTGCGGCCGCAACCAGGGCCAGAGAGTTACGCAGCAGTGCGCGTTTGTTCAGCATGAAAAATCCTTGCGCCGGAAATCGGGGTTCAGTGGCGGCTACTGTAGCGCTTACTCAGCGTGATCGGACTCTGGTGCTTAGACAGTTTGATTACTTGCAAACTACGGCCCGATAGATCGACTGGCAGGCGCTCACAAAAAAGCCCGCCATCCATGCAGATGCGGGCTTTTGGGGCGATGAGGCCGGATGCGGTCTCAGAGATCGGACAGCGTAGGCGCAGCCAGAACCTGCTGGGCCACCACATCCAGCACGGCATGCGACTCTTCCTGCCGGTCAATCCAGACCTTGGGTGTGAAGCTGCCGCGCAACGCAATCGCATCGCCTTCGGACAGGCTGCGCAGAACCGCACAAGGCGCGTTGTCAAAAGCCACGATATTCACAGGAATCGAAGAACCATCGCCAGCGTTGGCGCGCATGCGGGCCACCATATAGGGGCGGCGGTTGCGGTCCACGCGGCTTTCGGGAATGCCGGTCAGTCGGCCGGTAATCAAACCATCCATCATTTGCTGTTATCTACCCAAAAAAAATCATGGCCACCCTTGAGCAAGAGTGGCCTTTCAAAAAATTTTGAACCTGCATTCTAGGGCTGGCGCCTGTTTCCAGACGGCGCCCCTTTTCTAAATTTTTTGTAATGTAAGCCACTGCTCAGCGGTGGCTGAGGCGGCGCACTGCCCAGTCACCCAGGCTTTGAATGGCCTGCACGAAGAAGATCAGAATGATCACCACGACCAGCATCACATCGGGCAGGAAGCGCTGGTAGCCATAGCGAATGCCCAGGTCACCCAGGCCGCCGCCGCCAATGGCACCAGCCATGGCCGAGTAACCAGTCAGGCTCACAAAGCTGATGGTCAGGCCTGCGACAATGCCTGGCAGCGCTTCGGGCAACAGTACCTTCCAGACAATCTGACCGGTGGTTGCGCCCATGGACTGGGCCGCTTCGATCAGGCCGCCATCGACCTCGCGCAGCGCGGTCTCGACCAGACGAGCCACAAAAGGTGCGGCCGCAATCGTCAATGGAACCACGGCAGCCCAGGTGCCGATGGAAGAGCCCGTGATAAAGCGCGTCAGCGGGATGATGGCCACCAGCAAGATGATGAAAGGCGTGGAGCGCAGTGCATTGACGATCCAGCCCACAACCTTGTTGGCCGGACCGTTCTGCAAAATGCCACCATGGTCGGTCAGGCGCAGAAACACGCCCAGGGGAATACCGATCACACCGCCGATCAGGCCCGAGACGCCGACCATGATCAGCGTCTCCCAGAAGGAATCCAGCAGCAGCTGGAGCATCATTTCCGAAAAATTCTCAAACATCTCTATCAGTCCTTGCTAGGCACGATCTGCACCTGCACGCCGCTGGCGCGCAGATGGGTCACGGCGGCATCAATCTTGGCGGCCTCGCCGCTGGCATACACGGCCAGCGAACCAAAGGTCTGCTCCTGAATCTCGTCGATCTGCCCGTGCAGGATCGACAGATCCAGACCCAGCTCGCGGATCAGGTGCGACAGAATGGGCTGATAAGCGCTCTCGCCCGCATAGGACAGACGCAGCAACTGGCCTTGCTGGCCAGGCTGCAACTGGGCTGCCAATTGGCTCACGCGGGTCATTACGGACTCGGGCAGTTGCTGGGGCACGATCTCGTCGATCAGGCTCTTGGTGATGGCTTGCTGAGGGCGGGTGAACACATCGATGACCGAGCCCAGTTCGGCAATATTGCCGCCATCGATCACGGCCACACGGTCGGCAATCTGCTTGATGACCAGCATCTGGTGGGTGATCAGAACCACGGTCACGCCCAGCTCGCGGTTGACCTTGCGCAGCAGATCCAGAATCGAGCGCGTGGTTTCAGGGTCCAGCGCCGAAGTGGCTTCGTCGCTGAGCAAGACCTTGGGGTTGCTGGCCAGCGCACGGGCAATGCCCACGCGCTGCTTCTGCCCACCGGAGATCTGGGCCGGATAGCGGTCGGCCAGATGATCCAGGCCCACCAGCTCCAGCAGCGGCGTCACGCGCTGATAGATCTCGTCCCTGGACATGCCGGCCAGCTCCAATGGCAGAGCCACGTTGTCGAACACCGTGCGCGAAGACAGCAGATTGAAATGCTGGAACACCATGCCGATGTCACGGCGCGCGGCGCGCAACTCGGCATCGGACAGTTGCATCAGGTCACGCCCATTGACGATGACCTTGCCTGCGGTGGGGCGGTTGAGCAGGTTCAGACAGCGCACCAGCGAGCTTTTGCCTGCGCCGGAGCGACCAATAATGCCGAACACCTCGCCCGAGGCGATTTCCAGATTGATGTCACGCAGCGCGTGCACCGGCCCCTTTGGGCCTTGGTATGTCAGGGATAAGTCCCGAATTTCTATCATGAAAAATATCGTCTATCTCGCATCAACAATACGGATAACGCTATAAAAAAGTGATTAATCCCACCCCGCCCGCAGCACCGCTGGGTACCGGCAGCACGAGCCTTGTTTTTGTAGAAGCCAGCAGATCAGGCCAGCCTACTTTTAGTAGTAACCCTCAATAATGCCTGAGTCTATGCAAACTTGAAGCCAATCAGGACAAGTGGATTCACGTAGCAGTCAGGCAATCGAAGGCTGCAAACCCGCCAAAGCCTGATGACGCAAAGCATGTACAAGCCTTAGCATGAGGCATCTCAGCCATACCAGCCGTATGCGTCCAGTCATGGAGCTTAACTTCCCCGTTCGTATCGAATGCCCGCCCGGCGCCTGTATCTGCCAGCGCGAAATGCTGCTGCAGCAGCCAGGTTCAGACCTGCGCATTTTGATGCTGACCCGTGAGGAAGAGAAAAAACTGCTGCTGCGGCTGGAGCGCATCACCAGCCTGGATGACCTTCAGCACATGTTGCAGCGCATGCAGCAGCAACTGGGTATGTACATTCAGATCGCCCCCGGCAACAACGAAGTACGCACCATGCGCGGCATACAGATAGACATGCACGACATGCCCGGCCTGTGCCGCAAGACCCGTCAAAGCATTCCCGCAGCCATCCGCAAGGGTCTAGAAAACACGCCCGAGATCGCGTGGGCCTTGCTCGATGCCCATGATCTCTTTGGCATGCCGGCCCACTGACGCCGCATTCTGCACACTGCCCTAGACAGTCAACTTACACGCCCTCATGTTTGAAAGCGTCTGTCGCTTTCTAGTCAGGGTCATGGGCTGGAGCTTTCTGCCACACACCTTGTGGCATGGGCGCGTTCCCGGCGAATGCATTGATGGGCAGCTGCACATAGGTACGGCCATCCTCATTGGCCGGCGGCAGCTTGCCCGCGCGTACATTGACCTGCACCGACGGCAGGATCAAGGTCGGCATCTCCAGCGTGGCATCGCGGGCCGTGCGCATCTGAACGAACTCGGACTGACTGATCCCGTCTCGCACATGAATATTGTGTTCGCGCTGCTCCCTCACCGTAGTCTGCCAGGCAGGAGCTCTGGATGCTGGTGGATAGTCATGACAGACAAAAATGCGGGTCTGAGGTGGCAAATCCAGGATGCGGTGAATGGACTGATAAAGCGCGGCCGCATCGCCTCCCGGAAAGTCCGCGCGCGCCGTCCCCACATCGGGCATGAACAGGGTATCGCCCACAAATACGGCATCAGCCACCCGGTAGGCCATGTCTGCGGGAGTGTGACCTGGCACATGTATGGCGGTCAGCAGCAATTGGCCCAGCGGCAAGCTCTCGCCGTCGTCCAGCAAATGATCAAACTGGCTGCCATCGGGCAGAAAGCTGCGCTCAAAGTGGTAAATCTTGCGAAATGCTGCCTGGACCTTAAGGATATGAGCACCAATCGCGACTTTGCCACCCAGTTGGTAGCGAATGTGTTGCGCCGCCGAGAGATGGTCCGCATGAGCATGGGTTTCAAGAATCCACTGCACCTGCCAGCCCTGGCTGCGCACATAGTCAATGATGGAGTCGGCAGAACGGCTGCTCAATGTGCCGGACTTCGGTTCAAAGTCCAGAACCGGATCGATCACTGCGGCCTGACCACCGGCGATATCCGCCAGCACATAGCTGACGGTACCCGTTACCGTGTCAAAAAATGCCTTGATATGCATGTTGCTGGCTGTCATGGAGGCTCCTGACGAAGTGGCTTCAAAAATTTTCTTGCGCTTTTCAATATACTTTTTTATATAATATATGAAAATATTTTGAAAACCAAGCTATGCCCTCCAACACCGAAGAGATCCAGCCCCCGCTTGACCTTCATGCCATGCGAACCCATGCAGGAAAAGCCGTCGCCATGCTCAAGTTGCTGGGCAATGAAGACCGGCTGCTGCTGCTGTGCCAGCTGTCCATGCAAGAGCGCACCGTCGGAGAACTGGAACAGCTGACCGGTATCACCCAGCCCACGTTGTCGCAGCAACTCGGAGTCCTTCGCCGCGAAGGTCTGGTAGTCACCCGCCGCGAAGGCAAGTTCATCTGGTATCAGCTGGCAGATCAGCGTGCTCTGCAACTGATGCAAACCGTGCACCTGCTGTTTTGCCAACCAGGAGAAGAAGCATGAATATTTTGTGGAACGAATTCACGCCCTGGTCGTCGCTGGCAGGTGGTCTGCTCATTGGCTTATCCGCCGCCATCCTCGTTGCAGCGCTGGGCCGCATTGCAGGCATCAGCGGCATCGTGGGTGCATTGCTGCAACTGCCGAACTGGAAGTCCACCGGCAGCTGGGGCTGGCGCCTAGCCTTCATCATCGGCATGGTGGGAGCCCCGCTGATCTGGCAGCTTTTTGCCCCTTTGCCTGCCATGCAGATGCCGTCGAACTCGGCGCTCATCATCGTTGCCGGCCTGCTGGTGGGATTCGGCACCCGTCTGGGTTCTGGTTGTACCAGCGGGCATGGTGTCTGCGGTCTGTCACGCCTTTCGCTTCGTTCACTAGCTGCAACGCTGACCTTCATCGCCACAGGCGCAATCACCGTGTTTGTGATGCGCCATGTCATCAGCTAAAACAGGAGTCACACTCATGCTTGCATCCATCACGGCCCTGATTTCCGGCCTGATCTTCGGTCTGGGCCTGCTCCTCTCCGGAATGGGCAACCCCGCCAAGGTACAGAGTTTTCTGGATTTTTCCGGGCTATGGGACCCATCCCTGGCTCTGGTCATGGGTGGCGCCATCGCCGTCGGCCTGATCGCCTTTACCTGGGCCAAAACCCGCAGCAACGCACTGCTGGGCAATGCCATGCAACTGCCCACCAGCCAGTCGGTTGATAGAAGGTTGATCACAGGGTCAGCCATGTTTGGTGTGGGCTGGGGACTGGCTGGCTTCTGTCCAGGTCCTGCATTGATGAACCTTGCGACCTTGCAACCCGAAGTCTGGCTGTTTGTCGCAGCCATGCTGGTTGGCATGCTGGCCCAACACATCTGGTCCGCACAAACAGTGGTTTGCAGTCCCAGATAACAAACGAGAGCTTATAAAAATATAGCTGCCCGCACAGGCAGAGCAATGGAGTCAGAGGGAAAGCCTAGAAAGCCGTGCATCAACGCTGACTATGTCAATGAACGTCTCGACATTCCGAAAAAATGGCAAGCGTGCACCCGAAATTGGTAGACGGCAACTTGCATTGGCCAGTTGCCGTGAGTTGGGCGTACTGAATTGATTGCGTAGCTTATGCATGGCGACATTGATCAGCGCGGGCCGCATTGCCCAAAGGCTGAAATCCCTGAACTCTGCACCTCGATTTGAGTCTGGTGGAATGCCTTTGGCTGCACGCCGCGCTTATTGACCATACCGGCGATCACCGACGCTTTCCAACGCGCATCGATTTTCCGATCTTGGTGGGCTTGGGCAGAGGGCTCGCGTGGATCAGTCGACTGCGAACTGTAGTACGGTGGACCTTCAAGTTGAAATCTGTTTCTCAGCCCACTTTGCTGCTACTCTTGGAGAGTCGATGTGCAGTGTTTCTTGGCGCGTCGCCCGAAACCGTGCAATTCCGCCCGCGTCGCTTCGCTTCGTAGAGAAAGTCGTCTGCGCGCTTGATCGCACTGGCGAAGGGTTCGCCCGCTTGAACAACAGTCACCCCCATGCTGGCCGTGAAACACGAGTTTGGAGCGTGCGGGGCCCAGCGCTGTGCTACGAAACTCTCACGAATTTCATCGGCAATTGCGGCTGCACTCTCCAGATTTGCTCCTGGCAGCAGCAGCAGGAATTCTTCTCCTCCCATCCGAGCGGCGCAAATTTGCGCGTCTGATTCTGGCCGAAAAAGGGCACCAAATCGAGCCAGCACCATGTCGCCAAAAGCGTGGCCGAAGATATCGTTGATGCGTTTGAAATTGTCGATATCGGCCATGATCACGCCGATCGGCGTCACCGCATCCGGAAAGGAGTGCCAGGAGACGGAAGCGAGACGACTATCAAGACCCTGTCGATTCAGCAGGCCCGTCAATGCGTCGGTATGGGCTTGGTGGCGGTATTTCTCTATGGCATCGTAGTTTGTCGCGATCAAGACCGCGAAGGTCAGAACAATACTCCCGAGTAGCCCGGTATATTGGACCAAAGTCCCCCAGATGGAGACTCTCCACTCTCCCAATGCGAACGGTGGCGTCGGGACGGCAACATATAAAACACATTGACCTGTCAACACCAACGCAATGAAAAGGAACGCGGCGGTAAGCACCTTGTCCGACGTAGTTGCGACCTGCCTTGCAAAGGAGATCGTGGCCCGCCAGATCACTAGTGCGCAAGAAGCCTGAACAAAGAACGTCTCCAATTTTGCGCTGGCAAACAGCACGACCGATACGATGACCATTGCTGTTGAAGCAAGCAGAACCGCAATATCAATGTAGGAGGACGTCTGCCTACAGCGACGGCTCTGTAGTGCGCGACATGCCAAAATAACGCCGCACAGAATGAAAGCATCCTCGACGGCTTGTTTGTAAGGGGAAAATTCGCTGGCCTGCACGAGCATGATTGCATAGCCAATGCCCAGGCAGCCAAGAGCGCTGCCCCACTGAAGCGTACGGAGACCAACGAAGCGTAAGGCGCAGAGTCCGATGGCGCACAAAAGGATCGCCGCAGGCACAGACCATTCAAGCGGGGTTGCAGGCATAAACGGGCAAGTACATGGAAGCGGACGGCAGCGGTGGCGCAGAAACTATTTGCCGATTCAAAGACGCATGCACAGGCCGATGAGCCGTTTTTTCTGAAGTACGGCGTCGGCCTATGTGACATGGCGCGCACAGCAGAATATTACAATGTGTTTCAGTTTATCGCTAACGCTCAAAGTCAATGATTGTCACGCGATGCAGTGCGAGACATGAGCGCGAGCCGTGCTAGCGGGTGACGCTTCTCCCAAAGGGAAACGTAGCATGAGAGCCATTTTCCTCGAGCCAATTCAATGGACTAGCCGATGCATCGTGACGCGTCGTTACGACGCCCCCGAGACATGCCAGCAATGACCGCAGCTGGCAAGTAGGCTCTCTCTCAGAATGACCCATTGCTGCTGCCCACGCCCGTCAGCAGGTGTCTGCTGCGCAGTGGATACCATTGGTCGCACCGGAATCTCCTTTAGGCAGTTCGCCACCCCATCCAGACATTGGAATCTCGATGGCGCAATGCCTCACACGACCGCTTTCCGGGTTGAAAACTCGCCCGCTGTGGAATAAAGAAAGAAGGAGCAGCAAAGTACTCCCCCTCTCGCATGTGCCAAGGCTTAGCTGAACAGCTTGTTTGCAGTCTTAGCGATAAGTGCGCCTTGGTGACGAGCACCTTCAAGTTCGATCGCACTAGGTTGCCTCTGCCCTTGTCCACCGGCGATCGTGGTTGCACCATAAGGTGCTCCGCCGACAATTTCGTCCAGCGTCATCTGCCCCTGATGGCTGTATGGCAGACCAACAATCGTCATTCCAAAGTGCAGCAGATTGGTGATGACGGAAAACAGTGTCGTTTCCTGCCCCCCATGCTGTGTGGCAGTCGAAGTGAAAGCTCCGCCAACCTTTCCATTCAGAGCTCCACGCGCCCATAGCCCGCCAGCCTGATCCAAAAATGCAGCCATCTGAGAAGACATGCGACCAAACCGGGTTGGCGTACCCACGATGATAGCGTCGTAGTCTGCCAGTTCGCCGACAGTTGCCACCTGTGCTTGTTGATCCAGCTTGAAATGTGCTGCCTTAGCCACCTCCTCAGGCACAGTCTCTGGCACTCGTTTGACATCAACTGCGGCTCCTGTGGAGCGAGCACCCTCCGCTATGGCTTGGGCAAGCGTTTCTATATGACCATAGGAAGAGTAATACAGCACCAGCACTTTGGACATTACAGGACTCCTGGTTATTGACCCCGGCACAGCCGGAGGGGTTATGCGCTGAAAAGTGCGCCTACTTTAGGACGCTGAACGCAGCTTTCACCTGTGAAATCAAGCAACTGCAATTGCCTTCACCGCCCCCTAACCGTGTTCTTTCCTCATGATCTGCGAATCACAACCTGAATAGTCTAGAAACAGGTGATCCCGATGAGAAGAGAAGAAATGGAATTGCATACTTTCCATTTCTAACACCTCAGAAAACGAACCCGCCGCCATCCGATGCGCTCTTTACCGGGATTTCAATTTTGCAATCTTGATGAGCTGCACAAATTCATTGAACCCAGCGAGGTAGGCGTTCAGATTTTTCCGGCTCGACTCATCCGTCAACTCGCCCTGAGCGTCGAATGCATTCTGTGCGCGAGACACCAGCACGGAGTTGCCGCTGTACAGCGTAACGCCCAACATCTTGAGAGTGGGCAACCAGGCGGCCTGGGACGACAAAGTACCAAAGCCCCCCATGGATGCACCGATCATGCCTGTTGGGCGCTTGGCGAAAATGGCTTTCATGTCTGCCCGGGAAAGCCAGTCAATGCCATTCTTGAACACACCAGGTACTCCGTTGTTGTACTCCGGGGTGACCATCAGCAAAGCGTCTGCCTCCAGAATCTGTGCTTTCAATTTGAGCACCGCGGCAGGAATACCTTCGCTGGTTTCCAGGTCCGCGTCATAGAGCGGAACCCCGTGCAAAGTCGCAACCTCAATGACCATGCCATGCGGTGCCATGACCTGCGCTGCATGAGCCAGTGCTGTGTTGAATGAGGAATGACGCAAACTTCCCGAAAGAGCTAGCACGCGGCAGAAGCCAAGTGAGTTCCGGGCATCCGAAGTTTCGCGAAGCGCTTCACTGAGCTGGTCGATCAGTTGAGTCCACTCTGGTGAGTCATCCAGTTTTTTCTCACGAATAAATTGTGCCTGTGACTCATCCCAAAAAGGAGCATCGGCCAAAAGCATGTCGTTAGACAACGGCCTGTGCCGGCCGATGAAGGCAGCAATGGCTTCGTCTGAATTGGGAAGCCCCAACTGAGCGAACAGATCATGAAAGCGAAAGAAGTTATCGGACATGGTGATTCGAGTTTGATTGGGTTGATGCAGAAACGCCTTCGGCTGAGTATTTGAGCCTAGCTGCTAGTTCACCATAGCCAGGCAAAGAAAAGCACAGGATTCCGCCTGTGGAATTGGCTTCCCCATGGACTCGCCATTTCAACGAGTCACTTCCAGGGAAGACAAGCCGCCAGTCGACGACAACGGCATGTCTGGACAATAAGGCACGTCGGATTGGCCGATGGCAGAAAGGCTTCCTACGTTGCATGGCGTTAGAACCAGCGCGCAACCAGCGGCATCAGCAGAGCGGCCAGCAAGACTTGCAAGCTCAGCGCCAAGCCCGCATAAGCACCGGCATCTGCATTCACCTGCAACGCCCGCGCGGCACCAATGCCATGCGACACCGTTCCCAGGCCAAAGCCGCGCGCCACCCATTCCACATCGCTGGTACCGATACGCAGAATCCGGAACAGCCCGCGCGCGGATAGCGCACCGATCAGGCCCGTCAACACCGCGAACACAGCGGCTAGCGCCGGAACGCCACCGATTTTTTCCGCCACCCCCATAGCCACGGGCGCCGTGACGGACTTTGGTGCCAGCGAGCGCAGAACCTCCTGCGGCAGGCCCACAGCCCAGCCCAGGCTCACAGCGACAATGGCGGCCGTGGCGCCACCAGCCAGTGCAGCCGCCAGAAACCGCCCCCAGTTGCGTTGCAGTTCCACACGTCTTTCCCACAACGGGAAACCCAGTGCGACGACGGCTGGCCCCAACAGAAAGTGGATAAATTGCGCACCTGCAAAATATGTGGGATATGGCACCTGCGTAACCAGCAACGCCGTGCCCAGCACCACCACGGACCACAGTACCGGGTTGGCCCAGGGCGCCTGACCAGAGCGTACATACAGCGCATGGGCAACCACATAGACAGCCAAGGTAGCCGTGAGTCCGAACAACGGCGCAGACGAAAGATAGACCCAGAGCTGGACAAAATCAGGCATCGCCGGAGCCCTCCTTCCCGGCTTCAAGCTGGTCGCGCATCAAGGTACGTACCAATAACACCGTGACGGCCATGCCTGCCCAAGTGGACAGCGCGATGACCAGCATCAGCTTGAACCCGTAGTCGCGCAGCAAATCCAAATGAGTGATCACACCCACACCCACAGGTACGAACAACAGTGACAGATGCGACAGCAGATAGCTGGCCGCCGCATGCACCGGCTCGCGCACCCTATGAAGCTTCAGCGATATTACGAGCAGCAGCATACCCACGACCGGGCCTGGAAAGGGTAGATTGAACAGATGGGCCAGCGCTTCACCGGCTAGCTGCAGCAACAAAAGCCACGTTATGCCTTGCAATGCTGGCATAGGTTAGAGCCTTTCTACATTGGGAACTGAATTAAAACGAAGAGCATTCGCTGCTAGTGCATCAGCACTCACTGCCCTCCAGACGCTTTGCTTGATATCGACAAATCCCTTCTACAAAAAGGGAGGCAGTCACCATGATCACCAACACCCCTCGCGACTTGGGTCACTGATGTGGCGAGGACACAAGAAATATTTGCGGCACAGTTCCATTTTGTCGCTCCTGACGCGGTTGCGTCACTTCTCATTTCAACTCATGCGCAACGCCACCCGCATCCTTTTCCCCACGCAGCACGCTCCGTCTTTGCTCACAAGCCAGAGCAGTGAATTGCTAATTTTGCAGCTCTGGCTCAGTCATACCCAGTCACCTGGACTGCCCTAGGCAGGTAGACAACCTCGGTCTGTTTTCTTGGGTACATCCGCATGAGCCAACACATCCTGCGCACGCTGTGCTTTGCCTCGTGCGCCTTGATCCAGTTTCGCGCGCAGCCGGATTCAACAATGATGGCGCGTCATCTAGAAGATGTGCAACTCGTGCTCGCTGCCAGCCCCAACTACCTGGCACACCCTCGCGCCCAAAACGCTAACAGTACACCCCTTCTTGGGTGGCGATTACGACTCGGTTGGTGACCTGATTCATCAGATGCGTCTCGAAGAAATCCTTGCATGGGTGCTGCCATCAAGACGAGTCAATTTCGCACCTGGGACCAATTGGGCCGATACCAAGCACCAAGCCCGTCGCCTCGCCCCCAAAATTTGGGCCCTGAGGTTCTGGCGACCCGACCACTGGCGGACGAGCTCACATCCGTCAATCACGGTCCACGATAGATCCCCCACTCATATTGCCGCGAACGCGCCGCTGGACTGCCCGATCACTCGTACCGTACCTGCTGGCCGCGAGCTGCCGAAAGCGAATCAGCTGCCGCAGGCCCTGGTAGGTCCAGCCGTCCCTCGTGGTGAATATTCGCCGCCTTCCGACTCCAGCCACAGCACCGCGAACCAACCGTTAACGTCCGTCCACACCTTGCCCGGCTTGAAGCCGGCGCGCACGGCCATTGCCTGGAAGCCGTCGACCGTGTATTTGTGCGAATGCTCGGTGTGCAGGGTCTCGCCCTCGTCAAAGGCGTAGATCTCGCCGCCGACCTGCAGCGCCAGGGGCCGTGTCGCCCGCAGGTGCATCTCGATGCGGCAGTGGGCTGGGTTATAGAAGGCCAAGTGCTCAAAGCCGTCTTGCGGGAACTCGGCCCCCAGCACACGCCGGGCGTGCTCCAGCAGGTTCAGATTGAAGGCAGCCGTCACGCCCTCGGCGTCGTTGTAGGCCGCGTGCAGCGTGGCCTCATCCTTCACGAGGTCGATACCGATCAGCAGTCCGCCGCCTGCCAACTCGTCGGCTGCCAGACGCAGGAAAGTGTCGGCCTCCTCCGGCGTGAAGTTACCGATGCTGGAGCCAGGAAAGAAGCCGACGCGCCGGCAGTCCTTGGGCCATGGTGGCAGCGTATGTGGGCGCGTGAAGTCGGCGACCAGGGGTTGGATGGACAACCTGGGATAGTCGGCCGCAAGCGCGTCGCTGGCGGCCAGCAGGTGCGAGCCGGAGATGTCCACCGGCACAAACTGCACTCCGTCGTGCGGCATCGCGTCCAGCAGCAGGCGCACTTTGCGCAGGGCGCCAGCGCCGTACTCAACGAGCTGCACGCCGGGTCCGAACTGCTCGACCATGTCGGCGGCATGAGCCTCAAGCAGAGCGAGCTCGGTTCGGGTCGGGTAATACTCAGGCAGCTCGCAGATCTGCTCGAACAGCCGTGAGCCAGCCTCGTCGTAGAAGTATTTGGGCGAGATCGCCTTGGGTGTACGGGCCAGTGCCACGTGCAGGTCGGCCGCGAACTGCTCGTTCTCAGCCGTGGCGCAGGATTGCTGCCATTCAATAGCGGGTTTCATCGTGCGAGCCTCAATCCACTGAACTGCCAGCGCGCTGCCGGCGGAAAGAAATTGCGATAGCTGGGTCGTGCATGGCCAGGTGGCGTCGCAAGGCTGCCGCCGCGCAGCACCTGCTGGCCGACCATGAATTTGCCGTTGTACTCTTTCACAGCACCGGCTCCGGGCCGGAAGCCGGGATAGGGCGCATAGCTCGAGCGCGTCCACTGCCAGGCTTGATCGTCGGCCTGCTCGAAATCTGTCAGCGCTGACGCAGCCTCCCACTCGAACTCGGTCGGTAGCCGCGCACCGGCCCATTCTGCGTAGGCGCAAGCCTCGTAGAAGCTGAGCTGCATGACGGGCGCATCAGGGTCCAGCGGCTGGACGCCCTGCAGGCCGAAGACACTACCGTCCTCCTGCCAGTAGGTCGGCCGCTGCCAGCCTTGGGCCTGCACGGCCGCCCAGCCGTCGGACAGCCACAACAGCGGCTCACGGTAGCCGCCCGAGGCGATGAAGTCGGCGAACTCGCCACAGGTGACAAGACGATTGGCGATCTCGAAAGGTTCAAGCAGCGCACGGTGCCGCGGCCCTTCGTTGTCAAAGGCAAAGCCTGGGCCACCGTGGCCGATGTCAACGATGCCACCCACGTGCTTCAGCCAGGCCTGGGACGGTGCGCGGGCTGGTTCTGGCCGCGACGATTGATACGCAGGTAGCAAAGGGTTGCACGAGAAGGCATGCAGGATGTCTGTCAGCAGCAGCTCCTGGTGTTGCTGCTCGTGGTGGCAGCCCAGTTCGATCAGCGTACGGGCCTCGTTTGGTGCAAACGGCAGCAAGTCGGCCAAGGCCGTGTCCACGTGCTGGCGGTAGGCCTTGACCTCGGCAAGCCCAGGCCGACTCAGCAGGCCGCGTTGAGGGCGCGCATGGCGCGGCCCCAGGCTCTCGTAATAGGAATTGAACAGGCGCGGCCAGAGTTCGTCAAAGACGCAGTAATCCGGCAGATGAGGCTGCAGCACCAGGGTCTCAAAGAACCAGGTCGTGTGCGCGAGATGCCATTTCGCCGGGCTGGCATCGGGCATGGACTGCAGTTGCGCGTCCTCGTCCGACAGCGGCGCGGCCAAGGCGAGGGACCGGGCTCGCGTCTCCCACAGCAGTTCGGTCAACATGGGGGGACAAGCGTAGCCCTCTGCACTTGACGTCAAAACAAGCTCCCTCTGTCATGGATTGCAGCGTCCATCGAAATCCGTCGACTGCGAAAGCTTACAACGAATTTCTATGTTTGCGAGTGCCGCTTGAAATGCAGACTGAGCGAGTCGGGGCGCGTCGGACCCGAGATTAAGGTACACCGGCGGCTGCCCTCCAGAACTGGCCCCGACAGGGGGCTATTTGGCGATAGCCTGCGCCGCAGCTTCAGTGTGCTGCCCCTCCCCGCCGGGATGGGTCAGGAACGGTATGCGGATCGTCGGGAGCTCTATCGTCCTTGCATGCATTCGCGCCGCATAGAAGCGCGTCAGCTCGGGTCAGCCCTCGGTCCTGCTTCGAAACGATGTACTAGGGCCTGTTGAGATTTGATTTTTATCTCCGTGGCAACGTAACAATTGCGCAGTGATGCGATACGTTTTGACAGATGAACAATGGGCTCGTATGAGGCCATTGTGTTTAAGGAAGGTTGAGGACCGAGCACGCGGCAGCTCCAGCAATCGACTGTTCTTGGAAGCAGTGCTTTGGGTTGCACGTACAGGCAGCGCTTTGCGAGATTCACCACCTGAATTTGGCAAGTGGAGCGCCGTCTTCAAGCGGCTTCGCGACTGGGTCAAAGCCGACGTTTTTCAAAAGCTGTTTGATGCGGCCAGCGATCAACCGGACAGGGAATACGCCATGGTGGATACAACGATTGTGCGAGTGCACAGGTATGGTCAGGGCCCCAAAGGGGGCCTGCGGGTCAGGCCATAGGCTGTAGCCGAGGTGGTTTGAGCACCAAGACACTGGCGCTGGCAAACGCTCTTGGGAACATGATCCGATTTGTTTTACTACCAGGCCAAAGGCATGATCTCCAACACTTGGAGCGGTTGCTCGAAGGTGTCGCTCTGCTGGCACTGCTGGCCGACAAAGCATTTGATGCAGATTGGTTACACAGGGCTGCCAAGCGGCAATTGCACAAAAATCCAATCGCCGAATGCCCTTGCAGAGTGATGTGGAGATCTACAAGTGGCGACACCTGATAAAGAGCTTCTTTTGCGAGCTCAAGGAGTTCAAGCGCATTGCAATGCGCAGCGACAAGAAAGACAGCAGCTTCGCTGCTGTCATCACGTTGGCATCAGCTGTGATCAATCACGTTAAATCTCAAAACGCTTCATACCGCACAAACAAAAATGCCCGCTTATCAGCGGGCATTTCTGCGGCAAGCTCTGGTCTTGCTTGCGATGTTTGGTAGGCGCGATTGGACTCGAACCAACGACCCCCACCATGTCAAGGTGGTGCTCTAACCAGCTGAGCTACGCGCCTGTGTTCGTTCGATGAAGCAATTGTAGCATGGGTTTTCACTCATTTTTTGAGAGCGAAAGCTTTTTGCTCACAAACTGCCATCAGCGCCTTCTTGCAGACCGCACACCCGAGACGCTACCCACAATTCCCAGCACTTTGTTCAGCCGCCCCGCGTCAGCCACCTCCACGGTGAATGTCATCCAGGCCGTTCCCTTGACAGACTGGGTCTGCACACCGATGACATTGGTTTTCTCACGCGCAAAGACATCCGAAATATCCCGCAGCAAGCCCTGACGGTCAGCCGCTTCGACCGAGACATCGACTGGATAGAGCGCTCCACCCTTTTCCACGTTCTTGGGCAGATCCCAGCCCACCTCGATCACCCGCTCGGGGTTCTTGGCTGACATTTCGCGGAAGTTGGAGCAGTCGCAGCGGTGCACACTCACACCCTTGCCTCGCGTCACAAAGCCTGCGATCTCATCAGGAGGCGCTGGACGACAACATTTGGCCAGCTGCGTCATCAGCGAGTCCACGCCGACCACCAGCACCCCCCCTTTGGGCGAGTCCGTGCTTTTGGCCTTGCGCACCAACGTGAACTCTTCCTCGGGCGGATGCTCTTCGACAGGGCGCAGCACCGATTCGATATTGCGCAGCGAATACGCATCCTTGCCCACTACCTCAAACAAGGCTTCTGCCGACTTGAAACCCAGTTGTGCCGCCAACTCTTCCAGCTTGACGGCCGTCTTGCCTTCTCGCTGCAGCAGTTTTTCTACCGATTCACGCCCACGCGAGACCGTCTCATGTGTGGCCTGGGCATTGAACCAAGCTCGCACCTTGGCCTTGGCACGATTGCTGACAAGGTAGCCCAGATCCGCGTTGAGCCAGTCACGCGACGGACGATCTTCCTTCGCGGTGTTGATATCAATGGTCTGACCACTTTGCAGCGGCGTGTTCAAGGGGACCATGACGCCATCCACACGGGCACCACGGCAGCGGTGGCCCAGACTTGTATGGACGGAATAGGCAAAGTCCACAGGGGTCGCCCCCTGCGGCAGCTCGATCACTGCGGCATCAGGTGTCAGCACATAGATACGGTCATCGAAAAGTCCACGCTGGCTGGTGCCAGCCAGATCGCTGCCCCAGGCCAACAGTTGGCGCAGCACGGCAATCTTGGCGTCATATTCGCTGGAGGCAGAGACTCCGCTGTAGCCCTTGGTTCCTGCTTCCTTATAGGCCCAGTGCGCCGCCACGCCATGCTCGGCATGGTCATGCATGGCCTGAGTGCGGATCTGAATCTCGATGGTGCGGCCCGTCTCGTCACGCACCACGGTATGCAGCGACTGGTAGCCATTGGGCTTGGGCCTGGCTATATAGTCGTCAAACTCTTTTTCCAGCGGCGTGAATTGCTCGTGCACCCAGGACAATGCGGCATAGCAGTCCTTGACCGTGGGCACGACCACTCGCATGGCGCGAATGTCGAACAGCTGATCAAAGCTCAACGACTTGCCACGCATCTTCTTGACGATGCTGTAGATATGTTTGGGTCGTCCCTGAACGGTGGCACTGATGCTGTGCGCGCGCAGATCAGCTTCCAGCCGACCGCGCATCTGCTCCATATAGGCTTCACGCTCTACCCGCTTTTCATCCAGCAGGCGTGCAACTTCGCGATAGGTTTCGGGTTCCAGAAAGCGGAAAGCCAGGTCTTCCAGCTCCCACTTGATCTGCCAAATGCCCAGCCGGTTGGCCAGCGGTGCGAATACATAAAGCGCCTCACGCGCAATACTGGGCGAGACCGAACTCTTTTGCGCCGCATAAAAACGCAGGGTCTGCAGCCGGGAGGCCAGCCGCAGCAGCACGACGCGCAGATCGCGCGAGAAGCCCAGCAGCATTTTGCGCACGTTCTCGGTCTGAGCCGCCACATCATCCACATGCTGGGAGCTGAGCTCGGCATCACGCGCCTGCTGCTGCACACGGATGAGCTTGATGGTTTCAACTGCCAACGTAGCAAAGTTATCGCCAAAAGCCTTGGCAATGACTTCCTGCGGCTTGTTCAGGTGCACGCTGGCATGCACCAGATAGATTGCGGCCTGGATGGTTTCCGAGCCACCGATCTTCTTCAGAATGGCCGCCACGGCATCGGCGTGAGCCAGGGTGTTCTCCCCGGTTTCCATGGTCTCACCGGCAATCAAAGGCTCGGCGAATGCACGAGCACGCGCCAGCGCATTGACCTGGCCGGGCAGAATTTCAGACGTCGCCTTGATCAGGTCAGGAGTGAGCTCCGTGAGCTTGGGCGCGGCATCAGAAAAGGTGTTTACGGTGTCGCTGGTCTTCATTCAGCTTCCTCTTGGGCCTGCTGCACAAGACTCAAACGTGCAGGCAGATCCGAATCCCCTTGTAAAAATTCTCGTATCAACTCAACCTGGCCGGGAGCCACCAATGTGGGGGCATGGCCCACACCTTCCAACTCCACGCAGCGCGCTCTAGGCCCTCGCTGCGCCATGCTTTGTGCTGTGGCTTGGGACAACAGATCGGAGTCCGCTCCACGAACAAGCAAAACCTGTGCCTGAAGCTGGTCATACAGCTGCCAGAGCAGCACTTCACCAGCCTTGGCCATCTCATGCGTCATGCCGGCCATGGGTTCGGCGATGCGAGGGTCATAGTGCAGAACCACGCAGCCTTCAGACAGCGGCTTGACCATGGCTCGCGACAGCTGCTTCCACTGCTCATCGCTATGTGGGCCAAACCCCTGGGAAATCAAGCGCATGGCGGCCGCGGCGCTCTCAAAGTTGGGAAATTGCAAGCTTTTTCCCAAGTAGGAGGCAATGCGCTCCAGCGACCCCCACTCGATCACCGGCCCCACGTCGTTGAGCACCAGTTTGCGTACCGATACGGGCAATGGCAGACCCGGCTGGCCCGCGATTCCCATTCCGATCAGCCCTCCCATGCTGGTACCCACCCAGTCCAGGGTCTCGATCGGGGCCTGCGCATGCAACTGGGCCAGCAATGCCAGCATGTCGGCGGCATACACAGGAACCTGATAGGCCTTGGAGTCAGCCAGCCAGTCACTTTCACCACGCCCCACCACATCAGGACAGATCACGCGTGCAAAACGGCTGAGCTCACGGGCCAGTACATCAAAGTCGCGCCCCTGGCGCGAGAGCCCATGCGCACAGACGATGACATGCGGATGTCTTGGATTGCCGGTAAGGTTCCATTCCCAGTAAGCCATCCGGTGCAAACCCTGGGGTTGGCTGGCAATCTCTTGACGACGCTGGGCACTGGCCCAGCTGGGAGCAACGGCGGAAGCTCCGGGACACGATACGTAATTCAGCGTAGGTTGATTCATGGGAGCGCGTTGGGGAAACCGGAGCCGATAATGGCTGTCGTCGCATCGTAATTCATTCGGAGACCTTGTATGTCCATGTTGAAAGGCAAAACCGCTCTCGTGACGGGATCGACCAGCGGAATCGGCCTCGGTATCGCTATCGCTCTGGCTCGCCAGGGCGCCAATATTGTTCTCAACGGCTTTGGTGATGTGGAATCCCCCAAGGCTCAGGTTCAGGAAGCGGGCAAAGCAGCTGGTATCCAGGTTGGCTATCACGGCGCCGACATGAGTAAAGCCGCCGAAATTGAAGCCATGATGAAATACGCAGCCGCAGAGTTCGGCCGAGTGGACATCCTGGTCAACAACGCCGGCATTCAGCATGTGGCCGCCATCGAGGACTTTCCCATAGAAAAGTGGGACTCCATCATCGCCATCAACCTCAGCAGCGCTTTTCACACCACCCGCCTGGCCCTACCCTCCATGCAGCAGGCCAATTGGGGCCGCATCATCAATGTGGCCTCCGTCCATGGTCTGGTCGGCTCGGCGCAAAAATCTGCCTATGTCGCAGCCAAGCATGGCATCGTGGGTCTGACCAAGGTGACGGCGCTGGAAAATGCCACCACCGGGATTACCTGCAACGCCATCTGCCCCGGCTGGGTGCTGACGCCCTTGGTGCAAAAGCAGGTGGATGCCAAGGCGGCCGCTCAAGGCATCTCCAACGAAGAAGCCACCAAGCAGTTGCTGGGCGAGAAAGAGCCCTCCATGCAGTTCACCACACCCGAAGAGCTCGGCGAACTGGCCGTCTTCTTCTGCTCAGCCGCTGGCAACAATGTGCGCGGCGTGGCCTGGAATATGGATGGTGGCTGGGCAGCACAATAAGTGGCTGCTCCGTGAAACCATCAATTAGATAGCAACTAACGCTGGCTAGCTTATGGTTTCAGACTCAATTCATGATGAAAATCAAAAAGGAGCTGCGCAAGCAGCTCCTTTTTTCATATCAGCACCCTTGGTACTGCTTACTGCATCTGCACCGAGCCGCTGACATTGACCGTCACCTCGGCACTATCCGACTCGACCGGCACCGGTGCGGCATCCGCATAGCCTGCCGACTTGGCCATACTCATGCTTGCGGCGCGGGCTTGCAGCATGGGCCGCACATTGCCTCCGCTGGCATGGACGCTGACTTCCCGCACGCTGTAGCCGGCAAAGCCAAAGCTTTTGGAAATCGCTGCCGCACGCTGGCGGAAGTTCTCTATCGCCTTGGCCTGGGCTTCACCCTCCACCTTTTCACGCGCCTCGCGCGACAGGCCAAAGCTTGTTCCTGACAGCGTCATGTCCTGCACCTTGGCTGCGGACTGGGTAATACGTACAAAGTCACGTCCCTGCAGCACGATATCGGCCTGGCCCTGCCAGCCTTCCACCTTGCCGTTGTTGCCATAGCGCGGCGAAATCGAGAAGTTGCCTGTACTCACTTCCATCTGGCCTGCACGTGCGTCGGCACGCAGGGTAGTCATGGCAGCCTCAACCGCCTTTTGCAGTTGTGACTGCACCGTGGCGGCATCACGCCCATCCTTGGTTGCGGAGAGTGTGGCTGTCATCCAGTCCTGCTTGACCTCCACCACGCCCTGGGCAGCCAGTTGCACCACGTTCATCGGCACTTGGGCATTGTGGCCAGCGCTTTGCGCCCAGGCCTGAGAACCAGTGGCCGCCGCCAGCAGCAGGCCAGCCGTCACGGTACGGGACAGAGATTGTGGTTTGGAATACAGAGTCATTCGGTTCACCCTTGGAAATAAATGGACAGCCATGGAAACAAGTGCATGCCAGCCATCACACCGCACTGGCCGCATCCGTCTTGTCAGTCGCTATAGCTACTTGCTGTACGAATTACAGATATTAAACACATCAATGGAACAACAATTGCATCAAAAGTTCAATTCACATTAAAATTCGATAAAGAAACATTTATTGTTCTATTAACACACGCAACATTTGTAACAACAGGCAAAACTCATCCCGTTTTCGCTGGATTTTTTTCTCCAAGCGATAACAATCTGCCTGTTACAAATAAATCGACAAGGATGATCATGGCAACGACAAGCACCCGTACCGACAAGATCCTGGTCGTGGATGACGATGCACGCATCCGTGACCTGCTGCGCCGCTATCTGACGCAGGAAGGCTTCGAGATCATGATTGCCGAAGACGGCAAGGCACTGAACCGCATCCTGCTGCGCGAAACCGTCGATCTGATCGTGCTGGACCTGATGATGCCTGGCGAAGACGGCCTGTCCATCTGCCGCCGCCTGCGCTCGGCCAACGACCGCACGCCCATCATCATGCTGACCGCCAAGGGCGAAGATGTAGACCGCATCGTGGGTCTGGAAGTGGGCGCAGACGACTATCTGGGCAAGCCTTTCAACCCCCGCGAACTGCTGGCACGTATCCACGCCGTGCTGCGCCGTCGCCCTCCTCAGGAAGCGCCCGGTGCTCCTTCGGGCGACAACGAAGTCGTCACCTTCGGCCCCTTCAACTTCGATCTGGGCACACGTGTGCTGCAGAAAAATGGCGAGGAGCTGCCTTTGACTACTGGTGAATTCGCCATGCTCAAGGCCCTGGTGCGTCACCCTCGCCAGCCACTGTCGCGTGAAAAACTGGCCCTGCTGGCCCGCGGCCGCGAGTTCGAACCCTTTGACCGCAGCCTGGACGTGCAGGTCTCGCGCCTGCGCAAGCTGATCGAGGAAGACGCCGCTGCCCCCCGCTATATTCAGACGGTGTGGGGCGTGGGCTATGTGTTCGTACCCGATGGCATGAACTGATATTGCCTGCCTTCATTGCAACAAGCCGCCCGCTGCGCGGCTTGTTTCGCTTGGGTGCCGGTCAATAAGTCAATCTCTTTCAACACCCGCCAGTAGATAGACACTTTTTGGGCAAACCGTAACCCTTGCCGCCCATATTGGGCGTACCCTCGGATCCAGTTATTTCCGCATTGCTGTTCATGAGTGCTTATTCCAACACGCCGCCAGACGCCACCAGCCCCGTACCTCTGGAGTATGAGCGGCGCGCGACGGCACGTTCCCCCGTAGGTCTGAACCTGTTCTGGCGCACTTTCTGCCTGCTGGCCTTGTTGCTGGTGGGCAGCATTCTTGCCTGGTTGCAAACCCTGCGCGCCCTGGACTTCGAACCCCGCACGCTGCAGACCGCCCGGCAAGTGGCATCGCTGGTCAATCTGAGCCGCGCGGCGCTGGTGCACTCCGATGCCATCAACCGCGTCTCCCTCATCAAGACCATGGCCGACCAGGAAGGCGTGCGCATTCTGCCGCGCGAACCCGGCGACACCTTCGAGCCGCTGGAGCAGAACGCCCTGGGCCAGCGCCTGACCGAAGAGCTGACAAGACGCCTGGGCTATGGCACGGTGGTGGCGCGCAGCGTCAACAAAGAGCCGGGGCTGTGGGTGGGATTCAATATCAACGGGGACCGGAACTGGCTGCTGATGGACCAGTCACGTTTCACTCCAGCCAGCGGCCAGACCTGGCTGATCTGGCTGATTACGGCCGCCCTGCTGTCTTTGGTCGGCGCGGCGGCCATTGCACGCCTGATCAACCGACCGCTCAAGCAACTGTCCTATGCCGCCAACCGGGTACGGGAAGGCGATTTCGAGGCCAGCCAGCTCGACGAAGAAGCCGTGACCAGCGAAATCCGCGAGGTCAATATCGGCTTCAATCGCATGGCAAAGAAGCTGGCCAAACTGGAACAGGACCGAGCCGTGATGCTGGCCGGCATCTCTCACGACCTGCGCACGCCCTTGGCGCGCCTGCGGCTCGAAACGGAAATGAGCGTCTATGACGATGTGGCCCGCGAACACATGGTGGCCGACATCGTGCAGCTTGATGCAACCATCGACAAATTCCTGGATTACGCACGCCCCGACCACAACGTGGTCCTGAGCCCCGTTGACCTGCATGCCGTGATCGCCTCCTGCGTTTATGCAGTGCAGGATCATCGCGAACTGCAGATCAATATGAACGTGCCGGAAAACCTCTACGTGATGGCCGACGAGGTGGAGCTGGCCCGCGTAGTCTCCAACCTGTTCGAGAATGCGCGCCGCTATGGCAAGACACCGGATACCGACACCACGCAGGTCGATGTCATTGCCAAGGAAAGCGAGAAATGGGTGGTCATCCGTATCCGAGACCATGGCAAGGGCGTGCCGCCAGAGCACCTCTCCAATCTGACCCAGCCTTTCTTTCGCGGTGACTCTGCCCGCACGGCCGCAGCTGGTGCCGGCCTGGGCCTGTCCATCGTGGACAAGACGGTGCAGCGCATGGGCGGCATTCTGGCGTTGTCCAACTCATCTTCTGGCGGACTTGTCGCCCATCTGCAACTGCAGCGCGCCATGGGAGTGACAGCGGCAGTCGCACCTGAACAACGCCTGCAGCGCCCTCAGGTGCTGCGCAATCTGCCTCGCGACAAAAAAGATGAGGCAGGCGAGGACTGATCCTCAAGCCTTGTAGAGCAAGGCCACGGCACGGGCCTCCATGGCCTGCAGCTGACCCACAGGACCCAGTTTCTCGGCCGTCTTGGCCTTGACGTTGACCTGCTCCACATCCAGCCCCAGCACCTGGGCAATACGCTCTCGCATCTTCTCGATATGGGGTGCCAGCTTGGGCGCCTGGGCCACGATGGTGCTGTCGATATTGCCGATCTCGAAGCCCTTGGCGCGCACGCGCTTGGCAGCCTCGGCCAGCAGCACGGCAGAGTCCGCTCCCTTGAACTGCACATCGGTATCCGAGAAATGGCGGCCGATATCGCCCAGCGCCGCAGCGCCGAACAAGGCATCGGTGATCGCGTGCAACAGCACGTCGGCATCCGAATGGCCGAGCAAGCCCAGGCTGTGAGGCACTTCGACACCGCCGAGAATCAGCTTGCGCCCAGGAACCAGGGCATGGACATCCCAGCCTTCACCAATACGAAAATTCATAAAAATCCTTGTCTAACGCTTACCTGTCATGCGCAGGCCGCTATACATTCAATAGTCAATCAAGCTTGCGCTGCAGCAACACGGCCTCGGCCAACGCAAAGTCATCGGGGTAGGTCACCTTGAAGTTCTGCGCACCGCCCGGCACCAGTCTGGGTGAGTGACCGGCCAGTTCCATGGCGCTGGCTTCGTCGGTCACGGCAGCACCCGCCGCCTGCAGCGCGGCCAGCAAGGCTGCAATGCGGAACATCTGAGGCGTCTGGGCCAGCCATTTGTCGCTGCGCTCCACTGTCTGCGCCACACGCGCCGGGCCCGCACCGGCGGCCTGCTGCTTGAGGGTGTCGGGCAGCTTCAGCGCCAGCAGCCCCCCTACCGCATCCGGCAGGCAGGCATCGATCAAGACATTGACCTGCGCCGATGCGACCAGACAGCGCGCCGCGTCATGCACCAGCACCCAGTCTTCGCCGCTGGCCCCCATGCGCAGCAACTCCTGCAGGCCGTTGCTCACGGTCTCGGCACGGGTGGCTCCGCCGCAGGCAGCAATGCCGAGCCGGGCGTCCATGTCGCGCCCCTGCCAGAAACCATCGGCAGCAGAGACTACCAGCAGCACACTGTGCATGCGCTCCACCGCCAGCATGGCGGCCAACGTGTGCATGACCATGGGCTGGCCCGCAACGCTCTGGTATTGCTTGGGCAGCTCGGGGGCCGGGGAATCTGCAGCAATGGCACGCAGACCGACGCCCGCGCAGGGAATCAGCCCCCAGCAGCGGGGTGCAGATGCCGGGGACGCCGCCGCCGTAGCGTTTGCCTTGTCGTCCGTCATGGACTCAGGCGAGAAAAACCGATCTGTCATGCACAGTATTTTAAAATCACCATTTCGTCCGAAAGCCCGCGAGATCCATCAACGACCTGCTTTCGGCTTGCATCGCCTTGAGGTGTCCCCATTTTGAGTGAATGCGCCGCCAACCGTCAGCTCCGCGCTGATTGGGCTGTGAGCCCTGCCTTTGATGGCCGGACTCGTCCGCATTCAATCTGTCCCCGTTTTTTTTGCATCCAGCCCACACCTGTGTGCCGCTGCCTGCGCTCGTCTGTGAAAAACCATGCAACTGCCCAAGCTCACCCCCGGTAAACGCTTTCACCTGCCCCGCCCCGTTGGCAGCGCCGACGCGCTGCTGCTGGCCAGGCTGGGCGAGCGTGAAAAGCAAGACGGCCGGGTCACGGCCATCGTCACGGCCGATGCCGCCGATGCCCACCGCCTCATGGAGGAGATGGCCTTCTTCGCCCCCGAGCTGCGCTGCGCATTGTTTCCCGACTGGGAAACCCTGCCCTACGACAGCTTCTCGCCGCACCAGGATCTGATCAGCGAGCGCCTGGCCACGCTGTGGCGCATCAACCAGCGCGACAAGCAGCATGGCGCCGATGTGGTCATCGTGCCCGCCACCACGGCCCTCTATCGCCTGGCCCCGCCCTCGTTTCTGGCCGGCTATACCTTTGAATTCAAGCAGGGCCAGAAGCTGGACGAGGCCAAGCTCAAGGCCCAGCTCACGCTGGCGGGCTACCAGCATGTGTCCCAGGTGGTCAGCCATGGCGAGTACGCGGTGCGCGGCGGCCTGATCGACCTGTTCCCCATGGGCTCGCTCCAACCCTACCGCGTGGACCTGTTCGACGACGAGATCGACTCCATCCGCACCTTCGACCCCGACAGCCAGCGCAGCCTCTACCCCGTGCCCGAGGTGCGCCTGCTGCCCGGCCGCGAATTCCCGATGGACGAGGAGGCACGCGCCAAGTTCCGCAGCCGCTGGCGCGAGCTGCTCGAGGGCGACCCCACGCGCAGCCGCATCTACAAGGACATGGGTCTGGGCATTGCCACGGCCGGCATCGAGTACTACCTGCCGCTGTTCTTTGACGAGACGGCCACGGTCTTTGACTATCTGGGCGACGAGGCCACCGTGGTGCTGCACGGCGATCTGGAGCCGGCCTTCCAGCGCTTCTGGCAGGACACCAAGGACCGCTACCGCCTGGTGCAAGGCGACCCCGACCACCCGGCGCTGCCGCCCGAGACCCTGTTTCTCAGCGCCGAGCAGTTCTATACCCGCAGCAAGGAACACGCCCAGCTGGCCTTGCGCCCGGGCACCGAAGATGTGGCCGACAGCGCCATCTTCCAGAAGCTCGAAGACCTTTCCGTGCTGCGCGGGGCCGATGACCCGCTGGCCAAGCTGCAAAAACACATAGCAGCTGGCGCAAGCCGGGTATTGCTTCTGGCCGAATCCGATGGCAGGCGCGAGAGCCTGCTGGACTTTTTCCGCGCCTCGGGCGTCAACCCGCCCGTGTTCGATTCTCTGGCCGAGTTCCAGGCCGATGCCACCGAAAAGGTCGGCATCGCCACCTCCAGCCTGATGACGGGCTTTGCCTGGGTCGAGGAAGGCCTGGACTTCGTCACCGAAACCGAGCTGTTTGCCAGCAGCCCCACGGGCCGCCGTCGTCGCCGCCAGGAGCAAGTCAGCGATGTGGAGGCCCTGATCAAGGACCTTTCCGAGCTCAAGGTGGGAGACCCCATCGTCCATGCCGACCACGGCATAGGCCGCTATCGCGGGCTGATCAATATGGACATGGGCCAGAAGAACCCGGACGGCACGCCCGCGCTGCAGGAGTTTCTGCACCTGGAATATGCGGCCGATGCCGTGCTCTATGTGCCCGTCAGCCAGTTGCACCTGATCAGCCGCTACACCGGCGTCTCGCCCGACGATGCGCCGCTGCACAAGCTGGGCGGCACGCAATGGGAAAAAGCCAAGCGCAAGGCCGCCGAGCAGGTGCGCGACTCGGCCGCCGAGCTGCTCAATATCTACGCCCGCCGCGCCGCGCGCCAGGGCCATGCCTTCCGCTTCCCCACTGCCGACTACGAGCAGTTTGTGGCCGACTTCGGCTTCGAGGAAACAGCCGACCAGCGCGCCGCCATCCACGCCGTGGTGCAGGACATGATCAGCCCCCAGCCCATGGACCGTCTGGTCTGCGGTGATGTGGGCTTCGGCAAGACCGAGGTCGCGCTGCGCGCGGCCTTTGTGGCGGCCATGGGCGGCAAGCAGGTCGCCTTCCTGGCTCCCACCACGCTGCTGGCCGAGCAGCATTACCAGACCCTGGTGGACCGCTTCTCCAAATGGCCGATCAAGGTGGCCGAGGTGTCGCGCTTTCGCTCGGGCAAGGAGATCACGGCGGCCATCAAGGGCATTTCGGACGGCACGGTGGATATCGTGGTCGGCACGCACAAGCTGCTGTCCGAGTCCACGCAGTTCAAGAACCTGGGCCTGCTCATCATCGACGAGGAACACCGCTTTGGCGTGCGCCACAAGGAGGCCATGAAGGCCATGCGCGCCGAGGTGGACGTGCTCACGCTCACAGCCACGCCGATCCCGCGCACCATGGGCATGGCGCTGGAGGGCCTGCGTGATCTGTCGGTGATCGCCACGGCTCCGCAGCGGCGCCTGGCCATCAAGACCTTTGTGCGCAACGAGGGCACGGGTGTGATTCGCGAAGCCGTGCTGCGCGAACTCAAGCGCGGCGGACAGATCTACTTCCTGCACAACGAGGTCGAGACCATAGAGAACCGCAAGCAGAAGCTGGAGGAAATCCTGCCCGAGGCGCGCATCGCCGTGGCCCACGGCCAGATGCCCGAGCGCGAGCTGGAACGCGTGATGCGCGATTTCGTGGCCCAGCGCTACAACATATTGCTGTGCTCGACCATCATCGAGACCGGCATCGACGTGCCATCGGCCAACACCATTCTCATCAGCCGCGCCGACAAGTTCGGTCTGGCCCAGCTGCACCAGCTGCGCGGCCGCGTGGGCCGCAGCCACCATCAGGCCTATGCCTATCTGATGGTGCCGGACCTGGACAGCCTGACCAAGCAGGCCCAGCAGCGGCTGGAGGCCATCCAGCAGATGGAGGAGCTGGGCTCGGGCTTCTATCTGGCCATGCATGACCTGGAAATCCGTGGCGCCGGCGAGGTGCTGGGCGAAAACCAGAGCGGCAATATGATGGAAGTAGGCTTTCAGCTCTATAACGAGATGCTGTCCGAAGCCGTGCGCAGCCTCAAGGCCGGCAAGGAACCCGACCTGCTCTCGCCGCTGTCGGCTTCCACCGATATCAATCTGCACGCCCCGGCCTTGTTGCCCAACGACTACTGCGGTGATGTGCATCTGCGCCTGTCGTTCTACAAGAAGCTGGCCACGGCCAAGACGGCCGATCAGATCGATACCTTGCTCGAGGAAATCGTGGATCGTTTCGGCAAGCTGCCGCCCCAGGCGCAGACCCTGATCGACGTGCACCGCCTGCGCGTGCTGAGCCAGCCCTATGGCGTGGTCAAGGTCGATGCCGCCCCCGGCGTGATCAACATCACATTCAAACCCCAGCCGCCGATCGACCCCATGAACATCATTCACCTGATCCAGAAGAACAAGCACATCAAGCTGGCGGGCAACGAGAAGCTGCGCATCGAAAAAGAACTGGAGAACCCCAAAGACCGTGCCCAGATGGTGCGCGATGTGCTGCGCAGCCTGGGCCAGCCGCTCAAGAGCGAGGCCGAAGTCCATGCCTGAGATGGTCTCTGGCGCTCATGGCAGCTTGAGCCTCTCATTGTGTGGCTAGCCTGAATTCATGTTTCTGGAAGCCTCGATCGCCGCGCTGATGCTGCTGCTGGCCCTGCTGACACGGCCCTGGCGCATGCTGGCCAGCCGCCCGGGGCCCGGTGGCATGCAAGACCCGGTGGCATCTGCCCTGATCACGCCACTGCTGGCCGTTCTGGTGCTGTTGCCCTGGGCCTGGGCTCTACCCACTCTGTACAAGCTGCCTTTGCAGCTGCACTGGTCCGCTGCCCCGCTGGTGCTCATCCTGCTAGGCTGGCCGCTTGCCGTACCCTGCCTGCTTGCAGTTGGCGCTATCGCTTTTGCAGTCTCTCCAGGGCTGAGCGCCGCCGATGCACTGGGCATGACAGTCTGGCAAGGACTGGTTCCCGCCACTCTGGCCATGTTCTGGGGCGCCATCATTCGACGCTGGTGCTGGCATAACATCTTTGTCTTCATTTTGCTGCGCGGCTTTCTGGGCACGGTGCTTTGTCTGTTTGCTGCTTCGCTGTTGGGTCAATGGGCCGGCCACGTGCTTCCCAATGTCAATGACGACTTATCACGCATGGCCCGCTGGCTCATGGCCTGGAGCGATGGCGTGACCACCGGCATGCTGACGGCTGTGTTCGTGGTTTTCCGCCCCCAATGGGTAGCCACCTGGTCGGACGCCATCTATCTGAAGCCGCCAGTGCCCGGAGAGAAGTCCTGAGCCAGACGGCAGAAAAGCGGCTGGGGCGGGGATAATGACAGCCATCTGCAGAAGGCAAGCCAGCCTTCTGCTTCTCTGAACCTGCCTTCGCAAGTACTCGCAATGACTGACGCCACAGAATTCGCTCCCGGCCTGATGATCCGCGGCATTACCGCCCCCCAGAAGCTGGCTGACTACAAGCTCATCGCCTTCGACATGGACTCGACGCTGATCACCATCGAGTGCATAGACGAGATCGCCGATGCCACGGGCAAGAAGGCCGAAGTCGCCGCCATCACCGAAGCCACCATGCGCGGCGAGATCACCGACTTCAAGGACAGCCTGCGCCAGCGCGTAGGCAAGCTCGTCGGCGTCACGGAAGCCGACATGGCCCGGGTATTGGCCCAGCGCCTGAAGCTCACCCCCGGCGCCGAGACCCTGGTCAAGGCCGCCCAGGCTGCAGGCCTCAAGGTGCTGCTGGTTTCGGGCGGATTCACCTACTTTGCCGAGCATGTGCGCGGCCTCCTGGGTATCGACTTCGTGCGCGCCAATGTGCTGGAAATCAAGGACGGCGCGCTGACCGGCGGCCTGGTCGAGCAAGCCTGGGGCGATATCTGCGACGGCGCCGAAAAACGCCGCACGCTGCTGGAAGTGGCTTCGCTGATCGGCATTGATGCCAGCCAGTGCATCGCCGTGGGTGACGGCAGCAACGACATTCCCATGATGCGGGCTGCCGGCCTGTCTGTGGCCTATCATGCCAAGCCCCGCGTTCGCAATGAAGCCAAAGTGGCCATCAATGAAGGCGGTCTGGATCGCCTGCTGGAAATCCTGCAGTAAAGCCAGCGAAGCGTCTCGCCTTCATCCAAGCCGCTGCAGTCACCTTGCCAGCGGCTTTTTTGTGCCCGCAGCCATCAAAGCTCTCTGACTCTGCAAAGTCACCATCCTCCGTTAGAGTGAGACCTCTTTTCCCTTGAACTGAAAGGTCTGTGATGAGCAAACTGAAAATCGGCATGATCGTGGGCAGCAACAGCAAGCAATCCATCAACCGCAAGCTCGCTGACGGTCTGGCCAGGCTGATACAGGACCAGGCCGATGTGACCTTCATCGATATCGGTCATCTGCCGCTGTACAACCGCGACTTTGACGGCACACCGGAATTCAAGCCCTTTGACGACCTCAAGGCGCAGGTTCGCAACTGTGACGGTCTGCTCTTCATCACGCCAGAACACAACCGCTCCATTCCCGCAGCTCTGAAAAATGCACTCGACGGGCTGAGCCGCCCTTATGGTCAGGCTGCCTGGACCGGCATTCCCGCAGCAGTGATCGGCACCTCTCCCGGCGGTCCCGCCACCTCCATGGCCCAGCAGCACCTTCGCAACGTTTTCGTGTTTCTGGACATGCCCACCATGCAGCAGCCCGAAGGCTTTGTGCGCTGGAGTGAGGATCTGATCGATGCCCAAGGGAATTTCGGCTCGGCCAGCCATGATTTTTTGAACAACTACATGGGCCACTTTCTCACCTGGGTGCGCAAGCATCCCAAGCAGTAAGTCTGCAAGGCATCTGATTTCATAGCTGGCCCCGTATGCGCATCAAGCGTTACGGGGCTTTTTCATGAATATTTCCCTCAAAGAAAGGCTGCCGGAACTTTTCTACGCCTCCAGTGTTCCTACAATCAACTTGCAGCGCTACACACATCACAACACCAGCTGCCAGGGGCCGGGCCCTGTCCTTTTGACGGACAGCTTCAGTTCGCACCCTTGAAATTTCTCCTCTTAACTCTAAATACCATAGCAAGCAGGCTCAATGGGACATGCGTCTCAGAGGCATGCAGGTTGTCTGTCGCCTTGCGCGGCAAGCAACCTTCTATGACAACCATGATTGGAAAAACACCTGTGAAGACTTCGTACCGTGCTGCCGCCTCCGTGATTGCCATCGCCATTGCGTCGCTGACCGTGCCTTCGCTGGCCCAGGCCAAACGGATGGGCAGCAGCAAGTCCGTGCGCCCTGCCAGCATCGGCAGCAAGGCTCCTGCACAACCCGCGCCCGTGGCACCTGCCGCCGCCGCACCGAAGGCCGCAACTCCTGCAACAGCCCCCACCGCAGCGCCCGCGGCTGCACCCGCTGCGGCCCCTGCCGCTCGTGGCTCCGGCATGATGGGCACCATGGCTGGCGCTGCTGTCGGCGCCGTGGCAGGCACCATGGCGGGCAACGCCATTGCCGGCGCCATGGGTGGCGACAAGGAAGCCGAAGCCAAGAAGGCCAAGGAAGAAGAGGCCAAGAAGGCTGAAGCCGAAGCTGCCGAGCTGCAAAAGAAGCTGGACCAGGCCAAAGCCAAGGCCGAAGCCGCCCGCGCCGCAGCCAAGTAACTCCCCAGCTCCCACCCCTCTCAGGCTTCATGACGGCCAAAGAGGGCACCCAGCCCCATTCGCTTGATTGCGCATGGGGCTGTTCTTTTTGGGTATGCCTGCCTCATGAAAACAGTCTCGGAGGAGGCTCGGTAAAACCACAGCACTTGCTAGCATCCTTGTCTTACGAACAACAAGGAGACAAAAACATGCAGGCATTTGCCACCCGTTCCCGCTTGGGTTTCAAAAAACTGGTGCTTGCCAGCGCCATGGCTGCCGCACTGGCAAGCGGCAGTCTGACGGCGCACGCCCAGGCCACTCCTTCAGCGGCACTGATGGCCACCTCCTCGCCGCAGGCCCAGGCCCTGCATGCCCAGATCGACGAGCGAGCCAAGGCCATTGAACAAAAGCTCATCGCCTGGCGCCGCGACATCCACGAACACCCCGAGCTGGGCAATCTGGAGACGCGCACCTCCGCGCTGGTGGCCGAGCACCTGCACAAGCTGGGCCTGGAAGTGAAGACCGGCGTGGCCGTGACCGGTGTCGTCGGCCTGCTCAAGGGCGGCAAACCCGGCCCGGTGGTGGCGCTGCGTGCCGATATGGACGCGCTGCCGGTCAAGGAACAGGTGGACCTGCCCTTCGCCTCCAAGGCCAAGGGCATGTACCTGGGCAAGGAAGTGGACGTGATGCATGCCTGCGGCCACGACACCCACACCGCCATGCTCATGGCCACGGCCGAGGTGCTGGCCGGCATGAAGGACCAGTTACCCGGCAGCGTGAAATTCATCTTCCAGCCGGCCGAGGAGTCGCCTGCCACCTTCGAGCCCGACGGCGAGAAGATCTGGGGCGCCAAGCAGATGGTCAAGCAAGGCGTCATGAGCAACCCCAAGGTCGATGCTGTCTTCGGCCTGCATGTCTCAAGCAGCTATCCCTCGGGCTGGATCGCCTGGCGCCCGGGCCCGGCCATGTCGTCCGCAGACCAGTTCTGGATCGATGTGACCGGCAAGCAGACACATGGCGCACGCCCCTGGTCCGGCGTCGACCCCATCGTGGCCAGCGCGCAGATCATCACCGGCATCCAGAGCATCATCAGCCGCCAGTCCAACATCGCGCTGGAGCCCGCGGTGGTGACGGTGGGCGCCATCAACGGCGGCAACCGCATGAACATCATTCCCGACAAGGTTTCGATGATCGGCACCATCCGCACCTACGACGAGGGCATGAAGAAGGACATCCACAAGCGCCTGGCAACCACGGCCGAGCACATCGCCGAGAGTTCGGGCGCCAAGGCCAAGGTCAAGGTGGTCGAGCTGTACAACGCCGTGGTCAACCCGCCCGACCTGGTCGCCAGGATGGGCCCGACGCTGGAGCGCGTGGCCGGCCCGGGCAACTTCGGCCTGCAGCCCAAGTCCTCGGCCTCGGAGGATTTCTCGTTCTACCAGCAGGAAGCGCCCGGCATGTTCTTCTACCTGGGCGTGACACCCAAGGACAAGGACCCGAACACCGCGCCCAACAACCACTCGCCGCTGTTCTATGCTGATGAATCGGCGCTGATCTATGGCGTGCGCGCGCTGTCCAACATGGCGGTGGATTACATGCTGGCTTCAGGCTCCTGAGCCTTGCAGGAGCACGGCCGCATCAGCCCCTGGACGACGGTGGCAGGCCAGCCGCCTTGCGCAGTGGCTCCAGCAGCCCTCCCAGGCCGTTGTGGTCAAGCTCCTGCATCAGCGCCAGCAGCTGACCGACCTCCCCCTTTGGAAAACCTTCGCGTGCAAACCAGTTCAGGTAATTGCCCGGCAAATCGGCAATCAAACGACCTTTGTACTTGCCATAAGGCATTTGCACGCGAACCAGGCGCTCGAGCATTTCGGGATTCATGAATCAGGTTTTGAATAAAAAACGACGCTCTTATAACTAAATAAGAAAAATGTCCTGCAGAGTGTGCTGCAGTCGCACTAGACTATGCACCTTACTTCACCGAGCCCTGTATGGGTTCAGGCCGAAGGAATTTATTGCAACTTGCTGAAGAAAGTCAGAACCCATGCTGAAGAAAGCTCTCTCTGCTATCGCGATTGCCACTCTGGCCCTGTCGGCTCAGGCTGAAGTGCTCAAGGTGGGCGCAACTGCCGTGCCCCACGCAGAAATCCTCAACCACATCAAGCCTGCGCTGAAGGCTCAGGGCATCGATCTGGAAGTCAAGGAGTTCAGCGACTACGTGCAGCCCAATGCCGCCGTGGAAGACAAGCAGCTCGACGCCAACTTCTTCCAGCACCAGCCTTATCTGGACAGCTACAACAAGGATCGCAAGACCTCGCTGGTGGCCGTGCCCAACGGCAAGGTGCATGTGGAGCCCTTCGGTGCCTACTCCACCAAGATCAAGAACATCAAGGACCTGAAGGACGGCGCCACCATCGCCATTCCCAACGATCCCTCCAATGGCGGTCGCGCCCTGATTCTGCTGGCTAAGCAAGGTCTGATCGAGCTCAAGGACCCCAAGAGCCTGACCCCTACAGCGTTGGACGTGGTCAAGAATCCCAAGAAGCTGAAGTTCAAGGAGCTGGAAGCACCTCTGCTGCCACGCGCGCTGGCTGACGTGGATCTGGCACTGATCAACACCAACTACGCCATCGAAGCCAAGCTCAACCCCACCAAGGATGCGCTGTTCATCGAAGGCGCGGATTCGCCCTATACCAATATTGTCGTGGCCCGCAAGGACCGCGCCAATGGCGCCGATATCGCCAAGCTGATGAACGCCCTGCACACGCCCGATGTGAAGAAGTTCATCCAGGAAAAGTACAAGGGCGCCATCGTCCCCGCGTTCTAAGCACTCGCAAGTCACATGAAAAAGCGCTGCCTTCTGGCAGCGCTTTTTTGTTACCTATCTCAATTTGATAGCTTCCAGCGCTTTACAGCTATGGGATTGATGCAGTTTTGATTGAAAAATCTCAACTGGATGGCGCCGGCACCGATTGCAGCAACAAGGGCGCCTCTCCATCGCCGTTGACGGTTTCCAGCTGCACGCCAAAACCCCAGAGACGCGCCGCGTGCTTGAGCACCTCCTCTGCATCATCGGCCAGCGGCCTGCCCTGGTACTGGGTGTGGCGCAGTGTCAGACAACGGTCACCGCGCAGATTCACATTCCAGACCTGGATATTGGGCTCGCGTGTACCCAGGTCGTATTGCTGCGAAAGAAGCTGACGCAGCGCGCGATAGCCATCTTCGTCATGAATGGCGCTGACCAGCACCTCACGCTCGTCAGGGTCATCATGCAGTGCGAACAAGCGCATATCGCGCATCAGCTGCGGACTCAGATACTGCCCCACAAAACTCTCGTCCTTGTAATTGCGCATGGCGTGGTGCAGCGTCGGCAGCCAGGGAGTGCCCGCGATATCGGGGAACCAGCGCCGGTCTTCTTCGGTCGGGTGCTCGCAGATGCGGCGAATATCCCTGTACATGGCAAAGCCCAGTGCATAGGGATTGATGCCGCTGAAAGCACGGTGTCCGGCCGGCGGCTGAAAGATCACATTGGTGTGAGAGGACAGCCATTCAATCATCACACCATCGGTCAGCCAGCCCTCGTCATACATGGTGTTGAGCAAGGTGTAATGCCAGAACGTGGCCCAGCCCTCATTCATCACCTGGGTCTGGCGCTGAGGATAGAAGTACTGGGCAATCTTGCGCACAATGCGCACCAGCTCGCGCTGCCAGGGCTCAAGCAGCGGTGCATTCTTCTCGATGAAATAGAGGATGTTCTCCTCGGGCTCCTTGGGAAAGCGCTCGCTGCCATGAGTGGTGCTGTCCTTGTCCTTGCGCGTCGGCAAGGTGCGCCAGAGCACGTTGACCTGTTGCTGCACATAGGCTTCACGCTCCTCACGCTCTGCCCGCTCGCGCGCCAGGCTTTTATGCGATGGACGGCAATAGCGGTCCACACCGAAGTTCGACAGCGCGTGGCAGGAATCCAGCAGTTGCTCCACCGTATCCAGGCCGTAGCGCTCCTCGCACTGCGCCACATAGTCGCGCGCATAGACCAGATAGTCGATGATGCTGCCCGAGTCGGACCACATGCGAAACAGATAGTTGTTCTTGAAAAAGCTGTTGTGCCCATAGGCCGCATGTGCAATCACCAGGGCCTGCATGGCCGTGCTGTTTTCCTCCATCAGATAGCTGATGCAGGGATTGGCATTGATGACGATCTCGTAGGCCAGGCCCATGTGACCGCGCCGGTAGCGGCGCTCCGTGGCCAGAAACTCCTTGCCATAGCTCCAGTGCCGATAATTGACGGGCATGCCCACACTGGCATAGGCATCCATCATCTGCTCGGCCGTGATGATCTCCAGCTGATTCGGATAGGTATCGAGGCCGTAGCGTTCGGCCGTGGCAGCAATCGCCGCGTGATATTGCTCGATCAGCTCGAAGGTCCAGTCACTGGGGTCGGGCAGCGGGCTGGCAGGCCTTTTCATCGCCCGCAAAGGCGCTTGAGGCACATCTCGCGGACGCTCGCCCTGGGCTCCGTGGTTTCCGGATTTTCGCGTACCGCTGAGGTCAAGCGCCGGGTAGAGATTGAGGTTCATATGGAGACCCCATCTTTCTTGAAAAGATCACGAAAGACCGGATAAATCTCGCTCGCATCGGAGACCTTGCGCATCGCAAAATGCGCGAAATCTGCCTGCAGGCGGGTGTATTCCTCCCAGAGATTCTGCTCTTCCTGCACTACCTGCAGATAGGCGTAATAGCGCACCAGCGGCAATATCTTTTCTGCCAGCAAGGCTCGGCACTTGCCACCGTCGTCACTGAAGTTGTCACCATCGCTGGCCTGTGCCACGTAGATGTTCCAATCATGGACCGGATAGCGTGCCCGGATGATCTGGTCGAGCAGCACCAACGCACTGCTGACCACCGTGCCGCCGCTTTCAGTGGAGTGAAAGAACTCATCCTCGCTGACTTCGGCCGCCTGGGTATGGTGGCGGATGAAGACAATCTCGATCTTCTCGTAATGCCTGGTCAGAAACAGGTACAGCAAAATGAAGAACCGCTTGGCCAAGTCCTTGCGCTCCTGATCCATAGAGCCGGAGACATCCATCACGCAGAACATCACGGCCTGGCTGCTGGGCACGGGTACCTTGGCACGATTGCGAAATCGCAGATCCAGCGGCTCCAGAAACGGTACACGCCGGATACGCTCCTGCAGCGCCTCGATCTGGCGCTGCAACTCGGCGATGGCTTCACTCGTACCGTCGTCCTGCGCCAGCAGGGATTCCAGCTCGGCCTCCAGCTCACGTAACTCCCGATTCGGTGCCTTGCTCAGAGCAATGCGCCGTCCCAGCGCCCCGCGCATGGTGCGCACCACCGCCAGATTGTTGGGCGTGCCATCATGGCTGTAGCCCGCACGCCTTGTCTTGTATTGGAGCGTGTTGCCGATGTGGTTGCGCAGCAGGCGCGGCAGCGCCAGATCTTCAAAAAAGAGTTCCATGAACTCTTCCTTGGTCAGGGTGAAGGTGAAGTCGTCCTGGCTCTCCCCGCTATCACTGGCCTGCGATCCTCCCCCTGCACCGCTGCCGCCTTGTGGCCGCGCTATCCGGTCGCCCCGCACATGGTCACGATTGCCGGGCAGCACCACATCGCGGATGCCACCCTGCCCATGCCTGAACACAGGCTCCTGAATGTCTTTTTTAGGAATCGTGATGTTTTCGGCCTGATCGATATGCCGGATGTCCCGCGAGGACACGGCTTTTCGCACCGCTTCCGCGATCTGCGCCTTGTAACGCCGCACAAATCGCTCGCGGTTGCCCACCGATTTGTTCTTGCCTGCGAGCCTGCGGTCGATGATATGCAGTGTCATCTATGCTCCCATCTTCAGGGGCTGTTTTCCAACTTCCCGCCAGTGGCTGCTGTACGCAGCCACTGGTGCTTTCGTCAGCTGCTCTTGCGCACACGCAGATACCATTCGCACAGCAGCCGCACCTGCTTGGGCGTGTAGCCCTTGGCCTCCATACGGGTCACAAAGTCTTCGTGCTTGCGCGCATCCTCGGCGCTGGCCTTGGCGTTGAAGCTGATGACGGGCAGCAACTCCTCGGTATTGGAGAACATCTTTTTCTCGATCACCACGCGCAGCTTCTCGTAGCTGGTCCAGCTGGGGTTCTTGCCCTGGTTGTTGGCCCGGGCCCGCAACACGAAGTTGACAATCTCGTTGCGGAAGTCCTTGGGGTTGGCAATGCCTGCAGGTTTTTCGACCTTTTCCAGCTCGGCGTTCAGTGCATTGCGGTCGAAGACCTCACCAGTATCCGTGTCCCGATACTCGCTATCCTGGATCCAGTAGTCGGCATAGGTGACGTAGCGATCAAAAATGTTCTGCCCGTACTCGCTATAGCTTTCCAGGTAGGCGGTCTGGATTTCCTTGCCGATGAATTCGGCATAGCGCTGTGACAGATATTCCTTGATATAGCCGGTGTACTTGGTCTCCAGTTCGGCCGGAAACTGCTCGCGCTCGATCTGCCGCTCCAGCACATACATCAGGTGTACGGGGTTGGCCGCCACCTCGGTGCTGTCGTAGTTGAAGACCTTGGCCAGAATCTTGAAGGCGAAGCGCGTGGAAATGCCCTCCATGCCTTCGTCCACACCCGCATAGTCGCGGTACTCCTGGTAGCTCTTGGCACGCGGATCGGTGTCCTTGAGGCTTTCGCCGTCATAGACCTGCATCTTGCTGAAGATGCTGGAGTTCTCAGGTTCCTTCAGACGTGTAAGCACCGAGAACTGGGCCATCATCTTGAGCGTGCCCGGAGCGCACACGGCATGGGCCAGCGAGGACTCGCGAATCAGCTTTTCGTAGATCTTCACTTCCTCGCTCACACGCAGGCAGTAAGGCACCTTGACGATATAGATACGGTCGAGAAAAGCCTCGTTGTTCTTGTTGTTGCGGAACGCCTTCCACTCGCTCTCATTGCTGTGGGCCAATACCAGGCCGTCGAAGGGGATCGCACCAAAACCTTCCGTTCCCTTGTAGTTGCCTTCCTGGGTTGCCGTCAGCAGGGGATGCAGCACCTTGATGGGCGCCTTGAACATTTCGACGAATTCCAGCAAGCCCTGGTTGGCCAGGCACAGGCCACCCGAGTAGCTGTAGGCGTCGGTATCGTCCTGGGCAAAATTCTCGAGCTTGCGGATGTCTACCTTGCCTACCAGACTGGAAATGTCCTGGTTGTTTTCGTCACCCGGCTCGGTCTTGGCAATACCGATCTGCTTGAGGATGCTGGGGTAGCGTTTGACCACGCGGAACTGGCGAATGTCGCCGCCAAATTCTTCGAGCCGCTTCACGGCCCAGGGCGAAAGAATGTGCTGCAGGCTGCGGCGCGGAATGCCGAACTCCTCTTCCAGCACCGGGCCGTCCTCCACCGGATCAAACAGCCCCAGCGGCGACTCGTTCACGGGCGAACCCTTGAGGGCATAGAACGGTGCCTTCTGCATCAGGTATTTGAGGCGCTCGGCGATCGAGGATTTGCCGCCGCCCACGGGGCCCAGCAGATAGAGGATCTGTTTACGCTCTTCCAGCCCTTGCGCGGCATGGCGGAAGAAGCTCACCACCTGCTCTATGGCATCTTCCATGCCATAGAACTCGGAGAACGCCGGATAGCGGCGGATGACCTTGTTGGCGAACAAACGGGACAGGTAGGGGTCGTTGCGTGTATCGACCATCTCCGGCTCGCCAATGACGCTCAGCATGCGCTGGGAAGCACTGGCATAAGCCATGGGATCCCGCTGGCACAGTGCCAGATACTCGTCCAGCGACATTTCCTCTTCACGCAGACGAACATAGCGCGCTGCGGAGTTGCTGATGACATCCATACGACCTCCCATGGCGACACCCGAAGCCAAGGGCGCAAAGTGCCGCAAAGTTGCAAGGCATTCGTTACCGTGTGAGGTCGTTGTAGCACCTTGCTCCTGATTTGAACATCTCGGCCGTCCTACAGGTATGCGGTTGCCGTGATGACCCGGAGCGTCATCTCCGGGTTGAAAAAATCATGTATCCGCCCCCTATCGGGATCTCTGGACCGGTGCGGCAAAACTCTGTGCAATCTGCGCGCATTCGTCTGCCAGCATGCAGATGCGGATGAGCAAATACTTGCTGCCAAAGCGCTGTTGCTCAGGATCTTGGAAGGCATCACAAAGGCGCTGAATCAGGCAAGGCTCTTCTCGCCTCGACTCCTGAAAAAAGAGCTTCAAGCGCTGACGTCAAGGGTTTTTCACTAGAAAAAAATAGGGAAACCCTGGACAGATCAGGGCCAGCAGCCTCGGTTTCGATAGCAGATTGTTCAGCTCTGTGCTGCAGCAGAAGCATCCGGAGCATGTGCCTTGGCACCTGGACGGGTCATCGCACTGCCCATGGCCGCCGCCATGATGCAGGCAATGGCAGTCCATTGCGTCAGCGTCAAATGCTCGCTCAGCAAGAGCATGCCCATCAACGCGGCGATGGCGGGCTCGGTCGCCAGCGCAATGCCGAAGGTGGCAGGCGGCAGACGGCGCAGCGCAAGCATTTCCAGCGAATAAGGCAAGGCACTCGATATGGCTGCGACCATCAGCCCGAACAGCAAAATGGAAGGTGTCAACAGCTTGGCGCCGGCCTCCGCCACGCCAAAGGGCACAACCACCAGCGCTGCGCAGAGCAGCCCTAGCGACACGGCCTGTCCGCTGGGGATATGGCTGAGTCTGCGGCCCAGCACGATATATGAGGCCCAGCAGACGGCCGCGCCGATGGCGCAGCCTATGCCCACAGGTGACAGGTGCATGGCCGAGCTATTGCCTCCCAGCGGCAAAATCATCGCCAGGCCCAGCACAGCCAGCGCCAGCCAGACGAAATCCACGGCACGGCGCGAGTAATAGATCGCCACGGCCAACGGTCCCGAAAATTCGATGGCCACCGCCAGACCAAATGGAATATCGCGCAGCGCCATGTAGAACATCAGGTTCATGCCGCCCAGCGCACCGCCGAAGACCAGCAGCGACAGTGCCTGCTGCCGATTCAAGGGCCAGCGCCAGGGCCGCCAGATACACACTAGGATCAGCGCGGCAAAGCCCACACGCAGTGCGGATGTGCCCTGTGCCCCTATCAAAGGAAACAGCTGCTTGGCCAGCGAAGTTCCCACCCCCAGGGCCGTGACCGATCCCAATACGGCCAGTACCGGCCACCAATGATTCCAACTGTTCTTTGACATAGGCGCCTAAGATATTGCATGGTACCTGCGGAATTCACTCGTTTTCGAGCAGGAATCTGCAAGTTTCACTCTCTTCGCCACCCAAACCATGCCCGCCGCCGATCTCGACGTCTTTGACCGCGCCATTCTTGCGCTGCTGCAGCGCGACAACCTCATGCCTCAGCGCCTGATTGCCGAGCAGGTCAATCTCTCGGCGCCCGCCGTACAGCGCCGCATCAAGCGGCTACAGGAAACCGGTGTGATCGCTGCCAATGTGGCAGTGCTGGACCCCGTGCGCGCGGGCCGCGCCCTGACCGCCGTGATCAATGTGCATCTGGTCAATGACAGGCCAGACCTATCCCGTGATTTCCGCGCCCGCATTGCAGCCGAGGCAGCGGTGCAGCAATGCCTGTATGTGACGGGAGAGACGGACTACATCCTCATCGTCACGGCTGCCGACATGGATGAGTACCAGGCCATCTGCCGGCGCCTGTTCGAGGGCGATGACAACATCCGCCGCTACAGCTCGTCGATTGCGCTGGAGCGCATCAAGACCGGGCTGCAGATTCCGGTCCACACGAAAGTACAGGACTCACAGGGCTGGCCTTGAAAGAAACAAAATGCAACAATTCAGTCACAATTGACTCACGGAGTTGCCAATGACTGCTGCCACCACGCCCGAGATGGCCATGCTTATCGCGGAGCGCACGCTAGAGAAATACGCCAAGGACTACTTCCCGCGGCTGAGCCAGATCAGCATCTCGTTTCGAGGGGACCGGGCCGAACAGTACAACTACGACAAGATTCGCCCCCTGGGCAATGCTCGCCTTCAAGGCAAAACCGTGGTGGCCGTCGAGGGCCAGAGCACGAAGACCGGCAAGACAGCGCTGTATCGTATCGAGTGCAACAGCTGGAATCTGATCGAAGTTCTGGAAGTGCTCGAAGAAATCAGCCCGAGCGGCGCGGGCTGAGGCTCACTCAATCCATTTGCACCACACCGCTGGCAACCCACCAGGCCAGCGCCAGCATCATCACGCCCGTGATGCCATCCATCACACGCCAGGCCTTGGGATTGGCAAAAATGCCTTTCATGCGCTGACCTGCCAATGCCAGCAACACAAACCAGCTGAGGCTGGCACTGGCCGCACCCATCACATAGGTCCAGCGACTCACGCCCTGCTGCTGCGCTCCGATGGAGCCCATCAAAAGCACGGTATCCAGATAGACATGGGGATTGAGCAAGGTGATCGCGGCCAGAGCGGCCATCACGCTCATCAGGCTGCGTGGTGCCAGGCTGCGCCTGTCTGCACGCTCGTCCGCATGCAAGGCGGCATCAGGCGCCAGCCACATGCGGCGCAGCGCAAACAAACCGTAAGCCAGCAGAAACACTGCCCCGCCCAGCGTCAGATAGTGAGCCAGGCCAGGACGCTGCTCCAGCATCTGCGACATGCCTGCCACGCCAACCGCCACCAGCACTGCGTCGCTGATCACGCACCAGGTCACACAGGCACGCACATGCTCGCCCTGCACGGCCTGGCGCAGCACGTACAGATTTTGTGCCCCGATGGAGACGATGAGAGAGATGCAGACAGTGAAGCCTGCGAGCCAGGCAGAAGAGAGGTCGGACGAAAACATGGCGGCATTGTGTAGCTGCTCACAGGTTAAGTAAAATTACATTTACTCAATCAAATTAAAAAATACTAATGCTTGACTACGCCGGATTGGAAGCCCTGGCCGCCGTGGTGCGTGAGGGCAGCTTCGAGCGTGCTGCGCACAAGCTTCACGTCACGCCTTCGGCCGTTTCCCAGCGCATCAAACAGCTGGAAGAGCGCGTGGGCCAGGCACTCGTTCTGCGTGGCCAGCCCTGCTCGGGCACCGAAGCTGGGCGACGCCTGTGCCTGCATGTGGAACAGGTTGCCCTGCTGGAGAACGATCTGCGCCGCAAGAACCCCGAATTGATTCCCGAGGGGCAAGCCGCCCTGCCCTCGCTGAAGCTGGCGGTCAATGCCGACTCGCTCTCCACCTGGTTCATGGATGCCATGGCGGCCTTCACGGAGGGCAGCAACGAGCTGCTGGACATCAGCATTGACGACCAGGATCACACGGCCCAGCGCCTCAAGCAGGGCGAGGTCATGGCCGCCGTGACGGCCACCGGCTCCGCCATCACGGGCTGCAACACCTGGCCGCTGGGACGCATGCGCTATGTGGCTGTGGCCTCGCCAGCCTTCGTGCAGCGTTACCTGTCACAGGACGGAACGCTTCAGTCCATCGCCCGTGCGCCCATGATGTGCTACGGACGCAAGGACAGCCTGCAAGACCAGTGGCTGCAAAGCCTGGGCGTGGATGGCAGGCGCAATGCGGCGCGCCACTTTCTGCCCTCGAACCAGGGCTACTCCAAGGCCCTGGAACTGGGCATGGGCTGGGGTATGCACCCGATACAGATGATCGAGCCGGAGTTGAAGCTGGGCCGCATGGTGGAGCTGATGCCGGGCCAGAGTCTGGACATTCCCATGTACTGGTGCCATACGCGCAGCGCGCAGGCCAGTCTGCAGCGGCTGACCGACTGCGTAATCCAGGCCGCAGCGGCCTGCCTGGAGCCTATGGCCGCGCAATGACCGAGGATCGCTTTTAATTTAATAGCTGTTGACGCTTATCAGATTCCAGTTTCAGATATGTTCATACCTGAATGGCCTTCAAACCAGCGTCAGCAGCTATCAAAATCGTAGTCAATCCTTGGACTGCGTATCCACATGGCGTACTGCGGCCTTGGCCCGGCTGAGCATGTGGAAGTCCAGAATGCGCGTCGCCATGGCCGTTTCCCAGAGAAAACAGCACAAGGCGGAAACAAAGGCGACAACGCCCAGCAAAAAGCTGATCACTGCATAACGTTGACCCGTGATGCCATAGACCTCGCCCACAAACAGCAGCACGATGGTCAGGCCTATACAGACGCCGCACAGCGTCAGCAGCCCGATGGCCACATTGGCCAGTCGCCCACGCTCGCGCAGAAAGTGTAGCTCCTTCAGGTAACGCGCGACCAGTTCATGGTCGTCGGTGGTGCGAAGCATCTCTTCAAGCTTGCGCGCCCGGTCAATGATGCGCGCCAGCCGCCCGGCCACCGAGCCGATCATGCCAGCCACTGCCGTCAGAAAAAAAACCGGCGCCACGGCCAGCTGGATACTATGGGTGACGGTCTGGGCGTCAATAGACCAGATGCTCATGATGTCCTCGGATTCGCGTCGTTCACAGCCTCTATTTTCATGCATGGAGGTCAGATCAGTTTTCACAAACACATCTCCAAATGCACAAACCACTGATTTTTTGCACCTTGTGCAATGCCTGCCTATTCGGTGGAAGTAGACGCCGCATGAGGCAGCTGAAGCCGATGCCAAAGCCTGAGCATTTCCAGCAGCAGTGCTGGCGCCCGCTCGCGCCTGTATACCGCGCCCAGCGGCGGCAGCTGGCCCTCGATATGCACGTCCAGCACCCGCACCCGTCCCTGGGTGCGCAGGCCTGGCAATATGCTGCGCGGCACCAGCGACACCGCACCGGGCTGGGTCAGCAGCCCTTCGAGCACGGGCAGCGACACGGTGGACGCTGGAAACCATGAAGCGCCCTCCAGCATGGGCAGGACCTCGGCCTCCAGGATGTTGCGCACCGCAATGCCGTAGCTGGGCAACACCCAGCGCGCGCCTTTCAAGGCCTGCAGCGTTATATCGCGGCGCCGCACCAGCGCGTGGCCCGCATCGGCAATCACGACAGCCGCATCCAGCAACAGCGGCTCGAAGACAAAGGCTGCGGGCAGCGCCTCGGGCTGGCGACAGAACACGGCATCCAGGCCCGAGCCCATGAGCTGCGACAGCAGGTGCGCACTGGTGTCTTCATGCACGTCCACATGCACCTGCGCGTGAGCATCGTAGAAGCGCGGCAGCAGCAGCGACAGCACCGACATGGCGGCAGCGGGAATCGCGCCCAGCCTCAGCGCCGCCGCCGCACCGCGACGTATGGAAGCCAGCGACTCGGCAGCCTCCTGCAGCCCCGTCAGTACCTCGTGTGCGGTATCGATCAGGGCCTGGCCCGCAATCGTGGGCCGCATGCCCCGCGCATGGCGCTCGAACAGCTTCATGTCCAGCACGCGCTCCAGCTCCGCCAGCGCCTGGGTTGCGGCTGACTGACTCATGTGCAGCCGGGTCGCGGCCTGCACCACCGAGCCGCATTGCTGCAGGGTCACCAGCAGTTGCAGCTGGCGCAGGCGCACATGCTTGGTGAGCCGGGAGAAAAGCTGGCGGCCTTCGGGGGTAGCGGCGTCCTCGCCGCGCTGCAGCTCGGAAAAAGGGTATGAGGCAGACATGGCTGGATCTAGGGTTTGTACGGTACACATGGGCCCGACTCAGAGGAGAGGGCCCACGAGATATCGGTGTAGCTTATAGCTTGACGCAAATATCGTGAACTGCATGAAGGCGGAAATTTCTATATTTCCATCCGCAAAAGCATATTCAGCGCAGGCCATGCGAATCGTTGGCCAACGCTTTCGCCGATATCTTTCCGGAGCCTTCCATGTCCACAACATCACGTCAACACTCAGGCTTTCGCCGCCTGTCCCTGATCTCTTTTGCCACTGCCAGCGCCCTGTGGGGTCTGCCTCTGTCCCAGGTGCAGGCCGCCGAGGCCTATCCCAGCAAGCCCGTCAAGCTCATCGTGCCCTTTGCGGCCGGTGGCTCCACGGACATCGTGGCGCGAGTGATTGCCGAGGGCATGCGCTCTACCCTGGGCCAGCCCGTCATCGTGGACAACAAGGGTGGTGCCGGTGGCCTGATCGGCAGCGAAGCCATCGCCCAGGCAGCGCCCGACGGCTACACCGTGGGCATGGCCACGGTGAGCACGGCCGCCATCAACCCCTTGCTGTACACACGCGCTGCCAAGATCGAAGGCAAGCTCCTGCCCGTGGCCAATCTGGTGACCATGCCCTCGGTCTACATGGTCCACCCCAAGATGGGCGTCAAGGACTTCCCGGGCTTTCTGGCCAAGATCAAGGCCCAGCCCGGTGCCTACAGCGCCGGCGTGCCCGGCCTGGGCACGCTGGGCCATCTGATGCTGGCCTCGTTCAACGAGACCATGAAGACCGAGGTCCAGATCGTGCCCTATCGCGGCAACGGCCCTGCGCTCAACGACGCGCTGGCCGGCATGGTGCAGGTGATAGCGGATCAGTTGCCCTCGGCCATGCCGCAGATCAAGGGCGGCAAGCTCGTTCCCATCGTGCTGGCCGGGCAGAACCGTTCGCCCGACCTGCCCAACGTACCCACATTCAAGGAACTCGGCTATCCCGAGCTCAACGAACTGGGCATCAGCTGGTTCGGTCTGGTCGTGCCAGCCGCCACGCCCGCACCCATCGTCAAGCAGTTGCAGGAGGCTGCCGTGAAAGCCGTCCACCAGCCCGATGTGCAAAAGCACCTGAAGACCCTGGGCGCCGCGGCCACTGATATGGACCAGGCCCAGTTCCCGGCCCAGATCGCGGCCGAGCTCAAGCGTAACAAGGCCCTGCTGGACAAGGCTGGCGTCAAGCCCGAATAAGTCCCGCAGCAAACCTACGCCTCACGAATCCCATGCCCACCATGCACCCCATAGACGAACTTCAGGACTTCTTCACTCAGCAAACGCCACGCATGACCGCGCTGGCCGACAGCATCTGGTCGCTGGCCGAGCTGCGCTATGCCGAAACTGCCTCGGCCCAGCTGCACATCGACGCCCTCTCCCAATCAGGCTTTCGCATCACCCGTGATGTGGCTGGCATCCCCACGGCCTTCACGGCCGAATGGGGTGACGAGGGGCCGGTGCTGGCCTTTCTGGGCGAATACGATGCGCTGTCAGGCCTGAACCAGCAAAGCGGAGCCCTGGTCTGCACCCCCTCCATCGACAGCCCGGGCCTGGCCGGCCATGGCTGCGGCCACCATCTGCTGGGTACCGCGGCACACTTTGCAGCTCTCGCCCTGCAGCAACACCTGCAGACCAGCGGCCGCAAGGCCCGCATACGCTACTACGGCTGCCCGGCCGAGGAAGGCGGATCGGGCAAGACCTTTATGGCGCGCGCCGGCGTTTTCGACGATGTGGATGCGGCACTGACCTGGCACCCGGCCAGCTTTACCGGCGTGTTCAGCCAGAGCACGCTGGCCAATATCCAGGCCAAGTTCATCTTCCGCGGCAAGGCCTCGCATGCGGCCCATTCTCCACACCTGGGCCGCAGCGCGCTCGACGCCGTGGAGCTGATGAACGTGGGCGTGAACTATCTGCGTGAGCACATGCCTTCGGATGCACGCGTGCACTATGCGATCACCGATTCAGGCGGGCTTTCGCCCAATGTGGTTCAGGCGCGCGCCGAGGTGCTGTACCTGGTCCGCGCGGCCCGCAATCATGAGGCGGCCGAACTCTACGAGCGCGTGCAGAACGTGGCCAGGGGTGCGGCGCTGATGACCGACTGCCAGGTCGAGGTGGTCTTCGACAAGGCCTGCTCCAATCTGCTGCAGAACAGCACGCTGAACCAGGTGATGTACGCACAGATGCAGGCCCTGGGCCGGCTCGAGGTCGATGCGCGCCAGCAGCAGCTGGCCAGCGACTTCCAGGCCACGCTGGACAGCAACGACGTGGAGCAGGTCAGTCGGCCGCTGGCCAGCGTGCTGCGCGGCAAGGTACCGGCGGTCTTCGAAGGTCTGGCACCTTACGACCCGCAGGCCAGCGACATCATGTTCGGCTCCACCGATGTAGCAGATGTAAGCTGGGTCACACCCACCGTGCAGGCCTGGGTGGCCTGCTATGCCTTCGGCACCCCCATGCATTCCTGGCAGATGGTGTCGCAAGGCCAGTCGGGCCTGGCCCATGCGGGCATGGTGCGCGCGGCCAAGGTGCTCGCGGCCACGGCCATTTCGCTGCTGGAGCAGCCCGAACGCATCGCCGAGGCCAAGGCCGAGCTGCTGAAGCGCCGCGCGGGCCGGCCCTATGTCTGCCCCATACCGGCGGACGTGCCCCTGCCCTTCACACGCAGCTGAGCAGTTGGCCGCTTCATGACAAGGCTTGACCCAGCACAAAGCCTTTTGAGCGCTTCAAGGCGATAGTGACAACAGACCACTGTCACTCACCAAGGAGCTGTGCATGAAGCTGATGATCGACCTTCTCTCTACCGACTATGGCCTGATGAGCTTGATCGTGATCCTGTTGATCCTCGTAATGGCCGTGTTCTTCACGCGCCTGTTCATGGGCAAGATGAAGAACGTGGCCCAGACGCCGCTGGAGTGATGCTCCAGGCTGGTGGGCTGCGGCCCTGAGTTGCGCAAAAAAGGCCGAAGTTTTTCCGGCCTTTTTTGCAGGGCGGATGGATGGCTGCGCCTCAATAGTGCGGCGGCAGTTCATCGCGCAGATTGCGCGACCCGCCCGTACCTCCGTCAGGTGTCTGACGCTTGAGTTCGCGTACCTCGTTGATCAGTGCGCCTATCTGCTCCTGCTGACGATAGATCGTCATGTTCAATTGCTCCAGCAGATCCTCGGTGTAGCTGGCCTTGATCTCCAGCTCCATGATGCGCTCCTGCAGCGCCTGCAAGGTGTCACCGATCTCGCTCATGCCTTGAAAGCCTTGGCCAGACGTGCAATGCCTTCACGGATCTTGTCCTCGTCCGCCGTGGCAAACGATAGACGGAAGCTTGCGCTATCAGGGTTTTGTGCATAGAAAGGCGCTCCAGGCACAAAGGCCACACCTTGCTCGATGGCCTTCTTGGCCAGCTCACCCGCATCGGCCAACTGACCGCGTGCGCCCGTCAGCCGCACCCACATGAACAGACCGCCCGCAGGTTGGACGAACTCGACCGCGTCACCCAGCTGCTCGCGCAGCGTATCACCCATGGCCTTGGCACGCCGGGCATAGACCTCGCGCACATGGGCCAGCGTCTTGGGCATGACGCCTGACTTCAGATATTGGGCCGCCGTGGCCTGGGCAAAGGTGCTGGTGTGGGCATCGCTGAACTGCTTGCACATCACGGCGCGGGCCAGCAACTCGGGCTGAGCAATCATCCAGCCAATGCGCAGCCCGGGGCTCAGCACCTTGGACAACGAGCCGCAGTGCGCCAGCCATTCACGGCTGCCGGGAACCTCGCGGCTCAGCGCCAGCAAGCTGGCGGGCGGCGCCATGTCGAAGTACAGATCGCCATAGGGGTCGTCCTCAACCACCAGCGTCTGGTACTTCACAGCCAGCTCCAGCACTTTCTTGCGGCGCTCCAGACTCAGCATGGCACCGCTGGGGTTGCCGAAGGTGGGAATCAGGTAGACCAGCTTGGGCTTGTGCTCGGCAATCAGCTTTTCCAGCTCATCGGTCCTGACGCCATGCTCATCCACCGGCGCGGAGATCACTTCGGCGCCGTAGAGGCGGAAGCACTGAATGGTGGCCAGAAAGGTCGGACCTTCGACGATGACCTTGTCGCCTTCGTCCAGCATGGTCTTGCCCAGCAGATCCAGTGCCTGCTGGCTGCCTGTGGTCACAACGAGCTGCTCGGGCGCCACATCGGATACGCCCTTGCTGGCCATGAAGCTGGAGAGCTGTTCACGCAGTGGCTGATAGCCCTCGGTTGCGCCGTACTGCAGTGCTGCACCCGCCTCTTCCTGCAAGGCCTTGGCGGAAGCTGCACTGATACCGGCCACATCGAACATGGCGCTGTCTGGAAAGCCGCCCGCAAAACTGATGATGCCGGGCTTGCCCAGCAGTTTGAACAGTTCGCGAATCGCAGAGGTTTCTACGTTGTTGAGTCGTTTGGCAAATTGCATACGTTTTTTTCGGTTAAAGCACGGCAGAAAACACAGGGCCGCATGAGCGGCAGCCGCCTATTGTGCGCTCCCACATCGCCTCAGAGAGAAGTAGTCATCTTTTTGTAGGACGCGCAGGAAGTTCAAAGTAATCAAACTCCTACCAGGATTACAAAGTCGATAGTAAATGTTAATTATGTATTACTTGGCGTCTCAAACTTTGAATTGGACAGCCTGTCAAGGCCCCAAGAACATTGGCCCACCGATGCACAGACAGCTGCGTCGCCTGCGATGTTCAACCTTTGATGAATGGAGGATTTATGCGCAATACCGATTTCACCAGCAAAGCGCTATCTGCAGCCATGACTGGTACTGCATCGATTGGCCTGCGCAGCCTGTGCGCCGTGGCATTGATTGCGGGCCTTGCTGCCTGCGGCTCCAGCGGTTCACTGCGTAGTGACCTGGGCCCCGACGGCACTGGCGGTGGCGACGTCGTTTCGGGCGGTGGTACGGGCGGCGGCACAGGTGGTGGCAATGGCACCGGCGGCGGTACTGTTGTGGGTGGCGGCGACAACGGAGGCGGCAACAACGGCAACGGCAACGGCAACGGCAACGGCAACGGCAATACTGGCGGTGGAACCACTACACCGACCGCAGGCCCTCTGACCCCCGTGGCCAATACCGTGACTCAGGCTGCAGGCACCGTTGGCGGTTTGAAGGGTGTCATCAACGATGCCAATACCGTTGTCACCGGTGTACTGGGCTCTGCAACCAACAACACACCTCTTTCCGGAATTGCACAACCCGCCAGCGGCATTCTGGGCAACACCAGCAATGCCGTAGGCAGCCTCTCGGGCGGCGTTGCAGCCGGCCTGGGTCAGATTGGCACCAATCCCAATGCTGTAGCTACCACGGTGCAGAGCGTGGCTCCCACTGTGGGCTTTCTGGGCAAGGCCGTCACCGCAGCAGGCACAACCGTCAGCGCTCTGGACAAACCTCAGCTGGGCGTAGTGGGCGATGTGGCGGGCCTGGCTGGCGGGCTGGTGCAGGGTGTCGGCGGTACCGTTCAGCATGTGGAAGGCACTCTGAATCAGGTCACTGGCAGCCCCATAGTTTCGGGCCTGACTGGAACCATTGACCGCGTGGCCCCCCCTGTGCTCACCACTGTCGTGGGCACTGTGCAGGGCATCACACAAACCACGGGTCTGGGTCAACCGGTGAACAACATTCTGACTACGGTGGGAGGCGTGGTGAATCACGTGGGTGGCGCACTCACCGCAACCGGCACACCTGTGGTTTCGCCTCTGGGTGGCGTGGTGAGTGGCGCAGGCAATACCGTTATCGCACTGGGGGGGGTGGTCAACAACCCTGCCAATGGAACACCTAACACCGGCCTTCTGGGCGGCGTGCTTGGCGGGGTGACAGGCTCTCTGGGCGGCGTGGCAGGCGGTTCAACAGGCGGTGGCGCAACAGGCCCGCTGGCTGGCGTGACAGGCCTGGTCGGCAACACCCTCGGAGCAGTGACTGGCACCTTGGGTGGTGTGGCCGGCGGAGCCACTGGAGGTGGCGCAGGTGGTGCGGCAGGGCTGGGTGGCGTAACCAATGTCGTCGGAGGCACCGTGGGCGCGGTCACCGGCCTGGTTGGCGGTGTACTCGGCGGCGTGACCACCGTGGCCGCTGGTGCCAACGTGACCAACACCACCACGGTCAATGCAGGTGCCGCAGCAAGCAGCAGTGGCGGGCTGCTCGGTGGTTTGCTGGGCGGCCTCGTTCCTCACCGATAGGAAGCCCCGACATGAGGATGGCTGCGGCGAGAAACTTGCCGCAGCCCACCCGACCCGCCCTGCGCGGGTTTTTTTGCGACAGACCCGGATATTCAAAACGGGGGAGGCAGTGAACAATAGCCAAGCCCGGAACGAGAGAACTAGATCACATCACGGAGGGACCGACATTCATGAACAAGAACAAAAAAATACCTATTGCTCAGGCCATATCTGCTTTTCTCTTGCTCTCAGGCACCTCTTCAGCCTGGGCCCAAGCCGGTAATCCACTCAACAGTCTTCCCCAAACTCAGGATGCCAACAGGCGCCCTCAGGTTCCGGTACAAATCGAGAAACCCCAAGCCAGCCCACAAGACATTGCAAGTGTTCAAGTCGCGGTACGCGGCGTGAATGTACAAGGCAGTACTGCGATTGCCTTTGAGGAAGTCAGCGCCCTCTTCACCCCGTTCATCAACGGCACGCACACCGTAGGCGAGCTGGCGGGAGCGGCCCAGAAAGTCAGCGCGTTGTATCAAAGCCATGGTTATGCGCTTTCATTCGCCTATCTGCCTCCGCAGACCTTTGCGGGCGGGGTGGTGCAAGTCAATGTGGTGGAGGGCTTTGTCGGTAGCCTCAGCATGGAGGGTAACTTTGGCCGCTCCGAAAACGCCATCCGCGAATTGGCTCAGCCCCTGCTCAATGAAAAACCTCTGACCACCAAGACTTTCCAGCATCAGACTCAGCTCATGGCGCGCCTGCCTGGCGTGCAGATCACAGCTTCGGCCAGCCTGCCCACGACTACGGACGGAGCCGTACCGCTGGTCATCAAATCCAAGCACAAGCCGATTGCAGTCACCCTGGGTGGGGAATTACGCCAGCCCACGCCACGCGTCATCGGCACGGTGACGCTCAACGATCCGCTGTGGGAAGGCAGTCAGCTGCAAGCTTCCGCCATGCTGCAAAACCCCGACAAAGAGCGCTATGCATTGATCGGGATGACCCAGCAACTGACGTCTGAAGGCACACAAGCTCGCATGAGCTATTCCGACTACCGCAGCTTCAATCCACCGGCCACCCACATCCCAGGCATCGATGATCTGACGAAGCAGCGCAAAGTCGATTTCAACATCAGCCATCCCTGGATCCTGAGCAATACCACCCAGCTCAGCACCACAGCCGGTATCTATGCCATCAACTACAGCCGCGAGCTGGCGGACAGAACGGCGTCCTTGCTGCGTGAGGAAAAGGTGCGCACGCTCTATGCACAGCTGGCCTGGGCATCATTCAGCCCCAACACCACGAGATCTGCATCCGTATTGCTGGCGCATGGCCTGGACGGTTTGGGGGCCTATAAAAACAGCGACCTCTACACCCAGAGTTCCATTCTGAGGCTGGAAAACCCGGCCAAGCTGGACTTCACACGGGTGACGGCGGACTATAGCCAACGCCACCGCTTTGCCAATAAATTCGGTGCGGCCTTTGCCGTGGGCGGCCAGTACAGTGCCGATATCCTGCCCGTACCAGAACGCATTTCCTTTGGCTCCACCCGTTTTGGCCGCGGCTACCAGGCTGGTGAATTCGCCGGCGATTCTGGCCTGGGAGCCAGCGCCGAACTGAACTATCAGTTCCCGCTCAATCAGACCTGGATCAAGTCAGCAGAGCCCTATCTTCTCTATGAATGGGCCCGCACACACCAGGAAACCAGTGGCGCCAAAGGCAACACCCTCAAGTCGGCCAGCCTGGGCCTGCGTATCTCGGACAGCCGCCACTACGCGCTGGATCTGGCAATGAGCAAACCTCTGGGTGACCGCTCCATCAACAACCCCGAGCGCAAACTGCGGTACAGCCTGGTGTTGAGCTACAACCTCGATCCCTGAGTCATCAGCCCATGCCGAAAAAGCCGCTGCCAACCACAGCGGCTTTTTTTGAGATTCGAGTGCTTCCAGCCACGCCACAATAGCAATATGAAAAAAAGCGATATCGAGCCTTTTTTTGCCTCACTCAAGGCCGCCAACCCTTCACCACAAACCGAACTGGAATACACCACGGTGTTCGAGTTGCTGACTGCCGTGCTGCTCTCGGCCCAGGCCACCGATGTGGGCGTGAACAAGGCCACACGCAAGTTGTTCCCCGTTGCCAACACACCTCAAGCCATTCTGGACCTGGGGCAGGAGGGGCTTGAAAGCTATATCAAGACCATAGGCCTGTACCGCAGCAAGGCCAAGCATCTGATGGAAACCTGCCGCATGCTGGTCGAATTGCATGGCGGCAAGGTACCCGCCACGCGCGAAGAACTGGAAGCCCTGCCCGGCGTGGGCCGCAAGACCGCCAATGTGGTGCTGAACGTGGCCTTTGGTCAGCCCACCATGGCCGTGGACACGCATATCTTCCGTGTCGGCAACCGCACGGGACTGGCCCCTGGCAAGAATCCGCTGGAAGTGGAAAAACAGCTGATGAAACGTGTACCCGATGACTACGCTGTCGACTCGCATCATTGGCTGATTCTGCTGGGCCGCTATGTCTGCCAGGCACGCAAGCCGCGTTGCTGGGAATGTGTGGTCTCGCAATACTGCGACTTCTCACCCAAGACAGAAGCACCCAGCGCCAGCAAAAAAGCATGAAAACCACTTGCAACGCTTTCTGGCAAAGCGCTGCAAGCTATCCATTTTGCATATCCAGACCCGGCACTGATGGCTAGCTTTTGGTGCTCACGCCTGCCGACTCGAAGCTCGCCATCTCATTGAGCATGGTGCAGGCCGACTGCAGCAGAGGCCAGGCCAGCGCCGCGCCCGAACCCTCGCCCAGACGCAGCTGCCAATCCAGCAGCGGCTGGGCCTGCAGATGCGCCAGCATGCGCTGATGGCCGGGCTCTCCGGAGCGGTGGGCATAGATACAGCGCTGCAGCACATGGGGCTGTAGACGGCTGGCCACCAGCACGGCGGCCGTGGTGATGAAGCCATCAACCACAATCACGCGGCGCTCTGCGGCGGCCTGCAACACGGCACCAGTCATGGTGGCGATTTCCAACCCACCCATGGCAGCCAGTACGGCCAAGGGGTCGCTCACTCCAGCATGGAAATCCAGCACCCGACGCAGTACCGAGATCTTGCGCTCCAGACCTTCGGCATTGAGGCCCGTGCCCGCGCCCGTGACCTGCTCTACAGGTTCGCCACACAGCCGTGCCAACAGCAATGAAGCGCTGGATGTATTGCCAATCCCCATCTCCCCCAGCAGCAACGCGTTGCCGGGCAGGTTCTTGACCAGTTGCGCACCATTGCGCAGCGCATGCGCACATTGCTCGGCCGTCATGGCGGCTCCCTCGCTGCAGTCAGCCGTTCCGTAGGCCACTTTTCTACGCCACAGCCGGGGCTCGCTGGCCTGGGGCAGCTTGTGCTCGGGGTCTTGCTCACGCACGGCAAAGTCGCGCCCCACGCCGCAGTCCACCACATTGAGGGCAATGCCATGCTGGCGCGAAAGCACGCTCACCGCAGCGCCACCCGCCAGAAAGTTCTCCACCATCTGCCAGGTCACATCCACAGGATAAGCAGACACCCCCTTGGCAGCCAGTCCATGGTCGGCAGCGAACACCACCATCTGGGGCGCTTCAAGCAGGGGCGTTTCAGTGCCCAGAATGCAGGCCATGCGCAGCGCCTGCTGCTCCAGCATGCCAAGTGAGCCCACGGGTTTGGTCTTGAAATCCAGTTTGTGCTGTACACGCGCCTGCAGACCCGCATCGTGAATATCCCCCACTTGCGGGCAGGACCAGATGACGGACAAAGAGGAATCAAAGAAGTCGGAGGTTTGAACGGAGCTCATGCATGCAATCATTCCCGGTGCCTCAAAGCCATGTACCAGCCACCACCGGGATGCAGCCAGCACGCTTTCAACAGCCCTCGAGTATCGCGCGTTCAAAGGCCGAAGCGTGAAAAAGGTGCCCCACGCTTGCTGCTGCGTATGGCTCCCAGCTCCTTCGCGAAGACCTAGGCGGCCCGGGCGTTTTCATCTTGAGGCAGTCCGGCGACAACAAAGGCCCCGAAGGGCCTTTGTTTGGGTGCCTGCAGCGATTACTGGTTCACAGGCACCTCAATCGTGGATTCACGCAGGATGCCACCTTCCTTCACCGAGCCGCTGACCGCGCCCTGCTTGACACGCTCCGCACAGGCATGGCGGTCGATATCGGTCTTGAACACTGCGCAGCGTGCAAATGCATTGCGCTCATATTGATCGGGGCCCTTGCCATCATCCAGACGACCGCGCTGTGCCTCGGCCTTGGCGGCAGCCGCCTCGCGCGTAGCGGGGTTGGCATCGTGGCGGTGGTGACGGTGATGCTTGTGGGTTTGCTTCTTCATTGCAGCCGCTGCGGGCTTGGCTGCATCCTGAGCCGCTTCGGGTGCTGCAGGAGTCTGCGCATTGGCAAAGCCTGCCGCAGTCAGCACTGCAGCACCCAGGGCCAGTTGCAAGATACGCATTGCGGAATGAACCATATGAAACTCCGTTCCCAATAAGTGAATGACTGTGCTAGCTTGCACGCTATCCATGTTCACTTTTATCGGTACAGCACACAAGCCCATGCAAGGTTAGACCTACAGCAGAGGCAAACTCTTTTGCCCTGGCTCAAGCTCGAACCATTGCTCCACACCCTTGGCCAGGCGTTCAAACACCTGATCCAGGCTGGGTGCGGCATGGCCGAACAACGCATGGATCACGCTGGTATTCTCGAAAAGCCCATGCAGATAGGTGCCCAGCACCGCCGGGTTTCCACCCTGCCACAGCATGCCCGGCAACAGCTCTTGCGCAGGTTGTGCCAAGCCTGCCTGCATATCGGCGCGCAGTTGGGTCTGGCCGTGGTGAATCTCATAGCCCGCAGCCACCGCACCGCTGAGCGCCTGCCACGGTGCTTGCAGCATGGGCAAGGTCATGGTGGCGGGTTTGACGGTTTTGTCCTGTGCAAACAAGGTCGCCAGCGGCAGCAGGCCCAGGCCCGCCGCGTTGCCGTCCACACCATGCAGATCAATCAGCGCCTCACCCAGCATCTGCAAGCCGCCGCAAATACCCAGCACGCGCTTGCCAGCATTGGCATGGGCGACGACGGCCGCATCCAGGCCCTGCTTGCGCATCCAGGCCAGATCAGCCTCCGTGGCCTTGCTACCCGGCAGGATGACCCAATCTGCATCCACGATCTGCGCTGGCGTTCGCGCCCAGACCACGCGCACGCCAGGCAACTGCTGCAGCGGCTGGAACTCGTCAAGATTGCTGATACGCGGATAGGCGATGATGGCGATGGTCGTGTGCACTGCCTGGCCCGCACCTGTGCTGCCACGATCATCGAACACGCCGTCCTCCTCGGGCAAGCCATGGTGAAACTGCATGGGGATACAGGCCACGGTGGGCACGCCCGTCCTGTCCTGCAACATCTGTGGTGCGGGGGCCAGCAGCGATGCGTCGCCCCGGAACTTGTTGAGCACAAAGCCCTTGATCAGCTTCTGCTCATCTTCAGGCAACAGCGCCCAGGTGCCATAGAGATGGGCAAATGCCCCGCCTCGGTCTATATCGGAGACCAGCAGGCAGTGCGCATCGCAATGCTTGGCCACGCGCATGTTCACCACATCACTGGCGTGCAGATTGATCTCGGCGGGCGAGCCCGCGCCCTCAATCACCACCACATCGTTTTCAGCACGCAGCGCATCGAGTGCCTGCGCAATCTGCGGCCAGACCTTGAGACTGCGCCCACGCCAAGGCATCTTGGACAGAGCCTCATCCACCTGGCCAAACAGCACGACCTGGCTGCGCGTATCGGCCTCGGGCTTGAGCAGCAGCGGGTTCATGCGCACATCGGGCACGGCCCCCGCGGCAAGCGCCTGCAGATATTGCGCGGTGCCGATCTCCCCCCATTGGCCATCGGGAGTGGCAACCACGCGTGCGTTATTGCTCATGTTCTGCGCCTTGAAGGGCGCAACTTTCAGGCCCAGGCTGCGGTAGTAGGCGCACAGCGCCGTGGCAACCCAGCTCTTGCCCGCGCCACTGCTGGTGCCCAGCACCATGATGCAACGTGCTGTCATGTCTCAGTTTTCGGAAATCGTTTCAACGGGAATCGGAAGCACCATGCGCTGCATGATGCGCTTGAGCGCCTCACCCGGCAGCAGACACAGCCCCATGTGGGAGGCTGAGGTCTGGATGATGCTGCTGCGCTTGGCCGTCAGCCAGTGATAGCGCGAGCGCATGGGTAACAGGGCGATGGGGCCGCCATGGGCTGCACCTTCACAGATGGCGACAATGGCACTCAGATGACGGCGTACGGTCTCCAGGTCCACATTCGGGTCCAGCGCCAGCAAGCGCTTTTCATCGAGCGCGATCGCGGCCTCCAGATGTCCGGTGCGCTGGCAGGAGAGGATGACGCCCACGTTCACAAACTCCTCGCGCTCCACACGTGGGACCACCCGCACGACCGCATAGTCGTACACCTCATGCGCGTGCATCTATCGCTCCTTGCAGCCAACGGCTGCGCTCGGCCAAGCGAGCCACAAAATAATTCACATAGGCCGCCCTGTGGGCCTGCACATCACGCAGCAGCTCGCTATCACGGTCAGCGGCGGCCTGCTCCAGAAAGCAGTCAGGCACCAGGGCCACGATGGCTTTCAGCACCTCGGGTGTCAGCCTGGCCGCCAACTCCGCATCCACTTCGGCCAGCCTGCTGGCCAGCGCCAGCAGCACATGTTCGCTGCTTGGCGCAAAGGGCTTGGCCGGATCGGCGACGGTGCCGTTCCAGGCATGGTGAAAAGTCAGGCTGGCGCCATGATCAATCAACCAGGGCTGCTTTTTGCACATCAGCATATTGGTATTGCGCGCCGTGCGATCCACATTGCTGACCAGAGTGTCAAACCAGACCAGGCGCGAGGCAAAGTCGCTGTCCACCACATCCACGGCAGGGTCAAAGTTGATGGCTCCGGGCAAGTAATCCAGAGCCACATTGAGACCATCGCTGGCACGAATCAGATCCTGAATCTCGGGATCGGACTCGGTACGGGCCAGCAGAGCGTTCAACTGGGCCAGCACGATCTCGGGCACGGGCAGGCCCAGAGCACGGGCTATTTCGCCCGAGATGATCTCGGCAATCAAGGCACGCACGCCCTGTCCGGCCCCGCGGAACTTGAGCACATAAGTGCCCAGATCATCGGCTTCGACAATCGCCGGCATGGAGCCGCCTTCGCGCAGCGGCGTGACATAGCGCTCCACCAGCACGGAGCGCAGCTTCGGTGTTTGAGAGTCCATGCGAAATGGTAGCGCCTCGCGCTGCTGTGGTCTGGGCTGCAAGGTCATTTCAGGCTTGTCCACGCGCGTTCCAGCGCGGCCTGCGACACGGGCGGCAGCACGCCCAGGCGCACATGGCCAGCCAGGCCAAAGCTGGCACAGTCGCGCAGTTTGATGCCCTGTGCCCGCAAACCGGCCAGGGACTGCGCCACATCATCAACCGACAGCCGCACCACAAAATAATTGGCCTGGTGGCCGGGCAGCACCTGCCAGCCCAGGCGCTCGCACAGCGCCAGCTGCTGGGCTTTCCAGCGCCGCAAGGTCGCCAGACTCTGTGCCAGCCATTGCTGGGCTTCGTCCGTCACCCAGGCTTGCAGCATGGACACTCCATGCGTTCCCACCACCCAGGATGCCGCCAGTGCGTGCAGCGCCTGCAGCTCTGCAGCGGGTGCATGCACGGGCGCTATCGCATAGGCAGCGCGCACACCCGTCATGCCTAGAGCCTTGTTGGGCGTCCATAGCTGCCAGACTGCATTTAAATCACGTTCTGGAGCATCGCCTTCCAGCCACAGCGGGCGGTAGGCGCAGTCCAGCACCCGCCATTCCTTGGACACAGGGGCCTGTTGCCAAGCAGGCCAGATGTCTTCCCTCACGCCCAACGGGCTGGAGGGCTCGCAGGCCCAGCTCAGCAGGGGCGGCGTGACGGCCTCGGCGCGACGGCACAGTGCCAGCCGCCACACCCGCGCCGCCTGCAGATAGTCGCCATAGTGGTGCTGAGGAAACTGCACGCTTTTGCCGCCGCTGCGCACCGCATGCAGGGTGATACGGTGAATCAGCTCGCTGCTGCTGCCGCCGATCAGAATGCGCTGCACTGCCACGCCATGAAACGCCGCCAGCTGCTGGCGCAGCACGGTGTAGTGCGGGTCCGGGTACTGGGCCACATGGGCTGCCTGCAAGGCTTTCACCGCCGTGGGACATGGGCCACAGGCATTGCGGTTGGTCGAAAAATCATGCGCGGGCACGCCCTGCGCATCGGTGCCGCCATGCATGGCAGCCGCATTCATATCAAACATGGGACTACATCTTCCACATCCATAGCACCATCAAAATCATAGCTACCAGCGCAAGCACCACCTGCATCACAACCACTTCGGATGCCAAATGCACCGAGCGTTGCAAATCCTCGGACCGCGGTGCATGACCCTGGGGGTTGAGCTGGTACACACCCGGCTTGGACAGGTGCACGCCCAGCGCCTGGGCCATGGCCCCCATGGGCCAGCCACCATTGGGCGAAGGCGTCACCTGCGCATCGCGGCGCAGGGTCTGCCAGGACAGGCCTCCGGCCACCAGCGCCAGCCAAGCGGCCGTGATGCGCGCGGGAATCCAATTGAGCACATCGTCGGCCCGCGCGGCCCACTTGCCGGCCCACTGCCAGTGACGGCGCTGGTCGCCCTGACCGCGCCAGCCGGGGTAGCCCCACATGGCATCGGCGGTATTGGCCAGGCGGTAAACGGCAGCACCGGGCAGGCCGGCCACGATGAACCAGAACAGCGGCGCGATCACCGAATCGCTGAGGTTCTCGGCCAGCGTCTCGATCGCGCTTTCGCGCACCGTGGCGGCATCGAGCTGCGTGGTGTCACGGCTGACCAGCCAGCTCAAACGCTCCCGCCCTGCCGGCAGCGACTGCTGCAGGGCAGACTCCACCGCCAGTACCTCGTCCTTGAGCATGCGCCAGGACAACAGCGGCTTGAGCAGCACGCCCACCAGAATGCCTGGCAACCACCAAGGCTGGTAAGGCAGCAAAAACTGGATGATCCAATAGACCGCAAAAACCATAGCTGCCAGCGCGTACCAGACAATCGCTGCAAGCACAAAACGCTTGTAATCCCTGGCAATCTCGACACGCGGAGCCAGCAGGCGCCCCAGCATGCCCAGCAGCTTGCCCATATAGACCACAGGGTGCAGCCACACGGGCGGCTCGCCCCAGAGCTTGTCAAGCAACAACGCCACCAGCACAGCCACCAGCACATTGCACAGATTGTGGGCGGCGGGCAGGAAAGACTCGGCACTCTCCGCAGTAGCAGCTTGCCAGAGCCAGCCCAGCGGGCTGAAAGACCAGACCAGCAGGTCCCACCAGCTGATGGTGACCATATTCATCGTGCAGACTGGCCCTGGCCCGCGCCCTTGTCTGCATTTTCTTTCCAGACGTCATCCATCAGCATGTCTTGCAGCGGTGCGCGGCTGGCCCATTTTTCTTGCTGCAACATGGGCGCTGCGTAATAGGCATCGACAGGTCCCAGGCACAGCACGCCCAGCGGGTGCGCGCCCGCCGGCATCTGCAGCAGCTTTGCCAGCGCCAAGGGATCAAAAATCGACACCCAGCCCATGCCCAGGCCTTCGGCCCGCGCCGCCAGCCACAGGTTTTGAATCGCGCATGCCGTGCTGGCGATATCCATCTCGGGCAAGGTGCGGCGACCAAAAATATGGGCTTCGCGGCCCGGTGGCATGGCCACGACCAACACCTCGGCCGCATCCAGCACGCCCTGCACCTTGAGCTTCATGAAATCTTCTTCCCGCTCACCCAGCGCATGGGCCGTGCGCACACGCTCTTCCTCGATCAGCGCATGGATCTGCTTGCGCAACTCGACATTCTTGACACGGATAAAGCGCCAGGGCTGCATAAAGCCGACGCTGGGCGCATGGTGAGCCGCTCGAAGCAGACGCAGCAGCACCTCGTCGCTGACCTCGCCACCTGCAAAGTGGCGCATGTCGCGGCGCTCGTAGATGGCGCGGTAAACCGCAGCCCGCTCGGCCTCCGTGAAAGGAGTGGCGGGAATGGTGGGGCTGCCGGTGTGAGTGTCTTGTGCTGACATGCTGTCATTGTCCGCCAATCGCGGCGGCCTCTTTCAAGGATTCGTTCGATTCGGACTCCATGCCCATCTTGCCTGCCACCGGGCAAAAAAGCACGGATTGACTTTCCGTGCTGTGGATCTGCAGCTCCGACATCTCAAGCGCCGGCCCGCCAAAAATCGCTCAGCCGCCCAGGTGCATCGTGAAACGTGCGCCGTTGTCCAGTTCGCACTGGCCGGTGCCCAGTGCTGGCGAATTCATCTGGTAGTTGCATCGGATCCAGCCACCACGACTGCCCGAGCCGTTGGCGATGCCGGTGCGTGCATTACCCACGGAGCGGGTCGCCTCGCCGCTATAGGTTTCCCCACGGATACTGGCTGTGAAAATACCGCGCCCATGCATATCGTTGGTGACGGTGCCCTGCACGGTTCCATACTTTGCAGCCAGATCATTGGCTGGGTACATACGCGCATTGAACGTCACTGCGTTACTGGCCAGCACCACACTGGCAGCCGCCGCAGCGGGCGACTGAACGGGAGCACCAGGTGCAGGCTGCATGGGTACCACATAGCAGGCGGTCAACAATGCCGTGGATGCGGCAACGACTGCGACCTGCGTGATGGAACGGCTATGGCGAACAACGAATGCGACGGAGTTGTGCATATGAACTTCTCTGACCCAGGCACATGCCTGTGCCCGCAATGTAGGCAGGAAGTCGGCCTCGGCGCACTCGTTTAGATCAAGTGTTGGCAATTGCCCGCTCGGGTATCGGGCAAAGCTACTTTGGGTAGTTTCAGTCCTCAATCCCACGCTGGGCAGGCACACCGGCCTGGAACGCATGCTTGATCAGCGTCATCTCGGTCACCGTATCGGCGATATCGATGATCTCCTGCGGGCAGCGGCGGCCTGTCAGGCAGACATGCACCTCCTTGGGGCGGGCGCTCAGCGTATCCAGAACGTCCTGCAAGGGCAGCCAGCCATAGATCAATGGATAAGTGATTTCGTCCAGCACGACCAGGAAATACTCACCCGACAGAATGTCGGCCTTGGCTTTTTCCCAGCCGTCGCGCGCCAGCTGGGCCGAGTGATCGAGGTCCTTGCTCTTCCAGCTGAAGCCGTCGCCCAGGCCCTCAATGGGCAGGCCCACCTGTTCGGCCAGTCGGTGCTCGCCAAAACGGGCCGTAGGCACTTTCATGAACTGGTAGACCTTGACGGCCTTGCCCCGGCCTGTGGCACGAAACGCCAGACCAAACGCGGCCGTACTTTTGCCCTTGCCATTGCCGGTGTTGACGATGACCAGACCACGGCGCTCACCCTCGGGTTTTTCATAGGGTTTCTCGGTGGGAGGAGTTTCAATATTCATAGCTGCTCACGCTTACTCAACAACGGCTACAAGGCCAAAAGATTAAAAATCAGGCCATGCGAGGCAAGGCCAGCCAGTGGCCGTCCAGCTCACGCACCTGAATGCGGTTTTCAAAAACGGATTCCAGCGCTCTATGGGTATCGGAGTCGGCACAACTGCCATGCTGAATGACACGTCCGTCCTTCAAGATGACCATCTCGTCGGCCAGCAAGGCAAACGACAGCTCATGCAGCACGCTGACCACGGTCACGCCCTGCTGCACCAGGCTGCGCGCAGTCAGCATCCAGTCGGCCTGGTGCGGCGGATCGAGATTGGCCAGCGGCTCATCCATCAACAACACTTGCGCCTGCACGGCCAATGCGCGCGCCAGCAGCACGCGCTGGCGCTCACCGCCAGACAGTTGCCCCAGACTGCGCTGGCGCCATTCCCAGGCCTGGGTCTGGTTCAGCGCCTGCTCCACAGCCTGGTGGTCGGCTGCGCTCGCAGGTGCCAGCCAGCCCTGGTGCGGCAAACGGCCCAGCATGACCACGTCGTAGACGGACATGTCACCGGCCACGGCCTGGTTCTGCCCCAGCCAGGCCAAGCTTTTCGCGCGTTCGCGGCTGCTCCAGCTTTGCAGCGGCTTGTCTTGCAGCAAGACCTGACCGCTTTGGCTTTGATGACCCGCCTTCATTCCCGCCATGGCGCGCAGCAGCGTGGACTTGCCCGCGCCATTGGGGCCGACGATGGCCGTCCAGCGCGCCGGCGCAATCTGCAGATCGATGTGGCGCAGCACTTCGCGCTCGCCCAGTTGCACGCGCAGATCGGAAACCGCCAAGGCGGAGGTCATTTCGCTCATGCGCCCTCCTCGCCTTGCAAGGCGCCGCGTCTGTGCATCAGCCACAGCAGATAGCTGCCGCCAAGCACGGCCGTCAGCACGCCGATCGGCAGCTCCTGCGGTGCAATCAGCCAGCGCGCCAGCAAGTCTGCAGCCAGCAGCAACACGGCGCCCATCAAACAGCTCAGCACCAGCAGCCAGCGATGCAGCGCGCGCACCATGGATCGCACCAGATGCGGCGCAGCCAGCCCCACAAACGCAATCAGCCCCGTCTGCGCCACCGCCGTGCCCGTGGCCATGGCCAGCAGCACGATCAGCAGCAGGCGCAGCGGCGCCAGCGGCAGGCCCAGGCTATGGGCCGTGGCCTCACCCAGCGCCAGGCCGTCAAGCACGCGGCTCAAGCCCCAGGCCATCGCCAGCGTGGGCAGCAGCACCCACAGCATCAGCGCGCAAGCGCTCCAGCCCACAAAGGCCGTGCTGCCCAGCATGAAAGACTGCATGGCCTGCATGATGTCCGGATTCATGAGCAGCACCAGCGATGAAGCGGCCCCCAGCACCACGCCGACCACCACACCGGCCAGCAGCAATCGCATGGTGTTGTGCACGCCCTTGGCCAGAACCAGGGTCAGCACCACGGCCAGCACCGCGCCCGTGAAGGCCGCGCCCGTCACGCCCCAGCGGGCCAGCCCGGCCAGCGCAAACGGCGACACGCCCAGCGCCGCCATGGCCAGCGCCACACCCAGCGATGCCCCCGAGGCGCTGCCCAGCAGGTAGGGATCGGCCAGCGGGTTGCGAAACACGCCTTGCGCAATCGCACCGGCCAGCCCCAGCAAACCGCCCGCCAGCAAGGCGCCCGCCGTGCGCGGCAAGCGAATATCCATCACGATCTGCCAGGCCAGCGGGTCTGCATGCGCCTTCCAGACGCTTTCAAAACCCGTACTGCCGATGCCTGCACCCAGCACGGCCAGGCCCAGAACGGCCAGCGCCAGCCACAGCAGCAGCCAGGGCGCGGCCAGTCCTTGCAGGCCGCCCGGCCTCATTGCCTTCATTTCGGTGCGTCCTGCTTTTGCGCCAGCGCTTGCAGGCAGCGGGCCATGATGTGGGCGCCTTCAGCCATGCGCGGGCCGGGGCGAATCAAAATGTCGGACTGCTCGGAAGTGAAGCGGCAGATAGACCCTGCACGCACGGCGCGCATCTGAGCCCAGCCCGGGTATTCGGGCACGCCGGTTTTCCAGCTGCGCTCACCCGCCATCAGCACATCGGGATCTGCCTTGACCACATATTCGGGATTGATGCGCGGGAAGGGACCCAGCTTGGCATCGATCACATTGCGCAGATGCAGCGCAGTCAATGTCTCGCCAATGAACGATTTTTCACCGGCCGCGTAAGGGCCTCGACTGGCCTCGAAGAACACACGCTGGCCGCGCATGGCGGGCGGCACGCTGTCGGCGGCACGTTTCATATCGGCGTCGATCTCGGCCCAGACCTTGTCCGCCCCCTGCGCTGGCGGCAGTTGCAGCAGGCTGCCGATTTTCTGCAGCACCGTGCGCGCCTCGGCCTGGGTGCGCGGCTCCAGCGCTACCACCTTCAGGCCCAGAGCCTCCAGCCGCCCCACGGCCCGCGATGCGGTGGAGACCAGCACCAGATCGGGCTTGAGCGCGACGATGGCCTCCACATTCGGGTCCAGCCCACCACCGACCACGGGCAGAGTCTTCACATGGGCCGGCCAATTGGAGTAACGGTCCACACCAACCAGGCGGTTGCAAGCGCCCAGCGCACACAGGCTTTCGGTCAGCGACGGCAGCAGGCTGATGATGCGCTGCGGCGCCTGCGGGAGAGTCACCTGCACGCCGCGCGCATCGTTGACCTGCACGGGGCCCGAAGATTGCGCCCAGACCGGCGCGACCACACCCAGCCAGCATGTCGCAGCCAGCGCCACAGCGCGGCCGCCGATAAATTTCAAAGTCTTCATGGCTGCAGGCCCTTCACGGCAATAGGCAGGCCAGCGCACATCAGAGTGACGCTTTCGCAATGCGCAGCCACTTGCTGATTGAGCACACCCAGCGCATCGACAAAGGCTCGCACCTCTTTGCCCATGGGAATCACGCCCAGACCTATCTCGTTGCCCACCACGATGACCGGACCTGCTGCTTCATCCAGCGCTTTCAAAAAAAGAGCTAGCTGCGCTTGCCAGCCCTGCGTTTGAGGCTGATTTTGATCAAATTCCTCGGTTTGCGCAGGCATCAGCCAGTTGGTCAGCCACAGCGTCAGGCAGTCGATCACCAGCAAGCGCTCGGGTCTGCTGTGCGCGGCCAGCACACTGGCCAGATCGCGGGGCTCTTCCAGGGTTTGCATGCCCGGCACGCGCTCGGCCCGGTCGTGCTGGTGGCGCGCAATGCGCTCGACCATCTCCGCATCCCAGGCCTGGCCCGTCGCCACCAGCACCGCCTCATGGCTGGAATCGGCCTGCAGCCACTGGCGCGCCAGCAGTTCGGCGCGGCGGGACTTGCCACTTTTCTGGCCGCCCAGCAAAAGCAGGTTGCGCGGCAGGCCGGGGTCGGAGGTGGGTGCTGTACTCATGATTCTGAAAAAGGCTTTGTCTAACCCTGGATTGTTGCGCCAAACAACCAGGCCGCAGCCGCCGGGCAGGACGCAAACCAGGCATGAAAATAGCTGGCTCGCACACTGCCCGATTCATAAAAGGCCTCGCCACGCTCGGCTTGCACCTCTGCGCCGGGGCGACTGCTGCGGGTGCTGAAGTGCATGTCCGTGTTCAGACGGCTGTAGTGAAAAGTGTGGCCGCGCAGCAGACCCATGGGCAGTGCCAGCTGCTGCATGCCGAGGCCGCCCAGGCGGTTCTGCATGGTGACCTGCCCCGGCAGAATGTTCCATAAAGGCTGGCTCTGACCCTGCTGGTCCGCCACGGATTCGCACAGAGCCAGCATGCCGCCGCACTCGGCCCACACAGGCTTGCCTTGGCCTACATGCGCAGCAATGGCATTGCGCAAGCCGGTGTTGCCGGATAGCTCGGGCACATGCAGCTCCGGATAGCCGCCTGGCAGCCACAGCGCATCGCACTCAGGCAAACCATCGCCAGCCAACGGCGAGAAAAAGCACAGCTGCGCCCCCATGGCCTGCAGGCAGTCCAGGTTGGCCGGATAGACGAACGAGAAAGCCGCATCACGTGCAATCGCAATGCGCTTGCCGGCCAGCCAGGGCTTGAGCTCGGGCTGATCGACGCCGGACTCGGGCTTTGCAAAATCCACACACCAGTCCTGCCAGCTGGGCTGCCCGGCCTCTCCATGCCAGGGGCGTTGACCCAGCGGGGTCTGGGCCAATGCATCGGCCGCAGCATCCAGACGCTGCAGCGCATCGCCAAGCTCATGCGCTGCAATCAGGCCCAGATGCCGCTCGGGCAGCAATGCAGCCGTACGTGCCTTGGGCGCGGCTTCGCCCAGTTGCACGCCGGGCATGGCGCCCAGCCACATCTGCGGATCGCGCAAACCTTTCTGGAGCAGATCGGCATGATGCGACGTCGCCACACGATTGGCCAGCATCCCGGCCCAGCGCAAGCCAGGCTCGTAATGCTGCAAGCCATAAGCCAGTGCTCCGAAGGTACCAGCCATGGCCGACGCATCGATGACGGCCAGCACCGGCAAGCCCAGGCGCTGCGCCAGATCGGCCGCGTTGAGGTTGCCATCGAACAGGCCCATGACACCCTCGACCAGAATGAGGTCGGCATCCTGCGCAGCCTCGTGCAGACGTCGGCGCACATCGGCCTCGCCCGTCATCCACAGGTCCACCGAATGCACGGGATTGCCGCTGGCCAGCTCGTGCCAATAGGGGTCCAGAAAATCCGGCCCGCACTTGAACACACACACCTTGCGCCCCTGGCGCGCATGCAGCCGCGCCAGCGCCGCCGTCAGCGTGGTCTTGCCCTGGCCCGAAGCAGGGGCACTGATCAGGATCGCGGGGCAGCGGGCAGCAGCGCCTTGCATATCAGCGGATGTCATGACCGTCTCAGTTACCTTCCCACTTCACACCGATATAGCCATTGCGGCCTTCGGTGGCGTAGGTGCGGGCCAGCTCATACTTCTTGTCTGCCAGATTGTTCAGACGAGCGACCAGACTCCACTGGGGCGTTAGCTGCTTTTGCGCACTCAGATTCCACAGCGTATAGCCGCCGAGCACGTTTTTGTTGGCTGCATCGTCAAAGCGCTTGCTTGCGGTCTGCATTTCCGCACCCAGTTTCCAACCTGCAATCGTCGTGTCGGCCGACAAATTGGCGTAACGTTTGGAGCGGCGCGCCAATTGCAAATCCTTGTCGGTATCTCGGGGATTCTGGAAGTCCACCGAGCCTTGCAGGTTCACGGCACCCAAACGGGTCGTTGCAGCCAGAGTGACGCCTTCGTAACGCGCATTGGCGACGTTGGCATAGCAGCCGCCATAAGGGCCTGTGTTGCCTGGGCAAGTGCCGGTCTTGCCCACATAGTTGATGAGATTGGAGAGGTTGTTGCGGTAGACCGTGGCCGAGAAGCTGTTGCTGCCCTTACCCCACTTCAGACCCAGCTCCACATTACGGCCTTTTTCAGGCTGCAGGCTGGCATCACCGTATTGGCTGAAACGCTGATACAGCGTAGGTGCACGGAATGCCGTACCAGCCGATGCAGTTGCACGCCAGTTGGGCACGAACTCGTAGCCATAGGCCGCGCTGCCTGTGGTGTGACCGCCGAATTCGCTGTCCCGGTCGTGGCGGGCATTGAGCTGCAGCGTGTGCTTTCCTTCATGCAGGCCATAGCCCAGTGCCAGCGCATTCTGCGAGCGATTGCGGCTGCCGATATCGAGGCCGTTGTTGACCAGCTTGTCCTCGCGGCGCTCCAGTGCTGCGGTCACCGTCTGCGCGCCCAGCTTCCATTCGTTCTGGAACAGATAGCTGTGCAGACGCGTGTCGGTTTCATAGACGCTGGGTTTGGTCTGATAGAAGTCGCGAGACTGTGTGTACTGCAGGCGCGTGCTGTAGACATCACTCCACTTGGCCAGCCAGTTCAGTCCAACGGCACTCATCTTGTAGATGCTGCGATCATCGGCCGCACTGACGTCATAGCCAGCATTCATATAACTGGTGAGCGCCGTGGCTTCAACACGTTGATTGGGATTGATTTGGTAGCCGATGCGTCCGTTGAAGGCATTGCTGCGATAGCCATCCGCATCAGGGTTGGCATCGGCAGTGGTCTTGGAGTTGAAGCCGTTACTGCTGGCGTGTGAAACGCCCAGGTTGTAATCCCAACCCGCCTGCCCGCCGCTGACACCAGCTTGTGCCTTCACGGTTCCACGGCTCCCCCAGCCCAGTCCCACATAGGGCTTAGCCTTGCCTTCACCCTTTTTGGTGAAGATCTGCACCACTCCGCCAATCGCATCCGAGCCATAGACAGCCGCAGCCGGGCCGCGCAACACTTCGATGCGATCAATGGCTTCCAGCGGAATGTCCTGCCAGGAAGCACCGCCAGTGGACTGTGAATCCACACGCACGCCGTCAATATAAACCGCAGTGAAGCGACTGTCGGCACCACGCAGATAGACGCTGGAATTGGAGCCCAGTCCGCCATTGCGCACTATCTGCACGCCTGGCAGCTTGGAGAGCACGTCAGCAACACCGGCTGCTCCTGCTGCTTCGATCGTTTCACGATCCACGATGGACATGTCGGCGACCAGATCCGACAAAGGCTGCTCCACCCGGTTCGCAGTGACAACGGTTTCCTGCAGACGAGCGGTATCAGCCAACGCTACCTGCTGAGCCTGGACACCGCCAGCAAGCAACAAAGTAGCCAGAAATGTGGGGCGGATTACAAAGGCCGTGCGTGCACACGCACCCGAAGCCGCTTGCGCAGAAGAAGCGCACAGAGGCAAATATTGCGAACTCATGGAAAGCAAATCACACAAAGACGCCCAGGCCAGCCTACCCGCCGACACTGGGCAATACATGCTCGCAGCTATGGCGGGCACACCAATGTTGGCCGGTATCCGGGCTAGGCGAATCGTCCTCTTGCCAGCCTTCCCAGCGCCCAGGCGCCAGTGACTATCAGGGAAAAGGAGGAGTGCACAGGCATTCCATTCGCCGACCGTTGCGGGGGCAGCGCAGGCCCGGCGCGCCAATCATGTGACGCGCCTCCCTGCTTCCCGTTGAACTGAAGCAGCAGAGCAGCCGCCTCGAGCACCAACAGCCGGGCATTGTAATGAAGTAAACCCAGGCGCCATCCTCCGTACGGAGGAATCAGGTGACGATTTTTTACGTTAAAACTACGGTTTATGCAGACGCTGCAAGCATATCGCGCTACGATTTTGTGAAAATCAGGCGCTGATCTGCCGTGTATGTGTCTGCCCTGCCCGCCGCCTTGCTGCCTCGGCTGGTCGACACATACCCAGTCAGGTTTTGCGTGCAAATTAATGCCCTACCTACGGACGGCAAGACCTACAATGGCAGAGTCTATGACCCCCCAGCCTTCTCTTGATCTCATTGCCGAGCGCGTGGAGCGTCTGCTGGTTCGCCACGAGGAACTCCAGCGCACCAATACCTTGCTCACCGACCAGGTCATCGCCCTCACCCAGGAGCGTGATTTGCTGCGCTTGCGCCTGCAAGCAGCACGCGCCCGCGTGGATGCCCTGATCGAGCGCCTGCCCGCCAACCAGGGAGAGTGACGTAGTCACCTCCCAACTCCAGACCCAGTCACAGATGCCCATGAAGCAGATCGATGTGCAAATCATGCAGCAAAGCTATGTGCTGACCTGCCCCGATGGTCAAGAAGAACGCGTGATGGAGGCTGTCCGCCGCGTTGATGAAGCCATGATTCGTGTGCGCGACTCTGGCAAGGTTCGCTCGCGCGAGCGCGTGGCCGTGCTGGCAGCACTGAACATGGCATTCGACGTGCTGGACCGCGATGCACAGTTGCCCCAGCAAAGCAGTGCGCAGGACGAAGATCAGACCCAGCACTCCGAGCCACCAGCCGCCACAGTGATCAGTGAAACCGAATTGGCTGAGCAGCAGCGCCAGCAGGAACTGGCAGAACAGCTGGTACTGCGCCTGGATCAGGCGCTGGAAAATGACGCACGTCTTTTGTGAAAACTGTCAAAGCCTGAAAACCTTGAGACAAAGCTGTTTTGCAAGCGACACCCTGAACAATCCCCGTTAAAATAGCCTCGTCTGCAAATCTGCCGGTTTTTATATTTCCTTGAACCAATGCTCATTGAGCACGGGCTTGGTACATCACCTATTGAGCGTGATCGTCTCGCGTCAGATGAACCCAACGATAGGTTGCCCTCGCCCACCTGAACCCCCGGTTCAGGATGACGAACCGGTGGCATTTGCAGACACCATATTCCTTGAAAAGCTGCTGATCGCATTCAACGACACATCACAGCCGCTTTGATCGCTTTCCCAAGCCCGCATCAGCGGGCTTTTTTATTGCCGCCGGGCCTCCCCAAGGCAATAAACGCCCCCTTGGGGCAGCGGCCACACGTCAGTGGGCAAGCGTGGGGGGCTTTTTATGGCGATCACATCTCTCCCGTCTCGCTTCCATCACCCGCCAGAGCCACACCTCAGCTCGGGAACAGGCTTGCATCAAAGGGCCCCTTGATCCAAGCAAATTGGGGCTGACTGACGACTGCAAACCGTACGTGACTGAGCAGCCCGCAAGAACTCCTCCCTTAGTGACTGCCCAGCCAGGCTACGCTATTGAGGAACAGACGTACCAGCTCGGTCTGCCGCCTTACGCCGGTCTTGGAGAAGATCGAACGCAGATGCGCACGCGCCGTGTTGAGACGAATACTGAGTGCCTGGGCCGCCTCGTCAAGCGACAGGCCATTGGCCAGCTGAATGGCCAATGAGGTCTCGGCGGGTGTGAGTTCAAACAATTGCTGGGCCAGCTTGACGGGCGGGTCGGGCCGCCCCGTGGTATCGCGCACAAATACGGCCACACTGGGACGTTGCTTGCCCTCGGTCCATTCATCCGACGAGATGCTTTGCACCACCACCCCCCAATTGAGCTGGCCCGACTGACGCCCCACGGACATCCCCTCAGTCATACCCCGAGGCAGGTCCTGCGGATGCTCCAAAGCATCGCGGATCAGACGCTGTAGCTTGCGATTGTCGTTGGCATAGGCGGCCTCAAACACACATCGTCAAGATAGACGATGGGGCATAAGATAGGCCCATCAATCGACGATATGACTCCGGACAAGCGGCGATATCGAGCCACTATCTGCGGGCAGCGGCCAACCGCCAGCTTGCACGCTTTGCTGCAACAAGCACTCGCGGAACTGTGGCGCCGGTACAGCGGGCGAGCACAAATAGCCCTGGTAGTAGTCACCTCGCATCTGCGCGATGGAAGCGCATTGTTGCTGCGTCTCAACGCCTTCAGCCACCGTCTCCAGCCCCAGCGCCTGCCCCATGCTGATGATGGCTCCCACAATCGCCTTGTCTTCGGCCTCGTGGGGCAAGCCGCGCACAAAGCTTTGATCAATCTTGATCTTGGAGATCGGTAGCTTTTTCAGATAGGAAAGATTGGAGTAGCCTGTGCCAAAGTCGTCGATCACCAGGCCCACACCCAACTCGGCAATCTGATGCACACGCATGGACATTTCCTGCACATCCTGCAGCAGAATGCTTTCGGTCAGCTCCAGCTCCAGCCACTGCGGCGGCAAGGTACTGGCAGTCAACACTTCCACCAGCCGCTCGACAAAGTCGGGCTGCCGGAACTCCAGCGCAGAAACATTGACCGACACCTTCACGGGCGTTCCCATGGCCAGCCAGTGCGCAGCCTCTTTCAGGGATTGCTCCAGAACCCAGGCATCCAACGCCACCACATAGCCTGACTCCTCAGCCAGAGGGATGAAGACGGCAGGCGACACCACCCCCAGGTCCGGGTCCGTCCAGCGCAGCAGGGCCTCTGCCGCCACGATACGTTGCGACTGGATATGCACCTGTGGCTGAAAGTAAACCGCCATGTGCCCCCTGTCCAGCGCCTGACGCATGGCATGCTCCAGCTTCATGCGTGAAAGCAGGCCTGTACTCATCTGGGGTTGGTAGAAGCTGAAGTTTCCCCGCCCTCGCTCCTTGACGCGGTACATGGCGATATCGGCCTGCCGAATCAATTCGTCCAGGGTCAAGCCATCGGTCGGGAACTGGGCTGCACCAATGCTGCACTGAACGGAAAAGCCCAGCCCGTCCAGCATAAAGGGCTGGCGCATGCTATCCAGGATACGTTCGGCCACCTTGGCCGCGCCCTCGCCACTGCAGCCGTGCAGATAGAGTACAAACTCGTCACCACCAAGGCGGCACAACATATCGCTGGGGCGTAGCAAGCCACCAAGCCGCTCGACCACCAGACGCAAGACACGGTCACCAAAATCATGGCCCAGTGAATCATTGATGATCTTGAAGCGATCCAGATCCAGAAACAGGATGCTGAAGCTTTCGTTCGTGCGCTGGGCCTGCGCAATAGCAGCTTGCACATAGCGGGTCAGGCTCAGTCTGTTGGGCAGACCCGTCAGCGCATCATGGAAAGCCAGCTCTTCGATCTTTTTCTGCGCACTGTGCTGTTGCGTCATGTCGCGGATGAAGCCAATGCTCTGCACCACACAGCCATAACCGTCCCGCAATGCAACCCAGGACAGCCAGACGGCGCAGCGCGGCCTCTCTCCATCGGCTCGCAGCCAAAGATTGCCTTCCCAGAAACCACCTAGCTCCCAACGCGCCTGCGCCAGAGCCAGCAAATCCATCGCATCCCCATCATCGGACTCGAACAGTTCACAGGCAGAGCGCCCCAGTACATGGGCTTCCTGCAGCAGCTGACGCCCGGCAGGATTGATCTGCACAATGCAGCCCTTCTCGTCGGCAATGAAAATGCCATCCAGACTGGATTCGAAAACGCGTGCTGCCAGACGCTGCTCGCTGGCAGCCAGCGATTCCGCAGTGATGTCCCGAAAGGAGTAAATACGGCCAATGGCCACGCCACGACTGAGCTGGGGCACGGAGCGGCGCTCGATCACACGTCCCTGACGCAACTGCAGCACTTCGGTGGTTTCCGGCGCTGACAGATCCGGCGCATCTTGCAGCAAGGTGAATTCGCTGCCGCTGCTGATGATCTGCGACTCCAGAAACGTGAAAATGGCAGTGTCGTCTCGCTGCGTCAGCAACTCCGAGGGTAGTTGCCACAGCTGGGCAAAGCGATGATTGAAGGCGCGTATGCCACCCTTCAAATCGCAAACTAAGATGCCGTCAGCAGCGGATTCCAGCGTGGCGCGCGTTTCGGCCAGCAGTGTCTCCAGCTCCACCTCATGCGCCAACTGCTGACTTCTGTCCAACATGGACAGCAGCAGCATGGCTGGGGAAGTGTCGAGCCAGCGCACCGACATCTCAACAGCACATGGCAACCCATCGGAGCGCAGGATCTGCGAAAGAAACCGCGCACCATAGCGCCAGTTGCTGGAATCCTGCCAAAAGGTCTTCTGTACCAGGGTATCGCACAACACATCGACATGCAGGCCAAGCGCTGCCTGCGCCTCATAGCCTGTCAGCACCACGCTTTCTGCATTGGCGTGCAAGACCTGCAGTGTTTGTGCATCCAGCAACCACACGGCTTCTTGCAGTCCATCGAGCATGGCAGCAAACAAGGCCTCATCCAGGCGGTGTGTGATGGCAAGCGGCTGTGCTGTCACGATGTGACCTTCTCTGCCACAGCGGTGACCGAACTATCAAAAAAGTAGCATAGATGCTGGTTCGGCTGCAGGACTGCCAGCGCCTTGGGCAATATCTGTGCCTTATGCAGACCTCGCCGGATGCCCAGTTCCAGCTGCTGTGCCAACTCGACCACCTGCTGGTTGCCCTGACCAGTTTCAGGCTTGTAGACCAGTACCGAGGGCTTGAGGGCCTGCCGCGTATTCACGCAGACCACCATGCCCTGACTACCGTCCGAAAGCTCCACCCACGAACCCGGCGGATAAACGCCCAGCGTCTGAACCAAGGCGCGCAACACCTCTGGTGCATAACGGTGACGATATTGGCCATAAAGGCTGGCCAAAGCCTCATGCGGCGTCATCCCCGTCAGGGCTGTCGGGGGATTGCACAATCTTTCGTAGTTGTTGACCAGGGCCAGTATCTGCCCTCCCATATCCATGTCTGCCGCCAGAAGGCCCAACGGAAAACCACTGCCATCGGCCCATTCATGGTGCTGGGCGATTGCGGTTGTGACCGAAGGCGCATAGCCCATGGCCTGCGTCAACGCCACGGACTCACCAACATGGTGGGCATAGGGAAAAGTGGGCTGAGCTGTGCCCGCCGCCATTTGATTCAAGACGCAATCCGAAGCAGGAATATGGAGAGGGATCTTCCCCAGATCATGCAGCAGGGCTGCCACGCCCAGATCCTGCAAGGACTGATCCTGCATGCCTAATGCCTTGCCCAGCAGCAAGCTCATGACAGCAGTATTCAGGCCATGCACACTGGCCGAGCTGCGCCCCCCCTCAAACATCAGGTGCAGACTGATATCACGCTCGCTGGCAAGCTGCGTCACATAGTCGCCGACCATCTCATCGCTGCGCGCGCGCGCAGCGGACAGATCCGCAGGTACCATGGCCTGAACGGCATCAAAACATGCAAGGGCGGCCTGGAATCGTTCTTGCACGGACTGCATCGTCGTGCGCCAATTTTCGAGTGAACCGGCTTGTGAAGGTTTTTCCGATTCAGCCTTATCGGTCACTGCATCTTCCGTGACCTCCGGGTCGCTACGCGCGGGATCGAACTGGATCTGGCTCAGTTTCAGGGACTGCAGGGTCTTCAACTGCTCCTCGGTCGTGATCTTGAAGCTATTGACAGGAAATGGATGCCTGAGCCAGCCCACCCCCAGATGAACATACATGCCTAAGCGCAGCTGTCCGATATCAATAGCGACGAATCGATTCACTTTGAGCGAGTCATACAAGATGTTGCATTATGCGCAGTTCCGTCACCTTCAAACACAAGAGACGGGAAGTTTTGCGCCCTGACAGGCTTATCGGCACCAAAGGCTCGGTTTGTAGACCAAATCCATCCACAGTGCCCATGTCGCCACGCCAATCAGCATCAGGCCGGCAATTCGCGTACCCCATTGCGCGCGAAGGACATTCACTTTGCTCTGACCCAGACGCCATAGCCAGGGCCCTCCCACCAGCCACACACCACTGCCCAGTGCAAATGCAGCCATGGACAAACCGCCTTGCCAGGCTCCCCCACTGAGCGCGGCCACCAACACGGCTGAATACAACAAACCGCAGGGCATGAGAGCCCAGGCAAAGCCGGCAGCCAGGCTACCACCTGGCGCGCTGACCCAGGGCTGGACCCTGGCCCATGCAGAGCGGCCCGCACGCTCCAGCCAGACTGGCTGACGGGCTTGCACCAGCATGGCCAGACCCCAGGCCATGACGGCAACATGCATCAGAGTCCAGAGTTTTTGCAATGCCGTGGTCTGGCTTGTCAGCCAGGACAGGCTTTCCATGGCCACGGCAGCCACGGCGCCCAGCAGCGCATAACCACCGATACGTCCCAAATGAAACAGGCTGCTGCGCAGCCACTGGCGCTTGCGCAGGCCGTGCACCGCGACTACCTGCTGACCTTGGTCGGCAACACTGCCCCTAGTCACCGCGCTGCAGGGCGCAGCACACATAACAAGGCAATGGGGCCCACCCACGAGCCCCATGATCAAAGCAGTCCAGACCAGCGAAAACAACATGCGCTAGATGATGCGTGAAAACCGCGTGCGATTCTTGTCGGCCTGCAAATAACGATCAAACAGCATGGCTACTCCACGCACAAAGAACCAGCCCAGCGCCGTGACGTGGAAACCATCTTCTTCCAGCATCAGCAAGCCGTTGGCCTGCATCTCTCGCAATGCCTTCATCTCCGGAGCGAAATATTCACGGAAATTGATCAGCCAGGCCTGCTCCATGGGTTCATACAGCACAGCTCCCTGGCACATCACCGCCATGATGACAGCGCGACGCACCATGTCGTCGCGCGACAGAGCCAGCCCGCGCTGCACGGGCAACTGGCCGCTGTCGAGAGCGTCGTAATACTCCTCAAGCGTCTTGACGTTCTGGCTGTAGGTGGCCCCTACCTTGCCGATGGCCGAGACACCGAGCGCAATCAGGTCACAGTCTGGTTGGGTGCTGTAGCCCTGAAAGTTGCGGTGCAAGCGCCCCTGCCGCTTGGCAATCGCCAGCGAATCATCGGGCAGCGCAAAATGGTCCATGCCCACGTAGACATAGCCGCCCTCCATGAATGCATCAATTGCACTGGAGAGCATATTGAGCTTGTCCTGCCCCATGGGCAGATCTGCGGACTCGATACGACGCTGCGGCTTGAAACGCTCGGGCAGATGGGCATAGGCATAAAGCGCAATGCGGTCGGGACGCAGCTCGTTGACCTGCTCCAGCGTCCGGGCAAACGATTGCGGCGTCTGCTTGGGCAGGCCATAGATCAAATCCACGTTAATGGACACAAAGCCCAGCTCGCGCGCTTTTTCCACCAGGGCAAAGACCTGCTGTGCCGGTTGCTCACGATGCACGGCTTTTTGCACATCGGGATCAAAGTCCTGCACACCAAAGCTCAGACGGTTGAACCCCATCTCTTTCAGGGCCTCCAGGCGCTCGTTGCTCACGGTGCGCGGATCTACCTCGATCGAGTATTCGCCTGCGGGGTCCAGCTTGAAATGCTCGCGCATCAGCGCCATCAGGGCACGCAGCTCGTCATCGCTGAAAAATGTGGGCGTGCCGCCACCCAGGTGCAGCTGGCTGACAACCTGACCCTTGCCACAATGCTCGGTATGCATGGCGACTTCGCGGCGCAGATAATCAAGGTACTGCACCGCCTTCTCGTGATGCTTGGTGATGATCTTGTTGCAGGCGCAGTAATAGCACAGCGATTCGCAGAACGGCACATGCACATAGAGCGACAGTGGCAGTGCTCGGGAGGCTGAATGCGCCTTGCGCTGCTGCAGCGCCAAGGTATAGTCTTCAGGGCCGAAAGCCTCAACAAAACGGTCGGCTGTTGGAAACGACGTGTAGCGAGGCCCCGGAATATCAAAACGGCTTAGCAATTCGGGCGTAACTGCGGTCATGGTTCTTAGTCAGGGTGCACCCACACTACAGAGGATACCGATATCGGGCTGCCTTGCAGCCTGACCGGATGCCCATCTTGTCGCAGCGAGCGCGTGTTTTTGGAATCAGTGTCTTCACTGTGCCCCAAGCCAAACCCCTTGTCCTTGATTCACATCAAGGGATAACAAGGCAAGTGCTGCGACAATTTGATCCATCTCATTACCAACCTAGAGGTCAATGAACGGCGCGGCCTCACTTTCTGTCCGTCCGCGCCGCTGCTGCAAGCCATGAATCTTCAGACCATCAAAGCATCCTGCTCCAACTGCAATCTGCGTGAACTGTGCATGCCCATGGGCCTGGACGATGAGCAAATGGAGCGTATCGACGAAATCGTCGCCACACGCCGCAAGATCAAGCGCGGCGGACTGCTGTTTCGCAATGGCGAGGAGTTCACTTCGCTGTATGCCATCCGCACCGGCTTTTTCAAAACCTGTGTAGCCACCGAAGACGGCCGTGATCAGGTCACAGGCTTTCAGATGGCCGGTGAAATCATCGGCTTGGACGGCATCGTCAACGACCACCACACCTGCGACGCAGTGGCTCTGGAAGATGCCGAAGTCTGCATCATGCCTTTTGACAAGCTCGAACAACTCTCGCGCGAAGTGACGGCCCTGCAAAACCATGTGCACAAGGTCATGAGCCGTGAAATCGTGCGCGAGCATGGGGTGATGCTGCTGCTGGGCAGCATGCGCGCCGAGGAGCGTCTGGCAGCATTCGTGCTCAACTTGGTGCAACGCCTGGCTGCCCGGGGCTTTTCCAAGTCCGAACTGGTGCTGCGCATGACCCGCGAGGAAATCGGCAGTTACCTGGGCCTGAAGCTGGAGACCGTAAGCCGCACTTTCTCCAAGTTCGCCGAAGAAGGCATTGTGGAGGTCAAGCAGCGCCACCTGCGCATTCTGGATACCGAAGCGCTCAAACGCATTGTCAACAGCCAACAATGCCAGAGCTGAAAGAATTTGCGCTCCCAATAAAAAGCCCGCTCTACGCGGGCTTTTTTCATGGCGTCAAACTCAATCGGCCAGAGGCTCCGAAACAACGCCGCCGTTCAGATCCTGAATCGAACGAGCCAGCATCCTGGTCATTGCACTGCACAACAGCATCACCAGCCAGAAGGCAAAAAATGCCACCGTATAAATGGCACTGCGCGACCATTCCAGTGGCGATCCCAGCCAATGCACATCCAATGGATCGACAAAGGCAAATACCACCATCTCCATGACTGCCGCTGCCAAAAATGCAGGCCAGGCAGTCCACATCCAGCGCTGAGCGTCCATCACGAATCTCCTTGGGCTGTGGGGTTTGATGGCATTTTGCACAGCAAGCGCAGCAGATGAACAGCCCCACCCGGGCAAGCACCGAGATGACAAACCCGCAGAAACTCTTTTATTAATAGCTGCTTGCGCATGCCGCGCATCCATTACGGATACAAATACGGCTGAAATACAGAAAGGCCAAGCGCAAGCTGCTTCATTTTTTGAAGCATCCCCCATGACAAAGGCCGCAGAGCGGCCTTTGGAGATTTTCACGGGAGAGCTGCCGTCAGCGGTCTGTCGGGTGATCCTGTGCGGGGGTTGCCGCATGGTTGCGGCCCGTTAGTGCAGGCGCCAGGCTTTTTTGCGACTCGTCCAGGCGCTGATTGATTTCTATGCCGTGGCGGTAGTAGTCAGGGTCGATCACCGGATCGGGCTTGCTCATGGCGATATAGGCCGTGACCAGGCCGGCGATGACCACGATCGCCGGACCCGCCAGAACCAGCCAGACATGGGCAAACTTCCACCAGGGCTTGCCGTCCTCGGGATGCTTGGGTTTGGCAGCGCGCGTCGCGCTTGCGGATGTTGCCGACATGGCAGACCTCTTTCAATGTATGGGCAGTGCCTGCGTCGCGCATCTACGGATGCATGGCGCGGGAACTGCGATTGTTGCGAATAATCGATAACCCTTTGAGTCGTTCCTAGAACGTGTTCTTAACGCGGCACGAGGAAAACCGCCTTCTCGGACACTCGGCCACCACCGGTCTGCACCGAATCCAGGTTGAAGTGAATGGTGTGCGAGCCAGGGTCGGCCGAGCCGTAAGGAATCTGCAGACGCACGGCAATGCCACGTGTTTCCGCAGAGCTGACGGTAACTTCCTGCTCGGACGCCACTTCCAGATGCTCCAGGCCCACGGCACTGATGCGGTAGCGTTGTTCGGACTCCGTGGCATTCATGATCTGCAGGCGATAGACGTTCTCCAGCTTGCCGCCTGCCACGATGCGCGACAGCGATGCACGGTCACGGATCACGTCGACCTTGACAGGCTCACGCATGACCAGGCTCGCGATCATGGCCGCGCTGAGCGCGATCAACACGGTGGAGTAGATCAGCACACGCGGGCGGAAGATGCGGCGGATGACCTGCGCATGCTTCCATGCCTTGGCCACGGCGTTCTGCGTGGTCAGACGGATCAGACCGCGCGGATACTCCATCTTGTCCATCACGGAGTTGCAGGCGTCGATACATAGGCCGCAACCAATGCATTCATGTTGCAGTCCGTTTCGGATGTCGATACCCACGGGGCAGACCTGCACGCACAGCTTGCAGTCTATGCAGTCACCCAGGCCCTCGGCCTTGTAGTCCACCTCTTTCTTGCGTGGGCCGCGGGTTTCACCACGCGCCGCATCGTAGCTGACGATCATGGTGTCCTTGTCGAACATGGCGCTCTGAAAGCGTGCATAAGGGCACATGTACTTGCAGACCTGCTCGCGCATGTAGCCGGCGTTGCCGTAGGTGGCGAAACCGTAGAACAGCACCCAGAAAATCTGCCAGCTGCCCTGCAGCGCCATCAGCTGCATGCCCAGTTCGCGGATCGGCACGAAGTAGCCGACAAAGGTGAAACCGGTCCACAACGAGACGGCAATCCACAGAAACTGCTTGAGCGACTTCTTCCAGAGCTTCTCGAAGGTCCAGCCGTTCTTGTCGATGCGCATGCGGGCACTGCGGTCGCCCTCCACCTTGCGCTCGATCCACATGAAGATCTCGGTGTACACCGTCTGCGGGCAGGAAAAACCGCACCACAGGCGCCCGGCAACTGCCGTAAACAGGAAAAGCGCCAACGCGCTGATGATGAGAAGACCTGTCAGGTAGATGAAATCCTGCGGGTAGAGCACCAGCCCGAACAGGTAAAAACGCCGGGCTTCAAGATCGAAGAGCACCATCTGGCGCTCGCCCCATTGCAGCCAGGGCATCCCGTAGAAGAACAGCTGTGTCAGCAGCACCATGATCCAGCGCCAGCGTGCAAACACACCGCTGATGGAGCGCGAATAGACTTTCTGCTCCGAGGCGAACATGGGTACATAGGCAGGACCACCGTCCTGCGGCTCGGGTGTGATGGGGATGATCTTGCGTGGTTTCCCGGGATCGCTTGTCATCGCAGTTCCTTAATATTTTTGTAATTACTGAAATCACCAATGCGAAAAAAGCGGTGCTTTGCAGCACCGCTTTTTCACTCAGATCATTTCTGGGTTTGCGTGTTGGAGAGACTCCACACATAGGAAGCCAGCACGGCGATCTGCGCCTCCGTCAGCTTTTCCTTCTGGGCAGGCATTTCATTGTGCTTGCCGTTGTTGACGATGTTCATGATGGCTTGCTCACCCCAGCCATGCAGCCACACATCGTCAGTCAGGTTGGGAGCACCCATGGCCTGATTGCCCTTGCCATCCATGCCGTGGCAGGCAGCGCAGGCCACAAACTTGGACTTGCCCAGTGAAGCCTTGACGGCATCGTGAGGGCTGCCCGACAGGCTCAGCACATAGTTGGCCACATTGCGCACGTCTTCACCCGTACCCACGGCAGCCGCCATGGGAGGCATCATGCCGATGCGCCCGTTGGTGATGGTCTCCTTGATCTTCTCGGGCGTGCCGCCATGCAGCCAGTCGCCGTCGGTCAGGTTGGGGAAACTCTTGCCGCCGCGTGCGTCGGAGCCGTGGCACTGCGCGCAGTTGTTCATGAACAGGCGTTCACCAATGGCCATGGCCTGCGGATCCCTGGCCATTTCTTCGGTGGGCATGGCGGTGAACTTGGCGTACAGCGGCTCCAGGTCCGCCTGAGCCTTGGCCACTTCCTTTTGGTAGGCACCGGTCTGGCTCCAGTCGAGCTTGCCGTTATAGCTGCCCAGGCCCGGATAGATCACCAGATAGGCCAGGCTGAAGATGACCGTGATCACGAACAGTCCCATCCACCACTTGGGCATGGGGTTGTTGAGCTCGCGCAGATCTTCGTCCCAGACGTGACCAGTGGTGTTGTCTGAAGCCGAGGCAACCTTCTTGCGCGCCACCACGATCAGCAGCAGCAGGCAGCCAAAGATGCCGAGCAGCGTGAGGGCGACGACATACATCGACCAAAAATTGTTGATGAAATCACTCATGGGATGTTCTCGTTATGTGAGCGGACTCAGTCCTGCATGAAAGGCAGCTGGGCCGCCTCTTCGAAACGGGCCTTATTGCGGCGGGCGAACGCCCACCACCAGATGCCGATGAAACACGCCATCGATGCCAGCGTGGCCACGATACGCACGGTGGTGATATCCATTTCCAGCCCTCCTTCTTACTTGACGGCACGGCCCAGGACCTGCAGATAGGAGACCACGGCCTCCATCTCGGTCTTGTCCTTGACCTCGGCCTGAGCACCTGCGATTTCCTCATCGGAATAAGGCACGCCCACCTTGCGCAGCGCAGTCATGCGCTGAGCCACGACGGTGTCGTCGACCTTGCTGGTCTCCAGCCAGGGATAGGCGGGCATGTTGGACTCGGGCACCACGTCACGGGGGTTGTTCAAGTGGATGCGATGCCATTCGTCGCTGTACTTGCCGCCCACACGATGCAGGTCGGGACCGGTACGCTTGGAACCCCATTGGAAGGGGTGGTCATAGACGAACTCACCCGCCACCGAGTAATGGCCGTAGCGCATGGTCTCGGCACGGAAGGGACGGATCATCTGCGAGTGGCAGTTGTAGCAACCTTCGCGCAGATAGACGTCACGGCCCATCAGTTGCAGCGGCGTGTAGGGCTTGAGGCCAGCCACGGCTTCGGTCGTGGACTTCTGGAAGAACAGGGGCACGATCTCCGCCAGGCCACCGATGGCCACGACGAGCAGGATCAGAACGATCAGCAGGAAGTTGCTGGTTTCGATCTTCTCGTGAGAAAAGCTCTTGGGAGCCGTATTGTTTTGATCAGACATTGCTTGTGCTCCTCGATGCTCAGGCGTGGGCCATGACGGCAGGCACTGCCACCTTGACGGAACGGCCGGACATGGCGGTCTTCCAGGTATTCCAGGCCATCACCAGCATGCCGCCCAGATAGAGCAGACCGCCGGTCACACGGATCACATAGAAGGGATAGGTCGCCTTCACGCTTTCCACGAAGGTATAGGTCAGAGTACCGTCGGGGTTGACCGCGCGCCACATCAGGCCCTGCATCACGCCGGCAATCCACATCGCGGCGATATACAGCACGATGCCGATAGTCGCCATCCAGAAGTGCAGCTCGATGGCAGGCACGGAGTGCATTTTTTCGCGGCCGAACAGACGGGGGATCAGGTAGTACAGAGAACCCATGGTGATCAGGCCCACCCAGCCCAGAGCGCCGGAGTGAACGTGACCCACGGTCCAGTCGGTGTAGTGAGACAGCGCGTTCACCGTCTTGATGGCCATCATCGGGCCTTCGAAAGTGGACATGCCGTAGAACGACAGGGACACGATCAGGAAGCGCAGGATGGGGTCGTCACGCAGTTTGTGCCAGGCACCCGACAGCGTCATGATGCCGTTGATCATGCCGCCCCAGCTGGGAGCCAGCAGGATCAGCGAGAACACCATGCCCACCGACTGTGTCCAGTCAGGCAGCGCGGTGTAGTGCAGGTGGTGAGGACCGGCCCACATGTAGGTGAAGATCAGCGCCCAGAAGTGCACGATCGACAGACGATACGAGTACACGGGGCGGCCCGCCTGCTTGGGAATGAAGTAATACATCATGCCCAGGAAGCCAGCGGTCAGGAAGAAGCCCACGGCGTTATGGCCGTACCACCACTGAACCATTGCGTCCTGCACACCGGCGTAGGCCGAGTAGCTCTTCATCCAGCCTGCTGGAATGGCAGCGCTGTTGACAATGTGCAGCAGGGCCACGGCCAGGATGAAGCCACCATAGAACCAGTTGGCCACATAGATGTGCTTGACCTTGCGGATGCCGACGGTACCGAAGAAAACGATGGCATAGGCCACCCAGACTGCTGCGATCAGCAGGTCGATGGGCCATTCGAGTTCGGCGTACTCCTTGCCCTGGGTATAACCCAGCGGCAGGCTGATCGCGGCGGCCAGGATGACCAGTTGCCAGCCCCAGAATGTGAAGCTCGCCAGCTTGGGCATGAACAGCTTGGTCTGGCAGGTGCGTTGCACCACGTAGTAGCTGGTGCCCATGAGCGCACAGCCACCAAAGGCGAAGATCACTGCATTGGTATGCAGCGGACGCAGACGGCCATAGCTCAGCCAGGGAATGCCGAAGTTGAGTTCCGGCCACGCCAGCTGGGACGCGATGAACACGCCCACAGCCATGCCAACCACCCCCCACACCACGGCCATGATAGAGAACTGCCTTACGACGGTGTCGTCGTAATAGACAGCATTTTTATTAGTAGCTTCCATCGGGCACCTCTTAGATTGCTTGCAAAGTGTTCATTGGTTTCTCATTTGACTCGTTGAGCCATATCAATCGTCTCGAAGAATGCGTTCACCTTCTTGTTCCACGCTTTCGAACTGACCTCGGTAAACTGCCCACCAGAGGGCAGCCACGATGGCCAGAACCAGCACGACCGAAAGCGGTATCAACACATACAGAACGTCCATCAATGGCCTCCTTGAGTCAGTGGCATGACGGTGCCCCGCGGCGCAAGATGCGCGGGGTCGGACGCGTTGCTATCAGCAACCTGCAGCGGCAACGCACGTGCAAGACGGGCTGCGTTGGCGACGACCAGCAAGGAGCTCAGCGCCATGCCGAGCCCTGCCAGCCAGGCAGGCATCCAGCCCATCAGGGCCAGAGGAATAGAGATCGCGTTATAGGCTGCCGCCCAGCCCAGGTTCTGGCGCACCACGGACAAGGTCCGTCGGGCCAGCAACAGGCTTTGCAGCACTAACTCCAGGCTGTCTCCCAGTACCACGAAGTCTGCTCGCGATTGTGCCAGCGGCACTGCTCTACCAAAAGCAAAAGAGACATGCGCTCCAGCTAAAACTGGGCCGTCGTTGAGGCCGTCGCCCACCATCGCCACCTGGTGACCCTGAGCCTGGGCTGCCTGCATGGCAGCCAGCTTGTCCTGCGGCTGGCAGTCACCTCGGGCCTGCGTTATGCCCAACCTGACTGCAACAGTCTGCACCGCTGCCGCACGATCGCCAGACAGCAGCTGTACATCGACACCATGTTTTCTGAGGTCAGCGATCACTTGCGCCGCTTCCGGGCGCACATCTTCGCTGAGGTGGAACTGCACCAGTGGTGCCCAATGGCCCTGAATTTCTTCGGCCAGCATCACGCTCTGACCAGCTTGCTCGGGTGCCAGTTCGGCCACAGCGCAGTGAGCTGCGGAACCCAGGCGCAGATGACGGCGCTGCGACTTGTCGACCGATTCGACCCAGACATCGAGGCCACCGCCAGCAACTTCCTGCACGCTATCCAGCAACCACGGGCTGGCGAGCAGTTGCGCTTCTTCGGCCGCCTTGGCCAGCGATCGCGAGGCCGAGTGCATGGACTGGCGCGCCAGCAGGGCCGCCAGCGCCAGCACCTCATCAGCGCTCTGCCCTTCGGCCGGCGTCAGCGCACGCAGCACCAGGCCGTCGCGGGTCAAGGTCCCCGTCTTGTCGAACACCAGCGTGTCCACGCTGGCCAGGGCTTCCAGCCCTTGAAGATTCTTCACCAGCACGCCGCTGCGTGCCAGCGTTCCCGCAGCGGTGAGCATGGCCACCGGCGTGGCCAGCGACAGCGCGCAGGGGCAGGTCACGATGAGCACGGCCACTGCCACCATCATGGCCTTGCCATGATCCACGGGCCACCACCAAACGGCTGCGGCCAACGCGGCCAGCAGCACCACGACCAGGAAGGGGCGCGCCACCTTGTCCGCCAATTGCGCCAGACGCGGCTTTTGCAGCGATGCGCTTTCCATCAGGCTGACGATCTGGGCAAAGCGTGTGCCCTCGCCCACGCTGTCCACGCGCACATCAACCACGCTATCGAGGTTGTAGCTGCCAGCGGTGACCATATCGCCTGCCGCGCGCGAAACCGGTGTGGATTCACCCGTCAGCAAAGCCTCATCGGCATGAGTGCTGCCGCGCACGATGATGCCGTCGGCCGGAAACGCTTCGCCAGCAAGCACGCGCACCACATCGCCCGTGCGCAGACGCCGCGTGGCTACGCGCTCGAACTCCGCGCCGCCTGCATCGGCATGGGGCAACTGGCGCAGCACCGAATCGGGCAGGCGGTTCATCACCGCTTCCAGAGCACCGGCCGTGCGGTCACGCAGACGCAACTCCAGCCAGCGACCGGTCAGCAGAAAGAAAACAAACATGGTCAGCGAATCAAAAAAGACTTCGTGACCAAAAACCCCTGAAGGATCGAAAGTGCCCAGCGTGCTGATGACAAAGGTGATCAACATGCCGATGGCCACGGGCAAGTCCATGCTCACACGACGCTGGCTGATGTCCTTGAGCGCACTTTTGAAGAAGGGGCCGCAGCAAAACAGCACCACGGGCAGAGAAATCACCCAGGAAGCCCAGCGCAACAGCGTCTCCATCTCCAGCGACAGATCGCCGGGCCTGGCGCTATAGGCCGGCCACGCGTACATCATGACCTGCATCATGCAAAAGCCGGCCACCAGCCAGCGCCACAGCGCACGGCGCGTCTCGGCCTGGCGGATCTCGCGCGCGAAGGCGTCGCGCGCGGGCATGGCGTGATAGCCGGCACGCACAACGGCTTCCATCCACTGGGATGGAAGCACTTGGGCGTGACGCCACACGACCCGGGCGCGCCTTGTGGCTGCACTGACTTCGGCTCCCTCCACTCCGGGCACGGCTTTGAGCGCTTCCTCGATGGTCAGCGCGCATGCAGCGCAATGCATGCCTTCCAAAACCACAAAGGAATCCCACACCGGAGATTCGGTCGGATCTTCTGGAATCGGAGCCTGGGGGTTCTGATGGGCGGGACGGCCGAAAGAACTCCACTCGTGCGGATCGTCCAGCAAATGGCTTGAGGCCTGGGGCTGAACGGAGGAACCAGGGTCAATGGCAGCCTGCTCGTCCGGGCTGGGCTGAACAGGGATTGTCTGGAACATGTCTCAAGCGTAACTGGCGGCCATGATACCCACCTTGACATTAATCAACCGTTAACAGCCCCAAGGAACTATGCTTATAGGCCTACAGAACAACCGCGAAAAGGAGCACCCTATGTACAACCGCATTTTGATTGCCACCGACGGTACCGAACTCTCCGACAAGGCTGTGCACGCAGGCCTGGATCTGGCGGCACTGTGCGGCGCACAGGTTCTGGCATTGAAAGTGGTTTCTCACTATCCGCGCAGCTACCTAGAAGGCAGCGATCTGCTGGACATCAAGGAAGCCAAGCGCATCGAGGAACAGTGGACGCAGCAGGCCCAGACTCTGCTCGACGGCGTCAAGACCTTCGGCCACGAACGCAAGGTGACCGTGACCACTGAAATCGCGCACTCCGACCTCGTGGCAGAGTCCATCGTGGAGGCGGCCAAGAAGCACGACTGCGATCTGATCGTCATGGCATCCCATGGCCGCAAGGGCCTGCAGCGCCTGCTGCTGGGCAGCGAAACCCAGCATGTGCTGACTCACTCGCCCATTCCAGTGCTGGTCCTGCGCTGAAGCCAGCCACAGCGCACGCGCCTCTTTGAAAAGCGTGCGCTCACAAAACAAAAGCAGCTCCCGCAGGAGCTGCTTTTGTTTTTCATAGCTTTAATGCTGAAATTGAGCAGGGACAAGCGCTAGCTGCTGCGAATTCAGGAGTCAAGTTCAAACTCAAAGAATGCCAGAGCGCCTAATCCGAGCCGCTGCAAATCCCTGGCAGTGCAGCAAGGAAACTCGGATGAATCCGCTGAATCAGACAAATTCCTTCTGGTACTGGTCGCGCAGCAGCTTTTTCTGCACCTTGCCCATGGTGTTGCGCGGCAGGCTGTCCACCACATAGCAGCGCTTGGGCACCTTGAAGTTGGCCAGTTGCTCCTTCAACGTCGCGATGACTTTTTGCCCGTCCAGCTGAGCGCCCTTGCGCGGCACGATCACGGCCACACCGACCTCACCAAAATCCGGGTGCGGCACACCGACCACGGCACTTTCATCCACACCCGCCAGATCGTTGATGAAACCCTCGATCTCGGCCGGATAGACGTTGTAGCCGCCCGAGATGATCAAGTCCTTGCTGCGCCCCACGATGGTGAAATAGCCGCGACCATCCTGCACGCCCACATCGCCGGTCTTGAACCAGCCGTCTGCCGTGAACTCTTCGGCCGTTTTCTCGGGCATGCGCCAATAGCCCTTGAAGACATTGGGGCCCTGCACCTCGATATTGCCGATCTCGCCGGCAGGCAGGGGCTGACCATCATCGCCCTGGATGCGCACGCCCACACCAGGCAGCGGAAAGCCCACGGTGCCGCCACGGCGCTCCTCTTCGTTGCCGTACCGGGGATCGGGTGCATAAGGGTTGGAGGTCAGCATGATGGTCTCGCTCATGCCGTAGCGCTCCAAGATTGTGTGACCGGTACGCGTCTTCCAAGCGCGGAAGGTCTCGATCAGCATGGGGGCCGAGCCCGAGATGAACAGCCGCATATGCGCGGCCATGTCGCGGTCCAGCCTCGCGTCGGCCAGCATGCGCACATACAGTGTGGGCACGCCCATGAAGACGGTTGCATCCTTGAAGCGGGCCATCACGGCCTGCGGGTCGAACTTCGCAAACCAGATCATGGGGCTGCCATTGAGCAGCGCACCATGAATGGCCACAAACAGGCCATGCACATGGAAGATGGGCAAGGCATGGATGAGCACATCGTCATCCCGCCAGCCCCAGTACACCTTGAGCATGGCCGCATTGGTCAGCAGATTGCCATGGCTCAGCATGGCCCCCTTGCTGCGCCCCGTCGTGCCGCTGGTATAGAGAATGGCCGCCAGATCATCGCTGGCGCGCGGCACGGGCTGCTGCTCGTCGCGGTGATGAGCCGCACGATCCAGCAGCGTGCCTGTGCGATCTGCTCCCAGGGTGTAGACATGGCCTACGCCGTTGTTGAAAGCCAGCTTGGACACCCAGCCAAAGCTGCCGGGGTCGCAGACCACCACGCCTGGCTCGGCATTGGTGATGAAGTATTCCACCTCCGCCGCCTGATAGGCCGTATTGAGCGGCAGAAACACATGGCCCGCGCGCAAGGTGGCCAGATACAGCATCATGGCCTCGACCGATTTTTCCACCTGTACCGCAATGCGGCTGCCTGCGGGCAGGTTCAGCGAGGCCAACAGATTGGCGATGCGGGCACTGCCGTGGTCCAGGTCGGCCCAGCTGTAATACAGGCTTTGTCCATCGGGTTCGATCGCTTCCACCGCGATTTTTTTCAGGTCTGCAGGAAAGGCCGCGCGTAAGGCGCTGAAAAGATTGGCTTGGGGCATATCGGTCATCGTGATGCAGTCGAACTCAATAACGGTTGGGCAAAAAATGCAGCCCCATCATAGGGGCTGAGCGGGAACATTCCTGTCGCAAACCAGGATGAGGCCTGAGGCAAGCCCCAGGCCAGAGACACCAAGCAAGGGCCTAGCTGGCCGCGCCACCGGCGAGCATGTCGGTCCTCTTCCGGAGAGAGGGGAAAGCCCCGCGGCGGCACAAAGGGTTATGAATCTATTTTCACGCCCGAGGCCTTGACCACCTGCGCCCAGCGCTGAATTTCGGCGCGCACCATGGCGGCAAACTGCTGCTGGTTGAGTTTGCCGTACTCGGCCCCATTCTTGGCCCAGGCGGCCTTGATGTCGTCGCTGGAGCCGATCTTGCGCACCTCGTCCAGCATATGCTGCTGCGCCGCCTCGGACGTGCCCTTGGGAGCCCAGAGCCCATACCAGGTGCTGACGGTGTAATCGGGCAAGCCGCACTCGGCAGCGCTGGGCACGTCCGGGAACGCAGGATTGCGCTGCGCTCCCGCCACCATCAGGGCCTTGATGCGCCCGCTCTTGATGTGCTGCGCCGATGAGCCCAGACCGTCAAACACCATATCCACATTGCCCGCTATCAAATCTTGTAGCGCCGGGCCTGCGCCCTTGTACGGGATGTGCAGGATATTGGTCTTGGTCTGCAGCTTGAACAACTCACCTGCGAGATGGTGCGAGCTGCCCGGCCCCGCCGAGCCATAGCTGTATTTGCCCGGTTTGCTGCGCATATCGGCCAACAACTCCTGCACCGTGTTGAAGGGCACGTTCTTGGGGTTGACCACCAAGACCTGGGGCACGCTGGCCAGCAGAGCCAGAGGGACGAAGTCGCGCTCCAGGTCGTATTCAAGCTTTGGGTAGACCGATGGCGCGATCACATGATGGGTGCCACCCATGAAAAAGTTATAGCCATCAGGCGCGGCCTTGGCCGCGATACTGGCGCCCAGCGTGCCGCCGGCCCCACCCCGGTTGTCGATCACCAGAGTCTTGCCAGCGACCTTGGCAAACTGCGCCGAAAAGGGTCGGGCAAACGTGTCGGTACCACCCCCTGCAGGAAACGGCACGACCAGATTCACCGGCTTGTTCGGCCAGTCGTTGCTGGCATGTCCCCATGCCGACGCAGTGGTCGCCACCAACGCCGCCATGGTTTGAAGCAGCGCTCGCCGCTCCATGCCGCGTGCCTTGAACTCATCCGTCGCCCCAGAAACCTGCATGAATGTCTCCTGCTTGCCCGGCCATGCTCCACGCAAGAGCCAGGCTTGTTGTTGAAGGTGCAGGGGTGCAGGAAGGAGGGCCTTGTCAGCGACTCATCCCTTGCACAGTGATTCGATCTCCGAGGAAACCGGAATCTTGCCCTGCGCCAGCAGGCTGCGGTGCTTGTCCAGACGCTTCAGGTCGTAAAGGTAGTTGACCATCAGCCCCATGGATTGCTTGAGCCCCTTGGAAGACAGGTCTGCCGCCCAGTTCAGACGCTCCACACGCGCACCGTTGCCAAGGTGGAAGCGTGCCACGGCATCCAGCGGACGACTCTTGGCAGTTTCCCGGCCCAGATAGCGCGCCGCGCAATACAGGGCCGCTTGGCGCAGCACGGATTTCTCCCCCAGAGAGCCCGGATCCTCCAGCGCCGCCAGCAACTGGGCCGCCGTCGTGCCGCCTGCAGACTTTTCCAGCGCGGCTTTTTCCTTGTCGTCGAGCTCGGCCAGGGCCGCATCGCCATGCTTGAGCAGCCAGCTGCGCAGCCCCGGAATCGGTGACAAGGTGGCGAAATGTTTGAGCTTGGGAAACTCCTGCGTGAGCGTTTCCACCACATGCTTGATGAGAGAGTCCCCAAAGCTCACGCCCTTGAGTCCGGTCTGCGTGTTGCTGATCGAGTAGAAGATGGCGGTATTGGCCTTGGACAGATCGGCGGCGGCCGCAGACTCGTCCAGTAATGGAGCCATGCTGCCCGCCATCTTGTCCAGCAGCGCCACCTCAACAAAGATCAGCGGCACCTTGGGCATGCGTGGATGGAAGAAGCCATAGCAGCGGCGGTCGCTGTCCAGGCGATTCTTCAGATCGGACCAGCTGCGGATATCGTGCACGGCCTCGTACTGGATCAGCTTTTCCAGCAGCGATGCAGGCGAATCCCAGTTGATGCTGCGCAGCTCCAGCAAGGCAACATCGAACCAGCTGGAAAACAGGTGCTCCAGTTCGGCATCCAGCGCCACGTAACGCTGCTGCTCCGACTTGGGCAGTGCCAGCAGCTGCGCACGCATATTGATCAGAAACTCCAGCCCACCCTGGGGCTGGGCGAAGCGCTGCAGCAAGCGGGTACGTGACGAGAGCAAGGCACGGCGCAAAGCCATTTCGGCCTCGCTGCGCTCCGCATCGCTGCCCGCCTTGTCATAACGCTCACGCGCGGCCTGCAGCGCCTTGGCATCGGGACCAAAGCGCTCGATGGTCAGCAGCCAGAAGTCCTTGTGCGCGACGGCATCGGCGGCCGCATACCACTCCATCAGCGCCTGGGCGTTGCGCCCGCCCTCCACATCACTGAGTGCGGCATCCGCCACCTGCTCCATATCCTGCAGCAAGCGACGCAGTTCGCGCGGAGACAAGGCTTCCTGACCGCGGCGCAGCGTGGCATCCAGCCGCTGCGCCAGCGGGCGCTGCTGCTCATCGGGCTTGCCGCCTTCCGCGCCTCGCACCCAGAGTTTGGTTTGTTCAATCCAGTCTGCTGCCCAGCCCATAACATCTCCAGAGTTTCTAGAAAGATAATGCTCTCAATCACGAAGCAAATACCGCTGATGCAGTAACGCTTTGCGCCATTATGTGCAAAGTTCGGGTGAGAAAAAGCCCCCACGCTTGCCCACTTTGTGTGGCTGCCCCCCTCAATGAGGTCGCCTATTGCCTTGAGGCAGCTCGGCGGCAATAAAAAACGCAGACCGGATGGTCTGCGTCGGATGGAAAGAGCGTTTTCACTCTCTAAAATTAGGCCGCACCGCGTGGCACGTCATAGGCCGCCCGCTTGCCGCACAGCCACCACATGATGATGCCGCCAACAATCATGGGAATGCACAGCCACTGGCCCATGCTCATGCCCAGCGACAGAATGCCCAGGAAGTCATCTGGCTCGCGGAAGTACTCCGCCGTGAAGCGAAACACGCCGTAGCCCAGCAAAAACACCGCCGCCACCTGGCCGGGCTTGTGCTCCTTGCGCGCATAGAGCCAGAGAATGATGAACAGCAGCACCCCCTCCATCAGCACCTGATAGATCTGCGAGGGATGGCGCGGGATCATGGAGCCGCTTTGCGGAAACACCATGGCCCAAGGCAGATCGGCGCTGGCCGCACGGCCCCAGAGTTCACCGTTGATGAAATTGCCAATCCGGCCCGCAGCCAGCCCTGTAGGTACGCAAGGCGCTACGAAATCCGCAACCTCCAGCCAGCTGCGCTTGCGCGAATGGGCAAACCAGAGCATGGAGCCAATCACCCCCAGCAAGCCACCATGAAAGCTCATGCCGCCCTGCCAGACGGCAAAGATTTCCAGCGGATGCGAGAGGTAGTAGCCAGGCTTGTAGAACAGGCAGTAACCAATACGACCGCCCACGACTACCCCCAGCACGCCAAGGAACAGAATGTCCTCCACATCCTTGCGCGACCAGGCGCGCTCGCCCGTCATGAAGCTAAACGGAGGATGGTGCAGGCGGCGCGTTCCCAGAAACAGGAACAGGCCAAAGGCTGCCAAATAGGTCAGGCCATACCAGTGCACGGCCAAAGGGCCGATCTGCACGGCAACGGGATCAATGTGCGGATACATCAGCATGGCAGGCATTGTGCCGCAGTGCGCATGGCAGCGTAGTGAAAGTCCGTACGCGGTTAGCATCCGCTCCATGCCAAACCACTCTGTCCTTGAAGCCGTCCACGTCGAAAACGCATGGTGGGACAGCCCCCACGCCGGTATTGCGGATATCGCAGGCCAGCCCCACAGGTTTGTGGCGAGCAGTGATATCGATGCGCCGGAAGTGATTTTTCATATCTGGCCCATCAGCCCTGAAGAGTTGCTGCTGGAGCAAGAGCAATGGCAGATTTTTGTGCGCTGGAATGTGCTGTATGAAGCCGGACTGGCAAACACCGGTACCCACCCCGGCCATGGTGGCGTGGACAGTCGCTGGGATGTGTTGCAAGCGCAACTGGCACAGGCCCGCAGCCAAATCCCCGTTGACGCAGTTCGGGCCACGGCTGAGCTTCACTGGCTGGAGCGCGGTGAGCGCTATACCGATAGCGGGCCGGACTACGCACTGATCTGGACTTTGCTCTGACCGCGCCTGCTATGGCGAGCAATGGCAAAAACTGTGGGATCAATGTCATTGCTGCCACCCAGCATTGGCGGCACACTGCAGAGCATGACTCCACGCCCTGCCCCTCAAACCCATAGCCATGCGGCCCGCCGCAAGCCCAGCCGCAGTCTGTTGCGCAGTGCCTTACCGCAGGCCAGTGCAGGCCACCACGTGCTGTGTCTGGGCTATGAGCAGGCCATGAGTCTGGACATCACCGGCCCGCTGCAAGTCTTTGCCTCGGCCAACGATATGCGTGCCCGCCAAGGTTTGGCACCGTTTTATGTCATCAGCCTGCTGGCGGCTGAGGCGGGGCCCATCACCACCAGCAGCGGCCTGCAGATGCTGGCCACACAAAGCTATAAGGACTGCAAGGTCGATGCCAACTGCACCGTGCTGGTGCCCTGCGGTGATGGTGTAGACCTGGCCCAGCATGACCTAGCCCTGCGCCAATGGTTGCAGGCGGCCGAGCCTGTGGTGCAGCGCATGGGTTCGGTCTGCTCAGGCGCGCTGGTTCTGGCCCAGGCTGGTTTGCTGCAGGACCGCGCCGCCACCACGCACTGGTGCCGCGTGCAGGAACTGCGCGAGACCCACCCCGATATCTGCGTGGACCACGACCGCCTGCACACCTATGACGCCCGCGATGCCCAGGCCCGGCATTTGTTCACTTCAGCCGGTGTGACAGCAGGCATTGATCTGGCTCTGGCCCTGGTGGAAGACGATCTGGGCAGTGCCATGGCACTGGCCGTGGCCCGCCATCTGGTGATGTTTGTACGCCGCCCCGGCGGGCAGGCCCAGTTCTCGCCGCTGCTGACGCCTGAGCCATCGCACGCGCCGCGCCTGGCGCAATTGCTGGAATGGATTCCGGGCCAGTTGGGCAGCAACCTTGGCGTGGAGCGGCTGGCCCAGCAGTCCTGCCTGCCGCCGCGTACCCTGGCCCGTGTGTTCCAGCGCGAGCTGGGCACCACGCCCGCGCGCTATGTGGAGCAGGTGCGCGTGCAGGCCGCAGCAACCTTGCTGGGCCAGCGCCAGGCTTCGGTCGCCACCGTGGCAAAGCTGTGCGGCTTTGGCCATCCGGAAAGCCTGCGCCGCAGCTTTCACAAGCATCTGTCCATCAGCCCGCAGGCTTTTGCCGAACGCTTTGGCTCGGGCTGACATCCGGCCAAAACCGCCCATAACGCTTACCCCGTAAGCGCTGACAGCTACTGATTTCACAACACCCCCGCAATGGTGCCAAAGCGCGCCAGGGATGCGCTTGCCTTCTCGGCAAGAGAAAGAGAGAACGCCATGTGGCACCGCTATCCGGCCATTGCACTGCTCAGCCTGGCCCAGGCCCTGTATTGGAGCTGCTCCATCATCGGCATCGCGCTGACGGGGTTGATGGGACAAAAGCTGACGCCCTGGCCTGTGCTGGCCACGCTGCCGCTGACGCTGCTGGTCGTGGGCAATCTGCTGGCCATTGCCCGACTGGCACGCTGGATGCAGCAGTTGGGCCGGGCTCGCGGTCTGCAGCGCGGCGCGAGCCTGGGCGTAGCTGCCGGGCTGATGGCCACGGCAGCCCTGTATCTGCACAGTTTCACGCTGTTTTGCCTGGCCATGCTGCTGCTAGGCGGCTATCAGGCGTCCAGCGGTTTTTACCGCTTTGCCGCACTGGACGGTGTCGATGCCCAGCACAAGGGCCGCGCCGCATCATGGGTAGTAGGCGGCGGTATTCTGGCGGCGCTGCTGGCGCCCAGCCTGGCTTTGCAGGCCCAAAGCTGGCTGCCGGTGGCGGCCGCCGGAGCCTATCTGAGCATTGCCGTGCTGGCCGTCTGCGCCATGCTGCTGCTGCACTGGCTGCCAGCCGGACAGGCCGCGACCGCAAGCACTGCGGCACCCAATCTGCGCGAGCAGCGCATGGCCTTGCTGCAGCGCCCGACGATTCGCCAGGCAATTGCCATCACCGCCTGCGGCCATGGGTTGATGATTCTGGTCATGAACGCCACGCCATTGGCCATGCATGGCCTGGGTATGAGCCTCGCGCACTCCACCCATGTGATTCAGTGGCATGTGCTGGGCATGTTTGCCCCCTCGCTGCTGGCCGGCCCTGCGATCGACCGGCTGGGCGCCACTCGCGTGGCCTGGCTGGGCATCGCCTTGCTGACGGCCAGCGCCGCTCTGGCGCTGTGCAGCCTGGAACCGTCCTTCTTTCTGGCCAGCTCTCTGTTGCTGGGCGCGGGTTGGAACCTGATGCTGCTGGCCGGCACCACCCTGCTCTCGCAGGCCCACACACCCGATGAGCGCGCCGCCGCACAGCCCTTGATGGAGTGGAGCAACAACGGCATGGCCGCCGCCATGTCACTGAGTTGCGGCGTCATGGTCCAGACCCTGGGCTGGCAGGCCATCAACAGCGCCATGCTGCTGGTGACTGCACTGCTGGCCGCATGGCTGTGGCGCAGGCAACGCATACCAGGAGCCTCTGCAGTTCAACTATAAAACAGCTTCAAGCACAATACGGTCAAGCGTTGGCAGCTATCAATACAAAAAGCAGATAGGATCCAAGGGCTACAGCCTTGAAGCGAAGTTCTTGCCCGAACCTGACTGTGCAAGTCGTGGCAGATCAGCGCATGACCGGGCTCAGGCCCCGTTCATGCACGGTCTCCCGCACAGCCTGGGCGGTCTCTTCCATCATCTCGCGCAAGCGCTGTGGCGAACCACCCAGAGCCTGAACGCCCAGACTTTGCAGGCGCTCCTGCACAGCAGGATCGCGCAGAGCTGCATTGGCGGCAGCGTTCAGCTTCTGCAGCACAGGCGCTGGCGTGCCCGCCGGGGCCACGATGCCAAACCAGGTGATCGCCAGATTGTTGAGACCGGGGTGACCCAGTTCCTTGAACGTAGGTACCTGGGACAGGTTCGGCAGACGCTCCTGTGCGGCTACGGCAAACGGAATCAGACGACCCGAAGCCACATGCGGCGCCGAAGACGGGTACTGGTCGCTGAGCACCTGGGTCTCTCCCGAGAGTGCGCTGCTCACGACAGGGCCCTGCCCCTTGTAGGGAATGTGATGCAGCTTGATCTTGAGATCGGTGTTGATGCGATCGGCAATCAGGTGACCGATGGAGCCCATGCCGGCCGAACCGATATTGAGCAGATCCGGCTTGCTGCGCGCCAGTGCCACCAGCTGGGCATAGCTGCGCACGCTCAGGTCCGGATGCACGGAAAACACAGAAGGAATGGAGGCCAGTGCCACGACAGGCACAAAAGCCTTGGCCGGGTCCAGGCGCGCCGTCTGCGGCAGCATGATGGGGTTGACCACCAGCGTGCTGATGGTGCCCAGGCCCAGGGTGTAGCCATCGGGCAAAGCGTGGGCTACATATTCGGCACCGATGAGGCCGCTGGCTCCCGAACGGTTGTCGACCACCACTGGCTGCCCCAGACCCGAATGCATGGCATCCGCGATCACGCGGGCCACGATATCGGTAGAGCCGCCCGGCGTGAATGGCACGACCAGCCGCACGGGCCGCTGCGGATAGCCCTGCTCTGCCGTCTGTGCAGCCTGCGCCGCCTGCATGCTGCCCATGGCAAGAGCCAGCGCACTCAGACAAGCCCTCGCGCGTCCCCAGCCTGCTACTTTGGACAGCAAAGGATGGAGGGTGCGCGCGGACATGATGTTTTTTACTTTCTGGGGTCGCCTGACAAAAACGCCCCCACGCTTGCCACACTGACGCATGGCCGCAAAAGAGGCGTTTATTGCCTTGGGGCAGCCCCGCGGCAATAAAAACAGCCGCTCGACTTGCATCGAGCGGCTGCCCTTGATTGTCCGTCAACAGCTATATCCGTGCCGACACCATGACGAAACACACAATGACTTACGCAAGTCAGGTTCAGGCAAGACAATTGCCCTATGGGCACGCTTCTTGTGCATCCTTGGTTGCGTAAGTCCTGCAAGCGCGAGTTAGTCGTCCAGCAAGGACAGGTCGCGCACGGCGCCGGTGTCGGCGCTTGTCACCAGCTTGGCATAGGCCTTGAGGGCCGCAGAGATCTTGCGAGGACGCGCTTCGGCAGGCTTCCAGCCCTTGGCGTTCTGCGCTTCGCGGCGCTTGGCCAATTCTTCGTCGCTGACCAGCATATTGATCGTGCGATTGGGAATGTCGATGCGGATGATGTCGCCGTTCTGCACCAGGCCGATATTGCCGCCGGCAGCAGCCTCAGGTGAGCAATGGCCGATGGACAGACCGGACGTGCCACCCGAGAAGCGACCGTCGGTCAGCAGCGCACAGGCCTTGCCCAGGCCCTTGGACTTGAGGTAGCTGGTGGGGTAGAGCATTTCCTGCATGCCGGGGCCGCCCTTGGGTCCTTCATAGCGCACGATGACCACATCGCCGGCCTTGACCTTGTCGTTCAGGATGTGCTCCACGGCTTCGTCCTGTGACTCCACCACATGGGCGGGGCCTTCGAAGACCAGAATGGATTCGTCCACACCGGCGGACTTCACCACGCAGCCATTCAGGGCGATATTGCCGGTCAGCACGGCCAGGCCGCCTTCCTTGCTGAAAGCGTGCTCGTAGGAGCGGATGCAGCCTTCTGCGCGATCCAGGTCCAGGCTGGGCCAGCGGGTGCTCTGGCTGAACGCGACCTGGGTGGGAATGCCTGCGGGGCCTGCCAGATAGAAGTTCTTGACGGCTTCGTCCTGCGTGACGGTGATGTCCCACTGCGCCAGCGCATCAGCCATGGTCTTGGCATGCACGGTAGGCACATCGGTATGCAGCTTGCCGGCACGCGCCAGCTCACCCAGGATGGCCATGATGCCGCCTGCGCGATGCACGTCTTCAATGTGGTATTTCTGCGTGTTGGGCGCAACCTTGCACAGCTGGGGCACGACGCGCGAGAGGCGGTCGATGTCGGCCATGGTGAAATCGATACCGGCTTCCTGGGCGATGGCCAGCAGGTGCAGGATGGTGTTGGTGGAGCCGCCCATGGCGATATCCAGCGTGATGCAGTTCTCGAAGGCCTTGAAGCCCACGGAGCGTGGCAGCACCGATTCGTCGTCCTGCTCGTAGTACTGGCGAGCCAGCTCCACGATACGGTGACCGGCGCGCTTGAACAGCTGCTCGCGGTCGGAGTGGGTTGCCACCACCGTGCCGTTGCCGGGCAGGGACAGGCCCAAGGCCTCGGTCAGGCAGTTCATGGAGTTGGCCGTGAACATGCCCGAGCAGGAGCCGCAGGTGGGACATGCCGAGCGCTCGACCTGGGCCACCTGCTCGTCGGTGTAGTTCTTGTCCGCAGCAATGACCATGGCATCCACCAGGTCCAGCTTCTTGAACTCGATGACATTGGTCGTGGGGTTGGCCAGCTTGGTCTTGCCGGCTTCCATGGGGCCGCCCGAGACGAAGATCACCGGAATGTTCAGGCGCATGGCGGCCATCAGCATGCCGGGGGTGATCTTGTCGCAGTTGGAGATGCACACCAGCGCGTCGGCACAGTGGGCATTGACCATGTACTCGACCGAATCGGCGATCAGGTCGCGGCTGGGCAGCGAATACAGCATGCCGTCGTGGCCCATGGCAATGCCATCGTCCACCGCGATGGTGTTGAATTCCTTGGCCACGCCGCCCGCCGCCTCGATCTCGCGCGCGACCAGCTGGCCCATGTCCTTCAGGTGCACGTGGCCGGGCACGAACTGGGTGAAGGAGTTGGCAATGGCGATGATGGGCTTGTCAAAGTCGCCATCTTTCATGCCGGTGGCACGCCACAGGGCGCGCGCACCGGCCATGTTGCGGCCGCCAGTGGAAGTCTTGGAACGGTATGCGGGCATGGGGTGAATCTGCTTGTAAGACGAAAACAGACCATTATGTCCCAGCGCCTCAGAGACAACGCTCTGATAAAGCCCATGCCAGCACACCACTGCTTCACATTTGGCGCAAAAATGGCGTCCGACTCCTTCACCTCTTTGATCCTGGAAAACCATGCGTGTACTTGTTGTAGAAGACGATCCGGCCCTGAGACTGGGCATCAGCCGCATGCTTCAGGCCGAAGGTTGGCAGGTGGACGTCGTCACGGATGGCGAATACGCCCTTTCCGCAACGGCAACGCAGGACTATGACGCGGCCGTGCTGGATCTGGGTCTGCCCCGGCGCAGCGGTCTGGAAGTGCTCTCGCGCTGGCGCAGCCAGGGCAAGGATCTGGCCGTGCTCATCCTTACCGCCAACGACGGGCTGACCAGCCGCGTGCAGGGGCTCAACAACGGTGCCGACGACTATCTGGCCAAACCCTTCGAGCCCGAAGAGCTGGTGGCACGCCTGCGCGCCATCACCCGCCGGCGTAGCGGCAATACCAGCAACCTGCTGAGCCTGGGCCGCCTGCGCTTCAATACCGATACCAAGGAGCTGTACTTTGACGAAGAGCGCCTGGCATTGAGCCCGCGTGAAGCCGCGCTGCTGGAGCTTCTGATGTCCTCGCATGGCAGCGCCGTGCCCAAGGCGCGCATCATTTCGGCCATGTCGAGTTGGGAAAGCAACTTCAGCGCCAACTCGGTGGAGATCTATATCCTCAAGCTACGCCGCAAGCTGGCACCAGCAGGGGCAAACATCGTCACGCTGCGCGGCGTGGGCTATGCAATGGAGCTGCTGTGAGCGCACGCGACAACCTCCTGAACCTGAACCCTCTGGGCTGGATCAAGCCCAGCCTGCTCAAACAGCTGATGCTGCCCGTGGTCTCGCTCTGGGTGGCCTGCGCGGTGCTGGCCACCAGCACCGCCTATCTGCTGGCCGGGCGCAGCACCAGCACCTCGTTCGACCGGCTGCTGGCCGACGATGCCCAGGCCCTTTCTGCCCAACTGCGCTGGAATGACGGGGTCGCCAGCTTTGCCGCCAGCAAGGAAACCGCCGACTCCCTGGTGTTCGATTCACTGTCCCTGAGCCACTATTCAGTACACACCGACAACGGCCGCAAGCTGGTCGGCGATCTGCAACTGGACATCCCCGAGATCGAGCAGCGCCATGAACGGCAGGCCATCTTCTTCGACCACCTCAGTCGCCACGGCACGCCGCTCAGAGTGGTGGCTCAGCGCCTGCAACCGGCCGCCACCGACGAGGCCGTCTGGGTCGTCGTGGCCGAGTCCAAGGAAAAGCGCCGCCAGGTCAAGGACGAAATCGCCACGGCGATTTTTCTTCCTGCCCTGCTGGCCGGCTTTCTCATCATTCCGCTGTTCTACTACAGCATCCGCCGTGCGCTATCGCCCGCGCGCCAGCTCAGTGCGCTGGTCGTGGCACATGGCGACGACAATCTCTCACCCTTGCCCGTCGAGCAAGTCCCGCAGGAGCTGCGCGAGCTGGTGGCCCACACCAACTCCCTGCTGCAGCGGCTGCAGGCCTCGGTCACCGAGCAGCGCCGCTTCATCGCCGATGCCGCCCACCAATTGCAGACACCCATGGCCGGCATACGACTGCTGGTCGGCGACATGCGGCGCATACAGAAGGCCGACCCACTTCAGCCCATGGATGCCGAAGTGCTGGCCCAGCTCGATGAGGTCGCCACCCGCGGCGCGCGTCTGGTCAAACAGTTGCTGGCCTATGCACGCGTGGCCGACGACTCGGCCGCCGAGCCCGAACGTTTCGACGCCGTGGAGGCCGTGCTGGAGCCGGCACCGCGCTGGCGCGGCCATGCCGAGGCTGCAGGCAAGACATTGACAGTCCAGAACCATGTCGATCCGCTCCAGGAGTTCTTTCTCCAGGGTTCGCCCATCCTGCTGGGCGAGGTCATCTCCAATCTGCTGGACAACGCCATACGCTATGGCGGCACGCATATCGCGCTGCTGCTGCACCACCATGAGAACAGCCTGATCGTGCAGGTGCAGGACGACGGCCTGGAGCTGGACGCCCAGTCACGCGAGAACCTGCTGCTGCCGTTCTGGCGTGGCACCCACGGCAAGCCCGAAGGCTCGGGTTTGGGGCTGTCGATTGCCCAGCGCATCGTGGAGCGCCTCGGTGGCAGGTTCGCACTGGTTCATAAATCAGGGCTGGGAGCCTGCTTCGAGATCACGCTGCCCTGCGAGGTCCAGCCACTGGAAATGGATGCCGCGAACGGCAACGAGGGCGTGATGTCAAGCTAATGTAAAGCTTGCCGGGCTTATGTTCGGCTGCACAGTGGTTGGACTGCGTCTGCGAGACAAGTCCAGCTCCTCTCCAAGCAGCTTGAACTCAAGGATGGCCCAACATGTCCACCCCGGTCCCCCAAAGTATTTCGCCTAAAAAGCGAACCACCATCATCGCGGCCGTCGCCCTCGCCTGTGTGGCGCTCGTGGGCGGCATCATCTATGCCGGCTCGCACAATGCCCAGGCCGAGGAAACGCCAGTCGGCGCCATCTCCGGCAAGGTCGACAAAGGCATGGTCCGCATCCAGCCCGACCAACTCGCCAGCTTCGACATGGGCCATCCCGAGACCCATGCTTTCACCAATGTGCGCCACTCCATAGGCGTCATCGATTTCAACCAGAACCGCACCAGCAAGGTGTTCTCGCCCTATCAGGGGCGCGTTTCCCAGGTACTGGTCAAGGCCGGCGACGACGTGAAGGCCGGACAGGTGCTCTACACGGTGGCCGTGCCCGACATGGCCCAGGCCGCCTCCGCACTGATCACGGCCAGCGCCACCTTGCACAATGCCAACGAGACTCTCAAGCGGGCAGAGACGCTGGCCAAGGACAGCAGTATTCCCCAGAAGGAATATCTGCAGGCCCAGACGGATCAGCAAAGCGCCAAGGCCGCCTACGATGCCGCCCGGCAGAATCTGCGCCTGTTCGATCTGAGCGAGGCCGATATCGGCAAGATTGAGCGTGATCGCAAGATCGGCCTCGAATTTGCGGTCAAGAGCCCTATTGCAGGCCGCGTCACGGAGCGCACGGCCCAGCCCGGACAGCTGGTACAACCCGGCTCGGACCCCGCGCCCATCGTGGTCTCCGATATGCGCACTCTGTGGATGGTGGCCAGTGTGCCCGAATCGGAGTTCAGCCAATACCGCCTCGGCCAGCCCGTACAGGTCCGTGTCTCGGCCTGGCCGGGCAAGAGCTTTGAAGGCAAGGTCTCCTATGTGGGCGATAGCGTGGATGCCGACAGCCGGCGCTTCGTCGTGCGTGCCGAAGTCGCCGACCCCGAGCATGTGCTGCGCCCACAGATGACGGCGGACTTCAACATCACTGTGGCCGCTGCCGAAGACAGTCTGGCCGTTCCCGCTCAGGCCGTGGTACGTGAAGGCAGCGGCCGCGACGTGGTATGGCTGGCCATAGGCAAGGATGCCAAGGGGCCTCTATTCACCAAGACCTCGGTGGTGCGTGGCAAGACTGCCGACGGCTGGGTACAGATCGAGCAAGGACTCAGAAGCGACCAGCTGATTGCCCGTAAAAACGCGCTGTTCCTGAGCAGCCTGTACGAGACCGAAGCGCAGTAAGACGCAGTCTGCATCAGGAGTATTGCCGTGTTCAGACCTTTACTGGCTTTTGTTCTTTCGCGCCGTCCCATTGTGCTGCTGGCCCTGCTGGCCTTCATGGGCGCGGGCCTGCTAGCCTTCTCCAAGCTCAATGTGGAGGCCTATCCCAACCCTGCTCCCGTGATTCTCGAAATCACGGCCCAGGCATCGGGCATGTCTGCCGAAGAAATGGAGCGCTATTACACGCGCCCCATGGAAATCGGACTCGCCACCACACCCAATGTGGAGAACATCCGTTCCACCTCGTTCTACGGGCTCTCGTTCGTGCGCGTCACTTTCAAATACGGCACGGACTATTATTTCGCCCTATCCCAGGTCGCCAACAATCTGCAGGCCAATGTGAACCTGCCCAATGGCGTGCAGCCGCAGATCCAGGCCTCGAGCCTGGTCGGCGAGATCCTGCGCTACCAGGTCAAGGGACCGTCCAACTACAGCCTGACCGACCTGCGCACGCTGCAAGACTGGGTGATCGAAAAGCGCCTGCTGACCGTGCCCGGCGTGGTCCAGGTCGTGACCTGGGGCGGCACGACCAAGGAATACCATGTCGATGCCGATCCCAAGCGCCTGGAAGCCCATGGCATCACGCTCAAGAACCTGCTTGACTCCATAGGCAATGCCAACCTCAACGTCGGCGGCCGCGCGATCAGCGTGGGCGACCAGTCGGTGAACATCCGCGGCCTGGGTCTGGTCAACAACCTCGACGACATCGCCAACATCGTCGTAGGCCAGAAGAACGGCCTGCCCGTACAGATCAAGGATGTGGCGACCATCAAGGAAGGCACGGTACCGCGCCTGGGCGAGGCCGGCCGCGACAAGCAGGACGATGTGGTCACCGGCGTGGTGATCATGAACCGCACGCTGCACACCAGTGATGTGATCGGCAAGGTCAAGGCGGCCGTGGAGAAGATCAACTCCGACGGCACCCTGCCCGCAGGCGTCAAGCTTGAGCCCTACTACGACCGCGCGGTGCTGGTGGGAGTGACCACGCATACCGTGCTGCACAACCTGATCTTCGGCTGCCTGCTGGTGTTCTTCATCCAGTGGGTATTTCTGGGCGATCTGCGCAGCGCCGTCATCGTCAGCGTCAACATCCCGTTTGCGCTGTTCTTCAGCATCATGATGCTGGTGCTCACGGGCGAGTCGGCGAATCTGCTGTCCCTGGGCGCGGTGGACTTCGGCATCATCGTGGATGCGGCCGTGATTCTCGTGGAGAACATCTTCCGCAACTTCCAGCGCCCCATCGCCATACGCGCTGCCATGCTGCGCTCCATGGCCAAGGGAGCGGACGGCGGCCGTACCCAGCCCGGCGACGGCTGGACCACGCGCTTGCGCATGATCTATCTGAGCGCCACCCAGGTAGACAACTCCGTGCTGTTCTCCACCTTCATCACGATCGCCGCCTTCACCCCGTTGTTTGCCATGCAGGGCGTGGAAGGCCAGATCTTCGGCCCCATGGCGCGTACCTATGGCTATGCACTGGCCGGCGCTCTGATCGCCACCTTCACCATCACCCCGGTGCTGGCCAGCTACTTGCTGCCTGCCAAGGTGGAGGAGAAGGAAACCTTCGTCGTCCGGGCCATTCACCGCGTCTACGAACCTGCGCTGAATTGGGTGCTGAAGAACACGCGCCTGGTGCTGGCCGGCGGTGCGCTCGCGCTGGCTGGCGGCGCTCTGATGGCCATGCATCTGGGCAGCGAGTTCCTGCCGGCTCTGGAGGAAGGCAACCTGTGGATCCGCGCCTCCATGCCTCCCACGATCTCTCTGGAAGCAGGGCGCGACAAGACCAACCGCATGCGCAGAATCATTGACGAGTACCCGGAAGTGGTCTCCGTCGTGTCGCAGCATGGCCGCCCCGACGACGGCAGCGATGCCTCGGGCTTCAATAACGTGGAGCTGTTCGCACCGCTGCAGCCCTTCGAGAAATGGCGTCCGGGCATGACCAAGGCCCGCCTGATCAACGAGCTGCAGACCAAGTTTGCGGCCGAGTTCCCCGGCGTGAGCTTCAACTTCTCGCAGTACATCCAGGACAATGTTCAGGAAGGCCTGTCAGGGGTGAAGGGCGCCAACTCGGTCAAGATCATCGGCCCGGACCTGTCCACGCTGGAAAAGCTCTCCGATCAGGTCTACGAGGTCATGAGTCATATCGACGGCGTGGCCGACCTAGGCGTGTTCCACGTACTGGGCCAGCCCAATATGAACATCCGTATCGACCGCGAGAAAGCCGCTCGCTACGGCCTCAATACCGGTGATGTGGCCAGCACCATCCAGACAGCTCTGGCCGGCACCGAGGCCACCACGGTGCTCGATGGCGAAAAGCAGTTCGGCCTGACCGTGCGCTTCAACGAGGTCAACCGCTCATCGCCCGAGAACGTGCGCAATCTGCGTGTGGGCTACACCACGGCTTCGGGCGGCACCTCCTATATCCCGCTGTCGGACATTGCGACGATCACGCTGGACACTGGCGCAACCTACATCTACCGCGAAAGCAACGAGCGCTACATCCCCATCAAGTTCTCGGCGCGCGGACGCGATCTGGGCAGCACAGTCAGCGAGGTGCAGCACCGCATCGCCCAACAGGTCCATCTGCCCCAGGGTTACCGCATCATCTATGCAGGCGAATTTGAAGCCCTGCAACAGGCCAAGGGCCGCATGATGATTGCCATTCCCGTGGCCTTCTGCCTGGTGTTTGCGCTGCTGTATGCCCTGTTCAACAACTTCACCTACTGCCTGCTGACACTGGCTTCCGTGCCTTTCACCGTGATCGGCGGCATTCTGGCACTTTATGTCTCGGGCCAGGTGCTCAGTGTCTCGGCCATCATCGGCTTCATCTCGCTGCTGGGCGTCTCGGTCATGGACGGGATTTTGATCCTCACCGTCTACAAGGACCTGCGTGCCCTGGGCTATGAGCCCACACGTGCCGTGGGCGAGGCCTACCGCAGCCGGATGCGTCCGCTGCTGATGACCGCTCTGTCGGCCTGCATCGGCCTGCTGCCTGCCGCCATTTCACACAGCATAGGCAGCGAAGTCCAGCGCCCCCTGGCTACCGTGGTCGTGGGCGGCATGCTGATCGGGCCCCTGTTCCTGCTGCTGATCGTGCCAGCGCTGCGTCTGGTCGTTCTGCGCCGCATGAAACCCAATACACGCCGAGAAGGTCTGGGAGGCAAACGTGCGTAAACCATTCCAACAAACCAGCAAGCTTCACGCCATCGGCCTGGCCGCCTGCATCACCGGTCTGCTCGCAGGCTGCGCTGCGGGGCCGGACTATGTACGCCCCAAGGTCAATGCACCGCAGTCGCTGACCCGTGGCGCCGTAGCCACGGCGCTACCTGGCAGCAACACCAGCGACATCAGCGCACAGTGGTGGCAGGCCTTCGGCTCCCCCGAACTCGACGCCATGGTGCAGGAAGCCATGGAGAAAAGCCCCAGCATCGAGGCCGCTCAGGCCACTTTGCGTGCGGCTCGCCAGAACGTCGTGGCCCAACGCGGCTATTTTCTGCCCTCGGTGCAGCTGGGCTACAACCCCTCGCGCCAGAACACGGGCCAGAGCATGTCCGCGCCGCTGGAAAATGGGGATTCGCTCTACACCTATCACACGGCCCAGCTGAGCGTCTCCTACAACCCCGACTTGTTCGGCAGCAACCGCCGCCAGGTTGAAGGCCTGCAGGCCGCCGAAGAGAACCAGCGCCTGCAGTTGCAGGCCGCCCGTCTGAGCCTTGCGGCCAATCTGGTGGCTGCTGTCATCCAGACCTCCATGGTGCAGGAGCAGAGCATGCTGCTGCAGCAAGCCGTGGAGGCGGCGCAGCAACAGCTGCAACATATGCGCAAGCAACAAGCCAACGGCTATGCCAGCGGCATGGACGTTGCCACCCAGCAGACCCTGCTGCTGCAGCTGCAGCAGGAGCTGCCACCACTGCAGAAGTCCCTCGAGCAGACGCGCAATCTGGTGGCCACGCTGATGGCGCGTACGCCTGATAAGGCACCTGAAATACTGCCTTTGGCCAGCTTCAAGCTGCCGCTGCTACCCCAGGTCGTGCCTTCGCAGTTGGTAGATCAGCGCCCCGACATCCGCGCGGCGGAAACCCAGATCCAGCAAGCCAGTGCGGCCGTGGGCGTGGCCACCGCCGCCCGTCTGCCCCAGCTCAGCATTTCTGCCGCCTATGGCGGCGGCGCCACGAGTTTCTCGCGCATGTTCTCTGCAGGCAACATCATCTGGTCACTGGGCGCCGGCCTGGTCGCACCGATCTTCAGCGGCGGTACGCTGCTGGCACACCAGAAGGCCGCTCAGGCGGAGCTGGAAGCCTCGGCCGCCAGCTATCAGGGTACGGTACTGTCGGCGTTTCAGGATGTGGCCAATGCCCTGTATGCCGTGGACACGGACACCAAGGCCCTGCAGATGAGCCGGGACAGCGAGAGTGCCAGTGAAACCACCTGGAAGCTCAGTGACTCCCAGCTCAAGGCCGGCTATGCCAGCATGCCCACGGCCCTGGCCGCCAAGCAGTCCTGGCTGCAGGCACGCGCGGCAAGCGTGGCTGCGCAAGGCAGCCTGTATGGCGACGTGGTGGCCCTCTATCAGTCACTGGGCGGAGGTGTACTCGGCACAGATACCGTGGCACGCCAGCCTTGAGGTAAAAAACTCCCTGTTTGACCCGGCCCATGCCGGGTCTTTTTTATTCAGCGGCGTTTACCGGGCTGCATCGCTTCCTTCTGGCGATTGACGCGATCCTGTTTACGCTGGTCCATTCTTTCCATGGCCTTGCGTTTGGTATAGCCCGAAGCATCGGCCCAGGCCCACCATGCCGCAGCACTGGCGTACACGCCCAGGATGTACCACCAGCTCCAGTTGGCAACCGACCCGATCTCGGCCAGTTTCAACAAGGACAGCAAAATCGCCAGACCTAACAAATACATACACCCTCCTTTAATTTCTCAACAGTGCGTACACCAAACAATATGCAATGCGCGCACTACAATGCGGTAAAAATCCAACCTCAGTTTAAAACTGCCCCGGGAACTCATGATGAAGCAAATTCTGATCGCTTTCGCACTGTCCGCTGCTGCTGTGGCTCCTGCCATGGCTGACCAGGCACTGGCTCAATCCAAGAACTGCATGGCTTGCCACGCAGTTGACAAGAAGGTGGTGGGTCCCGCCTTCAAGGACGTGGCCGCCAAGTATGCAGGCCAAAAGGACGCTGCCGACAAGCTGGCCGCCAAGGTCATCAAGGGCGGTTCCGGCGTGTGGGGCCCCGTGCCCATGCCCGCCAACCCCCAAGTCAACGACGCCGAAGCCAAGAAGCTGGTGGCCTGGGTTCTGTCGCAGAAGTAATCTGCCACCGCCCCGCAGCGCAAGCTGCCAACAAAAAAACCGCATGCCAGTCATGCGGTTTTTTTGTTTTCGGGGTTGTCGGTCTACCGGGTGACGATGGGGAAGTCGGGACGGCTGGCATCAAACAGCTTCAAGAATGCCGCCAGCGCTGCGCGGTCACCCTCGATTTTCATGCCTGCTGGCGCTTGCCCTTCCTTTGCAGCTCCGGATAAAAGCTTCAAGAATGCGGGACGAGTGAGATTCAACGACACATCCGCGCCATCCCGGGCTGGCGCCTTGCGGAAATGCAGCACCGCGTTTTCAAGCCAGATCACATAGCGCTCGCCCACATCATCCAGCGCCAGATTCATGACAAAGCGCCTGTCCGCAGCCTTGGCTGCATCGAGCCGTGTGGCCAGCACTTCGAGAAAACGCTCGGCCGGAATCTGCGCAGTCATCTCGGCCATGGCCGATACATCCTTGGACATGGGCGCCACACCCTGGCGCAACTCCAGCGCCGCCGTCAGATAGCTGTTACGCCAGGTGGCTGACTCGGCGCGGTAGCCCAGCTGTTCATGGCAGCGGGCCAGCAACTCTTTCGCCACCGCATTATCCGGCTCGGCAAACACCAGTTGCTGCAGCAGCTCCACGGCCCAGCGATAGTCGCCCTGCCCGGCCGCTGCACGGCCTTGCTCCAGCACCTTGGCTGCACCACCCAGCGCCGCCACATATTTCTGTGCCTTGAGCCTGGGCGGCAGCGGATCCAGATTGGCAGGGTTGCCGTCGTAATTGCCGAGGTAGAACTGGTAAATGGCTTTGACGTTGTGACGCAGATCGCCGTAGTAACCTCGTCCGCCCCAGAAAGCCGCCAGCGACGGTGGCAGCTTGATCTGTTCTGCAATCTCGGCAGGCTGCAGACCCTGGTTGATGAGACGCACCGTCTGGTCATGCATGAACTGGTAGAGATCGCGCTGGCGGCTGATGAAGCTGCCGATGCGCGCTTTGCCCCAGACCGGCCAGTTGTGCTGATTGAACAGCACCTCCGCATCGCCAGCCTGCTCCAGCACCTTTTGCAGATAGACAGACCACTGCAAGGCATCGCGCACCTTGGCGCCACGTATGGGCAGCAGATTGTGCATGGTCTGGGCCAGAATCTCGGCCCCTCCGAAAGCCTTGCGCTCAGGAATGCTGAAAGTCAGCTCGGCAGGTGCTTCGGCCCCCGGCATGTTGTGAAACACAAAACGCACGCCGTCCAGCACCATCTCCTGGTCAGCCCTGTCCACGCTCACCGTGGGCGGCAGGATACCCATATGGCCGCTGACCAGATTCTTGCCCAGACCCGTGTCCACATTGCCCGTGGGCGACAACGGCAGCCGCGTGCCGAACTGGTAGATGGCGCGCCGTGCCATGGCCGTCCCCACCAGCAAGTTCTCGCTGGTGGCCTCATTCATGAAACCTGCTGGTGCCACCACGGGCACTTTGCGCCGCGCCGCTTCCGCCGGGCTGATGATTCCCAATGCACCACCAAAATGGTCTGCATGGCTGTGTGTGAAGATCAGCGCCGTCACAGGCTTGTTGCCCAGATGCTGGCGCGCAAATGCCATGGCGGCTGCAGCAATCTCGCGACTGGTCAGCGCATCCACCACAATCCAGCCCGCCTTGCCCTCGACCAAGGTGATATTGCCCATGTCAAAGCCGCGCAGCTGGTAGATACCGTCGCTGACCTTGAACAGCCCTGCCTGGGCATTGAGACGGGCATGGCGCCAAAGACTGGGGTTGACGCTGTCGGGAGCTGCGCCCTGTACAAAATCAAAGGAGGCAAAGTCCTTGAGCACGCGGCCCTCGGCATCCCGAATCTGCCCCGTGGGCCGGGCAATCAGGCCTCGCTGAGCGTCTTCGCGATCCTGGGCGTCGTCAGGCGGCAGGCTCTGCGCAAAAGTGGCCAGAACCTCGCGCGTGGCATCGCTGACCTGGCCTGCCTGCAGCGAACCTGCGTTTTGCGGCACGGCAGAAGGTGCTGCGCAGCCAGCCAGCACGCCGGCGGCAAGCAATGCGGCGGTACCGGCTTTGGGGGTAAACCGAAATCCCATGTATGTCTCCTTTTGTTATAGCGGTCAGCGCTTGATGGATCTATGTCAGCGCCCCAAAAGGCTTCAACTCCATCAAGGCCGCTGTCACATTCTGGGCAGCGCCATACATTGCGTCCAATGCATAGTCTGTGCAATTTCAATGCATTGAATTCATCGCCATGGACATACGCCGACTGCAGCATCTGGTCATGCTGGCCGACAAAGCCAATTACGCCCGTGCGGCCGAGCAACTGCATCTGAGCCAGCCCGCACTGACGCGCAGCGTGCAGGCAGCAGAGGAGGAATTTGCGATGAAGCTCTTCGAGCGCGGCACGGGAGAGGTTCGCCCCACGGCAGCCGGCCAGTTTGTGCTGGAACGCGCCCGTGAGCTGGTGCGCCAAAGCCGCAATCTGCAGCGCGATGTGCAGCTCTATCGAGATCGGCAGATGGCTGACACGGCCTGCGGCTTTGGCCCGTTTCCGGCCCAGTTCCTGCTGCCGCCACTGCTGCAGCAGGCCCGCCAAGCCTTTGCGGCGGTACATGTGCGTGCCATCATGGGAAACTGGCAGCAACTGCTGCAGCGCCTCAAGGACGATCAGATCGAGTTCTTTGTGGCCGAGACCCGCGAGCTGCCCCCCGGCAGCGACTGCACGGTGCGCCCCCTGCCCACCCAGCCCGGTGGTCTGTATGTACGCAGCAGCCATCCGCTGCTGCAGTCTGGAAAAACCGATTTCACGCTGGCCCATCTGCATGCCTATGGCCTGGCTGCCGTGCGCCTGCCGCAGCCCGTGCGCGAGGCCTTATGTGCCCAGTTACGGCTGGATCATGACAAGAATCTGCTGGCGGTGGAATGCGACGATGTCAACAGCCTGATCCAGCTAACGCTGCACACCGATACCGTGCTGGCCGCCCTGGAACCTGCGGTGCGTCCCTGGCTGCAAGGTGGCCAGCTCCGAGCCGTGAGAGCGCGGCAGCTACCGACCATGACCTCGAGCTATGGCGTGGTCTGGCTGCGCGGGCGCAGCCTTTCGCCCATGGCGCAGTGGTTGGTGCAGCAGGTTTGCGAGCTGGCTGCGCAGACATGAAAAGTGCTCCTTCACGCTCGCCCACTACGGATGCCTGCTTCTTACATGGGATGGCCCGGGGGCAATAAAAAAGGCCCCGAAGGGCCTTTTCTGGATTCACAGCCTGGGCTTGTGAATTACGCGTCGCGCGAAGCACGCTTGCGATCGTGTTCCTTTAGGTGACGCTTGCGCACGCGCAGGCTGGTGGGGGTGATTTCCAGCAGCTCGTCGTCCTCGATGAATTCCACACCGTATTCCAGCGACAGGTCGATGGGAGGCGTGATCTTGATTGCATCTTCCTTGCCGCTCACGCGGAAGTTGGTCAGCTGCTTGGTACGCGTGGCGTTCACCACCAGATCGTTGTCGCGGCTGTGGATACCGATGATCATGCCTTCATACACGGGGTCGCCGGCCTTCACGAACATGCGGCCGCGGTCGTCCAGCTTGCCCAGGGCGTAGGTGAAGATTTCGCCGTCGTCCATGGAGATCAGCACGCCATTCTTGCGGCCACCGATGTCGCCCTTATGGGGTTCATAGCTGTCGAAGATGTTGGCGATCAGGCCGGAACCACGTGTCAGGTTCAGGAATTCGTTGGTGAAACCAATCAGGCCACGGGCAGGAATGCGGTATTCCAGACGGACGCGACCGCGGCCATCGGGTTCCATGTTCACCAGCTCGCCCTTGCGCTCGCCCAGTGCCTGCATCACGCCGCCCTGATGGCCTTCTTCGATGTCGGCAGTCACCAGCTCGATAGGCTCGTGCTTTTCACCGTCGATCGTCTGCATCACGACGCGGGGCTTGGACACAGCCAGCTCGTAGCCTTCGCGACGCATTTCTTCCAGCAGAATGGTCAGGTGCAGTTCACCGCGGCCGGACACTTCGAAGATACCGTCTTCGTCGGTTTCCTTGACGCGCAGAGCCACGTTGGAACGCAGTTCCTTTTGCAGGCGGTCCCAGATCTGGCGGCTAGTCACGAACTTGCCTTCACGACCTGCCAGGGGCGAGGTGTTCACGCAGAAGTTCATGGTCAGTGTAGGCTCGTCAATCTTCAGCATGGGCAGAGGCTGGGGATTGACCGGGTCGGTGATGGTTTCACCGATGCCGATGTTTTCGATGCCGCTGATCAGCACGATCTCGGAAGGACCGGCTTCGGTAGCCTGCACACGGTCGATACCCTGGAAGGTATGCACCTGGTTGATCTTGCCGCTATAGCTCTTGCCGTCAGGACCGGCCATCACAGCCACCTGCTGACCGGGCTTGAGCGTGCCCTGGGTGATACGGCCCACGCCGATACGGCCCACGAAGGTGGAGTAGTCCAGAGCGGAAACCTGCAGCTGCAGAGGAGCGTTGGCGTCGCCCTGCACGGAAGGCACATGCTCCAGGATGGTGTCGAACAGGGCGGACATGTCCTCACCCCACTTGGCACCAGGCTCGCCCTCTTCCTTGGACGACCAGCCGTTGATGCCCGAGGCGTACACCACGGGGAAGTCCAGCTGTTCGTCGGTGGCACCCAGCTTGTCGAACAGATCGAAAGCAGCGTTGATCACCTTGTCGGGGTTGGCACCGGGCTTGTCCACCTTGTTCACCACCACGATGGGACGCAGACCCAGGGCCAGAGCCTTCTTGGTCACGAAACGCGTCTGAGGCATGGGGCCTTCCTGCGCATCGATCAGCAGCACCACGCCGTCAACCATGGACAGGGCACGCTCCACTTCACCGCCGAAGTCCGCGTGACCGGGTGTGTCGAGAATGTTGATGTGGGTGTCCTTCCAGGACACGGCACAGTTCTTGGCCAGAATGGTGATGCCGCGCTCACGTTCGATGGCATGGTTGTCCATCACGGTGTCGACGACTTTTTCGTGCTCGGCAAAAGTGCCGGACTGGCGCAGCAGCTGGTCCACCATGGTGGTCTTACCGTGGTCAACGTGCGCGATGATCGCAATGTTGCGGATTTGTTTGCTCATAATGTTTCCAAAATGCCGCTTGCTTGTGGACGCGGCTTTCCTTCCAAAATTTGTTGAATTTCTAGCGGACTGAGCAGGCGCTCGGGGATCAGCTCCCCACGCACCACACGGCCAACCCCTAAAAGGGCATGCGGGCGCTCACCATACACCGCCACGGCCGGGGCATCCACCCAAGACCCTCGACGGCGCAAGCCTGATAGAAAGCGTCCTGCATCCTCTTCACCCAAGGTGACGACGGCATGGCGATGCAGCAAAGCATCCACAGGTTCCACCTGTGCAATGCGCTCCTCATCGCTCATGGCTTCCAGTGCTTGCAGCGTCACGCAGCGCGACACGTCAAGACCACCGGTTTCCACACGGCGCAGAAAACGCAGATGGGCACCACAGCCCAGAGCCTCGCCCACGTCTTCACCCAATGTGCGGATGTAAGTGCCCTTGCTGCAGGTCACTCTCATCTTGATAGCCGGATGCCCTTGGTCATCCTGCACCAGCGTCAGATTCAGTGCATGAATGGTGACATCGCGCGCAGGACGCTCCACCTCGATACCTGCGCGAGCATATTCGTAAAGCGCCTTGCCATCTTTCTTCAAGGCGCTGTGCATGGGCGGCACCTGCTTGATGTCGCCCGTGAACTGTGCCTGCACCTGCGCCAGACGCTCGGGCGTGATGGCGGCCAGATCAACCGCGCGCTCCAGCACCACATCGCCCTCGGCATCGGCCGTGGTCGTGGTCTGGCCCAGGCGGGCAATGGCCTCGTAGGTCTTCTCGGCTTCGAGCTGAAGCTGACTGAACTTGGTGGCAGCGCCAAAACACAGTGGCAGCACGCCACTGGCCAGCGGGTCCAGCGTACCTGTATGCCCGGCCTTTTCGGCGCGCAACAGCCACTTGACCTTCTGCAGGATATCGTTGCTGGACCAGCCCAGCGGTTTATCAAGCAGCAACACCCCATGCACAGGGCGCCGCTGCACCCGGGTGCGAGGGGCGTTCATGTGCTTATTCCTCTTCGGGACCACGCGACGCCACAGCCTTGGCAATCAAGGCGTTCATGTCGGCGGCGCGCTCTGTAGTGCGGTCGTAGATGAAATGCAGCGTGGGCACGGTGTGAATGTGCAGACGCTTGAACAGGCCGTTGCGCAGAAAGCCTGCGGCCTGATTGAGGGCTTGCAGCGTGGCCTCGGGATCGCCAACGAGCACGCTGAAGAACACCTTGGCGTGTGCATAGTCGGGAGTCACCTCCACGCTTTGCAGCGTGACCATGCCGACGCGCGGGTCCTTCAACTCACGGGCGATCAGCTCCGACAGATCACGCTGGATCTGGTCGGAAACTTTGAAGCTGCGATTCGGTGCAGCAGATTTGCGTTTGGTTGCCATGTATCAAAAAAAGAGCTTACAACGCTTGATCTACAAAGGGTTCGAGGCATTTTCAGCCTCAAACCCTTATTCAACTAGCGCTAGCAGCTATTGCTTTTACAGCGTACGAGCGATTTCCTTGATCTCGAAGACTTCCAGCATGTCGCCTTCTTTGATGTCGTTGTAGTTGCGCAGCTTGATACCGCACTCGAAGCCTTCCTTGACTTCCTTGACATCGTCCTTCATGCGACGCAGCGACTCGATCTCGCCCGTGTAAATGACCACGTTCTCGCGCAGCAGGCGGAAGTGTGCACCACGGGTGACGTGACCTTGCGTGATGTACGAACCGGCAATGGTGCCGATCTTGGTCGCCACGAACACGGTACGGATTTCGGCCATACCGATGATCTCTTCGCGCTTTTCGGGAGCCAGCATACCGGACATCGCTGCCTTCACCTCATCCACGGCGTCGTAGATGATGTTGTAGTAGCGGATATCCACGTCGTTGCCTTCGGCCGTCTTGCGAGCCTGAGCATCCGCACGCACGTTGAAGCCGATGACGATGGCCTTGGAAGCCAGAGCCAGGTTGACGTCGGATTCGGAGATACCGCCCACGCCGGAGTACACCAGCTGAACCTTGATCTCGTCGGTGGAAAGCTTGAGCAGCGAGGCAGCCAGAGCTTCCTGCGAGCCTTGCATGTCGGCCTTGATGATGATGGGCAGGGTCTGCACATCGCCAGCGGACATTTCGGCGAACATGTTTTCCAGCTTGGCGGCTTGCTGCTTGGCCAGCTTGGTGTTGCGGAACTTGCCGGCGCGGTAGGTTGCGATTTCACGGGCGCGGCGTTCGTCGCTCAGCACCATGAAGTCGTCACCAGCCATAGGTACTTCGTTGAGGCCCTGGATTTCCACGGGGATCGAAGGACCGGCTTCCTTGGTCTGCTTGCCATCCTCGTCCAGCATGGCGCGCACGCGGCCATAGGTCTGGCCAGCCAGCACCACATCGCCGACCTTCAGCGTACCGGACTGCACCAGCACCGTAGCCACGGTACCACGGCCCTTGTCCAGCTGGGCTTCGATCACGATACCCTTGGCAGCGGCGTCCACAGGTGCCTTGAGCTCCAGCACTTCGGCCTGCAGCAGCACTTGCTCCAGCAGCTCGTCGATGCCTTGACCGGTCTTGGAAGACACGGCCACGAAGGGCGAATCACCGCCGTACTCTTCGGGCAGCACCTCTTCCACGACCAGCTCCTGCTTGACGCGATCGGGGTTGGCTTCGGGCTTGTCAGCCTTGGTGATGGCCACCACGATGGGAACACCAGCCGCCTTGGCGTGCTTGATGGCTTCCTTGGTCTGAGGCATCACGCCGTCGTCGGCAGCCGCCACCAGAATCACGATGTCGGTGGACTTGGCACCGCGGGCACGCATGGCCGTGAAGGCCTCGTGACCGGGAGTATCCAGGAAAGTGATAATGCCGCGAGGCGTCTTCACATGGTAGGCACCGATGTGCTGGGTAATGCCACCAGCTTCGCCCGACGCCACCTTGGTGCGGCGGATGTAGTCCAGCAGCGAGGTCTTGCCGTGGTCCACGTGGCCCATGACGGTCACCACAGGAGCGCGAGGCAGTTGCTCGGCTTCGGAGTTGGAAACTTCCTCGGCGGTGAAGGCTTCGGGATCGTCCAGCGCAGCCACCTTGGCGGTGTGGCCCATTTCTTCCACCACGATCATGGCGGTGTCCTGGTCCAGCGGCTGGTTGATGGTGACCATCTGGCCCATCTTCATCAGAACCTTGATGACTTCCGATGCCTTGATGGCCATCTTGTGGGCCAGTTCGGCCACGGTGATGGTCTCGGGCACCGAGATTTCCAACTGACGGAACTCGGGGGCCTGCTGCTGTTGCTGCTCGTGACGATCACCGCCACGACGGCCACCACGTGGGCCACCGCGCCAGTTGGAGCGGCCAGCCACACCACCAGAGCTGTCGCCACGGGTCTTGATTTCCTTCTTCTTGCCGGCGTCATTGGACCAGCTCGAAGACAGCTTGGCGGACTTGACTTCCTTGCCAGGACGCGCGCCGTTACCGGCGTTTGCACCAGCGCCTGCTGCAGGCTTGGCACCGTCCTTGGCTGGAGCAGCCTTCTTCGCTTCTGCCGCAGCAGGCGCAGCCTTCTTGGGCTCTTCGGGCTTCTTGGCGACCAACACCTTCTTGGGCGCGGCCATCATGGCACGAATGGCTTCTGCTTCGGCCAGAGCCTTGCGACGACGCTCGTCCAGATCCTTGGCGCGGCTGGCTTCTTCAGCAGCCTTGGCCTGGGACTCGGCTTCCGCCTTGGCACGGGCTTCGACTTGGGCCGCAACACGTGCAGCAGCTCCTGCCGCATGCTCGCGCTTGACTTCTTCCTTGGCCGCTTTCGCTTCCGCTACCTTGGCAGCTTCTGCAGCCGCATAGGCAACTGCGCGTTCTTCGGCTTCACGCTCTCGGCGTTCGCGCTCTTCGCGCTCTTGACGTTCCTTGGCCAATTCTTCTTCCTGATGGCGCAACTGCTCTACCTGTTGGCGAGCTTCTTCTTCACGACGTACCAACTCTTGCGCTGTGGCACGCTCCTGCACCGCCTTGGCCATGCTTTCGGCATTGGCCTGGACTTCTGCAGGTGTGTCTTCTCGTTTGACGAAAGTACGCTTCTTGCGCACTTCCACCTGAATGGTTCGGGCACGGCCCGAGCCATCCGCCTGCTTGATTTCGCTGGTTGACTTCTTGGTCAACGTAATCTTCTTGGCCCCGCTGCCATGGCTGGCCTGCAAGTGAGTCAGCAGACGCTGCTTGTCACCCTCAGTCAACACATCGCCCGCAGTCGCCTTGTCAACTCCCGCTGCCTTGAGCTGCTGCAGCAAGGTGTCAGGGGTCGTGTTGCGCTCTTTCGCAAATTCTGCAACCGTATTACTCGACATAGATACTCTGAACCTCCCTGACCTTACTCTTGCCCATCGGTAAACCAGTGCTCACGTGCCTTCATGATCAAGGCCTTGGCCTCTTCGGCGGTCTGACCGGTGATTTCGGTCAGCTCGTCGATGGCCAGGTCGGCCAGATCGTCACGGGTGTGCACACCGGCCTGAGCCAGCTTGTCCACCAGTTCGGACGTGATGCTATCCAGCGACAGCAGATCCTCGGACGCCTTGCTCACATTTTCCTCGCGAGCGATTTCCTGACTCAGCAGAGCGTCCTTGGCGCGGCTACGCAGCTCGTTCACCGTCTCTTCATCGAAGGATTCGATTTCGAGCATTTCCTGCAGCGGCACATAGGCCACTTCTTCCAGGGTCTCGAAACCTTCTTCGATCAGGATGTTGGCGATTTCCTCGTCCACATCCAGCTTTTCCATGAACAGCTTGCGCGAGACAGCCGATTCGTCGGCCTGCTTTTGCGCAGACTCGGCAGCGTCCATGATGTTGATCTTCCAGCCTGTGAGTTCGGAGGCCAGACGCACGTTCTGACCGCCACGACCGATGGCGATGGCCAGGTTTTCCTCGTCCACCACCACGTCCATGGCGTGCTTTTCCTCATCCACCATGATGGATGAAACATTGGCGGGGGCCAGGGCACCGATCACGAACTGGGCGGGGTCTTCGGACCACAGCACGATGTCCACGCGCTCGCCGGCCAGCTCATTGGTCACGGCGTTCACACGGGTGCCACGCACGCCGACGCAGGTACCGATGGGATCCACGCGCTTGTCGTGGCTCAGCACGGCAATCTTGGCGCGGCTGCCAGCATCACGGGCGCAGCTCTTGATCTCCAGCAGGCCTTGCTCGATCTCGGGCACTTCATTGCGGAACAGTTCCACCATGAACTCGGGGGCCGAGCGCGACAGCAGGATGGGGGCGCCGCGCAGGGTGGCATCCACTTCCATGATCATGGCACGCACGCGGTCGCCATTGCGCAGATTTTCCTTGGGGATCATCTCGCCGCGCTTGAGGCGACCTTCCACACGGCCGGATTCGACAATGATGTCGCCCTTGTCCATGCGCTTGACGGTGCCGGTGAAGATCTTTTCGCCACGCTCGAGGAATTCGTTGAGCAGCATCTCGCGCTCGGCATCGCGAATCTTTTGCAGGATGACCTGCTTGGCCGCCATCGCGCCGATACGGCCAATGGGCAGAGACTCGATTTGCTCTTCGATGAATTCACCGGGCTGGATGCCGGGAACGCGGTCTTCCGCATCCATCAGCATTTCTTCGGCATCGGGGTTTTGCAGGCCTGCATCGTCAGGCACAACCACCCAGCGACGGAAGGTGTCGTAGTCGCCGCTTTCGCGATCGATGGACACGCGGATGTCTACTTCACCTTGGTACAGCTTCTTGGTGGCTTGTGCCAGCGCGGATTCCACGGCACCAAAAACCACATCGCGTTCCACGTTCTTTTCACGCGAAATGGCTTCAACCAACATCAACAGTTCGCGATTCATGCGACGACTCTCCTATTTCAATCACACAAAGAGGACTCAGCTTCGCGCCTCTTTGCCCCAAAGACTCAAAAACGGCAGCAGCCTCTCATTCAGGCTTGGCCGCACGTCCTTTGAAATTCACAATCGGTGCCAGACGGGCTTCACGCAGCTCGTCCAGCGTAAAACCCATGGCCTGCAGCGGGGCAGGCTCACGCTTCTTGCTCACTCGCACGCCGGGCTTGACTGGTGGCTCATCGCTCCAGACGATTTGCCAGCCACCCTCCTCAGTACGCTCCAGCGTGCCACGAAATTTTTTGCGGTTTGCGTTAATCTTTTCGCCACCGGCAGCGCCGATAGGCTGCTTGAGCGTCAAGTCCACCACAGCGCCTTCAAAACGCGTGAAGTCCTGTTCGTGACGCAGCAAGCGATCAATTCCTGGAGAGGAAACCTCCAGGCGGGCATAGTCAACGCCATCCACTTCCAGCGCGAACTGCAGCTGGCGCGTTACTTTTTCGCAGTCTTCCACTGTCACGAACTGGTCGAGGGCTGCCCCTTCAGGCAGCTCAGGCGCACCTTCCTCCGGCGCCTGCCAAGGCAAATCAATCGTGATGCGCAGCAGTCCACCCGCTGTGCGTTCAATTTCAACCAGGTCATAACCTAGACCTGTCACGGTTTGTTCAACGATTTGCTGTAATGCCACGTGTATTCAGTTCAGTCCCGAAAAGTCCGTCAAATCAGGCACTTGGCTCTGCCAGTTGCAGAGTTTCGCTGTGATTTGCCCAAAAAAAACGGGCGGTGTGTACCCGCCCGTTTGGTCGTGAAGCCGTCATTGTAGCCGCAAACCATTGTTTTCGCAAAAAGTCCCAGGCATAAAACAGCGCTCAGCGCAAGACTTCCTGCAGGTCATCAGCGCGCAACAATCGCAGCAGCAGCTCCTGCGCTTCCTGCACCTGTGCGGGCCTGGCGCCAGCATCCTGCGGCAGTGACTGCAGCATGCGAGCCAGCACACCCGACTGCGGCAGCACCGGCCCCAGAAAACGGGCCTGGGCACCCTGAGCGACCAGCACCGAGGGGAAGGTCTCGATATCGAGATCACCAGCCACATCTTCGCGGTCCTCCACATCGAGCCAGACAAAGCGCATCTGCGGGAACTGGACGGCCAGTTGTTCGAAAGGCTGCTGATATTGCTTGCAGGTGCCGCACCAGGCAGCACACAGACAGACTACCAGCCATTCATCGGCCCGGTTTGTTTCTTGCATCATCTCTTCATGCCCATGGAGCCGGCCGACTGCCGACCCTGCTTCAGCGGGCGCGCCAATGTTAGCGCCAAACCGGGTTTCACATCGGCGCACGGACACCGGCGGCCTCGCCCCTTGAACCAACAGGCTCTCGCCCTTATCCTTTTCTACAGTGCAAGAGCAATGTCCTGCTTGGAGCAAGCCAGACATTGCAATGTTTTGGCTCGACAACTGGTGAATTCATGGACTACAAGGACTACTACAAGATACTTGGCGTGGACAAGAATGCCTCGGCCGACGACATCAAGAAGGCCTACCGCAAGCTCGCCCGCAAATACCACCCCGATATCAGCAAGGAAAAAGACGCCGCCACGCGCATGGCCGAAGTCAACGAGGCCAATACCGTGCTCTCGGATCCCGAAAAGCGTGCTGCCTATGACGCCATGGGCAGCGAAGCCCAGTTTGCGCAAGGCGCGGGCTCCCAAGGCAGAGGTGGCTTTCGCCCACCGCCCAACTGGGATCAACAGGACTTCCATTTCAGCAGCCATGGCGATGCGGGCAGCGATGCCGACTTCAGCGACTTCTTCTCGCAAATGTTCGGCCAGGCTGCGCGTGCGCGCCGCAGCCAGGGGGGTCAGGCCGGGGCCGCACCCGATATGCGCGGCCAGGACCAGCATGCCAGCATCGAGCTGGACCTGCAGGACAGCTATAGCGGAGCCATGCGCTCCCTGCATCTGCGCGCCACGGTGCTCGACGAGCAAGGCATCCCGACTTACAAAGACAAGGAGCTTCAGGTCAGCATCCCCAAGGGCGTGCGTGAAGGCCAGATGATCCGCCTGGCGGGCCAGGGCAACCCCGGCCTGGGCAAAGGCGGCCCTGGCGACCTGCTGCTGGAAGTGCATTTCCGCAGCGACCCACGCTGGTGGTCCGAGGGCAAGGATGTCTACCAGCGCGTGCCGCTTGCTCCCTGGGAAGCAGAGCTGGGAGGCCCCATCCCCTTCAAGACCCTGGCGGGCGAGCTGGAAGTGACCGTGCCCGCAGGCTATCGCTCGGGCCGCAAGCTGCGCATCAAGGGCAAGGGACTGCCTGCCACAACTCCCGGAGACCTGTATCTGGTGCTGGATGTCGTGTTCCCGCCCGCCGTCAGCCCCGAACAAAAACAGGCTTATGCCGAATTTGCCAAGGCCTTCCCCGGCTTCGATGCGCGCAGCCTGAGTTAAGAAGGAGTCATCCTCATGCCCAACTACCCCTTCTACGAACCCGCCGAGTTGCTGGACCAGGCCATGCTGAATCTGCAGGAACTGGCCCGCCACTGCTGCACCAGCCCCCAATGGGTGATAGAGCACGTGCAGACAGGCGTCATCCGCTACGACAACGATAGCGGCGCTGCTGCGGTACATATTTCCAGCGAGCAATGGCGCTTCAGCAGCCAGACCCTGGTGCGGGCACGCCGCATTGCCCAGCTGGAGCACAGCTTCGATGCCGACCCCCAGCTGGCGGCCCTGACCACCGATCTCATCGAGGAAGTGCAGCAACTGCGACGCAAGCTGAGCAATCTGCAGCGATAGGCAAAGCGACACCCTGAAGCCCAAAGCAAAAAGCCCTCGCACCAAAGTGACGAGGGCTTTTTTGCGGGCCGCACACCAGGGTGCAGCCTGCCGCAGGAATTAGCCGTGGCGCTTGCCGGGCTGCTTCTTGCTGCGTGTGTGCGAACCACGCTCCAGGCTCACGCGCTGGCCACGGCCGGGAGTGGGCAGGGTCACGCCATTGGGTGCCTGGGGACGGGGAGTGGCCTTGCGGTCTGCTTCGGTAACGATCTTATTGCCCATGTCGAATTCTCAATTGGGAGGTTGAAAAGGGCCAATTAGGCCACAGCCAGAGAAATCCCGCTAAAAAAATACAAACTTTCGCGTACGGATTCAGTGTTTTTCAGCCTTCACGGCAAGTATTTAGGGCGTTTTGCCTCAAAGCCCTTACCCCTTCGATGCAGTGCGCTATCAAATCAGAAAGGACATCAGACCTGGCATACGCCTGCATGCGCAAGCCCAATCAGAGAACCTGCGCCGCCGGCCCCAAGCCCGCCGCAGCGACCAGCTGACGCGTATAAGCCTGCTGCGGCGCGCTCAGCAGGCTGTTCACACTGCCCTGCTCCACGATCTGCCCATCCTTCATGACCAGCACTTCATGGGCCATGGCACGGATCACATCCACATCGTGGGTGATGAGCAGATAGGCCAGGCCACGCTCTTTTTGCAGACGCTGCAGCAAGGCCAGCACCTGCTGCTGGATGGTCACATCGAGAGCGCTGGTGGGTTCATCCAGCACCAGCACCTCGGGCTCCATGATGAGCGCACGCGAAATCGCCAGGCGCTGCCGCTGTCCACCCGAGAACTCATGCGGGTAGCGCTGCAGCAGACCAGGGAACTGTTCCTCGGTCATGCCGACCTCGGCCAGCATCTGGATCACGCGCTCGCGCCTCTGCTCCACGCTGAGCGCCGGCGCATGGATCTGCAGGCCCTCGCCCACGATTTCCTCGACCGTCATACGCGGCGAAAGCGAGGAGAACGGGTCTTGAAACACGACCTGAATACGCCGCCGCAGCTGCAGATTGGCCTCGCTGTTGCGAATCGCCGGCTTGTGCCAGCGCTTGCCCACGACCTGCAACTCTCCCGCATGGGGCAGCAGACCCAGCACAGCCTGGGCCAGGGTGGACTTGCCCGAGCCCGATTCACCAATCACTCCCAACGTGCGCCCGGCCTTGAGCACCATGTCCACGCCCTTGATGGCGACAAACTCCCCCTTGCGAAACCAGCCACGGATGCCTGACAGCGGCGTGGCATAGCTCACGCGCAGCGCCTGGGCCTGCACCACATCGGGCACACCCGCAGACAGTGACTCCTCATTCACAGCACGCACGGGCCGGCTGGCCAGCAGCTTGCGCGTGTACGCGTGTTGCGGGCTTTGCATGACCTGAGCCACCTCACCAACCTCTACCAGCAGACCTTTTTCCATCACCGCCACCCGGTCGGCAAAGCGCCGCACCAGATTCAGGTCGTGCGTGATCATCAGCACGGCCATGCCGGTCTGACGCTGCAGGTCTGCCAGCAAATCGAGAATCTGGCCGCGCAGCGTCACATCCAGCGCCGTCGTGGGTTCGTCGGCCAGCAGCAGCCTGGGGCGGCTGGCCACCGCCATTGCAATCATCGCGCGCTGACGCTGGCCACCGCTGAGCTGATGCGGAAAGCTCTGCGCCCGCCGCTCAGGCTCGGGAATACCGGTGGTGGCCAGCAACTCCACGGCCTGCTTGCGGGCCTGAGCCTTGCTCAGTGCCTGCTTGAGCTGCAGCACCTCCGCCACCTGATCTCCCACGGACATCAGCGGATTCAGCGCTGTCATGGGCTCCTGAAAAATCATGGCAATGTCGTCGCCGCGCACGGCCCGCATCTCGCGCTCCGAAAGACGTAGCAGGTCACGCCCGTCCAGCATGGCCTGACCACTCAATTGAGCATCACCAACCAAGCGCAACAGGCTCAGGGCCGTAACGGATTTGCCCGAGCCTGACTCCCCCACCAGCGCCAGCTTTTCGCCCACCGCCATCTCGAAGTTCACACCTTGCACCACCTGCTTGCTGCCAAAGCGCACCCCCAGATCGCGCACGCTCAGCAGATTCTTGTTCTGGGTCATGCCTTGCCTTTCGTTGCTGCCGTACTGGCTTGCTTGCGCGGGTCCAGCGCGTCACGCAGCGCGTCGCCCATGAAGGTCAGCAGCAGCAATGTCAGCACCAGCACACCAAAGGTGAACAGCGAAATCCACCAGGCGTCGATATTGTTCTTGCCCTGGCTCAGCAGCTCGCCCAGGCTGGGCGTTCCCGGCGGCACGCCCAGGCCCAGAAAATCCAGCGAGGTCAGCGCCAGAATGGCGCCGCTCATGCGGAACGGCAAAAACGTGATCACTGGCGTCATGCTGTTGGGCAGGATATGGCGAAAGATGATGGAGCGGTTGCTGGCACCCAGCGCCTGGGCAGATTTCACATAATCGAGCTGGCGATTGCGCAGAAACTCTGCCCTCACATAGTCGGCCAGCCCCATCCAGCCAAACAGGCTCAGCAAAATCAGCAACAGCGATACGCTGGGCGCAAACAGTGCACTGAAGATGATGAGCAGGTAGAGCTCGGGCATGGAGCCCCAGATTTCCGTAAAACGCTGAAAGGCCAGGTCAGCCCGGCCGCCAAAAAAGCCCTGCACCGCACCGGCCAGCACGCCCAGCAGCACACCCACGGCTGTCAGTGCCAGCCCAAAGAGCACGCTGACGCGAAAGCCATAAATGAGCTGCGCCAGCAGGTCGCGTCCGCGATCGTCGGTGCCCAGCCAGTTGTCGGTCGAGGGCGCGGACGGGTTGGGCTGCTTGGCAAAGTAGTTGATGGTGGCCTTGCCATAGCGGTTGATGGGGAAGATGGCCCAGTTGTCGCCCTCCTGCAGCTTTTGCTGGATAAAGGGATCGAGGTAATCGGTGGGCGTGTGAAAGTCGCCGCCAAACGTGGTTTCCGGGTAGTTGTGCAGCAGCGGCAGATAGGTCTGCCCCTGGTAGCGCACGATCAGCGGTTTGTCGTTGGAAAGCACCTCGGCAAACAGGCTGAGCACCACCAGCACGGCAAAGACCAGCAAACTGATGAAGCCCAGCCGATTGGACTTGAAGCGCCGCCAGGCCCTGCGTCCGGGCGATTGGGAAAGGGACTGGGACTGGGACTGGGACGGCCCTGTGGGCACGGAGTGAACTCCTGCATTCATAGCTGGTTGCGCTTGGCCGATAAGGGTTGGAGTCTGTTTTTGCATGAAATCAGTCAAACTTGACTCTAGGGTCCACCCAGACATAGCAAAGATCACTGATGAGCTTGGTCACCAGACCAATCAACGTGAACAGATACAGGGTGCCCAGCACCACGGGAAAATCACGGCGAATCACGCTCTCGTAGCTCAGCAGACCCAGGCCATCGAGCGAGAACAGGGTCTCGATCAGCAGCGCCCCCGCAAAAAAAGCACCGATGAATGCCGATGGAAAGCCGGTGATGATGGGAATCAGCGCGTTGCGAAACACATGCTTGTAGAGCACCTGCTTTTCCGACAGGCCCTTGGCGCGCGCCGTCAGCACATATTGCTTGCGGATTTCTTCGAGAAACGAGTTCTTGGTCAGCATGGCCGTGACGGCAAAACTGCCGGCCACCATGGCTGTGACGGGCAAGGCGATATGCCAGAGATAATCGGCCACCTTGCCCAGGATGCTGAGCTCGTCGAAATTCGACGAAGTCAGCCCACGCAGCGGGAACCATTGCAGCTGGCCACCAAAAATCACCAGCAAGGCCACGCCCAGCACAAAGCCGGGAATCGCATAGCCGACCAGGATCAGGATGCTGGTTGCCAGATCAAAGCGCGAACCCGCGCGCACGGCTTTGGCCACACCCAGCGGAACGGCGACCAGATAGCTGATGAAAAACGTCCACAGCCCGAGACTGATGGAAACCGGCAGTTTTTCCTTGACCAGGGCCCAGACGCTTTTGTTCTGAAAGAAGCTATTGCCCAGATCAAAGCGCGCAAACTGACCCAGCATCTGCACAAAGCGCTGGGCAGGCGGTTTGTCGAAGCCATAAAGCGCCTTGATCTCTTCCAGCCGCTTGGGGTCCACGCCCTGGCCGCCGCGGTAGCTCATGGAAGCGCCCTCTGCACCATGGCCCGCGCCTGCCTTGGCTTCGGCCAGGTACTGCTCCACGGGGCCGCCAGGTACAAACTGTATGACCACAAAGGTCAGCAGCAGCACGCCGAACAGCGTGGGAATCATGAGCAGAATGCGTTTGAGAATATAGGCAAACATCTTCAATCAACCCTTGTTTTCAGCCGCCGTGGAGACGGCCGCAGCGCCGGGCCGTCCCAAGCAAGACCAGCCCCTCGGGGGCAGCGACCCGTGAAACGGTGGAGCGTGGGGGCCACATCACTTCGCCCACCAGGTGTAAACCGCCCACAGTTCGCCCGGCGAATAAGCCGGAATCTGCCCGGGCAGTGCCAGCCTCCAGGCGTCATAGACCATGCGGTGCGTGCCCGAGTAGTACTGCGGAATCAGATAGTGGCCTTGCACGATGATGCGCTCCAGCGCATGGCAGGCGGGCAGCATCTGCTGCTCGGACTTGGCCGCTGCCATCTGCGTGATGATGGCGTCCACCGCCCGGCTCTTGAGCCCCACATAGTTGGAGCCGCCCTCCTGATCAGCCGCGGCACTGCCGAACAGCTCGGCATATTCCTGACCCGGGTTGTGGGTGCCGGGCACGTTGAGCGTGACGATGTCGAAATCGTATTTATCCATGCGCTGCTGATACAGCGCATAGTCGACATTGCGCAGCTTGAGCGTGATACCCAGCTTTTCAAGATTCCGCGACCAGGCACTGATCAAGCGGGCGCTGTCGCCACTGTCCAGATACTCGATCACCATGGGTTCGCCCGCAGCATTGCGCAACGCGCCGTCCTTGAGCGTCCAGCCGGCATCGGCCAGCAACTGCTGGGCACGCCGCAGATTGCCCCGCAGCCCGCCTTCTGTATCGGTGCGTGGCGGCTGGCTGATGGGTCCCAGCGTGCCAGGCGGCAGAGTGGCCTCGAAAGGCTTGAGCAGGGCCAGCTCTGCCTCTGTAGGGCTGCTGTGGGTTTCGCAAGCCGTGTTGCCGAACAGGCCGTGCACACGCTGGTAGGCGCCATAGAACATCTGGCGGCTCATCCACTCGAAGTCATATGCCAGGCCCAGCGCCTCGCGCACACGCACATCCTGCAGCTGCGGGCGGCGAGTATTCAGAAAAAAGCTCTGAAAGCCCGAAGGCAACTTGTTCTCGAACTCTCCCTTGACCAGTTCGCCCGAGTCAAAGCGTCTGCCCGTCAGGCGTCTGGCCCAGTCGCCGGCGCTGTTGATGCGCATGAGATCGAACTCGCCGGCCTTCAGCGCTTCGAGCCGCGCCGTATTGTCCTTGTAGATCTTGATGGTGACGCGATCAAAGTTGGCCGCCCCCACGCGCACCGGCAGACCGGCACCCCAATATGAGGGATCGCGGACATAGGTGATGTCCCTGCCGAATTTGACCGGGCCGATCTTGTACGGGCCACTGCCGATCGGGGTATCCACCACCACCTGGTCGAAAGGCTTGGGCTTGCCATCACTGCCCAGCCCCCAGTCACGGCTGAAGATGGGCAGCACGGCACCCACGGTCAGCGGCAGATCCCGGTTGGGCTTCTTGAAGCGAAAGCGCACCGTGCGGTCATCGAGCACATCGCAGCTTTCCACTTCGGCAAACAGCGTCTTGTAGCCCGGCGAGACATATTTGCTCAGCAGCGTTTCGTAGCTGTACTTCACATCCTGCGCCAGCACGGGCTTGCCGTTGTGAAAGCGCGCCTGCGGCCTAAGCCTGAAGGTGGCCGACATGCCGTCTGCCGGCACATGCACATCCTCTGCCAGCAAGCCATAACCCGTTGCCGTCTCGTCAAGACTGGGAGACAGCAGGGTCTCAAACAACATGTCCGCCAGATAGGCCGGCGGGGAGCCCTTGATCGTGAAGGGGTTGTATTTGTCAAAGGTGGAATAGCGCAGATTGCTGACCATGCGCAGCTCGCCGCCCTTGGGGGCCTGCGGATTGACATAGTCAAAATGCTTGAAGTCGGCCGCATAACGCGGCTGACCCCAAAGGGCATACGCATGCTCCGCATGAGCAAACGTGGCAACTTGGCTGCAGGCAATCAGGGCCGAACAAATCATCCAATGGCGCATGCGACAATTCTGCCCTAGCCCGGCTGGCTTCGGACCAGCTCGCAGGCATCCGTTTCACATGCATGGCGCCGTTGCCACAGACGGCACCCTCCTCTTTTCAATCTTCTCTGGAGAACAACAATGGGTTTTCTCGCCGGTAAAAAGCTGCTGATCACAGGCGTTCTGTCCAACCGTTCCATTGCCTATGGCATTGCCAAGGCCTGCCACGAGCAAGGCGCAGAGCTGGCTTTCAGCTATGTGGGCGAACGCTTCAAGGATCGCATCACCGAGTTTGCAGCGGACTTCGACTCCAAGCTGGTGTTCGACTGCGACGTGGGTGACGACGCCCAGATCGAAAAGCTGTTTGCCGACCTGGGCGCCACCTGGGGCAAGTTCGACGGCTTTGTGCACAGCATCGGCTTTGCTCCCCGTGAAGCCATTGCCGGCAACTTCCTGGACGGCCTGACCCGCGAGAACTTCAAGATCGCCCACGACATCAGCGCCTACAGCTTCCCGGCCATGGCCAAGGCTGCCCTGCCCTATCTGAACGACAAGTCCTCGCTGCTGACACTGTCCTACCTCGGTGCGCTGCGCTCCATCCCCAACTACAACACCATGGGTCTGGCCAAGGCATCGCTGGAAGCGTCTGTGCGCTACTTGGCAGAAGCCGTGGGCCGCACCGAAGATGGCCGCGCCATCCGTGCCAACGGCATCTCCGCCGGTCCCATCAAGACGCTGGCTGCTTCGGGCATCAAGGACTTCGGCAAGCTGCTGGGCCGTGTGGCCGATGCTGCGCCCCTGCGCCGCAATGTGACGATTGAAGACGTGGGCAATGTCGCGGCCTTCCTGCTGTCCGACCTGGCCTCCGGTGTGACCGCCGAGATCACCTATGTGGATGGCGGCTTCAGCCAGACGGCTGGTCTGTCTGCCGACCAGGTCTAAACCCGACTGCTTCTGCAAACCCCTGCCCGCGTGCTTCGCCGGCAGGGCTTTTTTACATCCGCTCCCGCCTCGCTGAAATACATGCAGCACCGCTGTTGCCCTACAAGACAGGTCGCACTCAGCAGATATGGTGAACAGGCTTTGTGAGCATCAGCCATCCACCATCAACACAAGGGAGCATCATGAAAAATCCATTCATTCTTCTGACGCTGGGCGCCGCCATGCTGAGCCTGGCAGCCTGCAGCACCACCGAACCCAAGCCAGCCAAGGCCGTGGCCAAGATTCAAGCGACCAGCGGCAGCAAGGTCGCAGGCGATCTTGTCTTCACCCAGGAGCCTGGCGGCAAAGTGATGCTGAACACCGTCATCAGCGGCCTCAAACCCAATTCGGAGCATGGCTTTCACATCCATGAGCTGGGCAACTGCGCCGACAACGGCAATGCAGCCGGTGGCCACTTCAATCCCAAGCAGGGCCAGCATGGCAAGTACGACGCACCCATGCACCATATGGGCGACCTGCCCAGTCTGAAGGCCGACTCCAACGGCGTGGCCAAGATCAATATGGAATCCAGCGACCTCACGCTGCTGGCCGGCCCCGGCAATATCGTAGGCCGCGCCGTGATCGTCCACGCCAACCCCGATGACTATGTGACCCAGCCCACGGGCAATGCCGGCGGCCGCATCGGCTGCGGCGTGATCGTGCGCGACGAGCAATAAGCACAACCGATACCCACAAGCCGCCAGCGTCGATGCCGGCGGCTTGTTGTTTTCTCGCAGTCATCGACAAGCCGAGCCTGCCTGCCTAATATCCACGCAGGCAATTGCAGGAGCTGTCATGCATCCCCTCTCTTGGCTGCGCAAACTTCTGGGCTTCATATTCCTCGGTCTGTGGCTGAGTCTCGCCTGTGCGCAGACATCGGCCCCGCCGCTGATGCTGGCCCAGGTCTGGCGAACCGGCATACCGCTGCAGGACTATTGGGTCAGCGAAAAATACGACGGCGTGCGTGGCTATTGGGACGGCCGGCAGTTGCTCAGCCGGGGCGGCATTCCCATCAACGTACCAGCCTGGTTCACCGCAGGCTGGCCCTCGATACCCATGGACGGCGAGCTCTGGGCCGGGCGCGGCCAGTTCGGCCATGCCCAGTCCACCACCGCGCAGACCATGCCCAACGATGCCGCCTGGCGGCGCATGCGATTCATGGTGTTTGATCTGCCAGCCGTACCCGGCAGCTTTGACCAGCGCCTGCCTGTGCTGCAACGCACGGTGACAGCACTGGGCCAGAGCTGGGTGCAACCCGTGGAGCAGCGCAGGCTGGGCAGCGAAGCCGAGCTGCAGCAGTGGCTGATGCAGATCGTGAAAAACGGTGGCGAGGGGCTGGTGCTGCACAAAGGCAGCGCCCCCTACCGCTCGGGACGCAGTGATGATCTGCTCAAACTCAAACCCTTTGATGATGCCGAGGCTCGCGTCATTGGCTACAAACCGGGACGCGGGCAGTGGCAGGGTATGGCAGGTGCTCTGTTGGTACAAAGCCCTGACGGCAAACAATTCTCCTTGGGATCGGGCCTGAGTGCAGAGCTGCGCCGCAACCCGCCGCCACTGGGCAGCTGGGTCACCTATCGCTATCAGGGCCTGCATGAAAAAAGCGGCCTGCCGCGCTTTGCACGCTTCATGCGCGTGCGTAACGAACCCGGTTTTGAGCCAGCAGCGGCGGCGCAATAGCTACTGAATAAATAGCTGCATGCGCCTTACCGACAAGTGCTGCAGCCCTATTCAGCACATATTCAAGGTAATTTCTCAAGGCAGCTGTGCCCCCAGCTCGCGCGCGGCCTCCAGCACATTCTTCACATAGCGCTCGTCATAGCGATGCGCTGGCATGGTCAGCGTCAGGGCAGCGGCCAGCTCGCCACTGCGGCGGAAAACCGGGGCCGAAATACCGGCGATCTCGCTATGCCTGTCGCCCACCAGGGCTTCGTAGCCGTCGGCCCGTACACGCGCATAGTGGCTGCGATTTTTCTTCATCCAGTCGCCCAGTTCCGGATCGAAAGCGACCAGCACGCGCCCGCCTGCGCCTTTGTCCAGGGGCAGCAGATCGCCGGTGCGCGCATGGTCGCGCACCGGGTGCGGCGAATCCACGCGGTACAGACACAGGCGTTCGCGCCCCTGGCGCACATGGTAGGCAGCGCTCTCGCCCGTGACCTGAACCAGTGCGCGCAGCACCGGCATGACCAGCTTGTCCAGCGAGAAGCTCTGTTCATAGACCGCATGCAGCCTGGCCACGGCCGAGCCCACCGCATAGCGGCCGTCATCCTGGCGCTGAACCCAGCCACCATGCTCCAGAGAGGCCAGCAATCTCAGCACCGTGCTTTTGTAAAGACGCGTGCGCTCGGCCAGCTCGGCCAGGCTCAGAGCGGCATCGCCATCCTGGAACGCGCTCAGCACGCTGAGGGCGCGGTCCACTGCAGCCACACCACCAGGCGCGGCATTCTCGTCGGCGACGGATTCATTCAGGGATTTACGCGGCATAAAAACTCCTGCCCCTCAGCTTGACAGGGCATCAGGACGCAAGGCAATATTTCAATAGAAAGAATTAAGTTCTATCTTATAGAACACCATTACAACATTGTGCCAGCTGCAATGCAAGCATGAAATCCAAGTGAGGCAACCATGTCATTCCCCCACCGCTTCGATCTCCTGATCAGCGAAGTCGGCCCCCGCGACGGCCTGCAGTCGGTCTCGGCCACCATGAGCACGGCCCATAAATACGCCTGGATCGACGCCCTGGTGGCAGCGGGTGTGCAGGAAATCGAAGTCGGCTCCTTTGTCTCGCCCAAGCTGCTGCCGCAGATGGCCGATGCCGCCGAGGTCGTGCGCCACGCCGTCACCCACCCCGGCGTCACCATCATGGCCCTGGTGCCCAATCTCAAGGGGGCCGAAGCCGCAATGCGCGCCGGCGCGCACAAGATCACGCTGCCCGTATCGGCCAGCCCCGCGCATTCCATGGCCAATGTGCGCAAGACACCCGCACAGATGGTGGAGGAAGTGCGCGCCATCGCCAGGCTTCGCGACGAGATGGCTCCTGCCGTGCATATCGAGGCCGGCATCTCCACCGCTTTCGGCTGCACCTTGCAGGGCCTGGTGCCCGAGGACGAGGTGATCGCCCTGGCTGCAGCCTGCGTGGCCGCCGGAGCCGACGAATCGGGTCTTTCGGACACCACGGGCATGGCCAACCCGGCCCAGGTCAAGCGCCTGTTCACGCGCCTGCGCAGCGAACTCGGCGACAGGGCCGGCGCCGCGCATATGCACAACACCAGAGGCCTGGGCCTGGCCAACTGCCTGGCCGCCTATGAGGCAGGTGTGCGCACTTTCGATGCCTCCCAGGCCGGACTGGGCGGCTGCCCCTATGCCCCCGGCGCTTCCGGCAATGTGGTGACCGAAGACCTGGTCTTCATGTTCGAAGCCATGGGACTGCGCACCGGCATTGATATTGAGCGATTGCTTGCAGCGCGAGAAACGCTGGCCGCCGGCCTGCCGGGCGAGGCGCTGTACGGCATGCTGCCACCCGCAGGCCTGCCCAAGGGCTTTGTGCCTCACCGTTACTGATTACGCAGCGGCTCGCAACCGGGCCGAGAACAAGAAGAGATGAATATGCACGCCTCAACCGAAACCACCGAGACCTCCTCCTCCCCCCTGCCCTATAGCGGCATCCGCGTGGTGGAATTCACCCATATGGTCATGGGACCCAGTTGCGGCCTGATGCTGGCCGACCTGGGCGCCGAAGTCATCAAGGTCGAGCCCGTGGGCCACGGCCGCAACGGCGATGCCACGCGCAAGCTGCTGGGCTCGGGCTCGGGCTTCTTCCCGCTGTTCAACCGCAACAAGAAAAGCCTGACGCTGGATCTGCAGACCCCTGAGGGCAAGGAAGCCGCGCTGCGGCTGATCGCCACCGCCGATGTGGTGACCGAGAACTTCAAACCCGGCACCATGACCAAGCTGGGCCTGGACTATGAAAGCCTCAAGCAGCAGTTTCCACGCCTCATCTATGTGAGCCACAAGGGCTTTCTGCCCGGGCCCTACGAACACCGCACGGCCCTGGACGAGGTGGTGCAGATGATGGGGGGCCTTGCCTATATGACGGGCCGGCCCGGCGACCCGCTGCGCGCGGGCACCAGTGTCAACGACATCATGGGCGGCATGTTCGGTGCCATGGGAGCCATGGCGGCCCTGGCCCAGCGCGAAAAGACCGGCAAGGGCCAGGAAGTGCAAAGCGCATTGTTCGAAAACAATGTCTTCCTGATCGCCCAGCACATGATGCAATACGCGGTGACCGGCAAGCCCGCAGCCCCCATGCCCGCGCGCATCTCGGCCTGGGCGATCTACGACGTATTCGAAGTCCAGGGCGGCGAGCAGATCTTTCTGGCCGTGGTCAGCGACGGCGCATGGCGCGAGTTCTGCGATGCCTTCGGCCTGGCCCAGCTGCGTGACGATCCGCGCCTTGGCAGCAACAACGACCGCGTGCAGGCCCGCAGCTGGCTGATGCCGCTGCTGCGCGAAACCATGGCCGGCTACGGCGCCGCGCATATCGCCAGCGTCTTCGAGGACAAGGGCCTGCCGTTTGCACCCATCGCCCGTCCGCACGATCTGCTCGAAGACCCGCACCTGAACGCTACCGGTGCGCTAGCCCCCATCACCTTGCCCGACGGCCGCGACAGCAAGACCGTGCTGCTGCCGCTGACCCTGGACGGCAAGCATCTGCAGGTGCGTCTCTCGCCGCCCAAGCTCGGCGAGCACAGCCTGGAGATTCTGACGGCGCTGGGCTATAGCCAGGATCAGGCCCAGGCACTGGCCCAAGGCCGGCCCGACTGAGCGCCCCTGCGGGGCGACGGCCCCGCTTTCGTCATCACTTCCCAGAACAGGGCGCCCATGCACGCCCTGCGGGATTCCTTACCCCAATTTCCAGCCACCAGGAGACAAAACCATGAAACACAGCTCTTTCCTCCATTGCACAGCAAACCGCCGCCAGGCCATTGCGGCCTGCGCGCTGATGGCCATGGCGGTCGCCAGCGGCAGCGCCGGCGCCCAGCCCGGGGAATGGCCTGCCAAGTCGATCCGCATGGTCGTGCCCTTCACGCCTGGCGGCGGCACCGACACGGTGACGCGCCAGATCAGCGAGCGCATGGCGACCGCGAACCGCTGGGTCATCGTGGTGGACAACAAGCCCGGTGCGGGCGGCAATATCGGACTGGATGCCGTCGCCAAGGCACCGGCCGACGGCTATACCTTCGGCATGGGGCAGACAGCCAATCTGGCCATCAATCCCTCGCTGCTGCCCGGCATGCCGTTCAATGCCAAGACCGATCTGCTTCCCGTGGCGCTGGTGGCCTCGCAGCCCGTGGTGCTGGTCGTGCCCACCGATTCGCCCTGGAAATCGCTGCAGGATCTGATCGCCGCGGCCAAGGCCCAGCCCGGCGCCATCAAGCAAGGCCTGGCATCCACAGGCACCGTGGGCCATCTGGCGGGGGAAATGCTTTCCTACAAGGCCAAGATCGACGTGCTCAACGTGCCCTACAAGGGAGCCGCGCCGGCCGTGACCGATCTGCTGGGCAAGCAGACCCACTATATGTTCGGCACGCCTCAGGCGGTCTACCCCATGATCAAGGGCCAGCGCCTGCGCGCACTGGCCGTGACTTCGGCCAAGCGTCTAGCCATCCTGCCCCAGGTCCCTACCGTGGCCGAGTCCGGCTTTCCCGGCTTTGAAGCCGTGGACTGGAAGCTGATCGTGGCCCCCAGGAACACGCCTGCCGCGCTGGCGCAGAAGATCAATGCCGCAGTGAACACCGGCTTGCAGGACCCCGCCGTGCTCAAGCAGCTGCAGTCCGAGGGCAGCACGCCCATGGGCGGCAGCCTGCAGGAGGCCCAGGCCTATCTGCAAAAGGAGCAGGCCAGTTGGGCCGCGCTGATCCGCGACGCGAAGATCACGCTGGAATAACGCTATTCAAATAAAAGCAGCTTCCGCTTGCCTCATCTTGTTTTTCATATACATAGACCATGAAAAAAAATGAGACAAAGCGGTAGCTGCTATATTTTTGATGGAGCCAGCCACCCTGACACCAGCCTCTGCCAGAACAGCACGGCCAGGCCGGCGCCCACGGTGTTGGCCAGCGCATCCAGCCACTCAGCGCCGCGCGTGACGGTCAGAGCCGACTGCAGGCCCTCGATCAGGCCGCCATAGACCGCACACAGCCCCACCACGCATGCGGCCTGCGCCAGCGTCCAGACCCTGCCCAGACTGCGCGCACGCAGTGCTGCCGCCCACCACAGCAGCGTGGCCAGCACGCCGTGCAGACTCGCATGCACCAGCTTGTCTGCATGGGCCATCCCTTGCAGAAACGGGAACAGCCTCAGGATCAGACCGCCGCTGGCACCGGTTTCATTGAGACAGCCCCACAGCACAAACAAAGCCCAGGACAGACTCAGGGCCGCCATCACCTTCCAGGCATGCGCGGCTTTGTCAGGACGAAGCGCTGCGTTCATCGAATGCACCCAAGCGTCAGATAGCAAAAAGCCCGGGGGTGAGATTCACCCCGGGCCGGTTCATTGGCGCAGGCGGCAAGCCCGCCATGCAATAGATTTACAGCGTGCGGCCAAAGGGGCCGGAGTCACCGACCTGTACTGTCACCTTGCCTTTTTTGGCGGGTTTGGCAGCGGTGCCAGCCACACGCACATCCATATCAGCAGGAGCCTTTTTGCTGACCTTCTTGGCTGCAGGTTTTGCAAGAGCCTTGGTCGCCGCCTTGGCTGCTGCTTTCACGGCCGGCCTGGCTGCCACTTTGGCGGCAGGCTTTGCAGCGGCAGCTTTGGCGGGCGCCTTCTTGGCAGCAGCAGCGGTCTTCTTCGCAGCCGCGGGCTTGGCCTTGGCTTCAGCCACGCAGTCGGCGTAGTAGCGAATTTCGCCGTTCTCGTCTTCCAGCTCCACCAGGCCGTGGATATCCGTCTCGAAGCCCGGGCACTCCTTGGCAAATTCGCGAGCGAACAGCAGATAGTCCACGATCTTCTTGTTGAAGACCTCACCAGGAATCAGCAACGGAATGCCAGGTGGGTAAGGCGTGACCAGGCCCACGGTGGTGCGGCCCACCAAGTGGTCGATTTCCACACGTTCAGTCTTGCGCTGAGCGATATGGGCATAGGCATCCGAGGGCTTCATCGTCGGTTGCAGGTCCGACAGATACATCTCGGTGGTCAGACGGGCGATGTCGTACTTGGCGTACAGCTCGTGCACATGCTGGCACAGGTCCTTGAGGCCCATGCGCTCATAGCGGCGGTGCTGCTGCACGAACTCGGGCAGGATGCGCGCCAGCGGCTGGTTGCGGTCGTAGTCGTCCTTGAACTGCTGCAACGCCGTCAGCATGGTGTTCCAGCGGCCCTTGGTAATGCCGATGGTGAACATGATGAAGAACGAGTACAGGCCGGTCTTCTCGACCACCACGCCGTGCTCGGCCAGGTATTTGGTGACGATGGAAGCCGGAATGCCGGTATCGTCAAAGTCGCCATCCAGGTCCAGGCCCGGCGTGACGATGGTGGACTTGATCGGGTCCAGCATGTTGAAGCCGTCGGCCAGATCGCCAAAACCGTGCCAGTTGTCGAACTCCTTGCCGGTCTTCTTGGCGCGGGTCTTGGTCGATGCATCCTTGCCGCGGATGATCCAGTCCTGGGCCGTGCCCACGCCTTCTTCGGCCAGGGCCTCGGGGCCCCAGACTTCGAACCACCAGTCGTCGTCACCAAACTCATCCTCCACCTTGCGCATGGCGCGGCGGAAGTTCAGAGCTTCCAGAATCGACTCTTCCACCAGCGCCGTGCCTCCTGGCGGCTCCATCATGGCCGCGGCCACGTCGCAGCTGGCGATGATGCTGTACTGCGGGCTGGTCGAGGTGTGCATCAGGTACGCCTCGTTGAACAGCGGATGGTCCAGCTTTTCGGTTTGCGAATCCTGCACCAGCACATGCGATGCCTGGCTGATACCGGCCAGCAGCTTGTGAATGGACTGGGTGGCATAGACCACCGAGTGCACCGGGCGCTTGCGCTTCTTGCCCATGGCGTGGTAGCTGCCATAGAAGGGGTGAAACGCTGCGTGGGGCAGCCAGGCTTCGTCAAAGTGCAGGTTGGCCACATAGCCGTCCAGCATGCCCTTGATGGTTTCCGTGTTGTAGAGCACGCCGTCGTAGGTGGACTGCGTCAGCGTCAGCACGCGTGGTTTGACGGCCTTGGCATCCACGCCCTTGAGCAAGGGGTTGGCAGCAATCTTGGCCTGGATGGACTCGACCGAGAACTCGCTTTGCGGAATCGGGCCGATGATGCCGAAGTGATTGCGCGTGGGCTTGAGGAAGACCGGAACCGCCCCCGTCATGATGATGGAGTGCAGGATGGACTTGTGGCAGTTGCGATCCACCACCACCACATCGCCGGGAGCCACCGTGTGGTGCCAGACGATCTTGTTGGAGGTCGATGTGCCGTTGGTCACAAAATAGCAGTGATCGGCATTGAAGATGCGCGCGGCATTGCGTTCGGACTCGCCGATGGCGCCGTTGTGGTCCAGCAGCTGACCCAGCTCTTCCACCGCATTGCAGACGTCGGCGCGCAGCATGTTCTCACCGTAGAACTGGTGGTACATCTGGCCCACGGGGCTTTTCAGGAAAGCCACGCCGCCCGAGTGACCGGGGCAGTGCCAGCTGTAGGAGCCGTCTTCTGCATAGTCCAGCAGCGCCTTGAAGAACGGCGGCTGCACGCTCTCCAGGTAGGCCTTGGCTTCACGGATGATGTGCTTGGCCACGAACTCGGGCGTGTCCTCGAACATGTGGATGAAGCCGTGCAGCTCGCGCAGGATGTCGTTGGGCAAATGCTGGCTGGTCTTGGTCTCGCCGTAGATGTAGATGGGCACATCCTCATTCTTGCGGCGCACTTCGCCGATGAAGTCGCGCAGGCTGTGAATGATGGGGTCCTTGTCGCCGCCGAGCTGGAATTCCTCGTCGTCGATCGACAGGATGAAGGCGCTGGCACGGCTTTGCTGCTGGGCGAACTGGGACAGGTCGCCATAGCTGGTCACACCCAGAACTTCAAAGCCTTCTTCTTCAATGGCTTGAGCAAGGGCGCGAATGCCCAGACCCGAGGTATTCTCGGAACGATAGTCCTCGTCGATGATGACGATGGGAAAGCGAAATTTCATGGACAGCCTCCGTACCAATCAGGCCTAAAAAACGAAACAGCCGCGAAGTTTAAGGAATATCCTTATTGCGGCTTTGAAACATGTCGTTTTTAACCCAGAATGTGGTGCACTAAATACATGCAACGAGAGGAGCTGGGGTATGGATCATTCCACCGCGTGGTGGTTGCTCGCAGGTGTGCTGGTCATTGCAGAACTGCTGACAGGCACTTTCTATCTTCTGATGCTGGCCTTGGGCGCCGTGGTGGGAGCGATCTGTGCCCATTTCGGGCTGGGTACCGTCGCCCAGATCGTGGCAGCCGCCCTGCTGGGTGCCAGCGCCGTCCTTATCTGCTATTTGGTGCGCAAGCGCAGCCCCCGCAGACAGCCCGCATCCAGCAATCGCGATGTCAACATGGATGTGGGTGAAACCGTCAACATCGAGCAGTGGAACTCCGACGGTACCGCCCAGGTCCGCTACCGCGGCGCCAACTGGACCGTCATGGGCCGTCCCGGCGTATTGCCCATACCCGGCCCTCATCGCGTGGCCGAAGTCATTGGCAGCCGCCTGCTTGTTGACAAAGTTTGATCTCATTTGCGTGCCAGGCCCTCTATGCTTGGCACTGCATCAATTTGCCTTCTTTCAATCCACGTCAACCTGACGCCAATGCCCCAAGAGGGCGGGAGACAATATGGAATACGCAGTACCCCTTGCCATCGCAGCCATCGCCATCATCTTCATCGTCCGCTCGATCAAGGTCGTACCCCAGCAGCATGCCTGGATCAAGGAGCGTCTGGGCAAATACGCAGGCACGCTCACTCCCGGTCTGAACTTTCTGATTCCCTTTGTGGATCGCGTGGCCTACAAGCACAGCCTCAAGGAAATTCCCCTCGACGTGCCCAGCCAGGTCTGCATCACGCGCGACAACACTCAGCTGACCGTGGACGGCATTCTGTACTTCCAGGTGACCGACCCCATGCGTGCCAGCTATGGTTCGTCCAACTACATCATGGCAGTGACCCAGCTGGCACAGACTTCGCTGCGCAGCGTGATCGGCAAGCTGGAGCTGGACAAAACCTTTGAAGAACGCGACATGATCAACGCCCAGGTCGTCAACGCCATCGACGAAGCGGCGCTGAACTGGGGCGTGAAGGTGCTGCGCTACGAGATCAAGGACCTGACCCCCCCCAATGAAATTCTGCGCGCAATGCAGGCACAGATCACGGCCGAACGTGAAAAGCGTGCACTGATCGCAGCCTCTGAAGGCCGCCGCCAGGAGCAGATCAATATCGCCACCGGCGAGCGCGAAGCATTCATTGCACGCTCCGAAGGTGAGAAGCAAGCGGCCATCAACAAGGCCCAAGGTGAAGCCGCCGCCATCACCACGGTGGCCGAAGCGACCGGCCAGGCGCTGGAGCGTGTTGCCACCGCCATCCGGCAGCCCGGCGGCGAGCAAGCCGTGCAACTCAAGGTCGCAGAAAGCGCCGTGGAGGCCTATAGCAAGGTGGCTGCAGACTCCAACACCACCCTGGTGGTGCCCGGCAATATGACCGAGGTTTCCGGCCTGATCGCCTCCGCCATGAAGATGGTGCAAATCGGCAAGAGCGCCTGATTTCGCCATTTTTCAGAAAGTGCTGCAAAGAACTTGCAGCACTTTTCTTTTGAGGTCGTAATTTCTGGTTAGAATAGCGGCTTCATCACACGGAGCGGTGGATGAGTGGTTTAAGTCGCACGCCTGGAAAGCGTGTGTGGGTTAATAGCCCACCGCGGGTTCGAATCCCGCCTGCTCCGCCAGATTCAAAAACCAAGTCAACCACACTTGGTTTTTTACTTCAGAAATGAAGTATTTTTGGTTATCGCGTGGAGCGGTGGATGAGTGGTTTAAGTCGCACGCCTGGAAAGCGTGTGTGGGTTAATAGCCCACCGCGGGTTCGAATCCCGCCTGCTCCGCCAAATGATAAAAGGCCTTGAAGCAATTCAAGGCCTTTTTCGTTTTTGCACCTTGAAGCCATCGAAGTCCTCCGGGGGCTGCAACTGCTGACTTTCGCCGTCATGCCACGGTTGCACATGCAAAGAAGGGCCGCAGCTTCACATTGCAGCCCTTCCCTCATAACACCAGGACTCAGCCCTGCGCACCCTGGCTAGCCTGCCAGCCTCCTCCCAGCGCCTTGAACAGCGTGGCCAGAGCCATCTGCCGCTGCGCACTGACCTCGATCAGCGCCATCTGCTGCGCAAAGTCCGTGCGCTGTGCATCCAGATAGCGTAGGTGGCTGTCCACACCGGCGCGATACCTCAGCTCGGCGAGTTTGAGCGTATTTGCACTGGTCTGGACCAGGCGCTGGCGGGCCTGCTCTTCGCGCCGCAAAGTATCCACCGCGGCCAGAGCATCGCTGACCTCGCGAAACGCCGTCTGGATGTTGCGCTCGTAGCCAGTCACCGCCATGTCCTTGCGCAGCTGCGCGATTTCCAGATTGGCCCGGTTGCGGCCGCCATCAAAAATCGGCAGGCTGAGCTGCGGCATGAAGGACCAGGAACGCTGGCCGCCCGCAAACAGATCGGAGAGCTCGGCACTGGCCGAGCCATAGGAGCCTGTCAGCGAGATGCGCGGAAAGAACGCAGCCCGTGCGGCCCCTATGCTTGCATTGCGAGAGCGCAACTGGTACTCGGCGGCACGGATGTCGGGACGCTGCACCAGCAGATCGGACGGCAGACCCGCACCAATCTCCTGCACCACGGGCTTGGCATTCAGATCCACGGCAGTCCGCGCCACGCCATCACCCACCAGCCAGTCCAGAGCGTTGCCAGCCTGGCGCAGCTCGCGCTCGAAACGCTCGACATCGGCGCGCGCAAGCTCAAGCAGACCTTGGGCCTCCTGCTCGTCCAGCCGACTGGCCGTACCCGCCTTACGGCGCTCGCTCACCAGTTGCCACTCCTTCTCACGCGCCTGCAAGGTGCGCAGCGCCAGAGCCCTACGCTGCCGTGCGCTATCTTGCGCCAGCGAGGCCTGAATCACTTCAGCGATCAAACTGATCTGCACGCTGCGCGTGGCCTCCTCGGTGGCCAGGTATTCCATCTGCGCGGCTTCGGACAACGAACGCACACGACCAAAGAGGTCGAGCTCGAATGCCATCAACCCGGCGCTCACTTGGTAATTGCTCTGCACCGTGGCCGCCCCCGTGCCGCTCAGGTCGGCAGGCAAACGCTGGCGGGTGCCCCCAGACTGCACCTCCAGGCCCGGCAACTGGTCTGCGCGCTGCACGCGATAGGCCGCACGGGCAGCCTGCACATTGAGCAGCGCCTGGCGCAGGTCGCGGTTGTGCGCAAGCGCCACATCGATGCGCGAGCGCAGGCGCTCATCGGTGACGAAATCCTTCCAGTGCAAGGTGGCCGCCGATGCCGAAGAGACCGCAGAAGCCGTGCTCCAGGCGCTGGGGATGGGCGCTGCGGGCCTGTCATAGGTCGGAGCAAAAGAGCAGCCGGCCAGCGCCACAGTGATCAGCGTCAGCGCCGCTGTACGCATGGTTTTTTGCCCGTTCATGCGGGTTCTCCTTCGGAGTCGGTGTTCTTCATCTCGGGCTCGGCGCGGCGCTTGCGCCACAGCGAGAGCACAAAGACAAAAAAGATGGGCACAAACAGCACACCCAGCAAAGTGGCGCTCAGCATGCCGCCGATCACGCCTATGCCGATAGCGGCCTGGCTGGAGGCGCCCGCACCCGTGGCCAGCGCCAGCGGCACCACACCCAGGATGAAGGCCAGCGAGGTCATCACGATGGGGCGGAAGCGCAGGCGGGCCGCCTGCAGCGCCGCATCCGCCAGCGAATGACCGCGCTCGTGCAGGTCCTTGGCGAACTCCACGATCAGGATGGCGTTCTTGGCCGCTAGGCCGATGATGGTGATCAGGCCCACCTTGAAATACACGTCGTTGGACAGGCCTACGGCCGAGGTGGCCAGCACCGAGCCCAACGCGCCTATGGGCACGATCAGCATCACGGCGGCAGGAATGCTCCAGCTCTCATACAGCGCCACCAGCAGCAGGAACACCACCACGATGGCCAGCGCGAACAGCTTGGGAGCCTGCGCGCCCGCAGCCTTTTCCTGATAGGACAGAGCCGTCCACTCGTAGCCTATGCCGCGCGGCATCTCGCGCATGATGCGCTCGAGCTCGGCCATGGCCTCGCCCGTGGTGTGGCCGGGCTTGGCATCGCCTGCGATGCGGAAGGCTGGATAGCCGTTGTAGCGCGAGATCTGCACCGGCCCCAGCTCCCAATCCACCGTGGCAAACGAGGCCAGTGGTACCTGCTCACCTTGAGCGTTGGGTACATACAGGCGCAGCAGGTCCTCGGGCGTCATGCGCGCCGCCGTGTCGGCCTGCACCACCACGCGCTGCAGGCGGCCGGCGTTCGGGAACTCATTGATCACGGCCGAGCCGTAGGCCGTGGACAGCACGGCACTGATGCTGGCGAAGCTTACACCCTGGGCCTGGGCCTTGCGCCGGTCTATGTCCAGGCGCAACTGCGGCGCATCCTCGAGGTTCTCCATCATCGCGTAGGCAATCACCGGCGAGGCATTGGCCTTCTTCAACAGTTCGTCACGCGCGGCAACCAGGGCCTCGCGGCCCAGATTGGCGCGGTCCTGCAGACGCAGCGCAAAGCCGCCGGAATTTCCCAGACCGTCTATGGGCGGCGGGTCCACGGCCATGGCCGTGCCGTCGGACAGACTGCCGAAGCGCTGGTTGAAGGCCTGGACTTCATCCCACGACGCCTGTCCCTTGCCGCGCAAGGACCAGTCCTTGAGCGTGACGAAGGCCATGGCCGCGTTCTGCCCCATGCCCGAGAAGCTGTAGCCCATCAGTAACTCGGCCTGGGCCGTCGCGGGGCGGTTTTGCACATAGGCTTCCATATCGCGCACCACAGCCTCGGTGCGTGCCTCGGTCGCACCAGGAGGCAGTTGCACGCTGACGATGTAGTAGCCCATGTCTTCATAAGGCACAAAGGACTCGGGCATGCGCGTATAGGCAAAGCCCAGCCCGCCCACAATGGCTGCATAGATCAGCATATAGCGGCCCGTGCGCTTGACCAGACGCTGGTTGAGCAGCGAAAAGCGCTCGGTCAGCTTGGCAAAGTAGCGGTTGAACCAGCCGAAGAGACCTTTCTTCTCCTCGTGGTGATCCTCGGCAACAGGCTTGAGCAGCGTGGCACACAGCGCCGGCGTGAATGTCAGCGCAAGCAGGCCCGAGAACAGGATGGACACCGCCAGGGACAGCGAGAACTGTCGATAGATCACGCCCACCGAACCGCTCATGAAGGCCAGGGGCAGGAACACGGCCACCAGCACCAGGGTAATGCCGACGATGGCACCCGACACCTGCTGCATGGCCTTCACCGTGGCAGCCAGCGGCGAGAGCCCCTCCTCGGCCATGATGCGCTCGACGTTCTCCACCACCACGATGGCGTCGTCCACCAGGATGCCGATGGCCAGCACCATGCCAAACATGGTCATCATATTGACCGAAAAGCCCAGCGCATACATCACAGCCAGCGTGCCGGCCAGGCACACCGGAACCACGATGGTGGGAATCAGCGTATAGCGCAGGTTCTGCAGAAACAGCCACATCACCAGGAACACCAGCACCACGGCTTCGACCAGGGTCTGGATCACCTTGCCGATGGCCACCTCGACAAAACGCGAAGTGTCATAGGGCACGGAGAACTGAATATCGTCCGGGAAGTTCTGCGACAGCTCGGCTAGCCTCGCCTTGACCGCCTTGGCGGTCTGCATAGCATTGGCACCCGGAGCCAGTTGCACGGCGGCCGCCACTCCTTTGTGGCCGTCCTCGCGCGAGGCAAAGCTGTAGTCGAGCTGGCCGACCTCAAGACGTGCCACATCGGCCAGGTGCACCACCGAGCCGTCTGCCTTGGCATGCAGCACGATCTGGCCGAACTCCTCGGGCGAGCTCAGCGTGCCCTTGACGGCGATGGTCGCGCTGAGTTCCTGCTCGGACGAACCGGGCTGGCTACCGAAGCTGCCGGCCGGCACCTGGGCGTTCTGTGCGGCGATGGCCGCGTTCACATCGGCCACCGACAGTCCGTAGCCCAACAGCTTCTGCGGATCGACCCAGACCCGCATGGCCACATCGGCACCGAAGAACTGCACCTTGCCCACGCCAGGCACGCGACGGATCTCGTTGTTGATATTGCGCACCGCATAGTCGGACAGCCGCACCTCGTTTCTGCCGCTGTCGTCACCCTTGTAGGTCAGCGAGTAGATCAGCAGAAAGTTGGCACTGGCCTGCTCGACCTGCAACCCCATCTGCATCACGGACGCAGGCAGCCGCGCCTCGGCCTTCTTGATGCGGTTCTGCACCTCGACCTGGGCCAATGCGGGGTCAGTGCCCGGCGCAAACGTGGCCGTGATCTCGGCCAGGCCCGTTGCGCCGCTGGACGAGTCGAAGTACAGCAGTCCCTTGGTGCCGTTGAGCTCTTCCTCGATGACGCTGGTCACCGATTCCATCACCGTGGTGGCCGATGCCCCCGGATAGGTTGCCGAAATGGATATCTGCGGAGGTGCGACGTTCGGGAACTGCGCCACCGGCAAGGCCGGGATTGCCAGCAGGCCGGCAAGCAGGATGAAGATCGCAACCACCCAGGACAGCCTGGGGCGATCAATAAAAAACCTGGACATTGTCTATCCTTGAATAAGGCTTGTCTTTTTGGGAGGTAGACACTTTATTTATCAGCATCTATCGCTCACTTTTTTGCGGTATCTGCCGAATCTTTTTCGGCAGCGGCTCTGATCTGCACCTTGGTGCCTGGAACGGCCGCAGCAAGGCCACCGACCAGCACCTTGGCGTTTTCCTTGAGGCCCTCGGTGATATGCCAGTCGGAGCCATACATGGCGCCGGTACTCACGCTCCGGGACTGAACCACGCCCTGCTCGTCAAGCACCAGCACATGGGCCAACCCGTCGCTGCCGCGCTGCACCGCACGCTGGGGCACGAGAATGGCGGCCGGGTCCTGACCCTGTGCCACGGTCACACGCACATACATGCCGGGCAGCAAGAGGCCATCCTTGTTCGGAAACTCGCCGCGCAACGCCAGCTGGCCTGTACCGCGGTCCACCGTCACATCGGAAAACAGCATGCGTCCCTGGCGCTTTCCGTCTATGCCATCGGCCACCAGCGTCACAGGAGTGCTCGCCTCGGACTTTCCACCCTGCATATGTTGTGCACGCCAGCGTGTGGCCAGCGCTGCAGACTGGCGGAAATCGGCATAGATGGGGTCAAGCTGCTGGATCACTGCCATAGGCGTGGCCTCACCCTGACCAACCAAGGCACCTTCGGTCACCAGCGCTCGGCCTATGCGGCCCGAAATGGGAGCCTTTACCGTCGCGTAAGCGAGATTTAGACGCGCGGTTTCCACTTCGGCATTCGCCGACTGGCGCATGGCCCTGGCACTGTGCAGCGCGGCCTTGGCACTGTCGAAGTCCTGGCGACTCACGGCCTCCTGCACAACCAGGGGCTCGTAACGGCTGACCACGGACTGCGCATCCGCCAGTGCGGCCTCGGCACGCGCCAATTCCCCCTGAGCCCGCGAGAGCGCCGCGCGCAGCGGGGCCGGGTCGATGTTGAACAGCACCTCACCGGCCTTCACATCTGCGCCCTCCTTGAAATTGCGGCTCAGCACAATGCCCGGTACGCGGGCCCGCACCTCGGCCACGCGCACGGGCTCGATGCGCCCCGGCAGTTCGGCGCTGAGGCTCAGCGGCCTGGGCTTGACAGTCACCACATCCACCAGCGGCATTTCCTGGGGCGGTCCGCCCGCCTCCGACTGGATGCAGCCGGCCAACATCATTGCGGCCGCCAATGCGGCCAAGGCCGTCCAGGCACGCACATTCTGGCTTTTCGTCTTCATGGCTTTTGAGTCTTGTCAAATCTAGAAAGATGCGCATGATGCATGAAAATATTTTTTGAATCAAATTTGATTCATTAATGACATTACTGATTCATGCAGTTTTGATACCAAGTAAAGTGAACGCCTGTACCTTTTAGGTCCGCTGGTTGAATCAAAATAGGTTCATCCGTATCCGCCCCAACCGGAGCTACGAATGACAACAGTCCCCCACGACAACACAGCAATACTCCCCCCACTGGCCCTGGCCCTGGTCAACCACCCTCGCGCAACGCTGCAGGAGCTGGCCAAGGCCATAGGCATCAGCAAGGCCACCCTCTACCGTTTCTGCCCCACACGCGATCTGCTGATCAAGCGCCTGCTTGAACAAAGCCTGCGCACGCTGGACGAGGCGCTGGACGAGGCCCGCATCGAAGAGGGCCCGGTGTTGGAAGCGCTCAAGCGTCTCAATGCCAAGCACCTTGAACACCGCGAATTCACGCTGTTCCTGACCTATTACTGGAACGAAGTCGAAAAGCCCATGGAAGAAAATGCGATCTGGGAACCCAAGGTCGACGCGTTCTTCCTGCGCGGCCAACAGGAAGGCGTGTTCCGCATCGATTTCAGTGCTGCGACCCTGACCGAGCTATGGCTGGGAACCGTGATTGCCTTGATCGACGGTGAACGCCGCGGCCGGATTCCGCGCGCGCCGTTGGCGCAGCTCGCTGAGCAGGCGTTCCTGCAAGGAATCATGCGCAAGGACGGATCTACGGCAGACTGAACACCAGTTCGCCATGGGCAGGGACACTCAGTTTGTCCGAACGGATGCCAGGCTGGACTTGCGGCGCCCATCAACTCTTCGATGACATCTGCACTTGAGTCAGGACGAGGATGGGCAACGGCGTCCGCCAGCTGCGTCCGTGACGGCTGCCGTACCGGTGACGCCTATGGCTGACTGCCCCATAGTCGTACCAGGCCCCAGCAATTCGGGCTTGCGTGCTGCGCACTCGTTTTCACCCATAGAGAGAAGTCTTTGCCATGATCAGTCATCTGGACCACCTGGTTCTCACCACTGCCAACGAGGCGGAATGCATCCGCTTCTATACCGAAGTCCTCGGCATGCGGCTGGAGTCCTTCATCGGCGGAACGCCAGCCGTTGAGCGCAAGGCCTTTGTGTTCGGCCAGCAGAAGATCAATCTGCATGTGAAAGGGCGCGAGTTCGAACCCAAGGCACACACACCGGTGCCCGGTGCCCTGGACCTGTGCTTTCTGGCATCCGTTCCCCTGAACGCGGTCATCGAGCGCCTGGCGCAGTTGTCGATCCCCATTGCCGAAGGCCCCGTGATGCGCACTGGTGCTACCTCAAAAATCCGCTCGATCTATTTGCGTGACCCCGACCTGAACCTCATCGAGATCTCGGAGCCCGCCTAGTCTCAGCCCTGGTCAACACAGGCCGGCTTCTCGACCTCGAACAAGAGCGCTCAGTCAGGGCCGCGCCAAAGCCTTTTTTGCCGGTGCATAGTCTTGATCTGCAGCGCGCTGCAACCAGTCGCGCGCCAGCTTGGCATTCTTCTCTACACCTTGACCCTCCCGGTACAAAGTACCGAGGGCAAACTGTGCCGGAGCATCCTGCTGCTCAGCCGCCAGCCGGTACCACTTCAGCGCCTGAGCCATGTTCTTGCTCACACCCTCGCCGTTTTCATACAAGGTACCCAGGTTGTATTGGGCCTTGGCATATCCCTGATTGGCCGCCTTGGTGAACCACTTGGCGGCCTCGGTGTAATTGGGCTTCTCGAATCCCTTGCCCAGATACTGAAAGACACCAACGTTGTATTGGGCCAGCACATTGCCACCGAGAGCCGAGTTCAGGTTTTCCATGTACTCCATGGACTGCGCGAACTCTCCTGCCCGCGGAGATGAGGCGGAAAGCTGCTCCAGCCGCTGCGCAGCCGCCGCATGCTGGTACTTCAGTGCCTGGGTGTAATAGGCAATCGCTTCTTTTTCGTTGCGATACTCGCCCTCGCCCTGTTCGAATAGCCGACCTAGCTCATAGTAGGCCTCGCCCGATCCGCGAACGGCCACAGCATGGAGCAGCAACAGGGCCCGCTTGTAATCGGGAGCAACACCATGCCCCTCAAAGCAAATCTTCCCCAGCAGCAACTGTGCCCGCTGCACGCCTTTGTCTGCCAACGGAGTCAGCCATTTCTCGGCTTCGGCAGGGTTCTTCTCCACGCCTTCGCCAAGGTAATACATCTCAGCCACCGTGACCTGCGCGAGCACATCGGCTTGCCGGGCTGCTGCCAGATACCAGCGAAATGAGGCTTGCAGATTCTGGGGCAGCAGCTCGCCTTTGCGGTAGACGAAGCCCAAGCTATTTTGCGCCGCCACAGAACCCTGCTGCGCGGCGCGCTCCAGCCAGGCAATACCGGTCGCAGCATCCCGCTCAACCGCCTCACCCTTCAGATAAAGAATTCCCAGCAGGTTTTGCGCATCGAGATTCCCGGCGTTTGCAGCCTGATGAATGCGCGCCAGCCCCTCCTCAGGATTCTTCTTCACGCCTTCAGCACCCAACACATACACCAGACCCAATAAATACTGGGACGACGCATGATTCTGATCGGCGGCCAGACGCAGCCAGCGCACGGCATCGTCAGCATTCTTTTCCACGCCCTTCCCGTAAAGATGGGCCTTGCCCAACTCATACTGTGCGGCGACATCGCCTGTCTTTGCAGCATTGACCATCTCGCTTGGCTGGGCCTGTACACAACCCGAAACCGCCAGCCAAGCCGAAATCACCCAAGCACAGGACCATCGCGCGCGCATTACATCTCCTCACAAAAAAGAGGCGAGTATATAAAGCAATGCTTTGTCTATGAAGCGTGAGCAGCTATCAAAACCATATCAAGCCCACTCAACCAGGCACCATGGGCGTGCAAAGCTCAACCATGGTGCCATCTGGGCAGCGCAGATAAGACACCACCTGACCCCAAGGCTTGGCCACAGGCGCGGCCATCTCGACAGCCCCTGCACTCAGCGCATTTCGATGAGCCCGCTCAACATCCTCCGTGACCAGTGCAATCTCGAAACCCAATGGCTTGATCGAGCTATGTGCTTCGATATGGCCTCCTGGAAAGTTCAGCTCTCCCAGCTCATGGGCAGCGAAGGCCAGCGTGGTTTGCCCTGTATCGAGTTCGCCATAGGTGCCAGATTCATGAAGAAATCGTCGTGAGATGCCGAATGTCCGATGAAAGAAATCCAGGGACGCCGAGACATCCGGGACGTAGATGATTGTGTAGCCCAGCTTCATGCAAAACCCTCGCGAAACCCAACCGAATTTGAGCAGCCATATTTTTGCCACTCAACGTCATTGCTTGCGCCATCCTACCCAGCAAAACGACAAAGACCGTGGAGCGGTTCAAGGTTTTGCGGCGCCATCAGGCACTCATGACTCTGCCTGTCATTACAGCCCCGTGTTCGAGCGCACCAACGCAGCAACCTCGTCAGACAAGACGAGGCCACCGCCTTTCTACAAAGCGAGCACCGACGGGCATAAAAAAGCGGGCCAAGGCCCGCCAGAGAGATTAGTTCGTGCTCTGCATTTATCGCTTGATACCAAACACACCCAGCATCTGCTCCGTCTGCTTTTGCATCTGTTCCTGCATCTGCGTGAACATGTTCTGCGACTGATCCATGTACTTCGCCATCATGGCTTGCATGGCTGCTGGCTGCATGCCCATGAACTGTTTCCAGGCTTCCGGAGTCATGCCTTGTGAGTTTTCTGTCAGCTTGCTCTGAAAGTCCGTAAACATCTGAACATTCTTCTCGATGTAGCTGCCCATGAACCCCTGCATGGCATGCCCGTAGAAACGAATGATGTTGGCCAACATCGCTTCCGAAAACATGGGCGCTCCTCCAGCCTCTTCCTCCAGAATGATCTGCAGCAAGATGGCGCGGGTCAAATCCTCGCCCGTCTTGGCATCCTTGATCACCACGGGCTCGCTATCCATTACCAATTGCTTGACCTCAGCCAATGTGATGTAGGAAGAGGTATCAGTATCGTAGAGGCGGCGGTTGGGATATTTTTTGATGACGCGCTGAGTCGCACCCTCATGGCTTTCTGACATCGAAAATCCTCCGTTTTTTATGGGTCTTGCCCATATTCCAATTAACTAGTGCACTGCAACAGATTCTAGGCAGCCAGCTCGCGGCTTTTGCAAGAAATAACCCTGACACGCCAGACAACTCGCACACAGCCTCATACAAAACTGCCTCATGTCTCGCATGGATTAGCTTGCAGAAGGTTTACAGTGGATGGGTTGTTTGACGAAAGGTTCAACGAATGGTTTTCACCAAGACATCCAAGGCTCTGTATCTGACGGCTCTGCTGGCCTCTGCCGGTTTCATGACGGGTGCTCAAGCTCAGACTCAGCCCGCTGCTCCGGCCGCCAACGCCGCACAAAATGCACCTGCAGAAGCTGCCGCACCTGCTGTCAATGTCGATGCCGCAGCAGCCGACGCCGCACTGCGCAAGCGCCTGCAAGCCATCACTACAGCCCTGGACGGCAAATCCAAGATCGCATCCAGCAATTTCTCCGAGAAATTCTTGCAGAACTCTCCTCTGGACAGCGTGCAAAAAGCCCTGGATACCGTGCGCAGTGGCGTGGGCAGTTGCCAGACGGCTGGCCGCATGCAGACCGGCACTCCTGTGGCCGCCAGCGTGCTGCTGAACTGCACCAAGGGCTATGTGCCTCTGGAGTTCGCCATCGAGCCTCAGTCACCCTATCGCATCGAAGGCATCTCCTTGCACCCTGCCTTCTGGAAGTAACACGCTCTTCACACTCAAAAAGGGTCCCGCCGGGACCCTTTTTCTTTAACTCTTTCAGATCACGACCGGCTCCGGCTCAAGCCGGATGCCGAAGCGCTCGTAAACGCTGGTCTGAATCGCCTTGGCCAGTGTCATGACCTCACCACCGGTCACACTGCCTTCGGCGCTGTGCCGGTCACCACGGTTGACCAATACAAGCGCCTGCCTGTCATACACTCCGGCTCGCCCCATGGTCTTGCCTTTCCAGCCACAGGCATCGATCAGCCAGCCCGCAGCCAGTTTGACCGATCCATCATCCATGGGGTAATGCACGATCTTGGGCTCGCGAGCGATGATGTCCGCACATTGGTCCAATGTGACCGTGGGGTTCTTGAAGAAGCTGCCGGCATTGCCGATGACATCGGGATCGGGCAACTTGGCACGGCGAATCTCGCAGACCCACTCGAAGATTTGTTGTGCTGTCGGCTGCTCCACGCCTTTTTCTGCCTGTTTGCGCTGCAAGTCCAGATAGCCCAGATCCGGCGTCCACGCCTTGGGCAAAGCCAGCCTCACATGCGTGATCACCGCCCGGCCCTTGAGCCCCAGCCCGCGCGGCATGGCTGCGCTGCCGGTGACGGGCCAGTACTTGGGCTGTGCTGGAGCATGCTTGAAGACCGAGTCACGATAGCCGAAGGCGCATTGTGCGGCATTGAGGCTGAACTGCTCGCCAGTGGCCAGATCCACAGCGTCGAGAGAATCGAAACGGTCCTGAAACTCCAGACCGTATGCACCAATGTTCTGGACCGGCGCTGCTCCCACGGTTCCTGGAATCAGCGCCATGTTCTCCAGCCCTGTGTAGCCCTGGGACAGAGTCCAGGCCACCATGTCGTGCCAGCGCTCTCCGGCTCCGACCTCCACAATCCAGTGCCTGTCGGTTTCGCGCAGCAAGCGCATGCCCATGATTTCCATCTTGAGCACCACGGGCGCCACATCCCCCGTCAGCACCACATTGCTGCCGCCGCCCAACACAAACACCGGCTGGCGCCCCCATAAGGGGTCGTTCAGGAACTGACGAATGTCATCCTCGCTACGGATGCGCACCAGAGTTTCGGCACGCGCAGCAATGCCAAAGGTATTGCAATGCTGCAGGGGAACATTTTTCTCGACTAACATCCATCCAATTGTCGCACTGCGCCTGCCTCGCTGCAGCCAAGCACCTGTTCATCGTGCAGACGCACTGTGACTTGTTTCACATTGAATTTGATAGGAAAAGCCTCATGCCTTCTTTTGACACCGTTTGCGAAGCCGATTTCGTTGAAGTCAAGAACGCCGTTGACAACGCCACCAAGGAAATTGGCACGCGTTTTGACTTCAAGGGCACTTCGGCCGCCGTCGAGCTCAAGGACAAGGAAATCACCATGTACGGTGATGCCGAGTTCCAGCTCCAGCAGGTGGAAGACCTGCTGCGCAACAAGCTGACCAAGCGCAATGTGGACGTGCGCTTCCTGGATATCCAGAAAGCCCAGAAGATCGGCGGCGACAAGGTCAAGCAGGTCATCAAGGTCAAGAACGGTATCGAGTCCGATCTGGCCAAGCAACTGCAAAAGCTGCTCAAGGAAAGCAAGCTCAAGGTACAAGCCGCCATCCAGGAAGAAAAAGTGCGTGTCACCGGTGCCAAGCGCGACGACCTGCAAGCTGCCATGGCACTGATCCGCAAGGATCTGGCCGACCACCCTCTGTCGTTCAACAACTTCCGGGATTGAAGTGCAACACCCCCTGAGCGGCTGCGCCGCTTCCCCCTCTCTCGCTGTGCGGGAGGGGGACGATGCCTGCGCTGCGGGGCGGCCCTTGCTTGGCATCTCTCGCCTGGGCCTCGCCAGCATTGTCATGCTCATGGCATCGAGCGGCGCCTGGGGGCAGTCCGTCACGCTCAGCGGCATGCTGGGCAGCAAGGCCTTGCTGGTCATCAACGGCAGCGCTCCCAAGGCTTTGGCTGCCAATGAGAGCCACCAAGGCGTGCACCTGCTGCAGTTGAACGGCGACAGTGTCGTGGTCGATGTGCAGGGGCAACGCCAGACACTGCGGCTGGGAGAAGCCCCGGTCAGCATCGGTAGCCGCGGCGGCGCAGGTGGCGCCTCACGCTCCAACCGGCTGGTACTGCAGGCGGATTCACGCGGCCATTTCATAGATCGCGGGCTGATCAACGGCAAAACCATGCAGTACATGGTCGACACCGGAGCCAGCACCATTGCCATAGGCCGCAACGATGCCGAACGCATGGGCCTGGCTTTTGAGCAGGGTACCCCGGTGATGATGCGCACCGCCAACGGCACGGCACAGGGCTGGCGTATCAAGCTGAACAGTGTGCGCGTTGGCGAGATGGACCTGTATGACGTGGAGGCCATCGTCGCCCCTCAGTCCATGCCTTATGTGCTGCTGGGCAACAATCTGCTGTCCCACTTCCAGATGACGCGCAAAGGTACCGAGATGGTGCTGGAAAGACGCTGAAGCGCAAGCGCATACCCCATGCAAGCACGCAACGAAGAGTCCTACGAAGATCTGCTGGGCCTGTGGTCCGACCTGGAGGCAGCCCTGTCCGTGCTGCTGAGCGAGCCGCTGCGCATGCCAGGCTTCACGCCCAAGCTGCAGCAGATCGACCTGTGGCTGCAGGATCTGATCAGCCATGACACCGATGTGGCGCTGTACCTGATGTTCCAGCGCGCAAGCTCCACTACCGTGGGCTACAGCCCCTCTCATGCCCTGATATGCGCAGGCCTGTGCCATGCGCTGTCCAAAGTACTGCAGTTGCAGCAGTCCGAGCGCGACACACTGATTCAGGCCGCGCTGACAATGAATATCGGCATGACGACGCTGCAAAACCAGCTGGCCGAGCAGCGTGAACCACTATCTCCCCTGCAGTCCGAAAAAGTGAAGCTGCACCCCACGGAGGGCCGTGTGCTGCTGGAGCATCTGCTGGTGCGCGATCCCCTGTGGCTGAAGGTCGTGCAGCACCACCATGAGATTCCTCCCCCTGCTCCACTTGCGCAGCTTCAGCCCGTGCAGCGCCTGGTGCGTATCCTCGGCACGGTGGACCGCTATGCTGCGCTGATCAGCCCGCGCAAGACTCGCGGTGGCCGCTCGGCGGCCGAGTCCCTGCAGATTCTGCAGCAGGACCAGCAATATGCCGATGAAGTCAAACAGGCGTTGACGGAGGTCGTGGGCCCCTACCCTCCCGGTACCTATGTGCAGCTGGACAACGGTGAAATTGCCGTGGTGCTGCGCAGAGGCCCCTGCCCCACCGAACCCCAGATTGCCAGCGTGATCGACGCCGACGGCCATGGCCTGTATCCACCGATACTGCACATGGCGAACCGCCGACCCCAGATCCGCTCTGCGCTGGCACGCTCCTCACTGACGCTGGACCTGGACCTGCGCTCCATGGCCCAGCTGGGTGTGCACAGTGCTCGCGGCAGTGCCGCGCTTTACCGTATGGTCAAGCTGCCAGGCAGCAGAGTACTGAGCGACTCATGAGCCCTGCGCAGCCCACAGCCCTGCATGGTGGCCTCGGGTGAACGCTTCTTCCAGCACGGAGTAACCGGCCCAATCGGAATGGGCAAAGATCAAACGTCCAGCCGCAGGCGCGGGCAGAAGCTCCACACGCTCACCATTCAATAGCGCCTTGCGCTTTCCAGTATTGGACTTCAGCGCGATTTCACTCAAAACCCGCTGATCACCGACGCGCGGAATCGGCATGGCATGCCCGTAGCGTGTGATCTCCATGCGCGTGGCCCTCAGCAACAGATCGGTATGAGGGCCGCTGAGCGTGCCTACGATACGTTCGCGCCAGTATTCAAAAGGCTGTTGCAGCAACTGCTGACGGCCCTGTTCCCAATCACCGAGTGCCTGGTAGTAGCTGAGCACCGTGGGCTGACGGGTGATGCGATCGAGCCGCTGACTGCCCGCGTCCACATAGCCCAGCCCCCCCTGATTGCCGTCCTGGTACAGCACATTGTCCCAGGCAGGCTCGGCTCCCGGGTAGTCGGCCAGTTGCCGGTCGATATGGATATTCGCCACCAGCCAGGGCGCCCAGTCCAGCCGCGCCGCCACTGTGCGCAAAAAATCCGGTGGATTGCGCAGCACGCGCGCCGCGACAAAACTGGGCAGCGCGACCACGCAGCGCGCCGCCAGCCAGCGCTCATGCTGGCGGCGGCCATGGTGCCAGGTGTCAACCTGCACGCCATCCCGACCTTCGGTAATGGAAAGCACGCTGCAGTCGGTGTTCAGCTGCGTGGCCTTGAGCCGCTTCACCAGTTGCTGCGACAGCCAGCCATTGCCCTGAGGCCAGGTCAGCACCTGTTCGCCATCCTCATCGGAACGGGTATCCGCCGCAGCGCGAGGTGCATGAAAGCCATGCCGGCTGGCGAAATAATGCAGTCCCGCCCAGGCCGCAACGCGGTGAATGCCTGCGCCAAAATCATCTCGGCAGCAATAGTTGAGATACCAGAGCAGATACTCGTCATCCAGCCCCTGCTGAGCCAGCCAGTCGTCAAAGCGCAGGGCATCGAGTCGGGCATGCGCTTCCGGCAGGCGCCCCTCGCGCTGCCAGACACGAATCGACGGCATGGCAAAAGCCGACTCGGTCATGACGGCGCTCATGCATTGCTCAAAGCGTGCATATTGCTCAAGGGTTCGAGCAGCCACACCCTGCACCGGCAGCAGCCCCTCCTGCCAGTGTCCATCCAGATAGAGCCGCTCCTGGGGACTATGGCAAAGATAACGCTCCTCGTACTGCCAGCGCCCCGCCACCTGTTTGCGCAGCCCCAGTTCCTGCAGCCAGTCCTGTATCTCCCAGGCCGAATCTCCAGGCACCGGCAGATAGTGTGCGCCCAGGGGGCAGGCTATGCCTTTGAGCTCTCCGCCCTGGCTGTTGCCGCCCATAGCCGCCTGGGTGTCAAGCAGAACGGCATCCCCCACACCCGCCAACTCCAGCGCGCGGGCGGCGGCCAATCCCGCCATGCCGCCGCCAGCAATCACCACAGGCGCGCGGTGCACCACGGCAGGGGCCGGCAGCTCCAGCCCCTGAGCCAGCCGCTGCCAGAACGGGCGCAGGCTATGACCGCGCTCCAGCGCCACGCCAGTAAAACCGCCGGGCAAATCCGCCAACTCAGGCTCCACCGGCTTGCAGGCCGTCAACGTGCTTGCACCGGCAGCGCTGGCTGCAACCCATCTGAGCCAGTCACGGCGATGCAGCTTGCCAATCAATGGCCCCATCATCAATGCTCCACCTTGCCCCACTCGCGCTCATAGGTGTTGACCAGCACCTGATTCGAGAGTCGGTTGACCTCGGTAGGAACGCGGGCCATATCGAGCGGAAAGTCGAACATCAGTCGCAAGGTGGGCAGGCTCAGAAAGCGCAGACCTTGGGGCAGCGTCTCGGGCTCGTGCCAGGGCCTGTGGCTGGCCAGCACAAAGCCCCACTCACCGAAACTCGGCACATGGGCGTGATAGGGCGTGGCCGTTAGCCCCACCGATTCGACGGTCGTCGCCACGGTCCAGAAGCTCTTTCGTGCAATCAAGGGCGAAGTGGTCTGCACCACGGCATAACCGCTGGCGGCCAGCCGCTTGTCCAGCAGCGCATAGAAGCTGTTGGTGAACAGCTTGCCGATGGCGAAATTGGTGGGATCGGGAAAGTCCACCACGATGACATCAAATGTATCGCTGCCCTGCTGCAGCCAGTGAAATGCATCCGTGTTGACAATGCTCACACGTGGATCGTTGAACGCATTGCCGTTGAGTGCCGTCATCATGGCATTGGTGCGAAACAGATCGGTCATGGCCGGATCCAGCTCCACCAGTACCACGGACTCAACCGTGGGGTATTTGAGCACCTCACGCACCGCCATGCCATCGCCCCCACCGAGAACGGCTATCTTCTTTGGAGCGCCATGCGCAGCCATGGCAGGGTGCACCAGCGCTTCGTGATAGCGGTATTCATCGCTCTGGGCGAATTGCAGATTGCCATTCAGGTACAAGCGCGCGCCCTGGCGTCCCTGCGTGACCACGATGCGCTGATATGGCGAGCTGCTGCTCAGCACGATGCGATCCTGGTAGAAGTGATCATCGGCCAGACGGGTCAGGTGATCGGCGCCAAAAACACCCAATCCCAGTGTCATCATCACCAATACGCAAGCCCACGCGTGGGCACGGAGCTGACGCAGTTCATGCTTGAACAGCACCAGCGCCCACACGGCCACTGCAGCGTTCATGAAGCCGAACAGCAGACCCGTGCGCACCAGACCCAGTTTGGGCACCAGCACGATGGGAAATGCCATGGACACTGCCAGCGCCCCCAGATAGTCAAAGGTCAGAACCTTGGAAACCAGATCCTTGAGCGAAGCATTGCGCTTCAGGATGCGCATGACCAGAGGAATCTCCAGCCCCACCAGCGTACCCACCACCAGCACCATGCCATAGAGCAAAAAGCGGAATGCACCAGGTGCATAGGCATTGGCCAGAAACAGCACTGCCGGCAAGGCACCGCCGATCAGCGCCACCATCAGCTCCACACGCAGAAAATGCGCGGGCAGTTGCTCCTCGAAATAGCGCGACAGCCACGAGCCTATGCCCATGGCAAACAGATAGGTGCCGATGATGGTCGAGAACTGCAGTACCGAATCGCCCAGCAGATAGGACGCCAGTGCACCCGCCGCCAGCTCGTAGAGCAAACCGCAGGCTGCAATCACAAACACGCTGAACAGCAGCGCCACATCAATGGGCCGAGGCCCCTGGCCAGCACTATGCTCGTCGGCCACCATCGAAGTCATCAAATTCCTTTAACCGTAAAACAGGTGCACCGCCCCTCTGCCAAAACGCGCGCGGCCCAAAGTCAGGGACAGCGAGCAAGGGCCTGGGCGGCCCCGCCGCCCCGCAGCGAAGATGTCGACCCCCTCCGCGAAGCAGAGAGGGGGAAGGCGCGCAGCGCCTCAGGGGGTGCTTAGCGTTTAGTGAATCGCCGCTGCGACGATGATGCTGATCCCCAGGCACATGGCAGCCACCACCATGGCCAGAGCCTTGTTGTGTTTCTCGACAATCTCGGCCCACATGTCCACGGGCGTGATCTTGTCGATGATGATGAAGCACAGCCAGAACACCACCACGCCCACCAGCGCGTAAATGATGGAGCCGAAGAAATTCTGGGGGTTGAACCAGTCAAACATGATCTCTCTCCTCTGATGAGATGTAGGGTGCGTTACTTGTGGCTTCCGCCAGAGGTGTAGCCGCCGTAGGAACCGCTGCTGGAGCGGCTATAGCTGCAGTTGGGGTCCGTGCGAGGGTCGCAGCTGGGACTGAATATGCAAGCCTTCAGGAGCGGCAGGAAGAACAGCAGCACGAACAGCCAGAACAGGATCGTGCCCCAGCTGAAGCCGCTGCCGGACAGCGGGCTGACCTGTGAGCGATCCTTGAGCTTGTCCACTCCGAACGCCTTGGCCAGCGTCTGCACCGATACGCGTTGCCCGTGGGTCCAGGTGGTCTCGTTATTGGCAGTCTCCAGCGCCAGCGTGGACTGCTTGCCGCCATTGGCATAGTCCACATTGCTGGACTTCTGCCCCTTGAACACCGGCCAGTAAAACTCGCCTTCGGCGTATTGGGTCTCGGCCAGATAGGCGTAGTCGCGCTGGTACTTGCGCTGCAGATAGGTGGCTGTCGTGCCGCTCTTGTTGAGCTTGGGTGCGCCATTGATGACGCGCCCCGTGCTCCAGCCATCCTCGGAATCCACGATAAAGGAAAAACCGGCTTTCTGGTTGTAGAGCAGGTACTCGTCCCACTCGAAGCTGTCGTCCTCATCCTCACCCAGGCCACGGCCGATACGCCTTTGAAAGCCGACCACCTGCCACTTCAAACCCTCCAGCGTTCCCTCCCTGCCCAGTGGAATGGCGGACTTGACCTTTTTGCGCTGCTCCGCATAACTGAGCTCGCCCCCCATGCCCTTGGACATATCGACCAGACTGCCGCAGCTGGGGCAACTCATGGCCTTGGTGCTGTCAAAGCGCACGGGAACCACGGCGCCACACTTGGGACAGTTGAAGTGGCGACCCTCTTCCTTTTTGGTCGCAGCCGCGTCACGCAGCCCCTGCATCTGCAGGCCGTCCAGCTGCACCGGCACACCCAGCGTGAAGCCAGGCTGCTTGCCACTGAAGTCCACCGACAGGATCTGGTCCTTGTCGTTGCGCAACTCCACCAGCTTGAAGCTCTTGCCCAGTGCCGGCAGCTGTGCCAGCTCGCCCTGGGCCGCCAACAGTTGCGCGTCCTGAATGCTGGTGACGGTGAAGGATTCCGAGCCTGCAGCAACTTCCCTGCCCATGCGCCACTGCTGGGGCGAGAACGCCTTGACATCCCATCCGGGCGGCGTCCAGGGCAGCGCAAAGACAAAACTGCCGTTGTCCTCGCTCAGATAGGCCAGATCACCGTTGCTGAGCGTGGCCATCCACTCCGACCAGTTGCCGGCACCGCTCTTGTACTGTGCTCGTCCGACCAGGGTGAAAGGCTCGGGCTTGCCATTGCGCTTGAACATGCCCGAAGCACCGATGCGCAGCGGGCTGTAGTCCTCGAACACCTCGGCCATGGAACCGACGCGCTTGAGCACTTCGCCATCGCGCACCACGGTGCTGCGACAGAACTCGCAGACGGCAAAGCTGGCCTGCGCGCTGCTGAAATGAACCGGCGCGCCGCAACCAGGGCAAGGAGCGCTGTAGTCACGCTGCGATGGGCTGGAGGCCATACTGAATTGCTATTTGATTGAAAGCTTGAAGCGCCCTTTGAACCTGGGCTGAAGCGTAAAAACATAGGCAACCATTCCTGAAAAGGTGGCTGCCGGACCGGGCCGAGTATTACATGCGCCCCGACCCTGACAAAGAGCACTCAACGACGCTTACCCTTGTTTGCATTTCGGGGGGCTGCCGCTTCGGGCTTGCCCGCATCGGCTTTTTTCTGGCCCAGTTTGGACTCCTTGCCCGCCATCAGACGCTGGATGTTCTCACGGTGACGCCAGATCAGCAGCATGGCCATGACCACGATGGCTGCGGTGATCGGGGTCTCCGCATTCCAGACAATGCCGTTGCACAGCACGTAATACACGGGGGCAAAGATCGAAGCCACCAGAGCCGCCAGCGAGGAATAGCGGAAGAACACGGCAATGATCAGCCAGGTCAGCGCCGTGGCCAGACCCAGCCAGCCACTGATGCCCAGCAGCACGCCCAGGGCCGTGGCCACGCCCTTGCCGCCCTTGAAGCCGAAGAAGACCGGGTACAGATGGCCCAGAAACGCGGCCAGCGCCGCCAGGGCCACGGTGCTGTCACCAAGGCCGAAGCGCTCGCCAAACATCTTGACCAGCAGCACGGGCACCAGCCCCTTGAGTGCATCCAGCAGCAAGGTGACGGCCGCAGCAGCCTTGCTGCCCGAGCGCAGTACATTGGTGGCACCAGGGTTGCCGCTGCCGTAGGTGCGCGGGTCGTTGAGCCCCATGACACGGCTGACGATGACGGCAAATGACAGAGATCCGATCAGATAGGCCGCAACCACGGCGATCAGGGGATAGAGGGCGTTCAATTGTGAAATCCTTGCCAGGTTCTGGCCGGTGTAGTGATAGGCACAGCAGCATCGCTGCAATAGCGCTTATTCTGCCAGCGCACAGTGCACGGGCTGGGCATTGAGCAGATCGGTACAAACCTTGGGAGCCAGCTGCACCAGATAGCCGCGCCGCCCGCCGTTGATGGCAATGCGCGGCAGCTCCAGAATCGTTTCCTCGATATAGACAGGCATCTCGCGCTTGGTCCCGAAGGGAGAAGTGCCTCCCACCAGATAGCCGCTGTGGCGGTTGGCCACTTCGGGCTTGCAGGGCTCCACACTCTTGGCGCCGATCTGGCGCGCCAGATTCTTGGTCGATACCTTGCAGTCACCATGCATGAGCACAATCAGCGGCTTGGCATCCTGATCCTGCATGACCAGAGTCTTGACAACGGCATGCTCATCCAGACCCAGCTGGCGGGCCGATTCCTCGGTGCCGCCATGCTCCACATATTCATAAGGATGCTCGGTGAACTCCACCTTGTGGGCCTTGAGCATCTGCGTGGCTGGTGTCTCGCTCACATGGGCGTTTTTGTCTTTTTTTGCCATATTCAATATGGACTTACGCAAACAAGCTGTCTTGAGGCCAGGCTCTTGACCGAAGTTGATTTGCGTAAGTCGCTTTCAATTTTGATAGCTGCTTGCGCTTGCCCTATATGGGCCAGCAGCTATTTTCCCTCATTACTGCAGTGCTTACACCGCGGGGTCACGCATTTCCCAGCGGATCTTGTCGATCTCGGCCAGCAGTTCGGCAGACAGCTCTGTGCCCCAGGCGTTGAGGTCTTCATCCAGTTGCGCCACCGAGGTCACGCCGATGATGGTGCTGGCCACCTGCCACTTCGTATAGCAAAAAGCCAGTGCCATCTGAACCGGTGTCAGCCCATGCTGACGCGCCAGCGCGTTGTAGCGGCGGGCGGCGGCCAGCGCATCGGGGCGCCCCCAACGCTGCCTTTGCACGGACTCATATTTGGCAATGCGCGCCTCCTTGGGCGCGCCGGGCTCGGTAGGCGCGAACTGGTCAAACTTGCCGGTCAGCAGACCAAAGCCCAGCGGCGAATAAGCCAGCAGAGAGACGCCCAGGCGGTCACAGCTTTCGTCAAGCGCGTTTTCATAACTGCGGTTGACCAGACAGTACGGGTTCTGCGTGCTCGCCACGCGCGGCAGGCCATGCTGCTCGGCCAGGCGCACGAACTCGTGCACGCCATAAGGCGTTTCGTTGGACAAACCGATATGGCGAATTTTTCCTTGCTGGACCAGGCCAGCCAGTGCCTGCAACTGCTCATGGATGGGCGTGGCCGCATGCTCTTTTTTCGGGTCGTAATACATGGCGCCAAACGCGGGCACATGACGCTCGGGCCAGTGAATCTGGTAGAGGTCGATCACCTCGGTCTGCAATCGCTTGAGGCTGGCATCGCAGGAGTTGACGATGTCCTGAGCCGTCATGCCCGCGCCCTTGCGAACCCAGGGCATGCCGCGCGTTGGGCCGGCCACCTTGCTGGCCAGCGTGATCCGGTCGCGCATGCCGGGGCGGGTTTTGAGCCAGCGACCGATGATGGCCTCCGTCGTGCCGCATGTAGCTTCGCGCGCGGGCACGGCATACATCTCGGCCGTGTCGAAGAAGTCCACACCGCGCTCCACGGCCCGGTCCATGATGCGGTGGGCTTCAGCCTCGTTCACCTGCTCGCCAAAAGTCATGGTGCCCAGGCAGATGGGACTGACGCGCAGATCGCTTTGCCCCAGGGCAACACGGGGCAGGGAAAGACGGGAATGAGAAGCAGCAAAAGTCATGTGCCCAAGTTTATGTCCTGCCCCTGCAAAACCACGAGCCACGCGCGGTGTTTTCAGCCAGCACGGCCAATACCGGCTGTCTCGTGCAGGACCGTACCAGCCAGCGCAGCCGCAATAATGAACATGACTTACGCAAATCAGGCACCACTCCTTGCCCGTCCGCATCGGCGGCCCGACTTGTTTGCGTAAGCCCTAAAAAGTCTCACGGAGACAAAATGAACGACGCAAACCCATCCTCCCACGCCTTGAGCTATCAACCCCGCCGCCTCTGGAAATCACAGATGCTGCCCGTGCGCAATATGCGGTACCACCTGCGCAGCTGGGAGCCCGAGCAACCCAACCGCGATCTGCCTGTGCTGGTGCTGGCCCATGGCTGGATGGATGTGGCCGCATCCTGGCAGTTTGTGGTGGACGCTTTCAGTGAGGCCTTTATACAAGGCCGCCGCATCGTGGCCCATGACTGGCGAGGCTTTGGCCTCAGCCGCCCGCAGGTGGCCTGCGACAGCTATTACTTCACCGACTATCTGGCCGACTTGGATATGCTGCTGGAGCAGCTCTCGCCCGACGCGCCCATTGATCTGGTCGGCCACAGCATGGGCGGCAATATTTCCTGCTGGTATGCAGGCGTGCGGGCCGAGCGCATCCGCCGCTTTGTCAATCTCGAAGGTTTTGGCATGCCCGAAACCAAGGCCAGCCAGGCCCCAAAACGGCTTGCACAGTGGATGGACGAGCTACGCGCGCAGCGCGGCGGCGGCATGGGCCTGGCCCCCTATGACAGCGTGGAGGCCGTGGCCGCCCGATTGCAGAAAACCAACCGGCGCCTGCCCAAAGACAAGGCACTGTGGCTGGCCCATCACTGGGCTGCGCCCGATCAGCAGGGCTGCTGGCATATCCTGGGTGACGCCTCGCACAAGGTGACCAACCCCTATCTCTACCGCGCCGACGAAGCCATTGCCTGCCTGGCCGCGATCGCTGCACCCACACTGTCCGTCGAAGCCTCGGATGACAGCCTCGGCCAGTGGTACAAAGGCCGCTACACGCTGGATCAGTACCACGACAGACTCAAGCATATTCCGCAGTGCGAAGTCGCCGTGGTGCAGGAGGCCGGTCATATGCTGCACCACGATCAGCCCGAAGCCGTGGCCAGCCTGATCGAGGACTTCTGTGCGCGCTGAACCACTGAAGCGGCACGGACATGGCTGAATTCGAGATATCCCGTTATCTGGCCTCCAGCCCTGCAGACGAGCAGCGCGGCCCCGAAGACATGGTTCTGGAATACACCCGCGCCTATCAAAAAATGGGCGCGCGACTGCGAGGCCTGGGCCCAAACCCATCCCGACCAGATCGAGAAGCTCCAGCGCGGTGCAGCGCGCGAGACCCTGGGCCTGATTCAGAAAAAATACTGCAGAGCCAAGAATCGCCAGTTTCAGCGGGCCAGCACCGGATACTTTTTCTATGGCGGAACCTTCCAGGCCAGCCCGGCGATCAAATCCTGCGAAGAGCAAGGCCGCCTGTGCAGCGTCACAAGCTGCAAGGCAGCCCACTCCCCCTCATTTCGCTTCCACCTTGAACGCCACGGCAAAGCATGGCTGATCGCTGCTGTCGAACGCAAAGACGGCACCAGCCGCTGGGTGCCCGATATGCTGTAGCTCTCACCCCATCTAGTGCCCGGGCTGCAGCTGCAGCACATGCACCCAGCGGCCCGGCTGCATCTGCAGCGGTCTGTAACGGCCATTCGCCCATTCGTCACGCATATCGGCATAGCGGCCTGACAACGCCAGCCCGCTTTGCCCCGTCTGATAGATAAAGCGCGACGACTCCAGATCGCTCAGGTCATAGATGGCGCGCAATGATGGTGCATGGCGGTTCACAAAGCGCCCGCCCAGCGGCCCACGCGCATCGGCGGGCAAAGAGTTGGGGTTGTACTGGCCGACATTGACCGTGTAGCTGTCTCCGCTGGACGCCACGCTGACGTTGAAAATGGGCGCCAATGTGGTCACGGAGCCAAAGGGCCGATGCGCGCTCAGGGCCGGGTGGGCATCGCCCCAGCGCCAGCGCTGCGGGTCGGGTCCGTAGGCTGCCTGAAGCTTGTCCAGAGTGCGTGTCAGCGCATCGCCCGCCTGTTGATCGCAGCTTTTGGGCGCGCACCACCAGACATCGTTGCGCGCCAGAATGCCTTCCAGCCCGGCACGAAAATCACGCTTGCCGTAGGTCATGACAAAGCGCTGCTCGCCAATGCGCGGGATGACGATGCCACGCGTCAGCTCATCGACCCAGACGGAAAAAATCAATGGCTCGGACCTGCTCTTGTCCATGCGCCCATCAAAGCGGGCCATCAATTGCTGCACCTGGGCTGCCAGCACATGCCCGGACTGCACCTTGCGCAGTGCTGGCAGCAAGGCTTGCGTGGCAAGTGACTGCACATCGTTCTGAATGGCTGCCATGCTGGCCGCGTCATGCTGGTCACTGGCCGACAGCAGTTGCGCTATGCGCCGATGGCGATAGGGGAGGCTCCAGTCCTGGGTCAGAAAATGCGCATAACCAGGTTCTGTCACGCGCTGGTTGGCGGTAGCGACAAAGCCGCGCGCACTGCCGTCATCCTGCGGTGTCTGGTCATAGTCCAGCCAGCCCTGCCAGTCGTAGCGCGCATCCCAGCCCGGCGCGGGTGCCACGCCGCGCAAATCGTTGTCAGCCGCACGCAGCGGTACCTTGCCCGCCGCCTTGAAGCCGATATGCCCCTGCACATCGGCCGCCACAATGCTTTGCATGGGCGAGTGGTAGATGGAAAACGCCTCGAACAACTGCTGCACCGTGTGCGCGCCATTGGCCCTGAGTCCGGCCTCGACCGTCCGGTTGTCGGTGTCCAGCGCAGCCCAGCGCAGGGCCAGTGCATAGCGGGAGGTGTCGACCACCTTGCCGTACTGAGCCTGTGCATCGCTGAGCACGGGCCCATGGCGAGTGCTGCGCAGCACGACCTTCACATCGGCCTGTCCCTTGACCTTGAAGACCTCCTCGCGCACGTCAAAATTTTCCCAGCCGGTGGGCGTGCGGTACTGGCTGCTGTCGCCGGGGTTGATCTGCTCCAGATACAAGTCCTGCACATCGGGGTTGGTATTGGTAAAGCCCCAGGCCACCTCGGCCGTGCGCCCCAGCACCACAAACGGCATACCGGGCAAGGTTGCCCCTGTTACGTTGAGCGCGGGCAGGCTGCTGCCGTCAGAGGCTTTGCCCTCGGGCGACTGCAGGTGGGCAAAGTACCAGATGGCCGGTGCGCTCAGACCCAGATGCGGATCGTTGGCCAGCAAGGGCTTGCCGCTCTTGGTCCTGCTGCCCGACACCACCCAGTTGTTGCTGCCCAGACCGTCATTCGTCCCCATGTCACGCACGGCAGCGGCTGCCCATTGCTGCAGGGCTGACTGGATCTGCGCTGCAGGCGGCGAGCCTGAAACCTGCGCCTTTTCATCACGATAGACACCCAGTTGCTGGTAGAGGCTGGCCAGATCAACGGAGGTGGCTGGCTGCTCGCCCGGATAGGCAGGCATCAGCTGCCAGAGCTGCTCGGTATTCAGCACCTGCAGCAGATTGAGGCGCGCAAACTCGTTACCCCAGTTGCCGCCCAGATCCAGCGCCATCATCAGCGCCCAGCCCACGGTATCTTCGGGTTCCCAGGTCGATCCATGACCCAGACCGGCCTGCGTGCCCAGCAATACGAACTCGGGCGCCCGCGCCTGTGAGGGCCTCACATAGAAAGCCTCTATGCCCTGGCTATAGGCCTGCAGCGCCTGTTGCACAGCAGCTGGCATCGCCTTGTACTGGAGGTGGGCTGCGCCATGAATGTCCAAAGCTCGCATGAGCTTGTCCAGCTCCAATGTGGCCGGCCCCAGAATCTCGGAGAGCCGTCCCTGCATCAGGCGGCGATTGAACTCGAGCTGCCAGCCGCGCTCCTGGGCATGCACAAAGCCCAGCGACCGCCAGGCATCCTGGGGCGAACTGACCTGAATATGCGTGACATCAGCCGCATCGCGCCGCACCTGCACCTTGCCGATCAACCCCGGCAGCACCAGCTTTCCATCCATGTGCGGCTGGGCCCTCACGCCATAGACCGCCAGCGTCGCCCCGGCCAGCAAAGCTGCCCCTGTTACAGCTGCTGCCAGATAGAGTCCACGCCTGAGCCACAGGCTGAATGAAGGTTTTGCCGCTGAAATGCTGTCTCCCATATCTCCCCCTTTCGCCTCTTTTTGCCTCTTTTGTTCGTTTCAGTGCGCAACATCCACATGCCAGCGATATCCGACCATGGGCGACAATACCTGTTTGGGCCCTGGCCCGGTGTTAGGAATTCAACGCATGTGGCCCTTCAGTCTGCTCAAGAAACTCAGCCAGGACCCTGCCGTGGGGCAGACCCGGGGCGACTACATAGGCTGCTATCTGCTGGGCACGCACACCAGCGGGCGCGATGACGACATCAGCTATATCTCGCTGGCGACCACGCTGGAGCAGCTACAGAAGGATGCCCTCCAGTATCTGCAGGAATTCCTGCAGCAGCACCCGGAACTGGCCACTGCCGAGCGTCTTGCCGTGCAGGACTTGCTGGAGAACTGGAGCGCGCGTGCAGATGCCCATCTGGCCTTGGCGGGGGGCAAGCCCAGCAAACCCCTGGCCGTGCAAGGAGGCAGCGAATTGTTCTTGCGCACCGGCATGCGGGCACGCAAAAAAGAAAAAGGCGTTTATCTGGAGTAGCCGCCAAGGCCGCAGCCACAGGCCCAGACCGCTACTGCGTGAAATTCATATCGAAGCCGGTTTCGGTCAGGCGCACCTCTCCATCCTCGGCTTTTTGCAGCCAGCCCTTGCCGATAGCCCATTCCAGGGCCTGCTGACGATCACTGTCGTCGATGCCATGCCTTTGCAGGTCGGCAGCAAGCGCCTCCTCACTCATGCCCTCTCCCGCACGCAGGCTTTGCTCCACGACAAGGATATAGACCATTTTGTGGGCTACGACCTGAATGTTTTGCTCAGTCATGTTCACGATTCCTTTGCGAATGTGGCGTCTCGATAAGCGATAGAAGCCGACACCGGAGAGTACCCAAGGCCTGACCCCTTCCATGTGCTCTGCTTCTGTTTGTATGCTGCCAGCCATACCCATGCTGGCAGTGAGCTTGTGGCCATCTATCTAGTATTTCCTCCGGCATTTCCCCTACTTGCCTGCACCGCCACCGTGGTGCGGGCCCTTCGGTTGCAGAACTGTGTTTCAGGGAGATCATCATGGCTCGCCACACCCCTATAGAGCGCTATCGCAATATCGGCATCTCCGCGCATATCGATGCCGGCAAGACCACCACGACAGAGCGCATCCTCTTCTATACCGGGGTCAACCACAAGCTGGGCGAGGTCCATGACGGCGCAGCCACCATGGACTGGATGGAACAGGAGCAGGAGCGCGGCATCACCATCACTTCGGCGGCCACCACAGCATTCTGGTCGGGCATGGAGCACAACTTTCCGGCTCACCGCATCAACATCATCGATACCCCCGGCCACGTGGACTTCACCATTGAGGTCGAGCGCTCCATGCGCGTGCTCGATGGTGCAGTCATGGTCTATGACTCCGTGGGCGGTGTACAGCCGCAGTCCGAAACTGTCTGGCGCCAGGCCAACAAATACAAGGTGCCACGCCTGGCCTTCGTCAACAAGATGGACCGCGTGGGCGCCGACTTCTTTCGCGTACGCCAGATGATGGTGGACCGCCTCAAGGCCCATCCGGTACCCATTGTCATCCCCATAGGCGCCGAGGCCGACTTTCACGGCGTGGTCGACCTCATCAGGATGAAAGCCATATTCTGGGATGACGAGTCTCAGGGTGTGAAGTTCGAATACCGGGAAATTCCGGACGCCCTCAAGGCCAGCGCCGACGAATGGCGGCAACAGATGGTGGAGGCAGCAGCCGAGGCCACCGAAGATCTGACCGAAAGGTACCTGAACACCGGTGATCTAGACCCCGAGGACATAGTCGCCGGCCTGCGCCTGCGCACGATTGCCACCGAAATTCAGCCCATGCTTTGCGGTTCGGCCTTCAAGAATCGGGGCGTGCAGCGCTTGCTCGATGCCATCATCGAACTCATGCCTTCGCCACTGGACGTTCCTGCTATCGAAGGGCATAGCGAGGACGACGGCCGCATGCTGATACGCCATGCCAGTGACGACGAAAAATTCGCCGCCCTGGCTTTCAAGCTCATGACCGATCCGTTTGTGGGCCAACTGACCTTTGTGCGCGTGTACTCGGGCGTGCTGGCCAAGGGCGACCTGGTCTACAACCCGACTCGCGGCAAAAAGGAGCGCATAGGCCGCATCGTGCAGATGCATGCCAATGCACGCCAGGAAATCGATGAAATTCGCGCCGGTGACATCGCGGCCTGCGTGGGTCTCAAGGACGTGAGCACGGGCGAGACGCTATGCGATCCGCAGGCCCCGATTGTTCTGGAAAAAATATCCTTCCCCGAGCCTGTGATTGCCCAGGCCGTGGAGCCCAAGAGCAAGGCCGACCAGGAAAAAATGGGCCTGGCGCTGGCCAGATTGGCAGCCGAAGACCCGTCTTTCAGAGTCAGCACCGACGAAGAGTCGGGCCAGACCATCATTGCCGGCATGGGCGAGCTACACCTGGAAATCATCGTGGACCGCATGAAGCGCGAATTCAACGTCGCAGCCAATGTAGGCAAGCCCCAGGTGGCATACCGCGAAACCATCCGCAAGACAGTCAGCGATGTGGACGGCAAGTTTGTGCGTCAGTCCGGCGGCAAGGGCCAGTACGGCCATGTGGTGCTGACCGTGGAGCCGCTGGAGTCAGGCCAAGGCTTTGAATTTGTCGATGAAATCAAGGGGGGCGTGATTCCACGCGAATTCATTCCCGCAGTGGAAAAAGGCTTGCGCGAGGCCATGAACTCCGGCGTGCTCTCCGGCTACCCGGTGGTCGATGTGCGCGTGCGGCTGACCTTTGGTTCCTATCACGACGTGGACTCTTCGGAGCAGGCTTTTCGCATGGCCGCCATCCTCGGCTTCAAGGAAGCCTGCAAAAAGGCTGACCCGGTGATCCTGGAACCCATCATGGCTGTCGAGGTGGAGACACCCGAGGAATATGCAGGCACGGTCATGGGCAACCTGTCCTCGCGCCGTGGCGCCGTGCAGGGCATGGACGATATTGCAGGCGGCGGCAAGACCATCAGGGCCGAGGTACCGCTATCGGAAATGTTCGGCTACGCCACGCACCTGCGCTCCATGACTCAGGGCCGCGCCACCTACACCATGGAGTTCAAGCGCTATGCGCAGGCTCCGGTACAGGTGGCTACCAATGCAGCCGCAAGCACAGCCCACAGAAGACAAGGTTAAACGCAAGCTCGCCTCTCTTCCTTCATTGCCAGGAGAGAGGCGCAGTCTTTCCAGCAACAAAACTCAGGCCGAATGCAGCCACTGCATGGCCTTGACGTCTTCGGTAAACGGGAAATGCCGAACATCGGCATGAGTGAAGTGCTTGCCGACAAATTCCGCCATGCCTGCCAGATGGCTGTCTGTCACCAGCGCAATCTGCTCCACCTGTTTGCGGTGGTCACGTACAAAGCCCATATGGGCACTGAAGCCGGCCCAGTTTTCCCAGCCCGGGAAATCCTTGGCCTGCACCATCACACCATGCAGCTTGGGATGCTCTTCCAGGAATTCATCCACATCCTGGCTGACGCTATCGAAGTCCTGCTCTGTCAAGGGCCCATGGGGCTCCAGCCGCAAGATGCCTTCGGGTTTCATGAGGGAGTAAATCAGCATATGCAACTCCTGCAGTGAGCCTTCACTGTACGCCTGCACTTGATGAGATGCAGCTTTAGACAGCACCCCCATCACAGGTTTTGCAGGTGCTGCCCCCCTATCTGCAGCCCATGGCCTGGCCCAGGATTTGCAGCTGCTCGCCCAGCGCGGCACGAAGATCGGCACGCATGGCATCGCGCGTCAGCATTTCCTCGGCATAGAGTGCAGCCCAATCCACTCCCACGCCGATGATGACTCCGGCCACAGCCCCGGCAATCGCCCCTGCCGCAGTGCCTATGCCTGGCACTACCGATCCGACAACCGCGCCAGCCGCTGCGGCCCCCGCCTTGCCCAGACCCTGCTTGGCCGCAGCTTTGGCCAGTACCTTGCTGGCGGCTTTCATGGATGTCTTGGCCATGGCCTTGCCCGCCACTACTGCAGCAAAAGCGCCAGCGCCCGTACCCGCTACGGCGCTGGCTGTCAGTCGCTGGCGGGCATCACCCAGCAAATCCAGTGCCGGCAGTTGCTGTACCTGGGCACGAACAATGCACTGGCTTGCGTTGAGTGTCAGATGGTGACGCGCCAAGGTATCGTCTATGCGCTGCTGCGCCAGACTCAAGGCTGCGCCACTGGTTTCAGCCTGCTTTTGCATCATCCGCATCCAGTGCTCCAGGCCGGAAGTCGCACCCAAGGTTTCGGTCAGCTTGTTCTGCAAGAACTGGCCGACATCCCCGGTCAGCAGACTGAAAATGCGCCCCCACTCCGCACCCAGACTGAAATACCAGTCAAGGTAACGCTCCACAGCCACATTCAGTTGCCGCTCCACCTCGGTCATGTCTTGGCATAGTGCCTGCGCGCCCTGCATCTGTCCCAGAGCCTGCAAGGCTTGCTGACGCGTTGCATCCAGCGTGCCTAACCGGTAGAGCTGCTGACCTATGCGCTCGCACTCCGGCAGGCGCTGCAGTGCCAGCGGGCTTTCGTGGTTTCGTGCCAATCCGTCAAGGCTGGCCGTGGTCTGCACAAGAATGCCGAGTACCAGCACGCCCACCAGCGCCAGCAATGGGGAAATACTACGGCCCCCAGTTGGTGGCGCCGCCTGTAGCCAGATGGCCCTGTCACCTGTTCCGCCCTGCATCAAGGCTCCAAGACACAGCAGCACGCCTACAGGGCCGAACAAGGCCAGCAGCAACAGCCTGAGCACGGGCATCTGCGGCAGATCAGCCGCTGCCGCACCGGCGACCTGCAATGCCAGCAAGCTGTCCAGCCCCCAGCGCACCAGACCCGACGGTGCCGAACGGATCCGGACAATGGCTGCGTCCAGTGCCGCGGGCTCCATGACCTCGGTCAGCTCGCGCCCGAAAGCCTGGCTGCGCGCCATCCCATACAGCCACAGGCTCCCCAGCAAAATGACCAGCAAAGCTCTTGCGACTCGCTGACTCCAGGCCCAGGCAAAGGCAGGCATTGAAAATTCATGCGTCAGCCGGCTTTGCAGGCACCAGACCAGCAGCAGGTACAAAGGCACAGCCAACGCCAATAGTGCCCATTCCCACGCGGCCAGAAACCAGGCCTGCCAAAGCGTCGTGCTGCACAGCAATAGCGCCAGCAACAATGCCTTGCAAGCAGGCCACCAGCCTCCGGATAGCCAGCGGCCTATCAGGCCCTGAGGGGCAAACTGAAAACGCAGCACCTTTTTGCGCAGCATGAAGGCCAGCCACAGCCCCCAGGCAGGCAGGACGGCCAGCAGCACAACCGCCAGCAGCCAGCCCCAGGCAGGCAAGCGCGTCAAGAACTGTGAAGCACCCCACAGTGCTGCCAGCCAGACCCAACCCAGCACCAGCCCGCGCAGCGCCGGTCGCAACAAAGTCTGCGACAAGACGGCGGCGGCGCCGTGGGCTGTGGCACTCATTCCTTGGGAGAGCCTCTTTTCGCGGCTGCAATGCCGCGTGCCATGCGGGCGTTGTAGACCGTCAACCGGCTCAGGCCCAGTTGCTCGGCCACCTTGGCGTCGGATGCCGTGCCCAGCAAAGCCAGGGCATCATCCGTCCAATCGAAAGCGCTGCCGGCCGCGCCCGTCATCGGGGCAATGCCCTGCTCTGTGCGCCTGGCCACCACGCTGGCCTTGCTGATACCCAGCTGCTTTGCCACTTCGGCATCTGATTCCTTGCCCAGCAAAGCAATGGTCTCGGCCGTCCACTGAAAGTGTCCGAAGGCCGCAATGCCCAGCGCGTTGCGCTTGAGGTTCACAGTCTTGGCCGATGTGCCCCAGCGCTCGGCCAGCACTGCGTCTTTTTCCTGACCCAGCTGGGCCAGCATGTCATCGTTCCACTGCAGCGCGGCCTTACCCATGCTTGCGAATCCTTATTCAGATATCCAGATATCCATATCGTCTAAAACTGGCGCGCCCCAGGCTAGTGGCACCGAACAAGAGCCGCCTCGCCGCGGGGCGCCTAGCCGAGGGCGCCGTCCTCCTCAGGGGGAGCTCAATGCGTATGACCCCAGTAGATGAGCGCATCGCGGCCTTCGACGGACAGCGATACCTGTGCGCCCACAGGCAGCAGCACCTTGGTAGGCACATGGCCGAACGGCAGGCCTTGCAGCACTGGGCGCTTGATCTGCATGCGCAGCCAGTCGATCACTGTCTGCAGCTTGAAGCCCTTGTCGTGCGTGGTCAGCTTGAACTCGGTGAACTGGCCAAAGACAACGGCTTTCTGCTTTTGCAACACGCCAGCCAGCATCAGCTGGGTCAGCATGCGTTCGATCTTGTAGGGGTGCTCGCCCACGTCCTCCAGGAACAGAATGCCGCCGTCAATCTGAGGGAAATATGGCGTGCCCAGCAAAGACACCAGCACGGCCAGATTGCCGCCCCACAGCGTGGCGCCACCGGGCACGTAGAAGTCCTTGAGCTGGGGCTTGCCGTTGGGCAGCTCGCCAATCTTTGGCATCTGCCAGCCCGCGCCTTCGCCCTGATTGCTGAGCAAGTCCTCAAAGCAGTCGAGCATGATGTCGTCCACAGGCTCACCGGTCTTTTTGGTGTCAACGCCAAAGTCGGCATTGAGCGCAGGGCCGGCCCAGGTGATGGAACCCGTCTGCGCCAGCATGGCCAGTTGCAAGGCCGTGAAGTCGCTGAGACCGACGAACTTGGTGCCATTGGCAATCGCCTTGGCCACGGTCTTGTACTTGATACCCGGCAGGATACGTGTCAGGCCATAGCCGCCACGCGAAATCAGCGCTACGTCGGCACCGCTGGCTGCGGCGCGGTGAATGGCAGCCAGACGCGTGGCATCGTCACCCGCAAAACGCTGGCAGCTGGCCAGCGCATCGGCATCGACCTCCACCTCATGACCCAGGGCTTCGAGCTGCTTGATACCACGCTTGAACGCAGCCTTGTCACGCACCGCACCCGAGGGCGAGTAGATATAGACGTGCTTGGAGCCATGACTGTGGTCATGATCGCAGCAACTGCCGTCGGCGCTGTGCACATGGTCGTGATGATCGTGACCGCAATGCTCGTCATGCACATGGTCTGCATGTCCATGTGCGTGATCGTGATTGCTTTGCGAGGTAGTGGATGCAGGGGATTTGCGCGAGCTTGCCAAAGCCTTTTCATGCAGCCGCTGGCCACATGCTCCGTGAAATGGGTGAATCTGCGGATTCGGATATTCAGTTCAGAGTCGCGGCCTTCAACGGGCCACGGACGATGGCGCAAAGTATTCCACAGCCGCCGCCGCAATGCCCTGACTTTGGGCAGGAACCAGAGAGCCGTGCGGGGTTTGGCGCCAGGCAGCATCCATCAGCGTCAACTGCGGCAGCGCCTGCAACCAGGCCGTTTGCCATTGAGCGGCAGACACCGGTTGTGCTGTCTCTGCCGCCTGCAGCCACAGATGGCGCTGCTGCGCCCACTGCATCAGCAGCCCGGCAGGCAAGCCCGGCAACTCCTGCTGCACACGCGGCCAGGCCTTGAGTGCGGCGCGATGGCCGGGCTTGGCAAAAGCGGCATTCCAGGCTCGGACTTCTTCAGGCTCTGCTGGTTCCACCTGGGCCTCCACCTGCCCCATGGCCCGCGCCACATTCCACGAAGGCTTGCGCGCAGCCTGTTCGAACCAATGCAGGCGGCTATCAGGCTGCTGCGCCAACGGCCAGACATCCTTGAGCCAGGCTCCCACAAAGCGCTGCGGCATCTGCGCTGCCACCTGCAAACCCAACAACCCGCCGTCGCCCTGCCCCAGCAATACCACCGAACGCAGGTCCAGCGCCTGTACCAGCTCGGCCAGAATCTGCACATGCCACTGCGCGCTATGCTGCCTGTCCTTCTTGGGCTGATCGCTACGGCCAAAACCGGGCAGATCGGGCACGATGACGCGATGCCCGGCTGCCAGCAACTCAGGCAGCAAATTCCGGAACTGATAGCCCCAGCCAGGGCTGCCATGTACGCACAGCCAGGTCAGCGCTGCGTCTGCGGGCCCTTGATCCACAACGGCCAAGCGCAAGCCCTGTAACGCAGGCAGATCGCTGCGCCAATCGGGCTGCCAAGACCAGTGAGGCAAGTCGGCAAAGTCGGCATCCACATTGCGCAAAGCCCAATCCCGCAGCGGATGCGGCTCCAGGGCTTTTTTCTCCTTGCGGCGCTGCTGAAAGAACTCGGCCATCACGGCCGCGCACTCATCGGCCAGCACGCCGCGCAGCACCTGGGTCTGGTGGTTGATTTCCGGATAGGCAAACACATTGAGCACCGAGCCCGCAGCCCCCGTCCTGGGCTCTGCTGCGCCATAGACCACACGATCCACACGCGCATGCAGCATGGCACCGCTGCACATGGTGCAAGGCTCCAGCGTCACATACAGAGTGCAGCCCTCCAGGCGGTAATTGCCCAGTACCTGCGCTGCCTCGCGCAGCGCCAGCACCTCGGCGTGGGCCGTGGGGTCGTTGGCCGACAAGGGGCTGTTGTGGCCGCGACCTATGACCTGACCATCCTTGACCACCAAAGCGCCCACGGGCACCTCTGCGCAGGATGCAGCCACACGGGCCTGGTCCAAGGCCAGGCGCATGAAGTGCTCATGCACCGATGCATCAAGTTCCATAGCTGCTTACGCTTACCTGCAAAGGGTTAGAAGGCTATTTCATTCAAATCGGAAAATACAGCATCACTGACCGCTGACCAGCAATTCCCTGCGCTCCCCCGAGTCGTAACCAAACAAGGTCACGCGTGGGTTCTGCAACTCGCCCTGCGAATCAAAGGCGATCATGCCCGTCACACCTTGATGATGTGTCTGGCGCAGCTGAGGCAGAAAAGCCTCTGCCTTGGCGGAATCGGCACGCAGCATGGCCTGGGCCAGCACCATGGTGGCGTCATAGGCATAGGGGCTGTAGACCTGATACTGGCCGGGGAAGCGCTGATCGTATTTCTGCCTCCAGGCAGGGCCGCCCGGCATATTCGCCAAGGGGCTGCCACTCATCGCACAGACCACATTCTTGAGGGCAGGAGCTTTGTCTGCCATGACGGGCAAACGCTCGGAGCACTGGGCATCTCCGCCGAGGAACTTTGTCTGGTTCATGGCCAGCTGCGACATCTGACGCAGAATGGGACCAGCCTGGGCATCGAGGCCGCCAAAGAAGATGGCGTCGGGCTTGCGTCCCTTGATGGCCGTCAAAATAGGCGCGAACTGGGTGGCCTTGTCGCTGGTGTATTGCTTGTCCACGATCTGCACATCGCGCTCGGCCGCCGCTGCCTCGAACAGTTTGACTATGCCCTGTCCATAGGCCGTACGGTCATCGATGATGGCCACACGCTTGACGCCCTGGCGCTTGACCGCGTAGTCAAGCAAGGCTTCGACCATGGCCTGGTCATTGGCAATCACGCGAAAGCTGTCCTCATAGCCTGCTTCGGTAATCGCGGGGTTGGTTGCCGCAGGCGTGATGTTGGGGATGCCGCAGTCGTTGTATATCTTGGCCGCAGGCAGAGTAGTGCCCGACTGCAGGTGCCCCACCACGGCAGCGACCTTTTTATCGCAAAAGCGCTGGGCCAGCGCTGCAGCCTGACCGGGATCGCCTGCGTCATCGCCGGCTTCGAGCTTCCATTGCACGGGGCGACCGCCAAGTTGCTGCTTGCGTGCATTGAGCTCTTCAATGGCCATGCGCACGCCGTTTTCCTCATCCTTGCCCAGCGCCGCAATGGGGCCGGAAAGCGGGCCACCATGGGCGATATGTACGACCAGAGGCTTGTCCGCTTGCTGCACCGGCACCTGTGATTGCGCTTGCGCATTCGCCTGCACCAGAAAACTGCTGGTCAAGGCCAGAGCCAGGGCAAATGAGAGGCGGGCTGGGCCGCACAGGGCTGGGCTGTCAGACATGGACATGCTTTCTCCTTGGTGGGGTGGGGGAGCTGGCGAGTGGCACAACCGCAGTCACTTTACTGCGCATCCGGCATGGAACGCGGGGCATTGATGGCCGACTCCAGCTGCTGGCGATATTGCTGCTGAATCTGCTGGCTTTGATCCCGTACGTTGCCGGATTCGGAGGCCCGATTGTGCCCTGCTGGCTGCGACGAGGTCTGTCGGGTCAGACTTTCCCGGCTGCTGCGCCAGCTTTTCTGGACCAGCACACCGACCACGGCAAGCACCACGACCAGACTCAGCAAACCCCAGACAGCTCTCATGACGAAATCCGGCAACAACGACGACCGGATTTGAACATGAACCCGCAACCTAAGGATGCAATGCGTACAGCGATCGTGCCAGTTCCCGGATGTCCTGCTCCTGATGCAGCTTTGCCAGCCAATGGCCAGGAATACCGCTACGCCCCCAGAAGGCGCCCGCAATCTGCCCCGTGATCGCCGCCGTGGTATCGGCATCGTCACCCAGATTGGCAGCTTCCAGCACTGCAGCTTCAAAGCTGTCATGGCGCGCAAAGCACCACAGTGCCGCTTCCAGGCTGTGCACCACATAGCCAGAGCTGCTGATCTGCTCACGACTCTTGCTCACCCAGGTTCCCTGGGCAATCTCTCGAATCCTGAGGCTGCCCAGTTGCAGTGATGACAGCTCCAGTATCTGCTGCTTGTCTTTTCCGGTCAGTGCGCGGCTCAGTGCCACTGCGAACAGACGGCAGGCATCTAGGCATTCGGGTGCCGCGTGGGTGGTACGGGAACTCAACGCTGCGACGTCCTGCAATTGCGCTTCATCCTGGCCATACATCAGCGCCACAGGAGCCAGCCGCATCAACGAGCCATTGCCTGCGCTATGCGGATCGGCACTGCCGGCCAGCGCATTGCCGCTACGCAAGAACTCCTGGATCGCCGCTCGGGTGGCCATGCCAATGTCAAAGCAGTGGCCGGTGGAGCTCCAATAGCCCCATTGGTACCAGTTGGCATAGCGCGCCATCTGGTCCTGCGGGTCGCAAGCCTGCTTGGTGATCAGGCTCTCGGCCAGGCACAGCGCCATGGAGGTGTCGTCGGTCCACTGCCCCGCCTTGAGCGAGAACGGGCCTCCGCCCACCATATCGGTCAGCGGCGCAAAGCTGCCGCGCGGCTGAAATTCCACTGTCGTGCCTACGGCATCGCCGCAGGCCAAACCCAGCAACGCACCTTCAAAACGGCCCAGCTCGCTCATCAGCCTTCCTTCCGCAACTGTGCACGCGCGGCCATCAACGCAAAGCCCAACAGATTCTGTCCACGCCATTTGCGCGGCTGCTCGGCATCAGGGTTGGCTGCACCCATGCCTATGCCCCAGATGCGGTCACGCGGGCTGGCTTCGACCAGCACACGCTCGCCCGTAGTCAGCAGAAAATCGCGCAGCGCAGGGTTCTGACCAAACTTGCCCACATTGCCGCGCACCACGATGTCAAAACGTGCGGCGTTCCAGCGGGCGTCGTCAAAATTTCGCACGCCTCGTCCCAGAGCCTTTGCTGCGGCGGGTGATGGAGCTGCCAACACCGCCAAGCGGGCCTGCTCGTCGCCAAATAGCCTGGCCTTTTCCGCCATCATGAAATGCTCGGCCGTGGCAAAGCGGTCCCCCTCCACGACGAAGGGTGCATGGAACCACTGGCTCAGACAGCCTCTGCCCACGGAGCCATTGCTTTCGGGCTTATGGCCCCAAAAGCACAGGTATTTGGGCCTCATGCCGGTATCAAGCTCGGCCACCAGACTGCCCACCGTATAAATGTTGTGCTTGTGCATCTCTTGTTCTTTCAATCTCTTAATAGGGGGTGCTCGTCCAGCCACCAATCGACAAAATCGGCCATGTTGCCGTGCGTCGACTGGATATGGGCCAGCGCAGGCCCGGTATTGGGTGATCCATGGGGTTCACGCAGGACCAGGGCTTTGTGAATGCTTTCCGGCACGCCATGGAAGTAAGGCAGGTAGTCGTCCACAAAAGCCACAGGCTGCAACTGCGCCAGAGCGCAGGCCTTGGGGCTGCTGCCATTGGCGTCGTTGCTGGTGGCAACAACCTGCTCTATGGGAAAACCATGGCTGCGCAGATTGGCCAGACGCGCCTTGGCATATTGGGGCTGGAGCGCTGAAACGCAGACCAGCTCAAAGCCGGCCGCACGCAGGCTGTGGCAGGCATCTACAGCCCCGGCCAGCGCCGGCACGGTAGACCAGAATTGCACATCAAACACAGCGCGAAACTGCTCGCGCAGCGCGGGCCCCAGTTGCGGTACGTCCCAGCGCTCCATGGCCCAGTAGGCCCGGGGATTGCGCAATGCAGGCCGCTCGCCAAACGCGCGCTGCCAGGCTGTGGCATAGGCCAGGTTGTAGTCCAGCAGCACGCCATCAGCGTCCAGCGCTATCAGCTTTGAGCTATTCATACCGCCAGCTTGGCCAGATAGGTCACCGGCACGGCGTCGGTCAGCCAGACACCGTTGTCCGAGCAATAAAACACATGGCCATCGGCGGCCATGCGCGCGGCGTCGACCCGCAGCAAGGCCAGCTTGCCATGGCGCCGCCCCACGGCACCCGCTGTCTCGGTGCTGGCGGACAGGTGCACATGGTGACGGCTCTGCCGCGTCAGTCCTTGCTGAAAAATGGCATCCAGAAAACGTGTGGCCGTGCCGTGATACAGCTCGTCCGGTGGCCGCTGGGGCGTCAGCGCCAGCTCGACCGGAATGGAATGCCCCTGATTGGCACGAATGCGGCTGCCGTCCTCACTGAAGGCAAAACGCTGCTTGTTGTTGTCGGCCACCACGGCCTGCAGCTCTTCAAGGCTTATGCGCTGGCCCGAACGCGCCAGGCATGCCAGCAGTTCATCGGTGCGCGCCCAGCCTGCGTTATCGAGCTTCAAACCAATGGTTTGCGGGCTGTGCCGCAATACCAGGCTGAGAAATTTGCTGCGCGTCGTCGTCATGGTGTTCTTATCTTTCATATTGTTCTTTTGTGGTTAGCGTCCGGGTCCAAGCCAGTCTTGGAACGCAGAGGTCCAGATCGGTCTGGCTTCCAGGCCCGTTATTAAGTTGCATTAAACAACTTAAGCAAGTTGTACAATACAACCCAATACTCACTGAGTCAAGCAATCTCTCATGGCCATTGCACATCGTCGAGCCAAGCCGGCACCAGACTTTCCTCTTCCCTATACGACGGTGGACGTGGTGATCTTCACCATTCTTGACAAGGCACTCAAAGTGCTGCTGGTGCAACGCCCGAGCCATGAAGATGATCCATTCCCCAGTCTTTGGGCACTGCCCGGGGGTTTTGTCAATGTGAGTCTGGATGCCGATCTGCTGGCTTGCGCACAACGCAAGCTGCGCGAGAAAACCGGAGTGGACAGCCCCTATCTGGAGCAACTGGGCAGTTGGGGCGGTATGGCCCGTGACCCGCGCGGCTGGTCAGCCACCCATGTGTACTTCGCCCTGATTCCCGGCGCCGATATTGCATTGACCAAGGGCGCCAACGCCGCCGATGTGGCCTGGTTTGATATAGACGAGTTGCTGGCAGCCCCTCAGCTCGCATTTGACCACTCCGAGATACTGGCAACTGCCGTGGAGCGGCTGCGCAGCAAGGTGGAGTACACCTCGCTGCCCGCTTTCTTGCTGACCGAGCCCTTTACCCTGCCCCAGTTGCAGCAGGTCTATGAAACCGTGCTGGGTAGAGGGGTCGACAAAAGCGGCTTTCGCACCCGCATGCTGGCGGCACAGTTTCTGATCGAGGCCGGTCATGTCGATGGCAGCTCCAACCGCCCGGCCATGGGCTACCGCCTGGCAGACCGCAGCGGGCCGGTGGTGTTTCCACGCACCTTCAGTCCGCGCGGACATTGATACAGCCGATTACCCACCACCGTGCCGAAATCGGGGCTTGCTGAGATAATCCTGCCCCTATGTCTCTCCTGCCCCACCAGCTCGAACTCCTGTCCCCGGCCCGCGATGCCGATATCGGCATTGAAGCCGTCAACCATGGCGCGGACGCCGTCTATATCGGTGGTCCAGGCTACGGTGCACGAGCAACTGCGGGCAATGAACTGCGCGATCTGGAGCGCCTGATCAAGCATGCCCATCGCTTCGGCAGCCGCATCTTCATCACGCTCAACACCATCTTGCGCGACGATGAACTCGAAGGCGCGCGCCAGATGGCCTGGGATGTGTACAACGCCGGAGCCGACGCACTGATCATTCAGGACATGGGCCTTCTCGAACTCGATCTGCCGCCCATCCAGCTGCACGCCTCGACCCAGACCGATATCCGCACGCCCGAGAAAGCGCGTTTTCTGCAGGATGCGGGTCTGAGCCAGATCGTGCTGGCCCGCGAGCTGGACTTGAAGCAGATCGCTGCCGTGCGCGCCGCCACCGACCCGGCCCGCACCAGCATTGAATTCTTTATTCACGGCGCGCTGTGCGTGGCCTATTCGGGCCAGTGCTATATCACCCACGCTCACACCGGCCGCAGCGCCAACCGCGGCGACTGCAACCAGGCCTGCCGCCTGCCCTATGAGGTGACTGACGCCAGCGGCCGCATCATTGCGCACGAAAAGCATGTGCTGTCCATGAAGGACAACAACCAGAGTGACAACCTGCGCGCGCTGATCGACGCCGGTGTGCGCAGCTTCAAGATCGAGGGCCGCTACAAGGACATGGGCTATGTGAAGAACATCACGGCCCACTACCGCAAGCTGCTGGACGAAATCATCGAGGAGCATGAATTCTCCGATGCACCTCTGGCACGTTCGTCGTCGGGCAACACCACCTTCACTTTCGAACCCGACCCGGACCAGAACTTCAACCGCGAGTTCACCGATTACTTTGTGAACGGCCGCCAGGACGACATCGGCGCCTTCGACACGCCCAAGACTCCGGGCCGCTCCATCGGCTGGGTCACCCAGGTGGGCGACAAATGGTTCGAGATCGAAACCAGCGACAAGGCCACCGAGCTGCACAACGGCGACGGCCTGTGCTACTACGACCTGCAAAAGGAACTGGTAGGGGTGCACATCAACCGCGCCGAATGCGTGCATGCCAAAAAAGGCATCTGGCGCGTCTTCCCCAAGAACGAGATTGCCGAGTTCAAGGACCTGCGCAAAGGCCTGGAAATCAACCGCAACCGCGATATGGACTGGGTGCGCATGCTGGACAAAAAATCCAGCGAGCGCCGCATTGGCCTGTGGGCCGAGTTCAAGGAATCGGCCAAAGGCTTTGCGCTGCAACTGACCGATGACGACGGTTTTGTCGGCTATGCCGAGATCGACAACGAGCACCAGGCTGCGGCCGATGCAGCCAAGGCCGAAGCCACGCTGCGCGAGCAGCTGGGCCGTTTTGGCGCCACGATTTTTGCTGTGCACGATATTGCACTCAAGCTCACGCAGCCCTGGTTTGTTCCGGCCTCGGTGCTCAACCAGCTGCGCCGCGATGCCCTGGCCTCGCTGGAAGCCGCACGTGAATCCGGCCTTATCCGCCTACCCCGTGCCAAGCCCGTGGAGCCGCCCGTTCCTTTCCCCGAGGACACACTGAGCTATCTGGCCAACGTCTACAACCAGAAAGCGCACGACTTCTATATGAAGCACGGCGTGAAAGTGATCGACGCGGCCTACGAGAGCAAGGAAGAGGAAGGCGAAGTCTCGCTGATGATCACCAAGCACTGCGTACGCTTCTCGATGAGCCTGTGCCCCAAGCAGGCCAAGGGCGTGATCGGCGTCAAAGGCACGATCAAGGCCGAACCGCTGCAGCTGATCAATGGCAAGGAAAAGCTCACGCTGCGTTTTGATTGCAAGCCCTGCGAGATGCATGTGGTGGGCAAGATGAAGAAGTCGGTGCTGAACCAGCATGCCAAGGAGATGCAGGAGCACCCCATGCAGTTCTACCGCACGCGCCCCACACCCAAGCCACTGGCCTGATCCAATTCAGGAAATGCTCTCCCAAAAAGCCCGCACACCGGCCTCGGTTGCGGGCTTTTTTACGACCTAGAATCGGCCTTTGAATCCCTGGTATAAACCCTTAATTCATCTATTTTACGCAGATCGTCCATTTTTTAGGCAATCCGTGGAAAGCACCGCCTGGCGCGGGTTTCGCCATTTGCAACCCCAGTTTTCCACAGAAGCGTCCACATGATGCGGGGATAAGAATTGCTGCGCTCCTCGCCATCGCCAGGGCGGGCCAAGACAAGCCTTTATGGCCCGAATGCTGCGCCACCGACACCGGAAGATAGACCTGTTGTTCAGGGAGGCAGTCTCGCCAGACTCGCGGCCATGTCCTTGCCCGTGGCCGTGGCCGCGAGTCCGCGGAGCAGCCCGGACAATGCCAGGGGGCTGCGATCCCTCGTGTAGTGCAAATGGAGTAGAGCCATAAGCCCAGCAGGCCGCAACTTGCCGTGAACCTGGACTCACAGCTCTTCGCTGAAACGGATAAATTCCCACCAGATTCCTCTCGTTGGATTATGAGCCGCACATCTGAAAACCCGCACTCCATAAATATGGCGCCACAAATCAATTCAAAATATCATAATACATCTCAATTATTCGAGCACCATAAATTGAGGTTTACGAACAAATCAATATATTCATATTATCAAGTTCTTCATCCGAATTTTTCGAATAATTGAATATTCATTAAATAAATCCTGATAATGTAAAGTACAGCCTATTCCTTAGTCCATCATGAACTTAATCAAACGGGAGAAATGGAATCAATATATGCGCAACCGGAATCGGGGGCCAGATTATCGATCACAGTCCCTTGACGCAACAAGCATGCAGTGGACGCCCGCAATCGTGACGCCCCGCTTACAATCATTTTATCCATTCCCCTCGGATTAATTCAGATCTCACCACATATCTAATCCTCGGCCATTCAGCTTCATTTTTTATCAATAGCATGAATTGAAATAATTTTTTGCAAAAAATCTAAGATAAAACATTTAAGGGAAAACCATTAATTCATTTAGACACACTGTGCCCCTTGAATTTTTATGTCAACCCCGTGTTTATATTTAATATATCAAGAGCACTGTAAATATGCGGCTATTCTGTCAATTGGGAAATCATGGAAATTTTTCTTAATCATTCAATGCTTTAATCAAATTGCATTGATTGAAACGAGGAAACCATGAAAGTTGCTGTCATCACTGGAGCTGCCAGTGGTATTGGTGCGGGCCTTGCCAGACAAGCCGCAGCTCTGGGAATGAAGGTCGTCCTGGCCGATCGGGATCAGGAAAAACTGGACGCTGTCGCAGATGAGCTGGGCAAGCAAGCACTTTCCGTCGTGACCGATGTCACCAGCCAGGACTCACTGAATGCCCTGGCCGACAAGGCCTATGCCACATTTGGCCAGGTCGATCTGCTGTTCAACAACGCGGGCGTACTGTCCACGGGCAATTGCTGGGAGATCAGCGACGCCCAATGGCAGCAGGCCTGGCAGGTCAACGTCAACGGCATCGTCAACGGTCTGCGCGCTTTTGTGCCACGCCTGCTCAAGGCAGACAGGCCTGCGCACATCATCAATACGGCATCAGTCGGAGGCTTTTTGCCCAGTCCGCTGATGGCCCCCTATTCCGCCACCAAATTTGCCGTGGTGGCGTTGACCGAAAGTCTGGCCAACGAACTGGCCACCTTTAGCCCGCATATCAAGGTCTCGCTGCTGGCTCCGGGCCCGGTCAAGACCGCTATCTTCAGAGAAGCGCCATCCGCCGCATCGGCGCAGTTTCACGGCATGATGAGCCATATGCTCGATGCAAACGGCATGGGCAGCGACGAGTTTGCCAGCCTGGTTTTTGCGGCCATCGAACGTGGCGAATACTGGATCGTGCCCCAGCCGGAAATGCTCTACCCCTTGCTGGAGGCCCGCAACAAGATCATTGCCGAGCGCACAGTCCCCGTCTTTGCCTGGACACCGGAAACCGTGGAGTGATGACAAAAAGGCCAGCTCTCGCTGGCCTGTTTCAATCCACGGCGAGCATCACTCGCCCCATAGATCCCTGGCAATCTGCTCGAACTGCCTGCGCATCACGTTCTTCTGCACCTTGCCCGTTGCCGTGGAAGGGAAGGCATCGACAAAGTGCACAAGCTTTGGCACTTCAAAGCCCCCCAGATGCTGACGGCAGTGAGCCAGTACCGAATCAGCATCGACCGAGGTTCCGGGCTTACGCATCACAAATGCGCAGACCGCCTCGCTCCAATGCGGGTGCGGCAAGCCGAAGACGGCAGCGGCCGCGATCTCGGGATGGGCCAACACCACGGCCTCGACCTTGACGCTGGCCACGTTCTCGCCACCGGTCTTGATCATGTCCTTCTTGCGATCAATAAACTCCATGCGGCCTTTGGCGTCCCAGATGCCCAGATCGCCCGTATGGTGCCAGCCAAACTTCTGGGCCTCAGCCGTGGCCTTGGGATCCTTGAAGTAGCCCAACATGACATTGGGGCCACGGTGCACGATCTCCCCGACCTGGCCCGGCCCCAGCAGATTGCCGTCGTCGTCCATGATGGCCGTCTCACAGGTAGACAGGCTACTACCCCAGAAATTGGCATCGCAATCGGGATTGAGCAGTGGGTAGAAGGTCATCGTGGCCGGGTAGATCTCGGTCTGCCCCGTGGCCAGCGACAGGTTTTCACTCATGCGCTTCGCAATCTGCGCGATCAGCGGCTTCGGGATAGGCGCCATGGCATAGATGCACTGGCGGATGGTCGTCGGTGCAAAACCAGGGTCGGCCAGCACCGCTGCATACATCAGCGGCAGGCCCACAAAAATCGTGACCCCCTCCCTGATGACCAGCTGCCCCACTTCTGCCGGCACAAAAGCGCGTGTCAGCACCGTGCAGGCGCCCGTGGCAATCGCCGTCTGCGTCAGCGAATGCTGGGCGCAATGGAACAACGGCAGCCAGCCGCTGAGCACATCGGTTTCGCGGTAACGGATCTCGTCGATATTGCCCTTGATGGCGGAATACACCGATAGATGAGAGTGCACCACACCTTTGGGATTTCCCGTGGTACCGCTGGTGTACATCAGCAGCGCGGCCTGGTTGTCGTCGATATCGACCTCGGGCAACTGGTCTGACTGGCCTACCTCGGCCTGTGCCAGGGTCATGCCATCGACGGCCGCCCCCATCCCAGTCTCTGCTGACACGCGCGTGAAGATCAGCGGCACGGCCAGCTGCTTGAGCAAATCGGCCAGCCCCGGCAGGCCCAGCATTTCCTGGTCCACGACCACGGCAGAAACTTCCGCATGCTGCAGGATATAGCCTATGGCCCCTACATCGAGCTTGATATTGACGGGCACCCAGACCTGGCTGGCCTTGTGGATGCCGTTGAAGGCCACCACCATATCAATGGAGTTGGCACACAGCATGCCCACCTGCCTGCCCGGCCCTATGCTGTCCAGCAGATAGCGGGCAAAACGTGAGCTGCGCGCATCCAGCTCGGCATAGCTGATGCGCTGGCCACCGTCGACCAGCGCCGTGCGCTGCCCGAACTTTGCGGCTGTGCGATACAGCAGATCCCCGAGAGCGATGCGCCGTATGCGACGCGCCTGCTGCGACAGATTCATCTCGATCATGGCTTGTCTCCTTGATAGTGCTTGTCCTGGAAAAACTCGGATCACCCACACTCCCACGCTTTTTGCTGTTATGTCTTTTTCAGTGCCCCATCGGCGGCGGCCGCAATCATGGGCGAGAGCTGGCCCTGCGCACCGCCATCACAGGCAATCACCGTGCCCGAGATATAGCTGGCCGCATCGCTGCCCAGAAACAGGGCCAGCTGCCCTATATCGTCGGTCGTCCCCATACGTCCCAACGGCACCATCTGCCTCACCAGGGCATCACCTGCTCGCCCTGCGGCGCCAGGCGACGCATACCCTCGGTGCCGGCAATCGGACCGGGCGATATCGCATTGACACGTACGCCACGCGCACCCCATTCCAGCGCCAGCACTCTGGTGAGCTGATCCACACCAGCCTTGGCCGCGCAAACATGGGCCTGGTAAGCCATGGGCACGACAGACTGCGGCGCCGTGATGAAGATCAGGCTGGAGCCGCCGGGGTGCAGATGCTGCACCGCATGGCGCGCCACATGAAAACTGCCCAGCAAGTCGATATCCAATACCACCTTGAAAGCGTTGGACGACATCTGGTCCGCTGGCGCGAGGAAATTTCCCGCCGCGCCGGATACCAGCACATCGATCGGACCATGACGCTCCACCGCCTGGGCCAGCGCCACCGCCACCGTCTGCTCATCGCGCACATCGGCCACCACACCGAGGGCCGCCGCACCCAGCGTGGCCACGGCCGCATCCACATTGGCCTGCTTGCGGCTGGCCACGGTGACGCGGGCACCCGCCCTCGCATAGCACTGGGCAATCCCCAGATTGATGCCCGTGGTGCCGCCAAACACCATCACATGACGGCCAGTGAAATCGAATTGCACATTCATGGTCAAGCCCCTTCTTGGCGCAGCAGCGCCTTCTGAATCTTTCCAGCCGGAGTCAGTGGCAAATCTCCGCGCAGCACGATCTGACGCGGTACCTTGTAGTCGGCCAGACGCTGGCGGCAATGTTCCTGCAGCGCCGTCTCATTGATCTGCGCACCGGGTCTGGGTACGACAAAGTAGCGCCCTACCTCACCCAGCACGGGGTCTGGAACGCCAATGCCGGCCACCATCAGCACACCAGGGTAGCTGGCAATCACGCCTTCCACTTCGCTGGGATAGACGTTGAAGCCGCCCTGGATGAACATGTCCTTCTGGCGCCCCATGAGGTGGACCAGCCCCTCGCCATCCACAAAGCCCAGATCACCGGAATGCATCCAGCCCTGAGCGTCGAAGGCAGAGGAATCCTGCTGCAGGCCCACATAGCCGGGAATCACCCCGGCACCGCGAAACCACAGCTCGCCCACCTCATCCTGTGCGGCATCCTGGCCATCGGCCCTGACCACGCGCAGTTCGGCCCCCGCCAGGGGCTTGCCTATGCTGTGCAACAAGGCCTGCTGGCTGGCCTGCCATGGCGTCATGACGATGGCGCCCGAAGTCTCGGACAAGCCGTAGAGATTCATGATGGTCACACCGGCAAACAACTGCTGCACACGGCTCAGCAAGGCTGGCTCCACATTCGAGCCACCGACCACAATCAGCCTCAGCCGGCTCAGATCGGTCTGCTCCAGCAACGGATGCATGAGCAGCAAGGTCAGCATGGTGGGCACACCCACCATCCAGGTCGGTGGATGCCGCTGCGCCATCTTCAACACCGCTTCGGGGCTGAACATGGGCACCAGTTCGCAGCAGCCTCCCGCCAGCAGCATGGTCAGCACGCCGCAGGTGATGCCGCCCACATGGTTGAGCGGCATGGCCAGTTGCACCAGGTCCTCGGCCGTGGCGCGCACATGGGCACACTGTGCCTGGGCCGACCCCAGCTGCGAGCGATGGCTCAGGCCCGCAGCCTTGGGTCTGCCCGTGGTGCCCGAGGTATAGATGATCAGCAGCAGATCCTCAGGCTGAGGCACCCAGTCCGTCGAAGCAACCTCGTCAGCACTGGCTACAGATTGCAGATCCGGCACAAACTGCTCGCCAACCCAGATCAAATGCTTCAGTGTCGAAAGCCTCAGGCAAGCCCGTCCCAGATAGTCCTCATAGTCAAAGCCGGCGAACTCACGCGGTGCCAGCACAGCCTTGACCTGGCTGTCCGCCAGCATGAAATCCAGCTCGGTATCGCGGTAGCGGACGCTCAGGCCCACGATGACCGCCCCCATCTTGGCCGCCGCCAGATAGCTGAGAATCCAGGGCAGCCCATTGGGCAAGATGACGCCTATGCGGTCGCCACGGCTCAGCCCCATGGCGGACAGACGCCGGGCCCAGGCCTCCGCCATGACATCCATTTGCTGCCAGCCATAGCTTTGTCCCTGGTCGATATAGGCGGGTCTTTGAGGAAAGCTGGCCACCGTGCGCGCCAGCGCCTGGGCCACGGTCTGAGCAGAGGAATCCGTATGCATATTGCCTCCACCGTCCCGCTTCAGGCCGCCAGATGCAGTATCTGGCGCGCTTCCCTGGGTGTTGCCACATCGCGGCCTACATCGCGTGCATAGCGGGCCAGTTGCTCTATCAACGGGGCGTTCGATGTGACCTTGCTGCCATCGGGCAGATAGAAGGTGTCCTCCAGCCCGCTGCGCAAATGACCGCCCAGCTCGGCCGTGCGCAGATGCGTGGGCCAGATTTCACTACGGCCTATCAGCGTGGTCTGCCAGGGTGCGTCCTTGATCTTGAGCTTGAGCAGAATCGGCAGCAGATCGGGGTCGGCAGGCATGCCGGACTCCACGCCCATGACGAAGTTGTACTCGGGCAGGCCTTTGTACATGCCGGTTTCCACATACATGCCCACGCAGCGCACAATGCCCACGTCAAAGCATTCGAATTCGGGCAGCGTATTCGTCTCGGCCATGACGTCGAGAAAGTCCTGCACCTTGGCAGGCTGGTTGTCGAACAGCATCGGCGGCCAGGCCCATTCGCCGTTGCTGCGCACCTTCAGGTAGTTGAGCGACCCTGCATTGCAGGCTGCCATCTCGGGGCGGGTTGCACGCAGGCAGTCCAGTGGCCCCTGGTAGTTGGGGCCGACCACGCCCGTGGTCTGATTGATGATGAGATCCGGGCAGGCCGCGCGCATGGCATCCACGCAGGCCTTGGCCACTTCAGGCTCCCAGCTCGGCAGATGTCCCTTGCCCGCCTCCTGCTTGCGAAAGTGCACATGGACCACGGAAGCTCCCGCGTCATAGGCTCGGCGCGCCTCCTGGGCCAGTTGCTCCGGCGTGACCGGCACATGGTGCTGCTCGGGATCGGTCAGCACGCCGGTAATGGAACAGGTAATGATGGCTTTGTCAGACATATTTGCTCCTTAAATAGAAGCTGATAGCGCTTTATGGATAAGCGTTTCAGGCTAATTTCTTACTAAATCCGCCACTGGCGTGCCGCCAGCTCCTTCATGATTTCCTCGGTGCCGCCGCCAATCTGAAGCACCTTGACCTCGCGGTAGATGCGTTCACTGACCGTGCCGCGCATGAAGCCCATGCCGCCCAGGATCTGCACCGCCGTGTCGGCACAGTGCTGCATGGTCTGGGTTGCATGGTTCTTGAGCACGCAGACCTCGCCCACCCAGTCCGCGCCTGTGTCACCGCTATCGGCCCGTGCGGCCACGGCATCCAGCCAGGCCTGGGTGCTGCGTATGCGCTGCTGCATGTCCACCAGCTTGTGGCGTATGACCTGATGCTGGTTCAGCGTCACGCCAAAAGTCCTGCGCTGCTGCGACCAGCTCAAAGCCTCGTCATAGCAAGCCTGGGCAAAGCCCAAGGCGCCGCAGGCAATGCCCAGACGCTCTCCATTGAAGTTGCTCATGATGGCGCGAAAGCCTTCGCCCTCCGCCCCCAGCAGATGGCTGGTCGGCACGCGCACGCCGTCAAAGAAAAGATGGGCCGTATCCGAGCATTGCCATCCCATCTTGTCGAGCTGGCTGCGCGTGAGGCCAGGGCTGTCGCCCGGCACCAGCAACAAGGAGATGCCGCTGGCGCCTTTCTCCTCGCCCGTGCGCACGGCCACTGTCAACCAGTCGGCGCGCATGCCTGAAGTGATGAAAGTCTTCTCTCCATCGATCACATAGTGGTCACCGTCGCGCCGGGCGCGGGTACGCAACGCTGCGACATCCGATCCGCCACCGGGTTCGGTAATGGCCAGCGCCGCAATCTTGCGCCCAGCCAATACCTCGGGCACCACCTGCTGCTGCAGTGCGGCGCTGCCCAGCGCCACCACGGGCGGCAGCCCTATGTTGTGCGACAGCAGACTGGCCAGCACACCGCCGCTTGCGCCATGACGGCACAGTGCAAGCCACAGCGCGGCGCGCAGGCCGTGCGTGGCTGGCGTGCCGCCCAGATGCTCGGGATAGCCTATGCCCAGCAGGCCCAGCTCTGCGGCCTGAGCATAGAGTTCGCGCGGAAACTCGCCCGCCTCGTCCCAGGCCGTGACATGGGGGGCAATATGCTCCGTCGCAAAACGACGTACGGTGTCGTAGAGCATTTCACGATCTGCTGCATCCGTCATGCTTCACCCTCCTTGGCCACGACGGTTGCCAGGCGCAGCAGTATCTGCCCCGGCGTGACCTGCTGGCCCTCAGCCACCAGCACTTCCTCCACCACACAGTCCGCGCGCACGCAAAGGCTGTGTTCCAGCTTCATGGACTCGATCACCACGGCTGTTGTCCTGGCCTGCAGATGCTGGCCCGCCACCGCCTGAATCTGCAACACCTTGCCATTGAACGGTGCACGCAACTCGCTGGCCTGACCTGCAGCCGATGCGCCTTCCGGCGGCAGATAGCTGATGTCTTCGGTCAGCCAATCCACACCTCCTGCCTGCAAATGCCAGCGGGTCGCCCCCTCTTCCATGCCTAGCCGCACCGCATGGACGGTTTGACTCAAACCAGCCCGACGCGCCCGCCAGCCATACGCCAGCAGCTCATCTATTTGAAGCAGAACGGGTCCACCATCCTTCGCTTCCAGCGACCAGCTGGTGCGACTGGCTGGTTGCAATGTCAGCTCCTGGGTCTGATCACGATGGCGCAGCCTGCGCTGCTGGGAGTAGCTGCAGGCCAGACCTCCCGGCGGCTGCGCCACGGTACACAGTGCCCCCCACTGCTGGTGAGTCTGGCTTTGCTGCTCACGCAACTGCTGCTGCAGGCGCGGCGCATCTGCCGCCAGATAGGAGATCAAGGCCTGGCCCTGCCTGAACACGCTGTCGTTCAGACACTGCATCAGAAAAGCGCGATTGGTGGGCAGGCCCAGCACGACGAGCTGACCTAAAGCATGGATGAGCTGATCGATGGCCTGATCACGTGATGGCGCATGGACAATCAGCTTGCCCAGCATGGCGTCGTAATACGGCGTGACCTCGCTGCCCATGCGCAACGCATGATCAAAGCGCAGGAGCGAGCGCTCAAAACTCATGGCATTCGGTGCCGAGAAATAGCGCACCACACCGGTATGGGGCTGAAAATTTTCGTCCTCTGCGCACAGGCGCACCTCGATGGCGTGACCACTCAACTGAACCTGCTGCTGAGTCAGCGGCAAGGGCTCGCCGCGCGCCACGCGAATCTGCCACTCCACCAGATCAAGACCCGTCAGTGCCTCGGTCACGGGGTGCTCCACCTGCAGCCGCGTGTTCATCTCCATCAGGAAGAAGTCCTGCCCTTCCAGCAGAAACTCCACCGTACCCGCGCCCACATAGCCCGCAGCCTTGGCCAGCGCCACGGCGCAGGCACCCATGCGCTCCCGCAGATCGGCGTTGACGGCCGGGCTCGGCGATTCTTCGATGATCTTCTGATGGCGGCGCTGCACCGAGCAGTCGCGCTCGCCCAGATGAATCACATGGCCTTGTGTATCGGCAAAGACCTGCACCTCCACGTGACGGGGGTGCATGACGGCCCGCTCCACCAGCAGATCGCCGTTGCCAAAGCCGGCCAGCGCCTCTGATCTGGCACTGGCCAATGCAGCCTGCAGCTGCGCTGGACTTTCGACCAGCCGCATGCCACGCCCACCGCCACCTGCCACCGCCTTGACCATGACCGGATAGCCAATGCGCTCGGCCTCTGCAGCAAAGCGCTCATGGTCCTGATCACTGCCCTCGTAACCGGGCAGGCAGGGCACGCCGTGCGCCTTGGCCAGTTGCTTGGCCGCGGCCTTGCTGCCCAGCTGACGTATGGCAGCGGGTGACGGGCCGATCCAGATTAGACCGGCTTCCTGCACCGCCTGGGCAAAGCCCGCGTCTTCGCTCAGGAAGCCATAGCCAGGGTGCACGGCATCCGCCCCCGTGGCCTTTGCCGCTGCCAGCAGCTTGCCCACATCGAGATAGCTTTGCGCCGAAGTCAGTCCGCCCAGCGCATAGGCCTGATCGGCCTGCTGCACATGCAGACTGCCCGCATCGGCATCGGAATAGACGGCCACGGTTTCAATGCCCATGCGGCGGGCCGTAGCCATGACGCGCAAGGCAATCTCGCCGCGGTTGGCAATCAGAATTCGCTTCATGGGCGGCCTCCTGCATCACCGGATACCGCCCAGGGCGCAGGCTGCTTGTTGGCAAAGGCCTTGATCCCGGCACCGGCCTCCGTGCCTCGCAGTGCTGCTGCAAAAGCCTGCGCGCCCTGATCAAGGCTGGCATCCAGGCTTTGCGTCGCAACGGTTTCCAGCAGTCGCTTGGTTGCGGCCACCGCAGCTGGCGCAGCCTGCGCCAGACTTGCTATATGGGTTTGCAGCTGGCTTTGCCATGGCAAAGCATCATCGGCGTGGATCAGCGTCTGCACCAACCCGGCTTGCAGGGCCTGCTGCGCCGACCAGCGCTGACCGCACAGCAGCCATTGGCGTGCCAGAGCATCGCCCAGCCTGCGCTGCACAAAGGGGGCGATCTGCGCAGGAACAATGCCCAGCGTCACCTCTGGCGTGGCAAAGACTGCACTGGCATCGGCAATCACCAGATCGGCCACGCACACCAGGCCCACGCCGCCCCCCATGGCAGCGCCTTGCACGGCTGCGACCAACAACTGAGGCAGGCTGGACAGCCGCTGCAGCAAGCTGCCAAATTCGCGATTGAGTTGCACCAGCGGATCGCACTCGCCAGGCAGCAAAGGCCTGCCAATGCTGCTGGAAAAGCCGCCCAGGCTGCCACCGGCGCAGAAATGCCCGCCGCTGCCGGTCAGCACAATCAGCCGCAGCTGCGCGTCTTCGCGGGCTCGTTCGCAATGGCTGCCCAGCGCCTGCACCATTTCATCGGTCAGGGCATTGCGGGTCTGCGGCGAGTTCAGCCGCCACCACTCCATGAAGCCGCTGCCCAGCGGCTGGCGATCAATGTCAAGCACTTCGGCCATCAGGCGCTCCTTCAGTGCGCGGGGCGCTTGATCAGGCCCATGGTCTTGCCGATGATGCCCAGCATCACCTCGTCAGCGCCGCCGCCGATCGAGGCCAGGCGCCCGTCCCGGTACAGGCGCGAGATGCGGTTGTCCCAGGTGAAGCCCATGCCGCCCCAGAACTGCAGGCAGGTGTCGGCCACTTCGCGCGTCAATCTTCCGGTCTTGAGCTTGGCCATGCTGGCCAGTTGCAACGCATCCTTGCCGCTCATATAGAGCTCGGCCGCGCGGTAGGTCAGCGCGCGCAGCGCCTCGACCTCGGTCTGTAGCTCAGCCAGCTTGAACTGCACCCATTGCTGGTCGATCAGGGTGGAGCCGAACATCTGCCGCTGCTGCGCCCACTCGATGGTTTCCTGTATGCATTCATCCATCGCAACCAGGCCACTGGCCGAGGCCCAGAGCCGCTCCTCCTGGAACTGCTGCATCTGATAGATAAAGCCCTGACCTTCCTGCCCCACCAGATAGCGCTGCGGCACCCGTACCTCGTCGAAGAAGATCAGCCCCGTGTCCGAAGAGTTCATGCCGATCTTGCGCAGCTTCTGCGCCACCTCTATGCCCCGGGTCAGCTTGCCGTTCGGGCCGTCACGCATGGGCACCATGATGAGGCTCTTGTTCTTGTGCACCGGGCCGTCGCCGGTATTGACCAGCATGCACATCCAGTCGGCCTGGATGCTGTTGGTGATCCACATCTTCTGGCCGCTGATGATGTAGTCGTCACCGTCCTTGCGCGCATGGCTTTTGACGCCCGAAACATCGCTACCCGCGCCAGGCTCGCTCACACCGATGCAGCCCACCATATCGCCGGCAATGGCCGGAGCCAGAAACTGCTCGCGCAGTTCATCGCTGCCAAAGCGCGCCAGCGCCGGCGTGCACATATCGGTCTGCACGCCTATGGCCATGGGAACGCCACCGCAGCGGATATGGCCCAGGGTCTCGGCCATCATCAGGCTGTAGGAATAGTCGAGGCCGGAGCCACCAAAGGCTTCGGGTTTGGTCAGCCCCAGCAGACCCAGATCACCCAGGCCCTTGAACACCTTGTGCGCGGGGAATATTTCCGCCTCCTCCCACTCATCGACATGAGGATTGATCTGCTCGTCGATATAGCGCTTCAAGGTCTTGCGCACTTCCAGATGCTCATGGGTCCACTGCATGGCTTGTCTCCGTTGACGTTCTGTTTGGGAAAACTGATATGGCTGCACCGGGCCAGCCTTGAATGCCGAAGGTCTACTTTCGTGTGCCCTACCTACATCCGGGCGACCCCGAACTGCATGGGGCGCAGCTTGCGGGCTTCGGCCTCAGCCAGCATGTCCAGGCAGAAGCCCAGCACCTCGCGCGTGTCGCGCGGGTCGATCACGCCGTCGTCCAGCAGCAGCCCGCTGGTATAGAAAGCGTCGGCCTGGGCCTCGAACATGGAGGTGATCTGGTCATACTGCTTTTGCAGCTGTTCGGCATCCACAGGCAGCCCCTTGCGCGCCATGGCGGCCTCCGTGACCTGCTGCATGGTGCGTGCGGCCTGTTCGCCCCCCATCACGGCCGTCTTGGCGCCCGGCCAGCTGAACAGAAAGCGCGGCGCATAGCCCCGGCCGCACATGCCGTAGTTGCCCGCGCCAAAGCTGGCGCCGCACTGGATGGTGATCTGGGGCACGGTGGCATTGGTCACCGCCTGGATCATCTTGCTGCCGTGCTTGATCATGCCGGCCTGCTCACTGTCCTTGCCCACCATGTAGCCTGTGGTGTTCTGCAGATAGATGATGGGATGACCGAGCTGGCACATCCACTGAATGAAGTGCGTGGCCTTGTTGGCTCCCGCCACATCGATGGGGCCATTGTTCGAGATCAGGCCCACTGCATGGCCACCCAGATGTGCCTGCGCACAGACCGTGGCCCCGCCATAGCCGGGCTTGAAAAGCAGCAGCCCGGAGCCATCGACCAATCGCGCCATGACCTCGCGCATATCGACCGGTTCACGATGATGGGGCGGCATCAGGCCCAACAGTTCTTCAGCACTGAAGAGTGGCTCAATAACTCCTGACTTCATAGCTGAAAGCGCTTGACCAGTTTGCGATTGAAGCTGTTTCCACTGAGACAGCTGCGCCACCACATCGCGTGCCATGCCCAGAGCCTGACGGTCATCCTCGGCCAGGTATTCGCCCAGGCCAGAAACACCGGTGTGCATCTCGGCTCCGCCCAGTTCCTCCTCGGTCGCGATCTCGCCCGTGGCGGCCTTGAGCAAGGGCGGTCCGGCCAGAAAGGCACGCGATCGGCCACGCACCATGATGACCACATCGGACAGGCCAGGCATGTAGGCACCGCCGGCCGTGCCCGAACCATGCTGCACCGTGATCACTGGAATACCGGCAGCAGACAACCGCGCCAGATTGCGGAACAGCGCACCGCCCTGCACAAAGCCCTCCACGCGGTAGCGCATGAGGTTGGCTCCCGCGCTTTCGACCAGATGGATGAAGGGCAGCTTGTTCTGCAGTGCGATCTCCTGCACACGCAGGATCTTGTCCAGGCCTTTTTCCTGGATGGCCCCCGCCTCGATGCCCGAATCACTGGCCACGACCATGCAACGCACGCCGCTGACAAAGCCGATACCGGCCAGCATGCCGCCGCCAGGTACGGATTTTTCAGGGTCTGGTCTGTCCTGCAGATAGCCTGCCAGCGAGCACAGCGGCAACCAGGGTGCGCCGGGGTCCAGCAGCAAGGCCACGCGCTCGCGCGGCAGCAACTGGCCACGTTTTTCAAACTGCGGCTTGGAGCGCTGCGAAGCCTGCGCGGCGCGCCGCTCCAGCTCACGCAAAGCGGCAATGCGCTGCAGCGTGGCGGCGCTGCGCTGCTGGGCCTGCTCACCGACAGCATTCCATTGCGATGCAAACACGTTCATGACTGGAACACCTTGGGAGTCTGGTAGAGCGCAAAGCCATCAAAGGCCCGCACGGCCTGGCGCTGCTGCACCTCGGCACTGGCCGCCACCGGCCCCATGCCCATGCGCACCTGGGGACGTGCGCCGTCGACGCGCAGCACCGTGCCGCTGATGAAGCTGGCCGCAGGGCTGAGCAGGAACACGATGGAGGCGGAAACCTCGGCCTCGTTGCCAAAACGCCCCGCCGGCACAGTAGCAGGCATCTTGCGCAGCATGGCTGCTGCCTCGGGCGGGTAGTGATCCATGCCGCTGGAGGCGATATAGCCGGGCGCGATGGCATTCACACGCACGCCATGCGGCGCCCATTCCGCAGCGGCCGTCTCGGTCAAGCTGACCATGCCCGCACGCGCCGCACCGCTGTGCCCCATGCCTGGCATGGAGCCCCACATATCGGCCACCATGTTGACGATGGAACCACCATGCTCTGCCATGTATTGCACAAAGCATTCGCGCGCCATCAGAAAACCGCCTGTCAGATTGGTGTCCAGCACGGCCTGCCAGCCCTTGGCTCCGATGCTGGCCAGGGGCGCGATGTACTGCCCGCCCGCGTTGTTGACCAAAGCGTCTATGCGTCCGTGACGAGCCAGAACCTCTGCCACCAGCGCTTTGACGGCAGCCTCATCCCGTATATCCGCACTGTGGCCGCTGACCCTATCCTCGGGAACTCCGGCCCGCTGCAGTTCGGTCTGAACCGCCACCAGCTTGTCCTGATTGCGCCCCACCAGGGCGACTGTAGCCCCCAGGGATGCCAGCTCGTGCGCAACGCAGCGGCCAATGCCCGAGCCACCGCCGGTCACCACCATTACCTGCCCCGCAAACAATGCGGCCCGGAATACGGATTGGTACATCAACGCTCTCCAATGAATAAGGCCAGGGCCTGCTCGGTCAACTCATCCAGCGTCAGCCCGCGGCCCTCGGTAAACCATTGAGCCGTCCAGTTCAGCGCACCGAAGATCAACAGGCGCGCAATCTCGGGGCTGGCTTTGAGCTTTCCCGTGTGATGCAGGGCCTGCAGTGCGGGCATCCACTGCGCCTCGTATTCGTCTTTTTGCGCCCCCACATCCACGCGCTGCTCATCACTGAGCAGCCGCCATTCGTACAGCATGACGGGGATGAAATCGCTCTCCGGACCGACCATGATCTGCAGGTGATTGCGCACCAGGGCCCGCAGGCGCTGCACACCGCTGGCACGCAGCGTCAGCGCATCGAGTGCTGCGGCCTGGCTGGCGGCAGCCTGCGCCATTCCATCGCGCATGACCGCATGCAGGATGGCCTCCTTGCTCTCGAAAAAATAGAACAGTGAACCTGGCTGCATGCCTGCGGCGGCAGCAATATCGCGTGTACTGGTGCCATGAAATCCGCGCTGCCTGAACAGCTGCGCCGCAACCTTCACCAGCTCGCCACGGCGCATGCTTTCATTGCGTTCATCGGCCGATTTGGGCGGCCTGCCGCGACCGCGCTTTTTTGCTATGACTGCTTCATGACTTGCTTGCATGAGACGCAGCATATCGGCCTTTTTTATTTTTACCAATCATTTGCTTTGTAAAAATAACTAGGGCTTGTACGCAAGGGTTTTCAAGCAATCAGCTCTCGACCGGCCTGGCGCGATAAAGGCCGGGAGAGCTGCCCGTCCAGCCCTTGAATGCACGCTGAAACGCCGCCGCATCGGCAAACCCCAGATCGGCCGCCAGCTCCGTAAAGCTGACTTTGCTGGTTCCCAGCCGGGAGACCGCAATGTCCCGGCGAAGCTCATCCTTGATGGCTTGAAAAGAGGTGCCTGCGGCAGCAAGCTTGCGCTGCAGCGTGGGGGCTGACATGTTCAGCTCGGCAGCCGTAGCCTCCAGGCCTGCCCACTGCGGACGCGACTGCAGCAAATGGGCATGCACGCGGGCATCCACACCCTCTCCGGTCCGCGGCGGCATGATGGCTGCCGCCGGCCAGCTGGCCACAAAGGTCTGCAGTGCCTGCTCGTCGCGACTGCAGACACGGGCGAGCTTGCGTGCATCAAACCAGAATGCCGAGAACGGCAGGCCAAAATGCAAAGGTGCCGGGAAAGTGTCGCCGTAGTCGTTGGCGTAATCAGGCTGGCCGAAGGCAAAGTCAAAGTGCTGCACCTTGAGCGTACCGCCCATCAGCCAGGCGGTGAGCCGCCACAGCACGCGCAGGGAAAACTCATAGAGGAAATTGGGCAAGGGCTCATATCCCACCGGGCGCAGCACAATGCCCGCCAGCGCTCCATCACGCACCAGTTGCACATCCACCTGATCCTGCAGCAGCACATGGGCCTGGCACATGCGCTGCAGTGCAGTCTCCATCCCATGCCCTGACAGGGCCTGACGCGCAATCAGCTCCAGGCTGCCGCGCTTGAGCGGCCTGGAGAACTGGCACATGGCCTCGTCTCCCAGCATCTCCACCACTCGCCACATCAGCGCCACATATTGATCGGCCGTGACTCTGGCACCTTCCTGCGCCAGCAGCAGAGGAGCAATGCCTGCACGCAGCAGCAGTTCCTCGCAGTCATGCCCACGTCTTTCCACCCCGGCAGCAATACCCCGCACCAGAGCCATGGAGATCGTGAAAGGAACGATGGAAGCAGCAGCCATAAGCAGATCACCTTGAGGTCTTTTGACATACGAAAGATGCGCTCCGCAATGGGTTTGCGCATCGGTAATTCCTACGATGGCTCTCATTGCTCGATATCCGTTGCCACTTTCCCAAGGAGCCCCCCATGAGTCATGATGTGTTTGTTGCCGGCGTAGGCATGATTCCATTTGCCAAGCCCGGAAAGAGTGATCCCTACTTTCAGATGGGTTCCAGCGCCACATCCCTGGCACTGGCGGATGCAGGCCTCGCATATGACGCGGTGCAACAAGCCTATGTCGGCTATGTCTACGGCGACTCCACCGCCGGTCAGAGAGCGCTGTATGAGGTGGGCATGTCCGGCATTCCCATCATCAATGTCAACAACAACTGCTCCACCGGGTCCACTGCCCTGTTCCTGGCACGTCAGGCCGTGGCCAGTGGCGCCGCAGACTGCGTGCTGGCCCTGGGGTTCGAGCAGATGACCCCAGGCGCACTGGGTTCGGTCTTCAGTGACCGCCCCAGCCCCTTTGACCGGTTTGAAGCAGAGACCGATGCACTGGTCGGCGACAACGGCGTGCCGCTGGCCCTGCGCTACTTCGGCGGAGCTGGCAAGGCACATATGGACCAATACGGCACGCAGCTGTCCACCTTTGCCAAGATCCGCGCCAAGGCCAGCCGCCATGCAGCGCGCAATCCCCTGGCCCTGTTCCGCACCGAGGTGACAGAGGAAGAGGTCATGGCCTCCCCCGTGATGTGGCCGGGCGTGATGACCCGGCTCATGGCCTGCCCACCCACCTGCGGCGCGGCGGCAGCCCTGCTTGTATCCGAAGCCTATGCGCTCAAGTACGGCCTGGACCACAGCGTGCGCATCCGCGCCCAGTCCATGACCACGGACAGCCCCAGGACTTTCGAGGCCCACGACATGCGCGAAGTGGTGGGCTTCAGCATGGCGCAGGACGCTGCGCGCCAGGTCTATGAGCAGGCTGGCATCAGTCCCCAGGATGTGGACGTGGTGGAACTGCACGACTGTTTTGCGCAAAACGAACTGCTGACCTACGAGGCCCTGGGCCTGTGCCCAGTGGGCGGCGCGGAAAAGTTTGTCTGCGACGGTGACAACACCTATGGCGGCAAGTTTGTGACCAATCCGTCGGGTGGTCTGCTGTCCAAAGGCCACCCGCTGGGCGCCACCGGCCTTGCCCAATGCACGGAGCTGGTGCAGCAACTGCGCGGCCGCGCCGGTCAGCGCCAGGTTGCCAACGCCCGCCTGGCGCTGCAGCACAACCTCGGACTCGGTGGTGCCTGTGTGGTCACCCTCTACGAGCGTGTCTGAAGGAGCTGCCGATGATTGACACCCAATGGATAGGACATGCCCTGCCCTCATCCGAGCTCAGCCTGGACCGCAGTCGCCTGCGTTTCTTTGCCAAAGCCATCGGTGAAAGCAATGCCGTCTATACCGACCTGGAGGCCGCCCGCGCGGCGGGCTACTCGGACCTGCCCGCGCCCCCCACTTTTTTGTTTGCGGCGGAAATGGACAGCGGCACGTCCGACCTGCTCCTGCAAACCCTGAACATCCCGATCGCCAAGATCCTGCATGGCGAGCAGAGCTTTTGCTATCACCGAAGCGCCTGCGCCGGAGACCGCATCACGGTGCAGTCCAGGATCGATGACATCTACAGCAAGAAGAACGGTGCGCTGGAATTTGTCGTGAAGTCATCGCGCGCCGTCAACCAGGACAACGAGCTGGTGGCAGAAATGCGCTCCGTCATCGTGGTTCGCAACTAGAAAGGGCTGGCAATGAACACCCCTCACTACGACGAGGTCCAGGTTGGAGATCTACTGCCCACGCTCGACCTGCCCCCGATCAACCGCACCACGCTGGCCTTGTTTGCCGGAGCCTCGGGCGACCACAACCCGATTCATATCGACACCGACTTTGCGCGCAAGGCCGGCATGCCCGATGTGTTTGCCCACGGCATGCTGGGCATGGCCTGGCTGGGTCGGCTGCTGACCGGCTGGGCACCACAGTCCCGGCTGCGCCGCTTCGATGTGCGCTTTCAGGGCATTACCCATCTTGCCAATGCGATCTCATGCACGGGCCGCATCGTGGAAAAACGCGATGCGGACCGCAGCGTCCGCATCGAGGTGCAAAGCAGCAACCAGCATGGCCAGACAAAGATCGCGGGTGATGCCTGGATCAGCCTGCCCTGAGAACGTATTGATTCCCTCAAGGAGACAGCAATGACAGGAAAACTCGACGGCAAGGTGGCTTTGGTTTCGGGCTCGGGCCGCGGCATAGGCCGCAGCATCGCCCTCAAGCTGGCCAGCGAAGGCGCACGTCTGGTCATCAACGACCTCGATGCCGAACCCGCCAATGAGACTCTGGCCTTGATACGCGAAATGGGCGGCGAGGCCATTGTCTGTGTAGGTAATGTCACCCACACCGACTTTGCCGAGCGCTTTGTCGGCGCCGCCGCACAGCAATACCAGGGACTGGACATCATCGTCAACAACGCCGGCTACACCTGGGACAACGTCATCCAGAAGATGAGCGACGAGCAGTGGTACGCCATTCTCGACTGCCATCTGACAGCGCCGTTTCGCATACTGCGTGCGGCCCAGCCCGTCATCAAGGCCTTGTCCAAGGCCGAGCTGGAAGCCGGCCAGCGCGTCATGCGCAAGGTGGTCAATATCTCATCGGTGGCGGGCCTGTTCGGCAATGCGGGCCAGACCAACTACTCCGTGGCCAAGGCCGGCATCACGGGAATGACCATGACGCTGGCCAAGGAGTGGGGACGCATGAACGTCAATGTGAACTGCGTGGCATTCGGGCTCATCAAGACAAGGCTGACCAACTCCGCCGCCAATGGCGAGACGGCCCACATCGAAGGCCGCGACATCAAGGTAGGCGTGAACCCCGGCCTGATGGCCGCCATGGAGCAGACGATTCCCCTGGGCCGCGCCGGCACGCCCGACGAGGCGGCTGGTGCCGTCTACCTCTTTTGCCAACCCGAATCGGACTACATCAGCGGCCAGACACTGATGTGTACCGGCGGCCTGACGGGGGTCTGAAAATGCTGCTCCCCAAACCCTTCCAACATGCCTGGATGGATGCCGATATCGATGCCTTCCGGGAACAGGTGCGCCGCTACATAGAGCGCGAGCTGACACCCCATGTACCCGCCTGGCGCGCTCAAGGCTATGTGCCGCGCGAGACTTGGTGCGGCTTTGGCGCACATGGCTTTCTGCTGCCCGAGATGGACGAGCAATGGGGCGGCGGTGGCGGCAATCTGGCTTACCAGCTGGTAGTGCAGGAAGAGCTGACCAAGGCCGAGGTACATGCTATCACCAGCGTGCACACCATCGCCTCGCACTATCTGCTGGCCTACGGGACGGAGGAACAGAAGCAGCGCTGGCTGCCCAGGCTTTGCAGTGGCGAGTTGCTGGCCGGAATTGCCATGACCGAACCCAGCGTGGGCTCCGACCTCAAGGCCATGCGCACGCGCGCCCAGCGCGATGGTAACCACTACCTCATCAATGGCTCCAAGACCTTCATCACCAATGGCTACACCGCCAACTTGCTGGTGGTGGCGGTACGCACCGGCGAGGCTGGCAGTGGCGGCGTATCGCTGGTGGTGCTGGAGACGGAAAACCTGCCCGGTTTTCGCGTGGGTCGCAGGCTAGGCAAGATCGGCCAGCATATTTCGGACACCGCCGAGCTGTTCTTTGAAGACCTGCGCATACCCGCCAGCCACTTGCTGGGCGGCACCGAGGGCCAGGGCTTCAAGCAGCTGATGAGCCAGCTGCCCTATGAGCGCATGCTGCTGGGGGTCAGCGCCGCTGCGGCCATCGAGATGGCCGTCGCACTAACCGTGGACTACACCCAGCAACGCAAGGCCTTCGGCCAGACGATTGCCGACTTCCAGAACACGCGCTTCAAGCTGGCCGAATGCGCCACCACGGCCCATGTGGTGCGCAGCTTTGTCAACGACTGCATACAGCGCCTGCTCGACGGCACGCTGGACAACGAGGCGGCCTACATGGCCAAGTGGTGGTGCAGCGAGCAGCAGTGCAAGGTGATGGATGAATGCCTGCAGCTGTTCGGCGGCTATGGCTATATGGAGGAATACCCCATCGCGCGCCTGTACACCGATGCCCGAATCCAGAAAATCTACGGCGGCGCCAACGAAATCATGAAGGACCTGATCGCCAGACGCCTTTTCGCCCAATAGCTCTCGCATTGATCGCATTTCCTGTTTCTAGAAAGGCCAGCCATGTATCTCACGCAAAGCCTGCGCCGCGCCGTGCAGCAGACGCCCCATGCCACAGCCAGTATCTACAACGGCCGCAAACGCAGTTTTGCGCAGTTGGGGGAACGGGTCGCCCGCTTCGCCGGCGCGCTGCAAGCGCTGGGCGCCCAGCCCGGCGACCGGGTGGGGATTCTGAGCCTCAACTCCGACTGGTATCTGGAGTACTACATGGCCTGCTACTGGGCAGGTGTGGCCGTCAATCCCATCAATATCCGCTGGAGTTCCAACGAGATCGCCTATTCCCTCGACGATTGCGACACCCGCATCTTGCTGGTGGACGACAGCTTCGCGCCCCTGACACCAGAGATACTCAAACTGTCCCGCTCTCTGCAGACGCTGATCCACCTGGGCGATGGCCCTGCTCCGCAGGACATGCTCTCCTATGAAGCGCTGGTGGCAAACAGCCGCCCCGTTGAAGACGCCATGCGCAGCGGCGACGACCTGGCCGGCGTCTTCTACACCGGAGGAACCACAGGCTCCCCCAAGGGGGTCATGCTCTGCCATCGCAATCTCTATACCAATGCCATCTCGGGCGTGTCGTCACAGATCGTGCGCGCAGGCAGCGTTGGCCTGCACGCAGCGCCGATGTTCCATCTGGCTGACGGTGCATTCATGAATGCCCTGTTTGCCGCAGGCGGCTGCCATGTCATGGTGCCGCGCTTCGACCCCGTCGCGGTACTGCAGGCCATTGCCAATGCCGGCGTGACGGATACGCTGCTGGTGCCCACCATGATTCAAATGCTGGTGGACCACCCCGATCTGCACAAATATGACCTGAGTTCACTGCGCCAGATGGCTTATGGAGCCTCTCCCATCTCCGAGGGCCTGCTGGACCGCGCCATGCGGGCCATCCCCGAGGTGGGCTTTGTGCAGGCCTATGGCATGACGGAGGTCTCTCCCATCGCCACCATTCTTTCCCCCGAGATGCACCGCGAACCAGGCCGGGCCAAGGGACGTCACCGCAGTGCCGGACGCGCCACGGCCTGCACCGAGGTACGTGTTGTCGACCCCGAAGGGCGGGAGGTGCCACGCGGCGAGGTCGGTGAAATCGTGGTTCGAGGCCCCGGCGTGATGCTGGGCTACTGGAACAAGCCCGCCGAAACCGAAGCTGCCATCCGCGATGGCTGGATGCATACGGGCGACGGTGGCCGCATGGATGACGAGGGTTATGTCTTTGTCGTGGACCGCATCAAGGACATGATCGTCACCGGCGGCGAGAACGTCTACAGCATCGAGGTGGAGAGCGTCATTGCCACCCACCCTGCCGTGTCTTCATGTGCAGTCATAGGCATTCCCCATGAGCATTGGGGCGAGCAGGTCCACGTCTTCATCGTGCGCAAGCCCGGGCAGGATCTGGAAGCCCAGGAGCTGATCCATTTCTGCAAGGAGCGCATCGCTGGCTATAAGTGCCCACGTGATGTTTCCTTTGTCGAGGCCATGCCGCTATCGGGTGCCGGCAAGATCCTCAAGACCAGCCTGCGGGCCCCGTTCTGGGCCTCTCATGAAAGAAAGGTCGCCTGATGTCTGAAATGGTTCTCTGGGAAATTCGCAATGGCGTGGGCCACATCGTGCTCAATCAACCCGATCAGGGCAATGTCATCAGCACGCCCATGGCTCACGCACTGGCGGCAGTGGTCAGGCAGGCCAGCCAGGCAGATATTGGCGCCGTGCTGATTTCCGCCACCGGCAAGCAGTTCTGCGTGGGTGGAGACATCCGTGAGTTTGTGCAAAATCGCGAGCAACTGCCACAGCTGATTGCGGAAATCCTGGGCCTGCTCAACCCCACCATGCAGACACTGGCCAGCTTGCCCGTTCCTGTCATCAGTGCCATTCAGGGCTCGCTGGGCGGTGGTGGCCTGGGGCTGGGTCTTTGTGCAGATATCGTGCTGGCATCAAACCAGGTCTTTCTGCGTGGAGGCTACTCCGCCATTGGTCTGAGTCCGGACCTGGGCTCTTCCTACTATCTGACACGCAGAGCCGGCGCTGCCCGGGCCAAATACCTGTTGATGAGCAACCGCCCCATATCGGCCCAGGAATGTCTGCGCCTGGGCATTTTCGACGAGCTGCACGAGCCGTACGCCCTGGCCGCGCAGGCAAGCCAGTTGGCCGAAGAGCTCGCGGCAGGTGCCACCAACTCTCTGGCTCATATCAAAAAACTTTGCGACAGTGCACACAGCCACGACTTGCAGCAGCATCTGCAACGCGAGCAGCAAGCCATCACCGACTGCTCCACCCACGCCAACAGCCGCGAGGGCATCGCCGCATTTCTGGAAAAGCGCCAACCCGGCTTTCGGCGCAACTCACCAGGAAATACTCCGCCCATTTTTTAGGCATCCAGCGCAAAGCCATGCCAGACAACGGATTGCGGAGTTTTCCTGGCATTTACCCACAGGCAGATCCACACAGGCTGGGGACAATACAGGCGGCGCATGGTGTGTAATACGCCATGCCCCAACTCAAAGCTCCGAGCAAGGAAGAAAGCGCCTTGCTGCCACCTTTTGCAGAACTGCCCGAGCAGGCCATTCATATTCCCCAGACCGAAGCACAGTTCCACGCGGCCCATGAGGCCTTGAGGCGCGCTGAATTTCTGGGCTTCGATACCGAAAGCAAGCCTCTGTTCAACGTGGGCCAGCACGATAGCGGCCCTCACCTGGTTCAACTGGCAACACCACAGCAGGCCTGGCTGCTGCAGCTCCATCATCCTCTGGCCCTGGAGATCACACGCGACATTCTTGGTTCACAGCGCATTCGCAAACTGGGCTTCGGGCTGGACAATGACCGGCACTCCCTGCCACGCAGACTGCAGACCGAGCTGAGGAACATCGAGGACCTGGACCGTCACTTCAAGCGCCTGGGCTACGGTCCATCCGTTGGCGTCAGGGCTGCGGTGGCACTGGTGCTGGGTCAGAGCTTTCGCAAATCCAAGCGCACCACCACATCCAACTGGGCCGCCAGCCAGCTCACCGCTGCACAGCGTCGCTACGCAGCCAACGACGCCCATGCACCGGCAGTGATCCAGACTGCCTTGATGACCTGGGAGCGAAACCAAGCCACCGGTTCAGCACGCTGAGCGGCTCAATCCAGACTCTCGCAGAATCCTCGGCCCTAGGCTCCACGAAGCGCCTGTACACGGTCACGCCCGGCATTCTTGGCTTCGTACAGCAGTGCATCGGCCTGCATCATTGCAGACTCCAGGGTCTCCCAGTTGCTCACGGGAGCCAAACCGAAGCTGAGTGTCAGTGCCGCCCCGGCAGGCAGCATGGTGAACTGATGCTGATGCAGGTTCTCGCGCATGCGCTCCACAATGACGTAGGCCTCTTGCAGTTGCACCCCCGTCAGCAGCAGCACAAACTCCTCACCCCCAAAACGGGCCACCAGGTCTTTCTCACGGACCTGTCTGGGCAGCCACTGAGCAAGCTCCTTGAGAACCTGATCTCCGCATGCATGGCCCCAGCGATCGTTGATCTGCTTGAAATAATCAATATCAGCAGCGACCACCACCCAGGGAGCCAGCCTGGCGTCTCTCAGGAGAGCCTGTGCGCACTCCATGAACGCCCGCCGGTTGAGCAGCTGGGTCAAGGGATCCCTGTTGCGTTCCTCCCGCAGGACACCCAGCATATCTCTCACACTGCAGGCGAGCAGACCCAATGCAAACCACAGCGAGAACAAGACTGCCAGGGCCAGGGTGAGCAGCCAATACCCCGAGCGCGTCACTTCCTGCACCTCCTGCACAGGCAGGAACCACACAGCCACAGGCCTCAGCAACGCATAGGCAATGTTGATCCAGTAGGTCCAGAAGACCCACTTTTCCAACCGGTCGGCAGAGGCATTGGCCATGAGCATGTATCTGACAGCCAGCAATTGCTGAAGCGCCATACCCAACGTCAATATCTGTACACGCACCCATAGCTGGTCATCGACCCGCGAGAAGTAATACAGCCCGCCCACCGCTGCTGCACCGACAAGTAGACCCGCAACGACACTGACGCCTTTGCCTCCAAGGCGCAACGCCATGCCGTTGGAAATGCACCAACCTCCGGTCAGGTACAGCACCCCGGTCCAGGGCGCCGCAGCCCCCAGTTGCACATCGTCCATCAGGCTTTGCGCCATCAGGGCCATCGCAGGCAAGACATAACCTGCGGCCAGCCAGAGCAAAAAGGGCGACCGCACCTGCTTTCGCTGCATCCACCAGCAAACAACAAGCAACCCGCCAAAAAGCATGATGCAGGCAGGCGCAATCAGCGCGAAATAGGGATCTGCGGACTGGCTCACAGCTGCTGGCTTTCATGCAGGAAATCGGAACTAGCCGCAGCATGACCGAAAACATATATGGCCACAATTATTTTTTCCATCCCAGTGCCGCGCTCCGGATATGTACATAGCTATTCGGTCGTTCAGCTACAGCCCATGCTCAGACCATAATGACTCGACCCCGGCTTCCTGGCGCCTGTGCCCCGGAAACGCGGCCACCATCATTTCCCATAATCCCGAGAGAGACTGAACATGCGCATCGAGACATTGGCCGTTCACGCCGGCTACTCCCCTGATCCCACGACCAAGGCCGCAGCCGTGCCCATCTACCAGACGGTGGCCTATGCATTCGACAGCGCACAGCATGGCGCAGACCTATTCGACCTCAAGGTGCCGGGCAATATCTATACCCGCATCATGAACCCGACCACCGATGTGCTGGAAAAGCGCGTCGCGGCTCTGGAGGGCGGCATTGCCGCCCTGGCCCTGGCTTCCGGCATGGCTGCCATTACTGCTGCCATCCAGACCCTGGCAGAAGCTGGCGACAACATCATCAGCGCCAGCACGCTCTATGGCGGCACCTACAACCTGTTTGCCCATACCTTCCCCCAGCAGGGCATCGAAGTGCGCTTTGCCGATCCACGCGATCCTGCCAGCTTTGGCAAGCTGATCGACGCCAGGACCAAGGCGGTTTTCATCGAGTCCATCGGCAACCCGCTGGGCAATGTGACAGACATCCAGGCGCTGGCCGATGTGGCTCATGCCCATGGTGTCCCGCTGATCGTGGACAACACCGTACCCTCGCCCTATCTGCTGCGCCCCATCGAGTTTGGCGCCGACATCGTCGTGCATTCGCTGACCAAGTACCTGGGCGGCCACGGCACCAGCGTGGGTGGTGCAATTGTCGATAGCGGCAAGTTCCCTTGGGGCCAACACAAGCAGCGCTTCAAGCGTCTGAACGAACCCGACATCAGCTACCACGGCGTGGTCTATACCGAAGCGCTGGGCCCCGCGGCCTTTATCGGCCGCGCCCGCGTCGTGCCTCTGCGCAATATGGGTGCGGCCATTTCACCCCAGAACGCCTTCCAGATTCTGCAAGGTATCGAAACCCTGGCACTGCGCATGGACCGCATCTGCGAGAACACGCAGAAAATCGCCGAAGCACTGCAGCAGCACCCCAAGGTGGAATGGGTACGCTATGCCGGCCTCAAGGACCACCCCGACCACGCCATCGTGCAAAAGCAGTCGGGCGGCCGTGCATCGGGCATTCTGTCGTTCAGCCTGAAGGGCGACGCTGGTCGCGAAGCCGGTGCACGTTTCCTAGACTCGCTGCAGTTGTTCACTCGCCTGGTGAACATTGGCGATGCCAAATCGCTGGCCACCCACCCCGCCTCCACCACACACCGCCAGCTGGACGCGGCCGAGCTGGCCAAGGCGGGCGTGACCGAAGGCATGGTGCGACTGTCCGTCGGCATCGAGCATATCGACGACCTGCTGGCCGATCTGAACCAGGCTCTGGACAAGGTATAACGTCTCCCACCGCCTGCCCTCTGGCAGGCGGCAAAGGAGATGTTTTGATGCTTCCCGCTTCCCTGCTTCGTACGGGCCTGCGCTCGCCAGCTTCCTCGGCAGCCCTGTTGCTGGCGGCTCTCTGGCTGGGTGGATGCCGCCAGATACCGCTGGCTCCCGAGCCATCTTCCGAGCGCGATGGCACATCAGTGCAAAGCACGGATGCCGAACCCACGCGAAGCCGCATACAGTCCACAAATGCCGCTCCGGCGACTCCACCAGAACCAGACGAGACACCACCGACCTCGGGTCCTCGCGGCCCGCAGATGCCCAAGCCTCTCGGTGGCAGCCAGGCCCGCTGGCTCGCCAGCTCCGAGCGCCCCCGCTGGCTGCAGGACTGCTTTGCCCCGCATCAGCTTGATGCACCGCTGCAGATCCAGCGAACCGTGCTGCCTGACTACCCGCAAGCCATGGCGGTCAACGAAGTCCAGGGCCGCTTCATCATCGTCTTTGAAGTGTCCGCAGAAGGCAAAGTGGGAAATCATCTGGCCCAGCCAGGCGCACACCCGGCGCTGGTCAAGCCATCGATTGCCGCGCTGCAGAAATGGAAGTTCTCGCACCCTGCTGCCAAAGGCCAACCTGTCAGCGCCTGCCTTGCCCAGGTCTTTCGCTACCAGCTGGAAGACTAAGCCCCCACGCTTGCCCACTTCGTGTGGCCGCTGCCCCCCAAGGGGGCGCTTATTGCCTTGGGGCGGCCCGGCGGCAATAAAAAGCCCCCACGCTTACCCACTGCGTGTGGGCGCTGCCCGTCGAAGAGGTCCGCTCATGGCCTTGGGGCGATCCAGTGGCATAAAAAAATCGGTACCCCGCGCAAGCGGAATACCGATACAAACATACACCCTAGCCTTGAAATGTGCCGACCATACCGACCAGCACACTCCGTTGCGCCGCAAAGCCTGCGGCGCGTGCCTCATCTGCGGAAGAAGGCCGCAGACAAGATCACTCCTTGGGACTCCACCTTAGAACGTGTTTACGATCTCCTCGCGGGTGTGTGGTCGCGGCCTCGGGCGGTCTGCGTTGTTGCAAATCCTCGCAATAGCAATGCTATTGCTGCGGTTTGCGCCTAGCAGCCCCTCCCGATCCGCAGCCCACACCCCTTCGCGCAAGATCGTAAACACATTCTTAGAAGCGGTAGCCCACGCCCACGCCCACCAGCCATGGGTCGACCTTGAGCTTGCCAATGTTGTTATTGATCTTCGTGTCGATGTATACCTTTTTCACATCGAAGTTCAGCGACCAGTTCTTGTCCAGCGCATAGTCAAAACCCACTTGCAGTGCGCCACCCCAACTGCTGCGCTTCACGTCCAGGCCAGCAGGCAGATTCACGCTGGAGAAATGCGTGTAGTTGATACCCGCGCCCACATAGGGCTTGAAGGCGCCGAAATTGGTGAAGTGGTACTGAGCCAGCAAGGTGGGTGGCAGATGCTTGAGCGAGCCCAGGTAAGCATCATTCAGATACACGCTGTGCTTTTGCGGATAGGTCAGCACCAGCTCGGCCGCGATATTGGGCGTGAAGAAGTAGGAGACGTCCACTTCCGGAATCCACTTGTTGTTGATGCTCACACCGGCATCACCGGCTGCACCGCCGTTGTCGCTGTCCAGATGCACTGCGCGCACACGCACCTGCCAAGGGCTGGTGCCGTCAAAGGATTGGGCAAAGGCAGTGCCGGCAGTCAATGCGCTGGCAGCAGCGGCAATCGCGATCAGAGTCTTTTTCATGGGCTTTTTTCCTTGAGGTAATCGGTGGGAGTGCTCGTCACATCCCTTGGCATTGATTGAAGCAAAGCCGTCTTTGCTCGGGTTTGTCCCAGGTCAACCTGCACCTCATGCAGCTCAAGAAAAAGGCGGCCGTTGCCTTCGGGCCACGACCGCCTTACATCTGATTCAGCTCAAACCCGCACCCGATATACGGTGCTAGCTATTCTTTTAATGAGCAGTCTGGGTTCCCCTCAGTTTGTGCCACAGCTCCACACACACCACCACCGCACCGCCGATGATGGCGCCCACCACCACATGCACCAGCACCGGCCCCAGCATCGCGGCCACGCCCCCCATGGGAACCAGCACCGCCTGCACCCAGTGTTCTATCGGAGCCATGCCGTGCACCAGCAGACTGCCGCCCACCATGAACATGGCGGCCGTGCCCACGATGGACAGGCCGCGCATCAGCCAGGGGGTGAATGCAATCAGGCCACGACCCAAGGTCTTGGCTGCATTGCTGGACTTGGCCATCAGCCAGTTGCCCACATCATCCATGCGCACGATGCCGGCCACCAGGCCATAGACAAACACGGTGATGGCCAGCGCCACGACAATCAGCACCACCCCTTGTTCCCAGATGGGCTTGGTGGACACCGTACCCAGCGCAATCGCCATGATTTCGGCCGAGAGAATGAAGTCGGTGCGTATCGCGCCTTTGACCTTTTGCTTCTCATACTCCATGGGGTCCATCTGCTTTTCGCGCGCAGCTCTGACCGACGATGGCGCCACACCTTTGTGTGCCGCCTCATCGGCATCGACAACGGCCTCATGCGCATCGTGAGGCTTTTTGGGGTGAAAGATTTCAAGAATTTTTTCCACGCCTTCAAAGCACAAAAAGGCACCGCCCAGCATCAGCAGCGGTGTGATCAGCCACGGAACAAACGCACTGATCAGCAAGGCTGCAGGTACCAGAATCGCCTTGTTCATCAGCGATCCCTTGGCCACGGCCCAGACCACGGGCAGCTCCCGGTTGGCCTTGACACCGGCGACCTGCTCGGCATTGAGTGCCAGATCATCCCCCAGCACACCTGCCGTCTTTTGCACGGCAACCTTGGCCTGGGTCGCCACGTCATCCAGAATGGCCGTGCTCTTGCCCGCCGCCGTCTTGGTCATCAGCGCGACATCATCCAGCAAGGTCGCAATATCATCGAGCAACATCAAAAGACCGGCACCAGCCATCGCACTCCCCATTGGTTTGAACGACCGCCATCATGCCTTCAAACCAAGGCCGCTCGGCGACAGAAAATTGCCAATCGCGTCAAAGGCCGTAGCCGCGGCAGCTTTTGCCCTGACAATGCGGCCCTAGCCCCACAGGAATATCCGTGAACCAAGCCGCCGCACATGCCGAACTGATTGCCAGCTACCGCAAAACCGCTGCCGAGGCCGCCAGGAAAGCAGACCTGGTCAAGACCCTGGCCTCCAAAGGCCCCAAAGCCATCGCCACCGCCAGCGAAATCGCCGCCAAGGCAGCACGCCGCCGTGACGTACTGGCCTCCAAGCTCACCAAACTGGGCGTAACGATTCCCGAGTAGACCCACATAGCGGGGCTCGGGCTGCCCCTGGAAAAGGCAGCCCGTCCAGTGGCAAGCTGCTTTTTTATTTGCTGGTCTTGAAACCCTGGGTCGCCGCCCAGGCCGCCACATCGTCGCGCCGAATGGCGGCAGCCATCAGCTGCGGGAAGGCATCGGGCGTGCAGGCAAACGATGGCACGCCCAAAGCGGCCAGCTTGGCGGCCAGATCGGCGTCATAAGCCGGTGCACCCTCGTCGCTCAGCGCCAGCAAGGTGATGAACTGCACTCCTGCCTCCACCAGCTCGTTGGCACGGCGCAGCAGACCGGACTCCACACCGCCTTCGTAGAGATCGGAGATCAGCACCAGAATGGTGTTGCGCGGCTCGCTGATCAGCCCCTGGCAGTAGCCGACAGCACCGTTGATGTCGGTACCGCCGCCCAGTTGCACGCCAAACAGCACATCGACCGGATCGTCGAGCTTCTCGGTCAGGTCGACCACGGCGGTATCGAACACCACCAGCTTGGTCGCCACGGCCGGCAGGCTTGCCATCACGGCGCCAAAGATGCTGGAGTAGACCACCGAGTTGGCCATGGACCCGCTCTGGTCAATGCACAGGATCACCTCTCGCTGCGGGCGGCGCGCCTTGCGGCCATAGCCGATCAGCGTCTCAGGAACGATGGTTTTGTACTCCGGCTGCCAGTGGCGCAGATTGGCGCGAATGGTGCGGTTCCAGTCGATCTCGGCATGGCGCGGGCGGCGGTTGCGCTGGCTGCGGTCCAGCGCACCGGCCACGGCGCTGCGCATAGGCTCTTCGAGCTTTTTCATCAGTTCGTCCACCACCTTGCGCACCACCAGCCGCGCCGTAGCCTTGGTGTTTTGCGGGATGACCGAGCCCAGCGAGATCAGGTCCGCCACCAGATGCACATCGGGCTGCACGTTCTCCAACATTTCGGGCTGCAGCAGCAACTCACGCAGATTCAGGCGCTCCATGGCGTCGCGCTGCATGACCTGCACGACCTGGCTGGGAAAGTATTTGCGGATATCGCCAAGCCAGCGCGAAACAGATGGCGAAGAATTGCCGCGCCCGCCCTTGCGGGAGCCCAGCTTGCTGTCTTCCTCATAAAGCGCGGCCAGGGCCTGATCCATTTCCTGCAGGCGGCCACCAAGACTGCTGGGGCCGCCACAGCTGGCATCGGCCGGACTACCCAGCACCATGCGCCAGCGCTGCAGACGAGAAGTCGGTTGCAGCTCCTGCTCGGTGGCTTCATGGTCCGGGTTGGAGGTATTCAGGTTCGCATTCATCATCACAGCTCCGCTGCGGCAGATTCAAAATCAGGAGCTGCTGGTGCTTGACTTATCAGCATTTCAGGCATATTCAATCCTAAAAGCGCATTGAGCACCGGCAATGCCAGCGCAGCGCGCTGCTCGTCCCAGGAGGCGGCCTCATCACCGCTGGCCACGGAGGCTGTCGGCACCGTTCCAGCGACGGGTGCGCGCTTGGCTTTCTCACCCAGGCTCTGACGTTCATGGTTGCTGAAGTTGGCAAAGCTGCGGCGCACCAGCGGCAGAATCTGCGCAAACTGCAGCTCACCCAAGCCGGTGAGCCAGGCATCGACCGCGCCCCAGATGGTTTCGTCGTGCAGCAGCACCAGCGCCTGTTTGTTCAAGAAGCCGTCCAGCCAGGCCGCCACATCCATGGGCGCCGCGCCCAGCGAGAGGTTGCGGTTGAACTGGCGCACGACCTCAGCGCTCTCCAGCAAATGTTCGTCCAGCAGCAAACGGCAGGCCATGCCACGCAACAGGGCCGCCGCCGCATCGCCCATGGCCAGGCTGCGCAATGCCGCTCGCCAGGCGTCCACGGCTTCCTGCGCCTCACCGTCAGTGCCGCGCAGGCGCAGGGCATCGTGGGCCGCCAGCAGCTTCTGTTTCATCGCCGCCGCCGCGTCTTCGTCCATGGCCATGCAGGCCACGGGCAGGCCGATGGCAGCGCGCAGCACCAGGGAATCGATCACCGTGGCCAGCAGCGCCGTATCGGTCTGGCGCACGCTGCCATAGCGGTAGACATTGGCCAGCGGCGGCAAGGCCTGCAGCAACTGGGCCACATCGCCCGTGGTGGCCGCACGCTCGGCCAGAGTCGCTATCAGCACCTCGACCAGCTGGGGCAAGTTGGCCAGCAGCGCATCGTCAATCGCCTGGGCAATTTCGGGCAACGCGGTTTCGGGTGTCAGGCTTGCGCGCAGCTTGGCCGTGGCTGCCTGGGCTACCGTGGCGCCATGTACGCTGGCTTCAATGATGCGCACGGCCAACTCGGGCTCCCACTGCATCTGCCAGCTTTCGCGGAAAGTACCCCGGTTGCGCTGCGCATCCTGGGCAGGAGTCCCCCAGTCAATGCCCAGCAGGCGCAGACGGTGCAGAAAGTGGCTGCGTGCCAGGTCGTTTTCCTTGCGCAGGTCCAGCGCCAGCAGCTTGGCAGCGGCCTCGGGCTTCATGCGCAGCGACTTTTGCTGCTGCTCAATATCGCGCTGCAGCGGCACCTGAGGCACATCGGCAGGCACGCTGCCCAGCACATGGCCCACGGTCAGCTCGTCGTCGATCAAGCGCAGCGGCGCGGTCTCACCCATGCAGACCACGGTGACGATGGCTTCGTTGATTTCCTCCAGCCCCGGCGTGGGCTGACCGCGCAGCGCAGCCAGACTGGTCGCCAGCCGCGTGGCTTCGATGATGTGGGCGCTGGAGCAGTCCAGATCCTTGTCGCGCAGCAGATGGGCCACGCGCGTGAGCCAGCCCGCTGTGCGCACCGTGGCTTCGCTGACTATGTTTTTGGTAGCTTCTGACGCCTGCCCATTCTGAGTTTGAGCCTGTTTTGACCCTATATCGCGCTGATAGCAGCGCCATAGATGTTCATACCAGCCAGGCGATGTGACGCCCGCACCATAGCCGCTGCTGCTGGCCAGATTGCGGTAGGTCCAGGGTGCCCAGGTGGCTTGCACCTTGGCCTTGGGCAGGCCCTTGAGCACGGCGCTGTCGGCCTTGGCCGTGACGTTTTCCTTGAGCGCGGGCACATGCCAGGCGCCGCAGACCACGGCAATGCGTTGAAAGCCGGCCTTGGTCGCTTCGCGTATGCATTGGCGCATATGGGCTTCACGCATGGCTTCACGCTGCACATAGGCCTGGCCGCGCCAATGCTCTCCGTCCTTGGCCAGTTCGCCGCGCACCGCCGTCATGGCTTCGTGGATGGATTCAAACAGCGCCTCACTGTCGCCGCGCTCTTCCACCAGACGATTCCACCAGCTCTCGCCATCTTCAAAACCGGCGGCATGGGCCAGCCAGTCCAGCGGGTCGCGATGCAGGAGCCCGGCGTTCGGCTCCTGCACTGCAGCCTCGACGCTTTCAGCCTCCATAGCTTCAGCCGTATCCGCCAGCAGTGCATCGCCCTCTTCTTCGGCCGCCGTATCTGCATCGCCTTCCTTGGCTTCGGCCTCTTCCATCGCCTTTCTCAAAGTCTCACGTCGCGCAAACTCAATGGCCATGGCATGGGTCTGCGGCAGATCGATAAAGCGCGTGCTCACACCATGGCGGCTGGCCCATTGCAGAGCCTGCCATTCGGGCGAAAACTCGGCAAACGGGTAGAACGCCGCCTGGCTGGGTGCGTCCTGCATATAGACCAGCATGGCCACAGGTGGGCGCAGCTCGGCGCTTTGCAGCATGGGCAGCAGTGCCTCGCCCTCAGGCGGGCCTTCGACCAGCAGACAGTCGGGCTGCAAGGCTTCCAGCGCCTGCACCAGGCTGCGCGCGCAGCCAGGGCCGTGGTGGCGTATGCCAAAAAAATGAATTGAATCAGCGGAAGTGGCCATGGACTCGGTCAGTCAGGAATGCTGGGGTGAACAACTACGCTTCAAGCGGTTGGCACAGCCCAGCGAATCGAAGATTCGCGTTTGAGACGAGGCGCATCACCGAAGACAGTAGCAGCGCTACGGCAAGGTGATGCAACGACGTATCAAGGGCTGTGGCAGCCGATCGCCACATCAAAGCTGCTCGCGGCAGGCGCGGTAGAGATCCTTCCAGTCGGCTCTTTCCTTGAGCACCGTCTCCAGATATTCCTTCCACACCACGGTGTCCTGCACCGGGTCCTTGATGACCGCCCCCAGCAGACCCGAGGCCACATCCCCCGCGCGCAAGACACCATCGCCGAAGTGGCCGGCCAGAGCCATGCCGCTGTTGATGACCGAGATCGCCTCGGCTGTCGACAAGGTGGAGCTGGGCGACTTCACACGCACGGTCTTGCCGTCTTCGGTCTGGCCATTGCGCAGCTCGCGGAAGATCTGTACCACGCGGCGCACTTCCTGCAGCGCAGGCGCTTCGGCGGGCAGTTGCAGCGCGCGGCTTTGCTCGCCCACGCGCTTGGTGACGATCTGCACCTCTTCGTCCTGCGAAGCAGGCACGGGCAGCACCACGGTGTTGAAACGACGCTTCAGGGCGCTGGAGAGTTCGTTCACGCCCTTGTCGCGGTTGTTGGCCGTGGCGATGACCGAGAAGCCCGGCACAGCCTGGAACTCCATGCCCAGCTCGGGCACGGGCAAGGTCTTTTCAGACAGCACGGTGATCAAGGTGTCCTGCACATCGGCGGGAATGCGGGTCAGCTCTTCGATGCGGGCGATCTTGCCCAGCTTCATGGCGTTGACCAGCGGGCTGGGAATCAGCGCTTTTTCAGACGGGCCATGGGCCAGCAGCTGGGCATAGTTCCAGCCATAGCGCAGCTGCTCTTCGCTGGTGCCGGCCGTACCCTGGATCAGCATGGTGGAGTCTCCGCTCACCGCCGCCGACAGGTGCTCGGACACCCAGGACTTGGCCGTACCGGGCACGCCATACAGCAGCAGTGCACGGTCTGTGGCCAGCGTGGATACGGCAATTTCCATCAGACGCGGGTTGCCGATGTACTTGGCACTGACCTCAAAACCATTGCTCAGGGTGCCGCCCATCAGATACTGCAGCACCGCCCAGGGCGAGAGTTTCCAGTTGGGAGGACGTGGCCTGTCGTCCACCTTCTGCAAGGCATCGAGTTCTTCGGCAAATTGCTGTTCGGCGTGCTGACGCAGGACTTGGCTCATGGTGTACTTCCGGTGTAATGGGGTTAAAAGGCTTCAGTAGGATGGGGATGCGAGAGTGGCGGCATGCAGCGCCAGGCGCAGATCGACAGTACGGTTGAGCTGCTCCAGCACACGCTCGTCATCCCAGGGGCGCAAGCGGGCGCGCGCGCGCCGCGCAGCCTGCTCGGCCTTGAGTCTGGCAATGGTTTCGGCATTGGCCTCGGCGTTCGGCCCTTGCACGGACTCCTTGGGCTCGGTCTCATTCGCCGCAGGTAGCTCGTCTTCAGGCGCAGGTATGCGCCACAGGTCGGCAAAGCGGGACAGCACGCTCGCATCCAGGCGCTTGGCGCATGCCAGCACCGCCCGGTCAGCCTGCCAGCTGTGCCAGTTGCCCTGGGCCTGCTTGCCACGCGTGGCCAGGTAGAGCGCATCGACAATCCACTGCGAAATGCCTTGCGAGAGCAAGGCCACCGGCCCCATGGTGTCGTCTATGTTGTTGATCGAATCGATCAACCCGCTCTGGCCCTGCTTGCGCTGCAGACGCTCCATCCACAGCGCCTCGCGCTGCTCGGTGCTCAGTTGCACCAGCAACGGCGGCAACAGCGCCTGTGCGCGTGAGTCGCTTTCCATGCTCTGCAGCAGTGGCAACCAGCGCAGGTCATGCTGGGTATCCAGCGCCCGCAGCCAGCCCTGGCGCAGCGCGGTCTTCCAGTCGCTGCGGCGGCTCCATTCCCATAGCTGCTCGGGGCTTTTGTCCAGAGCCTGCTGCCAGAACTCCACCGGGGTCAATGCCACCAGTTGCTGCAGCCACCAGGATCGCTCGCCCTTCACATAGGCGGGCAGTTGCAGGGTGACACCGTCTCGCTCCCAGTCCTTGTTGCCCTCGGTGGGCGGCTCGATCTGCCAATCGCCCTTGTCATCGCAGCTAAGCATGGCCTGCAGCCAGGCCGCCATGCGCTGACTGTGCGCGCTGACTGGCAGGCGGGTCAGCAACTGGGCCGCGTTTTCGCGCACTTCCTTGCTGCGGTCGGCCAGCAATTTTTCCAGCAGCGGCTCGTCATCCATGGACAAGCCCTTGTCCAGTGCCTGCACCATGAGCGCGCGCTCTTTGGCGTTCAGTTCCTTGAGGCTGGCCTCCAACCGTACACGTGCCTTGGCCGGGTCGCTTTCGCGCTCGCTCTCCAGCAGGCTCACGCGCTGGGCGATCGAACCTTCCTGCCATATCTGCTCAGGGTCTGCGGTCTCCTGCACGCCAGTGGCATACGCCCACTGCGGATTCTGCGCTGCCAGCCAGCGGCCGCGTTCGCCCAGCACGGGCAGCAGCCATTCGCGCAACTCCGTCGATTGCCGCCCCTGGTTCAAAGCAGCCACCAGCAACCCGTGGGGCAGACGCAGACCTGCCTTGTCCAGCTCGGCAAAGCTCAGCGCCAGCAAGTCTTGCGGGCCATCGGCAACCACGGCTTCGACCAGGGCGGTCAACTGCTCATCGACAGGCGCGACACGCAGTTCCTGTACCGGTTGGGCGGGTGCCGTTAGCGCCACGCTCAACTGAACCTGACTGCCAGGCACCCAGCCCGCACGCTCGAGCACGGAGGCCACCGCACTGGCTCGCAGGACCTGGGCCGCAGTCGATACCTTGGCTGCTGGTGCGGCAGGCTGCTGCAAGGCCATTTGCAGCGCTATTTGCACGGCCTGCACCGTCGCCGGCGTGGTGACATCCGGTGTGGTCAGAATGGCGGGCACGGCCAGACGATCAGCCCCCACCAGCGCGGACTGTTGCAGGGCAGCCCAAAGATTTGCTTGGCTCATAACATCTCACCCCGGTTCTGCCAGATGGGGGACAGCGCATCCGCCGCCCCACCCTGCTCACCTGGCAGCCAGGCACTGAGCAGGCGCCAGCAGCCAATCTGCGGGCCTGCCTCCCATTCGCCAAACAAGGCCACCGGCGCGCCACCGGTCAGCGCCAGCAGACGCCATGCGTCCGCATCACTCACCACCACCGGCACCGGGGCCAGAGTGTGCTCCTGGCCTGCTTTTTGCACCTGTGACCAGGTGGCAAACCACTGGCCATCGACATAGTTCAACCCCGCCTGCACGCACCATAGCGGCTGCGCGAACTGCACCGGGTTGGCGGCGATGCGCTGGCTCAGTTGCAGCAGAGGATCACCCAATATGGCGGATGTCAAAGACGCCTCGGCACCGGGTTCCAGCAGCTGTAGATCACTGCCTGCCAATGCACGCAAGGCTGCTTGTCCGGGATAGAAATGCACAGTCCCTCGATAGCTCGCGCCCTGCACCCAGGCCGTCTCGAAACCACGCCCGCCTTGGGCATAGTCCAGCATCAGAGCCATACGCCCGCTTTGCAGGCCTTGCAGCCAGACACGACGCTCCAGCAAGCGGCCTTCGCGCTCGATCATGCGCATGCCGGCAACGCGCCAGCGGTCTGTCACCGCCTGGCCTTGCGCCTGTACTTCAACCTTGTCCATGGGCCAGCCTAACGCGGCCATCACATCGGCTTTGACCGCAGCGGGCAAAGAATCACGTCGCTCCACCGCGTCGACCAGCAATTGCCAGTGGCCCAGCTGTACCAGCAGATCACGCGCCCAATTCGGGTGGCTGTCCACCAGCTCCCAGGCTTCCTTGATACGCGCTGCCATGCCGGTAGCCTGTGCATCCACCATGCGCGCCGCCATGGTGTACCAGTGCTGGCGTGCCTGGGCATCACCCGGCTGGTTGGCGAGGCCGGTGCGCACCATGTCCTGCATCCACAGAGACAGCTCCTGCATGCCGGCAGACACCTTGTCCCAGCGCTTGTCGTCACGCCTGGCTTGCTGCTTGGCCAGCACTTCAGGGTCAGGTGGCGGCGCTGCGGCAATGGCCGCAGCCTTGGCCTCTTTTTTTTCGGCTTTTTCCTGACGCCCGCCCAGCCAGGCATTGACCCACTCGGGCTGCTCGGCACCTTCGGCCACCTGCCCCGCTGCACGCAACAGCATCAGCGCCAGGCCATGCTTGCAAGGAAACTTGCGGCTGGGACAGGAACACTTGAAAGCGGGACCACTGAGATCGACCTGGGTCTGATAGGGCTTGGAGCCGCTGCCCTGGCATTCGCCCCAGACGGCTGCCTCATTGCTTCCCGTGGCTGGCCATTTGCTGATGGACTGCAGTCCTTTTGCGGCCTTGGATGAAGCAGCATCTGGCGACAGAGCCAGCACTTCTGCTTCCGTAGCTAATACACGCGACACCGATGCTCCCCCGTACCGACTCGCTTGAAGCAATGCACTATCTATTCGATAGCTGATTTCACCCTATGGACAGGCGCCTCAAGCCAATTGCATTGAATAAATACCGACTCTCTCGCAGGCTTCAGAGGTTACCATCGTCGCAATGCTACAAAATGAAACAACGCAACCATAGCGCCGTTGCAGCAGCCGCCTGCACTCCCCCAACGCCCAACTCGCCCCCCAGCCTCCGGTTTTCGGCGGCCAACAGCAACTCAAGCTCGCAACTGCGGCATCGGCATTGAAGATTCAGCGCAACGCACCAATCGCCTGGCGCGCCATCGCGCTGCACTGCCCTTGCCCGGGGCTGTAGGCGCGATATGCGCGGCTCCATGTCTGCATGGGAGCCACGCATGGCGACGCGATTTTCGACATGGAGCATCCGTCGTTTTCGCTTCGACAGCGGTTCGGGCAATCTCAGTGGAGCCCGGTCAAACTGGGCACATGCGATCTACTCGTCCAGGCGGATATAGCCTGGCGCCAGAGTCAGATTCGGTGCATTTCCGGCACTACCCTGAAGCTGCGCCGATGGTTCAAACCGCAGGTCCTCGTGCTCCAACGATGACATTGTCTCGCGCCAGAGAATCTGGCCCGACAGCCCGGCATGGACGGTGGGCGCAGGCAGCGCGGATGTGATGCTTGCCGTCGTTGTGCGGTTGATGCTCACCGCATAGTTGCCAGCATCTGCCCCCGTCACAATGCCCGACACATTCACAGGCTTGCCCACGCCTGCATCCGCCTCCCTGAACTGTCCAGAGACACCACCAAACCGAAGATCGTCACCTGCCAGCACGCCATCAAGGCTACCGTGTACGCTTGCCACCGTTGTGCCATCGTAGGCCTTGTTGTCGGCGGTGATGGCGCCTGTAATCGCCCGCTTCGCAATGCTCGCCTGAGCCGCGCTGTTGAACGTCACGTCGTAGTTGCCTGCATCTGTACCTGCAAGCACTCCAGCCACCTTGACGCTCTTACCAACTCCAGCATTTTTGTCGCTGAAACTGCCGCTGGTCGATGCGACTGTCAGATCATCACCTGCCAGCACGCCGTTCAATTGGCCATGCGTGCCTGCGTTGGTCGTTGCATCGTAGGTCTTGTTGTCGGCGGCGATAGCGCCCGTGATCGCCCGCTTGGCGATCTCCGCTTGCGCTGTGCCGTTGAACGTCACATCGTAGTTGCCTGCGTCTGCACCAGTGACCGTACCCAAAACAACCACCGTCTTGCCTGCACCTGCATTCTTGTCATCGAACTGACCGCTAGCGGCAAGCTTCAGGTCGTCACCGGCCAACACCCCGTTCAGCTGACCATGCGTGCTTGCATTGGTCGTGGCGTCGTAGGTCTTGTTATCCGCCGTGATCGTGCCGTTGATTGCCAGCCTGGCAATGTCGGCCTTGGTCGTGCCGTTGAACGTGACGTCGTAGTTACCAGCATCCGCTCCCGCCACTGTTCCGCCGACATTCACCGTTTTGCCCATGCCGGCGTTCTTGTCGCTGAACTGGCCGCTGGTGCTGGCCACGGTCAGGTCATCATTGTTCAGCACACCGTCCAACCGCCCGTGGGTGACTGCCTGGACATTGCCGTCATAGGTCTTGCCATCGGCGGTGATAACTCCGTTGATCGCCAACCTGGCAATGTCAGCTTGCGTCGTTCTGTTGAACGTGATGTCGTAGTTGCCAGCGTCCGCTCCCGCCACCGTGCCGCCGACATTTACCGTTTTGCCCATGCCTGCATTCTTGTCGGCAAAGCTGCCGTTAGTGCTGGCCACGATCAAGTCATCATTGTTCAGCACACCATTCAGACGGCCATGGGTGATGGCCTGGGCATTGCCGTCATAGGTCTTGCCATCGGCGGTGATAGCGCCGGTAATGGCCCGCTTGGCAATGTCCGCCGTGGTCGTGCCGTTGAACGTGACATCGTAGTTACCGGCATCTATGCCAGTGACCGTACCCGCCACACTCACCGTTTTGCCTTGGCCCGCGTTCTTGTCCGCAAAGCTGCCACTGGTCGAAGCGACCGCCAGATCGTCACCTTGCAGTACTCCATTCAGTTGGCCATGCGTGCTTGCGTTGATCGTGGTGTCGTAGGTCTTGTTATCCGCCGTGATCGTGCCGTTGATCGCCAGCTTGGCAATGTCCGCTGTAGTCGTGCTGTTGAAGGTCACCTCATAGTTGCCAGCGTCGGCGCCCGCAACCGCTGCGTCGACATTCACTGTCTTACCGATGCCTGCGTTCTTGTCGCTGAACTGGCCAATGGTGCTTGTGATGCGCAAGTCGTCATTGTTGAGCACGCCATTCAGGCGACCGTGGGTCATCGCATTGCGATTGCCGTCATAGGTCTTGCCATCGGCAGTGATAGCGCCGGTGATGGCCAACTTGGCAATGTCCGCTTGCGTCGTTCTGTTGAACGTGACGTCGTAGTTATCGGCATCGGCGCCGGAGACGGCTCCCGAAACTGCCACCGTTTTTCCGGTGCCGGCGTTCTTGTCCACGAAGCTGCCACTGGTCGAAGCGACCGCCATATCGTCACCTTGCAGTACTCCATTCAGTTGGCCATGCGTGCTTGCGTTGGTCGTGGTGTCGTAAGTCTTGTTATCCGCCGTGATCGTGCCGTTGATCGCCAGCTTGGCAATGTCCGCTGTAGTCGTGCTGTTAAACGTGACGTCGTAGTTACCAGCGTCCGCTCCCGCCACCGTGCCGCCGACATTCACTGTCTTGCCGGTACCCGCATTCTTGTCGGTAAAGCTGCCGTTGGTGCTGGCCACTATCAGATCGTCATTGCTCAGCACACCATTCAGACGGCCATGGGTGACGGCCCGGACATTGCCGTCATAGGTCTTGCCATCGGCGGTGATAGCGCCGTTGATGGCCAGCTTGGCAATGTCAGCTTGCGTCGTTCTGTTGAACGTGACGTCGTAGTTGCCAGCGTCCGCTCCCGCCACCGTTCCGCCGACATTCACTGTCTTACCGATGCCTGCGTTCTTGTCGCTGAACTGGCCAATGGTGCTTGCGATGCGCAAGTCGTCATTGTTGAGCACGCCATTCAGGCCACCATGGGTCACCGCAGTGCGATCACCGTCATAGGTCTTGCCATCGGCACTGATCGTGCCGGTGATCGCCAGCTTGGCAATATCCGCCGTCGTGCTCGTATTGAACGTAACGTCGTAGTTGCCAGCATCGGCGCCCGCCACCATTCCGCCGACATTCACCGTCTTGCCGGTGCCGGCGTTCTTGTCGCTGAACTGACCGCTGGTGCTGGCCACGGTCAAGTCGTCATTGTTGAGCACGCCGTTCAGGCGGCCATGCGTAATAGCATTTCGATTGCCGTCATAGGTCTTGCCATCGGCAGTAATAGCGCCAGTGATGGCCAACTTGGCAATGTCCGCTGTAGTCGTACTGTTGAAGGTCACATCGTAGTTGCCTGCGTCTGCACCAGTGACCGTACCCACAACCGCCACCGCCTTGCCTGCAGCTGCATTCTTGTCGGCAAAGCTGCCGCTAGTGCTGGCGATGCGCAGGTCGTCGTTGTTCAGCACACCATTCAGACCACCATGGGTCACCGCAGTGCGATTGCCGTCATAGGTCTTGCCATCGGCACTGATAACTCCATTGATCGCCAACTTGGCAATATCCGCCGTGGTCGTACTGTTGAAGGTCACATCGTAGTTCCCTGCGTCTGCACCAGTGACCGTGCCCACAACCGCCACCGCCTTGCCTGCACCGGCGTTCTTGTCGCTGAACTGGCCGCTGGTGCTGGCCACGGTCAAGTCGTCATTGTTCAGCACGCCTTTCAGACGGCCATGGGTGACAGCCTGGACACTGCCATCATAGGTCTTGCCATCGGCACTGATCGTGCCGTTGATCGCCAGCCGGGCAATGTCCGCTGTAGTCGTGCTGTTGAACGTGACGTCGTAGTTACCAGCGTCCACTCCCGCCACCGTTCCGCCGACATTCACCGTCTTGCCAATGTCGGCATTCTTATCGCTGAACTGACCGTTGGTGCTGGCCACGGTCAAATCGTCATTGTTCAGCACACCATTCAGGCGGCCATGGGTGACAGCCTGGACATTGCCGTCATAGGTCTTGCCATCGGCGGTGATAGTGCCCGTGATCGCCCGCTTGCTAATGTTTGCTGTCGCGTCGCTGAACGTGACCTCGTAGTTGCCGGCGTCCGCACCGCCAATCGTTCCGGTGACGCTCACCGTCTTGCCAGTGCCTACATTTTTGTCGTCGAACTTACCGCTAGCGTTGAAGCTGAGTTGATCGCCGCTTACAAGGCCCTGCACCCAGCCACCTCCCCAGGCCAGCGTAGCGGAGGTGTCGCCGTCATAAATCTTGTTGACCGCCGTAATGCCACCCACCGTCAGCGCCCGCTTTTGGATAGTCAGCGTTGCGGGGCCTCCGACAACGCGGTAGCTGATGTCATAGCCCTGCTGATCGGAATACAACCCACCCGACAGCAGCAGCGAGCCATCGTCGCTGCTATAGGTGCCCGCGTTCTTCCCATTGGTGCGGTAGTGGAGGCCGCCATGAAGCGTCCCTTGCAAAGTCCCATTCCAACCGTAAGAAGACACGCCCATGCTACCCGTCGCCGCCTGACCGTTGTAAACCATATCGACAGGCCAGCCCGTCACACCGACGTTGACCGTACTGCCCTTGAGAAAGCCGCGCAGCAGCGGCGTGGTATTGCCCTCATAAATGCGCCAGGCCTTGCCCGTTCCGCCCAGATCGTCAATGTCCCAGCCCGCATCGGTGAAGGTGGAGAGTTGCCGCAACTGCGCGGCCGTTTTGACGCCGCTCACGGAATCGACCGTGCCCAAGCCATTGCCCGTAGCGGAGGGGAGCGCAAAGTAATTCCAAAAACTTCCGCTCACACTGGTCTTGCTATCGGCCTTGCCCACCATTCCACCCAAAACTGTGGGAGCGCTGCCGTATACGATCGTTCCCACATTGGCATAGCTGTTGCGAATATTCACACCATTGGGGAAGAGAAAAATGCGCTCATCCGCGCCCACCAGCCCACCCAGGCTGTTGCTGTTGTTCGCGGCCATGGCCTGGAGAGCGGGGCCTTGGTAATAGCTGTTGTCGATCTTCAGCCCGCCCATCACCTGCCCAGCCAGGCCGCCGACCGAGGCTTTGACGCCATTCGACCCAGTACCCTCCACAGCGCTCGTCGAATAGCTGCCAAAGATGGTGCCGTTTATCACCCCACCGCCCACCAGCCCGCCCGCTTGCGCGGCCATCAGCCCATTGGCCAGCACAGTGCCGCTGGCCCAGCTTTCGTCGATGATGGCATCGTTCATGGAACCCACCAATCCGCCCGCCATATGCACCAACTGCGACGAGGTGCCTCCATCCGCCTTCTGGTAGCTAGCCCGCACATTGCTGCTGCTGCTGCTGCGCTGCAGCCGCGAGCCCCCCAAGAAACCCAGCAGCCCGCCCGCCATGTTGTAGCTGGTGACGCTGCCGTTGGACGATACGCCGCTGATGGTGCTGCCCTGCGCCTGGCCTGCCAGCGCACCTGCATAGCCCTGGTCGTACTGCGATGCCACGCTGGCATTGCTCAGCACCACATCGCTGATGGTGGCGCCCGTGATCCGGCCAAACAGGCCTGCGTCCTGGCTGGCGGTATTGACCTTCAAATCCTTGATGGCAAAACCCTGCCCGTTCAGCGCGCCGGTGAAAGCGGCGCTGCTGTTGCCAATGGGTTTGAAGCCCTGTGCCACGCCGCTATTCAGATTCCAGTTCGCCGTGGCGCTGGCGTCGATGTCGTTCATCAACGTCCAGGCCGATGCCAGGTATTGCGACGACGACCCCATGCCCTGCAAACCGTACACATCGCCGATCTGGTAGGGGTTGGCCTTGCTGCCATCGCCGCCATTGACCCGCAAAAAGCTCGCGCCGGAGCCTATGCGGAAATCCTTGGCCTGGAAGCTGGGCAGCGCAGCGCCCACCTGCCGCCAGTCTCCGCCCTCCAGGGAGAAGACGCCGCCCACATTGACCGCAGCGTCGCCGTCGATGCGGCCCACGCCGCTGAGGGTAACGTCGCCGCCTGCGGCGATGCCTGTCGGCAAACGATCGAAATAGATTCCGGCAATCCATCGCTCCAGCGGCAGGCCGCCCACAGCAAAGCCTTGCCCATTGCGAAAGACGATGCTGCCGGTGCCGCCGTCGCGATTGGCATGAAAGCCCACGCGGCCGACCTGATTCAGTTGACCAAGACCGATGGCTCCCCCGGAGAAGGACGAGGCTTGCAAGCTATCTGCGGTCACCATGCCGGCGATCTGATCGATGTTCCTGGCCGCAAACAGGACTACGGAGCCTGCCCCCGCATTGACGTCAGCATTCAGGGTGACGTTGGAATCGCTGCGGTTATTAGCCCCCAACACGATATGGCCGCCGCCGCTGGAGACTGCGCCGTTGACGGACAGGGAACCGGCGAAATTGCGGACGGCAATATCCCCTCCCTGCGTGGTGATGCCATTCATGGTCAGGCTGGCATTGGGGCTACCCCAACTCAGCACTGAAAAATGACCATAGTCGCTGTTGCCGGAAACGACGCCAAAGACATTGGCCGAATTCACCAAGTCCACCTTCCCGCCCGCATCCGCGCGCAGCTCCCCGGTCACGCCCAGATCCACGCGTCCAGAGCCCCATATGCTCTGGGTTATATCACCCGTGGCCTGCACGCTCAGATTACGGGCCGTCACCGCGCCCTCGAAATAGGTATTGCCGAGGGTGCCGGGGGTGGTACCGCTAGTAATGCTTACATCGCCGCCCGTCAGGCTGATCTCGCCTGCGTTGCGGAAGCTGCCGCCCGCATTGGCCGCAAAGCTGCCGCTGCCGGTATTGGTGATGGCGGCATTGACCTTGATGTCGTTATGGGCCTTTAGCGTAAGGGTGTTGTTGCCGCCCCAGGTCACGGCCGCATCGACGGTGAGGTCGCCGGCCTGGCTGCCGGCGCCGTCGGTTTGCAGCGTGATGTGGTTGTTGGCCAGGTTGGCCGCCAGGGTGTCGGCGCCTATGCCGCTGACGGTCTGCGCGCCGGCACCCGCGTGGACGCTGAAGTCGGTGGGGTCGATCAGCCAGGTGCCCGTGCGGCCCTGGGCAGCCCCGGTGGTGACTTGCACGCCATCGGCTACCTGCACCTGGGCGCCGCTGGTCTCGATAAAGCCGCCGTTGCTGCTATTGGTGCCGCCGTTTATGCCGCCGGGCGCGGACGCATCCAGCGTGCCGCCAATCCGCGCCGTGCCATGCGCCATGTCGGCCAGCAGCAGAATGCGGCCTTCTTTTTGTTGCAGGGTACGCGCCTGCACTGTGCCGGTATTGCTGACCACGCTGGCCGAGAGCGCATCGGCAGCCTTGCCCGTCATGATGACCTGACCGCCGTCGGCCACGATCAGTTGCTTGTTTTCCACCAGCGTGCCGATGGTGGACGGGTCCACCTCGACTTGCAGCAGGCCATTGGCCCCGGCGGACAAGGTGACTCTGTCGCCTGCGGCCATCGCCACCGTGCCCAGTTGGGCGCGCAGCACGCCGTCGTTGCTGACGGTGGGGGCCAGCAAGGCGATGCTGCCGCCGTCCCTGGCCGTGATCTGACCCTGGTTGCTGATGCCAGCCACCGCGCCACCGCCCTGGAGATTGCGGCTGAATCGGTAGTTGCCGTCCCTGAAGTCCTGGTCGGTGATGTTCAGCGTAGAGGCGACCAGGCCGCCCACGTCCACTCTTGCGCCCTGGCCGAAGACAATGCCGTTGGGGTTGACCAGCCACACTTGGCCGTTGGCCGTGAGCTGGCCCAGGATCTGGCTGCCATCGCTGCCGGTGACGCGGTTGAGGGCGATGTCGGTGTTCTGGTGTTGCTGGAACTGCACGCTGGCGTCTTTGCCAATGTTGAAGCTGCCCCAGTTAATGATGACCTTGCCGCTGCCTTGCTGCACCGTCATGGCATTGCCGTTTTGGCCGATGCTGGCACTGCCTTGTACGACGCTGCCGCCGGTGGGCAGCGTGTTGGCGCCAATGGTGGTGCCGGCCTGCGCCAGCGCTGACAGCGGCAGCCCCAGCGCCGCGCCCAGCACCAGGGCGGCGGGCATCAATGCCTTGGCGGTCTTGCTTTTGCTGTGGCCACGGGCGCATTCTGGCACGGGCACATAACGCTGCGATGCGTCGCTCCAGACCAGGCGATAGGTGTGGTTCATGGCGGCTCTCCTCGGGAAATCTCAAAAAATCACTGTCTAGGCGGCTTGCCGCCATCACCATCAGTCATTCAAAAAGCAAAGCTGTTCGCGCAGATATGGCGCGGGTTTCAGGTGCTTCCATACTTGAAGCGGCCTGCTGACTTGCGCTAGCAGCTATCAAAATCGATCAAAACAAGCGCGTCAGTCCCAACCAGGCACGCACGCTGCTTGCGCCGCTGCCGTCGTTGTTGCGCCCGTCAGCGCCCTTGCCCTTGTTGTTGCCAATGGGCGCGGCAATGGCGGCCGTCATCTGCCAGTTCGGGGTGCGCCAGTTCAGGCCCAGCCCTGCACCTTGCAGCGTGTAGCTGTTGGGCTGGCTGCTACTGGCGTTCCAGCCTGCCCAGGCCGCTTTGTGTTGGCGTATGCGGCCCGCGTCGTAAAAAGCGATGGCCTGCCAGCCGTTGCCGATCTCGCGCTGCAGCTCCAGCTTGACGAGCACGCCACTGTCGCCCGTGCCTTCGTTGATCGGATAGGCGCGTATTTGCGTGGGGCCACCCAGGCTCAGGCGTTCGCTGCTGGCGAGGTTGGTACTGGCGAACTGGCCGCTGGCGGCCAGCTGCACTTGCCAGCCCGGGGCAATGTTTTGCAAGCGGCCCAGGCTCCAGCTCAGCTTGGTGTAGCGGCCCGCGGTGCTGGCCGATGCGGCGTCTTGTGCCTGGTCAGCGCTGTGGCCTGCCAGGTTGACATTGCCTGCGGTCAATTGCGCGCCGCCCCAGGTGATGGCGTTCGGTGCACTGCTGTCGCCGGTGATGCCCAGCGTGGCGGCGTTGATGCGCGGGCGGCGCAGGGCTTGGCCCAACATGTCGTCGTCATAGCGCCGGTGCTCATAGCCCGCGCTCACGCTGAGGTTGCGGGCCGCGCTGCGGATCAATGGATAAGTCAGCGTTGCACCGCCCGTGAAGGCTTTGCCCTTGGCGTCGAGCGCCTTGTAGGGCTTGCCCAGTTGATAGTCCAGTGCCGACAGGTGGACGGCCAGACGCAGGCCGTCCGTTCCCAGCGGCAAGCTATAGCGGGCGACGGCGTTGCGGATGTCTTGAGCGGCCAGCAGGCGCAGCGCAAACTGATCGCCGCTGCCACTCATGTTGTTCAGGGCAATACCGCCCGTGGCCTGCACACGGCCCGTGGAACGCAGGCCGTAGTTGTTCAGCCCCGCATCGCCGGTGACAAAAGGAGTGTCCTGCACCGACAGCGCCAGGGCGGTTTCACCCTGCTGCGCGCCCGCCTGCAACAAGCCGGTAGTGCGGATGCCAGGCAGATCGTTGGCAATGAGAAGGCCACGCTCCAGATCGGCAGCCGACAGCGGCTGACCCACTGGCAGCCGATGCGTGACCATAGCCTGTACACGAGCGGCATCGGCCCGGTGGCCCACGCCTTGCACATCTTGTGCGTCTTGCACGCGGGCACCACCAAAGCTGCCTTCGAGCACGGCAATGCGGATCGTGCCATCGCTCACATCCTGCTGGGGCAGATAAACGCGGGCATACCAGCCACGCTGGCGGTAGTACTCGGCAATGCGCTGAGCGGTGTGCTCCAGCTCTGCCAGCGTGAGTGACTGGTCTATGACATCCGCCACCTGCGCCTGCAGTTCAGCCTCGGTGATCAGCGTTGCGCCTTCGATGGCAATGCGGCGTACGGACACGCGCACGGCCTTGGCATCTGATGGCATGGGTTTGGCCGGAGCCGCCTGGGTTGCGCGCGGCGCGGCGGGCGCTTGCAGGCTGCGTCCGGCCTCGCGCGCGAGACTGCCGGCATCGGGCAGATTGGGGACTGTCTGGGCGTGCAGCCCTGTCAGCGCGGAGAAGGAGGCAAAAGATAGAAAAAATGAGGAACGAATGGCATGAATAGACAAATCGGGCATGGCGTACTGCTACGTTTTTTCACGATTGTCGCCTCGCGTATCTCGCACTTTATGTCAATGCCGGACCTCTTGCATGCGGCACCAGGCCCCCACTCTTGCCGTGACCTCTGTGGGCGGGCCAAGTTCAAGGGCATGAAGGTGCAGCAACGCCTGTGGCCTCTGACCTGTGTTGGGTTCGGCTGCAATATCACCGGCTTCGGCGTTGGCCTACGGACGCTGTACACCGCCCACGCAAGGCCTGCATGCCCTGCCGCCCGATGTACAACCGGAGTGAGCGGGTTACCGGCTTTTGGCGCGTAAGTGATGTTCATATGACTTACGCAAATCAGGCTCAAACAAGCGCTATCTAGATTGCACTCTTGTTTGTAAGCCCTGGTTCGCAATGGCAGGCCCGCGCCGCACTGGCGGGCTGCCTGTCGATGGGCCAGCAGAGCTTGGACGACCACCGCGTGGACCGTCACATCGCCAAGGTGCATGGCAGCGGATGCCAGCACCACCCGCACGGCCTGCGCACATGGTGCGAGCCAGTTGGCATTACCCAGGGTGGTGCGGAATCAGTCCTCGGGCCTTACCCCAACCACTTGCGCGCATTGCGCCACACGCGCATCCAGGGGCTGAATTCGGACTTGTCGCCCGAAGTCCAGCTCATCTGCACGTTGCGGAACACGCGCTCGGGGTGGGGCATCATGGCGGTGAAGCGGCCGTCGGCCGTGGTCACTGCCGTCAAACCTCCGGCCGAGCCGTTGGGGTTGAACGGGTACTGCTCGGTGGCCTGACCGAAGTTGTCCACGTAGCGCATGGCGCCAATGGCTTGCTCGGCGTTGCCGCGGAACTTGAAGTTGGCATAGCCCTCACCGTGGGCCACGGCGATGGGCAGGCGCGAGCCGGCCATGCCCTGCAGGAACAGGCTGGGCGATTCCAGCACTTCGACCATGCTCAAACGCGCTTCAAAGCGGTTGCTCTGGTTTTGCGTAAAGCGCGGCCAATCCTGCGCACCGGGGATGATGTCGGCCAGTTCGGCAAACATCTGGCAGCCGTTGCACACGCCCAGACCAAAGGTGTCGGTGCGGCCAAAGAAAGCCTGGAACTCGGCCGACAGACGGTCGTTGAAGGTGATGGAGCGTGCCCAGCCAATGCCAGCACCCAGGGTGTCGCCATAGCTGAAGCCGCCGCAGGCCACCACGCCCGCAAAGTCCTTCAGATGTGCACGGCCGGTTTGCAGGTCGGTCATGTGCACGTCCACCGCGTCAAAGCCGGCTTCGGTGAAGGCATAGGCCATTTCGACATGGGAGTTCACGCCCTGCTCGCGCAGCACCGCAACTCGGGGCTTGGCCGCCACGTTGATGAAAGGCGCAGCCACATTGTCCTGGGGGTCAAACGTCAGGTGCACATGCATGCCGGGGTCGCCCGCCACGCCTGCGGCAGCGTGCTCGCTGTCGGCGCACACCGGGTTGTCGCGCTGCTGGGCAATCTTCCAACTCACGGCATCCCAAACCTGGTGCAGATCGCTCAAAGTGGCGCCAAACACCTTCTTGGCATCGCGCCAGACTTGCAGCTCGCCCTTGCCCATATCGATGGCAGACGATACGGGACGGGTCTTGCCCACGATATGGCTGCAGGTCGCCAGGCCGTGCTCGCGCAGGGTCTGCATGACTTCGCTGCGGTCAGCGGTCTTGATCTGCAGCACGGCGCCCAGTTCTTCATTGAACAGCGCACGCAGGGTCAGGTCTTCGCGGCGACCAGAAACCTGGCTGCCCCAGTTCTTGCCTTCGCCGCTGTCCATTCGGCTGTCGCTGATGCCGTCGCCTTCGGTGATCAGCATGTCCACATTCAGGGCCACGCCCACATGGCCGGCAAAGGCCATTTCGGCCACGGTGGCCAGCAGGCCGCCGTCACCACGGTCGTGGTAGGCCAGGATCTGGCCTTTGGCGCGCAGTGCGTTCACGGCGTCAACCATGGCGATCAGGTCCTTGGCATCGTCCAGATCGGGCACTTCGTTGCCCGCCTGGTTCAGCACCTGACCGATGATGGAGCCGCCCATGCGCATCTTGCCGCGCGACAGGTCGATCAGCACCAGGGTGCTGTCTTCTTCCTCGGCATTGAGCTGCGGTGTCAGCGTGCTGCGCACATCGTCAATGCTGGCAAAGCCCGTGATGATCAGGCTGACGGGCGAAGTCACCTTCTTGGTCACGCCGTTCTCATTCCACTGCGTGCGCATGGACAGGCTGTCCTTGCCCACGGGAATCGAGATATTCAGCGCCGGGCACAGTTCCATGCCCACCGCCTTGACGGTGGCGTACAGCGCAGCGTCTTCACCGGCTTCGCCGCAAGCAGCCATCCAGTTGGCGGACATCTTGATCTTGCTCAACTCGATCGGCGCGGCCAGCATATTGGTGATGGCTTCGGCCACAGCCATGCGGCCCGATGCGGGCGCGTTGATGGCTGCCAGCGGCGTGCGCTCGCCCATGGCCATGGCTTCGCCCTTGAAGCCCTTGTAATCCGCCAGCGTCACCGCCACGTCGGCCACAGGCACTTGCCAGGGGCCAACCATCTGGTCGCGATGGGTCAGACCACCCACTGCGCGGTCGCCGATGGTGATCAGGAAACGCTTGGACGCGACGGTCGGATGCGCCAAAACCTCAATGACAGCCTTTTCCAGCGGCACGCCAGTCAGGTCGATGGCGGGCAGCTCACGCGTGACGGTGCTTACGTCCTTGTGCATCTTGGGCGGCTTGCCCAGCAACACTTCCATGGGCATGTCCACGGGGAATTTCTGGTCGCCGGATTCGACAGCCGTGTCTTCCAGCACCAGCTGGCGCTCTTCGGTGGCCGTACCGATCACGGCAAACGGGCAGCGCTCGCGCTCGCAGAAAGCGGTGAACTGCGCCAGCGATTCGGGCGCAATCGCCATCACATAGCGTTCCTGCGATTCGTTGGACCAGATTTCCTTGGGGGCCAGGCCGGACTCTTCCAGCTTGACGGCACGCAGGTCAAAGCGTGCACCACGGCCGGCGTCGTTGGTCAGCTCGGGGAAGGCGTTGGAGATACCGCCGGCGCCCACGTCGTGGATGGCCAGAATCGGGTTCTTGTCGCCCTGCTGCCAGCAGTGGTTGATGACTTCCTGGGCACGGCGCTCGATCTCGGGGTTGCCGCGCTGCACCGAGTCAAAGTCCAGTTCTGCAGCATTGGTGCCCGAAGCCATGGAGCTGGCCGCACCGCCGCCCATGCCGATACGCATGCCGGGGCCGCCCAGCTGGATCAGCAAGGTGCCGGCGGGGAACAGAATCTTCTTGGTCTGCTCGGAGTCGATCACGCCTAGGCCACCGGCAATCATGATGGGCTTGTGGTAGCCACGCGTAATAGCGTCGGCACCAACGCCGACCTGCTGCTCGTACTCGCGGAAGTAGCCGGTCAGATTGGGACGGCCGAATTCGTTGTTGAACGCCGCGCCACCCAGCGGGCCTTCGATCATGATCTGCAGCGGGCTGGCAATGTGCTCGGGCTTGCCCACTTCGCTGCCCCAGAGCTTGGAGACGGTGAAGCCGGTCAGGCCTGCCTTGGGCTTGGAGCCACGGCCGGTCGCACCTTCGTCGCGGATTTCGCCGCCGTTGCCGGTCGATGCGCCGGGGAAAGGCGAAATCGCTGTGGGGTGATTATGCGTTTCCACCTTCATCAGCACATGGTTGAAAGCACTCTGCTTTTGATAGCTTGGTGCGCTTGTCACATCTGCGTCAGAGCCGAATTTGGCTAAGAAACGCTCGACCTCATGGCCTTCCATGATCGACGCATTGTCGGCATAGGCCACGATGGTGTGCTGGGGCGACAGCGCCTCGGTGTTGCGGATCATGCCGAACAGCGATTTCTCCTGCGCCACACCGTCGATGGTGAAGTTGGCGTTGAAGATCTTGTGGCGACAGTGCTCGGAGTTCGCCTGGGCGAACATCATCAGCTCCACATCGGTGGGGTTGCGCCCCAGGCCATTGAAGGCGGTGACCAGATATTCGATCTCGTCTTCGGCCAGGGCCAGACCCCATTGCTTGTTGGCGGCTTCCAAAGCAGCGCGACCGCCGCCCAGCACATCCACAAACTCCATGGGTGCAGCCTGCAGGGCAGAGAACAGTTGCTCGGCTTCGGCACGCGTGGCAAAGACCGATTCGGTCATGCGGTCGTGCAGCAGCGCGGCAATCTGCGCGGTTTGCTCGGACGTCAGCTCGGGCTTGCCACCCAGCAAGCCGGACTTCAGCTCCACGCGGTACTCGGTGATGCGCTCCACACGAAACACATCCAGGCCGCAGTTGCGGGCGATGTCGGTGGCCTTGGAGGCCCAGGGCGAGATCGTGCCCATACGGGGCGTGACCACAAAAGCCAGGCCCTCGTCAGCGCCTTCATAGGGGTCGCCATAAGTCAAGAGCGCCGACAGGCGCTCTTGCAATGCGGGCACAGGTGTGCTTTCAGTGGCCACCAAATGCACAAAGCGCGCGGACACGCCTGTGATCTTGGGGTGGATGGCGACCAGATCGGTCAGAAGCTGTTGGGCGCGGAACGAGCTCAGGGCGTTTCCACCCTCAAACTGTGTCAGATGCAATGTCACGTGGCGGCCTGTTTATGTGAAGGCTGGTGAAAAGCGCCATGGCCAAGCCCCTGTTGCAAGGACCCGGCCAAGGCGCTGAATCGGTGAGCCTCACATTTTACCGTGCCTAGCGCTAACCCTTGGACTTCCCAGCCACATGTCCTGCAAGTTCAAAGCCGCAATGGGATAATTCAGCACATGAGCATCACACTGAAGACCCCCGAAGACATCGAGCGCATGCGCATTGCAGGCCGCTTTGCTTCGGATGTGCTGGACTACATCACCCCTCACATCAAGCCAGGCATCACCACCCAGCAGATCGACGATCTGTGCGCCCAGCGCATGGCCGAGCAAGGCACGAAGACGGCCTGTCTCGGCTATCAGCCGCCGGGCATGACGCCCTACCCGGCCTATGTCTGCACCTCGGTCAACAACGTGGTGTGCCACGGCATTCCCAACGACAAGCCGCTCAAGAAGGGCGATATCGTCAATGTGGATGTGACCGTCATTACCGAAGACGGCTGGTTTGGCGACAACAGCCGCATGTTCATCATTGGCGAAGGCACGATTGCCGCCAAGCGCCTGTGCCAGCTGACCTTCGAAGCCATGTGGAAGGGCATCGCGCAAGTCAAGCCCGGCGCCACACTGGGCGATATCGGCCACGCCATTCAATCGTTTGCCGAAGGTCACAACCTGTCGGTGGTGCGCGAGTACTGCGGCCACGGTATCGGCAAGGTCTTCCACGATGAGCCTCAAGTGCTGCACTATGGCCGCCCCGGCGAGGGTGTGGTCCTGGAAGAAGGCATGGTCTTCACCATCGAGCCCATGCTCAATCTGGGCAAGCGCGACATCAAGGCCATGCCCGACGGCTGGACCGTGGTCACCAAGGACCGCAGCCTGACCGCCCAGTGGGAACTGATGCTGGCCGTCACCAAGACCGGCTACGACGTGCTGACCTGGTCCGAAGGCTCCCCCACGCCACCCGACTTCATCACGGCGATCCGCACCTGATCCATCCCCGATCGCCGGTGTTTGAAACACCGGCCGCGTCAGACGCGTATTTCCCATGCCGCACCGGCTCCGCCGATGCGGCATATTTTTTGCTTGTCGTGCTTGTCCAGCAAGCGCAAGGCGCTCTCCTTTTTAGCAATGCCAGCCTCATGCCAACAGGCTTGAGGTAAGGTCAAGCCTTGCACCTGCTCTGTTGAACCCGACTTTCTGCCGCGCATGACGACCTCCGCCATTCCCACACCCGCCGTTGACAACGCATCGCTGCAGCAATTGCGCGACGCCTACCGCGAGGCCAAGACCCGGCAGACCGCACTGCTGAAGAACCATACGCTGGGGCGGCGCAGCATCCGGGGCGTGCTGCACCATTTCAGTGAACTGGCCGATGGCCTGCTGCGCACTCTATGGCAGCGCGCCGAGATGCCTGGCGACACCGCTCTGCTGGCCGTGGGAGGCTATGGCCGCTCTCAGTTGTTTCCGCACTCGGATATCGACGTGCTCGTGCTGCTGCCCCAAGGTGGGGCACAACCCGATCAGCACACGGCCAACCGCGTGGAGCAGTTCATCAGCAGCTGCTGGGATGCGGGCCTGGAGATTGGCTCCAGCGTGCGCAGCATTGCAGAGTGTCTGGAAGAGGCTGCCCAGGATTTGACGGTGCAGACCTCCATGCTGGAGTCGCGTCGCGTCGCCGGCAGTCAGTCACTGTTTGCCGACTTTGAGAAGCAGTTTCGCGCCCAGCTGGACCCCAAGACCTTTGTCGCAGGCAAGCTGCTGGAGCTGCGCCAGCGCCATGCCAAGTACGATTTCACCCCTTATGCACTGGAGCCCAACTGCAAGGAGTCCCCGGGCGGCCTGCGCGATCTGCACACCATGCTCTGGCTGTCAAAAGCCGCCGGTTTTGGCAACAATTGGCGCGAACTCGCAGCCAATGGCCTGATCACAGCCCTCGAAGAGCAGCAACTGGAGTCGAACGAGGCACTGCTGAGCCTGATCCGTGCCCGCCTGCATGCCGTGGCCGGTCGTCATGAAGACCGGCTGGTGTTTGACTTGCAAACAGCGGTTGCCGAGGCTTTTGGCTATCGCTCCACCACCCCCGAGGGCCGCAAGCTGGCCATGCGCGCAGGCGAGACCCTGATGCGCCACTATTACTGGGCAGCCAAGGCCGTGACGCAGTTGTGCCAGATCTTGCGCATGAGCATCGAGGAACGGCTCAACCCCCGCTCTTACTCTCTGATCCCGCTGACCGAGCGTTTTTGCGAGAAGGCAGGAACGATCGAAGTCGCCAGTGACGACCTCTATGAAAAAGATCCGCACGCGATTCTCGAAACCTTTCTCATGTACGAACAGCAGGAAGGGCTGACCGGCTTGTCCACCCGTACGCTGCGCGCCTTGTATGCCAGCCGCGACCTGATGGACAGCGCTTTCCGGCGCGACCCGGTCAACCGCGAAACCTTCATGAAGATTCTCAAACAACCGCGCGGCATCACCCATGCCATGCGGCTGATGAATCAGACCTCGGTACTGGGTCGCTATCTATGGCCATTTCGCCGTATCGTGGGGCAGATGCAGCATGACCTGTTCCACGTCTACACCGTGGACCAGCACATCCTGATGGTGCTGCGCAATATGCGGCGCTTTTTCATGGCCGAGCATACGCATGAATACCCGTTCTGCTCCCAACTGGCCGCCGGCTGGGACAAGCCCTGGATTCTGTACCTGGCTGCGCTGTTTCACGACATCGGCAAGGGTCGTGGCGGCGATCACTCCATCATTGGAGCCGTGGAGGTCAAGCGCTTTTGCCGCGCCCACCAGATCGAAAAAACCGATGCCGACCTGGCCGAATTTCTGGTGCGGGAACATCTGACCATGAGCCAGGTAGCCCAGAAGCAAGACCTGTCTGACCCGGATGTGATTCGCGCCTTTGCCGAACGCGTGGGCAACGAGCGCTATCTGACAGCCTTGTATCTGCTCACCGTGGCCGATATCCGAGGCACCAGCCCCAAGGTCTGGAGTGCATGGAAGGGCAAGTTGCTGGAAGACACTTACCGCCTGACGCTGCGCGTTCTGGGCGGCCGCGCACCTGATGCCGCAGCCGAAATCGAGGCCCGCAAACGTGAAGCCCTGATCCAGCTGGCTCTGTCGGCCCAGCCCTTCGAGTCGCACAAAAAGCTCTGGGACACGCTGGATGTCAGCTACTTCATGCGCCACGAAGCCGCCGACATTGCCTGGCATACACGCCATATCTCGCGCCATGTGGGCGCGAGCAAACCGGTGGTGCGAGCCCGCCGCTCTCTGGCTGGCGAAGGCTTGCAGGTACTGGTCTATGCGCCCGATCAGGCCGATCTGTTCGCCCGCATCTGCGGCTATTTTGATCGCGCCGGCTTTTCGATTCTGGATGCCCGCGTACACACGGCCAACAACGGCTACGCACTGGACACGTTTCAGGTCGTGGCCCCCACCATGCAGGAGCAGTACCGCGAACTCATGCATATGGTGGAAAACGATCTGACCCTGACTCTGACCAAGGGCGGCGCCCTGCCCACGCCCTCGCGCCGCCGCCTCTCACGCCGCGTCAAGAGCTTTCCATTTGCGCCACGCGTGCTGCTGCATCCTGATGAAAAAGCCCAGCATTGGCTGCTGTCCATCTCGGCGTCCGACCGCGCGGGCCTGCTCTACACCATTGCCCGCATCCTGGCCCAACATCACATCAGCGTGCATCTGGCCAAGGTCAGCACACTGGGCGAGCGGGTGGAAGACACCTTCTTGATCGAGGGTGCCGAGCTTCAGGACAACGCCAGTCAGTTGCGCATAGAAACCGAGCTGCTCAAGGCTTTGGCGTCCAACGGCTGAGTTCAAAGAAAAATTGGGCCCAAGGCTTCAGTTTGCAGGACCCCTGCCGATAAGCAGTCACCACTACTACGGAAAGCCTATGCAGCTCGCCTCCCCTGAAGTTGCGGCATTGCCGCCCACTACACGCAGTGGCCTGTTCCATATGCCGCTGTTTCGCCCCGGCACCGAGGTCACCCAGAACGGCCGACGCGAAATCGTCAGCCATGTCATCTTGCGCCGCCGCGAGTTGATGATCTATCTGCGCGGTCAGGACGACCCTGTCAAGCCTCACACCCTGCAGCTGTCTCCGACCACCTTCACCACCGAGCGCAGACCAGAGCCTCTGACCTGGTTTCTGTGACCATCTGATTCGAGCAAAAAAGGCCGCTAACGCATATAGAGTCAGCGGCCTTTGCTATAAAGAATGCATCGGCTCAGGATTCTTTAAGCCTGAGCCATGACCTGCCCCAGTTGCACGGGGCCGGCCGGCTGCCACTGTGTATTGAACTTCAGCCCCGCACTTTGGGGAAAAAGCATGACGACGGTGGAGCCCAGCTGAAAGCGCCCCATCTCGGCCCCCTGGGCCAGCTCCACGGCTTCGGCACCGGTGTAATCCCAGCTCTTGATATGGCCAGGACGTGGCGGGTTGATCAAGCCGTGCCAGACCGTGGCCATGCTGCCCACAATTGTCGCGCCCACGAGCACCAGCACAAACGGGCCGTGGTCTGAGTCAAAGACGCAGACCACGCGCTCGTTGCGCGCAAACAGCCCAGGCACGCCGCGCGCCGTCGTCGGATTGACCGAAAACAGATCCCCTGGCACGTAGATCATGCGGCGCAGCTTGCCTGCGCAAGGCATATGAATGCGGTGATAGTCGCGCGGGCTCAGATAAATCGTGGCAAAGCTGCCATTCTCAAACTGGCTCGCCAGGGCGGCATCGCCACCAACCAGAGCCGTGGCACTGTACTCATGCCCTTTGGCCTGAAAAATTTGCTCTCCATCAATCTTGCCGAACTGGCTGATGGCGCCATCCACCGGACAAATCCAGTCGGCCGCAGATAGCGGACGCGCACCCTCTTTGAGAGCACGCGTGAAAAAGGCATTGAAAGTGGCATAGGCGGCTGGATCGGGATCTGCAGCCTCCGCCATATTGACGTTGTAGCGCTGGATGAAGCGGCGAATCACCGCCGTCGTCAATCCTCCAGCCTCCGCCTGGGCCAGCTTCCCCATCAGCGCCGTCAGCGCCTGTTTGGGCAAAAGATATTGGGAAAGTACGGCTAGTCGATCAGACACAATAGGCTTTTTGCTATCAAAGTTATAGAGAGTTGCCGCTGATTCTAGCGAAGAGCTGCCACCTCTCGGCCACTCGCTTCCCCCAGCCACCTTCCGGCCCTTGAAAATTCCGCCGCTCATCACAAAAGTACTGCAGCCAGATGTAGCCGTGCAAACGTCTCATTGCTGCGACGATCTACCCTTTTTGCAAAACATTGACAAAGCCAAGAAGCTACAATTTCACGGTTTTGCTTATTGCTGCTTCAGCATTACTTGATGGAATACCGGCCTTTTGTTCGGTCTGCGCGATCAGCGCAGCGCCCTGCCACTTGTAGAAAAGGCCTGAGCACTGCTCGGGCCTTTTAGCGTGGTACTGACGAACAAGCGCCGCAACTGACCTTTTTTGAGATTGAACACATGGCCAAGGAAGAACTGATTGAAATGCAAGGTTCCGTGACGGAAGTCCTGCCTGACTCGCGCTTTCGCGTGACGCTGGACAACGGTCACCAACTGATCGCCTATACAGGCGGCAAGATGCGCAAGCACCACATCCGCATTCTGGCGGGCGACAAGGTTTCACTGGAAATGTCGCCCTATGACCTGACCAAGGGGCGCATCACCTTCCGTCACCTGCCCAACCGCGGCCCCGCCCCCACCGGCGGCTCCCGCTCCTAAGAATTTGAAGCCAGCTCTCGAAAAAATCCGCTACTTCAAAAAATGAGCAGATTTTCTCGTTAGAATAGAGGCTTACGGAGCGTAGCGCAGCCTGGTAGCGCATCTGCTTTGGGAGCAGAGGGTCGCGAGTTCGAATCCCGCCGCTCCGACCATATGATTCAAGGACTTAGCTTCGAAAGGGGCTAAGTCCTTTAGTCTTTCTGGGGCCAAGGGGTAAACAAAGGGGTAAACAAGAAATTGGCTAACCCAGTCTTCGTGCCCCAATGTTAGTGCCCATCAGTCCTCAAGCTCACAGCCATGTGTGCGAAGGGTTGTTTCAGGCAGGTCTGAGTCATTCACGGCTGAGCGGCAGCGAAGGCCAACACCAGCCGTTGAACGCTGCCTGTTCTGAACGGCCGCTTCATCCTCGGGACTGGCCGCTTGATTGTGCGGTTTGCCGCGTACTGGCTCGAAGGGCACGTTTCTACGTGCCTCGACAGGCTCGTGTCGACCCATTGCTGTCATCCGAACTTCAGTGACAGATGTCTGCTTGTCCGGCCTTGGCACATCTTTTTTGATGGTAGATGCTGATCACGATTTACCATTAGCGAGCTTTTGAAGTGCCTTCAATCCATTCAAATTGCACGCCAGGACGTGAAGTCATGAAAGCATGCCCAAGAAGCATGGAGGGTGTGACGTAGCCCGTCTTGCCCAGAGGTGCGAGACACCGCGCAGCAATCTCCACCGCCGTGTCGGCGGTCAGAGTATAGACATTGGGGGCCGACATACACGCCGAGACTCGCACCCCGAAGCTGTTCACGGCTTCGCCCCAGAATTCCGTGCGCTGACTCTGTCGGGTCGCGGCATCCGGACCACCGTCAAACACACGTTCAGCAGCGCTTGTGGCCACTCGCTGCACCCATTTGAAACTGAACAAACGACGTATGGGATTGGTAATCCACATGACGGCGGCGATAGCAAGCGGCATGGAAGAGAAAACCATGCCATTCGGGACACCCGTGGATACGCCGCTGGTAAAAACATCGCCCCAGGGGATGGTCATGGCCCAGCGCTGTGCGCTCGGAAAGGCGATGCGCTTGATGCGGTAGGCATTGCAGACAGGCTTGAGTTGATGATCACGACGCACCAGCCCTCCGGTTTGTAGTCCGGCAATGGAGGTCTTGACCGTGCCGATGCTGGGACGGGTTCCAAACGAGAACGCCAGATCGATCGCTTGCGCGTCAGGCAATCGGTGCTTGAGCGTGGCCGCGAGGCAATCGGTGGGAACGATGTCAAAGCCTGCACCCGGACAAAGCAGCACGCCCACGGCTTTGGCTTGCGCATCGAAGCGCTGGCACATCTGGAACACCTCGATTTCGCCGGTGATGTCCACATAGTGCGCTCTTGCCTCGATGCATGCATTGACTAGTGGCTCCGCCGTTGCAGTAAAGGGGCCAGCGCAGTTGAGCACCACGTCAATGCCGTCCAATTCGTTGCCGACACTGGCCACATCGAATGCGCGCGTCGCAAGTCCCAGCTCTTGCGCAAGCGATGCCAGTTTTTGCGCGGAGCGACCGGCAAGAATTGGCTTCAAACCTCGGCGTACCGCTTCGCGTGCAATCAATTCACCGGTGTAGCCATAGGCCCCGTAGATCATCCATTGCTGAACCATGGTTCTCTACCGCGCTGTGAGTTGCTGATAGAAGCCGTCGATGGCGTCAACCATCTGTGACAGCCCCGGCTCTTCCAGTGGATAGTGTCCCGCCCGCTCAAGCATAACCGCCTGAACTGGGACCTTGTGGATGCGCCGCAGGAAGGGCTCGCTGAGGTGCAAAGGGGTCCACCGGTCTTGCGCCGGCTGGGTCAGCAAGATGGGGCAGATATCGAAGTCCTCGGGGCTGATCACCGGCCGGTAGGTCAGGTAGGAGCTGAGAAAGGCCAAAGTGTTCGCATTGCCAGCAGAGCGCTTGTCCGACAGCCACACCTGGAGCGCTGCGGGGTCGTTGACCAGTGCGTGCATCTTGCTTGCCAAGGTCATGGGCATGCGCATCGAGGCGAGCGGGCTGGCCGCGCCCAGTCGCAGCATTGGGCCGCCGACCCGGCTCATGAACCAGTTGAGGGCAGTTTCGTCTCGAACCTGTTGACTGCTATTGTCAAGGAAGGTCATGCCCACGATGCCCTTGACCTTCTTGTTGAGCGCTGCGACGTGATAAGTCAGCATGCCGCCAGCGCTCAAGCCGTACAGGACGATGGGCCTGTCATCCTTGGCGAGCTCGACATCAATCAGATCGCTGCCAGCCTGAACCCAGTCGTCGTAATGCACCAGGGTACCCTTGGCCACCTCCGTCATGCCGTACTCGGGCATGTCGATGGCGATGGTCTCGTATCCACGTTTCGCCAGAGGCGCCCCAAGCACCATGGACATCTGACGTCCGTTGGTTCCCACCCCATGGAACAGGATTACTTTGACGCGAGCCTGAGGGTTCCGGTAGGTGTCAAGGTGGACGTGATGACCTCGCCACTGCCACCATTCCTCCGCAGGCTCTTGACCGGGCTCAATATGGAACTTCTGTGGAAGAAAGGCTTGCATTTCGCGCCAGACGGGTTGGGCTGCATAGGTCAGAGGCATATTCCGCTCCTCGGTTAATGGTGAACGAACATGGTTCCCGGCGCAGCCCTGGATCAGTGCACAAGTGGCTGCCGAAGCGATACCAATGCACAGGCGGCTGCGAACGAGATAAGTAGGTTGATTCATGACTGCGTTCAGAAACTCCTTGCATGAATCGTCGATCACTTGGCCGCTGATGCCCATGACGAGTCAGGCCACGAGCTTTAGAATTTGGGCCACACTTCGTTTTCAACACGGAGATCAAATGAGCTACAGGAACTTTGCTCGCAGCCCCATCAGCATCCGTCTGCTCCTTGATTGCGGCCAGGACCGGAACATCGATGTCGCATCGCTGCTTCAGGGGACAAAGCTCGATGCCTCGCAGTTGGCCGACCCGGAACTGACGGTATCTACCCAGCAGGAGCTGACGGTCGCGTCGAACCTGCTGAAGTTCGCAGGGAACGAACCCGAGTTGGGCCTTCGAGTAGGCCTTTCGTACCACTTGTCGGCTTACGGTCTGCTCGGGTACGGAATGCTGAGCAGTGCTACGGCGGCCGATGCCCTGGGACTGGCCAGACGCTTTTTGCCACTGACCTATGCCTTCACCAGCATTGCCTATCGTCAATTCGACAATCTCGGCGAACTGGTTTTCGAACCGCCGGATGAGCTGGCCCCTGCCTTGCAGAGTTTTTTTGTCGAACGGGCCATGGGCGCAGCCTCACGGCTGCTACGGGACGTGATGGGTATGACCTTCGAACTGGAGGCATTCGGGCTACGGCATTGCGCGCCGGCATCTGGCCATCAGCGCCATGTGCCGATGCGAGTGCTGGGCGTGGCAGTCCAGTACGGCGCAGCCGCCAACTCGCTATCGTTCGCGCTTGAGCATCTGTCCCGGCCACTTCCGCAGGCCAATGCGGTCACCGCGGCAATGTGCGAACGGATGTGTACCGATCTGCTGGCACGCCGAAGAGTTCGCTTGGACACCGCCACTTTTGTCAGAGAGCACCTGGCTGCGCTACCTTCTGGCCGAGCCCCGGAGCTCGCTGAGATCGCCAAGCTGCTGAATACCAGTGAGAGGACCTTGAAACGGCGCCTTCACCAGGACGGGACGAATTTCCGCAGCCTTGCAAACTTGGCCCGGCATGCGAAAGCCCAACATTTGATGGCCGAGGGGCGACTCACGATGACCGAAGTCGCCGCCGAATTAGGGTTCAGCGATCTATCCTCGTTTTCGCAAGCATACAAACGTTGGACCGGCTTCGCACCGACCACGTCCAAAGCAGCAACGCCTGACTGCTAGCGGAAAGAGTCACTATTGCAGCAGCTTTTTTTGAGCTCTAACGAAAACATCGCAGTGGCATGCATTGAGAAGAGCGGTCAGTGAACCTACAAGTATGAAGTTGCCAGAAGCAGACATTCACTTGAAAGGTCGCTGTGGCGGCTCTTGGCCGACTGACGACGGCCTGCACCCGTTGGCTGCCTATTCAAAACCGGACGCTCAAGGCGCAGCCCCGAAGGTCAGCTTTGTGGTGCTGGACTCACCAGCAGGTAGACCCGGCTTCGGCCAAAAGCGGAAGTCCAGCGTCTCAACCGCAACGCCTGCTTCAGGCTTGCTCTGATCAGCGGGCCTTATCCTAGGCCATGCAATATGAGTTGACGAACTTTGCAGTGTGCTGCAAAGACTGACGTATATCCGGCCTGGCTATTCCATGCCTGTTGGCAAATTGCTCGACTGCCACCGTATCAAAGCGAGTGGTCTGGATAAAGTCCAAAGCTTCGGAGCTGGTATTCAAAAACCGAGCGATGGGAGGAATACTCAGCAGCAACTTCAGCAATCGCAGTGAAATGTGATGCCTGGGAGGCTTCAGGCCTATGGGTTGTGCTACCTGTCCCAGCAACTCTCGCAAGTTGGGACTTTGGTCATCAAGTGCCAGTAGTTCCTTGCCCACCATAGCAGGATCGAAAGCACAAGCCACCACCAACTCAACCAGGTAATCCACGGTGACCAGTGGCAGCCAATGCTCGGCAGTACCGGGCACTGCGGCCAGCTTTCCCTTCGCAAGATTGCGTATCAACGCCACCAGCGGCTGACCGTCAAGGATATGCCCGGTACGGCTGTGGCCACAGACCGTCGCGGGGTGAACAACGGTAATCTCCCCGCCCTTGGCAGACATGAGCTCCAGGGTCGCAAAGTGCGCCTCGAGCTTGCTCGCTTCGTAAGCTCCGACACGTCGATAGACGGCAGGCCAATTCGTCAGCTTCGGATTACGAGGATCAATTCCGATGCGTTGCAGATGGTCATGATTTTTCAGCATGTAGCCGCCGATCATCACCAAGCGGCTCTTTTGCTCAGCCGCCAACAGCGCTACACGCTTTGCCCCTTCGACATTGACTGCACGAGAATGCTCCAATGAAAGCCCCCAAGCGAAGTGGGCGCCCAGGTGAAATACGACTCTGGACTGCTTTAGCACTGCTTGGTCGGAAGGGCTCAGCCCGAGGTTGTCCCGCTCCAGGTCGCCAGAAACGGCAAATATCCGGGTTGCAATCCCTCCCAGATTGTCGACTTGCTCTCGCAGTGCCGCTAGTCGCTCTGGGCGACGCATCAACACCCGGACGGTGTGACCTTTGGCACTCAGGTTCGCCAGCAAATGTTGACCGATAAAGCCGGTCCCTCCTGTGGCAAAGCACTCCACGCTCATTCTCCTGCTCCTTGGTAAGGTGAGAAATCAAATGTAGAGTGTCGATCCAACTCTATAGTCAAGCGGTATTTTCATGAGAATCGGCGAACTTGAGACCCGCAGCGGCGCCAGCCGCCATACTTTGCGTTATTACGAGCAAATCGGCCTGATCTCGCCGACGCGACGAACCAACAACTATCGCGTCTACACTGCGCAAACTCTGCAGGATCTGACCTTTATCCAGCGCGCGCAAAGCATGGGTTTTTCGCTGGGGGAAATAGGCCAGATCCTGGATGCGCAGCGGAACAAGACGATCGATTGTGCGGACGGGGCCAAGCTCATTGAAAAGAAGATGGCGGAGATCAGGCAGAAAATCGCCGACCTCAAAAGCATTTATCGCTATCTGGATGAGGAGCGTGCAAACCTCGAAGCCAGCGCTGCCAGGCAACTTGAGCTTCAGCAACTGGCCAAGGCTTCAAGCTGAGCTGTCGGTATCCAGGATACGGAAGCTGCTGCAGGCTTCCGGTTTCAAGACCCCGCTCAGGTATCTTCTGGAACGTAGCGGCCAGGTCCTGTCAAGTTGCCATCCGGCGACAGACCGCTCATACAGCCGAAGCAGTCGCTTGCAGGAACATCTCCAAGGACTGCTGCTGGCCGGAAGCACCAGTTTGTGGACCCCGCTGACAGCTGACTTCTTCGGTGGAACTCGCGTGTCGAGATGTCTACTTCTTGGCTCATCCGTGGACCCACGCTAACGGCCAGAAGCAGTCTTTCCCTTCGTGTATTGCAGAGACTGCTCATTGACGCAAAGCAGTCATCCCTAACCCAAAGCATGGTTCTTCGGTTAATGAAGCCTAATGTCACGTCAGCCGTGACTTCTGCAGACTCAGCGAAAGCTGATAGCTATCGCTGAGCCCGGGCGACAACTTAGTTAGAAATCCATCGTTGCCGACAACGCAAACGTGCGTGGCGCCCCCAGTGCCAGGCTGGAAAGCAGAGGCATCCCCCAATAGGCCTTGTTGGATGCGTTCAGCACCGCCGCTCGAAAAGTGACAGGCCTGCTGTCGATCTTCGTCGCATAGCGCGCACCGAGGTCGTAGGTCACACGACCTGCCGCCCACAAGCTATTGTCAGCACTGATGTATTGCTTGGAAACCGCCGTTGCATTCGCTGTGACGGTCAGCCCGGCAATGGCCGGCACATCCCATTCCGCCCCCAATTTTCCTTGCAGCTTGGGTACCCCCGTGGCGACCTTGCCCTGGTTGAGGCCAGCCGCAGTCTGCGTCAGCTTGGGCGTGGTGTATGCAATCCCGCCCATCAGGCGTATGCCACGCAGCGGTGAGCCCCAGAAGCCCCACTCGATGCCGCGATTGCGCTGCTCACCGCCAAACGAGAAGATATTCGTGACTGGGTCCGTATAGCTGCTGGGACGAGTGATCTCGAACAGGCTGACCGTGTGCGCGAACTCGCCAAGATCGAGTTTCACACCTACTTCCTTCTGCTTGGTTTTGTAAGGAGCAAACACTTCGCCCGCGTTTGCAGCGGTCATGGGTGCGGTTGCGCCCTGGCTCAGGCCTTCAATGTAGTTGGCGTAAGCCGACACATGTTCTGTGGCCTTGAACAGCAAGGCTGCGGCAGGTGATGTGGCGCCTTGGTCATATCGCGAAGTGCGCGCCCCCGTGGTGATGCTGAAGGCGTCGCTGACCACTTGCTGGCGGCGCACACCCAGAGTGAGCTGCACGCGATCTTCGGCAAATGAGATGGTGTCCGCCAAGCCAAAGCTGGCCAGACGCACCTCTGTGTGCGAGATATGCGGCGCAATAAACGGCGCTTCTGGTCCCCAGACCGGGTTGTAGAGGTTAGTGGTCCAGTCTGCGCCCGGTACGCTGCGACGGCCATAGTCGTCCTGCTTATGGGCATAGTGCGTGGCATTGAGCGCCCATTGATGCTTGATGGCTCCTGTTTGCAGCCTGCCCTTCAGACCAATTTCTGCCGAGCGCTTTTTCTGTTCAAACGCCAGTTGCCCCATGGCTGTCTTGAAATCACCCGCAGCATTGAGTACCTGAGCCGTCATCGCCCCGTTGTATTCATAGTCGGTTCGGCTGACGCCGAATGCTGCATAGGCCATGACCTGATCCGATACATCGAATTCAGCACGCACCATCGCGGCTCTGTCCTTGTTGTGCACATGCGACCAGTCGGGGTTCAGCAACGTCTCAGGCTTCGGCGCTCTGGGAACGGCTACCCCGGGGGCCAGACTGATGCCGCGCGTCACGCCATTCACACGGTCATCGCTGGTATAGAAGTCGGCAGAAATACGGGTACGGTCGCCGCGCCAGTCAAGTCCCAGCGAGGCAAGCCTTGACTTCTTGTCCTGCTGGTTGACCGATCCTTCGCCGCCGCGGTAGACGCCATTGAAGCGAATACCGAATTGCTTGGCTGCCCCGAACCTGCGCCCCAGATCAATATGGCCGCCAAACTGCGAATCCGACATATAGGTCGTGGTCAACCGCGTGATGGGATCGTTGGTGGCGCGTTTGGGAACCAGGTTGACCGAGCCTCCCACGGATCCTCCAGGGGGCATGCCATTGAGCAATGCCGACGGTCCTTTGAGGACTTCGATGCGCTCGAACATCTCTGGTGTGGTGCGGTAGTACGGCGCCATGCCGTAGAGACCGCCCAACGTCATGTCGGAGCTGCTCGAAGAGAAGCCGCGAATCGAATAATTCTCGCTCCATGAGGCCGCAACACCATTGCTGAACACCGTAGGGTCGGTGGCAGAGATCACATCGGTAATGGTCTGCGCCTGACGATCCTGCGTGAACTTATCGGTATAGCTGATGGTGTTGAAGGGTGTCTCCATGAAGTCCTTGTCACCCAGCAAGCCGACACGACCGCCGGAATTGACTTGGCCACCTGCGTAGGGAGCGGTCACTGGAGCAATTTTTTCCTGCACGGTGACCTGCGGCAGCGTGGCCTCGGCTTCGCCGACTTGCGTCTGAGCCTGTGCCGTACCGGCCAGAAGGCCGCCCATCGCCAATCCCAGCAGCACATGGGGGCACACCACATTGCGTCGGCGTGCAAATGGGGGATTCTTTAGAGAGTTCGATGAAATGAGACCTGGGTTCTTTGGCATACCCGATACCTGTAGATGAATGCATGGCGCTTGCGTTGCGCATGCGAGGAGAACTGCTGGCTGGGGATGAACCTGGCTACGAGAAAGAGAGAGGCAATCAGTGCGGATAGCCCTTGAGAACATCGCGCATCAAAATCTTCAATGCGGTGGGGCTGGCACCGGTGATGTACCAGGCGTCTGCATCGACAAACACCACGCGTCCGTTCTTCCAGGCCTTGGTCTGGCGCAGCAACGGGTTGGCAATGCCATCGGCATTGATGACGGGGCGGCGCTCCATCACGGCGGTACGATCCACCACATACAGGATTTCCGGATCGGCCTGCTGGATGAACTCGCTGGAGATGGGCTGCCCGTGCAGACTGGTTTCCAGCGCGGAGCTTGCGGGCTTCACGCCCAGCGCGCTGAACACAAAGCCGTAGCGCGATTGCTGGCCGAAGGAGCTGAAGCTTCCGTTGTTGTGCAGCACGACAAGGGCCTTCTCTGGCCGACCTTGCGTGATGCGCCGCACCTGCTGGACTTCGGCATCCAGCTCGGCAGCTTTGGCTCTGGCAAGGCCTTCCTTGTTGAAGATGCGACCCAGGGTCAGCAGATGATTCTTGACAACCTCGATATGGCCTTTCTCGCTGTTCTTGAAGTCCACCTCGTAGTACAGCGCGGGCGCTATTTCCGTCAATTCCTCGTAGCTGGCGGCCTGCAGCGAGGTCATCAGGATAAGGTCCGGCCGCAACGCATGCACACGCTCCAGATTGGGCTGCACGATGGCACCGAGGTCCTGCACCTTGGCATCGGCCTTGTACTTGGCGAGGAAATGCGGAACGTAGTCCTTCACCATGCCTGCCACTGGCACACCAAGCTGGTCGAGAAAGTCCACCTCGTTCATCTCCAGCGCCGCCACACGCTGCGGCAGGCGCTTGATCAGCGTGCTGCCCAGTTTGTGCCGGATGGAGATAGGTTCATAGGCATGAGCCATGGAAGCCATGGAGGACAAAGCCGCCATAGCGGTAGCAGAGAGCAGGATTTGCCTGCGCGATGAGTTCATGAGTGATCTTCCATGGAGGTGAAGTAATTGCAGAAACAGCCACGCTGGTTATGCGTGATCTCGAAATCCAGCCCGTACAGATCGGCCATGCGGGACTCGGTCACCACCTCCCGAGCTGGCCCACTGAAGCACAGTGCTCCGCTTTTGAGGGCAACGATGTGATCCGAATAGTTCGCCGCAAAATTGATGTCGTGAATCACCAGAATCACGGTACGGCCCTGTTCATCACAGAGGCGACGCAGTGCACGCATGATCTGTACGGCGTGCCTCATGTCGAGGTTGTTGAGCGGCTCGTCAAGCAGCAGTACATCCGTCTGCTGCGCAATCGTCATCGCGAGAAACGCCATCTGACGCTGGCCTCCACTGATCTCGTCGATGAACGCGTGTCGCAGCGGCTCCAAGGACAGAAAGGCGATTGCCTCATCTATGGCACGGTGGTCCTGGACAGTCAGCGCACCACGGCTATGCGGGAACCGTCCAAAAGCGACCAGCTCTTGCACCGTCAGACGCATGTTGAAGCCTGGTGCCTGGCGCAGTGTGGCGACATGCCTCGCGTATTCGGCAATCGGAATCCGGCTGGCGTCACGAGCTTGCCAGTGAACAGCCCCGCTGCTGGGCTCCAGCAGGCGCGCCATCATCATGAGCAGCGTGGATTTGCCCGCGCCGTTGGGCCCGATCAACGATGTGACGCAGCGCTGCGGGAACTCCACGCTCACGTCTGACAGCACGGTCCTGCCGCCATATTGCTTCGAGAGACGGTTGACACCCATCATGCTGCACCCCGTTTGCGCACAATCAGTGCCAGGAAATACACACCGCACACCAGATTCACCAGAATGCTGACGGTGGTCTTGTAGTTGAAGACATGCTCGACCAATAGTTGAGCGACAAGAAAAATGACAATGGCAACCGCACACCCCAGTGGCAACGTGACGCGGTGGCGTGCATGCGGCACCAGGGCATAGACGATGTTGGCCACAAAGATGCCCATGAAGGCCGTGGGCCCCACGAGACTGGTGGACAACGCCACCAAAATGGCGGTCAGCGCGAGATAGAGCTGCAGGTAGCGCTCGTGCGGTACGCCCAGAGAAATGGCCTGATCACGTCCCAGGGCCAGCACATCCAGTACTGCCAGCGTCCTTTTGACTGCTGCGCAGGCGATCCCCACGACGATGGCGGCGTAGAACAGTGTCTCGGGCTTGGCGCGATTAAAAGAGGTGTAGCTCACCCCCTGAAACACGGCGAACTCGCCGGGGCTGATGCGTAGCTGCACAAATTGCGTGAACGTGCCTATCACCATGGTCAGCACCAGGCCGAGCAGAAGCAGCACATACACATCATTGCGGCCACGGCGCAGCAGCCACCACTGCAACGCCCATGAATAGGCCAGCATCAGCAGCACTGATACGAGAAAATTCCCGCGCGCACCCAGCATGGCCAGCCCCTGCGCCCCCAGCAGCAACAGCAGCAGGGCCTGCCACAGCAGATACACAGCCTCGTAGCCCATGATGGCTGGCGTCAGAATGCGGTTGTTCACCAGCGTCTGAAACACGATGGCCGACACTGCCACGCAGACGCCGCCAATCGCAATCGACGCAAGACGCACAAGCCGCTTGGGTATCACGTAATCCGTATCCAGCCCGGATCCCATCAGCACAAACACAAGTGCCAGGGCAACCATCACGAAAGCGACGACCCAGCAGGTCCTGGTCAACGACATGCGCATCACCGAAGCCCCCGCACGATCAGACACAGGAACATCACGCCGCCTACCGCTCCTGCGGTAAGGCCGATGGGCACCTCGAACGGATACATCACCAACCGTCCGGCGATGTCACAGGCCAGCAGCAAGGAAGATCCACCCAAAGCCACCAATGGCAGCGTGCGCCTCAGGTTCTCGCCACAGCGCAAGGCAACCAGTTGCGGCACCACAAGGCCCACAAAAGGTATAGCCCCCACAGCAATCACGGTGGCCGATACCGTCAATGCCACCAGCACCAGGCCGACGACGGCGGTGGACGCATAACCAAGGCCCAGACTTGTGGCCATGTCTTCACCCATGCCCAGCACGGTGAAGCGCTGCGCATACAGATAGGCCAGTATCACCACCGGGAAAATGATGTAGAGAATCTCGTAGTGCCCCTGGACCACGCGGGAAAAGTCACCCAACAGCCAGCCCTGCATGCTTTGCAGAATGTTGTGGCTGTAGGCGTAGAACTCGGCGAAGGAAGCAAGCACGCTGCCGTACATCAGCCCGACAACTGGCACCAGCACCAGATTGCGAAACCGGATGCGGCGGATCACTGCAATGAACAATATGCTTGCCAGCAAGCTGAACACCAGCGCAAACAGCATTCGGCTCATGGTTCCCGCAGCGGGCATCAAGGTGAGCGCCACCAGGATGCCGAGCTTGGCTGCATCCAGGCCGCCTGTAGTGCCCGGCTCCACAAACTTGTTGCGCACGATCTGCTGCAGAATCACGCCGCACACAGACAGGCCTGCGCCCGTCAACACCAGCGCTGCCAAACGCGGCAATCGACTTGCAGTCAGGGTGAGCCAGGTGTCGCCTGACAATGAAAGCAGGTCTGACCACTCCATCTGCCGCGCCCCTAGCAGCACGGACACCACGCACAATGCAGCAAAAACCAGCACCCAACGCCTACGCATCAAACGGCATCTCCGGTCATTTGCGCAGCAGCCATGCGCCAGCCTTTGGCCGCACGATGCCTTGCGAGGAACTGGGCATAGCGGCCTTGCCTTGCCTGTAGTTGCGCAGGCGCTCCGCACTCAACCACAACGCCGTCCTCGAGCACCACAATCTGATCAGCCATGGCAACGGTGGAGAGCTGATGGGCGATCACGATCAGCGTGCGTTTCCCCTTCAGCCTGGCCAGGGCTCTCGCGATGATGAACTGATTCTCTGCGTCCAGCGCGGCGGTGGCCTCATCCACCAGCAGGATGGGGGACTCCTTGATCAACGCCCGCGCAATCGCAACACGCTGACGCTCTCCGCCGGAAAGGCGTGCGCCGTTTTCACCTACCAGGGTCAACAGCCCTTGCGGCAGTCGCGCAATGACTTCATCCAACCCGGCCTGCTGGGCTGCTTGCAACACCTGCGCATCACTCGCATCAGGTCGGCCAATGCGAATGTTGTCGGCGATGCTGCCGCAGAGCAGATGGCTATCCTGGAAGATCTGGCTGATCTGTCCAGCCAATTGCGCATCCCCCATGTCACGCACATCGACACCGCCAATCAACACCGCTCCCTGCGTGGCATCGAAAAAGCGGGCAATCAAGCGCATCACCGTGGACTTGCCGGAGCCGGAAACTCCTATCAGCGCCGTCATGCTGAGCGGCTCTGCACGCAGACTCACGCCGCGCAACACTTCATCGGGGGATTCGGGATACTGGAACCGCACATCGTGCAACTCCACGCAGGGATCTCCCGCGGGAATCACCTTCCCGGGCTGCAGCAGCGGCTGCGCAGCAAATAGATCCCGCACCGCTTTCAACTGCGCTCCGGCACTCCGAAGCACTTCGGCATAACCGGCAATTTCCTGCAAGGGCTCCAGCCAGCGCACCAGCAGCAGCAAGGAAACCGTGAAGCTAATGACCTTCGCATTGGACAAGGCATCACCTGTCGCCGCATTCAAGCCAGACACGGCGACCAATAGCAGCGCGGCAAAGACCAGTTGCACAGCCCAGGTGCAAAGCACTGAAGATAGCGACGACAACACCATCAGCCGCAGCCCGGATTGCCGCTGCGCTGTGATGGCCTGCTCCAGAAAGCGGGTGCTGTTGCCATCGCCGCTGAGCGCACGCAGCACGGATTGGGCCTGTGCGAACTCGACCATGCGTTGGCTGGCCCCGGCAAAGTCACGCTGGAAAGCAGCATTGGCGCGTGCCGACATGGAGGATGCCCACGCGAACGCTCCCGCGAGTAATGGCAACGCGATCAGCGCAACGAGCCCCAACAGCGGACTCCATGCAAAAAGCGCCAGCAACACGATCAGGGCTGTGGCCACTCCACTGATAAGTGGCGTGAAAACATGCGCTGGCAGTTGCGCAATACCCATCATCCCCTGTGTCACCACATGGCCGATGCGTGCGGTATTGCCTGGCGTATACCAGCCAATAGGCAGACTCGCCATGTGATGGCCCAGCCGATGACGTCCACTTTGCAGAACCGCCACGCCCACACGGACGCCAGCCTGCTCCACTGCCCGACGGAGCATCCAGGACAGAAGCACACCGAGCAGCAGCGCCACCAGCCACCCGATGGCCGGGCGCCAGTCAGCGCGCAACCCGTGCTCCAGCATCGGAGCCAACGCCGCCATGGCCAGACCACACAGCACGCCATAGGCCACAGCCAACCACAGGTAGCGGCGCAACAGGCGAACATCATCACCCAGCAGTTGCAGGAAGGTCTTCAGCATGCCAGCTCCTTCTTCTGCACAGGGCTGGCATAAGCGCCATGCCGCCACAACCGCGCGTAGAGCCCGTCCTCAGCGAGCAACTGTGCATGGCTGCCTTGCTCCGCAATCTCACCCTCGCGTAGTACCAGAATGCGATCCGCATGCATGATGGTGTCCAGCCGATGGGCAATCACCAGCAAGGTGCGTCCGCGGGCAAAGCGCGAAAGCGCATCCTGAATGGCGGCTTCGCTTTCCGCATCGGCAGAAGCTGTGGCTTCATCCAGCACGAGAATGGGTGGGTTCAACAGCACGGCCCGGGCAATGCTCAGGCGCTGGCGCTCGCCACCGGAGAGCTGCGCATCCTCCCCCACCACGGAGTCGTAACCGCGCGGCAATGCCAGAATGCGATCGTGGATATTGGCTGCTCGCGCCGCAGCCTCAATCTCCTGCATGGAGGCCGACGGGCGAGCCAGTGCAATGTTCTCGCGCACACTGGCGTGAATCAGCTGTACTTCCTGCAGCACGAAGCCAATGCGTTGATACAAGCTTGCGCTGGAAATCTGCCGCAGATCGGCTCCGCCCAGAGTGATAGAGCCTTGCACCGGATCGAAAAACCGCAGCAGCAAACGAGCCAGGGTGGATTTACCGGAACCCGAGGGGCCGACCACCGCCGTGACAGTACCGGGCTGCAAATCAAAGCTGATGCCGGACAACACCTGCGGCCCTGCCTCATAGGCATAGGCCACTTGCTCGAAACGCACGACGTTGCCTTCAGGAAACGATTGCTGCCCAGCAGCCGGCTGCGGCAGTACCGGAGTGTCCAGCAACGCAAGCACCCGCTGGGCGGCAGCCGTTGCACCCTGCAGGTCATGCAGCAAGGTATGCAGGAGCAACAACGGAGCACATATGCCTGGCGCTATCAATGCGAAAGGCAGCACATCCAAAGGCTGCATCCACCCCACGGCGACAAAGGCCGTGCCTGAGATCACCACCACGCCGAGCACAGTCACGGGCGCAATCAATGCATGCGCACGAGCCATGGAGATCACCAAAGGGCGGGTGAAATCCGCAAAGACCCTGGCGAATCCATCAACAGCATCTCTGTAGCCCGCATGCACCGGATTCGGGCCACCAAAGGCCTTGACAACCGGAATCGCACCCGCGAACTCCACCGTAGCACTGTTGATTCGCCCCAGCTGCGCCACGAACTCCTGCATGTGGGCACTACCGGCCTTCATCGCGCGTTTGAGAAACACGAAGAAACCAGGGAAAGGAAGCAGTGCAAATATCGCCACGCGCCAATCCAGCGCAAACAGGTAAATCACTGCGATCGTGATCGCTCCGACGGCACGGCCCACTGCGGTGTAGAAGTGGGCCGTCAGGCTATGCAGCGTCGAAATATCGTCTTGCAACGCCTGTTTGACCTCGCCCGAGGCTCGTGCAGTGAACCAGCCCAAAGGCACCTGCGACAGACGCCTGATCACTGCAATGCGTAGATCGTAGGTGAGCCGGTTATCTGCCAGATGTGCGATCAGCTCCCCGGCGACCACCAAAGCCATGCCCGCGAGCATGCACAGCACAGCGACAGTGACTTGGCCCCCTATGCCACCAAAGTCTTCAGACATGGCCTGCCTGGCGATGGACGCAATGACCGCCAGTGGCACCAGCGTGAGCATGGTGCCTAGCGCGGCACTCAGGCCCGCCAGCGCCAAGCGCCCGCGAATAGGCGCAAATATCCGAGCAATCGGCTGGGGAGGGCTGGCGGATTCGGCCAGCGATTCGGAGGTAGACATTCGAAATCAGGAAAAGCCAGCGCTCACGCAGATGCGAACGGGAAGCTCAATAAGAATTAGTTGCATGATAATAAACTAATTCAAAATGATTCCAGCAATAGGTCCATGAAAGGTGAGCCCATCCCCGACAATCTGGTTCACAGACCGAGAAAAAGCGTATGACCCACACACCCAAGCCGTCGAATCGTGGAAGACCACGCTCCATCACCAGAGAAAAAATTGCAGACGTCGGAATTTCCATTGGCCTTCCGGACATCACTTTCGTTGGCGTTGCCGCTGCATTGGGTGTCAGCCACATGGCGCTCTACAAGCATGTGCCGAGCCTGGAAGCACTGAAACACCTGATTGCCGAGGAGATCTTCAGACGCTGGGAACTGCCGCAGGCAAGCAGCCCTCAAAAGATCGGGCTAGAGGAATACCTTCTGGGATTCACGGCATCCACACGGCAATTCGTGAAAGCCCACCCAGGTGTCACACCTTTTGTGATTCGCCGCCTGGCGGCCACGCCAGCCATGCTGGAGAAAATCAGCACCCATCAAGCGCATATTGCGCAGGCCTACGGCATCACCAATGAGCAGTCACGCTGGTTGCTCTCGACCGTGACTTTCTTTTGCATCTCGGCCGCCGACACGGTGTACTCCGCAGCCCGGCTGGAGCCACTTGACGGGGCAGACGGACATCTTGAGGAGGCAGAAATGGAGACTGAATTAGTCGAAGGAACCCAGGCTTTAATAGTGGGAGCCTTGGAGCTACTCAACAGCAAACCATCCCCCTGACTTAGCACTCGCATTAGCAAAAATTTGGAGTCTTGCGATGTCGAAGAGCTTCAGCGGAGATTACTGGAACCTTCGGCAGCAACTAAATTCAAAGCTGTCATTGAATACAGAAAGTTGATTGACTTCTGTGGGTCGTCACCACCAGTTCGCAGCTTACGAAAGCTGCCGTTCAGGTTGTCTGGCGCACTGCGTCCAGTAAGTTTCCAGTTTGAGGTGTACAGCGGACGTCTGCTCAGACAGCGGGTCAACGTCTGGTATCGGCGGCAGCGGTCACAGGCTTGCCAAAGCTCAGCGGCGGTAATCAGCCTGAAGCAGCCCCCAAGAACCTGCTTCGACTTTGCATCGGTAACTGCTGGTTGCACGTCGACCTATCGGTCACGGTAGTCATCGACTTAGCTCACAATGAAGCGGCCAACGCGTGACATGGCGCTCCCCTCCCTCGGAAAAAACACTGCGCCACGGGCTTGCTGCAACTCACCAAACTCACCCTTCTGTGTCTAGACATTGTGGCTGCTGCAAGCGCCGTTGGTGACGGTCTCATGGCGTCTGATCTTGCCCCCGTAGTTCCGGACACCGTCCAGTCGCTAAGTTAGCCCTGATGGGCGGGGTGATTCTGCCGTCGTCGGAACTCCCTGGGCGACATCATCTTCAAACTCGAATGCGGGTGGATCTCGTTGAAGTGCTCGAACGCACCCGGCAATTGCGCCAACACGGTCGGCGCATCGCGCAGGTCCATGCGGCTCATGTAGTCGCGCTTGAAGGTGTTGACGAAGCTCTCGGCCATGCCGTTGCTCTGCGGACTGCATACCGGCGTATTGATTGGCTTCAGCCCCAGTGACTTGGCAATACCCCGCGTCTCGTGCGCGATATAGGCGCTGCCGTTGTCAGTGAGGAACTCCAATTCACGCTCTAGGGGCACGGCTTCAACCGTGCCAAAGCGCCGCTCCACGGCTTCCACCAGCATGTCGCGCACAGGCTCTCCCGCAAGTCCCTTGCCCTCCCAAGCTCGCCAGGCCAGGATCTCCCGGTCGCTGCAGTCCTTGGCAAAGGTGGCTGTGACCGTCTCGCCCGAATCGCACTTGATCTCAAAGCCGTCAGAGCACCAGCGCATGTTGCTCATCGGCACACTGACCTGGCCATCGTGAATACGGCTCGAATGCCGTCGCTTGGGCGCCTTGGGCAACAGCAGTCGGTGCTGCGCCATGACCCGGTAGATGCGCTTGTGGTTCAGCACCTGTTGACCTTGCGAACGTCGCTCTCGATTGAGCAGCGCACCGGCGCGGCGATAGCCATAGCTGGGCAACTCGGCAATGTGGCGCCGCAGGTCGGCTAGCAAGAGCCCATCCTGGGCCGGAGTGCGGCCTCTGCGGTTGTCCTGCCAGTGGCCAGAGCGGTGATGCCGCACATGCAGATTCGAGCGCGCCACGCCCAGCACCGAGCAGACCGACTTCATTGGTCGTCCCCAGGCAACAAGGGCGAGCGCGCAATCCACTTTTTTGCTGCGGCGAGCTCCACGGCTTCCTTGAGGATCTCGTTCTCCAAAGTCTTTTTGCCCAGCACACGTTGCAGCTTGGCGATCTCGGCGCGAGCTGCGGCCAGCTCCGATGCCGGCACAACGGCCTCGCCTGCACCGACAGCCACCAGCGCGCCTTCGCGATCCAGTCGGCGCCACGTGAACAGCAGACTCGCCGACACGCCCTCCTGGCGAGCCACCAGCGACACGCTCATTCCTGGTTCATACGTCTTGCGAACCAAGGCAGCCTTCTCGGCAGCCGACCAGCGCCGCCTGCGCTGGTCTCGGGTGATGACCTCAATCGTTTCTGTATGCCTAGTCATACGCACAGTCCTATGCCTATCTCGAAGATAAGCGATGGACCGTGTCCGGAGATTCAGGGGCTATCTCAGCGTCCATGACCCATGATGGGCAGTGTGTTCGGCCTGTAAGGATTTCTCAACCACGGCCTTGTCAATTGCTTGAGCAGGCCGTTCTTACCGATGAGGTCTTCGGGCTTTATGTAATCAGCCAGCAAGGCGCTGAGCAACTCTTCGGGAATATCGTGTTTTACGGATGCCACGGTGCTTACGGATTTGCATACCGAAGTCTGCGGACTATGAGCTGTTTACGCAAAATTCTGAACGCCCTCTCGCTCCCCCAGATACTCTTCATTCCACAAAATCCACATAAAACAGCACATTAGCCTACTTATGGGCCAGAAACGCAGAAATTTGTGCTTGCACTCCATCTTCGTGATTTTTTTGAAGAAATCTACGAATAATGCTCTATCAAGGCAGCAAAAAGTTGCTGATTCAGCCAAGCCTAAGTGGTTCGGCAAGAAGAAATTTCCTTGATAAGGTGCTCTATGAACAACAACGACTCTCTGGTGAATGACCGTTTGCTCAAAGTGAAAGACGTCCAAGAAATTTTGCAGCTCAGCCGCTCTGCAGTCTATGCAGCCATCCGTGAAGGCCTCTTGCCCAAGCCCATCAAGATCGGAAAATCTGCCCGCTGGAAAGCTTCGGTGATCGCCGGCATGCTCGAAAAGCTCGGCATGTAGTCGAGGAAACCTCACAATCGCAGCCTGCCACCGGCAGGCTGCTTTTTTATGGGCTAAAAATGATCTCAGGATTCGCTGAGCCGTGCTGGCGAATTCTGGGACAACTCGGCAATGGAAAGCTTCTTCAGTAGCCTGAAGACGGAGCGCACGGCTCGCAAGATCTACCGCTCGCGCAAGCAAGCGAGGTCAGATGTGTCGACTACATCGAGCGGTTCTACAACCCGACGCGTCGGCACTCGACGCTTGGGTACATCAATCCGGTAGAGTTCGAGGAAGCTCGAGAAGCTTAGGCTGGTGTCGACGAAACCGGCAGCAGCCCAGCAGAGTGTTTTTTTGATGGCTGCTCACTTTTACCAGTGGCCAGAATATCTTCAATTCTTGTCCCCAACTTGAGCCAGGCCTCAGCCTTCTCTTCCGTGTACTCGTGATGCAGGTAATGGCGGCGCACCTTGGAGCCCTCCAGTACATGATTTTGGCAACGATCGATGGTGTCTAACTTGATGCCCATACCCTGCATCATCGTTGCACCTGTACGACGTAAGTCGTGAAATGTCCAGTTGCCACTGCGTCCTTTGGAAAGCACAAGCGTGTTGTCATGCCGTCGACCTTTCAAGGGCTTGCGATCCATAAACATGGATTGGCGATCACCAATTTGCTTTGAAAAGGACTTGATGCAAACATGTCCACGCTGACTCGCTGCAGAACTGTTCAAAGCAGGAAAACACCACTCTGTGTGTCCTGTGCGCTGATAAAGTAGCTGGAACTGCTTGGCTACAAAGGGCGAAAGGTGGACAAGCTGAGCTTGTCTCTTTTTTCTCTGTCCCTTCACGTTCTCCGCAAGAATCAACCAGGTGTTGGCCTCTAAATTGACATCCTCCCAGCGAGTCATCAAAAGCTCCCCAATTCGGCATAGAGTGCCAAGCGCAATCCAAATAGCAATCTGCGTTTCCTGCTTTAGGGGGCGCGGATGATTGAGCTTTTCACCCTCCTTAGCTGATTCATAAGACTGCGTACCATGTTGCAGCAGTTGGCTTAATTCGAAAATTTCTTCGGCACTCAATACTCGGCTGCGCTCGTCTCGATGATCGGGCGGGGTGATGCTATCTTCAGAGATGAGATCTGCGGGGTTTCCTTCCAGCAATAGCGCTCGCCAAGGTTTGCGTTTCTCACCCCATTTCAAAGATTGCTTGATGCACTGGAGCATGACTTGTGCCTTGCGCACAGTTCCAGCGGCAACCACAGGCTGTAATAGCTCTCTAATATGAGCTTCTGTAAGGCCGCGAAGTTCAAGAGTTCCTAGACTTGGTTTGATGTATTCGGTGTAGTTGCGAGCTAGCTCTTTATTCCCATCGGCGCGGTTGACTCCTTGCTTCAGCCAAGTCTCAAATAGATCATCGACGGTATAGCGTTCGCTGCGCTCCTCTTCGGCCTGGGCCAGCGATTGCGCTATGAGCCTTTGCTTCTCCAGCTTTTCGGACTCCTTGACTGCAGTTGGATTCAAGCCTTCTGCGACTTGCTGTTTAGCGATGTCTCGGTTGCGGCGAATCTCGGCAAGATCATTGGCTGGCCATGTTCCGCATTGGTGCCAACAGACCTTGCCTTGAGAGCGATACGCATATTTGAAGCGTACAGAGGCCTTCCCCTCTTTGCTGATGCGAACCTCACCAGACAGTCCGCCGCCATCGCTCAAGGTATCACCTTTCCATGTCTCTGGGATAGCTAGCAACTCCCGAATTGTCCAGCGCTGGCCTTCGCCTGCTTTAGGGTATCTCGTCATGCGTTAGTCCTGAGGGGTAAACAAAGGGGTAAACAAAGGGGTAAACAATATTTTGGCACTACGCTGACAATTGTGGACTACTGCGCACAAACACGGAAATTTAAGATGTTGTATTTAAACAAGTTATCTGTATTTTATCGTCCTCACCCAAACATCTGAGTGCTAGTTAATTTTAATAATAACTGCTTTGGGAGCAGAGGGTAGCGAGTTCGAATCCCGCCGCTCCGACCAAACGACAAGGCCTTGGATTGAAAAATCCAAGGCCTTTTGTCTTTTCAGATCTTGCTCAAAAACAAGCAGCCCCCTTCATCTCAAGCTTGGCTGCTGCTCTCTGAATTCAATCAGCACGCTCCTCGGGCCAGAACAGCACATGCACTTCCGGCGCATAAAAAGGCAGAACCATCGCCGCTCCATACAAAGCGCAACCCAACGTCAAGGTTGCAGACCCCAGCCCCGAGAGTAGCTGCGGCCCCAGAAAGCACACTGTCAGCCAGGACAGCAAAGACACGCCAATCGCGAATCGCGGCGCCCAGCTTCTGAGTCGCAGCAACCCGTAGAACGCAATCAATCCAAGCATGGAAGTGACTACGGCCACCAAGCCTAAAAATATCTCCCATATCCCAATCGAGGAATCAAGAAACAGCCCGGCATAGGCATCAGCCAATTCTTCAGGAATCAAATGAAAAGCAGACTCGGCAATGACTCCTGCTATAGGGATACAGAGCGAGGCAATCACCAAGGCTTGGTAGTTCGATTTCGTCATGTTGGTGCATGGTATCAAAGCAAATTTTTGAAACAACTGCCTCGAACTTCCCTCGGCTTGAACACCTGCCGGGCATAGCCGACAGGACGATCTCGTAGCCCACTCCGCAGAACTAGAGCTTGAATCCACACCGAACCATACGGCCATGCCTATGCACAACGCTCGCCCTGCGCAAATGGATCCAAGCGCTGTTTACCCGGGTCCAGCTACAACTGCGTCAGGTGCGAGCGCTGGTCTCGATTGAGCATCATTCCGATACGCGATGACCGGCCTGCTTGTACTGACCACCGGCAGCAAACCGCCCATTGCGGTCACAGCAAGATCACTAGCGAGCGTCTGGGAGCGGTCGCTCGACACTGGGCAATCTGGACGAGGTTTGGCTGCGAGTTTGCATGCTGGTTAGCGGTCTCTGGTGAGGGCCTGCAATCGACCCAAGGAAGCCGCTCAGTCACTCGCTTAGCGGCCACTCAGGCCGTCGATGGGTTACAAAGCATGAGTCGTCACTCTAGCCGCTGAGCCCTTTAGGCAAACCTACCATGACAACCAAGTCGACCGGCGTCACTGCGACCGAGAGAATGCTCGCTAATTTCTGCGAGCGGTCCTTCCTAAAGCTCTGGAGCTATCCGAATCCATATAAAGACGATGGCCATGAGCTGTGCGACCTGCTTGCAGTCTTTGGCAACGACGTTTTCATCTTCTTCGACCGCGAGGCTACGCTGCCCGACGATCCAGAAAAGGATCCCCTGGTCCTATGGAGCCGCTGGAAGCGCAATGTTATCGACCGGCAGGTGAAAACTGCTCATGGAGCAGAACGGTACATCCGCAGCGGACGGCCAATCTTCTTGGACGGGAAGTGAGCGCAGCCTTTTCCTTTTGAGTTCGACAGGGAAATCGTCACCGTTCACAAGATCATCGTCGCTCACGGAGCCAAAGAGGCCTGTGAGCGTGCATCGCCGGAGAACGTCTACGGCAGTCTTGCCATCACCTATTCCGAAAGCGATTGCGAGCCCACCGCACCTTTCCACATCGAGATCGACAAGCGATGCCCCGTCCACATACTTGACAGCCATAACATGCCGATTGTGTTGAGCGAGTTGGACGCCGTCAGCGACTTCGCTTCATACCTGCGCGAGAAGGTGCGCGCGATCTCGGCTCTGGATTACCTCAGCTACTGCGGGGAAGAAGACCTACTTGCCCACTACCTTCTTAGCTACGACGATACAACGAAGCGGCACGTCATCGGTTCAACCAAACAAGAGGTGACTGGCGTCATGATCGGCGAGGGAGAGTGGCGCGGGTTCTATCAGAGCGAGCTTTACAAGAATACGAAGAAGGAGGATCGCATCTCCTACTTTTGGGACGAGCTAATCCAGCGCACATGCCAAAACAGCCTCGACGGGACGCTTGGCGGCAACTCAGACATTTTGCGTGGACAGAGTGCCATCTACGAGATGGTGAAAGAGCCGCGCTTCATGCGCCGCGGCCTCTCCGACAAGATGCTAACCGCCGCACAACGGTTCCCGAATACTGGATCCTTCACGCGGCAAGTCACCCTTCTTCCTTCGTTTGAGATAAACGTCGCCTACGTCCTTCTGCAACTCCGTGTGCCCGAGCCGCTCCGATCCGCGCCAGACTTCCGTGAAAAGCGACTGGCGCTCCTTGAGATCGCGTGCGGCGCTGCGAAGAACAAATTCCCATACCTTGTGAAGGTAATTGGGATTGGAATCGAAGCACCAAAGTTCGCGGGAGGCAGCAACGCCGAAGATTTCATCTTAATGCCGTGTGAAAAGTGGTCTGCGGAGCAACAAGCCCACTACGCGGCAATGAACAAGGATTGGAACTTTTTCGAGACTCCAAACCTGAAACAGCATAAGGACCGGGTCACCCAGTTTGTGCAGCCTCCCCGTGCCAACCAGCGCGCGACTAGTGAAAAGGTTGGCCGCAACGATCCTTGCCCATGCGGCTCCGGCAAGAAGTACAAGAAGTGTCATGGCTAGCCATACTGTGTCTGAGCTTGCGGTCTACTGAGTGACCGATTTGCGGCGCATTCTCGTTGGACCGCTCCTGGCCGGTTGCGGCTGTCGCAGTTCGACCCACAACGCTCCTTCGATGTTCCTCCAAAGGAGCCATTGGGGATCGGCACGCGGTCAAAACGAAGGTCGGGGCTACCCGGATCATCCTATGGATCTTGCAATCCGGGAGGCACTTTTAGACGGTTGCCAGAACTAAACGCGCCGGCGTTGCACTGATGTGCAATCCATCCGCGCGGTTCGCAAGATAGCGTTGGTTCAACTCATCAGGAGTCCAGGTGTTGCTGCTGCTGAAGCCCAGCGCGGCTAGCATCTCGGCCAGGCCGACCGGTTCGAAGAAGCTCTTCCACGGTTCGCCACGCTCGGCGAATTGCGCCGTCAATTGCTCCATTGCGATGCGCATGATCGGGGGCAAGCTCGACAGCGGCATCGCATATTCGAACAGCACTGCGCTGCCTTCGGCGCAGCTGGCAATGAAGCGCAGGGTTTCGATGACTGCTGCCTCGTCGAGGTACATCGTCACGCCGAGCCAACTGAAGATGGCCGGCGCGCTGGCATCGAAACCGGCGCGCGCCAAGCCCTCGGCGAGTCCGATGCCCTCAAAGTCGACCGGCGCGAAATGCAGCGACTGCGGTACCGCAATGCTGGCCTCGCGCAGGCGAGTTCGCTTCCACGCCTGCATGGCCGGCAGATCGACCTCGAAGATGCGACCCGGTGTATCGGGATGCCGGTACGCGCTGGTATCCAGCCCCGCGCCGAGCACCACATACTGCCGAACGCCGCGTTCGACAGCTCCGGCCCACACATCGTCGGCAAGCCGGCTGCGTACCACCACCGAGCTACGCATCCCCACCGACGTCGGATGACGGAACCTGTCGATGTCATCGCGCAATGCCTGTGCTTCGGCCGCGCCGAGGACGGTCAGTGCGATCGGATCGTCAAGCACCAGCGGACGATCGAGCAACTGGTGAGCTGCACGCTGCATTGCAACCATCAACGCACTCGGCTTGGGTCCGGCGTTGACCGGTGTCTTGTCATTGCCGACGATATGCGCCTTGTGCAGATAGGCCAACAGCGCATCGTCGAGGCCAACGCCCAGTTGCAGATCCGGTTCGCGCATCATGGCATCACGTACCCGCGCCTCCAGCACCGCATCGTCTCCGCAGAAGCTGTCGCGAAATAGCTGCTGCCACCGCTTGACGATCGCCTGCACTGGTGCGGCGCCGGCATCGACGCCCGCATCCATCTGTCCCCGCAGTTCGACCACCAGTGCCGGCCATGCCCGGCTTTTCGCGGTGGCGAACTGGCGACGCCGCACATCGTCAGTCTGCGCCGGGCTCAGGTACTTGGCGAACAGCGCGCAGCGGGCATGCGTGAACGCTTCGTCGACCCATTCCAACATCTCCACCGTAATGCCGACGATTTGCTGAACGCGCGGCTCGCCGAGCTGCATCATCATCAGCTTGGTAGCGAGCGCCGGGTCGTTCCGCGTCATTCGAATCACGAGCCGGATCCAGCGCCAGGCCAGCGCTTGGGCAGCGTCGCTTTCGGCCGGCAGCGCTTGCTGGACGGCTCGGTGGACCTCGTCGATGAGCTCAACCCAAGACGGATCCCTCGGCGCGACCGTATCCGGCCGGGATGCGAGCAGTACGTCGAGTTCGTCGTCGTTCAGGTGTTTTTGGTACATGTTCATTAGCTCCAGAGTGCTCAGCCAGTCGGTCGCCGAGGTCTCGCTTCCCACAGCGATCCTGTCGACGATATGCTTCAAGTGACGGCTAAGACGCTGCGCGCGCGATGCCTGTGCGTCGAGCTCCGCAATCTTGCGCTGCAAAATCTGTAGCGGTGCGCTGGCCAATTGACCATCGAGGCTGGCCTTGATGGCCGGGAGTGAATACCCGAACCGTTTCAGCGCTTCGATCCGGTGCAGCCGGATAAGGTCGTCGCGCCCATACAGGCGCGCGCCACCATCGGTGCGCTGAGACGGTGACAGCAACCCGATTGCGTCATAGTGATGGAGCGCCCGAACGCTCAGTCCTGCCTTCTTCGCCAGCTCGCCGATTTTCAATTGCATTGCCTTCCTAGTCGTCGGTGTCAACGATAAAACCTGACGTAGCGTCAGGTGCAAGAGAAATCGATGCGTTCGTAGGTGCTGACGGACGCGCTATTGGTGACGCTCTTCCAGACTTCCATGTACATCTCGTCGCTGATGTTAGCCGCTGAACTTCTTGGGTCATCGAATGACCGGAACTGGCAGAACTCGGTCGGTCACGCCCAGCAGCCCGGTCAGCCACAACCGGCGCAGGCGGTCGGTTCGGCCGGAATACGCAGTCAGGTTCGGCACGCAAGCAACCGCTGTCAATGAATCTTTTTTTCGGCCTGCTGCACGGCGTCGAGGCAGACATGCCCAAGTATTTAGATGAATGAAATTCATTAATTTATGAAATAAATCCATTTTACTTCATTGAATAGGATTCATACCATTGGCGCCTATTGATGGTCAGCAACCATCCATGAAAGCCACCATGACCTATCCACTCCGCGTAGTCGCAGTCTCCGGCGGATTGCAGCGCCCCTCCAAATCCGCAGTGCTGGCAGAGCACCTGCTGGATCTGATCGCCCACGAAGTTCCCTGCCAAAAACGCTTGATCGGGATAGGTGAACTTGCGCCGCAACTCGCTGGCGCGGTCTGGCGCTCGCAACTGCCCGACAGGGTGCAGCAGGCGCTTGCAGCAGTTGAGCAAGCTGATGTACTGGTGGTTGCAACACCGGTCTTCCGCGGCTCCTATACGGGACTGTTCAAGCATTTCTTCGACTTCATCGATCAAGACGCGCTGGTCGACAAGCCCGTGCTGCTGGCCGCCACTGGCGGTAGCGAGCGTCATGCCTTGGTGATCGACCACCAACTGCGGCCGCTGTTCAGCTTCTTCCAGACACGCACTTTGCCGCTGGGCGTCTACGCGACCGACAAGGATTTTGTGGACTACGGCCTGCAGGACAAGGCCCTGATAGCACGAGCCCGCCTCGCCGTGCAACGGGCCTTGCCGCTGATTGAGCTATCCCGCCAAAGCTGCGCCTCCCAAGTCAAGCCATTGTTGGCGGCCTGAAGCAGGCATCGCCTTTTCTCTCGAAATCTTTCACCAGATCACAATGAACAACGAACTGAGCTTCAACCTCAAGAGCATTTGCTTCGATGAAAACTATCTGCCATCCGACAGCACACGCATCACTACCAACTTTGCCAACCTGGCCCGAGGCACAAGCCGACAGCAGAACCTGCGCAACACGCTGAGGATGATTGACCGCCGTTTCAATGATCTGGCGCATTGGGACAATCCGACAGCAGATCGCTACTCGGTGGAGCTGGAGATCATCTCCGTTGAAATGAATATTGCGACCCAAAGCAGCAGCGATGCATTTCCACTGATCGAGATTCTGAAAACCAGCTTTCTCGACAAGAGAGAAAACAAGCGCATCGAAGGTATCGTGGGAAACAATTTTTCCTCCTACGTGCGTGACTACGACTTCAGCGTGCTGCTTCCGGACTACAACGTGAATCGTGCGCAATTCAGCGTGCCTAGCGATTTCGGCGACCTGCATGGGAAGCTGTTCCAGCATTTTGCGAACTCCAGCACCTACACGCGGCACTTCAACAAGCCTCCGGTCATCTGCATCAGCGTCTCGACCAGCAAGACCTATCAGCGCACCGAGAATCGGCACCCTGTGCTGGGTGTCGAATATCTACAGAATGAGTGGTCATCCACAGACCATTACTTCGCAAAAATGGGCCTGCAGGTGCGCTTTTTCATGCCTACAAATAGCGTCGCGCCGCTGGCTTTCTACTTCCACGGCGATTTGCTGAGTGACTACTCGAATCTCGAACTGATAGGCACCATCAGCACCATGGAAACCTTTCAGAAGATCTATCGCCCCGAGATCTATAACGCCAATTCTGCGGCCGGGAAGCTCTATCAACCGAGTCTGAAGAACCTGGATTATTCGGTGACGCAGATTGTCTATGACCGGGAAGAGCGCAGCCAATTGGCCGTGAAACAGGGGAAGTTTGCCGAGGAGCATTTCATCAAACCCTACAAGGGCGTGCTGGAACAATGGGCCAGCAAGTTCTCTCATTAACTCCCCCAAATACCAAACGACGCCCGTCATCAACAGAAAGAAGTCTTCAGATGTTTGAAACCTCCATCGCCGGCAGCCTGCCCAAACCTGCCTGGCTGGCTGAAACCAACAAGCTCTGGCCTCAGTGGAAGGCCGAAGGCGACGCGCTGCTGCAGGCCAAGGCCGACGCAACCCTGCTTTGGATCAAGGCCCAGGAAGACGCCGGCCTGGACATCGTGTGTGACGGCGAGCAATCACGCCAGCATTTCGTGCACGGCTTTCTGGAACAGGTCGAGGGCATTGACTTCGACAACAAGGTGAAGATGGGCATACGCGACAACCGCTATGACGCGATGGTGCCGCAGGTGGTCCAAGCTTTGCGCCTGAAAGGCCGCGTACATGCCTTTGAAGCGCAATTGGCACGCGCGCATACCAGGAAGAAACTGAAGTTCACCCTGCCCGGCCCCATGACCATCGTCGACACCGTCGCGGACCGCTTCTACGGCGACAAGGTCAAAATGGCTTTTGCCTTTGCCGAACTGCTCAACCAGGAAGCCCTCGCACTTCAGGCCGATGGCGTGGACATCATCCAGTTCGACGAGCCTGCCTTCAATGTCTACATGAAGGATGCCGCCGACTGGGGCGTGCAGGCACTCGAGCGCGCAGCGCAAGGCCTGACTTGCACGACAGCGGTGCATATCTGCTACGGCTACGGCATCAAGGCCAATACCGACTGGAAGAGCACGCTGGGCGACGAATGGCGTCAATATGAGACAGTGTTCCCGGCATTGGCCCGCAGCTCCATCGACCAAGTGAGTCTGGAATGCATCCACTCCCATGTACCGCCCGACCTGATGAGGCTGTTGGCCGGCAAGGACGTACTGGTCGGTGTGATCGATGTGGCCAGCGATGTGGTCGAGACGCCTGAAGAGGTCGCTGACACCATCAGCCGGGCTCTGGAATTTGTACCGAAGGAGAGACTGTTTCCATGTACGAATTGCGGCCTGGCGCCGATGACGCGGGACGTGGCGTGGCGCAAGCTGGAAGCACTGGCAGAAGGCACGAGGCTGGCAAAGGAGCGGCTCACCACGACATGACGCAAACTCAGGTGGCCGAAGGGCTTCATTTCAACGCGGCAAATTCCTTTTTGAGCGCCTGGGCGTTGCGTTGATATGCGCGCGGCGGCAGGCCGCACCAGCGCTTGAAGGCACGCGCGAATACCCGCTCGGACTCGTAGCCGCAATCCTCGGCGATCTGCACCAGCGGCAGGCCCGACTCCAGTTGCTGGGCGGCATGGGCCATGCGCTGCTGCAGCAGATAGGCCATGGGCGAGTCGCCCACCAGGGTCTTGAATTTCTCGGCAAACCGCGAGCGCGACATGGCCGCCTCCCTGGCCAGGGTCTGCAAGGTCCAGTCATGGCTGGGGCGGCCATGGATGGCGGCCATGGCCCGGGCAATCTGGGCATCGGCCAGCCCGCGCACCCAGCCTCGCCCCCGCTCCTGCTGAGCAGCGAAATGGTTGCTCAGCACATGAATCAAGGCCAGTTCGCCCAGGCGAGCCGCCGCCAGGCGCCAGCCCGCACGCCGCGCCAGCGAGTCTTCTATCAGCGCCTGCAGCGTGCTGCCCAGCATGGCTGGTGGCGCGGCCTGTGCCGCTGGTATGTGCAGCAGCGGCGGCAGCAGGTTCAGGATGGTGTGACGGCAGTGGGCCGATATCCACAGCAGCACCGAATCGATGCGGGTCGCAGACCCGCTGCCGCCGTACTCGAAGGTCAACGGATTCTCGTCCTTGGCCCCCTGGGCAAAGCGCTCGATCATGTGGGCGAACGGAACGGGGGCCAGTGCCAGGTCCGACGCCATCACATGGGGGTGGCCCAGGGGCAGAACCACCAGGTCGCCGGGCATGACCTGGACTGGCGCCAGACCCTGTACCTGCAGCCAGTACGGCTGACCCTGGCCGACGCGGATCATGGTGCCGGGCACGCCTTCGGATACGAGCGCCCAGGGCGCGCGCAAGAAAAAGCTGGCCGTCACCGCGCGTTCAGCCCGGCAGATGGCCAGCACATCGCTTAAATGGTCGCTGCTTTGCTTCATGGAGGGTTTGGGACGATTTGTGCCATTTTATGGATGTGCTGCGCTTCACGCTGCCGACTGTCTTGCCGAAACTGGCTGGCATCGGGATCAGGTGGCCAGCTCGGGCCGGCCCGAGAAATCCATACCCATATATCAAGGAGCAAACATGGCCAAGACAGGACTGAAGATCGGCATTGTGGGAGGCGGCATTGGCGGCCTGGCCGCAGCCAATGCACTGCACGGCAGCGGACACGAAGTGACGGTGTTCGAGCAAAGCAAGCAATATCTGCGCGTGGGGGCCGACATCAATCTGACGCCCAACGCCGTGCGCGCGCTGGATGGCCTGGGTGAAGGCATTGCCGCGGCGGTGCGCGCATCGGCGGCCCGGCCCACGCACCGCATCAGCCGCACCTGGGACAGTGGCGAGGAAACCTCGCGCCTGACCATGGGCAACGAGGCCGAGCGCCAATACGGTGCGCCGCAGCTCACCATTCACCGCGCGGATTTGCTGGCGACGCTGGCCGATGCCTTTCCCTCCGGACAGGTACAGTTCGCCAGGCGTGTGAACCGGATTGCGCAAACCGATACCGGCGTTTCCGTGGAATTTGCCGACGGCACGCGGGTGGACGGGCTGGACGCACTGATCGGCTCGGACGGCATCCACTCGGTGGTGCGCACAGCCCTGTTCGGCGCCGAGAGCCCACGCTTTACCGGTGTGGTGGCATTCCGCACCGTGGTGCCCACCGAGCGCGTGCGCCATGTTCCCGATATCGGAGCCTTCACCAAGTGGTGGGGTCCGACATCGGACAGCCAGATCGTGACCTTTCCGCTCAACCAGGGCCGCGACACCTTCATCTTTGCCACCACGGCGCAGGAGTCCTGGCATGAGGAGTCCTGGACCACGGAAGGCAGCGTGACCGAGCTGCGCGGTTTCTACGCCGGCTTCCATCCCCATGCACGGGCCTTGCTGGATGCATGCGACAGCGTGCTCAAGACGGCCTTGTATGAGCGCGACCCGCTGCCGCAGTGGTCGCATGGCCGGGTCTCGCTGCTTGGGGATGCCAGCCACCCCATGATGCCCTTCATGGCCCAGGGCGCCGGCATGGCCATCGAAGATGCCGTGGTGCTGGCCCGCAATCTCGACGCCGCCCAAGGCGCTGCCGAAGTGCCGCAGGCTCTGCAGAACTATGAAGCCATGCGCAAGCAGCGCACCAGCGAGATCCAGATCGGCTCACGGGGCAACAACTGGCTGCGTGCCGGTGGCAATGCCGATTGGGTCTATGGCTATGACGCCTGGCAGGTGGCTTTGACTGATGGGAACCAGGCTCCATCCCTCTGAGTGGCGGCGCTCGGCATTTCCTTTCAAGATGGCAAAGTTCAGGAGTCGTGTCCTTCGCCTACCGGCCATGAAGCAAAAGCCGGCAGCAGTCGGACGCTCTCCTGAATGGTCTTCTGAAAAGCTATTCCTGGTTATCTGAAGCAGCCTTCTGCCCGTGCCGCCAACGTGAGAATGCGCTGAGGCTGGAGAAGCCCAGCAGCGGCGCAATATCGGAAAGTTTGCGATCGCCATAGGCCATCAGGCGCTGTGCATGCTCACGGCGTATGGCATCCAGCAGCCTCGCAAAACTGGAGCCTTCTGCGGCAAGTCTGCGGTGCACGGTACGGCGATCCACGCCAAAATGCAAAGCCACCTGGTCTGCACTGCAGCGCCCCGTGGGCAGCAACGCGGTGATCAGCTGTTCCACCTCGCCACAAGTGCCCATCCTGCCCGCCAAGTCTTCGCGAACCAGCGCACGCATCTGCTGACGCATCACAGGGTCCGCGGCAAGAAGGGGGGCATCCATATCGGCGCTGGACAATGCGATGCCGCTGTAGTCCTGCGAGAACAGCAGATTGCCGCCCAGAATGCTGCGATGCCAAGCCAGGTTGGCCGGGGGCGGATGCACAAAGCTCACACTTCGCGGCTTCCAATCCGGCCCCAGCGCAAGGCACAGCGTGTGGTAGAGCGCTCCCAGCGTAAGCTCCACCGACTGCCGCCCTGCCCCCACCGATGGCAGGAACACCTGCTCGATCACCGCCACGCCTGCCGACTCATGGATATGCGTGCTCAGGCTTTCGTTGTGCAGGTACAGATAGCTATTGAGGGTATCAAGTGCCTGACGCAGTGTGGGCTCATCGCGGGCCAGCATGCCCACCACACCAAACGAAGACAATCGCCGCGTTACCGACAGCCGCAGACCAAACGCCTGCTCGCCCGATAACTCTGCCGACATTTCCATCAGCCGCATGACAGACGCGGCAGGAATGCGCAGCTCCGTATTCTCAAAACAGGAACGCGGCAGGCCCACTGCAGCCAGCATTTCCAGCGGCTGCAGGCCCACGCTGATGGCCAGATCGGCGTAATGCGCCAGGCTGGCGCTGCGCATCAAAGCGGTCATAGAGGTTTTCCCGAAATGTCCCAAAATGATAAATCACTGTCTCAGATCGTCAAACCCCAGAATCAGCGGACTTCTACATTGCAAGGCCTGAACCCGTACTCAGCGCAGCACATAGAAAGGTCCTCCATGAACTTCCTCGACGGCCATCTGGTTGCAGAAAACCAGCAACCCCTGATCATCACCGCCGCCCCCTACGCACCTTCGTGGATGCCGGGTGATTTCCCTGGCGAAATTCCCGTGACCATGGAGGAACAGATTCAAAAAGCCGTGGACTGCTATAACGCTGGCGCCCAGGTACTGCACCTGCATGTGCGCGAGCTGGACGGTCGCGGCAGCAAACGCCTGTCCAAGTTCAACGAGCTGATTGCCGGAGTGCGCGCCCGTGTACCCGAGATGATCATTCAGGTGGGAGGCTCCATCAGTTTTGCGCCCGAGACCGATGGTGCCGCTGCCAAATGGTTGAGCGATGACACACGTCACATGCTGGCCGAGCTGGACCCCAAGCCCGACCAGGTCACAGTGACCATCAACACCTCGCAGATGAACATTCTTGAGCAGTTCGATGCGCGCGACTATGCAGGCACCTCGATGGATGACCCAGCCGTCTTCAACGCCTACAAGGAAATGACAGTGCCAGCCCAGCCCGGCTGGGCCGAGGAACATATCCGCCGGCTGAGTGCGGCCGGCATTCAAAGTGCCTTCCAGTGCTACAACATCAATAGCTTCGAGTCTGTCGAGCGCCTTCTGCGCCGTGGTATCTACAAAGGCCCATTGGTGCTGAACTGGGTCGCAATTGGGGGTGGCATGGATCAACCCAGCATCTACAGCCTGGCCAATTTTGTGCGCGCCGTACCCGATGGCGCAGTGCTGACCGTGGAGGCCTCGGTGCTGAACGTGCTGCCCATCAACCTCATGGGCATTGCCATGGGTCTGCATGTGCGTTGCGGCACTGAAGACAATCTGTGGAACCAGACCCGCACGAAAAAAATGGGGACGGTCGAACAGATCGAACAGCTGGTCCGCATTGCCAAGGAATGCAGCCGCCCCATCGCCACACCCCAGCAAGCGCGCGAAATCTGCCAGATCGGCGTGTTCTATGACAGCGTGGAAGAAACGCTGGAGAAGAACGGTTTCGCCCCCAACCGCAACGGCGGCCAGCAAGGTTATCTGCGCAAGGCGGCATAAATGAGTTCAAGCCTGTCCGTCGCCGGAACGACTGCTGCGGATGAGAACTGCCTAAGAACGTGTTCACGTTCTTAGGCCCTCAAGATGCGCTCATACGCAAAATGATGCGCCAGAGGGTGTCTGCTGACACCCTCTTCTCCATGCCCCTTCACAGGGGCTTTTTTGTTTTGAAATGACACCGCACGCTATTCAATAAATAGCACCTGCCGCTTATGAGGCACAGGCGTACGGCATATATCCATCTACAGACATTCCCTAGCTGGCATGGCTTGTGAATTTAATGGCGCGAAAAGAAAAACCGCAAGCGCCCCAATCGGGAGACTGCCTGTCATGCAGCGCCATGGCTGCATGCAAAACATAACTACCGGAGACTCAACCATGCCTGTTCGCCCCGTTCCTTCGCACGGCACCACGCGCCTGCCTCTTTGCGGCATTGCCGCTGCATCAGCCGCTCTTTTCATCGCCGTACCTGCACAGGCACAAAGCAGCGTGACGCTTTACGGCACGCTGGATTCCGGCGTGCTCAGCATGTCCAACTACAGCGCGGGCACCGGCTATCTACCCACTACCGCGCACCAAGGCTCGTCCGTCAAAGCCAAGGATGGCGGCCTGGGCGCAAGTCACTGGGGCATACGGGGGACGGAAGATCTGGGCGGTGGCCTGCGTGCCAACTTCCACCTTCAAGGCAATCTCAACGCAACCAATGGCAGCACGGGCGGGGCCAACTCCAGCAGCGGCACATCCTTCTTCAACCAGCTTTCCGTCGTCGGCCTTTCCGGCAGCTTTGGTGAGATCAAGCTGGGCCGCCAGTTCTCACCTGCCGCTTATGCCATGCAGTACACCGATGCACGAGGTCTACGCTACTTTGGCTCGGCACTGACGGCGCTGGTGGGCATGAACACTGCCAGCAAGGCCTGGATCGGCAATAACTCCAACGTCGCCTTCGGCACGATCTACAACGACAACGCCATTGTCTACACCACCCCCAACTGGAACGGGCTGAAAATGGATTTTGCCTATGCTTTTGGTGAAGGCGGCGGCAAGGCCAACTCTCAACAATCGGTGACGGCTCTCTATCAGAACGGCGACCTCAAGCTCTCTGCGCTCTACTACAACGGCTATGGCAACAACCAGGCCAACGCTGCGGCCATCTATGGTGCGGCGCTGGGCAATGCGGATGCAGGCGCGGCCGCTGCGCGTGCAGCAGGCTTCAGCACCACTGCCAACACCAACCGTCTGTACTCACTGGGCGCGCAATACAGCCGTGGCCCCTACACCATCAGCGGCCAGTACTATGCCGCGCGCAACCCCAGCCATGTCGTCATGCCTGGGGGCTCTGACAGCCTTGATATGTGGAATTTCGGCCTGGGCTGGCGCCCCGTGCCTTACCTGAACCTGAGCACGGCTTACTACCATGTCAAGGACAACAAGAACGCAGGGCACAAGGCAACCCAGTTCGTCCTTGGTGCGGAATACCTGCTGTCCAAGCGTACCTGGGCTTATCTGCAAGGTGCTTATGTCACCAATGACGGTGCCAATATGGCGCTGAGCCCCATGTATGCCAGCCCTGTTGCGGCCGGCAAGAATGTGCATGCGCTGATGGTAGGTGTGCGACACAGTTTCTGAAGCCCCGTTCTGATGCTATGAATGAAGCAGCTGCTAGCGCTGGCTACACATGAATTTCAATATTCTTTGATATTCAAAACATGGCTCATCAAGCGCAAACAGCTATCAAAAAAGGCCTGCCAGATCACTCCGGCAGGCCTTTTTCTTCGTGGATTCAAAGCGGCTTACACGCGCTCAAAAATCGCCGCAATGCCCTGGCCGCCACCGATGCACATGGTCACCAGCGCATAGCGGCCGCCGGTGCGCTGCAGCTCGGCAATGGCCTTGGTGGTGATGATGGCGCCCGTGGCACCCACGGGGTGGCCCAGCGAGATGCCCGAGCCGTTGGGGTTGACCTTGGCCGGGTCCATGCCCAGTTG
>JAITLR010000026.1 GCA_031277805.1 Comamonas sp. | reverse complement strand
AAACGCCCACGCTTATCGGCTGTATTTTTTTAAGGAACCGAGACAAAATCAGTTAACACCAATTTCAAATCTCGTTGCTTGCTGCGATCAGCGAAGCCTTGCATTGTAGCACAGTTTTTTGTGCTCAAATCAAAGTTTTGAAACTTTTTGTCAGAACCCAAGGGACTCTGACAAAAAGAAAAAGCCTTTCGGCTTTTTCTTTGATTTGGCGGAAACGGAGGGATTCGAACCCTCGATGAGGCTCTACACCCCATACTCCCTTAGCAGGGGAGCACCTTCGGCCACTCGGTCACGTTTCCGGAATGACGTTATTGTAAACAGCTTTTTGAGCCGTTTCTGGAAAGTTGCGAAAATTATTCGCTTTTATCCAAACCGAAGGCTGTGTGCAGGGCACGCACAGCCAGCTCCAGGTACTTCTCGTCAATCACGACAGAAGTCTTGATTTCGGAAGTGGAGATCATCTGAATGTTCACGCCTTCCTTGCTCAGAGCGCGGAACATGGTGGAAGCCACACCAACGTGGCTACGCATACCGATGCCAACGATGCTGACCTTGGCGATATTGGGATTGCCCACCACTTCGGAAGCACCCAGGGAAGGAGCCACCTTTTCGCTCAGCAGCTCCAGCGCACGCTGGTAGTCGCCCTGGCTCACGGTGAAGCTGAAGTCGGTCTTGCCGTCCTTGGAAATGTTCTGAATGATCACATCGACTTCGATGTTGGCATCAGCCACTGGACCCAGGATGCCGGCAGCGATACCGGGGGTGTCAGGCACGCCCAGCACGGAGATCTTGGCTTCACCACGGTTGAAAGCGATGCCGGATACGACAGCCTTTTCCATTTTTTCGTCTTCCTCAAAAGTAATCAGCGTGCCGGACTTGGCTTCTTCTTCCAGATCGATATCCCAGGGCGTAAAGCTGGAGAGCACGCGCATGGGCACCTTGTACTTGCCAGCAAATTCCACGGAGCGGATCTGCAGCACCTTGGAGCCCAGGCTTGCCATTTCCAGCATTTCCTCAAAGCTCACAGTACCCAGGCGCTTGGCCGCAGAGACGACTCGTGGATCGGTGGTGTAGACGCCATCCACATCGGTGTAGATCAGGACTTCAGCAGCCTTCAGTGCCGCAGCCACAGCCACGGCAGAGGTGTCCGAACCACCACGACCCAGGGTCGTGATATGGCCTTCGGGATCGATACCCTGAAAGCCCGTCACGATGACCACACGACCGGCTTCGAGATCGGCGCGGACACGCTTGTCATCGATGGACTCGATACGGGCCTTGGTGAAGCTGCTGTCGGTGCGCACGGGAACTTGCCAGCCCGCATAACTCACGGACTCCATGCCCTCGGACTGCAGCGCGATGGCCAGCAGCGCAGACGATGCCTGCTCGCCAGTGGCAGCCAGCATATCCAGCTCACGGTAGTACGAAGTCTGTGCGTGACTGGGTGCCAGTTCGCTGGCCAGACCCAGCAAACGATTGGTTTCGCCACTCATGGCGCTGGGCACAACCACCATCTGGTGACCTGCCCGAGCCCACTTGGCCACGCGCTTGGCGACGTTACGGATGCGCTCTGTCGAGCCCATCGAGGTGCCGCCGTATTTATGAACGATCAGTGCCATTGGATACTAAAGGGTGACGAAACAGCAGCCACGGCGCAGATCACAAAGGTTTTGGCGCGCCGGCGGTTTTCGTACAGGTTAAAAACCAAAACCTAGGAATTGTACCAATCGAGAATTACCCCCCGGCGCTCCACAAACCCCCGTCCCACCTTGATATGGATGCGGTGCCCTCGCGTAGTGCAAACGCCGATCTGCGCAATGAGCTGCGCAAGCTGGGCCGCACTGGGCGTCGTGCAATATGAGCTGCGCAACCAATGGCGCAGGACATTGGCCTGGCGCGCCTGCGGCAAGGACTGCAGATCACGGATGCGCGGCGGAACCCCCACCGCCTGCAGGTCGGATATGGCCAGATCATCGAGCAGGTCGGCTGCCTGGGCACAGTTCTCGCTGCTGCGCGCAAAGGTGCTGCGAAATTGAGGGAACACCTGCTCCAGAACCGGCAGCAACTGGGCGCGAATGCGATTGCGGGTATAGCCTTGATCGGTATTGGTCGGATCCTCCACCCAAGCCACATCCCGCTGCAGCAGCCAATCTCTCAAAGCCTGACCAGGTACCGCCAGCAAAGGCCTGAACCATTGAAGGCCCGCCCTCTGCCATTGGAACGGCATGGCAGCCAGCCCCGCCACACCGGCACCACGCGAAAGCGCGAGAAGCAAGGTTTCCACCTGGTCATCCGCATGCTGGGCCAGAGCCATGGAACGAACAGGTGCCAGCTCTTGCCCCTCTACACCCACCCAGCTCTGCGTCGCCGCATCGATCAGTGCCCGATAGCGCCCTTGCCGCGCTGCATCTTCAGGGCTTTGCCCTGACTCGTGACGAGCATCGATCTTGCAGACCTTGAGCACAATGGCGTGCTGCGCGCACAGCTTTTCGCAGTGAACCTGGAAGCCATCCGCAGCCTCCTGCAAGCCATGGTGTACATGAATGGCCCTGACCTGCCCTGGCCAACGTGCATGACAGGCCAATAACAAAACCGACGAATCCGCCCCTCCACTGAAGGCAATCGCCAGAGGCAGCGGGGGATCGAACGTGGCAACAGCCTGATCCACCACATTTACAAGTGCCTTAGATTTGCCTGTCATATGCCTCTCCTCAACAATCATTTCGATAGCTATCACCGCTTGTCAGCAAAGCGGTTGAAGCCTTTTTCATTAAGAACCAAACGAACTTGCTGATTCGCCAACAAAAAATGGCTCCCGAAGGAGCCATTGTGTACACAGGGCTGGAAGCCGCCGCGATCAGCGATTGTCTGCCTTGGTGTCGGAAAACTTGCCGTAGCTCTGAATGCGCTCGTAGCGGCGATCCTGCAATTCCTTGGGCTTGAGGTCCGACAGCTGACGCAAGGCATCGCCCAGAGCACGCTTGAGGAAAGCACCCATTTGCTTGGGATCGCGATGGGCACCGCCCACGGGTTCGCTGACGATCTTGTCGACCAAACCCAGCGCCTTGAGCCGATGAGCAGTGATACCCATGGCATCCGCTGCTTCCTGCGCCTTTTCGCCAGTCTTCCACAGAATGGAAGCACAGCCTTCGGGGCTGATCACCGAGTACACGGAGTACTGCAGCATCAGCACCTGGTCTGCCACGGCAATCGCCAGTGCACCGCCAGAACCACCTTCACCAATGATGGTGGTGATGATGGGAGTTTGCAGCTGCGACATTTCATAGATGTTGCGACCGATGGCCTCGGACTGACCGCGCTCTTCGGCATCGATACCGGGGAAGGCACCTGGCGTATCCACAAAGGTGAACACGGGCAGCTTGAACTTCTCGGCCGTCTTCATCAGACGCAAGGCCTTGCGATAGCCCTCGGGGCGAGTCATGCCAAAGTTGCGCAGCGTGCGCTCCTTGGTATCGCGGCCCTTTTGATGGCCGATCACCATGCAGGGCTGGCCGTTGAAACGAGCCAGGCCGCCGACAATGGATTGATCATCCGCAAAGTGACGATCGCCATGCATCTCGACAAAGTCGGTGAAGCATTCACGCACATAGTCAAGCGTGTAGGGGCGCTCGATATGGCGGGCAATCTTGGTGATCTGCCAGGGGGTCAGATCGCTATAGATGTCCTTGGTCAGCTGCAGGCTTTTTTTGCTGAGCTGATCGATTTCTTCCGAGATATCAACTGCGCTTTCTGTTTGCACATAACGCAGTTCTTCAATTTTGGATTCGAGCTCGGCGATGGGCTGCTCAAAATCCAGAAAGTTCTTTTTCGCCAACGTATTTCTCCTTGTGCCAGCCTGTTGCAACGCTTGCAATCGGCCAGTGGACAGATGTCATCCAGCCACAGGCTGCGCCTCGAGCGAGCGCCAAATATACCAAGTTGCAACCGTACACCACGGTTTCCAAGCCTCGGCAACCTCTCGGGCATCGCTGCGACTGACAGGATCACCCGAAAAATAATTGAGAGAGATGCCTTGAATCAAACCAGCATCATCGAGCGGCAGCACATTGGGCCGCGCCAGGTAGTAAATCAGAAAGTTTTCAGCCGTCCAGCGGCTCAGACCACGGATGGCCATGAGCTCGGCAATGATGGCGTCATCCCCCATCTGCGCCCACTCATCCATGCGCAGACGGTTTTCGGTGAAGTGCAGCGCCAGGTCGACCAGATAGTCCACCTTGCGTGCCGACAGCCCTGCCGCACGCATATCGTCGACCTTGAGCTTGAGCACCAGTTCGGGCTGCATTTCAGCCAATAGCTTGGAAAACTTGTTCCACAGCGTCTTGGCCGATTTGACGGCAATCTGCTGACCCACGATGGAACGTGCCAGCGTGGCAAAGGCCTCATCACGACACTGCTCGCGCGGCAGCAGCGCCTGACTGCTGAGTAGAGGAATCAGTCGCTTGAGCACGCGGTCGCGCCGCATCAGCTGGCGGCATGCTTCTGCCCAATAGGCAGGAACGCCTTCTGGCAGTGTCAGTTGTACCTTGGGAGTCGCAGACTTGGCGGCAGCTGCTGTTTTCGCTGGTGCCGCATCCTTGGTCATTTCAGCAGAGGCTTCTGCGTATGCCGCAACGCCCATCGGAGCCACTGGCAGAGGCGCCTTGGGTCCAACGAGCACAGGCAGATCAGCCACCAGCGGCAGCTGCTCATACTCCATGGTGTCCAGGTGTTTGGCCGCGCTCATGCGAGACCTCCAACACCGCAGCAACGGTTGACGGGGCTATGCATCAAGATCAACCCTTGGCCGCCGCTTCCCAGGTCGTGCCGGAGGCCGAATCCTTGAGCACAATGCCCTGCTCCAGCAGCTCCTTGCGGATGCGGTCGGCCTCAGCCCAATTCTTGCCAGCCTTGGCGGCTGCACGTGCCGCAATCTGAGCCTCAATCGCGGCAGCATCCACGCCTTCGGTGCCAGCCTGCAGAAACTTCTGCGGATCATCCTGCAGCAGACCCAGGCTTGCGCCCAGAGCCTTGAGCAGGCCAGCTATTGCGGGCGATTTACTGCGATTGACTTCAGCGGCCAGCTCGAACAGCACGGCGACCGCTTCGGGCGTGCCGAAGTCTTCGTCCATTGCCGCCTTGAAGCGAGCCGCATAAGGATTGCTCCAGTTCACCTGCACCTCATCGGCTGCCACCAGACTCAGTGCCGTGTACAGACGTTTCAAAGCACTGCGAGCATCGTCCAGATGCACATTCGAATAGTTGAGCGGACTGCGATAGTGGCTGCGCACGACGAAGAAGCGCACGGTCTCGGCGTCGTACTCCTTGAGTACATCACGGATGGTGAAGAAGTTGCCCAGCGACTTGGACATCTTCTCGTTGTCCACATTGATGAAGCCGTTGTGCATCCAGGTCCGGGCAAACGGCTTGCCGGTAGCACCTTCGCTCTGGGCGATCTCGTTCTCATGGTGAGGGAACTGCAGGTCTGCACCTCCGCCATGAATGTCAAAACTCTCGCCCAGCAGTTCGCAGCCCATGGCCGAACATTCGATATGCCAGCCGGGACGGCCTTCACCAAACGGGCTTTGCCATTTCACATCGGCAGGCTCCTCGGCCTTGGCGGATTTCCACAGCACAAAGTCCAGCGGGTCATGCTTGCCATCGGCCACCGCAACGCGCTCACCGGCATTGAGTTCGTCCAGCGACTTGCCCGAGAGCTTGCCGTAGCCTGGGAACTTGCGCACGGCATAGTTCACATCACCATTGCCAGCCTGATAGGCCAGGCCCTTGGTCTGCAGCGTGCCGATCATGGAAAGCATCTGCGGCACATACTCGGTGGCGCGCGGCTCGTGTGTGGGGCGCTCTATGCCCAGGGCGTCCGCATCCTGGTGCAGCGCGTCGATCATGCGATCCGTCAGGCTGCGAATGGTCTCGCCGTTTTCCACGGCGCGCCGGATGATCTTGTCATCAATGTCGGTGATGTTGCGCACATAGGTCACGCGATAGCCACTGGCACGCAGCCAGCGCTGAACCACGTCAAAAGCCACCATGGACCTGGCATGGCCCAGATGACAGAGGTCGTACACGGTCATGCCGCATACATACATGCGTACATGACCCGGTTCGATGGGCGAAAACGATTCCAATGCACGCGACAGCGTGTTGTAGATACGCAAACTCATGAATCTTGAATAGGGAGAGAGGGTGGCCACCAGCCGCACCGGCATGCTGCTTTGCATCAACCGTGCCTGCCATACCCTGAGGCTGAAAAATGCGCACAAGCATCCGGACACACAACTGCCCTTACCGACGCCCAAGCTCCGTGCACCCCTCAGCTACAATTCCTGCCAGTATAAGCCCGTGTCGCAGAGCTCTCTTGCGGCATATAGAAAGCACCTACATGCCTGTACGCAACTTGTTGAGTTCGGCAGCACGAGTGGCAGCAGTTGCTGTCATGCTGGCTGCCGGTAGCGCCTACGCTGACGATTACGCAGATGTCTCCCAACTGCTCAAAACCGGCAAAGCACCGCAGGCGCTGAAAAAAGCCGACGAATATCTGGCCAAGAATTCCCGTGACCCGCAAATGCGTTTTTTGCGGGCCATTGCCCTGACCAATGACAACAAGATGGAAGACGCCATCACCGCCTTCCGCCAGCTGACCGAGGACTATCCGGAGCTGCCCGAGCCCTATAACAACCTGGCCGTGATCTATGCCCGCCAGGGCGAGCTGGACAAGGCGCGCGCAGCGCTGGAGTCCGCAGTGCGCAACAACCCGAACTACGCAGTGGCCTACGAAAATCTGGGCGACATTTATGCGCGCCTGGCCTATCAGGCCTATGCCCAGTCTCAAGCCAAGGGCGGCCGCCCCGCTGCCCTGAATCCCAAGCTCAAACAGCTCAAGGAATTGCTGCAGCCAGCAGCTGCTGCGACAACTCCAGCCCCTGCAGCACCTGTGCAGCACTGAACTCCGCCCTATCCACTGCCTGCTCTTTTCATTTCTGGTTGCACCTCTTGCGAAAGCAGGCTGGCGCCCCCAGTTCTGAACCTGTACTTTCATAGTTCCACGGATGCCCAGGCTTCCCAACAAGGATGAGACCATGCTGAAAATTCGCCGAAACAGCCTTAAAGCCCTTTCCGCCATTGCGCTGACAGCTACCATTTTTGCTGCACCCAGTTTTGCCCAGGCTCAGTCCAAGGTCCAGCTCAAAACCAGCATGGGCGATATCGTGGTCGAGCTCAACGAAGCCAAGGCGCCCAAGAGCTCGGCCAATTTTTTGCAGTATGTGCGTGACAAGCACTATGACGGCACGGTGTTTCACCGCGTGATCGATGGCTTCATGATCCAGGGCGGCGGCATGGATGCAGACATGAAGGAAAAGTCCACCCGCGCCCCCATCCCGCTCGAAGCCAGCAACGGTCTCAAGAACGACCGCGGCACGATTGCCATGGCGCGCACCGGCAACCCCAACTCGGCCACTTCGCAGTTCTTCATCAATGTGGTGAACAACGACATGCTTAACGCTCCCAAGCCCGACGGCTATGGCTATGCCGTGTTCGGCAAGGTCATCAAGGGCATGGATGTGGTGGACAAAATCCGCGCTGTCGCTACGGGCAACCGCGGCATGCACCAGAATGTGCCCACGACGCCAGTGACCATCATCTCGGCGACCGAGGTCAAGTAAACCCTCTTCCATCATGGCGGCACTGCAATACATGGCAGCGCCCCACACCCTCTCAAACCTCAAGAAAGCACAGACATGAGCAATCCCCAAGTCGAACTGCACGTAACCATCAACGTGGCTGAAACAGCAACCCCAGGCGTGATCACCCTGGAGCTGGACGCAGTGAACGCTCCCAAGTCCACCGAGAACTTCCTGAACTATGTGAACAGCGGCTTCTACAACGGCACCATCTTCCACCGCGTGATCAAGAACTTCATGATCCAGGGCGGCGGTTTTGCGGCTGACATGAAGCAAAAGGACACCCAGGCTCCTATCGAAAACGAAGCCAAGAACGGCCTGAAGAACGACAAGTACACCATCGCCATGGCCCGTACCAGCGATCCTCACAGCGCCACCGCCCAGTTCTTCATCAACACCGTGGACAACGGCTTCCTGAACCACACTGCTCCTACCGGCCAGGGCTGGGGCTATGCCGTGTTCGGCAAGGTGGTCAAGGGTGAAGAAGTCGTGGATGCCATCAAGAAGGTGCGCACCACTCGCAAGGGCTTCCATGACGACGTGCCTTTCGACGCCGTGGTGATCGACAAGGCTGTGGCCCTGTAATCTCCCCCTGAGGCGCTGCGCGCCTTCCCCCTCTCTGCTTCGCGGAGGGGGACGACGGCCTCGCTGCGGGGCGGCCCTTGCTTGCCGTCTCTCGCTCGAGGCCGTTGTTGTTTTAGAAGCCGCTTATTTTTCAAATGACTGAATCCATCGTTCATTCAGATCCCCGCACGACTGCCCCTCAGGTGGCGCAGCTGCAAGGCGCACCCGGCTGGCTGGCTATCGACTTTATTTCCGATCTGCATCTGCAGCCAACGGAGCCGCAGACCGTGCAGGCCTGGCGCGACTATCTGATGCACAGCCAAGCCGATGCCATCTTCATCCTTGGCGATCTGTTTGAAGTCTGGGTGGGTGACGATGCACTCGATGAACCGGGCAGCTTCGAAGCCGAATGCGCTGCCGTGCTGCACGAGGCGGCGCAAAAGCGCCCGCTGTTCTTCATGGTCGGCAACCGCGACTTTCTGGCCGGTGACGAGTTCCTGCGCCGCAGCGGAATGACCGGTCTTTGTGACCCGACGGTGCTGCTGTGGGCCGGCCCAAATATCTTGCTCAGCCACGGCGATGCGCTGTGCCTGGACGATGTGGAGTACCAGCAGTTCCGCTCCCTGTCGCGCTCCGCGATCTGGCAACAGCAGTTGCTGACCCAGCCACTGGCCGTGCGCCGTGCGATTGGTAAATCCGCGCGCAGTGAAAGCGAGCAGCGCAAGCAGGGCGGCGCACCCTACGCGGATGCCGATGCACAAATGACCGCCAACTGGATGCACACGGCACATGCCCCCTGGCTGATTCACGGCCATACCCACCAGCCTGCTGACCATGCACTGGGAGGCGATCCGCTGGGCGATGGGCAATGGCGCATTGTGCTCAGCGACTGGCATATCGCTGCCGATACGCATCGCGCCGAGGTGCTGCGTGTGACGCCCGAAGGCTGGCAGCGCATGACGCCTGAACAGGCTTGCGCTGTTTGACAACGCTATGCAAAGAAGAGCTGTCTCCGCTTGGTATTCATAGACTTCAGACTCAAATGCATTGAAACTCTATGAATAGCATGCGCAAGCAGCTATGGAATAAAAAGCCCGAGCCTGCATGACTCGGGCTTTTTCATGAGGACTTGACGCCCGGAGCACCAGCGTCAGGCGGCGGGCTCTGCGCTTTCCATCGCCTGCTTGCGCAGCTCGAACTTCTGGATCTTGCCCGTACTGGTCTTGGGCAGCTCAGCAAACACCACATTGCGCGGCACCTTGTAGCCGGCCAGATGCTTTTTGCAGTGGGCAATGATGTCCTCTGTCGTGGTTTCTGCGCCAGCCTTGAGCTCGACGAAAGCGCAAGGCGTCTCGCCCCACTTGGGATCGGGCTTGGCCACCACGGCTACGGCCAGTACCGAGGGGTGGCGGTACAGCACATCTTCCACCTCGATGGAGGAGATGTTTTCGCCACCCGAAATAATGATGTCCTTGCTGCGGTCCTTGATCTGGATATAGCCGTCGGGATGCTGCACAGCCAGGTCGCCGCTGTGAAACCAGCCGCCGCGGAAAGCCTCTTCCGTCGCCTGCGGATTCTTGAGATAGCCCTTCATGGCGATGTTGCCCTGGAACATGATCTCGCCCATGGTCTGGCCGTCGCGCGGCACGGGCTGCATGGTTTCGGGATCCAGCACCGCCGCCGAACGCTGCAGGTGATAGCGCACCCCCTGGCGCGAGTTCAGACGCGCGCGCTCGCCGATATCGAGTTCATTCCAGCTCTCATGCTTGGCGCAGACCGTGGCCGGGCCATAGGTTTCCGTGAGGCCGTAGACATGGGTGATGTCAAAGCCCATGCCCTCCATGCCTTCGATCATCGACGCCGGTGGCGCGGCTCCCGCTACCATGGCTTTGACACCTGCAGGAACACCTTCCTTCATCGCCGCCGGTGCATTGACCAACAGACTGTGCACGATGGGCGCGCCGCAGTAGTGGGTTACACCGTGGTTGCGAATGGCATCAAAAATCGCCTGCGCATCCACGCGGCGCAGGCAAATATTCACCGCCGCGCGCGCCGCCACCGTCCAGGGGAAGCACCAGCCATTGCAGTGGAACATGGGCAGCGTCCACAGATAGACGGCATGCTTGGGCATATCCCACTCCAGCACATTGCTGATGGCATTGTTGTGCGCACCGCGGTGGTGATAGACAACCCCCTTGGGGTTGCCCGTGGTGCCGCTGGTGTAGTTCAGCGCAATCGCATCCCACTCATCGGCAGGCGGCTGCCAGTCGAAGTTGGCATCGCCCTGAGCCACAAAGCTTTCATAGTCGGTGGCACCGATCTGCTCGGCAGCTACGCCATAGGCAACGTCTTCGACCTGGATCACATAAATGGGCTCATTGCTCTTGCGCAGCTTCAGCGCCTTGGCCATCACGCCCGCAAACTCGGGGTCCACGATCAGCGCCTTGGCTTCGCCGTGATCCAGCATGAAAGCCAGCATCTCGGCATCCAGCCGCGTATTGAGCGTGTTGAGCACCGCGCCCGACATGGGCACGCCAAAGTGCGCCTCCACCATGGGCGGCGTGTTGGGCAGCATCACGGCCACGGTGTCGTTCTTGCCGATGCCGATTTTCTGCAGGCTGCTGGCCAGCTGGCGGCAGCGCGCATAGGTCTGGCCCCAGCTCTGGCGCAAGTCGCCATGGACTATGGCCAGACGCTCGGGATAGACCTCGGCCGTGCGGGCGATGAAGTGCAAAGGGGTTAGCGCCGCATAGTTGGCGGTATTGGGGTCCAGGTGCAGATCGTAAGAACTCGTCATATTTGTCTCCTGCGGCTTTTCTAACGCAGTTTGCTGAACAGCAGGCTTACAACCGAGCAGATTCCCCAGTTGTTCATGGAACCCGCGCGAAAGTCACCAAGCCGCCTCCAGCGACCACTCCACCTGAGTGCCCATTCCAATCCTGCAGGCAAAAGCAAAGTGTTTCGCAAGGGCATTCATCGAAGCAGTCATTTCAGCAAGTTCTGAAAAATCATTAAATTCATTAAAAACATGGGCTTGAGAATTACCTCATGCTCACACCCGTCAGCCTTCATGCTTGTTTTTCATGCAAGTCATATATAAGACATCATTTATCTGACATAGCAATGCAAAGAGGTGCAAATCAATCTTAGAATGCGCCTATGTCTTGAGACGACGACTGCCTACACAGGCAGGCATGCCGAGTTCCCTCCCCGCACGGAGCCCGGCCTGAATCTCTCAAGATGGTGTGGAGGAGGAGACGTTTTAGAGGAGCGTCTGGACAAGATCCAGACAACCGGAGACCAGGCCTGCACCCATGGGTGCAGGCTTTTTTTTGCCTGCCGCCCGGGGATTGCTCATCAAGGCAAAATACGCAGGTGGCCATTCCCCAATCGTTTATCCAAGAGTTGCTTTCCCGCGTCGACGTGGTCGACATCGTGGGTCGCTATGTGCAGCTCAAAAAGGGCGGCGCCAACTTCATGGGCCTGTGCCCGTTTCACAGCGAGAAGTCGCCCTCCTTCACCGTCAGCCCCAGCAAACAGTTTTTTCACTGCTTTGGCTGTGGCAAAAATGGCAATGCCATCGGTTTTCTGATGGAGCACGCAGGCATGGGCTTTGTCGAGGCCGTGCAGGAGCTTGCCAACCAATGCGGCCTGCAAGTGCCGCAGGACGACATCAGCCCTGCCGAGCGTCAACGCCAGGCCCAGCAAAAGCAAAAAGCCGAGACCCTGAGCGACCTGCTGGAAAAAGCAGGTGACTCCTATCGCAGGCAACTCAAGGCCGCGCCCAAAGCCATCGAATATCTGAAAAAGCGTGGCGTCTCGGGCGAGGTCTCCAAGCGCTTTGGCCTCGGTTATGCACCACCGGGCTGGCATGGTCTGGCCAGCGTGTTTGCCGAGTATGACAACCCGCAACTCGAAGAATGCGGGCTGATCATCGTCGGCGAGGAAGACAGTCGCCGCTATGACCGCTTCCGCGATCGGCTGATGTTTCCCATTCGCAATGTCAAGGGCGAATGCATAGGCTTTGGCGGACGCGTGTTTGGCGATGAAAAGCCCAAATACCTGAACTCCCCCGAAACCCCGGTCTTCCACAAGGGCCGCGAGCTGTACGGTCTCTATGAAGCCCGGCAGGCGCTGCGTGACATGGGCTATGCCCTGGTCACCGAGGGCTATATGGACGTGGTGGCATTGGCACAGCTGGGCTTTGCCAATGCCGTTGCCACGCTGGGCACGGCCTGCACCCCGGACCATGTGCAAAAGCTGTTTCGCTTCACCGACGCCGTGGTCTTCAGTTTTGACGGTGACGGCGCAGGTCGGCGCGCGGCGCGCAAGGCACTCGATGCTACCCTGCCTCTGGCGACCGACACACGCTCCATCAAGTTTCTATTCCTACCGTCCGAGCATGATCCGGATAGCTTTATCCGAGAATTCGGCCCCGAAGCCTTCTCCCGCTATGTGGGTGATGCCACGCCGCTGAGTCGCTTTCTCATCGAGGCAGCCAGCGAGGGCTGCGACCTGGGCCAGACCGAAGGCCGCGCCCATATGGCCAGCAATGCCAGGCCGCTGTGGTCGCTGCTGCCTGACGGTGCGCTCAAGCGCCAGCTGCTGTCCGAGATTGCCGCTCTGGCACAGCTCGACACGCGCGACCTTTCCGATATCTGGGCCCAGGAAGCGGCGCGTACCGCTCCTATTGCTCGGCGTGCTCCTGCGGCCCCTGACAACCAGCCGCCCGAATGGGATGCACCTCCCCAGAGTTGGGACAGCGCTCCTGAATGGGACATGTCCGGCTCCCCGGCAGCTCACGTGCAACAGGACGGCGGCAACTGGCGCGGACGGCGTGAGTTCGGCAACCGCCAGCGCAAGCCTTGGGGCAAAAAAGGCGAAGACTGGACCCCTCCACCGCTGGGCCCACGCCCTACCCCCGTGAGCCGGGAAGATCAGGCCGCCCGCATGCTGATGTGCCATATGGAATTCATGGAAGAAATGACCCATGAGGACTTTGATGCCCTGGCCAGCTGCAATAGCAACCATGCGCCCTTGTTTCGCTGGCTGGAGGCCCAATTTACAGAATCGGGCCCCCGTTCCTGGGCGGTTTTACGTGGGCAGATGCAAGGCGCTGCCTGCGAAGCCCTGGCCAGCAAGCTGATGAACGGTGCCCATGCCACGCCCGAAGGCGAGGTTGAAGAATTGCGCCGTGAACTGCGCGGCACTTTGAACCTGATTTTGGTGGAGCACCTGAAGCGCGAGGAAGGGAAAGCCCTTAAAGAAATAGCAACAGATCCAACCGCAGCAAGGCGTTACATTGAATTCCAGGAAAGAAGAAAAAAATTATCTGTAATTATGAGTGCCAGCTCTTGACATCTGATTAAAAGGTATAATTTAAAGGTTACAGGCAAGAGCGACAGCAGCACCTCCGGCCAGGGCCCCGTGAAGGAATCACGTGATGGCAGCAACTGCATGGCCCAATTTCCGCAAGGACTGCACACCAAATGATCGCCCCAACATCTTGCCCGGGAGCTTCTTGCTCATCCTGATCAGGCTTGGCCTGATTGCGCGCCAGCATGCGTGGCGTTTGTTTGCATATTCCGTTTTCCTTTGTGTTTTTGTGTGTGTTCGTACCGTGAGAGGTGTTCATGCCCGTTTCAAAGTCCGTGAAGTCCAAGCAGGCCCCCGAAGCTTCCGCGAAGCCCAAGACCTCTAAAACTTCCACTTCCGCTGCAGCGCCCTCCAAGGCCAGTAGTACCAGCAAGCCTGCAGCGAAGAAGAGTGCCGCAACTGCGGCCGAAGCCAAGAAAGACACCACAGTGGTTACCAAGTCACAAGCCGAACTCAAAGCCATGGCCGATGCGCTGCTCGCACAGGCCACCCCCAAGCGCGGCCGCAAAAAGGCAGCCGAAGACGAAGATGCTGCCGCGACGCCCGCGGTAAAGAAGCCTGCCGCCAAGAAGACCGCTGCAGCCAAGGCTCCAGCTGCAAGCGCTGACACCGCCAAGGCCCCTGCCAAGCGTGGCCGCAAGCCCAAGGCCAAGGACGAGGACATGGACGACGCAGACCTGTCGGACATCGACAGCGATCTGGAAGGCGAAGCCGAAGAGGAAGTGACTGCAGAAGCCTCTTCCGCTCCCGCCGAGAAGGTCAAGCCTCTGCGCATGAAGATCAGCAAGGCCAAGGAACGCGCCTTGATGAAGGAATTCGGCCTGGACGAAACCGTTCTGACCGAAGAGGAAATGAACACCCGCCGTCAGCGTCTGAAGATGCTGATCAAGCTGGGCAAGACACGCGGCTACCTGACCCACGCAGAAATCAACGACCACCTGCCCGACAAGCTGGTCGATGCCGAAACGCTGGAAGTCGTGATCTCCATGTTGAACGACATGGGCGTGGCCGTGTACGAGCAGACTCCCGATGCGGAAACCCTGCTGCTGAACAACACCGGCCAGTCAGCCACCACTGAAGAAGAAGCGGAAGAAGAAGCCGAAGCAGCTCTGTCCACCGTGGACTCCGAATTCGGCCGTACCACCGACCCCGTGCGCATGTACATGCGTGAAATGGGCACGGTGGAGCTGCTGACGCGCGAAGGCGAAATCGAAATCGCCAAGCGCATCGAAGGCGGCCTGATGGACATGATGGAAGCCATCTCGGCTTCGCCTGCGACCATCGCAGAGATCCTGACCATGGCCGAGGAAATCCGCGAAGGCAAGGTCGTCATCTCCACCGTGGTGGACGGCTTCGTCAACGCCGACGAAAACGATGACTACGTGGCCGAGGAAGACTTCGACGAATACGACGAAGAGGACGACGACGACGGCAAGGGCGGCTCCAAAGCGCTGACCAAGAAGCTGGAAGAGTTGAAAAACGAAGCGCTGAGCCGTTTCGATGCCATGCGCGAACTCTTCGACAAGATGCACAAGGTGTATGACAAGGAAGGCTACGGCACCGATTCATATATGAAGGTGCAAAAGGCCATCACCGAACAGCTGATGACCATCCGCTTCACGGCCAAGACCATCGAGAAGCTTTGCGATCTGGTGCGCGCCCAGGTGGATGACGTGCGCAAGAAGGAACGCGAGCTGCGCAAGATCATCGTGGACAAGTGCGGCATGTCGCAGGAACAGTTCATCAAGGACTTCCCGCCCAACCTGCTGAACCTGGAATGGGTGATCAAGCACGCCAATGCCGGCAAGCCCTACAGTGCCGTGCTGGAGCGCAATATCCCGCCCGTGCAGGAACTGCAGCAGAACCTGATCGACCTGCAAGCCCGCGTGGTCGTGCCGCTTGATGAGCTCAAGAGCATCAACAAGCGCATGAACAGCGGCGAACGCGCCAGCCGCGATGCCAAGAAGGAAATGATCGAGGCCAACCTGCGCCTCGTGATTTCCATCGCCAAGAAGTACACCAACCGCGGTCTGCAGTTCCTGGACCTGATCCAGGAAGGCAATATCGGTCTGATGAAGGCCGTGGACAAGTTCGAATACCGCCGCGGCTACAAGTTCTCGACCTATGCCACCTGGTGGATTCGTCAGGCCATCACGCGCTCCATCGCTGACCAGGCCCGCACGATCCGTATTCCGGTGCACATGATCGAGACCATCAACAAGATGAACCGCATCTCGCGCCAGCACTTGCAGGAGTTTGGTTTCGAACCCGATGCCTCCATCCTGGCTGCCAAGATGGAGATCCCCGAGGACAAGATCCGCAAGATCATGAAGATCGCCAAGGAGCCGATCTCGATGGAAACCCCCATCGGCGACGACGACGATTCGCACCTGGGCGACTTCATCGA
>JAITLR010000022.1 GCA_031277805.1 Comamonas sp. | reverse complement strand
GAGTAGTCCTTGGCTTCACCGCCGAAGTGCTTGGACAGCACGGTGGCGATAGCAGCAGTCAGGGTGGTCTTGCCGTGGTCAACGTGACCGATGGTGCCCACGTTCACGTGGGGCTTGGTACGTTCGAATTTTTCTTTTGCCATGATTTCTCCGAAAGAGCAAAAACCTGTGTGCTGTTTAAGGTCTGCACCTCATTGCTGATTCGCCCCGCACAGGAAACAGGGCGGCATGAGATCGCAGACCGGCAAAATCGCGACAACCCACAAGGAGCTGTCGCGATTAGAACCGGGGATTATGACCGATTCGTCAAACCTGCGTCAATTACTTGGCGCGGGCTGCAACGATGGCTTCAGCCACATTGCGAGGAGCTTCGGAGTAGTGCTTGAACTCCATGGTGTAGCTGGCACGACCTTGGGTCATGGAGCGCAGCGAAGTGGCGTAGCCGAACATTTCGGACAGAGGCACTTCAGCCTTGATGGCCTTGCCGCCACCAACCATGTCATCCATACCTTGCACCATGCCGCGACGCGAGGACAGGTCGCCCATCACGGTACCAGCGTAGTCTTCAGGTGTTTCCACTTCCACAGCCATCATGGGCTCCAGAATCACGGGGCTGGCCTTGCGAGCAGCTTCCTTGAAACCGAAGATGGCGGCCATCTTGAACGCCATTTCGTTCGAGTCCACATCGTGGTACGAACCGAAGGTCAGTGTGACCTTCACGTCGACCACGGGGTAGCCAGCCAGCACGCCGGAGGTCAGCGCTTCGATCACACCCTTCTCGACCGCAGGGATGTATTCGCGAGGAACCACACCACCCTTGATGGAGTCGACGAACTCGAAGCCCTTGCCAGCTTCTTGAGGTTCGACCGTGAACACCACGTGACCGTATTGACCCTTACCACCGGACTGGCGAACGAACTTGCCGTCCACGTCCACAACCTTCTGGCGAATGGTTTCGCGGTAGGCCACTTGGGGCTTGCCCACGTTGGCTTCCACGTTGAATTCGCGCTTCATGCGGTCAACGATGATTTCCAGGTGCAGCTCGCCCATACCGGCGATGATGGTCTGACCCGATTCTTCGTCGGTGCGCACGCGGAAGGAAGGATCTTCAGCAGCCAGACGCGACAGGGCGATACCCATCTTTTCCTGGTCAGCCTTGGACTTGGGTTCCACGGCCTGTGCAATCACGGGCTCAGGGAAGACCATGCGTTCCAGCACGATAGGAGCAGAGACGTCGCACAGGGTTTCGCCCGTGGTCACATCCTTCAGACCCACGCAGGCGGCGATGTCGCCAGCGCGCAGTTCTTCGATTTCGATACGTTCGTTCGCCATCATCTGCACGATACGGCCGATACGCTCCTTCTTGCCCTTGACCGAGTTCAGCACGGTGTCGCCCTTGGTCAGAACGCCAGAGTACACGCGCACGAAAGTCAGCTGGCCCACGAAGGGGTCGGTCATCAGCTTGAAGGCCAGAGCCGAGAACTTCTCAGCGTCGTCGGCCTTGCGGCTCAGCTTCTTCTCTTCGTCATCGGGATCAGTACCGGTAACGTCGGGAATGTCCACAGGAGCAGGCAGATAGTCGATCACGGCGTCCAGCATGCGCTGAACACCCTTGTTCTTGAAGGCGGTACCGCACAGCATGGGCTGAATTTCGGTAGCCAGGGTACGCGTACGCACGCCGAGCTTCACTTCTTCTTCAGTCAGAGTACCTTCTTCCAGGTACTTGTTCATCAGCTCTTCAGACGCTTCAGCAGCAGCTTCGACCAGGTTTTCGCGCCACTTGTTGGCGGTTTCCACCAGCTCAGCAGGAATGTCCTGGTATTCGAACTTCATGCCCTGGGAAGATTCGTCCCAGATGATGGCCTTCATCTTGACCAGGTCCACAACGCCCTTGAAGTTGTCTTCAGCGCCGATTGGGATCACCACGGGCACGGGGTTGGCATTCAGACGAGTCTTCATGCCTTCATAGACCTTGAAGAAGTTGGCACCGGTACGGTCCATCTTGTTCACGAAGGCCAGACGAGGCACCTTGTACTTGTTAGCCTGACGCCACACGGTTTCAGACTGAGGCTGCACGCCACCCACAGCGCAATACACCATGCAAGCGCCGTCCAGCACGCGCATCGAGCGCTCGACTTCAATCGTGAAGTCCACGTGGCCGGGGGTGTCAATGATGTTGAAGCGGTGCTCGGGGTACGACAGGTCCATGCCCTTCCAGAAGCAGGTCACTGCAGCGGAAGTGATAGTGATACCACGCTCTTGCTCTTGCTCCATCCAGTCGGTGGTAGCAGCGCCGTCGTGCACTTCACCCAGCTTGTGGGTCACGCCGGTATAGAACAGGATACGTTCGGTGGTAGTTGTCTTACCTGCGTCGATGTGAGCCGAGATACCGATATTGCGGTAGCGCTCGATGGGGGTCTTGCGGGCCATGATGGATCCTTGCTTGATCGTATGGGAGTGCTGCCCCGGCGCTCGTTACGCCTGGGCAGCAGCTCTATATGGGGGCTCTCAGAATCGAGACAAGGCCGCAGCAATTTTTTGCATGCGGCCCTGCATCTCTGACGAGATTCCGATTAGAAGCGGAAGTGGCTGAATGCCTTGTTGGCTTCGGCCATGCGGTGAACTTCGTCACGACGCTTCATCGCGCCGCCACGACCTTCGGTGGCTTCCATCAGCTCGTTGGCCAGGCGTTGAGCCATGGACTTCTCACCGCGCTTGCGCGAAGCTTCCTTGATCCAGCGCATGGCCAGAGCCAGACGACGGACGGGACGCACTTCCACGGGCACTTGGTAGTTAGCACCGCCCACACGGCGGGACTTCACTTCAACCATGGGCTTGACGTTGTTGATGGCAACAACGAAAGCTTCCAGAGGGTCCTTACCGGGGTGCTTCTTTTCGATCAGTTCCAGGGCGCCATAAATGATGCGCTCAGCAACTGCCTTCTTGCCGCCTTCCATGATCACGTTCATGAATTTGGACAGCTCTACGTTGCCGAACTTTGGATCCGGCAGAATTTCACGCTTGGGGACTTCGCGACGACGTGGCATTTTTTACCTCTATCTTTGCTTCAGTTGGCATCTTTTCAGATACCGCGAGAGCGATTCAACAACTCTCACTTACTCGACCCACGCAAACACTGCGCTTCGGGTCACTACGTTTGACCGCGCCAGTCAGGCGAATCAAACACCGTTTGTTTTCAAAAAACCAGGGCTGATTACTTAGCCTTAGGCTTCTTGGCACCGTACTTGGAGCGGGACTGCTTACGGTCCTTGACGCCTTGCAGGTCAAGCGAACCGCGCACGATGTGGTAACGCACACCGGGCAAGTCCTTCACACGGCCGCCACGCACCAGCACAACACTGTGCTCTTGCAGGTTGTGGCCTTCACCGCCGATGTACGAAATCACTTCGAAACCGTTGGTCAGACGAACCTTGGCCACCTTACGCAGAGCCGAGTTAGGCTTCTTAGGAGTGGTGGTGTACACACGGGTGCACACGCCACGGCGTTGGGGGCAGTTTTCCATAGCAGGGCTCTTGGATTTAACAACTTCGACCGTGCGGCCCTGACGCACGAGTTGGTTAATGGTTGGCATTAATTAAACGTCCCTAAACGTGAATTTGCTTCGTGAAAGCAAAAGGTTTATCCGCAGCAAACTGACTTTGATGCGAAAACGTGAATCCCTTCGGAAATTCCGAAAAGCCCTCGACTGTACCAGTTTGCGAAAAACTGCACAACTGCAGTTATCCAATGGCCCTAGCCAGCCCAGACCTTCGCGCATTCTTCAGAGATGGTCCTGGCACGAAAGTGACCGCGCCAAGACCTCAACACTTACTTGATCCAAAGACGGATGGTGTCCCACAGGCGGCCGAAGAAGCCCGCCTGCTCCACAGCCTCCAGTGCCACCAGAGGCACTTCAGCCACAGTGTCGGCGCCCATCTTCACCTTGAGCGTACCCATGGCCTGGCCCTTGGCGATAGGCGCGATCAGCGGATCCTGGCGTACCACTTCCGTGGTCAGCTTGCCACCGCTGCCCGCAGGCACGCTGACCACAATGGGACCGCCCTCGCGACCAATCTTGACGACATTGGAGGCACCCTTCCAGACCGCAGGCGTAGCTACGGGCTGGTCGGCATCGAACAGCTTGACCGCGTCATAAGCGGTGTAGCCCCAATTCAGCAGCTTCTGGCTTTCGTTGGCACGGGCCTTTTCGCTGGCAGTACCCAGTACGATGGACAGCAGGCGGCGCTGACCCACATTGGGCAGATCGCGCTTGGCCGTGGCCACCAGGCAATAGCCGGCGGCATTGGTGTGGCCTGTCTTCAATCCGTCCACGGTGGGGTCACGGAACAGCAAGGCATTGCGGTTGCTGCCATTGGAGGCCGGAGTGCCCGGGTAAGAGTAATGCTTGGTCGCGTAGTAATGCATGTACTCGGGGAAGTCACGCATGAGGCGCTGGGCCAGGATGGATAGATCCCTCGCCGTGGTCAGGTGGCCAGGCTCGGTCAGGCCTTCGGGGTTCTTGTAAGCGGTGTTCTTCATGCCCAGGGCCTTGGCCTGGTCATTCATCATCTTGACGAAGTTCTCGGCCGTGCCGCCCACCGCCTCGGCCAGCGCCATGGTGGCATCGTTGCCGGACTGAATGATCATGCCGCTGATCAGGTCGTTGACGGGCACCTGCATCTTGGGGTCGATGAACATACGCGAGCCGGGCATCTTCCAGGCGCGCTCGCTCACGGGCATGGTCTGCTCCAGCGTGATCTTCTTGGCGCGTAGGGCATCGAACACGACATAAGCCGACATCAGTTTGGTCAGAGATGCCTGCTCGACCGGGGCGTCGATGTCCTTGGCTCCCAACACCTGGCCTGCGGTCACATCCACCAACAGATAGTTACGGGCAGCGATTTCCGGAGGCACGGGGGCGGCCACCTGCGCCATGGCAAACACAGGTGCCACTGCAGCGGCGACGGCCAGAACACGCAGTGTGGAATAGATGGGCTTCATAAAGACGACTCTCGCTAAAGCAAAGATGGGCGCGGTGATTTACCGCCGAAACGGCCAAAGCCAAGGATATACCTTGGCTTGGCGCTATGAAAAGAGGGTAAGCAAGACGCGGTGGGATTTCACGTTCGCCTGGCAATATGACTGTAGCTCTTACTGTGACTGCAGGTGGCGCACCACCAGGCTCTTGAGCAAGGGCAATTGTCCGTGAAAGAAATGCCCGACCTGCGGGATCACGGTAACAGGCAGTATCTGCGGACGTGCCCAGTCCATGACCGCAGACAGCTCGACGGTATCGTCGGCCTCGCCGTGGATGACCAAGGTCTGCTCATGCGCATCCTGGGGAATGGGCGCTACATCAAAGCGACTGGCAGCCGTGCCGACCAGCACGGTCTTTTGCACGCGGCCTTCGGACCACAACTCGGTCAGGGCATGGCTGGTCACAAAGGCTCCAAAGGAAAAGCCCGCCAGGGCGATAGGCCCTTCGGGTGCAAGCTGGCGCACCACGGCCAGCAAGTCCTGGGCTTCACCCTTTCCCGCATCATGCTCGCCCGCGCTGGCGCCTACACCACGAAAGTTGAAGCGTACGGCTGTATAGCCGCATTGCACAAAGGCTCGTGCCAGGGTCTGCACCACCTTGTTATCCATGGTGCCGCCAAACAGCGGATGGGGATGGGCGATGATGGCCACACCTTTGGGACTTTGCCCTTCGGCCAGTTGCGGCGCATCGCGCAGGGCTTCGATCACACCGGCGCCGCCGGCCAACGTCAGTCGTTCAGTCTGAGAATTCACTACGCTATCCTAGTTGTAGCTATCAGCGCTTGCTGTTATTAGGCTGACGCTTGAAAACGCTTAAAGTTCCCGAGCAGGCATGCTCCATATCAGGGGCACCAAGGAAGCGCCGCCGCACACCGAAGGTGTCGTCCACCTCAGGGGGGAGGCCATCACCGGCCCACGCTGTCGGGTAGAACCAGGCGCTCGACCACCTTGCCGTTCTTGAGGTGGGACTCGACGATGTCGTCGATATCGCTGTCGTCGACAAAGGTGTACCAGACCGCCTCTGGATAGACCACGGCCACCGGCCCGCCCGCACAGCGATCCAGGCAGCCCGCCTTGTTCACCCGCACCTGCCCTTTGCCGGCCAGCCCCTCCTCCTTGACGCGGCGCTTGCAGTGGTCAAAGCCAGCCTTGGCGCCATGCAGCGCACAGCAATCCTCGCCATTGGGGCGCTCGTTGAGGCAGAAGAAGATATGTCGCTGGTAGTAGCCAGCAGCATCGTTGGAGTTCTGGGTGTCGCTCATAGTGAGGCCATTCTAGGCAGGCTGCTGACGCCGGGACACACGCACCATCACATAGACCAGCGTCACGTAAGGCCAGAGCCAGCCCAGCCATTGCCCCAGGCCGTAGAAGCGGATGAAGCGCCCCTGCTCCCAGGCCTGCAGGGTCTGGGCAAAGTACACATTGGTTGGGGCCTGATTGAGGATGCTCAGATGCAGCACCAGCACCAAAAGCAATAGCACAGCACACATGCGGCGTGAAGCCGGCAAGGCAATCACCGCGAGACCCAGACCGCCCCAGACGCCGATGCGCACGGGCAGATCCACCCACTCCCAGGCATGGGCCGGCCCCCAGCTCAGTGCGGCGGACAGTGCCGTCACTCCCACGCCCAGCAGCACCAGCACCAGTGCGGCCAGAGCGCGCCTCCCCATATGGCGCACGGCGCAGTAGGCCAGCAGACAGGGAATCCACAGACCCAGCATCACGCACAGCATTTCGGTCACCAGCGACAGCGGCGTCATGGCAAAGTCGCCCAGCGGCAGCCAGTCCTCGAACGGAGTGCTCAGCAGCAAGTCCTGCAGGGTTTCATCAAGGCGCTCCAGCACCTGCCCCAGGCCGAACGGCAACGCGGCCGGGAATAGCAGGGCAAACGGCCACAGCGCCAGCAGCACCAGCACGCCGGCACCATCGTCGCCCAGCCATTTGCTGCGAAACGCACTCCAGCGCGACAGCGCGCCCAGCCTTTCCAACAGCGCGGCCAGCAGCGCGCCGATCAAGGTGCCACCCGCATTGAGCACCAGATCCAGATTGGACGGCACGCGTCGGGGCAGATAGATCTGCAGAAACTCCATGCACAGCGACAGTAGCGTGCCGCAGACAAAGGCCAGTGGCACGGCCAGCGCCGGTTTGCCCGAACGCATCAACGCCAGAGCCAGAAAAAAGCCCAGCGGCGCATAGCCCACGATATTGGTGTTGACGTCGAACCAGGTCCAGTACGGCGGCGGAATCTTGGCAAACAGAAACACGCGCGGGTCGATGCCTTGAGCACGCCAGCCATCAAACGGGAACAGGCTGGCAAACACGATCAACACCGCATAGATCAGTGCCAGCGGCCATGCCGAGGTATGGCGCATGGAAATCACAGGCGCACGGACCGTTTCGGATACCGCAGGTTCAGTCACGACAGCTCCCGACCATACACATCATCAAAACGGCTTGACCACCACCAAGATCACGGCGGCAATCAAGAGCAGCACCGGCACCTCGTTGTAGAAACGGAACCAGCGATGGCTTTTATGACAGGTGTTGTCCGCCAGCTTGCGCAGCAGCACGGCACAGCTGTGGTGATAGCCAATGACCAGCAGCACCACGGCCAGCTTGGCATGCAGCCAGCCGCCCGAAAAACCCCAGCCCAGCCACAGCCACAGGCCCAGGCTCAACGCGGGCACGGCCAGCATGGTGGTAAAGCGCAGCAGCTTGCGCGCCATCAGCAGCAGGCGCTCGCGCTCGGCGACCGAGCCTGGCGTGACCATGGCGATATTGACAAAGATACGTGGCAGATAGAACAGACCAGCGAACCAGCTGGCAACGAAGACGATATGAAAGGCTTTTACCCAGAGCATGGGGCCAGTGTAAAGGCCTGCACTGCGCCACAGCCGCTGCACGCCGCGTCTTTACCCGCCAATGAGACAGCCAGCATGGATTAGTCACGCAGTGGCAAGCCAAGCCATGTTGAATGGGGCACAATTTTCCCCATGCATCTGTCCAGCCCTACCCCCTTTCCCCAGAATCGCCCGCGCCGTCTGCGCCGCGACGCCTTTACCCGCAACCTGGTGCGTGAGAACGTGCTGACGCCCCACGACTTCATCTACCCCGTGTTCGTCCACGAAGGCCAGAACAAGCGCGAGGCAGTACCCTCCATGCCCGGAGTGGATCGCCTGAGCCTGGACCTGCTGCTGCCCGTGGCCGAGGAATGCGTGAAGCTGGGCATCCCGGTGATGGCCCTGTTCCCGCAGATCGATACCGCGCTCAAGACCCCTGACGGCAAGGAAGCCCTGAACCCCGACGGCCTGATCCCCCGCGTGGTACGCGCACTCAAGAAGGAATTCCCCGACCTGGGCGTGATGACCGACGTGGCGCTGGACCCCTACACCAGCCACGGCCAGGACGGTATCCTGGACGAGACCGGCTACATCCTCAACGACGAAACCGTGGAAGTGCTGGTCGGCCAGGCCCTGACCCATGCCGAAGCCGGGGTGGACATGGTGGCCCCCAGCGACATGATGGACGGCCGCATTGGCGCCATCCGCGAAGCGCTGGAACTGCAAGGCCATATCTACACCCGCATCATGGCCTACAGCGCCAAGTACGCCAGCGCCTTCTATGGCCCCTTCCGCGATGCCGTGGGCACGCGCGGCGCCCTGGGCAAGGCCGACAAGAACGTCTACCAGATGGACCCCGCCAACACCGACGAAGCCCTGCGCGAAGTGGCACAGGACATCGCCGAAGGCGCTGACATGGTGATGGTCAAGCCCGGCATGCCCTACCTGGACGTGGTGCGCCGCGTCAAGGACGAGTTCAAGGTTCCTACCTTCGCCTACCAGGTCAGCGGTGAATACGCCATGCTCAAGGCCGCCGCGCAAAACGGCTGGCTCGATCACGATGCCGTGATGATGGAAGCGCTGATGGCCTTCAAGCGCGCGGGCGCCGACGGCATCCTGACCTACTTCGCCATCGACGCCGCCAAAAAGCTGCGCGGCCTGTAAGGTTCGCAATGATTTTGATAGCTGCAAGCGCTTGATGCGCCTGCACTTCAGGCCGATTTCGGCATGATTTCACGGCCCGGAGTTCACTCCGGGCCGTTTTGCATTGAAACTCCTGTCATGCGTGTCCTGCACATTTCCCCGCTTTACGCCCAGCCCGTCGACACCCTGCCCACACAGGAGCCCATGACGGGCTTTTACTGGGTCTCCTGCATGCGTTCGGAGCTGGAAAGCCAGTTGCCTGCCATACAGGCCATGCTGAGTCAGGTCGGCGGCGCGCCGCTGGTGGACCTGCATGTCTCCGACCTGCTGAACCCCGCCCTGCCCTCCAACTATGACTACACCTCGGTGTACGACATTCTGGTGTTCCGCCGCCTGGCCAATGCCCATCTGCCGCCACTCGGCGGCCCGCATGAATCCACGGCAACCCATACCAACACGGCAGCCGACACCGGCAATGCCACTGGCCCCGCAGCGCCAGCAACCAGTCCAGCAGCCAGCCCCCCGCCCTCACACCGACCTGCCCATGCCCAACCCCAGCGCGACGCGCCGGTGCTGCAGCGCGTGGAAACCCAGCCCGTGGGCTTTGCGCTCTACGACCATGTGCTGCTGTCCGTGCACCCCGACGACTGCTTTGTGCAGGAGAACTTCTGGCAGCGCCTGATCACAGGCCCGGGCAAGGGCGATGGCCGCCAGCAAAGCAGCAAGATGCCGGTGGAGCCCGCCGACCTGATGCTGCGCATGGTCAACGGCATGGTGGACGGCTATCTGGACCTGCGCCGCTCGTTAACGCGGCAGATCGATCACTGGCAGATGGCACTGCTCAAACCCAATAGGCGCTTTTCCAACTGGGCCAGCGTGCTGGACGTGCGCCTGGCACTGCACCAGCTTGACGAGATCTGCGAAGACCAGCGCGCGGCCATACAGGACTGGACCGAGGCACTGGAAGGCTGGCCGCCCGAAAGCACGCCCGCGCGCCAACATGAGCGAGAGTTGTTGCGAGTGCGTTCACGCGACGTACTCGAACATATAGAGCGCGTGACCCACCATATTCATCGCATGGAACAAAGCGCCGAGACCGCCGTGCAAATGCACTTCTCAGCACAAAGCAACCGCGCCAACGACATCATGCGTACGCTGACCACGGTGACAGCCATTTTCTTGCCGCTGAACCTGATTGCCGGCGTCTTTGGCATGAATTTCGAGTTCATCCCCTTTGTGCACAAGAAAGACGGATTCATCTGGGCGCTGGTGGCCATGGCCGCCATCTCCGTGGTGCTGGTGGCTTACTTCTGGCGGCGGCGCTATTTGGAAAGTGAAGAAAAAGAATGACCCCCTGAGGCGCTTCCGCGCCTTCCCCCAAGGGGGACGACATCCTCGCTGCGCGGCGGCGCTTGCTTGATGTCTCTGATGGGGGACCGCTCAGCGGCAACGGGCTTTAGATAAAAACAGCTGCCAGCGCTTATCCATCAAGCGTTAACAGCTATTGTTTTGAGACTTCTATCAGCCCAGATGCTGCTTGAAGAAGGCCAGCGTGCGCTCATTGGCCAGCTTGGCCGCTGCTTCGTTGTATGAGCCACGCTGATCGCAGTTGAAGCCATGGTCGGCTTCGTAGACATGGACTTCCACCTTGGGTTGGGCCCGCTTGAACGCTTCCACGGACTCCAGCGAGATGTAGTGGTCCTTGGCACCGAAGTGGGCCAGCACCGGGCACAGCGCCTGACGGCTGGCCTCCAGCTCGCTGGTCATGCCACCACCGTAATAGCAGACGGCTGCCGACACGCTGCCCAGATTGCAGGCCGCGCGCCAGGTCATCAGGCCGCCCCAGCAAAAGCCCACCACGCCCACCTTGCCACCGGGTACCAGCTCGACCGCATGGGCCACGGCAGCCTCTACATCGCGCAACACGCCGGGTTCGGGCAAAGCCTCCACAGCCGTCTTGAGGGCAAAGCCCTGTTTCATATCGGCCTCGGTATAGCCCAGCTCCACATCGGGCTGCACACGCTGGAACGTGGCAGGTGCCACCGCCACATAGCCCTGGGCCGCATAGCGGTCTGCCACGGAGCGGATATGGGAATTCACGCCGAAGATTTCCTGCAACACCACGATGGCGCCACGCGGTGCGCCCTCGGGCTTGGCCACGTATGCGGGGATCTTCGCTCCATCCACGGCGGTCAGTTCAACAAAGCTGCCCATTGTTCTAGCTCCTATTTCTGTTGCACAAGTCGTACACCTGACGGGCGCTACCGGCCTTTGATGTGCAAATCACAAGGCGAATGCTGTAATGGCTGAGGCACCCCGGCAATCCAGCCATTCTTTCACAAGCCATGCAGCCATGAACCTTCGCCCGACCAGACCGATGAGCACAAGCCAGGCATCCGGCCTCCGCACCAGCTCCAGCCAAGGCCGCTGATCCATTTTTTCGAAGGCAATCCGTTATGGATCTCAAGCCCCTCATTACCCTGGTGGCCATCATCAATCCGCTGGCCATCATTCCTTTCTTCATCCACTACACCGCAGGTTTCAGCGCCACGCAGCGCTGGCAGACCATTCGCACGGCGGCCATTGCGGCGTTCTGCGTGATTGCCGTCTGTGCCTTGCTGGGGCTGCAGATTCTGCAGTTCTTCAATATCTCGCTGCAGAGCTTTCAGGTCGGCGGCGGCCTGCTGCTGTTGATCAGCGCAATGAACATGCTCAATTCCCGCCCCGCGGAAGAGCGCCCGCACAATGCCACGCTAGAAGCCGGCGTGGAAAAAGCCGCCGAAGGCAACAGCATTGCCGTGGTGCCGCTGACCATCCCTTTGCTGACCGGACCTGCGGCCATGTCCACCGTGGTGATCTATGCGGATCAGGCGCGCACCATCTGGCAGCATGTGGCGCTGGTCGGCTATGGCGTGGTGGTCGCCGTGGCCATCATGGTCTGTTTTTCACTGGCCAACCCGATTGCCCGCGTTCTGGGCAAAACCGGCATCAATGTGATGACAAGACTCATGGGGCTGATCCTGGCAGCCCTGGCCATCGAAGTGATGACAGGTGGGCTGATCAAGATCTTCCCCATCCTGGCTTCGCCTGCGATATACCCTTGACCCCCTGAGCGGCTTTGCCGCTTCCCCCTTTTTCTACGCGCTTCGCGCTAAGGAAGGGGGACGACACCCTCGGTGCGGGGCGGCCCTTCCTCGGTGTCCCTGAAATGGGCCGCGCCAGATTTAAGCGATAGCTTCTTCTTTGTCCTCACTTGTGCTGCAAGCACCGCCGCAGCCGGTAATCGGCTCGGCAGGCAGGGCCTCGGGCATCAGAACTTCGCCGCTGACCGGATCAAAGCCTGCACGGCGCATGTGCAGGGCCAGGGCGGCATCCATATTCTGCGCATGGTGGCTGAACCAGGGGCCCAGCTCTGCGGCCATGTGCCGAATCGTATCCAGATCACCCTGCGCGCCTTTTGCGGCGCCTTCGCGCATGACGGCCAATACCACCTTGTGCTGCTGGCTGTGACAGTTGCCCGTGGCAAAGCCCGTGGTCTGCATCCAGTGGTCTTCCTGGTCAAAGTGATGCTGGGTGTGCGTGATCAGCTCATCCCATAGCGCGCATAGCTGCGCATCGTCGGCCGCCTCCACCTGCCCCAGCAGTGCCACAAATTCTTCGTGCACCGCATCCATGACGGGCAGGTCCAGTACCAGAGCAGGCGTCCATTCCAGGCTGGCCATAGCGATTCCTTTGCTTTGCAAGTTGCGGGAGTCCCAGCTTAGAAAGATCACCGTCTCCAGCCATTGACCCATATCAGCAAAGCCGCGCAGCAACGGTACGGCGAATCAAGCTTCGTCAAAAAAGCCCTGCATCGCAGGGCTTTCAAGGTGGAGGATGGGGCATCAGCGACCGTAGCGCTGCAACCAGTTGCTCAGTTGCACCGTCAGGTCGTTCACGCTGGCGGCCATGGCCCGTGCACCACCCGCTGCATCGGCCGTGGCTGCCGGAGCCTGGGCGCTGAACAGCTGCTGTCCCAGCAGCACATTGCCACCACGCCGATCCTGTGCAATCAAGCTGGCACGCAGCCGCACCACGGCCTGGCTGCTGCTGGCACTGTCGAACACCTGGCTGAATTCCACAATCTCCAGACGCAGCAGCCCCAGCGAGCGCGAGTCATTGGGGTTGGCGCTGAGATTGTCCTTCTCCGACAGCACCGGGCGCTCCAGCGCCAAGCGGGTACGCAGACGTTGCTCCAGCATCTGGGCGGGTGGCAGGCTCCAGCGAGCACTTTGATAGCTGCGCAGTTCCTGGTTGTCTGCGTAGTTCAGGCGGTAGAGCATGGCCGTGGAGTTGTCGGCTCCGGCAGGCGTCTGCACTTCGGCCAGCACCAGCGGCGGCGGCGCAACACTGGGGGCAGCCGCGGTGGCCATGGGCACCGAGGTGTCAGTCAGCCCCAGGTCATAGCGTGCGGACTGCACCGGCGGCGTGGGCAGGGCCGAGCAGGCAGCCAGCGCCAGCGCAACCACAGGCAGGGCAGCTGCACGCAACAGTCCCGTCGAGAAGTGAAAAGGTAGTGCCATATCGGTTCCTGTGACGTTGTTCGCCAGATCAATGGGCAGCAGCAGGGGTCGCAAAACCGGGCTCCCCCGGGCCGGGCTGTCCGGCGCCCGCGCCATACAGCACGGACTGCGGGTTGTCGCCGATACGGCTGGCCATATTGCTCAGGCTGCGCGAAGCGCGTGAAAAATCATCGGCCGCGCGATTGACACGCGGCAGAGTGCTGCGACCCAGTGCATCAGCCGCCACGGTCAGCGACTGCGTACCTGCCGCGATCTGTTGCAGCGGGCCGTCAGGCGCATTGATGCGGCGCACCGTCTGCTGCAGATCACCGGCCACACCCGTGGCCGCATTGCCAGCCTTGGTCAAAGACTGCAGGGTCTGGTGCGCATCTGCCGTGATCTGGGGAAAGCCTGCCGCAGCCTTGTTCATGGTACCTGCCAGCTCGTTGACGCTGCCGGCGGCGGCCGCAATGTTCTGCAGCGCCTCGCTCACGCGCTTCTGGTTGTCTTCGTCCAGCATCGCGTTGAGACGGCGCGAGATCTCGTCCACCCGCTCCAGCAGCACCGGCCCCTGATCGGCCAGCATGTTCAGTGGCGAGGACTTCATGGGCATGCGCGGCAGGCCGCTGGGGCCAGGCTTGAGCTGCTGCAGTGTCTTGGAATCATCGTCAAGCTGGATATGCGCAAGCCCCGTCACGCCCTGGTAGCCAAGCTGGGCATAGGTCGCAGGGGTCACGGGCGTGTCCTCGCCCACGGCGATGCGGATCAGCACATTGCCGGGGATCTGCGGATCAAAGCCTATGCGCACCACCTTGCCCACGGGCACGCCTTTGTAGCGCACCGTGGCCTGAGGCTGCAGGCCGCTGACGCCATCCTTGGTGGACATTTCATAGAGCTGGTACTGCCGGTTGTCACGCGTCAGCCAGACGGCCAGCCCTGCCAGCAGGGCTGCGACGACCAGCACGAAAATGCCGGCCGCCATGGCATGGGACTTGTTTTCCATCAGCTTTCCTCTGCGGCAACGCCGCCTTGCACCGGGGCCATGGCTCGGCGGCCACGTTCTCCCTGGAAGAAGTGTTCGATAAACGGGTGCTTGACCTGGGCCACATCGCGCGGCGCGCCAGTGACCAGCACGCGCTTTTCGGCCAGCACGGCCACGCGCGTGGACAGTGCAAACAGCGTGTCCAGATCATGGGTGACCATGATGACGGTCAACCCCAGTTCGGCATGAATGTCGCGCAGCAACTCGCAGAACTCGTCCGAGCCCTTGGGGTCCAGGCCGGCCGTCGGCTCGTCCAGCAGCAGCAGCGGCGGGTCCATGATGAGCGAGCGCGCCAGTGCCACGCGCTTGATCATGCCACCCGACAGATCGGCAGGCATGCGCGTCGCATGCTCGGGTTTGAGACCTACCATCTGCAACTTGACCATGGCCGCATCGCGCACCACGGCATCGGGCAGCGTGCCCTGTTCCCGCAGCGCAAACGCGACGTTGTCCAGCACATTGAAGGCCGAGTACAAGGCCCCCTGCTGGAACAGCATGCCCACATGGCTGGCGGCCAGCTCGCCGCTGATGACCTCACGCGAAGGCCTTCCATTGATAGTGACCGTGCCACGCGAAGGCGAAAGCAGGCCCAGGATCTGGCGCAGCAGCACCGTCTTGCCCGTGCCCGAGCCGCCGACCAGCGCCAGTATCTCGCCCGGATAGACATCCAGATTCAAATCCTGGTGCACGGCAAAACGGTTCTCGCCAGAGCCGAACTCCGTCCACAAATCCTTGGCCAGCACCAGCGGCGCCACATCCTGCGGCGGCACATAGCCGCCGACAGCGCCGTCGATCAGCCGGTTTTGCATCACTGCGGCCATAGGCCCACCCTTCCAATACTGGCGCTGCCACTCTCAGAGACGCCGAGCAAGGGCCGCCCCGCAGCGATGGCGTCGTCCCCCTTGGGGGAAGCGGCGAAGCCGCACAGGGGGTAGATCATGTCAAAACCCCACATTCCTAAACAAGATGGCAAAAATGGCATCCACGATGATGACCATGGTGATGGACGACACCACGGATGCCGTCGTGCCCTGGCCCAGGCTCTGGGTATTGGGCTCCACCTTCAGACCCCAGTGGCAGCCGATCAGCGCGATCAGCACGCCAAAAACCACGGACTTGCCCATGGCCAGCCCCAGATTGCCGATCTGCACGGCGGAAGGCAGGCTTTGGAAGAAGTAGGAAGGCGTGATGTCCATGGTGACATCCGCCGCCACCATGCCTCCGGCCAGAGCCGCGAGAATGGTCCACAGTGCCACCAGCGGCATGGATACCGCCAGCGCCAGTGCCCGCGGCATGACCAGGCGGTAGCCCTTGGAGATGCCCATGACCTGCATGGCATCCAGTTCCTCGGTCACGCGCATCACACCGATCTGCGCCGTAATGGCCGAGCCGCTGCGCCCCGCCACCAGAATGGCTGCCAGCAACGGCCCCAGCTCACGGATCAGCGAGATGCCCAGAATATTGACAATGAAAGACTCGGCTCCGAACTGGCGCAGTTGCAGCGCCATCAGATAGGCCAGCACCACACCGATCAGAAAACCCACCAGTGCCGTGATCGGCAAGGCCGTGGCACCCGTGGCATAAAGATGCCCCGAAATATCACGCCAGGGACCACGCAATGGGTTGCGCGCGAGTCGCAGGCAATCCAGCAGCAACTGCCCCACCAACCCGGTCAGGTCCCAGAAATGGCCGCGCGCACTGATGACCAGCTGCCCCAGGTTGTTGACCTGGCACATCAGGCCCGATGGCTCCGGCTTGGGCTCGGGCACATCGCTGAACTTGGCTACACGCTCCAGCATGGCGCGCTGATTGCTCGTGGTCTTGAGCTGCTCGGGCCAGTGATGGCCCCATTGCTCCCACAGCAATTGAGCACCCACATGGTCCAGCCACTGCAGCTGCTGCAGATCCCAGCCAGCGGCTGCGGGTACGGCGCGAATCTGTGGGGCCAGTTGCCGCCAGAGCTTGCGATCTCCCAGCTCTGCGGCACTCCAGCGCCCCTCGGGCACGGCCCATGGCCGACCATCGAGGGTCTGCAGCGGGCATTGAGGATTTGGGTCAGTGCTGGACAAAGAAATTTCCTAGAACAAAGACAGCGGGCAGGCCGCCCAGCATAACGCGGTGAGGTGGCTCCTGGCTTCGCGCCCGCGATGAGGCTGCGTAGGCTCAAGACGCATGCTGATGCCGAAATGGATGCAATTTTTATCAAAAAACCGCCAAACCCCGCAACCATACAGCGTAAGACGCTTCAAAAACAGGAGTACAAGCAGACTTTCCCTATCGACACCGCCAGGCAGCTCCGCACAATCAATCAGCCACTGGTACTGCCAATGGCTTTTTTCCGCCCCTAGATCTCTGCCCATGAGCGACACCACTTTTGACTACATCGTCATTGGCGGCGGCACAGCAGGTTCCTTGCTGTGCAACCGCCTGTCCCGCAACAAAAATCACCGGGTACTGCTCATCGAGGCGGGTCGCAAGGATGACTACCACTGGATTCACATTCCCGTCGGCTACCTGTACTGCATAGGCAACCCACGCACCGACTGGCTCTACCAGACCGAACCAGACCCCGGCCTCAATGGTCGCAGCCTGCGCTATCCGCGCGGCAAGACCCTGGGTGGCTGCTCCAGCATCAACGGCATGATCTACATGCGTGGCCAGGCGCGTGACTACGAGCAATGGGCCCAGCTGACGGGCGACGATACCTGGCGCTGGAACCAGGTTCTGCCCGCATTTCGCCAGCATGAAGATCACTGGCGGCTGGATGCCGATCAGCTGGCTCAGGTCAGCGAGGAATTCCGCCGCCTGCACGGCAACAAGAGCATTGGCGGCGACGGCGAGTGGCGCGTGGAGCGTCAGCGCCTGCGCTGGGACATTCTGGACGCTTTTTCTCAGGCCGCGCAGCAGGCCGGCATTCCTGCAACCGATGACTTCAACCGGGGGGACAACGAGGGCGTGGGCTATTTCGAGGTCAATCAAAAAAGCGGGTGGCGCTGGAACACGGCCAAGGCCTTTTTGCGCCCCACCTGCTATGGCCGCCCCAATTTCGAGATGTGGACCCATGCCCAGGTCAGCCGCCTGCTGCTGGAAGAGCTGCCGGATGGCGGCCAGCGCTGCACCGGTGCCGAGGTCTGGACCGGCAGCGAGATGGTCACCGTTCATGCCGAGCGCGAGGTACTGCTGTGCGCCGGTGCCGTCAATTCGCCACAGATACTGCAACTCTCGGGCATAGGCCCGGGAGAACTGCTGCAGCGCCATGGCATTGAAGTGAGGCGCGATCTGCCTGGCGTGGGCGCCAATCTGCAGGACCATCTGCAGATCCGGTCCGTCTACAAGGTGCAAGGTGCCAAGACGCTCAACACCATGGCCAGCAGCCTGATGGGCAAGGCGGCCATCGGCCTCGAATACGCCCTCAAGCGCAGCGGCCCCATGAGCATGGCGCCCTCCCAATTGGGTGCCTTCACGCGCAGCGACCCCGGCCAGCCCCACGCCAACCTGGAATACCATGTGCAGCCGCTATCCCTGAATGCCTTTGGCGAGCCCTTGCACGACTTTGCGGCCTTCACCGCCAGCGTCTGCAACCTCAACCCCAGCAGCCGCGGCACGGTGCAATTGCAAAGCGCGGACTTCCGCCTGGCACCGGCCATCGCGCCGTGCTATCTGTCCACCGCCGAAGACCGCCAGGTCGCAGCCGACAGTCTGCGCGTCACCAGGCACATCGTCAGCCAGCCCGCGCTGGCACCCTATCAGCCCGAGGAGTTCAAGCCTGGCGTGCAGTACCAGAGCGACGAAGATCTGGCCCGCCTGGCTGGCGACATTGCCACCACCATCTTTCACCCCGTGGGCACCACCAAGATGGGCAAGGGCAGCGATGCCATGGCGGTGCTGGACAGTCGCTTTCGCGTGCGCGGCGTCCAGGGTCTGCGCGTGGTCGATGCCGGAGCCATGCCCACCATCACCAGCGGCAACACCAACAGCCCGACGCTGATGATGGCCGAGAAGGCCGCCGGCTGGATTCTCAAAGATCCCGATGAAAACTCTCGGATTAGCAGCACAGAGCCCGAAGTACTGTTTCGTCTAACGCTTTAAAACAAATCCGTGCAGTACCTTTTGTGCAATTCCGGGAGCGAATCGAAACCCGTCAAGATCATTACAGGTCAACCGCCTCAAGCTATGTTTTTTGATAGCAATCAGAAGAAATTCTTGTGTAGGCCAGAATACGGTTTCATTTGTAAGACTTTTTTGATACAACCCAAGGGAATTCCCCAATGCACCACTGCGGTGCAACATTTACATTCTCGTCACTCTCGCTGCTCCACGAAGCAGCATGGGGGGCCGAGGAGACAACTCGACACACAATCAGATCTACATTCATAAAAGCATCAAAGATGCATTCAAAAGCGCCCCAGTGGCGCTTTTTTTATGTTCTGACAGTGCACAATCGGCGCCGCCAGGGTCAGTCCGGCGCCCTCATCTCACCTTTGCATGGCCGAACTTTCCTCCATAAGCGCTGTGCACCACTTTCAGGCACTGCTTCATGGAATGGATTCTTGTTTCTCTCGCCTCGGCGCTGGCCGGTTTTGTGGATGCCATCGTGGGCGGTGGCGGCCTGATTCTGATACCCGCCATGTTCTCGGCCTTTCCCAGCACCGCCCCCGCCACGCTGTTTGGCACGAACAAGAGTGCGGCCGTCTGGGGCACGGCTATTTCGGCCTGGCAATACAGCAAACGCGTGCACATCACCTGGGCCACACTGCTTCCGGCCATCGCCACCACGTTGGTCGGGGCGTTCTTCGGGGCCTGGGCCGTCACCCAGATTTCGCCGGACTTTCTGCGCAAGCTGCTGCCCTTCATCTTGCTGGGCGTACTGCTCTACACCCTAGCCAAGAAGGAATTGGGACGCGACCACACGCCGCGCCTTGCCGGGCGTGCCGAGATGCTGACCGCCAGCACCATCGGCCTGCTCATCGGGTTTTATGACGGTTTCTTTGGCCCTGGCACGGGCAGCTTTTTCGTTTTTCTATTCGTGCGCCTGCTGGGCTATGACTTTCTCAATGCCTCTGCCAGTGCCAAGCTGCTGAATCTGGCCTCCAACGCCGCAGCCCTGCTGCTGTTCTCGCTCAAAGGCCATGTGTGGTGGCACTTTGCCGTGCCGCTGGCCGTGGCCAATGTGCTGGGCAGCATGCTGGGCACCTGGATGGCCCTGCGCCAGGGCACGGGCTTTGTGCGCACCATCTTCATCGGCGTGGTCAGCCTGTTGATTCTGAAGACCGGATATGACGCTTTTCTGCGTTAAACGCAGACCTGTCAAGCGCTGAGCGCTATCAAGTTCAAGGCGTCATTTCCTCCTCGGAAAGCACCGAGATATCCTCCACCCGGCGGGGCGTGCCTATGGGGGCACCTGCCTTGCCGACGCGCATGGCTGCCATGTCGGCCTCGCTGGGATAGTTGCCCACCAGCCAGTAGTCGAGAATACGGCGAGCGATAGGCGCAGCAGCAGCCGCGCCAAAGCCGGCATTTTCCACAATCACCGCAACGGCGATCTTGGGGGCATCGGCCGGGCCGTAGGCGATATACAGAGAGTGGTCGCGCTGGTACTCGGCCAGACGCGCCGCGTTGTATTTTTCCTTCTGGCCCACGGTCACGGCCTGAGCTGTACCCGTCTTGCCTCCCGACAGATAGGCGGCGCTGCCAAACACGCCGCGGCCCGTGCCGCCGGTCACCACACCCACCATGCCACGCTTGACCGCGTCCACATTGCTCTGCTTGTAGCCCAGATTGACGGGAGCGGGCTGAACAATGGGCGAGCGTGCCCCGGTGACGGAGTCGATCAGCTCCTTGCCCACATGAGGAGGGTAGCTGACGCCGTTGTTCACCAGGGTGGCCAGTGCGTGGGACAGTTGCAGGATGGTGAAGTTGTTATAGCCCTGGCCGATGCCCAGAGAAATCGTCTCGCCCGCGAACCACTGCTGCTGTGCAGCGCGCTTGTAGGTCTTGCGTTTCCACTCCTTGCTGGGCAGCACGCCGCGCACCTCGCCGGGCAGGTCTATGCCCGTGATCTGGCCAAAGCCCAAGGGCTTCATGAAGTCGTGAATCGCATCCACGCCCATCTCGTTGGCCAGCGTATAAAAATACACATTGCTTGAATGCTGGATGGCACGCGCCAGATCCACAGGCCCCAGGGCATGGCCAGAGCGGAAGGTGTGTCCGCCAAACGTCCAGGAACCGCCATCCTGAATCACCGTGCCAGGCGTACGCTTGCCAGTCTCCAGACCCGCCAGTCCCATAAAGGGTTTGTAGGTCGAGCCCACGGGGTAGGTACCGCGCATGGAGCGGTTGAGCAGGGGACGATCCAGCGACTCGTTGAGCATCTTCCAGCTCTCCTGGTCGATGCCGTCAACAAACAGATTGGGGTCGTAGGTCGGCTTGCTGACCATGGCCAGCACTTCGCCATTGCGCGGGTCCATGGCAATCGCCACGCCGCGGCGATTGCCGTAAAGATCCTCGATCATTTTCTGCAGCTTGATATCGATGGACAGCTGCAGACTGTGCCCTGGCGTGGCGGGGCGGCTGCCCAGGCGGCGCACGGCATGACCACCGGCCGAAGTTTCCATTTCCTCCCAGCCTGTCTGGCCGTGCAACTGGCTCTCGTAGCTTTTCTCGGCTCCCAGCTTGCCTATGACTTCGGTGCCGCGATAGTTGGCCGCATCGTCGGAGTCATCAATCTCTTCTTTTTCTCGCTGATTGATACGGCCGATGTAACCAATCAAATGACTGCCAGTCTCCTTGAGCGGATAGGTACGAAACAGCCGGGCCTTGATATCCACCCCCGGAAAACGATAGCGCTGCGCCGCGAACTTGGCCACTTCCTCATCGGTCAGGCGCGAGCGGATGGGAATGGACTCAAAGCTTTTGGAGTCATCCACCAGGCGCTTGAACTTGCGCCGGTCACGTGGCGTAATCTCCAGAATTTCGGAGAGACCGTCAATGGTTTCATCCAGATCCGGAACCTTGGAGCGCGTAATTTCAAGCGTATAAGCAGAGTAATTACTTGCAAGCACTACGCCATTGCGATCCAGAATTTGTCCCCGGTTGGGCACGATAGGCACCACCGCCGTGCGATTGCTCTCGGCACGCTCGGCCAATTCCTCATGGCGCTCCACCTGCAGCACCAGCAGACGCGAGACCAGCAGACAAAACGCCACCAGCACCACGCCGCTCATGACAATGGTACGCAGCCGGAAGCGCTGCAGCTCGGCCTCGGTATTGCGAATCTCCATCATGACGCTGCCTCAAACAGGCATGGGCCACCCCAGCGACGGCGAGCAAGAGCCGCCCCGCAGCGAAGCTGTCGTCTTCCCCCGCGAAGCGAGAGGGAGAAAGGCGCGAAGCGACTCAGGAGGGAATACATCTCAAAGCGGCCGGTTCTCGTCGCTGTCAGGCGCACGGCGCTGCGGCGCCAGCAGCAGCACGCTGACTATCGGCCATAGCAAGGTTTCGATCACCGCAGCCAGCAAAAACCAAGGCCCAGGGAAGATGCCACCCGCCGCCACGCGCAGCAGCACCTGCACGCCATGCGCCAGTGCAAACAGCGGCAGCAGATGCAGTGCCTGTATGGGGCTTGAAAACCAGAGCAGACGACGGCTCATCCAGCCCGTCACGAAAACCAGCAGCGTATAGGCCAGTGCATGCTGGCCCAGCAGCGAGCCACGGTCCACATCCATGATCAGGCCCAGCGCAAAAGCAATGCCCAGGCCCACGCGCTGGGGCTGGTTCAGGCTCCAGAACGCCAGCAGCACCATCAGCCAGTCAGGCAACCAGATGATGCGGCCCAGCGGCAGCATGTTGATGAACAGTGCCAGCAACAGCGTGATGACAATGAAAAGAGGATTGACCGGCAGCAACAGCTGCTGGCCGCGCGGCATGATCATGCGGGATCCTTTGCAGGCTGGGCCGTTGCTTTTTCAGCTTTTTCGGCCGCCGCTTTTTCCTTCTTGCCACGGGCCTTGGCGGCGCGGTCGGCCTTTTCGGTTTCTGCCTGCGCGGCCATGTTCGCGGCTTCGGGGTGTTCGGTGCGGTTCAGCGGCTTGAGCACCATCACATGGCGCACACCCTGCACCCGGCCCACGGGCTCGCAATAAATCCGGGTGAACGCCGAATCTGCGCGGCGGTCTACCGTCACCACCTTGGCAACGGGAAGCCCCTGGGGATAGAGGCCATCGACGCCGCTGGTCGTCAGCAGGTCGCCCTCCTGCACATCGGCATTGCTGGGCATGAAGCGCAGCTCCAGCCCACCGGCACGGGAAGAGGATGCATCCCCGTAGGCCACGCTGCGTGCACCGGTACGGGGGTTGAAAACGGGAATGGCCTGATCGCGGTCTATCAGCAGCGTGACCTCCGCGCGCGTGGGGTAGACGCGTGTGACCTGCCCGATCACGCCTTTTTCGTCCAGCACCGGAGAACCAGGCTCGATCTTGTCCACCTGTCCCTTGTCGATCACCACGCGACGCGTGTAAGGGTCGGGACTGTCATAAACCACCTCGGCCACCTGACCTGGGGTCAAGCTGCGCTCACGCAGCTCCAGCATGGCGCGCAGGTGGGTGTTTTCCTGAATCAGCTCTTCGGCCAGTTCGGCACGCTGGGCCATCACCACCAGTTCCTTGCGCGCCGCATCTTCGCGGGCCACGGCCTGCTGCTGCACTTCGGCATAGCGGCTGGCATTCTGATAGGCCAGCACGGGCTGGGCCACCAGCCACTGCACGGGAGCCAGCGCCGCAGACACCGCGATACGAACCGGCGCCGTGATCTTGAAACGCGCATCGGCCACCATCAAAAACAGCGCCAAGGCGCTGTAGAGGGCTAGCTGCGAGGTGCGGGAAGCCTGCTGCTTGAACAGCGACGGCGCGCGATGATCCAGCGTTTCCAGTGTCATGAGCGTCCCGTTTGCGTGACCAAAAATACCCGCTTCCCTGCCCGGGAAGAGGACATGCAAAAAGAGAGCGCAGTGTGCAGGCGTATCACGGACTCAAGCCCTGTTTGGTCATTGGTGAGCAGTACGCGCACTATGCCGCGTACTGCCACACTTCACAATGCCCAGCGACGATCAGTCGCTGGTGAAGATGCTGCCCTGGCGATCCATGGTCTCCAGCGCCATGCCGCAGCCACGCACCACGCAGGTCAGTGGCTCTTCGGCCACCAGCACGGGCAGACCGGTTTCTTCGGCCAGCAGACGGTCCAGGTCGCGCAGCAGCGCGCCGCCACCGGTCAGCATCATGCCGCGCTCGGCGATGTCGGCGCCCAGCTCGGGAGGCGTCTGCTCCAGCGCGTTCTTCACGGCGGAAACGATCTGGTTCAGCGGATCGGTCAGGGCTTCCAGCACTTCGTTGGAAGAGATGGTGAAGCTGCGAGGCACGCCTTCGGACAGATTGCGACCCTTGACTTCCATTTCCTTGACTTCGGAGCCGGGGAAGGCCGAGCCGATCTGCTTCTTGATGGCTTCTGCCGTGGGCTCGCCGATCAGCATGCCGTAGTTGCGGCGGATGTAGCTGATGATGGCCTCATCGAACTTGTCGCCACCCACGCGCACCGAACCCTTGTAGACCATACCGCCCAGCGAGATCACGCCCACTTCGGTCGTACCGCCACCGATATCCACCACCATGGAGCCCGAAGCTTCGGACACGGGCAGGCCCGCGCCGATGCCGGCCGCCATGGGCTCTTCGATCAGGTACACGGCGGTGGCGCCAGCAGCTTCGGCGGCGTCCTTGATGGCACGACGCTCGACCTGAGTGGAACCACAGGGCACGCAGATGATGATGCGGGGGCTGGGCGTCAGCACCGAGCGTGGATGCACCATCTTGATGAACTGCTTGATCATCTGCTCGGTGATCACGAAGTCGGCGATCACGCCGTCCTTCATGGGACGGATGGCTTCGATATTGCCGGGCACCTTGCCCAGCATGGCCTTGGCTTCACCGCCAACGGCCTGGATCACCTTCTTGCCGTGGGGACCGCCTTCATGGCGAATGGCAACGACCGAAGGCTCGTCAAGAACAATGCCCTTGTCTCGGGCGAAAATCAGGGTGTTGGCTGTGCCAAGGTCGATGGCAAGGTCGGTGGAGAAGTACCGACGGAAAGCTCCGAACATTCAAGGTCCTCTCAGGCACGGCTGGCGCATCGGCGGGCCGTCGCCGGGGTGTAAGGTAAGGGGGTCTGGGTGGGTGGTCTTTTTTTGCACAATGACCAGCCGGTCGGAGGTATTGCGGCAAAGCCGAGATAATACCGTATCCCCTGTGAATAACTTCTACTGTCAGGGTTAGAAACACTGCTTTACATGCGGCTGCCCTGTTAAATAATTTCTATGGCACTGAACGATCAAGACATTGCGCGTATCGCCAATCTGGCCCGCCTCGAACTGTCACAAGACGAAAGTAAGCGCATGCTCGCGCAACTTAACAATTTTTTCGGCATCGTCGAGAAAATGCAAGCTGTGGATACTTCAGGCGTCAGCCCTCTGTCACATCCGGTCGCAGCCATCCAGGACATCGCCTTACGGCTACGTGACGATTTGGTAAGTGAGACCAATAACCGCGACGCCAACATGCAGAACGCACCGGCGGCCGAGAACGGCTACTTCCTGGTGCCCAAGGTCATCGAGTAAACGCGCAGGAAGTAAAGAACAATGAGCCAAACCGAACTCCACAACCTGAGCGTGGCCGAGCTGGCCGCGCAACTGCGCGCCAAGCAGGTCTCCGCCACCGAAGCCGCCCAGCATTTCCTGGCCCGTGCCAAGCAGCACCAGAACCTGGGCGCTTTTGTCGCCATCAATGAAGACGCCACCCTGGCCCAGGCCAAGGCCGCTGACGCCCTGATCGCCGAAGGCAAGGGCGGCAAGCTGGCCGGCGTGCCCATCGCGCACAAGGACATCTTCGTCACCAAGGACTTCCCCACCACCGCCGCCAGCAAGATGCTGGAAGGCTACAAGTCGCCGTTTGACGCCACCGTGGTGCGCAAACTGGCGGAGTCCGGTGTGGTCACCCTGGGCAAGCTCAACTGCGACGAATTCGCCATGGGCGGCGCCAACGAGAACTCGGCCGTGGCCCCTGTGGGCTTCGACAGCGCCCAACCCGTGCGCAATCCCTGGAACACCGAGCGCGTGCCCGGCGGCTCGTCCGGCGGCTCGGCCGCCGCCGTGGCCGCACGTCTGGCCCCGGCCGTGACCGGCACCGACACCGGCGGCTCGATCCGCCAGCCCGCCTCGTTCTGCGGCATCACCGGCATCAAGCCCACCTATGGCCGCGCCAGCCGCTACGGCATGATCGCCTTTGCCTCCAGCCTGGACCAAGCCGGCCCCATGGGCCACAGCGCCGAAGATTGCGCGCTGCTGCTGTCCGAGATGTGCGGCCCCGATCTGGACCGCGACTCCACCAGCCTGGACTACCCAGCCGAGGACTTCAGTGCCAAGCTGGGTGACTCGATCGAAGGCCTGCGCATCGGCATTCCCGCCGAGTTCTTTGGCGAAGGCCTGTCCGACGATGTCCGCGCAGCCGTGGACGCCGCGCTCAAGGAATACGAAAAGCTGGGCGCCAAGCTGGTACCCGTGAGCCTGCCGCGCACCGAGCTGTCCGTGCCCGTGTACTACATCCTGGCTCCGGCCGAGGCTTCGTCCAATCTGTCGCGCTTTGACGGCGTGAAGTTCGGCCATCGCGCAGAGAAGTACGCCGACCTCAACGATATGTACAAAAAGACCCGCGCCGAAGGCTTTGGCGACGAGGTCAAGCGCCGCATCATGATCGGCGCCTATGTGCTGTCCGAAGGCTATTACGACGCCTACTATCTGCAGGCGCAGAAGATCCGCCGCATGATCGCCGACGACTTCCAGGCAGCCTTCAAGGACTGCGACGTCATCGCCGGTGCGGCCGCGCCGACGACAGCCTGGGCCATTGGCGGCAAGGCCGATCCCGTAAGCAACTATCTGGCCGACATCTTCACACTGCCCGCATCGCTGGCCGGTCTGCCCGGCATGAGCCTGCCCGCAGGCTTCGGTGACGGCGGCATGCCCGTGGGCCTGCAGCTGATCGGCAACTACTTCAGCGAAGCCAAGCTGCTGAATGCGGCCCACCGCTTCCAGCAAGCCACCGACTTCCACCTGAAGCAGCCCAAGGGCATTTGAAAATTTATAGCTGCCTGCGCTTGTACTGACTGGATTTCAGCATCAAATCATCCTGAAACCTATACAAACCATGCGCAAGCCGCTTCCCTTTTAGCAGTTAGGACACACAGAACAATGACTGTGAAACTGATCAATGGCTATGAAGTCGTCATCGGCTTCGAGACCCACACCCAGCTGGCGACCAACAGCAAGATCTTCAGCCGTGCCAGCACCGCCTTCGGCGCCGAGCCCAATACCCAGGCCAGCGCTGTGGACCTAGCCCTGCCCGGCACGCTGCCGGTGATGAACAAAAAGGCCGTGGAATGCGCGATCAAGCTCGGTCTGTCGCTGGGCTCGACGATTGCGCCGCGTTCCATCTTCGCGCGCAAGAACTACTTCTACCCCGACCTGCCCAAGGGCTACCAGATCTCCCAGTTCGAGATCCCCGTGGTGCAAGGCGGTGAAGTCAGCTTCTATCTGGAAGAAGGCAAGAACAACGTCCTCAAGACCGTGCGCCTGGTGCGTGCCCACCTGGAGGAAGACGCCGGCAAGTCCGTGCACGACGAGTTCATCGGCCAGTCCGGCATCGACCTGAACCGCGCCGGCACGCCGCTGCTGGAAATCGTGACCGAGCCCGATATCCGCTCCACCGCCGAAGCCGTGGCCTACGCCAAGGAGCTGCACAAGATCGTCACCTGGATCGGCATCTGCGACGGCAACATGCAGGAAGGCAGCTTCCGCTGCGACGCCAACGTGTCCGTGCGCAAGCCCGGCCAGCCGCTGGGCACCCGCCGCGAGATCAAGAACCTGAACTCGTTCAGGAACATGCAGATCGCCATCGATTACGAAATCCTCTGGCAGATCGAGCAGATCGAGGACGGCCACAAGATCCAGCAGGCCACCGTGCTGTTCAACCCCGACACGGGCGAGACCCGCGCCATGCGCACCAAGGAAGACGCAGCCGACTACCGCTACTTCCCCGACCCCGACCTGCCCCCGCTGGTCGTCGCCCCCGAATGGGTGGAGCAGGTCAAGGCCGATATGCCCGAGCTGCCCCGCGCCATGGCCGCGCGCTTTGTCGAGCAATACGGCCTGCCCGAGTACGACGCCACCACGCTGACGCAAAGCCAGGCCATGGCCGCCTACTTTGAAGCCGCCGCCAAGGCCTGCGGCCAGCCCAAGCTGGCGTCCAACTGGATCATGGGCGAGATCTCGCGCCGTCTGAACATGGAAGAGATCGGCATGGACCAGGTCAAGGTCAGCGCCGAGCAGCTGGGCACCCTGATCGCCCGCATCCACGGCAATGTCATCAGCAACAACTCCGCCAGGCAGGTGTTCGAGGCGCTGTGGACCGGCGAAGGCTCCGATGTGGACGCCGTGATCGACGCCAAGGACCTCAAGCAGTCCAACGACACCGGCGCGCTGGAAGCCATCATCAACGAAGTGATCGCCGCCAACCCCGCCAACGTCGAGCAATACCGCGCCGGCAAGGACAAGGCTTTCAACGCCCTGGTCGGCCAGGTCATGAAAGCCTCCAAGGGCAAGGCCAACCCCGGCCAGGTCAACGAGCTGCTCAAGGCCAAGCTGGCCTGAAGACCGACAACTCTGTTACAAGCACGTCGTTACACGCATGTCGCCAAGGGCGTGCCTGTGACCTCGGATAATGTGAACACGCTCTAAGGGCCGCAGGCAGCATATGCCTGCGGCCTTGTTATTTGCCGCTCCCCATGCCCTGTGCCGCCTGCCCAGGAAAAATTCTGTGATCTTCTCGAACGCCTCCCTCATCGAATCCGAAAAAGAGCGCAACCTCTGCACCAAGTTTTTTGCCGGCTACTTCTTCAACGAATTCACGCCCGGCTACACCAAGCGCATCACGCTGTTCAACCGCTATATCCAGGAAGTCTCGGGCCGCGAAGACCTGGGCCTGCACAGCCCCAATGTCTCGTTCGACACCCATGCCTATCTGTGCCATGAGCGCCTGCGCAGCAAGCTGTCCGATGTCCTGATCTCCGACCCCGCGCGCCAGGTGTTTCTGTTCATCGAAACCAAGTACCTGACGAACTGGACCTATGCCGCCGATGTAGCCAAAGGCCTGGAGCGGCTGGACAAGGTCTTCGACACCGAGAAAAAGCCTCATCTGGCAGACGCGAAGCAGCATTACTTTGTACTGACCTCGCGCCGCAAGGAAGAAGCCGCCAGCCGCCCCGTGCGCCACTACGCGCCTGTGAATGTGCCGATTTTTGTGCCGTCACCTATTGCATCTGTGGACGCTGTGACCGAGGGGGAAGCGCCGGCCTCGACCAAGTCAGAGTTCAGAAGCTTGCTGTACTGGGAGGATCTGGCGTTGATGTGTGATCGCTCGGAAGTGCGGCAGTACATGGAGGCCAGGCTGAAGCTGGCGATTAGCAGCAGTCGGAATCAGCATAAGTCGGGGTATTTTTTGCCTGGGATGTCAGGCCCCGGATGATGACGCACGTTCTTGACGAATAAATCGGGCACTTTCATCCTCCATTTGGTTTGGGCGGCACCGGCAGCCTAGAGCGGCCTTGTCTGCGCAGCAACCGGTCCAGCGCAGAACGGCTCATGGCTGGCTCAATGAACTCCCTCTCCACCGCCAGCAAGTCATCAAGCGGCAACAACAATTGGGTGCGCAGATAGATTGCGCCGCATTGAGTGTGGTTTGTAGCCGATGTGCAGTGTGGCTCACGTCCTGCACAGTGCTGCGGTGGCACCATTTGCGCAAGGTGTCCACGCCCCGCGCCGATGCCATATTGCTGAGCAATCTCCCGAGATAGTGCCGCTGGCCTGCTGCAATGCCAAACGTGTGGCAGGCGTGGTCGCAGCGTTCTTGTGCAAGGCAATCAACAAGCCTCTCCTTGGCAGAGGCTTGCCATGTTGCCAGAACTGCCTGCAGCACCTCACGGCCATGAAGCAATGGTCGCTTGTTTTGAAGAAGCCAATCATCCGGAACCCAACACCTAGCGACTAAATGGTTAGCGAATTAACTCAATACTTTCCAAGCTAGTTATTGCTCGCTTTCATTCTTATCGTATAAAAAGTCTCTACTTAAGATTTTCTATTTTCTCGATGAAGAATTTAACAGAACCAACACACAGCAATGAAAATTTAAAAGTTCATTTTAAATACTTTGCATTTATCGCATTCAGCACAATTATTTTTATTAGCACCGAACGCTGGAGTTCAAATAAGGATTTTACAACATACCTAAGTAATGCAGCGACCATGACATCATTGTTATTAGGCGTTGTCGCAATATTTTATTCCTTCATATCAAATGATAGCTTATCAAGAAGTCTAGGGAGCATCTCCATCATTACAAATGAGATAGCCTCAGCACGTGATGAAATAAAATATTTTTCAAAATCTACTGAAAACATCAACTCTTCGAACATAGAGAATATTTCAACAACTCAAGAGCTTTCAGCCTCATTAAAAACTTCACTAAATAGCCTTCAGGCCACTTTAGCAGATATTTCAATTAAAAATTCAGAACTACAATCTACCGTATTAAATATACCTCAGAAACTTGAACAATTAAGTACAAAAGTAACAGACCTCATAGAAGAAAAAGAACAAAAAGAAGACCTCCAAAAAGTAGCTCTCCCAAACAAACAAGTTAACAACAATCTTGGTAGAACTTTAATATCAAGAGCATCCACCTCAGAAAATATTTTTATTTATGCTGTAGTTCTTGCATTTAATAAAAAAGATGTTTTCAGAATACCAGATGTTTCAAAATATATACAACCATTAAATTCCACTTATCTTTTAGGATACGCAGAGGCCTTGACGAACATTCGTCTTATTGATGTGAGTCGATCAACAGAGGGGGGGGCCCACTATGTCATAAATAACATCGATGAATATATTAGAAGAAATATAAAAAATGTCATCGAGAAAAGAATTAAAGACCTCCCTGAGGGTTCAGAAGATAAGGAAAAATACTCCAATTCTTTGCACGAAATTGAAAAATTGTTTAAGTAACAAAATCCCGATTCCGCTCTCAAAGTGATTTTGCACCGCCAAGCAAGACAACGCCCCCGAAGATAAGTGACAAGCTTAAGGGGCGATGACTGAACTGCCCTCAGCCCAAGCCACATTACGCAGGCACCAACACACAAACGACAACCGCTATCCAAACAGCATCACTTTGTCGCCTGCGACAGAGGCCGGGTCTCGCCCCAGCGGGCGATCTTCTTTTCTTGCTCGTGCAAGCAAAGAAGGCAAAAGAACACGACCCGACTGTCCGCGTCCCTGCGCTTCGCTCCGGGCAAACCTGCGTCACGCCATTCAGTCTGCGGTGCGGCAAAACTCGCTGCGTGCTTCGCACTCCGCTCAAACACGTTGCCGCAGGCGCGGCCACACGGGTGGATGCGGGAACGGGCGGCCTGCGTGATTTGTGATGAAATTGGCCTCCTGCGCTTATGCAGATTGCGGTAGCAGCTATCAAAAACGTAAAGAAGCTATCTTGGTTCCCGCATTCGGTATCGCCCCTTTTGCCCACGCCTGTGACGGCAAGCTCTTGGGGCTGGCAGTTGCACCGCAGAGTGCAACTGCATCGTCATCAAATCTGCGGCAACGTGTTTGAACGAAGCGCTGTAAGCGCGCAGTGAGTTTTGCCGCACAGCCCCAAGAGCTTGACGGCGCAGGTTGCCCCGCAGCGCAGCGAAGGGGTCGTGGGCAGTAGGGGTCAGCTCTTTGCCTACTTTCTGGTGGTCCGGCATACCGGCAGCAGAAAGTAGGTCGGCTGGCGGGCCGAGACCCGCCCTCTGTCCATCAATCATGGCATGCCGCCAAGCAGAACCAAGAGCGAAATCAGCCTCTAGCCCAATCACCAACTGCGCAGCCAGCTATCAATTTACCATCCACTTTACATAAACCACCTGTAAAGACTGCATAGCCGTCACACAAATCTGCGCACAATTCGGCGCAGCCCCGCATCACTTCACGCCCATCCATGCTCTCCAAGCTGCTCAAGTTCCTGCTCTGGCTGATCGCCCTGTGCGTGGCGATCTATGTCTGCATCTGCGGCTATATGTATGCGCAGCAGCGCAACATGATCTTTCAGGGCGGACCCACACAGCTGCCGCAGGAGCAGACCAATTTCTCACTGCAGCGCGATGTGCTGCTGCGTGGCTGGCAATGGCATCCGGCAGAGGGCAAGGTCCGTGGTGTGGTGCTCTACTTTGGCGGCAATGCCGAAAACATCGAGCACCACCTGCCACTCCTGGCGCAGACCTTCCCCCACAGCGACATCTATATGCTGGCCTATCGCGGCTATGGCGCCAGTGAGGGCCAGCCTTCCGAGCCGCTGCTGACACAAGATGCCGTAGCCCTGCTAGATGAAGTCAGGCATCTGCATCCGCAGCAGCCCATCACGGTAATCGGGCGCAGCCTGGGCACGGGCGTGGCCTCTGCCGTGGCGGAGCTGCGTCAACCCGATCAACTGGTGCTGATCACCCCTTTTGACAGCATGCTCAACACAGTGCGCGGCATGTACGGCTGGTTACCGGTGAAGTGGCTGCTGCGAGACCCCTTCGATTCTGCCGCGCATCTGCAGAGCTACGCGGGGCCCATCCTGGTGCTGCGCGCCAGCCACGACCACACGGTGGACCCTGCGCGCACCGATGCCCTGCTGGCAAGCCTCAAGGGCAAATCCGTGGAGGTGCTGACCCTGCCGCACACGGGGCATTCCAGCATCTTGCGGGCGCCCGCGCTGTGGGATGCCATGGCGCGGTTCGTGAATCCCGCCAGCTAGGCAAACGGCCTGGGTTCAAGGTCAGGCGCCGAACAGCGCCAGCCGCAGCGCCTCGGGAATAGCTGCCACCTTGCGCTCGCCCCTGGCCACGAAAACCACGCCGACCTTGCCGCGCGCCACTTCGCGGTCGCTGCCCGTCTCGGTCATGCGAAAGACCAGGTCGAAGCCGTATTTGTTGGGGTCGGCCGGCGTCATGTCCACACGCATGGTCTCGCCGCGAAAGCCCTCGGACTTGTACTGGGCCACGATGTCGCCCACCACCACGCCATGGCCCTGCACGTCCGACTCGCGGTAGCCCAGATGCTTGAAGAAGCGCACGCGCGCCTCGGACACCAGGGTCAACAACTGGGCGTTGTCCAGATGGCCGCCCTGGTTGACATGGCTGATGTAGATCTGCATCTCGGTGGAGAACAGAAACTGCGCGGGAAGCTCGAATTGGACACGGGCCATGGGGTATGAGACGGTGGGGAAGGTAGGCTACTTTAGCGGCTCAGTACCCGCTTGTAGAAGAAGGCGCACAGGGCTGCAAAGCACAGCAGGCCCAGCCACATGGCGGGGGCAAAGTCCGCGCCCACGATGGCCAGCGGCGCATCCTTGCCACTGAAGCCGATCAGCGCGGCGATGATCAAGCCCATCAGGCTTTCACCGACGATCAGGCCCGAAGCCAGCAACAGGCCGCGCTCCTCGGCCGCAGCTGCCCAGTCCTTGCCGGCGCGCTGGCCGTGGGCCTTGATGGCGCGCTGCAGGAAAAAGCCCAGCACGGCGCCCACGGTCAGCGTCAGGCCGATGGTGGGCGGCAGGTAGATGCCAAGGCCCACGGCCAGCGGCGGCAGCGCACCCTTGCCAGCTTTGCGCAGCACCACATCCAGCACGATGACAACCACACCGACCGCCACGCCCAGACCCAGCATGGTCCAGTCCAGCGAGCCGCTGAAGATGCCGCTGGCGATCTGCTTCATCAGCGTGGCCTGGGGCGCAGCCAGCGCCTGGCCGGGGTCCATGCCTTCGCGCGGCAGCGAGCCGGCAAAGCCGTAAGCGTTGTAGAGCAGGTCCAGCACGGGCGGAATCACCGCCGCGCCGACCAGGCAGCCGATGATCAGCACCACTTGCTGGCGCCAGGGCGTGGCGCCGACCAGGTAGCCGGTCTTCAGGTCCTGCAGGTTGTCGTTGGAAATCGAGGCCATGGCCAGGATGACGGAGACCATGAACAGCACCAGCGCCACGCCGAGCTGGCCCGAGACACTGTCCGCGAAGGCGGGCACCAGGGCGTGCAGCGCCAGCAGCGACAGCGCCATGAGGATGGTGGCGATGATGCCTATGCCCGATATGGGGCTGGCCGACGAGCCCACGAGGCCGGCCATGTAGCCGCAGGCCGCTGCGACCAGAAAGCCGAACACGGCGGCAAACAGCACGCACAGCGTCGCAAGTCCGTAACGCGCGGCATCCGACAGCTCGGGCATGTGCTCGTGCACAAAGCCGTTGACGACCAGGAACAGCACGGCCAGCGCGGCCAGGCCAATGAGCAGCATCCAGCTGCGCGGCATGTCCTTGTCGGTTTCGTCGCCCGCCGCAGCCGAGCTGCCCGACGCGCGCGCGGGCTGCCTGCGGATGGCCTGGACGATGGGGCCGGCCAGCGTGCCCACGGTCCACAGCGCCGAGATGCCGATCACGCCAGCGCCCAGAAAGCGCGCCTTGCCGCTCCACAGCTGGCTGGCCAGATCACTGACGGCCTGGCCTGCGGCAGGTGTGGCATGAGCAGTAAGCCAGGGCACGACCACGCCCCAGCACAGCACCAGCCCCACCAATACAGCCACACCTGCAGCCGCGCCCATGAGATAGCCCGCAGCCAGCAACGCTGGCGAAAAGCCCGCAGCCACACGCAGGGCCACGCCGCCCACGGGAATCCAGAGATTGATGGCATCGCCGAGCACACGCAGGCCGCCACTCAGAAAACCGAACAGTGCCGCCAGCCCCGCACCCCAGCCCAGGTCGCGCAGGCCCGAACGCGGCGCACCGGCAGAGGCATCACTTTGATGGCGCTGGCTCTCGCCCACGCGCAACACCTCCGCTGCAGCCACGCCTTCGGGATAGGGCAGGTCGGACTGCACCACCATCACGCGGCGCAGCGGCACAGTGTAGAGCACGCCCAGCGTGCCGCCAGCCGCACAGATCAGCGCCGTCTGCCAGAACGGAAAGCCGGTCCACAGGCCCAGCATCAGCAGGGCCGGTAGCACAAAGATCACCGACGACAGCGTGCCCGCGGCCGATGCCTGGGTCTGCACCAGATTGTTCTCCAGCAGGTTGGAGTCCTTGAAACGGTACAACAGCGCCATCGAGATCACCGCCGCCGGGATCGCCGAGGCGAAGGTCAGCCCGACCTTGAGGCCCAGATAGACGTTGGCCGCCGTGAAGGCCAGTGTGATGAGCGCGCCCAGAAGAACGCCACGCACCGTGAATTCACGCGATAAAGTATTTTTTTCCATAACTGCAATCGTTGATGCCCGCCAGTGCTCGCCAGTGCGCGTTCTGCTCCCACGCTCCCGGCTCCGGTTTTCCCGTTGATGCCGTGCTGCTTCATGTAAGCGTCAAACCCTGGTCTCTGCAGCTCTTTCTGCGGGCTGCCTCCCTGGCTGGCGTGCTGATGCCGGGCCCGGGACTTTACTACCGCCATTATTGACTGGCGTTGGCAGACCTCGCTTTACACGATTCCACCGCAGGCTATCTTCCGCTGGCCCAGACGGCAATCGTGCAGGAAGAGATGCGGCGCATGCAATCGAGAGTGGGCAAGAGCCAGCAGCCCTGACGCGTCATCATCCAGCAAGCCGAGAATGTTGAACCAAGCCCCTACCCCATACACAGCCATCGCAGGCAGCTATCAAAAATGCATTGCGCTGTCACCAGAGGCAAGGGCCAGACCTCAAATCAAACAAACAGCATCAACTACGCTTGGGGCTGAAGTCATGCAGGATCTGCCCCTGGTTGTCGATCAGCAGCGAGGGCGTTCTCTCGTCCGAGCGCAGATAAAAGCCTGAGGGCAGGCCGTCGGCGGACAGATAGCTGCCGTTGCCCGTGACCTGGGGCAGTTGCTCCAGCGTGCGACTCCACACCAGCTGGCCCGTGGCTACATCCAGCAGTTGCAGCACACGGCCCTGATCGGTGACCGGTGTGGTGTTGAAGACGATGAGCACGCGCTGCGCGTTCTGCGCCAGCACCACGCCGCGATAACGTTTTTGCACGGGCTCCACCAGTCGCAACTCGGTCACGCCGGACTCGCGCAGTGCCTTGCCCGTCACCACCCAGTCTGCGGTGATGCTCTGATAGTCGTCGGGCAGTGCCTTGACCTGTTCTTCCAGGCTGGACTGCATGCTCAACTCGGGCCGCTTCAGATATTCGCCGGCACGCACCTTTTGTGTGTAGCGCACCAGCAGACCGGGCGAACTGGCCGCACTGCCCACATCCAGCGTGGCAAAGGCATAGCGTTGCTGCGTCTCGGTATAGCCGGCAAAAGGCCGCTGCCGGAAATCCTCGTAAAGCCGCGCCAATGGCAGGATCTGTTGGGTGAGCCAGTAGACGTAGAAGCGCTCGCCCCTGTTGCTGGTGACGATCAGGGCATCGGGCTTGTCGCTGCCGGCCAGCTCGATGCTGGAGATACCCGTGCCCAGTTGCGAGGCATGGCGGTTGACCAGCTCATCGTCCAGGGACACAAAACGCGCACTGCCCTGGTCGAGGCGAAACAGCTTCTGCGCATTCATGACGAGAAAGATGCTGCCGTCCGAGAAATGGACAAGCTGCGGGTTCTGCGACAGCGTGGTGCGTTGGTAGCTCAGCGCCAGCGGCTCTGCCAGTTTCTTGCCGCTGTCCAGGCTGTTGACGAGGATCTGATAGTCATCGCTGCGGCCTTCAGTTTTTTCCAGCACGCGCACCACATTGAACCGGCCATTCGCCGTTTCATAAACGGTGGATGCCTGCAGCTGCCCATGGTCGACAGCTGCCGGAACCGCCGCACGCAGCATGCTCAGCACCAGCGGGGTGGCAACGGCCAGCGCCACCACCGCACCAAGGCCCAGCGGCAGGTATTTGAGGCTCTTGAGGCTGTTGAACTGCCCGGCATCCATGCTGTGGATGACACGCATTTCCTTGGGTGCATTGCTGTCGCTGAGCACGAACTCCGTGCCGCAGGCACTGCAGGCGAACAGATTGGGCGTGCCCGCCACCTTGGTGCAGCGGCCCGATCCGCATTGTGGGCAGACAAGGGTTGTGATCTCTACGGCCATGTGCTGTTTTCTTCCTGTGTTCTCGTTCTATGTTCGCGCCAGGGCCTGCGCAGCTCTAGCGCCAGGCAAATTCCTGCACCAGCTCGCCCTGGTTGTCCATCAGATAACCTGGCTCCAGCGTGCTGCCCTGCATGAAAAAGCCCGAGGGCAGACCTTGCGCCCGCACATAGACACCGCCGCGCTCGCGCGCCAGCAGCGGAATCTGGGCCACATCGCGGCTCCAGACAATCTGGTTGTTCTGCTTGTCCAGCAGCTGCAGCATGCGTCCCTTGCTTTGCTCGGGCGTGGCGCTGTAGGCCAGCAGCAAGCGCGTGGCGTTCTCGGCCAGAACCGTGGCATCGAAGCGCGGCGTGGCATCGATGACTTCCAGCCGCGTCAGGCCCTGATCGAGAGCATAGGCGCTGACCATATAGCCGCCTCCGACATCGCGGTCCCAGCGCCCCACCTCCTTGGGATCAGGCCGGGGCTTGAGCTCGAAATAAGGCAGGTGCTCGGGCTGGCCGCTGTCGTGCTTGCTCCAGTACTGCACCAGCAGGTAGCTCGACTCCTGCGAATGCCCTCTGGGCAGCTGTGCATAGCGGTAGTACTTGCGGGTCTGGCTGGCCTTGGCCGCTCTTTGCTCGTCCGCCTCGCTGGCCACCTCGGCGTCCAGAATCTGCCCGGCCACCCAGTACACATAGTATTTGCGCCCGTCATTGGCCGTGACCTCAAAGCTGTCCGGCCGGTCCCTGTAGGTGAAGCGGATCTTGGCCAGACCCGCACCCAGCTCACGCGGAAACTGCGCCGCCAGCATTGGCCTGAGGTCCACAAACTGCTGGGCGCCGGGGTCAAAGCGCAGCACCGCCGCCTCCTTGAGCTGCAGATAGAGATTGCCGTCGCTGAAGTTCTTGAATTCCCCTCCGTTCTGCATCCAGGGAAAGCGGTAGAACTGTGGCTCCGACAGGGCTGCGCCGCTTTGCATGTCGCTGACCTCGATCCGGTATTCATCCTCGTTCTGGTCGGTGCGGTTTTTGTACACATCAATGCGGCTGAACTTTCCGCCCGCTTCATGCAGGGCCGACATATCGGCTCTGCCCCTGCTCTGCGCCGCAGCCACCGTGCGGCTGCTTTTTTTCAGATCCACCAGCAACGGCAGCAGGAACATGGCGGCCACCAGCGCCAGCACCGCCGTAATCACTGCATTGCGATACTTGTCCAGCAGTTGCCGGGGAGCCTGCAGAGGTATCTGCATGGCAGTGACATCGGGAGCAGCGCTGGCCCCCACCGCAAACGTGGTGCCGCAGCTCTCGCAGACATGCTGGCTGCTCAGGCCCGCGACGGGATGGCTGCGCCGGGCCCCACATTGCGGACAGAAGTAGGTTCGGGAGGTCTTGACCATGTTTATCGACTCTTGGCGCAGACCTGGACCTTGAAGTCATGCACGGTCTGACCGTTGTTGGCTATCGGCAGCATTGGCTTATTGCCATGGAGGTGAGTGAAAAAACCTGAACCAGCACCGGGGCCGCCGCGCAACGACAGGTGCATGGGACAAGGAATAGCGCCCAAGCTTAAGCGCTGCACCTGTACCACCCCTTAAAAACACATCCCGACGAAAGTGGGACACAGTAAGCGCTTGTAACAAGGAAATCCGGTGCAGGCCCAGAAAGAGCTTGCACTTCAAGCCCTTAGCCATTGAAGCTCAAGCGCATCAAGCTATCAAATCAAGAGTGGATCAGCACTCTTCATCGTCCAGCCCCAGCGAGTCAGCCAGATTCTCCACATAGCCCAGCATCAGCAAGCGCTGGCCTCGCAGCAGCTGCTGCAGTTCACTCCAGCCCGCATGGGCGTATACCTGCTCCCGCCCACGGCCATAAAGATCTTTCAGGTCTGCCACCAGCCGCCCGGCCTGTTCGGCGGTCAGCGGCTCGGCCCGCACAAACCCCATCCAGGCTGCGCCCATGCCGAAGAAGCGGTAACCGTGCTGTCCGGCCAGGTGGCGGATGATGGCGTGGTTCTGGAACGTATCCCAGTCGGCGCTGAAATAGCCATTGGGCTGGGCGGCGATCTTGAGGTCGTCCGCCGGCACCGGAATGCGCTGCACATAAACCACATCGTCAAGCAGCGCATCCTGCTCCCGGTTGGCCTGCAGCAGGGCCTTCAGGTCACAGACCGCCGTGGCCAGCGTGCCGCAGACCTGATCCCAGTCTTGGGCCAGCTCTGGGTTGCCCAGTTGGCGGATGCGATGCTGCAGCGATGCCTGCTCCCAGGCGACCACCTGGACGGGGTCGTCCCAGTCCACGCCGTCCTCACCGGACTCCTCCAGATACAAGCGATCATCCTGACCTGCATGCCCGCAGGTATAGCTGCACTGGCTGACATCATCCAGCGTGCACAGATAGCGGTGCAGCGGATCGGCGGCGCTCAGCGCATCCAGCGCCTGCAGCAGCTCATCCATGCCGCCAACATCTTCCAGCCACTCATGGGCACAGCCGAAATTGCCCTGCCGGTAGGGTTGCGCACCGCCGTCCGCCTGCGCCGCAGGCTCAAAAAATCCACGTTTCATGGTTTCACGCTCACTGGTTTAAGAACCCCATCAGGGCAAGCAGCCGGGCGGCACGCATCGAGCCAGCATGCCCGGGCCAGCCCGTATCATCGCCGCCATGGCCTCTCTGACCTATCACATCTCTGAAGAGCAATATGTCGCGGCACTGCGCCTGCATGTCCAGCTCAGACCCCGCTGGACCCGCTGGCTGCGTTATCTGATGGCCATCCTGGGCGTGCTGATCTTTGTGACCAGCCTGCTGCTCAAGACCTATTGGCTAGCCGTGGGTGGAGCCATCTATGTGCTGGTGGCCACCTCCAGCTTTCAGATGTATGTCCGCCCCATGGCCCAACGCGCCTATCGCCGCTATCCGGCCATGCATCAGACCCAGACACTGGAGCTGAACGATGGTGAGCTGACGATGCGCTCCAGCCAGGGAGAATCCAGAGTGCCCTGGAACTTTCTCATCCAATGGGCCGAGAACGCCGAATTCATGCTGCTGTATCTGCAGCCCAATCTCTATTACATCGTGCCCAAGGTCGCAGACCCCGATCAAGCCGTTCTGGGAGAACTTCGCTCCCAGTTACAGGCCCATGTAGGCCCGGCCAGGAAATAAGCTTTTCAAGCCTCCAGGCCTTGCCTGCAAAGCGCATGCAGCTATTAAAAAAGGAAGCCGGAGCTTCCTTCTTGCAGACGGCCTTAGAACAGAACCCGGCAGCGGATGGTGCCCGCGATCTGCGCCAGCTTCTCCAGCGCCAGCGCCGAGGACTTGGCATCGATATCGATCACCACATAGCCAACCTTTTCATCGGTGCGCAGGTACTGGCCCGCAATATTGATGCCGTTGTCGGCAAACACCTGGTTGATGGCCGAAAGAATGCCGGGGCGGTTCTCGTGCACATGCAGGATGCGGTTGTTGCCCGGGTGCTCGGGCAGCGCCACTTCGGGGAAATTGACGGCCGAGGTGGTCGTGCCGTTGTCGCTGTATTTGACCAGCTTTTCCGCTACCTCAAGGCCGATATTGGCCTGGGCCTCCATGGTGGAGCCGCCGATGTGCGGCGTGAGGATGACGTTGTCCATGCCGCGCAGCGGCGACAGGAATTCGTCCTTGTTGCTCTTGGGCTCCTTGGGGAAGACGTCGATGGCCGCGCCCAGCAGCTTGCCGCTCTTGAGCGACTCGGCCAGGGCCTCGATATCGACCACGGTGCCGCGCGAAGCGTTGATCAGAATGCTGCCCGGCTTCATGGTCGCAATCTGCGCTGCGCCCAGCATGCCGTGGGTGGAAGCCAGCTCGGGCACATGCAGGGTCACGATGTCGGCCCGGCCCAGCAGCTCGTTCAGGCTCGCGGCCTGATGGGCATTGCCCAGCGGCAGCTTGGTCACCACGTCGTGGAAAATGACCTTCATGCCCAGGCTCTCGGCCAGCACCGACAGCTGCGTGCCGATGGAGCCGTAGCCCACGATGCCCAGCGTCTTGCCGCGGATCTCGAAGGAGTTGTCAGCGCTTTTCTTCCAGCCGCCACGGTGTGCCACGGCATTCTTCTCGGGGATGCCGCGCAGCAGCAGGATGGCCTCGCCCAGCACCAGCTCGGCCACCGAGCGGGTGTTGGAATACGGGGCGTTGAAGACCACCACACCGCGCTCTCGCGCAGCGTTCAGATTCACCTGATTGGTGCCAATGCAGAAGCACCCCACGGCTACGAGCTTTTGCGCGGCGGCAAACACATCCTCGGTCAGCTGTGTGCGCGAACGGATGCCTACGAAATGCACGTCGGCGATCTTGCGCTTGAGCTCCTCGCCCTCCAGCGCACCGGACAGCGCCTCCACATTGGTGTAGCCCGCATCGCTCAACACTTTGAGCGCCGATGGGTGGATACCTTCCAGCAGCAGAAACTTGATCTTCGATTTATCCAGCGATGTCTTGCCCATGAGCCTGTCCTTAGATCGGTGAAAACCCCATTAAAACGAATTGGGTATTTCGGTACGGCTTCTGGGTGCAATCTGTTGCATTTGTGCCGCGCAGACCAGCATCCGCCAGATTCCAACTCCGCCACAAGGCAAGCATTTCACCGGCATGCACGCGAAGCGAGTGCCTACCAGACAGAGTGCGGAATTTGTAAAAAACTAAGACTTCCGTTTTCATTTTCTAGAATCCTCGCCCATAGGATGCTGCGAATTTCATAGCTGAAGGCGCTGCACCCGACTTATTTTTCAAAGGATTGTTGGCATGTTTACTGTTTTTCGCCGCATCGAGGACCTGATGGTCTTCCTGGTGCGCATTGTTTTGCTCGCGTTCATGGTCTTTGCCCTCGTAGGCATGGGTATCTGGGCCTGGGATCACTTCAAGCCCAAGAAGCAGGAGGCCGGCATGGCCTCGGTCACCCAGGCGCCGCTGGACTGGAAGGACGCCAAGCTGGACCTGAAGTTCATGGAGGAAGAGACCGGCCGGGACCTCAACAGCATGTCCACCCAGGTGCCCATTGAAAAGCGCCTGGCCGACCCGGAGTTGCGCCCCTCCTTCCAGAAGGCCGACGGCCTGCTGCGCGGCTTCATCTACAAGGACACGGCCGCCCGCAAACGCATCGAAAAGGAAAACAGCAGCCAGGGCCTGGAGCCCATCCATCCGCTGCTCAAGGGCGACGCCGTGCCTTCGGCTGACGAAGTGGCACGCCAGATCAAGATGCGCGAAGCCCGCGAGAACTCCTGCTGCGACAAGGAGGCTGCAGACGCGGCCGCCGCTGCCGTGGACGCCGCCTGGACGGCTCGCCGCATCAATCTGACACGCGAAGACATGATGGCACGCGCTGCGGTCGAGGCCGCGACCGACGCAGCAGCAGACGAAGAGGAAATGCTGAGCAGCCCCGTCAATCTGGCCTCCGAAATCAATGATCGCGCCCAGATGGCCGAGATGGAGCATGGCGAAGGCTCCTACGCGGCCTACATCAAGGGCCTGCCCGACGGCCTGCAGCTGGTGCTGGCCAACGAAAAGCTCAGCACCAAGCTGCAGCAGCAATCGGCCGCGCAGATCGTCTCCACCCTGCTGACCAACTACACCATGGCGTTTGACCGCACGGCCCAGACCCTGCGTGGCGAGGATCCCGATGCCCAGAAGTGGGACTTCGGCGGCATAGAGACGGCCTTCCTGACCATGCTGGTCTCCTGCCTGGTAATGGTGGTGATGGTGCTGGTGATGATCCGCATGGAGCGTCATATGAGCCAGATGAGTCAGCAGGCCGGACGCGATCACAAGTCCTGAAACCCATATGCCCGATAGCCTGGCCATGCTTGCGCTATCGTTGCCGGCCCGGCTTGCACATAGCAGGCCGGGCCTTTTTGTTTGCCGGATTTCACGATGACCACCAGAACCACTGCCACCCCCATCCAGTCCCAGTTTCTGCAGCGCATGTCGCCCCGCGCCTTTGTGCCCGAGGCGCTGACCTCGGCCCAGATCGAGCAGTTGGTGGATGCTGCCCGCTGGGCACCTTCGGCCAGCAACAAACAACCCTGGCACTTTGCCTATGCGCTGCGCGGCGATGCGAACTGGGAGGCCTTCTCCAACATCCCCAACGAATTCAACCGCCGCTGGTGCCTGAATGCCGGCGCATTGATCGTGCTGCTGTCCGATGCCGAAGCCTCCCCCGGCAAGCACAGCTTTGACGCGGGCTGTGCCTGGGGCTACCTGGCCCTGGAAGCCCACGCCATGGGCCTGGCCACCCACGCCATGGGCGGCTTCTCGGCCGACGAGGCGCGCCAGGTACTGGGCCTGCCCGCACATCTGGTGCCCGAGGTCGTGATCGCCGTGGGCCAGCGCGCCGACGCAGCCACACTGCCCGACGACCTGCGCGAACGCGAGACCGCCTCGCCGCGCAAGCCCCTGGCCGAAGTGCTCAGCGCCGGCGCCGTCCAGACCAAGAGCTGAGAAAGCCTATAGCTCCTGAATCAGGAGCGTTTCCAGCCCATCACCCGCTCGCGCACTTCCTCCTCGTCGTGCAGCGACTGGGCCACCTTCACCAGGTCGCTGCGGCTGACGATGCCCACCAGCCGCCGCGTCTGCTTATCCTGAACCACGGGCAGCCGCTCCAGGCCCCAGGCTGCCATCTGCTGCGACAGGGCGCGGCAGGTGTGGTGCGGCAGCGCGAAGCGCACGATGCTGCCTTGCAGCAGGTCTCCGGCGGTGCGCGTTTTGCCGCCCATGTCGTTCAGCCGCTCACGGTCGAGCATCCCCAGGCACACACCCTGCGCATCCACCACCGCAAAGGCGCGGTGCTGCTGCGCGGGGCCGAACCATTCATGCACCACGCGCGCCAGCGGCGCATCGGCCGGAATGGTCTGAACATTGCGCGTCATCACGGTCTCGACGGGCGTGCGCTCCAGCGGGTCGACGCCGTACTCGCGGTACACATGGCGGCCGCGACGCGACAGGCGCTCGGTCATAATGGAGCGGTCCATCAGCAGCACCGTGACCCCGTGCGACACCGCGCAGGCCAACAGCAGCGGCAGCAGGGCATCGCCATCGCCCGTGAGGCCGAACGCGAACACCGCTGCCGTCAGCGGCGCGCCCAGCACGCCCGCCAACACCGCAGCCATGCATATCAGCGGCCACAGGCCTGGCGAGCCGCCCGGCAGCCAGGGCGCCAGCACCGTGCCCAGGCCTGCCCCCATCATCAGCACCGGCGCGAGCACGCCGCCCGAGGTGCCCGAACCCAGCGCCAGCACCCACATCACGGCCTTTGCGGTCAGCAGGGCCAGCGCCGCGCCGATGAGCAGGCGGCCATTGAGCAGGTCGCCGATCACGTCATAACCCACGCCCAGCGCGCGCGGCTGCAGCCAGCCGCCGATGCCGATGGCCACGGCGCCCAGCGCGGGCCACCACATCCAGTGCACGGGCAGGCGGTGGAAACCGTCCTCGACCGCATACAGCGCACGCGACAGGCCCGCCGCCAGCAGGGCGGCCAACAGCCCCGCCACCACGCAGGAGCCCAGCGCGGCCAAGCCCGCCGGCTCGGTGTGCAGCGGGAACAGGCGGCCGGATTCGAGCACCAGCGGGCGCAGAAAGCCCGAGGTGGCACAGGCCAGCGCCACGGGCAGCAGGCTGCGCGGGCGCAGTTCGAACAGCAGCAGCTCCACAGCCAGCAGCACGGCCGCCACGGGCGTGCCGAACACGGCGGTCATACCGGCCGTGGCACCGCAGACCAGCAGCGTCTTGCGCTCGGAGGCCGACAGGTGCAGCAGCTGCGCGATCAGCGAGCCTATAGCGCCACCCGTCATGATGATCGGCCCCTCGGCGCCGAACGGCCCGCCCGAGCCGATGACGATGCCCGACGACAGCGGCTTGAGCACAGCCACCTTGGGCGACATCAGGCTCTTGCCAAACAGAATGGCCTCGATGGCCTCCGGAATGCCATGGCCCCGGATCTTGTCGGAGCCGAAGCGCGCCATCAGGCCCACGATCAGCGCGCCCACCACGGGCACCAGGATCACCGCCAGGCCCAGGTGGTGGTCGGCGGGCGAGGTCGGCGCGATGGACAGCGTCTGGAAAAAGAACAGGTTGGTGAAGAAACGGATCAGCGTGAGCAGCAGCCATGCCGCGGCCACGCCCAGGGCGCCGATGGGAATGGCCAGCAGCGCCAGCAGCGCAAGGCGGGAATCGGCCGCGTAGTCGCGCGCGGCAGGTGGAGCAGGGAACGTCATTCCCGAATTACATCATAATGTGATGTTTTTTTGGAACGTGTTTCTTGGTTACGCTCCTAGACATGACAAAAGCAGCCACCAAAGCTGAACTCGAGGCTTTATCCGAATTCCGCTATCAGTTGCGCCGCTTCCTGCGTTTCAGCGAGGACGCCGCGCATGCCGAAGGCCTGACACCGCAGCAGTACCAGTTGCTGCTGCACGTCAAGGGCTACCCCGGCCGTGACTGGGCCACCGTGGGCGAGCTGGCCGAGCGCCTGCAGGTGCAGCCGCACGGCGCGCTGACCCTGGTGGCGCGCTGCGAGGCGTTGGGGCTGGTGAGCCGCGAAAGCGGCACGACCGACAAGCGCCAGGTGCTGGTGCGCCTGAGCGCCGAGGGCGAGGAACGGCTGCTGCGGCTGGCGGCGCTGCACCGGCTTGAGCTACGCTCGCTCAAGGAGGTGTTCCAGGTCGCCCACATCTCTGCATTCACCGAACAACATCAATGAACCTCAATGAACCTCTGAAGGCCCTCTGGCTGGCCTTCCGGCCGGCGCGCATGCGCGTCAACGGGCGCGAACGGCTGCGGGCCTCGCTAGGCGGCGCCCTGGGCATCGCTTTGACGGCGCTGATATGCCGCGCCTTCGCGCTGGACAACGACCTGTCGGCCTGGCTGATCGCGCCCATGGGTGCGTCGGCCGTGCTGATCTTCGCGCTGCCCGCCAGCCCGCTGGCACAGCCCTGGTCCGTGGTCGGCAGCCATACCGTGGCGGCGCTGGTCGGTGTGGCCTGCGCGGCCTGGATTCCCGATACCGCCTGGGCCGGCGCGGCGGCCGTGGGCCTGGCCATTGCCGCCATGTTCGCGCTGCGCTGCCTGCACCCGCCGGGCGGCGCCACGGCGCTGTTTGCCGTGCTCAGCCATGCGGTGGAGCCACGCTTCGTGCTGTTCCCCGTGCTGGCGAACGCCATCCTGATGGCCCTGGCCGGCATCGCCTACAACCGTCTCACAGGAAGGCGCTATCCCCACACGCAACAGGCGGCGCCACCGCGGTCTTCGCACTTCACCGCAGCAGACTTCGACGTCGCGCTGGCCCATTACAACCAGGTGCTGGACGTGCCGCGCGACGACCTGGAAGCCCTGCTGCACGCGACCGAGCTTGCCGCCTGGCAACGCCAATGGGGCGAGCTGAGTTGCGAGGACGTCATGTCGGTGAATCCGGTGACGGTGGGCGCAGACACCTCCCTGGCCGATGCCTGGAGTGCCATGCGCGAGCACCGCATCAAGGCGCTGCCCGTCGTGGACGCCGCGCAGCGCGTGGTGGGCATCGTGACACGCGCCGACTTCATGCGCCATGCACAACCCGATGCCCAGCCACTGGGCCTGGGCAAGCGCCTGCGCACCCTGCTGACGGGCGGCACGGACCAGCCCCGGCAGATCGGCCAGATCATGACGCACGAAGTCAGCACCGCGCGCGCCAGCCAGCGCGTGGCCGAGCTGGTGCCGCTGTTCAGCGAGGACGGCCACCACCACATTCCCATCGTTCGGGACAACGGGCAGTTGGCGGGCATCCTCACCCAGTCCGACCTAGTGCGCGTGCTCTACCAGGCGGCGCAGCCGAAGTAAGAACGTGTTGACGATCTTGCGCGAAGGGGTGTGGGATGCGGATCGGGATGGGCTGCTAGGCGCAAACCGCAGCAATAGCTTGGCTATTGCGAGGATTTGCAACAACGCAGACCGCCCGAGTCCGCGACCACACACCCGCGAGGAGATCGTAAACACGTTCTAAGACAAGCCTGCTGCCATCCAGCATTGCACTCTTGCCCTGCCGAAACCACGGACTACACTTGGCTGCAAGCCCTGTCCGATTTCCAGAAAGGAGTTGCCATGAACGTCCAGTCCCCACCCAACCTCGACAAGCTGCGCAATATCGTGCAGAGCTTCGGCCCCCATTCCTTCACCGCCGCTCAGGCCGCCACGGAATACGAAGGCAGCACCGCCAGCAGCGAGTCGACCAAGACCTTTGATGAGCTGCTGCAGCGTCATGAAGTCGTGCTGGGCATACAGCCCGTGACAGGCAGCCCCGGCGTCTGGAAAGCCTGCTGATTCGCGCTCTTTCGCGAGAAACCCACTTCGGTGGGTTTTTTCATTGCCGGGCCGCTCCAAGATGAAAACGCCGGGGCCGCCTAGGTCCTCTTGAAGGGGCCGCGGCCACACGAAGTGGACAAGCGTAGGGTGCCATTTTTCATGTCTGAGATAAAGTGCCGCACCATGTCGATGATTCCTCTTTCGCTGTGGCTGCCTCTATCCGTCGGCGCCTGTGTGCTGCTGGTGCTGGCTGCCGTGGGCTGGCTCTGGCGCAGGGCATTGCGCATTCCTCTGGACAGCCGCGATGGCCGTGCCTCGCGCTCCATGGCGACGGTGGCCACGGCTGGTTTGCTGCTGTGGCTGGGCTATGGCTTGCTCAAGGGCTATGGCGCGCTCTGGCGGGCCGACGCACTGCTGCTGATGGCGCAGTCTTCGCTGCTGACGCAGATTCCACTGATTGTGGGCGGGCTGGCCTGGGTCGCGGCCTTGCTGCTGGGCCGCGTCATGGCTCTGCACAAGCCATTGGAGTGACGGCGCTCAGCGTGCGGCAGCAGGGGCTTGCGCCTGGCTCCAGAGCTTGCGCAACTGCTGCAGCTCCGCATCGAAACGCTGGTTGATGCGCAGCTGCTCTTCATCCTGCTGCTTGATGAAGCGCAGTTGCTCCTCCTGGGAGTCGCTGTTGTCCTTGAGCTGGCGGCGCAGATTGGCAGGTGCCTTGGCCGGATCGTTCTGATAGAACTCCAGCTCGGTATTGAGCTTGGTGCGACGCTGCTTGAGCTCGCTCAAGCGCAGCTGGGCCACGGCATTCACATCGCTGACCTGACTCAGCGCCTCATTGCGCGCTGCATCATGGCTGGCCTGGTTCGGATAGCGCAGCAGCATGGCGCGGTCGCGCGAGCGCTCCTCGCGCACACGGGCCTGCTCGGCCTGATCCTGGCGGCGGCGCGCATCGACCGCACTGCGCTCCTGGTCGGTGAGCGTGGGACTCACGCGGCGCAATTCCACGCCGGTGTTGCCCAGCACACGCTGCTCGCGATCCACGCAGTCGGCAATGGGACGGTCAGCCGTGATGCGCCGCCCCTTGGAGTCCGTGCAGGCGTAAATGGAGCCCTGATTCGCACCGGCCTGGGCCAGAGCGGCCCCCGCCCAGACGGCTGCCACCACTACACCACCGATTCTTGCCTGCCACGCCTGCTTCATGGATCTGCTTATTCCTTGTCTTCGACACCGTAACGCTGGCGGTAGGCCAGCACGCGTTCATGATGCTCGCGGCCCGCATTGCCGCCTTGCTGCTCCAGATAAAGCAACAAGTCTGCCAGCTTGGCAATGGCGCAGACCTTCATGCCCAGCTGATTGCGCACATACTGCACGGCGCTGTGGGACACATCCTGACCATTCTCGGTTGCCATTTCCTGGCGGTCCAGCGCAATCGCCACGGCATGGGGCTCGGCGCCTGCAGCCTTGATGATGGCAATCGACTCGCGCGCGGCCGTACCGGCGCTCATCACATCGTCAATGATGAGCACGCGGCCCTTCAGAGGAGCGCCCACCAGGGTGCCGCCTTCGCCATGGTCCTTGGCCTCCTTGCGGTTATAGGCAAACGGAACATTCTTGCCTGCGCGCGCCAGCTCCACGGCCACGGTGACAGCCAGGGGAATGCCCTTGTAGGCGGGACCAAAGACCATATCGAACTCCATGCCGCTGGCCAGAATGGCTTTTGCATAGAATTCAGCCAGACGTGCCATCTTGGCGCCATCATCGAACAAGCCAGCGTTGAAGAAGTACGGGCTCATGCGCCCGGCCTTGGTCTTGAATTCGCCGAAGCGCAGCACACCCGCATCGACGGCAAACTGCACAAATTCCTGCGCCAGACGGTCTGCACCGTCCATTGGCTGCTTATCTACCACCATGGATTCATCCTTGTTCAAATTAACCAGCCTCAACCTCAACGGTATCCGCTCTGCCACAACCAAAGGCGCTGAAGCCTGGATAGCAGCCACTGCGCCGGATTGTATTTGCGTCCAGGAAATCAAGGCCCAGGCTCCAGATATGGCCGGGCGCTTTGAAGTGTTGGCTGGCATGAAGGGCTACTTCCACTTCGCCGAGAAAAAAGGCTACTCGGGCGTAGGCGTCTACACCCGCCACGAGCCTTCGGACGTGATCGTGGGCTTCGATACCGAGGAGTTCGATGCCGAAGGTCGCTATGTCGAAACCCGCTTCGACACGCCCGGCCGCAAGCTGTCCATCATCAGTGCCTACTTCCCCAGCGGCAGCTCGGGCGAGCTGCGCCAGGAAGCCAAGTTCCGCTTCCTGGCCAAGATGCACACGCATTTGATGCGCCTCAAGGCCGAGCGCGACTTTGTGCTGTGCGGCGACATCAATATCGCCCACCAGAAGGAAGACCTCAAGAACTGGCGCGGCAACCAGAAAAACAGCGGCTTCCTGCCCGAAGAGCGCGACTGGATGACAAAGTTGTTGCACAAGACTGAAATCACCGGTGGTCTGGTTGACGTTTACCGTCAGTTGCAACCTGATACCACCGATGCCTGCTACACATGGTGGAGCAACCGGGGCCAGGCCTATGCCAACAACGTGGGATGGCGCCTGGACTACCACCTGGCCACGCCAGCAATGGCGGCTCTGGCCCGCACGGAGTCCATCTACAAGGGCGAGAAGTTCTCGGACCACGCGCCCATCACGATCGGCTACGACATGGCGATCTGAGGCGCCGCAAGGCGGTGAACGCCTGCCTGCTCGCCATCTTGCTTTAACGCAAGGTGCAACAGTACAACCCATGAGAGCATGAGCTGTACTGAGCTGGCTGCGCAGGTTTCCGAAAAAATGAAACACGGAATCTGGATGCGGTCTGCGTCGCAGCGGTTCCCGTTTTGCTTTGAGGAAAAGGAATAACCAATGAAGAAGATCCTGATGACCCTGGCCCTGTGTGCAGCCGGTGCTCTGAGCGCACCCGCCATGGCGGCAGGCTGTGAAACCGTTGTGGAAAGCAACGATGCCATGCAGTTCAACGTCAAGAACATCGACGTGCCCAAGTCCTGCAAGAAGTTCAGCGTGACTCTCAAGCATGTGGGCAAGATGCCCAAGACCGCCATGGGCCACAACATCGTGATCAGCACTGCGGCCGATATGCAGGGTGTGCTCAATGACGGCATGGCCGCCGGTGCCGCCGCCGACTATGTGAAGGCCGGCGATGCCCGCGTGCTGGCTCACTCCAAGGTGATCGGCGGTGGCGAGACCACCAAGCTCGACATCGACGTGAGCAAGCTCAAGGCGGGCTCGGACTATGCATTCTTCTGCAGCTTCCCCGGCCACTCGGCTCTCATGAAGGGCTCGCTCAAGCTGGGTTCCTGATCTGGCAAACGCTATTGATAGAGAAGCTGCCAGCGCTTGACCTTCAATGATTTCAGATGCTTTTCATCTCAAAACATAGATAGATAAGGCGCTAGCAGATCTCATATCAGGAGCGACCAAGACTTTCAAAGCGCCGGTGATTCGCATCACAGGCGCTTTTTCATTGTCGGCCGCCCCAAGATGAAAAGCGCCCCTCTCGGAGGAGCAGCGGGCAAGTCATTTCTCATTCCATGGCTGATGTCAGCGGCCGGTTGGTCACCACATGCTTCATGACTAGCGTGGAGGTCATGCGCAGCACTCCGGGCAATCGCGTCAGGTGTTCGTCGTAGAGACGCTGGTAGGCAGGCAGATCGCGCACGACGACTTGCAGCAGATAGTCGGGGTCGCCAAACAAACGCTGGGCCTGAATCACATTGTCCAGCTGGGCTACGGCCTCCTCGAAAGCGGGGACGGACTTGCTGTCCTTGAGCGTGACAAAGACCAGGGATGAGAAGTCCAGCCCCAGTGCCGCCGGGTCCAGCTCCGCGCGGTAGCCACGAATCACGCCAGACTCCTCCAGCGCACGCACGCGGCGGTGACAGGGCGAAAGGCTCAGGCCCACCTGCTCGGCCAGTTCGGTCACCGTCAGACGGCCGTCGTTTTCCAGCGCAGCAAGAATTTTTCGGTCAAGTGCATTCACGGGGCAAATTCTTCCAATTACAAGCCATACATCGGCATTTATTGAGAGCACATTCTCGCCTGTCTTCCATATTCTCTCGGCATCCAATCATTTCGAGAGAACTTCGTGTCATTCGCCGCCTTGACTGCCTTCTGGGCTGTTTCCTTTCTTCTGGTGCTTACGCCCGGTGCCGACTGGGCTTATGTGATTTCCGCGGGTCTGCGCGGGCGCAAGCTGGTGCTGCCCGCCACCGTCGGTCTGGCCTGCGGCGCGCTGTTGGCCACACTGGCCGTGGCTGCCGGCGTGGGCGCACTGGTGGCACGCAATCCGGCCATGCTCACGGCCCTCACGGCCACCGGCGCGCTGTATCTGGCCTGGATGGGCCTGGGCCTGTGGCGCAGCCCGGCGGCGATCCAGAGCGGCAGCGATGCAAAGACTGGTACGCGCTGGCACTGGACGCTCAAGGGTGCCAGCGTCAGCGGCCTCAACCCCAAGCAGTTGCTGCTCTTGCTGGCTCTGCTGCCCCAGTTCGTGCACCCTGGCGACGACTGGCCCGTGTTTGTGCAGATCATGGCCCTGGGCGCCGTCCACACCGCCAGTTGCGCCGTGGTCTATTTCGGCGTGGGCTGGGGCTCGCAAAGCGTGCTGCGTTCGCGCCCCGCTGCAGCACTGGCCGTTTCGCGCCTGTCCGGCACGCTGATGCTGCTGATTGCCGCCCTGCTGCTGGGCGAGATCGTGGTTCAGCATCTCTGAAAAACAAAATGCCTGCGGCACAGAACCGCAGGCATTCAAGACAGAGACTTCCCCAAGCATGGGGACAGTGTGAAGTGCCCCAGAGGGGCACTCTCCCGCTCGTCAGCTTTTCAAAGCTGTGAGGACTTCATCCAGCATCTTCTTGGCATCGCCAAACAGCATGCGGTTGTTGTCCTTGTAGAACAGCGGATTGTCCACGCCCGCATAGCCCGAGGCCATGGAGCGCTTCATCACGATGGACTGCTTGCCCTTCCACACTTCCAGCACCGGCATGCCGGCAATGGGGCTGCTCGGGTCGTCCTGGGCTGCGGGGTTCACGATGTCGTTGGCGCCGATGACCATGGCAACGTCGGCTTCAGGGAAGTCTTCGTTGATCTCGTCCATCTCCATCACGATGTCGTATGGCACTTTGGCTTCGGCCAGCAACACGTTCATGTGGCCTGGCATACGGCCCGCCACGGGGTGGATGGCGAAGCGCACGCTCACCCCCTTGTCACGCAGGGTGCGCGTGATTTCGTTGACGGTGTGCTGGGCCTGGGCCACGGCCATGCCGTAGCCGGGCACGATGATGACGCTCTTGGCGTCGCGCAGCATCTCGGCGGTCTCGGCGGCGCTCACGGGAGTAACCTCTCCCTGAGGCTCGGCGGCAGCGCCATCGGCCTTCTTGGCCGGAGCACCCGAGCCAAAGCCACCGGCAATCACGCTGATGAAGTTGCGGTTCATGGCATTGCACATGATGTAGCTCAGGATGGCGCCCGAGGAGCCCACCAGCGCGCCGGTCACGATCAGCAAGTCATTGCTGAGCATGAAACCCGTGGCAGCAGCAGCCCAGCCCGAATAGCTGTTGAGCATGGACACAACCACCGGCATGTCCGCACCACCAATAGCCATAACCATGTGGATGCCGAACAGCAGGGCGATGACGGTCATGACGATCAGCGGCAACATGCCTTGCTCAATGGTTTCGGCGCGCAGAAATTCACGGCCAAACCAGATCACCACCAGCAGCGCGACCAGATTGAGCCAGTGGCGGCCGGGCAGCAGCAAGGGCTTGCCGCCAATCCTGCCGTTGAGCTTGCCAAAGGCAATCAGCGAGCCCGAGAAAGTGACCGCACCGATCAGGATGCCGACATAGATCTCGACTTCATGAATGGCTTTCTCGGCGCCTTGCAACGGAGTCGAGGTATCGACATAGCTGGCAAAACCCACTAGGCAGGCGGCCAGGCCGACCAGGCTGTGCATCAGGGCCACGAGCTCGGGCATCTGGGTCATCTTCACGACCTTGGCCGCATACAGACCAATGCCGCCGCCGATGACCAGCGCGCCCACGATCCAGGCCATGCCCGAGGGACCGACACGCGGGCCGAAGACGGTGGCCAGCACGGCCAGGGCCATGCCGATGATGCCGAACAGATTGCCTCGGCGCGAAGTTTCAGGGTTGGACAGACCACCCAGGCTCAGGATGAACAAAATGGCGGCGCCCAGGTAGGACACCGTTGCGAGACTTTGGGACATGGTGTTTCTCTCTTTTCTCGTTCTTCTTATTTCTGGAACATGGCGAGCATGCGGCGCGTGACGGCAAAGCCGCCAAACATATTGATGGCAGTAAGCACAACCGCCGCAAAGGCCAGCCAGCGAATCAGCTCATCGGGCCGCCCCGTTCCCGCAGTCTCCGGGGGGGCAATCTGCACCAGAGCACCGATGGCGATGATGCTGGAGATGGCGTTGGTCACGCTCATCAGCGGCGTATGCAGCGCGGGCGTGACGTTCCACACCACCATGTAGCCGATGAAGCAGGCCAGTACGAACACCGTGAAGTGGCCGAGGAAGGCCGCTGGCGCATAGGCTCCGATCAGCCAGAAAGCCACCGCCGCCACGGCAAAGATGATGGCCAGCGTCCTGGCAGGCAGCGGCCCACTGGCACCATGGCCATGGCCGCCTTTCTTCTGTTCCACCGGCGCAGCGGCAGGCTTGGCGGCCGGTTTGGGCGCCTGGGCAATGGGCGGCGCAGGCCAGGTGATTTCGCCATCCTTGACCACGGTCAGGCCACGAATCGCATCGTCTTCCATATTGACCACGGCCACGCCATCCTTGGCCTTGCACAGCTCTTCGGTCAGGCGCAGCAAGTTGGTAGCGTACAGTGTGGACGACTGCTTGGCCAGGCGCGATGCAAGGTCGGTGTAGCCGATGATGGTCACGCCATGGCGCACCACGGCCTCGTTGGGTACGGTCAGCTCGCAGTTGCCACCCTGCTCGGCTGCCATGTCCACGATCACGCTGCCGGGCTTCATGGTCTCGACCATCTCGGCCGTAATCAGCTTGGGTGCGGGTTTGCCGGGAATCAGCGCCGTGGTGATGATGATGTCCACATCCTTGGCCTGCTGGGCATACATCTGGCGCTGGGCGGCCTGAAAGCCTTCGCTCATGACCTTGGCATAGCCGCCGCCGCCTGCGCCGTCTTCTTCGTAGTCGACCTTGACGAATTCGCCACCCAGCGAGGTGACCTGGTCGGCCACTTCAGCACGCGTGTCGTTGGCGCGCACGATGGCCCCGAGATTGGCCGCCGTGCCAATGGCAGACAAACCGGCCACACCAGCGCCAGCAATGAAGACCTTGGCCGGTGGCACCTTGCCCGCCGCCGTGATCTGACCGTTGAAATAGCGACCGAAAGCATTGGCCGCCTCGATCACGGCGCGGTAACCGGAAACGCCTGCCATCGAGGTCAGCGCATCCATCTTCTGCGCGCGGCTCAGCGTGCGGGGCAGCGCGTCAATGGCCAACACCGTCACCTTGCGTGCAGCCAGCTGCTGCATCAGGTCGGGGTTCTGGGCGGGCCAGATGAAGTCCAGCAGAATCTGGCCTTCATGCATCAGCGCTACTTCCTCCGTGGTGGGAGGCCGTACCTTGAAGACGATATCGGCCGCAGACCAGACGGCTGCCGCAGTCGGCAGCACCTCGGCGCCTGCAGCGCGGTAGGCATCGTCGCTGAAATTGGCGGCCTCACCGGCGCCGGATTCGATGCAGACGCCAAAGCCCAGCTTGATGAGCTTTTCGACCACATCGGGCACGGTGGCCACGCGCTTTTCCAGCGGGAAGGTTTCCCGCAGCACGCCTATGCGTTGATTGGAGATGGTGGACATGAGAGAGAGTCTCCTGGAGTTTTAAATCTGGGCTCCAGGCCGCTCGCGACGCCCTCTCCTCCTTCCGGCTTTGGACAAAACCGGGAATGGAAGCTGCACGGGCACGGCTCGGCCTGAAAGTGAAACCGGGATGGGCCGCTTCTTGATGAGCGTTGGCCCGCTGCCTTGCAGCACAAAGCTTTGTAGCAGCACGCACCAACTTGGGCACGCGCATCTGTGCTAGCGCAAATGGAGGATGCTTCTAGAAGTCAGGTGGGCATTTGTGGTGCTCCCTGTCTGTCATGGCATGCTTGACGATGTTCTCTGCCCGCGAGACTACGCAAACGCCCAAAAAATACAAGTCACCCATGTTGCAATATCACACCGTTCCCGTCACCGCCTTCCAACAAAACTGCTCTCTGGTCTGGTGCGACCAGACCATGGATGCCGCCGTCATCGACCCCGGTGGCGATATCGAGCAGATCGAGTGGGAGGTGGAACGCCTAGGCCTGAATCTCAAGGCCATCTGGCTCACCCACGCCCATATCGACCACGCAGGCGGCACCAGCGAACTGGCAGCCAAACACGATTTGCCCATCATCGGCCCGCACGAGGGCGATCAGTTCTGGATCGACGGCCTGCCCCAGCAGGGCGCAATGTTCGGCTTTCCCCATTCCGAGCCTTTTGTGCCCACGCGCTGGCTGCATGACGGCGATACGGTGACCATCGGCAAGGAGCTCCTGAATGTGCGCCACTGCCCCGGCCACACCCCCGGCCACGTGGTGTTTCACTCGCCGCAGAGCGACCGCGCCTTTGTCGGCGACGTGCTGTTTGCGGGCAGCATTGGCCGCACGGATTTCCCCCAGGGCAACCATCAGCAGCTGATCGACTCCATCGTTCAGCGCCTGTGGCCCATGGGCGACCAGACGGTATTCATCCCCGGTCACGGCCCCGAAAGCAGTTTTGGCCGCGAACGCAAGACCAATCCCTATGTCAGCGGCACCTGAACTCCGCTGAGCTTAGAACGTGTTCATGATCTCCTCGCTCCGCGACAGCGGCTTTGCGGGATGGGATGCAAGGGGGCGGCCCCCCGCGCGCGATACCACAGCAATAGCCACGCTATTGCGAGGATTTGCGCGGCCGGCGAGGCAACGCAGCAGACCGCCCCTAACCCGGGCGCCCGCAAAGCCTCTGTCCCGAAGGGTTGGAGCGAAATCGGGCGATTTCTGCGCACTGTCTCTTGCTTGCACCCCGGTGCAATCGGCGAGCCATCGCTTCGAACTCATCCCGATTGCACTCCAACGCGGCGGCGTAGAGATCGTGAACACGTTCTTAAAGAAGGCTGAAGTCCCAAGCTTGCATAGAAGTTCACACTTGGGACTTGCAGATTGCTTGCTGCGGTAGCAGCATGTGCGCGTCACACCGTTTGTGATGCCAACCATCTGGGAGTGTCTTTATGAGCAACACATGGAAAGTCTTGCTGGCTTCGGCCCTGGTCAGCGGCGCATTTGCCAGCTTTGCCCAAACTCCGGCAGCGGCGCCAGCTGCTGCAGCTCCAGCGGCCAAGGCTGCACCGGCACCTGCAGCCGCCCCTGCGGCAGCAGCCATGCAGACCTTTGTGTGCAAGGACGGCAGCAGCGTCAGCGCAGCCAATTCCAAAGGCACTTGCAAAGGCCATAAAGGCATAGACAAGGACGCCACTGCCAAGCTGACGACCAGCTCCACAGCCGCACCTGCTGCGGCAGCCAAGCCTGCAGCAGCTGCAGCACCGGCCGCTGGTGCAGCTCCCGGCGGCGGCCCTGGCCAGGTCTGGGTCAATGAAAACACCAAGGTCTATCACTGCCAGGGCGACCGTTACTACGGCAAGACCAAGAGCGGCAAGTACATGAGCGAAGCCGATGCCAAGGCCGCTGGCGCCCATGCCGCCAAGGGCAGCAAGGCCTGCTCTTAAACCGGCTCTCCTCCCCCCCGGCGCGCTTGCCTGCTTTTGCGGCAAGCGCGTTTTCCTTTTTGGGTTAAAAACAGGCTCTAGTCTCGGTAGATCATGCGCTGCCAGCTATCAATTACATAGAGAGGCAGAAGCAATGATCTGGTTGGTGTGCTTGATGATGGTGTTGATGGGGCTGCTGATGCTCTGGGCATTTTCGGCGATACTGATCTCCATCGCTGCAGGCCTGATCACCAGCGCCTTGCTGTGGCAGCCGCTGCGCTGGTGGCGCAGACATCAGCTGCTGCGCGCCAAGGCGCAGAACCCCGCTCTTGATCTGAACGCCGAGCTGCAGAACCACCCGGCCCTGTTCTATGGCTTGTCGGCGCTGCTCATCTGGCTGGGTGTGGCGGTCATGCTGTGGACGCTGATCCATTTGCCCGAGCGCATGTTCTCGCCGGAGCAGCTGTCGCTGGGCGTGGGGATTGCCTTTGTGGTGAGTCTGGGCACGCTGGTGCGGCTGGTCGGCAATCTGCTCAGCACAGGGAAGGGCGCGGAAGCTGCCGCCGATATCAAGGCCACCTGGGCGTTGGCTTCATGGCTGGTGCCTATGTTCACCGTCATCGTGCTGATCTTTTTTGCGCCCAACACTGCGGGCTGGATGGTCTGGCGCGAGGAATGGCGCGGCTACCCCAGCACGCAGCTGCGCATTCCGCTCACTACCGATGATGGACCAAGCCGCGAAGCGCTGATGGCGCTGGTGGAGCCGCTGTTGCAGCAAGGCAGCCGTGTCGTCCGCTACCACGCCAGATCACGCAGCGGCAGCAGCTACACCTTGCTGGACGCCGTGCCCGCACGCTACCGCTTTCATAGGGCAGCGATGGAGATTCAGCTAGCGGGCCTGATGCCTGACGAGCAACTGAACCTGCATCAACAAGCGCTGGACATGGTCGCCCGTGGCGACACTCCTGACCCCAGCTTGCTGGCCTATGCACAGTGCCAGCCATCGCCGGAGCAAATGGCGCGCAGCCGCCTGTTCAGCCAGCGCCAGCAGCTGGTGCAGGAGATGCGGGGCTGCGTGCAAAGCAGAACCGCAGACCTGCGCACCGCCATGGAGGCACTCAAAGGCCGTCTGCAACCCGTGGAGGTGGAGCACAACTGGTTCAGCCCCCAGCGCAGCAACTGGCTGCTGCAAGGCTGGCAGGCCGTGAAGTTACCTGAAGGGGATGATCTTTCCAGGCTTGATGCCCTGCGCTGAAGCCGCGCCCTAGACCGGCGGCGCATCCACCCACTGCCCGGGCTCCAACCCCGCTATCGAATACGGCCCGACCGCCATGCGCACCAGACGCAGCGTAGGGTGACCAACGGCTGCTGTCATGCGGCGCACCTGGCGGTTCTTGCCTTCGCGGATGATGAGTTCGATCCAGCAGTCGGGAATGTTTTGGCGCACGCGAATCGGCGGGTTGCGCGGCCACATATCGGGCTGCGGCGCTATCAGGCGCGCCTTGGCGGGCAGGGTCTTGCCGTCATTGAGCTCCACCCCATCGCGCAGGCGCTGCAGCGCGGCGTCGCCCGGCACGCCTTCGACCTGCACCCAGTAGGTCTTCTCCATCTTGTGACGCGGATCGGCAATGCGCGCCTGCAACTGGCCATCATTGGTCAGCAACAGCAAACCTTCGCTGTCGGCATCAAGCCGCCCCGCCACATAGACGCCGGGCACATCAATCCAGTCCTTGAGGCCCTGCCATTTGCCCTCGGGAGTGAACTGGCTGAGCACGCCATAAGGCTTGTGAAAGCACAGCAGCCGAGGGACCTCGGGCCTGGGCGCAGCCTGACGCTGCGGGCCGGGGCGACGGGTGGCAGAGGGGCGTGGTGAGCTGCGACTGGGCGGAAACGGACGGGGCATGACCCAAAGCTTAGCGCCAGCCCAATGGCCTCGCTGTCCGGCCAGAAATGCTCAATCGCCCCCAAGTGCTTGAATATCAATCGCAAGCAGCTATGTTTTTTGAGAATCTGGCAACTCCGCGCCAATCAGAGGCCGGGGATAGACCTCGCGCACGCAGTCCAGCCAGGCCTGTGCGGCCCGGGACAGATGGCCGTGGCGCCACATCAGTGCCACATCCCAGGAGATTTCGGGCTCGATCAACGGACGGCTGACCACGCGTTCGGGGTTGTAGCGGGCAATGACATGCTCGAACATCACGGCCACGCCCACATCGGCCGCGACCAGTTGGCCGATAAAGTCCCAGTAGCGGGTCTGCAGCTTGACCTTGGGCGAAAAGCCCGCCGCCTCGCACTGCTGGAGCACATGCTCGTGTAGCGCGAAGTCCGAGGTGTAGAGCACAAAGGGCAGATCACGCAGGTCCTGCCAACGCATGGGCTGGGTGGAGTCCGCCACGCGGTGCACGGGCAGCACGACACGGGTTTTCTGGCGCGCCACGGTGTAACGCTCCAGCGCAGGGTCGGGGGCAGAGAACAGGCCCAGCGCCATGTCCAGCTTGCCTTCCTGGATCAGCTGGTACTGGGCGCGTGCGCCCTGCTCGTTGACCTGCAGGTCCACGCCCGGATAGCGCTGCTGGAATAGCGCTATCACCGGCACCATGTAGTGGCCGGTGGTCGGCATGATGCCCACCGACAGCTCGCCACGCGTGATGTTATCCACCTCGGCCACCTGCTGACGCAGCAGCTTGGCCTGGTCCAGTATTTCCAGCCCGCGGTCATAGACGACCTGACCCGCATCGGTGAGCTGCACGCCCCGCCCCTCGCGCAGCAGCAGCGGGCCCCCCAGCTCTTCCTCCAGCGCCTTGACCATCTTGCTGATCGTGGGCTGAGTCACATGCAGGGACTCGGCGGCACGCGTGAAACCGTTCTGCCGAACTACCTCGATGAAATAGCGCAGTGCTCGCAAATCCATTTGCATTCCTTAAATGAATCCTAAAAATAAAAATAAGCCATTTTCAGAATATAAGGGAAAACCCTAAAATCCATGCATGTCCCATTTTCCGGAAGCTCCTGTCCTCAGGGAGTCTGCATTCATTTCGCGCTGGAGCCAGGCAGCCAAGGCCGTGCTGCAGATCGCGGTACTCAGCGCCATCTGGATCGCCATGGATACGCTGCGCCAGCATTTTGGCTGGAGCCTGCCCGCAGGTCTGATCGGTTTCGCGCTATTGGCTATCGGGCTTTTTTCGGGCCTGATCAAAGCCAGCTGGCTGCAGGCCGGCACCAACTGGCTGATGGCCGAGATGCTGCTGTTCTTCGTTCCAGCCATGCTGGTGGTGACCGAGTACCCCGATCTGATCCGCCAACAGGGCCTGCGCATCCTGGTCGTCATCGTGGCCAGTACCGCCTGCGTAATGGCTGTGACCGCCCTGGCGGTGGAGCGCGTCTACCGCCTGGAACTGTGGCTGGCCCGCCGCAAATCCACCGCCAGCGCCCGCCAGGCCCTGGCAGGCAAGGAGTGAGAGCATGTCCAATGAAATGATAGGCCTGCTGTCCCTGGTCGTCACCATTGCCTGCTACTGGGTCAACAAGCGCCTGTATCGCCAGTACCAGAACGTGCTTCTCATGCCCATCATTGCCACGCCCGTGGCGCTGATTGTGCTGGCCGCGCTGACCCAGGTGAGCTTTCCCCAGTACTACGCCCAGACGCACTGGCTGGTCTGGCTGCTGGGCCCCACTACCGTGGCTTTTGCGCTGCCGCTGTACGAGCACCGCAATCTGCTGAAGAAACACTGGATGTCCATCACCACCGGCGTGGTCGCTGCCACCGCCGTGTCCATAGGCACCTCGGTCTTGTTTGCCCAATGGTTTGGCCTGTCCGAAGATCTGGAAAAAGGTCTGGTCGTGCGTTCCATCACCACGCCATTTGCCATCGAGGCCGAAAAAGTGCTGGGTGGCCCCACCGACCTGGCTGCGCTGTTCGTGCTGCTGACTGGCGTCAGCGCCATGCTGCTGGGCCAGACCGTGCTGCGCTTTTTGCCCAATATCCGCAGCAAGCTGGCCACCGGCGCCAGCTGGGGCGGTGCGGCCCATGGCAGCGGTGTGGCACGCGCCCGCCAGGCCGGGGAAGTGCAGGCCGTGATGGCCTCCCTGGTGATGCTGATTGCCGGCGCCCTCAATGTGCTGGCTGCTCCCTGGATCAAGACACTGCTGTTCTGATTTGATAGCTGCCTGCGCTTGATGGACAAGCGCCACAGCCCAGTTTGATGCAAAGAGAGCTGCCACGGCAGCTCTTTTTTGTTGGCTTCAGGCCAGGCGCAGCGCAGGCCCCCGCTCCGGCTGCATGGTGCCGGTCTTGAGGTAGCGCTGATGCCACGCATAGGCCTCATCCAGCAGATGCGGCGTGTGCTTGCCCGGCGCGCCCTGCAGCGCGCGGTCCAGGTAGTCCGTCATGGCGTCCTTGTAGTCGGGATGCACGCATTTCTCGATGATCAGGCGTGCGCGCTTCACGGGCGCCAGCCCGCGCAGATCGGCCAGGCCTTGCTCGGTCACGATGACCTGCACATCATGCTCGGTGTGATCGACGTGGGACACCATGGGCACGATGCAGCTGATCTTGCCGCCCTTGGCCACCGACGGCGTCATGAAGATGGACAGATAAGCGTTGCGTGCAAAGTCGCCGCTGCCGCCAATGCCGTTCATGATGGACGAGCCCATGATGTGCGTGCTGTTGACGTTGCCGTACATATCGGCCTCAATCAGCGCATTCATCGAGATCAGGCCCATGCGGCGGATCAGCTCGGGGTGGTTCGAAATCTCCTGCGGGCGCAGCATGATGCGCTGGCGGTAGAAGTCGATGTTGGCGAGGAAGCGCTCCATGGCCGCAGGGCTCAGCGCCAGCGAGGTGGTCGATGCGGTATCGAGCTTGCCCGACTCCAACATGTCCAGCATGCCGTCCTGCAGCACCTCGGTATAGGCGTTGAGGTGCTCGAACGGACCATGATTGAGGCCCGCCAGCACGGCGTTGGCGATATTGCCCACGCCCGACTGCAGCGGCAGCAGCTCGGGTGGCAGGCGCCCCACTTTCACCTCGTGCTGCAGAAAGTCGATGATGTTCTCGGCAATGCGCTTGGAGTCTTCGTCGGGCGCCGTGAAGGCCGCCAGCTTGTCGCGCTGGGCCGTGGGCACCACGGCAATCACCTTGCTCAGGTCGCAGTGCAGATAGGGCTCGCCGATACGGTCGAACGGGTGCTCCATGGGAATGGGCTTGCGTTTGGGCGGCACGGCCGCGCCGTAGTAGATGTCATGCATGCCCTCCAGCTCGGCGGGCTGGGCGCTGTTGACTTCGAGGATGATCTTGTCGGCCTGCTCCAGCCAGGTCTTGTTGTTGCCCACCGAGGTCGATGGAATCAGGCGCCCGTCGGGCAGGATGCCCGCCACTTCGATCACCGCCACATCGAGGTGGCCCAGAAAGCCAAACCACACATACTGCGCCACATGCGAGAGGTGGATATCCACATACTGCATGCGCCCCTCGTTGATCTCCTTGCGCACCGTGGGGTCGCTTTGATAGGGCAGGCGGCGCTCTATGCCGTGCACCTTGGCCAGAGCCCCGTCCAGCTCTGCCGAGGTGGACGCGCCGGTCCACAGGCTGATGCGGAAATTGCCGCCGTTGGCGTTCTGCTCCTCGATGCGGCGCGCCAGCGCCTGGGGCACGGCCTTGGGCGCGCCTGCGGGCGTGAAGCCGCTCATGCCCAGCGTCATGCCGGACTGGATCAGGCTGGCGGCCTGGTCGGCTGTCATGATGCGTTCGCGCAGCGCCGCGCAGAGCACGCGATCTGCGGGGGATGCCTGGGTGAAGGTGGTGTGCATGGGAATGTCTCGTCGTGCGCTGCCGCCTGAAGGGCGGCTTTTCTTGTCGTTCAATGCATGCGCCGTAATCGGTGCAAACCCGAAGTGAACCACGCTCACGCAGCAGACTCCAGCGTAGTTGACTAGTGCAAACCCGGGTACTCATCCCCGGCAAACAGGGGATATCCGTCAGGCAGGGAATTCAAAAAAGGTAGCATTTCTCACTTGAAAAATGGCGCTTTCAGATAGATTTTGCTAAATTTTTGAGAAAAATCATGCGCAATGCGCTATCAATTTTGACGATGCCTATATCTGACAGCGGCTTAAGTCCCGTGCAGGTCGCGGCCAGGGGCGGCCTGGGCTGACAGGGGAATTACAGCGCTTGCGGACACAATGCCTTATGCCTCTGGATTTTTCTTTGTGGAAACAGCGTCTGATGCGCTGGAGCAAACCGTTTCAGCCGCTGATAGACGCCGTGCAGCTCTGGCTGCAGGCCGACGGTCTGCGCATGAGCGCCGCCATGTCCTTCTACGGCATGCTGAGCCTAGCGCCGCTGCTGCTGGCCGTGGTCGGCCTGCTGGGCTGGTGGATGGACCGCAGCTATGTGGAAAGCACGCTGGTTCATCAGGTGCAAAGCATTGTGGGCGAGCGCGCGGCCCAGGTGATTCAGGGCGCGCTGTCCAGCGCCAAGAGCTCGGGTGAAGGGTCTCTGGCCTCCATCCTTGGCCTGGTGATGATGCTCTCGGGCGCCACCGGTGTGTTTGTGGAGCTGCAGGCCTCGCTGGACAAGCTCTGGTCCGTGGGCGAGGAATCTGTGCCCAAGGCCAAGGCCGCCTGGTGGGGCATGGCCGTTTCGCGCCTGCGGGGCCTCAGCTATGTGGCCGGGTTGGGCTTTTTGCTGCTGGTATCCATGGTGCTGTCCACCGTCATCCAGATGGTCACCAAATGGGCCAATGACGAGCTGCAACTGGTGCCGCTGGGCCCTCTGGTGGGCTTGATCAACGAAAGCATTTCCTTCGGCATCGAGGTGCTGCTGTTCCTGGGTCTGATGCGCATGGGAGCCGGCCTCAAGCCAACCCTGAAATACCTGCTGCTGGGATCCATCATGGGCGCCATACTCTTTACCGTCGGCAAGCAGGCCCTGGCCTGGTATCTGTCCACCGCCGCCGTGGTTTCAGCCTACGGCGCAGCGGGCTCGCTGGTGGTGGTGCTGATGTGGTTTTACTTCACCTCGGCCATCTTGCTGTTCTCGGCGGCCACGGCCAAGGCCTGCAGCCGCGCCGGGGTGAAATTTCACAAGCCCTTCGTGCCACGCGCCAAGCGCGCCGCGCCCAAGCCCATGGATCTGAGCGAGCTGCCAGCACATGCCGGGGAAAACATATAAAAAGGCCTCTAGCCCTTTATATTCCTGCGCCAACAGCTATCAATTCAGCAAGGCAATCACTTCATGGACCGTCTGCTCACCATGCGCGTTTTCCAGTCCGTTGCGGACGAAGGCGGCTTCTCTGCGGCCGCACGCAAACTGGATATGTCTGTGCCCACTGTCACCCGGCTGGTCGCCGATCTGGAGCAGCACCTGGGCACCCGGCTGATGCAGCGCACCACGCGCAGCATGACCTTGACGGAAGCCGGCGAAGCCTATCTGCAGCGCGTGCGCGGCATTCTGGCCGAGGTGGACGATGCTTTTTCCATGGCGCAGGCGCACACGGCCGAGCTGTCGGGCCTGGTGCGCGTGCTGATGCCGCCGGTTTTTGCCGAGCATATTCTGGCGCCGCTGGTGACGGAGTTTCACAAGCTCTATCCCAAGGTGTCGATCGAAGTGGTGGTCGAGTCCTCCACCGAAGCTGCGCTGGGCGAATACGACATCACCTTTGTCAGTGCCGCCGAAGGCTATGACGCCAATGTGATCGCACGCCCCATCGTCAGCACCTACGGCATGGTCTGCGCCTCTCCCCGCTATCTGGAGCAGCATGGCACACCGCGCACCCCCCAGGATCTGGCACAGCACCAGATGCTGCTGCGCAGCTACGCTTTTGCACGCGGCTATGTGCTGCGTCTGCGCCGTATCGACAACACCCAGCCCGAAGAAGAAGTGCTCGTGACGCCACTGCTGGTGGCCAACCACACAGGCACCTTGCTGCGTGCCACCCTCGATGGTGCGGGCATCAGCGCCCAGCCTTCGGATCTGATTGCCCGCGCCTTGTGCGAAGGCCAGCTGGTGCAGCTGCTGCCAGAGTGGACCACCGGAGTCTTCACGCTTTACGCCACCATGCCCTCGCGCCAGTTCATGCCGGCGCGTGTGCGGGCGCTGCTGGACTTTCTGGCCGAGAACACCAACCGCAGCGTCAGCCGCCTGCTGCCGTTCGGCGTGCCCTCCGTCGCTCTCAAGAACTGAAGGTCAAAAAGCCACGCCCTGGTCTCTTTCACAGAAACCGGGGCGTGGCTTTTAGACTGAGGCTGGGCACCGAGCCATGGCTCGGCCCTGTCGCTTATTTCTCGACGAAGGCGCGTTCGATGACAAAGTCACCAGGCGTGGTGGTATTGCCTTCCTTGAAACCACGCTTTTCCAGCAGTTCCTTGAGTTCGGACAGCATGGCAGGGCTGCCGCAGAGCATGACGCGGTCGGTCTCGGGATTGAGATCGGGCAGGCCAATGTTCTGGGGGAAAGTGCCGTTGTTGATCTGGGTGGAGATGCGGCCGTGGTTGCGGAAAGGCTCGCGCGTCACCGTGGGGTAGTAGACCAGCTGGTCCTTGATGATCTCGCCCAGGAATTCGTGCTCGGGCAGTTCCTTCTCGAACAGGTCCTGATAGGCCAGTTCGTTAACCTGACGCACACCGTGCACCACCACCACCTTCTCGAACTTGTCGTAGGTTTCGGGGTCGCGCGCCACGGACAGCCAGGGAGCCAGGCCGGTGCCGGTGCCGATCATGTAAAGGTTCTTGCCGGGCAACAGATAGTCGATCAGCAGCGTACCCGTGGGCTTCTTGCCCACGATGATGGTGTCACCCACCTTGATGTTCTGCAGCTTGGAGGTCAGAGGACCGTCAGGCACCTTGATGGACAGAAACTCCAGATGCTCTTCATAGTTGGGGCTGGCGATGGAATAGGCACGCAGCAGATTCTTGCCGTCCACCTTCAGGCCAATCATGGTGAAGTGGCCATTGGAAAAGCGCAGCGAGGTATCGCGGGTCGTCGTGAAAGAGAAAAGACGGTCGGTCCAGTGGTGGACGGACAGCACGCGTTCTTCAAGAAAAGCACTCATGATTCGTCTGAAAATAAAAACTGGGAGCAGAAAACCTGCGCGGCAAATGCTGGGCGGTGGCGAAGCGTTGCAGCAAAGTGGCTGCTAGCGCGTTGGCTGCCGGTTGCCAAGCGGGACTTGCGAGTATTGTCCCGCAAGATGGCATAAAACGGTTGTGTTACCTGCCAATGTCTTGATACTGATTAGTGATAAGCAGAATGACGCCTCTGGCGGCAGGTCCGCCACCTTGCATTCTTGACGCGTGCAAAGCACTGTTCTACGATGCCTCTCCCTGCGCTTTGATGAAAAGCGCTTTATTTGTCCATACTAATACTCAACTTGAGCATTAAGAATCGAGGGCGGCATGCGCGCACCCAGCCATGGCCGCACACTCACCACCGAGGAGAAAGACGATGCAGCTGCGCTGGACCCTGCCCCTGCTGACACTGGCCGCAATGCCCGCCTGGGCGCAAGGCGTCATCAAGATTGGCGAGATCAACAGCTACAAGGCCCAGCCCGCCTTCCTGGAACCCTATAAAAAGGGCATGGAGCTGGCCGTGGAGCAGGTCAATGCCGCAGGCGGCATTGCGGGCAAGAAGCTGGAGTTGATCGTGCGTGACGACAATGCCACGCCGGGCGATGCCGTGCGCGCCGCCGAGGAGCTGTACACGCGCGAAAAGATCGATGTGCTCACCGGCAGTTTTCTGTCGCACGTTGGCCTGGCGCTGACCGATTACGCCAAGCAGAAAAAACGCTTTTTCCTGGCTTCCGAGACGCTGACCGACAAAGTGGTCTGGGCCAACGGCAACCACTACACCTATCGCCTGCGCGGCTCCACCTATATGCAGACAGCCATGCTGGTGGAGGAAGCCCTCAAGCTCAAGAAAAAGCGCTGGGCCATCGTCTACCCCAACTACGAATACGGTCAGTCGGCCGTCGCCACCTTCAAGAGGCTGATGAAGGAGAAGCAGCCCGATATCGAATTCGTGGCCGAGCAGGCGCCCGCCCTGGGCAAGATCGACGCGGGCTCCGTCGTACAGGCGCTCGCCGATGCCAAGCCCGATGCCATCTTCAACGTGCTGTTTGCCACCGATCTGGGCAAGTTCGTGCGCGAAGGCAATACGCGCGGCCTGTTCAAGGGTCGTGAAGTCGTGGGCCTGCTGACGGCCGAGCCCGAATACCTGGACCCGCTCAAGAAGGAAGCACCTGTGGGCTGGACCGTGACCGGCTACCCCTGGTATTCCATCAACACGCCCGAACACGCAGTCTTCCTCAAGGCCTATCAGGCCAGGTTCAAGGACTACCCGCGCCTGGGCACCATCGTGGGCTACAACGCCATCCAGTCGATTGCCGCAGGCCTGCGCAAGACCAATGGCGACCCCGACACCGAGAAGCTGATCGCCGCCTTCAAGGGCCTGGAAGTGAGCACGCCATTCGGCCCCATCACCTACCGCGCCCAGGACAACCAGTCCACCATGGGCGCCTATATCGGCAAGACGGCCTATGACAGCAAGCTGGGCCGTGGCGTGCTGGTCGACTACCGTTATGCCGACGGCAAGAACTACCAGCCCAGCGACGACGAAGTGAAAAAGCTGCGCCCGGCAACCGCCAACTGAGCGCCGCTTTTGCGAAAATGGACAAGCCACCCGCAAAGGGTGGCTTTTCACATCTGCATAAGGGAGACAAGTTGATGAACAGGAGCACCACCGCATGAGTGCATCCGGCCTGCTGGCCCAATTGCTCAACGGGCTGGCCAGCGCATCGGCGCTGTTTCTGGTGTCGGTCGGACTGTCGCTGATCTTCGGCGTCACCCGCACCATCAACTTTGCCCATGGCTCGTTCTACATGCTGGGCGCTTTCATCGCCTACAGCAGCGTGGATCAACTCTCGCCCCATATCGGCTTCTGGCCCGCACTGGTGCTGGCTCCACTGTTCTGCGGTCTGCTGGGCGCCATCACCGAGATGGCACTGCTGCGCCGCATCTACAAGGCGCCGGAGCTGTTCCAGCTGCTGGCCACATTTGCGCTGGTGCTGGTCATCAAGGATGCCGCTCTGTGGCTGTGGGGGCCGGAAGAGCTGTTCGGCCCGCGTGCCGCAGGACTGGAAGGCTCGGTCGAGATTCTGGGCCGCCAATTCCCGACCTACGATCTGTTTTTGATAGCTGTGGGCCCATGCGTGTTGCTGGGCCTGACGCTTTTATTGACCAAGACCCGCTTTGGCACCCTGGTGCGCGCCGCCACGCAGGACCGCGAAATGGTAGGCGCTTTGGGAGTGAACCAGGCCTGGCTGTTCACCGCCGTGTTTGCACTGGGCACGCTGCTGGCAGGCCTGGGCGGCGCGCTGCAGCTGCCGCGCGAGCCTGCCAGCCTGGAGGCCGACATGCTGACCATTGGTGCTGCCTTTGTGGTGGTGGTCGTGGGCGGCATGGGCAGCATTCCCGGCGCGTTCATCGCAGCGCTGCTGGTGGCCGAACTCAAGGCCATCTGTATCTGGCTGGGCGTGCAGGACATTGGCGGCGTGGAAGTCTCGTTTTCCAAACTCACGCTGGTTGTCGAGTTTCTGGTGATGGCCGTGGTGCTGGTCTGGCGCCCCTGGGGACTGCTGGGCAAGCCCCAGTCGCTAAGCCGCAACGGTGGTGAACCCGAACGGCCGCTGCAACCCTCCGGACGCGCTGCCACTGCTGCCTGGATGGCGTTGCTGGCCGCCCTGGTGCTGCTGCCTCTGTTGAGCGGCGATGCTGACAGCTACAGCACCGTGCTGCTGACCGATATCTTCATCTCCGCGCTGTTCGCGGCCAGCCTGCACTTCATCCTCGGCCCCGGCGGCATGCACTCCTTCGGCCATGCGGCGTATTTCGGACTGGGCGCGTATGGCGCAGCCCTGGTCGTGCGCAACCTGGACCTGTCCATGCCAGCCGCATTGCTGCTGGGACCGCTGGTGGCTGCGGCAGGTGCTCTGCTCTATGGCTGGTTCTGCGTACGCCTGTCGGGCGTGTATCTGACCATGCTGACGCTGGCTTTTGCGCAGATCAGCTGGGCCATCGTCTTCCAGTGGGATGATTTCACCGGCGGCAGCAATGGCGTGACTGGTGTGTGGCCGCCAGAATGGGCATCGAATGGCGCGGCCTTCTACTGGCTGGCTTTGGCTGTGTGCGTGCTGGGCATCTGGCTGCTGCGGCGCGTGCTGTTCTCACCTTTGGGTTATGCGCTGCGTGCCGCGCGCGATTCGGCACTGCGCGCCGATGCGATCGGCATCGATGTACGCCGCGTGCAATGGGCCGCCTTTGTGATTGCCGGCCTGTTTGCGGGTCTGGCAGGCGCGCTGTTTGCCTTCAGCAAGGGCGGCGTGGCACCCGATGCGCTGTCGGTCACCAAATCCGTCGATGGACTGGTCATGGTGCTGCTGGGCGGCGTGCAAACCCTGGCCGGCCCCGTGGTGGGCGCGGCGGCCTTTACCTGGCTGCACGACACCGTGGCGCGCAACACCGAATACTGGCGCGCGCTGCTGGGCGCCATCATGCTGATTCTGGTGTTGCTGGCACCACAGGGCATTGCCGGCTATGCACAGCTGCTGTGGAGCAAGCTGCGGCTCACCAGACCGCGGGGAGAGGCATCATGAGCCTGCTGCAGGTAGAGAACATCAGCAAATCCTTTGGCGGCGTGAAAGCAGTGCAGAACATGTCGTTTGCGCTGCAGGCTGGCGAGCTGCTGGCCCTGATCGGCCCCAACGGCGCAGGCAAGAGCACGACCTTCAATATGGTGGGCGGGCAACTGGCGCCCGACAGCGGCCAGGTGCTGCTCAACGGCAAAAACATCACCGGACTGCCTCCGCGCACCATCTGGCGGCTGGGCGTGGGCCGCACCTTCCAGATTGCACAGACTTTTGCCTCGCTGACCGTGATAGAGAACGTGCAGATGGCGCTGCTCTCGGCCGATCGCAAAATCTTTCACTGGTGGCCGCGCGCCGCCAGCCACCGCCGCGACCATGCGCTGACCTTGTTGGCCCAGGTCGATATGCAGACCCAGGCTGAGCGGCCCTGCAGCGATCTGGCCTATGGCGATGTCAAGCGTGTGGAACTAGCCATGGCCCTGGCTCATGACCCGCAGCTGCTGCTGATGGACGAGCCCACGGCCGGCATGGCACCGGGCGAGCGTGTGGCGCTGATGCAGCTCACCCGCCGCATTGCGCAGGAGCGCCGCATGGGCGTGCTGTTTACCGAGCACAGCATGGATGTGGTCTTCGGCCAGGCCGATCGTGTGGCCGTGCTGGTGCGCGGCAAGCTGCTGGCCGAAGGCACACCGCAAGTCATACGTGACGATGCGCGTGTGCAAGAGGCGTATCTGGGCACGGGCCTGGTTCTGGAAAAACATGACCTCCCCTCCCCCTGAGGCGCTTCGCGCCTTCCCCCTCTCTGGCGCTACGCGCTGGAGGGAGACAGCACCATCGCCGCGAGGCGGCTCTTGCTCGGTGCCACTCGTCAAAATTTCGTCCACTTCACCGGTAAGCAACGATGATTGCCATTCCATATCATTTTTAATGAAAAACATAGCAGGCAGCGCATGATGGACAAAGGCCAGAGCCAAAAATTGCTTGAAGTCGAAGGCCTCAACGCCTGGTATGGTGCGGCCCATATCCTGCACGGCGTATCGCTGAGCGTGGGGCGCGGCGAAGTCGTGGCATTGATGGGCCGCAATGGTGCAGGCAAATCCACCACGCTCAAAAGCATTGCCGCCCTGGTGCCGCGCCGCGAAGGGCGCATGGATTTCATGGGCGAATCGATTGCCAAAAAAGCCTCGCACCAGATTGCACAGCGCGGCCTTGGCTTTGTGCCCGAAGACCGGCGCATTTTTACCGAGCTCACGGTGCTGGAAAACCTCGAAGTCGGCAGACAAAAACCGCGCCACTGGCCCGATGGCCAGGCTGTGCCGCACTGGACGCCCGAGAAGTTGTTCACCCTGTTCCCCAACCTCGGCGAGATGCCCGGGCGTCTGGGCGGGCGCATGAGCGGCGGCGAGCAACAAATGCTCAGCGTGGCGCGCACGCTGATGGGCCAGCCCTATCTGGTCCTGCTCGATGAACCGTCCGAGGGCGTGGCCCCCGTCATCGTCGAGCAGATGGCGCGCACGATCCTGGAGCTCAAGGAACAAGGCATAGGCATCCTGCTCAGCGAACAGAATCTGCCGTTTGCCGAAGTCGTGGCCGACCGTGCCTATGTACTGGAAAAAGGGCAGGTCGTGCACCACGCGGCCATGAACGAGCTGGCAGGAGACAACACCGTGCGCCAGCAATATCTGGGCGTGTAGATCCGTGTCAATACACCGGCAGCAAAGGCGTCAAGGCCTGCAGCCGCGATGAGTGCAGCAGGCCGCTGGGCAGCAGATAGCGCCCGCCCAGAATCGGCAGTTCCACCTCGGTAAAGCGCGCGTTCATATCCACTCCCGCCTGCTTCCAGGCCTGCCAGACCAGCGTGGTGCAGTAAATGCCTTGCTGGGCGTCCTGCATATGAAAAGGCCGGCCCTGCTGGGCCAGCGCCCAGGCCACGGCCTGCTGGCGGGCGCTACGGTCCGCACTGACCTGATACAGCCGGTAGCTGCGGGTGTGCTGTGGACTCAGAAAAAACTCCAGCGAATCGAGCACCACGGCATCGGCCTGGTCCGGACGCTCGGACGGTGTGGCATGCAGCACCTGCCACTGGCCGGGCTGGCCAACCAGCATGCCCACATGGCTGAAATCCCCACGATCCACCGCCTGCACCAGATGGCTGACGCTCTCCGTCCCACGGCGAAAAAGCAGGTCACCGGCTGCGGCCTGCGACGGCAGAGTGGGCGCAGCCATGCAGGCCATTGCCGACCACATGGCCAGGGCCACAGCGCCATGCGGCAAGCGCATCACAGCTGCACTTTCCAGACGCCGTTTTCCTCAAACAGATTGATGCGCTCACGGCGGCTGCTTCCATCGCGGTAGAAGACCTGAACCCTGAGCTTGGTGACCTGCTGCGCAGCATCGACGGTGCGCTCCAGCACCTCGACCTTGAGCAGTCCGCCCCGGGAGTTGATCAACTGCTGGCCGCTGGCCAGTATCCGGCGCAGCTTTTTGTCAAAGCCTGCCAGCTCCTCCTTGGAGATATGGGTTGCCGAAATCAGGCTGATGCAGCCGTCGAAATCACCCTCGGCAATCAGCTGATAAAAGCGCCGAACCAGCGCATCCTGGCTTTGCTCAGGCGTGGTGGTGGCACAGGCCAGAAGGCCCAGCGCCAGAGGAATCGAGAGAGATAAATGCAGGCAGCGGCGACGAGAAGCGAATGATGAAGACACGAACCGGATGTAGAGAAAACCAGGAAGCCCGCAGTGTAGTGGCGCCCGACTGCGCCTCAGCGCTTATCGTTAACCGGCGCATACCGATTGCAGCGCTGCAAGTCCGTACTACCAGCCGCGCGGGTCTGCATCAGGCAGATCATGCGTTCGTCCATCACCCCCGCCGATGTGGTTGCGCCAGTCGCTCCATCGGGGTAAGTCGTCAAATAAAGATACGGGTTCTGCGGATCGACCCTGGCCGTCATTGCCAGATCGTTGAAGACCTTGAACTGCAGCATCAGGGTGCCAGACTCTGCGGGGTCAAAACTCGGCAAATCGGGAAAGCCGCCGCTTTGCAGCTTGATGCTGTTCTGCGCGGGGTTGTCCGCCAGATAGATCACCGGAAAGTATTGAAAGCGCATCAGCACATCGAGCTTGCGCACAGCGTTCTTGCGGTCGGCGAATGCAATCTTTATGCGCTGCGACAGCAGCTCCTGGCCCTTGGTCTGTGCATGCTGACTGGTGTATTTGAACTGGGTGCTCAGGCCCACCAGCTTCCACTGACAGCTGCCACCCGCATCCAGGGCAATGCGTGCCTGATAACGCTGGCTCGAGGTCTGTTTGCTCAACGTGATTTTTTCAAAATGCAGGGCAGGCATCTGCATGCGGCCGCTTTGCGACTGACCACCCACGCCATAGCTTCTGGACTCGGTACATTGGCCCGCCTGGTATTCGAGCGATACCGGCTGCGGCGCTATATCGTTCTCGGCCTGCACGATCAGCGTCAGCCAGCGCGCATCGGCAGCAGGGCTTTGACGGGTATCGACCTCGGGCTCTTCAGCCCGGCTCGAACCTGTGATGCAGGCGATGAAAAAAAGCAGAGAAATGCGCCAGATTGGGGTCATATGCAGGCATCAGAATAGTTGCGATGTGCCTGCCCATGATAGACAGGCAAACGCCCTCTGCCTGCGCCTTACTCCACCACCACCGGACAGAACTCCGGCGGCGCACCAAACCAGGCACGGGGCGACGGCGGCTGGGCACCATCGATATCCTGCACACCATACTGGCTGGCCAGCTCAGCCGTGTAGAACACGCCGCCAGAGCGCTGTTCCAGACAATGGGCATCTCCATGCAGTGCCAGCACCACGCGGCCTATGAATTGCGGGGTTTCGGCGCTGTCATAGCTGTCGCCGTACTTGTCAGGCTCTGCCGCGCAGACACGGGCCGAGCGCTCGGTCTTGACCAGGCCAGGCCACAACGCCACCACGCTCACGCCTGCGGGCCTGAAGTCATAAGCCATGTCAAAACTCATCTTGTCCGTGGCGGCCTTGCCTGCGCCATAGGCCGGGCCGTGCATATAGCAGCGGCTGCCTGCGGACGAGATATTGACCACCAGACCGCGCGCAGCGGCCAGCAGATCGGCAGCGCAATGGCAGGCCACATAGCTGGAGCGCAGGCCCACATCCAGCAAAGCGGTCATGGCCAGCGGCTTCTTCCAGAAAGGGCCAACTTCGGTCAGTGCATCGGGAATGGCAATGGCGCAGTTGACCAGAATGTCGAGCCGCCCATGCGCGCGGCGCACGCGTTCGAACAGCGCTGCCACCTGGGCGTCATCGCCATGGTCGCAGGCCACGGCGATGCCGGCGCCGCCCGCAGCTGTCACATCGGCCGCCGTCTGGCCTACGGTACCGGGCAGGGGTGAATCACCCTCTTTCACGCTGCGCCCCGTCACATAGACGGTCGCCCCCGCAGAGCCCAGCGCCAGCGCCACACCACGGCCCACGCCACGGCTGGCACCCGTGACTACGCATACCAAAGCCTTGCTCATTCCAGTCTCCGTCTTGTGATTGATCGGATCAATTTGGAACAAATTCTGGCGGCCGACTACCTCTATAAGGACTAGAGATGGCGTCAACGGTATTTCTATGAAACCGGACTCACCCCAATACTATCAAGCGTCAACAGCTATCAATTTTCATATTCTTTCAACTCCTGCACCAAAACCTGCACCAGTTGCGCTGCGGACATGGCCCGCGCCAGCGGTGCACCCTGGCCTGCCCAGTGCGCTGCATAGTCGCTGCTGTCCTGGGCCGCTGCCGCCTGGTGCAGTGCCTTGCCCGCGTCATAGACCATGGGGTAGGCAGGCAGCTGGCCTGCGTAGTCGCGCCCCAGTTGGTGCAGACGGTTGAACATGCCGCGTGCGGGTCGGCCCGAAATCGCCGCCGTGATGGCCGTGTGCTGGGCCTGGGCGCTTTGCAGCTCAGCCCGGTAGGCGGCACTGGCAGCCGACTCCGGACAGAGAATGAAGGCCGTGCCCATTTGCACGGCACAGGCACCCAGCTGCAGCGCCGCAGCAATGCCGGCACCGTCCATGATGCCGCCCGCCGCCACCACGGGCAGGCTGCATTCGCGCGCCAGCAACTGCACCAGTGAGAACAGGCCCATCAACCTGTCCTGCTCGGGCATAAAAGCACCACGATGACCACCTGCCTCCATACCCTGGGCCACGATCACATCCACGCCGACCTGCTCGATCTGACGGGCTTCATCGAGGTTGGTGGCGCAGGCCAGCGTGGTAATGCCCGCAGAGCGCAGCGCGTCGATAAAGCTTTGCTCGGGCAGGCCGAAATGAAAACTCACCACGGCCGGGCGCAGTTCCAGCAGCATGGCTTGCAACGGCGCATTGCTCACGGCGGATTCATAAATGCAGCGCAGGCCCGACGGGGCCTGAGCGCCAAAGCGAGCAAACTCCGGCGCCAGATACTGAAGCCACTGCGCTTCACGCTCTGTATCGGCCGAGGCGGTCTGATGGCAGAACAGATTGACATTGAACGGACGGTCCGTCAGTGCCTGGGTTTGCTCGATATGCTGGCGTGCCTGATCCACGCCGTAGGCACCTATCCCCACCGACCCCAGAGCGCCCGCGTTGCTGACGGCTGCGGCCAGTTGCGGCGTTGAGGTGCCCGCCATGGGCGCTTGAATGATCGGAGACAACAGGCCCAGACTGGCCATCCATGAGGGCAGAGAAGTCATCTTGTTTCCTGAAGTTGAGTATTCGCCGCCACACGGCTCAGACGGCTGCAGAACACCAGCAGGGCCCCCAAGGTCAGCCCCGCGCAGCCCAGCGCGAACAGCGGACGGTAACTGCCCATGCTCGCATAGATGAAGGCCATCAGATAGCCGGAGGTGGCCTGCAGCAGTGCGAAGCCCGCCGTGGCATAGCCCCACATCTTCTTGTGCTGATCGGGGCCTATCAATTGCATCAGATAGCCGGAGGTGATGGCCGACATGCCGGGCGACAACGCTCCCACCAGAAACCCAGAGAGGGCGTGAGCGCCAAAGCCCGTCAGCAGCAACGGCAGGCCGATGGCCGTTGCCTTGACCAGGTAGGCGCCCGTAGCCGTTCCCCACCAGCCCCAGCGCGTCGCGCACAGCGCCGCGCACAGCGGCCCGGCAATCGCACCCAGGCCAAAGAACGCCCATTGCGTGGAAGCGTAGCCGGCGCCCAGTTGCAGCTCACGATCCAGGTAGTCCACCCAGAACACGGTGTGCGGCACAAAGCCGAAGGCATCGCAGGCATAGGCCAGAAACACCATCACCACAGCCATGCTCCAGATCGTGGTACGCGGTGCGGCAGTTGCAATCGCAGCAGGCCTGGGCGCGATGGCCACAGGCGCATGCACGACTATCTGCCGCGCCGCCCGCCAACCCACCCAGGCAGCCAGGGCGCTGAGCAGGGTCAAGGCCCACCAGACGGCGCTGAGACTGCTGCGGGCGAACATGGGCACCAGCGTGGCAGCCAGCAGCGCGCCCACGCCTATGCCGCAGAACATCAGCGGCCCCAGGGCCGCACGGCGTGCCGGCACCACCGCCGCCATGGCCACCGACGGCCCCACCACCATGAGTGCGCCCCCTGCAATGCCCGATATCAGCCGCCAGACAAAGAACACGGCCATGGGTAGAGGCAGGCTGCAGCCCGCAAAGCTCAGCGCCACAGCCACCCAGCAGATCGTCAGCACGCGCAGGGCGCCCATGCGCTCGGCCCAGGGCGCCGCGGCCAGCGCGCCGATCAGGTAACCCAGCAGATTGGCCGCCCCCAGATAGGCGACCTGCTCGCCACTGAACCAGCCGGCATGCACCATCTGCGGCATCAGCGCCGTATAGGCAAAGCGGGCCAGCCCCACACCACTGAGCGTGGCCATGAAGCCGGTCAACAGAAGAGGAAGTTCTTTGCGCGCGATCACAGGGCATTTCCATTGCGGTATTGAGGCAAGATTACGTGCAGCGCAGCAATCATGTCCAATGATTCAAAATGATGAACAGCATCTTCATTCGAGATTACAAGGACTGCCATGCAACTCAAATCCCTGCGCATGTTTGAAGCCGTCTGCGAAAGTGGCAGCTTTGGTACTGCTGCCCTGCGACTGCATACCGTGCAGTCCAATGTCACGGCCCATATCAAGAAGCTGGAAGACGAAGTAGGCGCGCAATTGCTGGTGCGTGCCAACCCCGTCTTTCCCACGCCCGCGGGCCACACACTGCTGCAATATGCACGGCAGATGCTGAAGTCGCACGACCACGCACTGGCCTTGCTGCAATCGCCACAGTTTGCCCAGGGCCCCATCTCCGGCGTGCTGCGCATAGGTTCAATGGAAACCACGGCCGCGCTGCGCCTGCCGCCGCTGCTGGCCCGATTGCGCCAGCAGCACCCGGGCATTGATCTGGAACTGGCCGTCAGCCCCACCGCCAGCCAGCTGGACGAGTTGAGGGCCGGGCGTATCGACTGCGCCTTCATCAATGGCGCTGCGCCGCAAAGCGATCTGCATTCCTGGCCCGTGTTCCGCGAGGAGCTGGTACTGGTCAGCAACAAGCCGCTGAAGCAGTTTCCGAGCGCCGACGATTTCTGTGCCTCGGTGTTTCTCGCTTTCCGCCAGGGCTGCAGCTACCGCCAGCGCATAGAGCTGCTGATGGCCTCCATGGGCATCAGCGCCGTGCGCATCATGGAGCTGGGCATGCTGGACACCATTCTGGGCTGCGTGGCGGCAGGCATGGGCTATGCGCTGTTGTCGCGCTCGCTGGTCGAGGCCCAGCAGCAGCGTTTTGATGTGCACTGGATGGCCTTGCCCGGCAAGACGGGGCGTGAGCTGGCCTGGGTGGACACCTGTTTTGTGACGGGCGTTGTCGAGGGTTGGTCGCCCGCCGTCCATGCCTTCGCCAAGGTACTGGGCGTGGACCCCGAAAGCCGCGAATCGCGGCCAGTGCCGCTGGCCATGGCGGCCTGAGAGCATTTTTACGACCTGATTTCAGGCCTGCATCAGGGCTCTGCGGTATTGCAGTGCCTCGGCCACATGGGACTGGGCGATGGAGTCAGAGCCAGCCAGATCGGCAATCGTGCGCGCCACTTTCAGAGCACGGTGCGTGCCGCGTGCGGACCAGCCCAGACGGGCAGCAGCCTTGTGGGCAAAGGCCAGAGCTTCGGGTTCGAGCTGCAGATGGGCATCGAGCTGCGCGCCCTGCAGCAAATGGTTGGGCTGACCCTGGCGCTGCAAGGCCCGCTCACGGGCCTGGGCCACGCGCTGCTGCACGGCGGCGCTGCTTTCCCCTTCGGGTGCGGCCAGCAGCTCCTGCGGTGGCAGGGCTGCCACTTCAACATGCAGGTCGATGCGATCCAGCAACGGCCCGCTGATGCGCGCCTGATAGCGCGCCACCTGGTCGGGTGTGCAGCGGCAGGCCCGCACACGCGAACCCCAGTAGCCGCAGGGGCAGGGATTCATGGCCGCAATCAGCTGAAAGCGCGCCGGGAATTCCGCGCGCTGCGCAGCCCTGACGATGGTGATGCGCCCCGTCTCCAGCGGCTCGCGCAGGGCCTCCAGTGCGCTGCGGGCAAACTCGGGCAGCTCATCCAGAAACAGCGCGCCGCCGTGGGCGTATGAAATCTCTCCGGGCCGGGGCGGCGAGCCACCACCGACCAGCGCCACCGAGCTGGCCGTGTGATGAGGCGATGCAAACGGACGCCGACGCCATTGCGCGACGCTAAAACGGCCGCAGAGGCTGGCGACGGCCGCCGCCTCCAGTGCCTCCTCGTCGCTCATGGCTGGAAGCAGACTGGCAAAGCGCTGGGCCAGCATGGATTTGCCGGAGCCTGGCGGGCCAATCATCAAGACCCCATGTGCGCCAGCAGCTGCAATTTCAAGAGCGCGCTTGGCCTGTACCTGACCGCGCACTTCGCGCAGATCCAGGGCATGGCTTTGCGATTGTGCAGCTATGGCCTGCACACGCTGCCAACCGCTTTCCGTCGCCGGGTCGGCATCCGGCTGCAACGGCGCTTCATGAGCGATGAACTGCCGCACCACATCGAGCAGATGCACGGCGCTGAAGACTTCGATGGTCGGTACAAAAGCGGCCTCCTGCGCGCTTTCGGGCGGCAGCACCAGGCGCACGCTGTGCTGCAGGCGTTGCAGGGCCAGGGCCGTCGCAAGTGCCCCACGCACCGGACGCAATGCGCCGGTCAACGACAACTCGCCCGCAAATTCGTAATCCGCCAATTTGCTTGCATCGATCTGGCCGCTGGCCGCCAGAATGCCCAGCGCAATCGGCAAATCAAAGCGTCCGGAGTCCTTGGGCAGATCGGCTGGCGCGAGGTTGACGGTAATGCGCTTGTTATTGGGAAACTCCAGCCCCGCATTGACAATGGCCGCACGCACGCGTTCACGCGCTTCCTTGACTTCCACATCGGCCAGACCTACCAAGGTAAACGACGGCAGGCCGTTGGCCAGATGGACTTCCACGATGACGCCGGGCGCATCCAGGCCCAGCAAGGCACGGCTTTGAATCAGCGCAAGTCCCATATAAGCGCCCTCGCTCCATGATGAGGGCCTAGGGTATGCGGGAGTCCGTGCGCGAGGCAATAGGGATGAGCACAGTCCCTAGCCTTTCGGTGCCTTGGGCATGCCGCCCCGGCCGAGCCTGCGCTCGGCCTTGGGAAAATCTCCCCGCTGCTCCATGCCCGCAGCCGTCTGACCAATGCGCTCAAACACCGTGGAGAGCATTTGCAGTTCGGCATCGCTCACATCACCAAGCAGCTCCTGATTGATGGCCTGAACCTGCGGAAACAGCTGCCCATGCAGCTTGATCCCTGACGATGTGAGCTGCACCAGCGCCTGACGCCTGTCAGCAGCAATGCTCTGCTTGCGCAGCAGACCCTTCTCGATCAAACCAGAGATGGTGCGTGAAGTCCGGGTACGGTCCAGCTGTGCATGCTCTGCAAGCTGTGATGGCCGCAAGGGTCCCTTGTCCGCCAGCAGACCGATCATGCGCCATTCGCGGCGGGTGATGCCGTATCCGCCTTCGCACAGGCGCACGACCATGCTGCCTGCCGCACTCATCAGGCGAGCGAGCTGATAGAGGAACAGGTCGTCCAGCTTCGATGGTTGTCGCCATGGATGGCGCTGATCCTTGGACATGGGCCTATGGGTTTTCTCTAGGAATGATGGATTAGATCCATTATCCAGACACTGCTTACAGTGGCCTCCAGAACAATGACTGGAGACACACCATGCCTCGCCGTCCGATCATCCGCAGAGCCCTGACCATGCTGGCGGCAGCTTCTTTGCTGGCACCCACGCTGCTGACAGCGGCGCATGCGACTCAGAACTGGCCTCTCAAGCCCATTCGTATCATCGTTCCCAATCCTCCTGCCGGCCCCTCCGACATCGCCATCCGCCCTCTGGCTGCCGCGGTACAAAAGGTGCTGGGCCAGCCCGTGATCGTGGAAAACCGAGCCGGAGCCAACGGCAATATCGGAGCCGCCGAAGTCGCCCGGGCGGCCGCCGACGGCTACACATGGCTGTGGGCCATGGACCCGGTGCTGACTGTCAACAAGCATATTTACAAGAACACTGGCTACTCCAGCGACGCCATCGTGGTGCTTGATGCCGCGGCCAGGTTTTCACAGACGCTGATCTGCAACCCCAAGCTTGGCTTCAAGTCCGTCAAGGACATGATCGATGCGGCCAAGACCCGGGAGCTGACTTATGCAACGGGCGGAGCCGGCTCTCCAGGCCATCTGGTCATGGAATCCCTGCTCTCCACCACCGGGGTGAAGATGGTGCATATCCCCTACAAAGGCCCGGCCCCAGCCATGCAGGACCTCATGGGCGGACAGGTGGACTGCGGTTTTCTGGCGGCTCCCACCGTTCTGCCGCAGATCCAGAGCGGTCGCGTGACGGCCCTGGCGACCTCGGGCAAGCAGCGCTCCACGCTGATGCCGCAGTTGCCCACGATTGCCGAGTCAGGCTACCCCGAATTCGATGGCACTTTCTGGCTTTTCCTGGCCGCCCCCAAGGGCGTACCCGCCGATATACAGAAGCGCTTTCTCGAGGCCATGGAAACCGCCATCCGCTCGCCGGAACAGCAAGATCGCGTGAAGCCTGTGGACATAGAGATGGTTGGCAGCACGGCCGAGCAGGCCCAGCAAAAAGCCAGGGAGCTATCAGGAAAATGGGAGGCGTTGACCCGCAAAATTCAGCTCAAGGCAGACTGAATGGCAGAACCACCAGCGGCCCCCAACACCAGGAGACATTTCCCATGCAACGAAGAGAATTGAGCAAGCTGGCGCTAGGTGCGGCGCTGATGGCCTGCGCACTGATGCCCCCGCTGGCGCAAGCCCAGACCGCAGCGCCGCTGTTCCCCGCCAAGACGCCGCTGCGCATTGTCGTTGGCTACCCGCCTGGCGGGGCCACCGACCGCGTGGCACGTCTGGTGGCGGACAAGCTGCAGCTCAAGCTGGGCAGCCCCGTGATTGTGGAAAACAAGCCCGGTGCCGGTGGCCGCCTCTCGGCTCAATATGTGAAGAACGCTCCGGCAGCCCAGCCAGCCATCCTGCTGGCCAACCCCGCCGTCATGGTGGTCGCGCCACTGGTCTTTCATGACTCTGGCTACGACCCGGAAAAGGACTTCCGTGCGATCAGTGAAGTCAACCGTTACGAGTTTGGCCTGGCCGTAGCCAGTGCCGTGCCGGTCAAGGAGCTTTCGCACCTGCTGGCCTGGATCAAAGCCAATCCGCAACAAGCCAATTTCGGCGTGCCCGCCACGGGCAGCCTGCCTCACTTCTTTGCATTGATGCTGGGCGAGGCGGCCAAGGTGCCCGTCGAGGTCGTGGGCTACAAGGGCTCAGGCCCGCTGCTCACCGATCTGATGGGCGGGCAGGTGCCGATTGCCGTGGACACCTTCGACACGCAAATCCCGCAGATCGAGGCAGGCAAGCTGCGCGTGCTGGCCACTTCAGGCGAAAAGCGCAGTGCCATGGCGCCGAATATTCCCACGCTCAAGGAGCTGGGCGTGAACCTGGTCGGCACGGGCTGGAACACCTTGTTCGCGCCGCAGAGCATGGCACCGGCCACGGTGCAACGCCTGTCCGAGCTGGTGCAGGAGGTCATGAAAGACCCAGACACCCAGCAGAAGTTCGCGGCCTCCAATCTGGTGCCCGTGACCAGCAGTGCCGCTCAGACCGAAGCCATGCTCAAGGCCTATCGCTCTCAATGGGCACCGGTGGTACAGCGCTCTGGCTTCAAGCCTTGAGCACATTCACTTTGTTTTCAGGAGCTGCCTGCGCTTGCAAAGCATTAATTTGACGTAGAAAACACTATCAAATCCTTTGCTGATAAGCGCTACCAGCTTCTGTTTTTAGCTTTCCGTGATTTCTTCCATGACCGATTCCCGCCCCAATCTGATCTTCATCCTGGCCGATGACCTGGGCTATGCCGACCTGGGTTGCACCGGCGCACGCGACGCGCACAACAACGCCACCGACGTATCGCCAAGGCTGGACGCCATGGCCGCTCAGGGCCTGCGCTTCACGCGCGGCTACGCCAACTCTGCCGTCTGCTCCCCCACGCGTTTTGCGCTGGCCACGGGCCGCTGGCAATACCGTTTGCGCGGCGCGGCCGAGGAGCCGATTGCCAGCGTGCATGGCGACAAGGTGCTGGGCCTGCCGCCCGATCACCCCACGGTGGCATCGCTGCTGCGCGATGCCGGTTACGCCACAGCGCTGGTCGGCAAATGGCACCTTGGCTACCCGCCGTACTTTGGCCCACGTAAATCGGGCTATGAAGAGTTCTATGGCTTTCATGCCGGTGGCGCCGACTACTTTGCCCATTGCGATCCGCGCGGCCGCCCCGACTTCTGGCTCAACGAAGAGCCGCACGAGGAAGACGGCTATCTGACCGATCTGCTGAGCCGTCGCGCTGTTGATTTCGTCAAGCGCCAGTCGGCCGACCAGCCTTTCTATCTGTCGCTGCACTACAGCGCCCCGCACTGGCCCTGGCTGACGCGCGACGACCGCGCAGAGTCCGAGCGCCTCAAGGGCATGGGAAAGCATGTGGATGGCGGCTCCATTGATACCTACCAACGCATGATTCACCACATGGACGATGGCATTGGCTGGCTGCTCGATGCGCTGGAAGAAAAAGGCATGAGCGACAACACGCTCATCGTCTTCACCAGCGACAACGGCGGCGAGCGTTTCTCCAACAACTGGCCTTTTGTCGGCCAGAAGATGGACCTGCTCGAAGGCGGCATCCGCGTGCCCCTGCTGGCGCGCTGGCCGGCCCGCATGACTGCAGGTTCCGTCTGCGACACGCCCAATCTGACCATGGACTGGTCCACCACCTTCCTGGCCGCCGCCGGTGTGGACGGCCATGCCGACTATCCGCTGGACGGCATCAGCCTGCTGCCGCTGATGCAGGACCCGGCCTGGGCGCCCGGGCGCGACCTGGCCTGGCGCATGAAGCACCGCGAGCAGAAAGCGCTGATTCGCGGCGACTGGAAATATCTGCAGGTCGAAGGCATCGAGTACCTGTTCAACATTGCGGTTGACCCGCGCGAGCGTGCCAATCTGCGTGATCGTGAGCCTCAGAAGCTGGCCGAGCTGCGCTCCGCCTGGCAGCAGTGGAACCAGAGCCTGCCGCCGATCCCAGAAGAGGCCAAGGTCTCGCTGGTATTCACCAGGAACGACCTGCCTCAGGCCAGTTACTGAGCTCAGGGCAGTCTTCCTTGGAAAGCCTGCTGGCGCGCTGCCAGTAGGCTTTTTCGCTTCACGACGGTGTGTTCACACCGCAGAATTTCAGCGTGCCACGGTGTCCTGCGGCTCAGGCAGGGCGTCGTTATCCATGGTGAGATAGATGAGCACGATCAGCAGCGTGATGAAGAAGCGGAAGGCATCGGGCACGCCATTCCATTGCTTGGACATCCACATGCCGAACCACTCACCGCCCACGGACATGAAGGCCACTTGCCAGGTCAGAAAGCCCAGTGTCAAACCTCCGATGGCCCAGGCCTTGGAGGCGCGGAACACTGCAGGCCTGGCATTGCGGGCCTTGAGCAGCTTGATACCGCCGATCCAGCACAGGATGGCCGTGGTGCTTTCCAGCGCAATGATGCCGATATAGCCCGCGTGGTGCACCCATTCCTGCTGGATGGAGCGGTACATGATGCCGTTGCCGGGGAAGGTGGTGTCCATCAGGAACACATGGTGGACGAACGCGAAGTTGGTGGCGTAGTCGGTGATATTGCCGAAGGCAACCAGCGTGGCGAAGAAGGCCATGGCAAGCACCATGGCGGCTTTGGACAGACGAATGATCATTCGAGACTCCGAAGAAGTGAAGGGTGAAGATTTGCAGACAGCCACGCGGCGGCGAACGCATGACGTTCGCCCGGCAGCAGAGCAGGATGCCAACGGGGTTGGCTGAAGAGGCATGTGCGCAAAGCACAAGAAGGTGCGGGGATCGGGACTGGAAAACCTGAAGCCGGTTGAGAGCTGGGGAAACTCTCGGACCGACTGGATCGAGTACCGCACCAGGAGGGGGCCCGATTGTCTTGCCAGCTGCTCCTATATGTCAACAAATGTACGCAACACCCTCCTCCTTCCCATGAAATGCACTTCTTTGGTGCTTTTTCTGCAACAACCATGGCAATGCCCAAGACTCCTGAACATCGCAACCCATACCTGCAGAGAAGCGGTGCAGCTCCAGCGGTCTGCCAGACTGTCGCCTGAGGTGTGACCAGCCGCTACAGGCAGCAGCAAGAGTTGGCACGGTCTGTGCTTTATCCGTTTTGTCCAAGAAATTTTTGCAAACCGGAGGAACCCAGAATGCCCAGTCTCGCTGCCAGCCGTTTCAAAACCTTCACCAAGACCTCGGTCCTGGCCTGTGCGCTTGCCTCGCCTCTGTGGGCCCATGCGCAGCTGACAGCCAACGTGGCGCTGACCACCAACTACAAGTTCCGTGGCCAGGATCAGGACAGCAGCCGCAGCCGTGCCGTCAAGCCCGCGCTGCAAGGCGGCTTTGACTACACCTTTGGCGACAGCGGCTTCTATGTGGGCAACTGGAACTCCTCGGTGGACTGGCTGCCGGGCAACTCGCTGGAAACCGACTTCTACGGCGGCTACAAGTTCAAGGCAGGCGACATCGACTGGGATGTGGGTGCACTGACCTATGTCTACTCCGGCAACACCCGTGGCAATACCACCGAGATCTATGGCGCCGGTACTTACGGGCCGTTCACGGCCAAGTACTCGCACACGGTCTCCAAGGACTATTTCGGCTGGGCTGGCGCACGTGACGGCTCGGGCCTCAAGGGCCGCAACACCGGTTATCTGCTGCTGTCCTACAGCCAGGAAGTCGCCCCCAAGGTGACGCTGAAGGCCTCGCTGGGCTACACGCATTTCTCCAGCGACATCAAGAGCCTGGGCGTGCCCAACTATGTGGACTACAGCGTGGGCGGTGCCTATGACCTGGGAGAGGGCTTCTCCCTTGCTGCAGCCGTGGCCGGAGCCAACAAGAAGGCCTATTTCGGCGATGTGAACAAGGCGCGTCTGATCGTGACGCTGGCCAAGATTTTTTGATCTGCTGAGGAGACTGTCATGAAAATGGTGACCGCCATCATCAAACCCTTCAAGCTGGACGAAGTCCGCGAAGCGCTTTCCCAGATCGGTGTGCAAGGCATCACCGTCACCGAGGTCAAGGGCTTTGGCCGCCAGAAAGGCCATACCGAGCTGTACCGCGGTGCCGAATACGTGGTGGACTTTCTGCCCAAGCTCAAGATCGAAGTCGCCATTGCCGACGAGCTGCTGGAGTCCGTGATCGACGCCATCGAGGGCGCGGCCCGCACCGGCAAGATCGGCGACGGCAAGATCTTTGTGCAGCCACTGGAACAATCCATCCGCATCCGTACCGGCGAGACCGGCGAATCAGCGCTGTAACGGCCTAACGCTTTCCAAGGAAGACCGTCATGACCAAGAAGCTTTTGAGCGCAGGCCTGGGACTGGGCCTGCTGGCTGCCAGCGCAGCCGCATGGGCCCAGGATGCCGTGCCTGCAGCCGCCCCCGCCGTCGCCGCTGCGGTGGAAACCGTGCCCACGTTGAGCGCGGGCGACACGGCCTGGATGCTGACCTCCACCATGCTGGTGATTCTGATGGTCATCCCAGGCCTGGCCCTGTTCTACGGCGGCCTGGTGCGCAGCAAGAACATGCTGTCCGTGCTGGCACAGGTGTTTGTGATCTTCTCGCTGATCACCGTGCTGTGGGCCATCTACGGCTACACGCTGGCCTTCGGCGGCGAGGGCAAGTTCTTCGGCAGCTTTGACAAGCTGTTCCTGCTGGGCATCACGCCGGACACCTTGTCCAGCGCGCTCAAGACCATCCCCGAATATGTGTTCGTGGCCTTCCAGTCCACCTTCGCCGCCATCACCGTGGCGCTGATCGTGGGCGCGTTCGCCGAACGCATCAGGTTCGCGGCCGTCATCGTGTTCTCGGTGCTGTGGTTCAGCTTTGCCTACATCCCCATGGCCCATATGGTGTGGGGCGGTGGCCTGCTGGCCGAAGACGGTGCGCTGGACTTTGCCGGCGGCACCGTGGTGCACATCAACGCTGCCATCGCCGGTCTGGTGGGCGCCTATATGCTGGGCAAGCGCATCGGTTTCGGCAGGGAGGCCCTGCCCCCGCACAGCCTGACACTGACCATGGTGGGCGCATCCCTGCTGTGGGTGGGCTGGTTCGGCTTCAACGCCGGCTCCGCCGGTGCGGCAAATGGTATCGCCGGCCTGGCTTTCGTCAACACCATCCTGGCCACCGGCGCCGCCGCCCTGTCCTGGATCTCGGCCGAGGCGCTGCACCGTGGCAAGGCCTCCATGCTGGGCGCCGCATCGGGTGCCGTGGCCGGTCTGGTCTGCATCACCCCCGCGGCCGGCTTTGTCGGCCCCATGGGCTCCATCGTCATGGGCCTGATTGCCGGGCCTCTATGCCTGTGGGGAGTCTCCGGCCTCAAGCGTCTGCTGGGTGTTGACGATGTCTGCGACGTATTTGGCGTTCACGGGGTCGGCGGCATTCTGGGAGCCATCCTGACCGGCGTTTTCTGCGCCAAGGGCCTGGGTGGCATCGAGCCCGAGGGCTACAACATGGCCCATCAAGTATGGGTGCAGCTCAAGAGCGTGCTGCTGACCATCGTCTGGTCCGGCGTGGTGTCCCTGGTGGCCTACAAGATTGCCGCCCTGACCGTGGGACTGCGCGTTTCCGAAGAATCCGAACGCCAAGGCCTGGACATCACTTCTCACGGCGAAGTCGCATACACAAGGTAACCCCCTGAGGCGCTTTGCGCCTTCCCCTAGCCGGGCGCCCCAGAGGGGGACGACAGCGGAGCGTAAGGGGCGCCCCTTGCTTGCTGTCTCTGGTGCGCCAAAGCGTCAGCCAACCAAGCAAGCGCCTCAGGCGCCATCCACCTCTTCGCCAGCTCAGTTTCATTACGTTGCCCCGCAGTGCAAGCTGTGGGGCTTTTTTATTCAAGCAAGCGTTTCAAAAAAATCACAGCTGTCCCCTGCCCCGCTCACAGACACAGCCGCTACCATGCAGGCCATGGATTCAGCCACCAGCCACATCAAAGCCATCAGCGAGCGCATTCGCGCCGCTGCCCATGAAAAAACCCCGCTGCGCATTCGCGGCGGCGGCAGCAAGGATTTCCACGGCCTGTCCCTGCAGGGCGAGCTGCTGGACACGCGCGCGCTCAGCGGCATCGTCAGCTACGAACCCAGCGAGCTGGTCGTCACCGTGCTCGCAGGCACGCCTCTGGCCGAGCTGGAGGCTGCGCTGGCAGCCCAGGGACAATGCCTGGCCTTCGAGCCGCCGCACTTTGGCCCCGGCAGCACCGTGGGCGGCATGGTGGCTGCTGGCCTGTCCGGCCCCTCGCGCGCCAATGTGGGTGCCGTGCGTGACTTTGTGCTGGGCCTGGAGATGATCAACGGCCAGGGTGAAGTGCTGCGCTACGGCGGTCAGGTCATGAAGAACGTGGCCGGTTATGACGTATCGCGCCTGATGGCGGGCAGCTGGGGCACGCTGGGCCTGATCACCGAAATCAGCCTCAAGGTACTGCCCGTGGCTCCTGCCGAGGCCACACTGCGCTTTGCCGACTGCAGCCAGCAGCAGGCGCTGCAGTGGCTCAACCAGTGGGGCGGCCAGCCGCTGCCACTGAACGCCAGCAACTGGCTGCAGGAAGAAGGCAGCAGCGGCACGCTGTACCTGCGCCTGCGCGGTGCACGCGCGGCCGTACAGGCCGCTTGCCAGCGCCTCGGTGGCGAGCGTCTGGACAACGATGCCGTCGCCGCCGACTGGAGTGCCAGCCGCGATCTGAGCCTGCCCTGGTTCCAGCAGCGCGCAGCCGACCACTGCCTGTGGCGTCTGTCCGTCCCCGCCACCACCACACCGCTGCAACTGCCTGCCGGTGCCGTGGGCCCGTTCATCGACTGGCATGGTTCCCAGCGCTGGGTGCGTGCACCACGCGCGGCAGCTGCCGCGCTGCAGCAGCTGGCCCAGTCCGTAGGCGGATCCGCTTCGCTTTTCAGAGCTGAGAGCGCAGACCAGATATCGGGAATCAGCGATTTTGATGCTCACGCTCAAGGCAGCGTAGCAGGCCGCACTGGGGCCCAGATCCATGCCCGGCTCAAGCAGGCGTTCGACCCTGCGGGCATTTTCAATGTGGGCCGGCTGTCGGCGAACTGGTAAGAAACGGGAGAAGAACCATGCAAACCAATCTCGCTCCTGAATACCGTGCCACGCCCGAAGGACTGGAAGCCGAAGCCATTTTGCGCAAATGCGTGCACTGCGGCTTCTGCACCGCCACCTGCCCCACCTATCAGACCCTGGGCGATGAACTTGACGGCCCGCGCGGCCGCATCTACCTCATCAAGCAGGTGCTCGAAGGTCAGACGCCCACGCGTTCCACGCAGGAACACCTGGACCGCTGCCTGACCTGCCGCAACTGCGAATCCACCTGCCCCAGCGGCGTGCAGTACGGCCATCTGGTCGACATCGGCCGCAAGATCGTGGACGAACAGGTCGAGCGTCCGGCAAGTGAAAAGCTGCAGCGCTGGCTGCTCAAGGAGGGCATGAACTCCTCGCTGTTCGCACCTGCACTCCAGCTGGGCCGCGCCGTCAAAGGCCTGCTGCCCGAGTCACTGGCCGAAAAAATTCCTGCCGCGCAGGACGCCGGCGTCTGGCCCGACCGCGAACATGCACGCAAGGTGCTGCTGCTGGCCGGCTGCGTGCAGCCCGCCATGATGCCGCGCATCAACTACGCCACGGCCCGTGTGCTGGACGCCGTGGGTGTGCAGACCGTGATTGCCGACAAGGCTGGCTGCTGCGGCGCGGTGAAGTTCCACCTCAACGACCAGGATGGCGGCAAGGCCCAGATGCGCGCCAATATCGACGCCTGGTGGCCGCTGGTGGAACGCAGTGAGGTCGAGGCCATCGTGATGAACGCCTCGGGCTGCGGCGCCACCGTCAAGGAATACGGCCATCTGTTGCGCCATGAGCCTCAGTACGCTGAAAAAGCCGCACGCATCAGCGCCCTGACCAAGGATCTGAGCGAGCTGCTGCCGGCCATGCTACCCGAGCTGGTGGCCAGGTTGCAGGGCCAGTTGCAGACACCCAGGGCGCCCGTGGCCTACCACCCGCCCTGCACGCTGCAGCACGGCCAGAAGCTGCGCGGCGGCGTGGAAGGCGGCTTGCGCGAGCTGGGCTTTGACGTGCGCGTGGCGCGTACCGAGTCGCATCTTTGCTGCGGCTCCGCCGGAACTTATTCGGTGCTGCAGCCCGAGATCTCGCACCAGTTACGTGACCGCAAGATTGCCGCGCTGGACGAGCCTTTTGCACCAGCCAAACCGGCTGCCATTCTCTCGGCCAATATGGGCTGCATCGTTCACCTGCAAAACGGCACCGATGTACCGGTGATGCACTGGGTGGAGTTGCTGGACCAATCATTGAGATCCTCGTAAAACCGGCCTGACACCCCCGATTGGCACTGCAGTTTGCCGATGCTGGCATGATTGGGGGTTTTTCTCCTTAGCCCACGGGCTTTGCCATGACTGAAATCGTGTCTCAACCACAAGAACAGCAAGCCCAGACCGCCCAGCAGCCTGAGGCCCAAAGCGTTGCGCAAGAGCAGCAAGGTACAGCCGAGCGCCACTCGCACCGTGGCGACGGCCGCCGTGGCGGTGGCCGCGGCAGCAATGCCGCCAAGTCGGCTCAGGCTACCCAGCCTCAGCAAGCTGCTCGCCCCGCCAATCCGCTGCTGGAGCAACTGGCCCAGTGGCACCCAGCCCTGTTTGGCGAGCAGTTGCTGCCTTTCAAGCGCGGTATTTTTGAAGACCTGCTGGCCGCTCACCCCGAGCTGGACAAGGAAGCCCTCAAGAGCGCGCTGCAACAGCACACACGTTCGGGCCGCTATCTGGCAGCCATGGCCAGTGGTCAGCAACGCCATGACCTGAGCGGCCAGCCCGTGGAAGCCACCTTGCCCGAGCATGTGCACCATGCACTGATCGAAGTCTTCCGCCGCCGCCAGCAACGCACCCAGGAAGACCTGACGCCCAAGCTGCGCAACCGCATTGCCCTGGCCTACGAGGCCTCAGGCCTGACCCGCGAGGAATATGCCGAGCGCGTTCTGGGCAAGAACGAAGCCACCAACACCCTGGTCGCGGAAGCCCTGGCCGAAGCCGATGCCCGTGCCGCCAAGGACGAGGCACTGCTGCGCTCCTTCCAGCTCAGCGGCCAAAGCTCGGAGCAGGAATTTGCCGAGATGTACGGCATGAATCCGCGCCAGGTCGCTCAGCAGCTGGAGCGTGCACGTCGCCGTCAGCAGAAAACTCAATAAAAATAGCTGCTAGCGCTTATCAGATAAGCGCTAGCAGCTATCAGAGTTGAAAAATCAGGCCGCGCCGTAGCCCATGACGGCCTTGGTTTCCAGGAAATCACGGAAGCCATGCTCGCCCCATTCGCGGCCATTGCCTGACTGCTTGTAGCCGCCGAATGGCGCATTGAAGTCAGGCCCCGCGCCGTTGAGGTGCACCATGCCCGTGCGCAGGCGCGCGGCCACGCGGCGCGCACGCTCCAGGCTGCCCGATTGCACATAGCCCGAGAGGCCGTACACCGTGTCGTTGGCCATCCGGATGGCGTCTTCCTCGTCGTCGTAGGGAATCATCACCAGCACGGGACCGAAGATTTCCTCGCGCGCGATGGTCATGCCGTTGCTCACGTCGGCAAACACCGTGGGTTTGACAAAGTAGCCCCGGACCAGCCCCTCGGGGCGGCCCGTGCCGCCTACCACCAGGGTCGCACCCTCTTCAATGCCCTTGCGGATCAGGGCCTGGATCTTGCCCCATTGCGCCTCGCTGACCACGGGGCCCATGTGCATGCCCTCGGCCAGCGCATCGGCCACGGTCGCTGCTGCGGCGACGCTACGGGCGATCTCCACGGCCTGACCATGCAGGGCGCGCGGCACGAACATGCGCGTGGGCGCATTGCAGCTCTGGCCCGAGTTCATCAGCACCGCCTGCACGCCCTGGGTCACGGCCTTTTGCAGGTTGGCGTCATCCAACACGATGTTGGCGGACTTGCCGCCCAGTTCCTGGGCCACACGCTTGACGCTGTCGGCCGCTGCCTTGGCCACGGCAATGCCCGCGCGCGTGGAGCCGGTGAAGGTCATCATGTCTATGCCGGGATGGGAGGACATGGCCTCGCCCACGCCCGGGCCGTCGCCGTTGACAAGGTTGAAGACGCCGGGCGGCACGCCCGCCTCGTGCAGCACCTCGGCCACGAGCAGGGCATTGAGCGGCGCGATCTCCGAGGGCTTGAGCACCATGGTGCAGCCAGCGGCCAGGGCCGGGGCGACCTTGCACATGATCTGGTTGATGGGCCAGTTCCAGGGCGTGATCATGCCGACCACGCCCACAGGCTCGTGCACGACGGCGGTGCTGCCCTGCACATGTTCGAAGGCGAAGTTCTTGAGGACTTCGATGGTGGAGCCCAGATGGGCCACACCCATGGCGGCCTGTGCCGCCTTGGACAGCCACAGCGGCGCCCCCATCTCCCGGGAAATGGTCTGCACAAAGTCGCCGTAGCGGCGCTGGTAGACCTCCAGCACCTTGGCCAGCAGGGTCAGGCGCTCTTCGCGGCTGGTGCGCGAGTAGCTCTCGAAGGCGCGGCACGCGGCGGCCACGGCCTTGTCCACGTCGGCGGCCGAGCCCATGCTGATGCGGGCGATGGCCTGCTCGTTGGAGGGGTTGATGACGTCCAGGCTGCGCGGGCTGACCGGGTTCACCCATTGGCCGTCGATATAGAACTGCAGATGGTCTTGCATGAAGAGATTTCCTTGGTACTGGTTCAAAAGGCCGCCGGTGCACCGCTCAGGCGCACCGGCGTGGTGAAGTACAGGCTCAGTTCTTGGGCCGGATAGCGTCCGCCGTGCCCTGGATGAAGGCCTTGATGGACTCCACGTCATCGCCCGACAGCTTGCCCGTGAAGTCCGGCATGCCGCGCGCCATGGCCGGGCCCTTGAAGATGAAATTGGGCAGGTTCTCGATATAGCTCGCGTCCATATAGCCCAGATTGGGAATATTGCCGCCGCGGTCCACGCCCGGCACACCGTGACAGAACACGCAGTTGGCCACGTACAGCAAGGTGCCGGCCTCAACCTTGGCGGGGTCGTATTTCACGCCCTGCAGCAACTGGCCCGCGCGCTGGGCCACGAAGTCCGGCATCTTGGCCTTGCCGCCCACGGCGAAGGTGTAGACCGTACCCGGACCCTGGCGCTCGGTGGCACGCGCAGCCAGACCGTAGACACCACCCCAGCCAACGGCCACCGAGACATACTGCTTGCCGTCCACCATATAGGTGCTGGGCGCGGCCACCACGCCGGTGCCCGTGGGCGCTTCCCACAGCTTTTCGCCACTGGCAGCGTTATAGGCCACAAAGCGGCCATCCGCCGTGCCCTGGAACACCACATTGCCTGCCGTGGTCAGAGTGCCGCCGTTCCAGGGCGAGACATGCTCCACGCTCCATGCGGCCTTTTGCGCAACAGGGTCCCAGGCCAGCAGGCGGCCAAAGGGCTTGCTCTTGGGCGGCTCGGCATTGAAGAACTTGGCCGTGTTCCAGCCGGTGCCCGACTGGGGTTTGCCCGGGCCGGCCTGGTTGAACTCCCAGTTCTTGTCGTCCATCAGGTTGACGGGCACGTTCTGCGCAGGCAGGTACACCAGGCCAGTCTTGGGATTGAAGGACATGGGGTGCCAGTTGTGCGCACCGTAAGGGCCGGGAATCGCGTCCTCGGGTTTGCTGCCGTCGCGTGCCGCAGCGATATTGATGGGCTTGCCGTTCTTGTCGTAGCCGCTGGCCCAGTTCACGGGCACGAAGTTCTTGGCCGAGATGAACTTTCCATTGGTGCGGTCGAGCACGAAGAAGAAGCCGTTCTTGGGCGCATGCAGTATGACCTTGCGCGGCTTGCCGGCGATCTTGATGTCGGCCAGGATCATGGGCTGGGTGGAGGTGTAATCCCAGTTGTCGCCCGGCGTTTCCTGATAGTGCCACTTGTATTTGCCGGTGTCGGGGTCCAGGGCCACGATGGAAGCCAGGTACAGGTTGTCACCGCCCTTGGGGCTGCGCACCTTGTGCGACCAGGGCGAGCCATTGCCCGTGCCCACATACATGGTGTTGAGCTCGGCATCAAAGGTCATGCTGTCCCACATGGTGCCGCCGCCGCCGGCTTCCCACCACTTGCCGCTGGGGTCCCAGGTCTTGGCCGCGCGCTTCATGGATTCGTCCTCGAAGGGTTTGGACGGATCGCCGGGCACGCTGAACCAGCGCCATTTCTGCTCGCCGGTCTCGGCGTCATAGGCCGTGATGTAGCCGCGCACGCCATATTCAGCACCGCCGTTGCCGATGATGACCTTGCCCTTGAACACACGCGGCGCGCCGGTGATGGTCAGTGAGCCCTTTTGCCCCTCGAAGGTATTCTTGTGCCAGACCTCCTTGCCGGTGGCTGCATCCAATGCGATCAGGCGACCGTCCCACGCACCCACAAAGACCTTGCCCTTCCACAGCGCCACACCGCGGTTGACCACGTCGCAGCAACCCTTGAAACCGGTGCTGCGGTCAATCTGCGGGTCATAGGTCCAGATCTTGTTGCCGGTGCGGGTGTCGATGGCGTGCACCACGCTCCACGAGGCCGTGACATACATGATGCCGTCCACGACGACAGGCGTGGCCTCCACCCCGCGCGTGGATTCGAGGTTGTACGACCATGCCAGACCCAGGTCCTTGACGTTGGCGGCGTTGATCTGGTCGAGACGGCTGTAACGGGTTTCGGCATAGTCAACGCCGGTGGTGGGCCAGTCGGGTGTCCTGGCAGTATTGGCGCGGATGTAAGCGCCATCGACGCCCTGCACCGCGGCAGCGGCCTGTGCCGCAGGCTGGGCCTGCACGAAAGCCGCCGTGGTCCCCAGACACGCAGCCAGTATCCAGGCCGCGCGGCTTGGCCGTCCGCGAGAGTTGTCGATCAGCGATTCCATCGAGGTCTCCTGTTGTGATTTCTATGCCCCAAAGCATGGTGTATCCCTCGCTTTTCTTCATGATCGGGATTTCCCCAGGCTCGAACTGTTCCATTGCGGGACACATTGAGTGCTCCTTCGGACAGCCTGGATTGAGACATGAACGTTGGCGAGCCACGCGCGATGGACGCGCTACAGCAGTGCTTCTCAAGCACCGGGGCGGAGCGGGCCTTGCAGGCGCGCCGCCAGTTCTTCGAAGCCGGCATACGCCCCTCTGGTCTGGTCAGCGAGGCCGTCATCCAGTCCTGGCTGCGCAGCCAGCGCCAGCACTGCCATGGACGAGGGCTGTCACTCGCCCCCGTCAGCCCCAGCCGGTTGCATGCCACACAGGAGCGCTGCCGCAGCCTGCTGCTGGCGCTGCAGCACGAGTTGCCGCCACTGGAGCAGGCGCTGGCGGGCACCGGCACGCGCGTGATGCTGACGGACGACAAGGGCATCGTGCTCCATGTTTCCCCGGCGGCCATGCGGCCCCGTGACGAGCGGGTCGGCCTGAACATGTCCGAGCAGGCCATGGGCACGAACGCACCCGGCATCGTCGCCGCCACCGGCCAGGCCTGCACCGTCACCAACAGCGAGCACTATTTCGACGAGCTGCACGCCTTCCGCTGCGCAGCCGCGCCCATACGCGATGTGCACGGCCGCCTGGCCGGGATACTCAATCTGATGGTGGAGGAGCAGCATTTCAGCTTCGACGCCAGCCCCGTGGTCGGCATGTACGCCACGACCATAGAAAACACCTTGCTGCAGGCACAGTCACACGAGCATCTGGTGCTGCGCTTTCAGGTGACGCCAGCACTGCTGCACACGCCGCTGCAGGCCCTGATGGGGGTGGCTGCCGATGGCCGCGTCGCCTGGATGAACGGGACTGCCGCCCAGCTCATCGGCCAGCTCGGGCCTGGGACATGCAACGTGCAGGAACTGCTGGGCCATGACCTAACCCATTTGCTGCGCCTGAGCAGTCAGTCCGTCCCCTCACCGCTGCGTCTGACCAGCGGTCTGGGCGTCTGGATGCAGGTGCAGCTGCAAACCTCGCACGGCCTGGGCACGCACCTGGACACCAGCACCGCAGAAGATGACACCAGCGCCCTCGCCACCCAACCAACTGCTGTCACCGAAGCCCAGCCTCAGGCTACGTTGCGTGAGCACAGTGCACAGTTGATCAAGGAAACGCTGGATCACCATGGCGGCAATGTCTCCCAGGCCGCCCGAGCCCTGGGCATCTCGCGTGGCACGCTGTACCGCCGCCTGCGCGGCGATCGGGACGATCATTTCTGACTCATTCCTGACCAGGACGCAAGGCTCTTTTGCGTTTCTCCACCGTTACAGCCCAACCCGCCCGGCCCCAAAATCCTGCCCGCGCTGCACCAGCGTGCAGTCAAGGAGCGCATATGTGGTTGGGTTTGTCGTTGTTCTACGTGGGCGCCGTGTTGTGCCTGAATGGTCTGTGGATGCTGGGGCGCATTGCCGACAAGGAAATCTGGGTCATCAACATCTTCACGGGTGTGGTGTCGCTATGCATTGGCATGGCCAGCATCTTCGGTCCCTCGGCTGACGCGGCCTCCGTCAAGGGCGGCGCGCTGACCCTGCTGTTTGCCTTCACCTACCTGTGGGTGGCGTTCAACCGCTTCAGCGGCGCCGATGGCCGTGGCCTGGGCTGGTTCAGCCTGTTCATTGCCATCACCGCCGTGCCTGTGGCACTGGACACGCTGGCTGGTGCGCATTCCACGCTGGACTGGTGGATGGGCATCAACTGGGCCGCCTGGGCTGTGCTCTGGGGCTTGTTCTTTGTGCTGCTGGCCCTGCAAAAGCGCATCGACCGCCCTACGGGCTGGCTGTGCATTGCGCAGGGGGTTCTGACAGGCTGGCTGCCTGGCTATCTGGTTCTGGCAGGAAAGCTGGTCTGACTATCAAAAACAGAGCTGTCAGCGCTTGGTGGGAAAGCGCTGCAGCCTTTTTACCTCTGTTTTCTGAGATTACCCAGAGACGCCAGCAATGCCGCTCCCATGATGAGCGCACCACCGGCCAGCGTGCGCCCCGACAAGGTTTCATGGGCAATCAGCACCGAGGAAACGCTGGCAAACACCACCTCGGAGAGCATGACCACCGAGGTCACGCCCGACGGCAGGCGCGCTGCGCCAAACTGCAGCGCCCAGTTGCCCAGCATCAGCAATACGGCCAGGCCCAGGGCCACCATTACCCAGTTGCTGTCCAAGGCCGGAAAAGCCGGCACCACGCCCAGGCTGCTGGCCGCCAGCGCAGTCATCAGCCCCATGCACATGCAGCCGGCAAACATGGCCAGCATGCGGGCCTGCGCAGGAATGCTCTGAAAGCGGCGCAGCAGCACATTGGTCAGCGCAAACATGAAGCCGCCGAATACCGCCAGCCCGTCGGCCAGCGATAGCCCGGCAAACAGCCCGGACAGCGATGCGTCGGCCGGCAGCAGCACCAGCACCACACCACCGAATGCCAGCAGCAGACGCAGCAATGCCATGGGCGTAGGCTTTTCGCCCAGCAGCTTCCAGGCCAGCAGCACGGCCCAGGCAGGCATCAGATAGAACAGCAGGATCACGCGCACCACGTCGCCCACCGTCACGGCCCAGTTGAAAGCCATATTGTTCAGGCCCGAGCTGGCGGCCAGCAGGATCAGCACCGGGTATTTCCAGGCCTGCTTCAGCGCGGCGGGGCGCAGACACAGCAAGCCTGCCAACACCAGCGCATACATAAAGGCCGTGGCCCACAGCGGGTGCAGGCCTGCCTGGTGCATGGCACGAAACGGCCACCAGGAAAGCCCCCAGATCAGAGCATTGAGCAACAGCGCGAAGACAGGCAATGGACTATGCATAAAAAAGGCTTCTAGCGCCCGTCTATCAAGCGCTAGAAGCTATCAATTCAATATTTCTGCAGCCATTGCGGCCGCAGGCTTTAATGACAATCGCGGCGGGCGACTTCCAGCAGCTTTTCCACTTCCTGAGGATGTTGCCTGCAGTTATAACGGTGCCACATGCCGATCAGCACCATGGAGCCGGCCACCAGCAGGCCGAAAACCGTGATCGCACCAAAGGCCGTGAGACCCATCTTGGTGGACAGGCTGTAGAACGCGCCCATGGCCAGGATGGCGAGCTGCTCGTTGAAGTTCTGCACGGCGATCGAGCGGCCCGCGCCCATCAGATTGTGGCCACGATGCTGCAGCAGCGCATTCATGGGCACCACCAGGAAGCCGCCCAAGCCGCCCAGCACGATCAGGAATGGCACGGCCACCCACAGATTGCTGATGAAGATCATGCAGACCACGAGCAAGCCCATGAGCACGCCCAGAGGAATGACTCGCGTGGCATTGTCCAGACGCATGCGCATGGAGGCAATGACGGCGCCCACGGCCGTGCCTATGGCCACCACGCCCACCAGGGCCGAGGCCTGGGTGGTGCTGTAGCCCAGAGCCGCTGCCCCCCAGGCCAGCACGATGTAGCGCAGATTGCCCGAGGCTCCCCAGAACAGCGTGGTGGTCGACAGCGAAATCTGGCCCAGCTTGTCGGCCCACAGGCGCTTGCTGCAGCGCCAGAAATCGGGCAACAGCCCCAGCACATTGGCCATCAGGCTCTTGTCCGGGTCCTGGCGCAGCGGGCGCATGGCCACGCCGGTCAGCGGAATATGCAGATTGAACCAGGCCGCCAGCGCGTAGATGAAGATGAGCACGGCGATGGCCGCCTCGGCTGGCGTATCTATGCCGGTATCGAAGTACGGGAAGTCCAGCGCCAGCAGATGGTCGGCGATCGTCGGCCCGACCAGCTGGCCGCCCACCAGCACGCCCAGGATGATGGAGGTGATGGTCAGCCCCTCGATCCAGCCATTGGCCTTGACCAGCTGGGATGCGGGCAACAGCTCGGTCAGGATGCCGTACTTGGCGGGCGAATAGGCCGCAGCCCCCAGGCCGATGACCGCATAGGCCATCAGTGGGTGCTGGCCGAAAAGCATCATCAGACAGCCCACCACCTTGATGGCATTGCTGATGAGCATGACCCGGCCTTTGGGCAAGGCGTCGGCAAACGCTCCGACAAAGGGCGCCAGGACCACATAGAACAGAGCGAACATGGGCACCAGGGCAGCACGTTGCCACTCGGGTGCACCATTGGCGCGCAACAGCTCAACAGCGGTCACGAACAAGGCGTTGTCTGCCAGCGAGCTGAAAAACTGCGCTGACATGATGGTGTAGAAACCGCGCTTCATGAATTAGCTGAACCGGCACTGGCTGGACCAATGCAGGTGAAATAAGAGACCCTGTGGCAAGTGACTGGCGGTTATATCACGCAGGCTTCTGCCGGGAGTGCCAGAATCCCACTGGTCTGATTGAGAAAAACCATGCCCCGTCCCATCATCGCCACCATTCATCCTGAAGCCGTTCGCCACAATCTGGAGCGAGTGCGGCAAGCCGTCCCCGATGCCAAATTGTGGTCTGTCGTCAAAGCCAACGCTTATGGCCACGGTATCGAAAACGTGTTTGAGGGTCTGCGAGCGACGGACGGCTTTGCCATGCTGGACCTTGAAGAAGCCCAGCGCCTGCGCGCTCTGGGCTGGCGCGGCCCCATTCTGTTGCTCGAAGGCGTGTTCGAACCGCGCGACCTGGAACTGTGCTCACGCCTGTCGCTATGGCATGCCGTGCACTGCGACGAACAGATCGACTGGCTGGCCGCCCACAAGACCCAGGCCGGCCACCGCATCTTCCTCAAGATGAACAGCGGCATGAACCGCCTGGGCTTCACACCCGAGCGTTTTCGTGCGGCTTATGCGCGGCTGAACGCCCTGCCCCAGGTCGATGAAATCTCCTTCATGACCCATTTCAGCGATGCCGATGTGGACCATGGCATGGACCATCAGCTCCAGGTCTTTCACGAAACCACGCTGGATCTGCCTGGCGAGCGCAGCATCAGCAACAGCGCCGCGACCTTGCGGTATGGCACGGAGGGCAATGTGCGCTGCGACTGGGTGCGCCCCGGCATCGTGCTCTATGGCAGCTCGCCCGACTTCCCCACGCACGACATCGCCCACTGGGACCTGCAGCCCACGATGACCCTGTCATCCAGGATCATCGCCACCCAGGATCTGAAGGCCGGCGACTGCGTCGGCTATGGCTCCAGGTTCAAGGCCGAAGCACCTTTGCGCCTGGGTGTGGTGGCCTGCGGCTACGCGGATGGCTATCCTCGCGTCTGCCCCACGGGAACACCTGTGCTGGTGGACGGCGTGCGCACCCGCACACTGGGTCGCGTCAGCATGGACATGATGGCCGTGGACCTGAGCCCCGTGCCCAAGGCCAGACTGGGCAGCGAAGTCACACTCTGGGGCCGCGCCAGCAATGGGGCTGTGCTACCCATCGACGAGGTGGCGGCTGCGGCCGGCACGCTGGGCTATGAACTGATGTGCCATGTGACGCCGCGCGTACCCAAGGTGATCGAAGGCTCTGGCAAGTAAGCCCGCCTTGCGCCATCAAAAAACCGCTGCCATGAGCCAGCGGAAAAAACTCCGCGAATGGCGTCTGCCGGATATGGCACGGCAGGCTTGCAGCGACCGCAATGCACCACACGCGCATAAGCCACTTGCGATTGCGCCACCAGTCGGTCCATGGGTGGCAGGTTCAGCGCGGCGCTTCCGGATCAAAGCGAGTTGGCCAGTAGTGGCTATCGGGCAATGCCCGTGCGCCAAAAATGGCCTGTCCCACGCGCACCACGGTAGCGCCCTCCTCGATGGCGATCTCGAAATCGCCGGACATTCCCATCGATAGCGCATCCAGCTCCATGCCCACAGGCGCGCATTGCTGCAACTGATCGCGCAGCTGACGCAGGAGAATGAAGCACTGACGCACCCGTTCGGCTTCAGCAGAAAACAGCGCCAGCGTCATCAGACCACGCACGCGCAATGCTGAAAACACGGACAGCTGCCGGATGAAAGCCGGCACAACCTCGGGATTCAAACCATATTTATTGGCTTCGCCCGAGGTATTGACCTGCACAAACACGTCCAGCGAACGACCTTGGGCCTGCAGGTGCCTATCCAACGCCTCGGCCAAGCGCAGGCTGTCCAGCGCCTGGAACTCGCTGGCAAAGCGAGCCACCAGTTTGGCCTTGTTGGTCTGCAGGTGACCGATGACCGACCAGTGCAGATCAGTCAGATCCTGCATGGACTCCCATTTGCCAAAAGCTTCCTGCACCTTGTTCTCGCCCAGCCAGCGGCAGCCCGCCGCATAAGCCAAGCTCAGGCTGGCTTGCGGCTTGGTCTTGCTGACGGGCAGCAAGCGTACGCTGGCAGGATCACGCCCCACGCGCTGGCAGGCAGCAGCAATACGCGCCTGCACGGTGGCGAGGTTGCTGCAGAAATCCTCTACCGTGCGGGGCTCGGGATACAGGCCATGCTGATCGTGGCGGGTCAGGGTTTCTGAAGTCATGGGCATCACCTCATTCTTGTTCGATGGCGGCTGTCGCGCCCGGCTGTGCGCTCCACTGCACCTGTCCGTTGAGCACGGCGTAGGAGAGCAGTCCGATGAGCAGGCCCCAGAAGGCACCACCAATACCCAGCAGCGTGATATTGGCAGCTGCGGCCAGAAAGGTGATCAGTGCAGACTCGCGCGTCTTGCCATCGGCCAGTGCCGTGGCCAGGCTGCCGCCGATGGTGCCCAGCAGAGCGAGGCCCGCCAGCGTGGTGATGAAGGTGGCAGGAAATGCCATGAAGACCGCCGCCAGCGTGACCCCGAACATGCCGACCAGGATGTAGCACAGGCCAGCAGCAATACCGGCAATCCAGCGCCGGGATGGATCTTCATGCGCCTCCGGCCCCGTGGCGATGGCAGCCGTGATCGCAGCGATGTTGAACGCATGCGAACCAAATGGTGCCATGAGCAGCGAACCCAGACCCGTGAGCGTGACGATGGGGTTGGCGCTGGTCTTGAAGCCATCATTGCGCAGCACCAGCATGCCGGGCATGTACTGGCCAGTCAGCGTAATGAGAAACAGCGGCAGCGCGACGCTGAGCAGGGCATTGGGCGAGAACTCCGGTCTGGTGAACACGGGAGCAGCGAGTTTCAACTCCAGCCCGGACAAATCGACCCGATTCTGAGACAGCAAAAAGGCCAGTCCCAGCACCAGGATGCCAACGACGGCATAGCGTGCCGAAATCCGCTTGAGTACCACATAGGCCACGATCAGCAAGCCAGCCAGCGCGGGATCGACGCTCATGCCGCCAAAGGCCTTGATGCCGAATTGCAGCAGAATGCCCGCAAGCAGCCCGGCCGCAACGCCAGCGGGAACAAGACGGATGAGGCGCTCGAAATAGCCCGACAGCCCCAGCACCACGAAAGCCAGTGCCGAGACCAGATAGGCCCCCACGGCCTCGGCATAAGGCGTGGTCGCCAGGGCCGTCACCAGGAATGCGGCGGCAGGCGTAGACCAGGCCGTGATGATGGGCTCGCGCGTCACCCAGCTGAGCAGCAGACCTGTCACTCCTACGCCAATTGAAATCGACCATACCCAGGAGGCCGTCAGCTCCGGGCTGAGGCCCGCCACCTTGGCAGCCTGGAACACCAGGATAAAGGTGCCGCCGTAGTTGACGATGACCGAGATCAGCCCTGCCACGACGGGATGGATGAGATCGTTCCAGCGAAGGCACGCAGGCGAGTGAATGGTTGACATGGTCTTGCAAGAGCTCTTGAAAAAGTGATTGCCCCCTTGGGGTGAGCGATTTATAGAATCGAAATGGACTGATGCTTCCAGCCACTTTTTTACAGGTGTACAGACCAATTGTTCAAGCACGCCCAACTCGAATCCGTCAAAGCCTGGATCAGCGATCCCGCTCATGGCCCCTTGCCGCTGCACACCCGCATCCAGCGGGCCATTCGGCAGCTGATCCTCGATGGCGCGCTGGATGTGGGCCGGCGCCTCCCGGCATCGCGCACCCTGGCTCAATCGCTGGGCGTCTCGCGCGATACGGTGGAGGCCGCCTATGGGCAGTTGCATGCCGAAGGCTTTATCGAACGACGCACGGGCAGCGGCAGCTTTGTGTCCGAGCAGGTGCAACGCCTTCCGGGGCACGGTCTGACACACTGTCCTGCGGTGCGCGCTCCCGCCTTGCGCCTGAGCCAGCGCGGCGCAGCCATGTTCGCGGGCGGTGGCCTGCGTGATTTCCTGGCACCACGCGCCTTCGCGCCCGGTGTGCCTGAGACACGCAACTTCCCGCTTCAGACCTGGGAGCGGTTGCAGCGGCAGGTGCTCAAGGAGCACGGCACCCAGGCTCTGCTGCACAGTCCGCCACAGGGCACCGAGGCTTTGCGCCAGGCCATTGCCGCCTATGTGAACCTGGAGCGCGGCGCGCGCGCCACACCTGAGCGTGTGCTGGTGCTGACCAGTTCGCAACAGGCTCTGACCCTGTGCGCCAACGTACTGCTCGATGCCGGTGACCGCATCTTCATCGAAGACCCTGTGTATCACGGCGCACGCAAGGCCTTCGATGCAGCGGGGCTGGAATGTGTGCCCGTGCCGCTGGATGCCGATGGCATGCAGGTGGATCTATTGCAAACCATGCCCGCTGCCAAGGCCTTGTTTCTGACGCCCTCCCACCAATTCCCGACGGGCACCACGCTGGCTCTTGATCGCCGGCTGGCGGCCATTGCCTGGGCGCAGCAGCAGCAGGCCTGGATCATCGAAGACGACTACGACAGCGAATTTCACTACGCCGGCAAGCCCACGGCCTGCGTGCAGGGGCTGGATCGGCACGAGCGCACCATCTACATCGGCACCTTCACCAAGTCGATGTTCCCCGGGTTACGCATCGGCTATATGGTGTTGCCGCCTTCGCTGGTCGCCCCCATGACGGTGGCGCGAACCTTGCTGGATGGACACAGCGCACCGATTGCGCAGCTGACGCTGGCACGGTTCATCGAAGGCGGACACCTGGGAACGCATATTCGTACCATGCGCGCCGTCTATGCCGAGCGGCGTGACGTGCTGGCACGGCTGGTGCGCGAGCATCTGGGGGATTTCCTCGAGCCGCGGGTGCCTGCGGGCGGCATGCAGATGCCCTGTACCTTGATTCGCGATATTTCCGAACGTGCTGCGGTGGATTGCGCTCACAGGGCGGGCATAGACTTGCTCGGGTTGACAGAGCTGCATGCATCGAGCCCGCACAAGGAGGGTTTTCTCATGGGATTTGCTGCACACACACCGCATGAGCTGGAAGTCGCTGCGAGGAAGTTGGCCGACGTGCTGCGTACGCTACGCCACTGATCTGGATCGATCGGGATCAAGCGGACAAGGCGCATCACAAGGCCTGCTGCGACAGGCGCGCGGCAGCGCAAAATGGCTACCCCACCAAGCCTCAGCTGGCAAGCTCCTGCAACGCAGCCAGGAGCTGACTCACATCGGCCTCAGTGTGCAGGGCAGACAGTGCGATACGCAGCCGTGCCGTGCCAACGGGCACGGTGGGAGGACGAATGGCAGGAACCCATAGGCCACGCTGGCGCAATCCTTCCATCAGGCTGAGCGCAGCGTCGTTGCTGCCCACCACCAGCGCCTGCACGGCAGTGTCCGATGGCAAAAGCCGCCAGCCTCTGCCTTGCAGCAAGGGCTGCAGACCCGCGCGCAACTGGGCAATACGGGCCTGCAACTGCAGGCACAGAGCGCCTTGCTGCTCTATCAGCTGCAGACTGGTTTGCAATGCACGTGCCAGCATCGCGGGGGCCGCTGTCGCAAAGGTGTAGCTGCGCGTTTTCTGCAGCAGCCACTCGATCAGCAGCGCATGGCCTGCCACAAAGGCACCCGATACGCCGGCCGCCTTGCTCAGCGTGGCCATGTACAGCACGCGTGGCGAAGCCCTGGTGCCCGTCAGTCCTGCGGCCGCCAGGCTGCCGCGGCCTTGCGGGCCAAGCACGCCGAAGCCGTGGGCATCGTCGAGCAGCAGCAGGGCGTCGTAGCGCTCGCACAGGGCCAGCAGCCCCGCAATATCTGCCACATTGCCGTCCATGCTGAAAACGGCGTCGCTTACCACCAGCTTGCGCTGCACCGGGCAAGCAGCCAGCAACTGCGCCAATGCGGCCAGGTCGCCATGCCCGAAACGATGGATCTGCGCACGCGACAGGCGGCAGCCATCGATCAGGCTAGCGTGGTTCAGGGCATCCGAAAAAATGGCATCGTCCGCGCCCACCAGCGCCGGGATGATGCTGGCATTGGTGGCAAACCCGGCATAGAAGTAAAGCGCACGGGGCAGTTGCACAAAGCGGGCCAGTTCCTCCTCCAGCGCAGCATTGGCCGTGCTATGGCCGTTGACCATGGGAGAGCCGCCCGAGCCCACGCCAAAGTCCTGCGCACCGGCGCAGGCCGCCTCAATCATGGCCGGGTGCTGGGCCAGCCCCAGATAGTCGTTGCTGCAGAACTGCAGCATGGGCTGCCCGTCAACCATAATGCGCGCACCTTGCAAGGGCGCCACGGTACGGCGGGTGCGGCGCAGCGCGGCGGCATCGAGTGCGGCCAGCTGCCGTGGAATATCCTGCAGCCAGAAGTTGGACGATGCGTTCATTGCCACTCCTTCGGCAGCGAGACCTGCGCCAGGCGCGAATCGGGCGAGGCTTGCCAGGGGATGTCTGCCAGCAGCGGTGCGTCCAGCCGGTCCATCTGGCGGCGCAGCCAGTCCATGTTTTCCTCGGGCACCAACATCTGCGGCTCCACACGGCTGGCCACCCAGCCCGCCAGCGGCAAGCCGGCGGCGCGAATCGCCTCGGTGGTCAGCACCGCATGATTCAGGCAACCGAGCTTGAGGCCCACCACCAGCACCACCGGTAACTGCAGCGCCACGGCCAGATCGGCAATGCAAAGAGAGTCCGACAGCGGCACACGCCAGCCGCCCGCGCCCTCGACCACCACGGCATCGGCCTGCGCCGCCAGTTGCCGGTAGGCATCCAGAATCGGCTCCAGCGTCACCTCCACGCCCGCGCGACTGGCCGCGATATGCGGTGACATGGGGTCTGGCAGCAGCACAGGGTTGTCCAGCGCCGCCGGCACGGCCAGCGTGGAGGCCGCGCGCAAGGCCACCGTGTCTTCATTGACCCAGCCGCCCTGCCCGTCGGGCTCGGCACCCGCGGCCACGGCCTTCATGCCCACCACACGTGGATGATGGCCTGCCAGTGCGTGCAGCAGCGCGCAGCTGACCAGGGTCTTGCCCACACCGGTATCTGTGCCCGTGACGAAACAGCCGATCATGCTTTTCCCTTCTGCGCAGACAGCTCTGCTTCTTGTAGCAATACGGTGTTCAGCGCGGCCAGCGCGGCCTGACCCAGGTGGGCGATATCGGCATCGTCCAGCACATAGGGCGGCATGCAGTACAGCGTGCGCCCTATGGGGCGCAGCAGCAGGCCCCGATCCAGCGCCGCCTCGTGGTAGCGCTGTGCAAAGTCCGGCAAGGCGGTATCGATGTCCCAGGCCCAGATCATTCCCTGCTGGCGCGCATTGCTGACGCGAGGGTGAGCATTCAGACCGGCAAATGCAGCACTGATTCTTTCGGCAAGTTGCCGATTGGCAGCCAGCTGGTCCAGCTGCTCGAACAGCTCCAGCGTGGCCACGGCAGCGCGGCATGCCAGCGGGTTTCCGGTATAGGAATGCGAATGCAGAAAGCCGCGAGCGGCATCGTCGTCGTAAAAAGCGGCATAGACCTCATCGGTCGTCAGCACGGCAGACAAGGGCAGAGTGCCGCCGGTCAAACCCTTGGACAGGCAGATGAAATCCGGCCTGATGCCGGCCTGCTGGTGGGCAAACAGGCTGCCGGTACGGCCAAAGCCCACGGCGATCTCGTCCACCACCAGATGCACGGAATAGCGGTCGCACAGCGCCCTGGCCAGACGCAGGTATTCGGCGTCATGCATGGCCATGCCGGCGGCGCACTGCACCAGCGGCTCCAGGATCAGGGCAGCAGTCTCCTGGTGATGGGCTTGCAGCCAGGACTCCAGGCCCTCTGCTGCGCGGCGCGCCACATCGGCAGCGGTTTCGCCAGGCCCCGCCTGACGGGCATCGGGGCTGGGCACGGTGGCCGAGAGACGCACCAGGGGGCCATAGGCATCGCGAAACAGCGCAATATCGGTGACCGACAGCGCGCCTACGGTCTCGCCGTGGTAGCCGCCGGCCAGGCCCACGAAGCGGTGCTTGGCAGGATGCCCCTGGTTGCGCCAGTAATGGGCGCTCATCTTCAGCGCGATCTCTGTGGCCGAAGCGCCGTCGCTGCCGTAGAACGCATGGCCGAGGCCAGTCAAACCGGCCAGGCGCTCGGACAGATCGACCACGGGAGCGTGGGTGAAACCGGCCAGCATCACATGATCGAGCTTCTGCATCTGATCGGCCAGCGCCGCCCGGATATGCGGATGCGAGTGACCGAACAGGTTGACCCACCAGGAACTGATACCGTCCAGATAGCGGCGGCCATCGGTATCCACGAGCCAGGGCCCAATGGCATGGTCGATGGCAATCGGCGGCGCGGCTTCGTGCCGCTTCATCTGGGTGCAGGGATGCCAGACATGGCGCACGCTGCGGCTGGCAAGACTGTGGTTCATCAAAAACTCCTGAGGCGAATCACCGGCCTTGCCAGATCGCAGGCACGGCGGGGCCTGACCTGGGCAAGATGCCAGGCCAAGCCATCCGGAAAGAGAAAGCCCCGGCGCGATGGCCGGGGAAGATTCAGGCTCAGCTCGCGGCCGCTGCCCCCAGGCCCTTGAGGCCCAGCTTGCGCATCAAGGTGGTATCGGCCTGCACATCGGGATTGCCGGTCACCAGCAGCTTGTCGCCGTAGAAGATGGAATTGGCTCCGGCCATGAAGCACAGGGTCTGCACGGCCTCGCCCAGTTGCTGGCGCCCCGCCGACAGGCGCACGCGGGCCTTGGGCATGGTGATGCGCGCCACGGCGATCACACGGACAAAGTCCAGCGGGTCCACCGGCTCGCTGTCGGCCAGCGGCGTACCGGGCACGGGCACCAGACTGTTGATGGGCACGGACTCGGGATAGGGCTCCATATTCGCCAGCTGGGCAATCAGGCCGGCACGGTGCACCTCGGTCTCGCCCATGCCGATGATGCCGCCGCAGCACACGCTGATGCCCGCATCGCGCACGGCCGCCAGCGTGTCCAGCCGGTCCTGGTATTGGCGCGTGCTGACCACATCCTTGTAGTACTCGGGCGCGGTATCGAGGTTGTGGTTGTAGTAGTCGAGACCCGCATCGCGCAGCGATGCCGCCTGGTGCGGCTGCAACATGCCCAGCGTGGCACAGGTCTGCATGCCCAGACCCTTCACGGCGCCGATCAGCTCGTTCATCTTCTCGATGTCGCGGTCCTTGGGCGCGCGCCAGGCTGCGCCCATGCAAAAGCGGGTGGCTCCGGCATCCTGAGCGGCCTTGGCGGCGCGTGTGACCTCCTCCACGCTCATCAGCTTCTCGGCCTTCACTCCCGTGTCGAACTCGGCCGACTGCGGGCAGTAGCCGCAGTTCTCGGGGCAGCCGCCGGTCTTGACGGACAGCAAGGTCGCCAGCTCGATCTCGCCCGCAGGCCAGTTCTCACGGTGCACGCTCTGGGCACGGTGCAGCAGGTCCAGAAACGGCATGTCCAGCAGTTGCTGCACAGCCTCTACAGGCCAGCGCTGCTGCTCGGTCGCTGCAGCGCTCCTGGCAGGCGCATGCCAATGCATGGTCTGGGTGGAGCAAGCCGCGGCAGCTTGTGCATCGCTGGCGCGAACTTGGGTTTCTGGCTCGGCGTGGGACATCGCTGTATCTCCTCAATCGTGGGAATGCAGCGCATTTTGGTCAAAAAAATCAAAGATTTACAGAGTCCACATGCAAATAGTTCGATAGCCGGACGTTGCCAAAAGATGCGCTATTTTTGATGTGTTTTTCATGGGTGTTGACAGAATTTATGATGCATTCAAGACATGCAGCGCCAACTTCCGGCAATTGCCTCGCTTATGCAGCCAACTTCTTCCGTGCCCGCTTCAACAAGCCAGAAAATCAAAGACAAAGAGCGACGATAGCAACATGAAAATCCATTTTTCAATGTTTTTTCAAGTGGCACCCGGTCCTGGGAAGCAAAAAACCCAGGAATCCAGCGTAAAAAAAGTACTAGGATCCCAAAAATTGCCCACAAAAATCCCGCCTAAGCTCGCGGGACATTGCCAGAGCCCTCAAAAGCGCAGGGACTGCGCCATAAGAATGGGCTTTTACGTCCAACCAAGTTTCACGTTTCCATGATGAGCCGCGCCCCCATCAACCCAGAGGCCTTGCTGGAGCAGCTGGAAGCACTGGCAAGCTGCAAGCTGGCAGGTGAATGTCTGCACATCAAGGCCCAGATGCCACACACCGTCAAATCCATGGACATAGAGCGCCCCACTTTCGGGCTGGTGCTGCATGGCTCCAAGCGCATCTCCTGCGCCGACCAGGCGGTGCAGCTGCAGGCAGGCGATGTGTTTCTGATTACGGGGCGCTGCCTGGTCGATGCATTCAATGCACCGGATGTCCGCAACGGCCGTTTTCTGGTGATAACACTCAATCTCTGCGATGAGGTGCTGAGTGCGGCGCGCATTCTGTGGGCCCAGCCGCTCAGGCGCGACAATGCACAGATCATCGGCCTGCCCATCGAGGCCATGGCCGAAAGCCTGCTCCACTGGAGCCAGGCCTTGCACCAGGGGCATTACGAACAGGCACGCGTGGCTCTGGTCCAGATGGTGGTCTGGCTGTGCCGCCAGGGCTATCACTCCCTTCTGGCACCGCCTCCAGAGCGGCTGTCTGACCGCGTGCACGCACTGATTGCATCTGCACCAGCGCGACGCTGGCTGTCGCGCGACTTCGAGCAGGCGCTGAACCTGAGCGGAGCCAGCCTGCGCCGTCGCCTGTCCTCCGAAGGCACATCGCTCTCACAAGTTCTGTTGAATGCGCGCATGGGCCACGCGCTCAAGCTGCTGTCCACCACCAGCCTGCCGATCAAAACCGTGGCAGCCCGGGTTGGCTACCAGTCCAGCCAAAGCTTCACCCGCCAGTTCTCTGCGCGCTACCAGTTGCAGCCTGCCGATATCGGCAACCAATGAGCGCCGTGCGACATGGTTTGAGCGCCCGGAGCATGCGTTTCTCTGCAACATCAAGGCTTTCCCGGAGCCTTCATGAAGCAAACTCTTCACATTACCCGCACTGCTCTTTTGAGCTTTTGCGTTTCCTCGCTGCTGGCCTTCACGGCGGCATATGCCCGGACTGCGCCGCCCAAGCTGCAACAGGCACCCGGGTTCTATATGCAGAACATCGGTCAATTGCAGGTGCTGGCCCTGTTCGACGGCACGGTGGCACTGCCACGCCAGCAGCTCAAGCAGATTGCCCCCAAGCGCGTCGACTCCCTGCTCCAGCAGCGCTATGTACCAGAAACACCCGAAGGACTGCAAACTGCAGTCAACGCCTATCTGGTGCGACGCGCGGGACACACCTTGCTGGTGGATACCGGCACCGCCCAATGCTTCGGCCCCGGGCTGGGGCAGGTTCTGCCCAACCTGAAAGCCGCCGGTGTCTCGCCAGACACCGTTCAGGATGTGCTGCTGACTCATGCCCATCCAGACCACCTGTGCGGGCTGCTCGACGCCAATGCAGCCATGGCCTACCCCAAGGCCAGAATCTGGATTCAGCGCTCCGAACTCGCCTACTGGCTGGACCCGCAGCAGGAAGCCAGGGCCAGCGAGCTATTCAAACCGCTGTTCGGCATGGCCCGCAAGGCGCTGGCTCCGTACCAGCAGGCGGGCCTGTTGCAGACCTTCGACGTTGGCGACGCTCTGCCCGAAGGCGTGCGCTATCTGCCCGCGGCAGGCCATACCGTGGGCCACAGCGCGTTCCTGATTGACGGAAACGCTGCGGGCACAAACAGCGACCAGCAGCAATTGCTGCTTTGGGGCGATGTGGTGCACTACCACGTGGTGCAGTTTGCAGACCCCAAGGCAACCTACGAACCCGACCAGAACTACGCCCAATCCGTGCACAGCCGCCAGCAACTCCTGCAGCAGGCCGCTGCACATGGCTGGTGGCTGGCGGGCGCTCATCTACCTTTCCCTGGCATCGGCCATGTGGCGCGCGACGGCAAGGGCTATCGCTGGATTCCGACCGAAATCACACTGCAGCCCCAATGAGCGACTTCTTTGCTTAGAAAGCGTGCGCCACACCCACGCCAAACGAGGTGCCCGAATCCGCGCCGTACTCATAGCTCTTGCGGCCCAGGCTGGCATAGAGCGTGGTGCGCTTGGACAGCGCGTAGTCGGCACCCAGCGAGTAGAAGTGGTTGGTCTGCTCCTGCATGCGCTGGCGACCATAACCGGCCTTCAGCGTAGTGGCCCCCATCTGGTAGGTGGCGCCCAGCGTCACAGCCTTGGCCGACAGCCCTGTATGGGCCACGCGCGAATAGTCCCAGGCGGCCATCACGGCGGCTGCGCCAAAGCGGTACTTGGCGGCGGCGAACGTGTCCTTGTCACCACTGCCGTTGCGCTCGAAGGCCAGCATGCCGCTCAGGCTGTCCGAGTCATAGTTGAGAGCGGCCGAGTAGCCACGTCCCTCGCGGCGCAAGGTCACCGGCACTTCGGTGCGCTCCGGTGAGGCACTCAGACGCAGCGTGAAGCCGCCGATGGTGGGCGAGTCATAGAAGATGCCGTTGGCCATGCGTCCATATTCGGCGGTACCGTTGTTGCTGTAACGGTCCGTGGGCGTCAGGTAATGCCACTGATACCAGGCTGGCGAGGATATGCGGTTGAAGTTGGCCCAGGGGTCGAACTTCCAGTCCTGCGACCACATGGCCGACAGTGCGCGACCCAGACGCAGATGGCCAAAACCGCCTTGCAGGCCAACGGTGGATTCATCGTGCCAGAACGGCTTGCTGCCCGCACCCTCCATGGTCCCGGTGTCGATGTCGAAACGGGCACTCAGGCGGAACGTGGCCTTGAGGCCACCTCCGAGATCTTCCCAGCCGGCAATGGCCAGATTGCTGCGCTGGATGGTGCCAGCCTGAGCCGAGCCATCAAAGCCGCGATAGACACCACCATCGATCAGGCCGCTGATGCTGACATTGGAGGACTGAGCGGCCGCAGGCAAGGCAGCCGCCAGAAGAGTGAAACATGTGGAACAAGCAATGCCGAGACGCAAGCGCATGCCGGGGGTTCTCCTTGAATTGTGATGTCGTGCCGGCCTCAGCCCGCCAGGGCGTGACTGAAGCCGAAGAGGTCGAAGACCTGCGAGAAGTGACAAAGACAGTCAGCCGGATCGGCCGAGCGAAAGACAGACGGAACATGAGACGGCTGCATAGCTGCAAGCCCCTGAGAAGGCAGCGCAGCTGCCAGTTCCGGCCAGAGAAGCCTGCTCAAAAAGCAGGCAACGGCGCCCATTATGAAAGCCCCTGCCCCACAGGGCCAGTCCCGCGTCAGCTTGGTTCAGGCCCCGGGCGCGATGCGGGTACTGGCCCAGATGCGATTCATCTCGCTGCAAAACGGCTGTGCGCAGGGTGCCTGTCCCTGGTACTGGCAGCCTTCGGTGCTGCACAGATGCGATCGATGCTCGCTGTTGCGGCGCGGCACGGGCAAGGCATTGGCGGCCTGAGCTGCAGCCATCATCAGCCAGGGATCGGACTTGTTCTGCAACAGCTGCTGCACTTCCTGCGCCAGCACAGGCGCAGGCATGGCCAGAGGCAGACCGGCCGCTTGTGTGGCTATTTGCGCGGGCGTCACCTGGGCGGAGGTCGCTGCAATGGGCTGCAGCTCCAGCCACAGCAAGGCGCTGGTGGCCAGCGGGGTGGTCGCCGCTGAAGATTGCGGCTGCAGCACCAGTGCCAATGGGCCGCTGCTCAAAGCCCCCAGATCCGCCACGGGCAGACGCAAAGCCGGCCCCTGAACAGCCTGGGTGGATGCAGCGCCCACAGCTTGCGCCCATGCGGCAGGCACCTGCAGTGTCAGAGAGAAGCTGCGTTCACCCTGCGGCGTGACCAGCGTGCCTTGCTGCACCAGCCAGTTCTGCAACTGAGGCAAGCGTGGAGCTGCGCTGGCAGATGGGGACATGGGAGTTGTCCCATGCTGTGCCTGCTCCAGCGCCACAGCTGCCGTGGGCGACAGGGCCGCTGCCGTCTGCAAGGCCGAGCCGGGCGGTTGCGCGCCAGACACTGCGGCCTGCGCCAAAGCCTGCATCAGTGCCACCGATCCCTGCTGCCCCGCCAGCAGCTGCAATGGCTGGGTCTGCCCCTGGATGCTGACCTGGATCTGCGCCAGCAGGTTCTGCACAAATTGCTGCACGGCTGCAGGCAAGCCCTGGCTGGGCCAGCTTGCCGCAGGCACACCGGCCTGACCTTGCACCTGCAAGGCCAGTTGGGCAATCAAATGCTCAAAGGCCTGGAGCTTGAGGTTCTGCAGCGTTTGTGGCGACCACTGCACGACGCTGGTTGCCGGGGGTGCCACTTGAGCGATTTGCTCCTGCCGGGCTGCAGATACGCCTGTGGCGCCGACGGCATCCACATTGCCGGCAGGTGCAGCCGCTTGCCCCGTGGGCACGGTCACAGGCAGAACAGGGGCGATGGGTTGCAGGGGCGCAGTCATGCGGTCAGCGGGGCTTAGAACGTGTTTACGATCTTGCGCGAAGGTGCGTGGGTGCGGATCGGGATGGGCTGCTAGGCGCAAACCGCAGCAATAGCTTGGCTATTGCGAGGATTTGCAACAACACAGACCGCCCGAGGCCGCGACCACACACCCGCGTGGAGATCGTAAACATGTTCTTCAGCATCAAAGCCAGAATCAGGCCATTGTGCCGCCCCGGCAAAGGACTATCAAAAAAAGAGCTGCCAGCGCTTGTTGGTAAAGCGCCAGAGCTCTTTTTTACTAAAAATCTGCCGAGTCAGGCTTCAGCCGGATAGAACAGCTTGCGCGTTGGCGTGGACTGCACAGCCCTGGCGATGGCGCCAATGTGATCGGGCGTGGTGCCGCAGCAGCCGCCGACGATGTTGACCAGACCTTCGGCCGCGAATTCGTGCACAAGGCGGCTGGTGATCTCGGGCGTTTCGTCGAAACCGGTATCGCTCATGGGATTGGGCAAGCCGGCGTTGGGATAGCAGCTGATGAAGGTATCAGGTGCAGCCTTGACCAGTTCCTGCACATAGGGGCGCATCAGGCTGGCTCCCAGAGCGCAGTTCAGGCCGATAGACAAGGGGTTGGAATGGCGCACGCTGTGCCAGAAGGCAGTCACGGTCTGGCCGCTGAGGATACGGCCCGAGGCATCGGTCACGGTGCCGCTGATCATGATGGGCAACACCTGGCCGGTCTGCTCAAAGGCTTCATCCACGGCAAACAGCGCGGCCTTGGCGTTCAGGGTGTCGAAAATGGTCTCGACCAGGATCACGTCGGCGCCGCCTTCGATCAGGGCCAGCGTCTGCTCCAGATAGGCCTGGCGCAGCTGCTCGAAAGTGATGTTGCGTGCGGCAGGGTCGTTCACATCGGGGCTGATCGATGCCGTCTTCGGCGTGGGGCCCAGGGCGCCAGCCACATAGCGCTTGTGGTCGGGCGTGCTGTACTTGTCACAGGCCGCGCGTGCCAGCTGGGCGCTCTTGAGGTTCATCTCATAGGCCAGATCGGCCATGTGATAGTCCTCCTGCGCAATCGTGGTCGCACCAAAGGTATTGGTTTCGATCAGGTCGGCACCGGCAGCCAGATATTTCTCGTGAATGTCGCGGATCACATCGGGGCGGGTCAGCGACAGCAGCTCGTTATTGCCTTTGACGTCGTAGGCAAAGTCCTTGAAACGGTCACCCGCTCCGTCGGCGCCGGAATAACCTTCGCCACGATATTGGGCCTCGCCCAGCTTGAAGCGCTGGATCATGGTTCCCATGGCACCGTCCAGAATGGCAATGCGCTGGGCAAGAGTGGCGGGCAATTCTTGGGCCCGAGTGTAGGCGGGAAGGTTTTTCGGCTGGCTCATAGCTCGTCATTGTAGGAAGCTTGAACGGACCCGGTTCCCAGCTTCTGGGTAAACCAGCCATGCCCTGGGTGATCGACCATTCGGCACCGCAACGGTAAATACCGTGCCCGAAGATGACGGCTACCGGGCCGGGTAGCCCGCCTTGGCCATGCGAAAGGTCAGATTCCAGCGCTCATCGGCCAGCAAATGATGGTGTCCCTCCTTAAGCGGGCTGACGCCGTGATAGGTCAGCCGTGTGGGCCCACCCCAGACCAGCACATCGCCATGGAGCAACGCAATGCGCCGGACCGGGTCCTGGCGCCTGAGGCCACCCCAGAGAAAAGTGCAGCCCAGGCCCAGCGAAACCGACACAATCGGCGCGGCAAAGTCGGCCTCGTCCTGGTCGCGATGCAATCCCATTCTGGCGCCGGGCCGATAGCGGTTGATCAGGCAGGTATCTGGAACAAAGCCCGCATAGCCGGCCGCGCGCGCCGCAGCCTGGGCCTGGCTGGCCAGAAACACGGGCATGGCAGGCCAGGAGCCCCCGGTTTGCGGATTCGCAGCGCTGTAGCGGTAGCCGCCGGCATCGCTGATCCAGCCCCATTCGCCGCAGCTGGTGGTGGCCACCGACATGGATTTTCCACCGGGCACCTGCATGATTCTGAAAGGCGATGCGGCCTGCAGCGCCTGCACCTCGGCCACCCATTGCCCAGCCTGTGCCGTGGCAAAACCGCGCAGCAGCACGGCACCCACGTCCAGCCGCTCGGGGGCTGCGGGCTCGGTATCGAACAGCGAGAGGGTCATGGTTGGCTGGGACGGGACGGATGGACGCCGTGATTGTGCGCCGCCTACTGTGCGCGGCACTGTTTTTTTCATCGTCTGCAATCTTGCCGCCGCATTGGCAAACGGCTATGCGCTGCTGCTGGCCTCGCGCATGGGCTGGCACGGCGTGTTCGCAGGTCTGGCCGTGCTGGCCGGCGTCGTGCTGCTGCTGGCACACCTGGCTCTGCCGCTTTTTCACGGCAGCGAGCGCATTGCGACTGCGGCCTATCTGCGGCATCTGCGTGATGGGCGGCTGGCCAGCGCACCGGCAGTCTGTGCGGCTTCGGCATGCTGCTCCAACTCCTGCAAGGCCTGCAGCTTTTCCAGTCAGGCGGCCAGCAAATGCTCCCTGAGCGCCTTGTCTGCATTGGAAAAAGGCGTGGTCATGGGCAGCAGGCGTTCAATGACAGCCTGACTGCGCGCTAGATGTTGCTGTGCGGAGGTAGTAGCGGGCATGGTGCGGGAAGTTACGCGCCATGTTACTGGGAGGCAAGCGTTTGCGAACGCCCCATTTTTCAGGCGGTGCACTTGAACTGCCTGGACAGCCCCAAAAGCGGGGCTTGTGCAAAGAGGATTTGCAAAAAACAGACAAGTCAGCAGTTGACTCCACTTGGTCGGGGTCGGGGTCGGTTGCGAATGAAAAACCTATTGCGTTGTCAGGTACATTTCCTGAAAAAGATTGTCTTTAAAGACAAGGTCCAGAAAAGCAGATTGATGATTCTTTTTTACCACCAGTCTGAAGTTGTTTTCAGGATGGGTTAAATGCATATTATAAGACTTGGGATATGCCATCTTCAATGAAGATACGTTGATACCTTTTCTCAAAAAAAGGTTGCCACCCAAATTTATTTTGAAATCTTTACTGGGTTGCACGTAGGTGACGAAAATATCGTTCGGCCGCTCTTCTGAATAGTTGTAAACGATATGCTCGGATGCTACGTTGTACACCACCTCATTGGCATTGAATTCCACGAAAGGAATATTTATATCTTTTGATGGATAAGCCTTTGCTCGGTTGTCTTTGTCGCTGATGATATTTTTGAGATGGTTGAATTTTGTGTACAAGGACTTATTGTTCAAAAAAATATCACCAAACTCAATGGAATCGAATTCTGTTTGAGCGGTAGATAGGGCGCATGAAAAACAAAATATTGCAGCAACCAATATTTTGATTTTTTTGCACCTCCATTTTTGGAAATATCCATTTCCGTCCACCGCTTCAAGGGCGCGGACTGGGGCGGTCAGCAAAGGGGAAGTCATGATCGCCCCCTTGCGGCTCAAGCCTTGCGCGGGTGCGCGAAAGCCAGCATGGCCTGCAGCATGCGCTGCATGGTGGGCTGGATGCGCGCGGCGACTTCGGGCAGATAGTCGAAGGGCATATGCTCCTGCATGTAGCTGGACTGCGTCATTTCCAGCTGCACGGCGTGGAAGCCCTGCTCGGGCTGGCCGTAGTTGCGCGTGATGTAGCCGCCCTTGAAGCGGCCATTGAGCACGCTGGTGTGTTCGGGCGCCTGCCTGGCGATGTCCAGCAGCTGCTGGGCCAGCGCCGGGTCGCAGCTCTTGCCGTCGGCCGTGCCCAGGTTCAGGTCGGGCAGCTTGCCTTCGAAGAAGCGCGGCAGCACCGAACGGATGCTGTGTGCATCCCACAGCATGGCCGTGCCGTGCACGCTCTTGATGCGGTCCAGCTCGGCGCGCAGCTGGCCGTGGTAGGGCTGCCACCAGGCCTCGCGGCGGCGTGCGATCTCGGCGTCGTCTGGCTCGTCCGCCTTGCTGGCATACAGCGGCGTGTCGTCGAAAGTGTCTACGGGGCACAGGCCCGTGACGCTCTGGCCCGGATAGAGGCTGGCGCCGTCTGGAGGACGGTTGAGGTCGATCACATAGCGCGAATGCGTGGCCACGAGGATGGAGGCGCCCAGCGCCTTGGCGAAGTCATAGAGCGCGGGCATGTGCCAGTCCGTGTCGTGGACTTCGCGGCCCTCGGGCGTGAGCTTGGCAGCGATGTCGGCCGGCACATGGGTGCCGGTATGGGGCATGGAAATCAGCAGCGGTGCCGTGCCCTGGTGGAAAACGAAGGGGGGGATGGATTGGCTCATGGATGGAGCGTCTTTCTCAAAAACACGACTTGCGCAAATCAGGTTCAGCCCAGACCTTCACCGGATGGAAACGGTCTTTGTGCATTCATGTTTGCGCAAGTCCTCAAAAATCAAGCGGACTGTAGCAGCTGGCTGCGCGCCTGGATGAATGCGTGCTTGGCGACTTCGTGACCGTTGTGGCGGCCCTGGCTCACGCGCTGGCGGCCACCCACCCAGACGTCGGCAATCGCCGAAGTGCGATGGCTGGCGAATACATGGCCTGCGTGGGCGCTGTCTGCCGGCAGACCGGCCAGAGCCACATGCTCTTCATCCAGCACCACGAAATCGGCCTGCTGGCCCACAACGAGACCCGCCATGCCTCCCTGTGCCACGCGGCCCGAGGCCTGGGCGCCGCCGGCGACGGCCTGCAGCGTCATGGCCGTCGCCACCTGGGGCTGCAACCCGCCGCCCAGCACATTGCGCTGGCGCAGGTCCAGGCGCTGGCTGTATTCGAGCATCAGCAGCTCCTCGGCCGCGTTCACCGTGGCGTGGCTATCCGAGCCCACACCCCAGCGGCCGCCGTTCTTCAGCCACAACGGCATGTCGAAGATGCCGTCGCCCAGATTGGCCTCGGTCGTGGGGCAGATGCCGGCCACAGCGCCGCTCCTGGCGGCGCCCGCGTATTCCTCGGGCGTCATGTGGGTGGCATGGATCAGGCACCAGCGCGCGTCGACCGCCGCATGGTTCATCAGCCATTGCACGGGGCGCTGGCCGCTCCAGGCCAGGCAGTCATCGACTTCCTGGGTCTGCTCTGCGATATGGATGTGCACCGGAGCCTTGGGCAGCATGGCGTGCAGGCCGGCCACGGCCGCCTGCAGGCTGTCCGGCGGCACGGCGCGCAGCGAGTGCGGGGCCAGGCCCAGAACAGCGTTCTGGCCCTGTGTGGCGGGCGCCAGACGCTGCAACAAAGAGAGCATATTGTCCGTGCTGCGGATGAAGCGCGCCTGGTCTTCGCGCGGCGGCTTGCCGCCGAAGCCGCTGGTCTGGTAGAGCACCGGCAGCAGAGTCATGGCAATGCCGGTCTTCTGCGCTGCGCGCAGCAGGGCCAGCGACAGCGTGGCATCGTCGGCATAGGGCTTGCCGCCCACGTCGTGGTGCACGTAGTGGAATTCGCAGACCGAGGTGTAGCCGGCTTCCAGCATCTCCAGATACAGCCAGGTCGCGATCGCTTCCAGCGCCTCGGGCGTCATGCGGTTGGCAAAGCCGTACATCAGGTTGCGCCAGCTCCAGAAGCTGTCCTGCGCCTGGCCGCGGAACTCGGTCAGCCCGCCGAACGCGCGCTGGAAGGCGTGCGAGTGCAGATTGGGCATGCCGGGAATCAGAGGGCCTGCGGCGCGGATCGCATCCTCGGCCTCACCAGCCTCGCCGCTTTGCAGATCCACATCGGTAAGCACCTCGGTCAGGCGGCCGTTTTCGTCCCAGCTCAGCAGGACATTGCGCGCCCACCCTGCGGGCAGCAAAGCATCTGCAGCAAACAAGGTACGTGGGGCGAGAGAGGGTGCGGTCATGGCAGTCAGCTCAAAGAGTGCGGAGGAAATCAGGCGGCAACGGGCTCGGCCATCGCCACGAGCAAGGCCTGAACAAAGCGCGCGTTGTTCTGCTCGGTACCGATGGAGACGCGCAGGAAATGCTCGAAACCTGGCTCCTTCCAGGGCTTGATGATCACACCCTGGCGCAGCAGCGCCTCGGTCACGGGACCGTTGGGCCGGCCTATGTCGAGGAACAGGAAATTGGCCACCGAGGGGGCGATGCGCAGGCCCTGCAGCGGACCGCCGGGCGCGGCCAGGGCCAGCAGCTCGTGGCGCAGCGCCTCGCGCAGCGCCACCGTGGTCGCCACGCCGGCGCGCATGTGCGTGGGATCGCTCCAGGCCGCCAGCGCCGCACGCTGGGCCGCCAGGTTCACGTTGAAGGGCGAACGCACCTTGTCCAGCAGGTGCACGAAAGCGGCACTGTCGGCCATGCCATAGCCCACGCGCAGGCCGGCCAGGCCCCAGGCCTTGGAGAAGGTGCGCAGCACGATCCACGGCCCCTGGCGGGCGGCCAGTATGGCCAGTACGTCGGGGTAGGCATCGTCATGCAGCGCGTATTCGTAATAGGCCTCGTCCACCACCAGAACCGTGCTGTCGGGCGTGGCCTCCAGCACGCGCGCAAAAGCGGCCACGTCCATCATGCAGCCCACGGGGTTGGACGGGTTGGGCAGGAAGGCGATCTTGGGCGCACGGGCCAGGGCCGCGCACCAGGCGTCGATGTCGAAGCCCAGCTCGGCGTTCAGTTCGAGCAACTGCACCTGCGCGCCCATCATCTTCGGATAGATCTCGTGCAGGCCGAACACGGGGCGCTGGGTCACGACCAGATCGCCGGGCGAGAGAAACACCTCGCAGAGGATCTTGATCAGGTCTTCCGAGCCGTTGCCGAACACCAGGCGGTCGGCGGCCATGCCGCTGCGCTCGGCAATCGCCTGGCGCAGCGCCGTGCAGTTGGCGTCGGGATAGTTGCCCACCTCGCCCGCGAGCCCGGCCAGGGCCTGGCGTACGGCGGGGCTGACGCCGAACGGGTTCTCGTTGCTGGCCAGGCGCGCGATGTCGGTGACGCCGTAGCGCGCGCGCACGGCCTCGTTGGACAGGCCTGCGTTGTAGGCGGGCAAAGGACGCGCTTCGGGGCGCGCCAGCGTGGCGATCAGAGAGTCAGTCATCAGTCGAAAACCTTTCCTGGATTCATCAGGCCCAAAGGGTCCAGCGCCTGCTTGATGGAGCGCATCACGGCCAGCTCCTCTTGCGTGCGGCTGGCTTGCAGATAGGGCTTTTTGTGCAGGCCTATGCCGTGCTCGGCCGAGACGCTGCCCTGGAATTCGCCCACCAGGTGGTAGAGCTCGGCTTCCACTGCCTCGATGGCCTCGTGTGTGCCACCCACGGTCTTGCCGTCCACCGAGACGTGCAGATTGCCGTCGCCCACATGGCCGAAGTACAGCGCATGTTTGGCCGGCCAGCGCGCGCTGAACGCGGCTTCGCAGGCCTCGGCGAAGCGGCCGATGTCGGCCTGGGGCAGGCTCACGTCGAAGTTGATAGCCGGGTGCATGTTGTTGTTGAGCTCGGCCGGCGCCTCGCGCAGCTTCCACAGCGTCTGCGCCTGAGCCACGGACTGGGCGACGATGGCGTCCAGCACCTCACCGGCCTCCATGGCCTCTTCCAGCACCTGCTGCACGTCGCCCTGCAGCTGGGATTCGTTCTTGCCGTCCACATTGATCAGGGCCAGCAGCGGATGGCGTTCGGCGAACGGCGCGCTGAGCTTGAGCCAGGACAGCGAAGCCTGCACAAAGCTGTCCCACATCAGCTCGTAGGCCGCCACGCTGTTGCCGAAGCGCGATTGCATGCGCTTGAGTACGGCCAGGGCCGCATCGAAATCGGGCATGGCCACCAGCGTGGTGGCCGTGGCCTGGGGCGCGGGGCGCAGACGCAGCAGCACGCGCGTGACCACGCCCAGCGTGCCCTCGGCGCCGATGAAGAACTGCTTGAGGTCGTAGCCCGTGTTGTTCTTGATCATGGGGCGCAGCATGGGCAGCACCGTGCCGTCGGCCAGCACCACCTCCAGACCCAGCACCTGCTCGCGCATCATGCCGTGCTGCAGCACGCCGTTGCCGCCCGCATTGGTGGCGACATTGCCGCCGATCTGGCAGCTGCCGCGCGCACCCAGATCCACGCCGAAAACCATGCCTGCGGCCACGGCCGCTTCCTGCACGGCCTGCAGCGTGACGCCGGCCTGCGCCTGCATCAGGCCGGCGCGGATGTCGGTGTTCTCTATGGTGTTCATGCGCTCCAGTGACAGGGCGATGGCGCCCTGGCTGGGCACGGCGGCGCCGGCCAGGCCCGTGAGTCCGCCCTGGGGCACGACGGCCACCTTGTGCTCCGTGCACAGGCGCAGCACCGCACTGACCTCCTGCGTGCTGCGCGGGCGCACCAGGGCCAGGGGGCGCTGCGGCGGCTGGCCGCTCCAGTCCGTGTGGTAGCGCTCGGGCACGTCGGCGCCGTGCTGCGCCACATCGGCGCCCAGGGTGGAGATCAGTTCAGCGAGAAATTGTTCGTGTGACATCGGCTAGCCTTTCAGGCTCCCCGTGCTCAGCCGCCGACCCGGGCAATCCGGCCCTGGCGCACCACGGTGCAATCGGGCTTGTTGCCGAACCAGTAGGCCAGCTCGGCCGCATGGCGCACGGGCCACAGCACGAAGTTGGCGGGCCGGCCCGCGGCGATCAGGCCCTGCTCGTGCTGCAGGCCCAGGGCCAGCGCCGCATGGCGGGTAATGCCGGCCAGGGCCTCGGGCACCGTGAGCCTGAACAGCGTGCAAGCCATATTGGCCATGAGCAGCAGGCTCAAAGCCGGGGAGGTACCTGGATTGTGATCTGTGGAAACGGCCATCGGAACCTTGGCGGCACGCAAACCGTCGATAGGCGGCACTTTTGTGTCGCGCAGCGTGTAGAAGGCGCCGGGCAGCAGCACTGCCACGGTGCCTGCATCCCGCATGGCGGCGATGCCGTTCTCGGACAGATGCTCGATATGGTCGCAGGACAGAGCACCATAGCGTGCAGCGAGGGCAGCCCCCTCCATATTCGACAGCTGCTCGGCATGCAGCTTCACGGGAAGGCCCAGCGCCTGTGCGGCCTGGAAGACCTGCTCGGTCTCGGCCAGCGAAAAGGCGATGCGCTCGCAGAACACGTCCACGGCGTCGATCAGGCCTTCGGCGGCCAGCGCGGGCATGATGTCGCGGCAGACTAGGTCTATGTAATCCTGGCTGCGGCCCGCGTACTCGGGCGGCAGCGCATGGGCGCCAAGGAAGGTGGTGCGCACGGTCACGCCGCGCAGCTCGGCGAGGTGCCTGGCCACGCGCAGCTGCTTGCGCTCATGCTCCAGCGACAGGCCGTAGCCCGATTTGATCTCGATGGCGGTCACGCCTTCGGCCAGCAGCTGGTCCAGGCGCGGCAGGGCCTGGGCGATCAACTCTTCCTCGGAAGCTTCGCGCGTGGCCTTGACGCTGGAGACTATGCCGCCGCCCGCACGCGCCACTTCTTCGTAGCTGGCGCCGGCCAGACGCATGGCGAATTCGTTGGCACGCTCGCCGCCATAGACCAGATGGGTATGGCAATCAATCAGGCCCGGCGTGGCCAGGCGGGCGCCGCCGTCATGCGCGGGCAGCGCCTGGTAGGCGGCGGGAACCTGGTCCTGCGGGCCCACCCAGACGATGCGGCCCTGCTGCACCACGATGCAGGCCGACTGCCCATCGGCGACAGGCACATCGGCCGCGAACAGCTCGGGCGCCAGACGCAGGGCTAGCCAGCGCCCGTCGGCGGAAGGATGAGGCGTTGCGGCTTGCGTCATGGCGTGGGTTCCTTTGAATAATTCTCTGATTCGATAGCTTCTCGCGCTTGCTGTGCAGTGGTTTCAATATGAATTCATATCGAATGGCCTATGTACCGTGCGTCAAAAGCTCTTGTTTAGATAGCGGTCTATGCGGCTTGCGTAGCCTGCTCCAGGCTCACCAGCACCAGTCGGCTGTGTGCATCGCAGGGCAGCAAAGGCTCGGCATCCTCGGCAGCATCCCACCACAGGCCCTGGCCGGCCTGCAGCAGGGTCTGGCCCTGGGCAAAGCCGCTCTGCAGCACCAGGCACAGGCCCGCGGCGCTGCGGCCGGGCTGTACCTCGACCTCATGGATGCCGACCTCGGCCGACCACTGGCTGCGCCGCGTCATGACGTTGAAATCGGTGGAAGTGCCGCCCAGCAGGCTGCAGTCCAGCGCCGCATCGCCAGAAAATGCAAACGGCTGCCAGCGCTGCTGCAGCGCATGGTTGATGCCGGCCGCAGCGCTGGCGAGCTGCACCCCGTCGCCGTCCAGCAGCATGATCTGCCGGTCAATGCCCGGAAATGCCGAAAACGGACCGGCCTGTGCGATCGTGGCCACGCTCACGCGCCAGCCAAAGCTGTCCATGCCCGCGCCCTGCGGCCAGCAGGCAATCTCGCGCGTGCTGCCGCCCCCGTTCTTCCACGGGCTGGGCGCAATCTGGTTCAGGTCAAAGCGTTGCATGAAGAGGTGGATATCCGTAAAAACTGGCGCGGCCCAGCTCAGGGGCACCGAGCAAGAGCCGCCTCGCAGCGAGGGTGCCATCCCCCTCCCGAAGAGAGAGGGGGAAGCGGCGCAGCCGCTCAGGGGGAGATTACTTAATCATCGGCAGGTTCAGGCCATGGCGCTTGGAGGCTTCCACGGCAATTTCGTAGCCTGCATCCGCATGGCGCATCACGCCCGTGGCCGGGTCGTTCCACAGTACGCGGCCCAGGCGCTTGGCGGCTTCGTCGGTGCCGTCGGCCACGATGACCACGCCCGCGTGCTGGGAGTAGCCCATGCCCACGCCACCGCCGTGGTGCAGGCTGACCCAGGTGGCGCCGCCCGCCGTGTTGAGCAGGGCGTTGAGCAGCGGCCAGTCGGAGACGGCGTCCGTGCCGTCCTTCATGGCTTCGGTTTCGCGGTTGGGGCTGGCCACGGAGCCGCAGTCCAGGTGGTCGCGGCCGATGACGATGGGCGCCTTGAGTTCGCCGTTCTTGACCATCTCGTTGAAGGCCAGGGCCGCCTTGTGGCGCTCGCCCAGGCCCAGCCAGCAGATGCGCGAGGGCAGGCCCTGGAAGGCGATGCGCTCACGCGCCATGTCCAGCCAGCGGTGGGTGTGCTTGTTCTCGGGGAACAGCTCCTTGATCTTGGCGTCGGTCTTGTAGATGTCCTCGGGATCGCCCGACAGCGCCACCCAGCGGAACGGGCCCTTGCCCTCGCAGAACAGCGGGCGGATGTAGGCGGGCACGAAGCCGGGGAAGTCGAAGGCGTTCTTCACGCCTTCGTCGAAGGCCACCTGGCGGATGTTGTTGCCGTAGTCCACCGTGGGGATGCCCATGGCCTGGAAGTCCAGCATGGCCTGCACGTGCTGGGCGCAGCCCTTGGCCGCGGCCTTGGTAAGACGGGCTTGCTGGCTGGGGTCGGCGGCAGCGGCTTCCCACTGCGCCACGGTCCAGCCCACGGGCAGGTAGCCGTTAACCAGGTCGTGGGCCGAGGTCTGGTCGGTCACGATGTCGGGGCGAGGGCCGCCAGCCTTGGCGCGCTTGACCAGCTCGGGCAGGATTTCGGCCGCATTGCCCAGCAGGGCGATGGAGACGGCCTCGCCCTTTTCTGTGTGGTGCTTGATCAGGGCCAGTGCGTCGTCGATGTCCTTGGCCTGCTTGTCCACATAGCGGGTGCGCAGGCGGAAGTCGATGCTGCTCTGCTTGCACTCGATGTTCAGCGAGCAGGCGCCGGCCAAGGTGGCGGCCAGGGGCTGGGCGCCGCCCATGCCGCCCAGGCCGGCCGTGAGAATCCACTTGCCGGTCAGGTCGTTGTTGTAGTGCTGGCGGCCGGCTTCGACAAAGGTCTCGAAGGTGCCTTGCACAATGCCCTGGCTGCCGATATAGATCCAGCTGCCGGCCGTCATCTGGCCGTACATGAACAGGCCCTTCTGGTCCAGTTCGTTGAACTTCTCCCAGGTGGCCCACTTGGGCACCAGGTTGGAGTTGGCCAGTAGCACGCGCGGTGCGTCGGGATGGGTCTTGAACACGCCCACGGGCTTGCCCGACTGGATCAGCAGCGACTCGTCGGCCTCCAGCTTCTTGAGCTGTGCCAGGATCTCGTCAAAGCATTCCCAGTTGCGCGCCGCGCGGCCGATACCGCCGTAGACCACCAGGGCCTTGGGGTTCTCGGCCACATCGGGATCCAGGTTGTTCTGCAGCATGCGGTAGGCGGCCTCGGCCAGCCAGTTCTTGCAATGCAGCGTGCTGCCATGGGGAGCGCGGATGACGCGGCTGGCGTCGTAGCGGGGATCGGCTGCGGCTTGGAGGATGGCGTCGTTGGCGTTCATGGTCTGATCCTTCATGAGAAAACGGTGAAAAGCTCGGCACTGTGGCTCAGGCGGCGGATGCGGTGTTCAGGTAGGCAGCATTGCTGCTGTTGGGAGCGTTGGCGGCCTGATCGGCCGGGTAAATCATCTGGTCGGGGACCTTCATGGTCTTCTTGGCCAGCGGGTAGTAGACGAGCGAGGTGACGATCAGGCTCACGATCCAGGAGATGTCGGCGCCGCCCATGGCCTTGGCCAGCGGACCTTCGTACATGGCCTGGTTGATGAACGGGATCTGCACGACGATGCCCAGCACATAGCTGAACAGGGCCACGCCGTTGTAGGCGCCGTAGCGGCCCTGGCTGTTGTAGAGCGCGGGGATGTCCACCTTCTCCTTGGAGATCAGGTAGTAGTCCACGAGGTTGACGGCGCTCCAGGGCACGAACACCGTGAGCAGCAGCAGCACGAAGTTCTTGAAGGTGGCCAGGAAGTTGGAGCTGGCCAGCAGGGCCACCAGCACCGTGAGCAGCACAAAGCCCAGGATGTAGGCCAGGCGGGTGGCGGGCGAGAACTGCTTTTTGTCGTTGAAGGCGCTGACCGTGGTCAGCATGGTCATGACGCCGCCATAAGCGTTGAGGCAGTTCACCGTGAGCTTGCCGGTCACGATGACCAGATAGATCACCACGGCCAGCGGGCCCGCGAGCTCGCCCAGGAAGCCGACCTGGTTCTTGATGAAGTTGCCGCCAAGGGCGGCCACCAGCACGCCGAAGATCATGGCCAGCTGGGCGCTGATCACGCTGCCGCCGAAAGTGGTCCAAAAAGTGGCTGCCGTCGAGGTCTTGCTCGGCAGATAGCGCGAATAGTCGGCCACATAGGGCGCAAAAGTCATCTGCCAGCCGGCCGACAGGGCCATGGCCGTCAGAAAGCTGGTCCAGGTGAAAGGCTTCTGGCCGAAGGCACTGACCACGTCGTACTGGTGGCACAGTTGCCAGGCCAGATAGCCAAAGCCCAGGATGCCGATCACGGTGGAGATGCGGCCCACCACATGGATCAGCCTGTAGCCGACGATGGCGACCAGGGCCGTGAGCGCACCGAAGATGGCAATGCCTGCGGCGGGGCTGGTGAAGCCGAACATCAGGTTGATGGCCTGGCCCGAGAGCACCGTGCCCGTGGCCGCAAAGCCCAGGTACATGAGGATCACCAGCAGCAGCGGCAGGGCCGCGCCCTTGACGCCGAACTGCACGCGGCTGGAGATCATCTGCGGCAGGCCCAGGCGCGGGCCCTGGGCCGAGTGCAGCGCCATGACGATGCCGCCGAGGATGTTGCCTATCAGCAGGCCGAGGATGGCCGTCATGGCCTCGGCACCGAAGACCACGGCCAGGGCGCCGTCGACCACGGCCGTGATCTGCATGTTGGCGCCGAACCAGAGGGTGAACTGGCTGGAGGGAGAGCCGTGGCGCTCACGCTCGGGAACCATGTCGATGGTTCTTGTCTCGATGGGGCCGGTCGCGACCGACGCGTTTGTCTCAATGCTCATGGGATGGATGCTCCGTCATTCCCTCGGTGTGCTTTTATGTGCATACAACTTCTAGGTAATTCATCTAAAGTTGTATAGAACAATTCTGTGTTTTACTCCCCGCACCGTCAATCGTCTATACAGGTTTTTTGACCCGAACAAACCCTATGCCCAGCCCCATTCGTGCGACCTCCCAGGCGGCCGTCCCGGCGTTCCAACGTATCAAAGACTATGTGCTGCAGCAGATCCACAGCGGCACCTGGCAGGAAGGCGATGCCATTCCCAGCGAAGCGGCCCTGGCCAGGCAGTTCGAGGTAGCGCGCATGACGGTCAACCGCGCACTGCGCGAGCTCAGCGACGAGCAGACGCTGACGCGCGTGCAGGGCTCGGGCACTTTCGTGGCCCAGCAGAAATACCAGTCCACCCTGGTCCAACTGCGCAACATCGCCGACGAGATCGCGGCGCGCGGCCACAGGCACCGCGGCGAGCTGCAAAAGCTCGAGCGCTGCCGCGCCGATGCGGCCCTGCTGCGGCAGTTCGAGCTGTCCACCGCCCAGACCCTGTTCCACTCGGTGGTCGTGCACTTCGAGAACGACGTGCCCATCCAGGTCGAGGATCGCTACGTCAATCCTGCGGTCGCGCCCGACTACCTGACCCAGGATTTCGCCAGCCAGACGCCCAACGCCTATCTGACGCGCGTGGCGCCACTGCAGGGCGTGCAGTTCTCCATCGAGGCCAGCATGCCCGGCACTGAAGTGGCCGAGCTGCTGCATATGGAGGTCGGCGAGCCCTGCCTGGTGCTGCGCCGTGCCACGCGCTCCCAGGGCCAGGTGGCTTCGGTGTCGGCGCTGTGGCATCCGGCCTCCCGCTACAAGTTCACCGGAAGTTTTTGACCCCCCTGAGCGGCTGCGCCACTTCCCCCAAGGGGGACGGCGCCCTCGCTGCGAGGCGGCGCGGCCGGCTGAGGCTCTTGCTCGGCGCCCCTGGCTTGAGGCGCTGGCGATTTTTGCGGCGTGAGTCGTAGGCAGCAGTTTCAGCGTACCGTGCTCGGCAGGATGCGCTGCAGCGCGGCTGGCCAGTCGGTTTCCAGGGCCCACAGGCGCATGGTCTCGATGTCGGGGGCCAGATAGCGGTCCTTGTCCAGATAGGCCACCTTGCTGCGGATCAGCGCGTACTGCTCTTCCATCAGTGCCGAGCTCTTGAGCCGGCGGTCGAAATCCATGCCCTGCGCGGCGGCCATGGCTTCAACGCCCACGATCACGGCTGTGTTGCTGGCCATGTCGGCCAGGCGGCGCGCACCGTAGGTGGCCATTGAGACATGGTCCTCCTGGTTGGCCGAGGTGGGCAGGCTGGTCACGCTGCTGGGGTTGGCCAGGCACTGGTTTTCAGCGGCCAGCGCGGCGGCCGTGACCTGGGCAATCATGAAGCCTGAGTTCACGCCGCTGTCCTCGATCAGGAAGGCCGGCAGGCGCGACAGGCCGGTGTCCAGCAGCAGAGCCATGCGGCGCTCGGAGATGGCGCCGATCTCGGCAATTGCCAGTGCGATGATGTCGGCCGCGAAGGCCACGGGTTCGGCATGGAAGTTGCCGCCCGAGATCACATCGCCGTTGTCGAACACCAGCGGGTTGTCGGAGGCCGCATTGGCCTCGGTGGCCAGCACGCGCGCCGCGTGGCCGAGGTTGTCCAGGCAGGCGCCCATGACCTGGGGCACGCAACGGATGGAGTACGGGTCCTGCACGCGGCCGCAGTTGGGGTGCGAGGGGTCGATGGCGCTGCCGTCGAGCAGTTCGCGCACGGCGGCGGCCACGGCGATCTGGCCCAGTTGGCCGCGCGCCTCATGGATGCGGGCATCGAAAGGCTTGATCGAACCCTGGATGGCTTCGAGCGTCAGGCAGCCGGCCACCAGGCCCGCGGCCAGCACGCTTTCGGCCTGGAACAGACCAGTCAGCGCCAGCGAAGTCGACACCTGCGTGCCGTTGAGCAGGGCCAGGCCTTCCTTGGGGCCGAGCACAAAAGGCTCGAGACCGATGTGCTTCATGGCTTCACGGCCCGAGACCACTTTGCCGTCGACCTTGGCCTGGCCTTCGCCGATCAGCACACAGGCCAGGTGGGACAACGGTGCCAGGTCGCCCGAGGCGCCTACCGAGCCCTTGGCCGGAATCACGGGCAGCACGTCGGCATTGGCCAGGGCCAGCAACGCGTCGACCAGGGCCGACCGGGCGCCCGAATGGCCGCGCGCCAGGCTCACAGCCTTGGTGGCCAGGATCAGGCGCACCACATGGTCAGGTAGGGGCTCGCCCGTGCCCACGCTGTGCGATAGCACCAGGTTGCGCTGCAGTTCGGCCAGGCGGTCGTGAGCGATCTTGGTCGAGGCCAGCTTGCCAAAGCCGGTGTTGATGCCATAGACCACCTGGTCCTCGTCCACGATGTGCTGCACATGGGCCTGGGCGGCACGCATGGCTTCGTAGGCCGAAGCCGCCATGCTCAGCTGCACACCGCCGCCTTGAATGGCACGCAACTGGGCCAGCGTGACCTGACCGGGACACAGTTCCAGCTTGGAAGAAGAGATTCCTGGAGTGGTGATGGTGTTCATGGCTATACCTGTCTATACAGTTAAGAAGTCAAAAAAGCCGCACAGCTCTTTTCTACAGCGTTCTTCAGCCGCCGTGTACCGGGTCCGTGCGGAAGCGGCTACCGAGCCGGTAGCGCATGCCCGGATGCACGCAGTGCACCCAGGTAATGGGGACGCCGCGCAGCCAGGTGCGGCGTGTCAGCATCAGGCAGGGCTGGTCGGCCGCCATCTGCAGCCAGTGCGCCTGCTCGGCGGTGGGCAGGATGGCGTCGACCACATGCTCGATCTGGTCGTACTGTACGTTGCGCACCAGATAGACCGAGGGCTGGACGGCCGAGAAATCCTGTTCCATGAAGTCCGGCACCAGGCGCGGATTCACGTAGCGGTCCTCGAGCTGCACCGGCACCTCGTTCTCGAAGTGCACGCCCTGCAGGTGGAAGACCGAAGCGCCCACCGCCAGGTCCAGCGCCGCCGCCACCTCGGGCGAGGCCGAGGCGCGGCGCATGCTGATGAGCTCGAAGCGGTGGTCGTGCCCGCGCTGCGTGATCTCCTCGCCGATATTGGCGATGCGCAGCAGCGTGGACTGGGGCTTTTCCTCGGCCACGAAGGAGCCGACACCGGCCACGCGCACGATCACGCCCTGCTCTGCCAGCTCGCGCAGCGCGCGGTTGACCGTCATGCGCGCCACGCCGAACTCCTGCACCAGTTCCTGCTCGGAGGGCACGCGTGCGCCGGCGGTCAACGAACCGTTGCCGATCTTCTGCAGCACATGGTCTTTGACCTGCTGGTACAGCGCGACGGGTACGTCGCGGCCGGACCTGGCAGCGGAGCGGGAGGGGGCGGCACGGGAATTCATGGGGGCAGACAGAGTTGAAACCACCGCTAGTGTGCGGCAGCCGCAAGGGCTTCGGCGCGAATTTCCTCCGTCAGCCGGGCTTTGAGTTCCATGAACTCCGGCGAAGTCTTGACGGTGTAGTGCCTGGGATGGGGCAGGTTCACGGGGATATCGGCCTTGATGCGGCCAGGCCGGGCGCTGAAGACCGCGACGCGGTTGGCCATGAAGATGGCCTCGTCGATGTCGTGCGTGACGAACATCACGGTCTTGCGTTCGGCTTCCCAGATGCCCAGCAGCAGCTCCTGCATCACCACGCGGGTCTGGTTGTCCAGCGCGCCGAAGGGCTCGTCCATCAGCAGGATCTTGGGGTCGTTGGCCAGCGCACGGGCGATCGCCGTGCGCTGCTGCATGCCGCCCGAGAGCTGCTTGGGGAAATGGTTCTCGAAGCCGCGCAGGCCCACCTTGGCGATGAAGTAGTCGCTGCGCTCCTTCTGCACGGCCTCGGGCACGCCTTTTTCGCGCAGGCCGAAGCGGATGTTCTGGGCCACGGTGAGCCAGGGGAACAGCGTGTAGCTCTGGAACACCATGCCGCGGTCGGCGCCGGGGCCGTCAATGGCCTGGCCGTCCAGCAGGACCTGACCCGTAGTCGGAAAATCGAGCCCTGCCACGATGCGCAGCATGGTCGACTTGCCGCAGCCCGAGGGGCCGAGGATGGTGACGAAATCGTTCTCGCGCACCTCGAAGTCCACGGGCAGCAGGGCCTGGGTCTGGGTGCCTTTATGGCTGGTGAAGGTGCGCGATACACCTTGAATGGACAAAAGGTTCATCACAGAGTGCTCCATTCGAACATGCGGCGGTTGATCGTCTTGAAGATGAAGTCGGACACCAGGCCGATCAGGCCGATGACGATGATGCCGAAGATGATCTGGCCGGTATTGAGCAGGGCCTGACTGTCGGTGATCATGTGGCCTATGCCCGAGGACGAGCCGATCAGCTCGGCCACGATCACATAGGTCCAGGCCCAGCCCAGCACCAGGCGCAGCGTCTCGGCAATGCCGGGGGCGGCACCAGGGATCAGCACGCGGCGCACGATGCCGGTATTGCTGGCGCCCAGGGTATAGGCCGCCTCGACCAGATCCTTGCGCGCACCGCCCACGGTGACGGCCACCATCAGCGTGATCTGGAACACCGAGCCGATATAGATCACCAGCAGCTTCTGCGTCTCGCCCACGCCGGCCCAGAGGATGAGCAGCGGGATGAAGGCCGAGGCCGGCAGGTAGCGGCAGAACGAGACAAAGGGCTCGAAAAAGGCTTCGACCGGTTTCCAGGCACCCATGGCGATGCCCAGAGGCACGGCGACGATGGAGGCCAGGATGAAGCCACCCATGACGCGCCACACCGTCATGCCGATGTCGTTCAGGAAATCGTACTCTGTGAACAGAGTGATGCCTTCGCGCACCATGGTCATGGGGCTGGCCAGGAAGGTGGGCGAGACAAAGCCGCCCAGCGTGACGATGGACCAGATCACGACGAACAACACGAAGAAACCGGTGCCCAGCACCCATTTCATCGTGGGGCTGACGGGCTCCAGCGGTGCCATGCGGCGTTTGCGTACAGGAGGCACGGAAGGCGATATCACCTTGGTCATGATCGGGGGGGCAGAGTGAGCAGAGGGAGATACCGCTTCCATGGTGACCTCTCGCTTACTTGATGAAGCTGGCGTCGTACATGACACCGTAGTTTTCGGGAATACTGCGGATCACGCCGGCTTCCTTGAGGATGACGGCCGACTCCTTCATGAATGGAACCAGGTCATTGGCGAAGAATTTCTGGTTGGCTTCCTTGTCCGACCACTTGAGGAAGGAGGCCGACTTGCCGAACTGCTCGCCGCTTTGCTTGACGGCCGCGCCCATGATGTCGTAGCTCTTGTCCTTGTCGGCAGCGATCATGGCCACGGCATCGAAATAGGACTGGGCCAGGGCCTTGGCGGCGGGAGCATTGGCCTTGAGCCACTTGGGATCGCAGCCCACAGTGTCCATCACCATGGGGTAGTCGATGGTGGTGGCGAGGATCTTGCCGGCCGTAGGGTTGGCGCGTACGGTGGACAGATAGGGCTCATAGGTCATGGCCGCATCGTTCTGCCCCGCCACAAAGGCCTGGGCCGCGGGCTGGGGCTCCAGCGACACGGTCTTCACGTCCTTCATGGTCATGCCGTTCTTGTGCAGCATCCAGGCCAGGCCGAAGTAGGGGGCCGTGCCGGGCGCGCTCACTGCCACCGTCTTGCCCTTGAGATCGGCAAAGCTCTTGACGTCGTTGCGCACGGCAATGCCATCTGCACCGTAGGACTTGTCCATCTGGAAGAGCTGCACGATGGGCACGCCATTGGTGTTCCAGGCCACATGAGTCTCGATGGTGGTCGCGGCGCACTGGATGGCACCAGAAGCCAACGCCAGGTGGCGATCCTTCTGCGGGATCATCTTCAACTCGACATTCAACCCATTCTTCTTGAAGATCCCGGCCTTGTCGGCCAGGGTCAGCGGCGCAAAGCCGGTCCAGCCGGACATACCAAGGACGATTTTGGTTTCCTGGGCTCCGGCCTGTGGCGCGGCGGCGGCCAGGCAAGCGGAAACCAGTGCCATTTGCCAGGCTGGGATGCGACGCAATGGGTTTGTCGATGTCATAGGACCCTCCTCGTTCAGGGTAAGCAGCAAGATTGCAGAAATGGTTTTGTCGGCCTGGCAGGCAGTGCGGACAACGCAGTGTGTTTTTGTTGTGCAGTCATGTATATACAGGCTTACCCGAGACTGACGAAGAGCACAGGGTTAACCGGTAGAACTGCCAAGCCGACACCGTTGTTTCAGCAAGCGGCGTGCCAATTTGCCTGCGCCCCAGCCGCACCCGAGGAGGCCAGCGCAGCGGGGATGAAAAGCCGACGGACAGGCCCTATTGCGGTGCGACCACGCTTCTAGCCACGCTCAGAAACGGTGCAATCAGCGGCGAGGCATTGCTGCTGGGCACGGACAGGACCACGGGCTGCTTGGCCACCCGGCCCTTGATGCGTTTGCAGACCAGGCGCTTGCCGTCATGCGTGCGGTCCACAGCGGGACGGGTGGTCAGAATGCTGACCCCATGACCGTTGGCTACCATGGAGCGCAACAGCTCCAGCGACGAGAACTCGTAAGTCACCGTGGGCGTGACGCCAGCCTCGCGGAACAGGGACAGAAAGTACTCGCGGCTTTGCGGCAGATTGATCAGCAGCAGTGGTGAACGGGCCAATTCGGCAAGGCTCACGCTGGCCGCCGCCGCCAGCGGATGGCGCTGCGGCAGCAGCACATAGGGCGGCAGAGCCGCCACGGCCAAGGTGCTCAGGCCCGGCCTCTCCAGACCCAGCCCGTACTGAAGCGCCGCGTGCAACTCGCCCTGCTCCACCTGACGCGTGAGCGAAGCGATATCGCCCTCGACCAGCTCCAGCCGGATGTCGGGATGGCGCTTTTGCATCTGGGTCAGGATCTGCGGAATCCATAGTGCGCCCAGCGTGCTCAGAAAGCCCAGGCGCAGCACCCCGGACAGGCCGTGCTGGCGGCGCTGCTGCAGCTGCTCGGCGGCGGCCAGCAGCGCCATGGCCTCCTGGCTGCGGCTCGAACCCGCAGCCGTCAGATCCAGCCCCTTGGCATGCTTTCTCACGAACAGCACCTCCTTCCATTGCAGCTCCAGGTCGGCAATGGCCTTGGAGATCGAGGGCTGGGAGACGTTGATGGCTTGTGCTGCCCTGGAGGTGCTGCCATGGCGGGCCGCGGCCACGAAGTATTCCAACTGGCGCAGATTTATATGAATCAATTTTTTGAATTCAAAGTATGTGAAATGAATATTTTCCATTGATTCGATGTCGGCGCAGCATGGCCCATCTTTTCAGCCGAACCACGCAAGCCACATGACCGCTGCACAAACCCTATCCAAGCCGCTCCCGCTGGACGGCATCCGCATCCTGGACTTCACACGCGTGCTGGCCGGCCCCATGTCCACGGCCTTGCTGGCCGACCTGGGCGCCGAAGTGGTCAAGGTGGAGCCGCCCCAGGGCGACGACTACCGCGCCATAGGCCCCATGAGGAACGGCCAGAGCGCGCTGTTCACAGTGATGAATCGCAACAAGCAAAGCCTGGTCCTGGACCTCAAGCATGCGCAGGCCGTGGCCTTGGTGCATGAACTGGCGCAGCAAGTGGATGTGGTGGTCGAGAACTTCCGCCCCGGCGTGGCCGAGCGCCTGGGCATCGGGCCCGAGGCGCTGCGCGCCCTCAATCCCCGCTTGGTCTATGTGAGCGTCTCGGGCTTCGGCCAGACCGGCCCGCTGGCCCACCGACCGGCCTACGACATCATCGTGCAGGCCATGAGCGGGCTGATGGAAGCCACGGGCGAGCCCCAGGGCGCACCCACGCTGGTGGGCGAGGCCGTCAGCGATGTGGTGGCCGGCCTGTTCGCCTCCTGGGCCACGCTGGCCGCGCTGCTGCAGGCCCAGCGCACGGGAGAGGGCCAGCATGTGGACGTGTCCATGTTCGACACCACGCTGACGTTTCTGGCCACCTCCATGTCGCGCTATCTGTTCACCGGCCAGCCCGCGCGGCGCGTGGGCAACCGCCATCCGCTGTCGGCACCGTTTGGCGTCTACCAGGCGCGCGACGGCCACTTTGCGCTGGCCGTGCTCAATAAGAAGCTGTTCGACGCCACGGTGCAGGCCATGGACTTGCCGCAGCTGGCCGACGACCCGCGCTTTGCCACGGACGAAAGCCGCTCGGCTAACGAGCCTGCGCTGCGCACCGCGCTCGAAGGCTGGACCATGCAGCGCGAGGTGGCCGAAGTGGTGGCCAGGCTGGAGGCCGCGGGAGTGCCCGTGGCGCCGATCTGGAACATAGCGCAGGCACTTGAGTCCGAGCAGATCAAGGCCCGCAGCCTGCTGCGCGAGGTCGATGACGAGCGCCTGCCCGGCCTGCGCCTGCCCACCCAGCCTGTGCACTTCAACGGCGCGGCCACCAATCGCGTCCAGCGTGCCCCCGCCCTTGGCGAACACACCGAGCTGCTGCTGTCGAGCTGGCTGAACCGCAGCAGCGAAGCCATAGCCGCGCTGCGCGAAGCCGGCGCCCTGGGCCCCGCGCATTGACGGATTGCTGACGAAATCACTCTTTTCACCTTGCGAGCGAACGATATGAATTTTCTGAGACTGGGAAGCACCGAGGACGACCAGGCCATTGCCGACGCCGTGGCGCGTTTTGCCGAAGAAACCCTGGCCCCTGTGGCCCATGCCATGGACGAGGAGGCATTTTCCGCCACCCGCCATGTTCCGGGCCTGGCGGCGCTGGGCGTGATGGGCATGAACCTGCCCGAGTCCGTAGGCGGCCCGGGCGTGACGCCCACAGCCATGCTGATGTCGCTGGTGGCCATCTCGCGCGCCTGCGCAGCGACTTCGTCCATGATCGGCGCCCATTACCTGGGCACGGATGCGGTCCACCTCGGCGGCAGTGCCGAACAGCAGGCGCAATGGCTGCCGCGCTGCGCCAGCGGCGAGTGGCTGGCCGCGTTCGCGCTAACCGAGCCGCGCGGCGGCTCCCACCCCGCTGACATGCGCACCCGGGCCATGCGTGAGGGCAACGAATACGTGATCACGGGTGTCAAGCACTTCATCTCCAACGCGGCCGAGGCCACCTTCATGGTGGTCTTTGCCAAGACCGACATGGAGGCCGGAGCGCGTGGCGTCAGCGCCTTCATCGTGCCGCGCGATCTGGCTGGCATCCAGGTGTCTTCGCCCGAGAAGCTCATGGGCATACGCGGTGGCCATGCCTTCGAGGTGTCGCTGGACGGCGTGCGCGTGCCCGCGGCCAACCGACTGGGGGCCGAAGGCACGGGCTTCAAGATCGCCATGAAGGTGCTGGACAACAGCCGCCTCGATGTGGCCGCGACCTCGCTGGGCATTGCCGAGGCCGCGCTCAAGGCGGCAGTCGATTGGGCCAATCAGCGCCTGGTCGGCGGCGAGCCCATCGCCACCAAGCAGGCCATTCAGTTCAAGCTGGCCGAGATGAAGCTGCGCCTCGAAGCGGCCTGGGGCCTGACCATGCAGGCACTGGCCCTGCGCCAGGCCGGCCAGCCTTTCACCCAGCAATCGGCCATGGCCAAGCTCTATGCTTCGGAAATGGTGGGTTTCGTGACCGACGAAGCACTGCAGATCCACGGCGGCTACGGCTACACGCGCGAAATGCCGCTGGAGCGCTATGTGCGCGACGCGCGCATTCTGCGCATCTACGAGGGCTCTTCGGAGATCCAGCGCACCATCATCGCGCGCTCGGTTCTTCTGGGCGCGTAAGCGCATATTTCTGCTGCGCTGCCGATATCGGGGTGTTTGCTGGTGTAATTGCCACATGGACAAACACTCCTCCATGTCGTTGCACGGAAAAATCCTCACCGAGATCGAGCAAAACATTCTCAGCGGCCGCTGGCCACCGGGTTTTCGCATCCCCTCGGAGATGGAGCTGACCGTGCATTACGGCTGCTCACGCATGACGGTCAACAAGGTGCTGACACAGTTGGCCCAGGCCGGCTTGCTGGAGCGCAAGCGCAAGGCTGGCAGCTTTGTCACGCGACCTCACACCAGCTCCGCCGTGCTGGAGATTCCCGATCTGCGCCAGGTAGTGCTGGGCATGGGGCAGGAATATTCCAGCCAGCTGCTCAGCCGCCTCCAGCGGCGCAGCACGCACGAAGACATGGACGCCATGCGCATGTCCAAGACAAGCTCCGTCGTGCATGCCTTGTGTCTGCATATGGCGGGAGCGCGCCCGTTCTGTATCGAGGATCGCCTGATCAACCTCGAAGCCGTACCCGACGCGGAGCAGGAGATGTTCACGGAACAAAGTCCCAGCTCATGGATGGTCAACCATGTTCCCTGGAGTTCGGCCGAGCACCGCATTCGCGCCGAAGCAGCCAGCGAAGAGACGGTAGGTCTGCTCAAGGTGGCGCCAGGCTTTCCCTGCCTGGTCATTGACCGGCGTACCTGGACCGGGCGTTTGCCCATCACCTTTGTGCGGCTGACCTTCCCCGCCGACCTTTACGAGCTCGACGCGCACTTCTCCCCCTCGGCAGTCGGCCCGGCCTGAGCCCTGCATAACCTGGTACGGGCAGCGCCGCCCTGTGCGGCGCACAATAAGCGCTATTTCCTGCGCTGCAGACATAGAGGATAAACCGCCTCTAGCCCAATAGGATCAAGCGCTTTCAGCTATTGTTTAAAGAGTACCCGGTGTCTTCTGCGCAATCCATTCTGCAAGCCGTTTTTGGCTACGAGCAATTCCGTGGCCCGCAGCAAGCCATCGTCTCGCATGTCATAGCTGGTGGGGATGCGCTGGTGCTCATGCCCACGGGCGGCGGCAAATCGCTGTGCTACCAGGTGCCGGCCATTGCGCGCCAGCAGCTCGGCCATGGGGTGACGATTGTGGTTTCACCGCTGATTGCACTGATGCACGATCAGGTCGGTGCGCTGCACGAGGCAGGTATCAGCGCCGCCTATCTGAACTCCACGCTCAGCTACGACGAAACCCGCGAGGTGGAGCTGCGCCTGCAAAGCGGCGACATCACCTTGCTCTATGCGGCGCCCGAGCGCCTGAACACGCCGCGCTTTCTGGGCTTGCTCGACGATCTGTATGCCCAGGGCAAGCTCTCGTTGTTCGCCATCGACGAAGCGCACTGCGTCAGCCAGTGGGGCCATGACTTCCGTCCCGAATACCGGGCTCTGACGGTGCTGCACGAGCGCTATGCGGGCGTGCCACGCATCGCACTCACCGCCACGGCCGATGCGCTGACGCGCGCCGACATCATCGAGCGTCTGCGTCTGGAGGCCGCGCAGCAGTTCATCAGCAGCTTCGACCGGCCCAATATCCGCTACAAGATCGCCGAGAAGAAGGACGTCACTAATCAGCTGCTGCGCTTTATCGAGCGCGAGCACGAGGGCGAGGCCGGTGTGGTCTATTGCCAGTCACGCAAACGCGTCGAGGAACTGGCCCAGACCCTGGTGCAGAACGGCATCAATGCCCTGCCCTATCACGCGGGCCTGCCCCAGGAAATGCGCCAGAACCACCAGGACCGCTTTCTGCGCGAGGAAGGCGTGGTGATGTGCGCCACGATTGCCTTCGGCATGGGCATCAACAAGCCCGATGTGCGCTTTGTGGCCCATGTGGACATGCCCAAGAACATCGAAGGCTATTACCAGGAAACCGGCCGGGCCGGCCGCGACGGTCTGCCTGCGGATGCCTGGATGGCCTATGGCCTCAGCGATGTGGTCAACCAGCGCCGCATGATCGACGAAAGTCCGGCCGAGGAAGAGTTCAAGCAGGTCATGCGCGGCAAGCTCGACGCGCTGCTGGGCCTGGCCGAAGCCACGGACTGCCGCCGCGTGCGCCTGCTGTCCTATTTCGGCGAGCAGTACGGCCTGGGCCCGGCCAGCGAAGGTCGGCCGCTGCAGGCCGTGGCCAAGACCGAATGCGGCAACTGCGACAACTGCCTGGAGCCCCCGGCACTATGGGACGGTACGGACGCGGCGCGCAAGCTGCTGTCCACCATCTTCCGCGTGCACGAGGCTAGCGGCCTGACCTATGGCGCGGGCCATATCATGGATGTGCTGCGCGGCAAGGTCACGGACAAGGTCACGCAATACGGGCATGACAAGGTCTCCACCTTCGGCATTGGCAAGGAGTACGCGGAGCCGCAGTTGCGCGCCGTGATGCGCCAGCTGCTGGCCACGGGCGCCCTGGGCCTGCACAAGGTGGTCAGCGAAAACAGCGGCCATGTGTTCGACACCCTGTGCCTGGCTGCGGGCTCGCGCGCCGTGCTCAAGGGCGAGGTGAACGTGCAGCTGCGCGAGGCCGTGGCCGCTTCGCGCAGCAAGAAGCAGAGCAAGAAATCGGCGTCCAATGCGGCAGCCGTCAATCTGGGACCGGATGCCCAGGTGCGCTTCATCAACCTCAAGGCCTGGCGCGCCGAAGTGGCCAAGTCGCACAATCTGCCCGCCTATGTGATTTTTCACGACGCCACACTGGCCGCGATTGCCGAGCTCAATCCCCAGAGCCTGCAGGAGCTGCAGGGGGTGAGCGGCATGGGTGCGAAGAAGCTCGATGCCTATGGCGCCGAGGTGCTCAGGGTTGTCGCCCTGGGCTGAGCAAGCGGTCACCCTGTCCGCCTCCACAATTCGCACACAATTGCTCGACAGGCCGGAAAGATTGCACCGCCACACTGCGCCCGCATACTTTCCGGAGTTTTTTCTGCTGTGATCAATACCGCCCAACTGCTGGCCGACGAAGCCCAATACTGCTCGTTCGGCGACACCGTCCACTACGTCAATCCCCCCAAGATCTTCACCGGCTGCGAAGGCAGCTATATGTACGACGACGCGGGTACACCTTATCTGGACCTGCAGATGTGGTATTCGGCCGTGAACTTCGGCTACAAGAATCCACGCCTGGAAGCCAAGATGATCGAGCAGCTCAAGGAGCTGCCCCAGGTCGCCAGCCAGTACCTGCATCCGACCAAGATCGAGCTGGCCAAGTTCATCGCCCAGGACGCCGAGCAGAAGTGGGGCAGCAAGGGCCGCGTGCACTTCAACGTGGGTGGCGCGCAAGCCATCGAAGACTCGCTCAAGGTCGTACGTAACGCCAGCGGCGGCAAAAGCCTGATGTTCGCCTTTGAAGGCGGCTACCACGGCCGTACGCTGGGTGCGTCCTCTATCACCTCCAGCTACCGCTACCGTCGCCGTTTCGGCCACTTCAGCGACCGCGCACAGTTCATCCCCTTCCCCTACCCCTTCCGCCGTCCCAAGGGCATGACGGCCGAAGAATATGCGGACTCCATCGTCAAGGACTTCGCACGCAAGTTCGAAAACGAATACCACGCGGTCTGGGACCCCAAGACCAATCAATGCGAATACGCAGCTTTCTATATCGAACCCATCCAGGGGACCGGTGGCTACGTGATTCCGCCCGCAAACTTCTTCACGGGCCTGAAGAAGGTTCTGGATGACCATGGCGTGCTGCTGGTGGTCGATGAAATCCAGATGGGCTTCTGGCGTACCGGCAAGCTGTGGTCGGTGGAAAACTTCGGCATCCAGCCCGACGTGCTGGTCTTCGCCAAGGCGCTGACCAATGGTCTGAATGCGCTGTCCGGCCTGTGGGCACGCGAAGAGCTGATCAACCCCACGGTGTTCCCACCCGGCTCGACCCACTCCACCTTCGCGTCCAACCCGCTGGGCACGGCCCTGGGCCTGGAAGTCATGAAGATGACCCACGAGATGGACTTCGGCCGCCAGGTGCGCGAATCGGGCGCCTACTTCCTCGAAGGCCTGAAGGAGCTGCAGAAGCGCCACAAGGAAATCGGCGACGTGGACGGCCTGGGTCTGGCGCTGCGCGCCGAGATCTGCACCGAAGACGGCTTCACGCCCAACAAGGCTCTGCTGGACAAGATGGTCGACATCGGCCTCGAAGGCGGCCTGGAATACAACGGCCAGAAGCGCGGTCTGGTGCTGGACGTGGGCGGCTACTACAAGAACGTGATCACCTTCGCACCTTCGCTGATGATTTCGCGCCCCGAGATCGACGAAGCCATGGTGCTGCTGGATCAGTTGCTGACCAAGGCAAAGCAGGCATAAAACACCCCCTGAGCGGCTTTGCCGCTTCCCCCTCTCTCTTCGGGAGGGGGACTGCGGGGCGGCCCTTGCTCGGCATCTCTGACTTGGGCCGTGCCAGTTTTAAATACTGCAGTCGTGCGCAGGCACGCCAGAAACTGATTGCGAAAAGGTGTAATGGCTACGGAAAATCTCCGCAACCAGCTCGAGCCCAGCGGACTGTTGAAGCAGTTCACCAGCCATCCTCCCGAAGGCTTTGCCTTGCTCAAGGATTGGCCGGCGCCGGCCTTCACGGCCCCATTCGACTTGCTCACCACCGCAGATGACGCGCTCAAGGCGCGTCTTTTGTCGTTGCCGGGCGGCCCATGGCTGAGTACCCGGCTGCGTCTGCAGACCGACTTTGTCGGCACCACGGTCAGCGAATATGCGTTGCTGCCACAGGCTGGCGGTGCCATGCAGCTGGCCCGGCAACTGCGCAGCCATGCGGGGCGCAGGATGCTCACCATCGTCAAGGACTTGCCTCAGGCGTCGCCCCTGCTGGGCAGCGAAGACAATGCTGCGTCCGCTGCACTGCTTCAGGCGCTGAAGGAGCAGGGTTTCATCGCCGTGGAAGGCCAGGCTCTGGCCTATGTTCCCATTGACTTTGCAAGCGCCGAGGAGTACTTGTCCGGCCTGTCCAAGAACCGGCGCAGCAGCCTCAAGCGCAAGCTCAAAAGCCTCGCGCAATTGACGATCCAGCGCATTCCCACGGGCTCCGCGTTTGCTGACGAGGCCCGTGTGGACGCGTACTACGCGCTGTTTGAAGCCGTCTATGCGCAAAGCGAAATTCATTTCGACAAGCTCACACGCGCTTTCTTTGCCGATTTGCTGCGCGATGCGGACAACGGCGGCATGGTGTTCGAATACCGGGATCGGCAAAGCAATGCCTTGCTGGGCTGGAACCTCTGCTTCGAGCATGGTGGCAAGCTGATCGACAAATACATAGGCCTGTCCTACCCCGCAGCCCGCGAAGCCAATCTGTATTTTGTGAGCTGGATGATCAATCTCGAATACGCACTGGAGCGCGGTCTGAGCCACTATGTGGCGGGCTGGACCGACCCCGAGGTCAAGGCCCAGCTTGGCGCCAGCTTCACCATGACGCAGCATGCGGTGTTTATCCGCAACCCTTTGCTGCGCGCGCTGGGACGGCGTTTTGCCGGGCATTTTGAAAGCGATAGCGCATGGAACTCATCCCCCTGAGCTGCTTCGCGTCTTCCCCCACAGAGGGACGACGGCCTTTGCTGCGGGGCTGCCCTTGCTGGCCGTCCCGCACCTGCGCCACGCTGGCTTTAGAGGGCGTTGATCACTATGGAGACCTGACATGACAGCGCAACCTGTAGTGCTTGATATTGATAACTCGGTGGGCCCACTGGTCGACGAGTTGCGCCTGCCCCTGCAGGCGTGGCAGGAGCTGGTGCGCTTTGGCTGCGGCCTTGGCACTTTCAAACGCTTCACTGCGGCCATGCAGACCGCCCTGCCCGAGCAGCATGGCACAGTGCTGATGGGCAGTGGCGATTTCCATCACCTGAGCTGGCCGCTGATTGAGCGCTGTATTACCCAGCAAGGCTTTAGCTCCAGGCATCCACTGCGCGTGGTGGTGCTGGACAACCATCCAGACAATATGCGCTTTCCCTGGGGCGTTCACTGCGGCTCCTGGGTGCGACGCGTGGCCATGCACCCCGCGGTTTCGCAAGTCCATGTGGCGGGTATCACCTCGCAGGATATTGGTGCGGGCCATGCCTGGGAAAACTATCTGACACCGCTGCGCGCGGGCAAACTGACCTACTGGAGCTGCGGTGTGGACACGGCTTGGGCCAGGCGCGTGGGCGCAGGCAAGGCATTGCGCAGCTTTGCCAATATCTCTGAACTGGTGAAAGCGCTGTCCAGCCATCTGCATGACTGGCCACAGGACACCTATCTGAGCATAGACAAGGATGTTTTCGCCGCCGAGGTTGTGCGCACCAACTGGGACCAGGGCCGGATGCTGGAACAGCAGGCCATCCAGTTGATTGATGCGCTGCACGGACAGATCACAGGCAGTGACATCACGGGTGATGTGTCCTCATGGCACTATGCCACCTGGTGGAAACGTCTGATGAGTGCCGGAGACGGACAGGACACGCAAATTGATGCCGCCACGCTGGCGGCGTGGCAGGCCGGACAACATGGATTGAATCAAAGGCTGGTAGCGCACATTGCCGCCAGCCACATGGGATAGACATCACTTTCAACGCCTCGCGCAAACATCTTCCAAGGAGCTGACATGCTGGACCGGTTGACCGAAAAATTGCTGCAACACGCATTCGATCCACTGGTAAGGACTGGTCAGCTGCAAGTCGTCACGCCTTCAGGTGCCACGCTGACCTTTGGTGACGGTGGCCAGCCCCAGGCCCGCATCCGGTTCACAGACAGGCGCGCCATCTTCGCGCTGCTGCGCGACCCCGACCTGAACTTTGGCGAGATGTTCATGCAGCAGCGCCTGCTGGTCGAGCAAGGCACGGTCTACGACGTGCTGGAGCTGGTACTGCGCGGCGCCAAGCATGTGCCCGTCAGCGCCACCGTGCAGATGCTGGATGCCTGGCGCATGAAGCTGCGGCCCTTGCTACAGAACAATCTGCGCAATAAATCACGCGCCAATGTCGCGCATCACTACGATCTGGACGACAGGCTGTACCAGCTGTTTCTTGACAGCGAACGCCAGTATTCCTGCGCCTATTTCGAACAGGGCAATGAAGACCTGGAAACCGCGCAACTCGCCAAGAAGCGTCATATCGCGGCCAAGCTGCTGGTAGAGCCGGGCCAGCGCGTGCTCGACATCGGCTGTGGCTGGGGTGGGCTGTCTCGCTATCTGGCCGAAGTGGCCGGTGCGGGGCATGTCACCGGCATCACCCTGTCCACCGAGCAGTTGACCGGGGCCCAGCTCAAGGCCAGCCAGTCACCGCAATCCGGGCAGCTTGAATACCGGCTGGAGGACTACCGTGATACCCAGGGGCCGTTTGACCGCATTGTCTCGATCGGCATGTTCGAGCATGTGGGCACAAGGTTTCATGATGCCTTTTTTCGCAAATGCCATGAGCTGCTCAGCGACGATGGCGTGATGCTGCTGCACTTCATCGGCAACAGCGATGTGCCAGACTTCAACAACCCGTGGATAGAGCGCTATATCTTTCCCGGCGGCCATATTCCATCGATGTCGGAGTTCACGCCGGCCATCGAGCGCTCAGGCCTGGTGATCTGCGATATCGAAGTGCTGCGTCTGCACTATGCACAGACCCTGCGCCTGTGGCGCGAGCGCTTCATGGCCCGCCGCGCCGAAGCGGCAGCGCTGTATGACGAGCGCTTCTGCCGCATGTGGGAGTTCTATCTGTCCATGTCCGAGGCAGCCTTCCGCTACCAGGACATCGCCATCTTCCAGGTCCAGCTGACACGCAGACAGGAAGCGGTACCGCTGACACGCAACTATGTGGCTGAACGTGAGGCACAGCTGCGTGCACGGGAGATCAGCTCTAGTAACACCACAGCTGATACCCCTGCCGCACCGGAGAAAAGCATGTCCGTGGTTTGAAGTCCGACCTCAGACTAGACCCGTGATCTTCCACTGCTCGACAGAAAAATCCTTGCGTATCAGCCTCTCCTCGAGCAGAAAGCGCTTGGCCTGTGCAATCAGATCCATGCCCTGCTGCGGATAGCTTTGATCAGGCAGGTTGGACAAAGGTATGGCGGCCTTGACGGCCTGCAATGGAAAGCCGCTGGCCTCGGCATGGAACGCATAGTAGGTCTCGCTATCGGCGCGTATTTCCTTGAGCGCAGCATTGCGAGCCCGCACCCAGGCGGCCGGCAGTTGCGGCAATCGCTCCAGCAGCCTGGGCGCCGCCACGATTACCGATGTGCCCAGCAGTTGCGGTGTCTGAAGTGCTTCGGCCAATACCGGAAAGCCCTGACTGATCAGCAAGGGGCCAAGGTTATTGGGTGCCGCAAATGCCGCCACATCCCCGCGCTCCAACGCAGGGCCACCATCACGCGGCAACATGTGCACGACCTTGACCTTGCCAGACAGGCCTTGCAGCTTGAGCAGGCCCAGCACAAAGCGATGCATGTAGGAGCCAAGTGCCACACCCACCACCTTGCCCTGGAGCTCCTGCAGGCTTTTGACACCCTTGCGCGGCGTCAGCAGCCAGGCATTCATACCCACACTATCAAAGCCCAGCAAGCGCCCCTGAAAGCCCTGCGCGTGGGCAACGATGGCGGGTGTATCGCCATAGATGCCCATGTCCAGATGACCCGATATCAGCGCCTCGTTGAGATCGGGTCCGTTGGGAAACACACGCGTCACCACCTGTGTGATGCCTTGCGGCTCCAGCTCACGTTGCAGAATGCCCTGCTGCAGCGCCCAGCCTGTGGCATAGGCCGGCTTCCTGCCAGGGCCGATATAGCCTAGGCGCAGGCTTTGCGTGGCAGCCACGGTCTGCGCCATAGTCCAACCCGGCGCAGCCGAAGCCAATGCGGCCAGCAGCCACTGGCGGCGCCGAAGAGAAGGCACAGCTGCGGTCTGCAATAAAGAATGCTGAAGCTCTGACATAGGAAAAAAGTCTTTCAGTGCGCACGTGCCAACAGCTCGAAGCTGGCGTCCAGACTGGCGGTGGACTCGCGTCCTTTGCCCCAGCCTATGGAAGCTCGATAGCTACCCATCAGAGCTTGCATCGCAGGCTCCGCCTCGTCAGTCCGTGCAGGTGCATCGGCCACTGGGGCAACATAGAGGGCGTCCTCCGGGCAATACAGCTCGCACATAAAGCAGGTCTGGCAATCGTCCTGACGCGCAATGCGTGGCGGCTTTCCGGCCACGATCTCGAAGACATTGGTAGGGCAGGCATGAACGCAGATATTGCAGCCCGTGCATCGCTGGACACTGACGATTTCAATCATGCGAACACCTCCCTTGGCCGAGAGTCATTGACAGGTAGACGGCTTACCCAGACTTCATCGAGTCCGCCAGCAATCAAACGATGTCTTTGCGCCGGGTCCTGCTGCTGATGGTCGCGGCGTCTGTGCATGCCACGGGTCTCCGTGCGCTGCAAGGCACTGCGGTACATCCAGCGTGATGTGGCCAGCATCGCTGCGGCTTCTCGCAGGCGCAGCCGCTCCGTCGTATCGCCCGCCACAGAGCCTGCACGCAGTTGCTGCCATAGGCCGTCGAGGTTCAGCAGGGACTGTTGCAGCTCGTCTGACTGACGGCTCCAGTTGCGCTGATAGGGGAAGACCTCGGCCTGCACGCTTGCAATCAGCTGCCGGCTGTCGAGCGATGCTGACCCCTGCTCCTGCAAGCCAGCCTGACCCGCCCGGTACAACGGTCTGCGACCCAACTGGTTATGCGAGGCGAAATCAGCAGCCCCGACTCCGGCCCAGAAGCCCGATGACACAGCCCAGGCTGCGTTATGGCTACCGCCGCCGGTAAAGCCCCCACAGATCAACTCACGCGTGGCGGCATCGCCTGCTGCATACAGGCCTGGTACAGAAGTTGCACAGTCTTCGGACACGATATCCAGTCCGCCTGTGCCGCGTACCGTGCCTTCCAATCTCAGACTGACGGGAAATAGCTCATGAAACGGATCAATGCCCTGGCGGTCGAACGAGACAAAAAAATTGGGCTGTGCCGTGCGCATCCAGGCCTGAATGCGCGCATCGGCCTTGTCCAGACGCGCAAACACGGGCTGAGTCTGCAGGGTCTGGGCAATCACGCTGCGTCCACGCGAGGAACCTGCGCCTTCGATAGGACGGCCATCGGCGTAGTAGAAACTGGCCCAGTTGTAGAACAGCGATTTGGTGACCGAAGAAAAAGCAGGCGCCAGCCCATAGGCATTGGAGAACTCCATACCCGACAGCCTAGCCCCTGCTTCTGCGGCCATCAGATAGCCATCGCCGGTGAGCACATTGCAGCCCAGGGCTCGACTCAGAAACGCACAACCACCCGTGGCGATCACCGTGGCACCTGCACGTACCTGCCAACTGTCCTGCGCCTGGCGGCGCACACCGCTGGCACCACAGACAGCCCCATCATCATCGACCAACAGCTCCAGCGCCGGGCTGTGGTCGAGAATGCGCACACCTGCGGCCTTGGCCTGCTTGCGCATGAGGCGCATGTACTCCGGGCCTTGCAGTGAATTGCGGCGCAGCGCACCTTCTGCATCCACCGGAAAGGGATAGCCCCATTCGGTCAGCAGCTCGATATTGCTCCAGGTCTGCTCCAGCACGCGGTCCATCCAGGCTTGCTCTGCCAGCATGCCGCCCATGGCATAGCGGGTGGCCTTGGCTTTCTCGCGCAGATCTCCCTTGTTCTCAACATGCCAGATGCCGCAGCCCGAAGGCGCAGTGGCACCCGATGTGCCGCAATACCCTTTGTCCACCAGCACCACACTGGCACCATGCCCGGCTGCACCGATGGCAGCCCATGCTCCCGCAGGGCCGCCACCAATGACCAGCACATCCACATCGTGCTGCACGGCGGTTGATATGCCTGCGGCCCTCTGTTCTGTTGATGTTTTCGCACCCATTCCACGACTCCTTTGGCTCTCTGCCTCCACGCCATGCAGCGCTTCAGCCCGGTACCAATTCAGTGTAGAAACAGCGTCTTCAAAACGGAACGAATGGATTCCTATATCGTTATTGCGGACAAATTGCTGCTCACAGGTACTGGTGTCACCCTTGCTGCAATGCCCCCTCAAGAACTGACAACAACTTCACAAACCGCGCATCATCCAGCCAAGGGCTGTTGCTGATGGCCAGCAGACGCTGCGCCCAATCCCGTGCCTGGCTCACATCGTCATGGCGCGCGGACGCCAGCACATGGTCATAGCGTCCATAGTCAGGCAGTACATGGACAAAGGGCAGCGACAGCCCGCTGCCATCGGCCCAATGTGCGCGCAGCACGGTATCTCTGGCTTGTTGACTGGGCATGCGCAGCAAGATCACTGGCCACACACCCTGCGCATGAGGTGCGATGTCCTGCACGACCTCCAGCCCACAGGCCTGCAGTTGCGCCACGCGCGCTCTGGCCTGCTCATCGGTCTGCTGCTGAAACGCAGCCAACCGCGGTAGCGCCTTGGCTCCCACACGCTGACGCCAGCATCCCAGACGGTGCTGGGGAATACCGTCGTCAAAATCATCGCCTGCAGCTTCTACCCAATCGCCGCGTGACAACGCTTGTTCAAGCGGCTTACCATAAGCCATGTGCAAGCCGGATGGTTGGTAAAGCATGGCATAGCCCAGCAGTTCCACGCTGCGGCGCAGCTCCCACCACGGACTGAACCGGACACCTTCTCCAGTTGCACTCAACGCAGCACGCATGGCAGGCTCGCGCGCTATCAGCACACCGCCTTCAAAAGTGCTCAACCCCTTGCCGACTGCAAGGCTGAAAAAACCCAGGTCACCCTTGAGGCCCAGAGATTCACCATCGTTGCGCGCACCCAGTGCCTGGGCAGCATCCTCAATCACATAGGCGCCCACGGCACGCGCGCAGTGCAAGGCCATGTCCACATCCGCCACACGCCCGCACAGATGCGTGGGAAGAACGGCAAGCGTCTGCTCGCAGCACAGCCGCTGCAAACAGGCAGGATCCATATCCAACGCATCAGCGCGCAGATCGCACAAGCGCAGTTGCAGCCCGCACTGCGCAATGGCAAGCGCCACCAGCGGGCAGGTATAGGCAGGTGCGATGATTTCGCTACGCCCCGGTTTGAGAGATTTGAGGCTGCGCAGGGCCACCATCAGTGCCGAGGTTCCCGAGCATTCAAGTTGCACCGCCTCAATGCCCAGCCAGGTCGCCAGTTGCTGTGCAAAGTTACCCGCGCCAAACGGCCAAAGATCGCCCAGTTGCAGCGGCAGCCCAGCTGTTGGCGGTACGGTGATGGAGCGCATCTCAGTGCGCCTTTTCGACCTCTTGGGTCTCGCTCACGGCCAGGCACATGATGCCGGCCACGATGAACAGGCAGCCGATGACCTGCGGCCAGCCGATGGGCTCGTTGAACAGCCAGTACGAGATGGCCAGCACCGAGATGATCTCCAGATGCGAAGCAGCAAACGCCGGGCCAATGGGGGCATGTTTGAGCAGGCTCATCCAGGTGAAAAAAGCACCGATATAGCCAACGAACGCCCCATAGATCCAGGGCTGGCCAAACACGCGCAACAGCCAGCCAGTCGAGAACTCCAGCGGCAGCGCGGAATCTCCGGCCTGTTTGAAGCTGAGCTGCGCCAGCGTGTCAAAAGCCATGAGCACCAGAAAGCCGATGATGTAAAAACGCTTCATCTTTGTTATCCATGGCGTCGAGTTTGACCGCGACGCTTAAAACGAGCCTGTTCCGGGCCAGGGACAGCGAGCAAGGGCCGCCCCGCAGCGAAGCTGTCGTCCCCCTTGGGGGAAGGCGCGAAGCGCCTCAGGAGGTCAATCCAACAATGGCCACACCGATGGACACCAGCACAATGCCAATGACACGCATGGGTGCCAGTTTTTCTCTGAACAGCACACGGCCCAGAATCATGATGGCCACGATGTTGATGGAGCCCAGCAGCACACCGTCCGACAACGGCACCAGCGACAGAAATGCCAGCCAGACCAGAAACTCGGCCACATAACAGGCGATGCCCACCCAGAGCCAGGGTCTGGCCAGCATGAAGCGCCAGCGCTCCATGCCATCCAGGTCTCCCGGTTCGCTGGCCGCGGCCTTGAAAGCCAGTTGACCGCCACTGTCCACCAACACATTGAGCACCCACAGAGTCACAACCAGAGGCGAGAGATCACTGCCCATTCAAACCTCTGACAAAGCCTTGACGGGCGCAGCGGAGCTGGCAATACGCGCAATGAAGTCGTTCATCTTCGCAATCACGGTGCGACGCTCACGGTCTATCGTGACCATGTGGTAGCAGTTGTCCAACAGCACCAGTTCGACATTGGCATTCACCGCCCCGCGTTGAATGTCGTATGCATTGCTGACCGAGGAAATATCGTCTTCCTTGGCGTGAATGACCAGACAAGGGGAGCCCAGCTTCTGCAAATGGGCCTGCACATTGGCGGACAAGGCTCGCAGCTCGATGACGCTCCACCAGGGGTTACCGGGCAAGCCTGCGGCCGAACTGTCGCCGCTGTTCATCTGCTCCACCACCCGCGCACGCAAGGCTTCGTCCTTGATGCCGTAAGGCGGTGCCTCCATGAAGACGCTGTTGCGGCCAATGCCCAGCAGACGGAACAATGGCAGCAAAAATGCCAGCTTGGTATAGGCGGGAATGCTCCAGCCGTCATAGCGGAAGGTCGTGGACAGAGCGCAGACTCCCGCCACCTTGTCGGGGTGGCGCTCGGCCACGGCCAGCGACAGCAGCGCGCCCATGGACAGACCACCAACCACCACATGGTCCACATGCTCGGTAAAGCGCTGCAGACCCGATTCCACACTGGCCAGCCAGTCTGTCCAGCGCGCGGCGACCAAGTCTTCCATGCTGCCGCAGTGACCCGCCAGCTGTACGCCGTAGACCGTAAAGCCTTGCTTGTTCAAGCCCTTGCCCAACAGACGCATCTCGGCCGGCGTTCCGGTCAAGCCATGAATCAGCAGCACGCCTGTGCGCGCATTCCTGCCCTTTCCGGGCATGACGAATTCATGAGGAGTGAGGCACAGCTGCTGCAAGCTTTGCTGCTGCATCAGCGCATACCCGTCAGCGACATTCATGCAACCAGCTCCATACCCAAAATGACCTGCTCCAGCAATTGCGTGGCCTGTCCGAAATGCTCGAAGCGGGCATGTGCAATGCCCCGGCTCTCGCAATAACCGATCAGCTTGTATTTGGCCAGGACGAAATCGGCCTTGCCGGAGACACAGAAGTCCGAAGTGCTGTCGCCGATATAGAGCACACGGCCATGCACCGCCTGCTGCTCGGCCAGCCGCTCGCATTTGCAGTTGCCGCTGGCGCGTGCACAGCGTGCACTGGCCCACGGTGACTCCAGGCGCCAGCTGCGCTCGCCTGTCTGCACCAGACGATTGGCGATGACTTCCAGGTCCGCCAGACCGTGGCGCGCCAACACATGGCGAATCGCATAGTCGATACCGTCGCTGACCACCTGCACCTTGATGCCAAGTGCCTTGGCTTCAGCCGCAAAGCCCGCGAAGTGCGGATCGATTTCGATAGTGTCCAGATGGTTCTGCAGCTCAGGCTCGCTCATGTCCAGCAAGGCTACCTGGCCCTTCATGCACTCGCGCGAACCGATCTCGCCACGCTCCCAGGCGTCTTCCAGCTCCTGCCAGCCGGGCTTGCCGAAACGGTTGAGCAAGGTATCGGTCACATCCAGCAGGCTGATGGTGCCGTCGAAGTCGCTTTGAACCATCCAGCCTGTCGAGGATTGAGAGGAGGAGGACTGAAAAATTGGAATACGCTTATTCATGGAAGCTGACCCTCACGTTCTGGCCCACCTTGGCATTGACTGGAGGCTGGTCGAAAGCCAGCACGGTTTCGACGATACGCACGGGGCCGCGCTGTGTGTCGTCCTGCAGGCGCGCCGTGCCGTATACCGGGCTGATGCGCAGCACCGTCGCTGACGGCAGGTCCTGCCTCGCTGGAGCGGCATCGCCATCCACGACCACCTGGGCTTTCATGCCTTCACGGATGGCAGAAACAAAGCTCTCGTTGACCTCAGCGCGCACGATCAGCGGGCGCTGTGGCAGCAGAACAGCCACATGGCTTCCGCTTTGCAACATGCTTCCCACCTGCGTTTCCAGGCGCACCACCGTGCCTGCCTCGGGTGCACGCAGCTCATGGCGCTGCTGCAATGCTCGCAGCTGCTCCACCTTGCGCTTTGCCACCGTGGCCTCTGCGCCTGCGATATCGACCTCGGCCTGTGCATCACGCAGCGCCTGCATGGCTTCATCCACATTCTGCAAATCGGCTGCACCTTGCTTTGCCGCAGACTGCCAGCGTGTCAGCGCGGTCTTGAGCACCGGCAGCCGCTCCTGCCGGGTTTTGAGCTTGGTCTGGGCCAGTTGCAGCTCAGACTCTGCAACGGCCAGATCCGCACGCGCAGCATCATCGGCAATGCGCAACACAAGCTGGCCCTTTTGCACCGTCTGACCTTCCTTGATCAGCAATTGCTGCACCAGGCCTGGAGCCGCCGATGAAAGATCAAGCAAACCACCTTCCACATCGATCTTGCCTCGGGCCACGGCAACCTGACTCTGTGGCTTGGCCTGTGCTGCCGCCGAGGTCACCACAGATGCAGAGTCCGAAGAAGGAGAGCACCCAGCCAGCGCCAGCAGGGCCGCTGCCAGCAATGGCATCCCCTGCATGATGCTGAAACTCGTTGGGCTACGTTTCATGAATTATTCCTTGATGGGGCTGTTCTGGCGCCAGTCGCTACGGATGGCGCCGTCTTCCATGCCCAGTACGCGATCGGCGTGACGCACCAGTCGCGGGTCGTGGCTGACGCACAGCACCGTGGTGCCATGGGTACGCGCAGCTCTGTGCAGCAAATCGATGACGCGCTGACCGCTCTCGGCGTCCAATGCGCTGGTGGGTTCATCGGCAAACAGCAGCTGAGGCTGCTTGGCCATGGCACGAGCAATGGCCACACGCTGCTTTTCACCGCCCGAAAGTTGCGCCGGGCGCATGTGGCTACGATGGGAAAGCCCCACCTCATCCAGCGCCTCTTTGGCCCGGCGCAATGTCTCGGCGTTCTTAAGGCCCATATAGCCCAGCGGCAGCTGCACCTGCTCCAGCGCCGTCAAAGCAGGGAATAGATTGAAGCCCTGAAAGACAAAGCCGGTATGGCGCAGGCGAAATTTCTCCAGCGCTCCTGTGCCGAGCTTGGCCAGATCCTGCCCCAGCGCCAGCGCACGGCCGCCATCGGGTTTCTGCAGGCCGGACATCAGCGACAGCAGCGTACTTTTGCCACAGCCCGAGGGGCCGGATATCAGACTCAGCTCACCGGCATAAAGGCTTACGGACAGCCCTTGCAGCACATGCACCTGGACGATGCCCGATACAAAGGACTTCTCTAGGCGAATGGCTTCCAGGCTGGGGGCTGCATCTTTTGCAGCCACGGCTTTGGGGGTACGTTCCACGATCTGGTCTTGCATGTTCCAGGCCTTAGCGCAGCAAGGTGGCAGGATCGGCGCGCAGAAGACTGCGCATGGCGCCCAGACCAGACAGCAGCGACAGCACTGCAATCAAAATTCCACAAGCCAGTACCGCCGGCAAATTGATGGCCACGGGCACGCGGTAGCTCGATGCAATGCTCAACAGCACCGCACTGGTCAAAGCGGCCAGAACAAATCCCAGGCCACCAATCCAGCAAGCCTGCTCCACCACCACCCGGCCCAGCGATGCGCGGCTGACCCCCAGGGCATTGAGCACCGCATACTCGCGGGCAGAGCCGGCGACCACGGCCTTCAACGACTGGCTGGTCACGATCGCCCCCACGAGGCAAACAATGATGGCCATGAAGAGCACGCCTGCACCTGCCCCCGTGTCCAACATCCAGTAGCGCTGCGAGCGGCGCGCAAAGGCCTCGGCCGTCCAGACCTCATAAGACCCGAAGCTGCTGCCTGCCCGGCTCAACCGCTCCTGGGCTGCGCTCAGCTTGGCGCCTTGCTTCAGTCGCGCCACAAAATAGGTGCTGCCATGTTCTGCACGGGTCTCGGCGATCTCGCGTGCAGTGGCTAGCGAAGCCAGAACGTTGACGCCGCCCAATCCACGCAGGCCATCCACAGCAGCCACAACCTTGACCGCATGGCTGTTGATCCAGGCTGTGTTGCCCTCTTGGGCACCCAGGGTTCCCAGATCGGCACGGTCCACAATCACCGCTCCGGGCTCGCGCAGCAACTGACGCTGCCAGGAGGTAAGCACCTTGGTGAACATCATGGAGCCTTCGGCCGTGCTGACGCCGGAGAGATAGACGGATACACCGCCTCCTGCAGCACCCTGTGCCACAGAACCCGAGCGCCAGTCACCATCAAGCCAGACATAAGGCTCCACGTTCGCCACATCGGGATCCATGCGCAAACGCATCTCCACATCACTGCCGATATTGCGGCCGAAGTTGACGCTCTGCGTGCCTGGATAGCCCACCCAGAGATCTGCCGAGGACGCTGTCACATAGATCGCAGCAGAGCCAAAAATCCCCAGCACCAGTGCCGCCTGCATGGCCAGCAGCACACCGGAGAACCCCACGGCAAACACCGAGGGGACAAAGCGCCGCCACTCATGGATCAGTGTTTTGCGAGCCAGTGCAATCATGGCTGCACCTCAGCCTTGTGCTCCACAACCGCCTCATCCAACGGGGCAGCTCCCACCGCTTTGTAGAGCGCCACATAGGCCAGGGCTTCTGCAGCCTTGGCCGTTGCCAGCTCACTTTGTGCCTGCAGGCTGGCGCGCGTGTTGTCCAGGCCGGTCAGCTCGCTGGAAAGGCCAAGCTTCTGGCGCACGGCCTGCGCCTTGTCGCGCGCAGCATGAATCTGCTGTGCAGACAGCAATACCTGTTGACGTTGCTGCTGGGCTGCAATTGCCGCCAGTGCGCCTTCGGCTTCGGCAATGCCGTTGAGAACCGCCTGGCGGTAGGCCTTGATGCTGGCTTGCAGCGCCAGCTCCTTGCCATCGGCCACTGCACGGCGACGGCCCCAGTCAAACAGCGGAATATCGATCTGCGGTCCGACCATGGGTATGTAGTCCGCGGTCGTTCGATGATTGCGAGTGAGGTTGTAGGCAAACAGCAGCGAACCCGTCAGCGTCAGACGAGGGTATAGCGCCGCACGTGATACACCGACCTCTGCTGCTGCCTGCTCCACCGCAGCCTCGGCGCTTTGAATATCGGGGCGCCTGCGCAGCAGATCGGCTGGCAACACCGCAATCGCTTGCAACTGAGGCATGGCCGCCGCCGCATCGGCTTGCAGCCATTGCGGCTCGGGACGATCCCGCCCCAACAAGGCCGCCAATGCATGGGCCGCTCGTGCCTGGGCTTCATCCAGCGTGGTTAACTGTGCCTGCACGCTACGCAGCTGCAGCAGCTGCTGCTCCAGTGTCTGAGTATCTGCCAGCCTTTGCGCTTGCCTGACCTGCAGCAGCTCCAACTGCCTCTGCGCCTGCTGCTGCTGACGCAGTGCCAGACCATGCTGCACTTGCGCCTGCCGGATATCCAGATAGCGATGCACCACATCGGCCACCAGGGCCACCCGCACGGCGTGCAGCTGGGCTTGCGCATCCAGCAAGCCCGCATCCGCCGAACGACGCGCTGCCTGCGAGTCGCCAAAAAGGCCCAGATCCCAGCTCACATCGATGCTGGCATGGAAATAGGAATCAACCGCTGCAATATCCTGCAGGGTTCTGCCTCCCGCACTGACGACAGGCATGAAAGGGGCATTGCTCGTTCCAGCCAGCAAGCGCTGCTGTCTCAGCCGCAATACAGCCTGGGCCACATCCAGGTTTTGCGCCAAAGCCTCATCGACCAAGGCGTTGAGCTTCGGGTCATTCCATGCTCTCCACCACTGCGCCAAATCAGTGCTCCCCACCTTTGAAGTAAGTGCCTGCTGTCTCCATAGATCTGGAGTTTCCTTGTTCAGCTTCACTTCGACAGGCGCAGCACACCCTGCCAGCAATGACATCGCGCAAAGGCACAGGCAAGCCATGCGGGTACGTGGGACGCGGGAAAAAGGAATCACAGGACAGCTAGCGAACTATCGGTTTTCACCTGGGAGAGCACACAGAAAGCACAAACAACTTTCCACCTTCCGCTATTGGACGGCGGGAAGCTTTCGCAAGATTGCAAGATTTATGTAGGAATTATGGAGAGCCGCCCGCAGTCTTTGATTGCAATGGCAAAGCTCATAATGTGTAGTTAACAAGCTTCAGAGATCTCGCGAATGCATGACTTTGCTGCGCCAAAAACCATGAATACATTTGCTCAACCTGCCTCCACACCCTTGGTGCTTGTCGTTGAGGATGAGCCCGCCATTGCCAGCATACTCAGCGCCTATCTGGAGCGGGATGGGCTGCGCATCCGCATGGCGCAGGACGGAGAAGAGGCTCTGCAGAGCTTTCGTCAGCTGCGCCCCGATCTGGTGCTGCTCGACATTCACCTGCCCAAAGTCGATGGCGTGGACGTTCTGCGCATGATCCGCAATGACAGCGAAGTGCCCGTCATCATGGTAACGGCTCTGGCCGACGATGTGGACAAGCTGCTGGCCTTGCGCATGGGCGCTGACGACTACGTGGTCAAACCGTTCAACCCCCCTGAGGTGGTTGCCAGAGTGCGGGCTGTACTGCGTCGCACCCAGGCCAAGCCCGCAGCGATTGCAGCGCCGATTCGGGTAGGCCCCATCGAAATCGACGTGGAGGCCCATAGCGCAGCCGTCTATGACAGCGCGGGCCATGCCACGCCGCTGGCGCTCACTTTGACCGAGTTTCGCCTGCTGGCCTGCCTTGCGGCCCAGCCCCGGCGCTGCTTTTCCCGTGCCTATCTGATCGAGAACTGCCTGCCGGAAAGTGATGCTCTGGAGCGGGTCATTGACTCTCACCTCTCCAAGCTCAGGCGCAAACTCCAGCTCGCTGGACAAGAGGGCCTGATCGAAACCGTGCGTGGCATCGGTTACCGCTTATGGCCCTGGGACTGAACCGCATCTGGGTCCGCTTCGGCCTGTGGATCACGGCCGCCGTACTGCTTGCCATTGCCGCACTGGCAGCTGGCGTGCTGGTGTTTTCCGAACTCCAGTACCGGGATTTCTACCGTCATCTGCCCAGCCCCGTCAGAACCGAGCTGGAGTCCTTGAAATCTCAGGATCTAGAGGACAGCCCCCGCGCCCTGCAAATCTATTCGGAGTACTGGGAAGGCGACCGACTGTTTGGCGAGAAATGGTCGCTGGTCATAGGTCTTGCCGTCAGCCTGCCCTTTGGCATGGCCGTGGGCTTCTGGATCTCACGGCGCATCACCAGCCCGCTGGCCTCCATGGTGGAGGTCGCTGCACGCGTCGAGCAGGGCGACCTGGCTGCCAGAGCCGTCAAGGGCACAGCCCACGGAGAGATGGCCGAGATGATCGATGCCTTCAACGGCATGGTCGACTCTCTGGAAAATCTGGAGGCCGAGCGCCTGGCGACTGCAGCCTCCATCTCGCACGAGCTGCGCACCCCATTGACCGTGTTGCAGGCGCGGCTGCATGCCATTTGTGATGGCGTCATAGGCAGCGACCAGGCAGAGATGAAGACACTGCTGGCTCAGGTCGAACACCTGGGACGGCTGGTCGGCGACTTGCATACGCTGTCCATGGCCGACGCGGGGCAGCTGTCCCTGCGTCGGGAGCGGCTTGATCTTGCCACCCTGGTGGGAGAAGTGGTGGACGAGCTGCGGCCGCAGCTGCAGCAAAGCGCCATGGCCCTGTCCATGGACCTTCCCATGCAGGATGGCGACGGCAGCACCGATATCCGCGCGGATACGGACCGGCTTCGTCAGATCATCACCAACCTCATCAGCAACGTGCTGCGCCATGCCAGCAGCGGCCGCTGGCTGGGCATCACGGTACAGACCATCGCCGATTCTCAAGGACAGCCTTGGGTCACGCTGGAGATCGGCGATGCGGGCCCCGGATTGGCGGGCGACCTGCAGGCTCACCCCTTCCAGCGCTTCGCTCAGGCCCCCGGCAAGCGTCGCAGGGAAGGGTCGGGGCTTGGGCTGTCCATTGTCAAAGCCTTGGTGACCTCACAAGGAGGTACCGTCAGCACCGGTGTGTCCGAGCGCGGCGGGGCACTTTTTACCGTGCGCTTTCCACGTTGTTGAGTGCCACCTGCAAATCGGGATATAGACGGGTCATCACCTGCTGCAAGTCCTGCTCCAGTTGCTGCTGCATACGCTGGTGCATATTGACCGAGTTGCCTTCCCGGACCTCGCTGCGCAATGACTCCCAGATGCCCGCCCATTGGCCAGCCTGTGACTGCACCACGGCCTGAACCACGCCGCTCCATTGCTTGGGGGCCGCAGGGCTGGTGTAGCGGCCACGCCCACGCCCGAAGTGGGAGATCAGCAGGTATTTGAGCAACACCTGGCTGGCCAGACCTGTCAGGTAGTCCTGCGATAGCTGAAAGCTCTGCTGCTCCTGATCGAACATCTTGTTGGCACCCCAGGCTGCACCGCCAAAGGTCAGCGCCCCCACCAGTGCCCCGACCAGGGCTCCCGTCCCCAGGGTCAAGCCTCCGGCCACCAGATCCGCACCCAGACCGGTGGCCGCGCCCGCAGTCACCGCGCCCCACAGGCTGGCGGCCTGCGCATCCACAGGCTTGCTGATCTTCAACTGGCTGCGCAGCTGCTCCTGAATCTGGCTGGCGGCCTGACCATCGAGCTGGTGAATCTCCAGCAAGCGCTGTGTTGCCTGCACATCCGACTGACGCAGATCCATCATCAAACGTTCCACCGCAGCCCTGGCCTGGGTGCTCAGCCTGTCGTCTGCCGCCGAGGACTTGCTCAGCTTGCTGGTGAGCTGACTCAGCCCCTGCCAGGCCCTGGCCAGCAGCTTTCCCTGCTCCGGGTCCAAGCTCTCGTGCAAGCCCGCTGCCGCCTGCAATTGATCCGCCATGACCTGCAGGCTGGCTTGCTCGCGCTGCTGTTGCTGCTGCTCGCGCTGCAGCAACAGACGCTGGTAAGCCTCTTGCTTTGCAGCGGGCAACAAGGGGGCAATGCTTTGCATCATCCTGCGCTCATGCCACCAACTGCGTGTGAAAGCATCGAGCACCAGCACGTCGCGCACCACATTCCGAAAACCCTGTGTCGCCTGTTTCCAGCGCTGCAGATCTTGCGCCGCCTGCTCCTGCGTGGTGTCGCCGCCGATCTGGTTGAGCAACACGATGACCGGCTTTTCAAGCCAGGCCAGTATGTTCATTTCGGCACTCCAGTAACCGGCGTCCGCCGGGTCCTCTGCGGCATTGACGAGGTAGAGCATCACATCGGCATGATCGCGCGCAGCCAGCAAGGCGCGCTGACTCAGGTAGAAAGGCTTGTCGCGCCAACGATCCCAGACGTTGCTGAGAAACCAGCCCAGCGGATTGCCCTGCTGACGCAGGCGCTCATAAAGACGCACGGAGTCACCAAAGCCCGGTGTGTCCCATAGCCACAGTTCGTCGCCCTGCTGTGTTTTCTGCAGCAAATAGCGTTGGGACTGACTGGTCACATGGGCGGCATCTTCAATCTCGCCCACATCGTCGGCCATCAGCGTGCGCGTCAACGTGGTCTTGCCTATATTGGTGTGTGACAGCAGGCACCACTGAATGCTGTGCTCTGTGCTGTGCAGTTCTTGCTCGTCACTCATCATCACACTCCTGCCTCGGGTACCAGGCTGGCATTCAACCCCGCATTGCGTACAAATTCGCGCCACAGATGTTCTCGTTCCTGCACGCGCGACGGTGCTCCGCTATTGCGTGTACGAAAATCCTCGGCCCAAAGCCAGACATCCGTCTGCGCGCCCCAGTATGCAAAGACTTGTTTCAGCAAGGCACCGTGAATCTCCACCTCCGGCGTGGCGGCCAGATTCAACAGCAGCACCTGCTGAGCGCTTCCCTTGTCGGCCTCGGGCAAAGGCGAGCCATAGGCCAGCACAGGCTGCAGCGACAGCTGCGCCCCTGCCCCATAGTGCAAGGCCACATAACGGCGCAGCGCGGCTTCGCGCTCAGGCGTCATGTCCAGGCTGTAGGGCTGAACCTTGAGCTCGGTCGCCCGACCGGCCCAGTCACGCTGCAGCTGCTGAAAGTAAGGCTGCTGCAGCGGCAGCTCCACATGCCGGTTGAACCACCAGAGCTTCACGCCCTGATACAGGGCCAGCACCCACCGTGGCGCAATCACCATGATGAACAGCAGCACCGTATAGAGCTGCACCCAGCGTTGCCCTGGCGTTGGCCATTCCAGAATCTGGCGCAGGCCGGGCTCCATCTCTGGCGTACCGCCCAAGGTCCAGCCTTGCAAGGCCTGAATTTGCTCCAGGCTCCAAGGCGCCAGGCCAACCAGTGCGTGAACGGGCGCAAACAGCGTGTTCAGCCAGACCTGCACGGCAGCGGGCGACAGAAACGTGCTTTCCCACCCCACCTGGTAGGCATTCGTCAGGCCCGTCAGCCATAGCGAGGTCAGCGCGCCCAGCGCCAGCATGCTCGCCCCCAGATGCATGAGCATGAGCCACTGAGCATGACGCGAGCGCTTGTGCAGCTGCCACCAGTTCTGTTCGAAATTCAAAGCCATCTTGCGCAGACCCGTGCCACGCGCCACGCCGTTTTTGCGGGCCAGCAGCTTCTGCCACCAGTGGGTGGCATCTGAGGTCGTGGCACTCTGCGTCGGAGCCAGAGCCTGCACCATGGATGGGCGGCGCCTGACCAGGCCCCGTATGCCGCTGACCAGCAACCAGGCATAAACCAGCACATTCCACAGCACGATGCCGATCAGCGATGGCGAAAGCAGGTCGACCCGGTGCGGATCGGTGATCGCATGCCCCGCAAATCCCAGTGCCAGCGCCCCTGCCAGCACAGCCAGCGATAGCCAGCGCGACACGCCAAAGCTCTGTTGCCTCAAAGCCTTGATATCCGCGGGCAGCTGCGCCGCCTCGATGATGCGCCTGGCCCGGTCCTGCAAAAACCGCAGATAGGCCGTACGACTGCCAGCCTTGTCCCCGCCCAGGGCATGCAGGCTGTGCGCGGTAATGGCACTGCAGCGCTCAGCGGTAGGCAGTGATTCATGGAGGGCCGCCGTTTCCATGGCATGCGCAAAGACGATATCGCGGGCTGAACTGGCTTTCATCCCTCTATTGTGTTGCAGCCTTCACGCACTCACAAAAACAATAGCTGCCCGCGCTTACTACAGATGCGTTGCGACTTGTTTTGATGCGCTTGCTGGGGCTTGTCTGCATCTGACAATCGCACAGCCTGTGATATGAATGCGAATTGCCAAAAACCATGCATACACAGGAGAGACAAGCATGACCCAGAACCCCCAGTCCATGCCCGATGCCAACGGCTTTTTCGGTCCCTACGGCGGCCAGCTGGTGCCGCCAGAGCTGAAAAAATGCATGGATGAAATCGCCACGGCCTATGCCGAGATCGTGCAGCGCAAGGACTTCCAGGACGAACTGGCCTCATTATTTGCCGACTATGTCGGCCGCCCCAGCCCCATCTTCCACGCCAAGCGCCTGTCCGACCAGCTGGGCGGCGCGCAGATTCACCTCAAACGCGAGGATCTGAACCACACCGGCGCACACAAGATCAACCACTGCCTGGGCGAAGCACTGCTGGCCAAGTTCATGGGCAAGAAGAAGGTGATCGCCGAGACCGGCGCCGGCCAGCATGGTGTGGCCCTGGCCACGGCCTGTGCACTGGTGGGCATTCCCTGCGAGATTCACATGGGCCAGGTGGATATCGAGAAGGAGCACCCCAACGTCACCAAGATGCGCATTCTGGGCTGCAATCTGGTGCCCGTCACGCGCGGCGCGGCCACGCTCAAGGAGGCCGTGGACAGTGCCTTCGAGGTCTACCTACAGGACCCCGTCAACACCATCTATGCGATTGGCTCCGTGGTCGGCCCCCATCCCTTCCCCATGATGGTGCGAGACTTCCAGTCCATCGTGGGCCGGGAGGCACGCGAGCAGTTCCAGGCCAAGCATGGCAAGCTGCCCGACCATGTGGCGGCCTGCGTGGGCGGAGGCAGCAATGCCATGGGCATCTTCACGGCCTTCCTGCAGGACCAATCCGTGCATCTGGTCGGCGTGGAACCAGCGGGCGAAGGCGTGGACAAGCCCGGGCGCCATGCGGCCACCATCACCATGGGCAAGCCCGGCGAGATTCACGGCATGAAATGCTATGTGCTGGAGAACGAGGACGGCACTCCCTCAGCAGTGCACAGCATTGCCTCCGGCCTGGACTACCCCGGCGTGGGCCCCCAGCACAGCTACCTGAAAGACATTGGCCGTGTGGACTACCAGTACGTGGATGACAAGGAGTGCCTGGACGCCTTCATGACGCTGTCGCGCGTGGAGGGCATCATCCCCGCCCTGGAAAGCTCTCACGCCGTGGCCTGGGCCATGCGCATGGCTCCCACGCTGGGCAAGGATCAGCACATCCTCGTCAACCTCTCGGGTCGCGGCGACAAGGACGCGGATTACGTGGCGAAGAAACTGGGCCTCTAAACCTGACTCGGAAGCAACAGGCTGGACATTCCAGCCTGTGTTTTCTGCCGCTGTCACACAGTTTTCATCAAGCCCCGCAAGCATCCACACCTGCTTACCCTTAATGACATCCATGCTCAAGACTCGCCACGCTTCTCCTGCTCTGATCTTGCTTGCCGCCCTGGCGTTGACTGCCTGCGGCGGCGGTGACGGCCCCAAACCGGACACCCAACCTCAGTTCCTGACCCTGGATGGCAAACAACCCCAGGTCATCGCCCACCGTGGCTACTCGGGCCTGTACCCCGAGCAAACCCAGATGGCCTATGAAAAAGCCATTGAGGCGGGTGCCGACATGATCGAGCTGGACATGCACATGACGCGTGACTGCCAGCTGGTGGCCCGCCACAACGCCTGGCTGAGCGACAGCACCAATATCGCCGACGTTGCCAAGATCAACTCCTATGTGGCCGCACGCAAGCGCACCACACCGGGGGTATGGGTCAATGTGAAATACCCCGCGACACCGGACAACGGACCTGCCCGGTATCTGAGCGACCGCATCGATCCCAACAACCAGAAATCCGTGCTCCAGGCCCTGGTTGTCGACGGCGAGGACCACACCAACGACTGGTCCATCTCCGACTTCACCCTGCATGAGCTGCGCACCCTGCTGGGCGGCACCATACTGGATAACCGCGCCGACCGGCCCACGGAATGGAATGGCAAGCTGCCGCTGATCAGTGCGCAGGACGTGATCGACATCGCCGTGGCCAAAGGCAAGGCTGCAGGCCGCAACATCTCCGTCTATGCAGAGACCAAGAATCCCTATTGGAACAACCAGCAGGCCATCGCCAATAGCTGCGGCACGGGCGATCATCCGTTTGAAGATGCCGTAATGGCGCTGCTGGAGAAGAACAAGCTCAACAGCAAGGATGCGCCCATCTACATCCAGAGCTTTGACCCCGACAGCCTGAAATACCTGCGCAAGCTAGGCATGAAGTCCAAGGGCGTGCAGCTGATCGACGGCAATGACTACAACTTCAAGGACGGCTCGGTCGGCTACATCACCAGCGACGAATGGACCTTCATCAGCGGTCGCCCCTACAGCTGGACGCTGGCTGGCGATGCACGCACTTTTGCTGTCATGCAAACGCCTGCCGGCCTGGCCGAGATCAAGCAGTACGCCGACGGCATCGGTCCCTGGAAGCCCCAGGTCATCGCTCACTCCGTCGTACCCTACAAAGACGGTGCAGGACTCAAGGATGTAAATACCTTGAAGGACACGGGTCTGATCGCCAACGCCCACAAGGCAGGCTTGGTGGTGCACAGCTTTACCTTCCGCAACGAGGCCGGCCGTCTGGCAGGCATCTTCAAGGGTGACCCTGTGCAGGAATATCTCGCCTACTACCGCCTTGGCATCGACGGCGTGTTCACCGACTTCACTCCCACCGGCGTCAAGGCTCGCGACGCCTATATCGCCGAATTGAAAGCCAAGTGAGAACTCATATTCAGATAGCAGCTGGCGCTTGTACATAAAGCGCTGAGGTGGGTTTCCACTCAAATTCACAAAGCCAGCGTACAGCTGGCTTTGTGCTTTTCAGCAATGCTCCAACCGAACGCCATGGGCAAACGACCGGCGTTTCTCCCCCAAGGCGTCGAATCTCCAGACTCTGCAAACTGTGAAGCGGCGGCAGCTGGTTATGCTCAAAGCTTCATCGTTGAGCATTGATCATGACCTGGCTGTTGCTGACTCTTCATGTGATGTTGATTGCGGGCTTTGGCCTGCGCATTCTGCTGCGCAGAGATATGCGCCCCGATGTGCGCCTAGCATGGCTGCTGGTGATCGTGCTGCTGCCTTATGTGAGCTGCATCCTTTATTACTTCTTTGGTGAGGTGGCACTGGGCCGGGTGCCTGGGCACAAGCGGCTCAATGTGCGCGAGTTCTGCCAGTCCCTTGGCAGCAACGTCGCCGGCAATAGCTCCTGCGCGCTGGAGGCCGGTACCGGCATCCCCGCCCAGTGGTTGCCCGCATTTCGCTATGCCTCGTCGATCAACGGCTTTCTGCCCCTGCCTGGACAGGCGGCAGAACTGATGCGCGACGGCGATCATGCACGTGCGCAACTCGTTGCCGACATGGACGCCGCGCAACGCGAGATCAACGTTCTGTATTACATCTGGCTGGACGACGAGACCGGCACCCATGTGGCTCGGGCGCTGATTCGCGCCGCCCGGCGCGGCGTGACCTGCAGGGCCATGGTGGACGGACTGGGATCGCGTGCACTGATCCGCTCGCCGCTATGGCAGGAAATGCAGCAAGGCGGCGTGCATCTGAGCGTGGCCTTGCCCATCAACCGCCCGCTCACCGTCATGCTGACCAGCCGACTTGACCTGCGCAATCACCGCAAAATCACGCTGATTGACAAGCGCATCACCTATATCGGCAGCCAGAACTGTGCCGACGAAGCCTTTCACGTCAAAGCACGCTATGCCCCCTGGGTGGACATCATGCTGCGCATGCAAGGCCCGGTAGTCGCCCAGATGCAGCTGACTTTTGCCAGCGACTGGGCACAGTCGTCGACCACCATCGCTCCTCCGTCCACAGAGCAGGCCCTGCCATCCCCTCACGGTTTCAGCGCGGTAACCATCGCAGAAGGCCCGACAGAGAGAGCACGTTCCACACCCCAGCTGGTTTCCTGCCTGCTGGCCAGCGCCCGCCATGAAGTGGTGATTTCCACCCCTTACTTTGTGCCGGATACCACTGTCCTGGATGCCTTGTGCGCGGCCGCGCTACGAGGTGTGTCAGTCACGCTGATCCTGCCTGCACGCAATGACTCGTGGATCGTTGGCGCCGTCAGCCGCAGCCACTACTGGCGCCTGCTCAGGGCCGGTGTGCATATCCATGAATTCCGCCCCGGCCTGCTGCATGCCAAGACCCTATGCCTGGACAACACAGTCAGTCTGATCGGCTCCACCAATCTGGACCTGCGCAGCTTCGACCTGAACTTTGAAAACAATGTGCTGTTGCATGACGAGGCCACCACCCTGGCCATACGTGCACGCCAGCAAAGCTATATCAGCCAGTCCCGCGCAGTGACCCTGGAGCAGGTTCTGGCGATACCGCTGCACAACCGCATCTGGAGCAACCTGCTCAGCGCCTTGAGCCCGGTACTGTAGGCGGCAAGCCCTCCCACAGAGGCATCTCACCACTGATGGAACCTGTTTCACACCAAGGCGAGGCGCCCTGATTGCGCTCACGAAAGTCAGGTCTGACATTCCCATAAGTCACAAAATCCGCAGGAATACCCTCTGCGGCTGCGCATGTTGCTTGTCTATATTCTTGTATGCAAGTTTCAAACTACTTGCATACAAGATTCACAACTTGCGAAAGACGACTATGCGCCGCTTTGCCAGATCACTTTTCGGACAGGTGGTGATCGCACTCATACTGGGTGTGCTCGCCGGACTGCTGGCCCCTGAGTGGGCCGTAAAACTCAAACCCCTGGGTGATGGCTTCATCAAGCTCATCAAGATGATCATCCCCATACTGGTGTTCTGCGTGGTCGTGCACGGCATCGCCGGCGCGGGCGACCTCAAGCGCGTAGGTCGCGTGGGCGTGAAGGCCCTGATCTACTTCGAAGTGCTGACCACTATCGCTCTGGGCCTGGGCCTGGTGCTGGCCTTTGTCTTCGAGCCTGGCGTCGGCATGAACGTGGACACCAGCAAGCTCGACCCTTCGGCCATGGCTGCCTACGCCAGCAATGCCGACAAACTGACCAGCGGCGGCACGGTGGACTTTCTGATGAAACTCATCCCCAGCACCGTGGTGGAAGCTTTCGCCAAGGGTGATGTGCTGCAGGTGCTGCTGTTCGCCGTGTTGTTCGGCTGTGCACTGACCCTGCTGGGCGAGCGTGGCAAGCCCGTCTTCGATCTCGTGGACACGCTGTCCATGGTGCTGTTCAAGATCATGGGCATCATCATCAAGCTGGCACCGCTGGGCGTGCTGGGCGCCATTGCCTTCACCGTGGGCCAGTACGGCATAGGCTCGCTCAAGCAGCTGGGCATGCTTGTCGGACTGTTCTACGTGGCGGTCCTGATCTTCGTCTTCGTGGTTCTGGGCTTGGTGATGCGCCTGTCGGGCTTCAGCCTGATCAAGCTGCTGCGCTACCTGCGTGAGGAACTGACCATCGTCTTCGCCACCACCTCGTCCGACAGCGTGCTGCCCCAGATCATGGCCAAGCTGCGCAACATGGGTGTACGCGACTCCACCGTGGGCCTGGTGATTCCCACCGGCTACTCGTTCAACCTGGACGCGTTCTCGATCTACATCACGCTGGCCGCAGTCTTCATCGCCCAGGCCACCAATACCCCGATCAGCATGTCCGACCTGCTGACCATCCTGGCCATCGCGCTGGTGACCTCCAAGGGCGCACACGGCGTGCCGGGCTCGGCCATCGTGGTGCTGGCTGCCACACTGCATGCGATTCCCGCCATCCCCGCCATCGGCCTGGTGCTGGTGCTGTCGGTGGACTGGTTCATGGGCATTGCACGCGCTCTGGGCAATCTGATCGGCAACTGCGTGGCCACCGTGGCCATCGCGGCCTGGGAGGGTGACATCGACCGCGAACGTGCCCATGCCGTGCTCGACGGCAGGGCCGTGCCGCAGAACGATGAAGAAACCGCTGCATCTGATAAGGTTCCGTCTGCCGCAACCTCCCACACCAGCCACTAAACCAAGCAATGACTCCTGCCTCTCCACAGCACATCGCAGAACGCATCGTAGAAGCCATCCTGGCCCAGAAACTGGCGCCCGGTGAAAGGCTGGGGGAGCAGGATCTTGCCAACAACTTCGACGTCAGCCGCACCGTGGTGCGCGAAGCGCTGATGCAACTGCAGGCCCGTGGCTTTGTCCAGGTCCAGGCCCGCAAGGGCTGGTATGTGGTCCAGCCCTCGGCCGCGGAAGCCAAGGACGCTTTCTCCGCCCGGCGCATTATCGAGACCGGCATATTGCAGGAGGCCGGCAAACCGCTGCAGCGCGTCATCACCCAGCTGCGTCGCCACATCGCCCAGGAGCAGAAGGCCATTGCAGGCGTGGACAGTGCCATGCGCGCCTTTCTGCTTGCGGATTTCCATGTCTGTTTGGCAGAGCAGATGGGTCACAAGCTGCTGGCCGATACGCTGCGTGACCTGACTGCGCGCACCACCCTTGCTGCCACGCTCTATCAGTCCAGCCACAGTGCCAACCAGTCCTGCGCCGAACACGAGCGCATCGTGGCAGCCCTGGAGCGTGGTGACACCGAGGGCGCCAAGGCCCTGCTTCTGGAGCATATAGGCACGGTGGAACGCTCGCTGGAAATCCGTGCACCCGAGGCCGCCACCGATCCTGGCGACCGCCTGCGCGCCACGCTGGCGCCCGTGCTCAAACGGGGTTCGCAGCCACACAAATGAAAAAGCCAGGGCTCGCCCTGGCTTTTCTGTACTCGCACAGCGTACCTGCGCGAGCCTGGATCAACCCAGATTCGGTGCCAGATAACGGCGCAGCTCTTCGATATCCATGCCACGGCGTACGGCCATGTCCGCCAATTGGTCTTCGCCGATCTGGCCCACGTTGAAGTAGCTCGCCTCGGGGTTGCCGATGTAGAAGCCGCTGACGCTCGATGCAGGGAACATGGCCAGGCTGTCGGTCAGTTCCATGCCGATTTCCTCGGCATTCAGCGTCTTGAACAAGTCGATCTTGGCCGTATGGTCGGGGCAGGCAGGGTAGCCAGGCGCGGGGCGGATGCCCTGGTATTTTTCCTTGATGAGTTCCGCATTGCTGAGGCTCTCATCGGCGGCATAGCCCCACAGATCCTTGCGCACGCGCTGGTGCAGGCATTCGGCAAAGGCCTCGGCCAGGCGGTCGGCCAGGGCCTTGAACATGATGCCCGAGTAATCGTCCAGCGCGTCCTGAAACTCCTTGTCCTTCTTCTCGGCGCCTATGCCTGCCGTCACCGCAAACAGGCCCGCGTAGTCCTTGATGCCGCTGTCCTTGCTGGCCACAAAATCCGACAGGCAACGGCTGGGGCGCATCACGGGCCGGCCATCCGGGCCCTCCACCGCCTGCTTCTCGGTCTGCTGGCGCATGCCATACCAGGTCATGGCCACCTGGGTGCGGGATTCATCGGTATAGAACTCGATATCGTCGCCCACGCGGTTGGCGGGGAACAGGCCCATCACGCCATTGGCCTGCAGCCAGCGGCCTTCGATGATCTTCTTGAGCATGGCCTGGGCATCGGCCAGCACCTTGCGCGCTTCCACGCCTACGACCTCGTCGTCCAGGATGGCGGGGTATGGGCCAGCCAGATCCCAGGTCTGGAAGAACGGCCCCCAGTCGATGTACTGGGCAATTTCGGCCAGGTCGAAATTCTTGAAGACACGGCGCCCCAGCACACGGGGGGCCACGGGCTCATGCTTGACCACGGCAGCATTGGCACGGACCTGCTCCAGCGTCCACAGCGGCGTCTTCTTCTTGTTGGCGTGCTGGGTGCGCACCTTGTCATAGTCGGTCTGCAGTTCGTCCAGATAGGCCTGCTTGCCCTCGCCCAGCAGACTCTGCGCCACGCTGACCGAACGCGAGGCGTCGGGCACATAGACCACGGGGCCATCGTACTTGGGCGCAATTTTCACGGCCGTGTGCACACGCGAGCAGGTCGCGCCGCCGATCAGCAGCGGAATCTTCTTGATGCGGAAGTAGTCGTCCTTGTCCATCTCGCCGGCCACGTACTGCATCTCTTCCAGGCTGGGCGTGATCAGGCCCGACAGGCCGATGATGTCCGCGCCCTCGGTCTTGGCGCGGGCCAGGATCTCGTGGCAGGGCACCATCACGCCCATGTTGATGACCTCGAAGTTATTGCACTGCAGGACCACGGTGACGATGTTCTTGCCGATGTCGTGCACATCGCCCTTGACGGTGGCGATGACGATCTTGCCCTTGCTGGACACGTCCATGCCCGCGGCTTCCTGCTGGCGCTTTTCTTCCTCGATGTAGGGGATCAGGTGGGCCACGGCCTGCTTCATCACGCGTGCACTCTTGACCACCTGGGGCAAAAACATCTTGCCAGCGCCGAACAGGTCGCCCACGATGTTCATGCCGTCCATCAGCGGGCCTTCGATCACATGCAGCGGGCGGCCGCCCTTGCCCACCACAATGTCCTGATAGGCCTCTTCGGTGTCTTCGACGATGAAGTCGGTGATGCCATGCACCAGCGCGTGCGACAGGCGCTCACCCACGCTCTTGGGGCGCTCGGGCGTACCGCGCCATTCGAGCTTCTTGCTGTCGTCCTTGGCCGCGCCCTTGGCGCTGTCGGCGATCTCCAGCAGGCGTTCCGCAGCGTCGGGACGGCGGTTGAGCACCACATCCTCCACGCGCTCGCGCAGCTCGGGCTCCAGATCGTCATAGACGCCAATCATGCCGGCGTTGACGATGCCCATGTCCATACCGGCCTTGATGGCGTGGTAGAGGAACACGGTGTGGATGGCCTCGCGTACCGGGTCGTTGCCGCGGAAGCTGAAGGACACGTTGGACACGCCGCCGCTGACCTTGGCGCCAGGCAGGTTCTGCTTGATCCAGCGCGTGGCTTCGATGAAGTCCACGCCGTAGTTGTTGTGCTCTTCGATGCCGGTGGCCACGGCAAAGATGTTGGGGTCGAAGATGATGTCCTCGGGCGCAAAGCCGACTTCATCGACCAGGATGCGGTAGGCGCGCTCGCAAATTTCGGTCTTGCGCGCAAAGGTGTCGGCCTGGCCTTTTTCATCAAAGGCCATCACCACGGCGGCTGCGCCATAGCGCTTGACCAGCTTGGCGTGCTTCTTGAACTCTTCCACGCCTTCTTTCATGGAGATCGAGTTCACGATGCCCTTGCCCTGCAGGCAGCGCAGACCGGCTTCGATCACTTCCCACTTGGAGCTGTCCACCATCACCGGCACCTTGGCGATGTCCGGTTCCGAGGCAATCAGATTCAGAAAGCGCACCATGGCGGCCTTGCTGTCCAGCATGGCCTCGTCCATGTTCACGTCAATCACCTGGGCGCCGTTTTCCACCTGCTGGCGCGCCACGGCCAAGGCTTCTTCATACTGCTCGTTGAGAATCAGGCGCGCAAAAGCCTTGGAGCCGGTGACGTTGGTGCGCTCGCCCACGTTGACGAACAGCGTGCCCTCGCCGATGAAAACGGGCTCCAGGCCCGACAGGCGCATGGGGGGAACGGAAACGGAAGCAGCGAAAGCGGACATGGGGCTCACCTGTATACAAACCAGACAGAATCGAGAACAGGTGAGCGCCGTTATGGAGACAGAGGAGAAGAACGTATTGACGTTTCAAGACCATCTGCGCACCCCCAAGCCTGACGGGCGGGTTGTGATGAACAACCGGCTGGCTGCAGCGCTCCTTGGGGGCGGAACCTCGGATTTTAAGCGCTAGTGCCACGCTTTGCAGGCCAGCCGCCATAGCCGTACAGGCATCGAGCGAGGCATCAGGTGCGCGCCACGGCTTGCCATCTATTGAGCAAGCATGAAAACAGCCGCCAGCGCCCGTCCTCTCGTCGCCATCAGCTATCAAATCCGATAAATTTATCTGCTACCTGTATTCGAGGCTGGTTCGTGTGACCACGGCTGCCCCGGCAGCTCCCGCACATGAACGCCCATCTGCGGGAAGGCCACGGCAATGCCCTCGGCGGCCAGCCGCTCCCGGATGCTGCGGTTCAAATCGTTGCGCACCGGCAGCCGGTCCGCCACGGCGCCCACATAGGCTCGCAGCTCGAACTTCTGGCCCTGCCCCTCCAGGGCCATGAACCAGCAATTGGGCTCAGGCTCGCGCAGCACCTGGGGGTGTTCGCCGGCAATGGCCAGCAGCAGCTCGCGCACCCGCGCGGAATCGCTGCCGTGGGCCACGCCCACCTCGATGACCAAACGCGTCACATCGTCGCTCAGGGTCCAGTTCGTCACCTGCCCGGTGATGAAGGTCTTGTTGGGAATGACGATTTCCTTGTTGTCGAAATCCAGCACCGTGGTGGCACGCGTGCGGATACGTGTGACGGTGCCATCCAGCCGGTCTATGGTGATGACGTCGCCCACGCGGAAGGGTCGCTCCACCAGCAGGATCAGTCCCGAGACGAAGTTGGCGAAGATCTCCTGCAAGCCAAAGCCCAGGCCCACGGTCAGCGCTGCGGCCAGCCATTGCAGCTGGCCCCAGCGCAGCCCCAGCAGCGAAAGCGCGGTGATGGCGCCCGCAATGACGACGACATAGCGTGCCAGTGTGGTGGCCGTGTAGCGCGCCGAATTGCTGATACGCAGCGACGCCGACAGCACCACTTCCATCAGGCCCGGCAGGTTACGCGTCAGGCTGACGGTCAGCAGCAGCAGCAGCACGGTGAGCAGCACATCCATCAGGCTCACGGGGGCGGGATGGCCGATGCCGTCAGCCCCCGTGTTGGTCGTATACCAGAGCACCACGCCGTTGAAGCGCAGCAGCGCGGGCAGCACCGGCGACCAGACATAGATCTGGCTCAGCACGACCAGTATCCGCTGCAGCAGACCCAGCAGGCGATGCGTCTGCGCGCTCACCGTGACCAGGGCCATCTGGCGTTCCTCGTCCACGGGAGGCTTGCCTGCGTCCGCCTGGCCATCAGCCTGGGCCATGGCGGCGGCTTGCGCAAGGGCGGCGGCACGCAGCCGGTTCAGCGCCAGACGGCGCTCGCCCAGCAGCAACCAGCGCCTCAGCAGGCCGATCAGCACCTCGACCCAGGCCAGGAACACGAAACCGCTGAGCAGCGCCTGGATGACTTCGGTGGCCGTATAGACATAGCCCAGCGCGATACCCACGGCCAGGCCCAGCAACAGCAGCACCAGCGCCGCACTCACGATCAGCCCCCAGTGCCAGCTCAGGCCCTTCTTGCGCAGGCTGTCGTGAAAGTAGCGCCCCGACACCCACGCCAGGCCCAGCACCAGCGTCAGAATGCACAAGCGCCCCCAGGTGCTGATGGCCAGGTCGTCATGGCTGAAGAAGGCCAGACCGCCCAGCAGCTCGGCGGGCACGATCAGCCAGGTAGCCTGGCGCAGCATGCGGCGCTGCGTCTGCACGCGCTCCAGAGGCCAGCCGAAATGGGCCAGCGCCAACCCGCCTGGACGGAACAGCGCCTGCAGCAGCGTGGCCACGAAGATGAAGCTGCTGAGCTGCTCCAGCGTCAGGCCCAGCGGCTCCAGCGCCGCAGGCGTGCTGGTGGATTGCAGCAGGCCGCCCAGCGCGGCGGTGGCAAAGCTCCAGGGCAGCGCGTACAGCAGGCTCCAGCCCAACGCGGCCAGACTCAGCCCGAAATGGTCGCGCGAAAAATCGCCCACGCACAGCGCTATGGCATCGAGCTTGCGCAAGGCGTGGCGCCGCAGCCCCAGCAGCAGCAGCACGCCCGCGCCAATGGCCAGATAGGCCCAGGCGTTGGCCAGCAGGCTGGTTCCAAGCGCACGGGCCGTGTTCCGCGGGGAAGCGCTGAAGGCCTGCCCTGGCTCATCACCGCCTGCACTTTGCGCCACGGTGCGCCATTCGCGCAGCCAGGAACCGTCCATGGCCCGATGGCTGGGGAACCACAGCAGCTCCTTGTCCATCACCTGCCGCAGCTCGCTGCCGCTGCGCTGCGTGGCCTGCAGCGCAGCCTCGGTCTGCTCCAGCACGGCGATGCGCCGCAGCAGCAGCGGCTGCAGCTGATCGATCAGCGCTGCCTGTCGGCCCCATAGCGCCGTACGCCGGGCTGCAGCTTCGGCGCTGGTCTCCGTGCCCACGCCATCCAGGGGGCCTGCCGCGCTGTTGAGGCTGAAGCGTCGTTCGCTGGCATTGAACAACGCCAGGCGCAGCTCGGCCAGCTGCCGCTGCGCTGTTTTGCGCCGCGCCTGAACGGTGTTTGCCGTGGGCAGCGCCACCCGCTGCTGCCACAGCCACTGACCCACGGCCGCGCCGCCGCCCAGGCGCAGGCGAGCCTGGGTGTCGCGCAGTGCGGCCGCCAATTGGCCCTGGCGGTATTCATCGCTGGCCAGCTCCATGCGCTCCTGCGCCAGGCGGTTGGTGTGCTCCAGGATCTGATCCGCCAGGGCCGCGTTCTGCTGCGCCAGTTCGCGGATCGCGGGAGAGGCGCTGGTGACGGCGTCCTCCGCCGCGCGCGCTTCGCGTGCCTGCTGCTCCAGTTGCTGGCGACCGCGCTCGGCGATGCGCTGGTTCAGCCAGGCCACGCGCGGCGTGCGCTCCAGCAATTCGCGGCGCTGGGCCTGCAACTGGGCATCCAGCAGGCGCTGACGGGTTTCGATGGTGGACTGCTCCTCCTGGCGCAAGGCCAGCTCCAGCATGGCGCGGCGGTGCTCGGCATTGCGCCGCAGCTGGCGCGCCTGAGTCAGCGCAGGCAGCTCGCCGGGCTCGGCAGTCACGGGCTCGGCGCTGTCCTGCACGCGCTGCTGCAGCGTGGACAGGTCGGCCCGCGCCGGACCGGTCTGCGTCACCAGATTGGCCTGCTCGGCAGCGGATTTATCGATACCGGCCTTGAGCGCGGCGATGGCATCACGTTCGTCGGCCAGCAGACGCTCCAGCACTTCCTGGCTGGCGTTGGCGGGAATGCGCTCCTGCCAGCGCGCCAGAAGCCCGGCCAGCTCCGCGTCGCCTAGCGGCGCGGGCAAGGTCTGTGCCGGGGCCTGCGCCTTGGCGCGCAAACGGTCCAGTGACTGGGCCAGGGCATCGGCTTCCTGATTGGCGGTGTCGGTAGCTTCCCGCTGGGCCTGGAGCGCGCGCTGCTCCTCATCCGCAGCCGAGCTGCTGCCCGAGCCAGCGCTCAGACTGCCCAGAGGCCCTGGCAATGCGGAGGCCGGAGCCGCCTGGGCCACGCCGCCCACAACCACCCACAGCGCCAACAGCACATACAGCAGCCAGAGCCGATATATGGTGCTGCGCGACAAAGCGGAAACGGCAGGAGTGGGCAGAGGGAATACACGCATCGGCGCAGTGTATCGGCATGCCGGATGCCAGATGCTTTTCGCTATGTATTCAAGAGCTTCTGGCGCTTGATGACAAACAGTTCTTGATACTTTCATATACAAAACTGGCTTACAGCAAGCGCTGGCAGCTATGAAATATGCAACGACTGATGCAAGTCAGGCCCGGGTGGCCATCTTGGAGCATCCACCTCGGCGGCCCGGCCCCATATGCACTACCTCGATTGCCGCCCCTCCTGCATGCGGTCGAAGGCTCGGTCTATCTCGCCGGCGTGCAGCGTGGGCTGGGCGCTGGCGCGCTGCAGCTGTGCGCGCTGGCTGTCGATCTGCTCCTGCATGCGCGTGGCCACCTGCATGAGCACGCGGTGCAGCCCCAGTTGCTGGCTGCGGCTTTGCTCCAGATGCTCGACCACTGGCTGCAGCGAGTGCGCCACCACCTGGCCCAGCAGCGCGGCCATGCCGTTTTGCGGGTCGGTCTCACGGCCATGGGCGTCCTCGCGGGCAGCAGCCTGGGCTTGTGCCTCCATCTCGGCCTGCCGCGCCTGAGTGGCCTGGGCCAGCGCCTCGCGTATGCCTTGCAGGGAATGGTCGGTCGCGCTCTGCGCTTGCTGCAGCTGCGCCAGCAGCGCCTGCCAGCCCTCGCGCTGGGCCGCATCGCGCCCCTGGTCCGCATCGCGCCACCGGGCCTGCTGTTCGGCCTGCTGCTGGCCGGCATCGGCCATGCCATGCGCCATCTCGCGCGTGGCGGCCACCAGATCGACCAGCTGCGTGGCCACGCGTGTGCCGGCATCGGCATTGGCGCCACCGGCAGCCTTGTGGCGCAGGAACTGGGCGCGGATTTCCTCCCAGCGTGCGCCTTCCTGCGCACTGGCATGGCCGCGCAGTTGCTTGAGCTTGAGCAGGTTTTCCTCCGCGCCCGTGGTCAGCATCTGCGCTTCGCCCTGATAGTGGTCGTCGAGCATCTGCTGCATTTCCTGGTCATTCATCACCGGCGTGATCTTCTCGGCCAGCTTGTTCATATTGCGGTAGCTGCCCTGCAGCCTGAACGCGGGCTCGGCGCGGTAGTTGTCGTCCTGGGCGGCGCTCAGAATGTATTGCTGGTTGATGCGGAACACCACTTCACGCACCTGCAGCATGCGCTGGAGCACGGCTTCGATCTCGCGCAGCTCGGCCGACGAATAGTCGTGGCTGAGCGCATTGGCCGAGACTTCCTTGCCCTGCGCCTTGTCCAGCAGCAGGTACAGGTCCTGCAGGCTGCGCGTGGCCATGGGTGCGAGCACGGCATTGCTGGTCATGCTGTTTTCGATGTAGCTGAGCTTGAACACCTCCTCCATGCCGCCCAGCACATCGCCGAGGTTGTAGATATCGGCACGGTTGGCCAGCATGTCGGGGATCTTGAAGACCTCGCCCGATTCGGTGTACGGGTTGCCCGACATGACCACGCAAAAGCGCTTGCCGCGCATGTCGTAGGTCTTGGTCTGGCCCTGCCACACGCCTTCGATGCGGCGCGTGCCATCGGACAGCGAGATGAACTTCTGCAGAAACTCGGGGTGCGTGTGCTGTATGTCGTCCACGTACAGCATCACGTTGTTGGCCATCTCCAGCGCCAGGTTGAGCTTCTCCAGTTCCTTGGCCGCCGTGGCATCGGGCGCCTGCGCCGGGTCCAGCGAGCGCACGGAATGGCCCAGCGCCGGGCCGTTGATCTTCATGAAGATCAGGCCCAGGCGACTGGCCACATATTCCATCAGCGTGGTCTTGCCGTAGCCGGGCGGCGAAATCATCATCAGCAGGCCCATCTGGTCGGTGCGGCGGGCCTCGCCCTGTGCGCCCATCTGCTTGGCCAGGTTGTCGCCTATGACGGGCAGGTAGCTTTCGTTGATGAGCTTGTTGCGCACGAACGAGGACAGGGGCCGCGCCTTGAATTCCTCCAGTCGTATGCGCCCACGGTAGTCCTGCAGCACCTGCTGGCGCAGCTGCTGATAGCGCTCCCACTGCGGCACAAATAGCCGGTAGTGGCGCGCCGCACGCGTGCCCAGCTGATCGAGCTGCAAATGCATCTGGCCGTCGACGATGCGCGCATGCTGGCCCAGCAGGCCTGGAATCTGTACCTGCAAGTCCACATTGCTCACCGCACTGGGCAGGGCATTGGCGCAGACCAGCCAGGTCGCGGCTTCGCTGCAATATGCCTGAAGCGAGGCCGCCTCGTCCCCGGCCTGCGCACTGCAGGCGGTCTGCACCCAGTGCAGTGCACTGCGCCAGCGCTCGACCAGGGGCGCCCCTTCGCTGCCACGGCCTGCGGCCCTGGTGCTGCCATGTGTGCTCCAGTAGGCCTGCAGTTCTTCCCAGCGCAGCCCACCCTCCTGGCTGCCGGCCTTCATTGCTGTCTGCAGCGTGGCCACCAGCATCTGGCTGGCACCCGAGGCGTGGAAACGCAAGGCCTTCTGCGCCAGCTCGGCCAGCAGGTAGTCGGCCGCAGCATTCACCAGGCCGGCAATCTCGGCGGACTGTTCGGAATCTGCGCCGTCCGCATCGACGCCGGTGCCATCACGAGTCGGGTCGCTGGCCAGCAAATCATCCAGCAGCTCTTCCTCCCTGGCAAAGACCAGCAGCTGCGCGGCCATATCGACCTGCAACTGGCTTTTTTGCGCGTCGCTGGCAAACATCTGCTGCATGGCCAGGGCCTGCTGCGCTCTTTCGGGCCACAGTGCAATGGCCGCTGCCAGCCGGGGCTGCTGTATGCGGTCCCTGCGGCTCCAGAACAGGGCCGCCAGGCTGCGCGCATGGGGTGCATGGCGCAGCACTCCGGCCGCATCGGCCAGCGGCACCAGGGCCTGCAGGATCAGGGCTGCATCATGGTCGTGAATGCCGCGCTCGTAGCCTTCGCGGTAGCGCGGTGCGGCGAATTCGCGTATCGCCTGGGTCAGCGCCTCGGCATCGGGCAGCAGCTGGCGCAGGCGGTTCTGGCTCCAGCCATCGCGGCCCGCGCGCATGGCCTGCACCACTTGCAGCGCCAGGTATTCGCCACGGTAGAGGCTGGGCGACTCGGCCGGCGTGGCCGCATCCCAGTAGCCCTGCAGGCCCACCAGCTCGGCGTTGTTCACAGGCTCGAAATACTCGGTGCCCACGATATGCAGGAACAATTCCCTGCCACGAGGCAGCAAAGTCAGCTCCAGTGCCTGATTGCCCACGGAGAAGCGGTGGCGCCCCAGCCGGATCACGTTGCCATCACCTTCGTAGAGGTCGGTACGATCCTGCAGCGCGCGGAAGGCCTGGTCGCGCAGCGTCTTGATGCGGCTGTCGATATCGTCGGCCTTGACGGGATCGTGCAGCTCGTCGCGCAGGCGCTGCGCCAGTTCCTTGAGCTTGGCGATCAGCGGATCGCCCGCGAAGAAGGCATGCAGGGCATCGGGGCTAGCCAGCTTTTCCGTGCGCTTGGGCAGGCTTTGCACGATGCGCAGCGCGGCATCCAGCACGCCCTGGGCGCGGCGCTGGCGCTCATCCTGCTGCGCCTGCCGGTGGGCCTCGAAGGTCTCCAGCACTTCCTCGCGCTTGGCGACGATGTCGCCCAGGAACTGCTCGTGCTCGCCGAACTGGCCTTCGATTTCCTCCAGCTGCACCAGCAGGCGCGCCAGTTGCTCGTCGCAGCGCTCGGGCGTCTGCGCCAGGTTCAGCGCGCTGACGATGCTTTGCGAGAACAAGGCCAGTTGCGCGGCGAACTGGGCCACATTCTCCGCACTGCCCAGCGTGCTTTTGCGCTGCTGGGCGCGTGCACGCACCTGGTTGAGCCGCGCGTAGATGGTCGAGATGCGGTCCACCACCTGCGTGCGCTGCGTGGCATCTGCGATCTGCAGGCTGCTCATCAACTCGGAGAGCATGTCCAGCGCGCCGGCCATGTCCGCCATCTTCTGCATGGGCTCGCCGATCTGCGCCACCGTGGTGGCCGCCTGCGCAGCCTGGTCCAGCTCCTGCAATTGCTGCACATAGGGCTGCAGGGCCGCTTCGGTAGCGATAAAGGCTGCCGTCTGTTGCGAGACATCGGCCTGGTGTTCGTTGACGGCCGCGATCATGGCGTCGATGGCGGCCTGATCCACATAGCGCAACTCGCGCGTGGACATCAGCTGACCGCGCAGCTGACCCAGCTGGCTCAGCGCCTGTACATGCTCGTCCACCGTCTCCCAGTCCGAGCTGCGCAGCTGCTTGAGCAGGACCTGGTGCCGGCCCGAGACCTCGGCCATGGCACGCGCCGAGGCCTGGCGGATGCTCTCGACCTTCTCGTACTCGTCGATCACCGCATCGCCCGTGGCGACGATGCCCAGCAGCGCTTCGTTGAGCGCCTTGAGCGTGGGCGTGCCCAGCCAGTGGTAGCGCTCGAACAGGCGGCGCGTGCTGTCTATCAGCCGCTCGTAGCGGGGCAGTGAAACCTCGGTCGCGGCGATTTCCTTGCGCACGCTGAAGAAGTCGGAGATACCGCTGACCAGCTCGGCATTGCCGATGCGGCCCAGGAAGCTGTCCTTCTGCGGCTGGCGCGCCGCATAGTCTTCCGAGGCGAACGGCGTATGCCAGACCTGCATGGGGTGTACGCGCGAGGCCTCGTTGCTCTCGGCCGCGAAGATGACGATGCGCCCATCCTCCAGCCGCGCATAGCCATGACCCACCAGCGGCGGCTGCAGCGCACGCTCGATAAGGTTGTACTTGAACAGCGCCATGCGGCCGCTTTCGGGCTCGTAGAAGATGTAGAGCACATCCTCGCCATTGGGCGAGCGGATGCTGCGCCGATAGCGCATGCCCTGCATGTTCTGCTCGAACGAGCGGTGCTCGCCGCTTTGCAGGTAATAGCCGCCGGGGAAGATGATGCCGTGGTCATCGGGCAGCTGTATGCAGGCCGAGCCGATGGAGTCCATGCGCAGCACCTGTTGCGACAAGGTGTTGTAGACCAGATAGCGCCACTGCTCCTCGCGGTAGGGCAGGATCTTGAGCAGGATCAGGCTGCCCACGGCCGCGTATTCGAACACCGCATCGTCCAGCGACTGGTTCTGTTCCTGCACGGGCTCACGGTAGATGCCCAGGCCGTCGTTGGTGTTGTTCTCCACCTTGATGGTCAGATCGCCGCCCAGCGTCTCGACAAACACCTTGTCCAGAATGTTGAGGTGCGGGTAGCGCCCCTGCACCAGTTGCTCGCGGCCCGCGCGCTGCCATTCGAAGTCATGGGGGGCAGGCAGCTCGATGTCGCGCTCGCCACGGTTGTCGATATAGCGGATCTGCTGGCCATCGGGCGCTACCTGCCAGCGGAACACACGCACATCGGTCAGGCGCTCGCCGATCTGAAAGCTGACCAGCAGCTTGCCATCGCGCACGGCCAGCTGCATCAGCTTGGTGTTCTTGTAGTAGGCGTAGAGCTCCTGGAAATCCTGCACAAAGCTCTGTATGCCGAGAAAGCTCTCCTTGAGGTCCACCGGCGTGACCTCGTAGCCCTGCTCGCCCTCGTGCAGGCGGTACAGCGCAAACACGTCCTCGACGCGCGTCTCCCGCTTCAGGCCCATGAAGACGTTGTAGCCAAACAGCAGATAGCCACCGACCTGGGCGATGTCGCGACCCAGGCAATTGTTCTCGGTGCGCACACGCATGCGGCCGACAACTTCCATCTGACTGCGGCCGAACTCCTCCAGCCGCTCTTCGTTGAGCTGGCGCGCCAGGGCTTCCAGCGCCTGACCCTGGGCATCGAGCCGCTTGGCCAGAACTTCATACGAGCCGCCGCTGGCGACCGCGTTGTCTATGGTCTGCTGGGCTGCTGCGGAGTCTTGCGCGGGAGTAGAGGTCATATCATTTCAAGAAAAAAGGCTCTAGCGCGTATGCAGAAGGCGCCAGAAGCTATCAAATTCATACCAACCCAGCGGTTGCCTGGCGAGCAGGATTCCGATGAAATCGGCTCCCGCTCATGCACAGGCCCATGCGCCTGCATGGTTTGGCCTGAAAGCTCACTACGCCTGCGGCGCGCCAATGCGCTGACGTACCAGCGGCATCACCTCGTTGGCAATACGGTGCATGGAGTCGCGTACCAAGGCCGAGTCGAGCACACCGAAGTTCTGCAGGAACATGACATGGTCTATGCCCATGTCGTGCAGGTCCACGAGCTGACGGGCCACGGTCTCGGGCGAGCCGAACATGCCCAGGCCGCCGCCGACCACGGTGTCGTAGGTCCGGCGTGTGTCATAGAACAGGCGTGTGTCCAGGTAGAGGTTGAAGGCTTGCTCGGCATTGATCTTGGCCTGCGCGTCGCTCTCTGCCACATGGCAGTGGAAGGCCAGTACGGCCTCGCCCCGGCCCGGCGCGCCCGATTCGCCATAGCCCCGGCGATAGTCTTCGATCAGGCCGCGGATCTCCTCGGCCTTGGTCAGGCAGGAATACGGCAGAGAGAAGATGTTGCGGCCCTGGCGTCCCACGTGATAGGCCGCCTCGCGGCGCTGGATGGCGACGTGGATGGGCAGGCCGCCCGGTTGCACGGGCTGCACGTTCAGTGCCACGCCGGGCAGATCGTTGTACTTGCCCTGGAAATGGACGGGCTCGCCGGTCAGCGCCTGCACCATGACCTGCAGGTTTTCGTCGAAGCGTTCACGCTTTTCCTCGGGGCTGATGCGGTGGCCTTCGAACTCGTGGCGCAGATAGCCCGATCCCACGCCCAGTGTCAGGCGCCCACCCGAGAGCATGTCCACCATCGTGTAGTCCTCGGCGATGGTCAGCGGATTGTGGATGGTGATGTTGGAGACGGCCACGCCCAGTCGGATTTTTTGTGTCTCGCGCGCCAGTGCGGAGAGAAACACGGCCGGGTTGGGCACCGAGCCGCATTCGTGGAAATGGTGCTCGGCCACGAAGAAAGTGTCATAGCCCAGCGACTCGGCAAGCTTGGCCTCATCTATGACCTGCTCATAGAGCTGCGCCACCGAACGGTGCAACGCGGGGTGATGGTCCTGGACGGAAAAGATGGAATAGCGCATGGATGGCTTCACTTCACTTGTCGGATGCGTTCGATGTTGTCGGCACCGAACCTCTGGTTGAAATCCTTGTAGCTGCCTGCAAGTGCGGCCACGAAAAGGGATTTGTCGATCTGCTCGACCACCTCCATGCCGTGCTGGCGCAGGTTCTTGACACCCGAGCGCTCGTCCTGCGCGACGCGCTGGCGCATGGCGGCAGCACCGGCACGCGCCGCGCTGCGGAAAGCCTCCTGGTCGGCCTTGGAAAGCCGGCCCAGCAGCGCGGGCGAGGCCAGGAACAAGGCGGGCGAATACAGGTGCTGGGTGAGCGACAGGTATTTCTGCACCTCGTAGAGCTTGGAAGCCTCGATCACCGAGATCGGGTTGTCCTGGCCGTCCACGGTGCGCTGCTGCAGCGCCATGAAGGTCTCTGGCCAGTTGATGGGTGTGGGGCTGGCTCCCAGGCCCTTGAACGCAGCGATGTGCATGGCGTTCTCCTGCGTGCGGATCTTGAGTCCGCGCAGGTCTTCGGGCCGAACTATGGGCCGCTTGTAATTGGTGATGTGGCGAAAGCCCCCTTCGCCCCAGGCCAGCGCGGTCAGGCCGCGCGCGGGAAAACGCTGCAGCATCTCGGCGCCGATGGCGCCGTCCAGCACGGCATGGGCATGCGCGTAGTCACGGAACAGAAAGGGCAGGTCGAAGATCGTGACCTGGGGCACGAAGTTGCCCACGGCCCCGGTGGAGACAATGGCCAGCTCCTGGCTGCCCAGTTGCAGGCCCTCGATCATCTCGCGCTCGCCGCCCAGCGTGCTCGACGGAAACTCCTTGACCGTGAAACGGTTGTCGGTGAGCCGAGCCAGTTCCTGGCCGAAGGCGCGCGCTGCGGCACCGAATTGCGAATTCTGCGGCAGCGGGTAGCCGAGCTTGAGCTCCTGGGTGGCCGCGCGGGCCGAGTTGGTAAAGACTAGAGGAAGGGATGCGGCAGCGGCCGTGGCGATGAAGGCGCGGCGGCTATGGGTAGTCGAATGCACAGGGAACTCCTTGATGTGTCCCAGACTGGGAACAACGGCCGCCCGATGGCGTGGTGCGGATACGCAGGCCAGGGCGGCAAGAGCCGGAAATTTTATGAGGACTTGCGCCAACAAGGATGTGCCAAGAACTGCTGCCTTGTGGCGCAGCTCCTGCCTGAATCTGGTTTGCGCAAGTCGTGCTATTCCCGGCTCTCCGGTTTTCCGGTCTCTCAAGCGCCGTTACCCGGTCCCTGATCCTTGGGCTGGGCGGCCAGCAATTGGCTCAGCGCATCCGCAGGGGACTTGCCACCGCCCAGAAACTTGCCCAGCAGCTCCTGCACGATGGGGCTCTTGGCGGACACGCCTTCCACGGCCTTGCCCACCGACAAGGCCTTGGCAAAGTTGTTGAAGAAGTCGCCACCACCACCGACGATGTCGATATTGGCCTTTGACAACGCGGCCGACAGCACCTCGGCCTGCTCCTGCGCCACGGTCTTGTTCGCCTCGATGGCGGCCAGGGCCTGCTCGAAGTTCTTTTCCAGCTGCATGCGGAACTCTTCGTGCGAGCGCGCCTGGTCGGACAGCGAACCCAGGGCCGAGAATTTCTCGGTCAGGCCCTTGGCCTCGGCAAACAGCTTGTCACGCAGCACATCGGCTTCGGATTGGCCCACATCGCGCGTCACCACGGCCTTGGTGTTGCCCACCTGAGCCTCGCCACGGGCCTGGGCCAGCAGACGTTCCTCCAGGACCTTGGCATCGGCCAGGCCCAGCTTTTCGTTGGCATCGGCCTGGGCTTCGATCACACGCACCTCGGCCAGGCCCTTTTCCTGCTCGCCCCGGGCCTCGGCCAGCAGCTTTTCAGCGATGACCTTGGCCTGCGCCATGCCTTCCTTCTCGATGGCGGCGGCGGTCACTTCGCGTACCTTGGCATCGGCCAGGCCCGGCGCGGCGCGCTCCACCTCGATGGCTTCGGCCAGCTTTTTCTTCGCCTCGGCGGTCTTGCCAGCGGCCTCCAGTTCGGCCTGGGCCATGGTGGTCACTTCCACGGCCTTGTGGCGCGATGCAGTCTCGTCGGCCTCGGCCTTCTTGACCTGGCGCACCAGCTCCTCCTGGGCCGAGGCCTCGGCCGTCAGCACCGTCACCTGCTTCATGCGCTCGGCTTCGGACACCGCACGCACTTCCTTGATGCGCTCTTCTTCCTGCGCCACGGTTTTCTCGACCGCGACGCGCTCGCGCACCACATTGGCGATGTTGGCCTTCTCCACTTCGATGGCCTTTTCCTTCTCGATGCGCTGCAGCTCCACCTCGCGCTGGCGGGCCACCACTTCCAGGTCGCGGGCACGGGTGACCTTCTCGACCTCGATCACGACGGCACGCTCGCGGTTCTGCTGGGCCACGGCTACTTCGCGCTGGCGGTTTTCCTCGCGGATGTCGAGCTGCTCCTGTGTCTGGATGCGGGCCTGCTCGGCCTTCAGGCGCTCTTCTTCCTGCACCTTCTGCGTCTCGGCCTGCTCGCGTGCCTGAATGGTGGCGATCTCGCGCTTCTGGCGGGCCTCCGCATCGGCCTGCTGGCGCTCCAGCGCCAGCATGGCTTCCTTGGTTTCGACGTTTTTCTTGGTCACGGCCAGCTCGGCATTGCGCTCCAGCTCGTTGGTGACGATGTTCTGGTTGGCCGTCAGTTCGGTGATCTTGCGAATGCCTTCGGAGTCCAGGATGTTGTTCGGGTCCAGCGACGATTTGGGCGTCTGCTCCAGATAGTCGATGGCCACGTCTTCCAGCACATAGCCGTTCAAGTCGTTGCCGATCACATGGATGATCTGGTCGCGGAAATCCTGGCGGTTCTCGAACAGCTTGACGAAATCGATCTGCTTGCCCACGGTCTTGAGCGCCTCGGAGAACTTGGCGTTGAACAGCTCGTTGACCGCCACCTTGTCGGAGGCGCGATCGACGCCAATGGCCTTGGCCACCTTCAGCACATCCTGCGCCGTTTCATTGACGCGCAGGTAGAAGGCCACCGTGATGTCGGCGCGCATATTGTCCTTGCAGATCAGACCTTCCTTGCCACGCCTGTCGATCTCCAGCGTGATCAGCGAGATGCGCATGAACTCCTTCTTGTGGATCACGGGCAGCACCAGGCCACCGGTGAACTTGACCTTGGGCTGGGATGTCGTGTCGTTGATGATCAGCGCCGTGCCCTGCGGCACCTTGATGTAGAAGGCTTTGATCAGCGCAAACAAGCCCAGGATGATGATGAAGATCGAGCCGATCACCACCCCGGCAACGATGTACCACTCCATATTGTCCAAACCCATACCGAATCTCCCCAGTCAATAAATCATCATGAAAACGCTGTCCACATGGCGCGTGCATTCCATGCACACGCCATGCGTCATCCCAATGTGTCACCCCGCCTCGCCGCCGTAGAACTCGGCCTTGCTGACGACGCGCCAGGCTCCCTGCTCGGGCAGGTGTTCGATCAGCACCACCTCGGTACCGCGCTCCAGCTCGCGGTCCGGCGAACGCAGCTGCAGGTTCAGCCCGCCGCCGCCATCGTCCACGCTGCCATAGCCCTGCGTGGCATTGACCACGGCGCTGCGCACCAGGCCGCTGCGACCCAGCAGCACCTTGGGCTCTTCATCCGGTGCAATCTTGTTGACGACACCACGCAGCGGGCGCAGCACCAGCACGGTGGCCACGAAACCCAGCACCAGCGCCGCCACGGCCACCACGCTGCCGGTCAGCACATTCACCCAGACCCAGCCCCGCGGCATGGGCACCAGATGGCACAGCAGGTAGGACGACAGCCACGCCAGCAGAAACAGCACCGTGAGAATCACTGTCAAAGGAATGCCGCCCAAGCCCACCTTGAGCAGCAAGCCAGCCAGCGCACTGGCCGAATGCTCGACGCCATGCGCATGGTCGCTGCCGTCGAACAGCACCCAGTGGTCGATCGCGTCGGTCTCCACCAGGCCAGCGAACGCTACCAGCCAATACAGCAGCATGAGCGCCAGCAGCGCACCAAAGATAAAGGTGGGAAAGCTGAATGCGTACTGCAAGAAAGCACTCATATTGTTTTCCTTTCGTACGGTGTGATGTGGCCGAGGCAAGCCCTGGCAGCCTCTTGTGGCCCCCGCCCTGTTCGGGCCAACGTCAAGCCGGCTTGTCGCCGCCCGCTCGCTGGGCCTTCAGGCGCTCCAGCACGGTCCTGGCGTCACCGGCCTGGGGGGCAATGCCCGCTGCCCTGAGCTTGGCATCCAGCGCATCTTCCGCGCCGTCCTGTGCCAGTTCAGCCGCGCTTTGCAGCCGCGCGCCGCGCTCGGCCTGCTTTTGCTTGATGCGCTCCAGCGAATCCAGCGCCGTCTGCACGCGTGACTGCGAGCCCGTGTAGCGGCCCGCCACCGTGGCCTGGGCACGCTGCACACTCTCAGTGGCCTTGACCGTGTCGGCCTGCTGCTTGAGCCGACGGATATTGGTCTGCGCCGTCTGTATGGCCGCACGCAGTTGCTCCACGCTGAGGGTGAAAGCCTGCAGCTGCTCCTGCTCCTCGCTCTGCTGCGCCTCCAGCAGAGCCACCTTGCCGGCCACTTCCAGGGCCAGCGCCTCGTCGCCGGTATCCAGCGCCTTGACGGCATAGCCTTCGTATTCGGCAAGCTTGGACTGCGTGGTCTGCAGCTTGCTGGCCGCAAGCTTTTGCTTGGACATGATCTCGGCCAGCGCCTCGCGGGACTTGTTCAGGTCATTGTCCGAATCGCGAATTTCCTGGTCGAGAATGCGCAGCGCCTGGCTGTCGGTGACGGCTTCCCCGGCCTCGTGGGCCGCACCGCGCAGTGCTGTCACCAGCTTGTTCCAAACTGCCATGATGTTCTCCTGGGGCTGTGGGTTATGGGGAAAAGGGTCTGGCGCTTCAGGCCTGTGCCAGCCACAAATGGGCTTGCAGCGCTTCAGTGGCCTGGATCACGCTGTCGGACAACGTGAGGATTTCGCCGACGATGTCCTCGCAGCTGCTCGATGCCTTCAGGGCCGCGAACATCACATAGCCTTCGCCGCCGTGGGCCAGTGGCTCCAGCGCCATGGTCGTGGAGGGAAAAAGCTTTTGCAGACGCAGGATCTGCTCGTTCAGGACTGCACGATCCTTGACCTGGTCGGCAGGCCACAGAAAGGCCTCCACCACCAGTTGCTCGCCCGAGAGGGCTAGGTGAACCGGCAGGTCACCGAACTCCGGCAGGGTCACCAGCACGCTGGCATCGGCGCCTTCGAGCACCTCGACATGCAGCTTGCCATCGCGCGCCAGCGCGCTTTGCAGCAGGTCGTCGGCCAAGCTGTGAATATTCGAATACGCATGGCTTGCACTATCCATAGAGCCCTCCTTGTGGTCGATCAGCAATGAATCCGGCAGCGCCTGTGGCAGGCGCATCTGCTTTTCCAGCCGCTGCAGCAGCGGCCCGTGCTCGGGAAGAATCCAGACTTCCTTTTTCACCAGCCCCTGCTCACGCAGTCTTTGCCGATGCAATCTCTGGTAATGGGCTGATGTCTTGTGTTCCATGTTTTGACCTTAACATCCATCACATGTGATGCATACATGTAACGTGTTTCGATTTGCAACAGATGCCCAACAAGCCCCTTGAGAACGGCTTATTAGCAGATCCCCGCTTGTCAGCTTTATGAAAATGCGGGTAAACGCCAAGGTAATTTCGTCAACAGCGAATGCAGGCATCGTATTTCGCGCATATTTACGCTATGGCCTGTGTTGCATGACCCCATGCATACAAGGTCGGCTGGTTGTGGCCTGCTCTCTGCGGCAGGCTGTCGCCACAACTGGACAAGTACCTACAGCAACGCTTTTGCGGGCTTTGGCACCATCGGTGCAGCCTCCGCATCGCACAGTACGCACCCGCGCACGACAGGCCCGCCCGCTGCAGGCCGGATCACCCGTCGTCGCCTGGAACCCTTTGGAGATTATTTATGAACGTGACCTTTGGCGCGTACTACACCTTGATCATGGCCGTCCTCGTGCTCTTGCTTGGCAAGTTCATGACGCGACACATGCGCTTTCTGCGCGACTTCAACATCCCCGAGCCCGTCTCCGGTGGCCTGGTGGTTGCCGCCTCCATCTTCGCCCTGCATCAGATCACAGGACTGACCGTGAGCTTTGAAGGCAGCTTGCAGTCGGCCTTCATGCTGGTGTTTTTCTCCTCCATCGGCCTGAGCGCCAACTTCACAAAGCTGCGTGAAGGCGGCTCCGCGCTGTTCGTCTTCCTCGGCGTGATTGCCGTATTCATCGTCGTGCAGAACGCGGTCGGCGTGGGTCTGGCCAAGGTTCTGGGCCTCGACCCTCTGATCGGTCTGGTTGCGGGTTCCATCACTCTGGTGGGCGGCCATGGCACGGCCGGTGCCTGGGGTTCGGTGCTGGAGAGCGAATATGGACTGACCGGCGCCACGACCTTGGGTATCGCCTGCGCCACCTTCGGCCTGGTCATCGGCGGCCTGCTGGGCGGCCCTCTGGCCAAGCGCCTGATCACCAAGAATCAGCTCGCGTCGCCCCGCACCGAAGACGAACAGCTGAGCCCCAGTGCCAGCACCGTGCCTGAAGGCAATGAGGTGGCCAACTTTGAATCTCCCAGCAAGGCTCCTCGCCTGATCACTGCCGACGCCGCAGTGGAAACACTGGCCCTGTTCGCCGGTTGCCTGGCCTTTGCCGAATTCATGACCGGCGTGACCAAGGGCACAGCCATCCAGCTACCCACCTTTGTCTGGGCACTGGGCGGTGGCGTGGTGATCCGCAATGCGCTGGACTATATCTTCGGCATCAAGGTCTTTGACCGCGCCATCGATGTGTTCGGCAATGCGGCACTCTCCATCTACCTGGCTATCGCACTGCTGTCGCTCAAGCTGTGGGAGCTGACCGACCTGGCCGGCCCGCTGATGATCATCCTGGCCGCACAGACCGTGATGATGGCCCTGTATGCCGCTTTCGTGACCTTCCGCATCATGGGCAAAAACTACGACGCCGCCGTGCTGGCCGCCGGTCACTGCGGCTTTGGCATGGGTGCCACACCCACGGCCGTGGCCAATATGCAGGCCATCACCAACCAGTACGGCCCATCGCACAAGGCCTTTCTGATCGTGCCGCTGGTCGGGGCCTTCTTCATCGACATCATCAACGCATTTGCGCTGCAGGGTTTCATCAGCGTGCTGCGCTGATGCCAGAGACGTTCGAATGAAAAAAGGGCGGGTCACATAGACCCGCCCTTTTTTATTGATGGATAGCTGAGAGCGCTTTATTCACAAGCGCCAGCAGCCGTCTTGATGCATATTCACTCGGTCAGAGCCTGGGCAGAAGCGGGCAGGCCGAAGAGACGGTCAAAGCCCCAGTTGAAGGCAAAGGTGTAGACCATGAAGAACACCAGCAGGCCGGCCTCCATCACCGCAGCTTCCCACAGCGAGACGTTGAACCACCAGGCCATCAGCGGGATCAGCATGGCGGCGATACCGCCTTCGAAGCCGATGGCATGCACCACACGGCGCAGCACCGAGCGTCCCTTGACGCTCTGGCTGGCTTCCCATTTTTCAAACAGGTAGTTGAAGCTCAGATTCCAGCAGATGGCGATGACGGATGCCGCCACGGCCATGACGCCGGAGTCGCTGGCTTTCTGGCCAATAGCCATGAAGATCAGGCTGGAGACGATGATGGCAATGGTTTCGTACAGACCAACGTAGATGATGCGGCGCTTGGGGCCTTGCAGGCCTGTGGCCTTGGTGGGAACAGCAGCGGCGGCAATAGAAGAGGAAGAAGCGGCAGAAGAAGCGGATGCCATCGCAGGGGCTTGTTGAGACATAGCTACGCAGTGTATGTTCTGAAAATTGAAGATAAAAGTCAGCTTCTTTCAATTTTTCTGACAGATCGAACCATGCCCTTTGCCGCAGACCAAGTCCCCCTGTTTCTGGCTGTACTTGATGCAGGCTCTTTTTCCGCCGCTGCGCGCAAGCTCGGGCGCGTGCCATCGGCCGTCAGCATGGCCATCGCCCATCTTGAGGCCGAGCTGGACCTGCAGCTCTTCGACCGCAGCGGGCGCGAGCCCGTACCCACGGCTGCTGCGCGGGCGCTGGAGCCACAGGCGCGCCTGCTGGCCGAGCAGTTGCAGCAGCTCAACTGGCAGGCCAGCGCCCTGCACCAGGGCCTGGAGGAACGGCTGACGCTGGCCATCGCGCCCGAGCTGCAGTCCACCCACTGGACCGGTACCCTGGCCCAACTGGTGCAGGAATTCCCGACCCTGCCCATCGAGGTGCTGGCCGCCTCACAAAACGATGCACTTGAACTATTGCATGCAGGGCGAGCCCATCTGGCCCTGGTCTTCGAGCGCCCCGCCATCGACGGCCGCGAAGGCTTCCAGGAAATGGGCCGCGAGACCCTTGTCGCCGTGATGGCGCCCAGCTTCGCGCCCTGGCAGCAGGCCATGGCCGAACAAGGCCCCAAAGCCAAGTTGACCGTGGAACAGCTGGCCGCCGCGCGACAGATCCTCATGGCCAGCCGTGACCTGGCACAGATAGACGAGCGCTTTGTCTTCGCCCAGCAGCGCTGGCGCACGGACAGCCACCAGGCGGCGCTGTCCCTCATCAGCGCGGGCCTGGGCTGGGGCTGGCTGCCGCTGAGCCGGGTGGAACCCCATATCGCTGCCGGCAGTCTGATGGTGATTCCCGTGCAAAGCCTGAGCAACGGCACCACGCTGTTCGTCGACTGGGTCTGGTCCAAGGAACGCCCCATGGGCCTGGCCGCACGGCGCTTTCTGCAGCTGTTGCGCGAAAGGCAAACAGACAATGGCTGACGTTGGAACCCGAATTTTTGTGGCAAAACAGCGTCAAGCGCAGCGGACAAAAGCGCGTTGCGCTCGCCAATCCATAGCAACTGCGATCCTGCACAGGAGTTTCATCCATGCCTCGCCCGCCAGCCCCTGCCAAGCCCCCCGTCAAAACCGCGCCCGCCAGAACAGGTCCGGCCGCTGCCGCCAAGACTCTGCCATTTCCCACCAGCGAGTCCATTCAAAACGCCAGGCCGACAGCCAAGACAGCCACAGTCAAAACGCCTGCCGTAAAGACCGTGCCAGCCAAATCCGCGCCCGCCAAGCCGCCCAGGCACGAAGATGCCTCGGCCACCGCCGCTGCCGAGCCCCTTCACAAGCCTGGCGACAACGACATCAACGTCTACCCCTTTCACAGCCAGCACAAGCCGCTGCGCAAGCTCTGGCAGCAATGGCAGCCCGGCCAACCGCAGGACAGCCGCGACGCACGCGGGGCCAAGCCGAGCGCGATCGATCTGGCGGCCTTTGACCCGTCCGCCAAGCCCTTCTCCCTGGACAAAGGCAAGCAGCAGGACAAGGAGGCCGTGTTCAAGCTCGCCACCGAGCTGGATGCGCTGCAGAACGTGTTCTACGCCGACCGGCGTTTCAAGTTGCTGGTGATCCTGCAGGGCATGGATGCAGCTGGCAAGGATGGCACGCTGCGTGGCGTGTTCAGCCAGATGACCCCGCTGGGCGTGCGCACCGTGGGCTGGAAAGCCCCTACCGAGACAGAGAAGGCGCGCGACTATCTGTGGCGTCTCCATCTGCAGACACCGGCCAGCGGCGAAATCGTGGTCTTCAACCGCAGCCAGTACGAAGATGTGCTGGTGCCCGTGGTCAACCAGTGGATCACGCCCGAGCAGCAGGCCCAGCGCTATGCCCAGATCAACGACTTCGAACGCATGCTCAGCGAAACAGGCACGGTCATCGTCAAGTTCATGCTGCACATCAGCAAGGACGAGCAGCGCCAGCGCCTGCAGGAGCGCCTGGACGATCCGTGCAAGCACTGGAAATTCGACGAAGGCGACCTCAAGGTACGCGCCCAGTGGAATGAATACCAGCAGGCCTATGCCCAGCTGCTGGCCGCCACACACACCCCCTGGGCCCCCTGGACCATCGTGCCCGCGGATTCCAAGACCCACCGCAATCTGATGATTGCCACCGTGCTGCGCGAGGTGTTGAGCAATCTCGATCTGAAATATCCGCCCGGCGCACCAGCGCTGGAGAAAATCAAGGTGAAGTAGCCAAGCTTGCTCTCAAAACAAAAGCGGCTGGCGCAGGTGAAGATGGAGTTTCAAAGGCAAAACCCTTTGAAGTCCATATCCATCAAGCGCCAGCCGCTCCTGATTGTTAGGTTCAAAGCTGCCAGCCCAGACGGCCCAGTCCTTCAAACTCCATCTCGAAAGCATCGCCCGCCTGCAGCGGCATGCAGCCGCACCAGGTGCCCGTGGTCACCACCGTACCCGCAGGCACGCTGCCGTATTCACGGGCCACATGCTGCAGCCAGTCACGCAGCAGCCAGGCCGGATCACCCAGGCTGTGCGTGCCGGTAAACAACCGGGCCTCGCCGCCATTGACGGTCACGGTGCATCGTTGTTGCGACCAATCGCGCCCTGCAATGCTGGAAGCAGGCAGCCAGTCGCCCAGTGCCAGCCCGCCATGGCATTGGCCGTCGGCCAGCAGCGCCAGGGCCGGCGCCTTGAGGCCGTCACGCCAGCGCACGTCCACCCATTCGATGGTCACGGTCACGCCGTCCACCAGCGCCAGTGCGCCCGCATCATCGAGCGCAGCGGCCTGCTCGGCACTTACGTCCTGGCCTATGCGCAGGGCGATCTCGGCTTCGACACCGCGCAGATTGAAGACGGTCTGGGGCGCAGCTACCGTTGCCAGACCCAGATGGATACCGTTTTCGGGCAGCGGCACATGCAGCAAGGCCGCATCGCGGTTCGCGCCACCGGATTTCCAGTAGCGCGGTGCGCGGTCGGCAGGCCACCAGTCCCAGGTTCTGGCCAAAGCGCGCTGCACTGCGCGGGCATCATCCTCCCCTGTCAGCAGTGGTGCCAGATCCGCGCCCAAGGCCTGGGGGGCGCCCAGCTTGCGTGACCACCACAGCGCATCGGCCGTGGCGTAGGCATCCTCGGGCAGATCGGGGGCAATCTGCTTCCAGTCGGGCAACACGTCTTCCTGCTTTTGCAGCTCGGGAGCCAGTCCTATGGGGGGAGTATTGGCAAACGGTGCCGGGCCGCACCAGCCAGTTGAACAATCTTTGTTTTCAGCCATGGAAGGGATGATGGCAAATTTCACCTCACCGCGTCAGCCAGCGCGGAAAAGGCTTTATGCGCCAAACGCATAACCCTGCAAACAACTAGCCTTGGACAGCCTTCATCAGTGCGCGCACACTGAGATTCCGGACGGCGACCCGCGAGATTTCGCGCCGCTGCACATCAGTCAACCAAGCATCCATCATGTCTCAAGCCCATGCGCTGCCTTCCTACCTGAACCCCGATCACCTCGGCCCCTGGGGCAACTATCTGCAACAGGTGGATCGTGTCACCCCCTATCTGGGTTCCCTGGCCCGTTGGGTGGAGACCCTCAAGCGCCCCAAGCGCATGTTGATCGTCGACGTGCCTATCGAGATGGACAACGGCACCATCGCCCACTTTGAAGGCTACCGCGTCCAGCACAACCTGAGCCGCGGCCCCGGCAAGGGCGGCGTGCGCTTCCACCAGGACGTGACCCTGTCCGAAGTGATGGCCCTGTCGGCCTGGATGAGCATCAAGAATGCCGCCGTGAACGTGCCCTATGGCGGTGCCAAGGGCGGCATCCGCGTCGATCCCAAGAAGCTGTCGACCGGGGAGCTGGAGCGCCTGACCCGCCGCTACACCAGCGAAATCGGCCTGTTCATCGGCCCTTCCAAGGACATCCCGGCGCCGGACGTGAATACCAACGGACAGGTCATGGCCTGGATGATGGATACCTACTCCATGAACACCGGCGCCACCGCCACCGGCGTGGTCACTGGCAAACCGATTGATCTGGGCGGCTCCCTGGGCCGGGTGGAAGCAACCGGCCGCGGCGTATTCACCGTGGGCGTGGAAGCCGCCAAGCTGACAGGCCTGAGCCTGCAAGGCGCCCGCGTGGCCGTGCAGGGCTTCGGCAATGTGGGCGGCACGGCAGGCAAGCTGTTCGCCGAAGCTGGCTCCAAGGTAGTGGCCGTGCAGGACCATACCGGCACCATCTTCAACAACAATGGGCTGGACGTGCCAGCCCTGCTCGAGCATGTGGGCAACACCGGTGGCGTGGGCGGCTTTGCCGGCTCCGAAGCCATGGACAACGCAGACTTCTGGGCTGTGGACTGCGACATCCTGATCCCTGCGGCTCTGGAAAGTCAGATCACCAAGGACAACGCCGGCCAGATCAAGGCCAAGCTGGTGATCGAAGGCGCCAACGGCCCCACCACCCCCGAGGCCGATGACATCCTCAACGACAAGGGCGTGCTGGTACTGCCCGACGTGATCGCCAACGCCGGCGGCGTGACGGTCAGCTACTTTGAATGGGTGCAGGACTTTTCCAGCTTCTTCTGGAGCGAGGACGAGATCAATGCCCGCCTGGTGCGCATCATGCAGGAGGCCTTTGCCGGCATCTGGGCCGTGGCCCAGGAGCACAAGGTGACGCTGCGCACCGCGACCTTTATCGTGGCTTGCAAGCGCATTCTGCATGCCCGCGAAATGCGCGGTTTGTATCCATAAGCACCCCCTGAGCGGCTTTGCCGCTTCCCCTCTCTCTACGCGCGCGCTTCGCGCTACGGGAGGGGGACGACAGCATCGCTGCGGGGCGGCCCTTGCTTGCTGTCTCTTTGTTGGAGCAGCTACTTGTTTTGCTCCAGAACGAAAAAAGCCTTCTGTTTCCAGAAGGCTTTTTTGTTGGTTGCGCGAGAAGGATTTGAACCTCCGACCTTTGGGTTATGAGCCCAACGAGCTACCAGACTGCTCCATCGCGCGGTAATTTGTTTCTCTACACAGTTGCTGTGTCGATAAGATGAATTGTAGCGCATATTGGTTCGTCATGCGGAGCAGTTATATAAATGCTCGTTTTTTGTGGTTATTCGCTCTGAGATTTGTCGCCCAGTCGCTTTGGCACACGGCATTTGTTCCCAAATGCCAGTCGGTATAGTTGCCGCCCATGGCCAAAGACAAAACCACCTATACCTGCAATGCCTGTGGCGGCACCAGCCCACGCTGGCTGGGCAAATGCCCCAGCTGCGGCGCCTGGAACACTCTGGTCGAGACCGTGGCCGACTCGGCATCGGGCGGCAAGAACCGCCTGAGCCAGCCTCAAGGCTATGCAGGTCTGGCCAATGCTCAGCCCGTCACCCCGCTGTCGGCCATCGAGGCCCAGGATGTGGCGCGTACGCCCAGCGGCATCGAGGAACTGGACCGGGTACTGGGCGGCGGCGTGGTCGAAGGCGGGGTGGTGCTGATCGGCGGAGACCCCGGTATAGGTAAGTCCACACTTCTTTTGCAAGCCATGGATGCCTTGCATCGCATAGGTCTGCCTACACTTTATGTGACCGGCGAGGAAAGCGGTGCCCAGGTGGCGCTGCGTTCGCGCCGCCTGGGGCTGGACAATAGCCAGGTCAATGTGCTGGCCGAGATCCAACTCGAGAAAATCCTGGCCACCGTGGAGGCGACCCAGCCCGCCGTGGTGGTCATCGACTCGATTCAGACCGTGTATTCGGACCAGCTGTCATCCGCACCCGGCTCTGTCGCCCAGGTCCGCGAATGCGCGGCCCATCTGACGCGTGCGGCCAAGACTACGGGCATCACCATCATCCTGGTGGGCCATGTGACCAAGGATGGTGCGCTGGCCGGTCCGCGCGTGCTGGAGCATATGGTGGACACGGTGCTCTACTTCGAAGGCGATACGCACAGCAACTTCCGCCTGGTGCGTGCCATCAAGAACCGTTTTGGCGCCGTCAACGAAATCGGCGTCTTCGCCATGACGGAAAAAGGACTCAAGGGCGTAACCAACCCCAGTGCCATCTTTCTGAGTCAGCACAGCGAGCCCGTGCCCGGCAGCTGCGTGCTGGTGACGCTGGAAGGCACGCGGCCCATGCTGGTGGAGATTCAGGCGCTGGTGGACCAGGGCGGCCCTGCGGCGCGGCGCCTGTCCGTGGGTCTGGACAAGGACCGTCTGGCCATGCTGCTGGCCGTGCTCAACCGTCATGCAGGCGTGGCCTGCGCCGACCAGGACGTGTTCGTCAACGCCGTGGGCGGCGTGCGCATCAACGAGCCCGCTGCTGACTTGGCCGTGATGTTGGCGATTACTTCCAGCCTGCGTGGCAAGGCACTGCCCAAGGGCTTTATCGCTTTTGGCGAAGTTGGCCTGGCCGGCGAGGTGCGCCCCGCCCCCCGCGGCCAGGAGCGCCTCAAGGAAGCTTCGAAGTTGGGATTCACCATTGCCATTGTTCCCAAGGCCAATGCACCCAAGAAAGCCATTCCCGGCCTGACCATCCATGCCGTGGAACGCGTGGACGAGGCCATGAATATTGTGCGCGGCATCGGCTAATTTGATAGCTGTCAGCGCATGTATTTCCTGAGATTAAAACGAAAATATGTCTGATTTCTATGAACAGCAGGCGCTACCAGCTACTGTTTTGAGAGTCACCTTGTCCTGCAAACGCCTGGGGCATACGCACTGCCCGCAGGCAACAGGAGCGGCCTACGTAAGACAATTAAGCTCATGAATTTACGCAATATTTTGGTCCCCCTGGGCCTGATCGTGCTGGTCATCGCTGCACACCGCTCAGCAGGCTGGCCCGGCGTGGCTGCGGTCGTCGGCGGCATCATCATGTGGGCGCTGCTGCATTTCACCCGCCTGATGTCCGTCATGAAGAAGGCCTCAAACCGCCCCATCGGCTATGTCGACAGCGCCGTGATGCTCAATGCGAAACTCAAGCCCAAGGTTCCGCTGGTGCATGTCGTCGCCATGACCCGCTCTTTGGGTCAGCGCCTGTCTGAAGAGGGACAGGACCCCGAGATCTACCGCTGGACGGACGGTACCGACTCGCATGTGACCTGCGAATTTGTCAAAGGCCGTCTCATGAAGTGGACGCTCAAGCGCCCCGACGCCCCGGACAGCAGCGCCAGCCTGCCTGAACCGGAAACAATAGCCGCACCATCGGACACCACTGCCCCCTAAAATGGCGAACTCAGGAGACAAACGCCAGCATTGAACCCGCGCGCTGGCGGCCGCCGATTACACAGATCCAAAAGGATGGTTTTATGAGTCCTGTAGTTCCCTCGATGTCCGACCGTGACGGCAAGATCTGGATGGATGGCCAACTGGTGGAATGGCGCGATGCCAAGATCCATGTGCTGACCCACACGCTGCACTACGGTTGTGGCGCCTTTGAAGGCGTACGTGCATATGAGACCGGCAAGGGTACGGCCATCTTCCGTCTGCAGGACCATACCAAGCGTCTGTTCAACAGTGCCAAGAATCTGATGGTGGCAGCCTGGGCCTGGGGCGCCTATCTGGGCGAGGAAGGCATGCAGCGCGGTATCCGCACCAAGATTTCCAGCTACACCCGCCACCATGTGAACATCACCATGAGCCAGGCCAAGGCGGTGAGCAACTACACCAACTCCATCCTGGCCAATACCGAAGCGCTGGACGACGGCTATGACGAAGCCATCCTGCTGGATGCATCGGGCTTTGTGTCCGAAGGCTCGGGCGAGAACATCTTCGTCATCAAGGATGGCGCGGTCTACACCCCCGATCTGTCCGCAGGCGCCCTCAACGGCATCACCCGCGATACCGTGCTGCACATCTGCAAGGACCTGGGCCTGGAAGTGGTGCAAAAACGCATCACCCGTGATGAGTTGTATATCTCGGACGAGCTGTTTTTCACCGGCACAGCCGCCGAAGTCACCCCCATCCGTGAAGTGGACCGCGTGCAGATCGGCGAAGGCCGCCGCGGCCCGATTACCAAGAAAATCCAGACGGCCTACTTTGACATCGTCAACGGCCGTAATCCCAAGTACGCCCACTGGCTGACCTTGGTGTAAAAATCACACCCCTGAGCGGTTTGACCGCTGCTTCCGGCAGTGCGTCGAAGCCGCTTCATCAAAATCAAGAGAAAGACACGAGAAATGACCACGAACGCCGTCGTCGAACTGGCCGCCAAAGACCTCAATGCCCAGGGTGGCGTGTTCTGCCCTAGCCCCAAGGCCGATATGAAGCTGTGGAACAGCCACCCCAAGGTCTATCTGGACGTGGCCAAGACCGGCGAAGCCAAGTGCCCTTACTGCGGCACCGCCTATCGTCTGAAGGCTGGCGAGGTGTTTGCGGGCGGGCATTGATCCGGTCTCAACTCTCGAGCACCTGGCGGTTTCGATAAGCTTCCAGGTGCTTTTTCATTGCCAGGCCGCCCCAAGATGAAAAATTCCTACTTGGAGGGGCTGCGATCACACGCGAATGGAAAGCGTGGGTAGCCATTTTCATTTCTGCATCACTTGTGCCCATGCGTATTCTGCATTTTGTCACCGGAGGTTTTTCCGGAGCGACCCAGGTTGCCATCGACCTCAGCCTGGCGGCTTTGCACACGCCGGGATACGAAGTCATGCTGGTGCTGAGACGAAAGCCCAGCACTGATGAAGCAAGAATAGAGAAACTGCGCCAGCAGGGTCTGCAGGTGCACGTTGTCTCCAACTGGATGCACGCCATCACCGTCTGGGAATTGCGCAAAGTCATTCGCAGCTTCAAGCCCGATGCGGTCTTTGCCCATGGATTCAGCGACCATATCTGGGGGCGGCGCGCGGCCGCAGCAGAACATGTGCCGCATATCTTTCATGTGGAGCACAACTCGCGCGAGCGTTACACCCCTCGCAGGCTGCAGCAGGCCCTTGCGCTCGAGCCATTCACACAGGCCCATATCGGCGTCTCGGAGGGCGTCAAGACCAGTCTCCTCGAACGAGGTTTTCCCGCCGAGAAATGCATTGCAATTTGCAACGGCATCGACCTGGAGCGCTTCCCACAGTCAGCGCAGCCCTTGCTCTGGCAAGACCGCGAACCGGCCATTTACATGGCCTCACGCTTCGCGCGCCAGAAAGACCATGCAAGCCTGATCAAGGCTCTAGGCATACTCAAGCTCCAAGGGTACACACCCACCCTCTACCTCGCTGGCGGCGGCAAAAGCTCTCTCAAAGCCAAGGCCGAACGACTGGTATCGGAGCTGGGCCTGACACAGCAGGTCCGTTTTCTTGGCAACGTTTCCGATCTTCCCCTGCGCCTCTCTCAAACCCAGATCTTTGTGCTTGCCACACATTGGGAAGGCATGCCTCTGGCCCTGGTGGAAGGCATGGCGGCAGGATGTGCCTGTGTCGTATCGGATGTGATTGGCGCGCGAGAGGTCATCACCCCCGAAATCAATGGTCTGCGCGTACCTGAGTCCGACCCCGCGGCCCTGGCACAGGCTTTGAAGAAGCTACTGGACCATCCTGAGCTTGCACAAAATCTCGGTCAGACTGCACGCGACCATGCACTGAATCACTATGGACGTGAGCATATGTGGCAGCAATATCAAGGATTATTACGAAGCTAATGCTGGAAGAATGGATTTCACAAAACCATTGAAAAAGCAAAAAACAAAATCAACACGCGTGCAACTCTAAAAGAGTTATCATAATTTTTTGAAGAAACTTTTCAATTCCAAATGAAATTTCATTCTGAATTTTTTAATTCTTTCAATCCAAGTATTTTTATTTCTGACAGTCCAAATACTGCTATCAGCACTTGACTCCGCCAAAATGATTGCAGCAGGATGAACTCCAAATATTTTCAAATCATTTTCCCACCAGAATCTCAAATCTATATCAACAGGCCGACCGAAAGGGATTCTGGAGCGGATCAATTTCTCTGCACCAGTTCTACTAATGATATACCCTGTTGTACAGCTTGGAACCTTTTTATAATCAATTATTTCATAGCCATCAGTTAAATAAATAGAACTAGTGATCTTTTCATTACCTTCTCTTCCTATCAATTTAATCATATCCCACTCGAGATCAACAGAATCTATCGCTGTCAAAACTTTCGAGAAATCATCTTTCAGGCAAATATCATCTTCCAATACCACAAGCGCTTGAGCCTCGCTTGCAAGCAACATCTTCCATGCCTCGATATGACTGCCATAGCACCCCTTCTCCCCATTGGAGAGAGGCTTGTAGTACTGTTTTTTGTTCAGTGCTATGCTATACAAATCTCGCATTTTTTCAGCAGAAAGATCCGCCCACCATACAGCCTCCAGTCGTTGGGCCTTCAGGTTCAGCCGAAGAAATTCGGCTTCCATGTTAGCTCGCCTTAGTTTATCCTTTGACAAATTAATATATAAAATTGGTTTTTCTTGCATAAACAATCCTCAATAAAAGACAGAGCAATGCATATAAGAAATTTTACCCTAAAGAGTATAGAGAATACATATCTACTATTAATAATATCAGGATATTTTCTATTCCCTTGGAAACTTAATCAAGGCATTGCACTGATTGGCATGGGTCTTTTACTATGGTTGACAATTAATTTCAAAAATCCAGATTTAAGATTTTTAATCAAAGATCCACTGGTAATTTTAATTTTATTGTTTTTAAGTCTTTGCATTTTACAAATCAGAGAAATTCCTGAAAACGGATCTATCAGTGTAGCAGACTCCATTAGCCGATACTATAAATATTTCTTTTCAGTTCTTGCAGTCGGAGCAATGATGGATACCAGATTAAGAAATTGCTCCCTACGTGCGTTTTTCATCTCAGTACTATTAATTATAGTATCAATGCATTTGAATATTTTCTGGAATTTACCGTGGTCGAATACAACCACCAAAGGATGGGGTAATGACCAGACTGTAGTTGGAGACTACATCACACAAAACCTTTTCACCTGTCTTTTTGTTATATTAGCAATAGATTCATTTATAAAGAGTACAAAAAAATATCAAAAAATATTTTTTATAATTGCTGCACTGTTAGGAGTACATGCGATTCTATTCTTATCCATTGGCAGAACAGGATACGTGCTTCTCACTGCATCTCTTGGGGTCTATGCACTATGGGCTATTCAATCGAAGCTGAAATGGCTTGTGCTCATCGGATTAGCAGGAGTAGTCTCACTGGCAATCTATAGCTCCGATCATGCATCACAGCGCGTGCAGTTAGCCATGACAGAGGCAACCAATGCTGTGGACTCCATCAAAAACGACAAGGTTCCTGACCTCACCAGCATTGGTGCCAGAATTTATATGTGGGACCAAAGTTTAAATATTGTTTCTCAGAAGCCAATATTTGGATGGGGTATTGGGAGCTACCCACAGCGCTGGTGCACCACAGTTCCTGAAGTATGGTGCAATGAAACTGCAAAGTACCACCCTCACAATCAATATTTGATGTTCTGGATAGAGCTTGGATTTCCTGGAGTTATTTTATTCCTGGCAATCATGTTTTATCTATCTCGCACAGGGATGAAAGACAAAAAACACGGAGGAACACTAATCTCCCTAGTTGCCATACTATTTATAGATAGTTTTATTAATTCACCTTTATATGTAAGGCGAGAATATCAGTTCTTTCTTCTTTGCATCCCATTAATGTACTCATTTGTCATGCCAAAAATAAAAACAAAAAAATCTACCATTTCATAAAAACTGTTTCCACCAGTTTCTGACTTCGTGCGCAGCATTAACCTCTTTATTGAAATCACGCATCTCTGAATTCAAAAAAGACGTAAGCTGCATCTCTTTGACATCTTCGAATATCAATACATTATTGGAATGATAAAAAATATCATTCTTAGCAGACGTCCTGTTGGTAATCAATTTACACCCCAAAAAAGCTGCCTCCATCGATCTCATCGTAGGTCCAGTTTGGTTATTTTGAACAATTTCCACCAGACACTTGGACCGTGCAGCTTTTTTTATATTCTCTTCATACGATATTTCATGATAGCTTAAATATTCAGACTCTTCCTGAGAATAATTAATCCTCTTGCTCGGAGTGACATGGAAATGACAAATCAACCCTTCATTCTCAGCACGCTTCTTAATTTCAATCAATTGTTTTAAACGACCTTTATCGGACCCAATAAAATAAATATCAATATCCTTTTCAGAACTTGAGATATTTAGGTCCACAAACGGCTGCACAGCGTACCGTAATGAATTATTTTTAGCATCCGATGAGTCGAACGTAAAAACGTCGTCGAAGAGATTTCTCAGGATATTTAAATTTCGTTGGACCTTCCAATCCTTGCCATCATGCGTTTTCAATGGATTCCACAAGAAAATGCTTTTCCTTTTTACAGGCGGCAAGGTTTTTGAAATTACCTGAAGATCTCTAATATAATCAATGTCAAAGAGTAAAACACTGTCATTTTTTGAGATTCTTTCGATTGATTTTCTTGTTTCTTTTGAAAGACTTATGCCTTGACCCAGCAAAAAAAACTTGGCCTCAAAATATCTAATTACTTTCTCAAAGAAACTTTTTTTCTTCTTTGAAAATTGAATTATATTAACTCCATTTATTTCATGCAAAGGTTTTAAAATAAATCCAGCCAAGGTATTATCTTCATCGGTAATTATATGCAGCATATTTGAACCTTAGTAATACGACGGAAGTCAGTCTTTATTATTGATTCATGGACTTGGCAGGAAGTCCAAGGGCCAACGCACCCAGCGCGCCCTGAGCCAAGGCAAAAACGCCATAGAGCAGGCCCACACCAACGGCCAGGGTGGCAGGGACGCCAAACGGAGCCAGCGCGGCAACCGCTGCTGTTTCCCGCGTTCCCCAACCACCGACGCTGACCGGCAGTGCCGCCATCAGAAAAATCGGGGCAATCGCAAACGCCCACACGGACAAAGGCTGCCACAACCCCAGAGCCAGCGCTCCACAGGCCAGTGCAGCAGCCGACAGCAGCTGCACCATGGCAGAGCTCAGGCCCTGCAGCCATAACTGGGGTATGAAGTCGGCCCATTGCACTGCGTCCTGCAAAGGCGCCAGCCAGGCTCCTGGCAGCCTGATCCATTTCCGATGCACGGCCTTCAACAGACCCCATGGCAGCAGCAGCCACAACACGGTCACCAGCAGCAAGGCCGTGCTGAAAAGCGTCACGTTCAGATGCAGCCATGGCGCCAATGTGGCGGCACAAGCCACGGCGCCCAGACCGCCAATGGCGCACAGCATCCAGAGCCCACTGAGCCTATCCAGAATCACCGACAGACTGCTGATCGATTTGGACTGTCCCGTCTTTTGCAACGCCAAGGCCCGGTAAACATCGCCACCGACTACGGCCCCAGGCAGCAGCACATTCAGACCAATGGCCTGGAAATACCAGCGCATGGCTGAGGTCACCGACATCTCAGCCCCCAGCCAGGCAGCCATGGCCCTCCAGCGCCAGGCCGATACGATGTTGGACACGATGGAAACACCAAAACCCGCCAGCAGCCACCAGGGATTGGCCTGCTGCAAGCGTCCCCAGAGCTGCAAAGGATTCGCGAAATAGATGACTGCGCCCAGCAAGGCCAAGCCCAGCAGGCCCTTGGCAAACGCTTTGCGGCCCTTGTTCACGATGCGCTGGGAGCTGCTTCCGTAGCTTTCGAGTCAGACATCGTTTCCACTGCACCGTACTCCTTGGCGTAGTACTGCAATCCGCTGCCTGACTCGTAGTAGATGCGGGTCAGCAGCTCGCCGATCAGACCGGCAGCAATGAACTGCATGCCCATGAGCACCAGCATGACGCCGGCCATCAGCAAGGGGCGCCCGCCAATGGCTTCGCCCATGATCTTCTCGCCCAACAGCCACAGCAGAATCAATATGCCTGGCGTCGCCAGCCACAGACCAAGCCCGCCAAACGCATGCAGCGGACGCTGGCGAAAACGCATGAAGAAGACGATGAAGATCAGATCCAGAATCACCCGGAATGTCCGATCAATACCGTACTTGGAAACGCCGCGTGTACGCGCATGGTGGCGCACGGGCACTTCAGCAATACGGGCTCCCGCATCACGCGCCAGCGAGGGGATGAAGCGGTGCAATTCGCCATACAGGCGAATGCGGTCGATGATCTCGCGGCGATAGGCCTTCAAGGCACAGCCATAGTCATGCAGCTTGACATTTGTGGAGCTGGAGATGAGACGGTTGGCCAGTACCGAGGGCAGACGGCGCGACAGCGCCTTGTCCTGGCGATTTTTGCGCCAGCCAGAAACCATATCCACATCGGGATCGTTTTCCAGGCGCTCCAGCAGCAACGGGATATCACCAGGCTCGTTCTGCAAGTCTGCATCCAGCGTCACCACATAACGACCACGCACCCTATCGAAACCTGCCTGCAATGCGCTGGATTGGCCATAGTTGCGTACCAGGCATACGGCTCGCACCCAAGGGTGCTGTTCCGCCAGCTCCTTCAGCCGCCTGGCACTGCCATCGGTAGATCCATCGTCCACGGCAATGAGTTCATAGCTGAGCGGCTGCTGACGCATGGCCTCGTCAATGCGAGCGACCAGATCGGGCAGATTATCGAACTCGTTATAGACAGGGACAACGATGGAAACTTCAGGCTTGGAATCGTGCACGGACGTCATGCTCAGCATAGGAATAACAGTCCGCCTATACTAACTGAATACCCTAGATGCGATTCTCGCCAAGAGCCATTCCGGCCTTGCTTCCCAGCCCAAGTACAGTGGCTTCATGACCTCCCCAACCAACTATCAGGACTGGCAACAGAAGCTGTTTGCGAAGCCCTGGATTTGCCTTCTCTTATTGGCCTGCGCACATATTCTTTCCCGTGTTGCCATCTCTTCCGGCATGAAATGGGACGAATCCGAACAGATTCTGTGGGCCCAGACTTTATCGCTGGGCTATGGTCCCCAGCCCCCGCTCTACACATGGCTGCAATGGGCGGTCTGCCAGGTTCTGGGACCATCGGTGCTTGCCCTGGCAGTGCTCAAGCACGCCTTGATTGCGCTAACTTATTGCCTGGCCTGGCTCGCAGGCAGACAGCTGCTCAATGCCAAAGGCGCCTGGTGGGTGGCGGCTGGCTTGCTGCTGATGCCGCCGTTTGGCTGGGACTCGCTGCGCGATCAGACCCATACCGTAATGGTGACGGCCATGACCATGGGCCTGTGGTGGGCAGTATTGCGGCAGGTTCACCGCCCTCAGCCCATCAATTTCGTATTGATTGGCATTTTTTGCGCCCTGGGCATGTTGTCCAAATACAGCTATGCCATGCTGATCGCTGCGCTGTTTGTCGCCTCCATGTCCGTGGGCCAGGTCAGGTCCGCCCTTTTTGCCAAAGGCTGGTGGCTGGCTCCCCTAGTGGGTCTGCTGCTGGTTGCCCCCCACACATGGTGGCTGGCCTTGCATTGGGGCATGGCGACCACGGAAACCGTGCAGAAAATGTCCATTTCTGCGGAGGTTTCACACCTCAAAGGCCTGGGAAATTTGGGCAAAGCCCTGGTTTCGACTCTGGGCCTGTGGCTGATCGCTGTTGGGCTGGGCTATCGCTCCAAGCTCTGGAGCACTGCTTCGTCGTTGCCTCTGCCTGAGCGCAGTTGGGCTCTTGCCTTGCTGCAGCGCTATCTGCTGCTTGTCATCGCGTGCCTGCTCGGCATGGTGTTGCTGGCAGACGTGACCGACTTCAAGCAACGCTGGATGTTGCCGCTCGTGGCAATTGCACCATTGGCCCTCTATGTCTGGCGCCCTGCACTACTAGAGCTCGGAACGGGCAAGGTATTCACCAGTCTGGTCCTGGTCTTTGCCCTGATTTTTCTGCTGATGGCCACATTGCGCCCATGGCAGGGCGGACGCAAGAATGACCCCGATGAACTGAACCACCCCGTCAAAGAGCTGGCAGAGCAACTGCGTAGCGCCGGCTATGACGGCCAGGGCGTGATTGTTGGCTCGGATCACATGATCGCTGCCATGCTGCACTCACAATTCCCTGCCAGCTATGCACTGGGCTGCACAGATGGCCATCTGCTGCTGCAGTGTCTGGCCCAGGCCCATGCGCCTGCAGGGAAACCGCTGTTGCTGATCACACGAGCAGACAAGCCTGCTCCCGACTGGTTTGATGAAGTCCGCGCCGTGCTGCAGTCACAAGCCGCCCCCCAGGCACTGAGCATTCCTTTCGAGAAAATGCCCGCCAGTGCAACACCTGCCCAATATCAATATCTCCGGATCACCACCCCATGAATCCTGTCTTGATCACCGGCTGCGCCGGCTTTATCGGCATGCATTGCGCCAAGCGCCTGCTGGAGCAAGGCGTTCCCGTGGTTGGCGTCGACAACCTCAACAGCTACTACGACGTGGCGCTCAAGCATGCGCGTCTGGATCAGCTGCGCCCACATGCCCACTTCCGTTTCATCGAACTGGATGTGGCCGACCGCCAAGGCATGGCCGAACTGTTTGCTGAAGTAGTTCCAGGCAAGGTTCTGCATCTGGCGGCCCAGGCAGGCGTGCGTTACTCCATCGACCAGCCCGACGACTACACGGACTCCAACCTGCTGGGGTTTGGCAACATCTTGCAGGGCTGCCGCAAGCACCAAGTCGAGCACCTGGTCTATGCCAGCAGCTCCAGTGTCTACGGCGGCAATACCAGGATGCCGTTTGCCGAAAGCGATGCGGTGGACCACCCTATCAGCTATTACGCGGCCACCAAGAAGGCCAACGAGCTGATGGCGCACACCTATTCGCACCTGTACGGTATCCCCACCACCGGTCTGCGCTTCTTCACGGTATATGGACCCTGGGGCCGACCCGATATGGCCCTGTTCAAGTTCACCAAAGCCATCCTCGCTGATGAGAGCATCGACGTGTATGGCGAAGGCAAGCTGGTGCGCGACTTCACCTATATCGACGATATCGTCGAAGGCATTATGCGCGTGCTGAACAAGCCCGCCACTCCCGACGCCAGCTACGACAGCCAGAACCCCAACCCGGGCACCAGCACCGCACCCTATCGAATCTTCAATATCGGCAACAACTCTCCCACCGTGCTGATGGACTACATCGCGGCCATCGAGGCCGCCATCGGCACCACGGCGCAAAAGCGCATGCTGCCCATACAGCCGGGCGATATGCACAGCACATCGGCCGACACCCGGGCACTGCAAGCCTGGGTAGGATTTGCGCCAGCCATGTCCGTGACAACGGGCGTGCAGCGTTTTGTAGATTGGTACCGTTCTTTTTATCGCGTATGAAAGTCACTGTTTTTGGAACCGGCTATGTCGGTCTGGTGCAAGGTGCCGTGCTGGCCGACGTCGGCCACCAGGTACTGTGCGTGGATGTGGATGAAAAAAAGGTCGCGGCACTCAAGGCCGGTCAGATTCCCATCCATGAGCCAGGCCTCGATGCGCTCGTCATCACCAACCAGCAACTGGGCCGTTTGCAATTCACCACCAATGCCGCAGAAGGCGTCGCACACAGCGAGCTGATATTTCTGGCCGTGGGCACGCCACCCGATGAAGACGGTAGCGCCGATCTGCAGTATGTGCTGGCCGTGGCCCGTACCATTGCCAAGCACATGGATGGAACGCGCATCGTCATCAACAAATCGACGGTGCCCGTGGGGACGGCGGACAAGGTCTCGGCGGTAATCGCCGAAGGTCTTGCACAGCGTGACGTTCAGCATCCATTCGATGTGGTCTCCAACCCCGAGTTCCTCAAGGAAGGGGCTGCGGTAGGCGACTGCCAGCGCCCGGACCGCATCATCATCGGCACCAGCAACCCTGCTTCCGAGTCCAAGCTGCGCGAGCTTTATGCTCCGTTCAACCGTAATCACGACAAGATCGTGGTGATGGATGTCCGAAGCGCCGAGCTGACCAAATACGCTGCCAACGCCATGCTGGCGACCAAGATCAGCTTCATGAACGAAATCGCCAACCTGGCAGAGAAGCTGGGCGCCAACGTGGAGGCCGTGCGCCGTGGCATCGGCAGCGATCCACGCATCGGCTACCACTTCATCTACCCAGGTGTGGGCTATGGCGGCAGCTGCTTCCCCAAGGATGTGAAGGCCTTGATCCACACGGCCAAGGAAGTGGATTTCGAGCCCCTGCTGCTCAACGCTGTGGAAGATCGCAACCACGCGCAGCGCAACGTGCTGTTTGAGCGCATCCATGCGTTCTACAACGGCGATCTCGAAGGCAAGACCATCGCGGTCTGGGGTCTGGCTTTCAAACCCAACACCGACGACATGCGCGAAGCTCCAAGCCGCAACCTGCTGGAATCACTCTGGGCTGTTGGTGCCAAGGTCAAAGCCTACGATCCCGTGGCGATGAAGGAAGCACGCCGCATTTATGGCGAGCGGGCAGCCCTTGAGCTGGTGGACAGTCCATTGGCTGCCGTGCAAGGTGCGGACTGCCTGGCCATCGTGACCGAGTGGCAAATCTTCCGCGCACCGGATTTCGATCTGTTGGCCCAGACACTGGCCGACAAAATGGTCTTTGATGGCCGCAACCTCTATGAACCCGCAGTGCCCGCCAGCCATGGCCTGGGCTATGTTTCCATCGGGCGCCCTCCACGGTTGCCAGACTGACACAGCCCCGACGCTTGCCAGCACCCTAGAAGGCTGCCTACTGCCTTGGGGTGGCAAGGCGGCAATAAAAAAGCCCCGGCAGCTACAGCTGACGGGGCTTTTCAATGAACCGCTTCATTCAGGCCAGCGGTAGCTTGATCACAAAGCTGGCACCGCTTCGCCCATCCCGGCGATCTTCGCAGCGCACGGTACCACCATGCCGCTCAGCAATCGAGCGGACCAGAGACAGCCCCAGACCTACGCCGCCAGAACGCTCGCTGGCACCCGGCAGCCGGTAGAACTTTTCGAAGATACGCTCGCGCTGCTCTCGGGGAACGCCAGGGCCATGGTCTTCCACACGGATTTCTACCGCATGGTCCTTTTTCTCCAGCGTCAGCATGATTTCACCTTGGCTATAGCGACGTGCGTTTTCCAGCAGATTGCGCACCGCCCGACGCAGCAGTTTGGAAATACCTTGCACATCCAGCGGCCCGTCCGTCCGCACATCCAGCTCGGCCTCAATGCGCGCGCACTCCTCGGCTGCCAGTCCGATCAAGTCAATGGACTCCACCGTGCCGACATCAACCTCGCGGGTATCGAGACGACTGGCCAGCAGAATTTCATCCACCAGCTGATCGAGCTCGGAAATATTGCGCTGTATCTCGGCCTTGGCGCGTGCACTGGCCGGATCGTTGCCCATGAATTCCAGACCCATGCGAATGCGTGTCAACGGTGAGCGCAGTTCATGCGAGGCATTGGCCAGCAAGGATTTGTGAGATGTCATCAGCGTCTCGATACGGGCTGCTGCCGCATTGAACTGATGGGCCAGGTCTGCCACTTCGTCGTGCCCAAGTTCCGGCACGCGCACCGACAGATCCCCTTCACCGAAGCGCTTCACACCACGCTGCAGGTTCTCCAGACGCTTGAGCAGTCGGCGAATGATTGGAAACACACCCACAATCACCGCAATCCCCACCAGGCCCAGCATCCACAAGAAACCGAAAGGCGGACGCAGCCAGAAGGCCACCACACCATCACGCGGCGGGGGACGGCCTTCGCGCCATTCACGCGGAGCCAGCCACAGCTCATAGGCCTTGCCATCGGCGCCGGCAATCTCGAAGCTCACCCCATCGCCAGGCGAGCCCGGCACACGCGTTCCACGGCCTTCTACCAGCACATTGCCGTCCGGCCCACGCATCACCATTTCACGCGACGGTGGCGTGGTGCTGTTCTGAGCGCGCTGTTCCTCGGCAATCTTCCAGGCCCAGGCCACGCACAGCGTCAGCACCGCCACACCCACCACGACGGCCAGCCAGATGCGCAGATACAGGCGCTGCGAAAAAACATGTAGCAGTTTCATTCACTCATCTTCGTCGTTATGGCACACACCCAGCCAGAGACGCCGAGCAAGAGCCGCCTCGCGGCGAAGGCGTCGTCCCCCTTGGGGGAAGCCGCGCAGCGGCTCAGGGGGGTCAATCCTGTTGCTTGGCAAAAACATAACCCACGCCGCGCACCGTGAGGATGCGCTTGGGGTTCTTGGGATCGGCCTCGATGGCCGCACGTATGCGGCCCATGTGTACGTCGATGGAGCGGTCAAAGGCCTCCAGCTCGCGACCGCGCACGGCCTCCATGATCTGGTCGCGCGTCAGTACGCGGCCCGCGCGCTCGGCCAGCGCCACCAGCAGGTCGAACTGATAGGAAGTCAGATCGGCAGGCTGCTCGCCCACGGCCACGGTGCGCGCATCCCGGTCGATTTCCAGGCTGCCAAAGCGCATCACGGAAGCCGATGGTGCGGGGCCATCACTGCCCTTGCGTCGCAGGATGGCGCGGATGCGGGCCAGCAGTTCACGCGGTTCAAAAGGCTTGGGCAGGTAGTCGTCAGCCCCCAGTTCCAGGCCGATGATGCGGTCCATGGGGTCGCCCTTGGCAGTCAGCATCAGCACAGGTACCTGAGCCGTAGCTCCACTCATGGAGCGGATGCGGCGGCAGACCTCCAGGCCATCCATGTCGGGCAGCATCAGGTCCAGGATGACCAGATCCGGCGGCTCCGCATTTGAACCGTCAGCAGGCTGCAGTTGCTCCAGACCGCTTTTCCCATCGGCCTTGTGGTTGACCTCCAGGCCGTTATTGCCCAGATAGTCGCTCACCATTTGGGCCAGGCGAACGTCGTCCTCAATCATCAGAAGTTGGTGCGTGCTCATAGAAGGCAGTGTAGTCATGCTCGCGCCTTGCGGTTGGTTCATGCCTAGATGCTGAAACACGCGCGTGAGTTGCGCTTGTCTGCTGCGTAAAGTTGGGTAAACGCTTTACATCCAGCAAAAACAATAGCTATTCACGCTGAACCATCAAGCGCTGGAACCCATTTTTACTCTTGAAACCAGATAGATCAGCAGCAATACCGGCACACCCATCATTGCCGTGGTGTGGAAAAAAGCCTGGTAACCATAGCTGTCCACAAATGCGCCAGAAAAGCCCGCCAGCCACTTGGGTGCCAGGTTCATCATGGAGCTGAACAGCGCATATTGCGTGGCCGAGTACTGCACATTGGTCAGGCCGGACAAATAGGCGATGAAGGCCGCCGATGCAATACCGCCCGCCAGATTGTCTGCGCTGATGACCCAGACCAGTGCGGTCAGGTCATGCCCACGCGTGGCCAGCCAGGCAAACAGCACATTGGTGCAGGCCGACAGCACGGCGCCCAGCATCAGAATGCGCATCACACCCCAGCGCGCCGCCATGGTGCCGCCCACAAAGGCGCCCAGCAGCGTCATGATCACGCCAAACACCTTGGACACTGCGGCCACCTCATCCTTGGTGTAGCCCATGTCCACATAGAACGGATTGGCCATGATGCCCATGACCACATCGCTGACCCGATACAGACCGATCAGCGCCAGCAGCAGCAAGGCCTGCCAGCGGTAGCGACGGATGAAGTCGGCAAACGGGGCAATCAGCGCGCCCTTGATCCATTCCTGTGCATTGCGGGCCGGGGCCATGGGCTGCGCCAACGGTTCAGGCGAAAGCAGCACCGTGCACATGCCTACCAGCATGCTGGCAGCCATGACGGTATAGGCCACATGCCAGGCGTGCAGAACGTAACCCGCACCGCCACCCTGCACCTTGGAAGCCACCCACAACACACCGGCCCCGGCCCAGATCATGGCCAAGCGATAACCGCTCTGGTAGGACGCGGCCAGGGCCGCCTGATCGTCGAGCTTGGCCGACTCGATACGGTAGGCATCGAGCGCAATGTCCTGCGTGGCCGAGCCAAAGGCCACGACCACGGCGCAGATGACCAGCGCCTGCAGCGACTGCTTGGGATCCATGAAGGACATGCCCAGCAGGCCCGCGGCAATCACCAGTTGCGCAAGCAGCAGCCAGCTGCGTCGTCGCCCCAGCAGACGACTCATGACCGGCAAAGGCAGACGGTCCACCAGCGGCGACCACACCCACTTGAAAGCATAGGCCAGACCCACCCAGCTCAGAAAGCCAATCGTTGTGCGATCAATATCGGCCTCGCGTAGCCAGAAGCTCAAGGTGCCCAGTACCAGCAGCGGCGGCAGGCCCGCCGAGAAGCCCAGCGCCAGCATGCGCAAGCTGGTGGGCTGTAGATAGATCTTCAATGCCTGGGCCCAGCTGGTCTTGGGTGCGGCGTCTTCTGCGTTGAAAGCGGTGTTGTTGGATTTGGAGGACTCGGTCATGGTCTGGCTCTTGAAGGCACGGAGCATTATCGGTTGCACAGGCATTGGCCCTCGCACTACCATGGCGTGCCCTCACTGACCACCGCGTTCCGTCCGCCCCATCCATGCAACGCCGCAAGACCTCCACCGCCCACCCAGCGCTTGAGCAGGCACAGGCATCGGTGCGCAGCTATAGCGGCGAGCATCAGGCCCATGCCCATGAGCACGCCCAGATTCTGTTTGCGCTGCAAGGCCGCATGGAGCTGGAAATCGCCGGCCAGTCCAGTTTCGTGGACAGCGTCTGCGGCATGGTCATCCCCGCCGGGACCGATCATGGCTATCTGGCCCAGCCACAGACCCAGGTGTTCGTGATCGACGCGCCCATGGGCTCGGGCCTGGACAAGCTGCGCCGCTTTGCCGTGCCGCCGTCGTTGCGCTTTCCCGTCTCCAGCCTGTCTGCGGCAGCACAGATGGCACTGGTGCTTCAAGCCCCGTCGCTGCTGCAACGCAGGGCACTGAATCTGCAGTTGTTGCAGCAGCAGGTACAAGCCACCCTGCATGAAAGCTGGCCCACGGCGAGGATGGCCGCACTGGTGCATCTGAGTGTGGCCCAATTCCATGCCCGTTTTGTGGAGCTGACCGGCAGCACACCGCAGGACTGGTTGCGCAGCCTGCGCCTGGATGCCGCCTGCCAGCAGCTGCGCCAGGGCGCAGCACTGGAGGCCACGGCCTTGCGCTGCGGCTATGCCTCGGCCAGTGCACTGGCTTATGCGCTGCGCCGCGATCGCGGCCTCAGCTCACGCCAACTCAAGGCCGGTCGCTGATTCGCCTCAGCTCAAGCGTTTCTCGATAGTTCCGCCGCTGCCTCCGCGCATGATGACAGCCATCATGTCCAGCCACTCTCTGTCTTCGCCCCTGCCCACCCGCACAGCCATAGGCCCTGTTGGCCTGGTGCTGGCTGCCGCCATGCTCTGGGGTACCACGGGCACGGCGCAGCACTTTGCGCCCGCACAGTTCTCGCCCTACTGGATCGGTGCGCTGCGCATGGTCATGGCAGCACTGTTCTTTGTTGTGCTGGCGCTTGTCATGGACAGAGGCCAGGCCAGACAGCCCGTGCACCATGGTCGCATTCTGTTTTGCGGCGCATGCATGGCGGTCTACAACCTCAGCTTTTTCGCGGGCGTCAAGGCCAGCGGCGTTGCGCTGGGCACGGCACTGGCCATTGGCAGCGGCCCCATCTGGGCCGGGCTGATGCAGGCCGTGGTGCAGCAGCGCATGCCAGGGACGCAGTGGTGGCTGGGAACATGCACTGGCGTTACCGGCGGTATTGTCATGGCACTGGCCGCCAACAACCAGCAGCACCTGCCTTGGGGCGGCATGGCTTTGTGCCTGCTGGCCGGCATGGCCTACGCAGCCTATGCGCTGGTCAACCAGGCGCTGGTGATACAGGCCAGGGTCGCCTCGGTCAATGCACGGGTATTTGCCTGCTCGGCAATGCTTTCTCTTCCAATTGCAGCCTGGCTGGGCGGGCCACTGCAGGCCAGCTCCAGTGGCTGGGCTGTGGTCGTCTATCTGGGGATAGTGGCCACGGGTCTGGCGTACCTGCTGTTCTCTGTAGGGCTGCGCGGCATGTCTGCGGCCACCGGCGTGGCACTGAGCAAGGCCGAGCCCATCACGGCTTTCGCACTATCTTTGCTGGTGGTCGGAGAGCGCCCCGCATGGTGGTCCGTGTTCGGTCTTCTGGCCGTCATTGCCGGCCTCTGGCTGGTCGTGCAGGCCGAAAGAAGCGATATCAAAAGCCAAGGGGATACGGCGCTGCAATAGACTGGCGCCATGCCTGCCCAGCCTTCACTTCAGCGCCTGATTTTGCCCTTGCGCCGGGCCTCTGCACCGCTGCTGCTGGTGCTGGCCTGCACGGCACTGCCTCAGGGGGCTGCACTGGCACAGGTGGATGTGGGCAATGCGTCCTATCTGCGCCGCCTGATCCCCGCCGAGACACTGGAAACCTCCTCTGCTGACGAATACCAGAAACTGCTGCAGCAAGCCAAGGCCCAGGGCGCTCTGGCAGGCAGCGACAACGCCCAGTTGCAGCGCCTGCGCACGATTGCCCAGCGCCTGATTCCCCATACCGCTCAATGGAACGACCGTGCCCGCCAGTGGCGCTGGGAAGTAAACCTGATCGGCAGCAAGCAGATCAATGCCTTCTGCATGCCTGGCGGCAAGATTGCCTTCTTTACCGGCATCATCGATCAGCTCAAGCTCAGCGATGATGAGATCGCCATGATCATGGGCCACGAAATGGCCCATGCGCTGCGCGAGCATTCGCGTGAACAGCTGGCCAAGAATCAGGCCACCAGCCTGGGTATTTCTCTGGGTGCCCAGTTGCTGGGCCTCGGGGATATCAGCAGCGCGGCCGCGCGGTTTGGCGGCCAGTTGCTAAGCCTCAAGTTCAGCCGCAATGACGAAAGCGAAGCCGATCTGGTCGGGCTGGAACTGGCTGCCCGTGCCGGCTACAACCCGCAGGCGGCCGTCAGCCTGTGGCGCAAGATGGGCGAAGCCACGGGTGCGAGCGGCATAGGCTTTCTCTCCACCCACCCCACGGGGCCTGACCGCATCCGTCAGCTGGAGAGCAATGTGCCGCGCGTCATGTCGCTGTACGAGCAGGCTCGCCGCCGGTAATACCTGCAGGACTTACGCAAACAAGGATGAGCCAAGGGCTGCTATCTTGTTACCCGAACCTGATGTGCGTAAGTCATGGCCTAGCTGGCCACCAGCGCACGCAGCTCGTCGGCGCTTTGCTGCAGACTTTTGCCGCTGGTGTCCAGCAAATGATCGGCCTTTGAGTAAAAGGCCGTGCGCCCATCCAAAATGCGGCGCAGATCATCCATGGCTTCAGGGTTGGCCGCCATGGGACGCGTATCGCCCTGCGCCACTACACGGCCCATATGTTCCTCCGGCTTGGCCTGCAGCCAGACCGTGGTGCAGTGGCTCAGCAGCACGTTGAAAGTCGCGGGATCGGAAACAATGCCGCCCGGGGTCGCAATCACCACGTCGCTGTAGATCTGCACTGCCTCTTCCAGCGCCCGACGTTCATAGCGGCGATAGGCACCGGCACCATACAGGTCATAGATCTCGCGCACGCTGCAGCCTGCTACACGCTCAATCTCCTGGTTGAGTTCCAGGAACGGCACATCGAGCTGCTCTGCCAGCACGCGCCCCAGCGTGGATTTTCCCGCGCCGCGCAAACCAATCAGGGCAATGCGTGAGCCGCGATGCAGATCGGCGCCAGGTGCCGCACCCAGCAGCTCGGCCGCGGCCATGCGCACGCGATGCAGGTCATCTTCGCTGCGCCCTTCCAGCATCTCCCTGAGCAACAGCCATTCCGCGCTGGAGGTACTGACATCCCCCAGCAACTCGGCCATGCTGCACTGCAAAGCCAGAGAGATCTGGTGCAGCACCAGGATGGAGACATTGCCCGTGCCGTATTCCAGATTGGCCAGATGCCGCTCGGACACCTGAGCCGCCGATGCCAGGCTGCGCCGCGTCAACCCACGGCGAGCCCGCAGATTGCGCACCCGCTCACCCAAGGCCTGAAGCAGCGGACTTTTACCCGCTTCGTCCATGTCTGCAACCACCGCGGCTGCCATGTCTAACTGATCCATAAAACTCCCCAGAGGGCGTGAATGATAAACAGTGGGGTTAACGCCAGTCATGCAATATATTGCTTGACACTGCATTGTCACCTATCTATCTTTGAAATACACGCACAATATTGCATGTTTCAGCAAAGAATTTGATGCTGCTCAGAGCAGCTCATCAGGAGACATCATGGTCGCCCCCAGCACCACGCACTCACTTGAGACATTCCAGCAGTTGGTCGCAACTGTCGCCCAGCAGCTGCATGGACGCGCTTTGGATAACGGCCTGCAGGAATGGCTCAACGCGCACTATGGTGCAGACAGTGACTGGTACCAGCAGATGATGGAGGCCTGCGCCTGCGGCGTGGAGCAAGGCTGGCTCTGCCAGCGCGAAAACGGCGGCATACGCTGGGGCCGCGTGTTCGAAGCCAGCGCCGAACTGGGTGGCTTCTCGGTCGATGTCGTGCAGATGAAAGACATAGCTGGCCCACACCATAGCCACCCTCTGGGCGAGATCGATCTCATTCTGCCTATCACGCCAGACGCCTTGTTTGACGGCCATGGCGCTGGCTGGTGCGTCTACGGGCCGGGAAGCGCCCACAACCCCACGGTCAGCCAGGGCGAAGCCTGGGTGCTTTATCTGCTGCCGCAAGGGCAGATCCAGTTCACACGACGTGCAGCTTGAAGGCCTCTAGCTGCACGCATTCATTCATCAAGGTTGAAGTCATGACAGAGCTACTTGCCAATCATGTTGCTGGCCGCTGGCAAACCGGCCAGGGCCCGGGCAGCACATTGCTGGATCCCGTGCTGGGTGCTCCATTGGTCCGTGTCGATGCCACGGGCCTGGATCTGCCGGCCGCCTTTGCCTTTGCCCGCGAAACCGGCGGCAAGGCCTTGCGCGCACTGAGCCATGCCCAGCGCGCCAAGCTGCTGGCCGATGTCGCCGCCGTGCTTCAGGCCAACCGCGACGCGTATTACGCAATTTCCACCGCCAACAGCGGCACCGTGAAGAACGATACGGCCGTCGATGTCGATGGCGGCATCTACACCCTGAGTCAATACGCCAAATGGGGTGCGGCCCTGGGCAATGACAGGCATCTGATCGATGGCTCCGCCGTGGTGCTGGCCAAGGACGGCGCCTTTCAGTCCCAACATATCCAGGTTCCCACACGCGGCGTGGCGCTGTTCATCAACGCCTTCAACTTCCCCAGCTGGGGTCTGTGGGAAAAAGCGGCTCCAGCCCTGCTCTCGGGCGTGCCCGTCATCGTCAAGCCTGCCACGGCCACGGCCTGGCTCACGCAGCGCATGGTCAAGGATGTCATCGACGCTGGCGTGCTGCCACCAGGCGCGCTGTCCATCATCTGCGGCAGCTCGGCCGGGTTGATGGATCAGCTCCAGCCCATGGACGTGGTGTCCTTCACCGGCTCGGCCGATACGGCGGCCACGATCCGCTCGCATACGGCCATCACCCGCCACTCGGTACGCAGCAATATCGAGGCCGACAGTGTCAATTGCGCCTTGCTGCTGCCCGGTCATGCCGCAGACAGCGACGCCGTGGCCCTGCTGGCCCGCGAAGTGGCGCGCGAGATGACCGTCAAATCCGGCCAGAAATGCACGGCCATACGCCGCGTGCTGGTGCCACAGGCACTGTATGACAGCGTAGCCCAGGCCATTGGCGCTCAGCTGGCCAAAACCACGGTGGGCAACCCGCGCAACGAAGCCGTGCGCATGGGCTCGCTGGTCAGTCGCGCGCAGTACGACAGCGTGCAGCAAGGTCTGCGTCAGTTGCTCACTCAGACCAGCGCGCTGCATGACGGCAGAGCCAACGCACTCATCGATGCCGACCCTGCGATTGCAGCCTGCGCCCAACCCGTACTGCTGGGTACGCAAGACCCCGACGGCCATGCCCTGGTCCACGATATAGAGGTCTTTGGCCCCGTGGCAACCCTCATGCCCTATCGTGACCTTGAACACGGCCTGACACTGGCTCACCGCGGCCAGGGGTCTCTGGTCTGCTCCATCTATGGAGACGATGCCAGCGCACTGGCCACCGCTGCCAATGATCTGGCGGCCAGCCATGGGCGTGTACACATCGTCAGCCCCGATGTCGCCAAACTGCATTCCGGCCATGGCAACGTCATGCCCCAATCCCAGCACGGCGGCCCGGGCCGTGCCGGCGGTGGTGCAGAACTGGGCGGCCTGCGGGCACTGGATTTCTACCACCGCAAGAGCGCCATTCAAGCCGCGCCCCGGGTACTGCAGGCCCTGAACCAGAGTGCGGAGGCATAAGGCCATGAACGACACCACGATCAACACCAGCGTCGATTTCACCCAGCCCTTCAACTTTGCCCAGCATCTGTTCGAAATCAACCGCTCTCGGGGTCACAAGACCGCCTATATCGACGACCATGGCAGCCTCAGCTATGCCGAGCTGGAGGAACAGGCCCGCCGTCTGGCGCAAGGCCTGACAGCGGCCGGCATTCACCGCGAGGAGCGCGTGCTGCTGGTCATGCACGATATGCGCGAATGGGCGATCTCGTTTTTGGGAGCCATGTACGCAGGCGTGGTGCCGGTTGCCATCAATACCTTGCTGACCGTCGACGACTACGCTTATATGCTGGAGCACAGCCGCGCCCAGGCCATTCTGACCAACGGCGCACTGGTGCCCGTGGTGCAGCAGGCCTTGAACCAGGCCCAGCATGAGGTCAACCATATCTGGGTGGCGCACCCCGAAGATGCTGCCCAGGGACTGCCGCCGGTCTTCGAGCCCATGCAGCCCTGGCTGGACAGGCTCGCGCCCCTGCCACATGCGGCCAAGACCAAGGGCGATGACCCCGGCTTCTGGCTGTATTCCTCAGGTTCCACCGGCAAACCCAAGGGCGCCGTCCACACCCACGCCAACCCTTACTGGACGGCAGAGCTGTACGGCAAACCCGTGCTGGGCCTGACGGAAAGCGATGTCTGCTTTTCCGCCGCCAAGCTCTACTTTGCCTATGGCCTGGGCAACGCCCTGACCTTCCCCTTGAGCGTGGGTGCCAGCGTGGTTCTGATGGCCGAACGCCCTACTCCGGAAGCCACTTTCAAGCGCTGGACCGAGCACCGGCCCACGGTGTTTTTCGGAGCGCCCACAGGCTTTGCCGGCATGCTGGCCCACCCTGCCCTGCCGACACGTGACCGGGTCAGCCTGCGCATGTGCTCATCGGCAGGTGAAGCCCTGCCCGCCGAGATTGCCCAGCGTTTCAAGGCGCACTTTGGCGCCGATATTGTGGACGGCATAGGCTCCACGGAGATGCTGCACATCTTCATCTCCAACCGGCCCGAAGACATACGCTATGGCAGCACGGGCAAGCCCGTTCCCGGCTATGAAGTGGAGCTGCGCGGCGAGGACGGCAAGCCCGTGGGCGACGGCGAAATTGGCGACCTCTACATCAAAGGCCCCAGCACCGCGCTGATGTACTGGTGCAACCGTGACAAGACACGTGACACCTTTCAGGGCGCCTGGCTCAAGAGCGGCGACAAATATGTGCGCGATGTCGATGGCTACTACACCTATGCAGGTCGCAGCGACGACATGCTCAAAGTCAGCGGCATCTATGTCTCGCCGTTCGAGGTCGAATCCACACTGCAGCTGCACCCCGCAGTCCTGGAGGCCGCGGTCATTGGCGTGACCGATGAACAGGGTTTGGTCAAGACCAAGTCCTATGTGGTGTGCAAGCCTGGACAAAGTACCACCGAAGATGAGCTCAAGGCCTTTGTGAAGTCGCGCCTGGCAGCCTACAAATATCCGCGTTTCATCGAATTTGTCGATGAGCTGCCCAAAACTGCGACCGGAAAAATTCAACGCTTCCGTCTACGCGAATTAGAGTCAAAACCCAGTTAGAGCATTGTCAATAAAGCGCCATCAGCTACCAAAAGAGAAGCTTACCGACTAGGGCAATCGCCGGTATTGCTTTAAACCTAAAGTTGTTAGAGTGCGCTCGTGTGCGCATATGGCCCACAAGCCCCTGTCAGCACCAGTGATTCAACCCAGGCAATTACAGACCAACCACGAGGAGACAAGCATGAGCAAGCAATGGGCAAAGTGGAGCGCAATCGCACTGGCAGCTGCCGCCAGCTGCAGCGCCATGGCGCAGGACAAGATCAAGGTCGGCTTCATGCTGCCCTATAGCGGCACCTACGCGGCGCTGGGCAATGCCATCGAGAATGGCTTTCGCATGTATGTGGGTGAGCAAGGCGGCAAGCTGGGCGGGCGCGAGATCGAGTTCTTCAAGGTCGATGACGAGTCCGATCCCGCCAAGGCTACCGACAACGTCAACCGCCTGATCAAGCGCGACAAGGTGGACGTGATTGTCGGTACCGTGCACTCCGGCGTCGCCATGGCCATGGCCAAGGCCGCCAAGGAAAGCGGCACCGTGCTCATCGTTCCCAATGCAGGTGCCGACGCCGTGACCGGCCCCATGTGCGCGCCCAATATCTTCCGCAGCTCTTTCACCAACTGGCAGACCGCCTATCCCATGGGCGTGGTCGCGGCCAAGGAAGGCAAGAAGAACGCCATGACCATTACCTGGAAGTACGCGGCTGGTGAGGAAGCCGTCAACGGCTTCAAGGAAGGTTTTGAAAAGAGCGGCGGCAAGGTCAGCAAGCAGCTGACCCTGCCCTTCCCCAACGTGGAATTTCAGGCGCTGCTGACCGAGATTGCAGCAGCCAAGCCCGATGCGGTGTTCTCCTTCTTTGCGGGTGCAGGCGCCGTGAAGTTCGTCAAGGACTATCACGCCTCGGGTCTGTCCAAGACCATCCCGCTGTACGGCCCCGGCTTCCTGACCGACGGCACGCTGGAAGCCCAGGGCGAAGCCGCACAAGGCATGCTGACCACGCTGCATTACGCGGACGAGCTGGGCACGGAGCGCGACAAGGCCTTCCGTGTGAACTACGCCAAGAACTACAAGCTGCAGCCCGACGTCTATGCCGTGCAAGGCTATGACGCAGCGCAGATGCTGACCGTCGGCCTGAAGGCCGCAGGCGGCGACATCGGCAAGAAGGATGCCTTCCGTACGGCAATTGAAAAGGCCACGATTGCCAGCCCACGCGGTGACTTCACCTTGAGCAAGGCGCACAACCCCGTGCAGGACATCTATCTGCGCAAGGTCGAAGGCAAGGAAAACAAGAAGATCGGCATTGCCGTCAAGGCGCTGGCCGACCCTGCACGCGGCTGCCGCATGTAAAGCCATGCGCGTCACGGTCTCTGCCGCGAGGCTGTGACGCGCAGCGCGATTGCCTCTTTCTTGGACAAGGACTGCCGTGGATCTCGCGACCTTTCTGGTGCAGTGTCTGAACTCGATTCAGTACGGACTGCTGCTGTTTCTGCTGGCCTCCGGCCTGACCCTGATCTTCGGCATCATGGGCGTGATCAATCTCGCCCATGGCAGCTTCTACATGATCGGGGCCTATGTGGCGTTCTCGCTGGCGCCTTACCTGGGCCAGCATTTCATCACCATGCTGCTGCTCGGCGTGCTGATCGCCGTGGTGCTGGGCTATTTCCTGGAATGGGCCTTTTTCAGCTTTCTCTACGAACGCGATCACCTGCAGCAGGTGCTGATGACTTACGGCCTGATTCTGGTGTTTGAAGGCCTGCGTGCCATCCTTGTGGACAACGATGTGCATGGCGTGGAAAAGCCGGCCTGGCTGGCGGGCAGCTTTCCGCTCATGGGCATGATGCAGTACCCCTGGTACAACGTGTTCGCTGCCGTGGCCTGCCTGGTCGTGGCGCTGCTGATGTACTACACCGTCAACCGCACGCGCTTAGGCATGATGATCCGCGCCGGCGCCAGCAACCGCGACATGGTGCGCGGCCTGGGCATCAATATCAAACGCCTTTACCGCATCGTGTTTGCCGTGGGCGTGGCCCTGGCGGCGCTGGCAGGCATGATTGCCGCGCCCATGAATTCGGTCTACCCGAACATGGGTTCCAGCGTGCTCATCATCTGCTTTGTGGTCGTCGTCATCGGCGGCATTGGCTCGATCACCGGCGCGCTGATTGCATCGCTGCTGGTGGGCTTTGTCGACACCTTCGGCAAGGTGTTTTTCCAGGAGCTGAGCGGCATGAGCATCTATCTGCTGATGGCCGTGATCCTCGTATGGCGGCCTGAGGGTTTGCTCGGAAAACGGAGCTGAACATGAGCAACACATCCTCCACTCCCTTGCCCAATACCAACCAGGCCTATGCCGAGGCGCCTGCAGTCACCAGCCAGAGCCGCCCCATACGCTCCAAAAATCCCTGGGTGAGCACGGTGTTGCCGCTGGCCGCGGCCTTGCTGCTGGCCGTGGCCCAGCCGTTCTGGTCGGGCTATCTGTCCGATCTGGTGGTCAAGATCATGATCCTGTCCATCTTTGCGCTGAGCCTGCATATTCTGGTCGGCGGCACGGGGCTGGTCAGCCTGGGCCACGCCGCCTACTTCGGTCTGGGCGCCTATGCAGCAGTGAAGGCCGCGGGCCCCGACAGCAGCAATTTCCTGGTCATGCTGGGTGCTGCCGTGCTGGCATCCGGCCTGTATGCGCTGGTCGTGGGTGCCCTGAGTCTGCGCACCAAAGGCGTGTACTTCATCATGGTCACACTGGCCTTTGCGCAGCTGGCTTTCTTCGTCGTGCATGACGTGGGCTACTTCGGCGGCAGCGATGGCATCTACCTCATGCAGCGCCCCGCCATTGGCGCACTGGACATGGAGAGCAGCAGCACCCAGTACTACGTGGTGCTGGCGGCGCTGGTGCTGGTCTATGGTTTTGTGGCCGTGCTGCGCCACTCACGCTTCGGCCATGTGCTGGCAGGTATCCGCGTCAACGAGCAGCGCATGCGCGCCGCCGGTTTCACCACCTATGGCTACAAGCTGGCGGGCTTTGTGATTGCCGGTGCACTCGCAGGTCTGGCGGGCTTTTTGCTCGCCGCGCGTGACGCTGTTGTGAACCCCGAGCTGCTGGCCTGGCACCATTCGGGCGAGGTGCTGCTGATGCTGATTCTGGGCGGCGTGGGTTCGCTGCGCGGCGCCGTGCTGGGCACCATCACCTTTGTGCTGCTCAAGGAGTTGCTGAGCACGCATGCCATTGTGGGCAACGCAGCAGATCACTGGCAGCTGACACTGGGCATGGCCATCATCGCGCTTGTTGCCCTGCTGCCCAAGGGCCTGGTTGGCATCAATGATCATTGGCAAAAAAAGGCTGCAGCGCAGAAGGGAAAAGCGCAAACAGCTATCGATCAAGGAGCAAGCCATGGTTGATGCAACACGCTCACCCAAGATGTCCGTGCGCGGCCTGACGCGGCGCTTTGGCGGCTTGGTGGCCGTCAACAATGTGGACATCGATCTGCACGAAGGCGAGGTCCATGCCGTCATCGGCACCAATGGTGCGGGCAAGTCCACGCTGATCAATATGCTCTCGGGCGAGATAGCGGCCAGCAGCGGCAGCATCACACTCGAAGGCCATGATGTGACCGCCATGCCCCAACCCCAACGCGCCAAGGCCGGAGTGGGTCGCAGCTACCAGCGCACCACCATCTTCCCGGAATTCACGGTGCAGGAAAACTGCCGTCTGACCGCGCAAGCCCAGGCCAGTGCCAGCCCCTGGCGCATCTGGGAAAACGCCCAGCATTGCGCACGCAGCCTGCAGCGCGCGCAATCGGCGCTGGCCCGCGCGGGTCTCACGCCCCATGCGCAGCGCATTGCAGGCAGCCTGAGCCACGGTGCCAAGCGCCAGCTGGAGGTGGCCATGTGCCTGGCCACCGAGCCCCGCGTGCTGCTGCTGGACGAGCCGCTGGCCGGCATGGGAGCTGAAGAAACCGAGCGCATGCTGGACCTTCTTCAGGAGCTGAAAACAGGCCATGCCGTGCTGCTGGTCGAACACGATATGGATGCCGTGTTTCGCATCGCCGATCGCATCACTGTCATGGTCAACGGCACGGTGGTGGCCACAGGTACACCCGATCAGATCCGCAACGACCCGGTCGTGCGTACCGCCTATCTCGGAGAAGAAGAGCATGCTTGAAACAAGGCACCCCCTGAGCGGCTCTGCCGCTTCCCCCTCTCTCGCTACGCGGGAGGGGGACGGCACCATCGCTGCGGGGCGGCCCTTGCTTGGTGCCTCTGGCACAGGCACACGCCCAGTTTCCGGGCCTTCGAACCATGCCATGTTCAGCGTGCGGGAGGTTCACACTTTTTACGGCGACAGCCATATCCTGCATGGCGTCTCGCTGGACTTGCCACAAGGCAGCGCCGTGGGCTTGCTGGGCCGCAACGGCATGGGCAAGACCACGCTGATCCGCACGCTGATGGGCTATGTGCCTGCTCGCCAGGGCAAGGTGTTTGCCGATGGTCGTGAAGTGACGAATTCCGCCCCCGAAAAAATGGCACGCCTGGGCATTGGCTATGTGCCCGAAGGACGCGGCGTGTTCCCCAATCTCTCGGTCAAGGAAAACCTGCTGATGAGTGCACGCCCTGGCCTGGGCGGCCAGAGGGACTGGACCTATGAACGCGTGCTGGAGACCTTTCCGCGCCTCAAAGAGCGCCTGTCCAACGGCGGCGATCAGCTCTCGGGCGGCGAGCAGCAAATGGTCTCCATCGGCCGCGCGCTGATGACCAACCCGCGCCTGATGATTCTGGACGAAGCCACCGAAGGCCTGGCCCCGCTGGTGGTGACCGAGATCTGGCGCGTGATCGCCCAGATTCGCGAGACCGGCATCTCCACGCTGATCGTGGACCGTGATTACAAGAAGGTGCTGACGCATACCGACTATGCGGCGGTGATGGAGAAGGGGCGGCTTGCCTTGCAGGCGGAGTCTGCGGACTTGTTGCTGCAACCCGAGAAGTTGTCGGCGTTGTTGGGGGTTTGATTTTTCAGCACCGCTGTTCTGCTTAGGACAGAGGCCGGGTCTCGCCCCGGCAGGCGAGTTACGTTTCTTGCTCGCACAAGAAACGTAACCCAAAGAATGCGTCCCGAGTGTCTGCGTCCCTGCGAAATGTATGACGAAATTGGCTTCTAGCTCTTGTCCAAATTACGGAAGCAGCTATCAATTTTCAAAGAAGCTTCCCGCATCCGGTATTGCCCCTTGTGCCCACATCCCGCAGGCGAAGCCGGAGGGACGTGGGCAGTGGGGGCCGGCTCTTTGCCTACTTTCTTGCACAAGAAAGTAGGTCGCCTGCCGGGGTGAAATCCCGGCCTCTTCCCTCAAAAAACCTACTGAGCCCCACCCAACGAAGCCGCATCCAGTCGCACATTCTTTGCGGCCTCAGGCGGCAGAATTGCCATCGTCAGACTGCAGTTGCAGGTCAGCTTTCCTTCTTCATCGCGCAGCTCCACTGCCCACACATGCGTGGTGCGCCCCAGGTGCGTAGGCCGCGCCGTGGCAGTGATCCAGCTGCCCTTGCGGCCTGCGCGCACATGGTTGGCAGTCACGCCCAAACCCACGCAGCGATAGCCTTCAGGGATGCTGCAGGCCGCAGCCATCGACCCCAGCGTCTCGGCCAGCACCACACTGACGCCGCCGTGCAGAATGCCGTAGGGCTGGCAGGTGCGCTCATCCACATGAATGCGGGCACGCACATAGTCATCGCCGTATTCGGTGAACTCAATGCCCAGATGGGAAATTGCGGTGTTTGCGCTGCCTGCGTTTAGCGTCTTGAGGTCCAGCTCGCGTGTCCAGATAGCCATATCAATCCTGTGTTCTGTTAATCAATGAGGGGCCTGCGCAGAGGCAGGAACGATTGCTTCTTCATGCCGAGGCAAACCATCGTCGGGGACAGGCCACCATGAGGCATGCGAGGCCACATACTGGTGACTGTCCAGCGAGGTCTTGACCTGCTCATCGAGCAGACCGGCGCGTATCCGCAGTACGCCGGCCAGGCTGCTGCGCTGGCTGTAGACCGGCGAGCCGCATTGCGGGCAGAAGGCGCGCAGCTTGCCTGGCGAGGATTCGAAGTGGCGCAGTTGATCGCGCCCCGCAATCCAGCGGATCTGTTCCTGATTCACCGGAATATTGGTGGCCAGCGGTCCGCCCTGGGCCTTGCGGCACTGGCTGCAGTGACAAACCTGAATTCCGGCCAGTTCACCGTGAATCGCAAACCTCACCTGTCCGCACAGACAGGAACCTGTGGTGATGGCCGTGGAGCTCTCCGAGGTCTGATGAATATGCATGGCGCGAAACGGGTTGCAGCATGAAAAAAACACCCCATGCTCCCCACTGCGTGTGGTTCGCAGCCCCTCCAAGAGGGGCTTTTCATCTTGGGCGGCCCGGCGATGAAAAAAGGACGGTCTGAAACAGACCGTCCTTGATGCTACTGGATAAACGAGTTTCGCTTAGCTAACGCTGCCTCGTCAGAGACACCGAGCAAGGGCCTAGGCGGCCCCGCCGCGATGGTGTCATCCCCTGGGGGAAGCCGCGCCGCGGCACAGGGGATAAACAATTAAACGCGCATGTCACCGGTTTCGGTGAAACGCTCGTGCCAGCTCAAGGCCTCGCGCAGGATATGCGGCGTGTGCTGCGCCCCCTTCAGACGTGCGCGGTCGAAGTAGTCCTGCAGCTGATCGCGATAGTCGGGATGGGCGCAGTTATCGATGATGACCTGCGCGCGCTGCTTGGGCGACAGGCCGCGCAGATCGGCCAGACCTTGCTCGGTGACGATGATCTGGGTGTCATGCTCGGTGTGATCGACATGCGAGCACATGGGCACGATGCAGCTGATCTTGCCGTTCTTGGCCACGGAAGGCGTGACGAAGAAGGACAGGTAGCCGTTGCGCGCAAAGTCACCCGAGCCGCCGATGCCGTTCATCATTCCCGTGCCCATGACGTGGGTGGAGTTGATGTTGCCGTAGATGTCGGCCTCGATCATCGAGTTCATGGCGATGATGCCCAGGCGGCGCACCAGTTCGGGATGGTTGGAGATTTCCTGCGGGCGCAGGATGATGCGCTCGCGATAGAAGTCGATGTTGTCCTCGAAGTCCTTGTAGGCAGCCGCAGACAGCGAGATGGAAGTGGCCGAGGCCTTGCTCATCTTGCCGGCGCGCAGCAGATCCAGCATGCCGTCCTGCAGCACTTCGGTAAAGCCCAGCAGGTTCTCGAACGGGCCGGTCAGCAGGCCGGCCAGCACGGCGTTGGCCACATTGCCCACGCCCGACTGGATGGGCAGCATTTCCTTGGGCAGGCGGCCCATCTTCATCTCGTGAACGAGGAAGTCGATGATGTAGCCGGCGATCTTCTGAGAGTTCTCGTCGGGCACTGCGAACACATTGTCGCGATCGCCCTTGTGGGTCTCGACCACGGCGATCACCTTGGCGGGGTCCACCTTCAGATAGGCCTCGCCGATGCGGTCATCGGCATGGGTCATGCTGATGGGCATGCGGCGCGGCGGGATGGCCGTGCCGTAGTAGATGTCGTGCATGCCTTCCATCTTGGCGGGCGGCTTGGTGTTGACTTCCAGAATCACCTTGTCGGCGATTTCCAGCCAGGTCTTGTTATTGCCTACGGCCGTCGATGGAATCAGCAGACCGTCGGCGGTCACGCCCAGCACCTCGATCACGGCGATGTTCATCTGGCCCAGAAAGCCGAACCATGCGTGCTGTGCCACATGGGACAGGTGCATGTCGATGAAGTCGATCTCGCCCGCGTTGACGGCCTTGCGCGCGATGGGGTCGGTGTTGAAGGGCAGGCGCTGGCCCAGAGCATGGGCTTCGGCCATCACGCCGTCGCACTCGGCAGCGGTGGATGCACCGGTCCAGACATTGATCTTGTAGGGCTTGCCAGCAGCATGCTCGGCCTTGGCTCGGGCCGCGATGGCCAGGGGCAGAGCCTTGGGGTAACCGGCTCCGGTAAAGCCGCTCATACCGACATTGACGCCGTGGGGAATCATGGCGGCTGCCTCTTCGGCCGTCATGACGCGCGAGAGGAATTCTGGGTAACGTACGCGATCTGCGATGGACATTATTGGCTCCAAACTCAGAGGCCCCGGCCCGGCACGCGAGCCTGACCAGCGCAAGCGCGATGGCATTTTTGCGGCCCATGCTCAGCGCGCGGCTGGCACCCCTAAAAAAAACCGCCCGGGTAGGGCGGCATATCTCCAGCGAGAAATGTTACCAGCGCGGAACATGAATTTCGGGTTAACCCGCAAAGGCCCCGCGCTGTTGTCAGGGGCATGTTTCCCCGGTTACAGGTTGGCACTCACTTGCGTGTTTCCTGAGTTTCATCACTGCGCTCGCGCAGGTTCAGCAGCGCATACAGGATGATGGCGCCAAAGGTGGCGGTACCGATGCCTTCGAGCTTGAATTCGCCGAACAGCAGCGTGAAGTTGCCCGTGCCCAGGATCAGGGTGATGGCCGCCACGATGATGTTCTTGTTCTGCGAGAAGTCCACCTTGTTGTCCACCCAGATCTTGGCGCCGGCAATGGCGATCAGGCCGAAGACCACGATGGACACACCGCCCATCACGGGCAGCGGAATGGCCTGGATCAGCGCACCGAACTTGGGCGAGAAGCCCAGCAGCACGGCCAGCAGGGCTGCCACGAAGAACACGGCAGTGGAGTAGATGCGCGTTGCCGCCATCACGCCGATGTTCTCGGAATAGGTGGTCACGCCCGTGCCGCCGACGCTGGCACTGACCATGGTGGCCACGCCGTCGCCGATGAAGGCGCGGCCCATGTACTGGTCCATGTCCTTGCCGGTCATGGCCGTCACGGCCTTGATGTGGCCCAGGTTCTCAGCCACCAGAATGATGACCACGGGCACGATGAGCACCATGGCGTGTGCCGTGAACACGGGTGCATGGAAATGCGGCACACCGAACCAGGCGGCGTTGATCACGCCCGACAGGTCCACCGGCTTGCCCCAGCCCAGCACATTCGTGAACAGGCCGTAGAGCAGGCTGGCCACGATCAGGCCGACCAGAATCAACAGGCGCTGCACCATGCCGCGCGTGAACACCGCAACCAGGCCCACGCTGACAAAGGTCAGCGCCTGCATCCAGGCCTCGAAGTTGTTGGAGGCCATGTTCTTGACGGGAATCGACGCCAGGTTCAGGCCGATCACGGCCACCACGGCGCCGGTGACCACAGGCGGCATCATGCGTTCGATCCAGCGCGTGCCGATGATCTGCACCAGAAAGCCGACCAGCATATAGACCAGACCGCAGGCGATGATGCCGCCCAGCGCCAGCCCGATATTGGGATTGGCGCCCTGGCCGCTGTATCCGGTGACCGCCCCCACCACGCTGATGAAGGCAAAGGACGAGCCCAGATAGCTGGGCACCTTGCCGCCGGTGATGATGAAGAAGATCAGCGTGCCAATGCCGCTCATGAACACGGCCAGATTCGGATCGAAGCCCATGAGAATGGGCGCCAGCACCGTGGAGCCAAACATGGCGATCACGTGCTGCACGCCCATCAATCCGGTCTGCGGCCATGGCAGACGCTCATCGGGGCCGATCACGCCCCCGGCCTGCAGGGTCGCGGCCGAGCGCTCCTGCCATTGAAATATTCCCATCCCGTCACTCCTGGAGTTATTAAACGGGGCAGATTATGGCAAGCCCTTGCTTTCCGTGAACAGCCAGTGGCAGCTTGCAGCGACTGGCACCAGGGGCGCCGCTTCGGGCAGCTATCAAAAGCGAAGCTGTTGCCGCTGATCCATGCCTGCTTTTGAGCTCAAACCACCGATATTTTCAGGTTTGACCAGCGCAAGCAGCTATCAAATTCATTGCTTCTGCTGCAGCGCACGCGCAATGCGGTCGCGCTTGACCGTGGGCTTGGGCACCTTGAACGGGAACCACATGCGCACATCCTCCTCCAGCCCGATGCCGTGCATGAAGTTGTAGATGGCCTTCTTGAGCGCCGCGCCCAGTGCGTCGTGGTCCACGCCCGTGGGGTCGATGAAGGGGCGGTCGTTCTTGGCAAAGTTGCCCTCGGGCAGCGGTGGCAGCTCGATGCCGTATTCCTCGGGGTTGAGGCCCACGGGCGAGTGCACGGTGCAGCTGAAGCGGTGAAAGAAGCCGCTTTGAATGCAGCCGTTGAGAAACAGCTGGCGCACATACTCGAGCGCGTCCACCGTGTCCTGCACGGTCTGCGTGGGAAAGCCGTACATCAGATAGGCATGGACCAGGATGCCGGCTTCCGAGAACGCCTTGGTCACGCGTGCCACCTGGTCCACGGTCACGCCTTTTTTCATCAGCGCCAGCAGCCGGTCGGATGCCACTTCCAGACCGCCGGAGATGGCGATGCAGCCGCTGTCGGCCATCAGCTCGGCCAGCTCGGGTGTGAAGGTCTTCTCGAAGCGCACATTGCCCCACCAGGAGATGCCGGCGTTGCGCGCAATCAGCTCCTGAGACAGCGCCTTGAGCGCCTTGGGCGGCGCGGCCTCATCGACAAAGTGAAAGCCGGTCTGGCCGGTCTCGGCGACGATGGCTGCTATGCGGTCGGCCAGCACGGCGGCGCTGGCGCCCTCGTAGCGGCCGATATAGTCCAGGCTCACATCGCAGAAGCTGCATTTCTTCCAATAGCAGCCATGGGCCACGGTGAGCTTGTTCCAGCGCCCGTCGCTCCACAGACGGTGCATGGGGTTGAGCATGTCCAGCAGCGACAGGTATCTGTCCAGCGGCAGGCCGTCCCAGGTGGGCGTTCCGACCTCGGCAAACGCGATGTCGGATTCCATCATGTTGATGTACTGGACCTTGCCACCTTCGTCATCACTGCCGCGCACAAAGGTGCGCACCAGGCGCGATCTGCCGCGCTCGCCGCGCAGGTGCTCGAGCAACGCCAGCAGCGGGCGTTCGCCCGCATCCAGCGTCACGAAGTCGAAGTAGTCGAACACGCGCGGCTCGGCCAGCTCGCGCAGCTCGGTGTTGACAAAGCCGCCGCCCAGCACGGTGGCAATCTGCGGGAAGCGCCGCTTGATGGTCTGGGCAATGCGAAACGCCGCATAGGCCGAGCCCGGAAAGGGCACGGACAGCAGCACCACCGTGGGCTGGTGGCGCTCCACGGCCTCCAGCGTCAGGCGCTCCAGCACCTCGTCCACCAGATTGGGCTCTGCAGCCAGTGCGTCGGCCAGCGGATCGAAGGTGGGCTGGCTGCCGGCCAGCGACTCGGCATAGCGCACGAACTCGAAGCGCTCGTCCACGGCATCGCGCAGCACATCGGCCAGATCGTTGAGGTACAGCGTGGCCAGATGCTTGGCCTTGTCGTGCAGGCCCAGGGCGCCGAAGGCCCAGCCCAGCGGATCGCCGCCTTCCTCGTCCTCATACACATCGAGCGTGGAAAAGCGCGGGCCTTCGGGCAGAAAGTGGCGCCCCACGATGCGGTGGGCCAGCGTGGAGTCTCGCCCCTGCAAAAACGCAATGGTGGGCGCGATCGTGGCCTGGTATCGCTCCTGCTGCGCGACAAAGGACTGGACGGCAGGCGTGTGCTGCTTGGCAGGCAGGCTCCGGATGCGCTCGGCCACGGCGCGCAGGCCATCGGGCGAGAGCAGCTGCAGTACCAGGGCCAGCGCCAGGTCTTCCTGCATGGCGGTGATGCCGCGCGAGCGCAGAAAGCCGGTCAGATAGGCCGTGGAGGGGTAGGGAGTGTTGAGCTGCGTCATCGGCGGAATGACGGCCAGCACGCGGGTGGGCAAAGCGGACATGGGGTGCGGGTCGCCGGCATGCGCCGTTGACGGTGTAGACAGGCCCCGATTATCGGTTTGACCGCGCATCCGTGCTGCACAGGTGACATCTGCGGGGGCCACCACCAATGACTTGCGCGGACTGCAGCGCTAGGCTGAGGCCATGTCCTGTGCCTCCCCCAACACCGCCCCCCATATTCCCCAGATCCGGCTGTACCAGAACTGGCTGCGTGAGACGCGCGGCCTGAGCTTCGCCGACTACGACGCGCTGTGGCGCTGGTCGACCAGCAATCTCGATGCCTTCTGGCAAAGCATCTGGGATTATTTCGACCTGCAGTCGCCCACGCCGCACAGCGCCGTTCTGGCCCGCAACACCATGCCCGGCGCGCAGTGGTTTCCGGGGGCGCAGGTGAACTATGTGCAGCAGGTGCTGCGCCATGTCCAGCCGGCCCATGCCGCCGGCATGCCGGCCGTCATCAGCCGCAACGAGCAGGGCCTGCAGCGCGAGCTGAGCTGGCCCGAGCTGCAGCGTCAGGTGGCGGCCCTGGCCCTGCATCTGCGTGCCCAGGGCGTCGCCAAGGGCGACCGCATCGCGGCCTATCTGCCCAATATTCCCGAGGCCATGGTCGCCTTTCTGGCCTGCGCCAGCCTGGGCGCCATCTGGAGCATCTGCGCACCCGACATGGGCACCCATGCCGTGCTCGACCGCTTCAAGCAGATAGCGCCCAAGGCGCTGATCGCCGTGGACGGCGTGCATTACGCAGGCAAGGACATAGACCGGCGCGAGGTCCTGCAGGAGCTGCGCAGCGGCCTGCCCAGCGTGCAACACGTGGTGCTGGTGCCCAATCTGAATACATCGATAAAGATAGCTGACACCGCAGACTACATAAGCGTTACCTCGCGAAATGATGCGGAGACGGCAGCCTTCACACCAGAGTGGCTGCCCTTTGATCACCCACTGTGGATCGTCTACTCCAGCGGCACCACGGGCCTGCCCAAGCCCATAGTCCACGGTCATGGCGGCATGGTGCTGGTGGCCCTGCAGCTCAAGGGTCTGCACAACGACATCGGCTGCAGCTACGAGCCCAACAGCTGGGGCGAACGCTATCACTGGTACAGCTCCACGGGCTGGGTGATGTGGAATGCCCAGGTCTCGGGCCTGCTGGGCGGCACGACCTGCGTGATCTTCGACGGCAGCCCCGGCGGCAGCAAGGACAAGCCCGACTGGGGCACGCTGTGGCGTTTTGCAGCCGAAACCGGCGTGACCAGCTTTGGCTCGGGTGCGGCCTTCTACGCCAACTGCATGAAGGCCGGTGTCGATCTGTCCGCCTGCGGCGATCTGTCACGCATACGCGGGCTGGGCAGTACGGGCTCACCACTGTCTGCCGAGGTCCAGCAGTGGGGCACGGAGCAGTTCGCCAAACTCGGCCATGCCAACATCTGGTGGAACAACCTGTCGGGCGGCACCGACTTCGCGGGGGCCTTTATCGGTGGCAACCGCGATCTGCCGCTGGTGCCCGGAGTCATGCAATGCCGTCAGCTGGGCGCTGCCGTCGAGGCCTGGAACGAAGAGGGCCAGCCCGTGATGGACGAGGTCGGCGAGCTGGTCTGCACCCAGCCCATTCCATCCATGCCGCTGTTCCTGTGGGGAGACGCGGACGGCAAGCGCTATCTGAGTAGCTACTTCGACATGTACCCCGCAGGTCATGGGCGCCAACCCGGCGGCGGTGACGGCCCGGCAGCGATGGGGCCGGTCTGGCGTCATGGCGACTGGATCAGGCTGCTCGGCGAGGGCGGCTGCATCATCTACGGCCGCAGCGACGCCACCATCAACCGCCACGGCCTGCGCATGGGCACCAGCGAGATCTACAGCGCCGTCGAGGCCCTGCCCGAGGTGCTGGACAGCATGGTGGTGGACCTGGAGTATCTGGGCAAGGACAGCTATATGCCGCTGTTTGTCGCCCTGCGCCCCGGCGTGGAACTGGATGCAGCCCTGCGCGAGCGCATCAACAAGGCCATCCGCTCGGCGCTGTCGCCACGCTTTGTACCCGACGATATCTTTGCCGTGGCCGAGATACCGCGCACGCTCAGCGGCAAAAAGCAGGAGCTGCCCATCAAGAAGCTGCTGCTGGGCCAGCCCCTGGCCAAGGTGGTCAACAAGGACGCCATGGCCAACCCCGGCTGTCTGGACTGGTACGAGGGCTTTGCGCACCAGCATCTGGCGCGTACGGGAACGACCGGCTGAAGAGGCAACTGTTTACGTACTAAAAAGCATGCAGCGCCACAATCTGCATCTTGATGTTGCAAAATGTTTGCATGAGGGCCAACGGCAATTTCATGAGACGTGGATCAACAGCGATGCTGCGTGGCCTGCTCTATGCGGTCTGGTGCGGAACCGCCTGGGGAGGCACCCAGGCCTGCAATGGCGCACAGAATATCCGCCTGCTCCATCCCGTGGAAATCAGCCCCGAGGAGCTGGCCGAATTTCACTCCATGCCCCCGCTGCGCGTGCTCGCGGTCGATGCCCCGCCCATGTCCCGCTATGACAAAAGGCGCGACAGCTATGCCGGCGTTGCCGTTGATACCTGGTGCTTCATCACGGACAAGCTGGGCCTGCGCTATGAAATAGATTCGGGCCGCGACCTGTCCCAGACCGTTGCCAACAAGATAGAGCAGGTACAGCAAGGCCGCGCAGATGTTTTCATGCCCTTGAGCCTGCTGCCGCAGAGGGCCAGGCTCGGCATCTTCACCGAGCCTTACTACCAAAGCTTCTACGCCGTCATTACCCGCAAGGACAGGCAGCTGTCCATAGACAATATCGACGATCTGAAATCCTTTCAGGTAGGTGTTGTCAAGGGAGTGGCGCTGGACGCCCGGCTTCAATCCCTGCTCCCTCCCGGTCGCCTGCAACGCTTCGACCAGGCCAACAGTGACGGCCTGTTCAAGGCCTTGCAGGACGGAACTCTGGATGCCGCCGTCTTCAGTCAGAGCATCTTCGAGGAAAAGCGCTATACCCACGAATATTTCGATCTGGAAGCCATACACACCCTGCTCGACGATCCGCGTGAATATCGCTTCTACTTCAGCCCCACTGAGCAAAACCAGCGCATCGTGCAGGCATTTGACCGCTATCTGGCAGCCATGGATGTCTCGCTGTCGGTCACCAAACATGAAAAAGGCGAACGCGACCTTATAGAGCTCTATGTCAAGCAGCGCAGCCAGCATCAGCTGTGGCAGTTCGTCGGCATTGGCAGCACGGTGCTGGTGCTGGTCTTCGGCATGGCCTTTCTCTACTATCGACGACTGGCCAGGATGCTGAACGACCGCAACCGCCAGATCCAGGAGCAGGCCAAGGCTCTGGAAAGCGCCAACGAACAGCTGAAGCACCTGAGCCTGTCCGATGGCCTGACAGGCCTGGCCAATCGCCGGGCTTTCGATCAGGAGCTGCTGCGCGAGCATGCCCGCAGCTGCCGTATGGGTACGCCACTGAGCATGCTGATGGCGGATCTGGATCGCTTCAAGGCGGTGAACGACGATTACGGCCACGCCACAGGCGATGTCTACCTGAGCGCCGTCGCCAAAGTGCTCAAAGAGACTGCGTCCCGTGCTACCGATCTGGCAGCCCGGTATGGCGGCGAAGAGTTTGCCTGCCTGCTGCCGGACACCGGCGCCAGCGATGCCCTGGCCCTGGCCGAGCGCATCCGCCAGGCAGTGCAGCAACTGGCATTGCCCAACACCAGGGCCGAGACCGGGCACCTCACCATCAGCATCGGCCTGGCGACGCTGCAAGCAGGGTCAGGCACGGCCCAGGGTCTGCTGGAGCAGGCCGACTCACAACTCTATGCCGCCAAACACGGGGGTGGCAACCGCGTACATGCCACCGAGCTGGCAGGCTAAGGCATCCACCACTCTTTAGCGCTTGACCATTGGCTGGCTACCGTCCGATAAATTGTGGCGCGCGCTTTTCACGCCAGGCCAATCCGCCCTCCTGCAGATCCGCCGATGCAATCGTGGCCTGAACGGCAGCATCAATGCCGGCCCTGTCCTGCATGCCGCGCGCAATGGCATTCAGATGCTTTTTCATGCCCAGCAATGCCAGCGGCGCCATGCCTGCCAAGATGGCCTGCAACTGCTGCACTGCCGTCGTGATGTCCGCGTCGTCCGCCAGATCGGTCAGAAAACCGCAATCCTTCATGGCCTGCGCCTGCAGCTTTTCGCCGGTCAGAAACAGTCGTTTGGCCGTATCCAGGCCCAGACGCGTCACATAGCGTTCCAGCCCTGATGCGTAAAAGTGCAGGCCCAGCCGGGCCGCAGGCATGAACATCTGGCTGTTGCGACCTCCGACGCGGAAGTCGCAAGCCAGCGCCATGTCAGTGGCACCGCCGAACACGCCGCCCTGAATGGCAGCAATCGTCACGGGGCGGCAACTCTCTATGGCATCCACCATCTCGCCGAAGGAGCTGCCTTCGTTCTGACTGTTGGCAATCTCGCCAATGTCGTAGCCGCTGCAGAAATGCTTTCCCACCGACTGCAGCGTCAGCACCAGCACGCCGGGAGCGGCATTGACCTCGTCGATCTGGCGGCGCAGCGTGACCAGGTCCTGGGGCAGGAGTTTGTTGGCGACTTCGGGGCGGCGCAAGGTGATGCTGGCACAGGCGCCCTGGATCAAAAGCTCTGGAGACATGACTGTATTTTCATCCAGACCTGCCACCATTCAAGCTGCTGAGACACATCAAGTGTTGCAGTGCAAACACTCAGTGACCATATCTTTCGCCGGTACGCAGGTACACTTTGTCGTCCTCATAGAGCACCTTGCGTGCGCTGATCCCATCCCCATGTCTGTTGAATCGACCGGCGCCGAGCGCCCCAGCTTTGACCTCAAGAGCGCGCAACTGCCGGTGCTTTCCGTCGTGCTTCGCAGCACCGACATGCAGGCCCTGACGCAGGATCTGACTCGCCGACTGGTCGATGACCCTGACTTCTTCGACAACGACCCGGTGCTGATCGACCTCAGCCAGGTTCGCGAAGCCGAGGAAGAGATCGACTTTCCAGCCCTGCTCGAAGCTCTGCGCACCCAGCGCACTGTTCCTGTGGCCGTGCGCGGCGGTAGCGAGACGCAGATGGCTGCGGCCCATGCACTGGGGTTGACCGCGGCCCCGGATGCCACGCCCGTGCGCCGCAGCGAGCCCGAAATCCACGAGATCATTCGCGAGGTGGAGGTCGAGGTGCCCGCCCCTCTGGCCGACGCCGTCATCGTGGACCGGCCGTTGCGTTCGGGCCAGCGCGTCTATGCAAAGGGTACTGATATCGTGGTGCTGGATGTGGTCAGTTATGGTGCCGAGGTGATTGCCGACGGCAACGTCCATGTCTATGCACCGCTGCGCGGTCGCGCCGTGGCCGGAGCCAGCGGCAATACCAGCGCAAGAATTTTTAGCACTTGCCTGGAGGCACAACTGCTCTCCATCGCAGGTATCTACCGCACAATTGAGACCGATTTACCTGCAGATGTGGCTGGCAAGCCTGCCAAAGTCCGTCTGGAGGGAGAGAAGATCATCATCGAGCCGGTGTGACAAAAGCACCGGACACCCCATCAACCTGCCTCATTTGTCTTTAAGGAATCGTGCAAACATGGCCAAAATCGTCGTCGTGACCTCTGGCAAGGGCGGGGTCGGAAAGACCACCACCAGCGCCAGCTTCGCATCGGGCCTCGCTCTGCGCGGTCACAAGACCGCTGTGATTGATTTCGATGTGGGTTTGCGCAACCTGGACCTGATCATGGGCTGCGAACGCCGCGTGGTCTATGACCTGATCAACGTCATCCAGGGTGAAGCCAACCTGAACCAAGCCCTGATCAAGGACAAACAGTGCGAAAACCTGTTCGTGCTGGCTGCCTCGCAGACCCGTGACAAGGACGCGCTGACGCAAGAAGGTGTGAAGAAGGTGCTGGACGACCTGTCCTCCATGGACTTCGAATACATCATCTGCGACTCACCTGCCGGCATCGAAAGCGGCGCGCTGATGGCCATGCACTACGCCGACGAGGCGCTGGTGGTGACCAACCCCGAAGTCTCTTCGGTCCGCGACTCGGACCGCATCCTGGGCATGCTCAGCTCCAAGACCGAAGCTGCCAGCAAGGGCGAGAGCATCAAGGAGCACCTGCTGATCACACGCTACAACCCCAACCGCGTGGAAGATGGTCAGATGCTGTCGCTGGAAGACATACAGGACATTCTGCGCATCCCGCTGATCGGCGTGATTCCGGAATCCGAGACCGTGCTGCAGGCCTCCAACCAGGGTATCCCTGCCGTGCACATGCAGGGCTCGGACGTGGCCGAGGCCTATCAGGATGTGGTGGCCCGTTTCCTGGGCGAAGACAAGCCCATGCGCTTTACCGAAGCCGTCAAGCCCGGCTTCTTCAAGCGCATCTTTGGCGGGAGGTAAGCACAATGTCCATGTTGTCGTTTCTGCTTGGAGAGAAGAAAAAATCGGCCTCGGTGGCCAAGGAGCGCCTGCAGATCATTCTGGCGCGCGAGCGCGTGGGCGGTGACGGCGGCAAGCCCGACTATCTGCCGGCCCTGCAAAAAGAGCTGATGGCCGTGATTTCCAAATATGTGGACATCAACCCCAACGACATCAAGGTGCAGCTGGAGCGCCAGGAAAACCTGGAAGTGCTCGAAGTCAAGATCGAACTGCCGGACGCCGCACGCGGCTGATATCGACTCATCCATTCATAGCGCACAGCGCTTGATGGACAAGAAAATGGGCCTGAAAAGGCCCATTTTTCATTTCAGTACCGCACGGCGCCCCCGCGCAGTTCGAATGCGCGGGGTGCCGCGCCTCACTCGCGCACCGGCTCCCGCATGGTCACCAGTTCCTCGGCCACGGTCGGGTGTATGCCTATGGTTGCATCGAACTGCTGCTTGGTCGCGCCGCATTGCAGCGCCACGGCAAAGCCCTGCATCAGCTCGCCCGCGCCCTCGCCCACCATATGCACGCCGCGCACGCGCTGATCGGCCTTGGAGACGATGAGCTTGAGGAACACATTCTCGGGCTCCGCCCCCATGCGGTTGGTCAAGGGCCTGAAGCTGGACTGGAAGATCTGCACGGCGCCATAGCGCTTGCGCGCCGCCTCTTCGGAAAGGCCCACGGTGCCCACCTGAGGGTGAGAAAACACGGCTGTGGGCACCAGCTCATAGTCGGGTGCGCTCTTGCCTCCCTTGCCAAAGAGATCATGGGCCACCACCGTTCCCTCGGCCAGTGCCACCGGGGTCAGTGCCATGCGGTCCACCACATCGCCTACGGCATGAATGGACGGCACATTGGTGCTGAAGTGCGAATCCACCTCGATCGCTCCCTTGTCGGTACAGCGCACACCCGCCACATCCAGTCCCAGCCCCGCAGTCAGCGGCACACGGCCTGTGGCATACATCACGCAGTCCACGACCAGCTGTTCACCGCTCTTGAGCTGCAGATGCAGCCCGTCCTCCTGCTTGTCGATGGACTGGATTTCCTCGTCCCAGCGAAAGTTCACCCCCTGCTGGGCCATCTCCTGCGCCAGATGCAGACCAAGGCTGGCATCAAAGCCGCGCAACAGTTGCTGACGGCGGTGCAGCAAGGTGGTCTGTGCACCCATACCGTGGAAGATGGATGCGAACTCGACAGCGATATAGCCGCCGCCCACCACCACCACACGCTCAGGCAGCTGCGGCAGATGGAAGGCCTCGTTGGAGCTGATGGCATGCTCCGCGCCTGGAATGTCAGGCAGGCGCGGCGTACCACCAGTGGCAATCAGAATGTGATGAGCCGTGAGCGTCTGGCCATTCACCAGCACGCTGTGGGGGCCCGAGAGCGCCGCACGACCGTGAACGACAGTCACGCCCGAGCCAGCCAGCATCTTGGCGTAAACGCCGTTCAGACGCTCGATTTCGCGGTCCTTGTTCGCAATCAGCGTAGGCCAGTCGAAACGCGGCTGCGGCAGTTGCCAGCCAAAGCCCTTGGCCTCTTCGGCCAGCTGGCTGAAATGCGCTGCATGGCTGAGCAGTTTCTTGGGAATGCAGCCCACATTGACGCAGGTACCGCCCAGCTGTGCCACCTCCACCAGAGCCACGCGGGCGCCCAGGCCTGCCGCCACACGGCTGGCGCGCACGCCCCCCGAGCCACCGCCTATGACCAGAAAGTCGTAATCAAAGTCTTGTTGCTGCATGTCTTGCCTCGCTGGGTTGGGTATCGGGCAGCGACTGCCCTCAGAACATGTTTACGATCTTGCGCGAAGGGGTACGGGATGCGGATCGGGATGGACTGCTAGGCGTAAACCGCAGCAATAGCTTGGCTATTGCGAGGATTTACAACAACGCAGACCGCCCGAGGCCGCGCCCGCACACCCACGTGGAGATCGTAAACACGTTCTCGGACCTGCACTCTAAACAGGTTCCCAAACCAGCTTGCAGCAAACGTCTTAACTGCGCGTTATCGAAGCGGCTTCAAGGCCGATCAGGCTGTCATGCAGCGCAAACAACTGAAGTCGCTGCCAGCGGCTCAGATCAGGCCGCGGGTGTGCATATGACCGCTGTGATAGAGCAGAGGCGCTTTGTCGGCATGGTGTGTACAGCGCTCGACCTGGCCGATAAAGAGCAGATGATCGCCCTCCTCGTGCTGACGCAGATTGCGGCACTCGAACACCGCCGCGCAGCCGTCCAGCAGCGGCACACCGTGCGCCGAGTCCTGGTACGTCGTATGGCTGAAACGGTCGGCGCCCTTGCGCGCAAACAGCTCGGCCAGTGGCTTTTGTGCGGCCGACAGCACATGGACCGCGTAATGCGCGCTGTGGCGGAACACGGGCAGTGAGTTGGCCTTCAGGCCCAGGCTCCATAACACCAGCGAAGGGGCCAGCGACAGTGCATTGAAGGAGCTGACCGTCGTGCCCACCGCATGCCCTTCGGCGCTGCGTGCCGTGATGATGGTGACGCCTGTGGCGAACTGCCCCAGCGCATCGCGAAATTCGCGCTGCGAAAAAGGCTCGGCAGTACGCAGGACTGAAGTTGGCAGGGCGGAGTTCACAACAAAACAGGAGCACAAAATGGCCGCCACTCAAGCGCACCACGGGTCAAGAACAGCAGGCATCAACACCTGCAGGAGTTGCGCTTGATTATCGGCCTGAACCTGTCGGATCACGACTCGTAAGGACTTCAGCGCAAGAGCAACAGCATTTGACTCATTTATCCATAGCTGCTGGCGGTTGATGCATATGGGCCAAGGCCTTGAAAGGCTTCAAATCTCCAACGCAAGCCCCCGGCGCAACGGCGATGCATCAGCCCGCTGCAAGACTGGCCTGCGCAGCCTGCTGTACCAGCCAGCTGCTGGTGCGCGCCTTGCTGCAGCGCTGCAACTGCATCAGCAGTGCATGTTCGGGCCAGGGCAGCGCATGGCGCGTACACAGATCCTGCTGCATGCGCGCCAGCAAAGCCGCTGCCATTTCTGCATCGGCCAGTGCCCTGTGCGCACGCCCCGTGGATGGCAGATGAAGATAGCGCGCCAGATTGCCCAGGCTATGGCTAGGTGCCTGCGGATAGATGCGACGCGACAGCAGCACCGTGCAGGCAAACGCATGGGGCGCGGCCTCCCCCGCCAGTGCCAGCTCGGCCTGCCAGAACTTGCTGTCGAAAGATGCGTTGTGGGCCACCATGGGTGCATCGCCCACAAAACGTGCGGCCTCGCGCATGACGTCGGCTGCAGGCGGCGCCGTGCGCAGCATCTCGTTGGTGATGCCGGTCAGCTGCGTGATGAAGGGAGAGACCCAGGCACCGGTCTGCATCAGGCTCTGGAAGCGATCGACGACACGCCCCTGCTCCAGCAGCACGATGGCCACTTCGGTGGCTCTGGCGCCCTGGGTGGGCGTCATGCCCGTGGTTTCAAAGTCGATGACGGCAATGGCAGAACTCATGGCCGCATTGTGCCGTGCGCCCGCGCCTCAGTCCGCGCCCAGGTCATCCTCGCCGGGCAGGCCCAGGCGTTGCACCACCTGCTCAAGCACGTAGTACAGCTGCTCGATCTCCTTGCTGCCCACCAGGCGCTCGATTTCGACATAGATTTCCTCGGCATGCGGCGCGATCTCGGCCACCATGGCATGGCCCGCAGGTGTGAGACCAAATTCCGAACCGCGCAGGTCCCCCACATGGCGGCCACGCTTGATCAGATCACGCCCTTCCAGTGTCTTGAGCAGACGCGAAAGGCTGGGCATGCTGATGAAGGTCATTTGCGACAGCTCCATGGGGCGCAGCTTGTGGTCAGCCGCAGACATGGCGCGAATGACACGCCATTGCTGCTCGGTCAAGCCATGGGCTCGCAGCGAAGGACGAAAGCGCACCATGACCGACTCGCGTGCCTTGAGCAAGGCCATCGGCAGGGAACGCGCAAACGAGCGCATGGGTTCAGTTGCGTTGGTTGTGTCGTGCTGGGTCATAGCGAAGGTGAGGTTGCTGCCCGATTGTATGTAAGAGGCCCGCCTGGCGAAGATGCTCCAGGTCACTACAGACCTGCATCCTCAGTATGTGCTGCTGGGCGCGACCGGCTTGACATCCTTGAAACGTGCAGCCAGCGCGCTGGTGGCTTGCACCAGCAGCCCTGTGTCCAGTCCCACCGCCACAAAGCTGCAACCCTGCTCCAGGTACTTGCGCGCCTGGGCCTCATTGGGGGTAAGAATTCCCGCAGCCTTGCCAGCCTTACGTATACGCGCAATCGCATCAGCAATGGCCGTCTGCACCTCGGGGTGGCCAGGATTGCCCACATGCCCCATGGTGGCGGACAGGTCGGCTGGACCGATGAACACGCCATCCACGCCTTCGGTGGCAGCAATCGCGTCGATATTCTTCAGCCCCTCCGCCGACTCGACCTGCAGCAGCATGCAGACCTGCGCATTGGCCTCATGGTAGTAGCTGGCCCGCCTTCCCCAGCCCGAGGCCCTGGCCCCGGCCATGCCGCGAATGCCCCCCTTGCCATCATCTTGCGGATAGCGCGAGCAGCGCACGATACGGGCAGCCTGCTCACCCGTTTCCACCATGGGTACCAGCAGGGTCTGCACGCCCAGGTCCAGATACTGCTTGATCAGCATCTCCCCCACCTCGCCATGCCCCAGGGGAATGCGCGCTATGGGATGGGTTGCCGAATAGGCCGCAATGGCCTGCAACTGGCTGAGCAGGGTCAGGGTGTCATTGGGTCCATGCTCGCCGTCGATCAGCAGCCAGTCAAAACCGGCGCCCGCGCAGATCTCGGCACTGTATGGGCTGCCCAGGCCCAGCCACAGGCCGATCTGCGGCTGGTCGGCCGCAATCGCGGCCTTGAAGGGATTGACGGGTGTGTGCATTGCTGTCTCCGTTGTTCGTATGAGATTTGAAACCGTCGTGCGTTCAATACCCCATGCAAAGATATTTGGTGCTCAGGTACTCTTCGATCCCCGCAGCTCCACCCTCGCGCCCCATGCCCGACTGCTTGACGCCGCCGAACGGTGCCACCGCTGTACTGATGATGCCGCTGTTGATACCGACCATGCCATATTCCAGCGCCTCGCCCACACGCCAGACTCTGCCCAGGTCGCGGGCGTAGAAGTAGGCCGCCAGGCCGAACTCCGTGTCATTGGCCATACGTATGGCCTCTGCTTCGGTCTTGAAGCGGAACACGGGTGCGACGGGACCAAAGACTTCCTCCTTGGCAATGCGCATGCCGCTTTGGGCATTGCCCAGAATCGTGGGTTCATAGAAGCTGCGGCCCAGTACGCTGCGCTTGCCGCCGGTGATGATTTCTGCGCCCTTTCCCAGGGCATCCTTCACCAGCTCTTCGACTTTTTCCACTGCGGCGTCATCGATCAACGGACCTTGTGTGATGCCGCTGTCTGCGCCATTGCCTACCTTCAGCGCCAGCACCGCCGTCTTGAGCTTGGCCATGAAGGCGTCGTACACGCCGTCCTGCACCAGCAGGCGGTTGGCGCAAACGCAGGTCTGGCCGGTATTGCGGTACTTGGAAGCCATGGCACCTTCCACGGCCGCGTCCAGATCGGCATCGTCGAAGACGATGAAGGGCGCATTGCCACCCAGCTCCAGCGACATCTTCTTGAGCGTGGGCGCGCATTGCTCGGCCAGCAGGCGGCCCACTTCGGTGGAACCGGTGAAGGTGAGCTTGCGCACCGCCATGCTGGCCGTGAGCACGCCGCCAATCGCGCGCGAAGACCCGGTCAGCACGCTGAACACGCCGGCAGGCACCCCGGCGCGCTGGGCCAGCTCGGCCAGCGCCAGTGCGGACAGCGGCGTCTGCTGCGCGGGCTTGACGATGATGGTGCAGCCAGCGGCCAGGGCCGGGGCCACCTTGCGCGTGATCATGGCGGCCGGGAAGTTCCAGGGGGTGATTGCAGCGCACACACCCACGGGCTCCTTGGTCACGACGATCTTCTTGTCGCCCCAGGGCGAAGGCACGGTGGAACCATAGATGCGGCGCGCCTCCTCGGCAAACCACTGCACATAGGACGCAGCATAGGCAATTTCGCCGCGCGACTCGGCCAGTGGCTTGCCCTGCTCGGCCGTCATGATCTGCGCCAGGTCTTCCTGGTGCTGCATGAGCAGCTCGAACCACTTGTGCAGGATGGCTGCGCGCTGGTCGGCGGTCTTGCTTTTCCACGGCACAAAAGCGCGCTCCGCTGCGTCAATGGCTGCATGGGTTTCAGCCTCGCCCATCTTGGGCACGGCAGCCAGCAATTCCCCTGTGGCAGGGTTGTTCACATCAATCACACCGCCTTCCCCGGCGAACAGCCACTGGCCATCGATCAGGCATTGGGTTTTCAGCAGGCCGGGGTCTTGTAGTTTCATCATTGATCTCTCCTTGTCGCAGCGCCTGGCTGCGTGAAATCTCCATTAGGACTTACGCAAACAAGGATGCACAAGCAACATGTCCGCAGGGCGAACGTCTTGCCTGAACCTGATTTGCGCAAGTCGTGAGCATCAAACAAAGCGGAACTGCAGCTTGCCCAGAGGGCCGTAATCCGCGTCGAACTCATCACCTGGCCTTGCCGCCACAGGCCGCGTGAACGAACCTGCCAGCACGATCTGTCCGGGCTCCAGCGACTCGCCCCAGGGTGCCAGCTTGTTGGCCAGCCAAGCCACACCAATCGCAGGATGGCCTTGCACACCTGCTGCCAACCCGGTCTCTTCCACCACGCCGTTCTGTCGCAGAATCGCTCCGCACCAAGGCAGATCCACGGCCTTGGGGTCAACACGGCCCGCGCCCACCACGATACCGGCATTGGCGGCGTTGTCGCTGATGGTGTCAAACACCTTGCGCATAGCCTTGGTATGGCGGTCAAACTGCTCGATGCGCGAGTCGATGATTTCAATCGCAGGCGTCACATACTCGGTGGCCTCCAGCACGTCCTCCAGCATCACCTCCTTGCCCCCCGCAAGACCCGGTCCACGCAGCGGCGACTTGAGCACAAAAGCCAGCTCCACTTCCACGCGCGGAGCAATGAAGTTCGCCGTCGGAATCGCCAGCACCTGGCCAGGCCTGCAGGTGTAGAGCATGGAATCCAGCAAAGTGCCGTAATCGGGCTCGTCGATCTGGCTGGATATCTGCATGGCGCGCGAGGTCAGGCCTATCTTGTGGCCTATGACCTTGCGGCCCGCAGCGATCTGCATGGCTACCCATTCGCGCGAGACACGGTAGCCGTCCTCGATGCTCATGCCCGGAAAGCGCCTGGAAAAATGCTCGATCTGCTGGCGCGATTTTTCGCTCGCGTCCAGCTCCAGAGCCAGTTGGGTGATGAGTTCGTCAGTAAACATTTCTGTCGTTCATTGCGTTATTGGCCTGCAAGGCTGGCGCAGTCCAAGTCAGGGACACCGAGGAAGGGCCGCCCCTCCCGCGTAGCGAGAGAGGGGGAAGGCGCGAAGCGACTCAGGGGGTTGCTTCATCGAAACAGTGGATGCAGATTGCTGTGCTTGGCGTCGTAGACCTGGCCCGGCGCTTCGTCGACCTGCACGGTCAGGCCCAGATGGCGTTTCTCGAATACCGGCTGCAGATGCGCTCTGGCACAGGCCAGCAGCGCATCGCCGGCGCCTTGCTTCACGGCCTCGGAGCGCCCCTTGCCCATGCGCAGATTGATGTAGATGAAGCCATAGTCACCATCGCCCCCGGCAGCGATGCCCGCCGCGCCGCCATCGGCCACCGCATGGTGCGGTGCCGGGTAGGCAAACACGCGCGTTCCGCCGGTGGGGAAGACCTGCGCACCATCTTCGGCGCGCACGGTCAGCATGGTGTCGGCCAGCTTGCGGCACAGGCGGCCCATATCGACGTGCGGCTCCAGATTGCCGGTATAGAGAATCACGACATGCGGCATGTCATTCCTTGCTCAAAGTCTTGCCGCCATGGCGGCTGCAGCATTGGCCTGGCTTGCCTGAGCTGCAGGGATGGCGCTGCCGTCCTGCGGCGTGACGGGGAAAACGGCATTGATCTGGCCCGTGCCCGAGGCACCGAAATACGGCGTGATGACCTCGGCCTGGCCGTCGTATGCCGACCAGCCCAGTGCCCCCATCAGCATGGCCGTGTCGTGCATAAAACCTTCGCCGTGGCCCTTGGCCGCATACTCGGGCAGCATGCCACAGAAGGTCCGCCATTCACCGGCCTTCCACAGGCGTATGACTTCCTGGTCAAGCTGCTCCAGAAACGGGCTCCAGATCCTGAACGCATAGTCGGGCGCCAGTCCGTTCTGCGCAAAGCGGTGCGACAGCGAGCCGCTGGCCAGGATCGCCACAGTGCCTTCGTATTCGTCCTCGATGGCGCGGCGGATCGCCCAGCCCAGACGCGCACTGTCGTTCAGGTAATGGGCCATGCACATGGCCGATATCGACACCACCTTGAAGTGCTGGTCTGCGTTCATGTAGCGCATGGGCACCAGCGTGCCGTATTCTGGCTCCAGCGTGGTGGCGTCATGGGCCAGCGTCTCCACCCCCAGCGCATTGGCCTGGGCTGCCAGCAGCTTGCCCAGCGCCGGGTTGCCGGGGAATTCGAACGGCATATGGCTAATGAAGTGCGGTAGCTCGTTGCTGGTGTACAGGCCCTTGAAATGCGGGCCGCAGAGCACGTGATAGTTGGCGTTGACCAGCCAGTGCGTATCGAAGACCACCAGCGTGTCCACACCCAGATCACGGCAGCGCTGGCCGATCTCCTTGAGCCCGTCGATCGCATCCTGGCGCGTTCCCTTGCGCGGCCCGTCCATCTCGCTCAGGTAGATGGACGGCACATGCGTGATCTTGGCCGCGAGTGCTAGCTTGCCCATGAGTTTTCCTTTCCAAATCCGCCGATCAGCGATTCCGCGCGCGGCCCACAAAATAAGCGCGGCTCAAGCCAGGGACACCGAGCAAGGGCCTAGGCCGGCCGCGCCGCCCCGCAGCGCAGATGTCGCCCCCTTGTTCCCCCATTTCCGGGGATGGCGCGCAGCGACTCAGTGGAGTCATTGCTAGCCCATGGAAATATTGGCGCGGCGGATGATCTCGCCGTACTTGTTGATCTCGCTGTTCACGAAGCCCGAGAACTGCGCCACCGAGCCGGCCTGCGAGACCACACCGCTCTTGGCAAAGACCTCGACCACATTGGGCGAGGCCAGGGCCTTGTTGACCTCGGCGTTGACACGCTGGACAAGCGCATCAGGCGTACCTGCAGGGGCCAGCAGACCCTGCCAGGAGTTGGAGTCCAGTGCCACGCCCTGCTCGGCCAGCGTGGGCACATTGGGCGCAAAGCGCGAGCGCTTGGGTGTGGCCATGCCCAGCGCGACAAGCTTGCCGCTTTCGATATGGCCGCGGAACTCCGACCAGTTGCCGAACATCACGCTGACCTGGCCGCCCAGCAAGTCCGTCAAAGCCGGGCCCTGGCCCTTGTAGGGCACATGGATCATTTCCACACCCATCATCTGGCACAGCAACGCACCGGAAAGATGCGCGGAAGTGCCGTTGCCGAACGAGGCATAGGTCAGTGCACCGGGTTTGGCCAAGGCCGCTTTCTTCAGATCGTCCAGCGTCTTCAATCCGCTCTGGGGGTGAGTGGCCAGCACATGCTCTGACAGGCCCATGAGGGCTACGGGCTGCAGGTCCCTGGTGGTGTCGTAGGGAAGGTTCTTCACCAGCGTCTTGTTGGCCGTGAAGCTGTTGGCCACGCAGACAAAGGTGTAGCCGTCGGCTGGCTGCTTGGCCACGTAGTCCACACCGATCACCGTGCCCGCGCCGGGCTTGTTCTCCACGATGACGCTCTGGCCCAGCTGCTTGCCCAGCTCGGTGCCAATCAGGCGCGCCACCATGTCGGTGGTGCCGCCGGGCGTGAAAGGCACGACGATGCGTATGGGCTTGGCTGGCCAGCCTCCAGGCTGGGCCAGGCTCAACCGGGTGCTGGAGGCCAGTGCTGCGGCCGAGCAGGCCTGCAGAAAGTGACGGCGTTGCATGGATGTCTCCTTTTATCGTGTTTTCAACCCGTAACGCTGATGAGGAAAGCGCTAACAGCTATCAAATCTGATCAAACACCCCAGTGAGGGATGTGATGGCTGCCCATGGACACGGCCACGTTCTTGGGCTCGCAGAACACTTCGTAGCTCCAGGTTCCGCCTTCGCGGCCCGTGCCCGAAGCCTTGGTGCCGCCAAACGGCTGACGCAGATCGCGCACGTTCTGGCTGTTGACAAAGCACATGCCGGCCTCGACGGCGGCGGCCACGCGGTGGGCCTTGCCAATGTTCTCGGTCCACACATAGCTGGACAGGCCGTACTGGATGTCGTTGGCCAGGCGTATGGCCTCGGCCTCGTCGCTGAACGGAATGATGCAGGCTACGGGGCCGAAGATTTCTTCCTGGGCAATGCGCATGCGGTTGTCCACATCGGCAAACACCGTGGGCAGCACATAGTTGCCGTTCTTCACGCGCTCGGGCAGTACGGGCGCATCCAGACCGCCGCAGAGCATGTTCGCGCCCTCTTTCTGGCCCAGCTCGATATAGCTGCGCACCTTGGCCAGATGGCCCTGGCTGATCATCGGGCCGACGATGGTCTTCTCGTCGAGCGGGTCGCCCACGGTGATGCGTTTGGCGCGCTCCACAAAGCGGTCGACGAACCTGGCGTAAATGCCTTTTTGCACCAGGATGCGGCTGCCTGCCGTGCAGCGCTCGCCGTTGTTGGAAAAGATCATGAAGACGGCAGCATCCAGCGCGCGCTCGAAGTCTGCGTCGTCGAAGATCACGAACGGGCTCTTGCCACCCAGCTCCATGCTGAACTTCTTGAGACCCGCGGCCTGCACGATGCGGTTGCCCGTGGCCGTAGAGCCCGTGAACGAGACAGCACGCACATCGCGGTGCGCCACCAGCGGCTCGCCGGCATCCTTGCCGTAGCCGTGCACGAGGTTGAGCACGCCGGCAGGGATGCCGGCCTCCAGCGCCAGCTCGCCCAGGCGCGCGGCCGTCATGGGCGAGAGCTCGCTCATCTTGAGCACGGCCGTATTGCCGAATGCCAGACAAGGCGCGACCTTCCAAGTGGCCGTCATGAAGGGCACGTTCCACGGCGAGATCAGCGCGCACACGCCCACGGGGTGGAACAGCGTGTAGTTCAGGTGTGTGGGCGTGGGATAGGTGTGGCCGTCCACGCGCGTGCACATCTCGGCGAAGTAGTGGAAGTTGTCGGCCGCACGCGGCACCAGCTGCTTGCCGGTCTGGGCAATCACCTGGCCGCAGTCATTGGTCTCTGTCTCGGCGATTTCGGGTACATGCTGCGCGATCAACTCGCCCAACTTGCGCACCAGCTTGGCTCGTTCGGTCGCGGGGGTATTGGCCCATTTCGGGAAAGCTTCCTTGGCCGCTGCCACGGCAGCATCGACTTCGGCTGCACCGCCCGATGCAACTTCTGCCAACACCTCTTGCGTGGCGGGGTTGACAGTCTCGAAATAGTCCTTGCCGGCAACGCTTTTGCCGTTGATCAGGTGGTCGATACGCATGATTTCTTCTCCTGCAGTCTCTGTCAGGACTTACGCAAACAAGGATGCGACAAAGGCATGTCCCATGGGGCAAACGTCTTGCCTGAACCTGATTTGCGTAAGTCGTATCTGTGTTTCAGGCCTGTGCCAGCAGCTCGTCGCCGCCAATGAAATTGACAAGCCGGCCCACGCCTTCAATCTCGGTCACGATCTCATCGCCGGGCTTGGAATCGGCCACGCCATCGGGCGTACCGGTCAGAATCAGATCGCCGGGGTTCAGCGTCATGAAACTCGACAGATGGGCAATCAGCGACGGTATGTCGTGAACCATGTCACGCGTATTTCCGTCCTGCTTGAGCTCGCCGTTGACCCAGCTGCGCAGGCGCAGATTCATGGGATCGGCAATATCAGCCGCATCGACAAACCAGGGCCCCACGGGTGTGGCTCCATCGCGGTTTTTCACGCGCAGATTGGGGCGGTAGAAGTTCTCGAGGTAGTCGCGTATCGCATAGTCATTGGCAGTGACATAGCCTGCCACCATGTTGTATGCGTCCTGCTTTTGCACATTGCGGCAGCGCTTGCCAATCACCACGCCCAACTCGCATTCGAAGTGCATATATGTCACATCAGCCGGGCGGCGTGTGTGACCACGGTGGCCGTTCAGCGCATTCGGGCCTTTGAGGAAAACCAGCGGCTCTTCAGGCGCCTTGTTGAAGGCGATTTCCTTGGCGTGGTCCGCATAGTTGAGGCCCAGTGCAAAGATGGTGCCGAACTCCATCGGCGGCAGCCATTGCACATCGGTGTCAGCCACTACGCAGCCCCCATGGCTTGGCGGCAACTGCACGCGGCCGTCGCTGCTTTCGGTCACGGCCAGTTGCTGGCCCTGGTAGATCACGCGTCCGTGCTTCATGCCAGCTTCTCCTCGGTCAGACTGTGGCGCAGCTCGCCAAGGCCCGGTACGGTGATGTGAATTTCGTCGCCCACACGCGCCAGTGGCGATGCCTCGCCCGGCCCCAGCAGCAGCACATCGCCAGCGGCCAGAGTCATGAATTCCGTCACATCGGCCATCAGTTGCGCAGCGGGGCGCACCAGTGTGGCGAAGCTGCGTTCGTACACCGGCTTGCCATTGACGGAAATGCTCAGCGTGGCCTTGTCCGGGTCAAAGCCGGCATCGCCCCGGAACAGCGCGCTCAATGGCAGAAAGCCGTCGCGGTCGCGCTGGCGAATGGCCGGGCGATAGTAGTTATCGTGGGGCAGTGTCAGATCGCTGGCCAGTACAAAGCCGGCCACATGCCTGAGGGCCTGATCGGTGGTGACTCTGCTGGCCTTTTCTCCGATCACCAGACCGATGGTGGCATCGATGCGCAGCTCTGCAGGCGTGGCAACTGCCGCACCATCCGGTACAAAGGTGTTGCGCGGCTTGATGTAGAGCACCGGCGCCCTGGGCGCGGCCTTGTAGGGCGCGCTGTCGAACTGGGGCGCAAGGCGCTGCACCGTGGCGCGGTCATTGAGCAACGCGCCGTAGACCGTGCCAAGCGGCAGATCGTCACTCAGGAGAAATGGTTGAATCTGCATGGTTGATTTTTAGTTAACGTGGTAATTTTCATGCTCACCACGCCAGCTCGTCAACCTCTGCGGATCAGGGTTTGCACGCAAATTGCGTGCATCATTACAGCGTCATGCAGACACGCCGACGGGGCGGATCGCGGCATGCCTTGGTGACTGCCCCCAGAAGCCGAAGTCCAGCGCTGGCTGCTCGCCGCTGATCAGCGCCGCCATGGCCTTGCCAGAACCCGCGCCATGCGTCCAGCCCAGCGTTCCGTGGCCTGCATTGATCCAGATGCCCTGTACCTGTGTAGCACCGATGCAGGGAATATTGGTGGGCGTGGCGGGACGCAGGCCGCACCAGAATTGCGGGTCGCCGCCCTCTTCGGGCAAGCGCGTATCGCAGACACCGGGCATCAACTCCTCCACGCGCCTGACCAGCATCTCGCAGCGCGCACGTGCCGTCGGTGTATCCAGGCGCATATCAAAGCCACCCAGTTCTATGGTGCCCGCCACGCGCAGATGATTGCCCAGGCGGCTCATGGCGACCTTGCGGCTGTCGTCGATACTGGAGACCACGGGCGCCTTGTCGGGCTGCAACAAAGGCAGCGTGGCGCTATAGCCCTTGCCGGGGTAGATGGGGGCCTTCACGCCCAGCGGCGCCAGCAGCAGTGGCGTGTAGGAGCCGCAGGCCACTACCAGTGCATCTGCAATCAAGGTGCGTGCAGCACCGCCGCTGGTGGCGCGAATTCGCACGCTGGCAGGCTTGCCGCTGCGTGCGGGCTGCAGGCTCAGAATGTCCTGCTGATAGAGGAAATCCACACCCGCGCCAGCACAGAGCTGGGCCAGCTTCTCGGTGAAGATGCGCGCGTCTCCGCTTTCATCGGTTTCGGTGAAAGTGCCCCCCGCAATATGGTCGGCATAAGGCGTGAATGCGGGCTCGATCTTCAGCAACTCTTCGCGACTGACCAGGCGGCGCTGAACGCCATATCGGCGCATCAGTTCCACACCTTCCGCGGCTTCATCAAACGCCTGCTGGCTGCTGTAGAAATGGGCGATGCCGCGCTCCAGTCGCTCGAACTCTATGCCAGTCTTTCTCACCACGTCCTTGAGTGCCGCATGGCTGTAGGCACCGAGCGCCACGATCTGCTGCACATTGCGCGCAAACGCCTTGTCGTTGCACTGCGCGAGGAACTGCAGACACCAGCGCCATTGCGCAGCATCGAGCTGGGGCCTGAACAGCAGCGGCGCTTCTTTGTCGAACATCCACTTGAGCGCCTTCCACGGCGCCTGCCGGTTGGCCCAGGGCTCGCAGTAGCTGACGGAGATCTGTGCGCCATTGGCAAAGCTGGTCTCCAGCGCGGGGCCGGCCTGGCGGTCCACCACAGTGACTTGATGACCGCGCTCGCGCAGATGCCAGGCGGTGCTGATGCCGATGATGCCGGCGCCGAGGACGATGATGTTCATGCACCCAGTGTCTGCACTCTTGCGGACAACTAAAAGCACCATTAAATTTTCAGCAGTTTCATCAGTTTGGCTAATGATTCACCATGCACTCCTGGGACCCTGCTGCACTGGAATGTCTGGCCGCCATCGTCGAAGAAGGCGGCTTCGAGCGCGCCGCGCAAAAGCTGCATATCACCCAGTCCGCCGTGTCCCAGCGCCTGCGCACGCTGGAGGCGCAGGTGGGCTCGGTGCTGGTGGAGCGCACGCGTCCCGTCAAACCCACCAGCGCCGGGCGACTGCTGCTCAAACATGCCAAGCAGCTGCGCCTGCTGCGCGCTGATCTGGCGCATGAGCTGCAGGAGCTGGCACCTCAGACCGGGCAGAGTCTGGCGGGCGAGATCGTCTCCATCGCCATCAATGCCGACAGCATTGCGACCTGGGCCATGACGGCGCTTGACGAGCTGGTGAAAAGCGGCCTGCCGCTGGAGGTGGTGGTCGATGACCAGGACTTCACGCAGGAGCTGCTGAGATCGGGTCAGGTCATGGGCTGCGTGACCACGCTGAGCCAGGCCATGCGTGGCTGCACGGTGCAGCCATTGGGAGCCATGCGCTATGTGGCCGTGGCCTCGGCCGAGTTTGCACAGCAAAGACTGCCGCAGGGGCTGACGCGCAAGAATTTCAATCAGCTGCCTTATCTCTCGTTCAACCGCAAGGACGATATGCAGGCCGAGTTTGTAGCGCGCTGCCTGGGCCTCCGCAATGTGTCGCTACAGCACCAGATTCTGCTGCCCAGTTGCGAGGCGCAGGTGCGCGCCGTGCATGCCGGCTGGGGAGTGGGTGTGCTGCCACAGTTGCTGGTGCAGCCTGCGCTCAATGCCGGGGATCTGGTCGAGATCGTGCCCGGACATGCGCTGGCGATTGAGCTGTTCTGGCATTGCTGGAATCTGGAGTCGCGCGTGCTGGCACGTGTCAGCCAGGCCTTGCTGGACGAGGCGCGGACACTGCTGCATACGCTCTGAAGCAGGCAGAAAAAAGGCCGTGCTTTGCAACACGGCCCGAGAGGCTTCCATTCAAACGGAGGTATCTTGATTTTTATAGCTGGATCCGCTCATCATTCCTTGATTTCAAGCTGATTCCTTGCTGATCTCAAGACATATCAAGCGCAAGCAGCTATCAACTTTTATCGAATCAGCAGAACAGGAATCGTGCAGCCCGCCAGCACCTGCGAGCTGACCGAGCCCATGACCAGACGGCCCAGCGCGCCGTGACCATGTGTGCCCATGGCGATCAGGTCGAACTTGCCGTCCTGCGCTTCCTTGATGATGGTGTCGGCAATCGGGCCGACCTTGCTGATGCTCTGCACCTGCACGCCACGCCCCTTCAGGAACTCCTGCACGGGCTGCAGAATCTTGGTTGATTCTTCATCGTAGTACTGCTCCACCACATCCCGGCCCAGCGCAGCGCGCGCACGGGGAGGCAGCAGCGGCTGCACGGTGATGATGGTGTACTCGTGGCCCGTGCCCAGCATCTCCTGATGCGAGGTCAGATAAGCCAGCATCTTCTGGGTGTAGGCACTGCCGTCAACGGCCAACAAAATCTTCATTGCAGATCCTCCTTGTCGATGTTTCAAGACTAATGACTTGCCGCAGCTTGCGTCTTGACTTGCCTCAAGTCAATGGTGGATGCGGGCTGAAACTGCAGCTGCTCGCCCTTGCGGGCATAACCGAGGGGATTGGCCACCACATGACATTGCCAGTCGCTGCCATCTTCACGTCGGCCGCGGGCAATGTAGTCACTGGGGCAGTGCAGATGGCCATGCAGCCACAGGTCGGCATAGGGCAGACAGTCGTCCATGACATTGCAAAATCCGGCCGTGCCGGGCACCAGTCCATAGCGCGGGTCGGCGCTGCGCAGGCTGGGGGCAAAGTGGGTCACAGCCACTGTGGGCCCATCAAACGGTTGCTGCAGCGCGGCACGCAGCCAGTCCTGACAGAGCAGGCTTTCTTCGCGCATGGGCTTGGCCAGGAATGGCTCGCCATGGCGCGTTCCGCCCGTCTTCTGCAGATAGAAATTGGCTGCGCGAAACGCCTTTTCACGCAGCTTGTGCAAACGGGTGAGGTCGGTCACGCCTTCGTGCATGGCCATGGCGTCGAAGTCGCTCCACAGCGTGGTGCCGATGAAACGCACCTCATCCAAGACCACGGCTTCGCGGTCCAGCCAGATCAGGCCCAGCTGGTCGCAGGCGCGCTGCAGGCGCAGACGGGCTTCATCAAAATCCTGCATGTCGTACTCGTGATTGCCGGGTACGAACAGCACCGGTGTGGGCCAGTTGGCGTATTGGGGTAGTGGCGAAAAGCGCTCCAGCCCGAAGCACTCGCCCTGAACCTGCGAGTTGCTCTGGTAGGAGCCGATATCGCCGGCCAGCACCAGCACGTCGGCGCCGGCAGCCGGCTCAGCCAGGAATTGGGGATGGACTTCAAGGTGCAGGTCGGACAGCAGCTGGATCTTCATGCCCGCAGTTTATTAGGACTTGTGCAAACGAGGATGTGGCAATAGCTGCTGCTTCGAGGCAAAGCGCTTGCCTGAACCTGCTTTGCGTCAACCGTGTTGATTCAACCGGGCAAGGCCACCTGGGCAGTGCCATCGGCAAAGGTGATTTCCGCCGCGCGCGTCAGCGTCCTGAGCAACCAGTCATAGGCCTGGGGATGCGGGCCGCGCCGGCGCCACAACGCATCCACATGCACGGGCGTGACGTCGAAAGGCAGCTCGCGCAGGACCAGCTGCTCCTGCATGCCCGTCACAGGCACGAAGTGGCGTGGCAGTATGGTCAGCAGCTCGGAGTTGATCACCACGCGCGCGGCCGTGAAGAACTGGTTGACCGTGATCACCACATCGCGCGAGCGGCCCAGCGAGGCCAAAGCCTCATCGATGAAGCCGAAGGAGCGCCCCGAGAAACTCACCAGCATGTGGCGCGCCGCGCAGTAGTTGTCCAGCGTCAGCTTCATATGTTCGAGCGGGTGACCTTTGCGCATCACGCACAGGTATTCGCCCTCGTACAAGCGACGGCTGTCAAAGGCCACCAGTGCACCGGCCTGGGCACGGGCCGTCAGGTCGGCCAGCACGGCGGGGAAATAGCCCACGGCCATATCGGCCTCGCCGTCGTCCAGCAGCGGACGCGGATCACGCGTGGTCAGCGGCAATACGCGCACGCTGATGCCCGGGGCTTCTTTTTCAAGAATGGGATATAGCGGCGGAATCAGCGTGGCCGCCGTGGCATCGGCCATGGCGATCACAAAGGTGGTATCGGCCGTCGCGGGGTTGAAGTCATCGGGTGCCAGCACGCCCTCCAGCTGCTGCATGGCCTCTCTGACCACCGGCCACAGAGCCTGCGCACGCGGCGTGGGCTCCACACCCTGGCCCTGGCGTACCAGCAGCTCATCGCCCAGCACCTCACGCAGGCGACGCATGGCATTGCTGACGGCTGGCTGGGTGATGTTGAGCTTGTGGGCGGCCCTGGTCAGGCTGCGCTCGGACATGACCTCGTCGAACACACGCAGCAGATTGAGATCCAGCGAGCGGAAGTTCAAGGACATGGCTCTCTCCAATACATCACCAGCATGAATGCTACAGATTCAAAATATAAATTTGAACACATATAGGGTAATCCCTATAGTTCTACCTATTCCCCGGGCATGTCGCCAAAAGCGTGGGTCAAAGGGTTTACTGCCATGAGCAACTTTATTTACAACTCCTATTGTGTCGAGCATCCTGGTGCGGTGCGTATCTATCAAGCTGAAGAAGAGCGTCTGGCCTCTGCCGCAGCACCTGCCCGTCGTCGTCGTGTGGAATATCCACGTCAGCCCCTGCTGAGCTATCTGATTGCCGGTGCAGCTGCACTGGTGGTGGTTTTTGCCCACTGGATCGAGTCTTCCGAGCCACAAGGCAACATCCCCATGCTGACCGCCTGGATGGTTCTGTGGACCATGGCTTTCGTCGCCATTGCACTGTTCTCCACACCCGCCCGTCGTGCCATCCAGATGCTGCGCTCTGCCTACCGCGGCTGGAGCCGTAGCCGCCAGCAAGCCGCTGCCGATGAACGCGTCTGGAACGCAGCCCTGCAGGATGCACGCCTGATGGCTGATCTGGCCCGAGCCATGGATCGCCAAAGCCGCTAAGCGCTGACACTTCCACAAAAAAGCCGCTGCCCACAAGGCCAGCGGCTTTTTTCATGTTCTCGGGAAAATTAGCTTCGAACAGCATTCGCAAAACAGGCATGGTCCAAACCAGAGACGCCAAGCAAGAGCCGCCTCGCGGCGATGGCGCCGTCCCCCTCCCATAGCGCGAAGCGCGTAGAGAGAGGGGGAAGCCGCAAAGCGGCTCAGGGGGAGCCTCAAGCGCTCAAGCGCTTTTCCAATTCAGCCTTGGTGTCCAGCAAAGCCTTGGGCAGGTTGTAGGCCAGCTTGTCGAAATGCTCGCCGTGCAGCTTCATTTCCTCGGCCCAGGCAGCCTGGTCGATATTGGTCACGCTGTCGAACTGGGCGGCACTGAAGTCCAGGCCGCTCCAGTTGATTTCGGCGTACTGGGGTGCGATACCGAAAGCAGTCTCCTGACCTTGGGCCTGGCCTTCCAGGCGGTCGATCATCCACTTGAGTACGCGCATATTTTCACCGTAGCCAGGCCAGACGAACTTGCCTTCGGCATTCTTGCGGAACCAGTTGGTGGTGAAGATCTTGGGCAGCTTGGCGCCCTGGGCTTCGATCTTGGCGCCCAGGTCCAGCCAATGCTGGAAGTAATCGCTCATGTTGTAGCCGGCAAACGGCAGCATGGCGAACGGGTCGCGGCGCACCACGCCTTGCGCGCCGAAGGCGGCTGCGGTGGTCTCGGAGCCCATGGTTGCGGCCATGTACACGCCTTCGGTCCAGTCACGCGCTTCGGTGACCAGCGGCACGGTGGTGGAGCGGCGGCCGCCAAAGATCATGGCATCGATCTTCACGCCCTTGGGGTCGTCCCAGGCTTCGTCCAGCGCTGGGTTGTTGGTGGCAGCCACGGTGAAGCGGGCATTGGGGTGGGCTGCCTTGGCACCGGTTTCCTTGGCGATCTGTGGCGTCCAGTCCTTGCCCTGCCAGTCGATCAGGTGAGCAGGCAATGCCTTGTTCGGCATGTCGGCTTCCATGCCTTCCCACCATACGTCGCCATCATCGGTCAGGGCCACGTTGGTGAAGATCACGTTCTTGTCCAGGCTCAACATGCAGTTCGGGTTGGTCAGCATATTGGTGCCGGGCGCCACGCCGAAGTAACCGGCTTCAGGATTGATGGCGCGCAGCGAGCCGTCGGCCTGGGGCTTGATCCAGGCAATGTCGTCGCCGATGGTCGTGACCTTCCAGCCGTCGAAGGCCTTGGGCGGCACCAGCATGGAGAAGTTGGTCTTGCCGCAGGCGCTGGGGAAGGCCGCTGCCACGTGGTACTTCTTGCCTTCGGGGTTGGTGACGCCCAGGATCAGCATGTGCTCGGCCAGCCAGCCCTGATCCCTGCCCATGGTGGAAGCGATGCGCAGCGCAAAGCACTTCTTGCCCAGCAGCGCGTTGCCGCCGTAGCCCGAGCCGTAAGACCAGATTTCGCGGGTTTCGGGGTAGTGGACGATGTACTTGGTCTTGCTGCAAGGCCAGGTGGTCTGGTCCTTCTCGCCGTCCTTCAGGGGCGCGCCGATGGTGTGGACGCAGGGCACGAACTCGCCGTCGGTGCCGATCACGTCGAACACGGCACGGCCCATGCGGGTCATGAGCTTCATGTTCACGGCCACATAGGGGCTGTCGGACAGCTCGATGCCCACGTGGGCGATAGGCGAGCCCAGAGGGCCCATGGAGAAGGGCACCACATACATGGTGCGGCCTGTCATGCAGCCGTCAAACAAGGGCTGCAAAGTGGAGCGCATCTCGGCAGGCGCCATCCAGTTGTTGGTCGGGCCGGCGTCTTCCTTCTTGGCGGAGCAGATATAGGTGCGGTCTTCGACACGGGCCACATCCGAAGGATCGGTCCAGGCCAGGTAGCTGCCGGGGCGCTTGGCCAGGGGCTTGAAGGTGCCGGCATTCACCAGTTGCTGGCACAGCGCGTCGTATTCGGCCTGCGAGCCATCGCACCAGTGAATCTTGGCAGGCTTGCACAGCGCGGCCATTTCGGCCACCCAGGCGACGAGCTTGGGGTTCTTGACGTATTCGGGTGCCTGAATGTTCAGGGTTTGCACAGCGGCGTTCATGGGAAAGTCCTTCAATTGAAAAAACCAGTTTTTCAAAGAAGCAGGCCCGCTGCGTCTTCGAAAAAAGGCTTCCCGAACCTTCTTCCCTAGCGCGTTTTCACGCTCGCAATCCGTCTGAAACAGTCATGTCTGCCTTGCATTCAAAGACAGTGGGACATCGATTCTAGGTAGGGGGGTTGAATTTGTCAGCAAATGACCTGCAATATTTATGCGTTTTAAGCATCAAAATATGCACATCACTTTGGCACCAAGAAGCTGCACGGCCATAAAAAAACCCCGCCATGCGGGGTTTGCTGCCTGAAGCGCATCAGCGACAAGTCAGGCCATGTGCACGGCAATGAAGGCCAGCAAAAACATCATCACCGCGCCAGCCGCGGGGATGATGACCGGGATAAAGGGCACGACGGCTTCGACGGCGTCCTGTGGTTCATGGTTCACGACGGGATCATCTGACATGCGATCAACACTCCTGACAACAAGCGGTGGGAGGGCAAAGGGGTCGCAACCATTCTAGGCATGACCTATCTTTGGCCGCTAGGGGAAAGCCAGAACGATCAGAGCCTGCATTCAATTTGCGCCTTCGTCTCCTTGTGACAGCTGCTCCACGCCGAGCTGCCGACGAGCCATATAGCTGCGCGGTGGCAAACCTGTCATCTGCCGGAAAAAGCCTGCAAATGCAGCGTCAGTGCTGAAGTCCAGAGCATGGGCCACCCACTGCAATGAGGACGGTTCGGTCAGCAATTCGATGGCCCGCATGAGCCGCCATTGCTGGCGCCACTGCAGATAGCCCATGCCCGTATCGCGCTGGAAGATACGTGTGATGGTGCGACTGCTGGCACCGATCTGCTCGGCAAGAACATGCAGCGGTGGCGGCACCTGTGTGCCCAGGGCTTGCAGCCATGAAGCCAGGCGCCGATCGCTGGGCAGCGGCAGCACCATGGATTCGCTGTTTGCCCGCTGCAGCTCGTCGAATGCCACCTGCAGCAGCCGGGAAGTGGGACCGTCCTGCCAATCGGTGGCGAAAGGCAGTTGTGCCAAGCGCTCGAGCACAGCCTGCAGCAGCTCTGTGGCTGTCCAGACCTGGACCTGCTGCGGCAAACCTGGATAGCGCAGGATGTCCAGATACAGCGAGCGGTAGTCCGTGACACGCGTCATCTGCGTGCGGTGCGGGGTCTGGGGCGGAATCCAGGCAATGCGCGTGGGCGGCAACATGACGAGCCGATCGGCCAGCACGATGCGCATGCAGCCTTGCGCGGAATACAGCAGCTGGCCCAACTGATGGGTATGGCGGCCCGAGTCGGGCCAGTCGGGCTCCAACCGGACGGCCACGCCGAGAGCGGGCACACCATGAGCAGCGGCTTCTCTGTCTGCGTCGAACGCTTTGTGGGGCGCCAGCCAGGCCATGGACATGTCTCCAGAAGATTGCTTGCCAGAGTCTGCAGCGAGGACGATGGCTTGACTGGCTTTGTCTGATTCTAGTAATAAATCGTCATAGTTACGTAACTACGTCATGGAGCGCCTGCCTACATTGCCTGCCATGTCATCTGTTTCTTCTTTTCGTGCCCGCCTGGCCTTGCCGACGGCGCTCATGATGTTCCCTCAGGTGGTCGAGACCATGTACAGCCCGGCACTGCCATCGATTGCACAAGGCTACGCCGTGACCTCGGCCCGGGCCGGACAAACACTGTCGCTGTACTTTGCGGCCTTTGCACTGGGCACGATGCTGTGGGGTCGGTTATGCGATCGCTGGGGACGCCGGCCGGCAATGCTGGCCGGGTTGGCGCTGTACGGCATGGCGTCCTGCATGGCACTCTGGGCACCGGATTTTGGCTGGCTGCTGGCCGCCCGTATATTGGCCGCCATAGGGGCGGCCGTGGGATCGGTGGTCACGCAGACCGTGTTGCGCGACCAGTACGGTGGTGCAGAGCTGGCACGGGTCTTTGCACTTATGGGGCTGGCACTGGCCATCAGCCCGGCCCTGGGGCTGTTGGCCGGCTCGGCCCTGGTGCGCTGGCGCCAGCATGAAGGCGTGTTTCTGGGATTGGCCTGGTTGGCGCTGCTGCTGGGTTCCTGGACCGCCTGGTCCCTGCCTGAAACTAGGCCCAAGGTGCGGGAGAGCCCGGCGCCTGTATGGCCGGTGCTGGGCCGCATGGTGCGGGATGCTGCACTGTGGCGTACTGCAGGTAATGTGGCTTGGTACAACCTCTGCCTGTATGGCTTCTATCAGTTGATGCCTTTTCATCTTGCGCAATGGGGCGCACCTTCATCCTGGCTGGCCACGGGCGGCGTTCTGCTGGGACTGGGAGCCTTGGCCGGAGCCTGGCTCACCCGCCGCTGGCTGGCGCAGGGCCTGGACGCCACAGTCCTGATCCGCAGGGCTAATGTCCTGCTGCTGACCGCAGCACTTGGCGTCATGCTGGCCGTGCTTGGCCGCAGCGCCTGGCTGGTGGTTCCCATGGCCGTAGTGGCCCTGGCCTATGGTCTGGCCATTCCCAATCTGCTGGCCCCGGCACTGCAGCATTACGCCGACTGCCGGGGCACGGCGGCCGCGCTGCTGGGCTTGGCCTATTACACATTGCTGGGAGTCGGCCTGGCGCTGGCGGCACTGGTACAGCAATTGGGCGTGGTCTGCCTGGCATCGGCGCTGGCTGTGCACTGGCTGCAGCCGCGCCGCAAGGACCCATCGCGCGGATCGCACTGACATCCCCCCCATATCCGGATATGGCCTTGAGCAACAGCACTGCTTTCATGTCGACCATGGGCGGGCAGATGCGCGCTTTGACACATGGGAATATGCTGAGTCTGCGGACGACCCGACGCCTGACGCAGGCAGCTCAAGACCGCAACGCGGCGCCGAAGTCCATCACCGAAAGGATGGCCGATATGGTGAGCGTTTCTTTCTTGTTCTGGCTGATCGTTCTGCTGCTGGTGATCAGCCTGGCATCCTCTTCGATCCGGGTTTTTCGAGAATATGAGCGCGGCGTGGTCTTCACGCTGGGACGCTTCTCGAAGGTCAGGGGTCCGGGGCTGGTCTTCATCATTCCCGCCGTTCAGCAGATGGTGCGGGTGGATCTGCGCACGGTGGTTCTGGAAGTACCTCCACAGGACGTGATCTCGCGCGACAACGTCTCGGTCAAGGTCAATGCCGTGGTCTATCTGCGCGTGGTGGATGCCGAAAAAGCCGTCATCCAGGTGGTCAACTATCTGGAAGCGACCAGCCAGCTCGCACAGACCATGCTGCGCTCCGTGCTGGGCAAGCACCAGCTCGACGAGATGCTGGCGGAGCGCGAATCGCTGAACCTGGACATCCAGCAAGCGCTGGATGCGCAGACCGATGCCTGGGGCATCAAGGTCTCGAATGTGGAAATCAAGCAGGTCGACCTGACCGAGTCCATGATCCGGGCGATCGCACGCCAGGCCGAGGCCGAGCGTGAACGCCGCGCCAAGGTCATTCATGCCGAGGGCGAGCTGCAGGCTTCGGAAAAACTGTCCCAGGCCGCGAAGGTCCTGGCTCAGGAACCCCAGGCCATCCTGCTGCGCTATCTGGAGACGCTGACCGTGATCGGCGCGGACAAGAACACGACCGTGGTCTTCCCCCTGCCCATGGATCTGGTGGCACCGCTCATGAAGAAGCTCGGCCCCCTGCAGGTCTGAACAGCAGCGCCCCGGAGTGCATGGACTCCATCACACCAGGGCGGCCTCCATGCCGGCGCGGCGCAGCTGGTCAAGCACCTCGCTCACATGGTTGTGGCCGCGTGTCTGCAGCACGAACTCGATCTCCACATTCTGCGCGGCCAGCATGGTGAAGGCGCGCTGGTGATGCACCTCCTCGATGTTCGCGCCAGCACCGGCCACCGTGGCCGTGATCTGGGCCAGCACACCGGGCACATCGCGTGCGCTGACGCGCACGCGCGCCAGGCGGCCCGAACGCACCATGCCGCGCTCGATGATGGCGGCCAGCAGCATGGGGTCGATATTGCCGCCCGACAGCACCAGGCCGACCTTTTTGCCCTGAAAGCGCCCCGGATGACGCAGCAAGGCTGCCAGCCCTGCGGCACCAGCGCCCTCGACCAAGGTCTTTTCGATCTCCAGCAGCATGAGCACTGCCTGCTCGATATCCCCTTCGTCGACCAGCAGCAGATCATCCACGCAGCGCTTGACCACCTCCTGGGTGATGACTCCGGGCTGGGTCACGGCAATGCCTTCGGCAATCGTCGATGTCCCCATGGGCATGTCGGTGTGGCGCAGTGCATTGACCATGGAAGGAAAGCGCTGGGTCTGCACACCCACCACCTCGATCCCGGGCTTGATGGCCTTGGCTGCCGTGGCGATGCCCGCAATCAGACCGCCGCCGCCAATGGCAACGACCAGGGTGTCCAGATCGGGCTGGGCCTGCAGAATTTCGAGCGCCAGCGTCCCCTGACCTGCGGCAATGGCTTCGTCGTCATAGGGATGCACAAAAGTCAGCTGCTGCTCCTGCGCCAATTGATAGGCATAGGCACGCGCTTCGGCCAGAGTGTCGCCATGCAGCACGACCTCGGCACCAAAGCCGCGGGTGCGCTCCACCTTCACGCCGGGCGTGAAACGCGGCATGACGATGACGGCACGCAGGCCCAGACGCTGGGCGTGATAGGCCACGCCCTGGGCGTGGTTGCCCGCGCTCATGGCGACCACACCGCGGGCGCGTTCGGCATCACTGAGCAAAAGCAGCTTGTTGAGCGCACCGCGCTCCTTGAAGGATGCAGTGAACTGCAGGTTCTCGAACTTGAGGAACACCTGTGCGTTCGTGATCTGAGAGAGCGTGCGGGATTCAACGCAAGGGGTCAGAAGCACGGCGCCGCTCAGGCGTTCGGCGGCGGCTTGGATATCGGCGTAGGTCAGCATGATGGCCCTATTGTGCAAGCGGGCAGACACCGCGTCCACGCGAGTTCACCGCCTGTCGTGCTCGTTGCGCGCACTCATCAATTCATAGCTTTCCGCGCTTGCCAGCCATGAGGTTGAGGCTGAAAACATTGATATTTCAAATCCAACCTCGATGACAACGCTCTCTAGGAAATACCCTGTATTTCGTCAAAACATGCAACATAATGCCTAAATTCTGATGATTTTTTTCTGTGAATCTGCATAATTGTGCCAACACCAGCCAATAACTGCACTATCTTTCATCTCATCAGGAGTCGAGCATGCAGCAGCCCACCGTCGATTACCGCACCGAGCCCGGCCAGTACCAGCACTGGTCGTTTGAAGTCGAGGGCAGCATCGCCCGCATGAAGCTCGATATCGCCGAAGACGGCGGCATACGCCCCGGCTACAAGCTCAAGCTCAACAGCTATGACCTGGGCGTGGACGTGGAGTTGCATGACGCCCTGAACCGCATCCGCTTCGAGCACCCCGAAGTACGCAGCGTCATCGTCACCAGCGGCAAGGAACGCATCTTCTGCTCGGGTGCCAACATCTTCATGCTGGGCGTCTCATCCCATGCCTGGAAAGTGAACTTCTGCAAGTTCACCAACGAAACGCGCAACGGCATCGAAGACAGCTCCCGCCACGACGGCATCAAGTTCGTGGCTGCCGTCAATGGTGCCTGCGCCGGCGGCGGCTACGAGCTGGCCCTGGCCTGCGATGACATCGTGCTCATCGACGACCGATCCTCCTCGGTTTCCCTGCCCGAAGTGCCGCTGCTGGGCGTGCTGCCCGGCACCGGCGGCCTGACCCGCGTGACCGACAAGCGCCATGTGCGCCATGACCTGGCCGACATCTTTTGCACCAGCGTGGAAGGCGTGCGCGGCCAGCGCGCCGTGGACTGGCGTCTAGTCGATGCCATTGCCAAACCCGCGCAGTTTGCCGACGCCGTCAACCAGCATGCGGCAAAACTGGCTGAAAACAGCCTACGCCCCGCATCCGCCAAGGGCATTCAGCTCACAAAGATAGAGCGCACCCCAAGTCCGAATGCCATGGCCTACACCCATGTGCTTGTCGATATCGACCGCAGCAAGCGCTGCGCCACCCTGACCGTGAAAGCGCCACAAGGCGCTCAACCCGGCACGGTGGAAGCCATCGAGGCCGCAGGCGCCGCCTGGTGGCCACTGGCCATGGGCCGCGAGCTGGACGACGCCATCCTGCACCTGCGCACCAACGAGCTGGATGTGGGCACCTGGATTCTGAAAACCGAAGGCGATGCCGCTGCCGTTCTGGCCATGGACCAGACGCTGATCGCTCACCAGGACCACTGGCTGGTACGCCAGACCATTGGCCTGCTGCGCCGCACGTTTGCACGCCTCGATGTGTCCTCGCGCTCGCTGTTCGCTCTGGTCGAGCCTGGCTCCTGCTTTGCCGGCATGCTGGCCGAGCTGGCGTTCTGCGCCGACCGCACCTACATGCTGGTGCTGCCCGACGAAACCGACCGCGAACCCGTCATCCAGCTCGACGAATTCAACTTTGGTCTGCTGCCCCTGGTCAATGACCAGAGCCGTCTGCAGCGCCGCTTCTACGAAGAAACAGAGCCGATGGAAGCCGCACGCCATGCAGTGGGCCAGAAGCTCAACGGCGATGCGGCCCAGAAGCTGGGGCTCATCACGGCCGCACTCGACGATATCGACTGGGTCGACGAAATCCGCATTGCCATCGAAGAGCGCGCTGCCATGTCGCCCGATGCGCTTACAGGCCTGGAAGCCAATCTGCGTTTTGCCAGCAAGGAGAACATGGTCACACGCATCTTTGGCCGCCTTTCTGCCTGGCAGAACTGGATCTTCAACCGCCCCAATGCCGTGGGCGAAAAAGGCGCTCTCAAGTTGTACGGAACCGGCCAGAAAGCGGGCTTCGATTTCAATCGCGTTTGATATCCACGACCTTCAGGAGACACCCCATGAGCAGCATCGACTACAGCCAGAAGATTCCCAACAATGTGGACCTCAGCGGTGACCGCACCCTGCAGCGCGCACTGGAGAGCTGGCAACCCAATTTCATCAAGTGGTGGGACGATGTGGGCCCCGAAGGATCGACCAACCACGAGGTCTATCTGCGCACCGCAGTCAGCGTCGATCCCCAGGGCTGGGCGCAGTTTGGTTACGTCAAGATGCGTGACTATCGCTGGGGCATTTTTCTCAATCCTGCGGAGCAGGACCGCAGCATTCATTTCGGCGATCACAAGGGCGAAAAAGCCTGGCAGGACGTGCCCGGCGAACACCGCGCGAACCTGCGCCGCATCATCGTCACGCAAGGCGATACCGAGCCGGCATCGGTGGAGCAGCAACGCCATCTGGGCCTGACCGCACCATCGCTGTACGACCTGCGCAATCTGTTCCAGGTCAATGTGGAGGAAGGTCGCCATCTCTGGGCCATGGTCTACCTGCTGCACAAGCATTTCGGCCGCGACGGCCGCGAGGAAGCCGAGGCTCTGCTGGAACGCCAATCGGGCGACGAAAACAACCCGCGCATCCTCGGTGCCTTCAATGAGAAAACACCGGACTGGCTGGCGTTTTTCATGTTCACCTACTTCACCGATCGCGACGGGAAATTCCAGCTCGCGGCACTGGCCGAATCCGCTTTCGATCCGCTGGCGCGCACCACCAAATTCATGCTGACCGAAGAGGCCCACCACATGTTTGTGGGCGAGTCCGGCGTCTCCCGCGTGCTGGCCCGTACCTGCCAGGTGATGAACGAGCTCAAGACCGACGATGTGAACAAGATTCGCAATGCCGGCGCCATCGATCTGCCCACGATTCAGCGCTATCTGAACTTCCACTACAGCGTGACGATTGACCTGTTTGGCGCCGACCAGTCGAGCAATGCGGCCACCTTCTACAGCTCTGGATTGAAGGGCCGTTACGAGGAAGGAAAACGCGAGGACGACCACAAGCTGCACGACCAGAACTACAAGGTGCTGGAAGTCGTGGATGGCCAGTTGCGCGAGAAGGAAGTGCCCATGCTCAACGCCTTGAACGAGGTGCTGCGTGACGACTACATCAAGGACAGCAACGCCGGCGTAGGCCGCTGGAACAAGGTCATGGAGAAGGCTGGAATCGACTTCCGCCTGACGGTGCCGCACAAGGCCTTCAACCGCCAGATCGGCGCACTGGCAGGCGTGCGCGTCAGCCCCGAAGGTCGCCCCGTGAACGAGCAGGAATGGCAGGCCAAGAAGAACGAATGGCTACCCACCGATGACGACCGAACCTTTGTCGCATCGCTGATGAAGCAATGCCTGGAGCCCGGAAAATTTGCGAGCTGGATTGCTCCACCCGTGATGGGCATCAATCGCCAGCCCGTTGATTTCGAATACGTGAAATTCTGATCCCCCTGAGCTGCTACGCCGCTTCCCCAAGGGGGACGGCATCTTCGCTGCGGGGCGGCCCTTGCTTGATGCCTCTGAGTTGGGTGGCGCTTGGGTTGCGCCAGTTTGGAGAACAAAATGAGCACCACCACGCTGATTGAAAACGGCATCCTGAACCAGCATTTGATCGATCCGGAAATCTGCATTCGCTGCAACACCTGTGAAGCGACTTGCCCGGTCGGAGCGATCACGCATGACGACACCAACTACGTCGTCAAGGCCGATGTCTGCAATGGCTGCATGGACTGCATCTCGCCCTGCCCCACGGGCTCCATCGACAACTGGCGCAAGGTGCTGGTGAACAAACCCTATACGGTGGAGGAACAGCTGGGCTGGGAGAGTCTTCCCACAGAGCTTCCAGACGATGTCCTGGCCGCCGCACAGGGCACCGAAAGCAGCAGCGACGTGCAGGATCTGAGCCAGGCCCAGGCCGTGATTGCCGCCGCTGCCAGCATTGCGCCCAGTGCCAGCAGCAGTGCGGTGACCGACGCTGAAGTGTTTCGCGCCGCCAGTTTCGGGGCCAGCACGCCGCCCTGGTCTGCGGCCCATGCCTATACCAATCTGTATGGGCCCAAGGCGGCGGTCACGGCCACTGTGGTGGGCAATATCAACTGCACGGAAGCCGGCTTCGACAACGAGACCCATCACATCGTGCTGGACTTCGGCGCCATGCCTTTTCCTGTGCTAGAAGGCCAGTCCATAGGCATTGTTCCGCCCGGTGTGGATGCCAGCGGAAAGCCTCATGTGGCACGCCAGTACTCGGTGGCCAGCGCCCGCAATGGCGAGCGTCCCGGCTACAACAATCTGGCGCTGACGGTCAAACGCGTGGTCGAGGATCATAACGGCCACGCCGTGCGCGGCATCGCCAGCAACTATCTCTGCGATCTGCAGGTGGGTGCGAAAGTGCAGGTCATAGGCCCGTTTGGCAGCAGCTTTCTCATGCCCAACCACCCGCGCTCGCACATCGTGATGATCTGCACCGGCACGGGCAGCGCACCCATGCGCGCCATGACGGAATGGCGACGTCGCCTGCGCAAGAGCGGCAAATTCGATGGCGGCAAGCTGCTGCTGTTCTTCGGTGCACGCACACCACAGGAGCTGCCCTATTTCGGCCCGCTGCAGAACCTGCCCAAGGATTTCATCGACAGCAATTTCGCGTTCTCACGCGTGGCCGGACAGCCCAGGCGCTATGTACAGGACGCCATGCGCGAGCGCTGCGCCGACCTGGCCGGGCTGCTGCGTGACGACAACACGCATATCTATGTCTGCGGTCTCAAAAGCATGGAGGAAGGCGTCGTTCTGGCCTTGCGCGATGTGGCCCAGCAGGCGGGCCTGGGCTGGGAAGAGCTGGGCTCCAGGCTCAGGCGCGAAGGGCGTTTGCACCTGGAAACCTACTGACACCTACTACGCTCGCGAGACATGGAATCCTGTCTGCCGTGGCACGCGGCCTGTGGATCAATCCGGCGGCTGCATGTCATGCCGTTGACAGCGGCCTTCATGCCTTGTCCTTAAAGTGGGGCGACAACAACCCACGAAAGACATGGCATGAATGCACGGGCGAATTTTCTGCGCATGCAAGACAGCACGCGTGAAGACTGGCAGTTGATCGGCAGCGAATTTGCAGACTTCACTCGCGGCCTGCCTGATCGGGTGATGGCCCACCTGAAGCTGCTGGAGGGGGACTATGGCGGCTTTCCGGTGGACCGCTACACCCACTCTCTGCAAACCGCCACACGTGCGTTGCGCGACGGTCGTGACGAGGAGTATGTGGTGTGCGCCTTGCTGCACGACATTGGCGATACCCTGGGTTCGTTCAACCACCCCGATATTGCCGCTGCGATTCTCCAGCCCTTTGTGAGCGAAGCCAACCACTGGATGGTCAAGCATCACGGCCTCTTTCAGGGCCACTATTTCTTCCATCACATCGGCATGGACAGGGATATGCGCGACCAGTTCCGGGACCACCCGCACTACGCGCGCACGGCCGAGTTCTGCGAGCTCTATGACAACCCGGCCTTTGATCCCCGAGCCGAGACCTTGCCTCTGAGCGAATTCGAGCCCATGCTGCGTCGCCTGATGACCAGCCCCAAGCAAAGCCTCTACAAGCAGGCCATGGCGCGCTGAATTACCAAGATCTGCTGCCTTTCACTATCGTTTAGTGAGCTGTCAGTGCCTTTATTTCATGGATATCAGACGCATTCAGCGCTGCTATCGTTGAATGACAAGCGCTGCATGCTCCTGATTTCAATTCAGCATTTCAGGCTTCCGGCGCCTGTCCATCTTCGGCCTGGCTGCGGGCCAGGCGCTCGCTCTTCCAGTACACATCGTCGCCGCCATCGACACGGTTGAGCACGCGGGCCAATACAAACAGCAGATCGGACAGGCGGTTCAGATACTGACGGGGTGCGGCTCGCATGGCTTCGGCCTGCTCCAGCGCCACGACATGACGCTCGGCACGGCGCGCCACGGTGCGGCAGACATGGGCTTGCGATGCGGCGCGCGTTCCCGCGGGCAGGATGAACTCCAGCAGGCGCGGCAACTGTGCGTTGTAGTGGGCCAGCGCGTTGTCCAGCTGCAGCAGCGCATCATCCTTGAGCAGCTCATAGCCCGGCATGGACAGCTCGCCACCCAGGTTGAACAGCTGGTGCTGAATATCGATCAGCAGGTCCCGCACATCCTGGGGTAGCGGCTCGCACAGCAGCAGGCCGATATGCGAGTTCAGCTCATCCACATCGCCCATGGCATGCGGGCGGCCGCTGTTCTTGGAGACGCGGGTGTTGTCACCCAGTCCGGTGGTTCCGTCATCGCCGGTGCGGGTGGCGATCTGCGAGAGGCGGTTGCCCATGGCTGTTCCTTGTTCAATCAATGCGGGTGCAAGCCCTGATTGTGCTTGAGGCACGGAGCCCATGGGCTGGCGACCATCTCAGGCCAGAGTCGGCTCCGACACAGCTACCGGCAGCGCGAACTCGGGCCCTGCGTACTCCAGGTGAATCTCATGCTGGCCGCTGAGCAAACGCTGAGCCCAGCCCTCGACCAGAGCACGGCTTGATGCATCCACGCCAGAGCCCATTTCCAGCCGTACCAGCGCTGGTTCTTCCAGCCCGAAGGAGCGGTAACCACCCAGTGGCAAACGATCGCGCGCGTGGTCTTCGATGGCGCGCAACAACGCTTCACCCGAATCGCAGATGGCCGAAGCGACAAACACCTGCGGGTCGCGCTCCACCCAGTTCAGCACATTGCCGATCTGCGCCACACCCTGCTCGCGACAGGCTTGTGAAACACCTGCACGCCCGCCATCGATCATGGCAAACAGCACATCCAGCCCACTCTGGCTGGCCATATCTGCAACACAGGTCCTGGCCCACTCGGGCCGGTGCTGATGGCCGCAGAATTGGGTCACGATGCTCCCCTCGAAACCCGCTGCCTTGAGCCCGTCAACATAAGCGGCGCGACCGCGCAAACCTGGCGGCACCTTCTCGCCCGAAAAATGCCCCGCCACGCGCGTCTTGCTGTACTGGCTGGCCAGCACACCGGCCAGAAAAGCCGATTGTTCCTGCAGCACCTCATAGCGCGCCACATTGGCGGCACTCCAGCTACCCTGGGTCACCACAAATGCCTGTCCGGGCCAGCGCCCTGCCAGGATCTGCACGGGTCCATCGCCCTGCCCGCCATGGGCCAGAATCAAGGCATAGCGCCCATCGCAAAGCACGGACATTTCCTGGGCACGCTGCTCGGCACTTTGGCCTGCAACCCACAACACATCGACGTCGTAACCGGCGCGCTGCGCCTTGCGCGCGCCTTGCAGTCCTGATTCGTTGAAACTGCCCTGCCCTTCGGGGCCGAACAGCACGACGGCATAGCGGCTTGACGGGATATGAACAGGTGGCGTTGAGCTTGTCATCTGGGTTCTCTTCAAAGTCTGGCGCCAGTTTTTCTGGCGATCTCGGACCAGCTCTGCTGCTGGTCCGCAATCAAGCGGGTAAAGGCTGCAGGCTCCATGTCGCGGGTCACAAAGCCCTGGGCTTGCAGAGCCTGCACAAAGTCCGCTCTGGCGCTGATCTCACGCACGGCATCGCTGATCTTTTCGCCAAGCGCCCTGGGCAGGCCCGCAGGCGCCGAGATACCGACAAAGTTCTCGGACACCAGCTGGGTCAGGCCCAGTTCGGCCACGCTGGGAATGCCTGGAGCCTGCGGCACGCGGCCAGGCGATGTCAGCGCCAGCAGCTTCACGCGGCCCTGCTTTTGCAAGGCAATGTTCTGAGGCAGGGCATCCACGGCCAGCTTGATATGCCCGCTCAGCAAGTCGGCGCGCATGGGCCCGGCACCGCGATAAGGCACATGCTCCATGGAGAGCTTGTTCACCTGTGCAAACTGCTCGCCCACCAGGTGACCGACCGACGCCGCACCGCCGCTGCCGAACGAAACCGGAGCCGCCTGTTCCTTGATCCATGCCGTCAGCTCGCCCAGAGTGTTGGCGGGCACGGACGGATGCACGGCAAACACCGTGGGCACGGCACCAATATAGGCAAGGTGCTCGAAACTGCGCACCGCGTCATAGCCGGGCTTTTGCAGCAACGACGGGGCAATCGACAGTGCCGCCGAATTGGACACCAGCAGCGTGTAGCCGTCACTGGCACTGTGCGCGACGATCTGCGCACCGATGGATGAACCCGCGCCTGGCTTGTTGTCTATGACCACACTCTGGCCCAGCCTCTCGGCCAGCAAGGGAGCCAGAATCCGCGCCACGATGTCACTGGAGCCTCCGGGCGGAAAGGTCACCACCAGCTTGATGGGCCTGGCGGGCCAGCTCTGCCCCTGCGTGGCATGCGCGGACCAGCCCTTGCCCAGCATGGCCAGGGCCGATGCGCCCCCCAGCCCCCATAGAAAAGATCTTCGTCCTGTGACGTGCATGAGCCGTCCTCCCAAGCTTGCTTGTTGTCTGAAGCGAGCTCTGCAGCGCACGCCATAAGGCTCCGAAATATAGGCAGGGTTGACGTCAAAGCTAAACACTGATTTCTCATGAGCTTTGTCCAAACTTATCTATGCCCGCTTACAGGTCGCAGGCAAATGTTGTCTCAGGCAACAAGCTGCAAGAGTGCTGGCTTTACAAAGCAATGCAGGTTGGAATGCGCCCATGAAAACCTTGTATTACCAATACCCGTCATAGGAGGTACGCTATGAAAAAAGTACAGCACAAGCTGTGGCATCACTGCAGGGACACCCCTTTTGAAGTCATGAGCGTGATCCTGTTCTCGGCCCTCACCTTCGGCAGTGCCGGTGCCGCCATGGCCCATCACTCCAGCAGCCGCGACGACAAAGTCCATCGCATCCAGGCCGTGCTTTCCCAGCACGCCTACAGCACGCATTCCGCCAAGTCAGACCCCGCACAACAGGGTTGATCACGGCCTTCCAGGCGGCTCTGCGGTGGTATTCTTTTGACCCCCCTGGAGATTCGCCAAGACCATGAACGCACCTGTTGCCACGCATGAGCTGCACGCATTGCAGCGCCCCATTCCCGAAGAGTTTCTGCAAGCGCTGGCAGCGCGTTACGGCAGTCAATATTCCACCGCCATGGCAGTGCGCGAGCAGCATGGACGCGACGAAGGCTCGATCGCCGCACCGCCCCCCGCAGCCGTGGTGTTTGCCGAGTCCACCCAGGATGTACAGGACGCTGTCAGGCTCTGCGACCAGTACGGTGTGCCCGTGATCGCCTATGGCGCAGGATCGTCGCTGGAAGGCCATCTACTGGCCGTGCAAGGCGGCATCACCATCGACGTCAGCCGCATGAACCGGGTGCTCTCGGTCAATACCGAAGACCTGACCATCACCGTGCAGCCCGGCATCACGCGCAAGGCACTCAACGATGCCATCAAGGACACGGGCTTCTTCTTCCCCATCGACCCGGGAGCGGACGCATCCATCGGCGGCATGACATCGACCCGCGCCAGCGGCACCAATGCCGTGCGCTACGGCACCATGCGCGAGAACGTGCTGGCCCTGGAGGTGGTGACTGCCAATGGCGAGGTGATCCGTACCGGCAACCGCGCCAAGAAGAGTGCTGCGGGCTACGACCTGACACGCCTGATGGTGGGCAGCGAAGGAACGCTGGGCATCTTCACCGAGATCACCCTGCGCATCTATCCGCTGCCGGAAGCGGTAAGTGCCGCCATCTGCTCCTTCCCCACCATCGAAAAAGCCGTGCACACGGTGATCCAGACCATACAGATGGGCATTCCCATTGCCCGCGTGGAGCTGGTCGATGTGAACTCGGTGCGCATGGTCAACGCCTACAGCAAGCTGGATCTGCGCGAGGAACCCATGCTGCTGATGGAGTTCCACGGCTCGCCCACGGGCGTGAAGGAGCAGGCCGAGATAGTGCAGGACATCGCCAATGAATTCGGCGGCAATGCCTTTGAATGGGCCGAGCGCCCCGAGGACCGCACACGCTTGTTCACCGCGCGCCACAACGCCTATTTCGCGGCGGTCTCCAGCGTGCCCGGTTGCCGCTGCATCACGACGGACGCCTGCGTGCCCATCAGCCGCCTGGCCGATGCACTGCTGGAATGCGTGACCGAGGCCGACGCCAGCGGCATCCCTTACTTCCTGGTCGGCCATGTGGGCGACGGCAACTTCCACTTCGGCTATCTGATCGACCCAGCCAACGATGAACAGCGCCAGCAGGCCGAAGCCTTGAACCATCAGCTGGTGGCACGGGCCATTGCACTGGGCGGCACCTGCACGGGCGAACACGGAATCGGCATCCACAAGCAGGGCTTTTTGCTCGAGGAAGCAGGTGCTGGTGCGGTGCAGATGATGCGCGCCATCAAGCAGGCCCTGGACCCCAAGAACATCCTGAACCCCGGCAAGATCTTTCAGCTGTCAAATACATAGCTGTCAGCGCTTATCGCATAAGCGCCAACCATGAAAAAGGGCCTGAGAAATCAGGCCCTTTTCTGTTGCGGCAACCGGGGATTACTTGCCAACCTTCAGCTGGCCGCCACGGCCCAGGCCGCCCTTGACTTCCTGTGCCTTGTAGTTGCGCAGCGAGATCACCATGTTGTTGTAGGCATCCATGAAGGCGGCCACAGTGGCCTTGCCTTCGGGAGAGCGCGAGAAGCCGCCCAGGCCACCACCCACGCCACCGCCGAACGCGCCCATGGCTGCGCCGAAGTTCGTGGCGGTGGAATTGCCTTCGGAGATGGAGATCTGCACGCCCGAGCGAATGTCGAACATGCTCAGCGTCACCACCGAAGCCTTGCTCTGCATGGCGCCGCCGATCAGCGTACCCACATTGCCGAACAGACCGCCCACGCCGGCAGCCAGCTGACCGGTTGCGTCGTTGTCGATGATGATGGATGGCTCCATGTAGTAGTCAGCCGCCACGCGCTGGCCCTTTTGCTGCTTGGAGCCGGCGCGGAACTCACCGGAGTTGCGCTGCTTGTCGGTGATTGCCGACATCTTGCTTTCGGTGCGGTTGTTGCCGATGGAAGTGATCACAAAGCAGTTGGACTGCTGCACGGCCAGACGAATCAGGGGCTCGATGGTCGTGATCTTGGTCGCTGCACCAAAGCTGGCGTACCACTCCTTGCCGCGGCCGTCATCCACAGCCAGCGTACCCAGAGGCGCATCGCAGCGCTCCAGCGAAGGGTTGGCGTTGACGCTGGTGCCACCGCCCGCAGCGCCGGTGGCAGCCGTAGGAGCGGTACCGGTGCTGATGGTGCCGCCGCCAGGCGTCACGCAGCCACCGAGGGCCAGGGCCGCAGCCAGAGCGGCCAGGCGCAGAGTTGTCTTCTTGGACATATAAAGTCTTTCTAATGAAAATAGGCAAAAACAGAGCGGTGCGCTCAATGCGCCTCAGCGCAGATACCAACCGGAAGATCCCCAGACCCAGTAGTAAGGAGCGCTGGTGTACCAGATACCCCAGGATTTGCGCTCGTCCTCGATGGCTTGATAGCGTGCATGTGCATCACGCTTCATGGCCTGTGCCTGAGGCAGCAGACGACGAGCTTCCTTGTAGCCCTTGGCCGATGCACGCGACAGCCAGGCTTCGGCTTCCGCGGGGTCTGGACCCATTTCCTCGAAGCCCAGCAGGTACAGGCGTCCCAAAGCAAACTGGGCCGGGCCATGGCCTGCATCGCCTGCCTTGCGCATCCATTCGATCGCTTGATAGCTGTTGCGCTCCACGCCATCACCGCGCAGATAGCGCAGACCCAGATCGTAGGCAGCACGCGGGTCGGCTTCGGCACGGGCCGTCAAAGCCGCCAGCCGGCGCTCGGCCTCGGGGTTGACCGGCTCGCCACGAAAGGTCGTGACATTGCGCGGCATTTCGGAACAGTTGTTGCCTTCGCACAGGCGAACCGTCGGTGACGATGGTGCCAGCTGCTCTTGTGGAGTCTGTGCGGCACAACCTGCCAGCGCCAGCGCGGCCAGGGAAAGACTGGGAAGAACAAATCGCATGAGTAGCCCTCAGTGGTTCTTATCCGTTGGAAGCCAAAAAGTATACATGGGCGGTTTTCCTATTTTTTACGGACTTTACAAACCGACCTGACGGGAAATGAATGGCTGGCAACGGAAAACTTCCAGGTTAATAGGTTCAAACAATCGGGTGATTGAGTGAATAGCTTAAAAAAACGACGTAACCCTGTCTCAGGCAAAGTGGGCGGGTATCACTGAGATATACCTCTGGCATGTTCCTGCGCCTCTCTTCCCTGCCCTGGCCGTTGCCAGCCCTGATTACCTGGGCCATGGCCTGGGCTGCCCTGCTTATGCTGGGCCGTGCTCTGCCCTGGTGGCTGGCATTGGGCATTGCCTGCACGCTCAGCACGGCGGCCAGTCTTCTTGGAGACAGCTGGTGGCGCAGAGCCATGATTGCGGCAGGCTTTCCGCTGTCGTTTGCGGTGATGTGGGCCAGTCAGCTGCCAGCCTGGGGTTGGCTGCTGCCGCTGGGCTTGCTGCTGCTGGTCTATCCACTCAATGCCTGGCGCGATGCGCCGGTGTTCCCCACACCTGCTCATGCACTACGGGGGCTGCAGGATGTGGTGCAGCTGCCCGAGCAGGCCCTGGTGCTGGATGCGGGCTGCGGCCTGGGCGACGGGCTGCGCGCCCTGCGCAGCGAGCTGCCGCGAGCCCGGCTGCATGGCCTCGAATGGAGCTGGCCGCTGCGCCTGGCCAGCGCGCTGCGCTGCCCCTGGGCCAAGGTGAGACGCGCCGATATCTGGCTCGCCGACTGGAGCGGCTACAAATTAGTCTATCTGTTCCAGCGACCCGAAAGCATGGGCCGTGCCGCCGTCAAGGCCGCCACCGAAATGCAGCCCGGCAGCTGGCTGGTAAGCCTGGATTTTGCGCTGCCTGGCGTGGAGGCCACGGCCTGCCTGCAGGGCAACAGCCGCCACAAGGTCTGGATCTACGCCATGCCATTGGAAGGCGACAGACAGCGCTGAGACGGGCTTATTTGGCTCCGCCGCTGGCCTTGCTCACATACAGGGCGACGGCCGCAATATCGGCTTCGCTCATCGTGGCCTTGAACGAGGGCATGGCACCAATGCCGTCCTTGAGGGCGCGCGCCACGCGGGCAGCATCGGGTTGCAGCTCATCCAGGACAGGGCCGATGGCGCCTTCCGTTCCGGCATCCTTGAGGGTGTGGCAGACGGCGCAGGCGGGCACGGCGGCCGTGGTGAACAGCTCCTTGCCACGCGCCATCTGGGCGGCTTCATCGGCATGGGCCATGCCAACCAGGGCGGTCAGCATGAGTGCGGCAAGAGTGCAGGTCTTCTTCATCATTTTTATGGATTCCATTCATCGAAGGGCAGGCTGCATGCCCTGCACCACGGCACAGGGCATGCAGCAAGCGAGGGTCAGGCCACCGTCACGGTAATGGCGTGGTCGGCCCAGCTGGTGTTGTTGTAGCCACTCTGGTTCTCACCACGGGTTTCAGGCTGGACATTGCCCTTGGCATCGGTGGCACGGCTGGCCAGCTGGTAGGTCCCCTTGGGCAGCTCGGCCTGCAGCACGAACTGGCGCCAGGCGTACTTGCCCATATCGGGGCCGATCAGGCGAGCCTGCTTCCAGGTCTTGCCGCCGTCGGTGGAGACTTCAACGCCCTTGATGGCATTCATGCCGCCGAAGGCCACGCCCTGGATCTGCACCTTGCCCGCAGCTTGGTTGCCGTCTTCGGGAATGGGGCTGTTGATCCAGGACTTGACGCTCATCTCCTGCACCGAAGGCTGGCTGGGATCGCCCTTGCTGCCAGGGGGCGAGATGCGGTAGCCATGCGACATGATGTGCGCTTCGCTCTCCTTGGCGGTAAAAGCCAGCTGCTTGATGTACTTGATGTTGTTCACGCCGGTATAGCCGGGAACGATCAGACGCAGAGGACCGCCGTGAACCAGCGAGACAGGCTCGCCATTCATCTCCCATGCCAGCAGCGCATCTTCCATGGCCGCCAGAGGTACGGAACGCTCCACCATCACGGTCTTGGGGTCGATGCCAGCGGGCAGCACTTCGCCGCCTGTGCCGGTCATGTAGACCATGCCATCGGCCACACCGCCCAGGGCCTTGACGACCTCGCGCACGGGCACGCCGCTCCAGACCACGCAACCAGCTGCGCCCACGGTCCACTGCGTGCCGCTGGGCTTGCTGGGGAAGAAGCCGCGGCCATTGCCCGAGCATTGCAGCACCATGGTCACGGTCTCCAGCCCCATGGTCTTGAGTTCGGACAGGCTCAGCTGCCTGGGTTTTTTCACGCCGTCGATCTGCATCTTCCAGGCATCACGATCAGCCACGATGGATTCGGGCGGTGTGGGCAGGTTGTTGCGCACATAGAGCTGATTGGTCGGCGTGATGACGCTGGAGCCGAAGGCCGAACGCTTGGTCTCGATGGTGGTGGAGCTGTGGACGATGACGGCATCCGCATTCTTGAAGCTGGCATAGCCTGGCAGAGGCTTGGCGGCAGGCGCTGCGGGAGCAGCGGTCTGCGCCAGCACCTGACTCTGGAAGCTGGCCAGACCGACAGCAGCCAGTGCACTGGCGCTGCCTGCGAGCATGCGGCGACGCGGCAGGGATGAAAGGTTGTGTTGCATGAGGTCTCCTCTTCTTCGTGGTGGGGGAAAGGTCAAACGAGAACTTTTCTAGCTGCTGGGCTGGCTCAGCACACGCGAAGCCACGGCCAGTGCCTGCTTTTTTTCGGCAATCAGCACCAACGGACGGCCTTCGCGCGAACGCACGACCTGCCAGTAGGTGTTGGCCCACCAGCCCTGGCCATCGGCAATCTGCTGGGGCTGCTCAAAGGCCAGCACGGTGACGATGCCGCCTTTTTCAAAAAAGGTCGTCAGGTGGTAAGCGCGGCTGCCGTCGATATCGCAGGGTCGCATCAGCTGGGTATAGCCGGGTAGCCTCCGGTCGGCGGGCCAGTCCAGGTGGCGGGCGATCTCGGCTTCAGGCATGAAATTGCCGCGCAGCGTGCGCTCGTAGTACTCGTGCTCAATGGCCGAGCGCACCATCTCGGGCGGGCGCATGGCAAAGACGGCGCCGGTGACGGAGCCTCCCACCAGCAGTGCGGCAAGCATGCGCTGCAGGCTGCGGCGTGCGTACCAGGGAGTACTGCGCAGCAGATGCGCGGGCGGTTCGCCGGGCTCGAAAGCCAGCGACAGTTCGGCACGGGCACGCAGGTCGAAAGCGGTGTCCTCGGGACGGTCATTGGGGGTCATGGTGTGCGCTTTCTCAGCGGTATCACGCTGGCGGCGGGGCTGGCGGTACTGACGGTGTCACCCTGCGGTCGGACCGGCGGCTGCAGGGCGTTCTTCAGCGCCTCGCGCGCTCGTGCCAGGCGCGAGAGCACAGTGCCCGGAGCGATGTCCAGCGCCTCGGCCATCTGCGCCGTGGGCATGTCGTCAAAGTAGTAAAGCACCAGCACCTCGCGGTGGATGGGGGCGATGCGCGACAGTGCCTTGACCACATCGAGCTGGGCATCCAGCGCATCGTGGTGCTGGTGGCTGGCCTCCTCGCCGAGCTGCTCCAGCGCCTGCGGCACATGCTGTGCCGGATCGAAGTGCCTGAAGGCGTGGCGGCGCATGATCTGGAACAGCCAGGCACGGGCCATGCCGGGGTCGCGCAACTGGTTGCGAAAGCGCCAGGCGCTGGTGAAGCAGTCCTGCACCACATCCTCGGCAATGACGCGCGAGCCGGTCAACGCCCAGGCGCTGCGCAGCAGGAATCGGTAATGCTCGCGCACCCACTGGTTGTAGCGCGACTCGGCGGTGGAGATCATGTTGCTAAAGAGCGCATCTGCGCAGCTTTCATTCCATGCCTTCGCAAATAATTTGCTTTTCCGCTTTGAGAGCAAGCATCAAAAACGCCTATAACGCTTTGTAGTAGAGCGTTTACAGCTATAGGTTTTGCGCGTACATGCCAAAAAACTGCGCGGGTGGCATACCCACCGTGCGCCGCACCATGGCGCTGAAGGCACTGGGGCTGTAGTCCAGTTCGGCCGCAATGCGCTGAATCGGCCAGTTGCGCGCAGCCAGACTCACCGCATGGGCCAGCACCACTTGCTGGCGCCAGTGAGTAAAGGTGCATTCCAGCTCCTGGCGAAACAGGCGCGCCACCGTGCGCGGGCTGGCTCCCGTGTCCTGTGCCCAGTCTTCCAGGGTCTCGAATCGCGTAGGATCGGCCAGCACGTCCTCGCACAGCAGGCGCAGCCGCTTGTCCTGCGGCATCCTCACCCCCAGCTGCACGACGCTGGCACGGCGCATTTCGTCCAGCAGCAGCTCGCTCAGATGGTGTTCACGCGCCCTGTCCCGATCGGACAGTTGCAGGCTGTCATCAGGCAGGGTCGGCAGTTCGCGCGCCACGGCGCGCAGCAGATCCGAGGCATCGAGCACGCGGCACTGCTGCCACTTTGCCTGCTGCAGCGCATCCACATCGGGCCCGTAGCGGCCATGGGTCTGGAGGAAGTACAACGTGCGCAGATCCGCGCTTTCCACCATGGTCACCGCATGCTCCATGCCCGGCGGTACCCACAGTGCACGCGAGGGGGGCACGATATAGGTGCCCTGTGCGACGGTGAGCCTGATGGTTCCCGCGGTGGAGATGGCCAGCTGCCCCCAGGGGTGGCTGTGCGGCCTGACCTGGGTATCGGCCTCCAGCCACCGACATTTGGCGCGCACCGGGCGCTCCAAGGTCGGTATGAAGAGATGGGGCGTCAGCGTCTCGACATAGGCGGAGGCCTTGCCCGCGCGCAGTGGCTCGGGAGCGGTGAAGCTGGACATGGTGGTGTTGGCTGGTTTGCGATAGCAATTGGCAGACTATCGCATACAAGACGCAAACCGTCTGCCTAAGATGCGACACATGAACCGCCCTGCCTCCACAACACTTCAAAACCAGGCGCCTGACACGCTGCGCAGCGATGCGCGCACCATCGGCCTCATCGGCCTGGCTCATGGCTCCTCGCACTTCTTTCACCTGCTGCTGCCGCCGCTGTTTCCCTGGCTGATCAAGGACTTCGGCTACAGCTATGCCGAGCTCAGCGTGCTGGTTTCGCTGTTCTTCATTGTCTCGGGCACAGGCCAGGCGCTGGCCGGTTTTGCCGTGGACCGCTTCGGCGCACGCCCCATCCTGTTTGCAGCTCTGGGCAGCTTTGCCGTGGCAGGCCTGATCGCCAGCACGGCGCAGGGCTATGCCATGCTGCTGGCCGCCTCCTTCTTCGCGGGTCTGGGCAATGCGCCCTTCCACCCCGTGGACTTCACGATTCTCAACAAGCGCGTCTCGCCGCAGCGCATCGGTCATGGCTTTTCGGTACACGGCCTGTCGGGCAATATCGGCTGGGCGCTGGCACCGCTGTTCATGGCGGGCATCACCACGGCCACGGGCTCCTGGCGCACGGCCTGCTTCTGCGGCGCCATGTGGGCGCTGACCGTGCTCGTCATCATGGTGCTCAACCGTGATGCGCTGGACGACCGCGTTGAATCCGCCAACGTGGCGGCCAAACCCGCCGCCAGCGCCATGGCCGCGCCCCAGGAGCACCCCATGGCCTTCATGAAGCTGCCCTCGGTGTGGCTATGCTTTTCCTTCTTCTTCTGGAGCACCTGCGCGCTCAGCGCCATCCAGAGCTTTGCCAGCCCTGCCATGCAAGCCATGTACGGCCTACCGCTTTCCGTGACGGCGCTGATCGTCACCGGCTATATGCTGTGCGGCGCCGCAGGCATGGTGGTGGGCGGCTTTCTGGTGGGCCGCGTGCAGCGGCTAGAAAAGGTGATATCGATTTGCATGCTGGGCTCGGGCCTGCTGCTGTTTGTCGTGGGCACGGGCTGGCTGCCCGGCATGGCCGCCGTGGCCGTGGCGTCCATCGCCGGCCTGGGTACAGGTCTGGCAGGCCCCTCGCGCGACATGCTGATCAAGCGCGCCGCGCCACCCGGCGCCACAGGCCGCGTCTACGGCACCGTGTATTCGGGCCTGGATCTGGGCTTTTGCCTGGCCGCCCCGGTCTTCGGCTACATGCTGGACCATCAGATGACGAATGCCGTGTTCTATGGCTCGGCGATTGCGCTGGTGCTATCCGTGGTCTCGGCCGTCGTCGTGGGAGATGGCGTGAGCAAAAAGAACAAGGCAGCACTGGCCGCCGCCTGATTTTTCCGCTCTTGTCGCCAAGCCCTGCGTGCTGATGTCGCAGGGCTTTTTTCATCACCCGACCAGCCGAGTCCTCTTGGGCGGGGATGCAGCTCCACGGAGTCGAATAGGCGGCCCTTTCCCATGCGCGATCAGCGCTGGTGTTTACCCCGATCCACTCAGCTTCGGGAGCCTGAGACAGGCTGCTAAGCTGCCAAACCGGGTTGATCGGACCGCACATGGCCCTCGCTCGCACCGGCTGGTGCAGCGTTCCAAACCCAATACCACCCAGCCCCAACACCGCTGACAGGAGACATTCCCCCATGCCTTGGCATTCATCTGCATCGACTATTTTTCGCGCCACACCGCTGGCATTGGCACTGGCCTTCGGCGCCGCCCACGCAGCCCCTCAATCCGAGCTGCTGGAGCTGGCTCAGAAAGAGCAGCAGCCCTATCTCGACACGCTGCGCGATCTGGTGCATATCGAGTCCGGCAGCAAGGACGTGGCGGGCGTGAAGAAGATTGCCGAATACATTGCCGCCAAGCTCAAGGCCCAGGGTGCCAAGGTCGAGGTGATCGAGCCCAGCGATGTGTACCGCCTGGACGACACGCCCGAAAAGGTCGGCCCCATGGTGCATGCCGAGTTCAAGGGCAAGGGCAGCAGCCGCATCATGCTGATCGCCCACATGGACACGGTGTACCTGCCCGGCATGCTCAAGGATCAGCCGTTCCGCGTGGACGGCGACAAGGCCTATGGCCTGGGCATTGCCGACGACAAGCAGGGCGTGGCGCTGATTCTGCACATCGCGCCCCTGCTCAAGAAGCTGGGCATCGAGGACTACGGCACGCTGACCGTGCTGATCAATGGCGACGAAGAAATCAGTTCCCCAGGCGCGCGCAGCACCATCACGCGCCTGGGTGCCGAGCAGGATGCGGTGTTCAGCTTTGAAGGCGGCGGCACCGACGGCAGCCTGCGTCTGGCCACCAGCGGCATTGGCGCGGCCTACCTGAAGGTCCAGGGCAAGGCCTCGCACGCGGGCGCCAAGCCCGAGGACGGCGTGAATGCGCTGTATGAGCTGTCTCACCAGCTGCTGCAACTGAAGGACCTGTCCAAGCCCGACGACGGCCTCAAGCTCAACTGGACTGTCGCCAAGGCCGGCACCAACCGCAACGTGATTCCCGCCGAAGCCACGGCTCAAGCCGACGCGCGCGCCCTGCGCGTGGCCGATTTCACGGCACTGGAAAAAGCCATGCAGGACAAGATTGGCAACAAGCTGCTGAGTGCCAGCAAGGTGGAGCTGAAGTTCGAAGTGCGCCGTCCGCCGCTGGAAGCCAATGACACGGCACGCAAGCTGGCTGCCCATGCGCAAGGCATTTACGACCAGGAGCTGAAGCTGCCCATGAAGATCATGAGCAAGGCCACGGGTGGCGGCACGGACGCCGCATTTGCCGCGCTCAAGGCCAAGGGCGGCGTGATTGAAGGCTTTGGCCTGTCGGGCTATGGCGCGCATTCCAACGACGCCGAATATGTGCAGATCAACACCATCGCACCACGCCTGTATCTGGCCGCACGCATGATTCAGGATCTCTCGCGCGGCCAGATCAAGTGATGCGAAGCTAGCGGTTTTGATAGCTGCTTGCGTGCACCAAACAGTCATCGCAGATAGTTATCAAGCTGAAACCAATGAGGAGCTGGCGCTGCCAGCTCCTTTTTTATGCACGGCTTCTGTCGCCTAGCCAACAGACCCGCGCGGTCCGAGTCTCTACATTCATGACACCAACGATGAAGGAGAGTCGCCGTGAGCCAAGAAGCCTTGAACATTCCCAGCGTGCAGCATCTGGTCAGCCCCGAAGAATGGCAGCTGCGCCAGGACCTTGCCGCCTGCTACCGGCTGGTGGCACTCCATGGCTGGAGCGATCTGGTCTTCACCCATATCAGCGCGCGCCTGCCGGGGCCTGAGCACCACTTTCTCATCAACCCCTACGGGCTGATGTTCGACGAGATCACGGCCTCTTCCCTGATCAAGGTGGACATGGGCTGCAACAAGCTCATGGACTCGCCCTTCCCCGTCAACCCGGCCGGCTTCGTCATCCACAGCGCCGTGCATGAAGCACGCGCCGATGTGCAATGCGTGATCCACACCCACACACGCGCCGGTGTGGCCGTGGCGGCGCAGAAAAAGGGGCTGCTGCCCATCAGCCAGCAAAGCACCTTCGTGCTGGGCTCGCTGGCCTATCACGGCTATGAGGGCGTGGCATTCCGCGAGGATGAAAAGCCGCGTCTGGTGGCAGACATGGGCCAGGCCAACTTCCTCATGCTGCGCAACCATGGCCTGCTGACCTGCGGTGCCACGATCGCCGATGCCTTTCTGTCCATGTATGTGTTCGAGTCGGCCTGCCAGATCCAGATCGCGGCGCAGTCTGGCGGCAGCGAACTCACCGAGGTCAATCCGCAGATTCTGCAAGGCATTGCCCACGCCATGAAGGTGCAGACCGACGGTCTGGGCGGCCGTTTTGTCTGGCCCGCGCTGCTGCGCAAGCTTGACCGTATCGACCCTGGCTACCGCAACTGAGCGCTGCTGCGCGCACAAAAAAAGAGCATCCCGTGGATGCTCTTTTTTTACTTGGCCCGAAGAATCAGCCTTCGCCGCGCAGCTTTTCGATGATGCCGTTGAGCTCGTCCAGCGAGCCGAACTGGATGGCGATTTCACCCAATTCCTGCACCTTGCCGTGACGTCGCACGGTCTTCTTGATGCGCACTTCCACATCCGCCGTGAGCAGGTCGGACAACTCTTCCTCGATGCGCTTCACATCGCGGGACTTGCCGTCTTTCTTGGCCTTCTGGCGCGTCAGGCTGAACTCTGCACCAATCTTCTTGACCAGCGATTCGGCCTCGCGCACCGACATTTTTTTGGCCGCAATCTGGTTGCCTGCCGTGATCTGCGTAGCGCGGTCCAGCGTCAGCAGCGCGCGCGCATGGCCCATGTCGATGTCACCGGCCATCAGCATGGTCTGCACGGGCTCGGCCAGATTCAGCAGGCGCAGCAGATTGGTCGCAGCGCTGCGCGAACGGCCCACGGCCTGGGCCGCCTGCTCATGCGTGAGGCCAAACTCCTTGACCAGACGTGACAGGCCTTGCGCCTCTTCCAGGGGGTTCAGGTCTTCGCGCTGAATGTTTTCGATCAGCGCCATGGCGGCCGCAGCTTCGTCGGGCACATCGCGCACCAGCACCGGCACCTCGGCCAGACCTGCGAGATGTGCGGCACGGAAACGGCGCTCACCGGCGATGATTTCGTACTTGCCAGCGTGCTCGCCCTTGGAGAGCTGGCGCACCAGAATCGGCTGCATGATGCCCTGGGCCTTGATGCTCTCGGCCAGCTCGTACAGCGCGCCTTCGTCCATGCGCGTGCGCGGCTGATACTGACCCGCGACCATCACCTTGAGCGCCAGCGTGCTGGGCAGATTGGCTGGAGCATCGCTCGCAGCCTGCTGTTCTTTTTCGCTGACCTTGGGGCCCAGCAGGGCTTCAAGACCACGTCCCAGGCCCTTGGGTTTCTTAGTCACCATTGCTGAATTCTTTCTTTAAAGGGAGAGCAGCAGCTCATGCCCGGCTTCCCAAAGTCCCAGTCCGCTGGCCTGGTTGATATGGCCTACAGCACCCGCATTCACAAAACGGCTGCCCCAGGCCTTGGCCATGGATTCGGCACGTTGCAACGTACAGTTCGCATCGTTGTCGCTACCCACCAGTATCGACGGGAAGGGCAATGACTGCAGCAGCACAGGTGACCAGCCGGGCAAAACCGCGCGCAGGCTGTCCTGCTCCGTGTCGCCGGGCGCCACCAGCAAGGCACCGCGCACCTTGGTTGTCGCAAGCTGTGAATGCGCGGCCCACCATGCCACCAGCACGCAGCCCAGACTGTGCGCCACCAGCGTCACGGGGCGCGGAGCATCGAGCACCAGTTCCTGCAGACGAATGCTCCAGTCGCCACGCAGCGGATGCTGCCAGTTGTGCTGCTCCAGCCGCTGATAGCCATACTGCTGCTGCCACAGGCTTTGCCAGTGGCTCGCACCGGAGTTCTGCCAGCCGGGCAACAACCAGACATCCTGCGGGTTCAATGCTTCAGATGTCATAGCTGTCAGCGCTTGCTGCATAAGAGGTCGAGGGTTGTTTCACGTGAAACACTCACATCTTCTTGATACGCCGCACCATTTCCTGGGCAAACTCGATGAAGGCCTTGCTGCCCTTGGCCGAAGCATCAAACACCACGCCGGGTAAGCCGTAGCTGGGAGCCTCTGCCAGACGCACGTTGCGAGGAATGACGGTGTCAAACACCTTGTCGCCAAAGTGTTCCTTGAGCTGGTCGCTGACCTGCTGCTGCAGCGTGGTACGCGGATCGAACATCACGCGCAGCAGACCGATGATCTGCAGATCGGGATTCATATTGGCATGCACCTGCTTGATGGTGTTGACCAGATCGGTCAGACCTTCGAGCGCGAAATATTCGCACTGCATGGGCACGATCACGCCATGGGCCGAGCACAGACCGTTGAGGGTCAGCATGGACAGCGAGGGCGGGCAGTCGATGAGCACAAAGTCATAGTCGGCATCCACGCTCTGCAAGGCAGCCTTGAGGCGGTCATTGCGCCGGTCCAGCGACACCAGTTCGATTTCGGCACCCGACAGCTCGCGGTTGGCTCCCAGCACGTCGTAACCGACCTGCTCGGACTTCTGGGCCACTTCCTTGATGCTGGCGTTCTCCAGCAGCACGTCGTACACCGACAGCTCCAGTGCGCGCTTGTCCACGCCCGAGCCCATGGTCGCATTGCCTTGCGGGTCCAGGTCAATCAGCAGCACACGCTGGCCGACCTTGGCCAGACCGGCAGCGAGATTGACAGTGGTTGTGGTCTTGCCCACTCCACCTTTTTGATTGGCAACGCAGAAAATCTTGGCCATTGAACTTCTCTTTTAGTTGGTGGCCAGCTTGAGGCCAAAACCGATCAAAAACACACCGGCTGTTTTTTCCAGCCACTTCACCACGGCCGGGTTGGCACGCAGACGCTCTGCCAGCACCGTGGTCAAGGTCACCACGGCAATGCTGTAGAGCAGGGTAATCAAAGCCACCGTGGCCGCCATCACACCAAAGGTCAGCAGCCCCTGGTGCTTTGCCGGGTTCACGAACATCGGGAAGAAGGCCATATAGAACACGATGGCCTTGGGGTTCATCAAGGTGATCAAAGCACCTTGGCGGAAATATTGACGCGGCTGAATCTGAATGGCCGGTGCATCGCCTGGTTTGGCCGTGAGCAGCTTGTAGCCCAACCAGGCCAGGTAGGCTGCACCTACCCATTGCACGGCATGAAAAGCTGCGGGATAGGCGGCCAGCAGCGTGGCAACGCCTGCCACGGCCAGCCACATCAGCACCTGATCTGCGGCCATCACACCCAGGCAGCAGGCCATGCCCGCTGTCCAGCCGCCCTTGCCTGTCGAGGTAATCAAGGCCAGATTTCCCGGCCCCGGAATCAACAAAAAGACGGTAACGGCGGCAACAAAAGCGCCGTAATCGGAAATGCCAAACATGCAAACCCTGCGCGATGCAAAACGTCGAGTTTATGCGAGGGTCATGACTGGCGCATCTGCATTGCACAGATGTTGCCTGACACAGTATGTAAAAAGGCACTTTGCCCCGGGGGAGCAAAGTGCCTCAGCCAGCTTTTTCTGCTTAAGAAGCCAGCTTCAACCAGATGACGCAGCGCTCGGCATCCAGGCCGGGCACAGCCAAAGGTTCCACGTGAAACACCTTCACATCAGCGGGCAATGCGGCAATTTCCTCGTCGGGGTGCTTGCCCTTCATGGCAAACCAGATGCCGCCCTCGGCCAGTGCCTTGCGCGACCAGGTCGTGAAGTCCACCAGCGATGCAAACGCGCGGCAGCTGATGACGGGGTATCGGGTCTTGAGGTTTTCCACCCTATCGTGAATGCCATGCAGATTGGGCAGACGCAGCGATGCCGCCACCTGCTGGATGAAGGCAGCCTTCTTGCCCACGGTATCCACGCAGTTCACATCGATCTGCGGGCAGCAGATGGCAAACACCACGCCGGGCAGACCACCGCCCGAGCCGACGTCCAGCAGCGGCAAACGCTTGCCCTCTTCCACTGGCAGCTGGTTCACATGGCGCAGCAAGGCGGGCACGGCAGCCAGACTATCCAGCAAGTGATGGGTCAGCATCTCCTGCGGGTCGCGCACCGAAGTCAGGTTGTAGACCTTGTTCCATTTCTGCAGCAGGTCCATGAAGGACATCAGCAGATCGATCTGCGCGGTGCTCAGGTCCAGCTTCAGCGCCTGGATACCGGCTTCAAGTTGGGGTCGCAATGCCTGGCTCATGCAGCAGCCTCTTCGCCATGGGCCGAGAAACCCTTGAAACCACCTTTTTTGAGGTGGACCATAAGCAACGAGATTGCGGCAGGCGTGACCCCCGAAATACGCGAGGCCTGCCCCAGGGTTTCAGGGCGGTGCTTTTGCAGCTTCTGGCGCACTTCGAATGACAGGGCCGAGACCTGCATGTAGTCGAAGTCCAGCGGCAGACGCAGACGTTCGAAATGTGCGGCGCGTTCGACCTCATCCTTCTGACGGTCGATATAGCCCGAGTACTTGGCAGCAATCTCCACCTGCTCGAGTACCGGAGCACTGAGTTCGCCCAGCGCATGCACCTGCACCTCGGCGGATGCGTACTGGCCTTGGTTCAGACTCATAAGCTTGTCGTAGTCGACGCCGGGGCGGCGCAACAGGTCGAACAGGTTGTACTCACGCTCCATGGCCTTGCCCAGCACGCGCTCGGACTCTTCGGCGGAAACAATGCGCGGATTCACCCAGGTGGACTTGAGGCGCTCTGTTTCACGTGAAACAGCATCGCGCTTGCGGCTGAAGGAATCCCAGCGTGCATCGTCAACCAGACCCATCTGACGACCCGCTTCGGTCAGGCGCATGTCGGCGTTGTCTTCACGCAGCTGCAGACGGAACTCGGCGCGGCTGGTGAACATGCGATAGGGCTCGGTCACGCCCTTGGTGATCAGATCGTCGACCAGCACGCCCAGGTAGGCCTCGTCACGGCGTGGCGTCCATGGACCTTCTCCACGGCATTGCAGCGCGGCGTTCAAGCCGGCGAACAGGCCCTGGGCCGCAGCCTCTTCATAGCCGGTCGTGCCATTGATCTGGCCCGCGAAGAACAGGCCCTGGATCTGCTTGGTCTCGAAGCTGCTCTTGAGCGAACGTGGATCGAAGTAGTCGTATTCGATGGCATAGCCGGGACGCAGGATATGAGCGTTTTCCAGGCCCTTCATGCTGCGCACCAGTTCGTACTGAATGTCGAACGGCAGGCTGGTGGAGATGCCGTTGGGGTAGAACTCGTGCGTGGTCAGGCCCTCGGGCTCCAGAAAGATCTGGTGGCTTTCCTTGTCCGCAAAGCGGTTGATCTTGTCTTCCACGCTGGGGCAGTAACGTGGGCCAACACCTTCAATCTTGCCGGTGAACATGGGGCTGCGGTCAAAGCCGCTGCGGATGATCTCGTGCGTGCGCGCATTGGTATGCGTGATCCAGCAAGGCATCTGCCTGGGATGCATGGCACGGTTGCCCATGAAGCTGAACACAGGCACTTCGCCCTCGTTCACACCACCGGGCATGCCGTCGCCGGGCTGCTCTTCGCACTGGCTGAAGTCGATTGAGCGGCCGTCGATGCGTGGAGGTGTGCCGGTCTTCAGGCGGCCTTGAGGCAACTTGAGTTCCTTGAGTCGGGCAGACAGGCTCACCGCGGGCGGATCACCCGCACGCCCGGCGGCGTAGTTGTTCAGGCCCACGTGGATCTTGCCGTCCAGGAAGGTGCCTGCCGTCAGCACCACGGTGCGGCTGCGAAACTTCAGCCCCACCTGGGTGACGGCACCGACCACGCGGTCGCCCTCCACCATCAGGTCGTCAACCGCCTGCTGGAACAGCCAGAGATTGGGCTGGTTTTCCAGCATCTCGCGAATCGCTGCCTTGTAGAGGATACGGTCGGCCTGGGCGCGTGTGGCGCGCACGGCAGGGCCCTTGGAGCTGTTCAGGATGCGGAACTGGATACCGCCCTTGTCGGTGGCCAGGGCCATGGCTCCGCCCAAGGCATCCACTTCCTTGACCAGATGGCCCTTGCCGATACCGCCAATGCTGGGGTTGCAGCTCATCTGGCCCAGGGTTTCGATATTGTGGGTCAGCAACAGTGTCTTGCTGCCCATGCGTGCAGCGGCCAACGCAGCCTCGGTGCCGGCGTGGCCGCCACCGACCACGATCACATCAAATTCCTGTGGGTACAACATTTTCTTGCTCCGGGCCATGCCCGGCCCTTGGTCCCTGCACGAAGCGCCCTTGCTCCGGCTCTCACGGCAGACCGGCATCCTTCCATTGGAATGCTCGGCCCTGCGGGGAACCCGCAATTTTCCCACCATTGGGCCAACACTGCCCTGCCAGGGGTTGAGGCTTCGGGTTTCACGTGAAACATGAACGCCTAGCGTTTGCCCTGAGTTCGCCGCCAACGCAGGAAAAATGCCAGCCCCCTGTGCTGCAATGCGGGCATGGACATCCTCATTTTTGCGGGCAGTACCCGCCAAGACTCGTACAACCGCAAGCTGGCCAAGGCGGCTGCCGAAATTGCCACCGGCCAGGGCGCCCAGGTCACCTTGCTGGAGCTGGCGGACTATGACATTCCGCTCTACAACGCCGATCTGGAGGCCCGGGGTACGCCCCCCGATGTCATCCGCTTCAAGCAGGCTCTGCATAAGCATGCCGCCTGGATCATCTGCTGCCCCGAATACAACGGCAGCTACCCTGCCCTGCTCAAGAACGCCTTGGACTGGGCCTCCAGCCCCGTCAAGGGCGACCCGGTGTGGGGCGATGGTGTGCTGCCATTTCGCGGCAAGGTTGTCGGCATGTGCAGCGCCTCGCCAGGTGGATTAGGTGGTCTGCGTGCCCAGTCACATCTGGCTCCACTGCTCCTGAATTTGGAGTGCTGGCTGGCCCCGCGCAGTCACGCCGTCAGCCGGGCTGCCGATGCCTTCGATGCACAAGGACAGCTGATCCACCCTCAAGACCAGCAAGGTGTTCAGGCCGTGGTATCTCAGGTACTGTGGGCTACGCAGCGCCTGCACGCCTAAGAACGTGTTCACGATCTAAGAGAGCAGTTGCCACAAGGCCCGCTCGCAGCGGGCCATCAGTTCACATCACTGAGGGATTCAGATGTCATCAAACACCGGTCTGCATGCCTTTCTTTACTGCAGCTCAATCTGCCCCGAACAGCCCGTCACCGTGGTCGGCGATATCGTCAAGGCAGCCCGCGAAAAGAATACGGCGCTGAGTCTGACCGGCATCCTGGTCTTTGATGGCCAGCACTTTTGCCAATACCTCGAAGGCCCTTCATCTTCGGTTTCCAGCATGCTGCAAAGCATCTGTGAAGACCATCGCCACACCGATGTGATGCTGCAGTTTCATGGACCTGTCGATGGAGAGCGTCAATTCAAGGGTTGGGCCATCGCCTACGCGCAGAGTGAACAGGAACTGGCACTGGACAAGATTGCGAATTTCGAGGGTCGCGAAGCGCTTGCCCTGTTCCGCCAGCTATTACCCAACCTGGACTACTGTTAAGAATGCATGCGACGGACATGGAACCGGTTTAGCATGTCCACTTGTCTTTTCAATGCAATAGGAAGCCCATCACCATGAAGCTTTACTACAGCCCCGGCGCCTGCTCCCTGTCCCCCCATATCGTGCTGCACGAGACAGGGCTCCAACATGAGGCCATCATGGCCAGCACCAAGAGCCACAAGCTGCAGGACGGAACAGACTACTACAGCATCAATCCGCTGGGCTATGTACCTTTTCTGGTGCTGGACAATGGCGAAACGCTTCATGAAGGTCCGGCCATTGTTCAATATCTGGCCGACCAGGCACCGGAGAAGAACCTGGCTCCTGCCAACGGAACCATGGCCCGCTACCACCTGCAGGAATGGTTGAACTTCATCAGCACCGAGGTGCACAAGGGCTTCGGCCCTCTGTTCAATCCGGCCACTCCCGAAGACTTCAAGACCACGGCTCGCGCCAATGTGATCAAGCGCCTGAGCTGGGTGAACGAGCAGCTGTCCAACAAGTCCTATCTGATGGGCGACCAGTTCACGGTGGCCGATGCCTATCTGTTCACGGTCACTGGCTGGGCGCAGTTCGTCGGTGTGGATATTTCCGATCTCAAGCATATCCAGGCCTATCGCGAGCGCATTCTGATGCGCCCTGCCGTGCAGGCCGCCATGAAGGCAGAAGGCCTTCTGAAGTAAGCTTTTTCGCTTGCGTTCACACTGAAAGCTCGGTATTTCACCGGGCTTTTTTGTTGCCGGGCAGCCCCTAGACAAAAGCGCCCCCTCGGGGGACGCTGCCACACGCCAGTGGGAAAGCATGGGGGCCATTTTTTATCCTCGGAGTTCTGCATGACCTCATTGTTCGACCCCATCGATGCAGGCAAGCTGCGCCTGCCCAACCGCATTGCCATGGCCCCGCTGACGCGCAACCGCGCACCTGATGCCGTGCCCACGCCGTTGATGGAAACCTATTACACGCAGCGGGCCACCGCAGGTTTGCTGATCAGCGAAGGCACGGCCATCAGCGCTCAAGCCCAGGGCTATGCCGATGTTCCCGGCCTCTATGGCGAAGACCAGTTGCAAGCCTGGAAGAAAGTGACCCATGCCGTGCATGCCAAGGGCGGACGCATCGTCACCCAGCTCTGGCATGTTGGACGTATTTCCCACACGCTGCTGCAGCCCGACAATAAGTCGCCCGTCGCGCCTTCTGCGATCACTGCCAAGTCCAAGACCTATGTGATCGACCATGCCACTGGGCAAGGCCATTTCACGCCCACTTCGGCTCCGCGCGCGCTGCACCAGGATGAGCTGCCCGGCATTGTCCGCAGCTTTGCCATGGCGGCCCGCCAGGCGGTCGAAAGCGCAGGCTTTGATGGCGTGGAACTGCACGCAGCCAACGGCTATCTGCTCGACCAGTTCCTCAAGACCGGCACCAATCTGCGCGAGGACGATTACGGTGGCAGCATTGAAAACCGTGCACGCCTGGTGCTGGAGTGCATGCGTGCCGTGGCTGATGAAATTGGTGGCGGCAAGGTAGGCATCCGCATCTCTCCCGTCACCCCCGCCAACGACATTGTGGACATCGACCCGCAGCCCCTGTTCGAGTATCTGGTGCGGCAACTGGCGCCTCTGGGCCTGGCCTATATCCACGTGATCGAAGGCGCGACAGGCGGGCCACGCGAGTTGCCCGAACGCCCTTTCAACTATCACGCACTCAAGGAGGCGTACCGCGCAGCTGGCGGCAAGGGCGCGTGGATGGTCAACAACGGCTATGACCGCCAACTGGCCATGCGCGCCGTGGACAGTGGCTATGCCGATATCGTGGCCTTCGGCAAGGCCTATATCTCCAACCCCGATCTGGTGCACCGCCTGCATGACGATCTGCCGCTCAACGAGTGGAACAGCAGCCGCTTCTATGGCGGTGGCGCCGATGGCTACACCGACTACCCCACGGCCTGAGTTTCACTGAAAACAGCTGCTGGCTCGCTTCAATTAAGCGCATACAGCTATTGAAATGAAAGCAAAAAGCCCGGTGCATCACTGCAACCGGGCTTTTCTCATAGAGCGGCTGAAACCGTATCAGGCCTGTTCCAGCAACGGGGCTTTCTGCCCGGGCAGCGCCTGACTTGCAGCAGCGGCCGCACCCGGAGCCATTGCAGGGTAGGCCGCCTGAGGCCTGGAGCGCGCCATGCGGCTGGCTGTCTGCACATCACCCTCCGCCAGCTTGAACTGGCTGACCAGCTGTGCCAACCGAGCCGCCTGCTCACGCAGCGATTCGGCAGCCGCCGCAGACTCCTCCACCAGGGCCGCGTTCTGCTGTGTCATGCGGTCGATATCGCCCACGGCCTGATTGACCTGGCTGATGCCCAGAGACTGCTCTGCCGATGCAGCCGTGATCTCGCCAATGATGTCGCCCACGCGCTTGGCGCTTTCCACCGTGCCCTGCATGGCCTTGCCCGCACCATCGACCTGGCGCGAGCCTGCATCCACGGTCTGCACGCTGGTGTTGATCAGACCCTTGATCTCATGCGCTGCCTGTGCAGAGCGCTGAGCCAGGCTGCGCACCTCGCCAGCCACCACGGCAAAGCCTCGGCCCTGCTCACCGGCCCGCGCGGCTTCGACGGCTGCGTTCAGCGCAAGGATATTGGTCTGGAAAGCGATGGAATCGATCAGGCCGATGATGTCGCCGATCTTGCGGCTGGAGGCAGAAATCTCCTGCATGCTGTTCACGGCCTGCCCCACGATCTGCCCGCCCTCCACAGCCGTGGAAGAAGCCGACGCCGCGAGCTGATTGGCCATTTGCGAAGACGATGCGGTCTGCTGCACATTGGCCGTCAGCTGCGCCAGCGAAGCGACGGTCTCCTGCAGGTTGCTGGCCGTCTGTTCGGTGCGCGCCGACAGGTCCTGATTGCCTGTGGCAATTTCCTGGCTGGCGGTCGCAATGTTGCCGCTGGCGTCACGCACCTGAGTGACCATGCTGCTCAACGACTGCCGCATCTGCTCCAGCGCACGCTGCAGATCGGACAGCTCGTCATTGCCAGTCACTGCCTGACGGGTGGAAAGATCACCACCTTCGATCGTCAACGCCATCTGACGTGCGCGCTCCAGCGGTCGGCAGATGGACTGCATGTTCAGCAGCGTCAGCGGCACCACCACGACCAACGTCAGGATCACCGCGCCAATGAACATCCAGCGCGTTTGCGACGCCACTGTCAGTTCGGCAGCAACCAGCGCATCGGATTGCTGGTCCAGCAAAGCATCCAGCTGCGACAGCAGCTTTTCGGCTTCCGCGACCTCGGCCAGCGCCTTGCCGCTCATGCGGTTGGCGGTCGTGGCCGAGTCATAGCCGCTCGCCTCCAGCTGGCGCGCCACGGGCTCGAAAGCCTTGCGATAGTTGTCTATGCGCGCGGCAATGTTCTTGGCCAGCTCGTCATCCTGTGCATTGCGGCCCGTCACAAAACGCGTCAAGGTCGCCTGGGACTTCTCGATGAAGCCCACCCACTGATCGTGGGCCTTGCGCACCTCCTCGGGACGCTCGTACTGGATCACCATGTCTTTTTCGCTGATGCGAATACCGCCCAGCTCCGTGCGTAACTGCGCCATATAGCCAGCCTTGGCATAGGCATCGTTCAGAAAATCCTGGCTCATCTGCTGGATACGGAACATCCCCAGCATGCCTGCCCCTCCCAGCAATCCCAGCAACACAATCACCACGCCAATGGCCCCCAGCATTCGCGTGCGAATGGTGAAGCGGCGCATCATTCCCAACAGACTCATGAATCTCCCTCTCGACTTGTTTAGCCTGCGTCTTTTACCTCAAATTTGACAATTTGTTTCAATTTATCGGCAAATGCAGGCCGCTCTGTAGCCTCATCACGCAGATCTTTTCAACATTCGCAATATGGCGCATTGCCGTAGCTGGCCATTGCCCGATATCAACCCTGCTTGAATCCCTGTCTTGTCCGGTGCTTGACCTTGCCATGATGTTAGGGTTGAACATTGAAGCCATGGAGTCGCCAACCCGGTGGTTCCCGTTCAAGGAGTGAAGCAATGCAACAAGTTTTTGAAGTTCAGGGCATGACCTGCGGCCACTGCGAGCGCGCCGTCACCAATGCCATCCAGGGCGTGGATGCCAGTGCACAGATCAAGATCGACCGCGCCGCCAACCGCGTGGAAGTCGAAACCGGTGCAGACCGCGCTGCCGTGGCCGCAGCCATTGCGGAAGAAGGCTACAAAGTCGCCTGAGCGCCCTGCTCTTGCCCCACACAGCGCCAGCAGCCCCTGCAAGCCAGGAAACGGCCGCTGGAGCCTTTTTCAAGGGTTCCCCATGTCTGCACACCAACCAGTCCCAAAAAACGCTCAGAACTGGCCTGTCGTGATCGGAGAAGCCGCGCGCCGCGCCGGGGTGTCGCCGCGCATGGTTCGCCACTACGAATCCCTGGGTCTGCTGCCGCCCGTTCATCGCACCGACAGCGGCTACCGCCAATACACCCAGGCCGATGTTCACGCGCTGCGCTTTATCCGTCGTGGGCGGGATCTTGGTTTCTCCATGGAAGAGATCGCCACCCTGCTGGGTCTGTGGCAGGACCAGGATCGCGCCAGCAGCCAGGTCAAGGTCATTGCGCAGAAACACATCGCCGCACTGACCGAACGCATAGCGGCCATGCAGTCCATGCAACGCACCCTGCAGACGCTGGTGCATTGCTGCCATGGTGACGATCGCCCCGATTGCCCGATTCTTGACGATCTGGCCAGCGCCGATACCGATTTGTCCCCCATGCATCACGAGCCGATTGCCCCAGCCTCCAGACGCAAAGCCAGCGCCGCAGCGTGAGTCTCGAAGGTTTCACGTGAAACCCCGTTGAGTGCGCCAATTGCCGGTCAGCCGCGAGACATGTTGCAACGCAACAAGTGCTGCAGAATGGTCCATGTGATGGATGTCGCGACATATCCATCGCACCAATAATCCACGCACAAGCCATTGCCATCGCAATGGAGGAGACACAACAGCATGAGCACCCGAGACATCTTCGTCGTCAGCACCGCGCGCACCGCCATCGGCACCTTCGGCGGCAGCCTCAAGGACGTTCCCAACACCCAGCTGGCCACCACCGTGGTCAAGGCCGTCATCGAACGCGCCGGCATCCCCGCCGACGCCGTGGGCCATGTGGTCATGGGCAATGTCATCCCCACCGACACGCGCGACGCCTACCTGTCCCGCGTGGCGGCTGTCGATGCCGGCTGCCCCATCGAGACGCCTGCCTTCAACGTCAACCGCCTGTGCGGCTCGGGCCTGCAGGCCATCGTCTCGGCAGCCCAGGCCATCGCCCTGGGCGACTGCGACGTGGCCATCGGCGCCGGCTCTGAATCCATGAGCCGTGGCCCCTACTTCGACACCTCTGCCCGCTGGGGCGCACGCATGGGCGACGCCAGGAGCATCGACTACATGCTGGGCATCCTGCACGATCCCTGGCAAAAAATGCACATGGGCATCACGGC
>JAITLR010000005.1 GCA_031277805.1 Comamonas sp. | reverse complement strand
ATCGACGAGCAGCGGCACCTCCACGGCATCGCGGATACGGGCCGTGTGGTCGGCGATATCGCTGAGGCCCATGAAACCCTGGTCGGGCATGCCAAACCACATATTGGTGACGCCGGCACCGGTGACGTAGATGGCTTCAAAGCCCATGTCTGCAATCAAGCGGGCCGACATGGCGTTGAAGGCGCCGGGCACGAGCACGCCGCGGCGCGCGTCGGCCAGGGCTCTGAGTTGTTGTTTGGGGCTGGTTGGCATTTGGGGCTTCTTTTTTCAATCAGAAAACGGATGAGGCGCGGTTTGGGCGTGCCAAGCAAAGGCGGCTCTGCGCTGCAGGCTGGGCTTTGCTTCGGGGGGGGACGGCACGCAGCGCCTCAGGAAATCAATCCAGGGAAATATTGGCGTTCTTGATGACGGGCGCCCACTTGGCGCGCTCGGCTTCGATGTATTTGCCGTAGGCCGCAGGTGTGCCGCCCATGACCATGCCTCCGCTGCCTTCAATCATCTGGCGCAGCACGGCGTCGTTCTTGAGAGCGTCGTTGACGGCCTTGTTGAGCTTGGCGATCACGGCGTCGGGCGTGTTGGCAGGGGCGATCATGCCCAGCCAGTTGTAGGACTCGAAACCTTTGACGCCGGCTTCGTCCAGTGTGGGCACATTGGGCAGCACGGCCAGACGCTTCTTGCTGGAGACGGCCAGAGCATTGATCTTCCCGGCCTTGATGGAGGGCAGGGCTGAGTAGCCCATCTCGAACATCATGGCCAGGTGGCCGCCCATGAGGTCGGTGGCAGCCAGCGAGCCACCCTTGTAGGGCACATGGGTCAGCTGGGTTTGGGTCTGGAAGGCCAGCAACTCGCCCGAGAGGTGATGGGCGCCGCCCACGCCGGAGGAGCCAAAGGTCAGGTCGCCGGGCTTGGACTTGGCGTAGGCCAGCAGCTCCTGAACATTCTTGAACGGCTGGTTCAGCGCCGTGGTCAGGAACAGCGGGGCTTGCTCGATGAGGATGATGGGCTTGAACGCGGTCTTGGCGTCATAGGGCATCTTCTTCATCAGCATGGGATTGGTGACCAGCGGGCCGGGCGAGCCGAAGCCGAAGGTGTGACCGTCGTTGGCCTTGGCAATCACGTCGGTGCCGGTCACGCCGCCTGCGCCGCCGCGGTTGTCGATGATGACGGACTGGCCCAGCGCCTTGCCCAGGGAGTCGGCAATCAGGCGGGCGCGGGTGTCGGCATAGCCACCCGCGGCATAGGGCACGACGAGCTTGACGGTACGGCTAGGCCAGACATCGGTGCCCTGGGCCATGGCCGTATGGGCAGCGCCCAGTGTCATCAGTGATGTGGCAGTGCAGACGGTGGCGCGCAAGGCGTTGCGGCGGGAAATCATGATGTTCTGTCTCGGTTTCTGTTTGAAGTGTTTTCAGGCTGAAGCGCTTATCCAGAAAGCGTCAGCAGCTTCTTTTTTTAGTAGTTGATTCAACGAGTGCGCGCGGGCGGGGCTTATTTCTCTTGCATGTTGGCGGCCTTGACGATTTCGCCCAGGCGCTTGCGTTCGGCATCGGCGAATTTCACAAATTCGGCGCGCGTGCCGCCTACGGGTTCGATGCCCAGACCCTTGAGCTTTTCAACGGTGGCCGGGTCCTTCATGGCCTTGTCTACGGCGGCGGCCACCTTGTCCAGAATCGCGGGCGGTGTGCCCTTGGGTGCGTGAACGCCGGCCCAGTGCGCGATCTGCAGATCGGCAAAACCTTGCTCCACGGCGGTGGACAACTGCGGATAGGCAGAAATGCGCTGGGTCCAGGTGGTAGCCAGAGCTTTGAACTTGCCTTCGTGAACGATGTGGGGCAAGGCGATGATGCTGGCCTCGGACGTGCCTTCCACCTGGCCGCCCAGCACGGCAGTCGTGCTTTCGGAGCCGCTCTTGTAAGGCACAGGCTGCAGCTTGGCGCCGTATTTCACGTTCAGCATCTCGGCCACAAAGTGGGGTGTGCTGCCTGTGCCGGCGGTGGCGAAGTTGAAGCCGCTGCCCTTCTTGGAGGCTTCGACGAATTCGCGCAGATTGTTGTAGGGCGCATTCTTGGGCACAACGATCACGGAGGGCGCCAGACCGATCATCACCACAGGCTGCAATGCGTCGTCCTTGAAGGGCATGGTCTTCTTGATCATGCTGTTGGAGATCACGCCTGCAGCGCTGACCAGCAGGGTATAGCCGTCGGGCTGGGCCTTGGCCACGATGTCGGCGCCCACGGTGCCACCCGCACCGGGACGGTTGTCGATGACCACGGGCTGGCCCAGGATCTTGGACGCACCTTCGGCCGCAGAGCGGGCCATCAGATCATTCGCACCGCCAGCCGAAAACGGTACCACCAGACGGATGGGGCGCGTGGGCCATGGGGTGGCGTCCGCTGCAAAGGCCGAGGCGACAGGGGCCAGTGCAGCTGCGCTGGCGGTCAGGGCGGTAGCAATCAGAGTGCGGCGATTCAAGAACATGTTCATCTCCTGGATTCGGAATCGAATATTTATGAGGGCTTCTCTTTGCAAGGCCTGTGCCATGTTTTGCTGGGGAAAACCCTTTATTCATTAAGTGTTTGAATTTTCAGAGCTTTGTTCGAGCTGAAGAGGTTTTGAGACGTGTTTTTATTCAGTGATGTTTCATAAATGAAATAATCATTTCATGAATGATTCGATTGCCCAGCGGACCGAACGCCTCTTGCTGTCGGAGGCTCAACTGCCCCATATCGTGACGGTAGGGCGCTACCGCATTGGCCGGGTGTTGCAGCGCCTGGCCCAGCTATGGTCGGGGCAGGCGCGCTTTTCGCACATCACCGCTTCGTTTGACGATGCGGTGGCACAAATCCAGGCTTTGCACCGGCAAAAGCCGATCGATGCGCTGGTGGGGGCCGGGGCCAGCGGTGCCTGGATTCGCGAGCGGGTGGATATGCCATTGGCCATGGTGGAAGTGCGTGGGCTGGATCTGATGCAGGCGTTGCGCCAGGCCAAGCTGCAGACCACGCAAGAACAGCCTCATGTGGGTCTGGTGATGTTCGAACAACCCTCCGCCGTGGTGGCGCAGTTCGACCAGCTGTTCGGGCTGGGTCTGGTGCAGATCGCCTACCAGGGCACGCAGGACGCCATGGTCTGCGTGCAAAAGCTCAAGGCTGCGGGTGTGGGGGCTGTGGTGGCGCCGGGGCTGGTGGCCGACCTGGCCGAGCAGTCGGGCATGAGCAGTGTGCTCATGTATTCGGATATTTCCGTGCGCCAGGCGCTGTCGGATGCCATGCAGCTGGCGCGCCACCGCCACGCGGAGCGGGACCGCCACCAGCGGCTGGAGACCGTGTTGGGACAGTTGCAGGACGGTGTGCTGGCCGTGGATGAGCGCGGTCGCATCTGTGCACTGAACTCCCGTATGGCAGCATTGCTGGGTGCCCCGGTCGAAGTACTGCACGACAGACTGCTGGTTGAGGTTGCTCCGGCGCTCGATGTCTCGCGCGCGCTGGCGGGTGGAGAGATCGGTGAAGAGGTGGTGCAACTGGCCATGCGTACCCTGGTCGTGCGGCGCGGCCCGATTGTGGAAAACGGCAGCGTCACCGGGGCCTTGCTGGTCTGCCGCGACCCGGCCGTGATTCAGCGTGCGGATCGCAGTCTGCGCGCCAACCAGAGCCAGCGCGGCGCCGGTGTGCGCTGGCGTATTGACGACTATCTGGGCAGCAGCCACGCCGCCCAGCGTGTTCGCCAGTTGGCCAGGCAGTTTGCGGCCAGCGATGCCACGGTGCTCATCCTGGGTGAGAGCGGCACGGGCAAGGAGCTGGTGGCTCAGGGCATACATCGTGCCAGCCGTCGCGCGGCCCAGCCTTTTCTCGCCGTGAACTGTGCTGCGCTGAGCGAAAGCCTGCTGGAAAGCGAGCTGTTCGGCTACGAGGAAGGCTCCTTCACCGGCGCGCGGCGCGGCGGCAAGACGGGCCTGATCGAGGCGGCCCATACGGGCACGCTGTTTCTGGACGAAATCGGCGATATGCCGCTGGCCCTGCAGTCGCGTCTGCTGCGCGTTCTGCAAGAGCGCGAAGTGCTGCGCGTGGGCTCGACCACGCCGGTGCCCGTGGATGTGCGTGTGATTGCCGCGACCCACGCCGATCTGGCGGCACAGGTCGAACGTGGCCAGTTTCGCCGGGATCTGTACTACCGTCTGGCCGTGCTGAGGCTGAGCACGCCCAGCTTGCGCACGCGCGGCGCAGGCGATGTGGCCGAGCTGGCACACAGCATGCTGGCCCGCCATCTGGGGCTGGCATCGGCGCAGGCCCTGGAGGCTCCGGTTCACAAGCCTATGGGTGATCTGTTGGCTGCCGTGCTTGGCCATGCAGCGGCCCATGATTGGCCTGGCAATGTGCGCGAACTGGACAACTGGGTGGAGCGGCTGCTGGCCTGTCATGCCGACCTGAGGACGGCGGAAGATGGCAGCCTGGACGCCGCCCGACTGCAGGACATCTTTCCCGAATGTGCGCCGCTGATGCCGCTGGCAACAGCGTTGGCAGCCAGCCGCAGCCGCCTGCGCGATACCCGCCGCGAAGCCGAGCGCCAACGTGTGCGCGAAGTCATGGACAGCGTGGGGGGTGATCAGGGCCGTGCCTGCGAAATTCTGGACATCAGTCGCGCCACCTTGTGGCGGCGCATGAAGGCGTAAAGGATTAGAGGGTGGTGAGCATCGGCACCAGCGTTCACAATGCCTGTGTTATGACCCGACCCTTCTCAAGGAGCAGCCATGTCCCCGAAGAACACCATCTGCCTCTGGTACACCGGCGAGGCGCTGCAAGCCGCGCAGTTCTACGCCAAGACCTTTCCCGACAGCCATGTAGGAGCCGTGCATCACGCCCCGGGTGACTATCCAGACGGCAAGCAGGGCGATGTGCTGCTGGTCGAATTCACGGTTGCCGGCGTAGCCTGCATCGGTCTGAATGGCGGGCCGCATTTCACGCACAACGAATCCTTTTCGTTTCAGATCGCCACCGACGATCAGGAGGAAACCGACAGACTGTGGAATGCCATCGTGGGCAACGGCGGCCAGGAAAGTGCCTGCGGCTGGTGCAAGGATCGCTGGGGCATTTCCTGGCAGATCACGCCGCGCGTGCTGATGCAGGCTGTGTCCGGCGCGCGTGGCGCCGCAGCAGCTCAGCGCGCCTATGCGGCCATGATGAATATGCGCAAGATCGATATTGCCGCCATTGAGGCGGCGGTACGGGGCTGACGAATGCTTTGGAAAAGATAGCATCCAGCGCTTTACCTGTAATCGCTGGAGGCGGTTTTGGTTTGATTTCTAAAGCCTTTCGACACTCGCAAATCAGTGGAAGCTGTGGCGCGTCAATCCTCGTCATCCTCAGCCTGCCGCGCCAGGCGCTGTGCTTCGTGGTCCAGTGCGTCAAATTCGCGTTCGCAGAACAGCGCGCAGAGCTGGTTGAGTGCGCTGCGGCCGAATACATCGAAGACGAGTACATTGCGATCCTGCCTGGACTTGCCAAACAAGCCTTTGCGCGTCTGGGTCGCGACCGATTGCAGCTGAAAGTCCTGCCCCAGACCTTCGCCCAGCGCCGTGATCCATAGCTGGCGCTGGTCGGCCTCGCTCTCCAGCACCAGCGCTGGCAGTGGCCCCTCCTGCTCTTCATTCCAATCCCGCAATTGTTCGCACCAGGGAAACTCGTCAATTGCACGCAGCATGCCGGCCAGGTCTATGGGACCTTGAGGCTCGACCGTGTCAAAGTTGGAACCGACTTTCTGAATGGAGTAACTCAGCATGATGGTCTGACCCTTGCAGTGGTGGATGGATGGGGTGTTCAGCTTCGCTTGCCGGAAGTGATGGGCGCAAATACCTGCTCGTAGAGCTGGCGCAACTCGGCCGGGGCACTGGTCATCAGGCGTTTGCCGCTGTCTTTGCAAGCGGCCTCGCCCCAGATGGTGTGGCGTGCTTCCTGAAAGGCAGACTCTGCCGCGCTGCGGCTTTCCAGCGCGGCATTGGCCGAAGGCGCATCGCTGATGTGCTGCTGACGGGCCTGGACTAGCGCGGCCAGGCTTTGCGCGTTGGCCATCAGGGCGGGGTAGGTCTTGCGGTGGCGCAGGTGCTGGATGTTGCCTGCACAGGCCAGCAGATAGGCGAGGCTGGTTTCGGTAAAGCCATGGGCGTCGATATAGGCTTCGGCAAACAGGCCGTGCAGCGACTGGTGCTCACCATCCACGATGTGCAGATAGTCCAGCGTCAGTGGCGCAAAGCGTGTATCTGCAAAGGCCAGCGCAAACACGGCAAAGCTGCCGGGCATGGCGCAGTCTTCATCTTGAAGGTTCTGGTACCACTCGTACTCGCCCATGGCCGCGCGTGCATAGGTGGCCATCTTCTCGTGCAGGCTGGGGTAGGCGGCGGCGCTGGCAAACAGCTGGTGCACGCCTTTCTTGGGCAGGCCCTTGATGGGCAGATATGTCTTGCTGGGGCCGCGATACTCGATGGCGTAGGAACGTGGAAAATCCGTGGTTTCCAGCAGCTCGATCAGATAGTCGAGAACCAGGGCATAGGCGGCTTCGCTTTCTTCCTTCTGGGTGATGCGGATCACGGCCAGCGCATCATTGGCCGTAGCGCTGACGCCTACGCCTTTCCATTGGGCCAAAGTCTTGGGCAGATCGCCCGTGCCATGTTTCTTGAGCCGGGCCGGTAGATCCGAGCCTAGTTGCGTTACCCAGTCAAAGATCCGGTCGGCACTGACATAGGCGTAGCTGGGGCCGTATTTGAGGTCGCCAATGGCCACATCGCAGGCAAAGCGAAACACATCGGCGCTGAGCTGTGCGTGGGCGGTATCGGGCTTGCGCACCCATTGCTCGTTCCAGTCACTGCCCTCATTGACAAAGAATGGGTCGCGCAAATGGGCCTCCACCCATAGATGCAGCTGGTAGGAGATCTCGTTCCAGCCCAGCAGCGCGCGCATCTTCTCGGCAAAGTCGCGCATATTGGCGTGAGAGAAGCTGGCTACGGGCTCCTGGCTGAGCCGGTATTCGAGCACCGAGGTGCCCAGCAGCTTTTGCCCATCCACCATGAAGCCGATGGGGTAGTGCTTGTTCAGCTTGGGCGGATTGCCGCTGGAAATCTGAGCGACGGCGTCGTCGAACAGGGCTTGAACCTTGGGGTTCTGTGCAATTTCCTCAAAGACCAGCCAGTTCTTGTTGCTCATGGGTATCTGAAAATCAAAGTAGCTTGGACTGGTGCAGCGCTTGCTGCGCCAGGGCCGTGTCATGGGGCTGGGTTGCCAGCAGCGTGCGCAAAGCCACGGCCAGGGCCGAGCTGCCTTTGCTGCGTGCTGCCAGTGCAGCCGGAATGGGCAGCGGCAGGCCATAGTCAGCAGACAGGCGTGCGGCCAGTTCGACCAGTTTGCCCGCTTGCGTCAGCGGCTTGCCGTTGATGTCCTGCAGATGGGGCAGCAGTGCGCCCAAGGTCTGCAGCATCCTGTAGCCGCTGAGGGCACTGATGGAGGCTGCATCTTCCAGCGTCTGCGCCGCACGCCCGGCCAGCGCAAAACCATCGCACAGATGCGCCGCCAGTTCTGCGGCAAATGCCTGTGGGTGGAGCAAATTGGAATCGGTGAGTTGTGCCAGCGCTTCGGCGGCCTGGGCACGGTGCTCGGCCATCTTGGCAGACGCTGCCAGGGCCAGCGCTGAATACACGGGCGGCTGCGGCGACTTGCGTGCCGCACCCAATGCGGCCAGCAGCGGCGCCAGACCGCGCACGTTGACCACCTGTACCGCGGCGCAGAGTACGGGGTGCATCTGCGCGGCCAGCGTATCGAGGTTGTCGCGCAGCAGCCAGGCGGCCCAGTGGACGACGCTGTCAAAGCCGTCCTGCTCCCGCGCTTCCTGGGCGCGGAAAGTGAATTCCTGCGCGATCTGGCTGACGTTGAGCGCACGCTCGTGCAGCGAAGCTCCAGTGTCGGGCAGTGGCTGCGCATCGGCCGCCAGCCAGAAAGGCCGGGGCTCGCGGCCCAGCACTTCCAGATCGCGTGCAAACATGCCTTCGCCGGGCTGGCAGAGCTGCCTCGACCACTGACGTGCGTGGGCAGGGACGGGTGAGGGCGTGCAGAATGGCTGGCCCAGCTTGCGTGCCTGCTGCAACTGTTGCAGTACATCAGAGAGCAAGGCCGTTGCGGCATGGGTGGCAAGGTACTGATAGCCGGAGCGCGAGGACCAATGTTCTGTCACCTTCCAGCTATCGCTGGCGGCGTCGTAGCTGCTGCTGGTACCCGTGCTCGTCTGGTACTCAACACCGGGCAGATCGGGCTGGCCGACTCTGGCCACCACATGGCGTCTATAACCTTTGAAACCTGGCTCGTTCTGGCCCAGCAAAGCCGCCAACAGCAGTCTGCGGGGCGAGCCATGGGCGTCATCCCAGAGCTCGCCCATCACGGCATCTGCGCGCTGGCCCAGGCTCTGGGGCAGCTTTGCATCACCATGCTGAGCCAGATAGTCGAGCATGCGCGGCAGGTCGGCACCCCGGTCCACGCCTTCCAGCAGCTCTGCAACCAGGGCGACCAATTCATCGAGGTCTTGAATGGCCGTTTGCTCTGGATGCGAGCCGGGAAGAGGCAGGCTTCTGGGCGGGGGAATCTCTATAGGTTCTGTGGGCGCCGGCGTTGCAGCGGGCAATGCAGACGCCGACAGGCTGGAAATCTGTGGCAGCAGCTTGCGCGCCTGCTCGGCCACATCGGCAGGCATGGAGGGCAAGGCATCCGCCACGATCTGCGAAATGCGATCACGTTGCGCGTCGCTGGCACGAATTTGCGTCAACAGCTTGAGCTGGGCCTTGAGCAGCTTTTTTTCGGTACGCAGCAATACACCGGTCGAGGCTTCGATCAAGGCGTCTGCATCCAGCGCATGGGTTTTGATAGTGCTGCCCAGCAGCTCCTGTGCCCAACCAACGGCCGTGCCGGGTTGACTGCACAGTACGGCCAGGTAGCGGTTTTGACGTACGGAAACTTCCTGTGCCGTTGGCTGAAGCAATTGCTGGACCTGCAGATACCAGATGATGCTTCGCGCCGAAAAGTCGCGCAGCAGTGCGTCAAGGCTGGCATCGAGCGCCTGCTCGCGAAAGCCGCTTTGGCTCTGTGCCAATTGCATCAGCGCCGCATTCCAGGCGTCGGACTGGTGCTCCGTCAGCACATGGTTGGCGCCCAGGCCTTCGACCTCAAAAAAGCGCCAGAAAGCCTGCATGAGCAGCCCGTCGTGACGCTGCAGTCCACGCGCGATATGTGCGCCGCCTTGCTCGGGGCTGGCGTTTCGCTCCAGCTCGGCAATCAGAAAATAGGGGATGCGCTGCACATAGCGCGGCGATTGGGCCCTCAGCCCGCTTGCGGCCTGCAGTGCCAGGGCCAGCTCCAGCGGCTTGCCCTGCTGCCAGCCCGAGACTTCGGCCAGCTCGTCACAGAGTTCGAGCATCCAGTCGGCACTGCGTTCACGGGCCCCAGCCAGTGCAGGGGGAATGTAATCGGCCTGCACCTTGTACAAGGATTCCGCCACCAGCTTGGGCTTGCCCAGGGCGGCCAGCGCATAGATGGCGCGGGTCGTGGCGCCTTCGGCGTTGAACAGGCGCGAGGGCGGCAGTGTCTTGGTCAGCTGCGTGCGCTCTTCTTCAGTCGCGCCCTGCAAGCTGGCGGCCAGCAGCGTGAAGTCATGCGGATTGCTGGCGGCCAGCGCTTCGCGCAGCAAGGCGCGGCGCGCGGCGAGGTCCAGGGGCTGTGAGGCGCTCACTGTGGGGCTCCATCGGGTTGAAGGGGATCCAGAAAAATATGCACGGCCAGCACATGCTTGCAGGGCCCACGTGTGCCCTGGTATTTGGCAAACCAGGGGCAGGTGCAGCGGTACTTTGGCGCAGCGTCGCTCAACAGCACTTCATAGCGCTGCTGATCGGACTGCACGGCATAGCGATCTGCAGCGAGTGGCGTGACAGCGGCCCGCGCGATCAATTGCCGTGCATCGCTCAGTCTGGGGTGCTGGTCTGGCAGCAGATGCTGCTGCAGCGGCATGGGCCGGTGAAAGTAGCTGGCGCTGGCCAGATCAAAACCCACCTGGCCCGAGGATGCGAGCACGTTGAGGGCGGCTGCCACCTGGACCTCAGGCAGCAGGGCGCGCCCAGCCAAGTCGGCAGTATCGATGCGCGGCTCGAAGTGCAGCAGGCTGGCGAGAAAATCGGCGTCTTGCTGTGCATCGCCACCGGCCAGCAGGCTCAGGGTTGCGCCTTCGCCCGAAAAGCCTCGGGCTTTTTCCGGGCTCAGGGCCAGTGTCAGCCGGGCGCCGGGCATATGCAGCACCCAGGCGCTGGGCAGGGGCTGTGAGCCAAAATCTGTCTCAGGGCCATAAGCATTCAATGCCGTGGCAAAGCGCAGCAGGGGCTCCAGCACGCGCAGGCGCTCCGGCCCGGCAAGGCAGACCGCACCCGGTGAAGGGCTGGACGCCAGCCGCAGCGAGCGCGCCGTGCGCGTGGCCCACATCACCGAGCGGGTGGCAGAAGTGCGCGGCAGGGCCTGCACAAACTGCTGCAGGGCCGGGCCTTGCAGCACATGGCGCAGCGCCATGCCGGCGCACAGCATCTGGGTTTCGGCAAAGCCCTTGAGCCAGCGGGCGGGCAGCGGCACTTTTTCTTCGACGATGTGGGCTTGCGCGGTGCTGAGCTGCAAGGCCTCAGTGCCAATTTTCAGATGCAGCGGCTCGCTGCTTTGCATGGCGGCCAGGGCATGGCGCAGCGGCGGGTTGACATCAACATTGGTGACGCCGCTGCTCTGGTGCGCGATATCAAGCGCCGAGGCATCGACATCAAGGCGTGCATAGACGCCGCAGCAGGCGCTGAAGGATTCAAAGCGCAGGCCCTCTGGCGTGGAGGTAACCACAGGGTCGGCCGCGCGCAGCACGGCGGCCAGCGCATTGGGCGGCACATAAAAGCGGGTGCGGGCCACGCGGGCCAGCAGCAGCAGGGACTGGGCCACGACGGCCGGATGCTGCACAAAGCCGGAAAAGAAAAACAGGTCTTCAGAAGCGGACCGGCCGCCGCTGGTGGCCAGGGCCAACCGGTGGCCGCCGGACTCCTGCGTCAGGCTGGAGGACGCGAGATAGGCGTAGCTGGCTTGGTTGAGTGTGGGCAAGGAGGGCAATGGAGGGGCGGCGGTGTGCAATATCCAACAGGGCAGGCCTGCAGATTCTTGCATGGACCTGCCTCTGATTTCAGCCTTTTCATGTGACCAAGAGAGGCTTGGAGTAGCTTCGGAAACAATAGCTATTGGCGCTTTCTCAATAAGGGATGGAGTCGAATTTGAGGTCTATTTTTTGTCCAAGACATCGCCGGGCACGCGAATCCAGCCTTCCATCAGAATGCGGGCGCTGCGGCTCATCAAGGCCTTGGTGACCTGCCATTGGCCGTCGACCAGTTGGGCCTCGGCACCCACGCGCAACGTGCCGCTGGGGTGACCAAAGCGCACGGCATGGCGCTCGCCGCCGCCGGCGGCCAGATTGACCAGAGTGCCGGGAATGGCCGCCGCCGTGCCAATGGCCACCGCTGCCGTGCCCATCATGGCGTGGTGCAGCTTGCCCATGGACAGAGCCCGCACGACCAGATCAATGTCCGCCGCCGCAATCGCTTTGCCGCTGGACGATGTGTAGCTCTGAGCTGGCGCCACAAAGGCGATCTTAGGCGTGTGCTGGCGGGTAGCGGCTTCGCTCAGATCCTTGATCAAGCCCATGCGCAGCGCACCATGGGCACGGATGGTCTCGAACCTGGCGAGCGCCTCGGTGTCGTTATTGATGGCGTCCTGCAACTCGCAGCCCTTATAGCCAATGTCCTTGGCATTCAGGAAGATGGTGGGAATGCCAGCATTGATCATGGTGGCGTCAAAGCTGCCAATGCCGGGGACATCAAGCCTGTCTACCAAATTACCTGTCGGGAACATGGCGCCACCATCTTCGCCATCGTCGGCGGGGTCCAGAAATTCCAGCGGTACTTCGGCGGCGGCAAAGGTCACGCCGTCCAGCTCAAAGTCGCCGGTTTCCTGCACCTGACCGTCGGTGATCTGCACATGGGCGACGATGGTCTTGGCGATATTGGCCTGCCAGATACGAATCCGGGCCGTGCCGTTGTGCGGGATTTTTGCAGGGTCGATCAGTCCCATATGAATGGCGCAGGGGCCGACGGCGGCGCTGAGGTTGCCGCAGTTGCCGCTCCAGTCCACAAAGGGCTTGTCGATGGCGACTTGACCGAACAGATAGTCCACATCGTGACCGGGGCGTGTGCTCTTGCTGAGGATCACGCCCTTGCTGGTCGAGGACGAGGCATTGCCCATGCCGTCGATCTGCTTGCCATAGGGATCGGG
>JAITLR010000028.1 GCA_031277805.1 Comamonas sp. | reverse complement strand
GGTCACTTGGGACTCTTCAACGCCGAGTTGTTCAGCAATGATTTTTTTGACACGTGCTTCGATATCGCTCATGGTTTCCCTCAGGGGGTTGTGAATGAACCCGCGATTCTAGCCGTTTCAGGCCCAAGACCTTTTTCGGCAGGCCGTCGCGAGGAATCGGCCACTGAACTTGCAAAAGTGTTCAGCTTCTGGCAGCAAGTGCGACAAACACCGCACAAACTGTCGAATCTTTACATGTACATGCCGCCGTTGACGTGCAGCTCCTGGCCCGTCACATAACCTGCACCTGCGGATGCCAGATAGGCAACGGCATGAGCGATGTCGCTGGGCTGACCCAGATCACCCATGGCAATCTGCGCCTTCAGAGCAGCCTTCTGCGCCTCTGGCAGATCTGCCGTCATGTCCGTGGCGATAAAGCCAGGCGCCACGCAGTTCACGGTAATGCCGCGGCTGCCCAGTTCCTTGGCCAGCGCGCGGGTCATGCCGGCCACGCCGGCCTTGGCCGCTGCGTAGTTGGCCTGACCGGCATTGCCGGAGGCGCCGACCACGCTGGTGATGCTGATGATGCGGCCAAAGCGCTGCTTCATCATGGGGCGAATAGCCGCACGGCTGACTCGGAAAACGGCCTTCAGGTTGGTGTCGGTGACAGCATCCCAGTCGTCATCCTTCATACGCATGGCCAGGGTGTCGCGGGTAATGCCGGCGTTGTTGACCAGCACATGCAGACCACCATCGTTCTTGACGATGGAATCGATCAAAGCATCAACGGCTGCGCCATCCGTCACATTCAGGTTCACTCCACGGCCACCAAAAGCGGACAGCGCCTGAGTGATCTTTTCAGCACCGGCATCCGATGTGGCCGTGCCGATCACTTGATAGCCCTTGGAGGCCAGCTCCTGCGCAATGGCAGCGCCGATGCCTCGGGTAGCACCGGTGACCAGGGCAACCTGGGGCTTGGTCTGGTTATCAGTCATGCGAGCAATTCTTTCACGTCAGCCAGGGTAGCTGTATCAAACAAAGGAGTACCTGTCAGGTCTGCGTCAATACGCTTGACCATACCTGCCAGCACCTTGCCGGGGCCGCACTCAACGATATGAGTCACACCGCGAGCCTTGATGGCCTGCACGCATTCCACCCAGCGCACAGGACCGAAGGCCTGACGATACAGCGCATCGCGAGTCGCATCAGCGTCCGTTTGGACGGTAACGTCAATATTGTTGATGACGGAAATCTGAGGTGCCGCCAGCGTCAGCTCGGCCAGGGCAATCTTCAGCTTTTCGGCAGCAGGCTTCATCAGGCTGGAGTGAAAAGGCGCGGACACCGGCAGAGGCAGAGCGCGCTTGGCGCCAGCCGCCTTGACCGCCTCGCAGGCCTTTTCCACGGCCAGCTTGCTACCGGCGATCACGGTTTGGCCGGGGTCGTTGAAGTTCACAGCTTCCACCACTTCAACGCCACCCAGTTGGGCAGTCACTTCGGCGCAGACTGCCTTGACCTTTTCCGCATCCAGAGCCAAAACCGCAGCCATTCCGCCCGTACCCACAGGCACGGCATCCTGCATGGCAGCAGCGCGCAAGCGCACCAGAGGCGCGGCCTGAGCCAGCGTCAGCACGCCAGAAGCGACCAGGGCCGAGTACTCACCCAGGGAGTGGCCAGCCAGGGCATCAGGCAGCGCACCACCTTCAGCCTGCCACACGCGCCAGGCAGCCACACCGGCCACCAGCATCACGGGCTGGGTATTCGTGGTCAATGCCAGGGCCTCCTTGGGGCCTTCCTTGATCAGCAGACCCACATCTTCACCCAGGGCATCCGAAGCTTCTGCCACGGTTTGCGCGACCACGGGGTGATCGCCCCAGCCATCCAGCATGCCCACAGCTTGCGAGCCCTGGCCGGGAAATACAAACGCGAATTTCTTCATATTTCTTAGTATAAAAAGTACCTGAAACGCTTATGTGCCAAGCGCTTGAAGCTACATTTTGAGCAGCACCGCACCCCAGGTGAAGCCACCACCTACGCCTTCAAGCAGCACGGTCTGGCCCTTTTGGACCTGACCGCTACGCACGCCATGATCAAGCGCCAGCGGAATCGATGCCGCAGAGGTGTTGCCGTGCTGGTCGACGGTGACCACCACCTTGTCCATGGACAGCTTGAGCTTGCGTGCCGTGCTTTGCATGATGCGGATATTGGCCTGATGGGGGATCAGCCAGTCGATATCGGCATCGGTAAGGCCAGCCTTTTCCAGCGCGGCACGTGCCGCCTTGTCCAGCACGCTGACAGCCAGCTTGAACACGGCCTGACCATCCATCTTGAGCAGAGGGTCGCCCAGCACCTTGCCGCCAGAAACATTTCCAGGCACGCAAAGAATGCCGACATGGCTGCCGTCGGCATGCAGCTCGGCGGACAGAATGCCGGGTTCCTCCGAGGCTTCCAGAATCACAGCACCTGCGCCATCACCGAACAGCACGCAGGTTGTCCGGTCATTGAAATCGAGGATGCGACTAAAGACTTCCGAACCCACCACCAGCGCACGCTTGGCCGCGCCAGTCTGGATCATGGAATCAGCCACCGTCATCGCATAAACGAAACCGCTGCACACCGCCTGCACGTCAAATGCAGGGCAGCCGTTGGTAATGCCCAGCTTGTGCTGCAGGATGGCTGCCGTCGATGGGAAGACCATATCCGGCGTGGAGGTCGCCACGATGATCAGGTCAATATCCTGCGCACCGATGCCCGCAGCCTCAATGGCCTTTTGAGAGGCTTCCAGTGCCAGATCGCTGCTGGAGACATCAGGAGCGGCAAAGTGGCGAGCGCGGATACCGGTGCGCTCGACAATCCACTCGTCCGAGGTCTCTATGCCATGCTGAGCCAGCTCAGCAGCCAGATCGTTGTTGGTCAGGCGGCGGGGAGGCAGGTAACTGCCAGTACCAGTGATGCGTGCGTAACGTCTCATGTCTTCTATCAGGGCGCCGAGGTTTCTTGTTCCGCCTGCGCTGCCAGCAACAAAGGTGCGGCGGCGGCAATACGGGTACGAACACGGTCAAGCAGGTTGTTGCGTGCCGCATCATACGCGCGGTTGAGCGCATGCTCGAAAGCCATTGCATCAGCCGAACCGTGGCTTTTGAAGACCAGACCGCGCAGCCCCAGCAAGGCTGCACCATTGTAGCGACGGTGATCCACGCGCTTCATCAAGGCAGATAGCACGGGATAGGCAATGATCGCCGCCATTTTGGTGAAGATGTTGCGCTTGAACTCTTCCTTGAGAATTCCCGAGATCATGGAGGCAACGCCTTCGGTGGTCTTGAGCGCCACATTGCCAACAAAACCGTCACAGACCACGATGTCCACCACGCCCTTGAAGGTGTCGTTACCCTCAACATTGCCGTAGAAGTTGAGATTGCCCGCATCGCCGGCTGCACGCAGCAGCTCGCCAGCGCGCTTGATGACCTCATTGCCCTTGATCAGCTCTTCGCCAATATTGAGCAGACCCACGCTGGGTGCATCCATATTCTTGAGCGCCGACACCAGGGCCGAGCCCATGACGGCAAACTGCAGCAGATGCTCAGCCGAGCAATCCACGTTGGCACCCAGGTCCAGCATGGTGGTGTCGCTTCCCTTGGCATTGGGCAAACCAAAAGCAATGGCGGGGCGATCAATGCCATCAAGCGTCTTGAGCAGATAGCGCGAAATTGCCATCAACGCCCCCGTGTTGCCGGCAGAGACTGCAGCCTGTGCCGCACCATCCTTGACCTGCTGCACGGCCACGCGCATGGACGAATCCTTTTTCTTGCGCAAAGCCACTTCCACAGGGTCATCCATGCCCACCACTTCGGTAGCAGGTACAACGGTCACACGCTCGTGCTTGAAGTTTGCCAATTCCTCGGCTTTGCCAACCAGCAGCAGATGAGCATCAGGATGAGAGTTCAGAAACTGACGGCACGCAACCAGCGTGACGCGGGGGCCATGGTCGCCCCCCATGCAGTCAACAGCCAAAGTAATCATGGGCGACTGTCAAGTCCATTCGGGCTTGGATAAAAGGGTTGAACGGTCTAGCGACCGCGAATGGGAGCTATCAGCAAAGCCAGCGCAAGCCACAGCTGCCTTGCACTGATTTTGCAAATATCTCCTCAAAGAAAACACAAAAGCCCGCGCTACAAAAAATGTAGCAACGGGCCTTGCGAATGCAGTCGTCGCTTAGGCTTCGGACTTGTTCTTCAGCACTTGACGGCCACGGTACACGCCGTTGGGGCTGATGTGGTGGCGCAGGTGGGTTTCACCAGTTGTGGCTTCCACAGCGATGCCAGGCACATTCAGTGCATTGTGCGAACGGTGCATGCCGCGCTTGGAGGGGGACTTCTTGTTTTGCTGAACAGCCATGATGGCTCCTGTGTATCTTGAAAGGGTTGGTAAAAAACGCGATCAGCCCATTAAAGACACGAGGGGGATTCGCGCGAAGCTCACGATTATAGCGCAAACGCTTTTCGCGACCTAGGCATTATCAAATCCCCAGCGTATCACTGGAATGATCAATCGGCAGATTTGCCGACATTGAGTGATTGCAGCACCGCAAAAGGGTTCTCCTTTTGCTCATTGGCCTGCTCGAAGTCAGCGTCGCTGGACTCCAGCTTGACGGGCACGGGACATTCTTCGTGACGGGGCACCACTGGCACGTCCATCAGCAGCTCATCCTCGATCAGCTCCATCAGATTGAACTCGCGGCTCATCGCCAACAGGTCTTCATCGCTGTCGTCATCTTCCAGCTCTGCCGTGGCTTCGTCCGCGACGAAGCGAAATGACCGATCCACATAAAGGGGAATATCGGCCTCGGTCAGGCAGCGCTGGCAGGTCATGGGCAGTGCCACTTCAGCCGTCAGATGCAGCCATACATGGCCCGCACCACCGGTCTGCTCGACCACTTCGCCCTCGGCCTCCCAATGCACCATGGGCTGCACGCCTTCCACAGACAGCGCATCCGCGGTCAGACGCTTGAAGTCGGACAATGGGGTCTGGCCTTGCAAATGACCCGCAGCCTGCGCAAAAGCGCGTACATCGAGGTGGGTTGCAGAAAAATCCTTGCTCATGCGGCCAGTGTAAGAGAATCCCGCCATGCCCGAATCCTTGATTACCGGACGACTCATGCGTCCATTGATCCTTGGCTCCACCTCCCGCTACCGCCGGGAGCTGCTCAGCCGCCTGCAACTGCCGTTTGAAACGGTCTCCCCCGAAGTGGACGAAACTCCACTGACCAGTGAAACACCTTATGACCTGAGTCTGCGCCTGGCTCGCGCCAAGGCCCAGGCCGTGGCCCGGTTGCATCCCGGCGCCATCGTGATTGGCTCCGACCAGGTGCCCGAGCTAGATGGTCAACCTCTGTCCAAACCCGGCACTCACGAACGCGCCACCGAACAGTTGCGCCAGATGAGCGGCCGCCAGATGAATTTCCACACCGGCGTCTGCGTGAGCTGTGCAGAGACCGGTTTTAGCGAATCCAGCGTAGTGACGGTGCAAGTGCGCTTTCGTGAACTGAACGATGCAGAGATCGAGCGCTATCTGCGCGCCGAACAACCTTACGACTGTGCGGGCTCGGCCAAAAGCGAAGGCCTGGGCATTGCATTGCTGGACGCCATTGTCAGCGATGACCCCACGGCACTGATCGGCCTGCCACTGATTCGCACCTGCCAACTGTTGCGCGCAGCGGGAGTCGTGCTTCCATGAGTTCCGCTACCGAAAAGAAAGCAGGCACCCTTTACCTGGTACCCGCTCCACTTGATTTTGGCTGCGAAAGCCAGACCACGCTGACCGAGGTGCTGCCCGAAGGCACGCTGCGCCGCGCGGCAGGCCTCACGCACTGGATCAGCGAGAACGCCAAGACGGCTCGCGCCTATCTCAAGCGCATAGACACCCTCTTTCCGTTGGCCGCACCGCTGCAGGCGCAGAACATTGCCGAGCTGCCACGCGAAGCCCATAAGAAAGGCGATCATGGCAACAAGGGGGCAGCCGTGTTCGACCCCAAACCCTTGCTGGCAGCCGCGCTGGCTGGCCATGACATGGGTCTGATCAGCGAGGCGGGCATGCCCGCCGTGGCCGACCCTGGCAGCTCCATCGTGCGCGCCGCCCATGATCTCGGGATCCGCGTCGTGCCTCTGGTGGGCCCCGTGTCCCTGCTGCTGGGCCTGGCAGCCAGCGGCCTCAATGGCCAGAACTTTGCCTTTGTCGGCTATGTGCCCCAGGACGGCAGCGAGCGCACAGCCCGCATTAAGGAGCTGGAAAGCCTGGCGCTGCGCCATGGTCAAACCCAGCAGTTCATCGAAACACCCTACCGCAACGCAGCGCTGTGGCAGGCGCTGCTTCAGACACTGCAGCCCAATACCCGGCTGGCACTGGCCAGCGGCCTGACGCTGGAGACGGCCCGCATCGAAAGCCATCTGGTGCGCGAATGGCGCCAGCGCAACGCTCCGCCCGACAACCGCACTCCTGTGGTGTTTTCGATTGGCCGATAAATCAGCCTTCTGACAAAAAAGCCCGCTGCACACGCTTCGGGCTTTTCATTTGATAGCTGCCAGCGCTTTATCCATCAGCGTTGGTGGCCATTTTGACTAAAAATCAACGAATGCTTGGCATCAAGCCCTGTACCGCCTGGACTGATCCAGCGCCAATCGCTGCGCCAAACTTCTTGGCCAGGCGCTCGGCCATATTGTCACGGCGGGTGTAGTCGATAACTTCGTCGGCCTTGACCACTTCGCGCGCCACATAGTCCAGACTGCCCAGCTTGTCCGCCAGCCCCATCTCCACAGCCTGCTGACCGGTCCAGAACAGGCCGCTGAACATCTCTGGCGTTTCACGCAGCTTCTCGCCACGGCCTTTTTTCACCACTCCAATGAATTGCTGATGGATCTGCTCCAGCATGGTGTGTGCATATTCCTTTTGCCGCTCCGACATGGGACTGAAGGGATCCAGAAAGCCCTTGTTCTCACCGGCTGTCAGCAAACGGCGCTCCACACCCACCTTCTCCATCACGCCGGTGAAGCCGAAACCATCCATAAGCACGCCAATGCTGCCCACGATGCTGGCCTTGTCGACAAAAATCTCATCGGCCGCCGCAGCAATGTAATAGGCAGCCGACGCGCAGGACTCCTCGACCACCGCATACAAAGGCTTGTTGTACTTGGCCTTGAGGCGAGTCATCTCGTCATTGATGATGCCGGCCTGCACGGGACTACCGCCTGGCGAGTTGATCAGCAGCACCACGGCGCGTGAGCCAGAGTCCTCGAACGCGCTGCGCATGGCTGCCACCACAAACTCGGCACTGGCATCCGAGCCCGAAGCGATCTCGCCCTTGATCTCCACCACAGCTGTATGTGGCGAGGTGCTGGTCTTGGCCGTCGTGTCCTTGAAAAATACCACCCACAACACCAACAGCACTACAGCCGTCCACAGCAAACGGCTGTAAAGGCGCCAGCGACGCGCAGCTCGCTGCTCGCCCAGCGAGGCAAAAACCAGCTTTTCGAGCACATCACGCTCCCAACCGGCGGCATTGGCAGCTGGCGCGGGCGCAGCAGGTGTTGCTGCAGCCTTGGACCATAGATCAGCCCCCGGCGTCACCGGCTGCTGGGAGTCATTGTTCTCGGGAGGGATTGGGGAACTCATCTCAAAATGCTACGGATTTCAGTTGCTCTCCAGTATGCCAGTGCACCACACCATTGCTTTCGGAGAGTTTGATTTTCACCAAACCACCACGACATGGACCTCCAGAACAGGCTCCGCTGTCAGGTTCATAGGCCGCACCGTGGGTAGAACACAACAGCCACCGTCCTGTGTCATCGAAGAACTGACCTTCCTGGTAGTCCATCTCCATGGGTACATGGCTGCAGCGGTTCAGATAGGCGTGAACCTGACCCTGATAGCGAATCGCAAAAGCACGACTGAGCTGGCCAGCGTAATTGACATCAAAGGCCACGGCCTTGCCGCCATCGACCAGATCAGCGCTGGAGCACAGTTCTATGGCATCGGTCATCAATGCATCCTCAGGCGTTTTCAGCCAGCCACCGGTGCAGCTGCCTGGCCGAATCTGCCACAAACAGCGGATTGAACTGTGCAAAATTGTCCGGCGCGTGGGCACCGTAGGAGACGCCCACACAGGCGCAACCAGCATTCACAGCCATTTGCAGGTCATGTGTGGTGTCGCCAATCATCAGCGTGCGCTCGGGCTCCACGCCAAACTCGGCCATCAGCTCATGGAGCATCAGCGGACTGGGCTTGCCTGCGGTTTCGTCTGCCGTGCGCGAGCCGTCGAACATGCCTTTGAGCTGAGAATCCTGCAGCGCGTGGTTGAGCCCCATGCGGCTTTTGCCTGTGGCCACGGTCAACCAGTGGCCACGTGAGCGCAGATCGTCCAGCAACGGCAAGATGCCATCAAACAGGCAGATATCGTCCTGATGCTTGAAGAAGTGATGGCGATAGCGGTTGCCCAGCTCCGGATATTTTTCGGGCGGCACATCGGGTGCGGCGCGAGCCAGCGCAGGCATCAATGCCATGCCGATCACATAAGCCGCCTGCTCGTCGCTGGGCACGGTACCACCTACATCGCGCACCGCCTCCTGAATGCTGCGCGTGATGATGGCCGTGGAGTCCGCCACGGTTCCATCCCAGTCAAAAGCAATCAGATCGAAGCGGCGCGGCCGCTTTTCGCCAGAGTTTTCGCTATGGTTTTCGGTTGTCATGAAACTATTGTCAGCTCACAAAATCAGCCAATTCGGGCGGCAGTTCGGCACGCAGCTCCACACGCTCACCGCTGGCAGGGTGGTTGAACTGTAGCCGCCAGGCATGCAGGAACATGCGCTTGAGCCCCTGCTTTTGCACACGACGGTTGAGATCGAAATCACCATATTTGTCGTCACCGACAATCGGATGCCCCTGCGAAGATAGGTGCACACGGATCTGGTGCGTGCGCCCCGTCTTGATGGTCACCTCCAGCAAACTCATGGCGGGCAGCCCCTGCATGGGACGCGGCTCTAACAGCTTGCGCACCTTGACCAGGGTGATGGAGCGCATGCCATCGGGGTCGTCTTCGGTTGTCACACGCACACGGCGCTCGCCATCGGCTTGCAGATACTTGTGCAGCGGCGCGTCAATGACCTTTTTATTGGCAGGCCAAATCCCCTGCACCAGGGCCAGATAGGTCTTGCCGGTCTCACGCTCGCGGAACTGATCTTGCAGATTGATGAGCGATGAGCGCTTTTTAGCCACCAGCAAGATCCCGGAGGTCTCGCGATCCAGGCGATGCACCAGCTCCAGAAACTTGGCTTCTGGTCGTGCCTGACGCATCTGCTCGATGACACCAAAGCTCACGCCGGAGCCGCCATGCACGGCCACACCAGCCGGCTTGGACAGCGCCACCATGTACTCATCCTCCAACAGGGCGGGAAAGTCCTTAGCCGGTGCAGGTCGTTCGGCTTTTTCCGCCACTTTTTCGGAAATCCGAACCGGTGGAATGCGCACAACGTCGCCAGTTTGTACACGCGTCTCGGCGCTTACGCGCCCTTTGTTGATGCGCACTTCGCCACTGCGAATGATGCGGTAGACATGGGTTTTGGGTACGCCCTTGAGGTGGCGCAAGAGAAAGTTGTCCAGACGCTGTCCAGCGGAATCGGCATCGACTTCTACGAGCCGCACGGAGACCGCGGCTGCGGTCTGGGACCGGTCCTGTGCCGGTTTGCCCTCTATAATGTGTTTCACCTGTGCCGAGCTAGTTGTAAGTGGTTGATTCGCATGGAGTTTAGTCCAAACAGCCATTTCCCACCGCACAGGCAGGTCGATGCCCGTCAGTTTTACACACGCAAATTGCAGCCCGAAGCGCTGCAGCCGCCTGTGAAATCCTGGCAAAGGCTGACAAATTGAAACGCTGATACGGAATCTCATCCCGGTAGTTGTTCCAGGCCAAAGCCGCCTGCAACTGCCGGTGAATCACAACGAGCATGTGGATTTTTTGGACATGGATGATCAACTTCTGGGGCAGGGCTAGACCTGTTGCCGGGGTGAGCCGTGTGCAGAAAAGACCACCCACCTCCATGGCGCGCGCCCCGGTTATTTTTACGCCTCGCATGCATGCGCGCCCGCTTTCGCTCGTCCCCCGGCCTGCACCTCCGCTACTGACTTGATTCCAAGCCAGTAGCGCAGTCCTGCACTGCCCCGATTCCTCATTCGTTTCAACGCGTTCGTCTGGCATCAAGGCTCCCTGTCGAGCCCATCTTTGATTACCAGTCAAAGGTGCGTTGGTCTGATGGCATGTGCCCTGACCAGCGCGCCCCATAAAACGAATAAAGGAAACGCATCATGAAACGGATGCTGATCAACGCAACGCAGTCCGAAGAACGCCGCCTGGCCATTGTGGACGGCCAGAAACTGCTGGACTACGAGATCGAAATCGAAGGCCGCGAACAGCGCAAGGGCAATATCTACAAGGCGGTAGTTACCCGCGTGGAGCCCTCGCTTGAAGCCTGCTTCGTGGACTACGGCGAAGATCGCCACGGCTTTCTGCCGTTCAAGGAAATCTCCAAGCAATACTTTGCCGAAGGCGTCTCTCCCAGCCAGGCACGCATCAACGATGTGATCCGCGAAGGCCAGGAACTGATCGTCCAAGTCGAAAAGGAAGAGCGCGGCAACAAGGGCGCAGCCCTGACCACCTTCATCTCGCTGGCCGGCCGCTATGTGGTGCTGATGCCCAACAACCCCCGCGGCGGTGGCGTTTCGCGCCGCATCGAGGGTGAGGACCGTGCCGAGCTCAAGGAGGCCATGGACCAACTCGAGTACCCCAAGGGCATGTCCATCATCGCGCGTACCGCCGGCATCGGCCGCACCGCGCCCGAGCTGCAGTGGGACCTCAACTACCTGCTCAAGCTGTGGAATGCCATCGACGGCGCCGCCAAGGCGTCCAAGGGCGCCTTCCTGATCTATCAGGAATCCAGTCTGGTGATCCGCGCCATCCGCGACTATTTCAACAATGACATCGGCGACATCCTGATCGACACCGATGACATCTACGAACAGGCCCAGCAGTTCATGGCACATGTGATGCCTGAGCACGCTGCCCGCGTCAAGCGCTATCGCGATGATGCGCCCCTGTTCTCGCGCTTCCAGATTGAGCACCAGATCGAGTCCGCCTACTCGCGCACCGTGACCCTGCCCTCGGGCGGCGCCATCGTGATCGACCACACCGAAGCCCTGGTTTCCGTGGACGTGAACTCGGCTCGCGCCATCAAGGGCGGCGACATCGAGGAAACAGCCACCCGCACCAACCTTGAAGCCGCCGACGAAGTAGCCCGCCAGATGCGCCTGCGCGACCTGGGCGGCCTGATCGTGATCGACTTCATCGACATGGAAGAGTCGAAGAACCGCCGCGAAGTGGAAAACCGCCTGCGCGACGCGCTGCGCCAGGACCGCGCCCGCGTGCAGTTCGGCACCATCAGCAAGTTCGG
>JAITLR010000019.1 GCA_031277805.1 Comamonas sp. | reverse complement strand
ACATCGTGACCGGGGCGTGTGCTCTTGCTGAGGATCACGCCCTTGCTGGTCGAGGACGAGGCATTGCCCATGCCGTCGATCTGCTTGCCATAGGGATCGGGACTGCCCAGGGCGCGCAGCAAGATGGCGTCACGCACGGCGCCTGCTTGCTGGGCCGCTTGGGGCAAGTCCTGCAGTTTGAAGAACACGCCCTTGCTGGTGCCGCCGCGCATGTAGGTGGCGGCAATCTTGATCTGCGGTGCAAACCGCGCTGTCTCTGTCATGGAAATCTCTTGTTTTGATAGCTGCTTGCGCTTTCTCCCACAGTGTTTGAGGCTGTTTTTACTGCGGATTGCGTGCAAGCCATTCTAGGTGCCAAGATGATGCTGCAAATGGCTGACCAACTGCTGGGCGGCATCCTGATCCAGATACTGGTTGAGGCGTTGGCTGCTGACAAAGCTTGGGTCGGGGCGGCTCAGCAGTGCTTGCAGTGCTTGCAGTTGCTGCAATTGCTGCAATTGCTGTCGGATCACCGCGACATCGAGTCTGCTGCGCGCCGTGGTCAGTTGTTCGGGGCTGAGATCCAGCGCGTCGATGCCGCAGCAGCCGGTGACGCAAATCGTCTCCAGCGCGTCCCACAAAGGCGCAAGCCCGGGGGCCGATGCATCCATATCCAGCATTTTTTCGGGCCAGGATGTCAGGAGCTGGATGGGAATGCTTTGTCCATTGCCAAGATCGATGGATTGAGGTTTGGCACCCATCAGTCAGCCACCCCGAACAGCGGCTGCTGGCGGCTCTGGGCAAAGGCCAGCACGGCAATCAGCTTGTGCAGCATGGCGCGCTCGGCATTGGGCATGGGTTGGGTCAGCAGGGGCAGCAGTTGCTCCAGAGCCTGCGCGACTTCTGCGAGCGAGAACTGCTGGTCTTCAAACAGATTGGCGATGCGATGCAGAAAGAAGCAATCATGGTGCTTGAGCAAACGGCTGAGCTGCGGCAGTTCGTCAAATTCGATGGTTCCGACCATGCTGGGTTGATCCTTGACACGCCAGCCTGTGCCGACCATGAGGTCAAAAGCCATGGCGGTGCTCCTGTTCGTGGTGATGAATCAGGCTCCATGTCTGCGCTGGCCAGGGTGGCTCGGCCTCGCCGGGTTCCCAGGTCTTGAGGCAGACCAGAGGCGGCTGGCTGCCTTGCACCACGGCAAATGCGGTTTCAAAACCCTGGTCGATCATGTGACCCAGATAGGCCAGGCCGTAGCGCAGGTTACCCTGCATGGCATCGCTGGCGCCTGATTGGCCTTCAAAAAACCAGCCAAACATGCCAAAGCCATTGATTGGCGCGCAGCAGGCTTGGCTTTGCCCACCCACGGCTTGTTGCAAGGCGTTCAGCGTGTGCTGGCGCTGAATGGTGAATGAGGTTTCAGTGCCCATGATTTGTGGATTCGTGATGGCTGTTCAGCCATTGCTGCAGGCGCGCCATGAGTGAGGCAAGCGGTGATTCAAAGCCGTCAGCCTCCAGTTCGGCGGCCTGCTGCAGCTCATCGGCCAGAGATTCGAGCTGGCGCAGCTGGGCATAGCTCAGCCCTTCCATGGCCTGGGCATTGCCGCGCAGCGCATCGGCCAGTTGGCTGGCATCGCCTTGGCCGGCTTGTATCTGTACCAGCACGTCGTGGATTCTGCCGAGCAGCGCGGTGTTCATTAAAGTCCCGTCAAGGCTGGTTGCGAATGACCACGTATTGCTTGCGAAACTCCAGCCCGGCATCGGGCCAGGTTTGCACGTAGGCCTGGAGATAGGGCAGGGCGGCAGGGAAGTCTTCGCCATTGATACGGCAGTCGGCGCTGATCTCGCCTTGCGCATCACGCGCCGCATACAGACGCACACCGAGAAATTCGCGGCTTTTGAGCTGGTCGCTGAACGCTTGCATGCTGTTGCTGAACAGGCAGCAGGGACAGAAGTCGTGATCGTCGTCTTCATCGCCATCATGGGAAACCTTGGTCGCTGTCTCTGGCGGGTGTTGCTGATAGTGTCCCGTAGGCCCAAGCACCACCTGACGCTGATAGGGTTGGCCCGTGGCTTCATCGGTATAGCCGATGCCCATGGAGGGGCGCTCCAGCTCGGGTTGTATGGCATCACGCAGCGTGACCAGGTCCATGCGTGCCCATTGGTTGAATCCGTCGTGCAACGATGTGATCTGGGAACTGCCGCCGCTGTGCTGGTATTCGAACAGCACGTCCTCGATCAGCGGGTGATAGACCTCGATCACGGTGCTGGTGCGCCAGCGCTCATCGGATTGCGCAGCGATGTCCACCATATGGGGCTGCAGTTGCAGGCCGTTTTCCAGAACCAGACGCTGGCCTTGCTCCTGAGTGGCAATGCCCAGTTCGTTCAGCGTGTGAGCCAGCAGTTGTTGCAGCGTGAGTGTGGAGGGGGTGGAAGATTCAGACATGGCGGCTGGGTAAAGAGGCGATGTTTGCCATGGTAGTGGAGATGGCGGTGCACTCGGCCTTTGCAGCCAAATCGGTCGCAGTGCCTTGCTGAAGAGCGCGAGCAGCTATGAATCTGATAGTTGCCCAAATCTGTGTGACATGCACAACAGTTTGCGGTGAGGCGCTTGCTGCGGCAGCCAAAAGCTTTCTAGAATCGCCTTCCTTCAAGCTTGCAGCCTTGATGACGAGGTCTGCACAGCCATCATCCCACTCGCGCAAAGGAAAAAGCCATGTCCCATCTGACAACGCCCTTTGCAGTCGTGACCGCCTGAGCCTTTCGCGCTTTTTTCACGCTGCAGTCTGAATACTTGCCTTTTGTTGGCAGGTGTTGCGCTGCGCGTTGATTTGAGACTTTTGATTCAGATGTCCTGCGGCTGCTGCATGTTTTCATGCACCAGGCTGCTGCGCTGTGCGCGCAGCGGCAACTCAAGACAAGATTGATTCAAAGGCCACTCAATGGGCAATTCTTTGATGGACACCTATGTTCAGGTGTTCGCCAACCGCAGCGTCTGGATGGAAAGCGCTGCCATCGAGCAACTTCACACCACAGCACGCAATCTGCAGGGCATTCGCGCAGCCGTAGGCCTGCCTGACCTGCATCCGGGGCGCGGCTATCCCGTGGGGGCCGCATTTTTTTCTACCGAACATTTTTACCCGGCACTGGTCGGCGGTGACATAGGCTGCGGCATGGCGCTGCACGCCACCAGCTTGCGAGTGCACAAGACATCGCCCAGCAAACTGGAAAAGGCACTGGGAGTGATCGACGGGCCTCTGCCCGAGGCACTGCAGGAGGAGGTCGATATGGCTCAGTTGCAGACGCTGGCGCAGCGCAGCGGTGTAGCGACGACAGAAGCTCTGCTGCAAAGCCTGGGCACGATTGGCGGCGGCAATCACTTTGCCGAGCTGCAAGCCGTGGACACGTTGTATGAGGAAGGCGCGCTGGACAAGAAGTGCGTGCACCTGATGGTGCACAGCGGATCGCGCGGGTTGGGTGGCGCCATCTTGCGCGAGCATGTGGAGCGTTTCAACCATGACGGCCTGGCGGCAGCAACTCCCGAGGCGCAGGCCTACTGGCAGCAGCATGAGGCTGCCATTGCCTATGCCCGGCTCAACCGAAGCATGATCGCCAGACGCATGGGTCGCGCACTGCGCGTGGAGCTGACCTCTGTGCTGGATATCAGCCACAACCATGTGCAGCGCCATGAATGGCGGGGCGCATCAGGTTTTTTGCACCGCAAGGGAGCGACTCCTGCCGATGAGGGGTTGGTGGTGATTCCTGGATCGCGTGGCGATTACAGCTATCTGGTGCGGCCTGCCGCAGATCGCGATGAGTCCTTGCACTCGCTGGCGCATGGCGCGGGGCGCAAATGGGCGCGCTCGGATTGCGTGGGCAGGCTCAGACCCAAGTTTTCGCTGGCCGATCTGCAGCAGACGCGCTTTGACAGTGCCGTGGTCTGCGCGGACCGCGAGCTGATCTATGAGGAGGCTCCGCAGGCCTACAAGGACGTGGATGGCGTGATTGCAAGCCTGCAGGAGGCAGGCTTGCTGACGCTGGTGGCAAGACTCAAGCCGCTGTTGACCTACAAGAAGGGAGTGATGCAATGCTGCTGATCCAGATCACGGCCGCGCATGGCCCGATCGAATGTGAGCATGCGGCGCGCCTGACCTTGCGCGAACTACTGCGCTGCGCCGAGCGAGAGGGTACAGGCATGCAGCTGCTGGAAGAGACTCATACGCCTGCAGGCTGCAAATCGGCGCTGCTGAGAGTGGACGCTGAGTTCATGCCAGGCTGGCTTGGCGAATGGCTGGGCACCATCCAGTGGGTGTTTGCCAGCCCGTTTAGGCCCCATCATCCGCGCAAGAACTGGTTTGTGGCTGTGCAGCGTTGTGAAGCCCCCGAGGAACTACCAGCCGAAGGTGAAATCACCTTTCAGGCCTGCCGCGCATCGGGCAAGGGCGGCCAGCATGTGAACACCACCGACTCGGCGGTTCACGCCATTCATGTGGCCAGCGGCATTGCAGTGAAGGTGATGACCGAACGTAGTCAGCATGCGAACAAGCGATTGGCGCGCGAGCTGATTGCCTTGAAGCTGGCCCAGCGCCAGGAGCAGGGCCTGCAGCAATCTGCCCGCCAGCGCAGTCAGCAGCACTGGCAAGTGGAGCGTGGCAGCCCGGTCAAGCTGATGCGCATTGGATGAGGTGAAAAGTAAGAGGCCGCAGTTTGGAGCCTGGATTTCAGGGTGTGGGCCATTGGGCTATCAGGCAAGAGTGAAAGCCGAGCTGCAGAACGCTGCCGTCAACCCACCTGACAAATGCGCAGGGCCGCTGCAGATGGGGCCTTGCGCTTTTTGGCCTGTGATAAGGAGCAGGACAATCCACAGCACAAGTCCCGCAACAAAGCCCATGAAAAACAAAGGCAGGCCGGCAAGGCCGAACCAGGCACCGGCCATGGCCATAGCTTTGAGGTCTCCGTGGCCGATGAGTCCTTTTCCGGTAAAGCGTTGTAGTGCAGTTGTCAGCAGAAATGGCACCAGATAAGCGACAGTTGCACCGTAGATGTGCTCAGCAGCGAAACCTGTTTGAGCGCGATAGAGCAGCCCTGCCCAGAGGACTGGCAGTACGATGACATCGGGAAGTAGCAGAGCCTTGAGATTGATGGCTACCAGCAGCAGAAGGCTCAAAAAGTAGAAGGCTAACGCTATGCCTTCTATTTGCAGGCCCTTTGCGGCGATCACGGTACAACCCAATAGAGCAGAGGCAAGAATCAATAAAGCGGATTGAGTACGAGTGAGTGGGGTGGCGAGGCTGTTTCCGTTGAGTTCAAGATCTGCATATTCATCGACTTCACGTGCCCATTGACGGGAAATGCGCAGTGGAATTTTGAATACCAACGGAGCCAGAAACGCTGAAGCGATCAGAGCGCACAAAATGCCGCCAAAAGTGGCTGCAATAAAAGGTGTCATGAGAAGGTGATGAGGAGGGTTGGGGTCGTGATTGTGTCCTTGCAAAAGCGTCCTTCTAGCCAAGGACAATGCAAGGGCGAGCTGGTCGCTTAGAAAATCCCCATTGCCAGCCCCGCTGCCATTGACTGCCCCAGTTCCCTGCAGCGCAGCAGCTCTTCGGGCGCGATGTGCTTGGGTGCGAGTATGGCTTCGGGGGTCTGGGCATGGGTGCAAACAATCAGCGGCTCGGCCACGGGCTTGAGTCGCCAGCCTGTGCAGATGCGCTCGATCTGTCGTGCAGCATTGCGGCCATCGCTTCCGGCGCAGATCAGGCTGGCATAGGGGCGACCCTGAATGCGATCCAGTGCGCCGTAATAGCTGCGGTCAAAGAAGTCTTTCATGACACCGCTTACCGCGGCCAGGTTCTCTGGCGTGGCAAACAGATAGCCCTTTGCTGCCAGTAGATCCTGGGCACTGGCCTGATGGGCTGGCAAGAGCCGTACTTCCACTGGTGCTTCCGTGCCGGCACCCGCCGCAGCAGCCTCGGCCATCTGCAGGGTGCCTCCGGTCAGAGAGTGATAGACGATGAGCAGGCTGGTGATGGTGGCCATGATGTCTGTCATTGTCCGCTGTTGCCCAAATGCTTCAAGGCCGAGGTCTGTGATGCGCCGCTGGGTTCGAGCCGCGAATATTGCAATTCGTTGTTAAAAAGGAACAGTATTGCAAAAAAAGAATCATGGATCGAGCATTTGCAATATTCACAAAAATTGACATTCATCAGGGGCGCAGTGTGTGAAATGCTCTTGATTTTGATGCGCTTTCTTATGTGCTTATGTGCGATGAAGGCTGGAGAGGCCGATGTCATCAGGCAAGATGGCCTGCAGTCTCAGGGAAAGCACGGGGCGCTAGGGTCATGGGTTTGTAAGTTGTCTCCTACACACTGTGCGCCAGCGTTCCGCTTATGGCAGCTGGACGTCTGAGTCGGCGCTCTCGAGTGGCAGGGCGGGCGGTTTTTCATATTCGGGTTTCTGTTTTCCTCGCATGTCGCGTTTCGTTCTTCGTTCATCGTTGGAAGCACATCGTCCCATGCTGGCCCTGGCAGCATTGGCTGTAGGAGTGGGGTGTGGCGCTATGGGGGCCTGGTTGCTGCACAGCAAGATGCAGAACAGGGCTCAGTTGCGTTTGCAAAACAGTGCCGAGCTGGCAGTGCAGGCGCTGGAGCAACGCCTGGGGGTCTATGCCGATGTGCTGGAGCAATTGAGCGGCTCCTTGCACGGCAATGTTGACGAGAGCCCGCAGCTGTTTGCCCAACAGGCACACCATGCGCTGTCGCAGGTGCGATTGCATGGCATGCAGGCCTTGAGCCTGACAAGGGTGACAGCACCGAATCCTCAGGCAGACCCGGCAGATCCACCTTTCTACTTCGAGACATCAGCCGTGTGGCCCTACAAGGGCAATGAGATGCTCAAAGGCCATGATGTCCGACCAGCGGCGGCTGTCTGGCAATCTCTGCAGTCGGCCTGGAGATCCCGATCCATGGCTGTTTCCGGTGCCTATCCGCTTCATCAGGTATCAGGCAGTCCCCTGGGTGTGCTTTTGCGGCGTCCCGTTTTCGTGCCTAGACAAGGTCAGGGTGAAGAGGCAGTGCCGCAACTGCAGGGAATCGTGAACGCCACGGTGCGTCTGTCCGATTTTGCCCTCGGTCTGGTTCCCACCAATGCCTACCCGCATGTGGCACTGCGGATCCAGGATCTGGGGCCGGTCCAGACCGCTGATGCTGCCGGGGGCGGACCGGTGGCGGAGAAAACGCTCTACACCGGCTCAATCTGGGCCGGAAATATGGACGACACAGAGTTCGTTGCAGCCTCCCCGCTGGAGCGTACCTTGCGTGTCTATGACCGGGTCTGGCTGCTGCAATTCAAATCTGCGATTGGCAGCACCGCCTGGCTGGAAAAAGCCATGCCATGGGCTGTGTTTGCCTTGGGGGCTGTGTTGGGCTTGCTGGCGGCCTTTGGAGTTTCGGGTTGGTGGCAAAGCCGATTCACCTGGCTGCGGCGCATACGCTCTTCCAAGCAGGCACACAAGCAAAGCGATGCACGTTTCCATGCCATGTGTGAGCAGGCGGCGCTGGGCGTGGTGGAAGTGGATCTGGACAGTCGCGGCATTCTCAAGGTGAATGCGCATTACTGCCGTTTGACGGGCTATGCCGAGCAGGAGCTTGTCTCGCGCAATGTGCTGGAAATGCTCGCTCCCGAAGACCGGGCAGGCTGCGCTTCGTTGATGGACAAGGTCAATCTGCAGCAGTTTCCGCATGGCTCGGGGGAGTTCCGTCTGCGTGCCTGCGATGGCAGCCGCCTCTGGGTCGAGCTGACCGTCTTTCTTGATGGTGCGCAAGAGGCGCGGCGCATTCTGGTGCTGGTGCAGGACATCAGCGGGCGCAAGCGGCTCGAGCAGATGGAGCGCCAGGGCCATCAGCAGTTGCGCAATCTCATGCAGCGCTTGCCGGTGGGCCTGGTCATGGAGGACCACCAAGGCCGATTTGTCTACTGGAACGAGGAGTTTCTGCGCCTGGCTGGTCAGCCCGGAGCTCCCGAGCACTGTGCGGCGCAATGGTGGCGGCGCATGTATCCCGATACGGCAGAGCATGAGCGTGTGGTGCAGCGCTGGCAAAGTGCGCAAGGCAAGGCCCGAGCCGTGCTGAAGTCCGAGAAAAGCCGGTCCTCCTCAGTGGAGGCGCAGCCAGGCGGTCCGGCTGCCTGCACCATTGATGTACAGGAGATGCAACTGCTGGGCATGGACGGCCAGCGCCGTCCTGTACTTGTGTCGGGGGTGATGCAGGACGAGGGCTGCCTCATGGTTCTGCAGGATCAGAGCCTGCGCAAGGCGGCTGAGCAGGAGGTCAAACGCCTGGCTTTCTATGACGCGCTGACCGATCTGCCCAATCGGCGCCTGATGGCCGACCGCTTGCAACAGGCGCTGGAAACCAGCTTGCGGCGCCAACACTATGGCGGTGTGGTACTGCTGGATATTGATAACTTCAAGGCCTTCAACGAGGATTTCGGCCTGGAGCAGGGTGATCTGTTACTGGTTGGCATGAGCCAGCGTATCAGGGCGCAGTTGCCTGCAGGGGCGACCATGGCCCGCCAGGGCGGCGATGATTTTGTGCTGCTGCTGGAGGATCTGGGTGAAGACCCCGTGGCTGCAGCCACGCGGCTGGAGCATGAGGCCACCGACTGGATGAAGCTGCTCAGCAAGCCCATGGAGATTGCGGGTGCATCGCGCCAGATCACAGTCAGCGTGGGGCTGAGTCTTTTCGGTGGTCAGCCGATGAAGGTGGAAGAGGTGTTGCGTCGTGCCGAAATGGCCATGTACCAGGCCAAGAGTCAGGGCCGCAATACCCATTGTTTCTTCGATCCGCAGCTGCAGTCGGCGCTTCAGGAACGGCGCACGCTGGAGCAGGACATGCGGGTGGGGCTCAATGCAGGCCAGTTCGAGCTGTTCTATCAGCCACAGGTGGAAATGGGCCAGGTCATCGGAGCCGAAGCCCTGCTGCGCTGGAAGCACCCCGAGCGCAGCTATGTGCCGCCTGCGCAATTCATTCCGCTGGCCGAGGAGGCAGGCTTCATCCTGCAACTGGGTGAGTGGGTATTGCAAGCGGCCTGCCGTCAGCTGGCCAGCTGGGCCCGGCATCCGCGCTATGCCCAGTTGGTGCTGTCGGTCAATGTGAGTCCCGGTCAGTTTCTGCAGCCGAACTTTGTGGATCAGGTGCTCAAGGCGCTGGCAGAGCATGGCGCCGATGCCAGCAAGCTCAAACTGGAGCTGACCGAGGGCATGCTGGTCACCGATGTGGATAGCACCATCGCCAAGATGGCACGTCTGAAGTCCTATGGCATCGGTTTTTCGCTCGATGACTTTGGCACCGGCTACTCGTCTCTGGCCTATCTCAAGCGCCTGCCGCTCGATCAGCTCAAGATCGACCGCAGCTTTGTGCGCGATGTGCTGACCGACCCCAACGATGCCGCGATTGCCCGCACCATCGTGGCGCTGGCCAAGAGCCTGGGTCTGCATGTGATTGCCGAGGGTGTGGAAACGCTGGCGCAGTGCCGCTTTCTGGAAGGCATCCGCTGCTATGCCTGGCAAGGATATCTGATGAGCCCTGCAGTGCCGCCGCTGGAGTTCGAGCGGATGGTTACCCATGGTGTTGTGCCGGGCTCTGGGGCTCCGGCACTGAGTCCGTCTTCGATGCGCTGAGCAGCAGGTCGACGCCGCTTCATTCTGCCTTCGGGGCAGCATCGTTCAGCTGGTGTCTTGATTCACAATATGCCGCTTTGTGTTTCTGACTCTTCTGCCGTGACCGAAATCAAGACCTTGCTGTTATTTGCGTTGACCGCTGTGGCAGAAATCCTGGGGTGTTATCTGCCCTGGCTCTGGCTCAAGCAGGGTGCAAGCATCTGGCTGCTGCTGCCTGCTGCTTTGAGTCTGGCCGCTTTTGTCTGGCTGCTGACATTGCACCCCTCGGCCTCCGGGCGCATTTATGCAGCTTATGGCGGTGTCTATATCAGTGTGGCTTTGATCTGGCTGTGGCTGGTCGATGGAGTCAGGCCCAGTGGCTGGGATACGGCTGGTGTTGCGGTATGCCTGTTGGGTGTGGGTTTGATTGCTTTTCAGCCCAGGGCTTGAAAAGCCATAAAAATAGATTCAAACCATTGATGGCCATGCGCAAGCTGCTATGGTTTACGCAGATGCAGCAAAGTTGATCTGCTCCTTGACAGGGCGCGTTATGATTCTGGCCTGCCATCGGCTGCGAGCAAGGATTGGGTTTTCTCAAGCTTTGCGCCTGCGCAGCCGTTTTTTGCCGTTTCCGGCCTGATCCCCAAAGCTGTTGCTGCCCCTGGACTGACCCTGACACCGTGCGCCTGAACTCCATCAAGCTCTCCGGCTTCAAATCCTTTGCCGAACCCACCAACTTCATCCTGCCTGGGCAGATGGTGGGTGTGGTGGGTCCCAATGGTTGCGGCAAATCCAACATCATGGATGCGGTGCGCTGGGTGCTGGGAGAGAGCAAGGCCAGCGAGCTGCGTGGCGAGTCCATGCAGGACGTGATCTTCAACGGCACGACCCACCGCAAACCATCAAGTCGAGCCAGCGTCGAGCTCACTTTTGACAACAGTGACCATCGCGCCGGTGGTCAGTGGGGACAGTTCGGCGAGATCGCCGTCAAGCGCGTGCTCACGCGCGAAGGCAACAGCAGCTATTTCATCAACAACCAGCCCGTGCGTCGCCGCGACGTGCAGGACGTGTTCCTGGGCACGGGCTTGGGCCCGCGTGCCTACGCCATCATCGGCCAGGGCACGATCAGCCGCATCATCGAGTCGCGCCCGGAAGAGCTGCGCCTGTTCCTCGAAGAAGCGGCAGGGGTTTCCAAATACAAGGAGCGCAGGCGTGAGACGGAAAACCGCCTTTCGGCCACGACCGAAAACCTCACCCGTGTGGAAGATATTCTTCGCGAACTCAACGCCAATCTTGACAAGCTTGAGAAACAGGCCGAGGTCGCAGCCAAGTACAACGGCCTGAACGCCCAGGTCACGCTCAAGCAGCATCAGCTGTGGTTCATGAAGCGTGCCGAGGCCGAAGCCGAGCAGGACCGCGTACGTGTCGAGGGCCTGAAGGTCGTCAACGAGCTCGAAGAGCGCATGGCCGATATCCGCAACAACGAAAGCGGACTCGAAACCCTGCGTCAGGCGCATTACGACGCCAGCGACCATGTCAACCAGGCGCAAAGCAAGCTCTATGAGGCCACGGCCGAAGTCGGCAAGCTTGAAGCCGAAATTCGCTATGTGGTCGAAGGCCGCCAGCGTGTGCAGCAGCGCCTGCAGCAGCTGGCCGAGCAGCTGTTGCTCTGGCGCAGCCGCAGCGAAGAGGCCCAAGGAGAGATAGAGAATATCGAAGGCGCGGGTATGGACGCCGAGGAGCAGGCCGAGATGCTGGCCGCTCAGCTCGAAGAGCAAAGCGCGCGTCTGCCCGACTTGGAAGAGGCGCTGCACAAGGCGCAAAAAGCCGATGCCGACCAGCGCAACTCCGTCGTGCAGGTACAGCAGCAGATTCAGGTGCTGGCTGCGGAGCAGCGCAGTCTGGACGAACAGCGCCGTCAATTCGAAACCCGCTATGAGCGCCTGCGCGCCGACCGCAATGCGCTGGAGACGCCCGATGAAGCGCGTCTGAACAATTTGCAGGCCCAGTTGGCCGAGGCACAGGAGCTGGCCGAGATGGGGGCCGCCGTGCTTGAAGAGCTGCAGGAGTCCGTGCCCCAGCTGGACGAAGACCGCAGAAGCAGGCAGCAGACGGTGAATGCCGAAAACAGCCGCCATGCCGATCTGTCGGCCCGGCTGGATGCCCTCAAGGCCTTGCAGGAAAAGGTCAAGACCGATGGCAAGTTGCAGCCTTGGCTGGCCAAGCATGGCCTTGATGGACTGCAGGGGCTGTGGAGTCGCATTGCCATAGAAGGTGGCTGGGAAAACGCCCTCGAAGCGGCACTGCGTGAACGCCTGGGCGCGCTGGAAGTGGGGCGCCTCGATATGGTGCGCGGCTTCCTGGGCTCGGGCGGGCAGGATGCGCCTCCGGCACGATTGGCATTTTTCAGTCCCCCTCAGGCTGCTGGCGCGGCGCCCGCAAGCCGTTTTTCTCGGCTCTCAGACTTGCTCAAGGTCAGTGATGCGGGGCTGCACGCCGTGCTGGTTGACTGGTTGGCGGGCTGCTATACCGCGCCCACGCTAGACGAAGCTTTGGCCAAACGTGCCGAGCTGCAGGCCGGCGAGACGATTTATGTGCCTACGGGCCATGCGGTGACTGCGCACAGCGTCACCTTTTATGCCCAGGATTCCGAGCAGTCGGGTCTGCTGGCGCGAGCCCAGGAAATCGAGCATCTCGAAAAGGAAGTCCGAGCCCAGGCCCTGATTGCCGAGGAATCGCGTTCGGCGCTGGTGCGTGCGGAAAGCGCCTATGCCGATGCCTCCCAGCGTCTGGTGTCTGCACGCCGCGAAGCCACCGAATCGCAGAGCCGTGCGCATGAGCTGCAGGTCGAGACCTTGCGCCTGTCACAGCTGGCCGAGCAGGCCCGCGCGCGCAATGCCCAGATTTCTGCCGATCTGTCGGAAGTCGAGGCCCAGCTCTCCGATATCGAAGAGCGCAAGGTGTCTGCAGAGGCTCGCTTTGAAGAGCTGGACATGCAGCTGGCCGACAGCCAGGAGCGCCATGCCCAGCTGGGCGACCGGGTGCTGGAGTCCGAGCGCCGTTTGAACGAGTCACGCGAGCAACTGCGCGCCCTGGAGCGTCAGGCGCAGGAAGCCACTTTTTCGCAGCGTACGCTGCATGCGCGCCGCGCCGAGCTGTCCCGCACGATAGAGACAGCCAGCCAGCAGGCCAAGTCGCTGGCCGAAGAACAGCAGCGCGCCCAGGACGAGCTGGCCCGCTTGTCCGACGCTGCGGCTCAAGGTGGCCTGCAGGATGCGCTGGATCTGAAGATGCAGCGCGAGAAAGACGTGGCCGAGCGCCGCAGCGAATACGAAGACCTGACCAACAAGCTGCGCGCCAGCGACGAGCGCCGCCAGAGCCTGGAAAAGGCGCTGGACCCGCTGCGCCAGCGCATTACCGAATTTCAGCTCAAGGAGCAGGCCGCGCGCCTGGGCCTGGAGCAGTACAGCAATCTGCTGACCGAGGCCGAAGCCGATCTGGCGGCGGTTGCCCAGTCGATTGCCGAAGGCAATGTGCGCATGCATGGCCTGCAGGGCGAGATCGATCGCCTGCACCGGGAAATCCAGGCCCTGGGCGCGGTGAACCTGGCTGCTCTTGACGAGCTGACCTTGGCACGTGAGCGCAAGACCTTTCTTGATGCGCAGATGGATGACCTGACCAAGGCCATGAATACCCTGGAAGAGGCCATTCGCAAGATCGACGCCGAGACACGAGATCTGCTGACGGGCACTTTCGATATCGTCAACCGTCACTTCGGCCGCATGTTCCCCGAGCTGTTCGGCGGTGGCCAGGCCAAGCTGGTGATTACCGGCGACGAAATTCTGGATGCCGGCGTGCAGGTGATTGCCCAGCCGCCGGGCAAGAAGAACCAGACCATTCACCTGCTCTCGGGCGGCGAGAAGGCACTGACCGCGATTGCGCTGGTGTTTGCCATCTTCCAGCTCAACCCTGCGCCGTTCTGTCTGCTCGACGAAGTGGATGCGCCGCTGGATGACGCCAATACCGAGCGCTATGCCAAGCTGGTTCACAGCATGAGCAAGGGCACCCAGTTCCTGTTCATCAGTCACAACAAGATCGCCATGGAAATGGCCGAGCAACTGATCGGTGTGACGATGCAGGAGCAAGGTGTTTCACGAATTGTTGCGGTGGACATGGAGTCCGCACTGTCCATGGCTGAGCTATCCTGAGCCATGTCGTCCAAATATTCTGGAAAAACCGTTTTCTGACATGAGTAACCTGCAAATCAGTCTGGCCGTCCTGGGTGTGGTGCTGTTGATCCTGATCGTTGCCTACAACTCTTGGACCTCCCGGCGCAATGCTCCCCGCAAGGCCGAGCCTTTGGAAGAGAGTGCGGATCCTGCCCGTCATGAGCCTGGCATGGACACCGTGGGCCATGGCTCCGATCTGACCAAATACCAGCATGAGCCCATGCTCGGCGATTTCGGCAAGGCCGTTCCCGGTACCGAACCCGTGCAAATGCCCGAAGGCCGCTTTGCCGAAGCGGATGCCGAGCTGGCCCGTATCGTGGCCCGCGAAGCCTATGAAGAGCAGCAGCGTCATGCCGCTCTGGCTCAACAAGGCGAGCAGGGCGCCGGCGAGGCAGCCATGCAGGAGTCCGTTCAGCGCACTGACGCAGCCATTGCAGCCGTGACCGAGCAGACCGTGGCCCAGCGCCAGGAGCCTGTGCTGGCCGGTGCTCCGCTGGGGGCAGAGCCCGTTCCTGCGCCCGCCCCTTCGCCCGCTATCGCGCCCGCCCCTTCGCTGGAGCGCCGTGGTCATCTGGATCCCTTGATCGACGCCATCGCCCCCATCACCGTGGCGCAGATCGTGCCCGGGGAAGTGGCGCTGCAAGCCCATCCCAGCACACGCCGTGCGGGCAACAAGCCCTTTGCCATTGAAGGCATAAACCAGGAAAGCAGGCAGTGGGAGCCGTTGCAGGCCGGTCAGCGTTACCTGGGCTTTCAGGCGGGCGTGCAGCTGGCCAACCGTACAGGCTCGCTCAACGAGATCGAGTTTTCGGAATTCGTCACCAAGGTGCAGCGCTTTGCCGATGCACTGGGCGCCATGGCCGATGTGCCCGATATGCTCGGCGAAGTCTCGCGCGCCCGCGAGCTCGACCAGTTCGCCAGCGAGCACGATGCGCAGCTGAGCTTCATGCTGCGTGCGCGCCAGGCTTCGTGGAGTGCCGGCTATGTGCAGCAGAATGCGCAGCGCCTGGGTTTTGTGACCTCGGCGATGCCGGGCCGCATGGTGCTGGCATCGCCCCTGCCCAATATGCCGCCCGTGCTGGTGCTCAGCTACGACCCGCAGGCTGCCATGGGCGACGATCTGGACCAGTCCGTGGTGCGCGAATTCCTGATCAGCCTGGATGTAGCCCAGGTGCCGCGTGGCCAGCAGCCGTTTGCGCGTTTGCGTCAGGTGGCGGAGCAGCTGTGCCAGACCATGGATGGCGTGCTGTGCGACCAGAATGGCTATCTGTTGCCCGTGTCGGCACTGGATCCGATCCAGCATGATCTGGAGCTGCTCTACGACAAGCTCGACAGCGCCGAGCTGTCGGCGGGCTCGCTTCTCGCCAGAAGGCTTTTCAGCTAAAACAAACAGGCCAACAATGTTGGCCTTTTTCATCTCAAACCTTGATAGGACTTACGCAAGCAAAAATGTGCCAAGGGTTGCTGCTTTGAGGCGAGGCTCTTGCTTGAATCTGATTTGCGTAAGTCGTACTTGAATTCCCAGCGGACAGAGCATGACCGAGAATTTAGACCTTTTTTCCGCTGAACCCCATGACAGTAAAGCGCCAGCAGCTATCAAAAATGGGGTGCCAGAGAGCGTGATGGCCAAGGCGGCTGCGTTGCGTACCAAGCTCAACCAGTGGGCGCATGAATACTATGTGCAGGACGCACCCACGGTGCCCGATGGCGAGTACGACCGGGTCTACCAGCAGCTCGAAGCGCTTGAAGGCGCCTATCCTGCATTGGTCACCCCTGACTCTCCCACGCAGCGCGTGATCGGTGCGGTGCTTGACGGCCTGACACCTGTACGCCATGCCGTGCCCATGCTCAGCATTCAGACCGAGACCGATAACGAGGCCACGGGCGCCATCGCATTTGATCAACGTGTGCGCAAGGAGCTGGGCCTGGATGAGTCCGCAGCCGCCATCGAATATGTGGCCGAGCCCAAGTTCGACGGCCTGGCCATGAACCTGCGCTATGAAAATGGCGTGCTGGTGCAGGCCACGACACGCGGCGATGGAGAGGTGGGCGAGGACGTGACGCACAACATCCGCACCATCCGCCAGATTCCGCTGACGCTGTCTGCCGCCGCCGCGGTGCCGCCCGTGGTGGAAGTGCGTGGCGAGGTGCACATGATGCGGGCCGACCTGGAAAAGCTCAACGAGCGCCAGCTGGCAGTCAGCGGCAAGACTTTTGCCAACCCGCGAAATGCGGCTGCAGGCTCGGTGCGCCAGCTGGACTCGAAGATCGCGGCCCAGCGTCCGCTGTCCTTCTTTGCCTATGGCCTGGGCGAGGTCACGCCGGTGGATCAAGGTGGGCCCGACTTTGGCTCCCACTACGGCATGCTGCAGACGCTGAAATCCTGGGGCTTTCCGGTTGCACCACAGGTGTGCGTGGCGACAGGTGCTTCGGAATTGGTAGCGTTTCACGAACGCATCGGTGCCGAGCGCGCCAATCTTCCCTACGAGATTGACGGTGTGGTCTACAAGGTCAACAGTCTGGCGCTGCAGCGCCAGCTGGGCTTCAAGTCGCGCGAGCCGCGCTGGGCCGTGGCGCACAAATATCCGGCGCAGGAGATGCCCACGCTGATGGAGGCCATCGACGTACAGGTCGGTCGCACCGGCAAGCTCACGCCCGTGGCACGCCTGGCACCCGTGCAGGTGGGCGGGGTGGTGGTGACCAATGCCACATTGTCCAATCTGTTCGACATTCGCAAAAAAGGCGTGCGCGTGGGCGATACGGTCATCGTGCGCCGTGCGGGTGATGTGATTCCCGAAGTTGTAGGCAAGGTTCCCGGCGAGCGGTCTGCTTACGTTCCCAACTTCCGCATGCCCAAGACCTGCCCCATCTGCGGCAGCGAAGTGGTGCGTGAAAAAGGTGAAGCCAATCACCGCTGCACGGGTGGCCTGTTTTGCGCCGCCCAGCGCAAGGAGGCGATCCTGCATTTTGCGCACCGCCGTGCCATGGATATCGAAGGTCTGGGAGGCAAGCTGGTGGATCAGCTGGTTGACGGGCATGTGGTGCGTGTGCTGCCTGATCTTTACAAGCTGGGCTTGACCTCGCTGGCTGCGCTGGATCGCATGGCCGAGAAATCGGCCCAGAACGTGCTGGCTGCCCTGGAAAAGTCCAAGAGCACTACGCTGCAGCGCTTTCTTTTTGGGCTGGGCATTCGCAATGTGGGTGAATCCACGGCGCGCGATCTTGCCAAGTATTTCGGCAAGCTCGACGCCATCATGGATGCCAGCGTGGAAGAACTGCTGCAGGTCAAGGATGTAGGCCCTGTGGTGGCCGACAGCATCCATACCTTCTTTGCCCAACCTCATAACCGCGAGGTGGTCGAGCAGTTGCGCGCCTGCGGCGTGCACTGGGAAGAGGGCGAGCCTGCCGAGAAGGCGCCACAGATTCTGGCGGGGCTGACGGTCGTGCTGACCGGCACCCTGCCCACGCTGGGCCGCGACACCGCCAAGGACATGCTGGAAGCTGCTGGTGCCAAGGTCTCGGGCTCGGTCAGCAAGAAGACCAGCTATGTGGTGGCCGGAGCCGAGGCGGGCAGCAAGCTGACCAAGGCCGAAGAGCTGGGCGTGCCCGTGCTGGACGAGGCCGGCATGCTGGCCTTGCTCAGTGGTGAGCGGCCCGCCTGACGGGCATAGGAAGGACAGTCAGCATGAACAAATTGCGGCGCAAACCCATAGTCGGCCTGGCACTGGGCAGCGGCTCTGCCCGTGGCTGGGCACATTTCGGCGTGCTGCATGCGTTGCGTGAGGCGGGGGTCAGCCCGGACATCATCTGCGGCACCTCCATTGGCTCGCTGGTCGGTGCGACCTATGCTGCCGGTGAGATGGACAGCTTTCAGGACTGGGTGCTGGGCCTGGGCAAGCGCAAGGTCTTTGGCTTCATGGACTTCAACCTCGGCGGTGGCCTGCTCAAGGGCGAGAAGATCATCGATTTCTGGCGTGAGAATTTCGTGCAGGAAACCATGGAAGAGCTGAGCGCGCCGTTTGGCTGTGTGGCCACCGACCTGCAAACGGGGGCGGAAGTCTGGCTGCGCAAGGGCTCGATTGCCGAGGCCGTGCGTGCCTCGATTGCCTTGCCGGGCCTGTTCACTCCCGTCATTCATCAGGGGCGTTTGCTGGTCGATGGAGGTCTGGTCAATCCGGTACCGGTGTCGCTGGCCCGTGCCATGGGCGCGGACATCGTGATTGCGGTCGACCTGAACGCCGACATCATGCGCAAGCATATGAAGCCGGTGGACCTATCACAGACCGAGTTGAAAGTTCAGACACACGAAGTTCGTGTCTCGGGGCTGAAGCAGCAGCCCGAGTCTCTTGCTTCCACACTGCAGGAACCCGTGGCTGAAGAAGAAGCCCTGGCGGCTTCCGTGGGCTGGAGCGGGAAATGGAAGCGCAGCATGACCAGTGTGAGAAGTCTGTCGTCATCGGTGATTCGACGGGGCCGCAAGGATGAGGAGGTCGATGCAGGCGATGCACCGGCTGTCCCATCGCTTGTGAACGTGGTGCAGGCCAGCGTCAGCATCATGCAGATGCGCATCACGCGCAGCCGTATGGCGGGTGATCCCGCCGAAGTGCTGATCGCGCCGCGCCTGTCCCATATCGGCCTGATGGACTTTCACCGCGGGCGTGAGTCCATTGATGAAGGTTTTGCAGCGACCCGGCTGGCACTGCCTGCGCTCAAGGATTGGGGGCTGTAAGCCGCAGCTCCGGCCCTGGGTCAGTCGATATGCAGGCTGGGGGCTGTGTACTGAAGATGAATCAACGGATAGGGCCTCCCTTGTCCATCCAGTGCGGAACGGCCGGTGGGCTGAAAGCCCATTTTTTGATAAAAGCCCAGCGCCCGAGGATTTTGTTCATTGACGTCGGTGGTCATGCGCGGGTGCATGGTCAGCGCATGGCGTATGAGTGCGCTGCCCAGGCCGGTGCCGTGTCGCTCGGGGTCGACAAACAAGGCTTCCAGATGGTCCTTGTCCAGCAGCATGAAGGCCCATGGATGGTCGCTTTCATCCACGGCAAACCACAGCGGAGCCTGAGGTAGAAAGTCGCTGACCATGGCGTCAATCGCCTGGCGGTCCTCTGCAGAAAGGAAGTCGTGCGTGGCATCCACGGCTCGGCGCCAGATTTCAAGGGCGCGTTGTCCTTCGTCGGGGCGGGAATGTCGGATGGAGATCATGTGTGGATGATAGAAATGTGCGTCGTCACAGCTCATGGACCAGCAAGGTAAAACGCAGCAAAGATACATAGCGCGTGCCGCGTTTGCTGCATTCGCGCAGCAGGCCTTCGCGGCAAAAGCCTAAGCTGCTCAACAGCCGTGCAGAGGCCGTGTTTTCCGGCTCGACATAGGCGACCATGCTGTGCAGCTTCAGGTGATTGAAGGCCTCGGGCAGCCACAGTCGCAGAGCGTTTCGCATCAGGCCTTGCCCCCAGTGGCTGGGCAGCAGCCAATAGCCCAGCTCGGCACTATCGCCATCATCGTCGCGGTCATAGGCGCCCAGGGCGCCTATGAGCTGATCACCCATGCAGATGGCCTGCCACCAGCCTTCGCCATTGGCGCTTTGCTGCTGGTACCAATGCAACTGCTCGCGTGCAATGGCCTGGGCATCGGTTTCGTCTGTCTCCAGCCCGTAGTGCTGTGTGACGCGTTCGTCGCTCATGGCGCAGGCAATGGCTGCCAGATCGAGGCTGCGGAAATTGCGCAGTTGCAGGGTGGGGTGGCTCATGTCCGGGCCTTGCGTGGGCTTGCTCAGCTGCGGATATAGACCCAGCCGCCTTGCTGCATGCGTGCCAGGGCATCCACAGCGCCCATGGGCAGCACCTGTGCGCCGGCAGGGGCGCTCAGGTTGTTGTTTCTGAGAGTGTTGGGGCACAACAGCACGCGGGGCAGGGCCGGGCCCATATCCTCGGGTGCATCCACCACGGCCTGCACCGCCTGGGCGTTGGCAACAATCCAGACCTCTACCTGCGGCTGAGCGGTGCTCAGGTTCTTGAAGTTGCCGCGTGCACGCGCCAGCGCCTGGGCGGTGGGGGCGTGCAGCACCACGCGGGTATTGGGCGCCAGGGCAGGCAGCAGGGTGTTCCAGTCGGGTTGGCTCATGATGATGGCTTCGGAATTGCTATGCAGACTATAGCTTCTGGCGCTGATGGGATATGGGTTAAAGCCTATTTTGGGGCAGATTTGTCCATCACGCTGTCGAACAGCCCCGGTGGCATGCCGGTGCGAATCTGGACGGTGCCCTGAGCATTTTTCCAGATGGTGGCGGGCGTGGCACGCAGACCCATGGCCGTCATCAGAGAGGTGTTGTTGGCCAGTGCATCACGGGCCGTCAGAGGAATACGCGGCAGTGCGGCAATGCCCAGTGTGTCGGGATTCTTGCCGTGCGCATCGGCATAGGCCTGTGCATGGCTGGCCAGGGCTTGCTCGGGTGATGGGGCTTGCAAAATGGCTGCGGCCTTGCCTTCGCTGCTGGGGCGCAGCACGGCCACCAGAATATGGCGCAGCTGCAACTGGCCCGATTGCACCAGAGGGCGCGCTTCGCGCCATAGCTGGTTGCAATAGGGGCAGTTGGGGTCGGTGAAGACATAGGCGATTTGCGGCGCATCGGGCTTGCCGTCGCCAATCCAGTGGGTGCGTTCCAGGTCGGCCCAGGTCTGCAGGCCCATGGGCTTTTGCACGGCGGACTGCAAGACCTTGGCGTTGACATCCCTGCCTTGCGCATCGATCACCGTGCCTATGACCCAGTGCTTACCGTCGGGCAGACGGTAGATGGGGATGGGCTGTTGTTCGCGGTAGGCAGCCCAGGCCTTGAGCCCGCCAGTTGCCTGCATGGGGCCGACCACCGTCAGTCCTTGCTCGGCCAGGAATTTCTCGGATGGCAGATCACCGGTGGCCGGCCCGGCCCAGGCCATGGCCGCCGCTGCGATGGAAGCGCCTGCGACCAAGGCAAAGGCGGCGGTGGCCAGCAATGCCGTGTGGCTTCGGTATAGGTGGCGGGTCATCTGGGGCCTTTCTGATTGTTGTGTGGCGCTTATCGGGAAGCGGGCTGAACTGGCGCGATGCGCGTCAGCTGTTCGGCGAGACTGGCGCGGGACAGCTCGCCCATGCGCATGCCGCGCAACAGCCCTTGAGCGTCATAGAAATAGGTGGATGGCAGACCACGCTGCTGCCAATGGGCGCTGGCGCGCTGCTTGGGGTCGAGCAGCACTTGTGGCAGGGGCAGGGCCATGGTTTGCAGATAGCGCATCACGGCCGCTGCATCCTCGCCCTGATTGATCCAGAGAAAGCGAATATTCGGATGCTCCTTTTGGGCCTGAGCCAGGACCGGCATTTCGCGGCGGCAGGGCGGGCACCAGGTCGCCCAGAGATTGATGACCAGTGGTTGGCCCTGGTAGCTGCGCAGATCCACGGTTTGCGCGCTGGCAGTGACCAGAGTGATGGCCGCAATAGCAGGTTTATCTGCTTCAACCCAATTGCGCAGTGCGTGAGCAGCTATCAGAATGAAAGCGCCTGCGGCCAAGGCTTGCAAAGTGGCTCGGCGCAAAGCGGCGTTGCCACGCGCTTGCCAGAGTATCCAGGCCGCAGTGGCCGCCAGACCGGCCCACAGATTCCAGCCTCCGTCGCGGATGTCGACGATCTGCAGGGCGCTGGAAGCTGGGTGGGCCCCGGGTTGCCAATACTCTCGCCACCACTGGCCGACGTAGGCCAGACGCGCTGCCAGCAAGCCTGCGAGGACCGATCGCATGAGCAATGCATCGACAGGTTGGCCCAGGCGCAACTGCAGGCGTCTGGCCCACCATTGACTCAGGAACAAGGCCAGGAACAGGACAAGCGCCATCGTCGGCAGAGCGACGGGACCGATCAGCACGCTGGCCGGCAAGGCCAGTGAATGCAGCCAGTGGGTGGGCGAGGTGGAGGGCTGACCCTCAGCGGTTCTATCCGCATCTGGTGTGTCATCGCTGGTCGACTGGCCCAGTTGCTGGGCAACTATGCTTTGTTGCTGGGGCGGGTAGCAGACACCGGCATGGGCGCAGCCCTGCCATTGCAATTGCAGAGGCCATTGCGTTGGGTGCTCCGGCAGCACTGCTTCTACGTGCAGCTCGTCATGAAAGACCTGTACCGTGCCGAAGAAAGCATCGGTTAGTATTTCGCCTTGCGGGATATTCAACGCCAGTGGCTGGCCCTGCGCATCGTTGAGCTTGAGCTGGTCGCGATAAAGGTAGTAGCCAGGTTCTATCCGCCAGTGCAGCTGAAGTAATTGCCTGGTGCCCTCGGCTTTGATAGCGCTCGGCGCTGGCGGTGTCAGCACAAATGCCTGTTCTGCACTGAGAACCTCGCCAGAGAGGGCACGATTGCCTTGCTGCTGTAACAGCCCGGGCACCTGCAGAGGCTGTGCTGGCGCAGCGCTTGCCATCAGCAGCGATGCGGGCAGCAGGACGATGGCGGCAAGGTGCGAAACAGACATGGAGGGCTGGGGAAGCAAGAAACCGATCAAATGGGTCGCCAATCTTGGATGCTAGGGATTAAGCAGGAGTTAACGCTGCCAAAAGACAAATCTGCGATGCTTTCCCGTTTCAGGTAGGCGATAGGAGCAGTCGCTCAGGCACGGCATCAGGGCTGGTGTGAGCGCAGCTTCAGGAATACACAATGCACGTGCTGTTGGTGGAAGATAACGCTCTGGTGGCCAGTGGGGTCAAGGCAGGCCTGCAACTGCAGGGTTTCGGGGTGGATGTGGTGGGCTGTGCCGCTCAGGCGGATGCGGCCATCAAGTCGTCGCACTTCGACGTCTGTGTACTGGATCTGGGGCTGCCTGATGAAGACGGTTTGCAGCTGCTGGCTCGCTGGCGTAGCCAGGGGCAGGAGTTGCCGGTGCTGGTACTGACCGCGCGCGATGCGGTGGGCCAGCGCATCGAAGGACTGCAGACCGGTGCGGACGACTATCTGGTCAAGCCTTTCGACCTGCATGAACTGGCAGCGCGGCTTCATGCGCTGCTGCGCCGCGCGGCGGGCCGCTCCGTGGACTGGATCGTGCTGGGCGATGTGCAGCTGGACCTGGCCGCGGGTCGTGCCCAGCGCAACGGTCTGCCCGTGGATCTGTCACGCCGCGAATGGGCGCTGCTGCGTGCCTTGCTGCAATCGCCGGGCAGGGTACTGAACCTGGAGCAACTGCGCGACAGTCTCTACGGCTACAGCCAGGATGTGGAGAGCAACGCGGTCAACGTGCATGTGCACCATCTGCGCCGCAAGCTGGGCTCCGACATGGTGGAGACGGTGCGCGGCGTGGGATTTAGGCTGGGGCGCGCCCAGGGCCAGGGGGAGCACTGATGCGCAGCCTGCGGGTAAGACTGCTGGTCTGGCTGTGTCTGGCGCTGTGTACCTTGTGGGGCGGCGTGGCCGCCTGGATGTTTGCGGGCATGCGGCACGAGCTGCGCTCGGTGCTGGATGACCGGCTGATTGCCTCGGCCCATATGGTGGCGGGCATTGTTCACCAGTTCAAACCCGAAAACGTCTCCCCCAACGACTGGGGGCCGATGCTGAACGTGGTGTCCCGCGACGGCGTGGCTTGCGAGGTCAGCATGCTGCGCAGCGAGGTGCGCGCGGCACCTGCTGCAAATGTGGATGCTCAGGACACGGCAGGGCAGGCGCCGCGACCAGCCCTGATTCCTGCATCCCCGCTGGACAGGCACGACGGCAAGACGGTCGCACCGGCGCAGGCCGAACCCGCGTCAGACGACTCCCGTGTGGTTGCACGCAGTGCCGGCGCACCCAGTTTTCAGGCGCCTTTGCCGCTGGGTTTTTCGACGATGACCAAGGGCGGACGTCCCTGGCGCACCTATGTACTGGAAGAGCATGGCGTGCGTATTGCCACGGCTGACCGCATTGATGTGCGCGAAGGCCTGGTCCACGGCTTTGCCTACACCATCATCCTGCCTTTCGTGCTGGCGCTGTTGGCCAGCATGCTGCTGATGTGGTGGGGTGTGACAAGGGGATTGAAGCCGCTGGAGTCGCTGCGCCAGGAACTGAGCCAGCGTCCCCCGGGAGATGATTCGCCGGTGGCGCAGGGCCACCAGGTGCGAGAGCTGGCGCCGCTGGTGCAGACCATCAACCACATGCTGCAACGCGTGCACAGCGCCATAGAGCGAGAGAGGCGCTGGAGCGATGACGCGGCCCATGAGCTGCGCACGCCGCTGACAGCTGTCAAAGCCCATGTGCAAGTGGCCCAGATGGCCGTGGACAGTGCGGGCAGTCTGCAGATGGTCCGCAATGATCCGCAGGGTCCGAACCTGCAGCCGACCTGGCATCCAGTGTCCGAGACTCCACAGTGGCTGATGGCGCGCGACGCGCTGCGGCAGGCGGGCGAAGGGGTGGAGCATCTGCAGCACACGCTGGAGCAGTTGCTGCTGCTGGCGCGGCTCGATTGTCAGCCGCTCAGCGAGTCCGCCGACAGCGAGATTGTCTGCGGCAGTGAGCCGGCCTGTGCCTGGGACGCGCTGGAGAAAGCCTGGGAACTGGCCTCCACGGCCATTCCCTCGGGCCATGCGCGCCTGGGCTGGTTGCCCGGCCAGCGCCAGGGGGATGCACGGCTTGAGGACCTGCATGTGGTGGTTCCCCAGCCTCTGCTGGTGTCTGCGCTGCGCAATCTGATTGAAAACGCTTTGCACTACGGTCAGGAGCCGGGGACGGAGACCTCGGAATGTCCGGTGTTTCTGGGCATGCGTCATGTGGAGCAACTACCGCAAACATTGGGCCAGAGTGACAGACCGGCATCACCGGCAGGCTATGTGCAACTGGTGGTGGCGGATCAGGGGCCAGGGCTGAGTGCCGAGGACTGCAGCATTGCGGTGCAGCGCTTCTGGCGCAAAAAGCATCAGTCCCATGGCAGCGGCCTGGGGCTGGCAATTGTGCAGCGTATTGCGCAGTGCAGCGGAGGGGCGTTGCAGCTCATGCCCTTGGCGGACTGGGAAGGCGCTGGCACGGTGTGGGCTCTGGAGGGCGAACAGAGCACAGGTCTGGTGGTGAGCCTGTATCTGCCCGTGCTCGCCTGCCGTGCCGAGATGGTCGAGGCTTGACGAGATCAAAGCCCGCCGCGCAAAGCAGTGCTTATTAATTGATACTTAATCTTCTGTAAGTATGGTTCTGGGATTGTCCGGTCGGGGCTCGTCGAGCACCTGATTTCAAAGGTCAGACGCTGGTGTTTTTTGCACATGCCCGATAGTTGCAGTGCGCGCCGCGTATTTCACCATTCCCAAGATGAACCGCTTGAACTCAAAGACTCTGCCTCGGTCGTGGGTGGCTGTCGGCATTTCCATGCTGATGGCAACCAGTGCCTGGGCGCAAGAACCCGCTGCCACCAAGGCCCCACTGCAAGGCAGCGCCGCTGCTGGTGAAAAGATTGCCCAGTCAGGCTCCGCGGGTGGTGCAGCGGCCTGCGCTACCTGTCATGGTGCCAAGGGTGAAGGCCAGGTTGGCTTTCCCGCTCTGGCCGGTCAGCACTCCGGTTATCTGGAGCGCCAGCTTCAGCAGATGGCCGCTGGCGCGCGCCAGTCCGCCGTAATGGCTCCCATGGCCAAGGCACTGAATGAGCAGGAACGCGCCGATGTAGCTGCGTTTTATTCCAGCCTGAAGCTGCCCATTCAGCCCGTGCGCGGTGCGTTGCCTGGCAAGAACGATGACTCCGGTGCCTGGCTGGTGGAGCGTGGTCGCTGGGCTGACGGCATTCCAGCCTGTGCGCAGTGCCATGGCCCTGGTGGCGTGGGTGTGGGCAAGGATTTTCCGGCCATCGGTCATTTGCCTGCCGACTATATGCAAAGCCAGATCGATGCCTGGAACAAGGGGCAGCGCGAGGCCGGCCCCCTGGGTCTGATGGGAGCAGTGGCCAAGAAACTGACAGCTGAGGATATCAAGGCCGTTGCCGCCTATTACCAGCGTCTGCACAACCCTGCCGCAGCCACAACGCTTGCAAAGCCCTGAGGAAGTCACCATGTCCAAAGCACAACAAGACAAGGCCAAGTCTTCCAATCTGGCTGAATACGCAGTCGTGGCCAGCTTATTTGCGGGCCTGGGCGGTGCGCTCTGGTATGGCATGAGTATCAGCAGCCCCAAGAAGGCTGAAGAGCCTGCCAAGCTTGCCGCACCTGCACCTGCGGATGCCAAGGCGGTACCTGTGGTGGCTAACAATGGCGTGTTCGCTCCCCCTGCTGCCAGCGATATTCCCGAAGGTCCTATGGGCGATTGGATTCGCCGTGGTGAAGCCATCTTCACCCGCACGCCTGCCAACGCTGTGGGCTTCTCGGGCAACCCCCTGAGCTGCGCCAACTGTCACCTGGACGCTGGCCGCTTGAAGGGCGCAGCTCCCATGTGGGGCGCCTACCCCATGTACCCGGCCTATCGAAAGAAGACCGACCATGTCGACACTTTTGCCGAGCGCGTGCGTGGCTGTTTCATGTATTCCATGAACGGCAAGGCGCCTGACGACGGTCACGACATTCTGGTGGCGCTGGAGTCCTATGCCTACTGGATGGCGAAGAAGGCCCCCACGGGTGAGAAGCTGCCCGGCGCAGGCTTCAAGAAAGCGGGTGAGCCCGAGCAGACGCCTACCTACGAGGCTGGTGCCAAGGTGTATGAAGCCAAGTGCGCGCTGTGCCACAGCGGTGACGGCAAGGGGCAGTTTGTCGGCGATATCGCCGTGTTCCCGCCTCTGTGGGGCAAGGACTCCTACAACTGGGGCGCCGGCATGCACGAGATCGACAAGGCGGCCAACTTCATCAAGAACAACATGCCCTACGGCAATGCCACTTTGACAGACCAGGAAGCCTGGGATGTGGCGACCTTCATCAACAGTCAGGAGCGCGGCCAGGACCCTCGCTTCAATGGTGACCTGAAGGCAACCGCCGACAAGTACCACGCTGGCAAGTTCACCTTGTACGGCAAGGAAGTCAACGGCAAGGTACTCAAGGGCCTGTAAAAGACTTGCACCCAAGCCGGAGCCGGAGCCAAGGCCAGCCTCTCAAAAGGCTGGCCTTTTTGATGTCTGAATATTGGGGATTCTGGCTTGTAACGCTTGTTTGTAAAGCGCTGGCAGCTCACTTTTTGATAATGTCTGATACATAAAAAAGCCCGGCACTGCCGGGCTTTCATTGTTCAAGGTTCGTTGTCGAACAGCAGGGCGGCGATCAGGCCATGAACAGATAGTGATCAATGAGCAAAGCCAGGAACAGCAGGCTCAGGTGCACCAGGGAGAAGCGGAAGGTCTTGCGCGATAGCGCATCCGAATAGTTGCGGTACAGCGCAATTGCATAGCTAACAAATCCAGCGCCCAGAACCACGGCGGCAAACAAGTAGAGCCAGCTGCTCATGCCGTACATGAAAGGCAGCAGGCCGGCGGCGAACAACACCAGGGTGTAGAGCAGAATCTGCAGGCGCGTGTATTCGCTGCCATGGGTCACGGGCAGCATGGGCAGACCGGACTGGCGGTAATCCTCGACGCGATACAGTGCCAATGCCCAGAAATGGGGAGGGGTCCAGAGGAAGATGATGAGAAACAGGATCAGCGCCTCGGGCCCGACATTGCCTGTCATGGCTGCCCAGCCCAGCACGGGCGGCATGGCACCCGATGCGCCGCCAATCACGATGTTTTGCGGCGTGGCTGGCTTGAGCACCACGGTATAGATCACTGCGTAGCCGACAAAGGTGGCCAGTGTCAGCCACATGGTCAGCGCGTTGGTCCAGAGCAGCAAAATCGTCGCGCCAATCATGCAAAGAATGGCCGAGAAGGCCAGCGCCTGCTGGCTGGAAAGCTCGCCGCGTGCCGTGGGGCGCCAGGACGTGCGTTTCATCTTGGCGTCGATATGCCGCTCGACCAGACAGTTGAAGGCGGCAGCGGCGGCAGCCACCAGCCAGATGCCTGCACAGGCCACGCCCATATGTACCCACTGCGAGGCCGTGGGCCAGCCAGGAACGGCCAGCACCATGCCGATCAGCGCACAGAACACAATGAGCTGAACCACCCGGGGCTTGGTCAGCGCGTAGTACTGGCTCAGTCGAGAGGAACTATCCAACAGGGTTTCACTTTGACTCATGCAATCACTCTTTGTGCGCGGCGCCTCAGGAGGGGCGGAGCGCTGTTTCCTGGCAGGGGCGGCTGGTGACATCGGAACGTGTCACGGCCAGACTCCAGACCACAATCGTTACCAGGGCCGCAGCTCCACCGGTGTGAAGCACGGCCGCGACCAAAGGCCAGTCCAATACCACATTGGACAGACCCGTCAAAACTTGCAGCACCGCAAAAAAGCCCAGCATGCGGCGCTGTTTGGCGATGGCAGGCGCATGACGCATGGCTGCCCAGAGGCCAGCCAGGGCCAGAACCACCACGTAGGCCATCAGGCGGTGCGTGTAATGGATGGCAGTCAACGCTTCAAAGCTGATGTGGCTGCCATCGGCCAGCAGACCCAAGGGACGCCAGATCTGCAGAGCTTGAGCAAAATCCATGGCTGGCCACCAGCTTCCCTGGCAAGTCGGAAAAGTGGTGCAGGCGAGCACCGCGTAATTGGTGCTGACCCAGCCGCCCAGGCTGACCTGCAGTACCAGCAAAGCCAGGCAAAGCCACAAAGCAGTGCGCAGTCCTTGGCTGATCAACGCAGGAGACTGGGCAGCCTGTTTCAGGCTCATGGCAGAGGCAGGAATGGCCAGCAAGGCCAGCAGACCTGTGCCTCCAAGCAGGTGCAAGGTGACGATGGCCGGGAAAAGCTTCCAGGTCACGGTCCAGGCACCGAGGGCTCCCTGAAGACAGACCCAGACCAGTGTCAAGGTGGGCCACCAGGGGCTCAATGCCCCTCGGGCTTGTTCGGGCTTGCCTGCACGGCGCGCAGTCATTGCTTGTTTCCAGGACATGACGGTCATGGCAATGATGAGCACGCCTACCGTGGTCGCCAGATAGCGGTGAATCATCTCTACCCAGGCCTTGCCATGGGTGACAGGGCCTGTGGGCATGGCAGCCTGGGCCTCTGAAATCTGCGAGTGAGCCGCCAATGGGCTGAAAGTACCATAGCAACCGGGCCAGTCGGGACAACCCAGACCCGAATCCGTCAGTCGAGTGAAGGCGCCAAAAAGCACCAGATCAAAGGTCAGAAACAGTGTCAGAACGCACAGGGCCTGAAGACGTCGGCTCGGGCCGCTGCCGCGATTGCGCCACCAGACCCAGCACAGTGGACCCAAGGCCAGCAGCAGGCCAAAAGCCATCAGCTCCAACGCCGGAGCCAGGTCATACAACTGCTGGCTGCTCATAGGTGCTCCAGGCCTTCCGCCGCTTGCGTGACTGTCAGTGCACCGTTAGAGCGCAGGCAGGAAGCAGGCAAGGCAATATCGCAAAAGCAGATCGGCATGGTTCAACAGGTGTGGCCTGGATTGGGTTCGGACTACAGGAGTATTGGGGGATCGCTGTCCTGGGCAGGACGGGCAAAACCTGCATGAGAGTGGGCTGCCATCCGCAAGCGTCTGGCACTTGCAGCAACCAATGTGCAGACTGTTTGATCCTGCACAATTTTAGCCGCGTGATTTGTGGCACAGCTGTTGCACCTGGAGTGTCCCTAATAAAGCTTGGCAAGGCTTGATACCACTTGCTGCATTCAAGGGAAATTCCGGGCAAAAAATTGCATGAGCCGAGTGATTTTTCTTAGAACCCAACAAGCTTTGAGGTACGATCCTCCCACTCTCGCAAGCTAGCCGTTGCGAGTGCAGCTTCAGGCGCAAGGCCTGAGAGGCATGCGGGCGTCGTTCAATGGTAGGACTCTTGCTTCCCAAGCAAATAACGTGGGTTCGATTCCCATCGCCCGCTCCAGCTTTCTTCATTTAAAACAAAGACTTATGTGATCTTTGTTTTTTTTGGTGGTCCCTGGGGAGTTTTGTCCGATAAAGGACTCCAGCTTCGCCTGCTCGATATCCCCCTGACCGTCGTCCAGCCACTTGGAATAGACGTTCAAAAACATCTCCACCGAATGCCCCATCTGCTTGGCCGCATAGGCTGGCGTCGCTCCTGCCATGAGCAGCATCGTCGCATAGGTGTGGCGCATATGGTTGGGCGGCCGGTAACGAATGCCCAGTGCCTTGAGCATGGGCACCCAGAAGGGGTTGCGAAACCGCTTGTCGTCTGCCCAGGGCTCTTCATGTGTCGGGGCGGCGAAGATTGTTTGTGAATCCTTGGGCACGGCCTAGTTTTTCGCCAATGAATGGATTCCAGAATTTGACCGCGCTAAGGTAGCCCGCCTGCGTCGAATTCTCTGCCACCTTCACCGACAGTCAGTGGTCCAACTGATGGGCCACGGTGCCGCCTTCCGGAAAGTACTCGCGCATGACAAAGCTGCCCATGCGGATCTTGAGCCCGATCTCGGCAAGAAGCCTGTGTGCAATTTGATGCTGGCAGGCGTTGGTGGAATAGCCTTGCCTTACAGCAGAAGAGTACGGCGAATGCGCTCTCCCTGGTAGGCGGATTTGAAAAATATCCATGTCATACCTCCAAAAATGAAGAGCCCCGCACAGTGGCGGGGCTCGGGGCTGTTCGATCGATTGGGCCGATCACATCGCGTGCTTTGGGTGCGCATGCCGTGTTGAAGCGCCAGCTGGCTCCTGGCTGCGCGCTGGCACCAGTGCGCAGTGAATGACGCGGGCATGCACCTCGCTGCGTGGCGGGCGGCAGGCCAGCGTGTGGATGCGGGCGCGCTCTAGTTCCACGACCAAGGCGGCGCCGGGCACCAGCGCGGCATGATGTATTTGCCAGAAGCACTGTGCGGCCACGCCCGTCCGGATGGTGCCCCATGGCTCGATGTGGTGCGGTCCCAGGCGGTCCCAGGCGGTCCAGCAGCAACTGCGCAAAGCGCCGTGCTGGCCTGCGGCGGGGGCCGGCCGAGGAAAAGCGTTTCGGTATGACGCATGCATGCTTCCTGTCATTGGCAATAACAAAGCCCGCAGGGTCTGAAACCTTGCGGGCTTTGTTTTGGTGGTGTTTGATCTCGAATTTGTGAGCGCGTTGCGATTGCTCTATCTGTATTTGAAAGTAGTTTGATGCCGATAGCATTGCTGGGCTGACGGTAGCTGCTTTGCTTTCCATAGCACGAAGCAGGCGGCTGCGCTGCCGGTCGCGGTGCTGCAGCTCTTGCCGCACGGCGTCGATGGGGTGCATGGGCTGTCCATGGGGGGGTGTAGCGGTGGCTCAGGGCTTTTCGCGCAGGCATTGCACGGTATGGGCGTCCAGCCATTCGGCGTGCATGCCGGGGCAGGCGAATTCGTCACGCACGGACTTGGTGATGGTGGTGGGTTCGTCCGCCTGGGCGCTGGGCGTGGCCAGCCACAGCACGCCCATGAAGATGGCGGCGACGAGGATCAGGGATTCGATGATCTTTTCCATGATGTTTCTCCGGTCTGGCGATTTTCAGTCAAGCGCATGCAGCTATTAAGTTTGATGAGGTCGAGCGCTCAAAGCGGCCAGGCTTCGGGCGTGCTGGCAATGACGACGGCCACGCCGATAAGGCAGAAGATGCCGAGGAGGGTGAGGCCCCATTGCGCGGCGATCAGTAGCTTTGTTCCAAGGCCGGGGCGCAGCGAGAAGCAACGCGATCGCGACGGTGGGGATGTGTGGCCATTTCACAGGCCTCCCTTCTCGCGCAGGCGCTGCACGATGTCTTCATCAACGGGTTGAGGAACGGTGCTGTACAGCATGAAATCTCCTTGAGGCGAGAGGCAGGCCCGCTGGACGGGCGGGGGCGAATAAAAAGGGCCAGTGCTCTTGCGAGCAGGCGAAACCAACGAAGGGAGCGGAGTGAATGCGCTTCGCGCTCTGGCGGGGAAAGTCTGGGCTGCTGTGCGGCAGCGCCATCAAGGAAGAGTGCAGGCCGCGGCTTGCGGTCTGTCGGTGGCGGCATTGCATTGCCAAGGTCCACACCCGGCTTGCACTCTTTCTTGATGGCCCCGCTTCTGCCCTGCGGGTATGGGCACAGGTCTGTTGCAACCTGCTTGCTGAATTTTACTGTTATTTTCATCAGTGCTGTAAATATATACAGTATTTTAGATTTGACCTGTACAACGCGTCAACTGCGGTGGGTGTCATGTGTTGCGTCGCCGCACAGGGAGAGGCGGCAAAGAAGAAGCCCACCGGCGTTGGCGGGTGGGCTTGTGGGGCAAAGGCCGATGCCTTGCGGCGTGCCTGGGGAATTGAGGGAGGGATGGGCCTCAGGCTCGGCAAAGATGGTTGGGCTGGTTCGCTATCTGGTCTGGCCGATGAAAGCTTGTCTGGCAGCTCGCAGGCAGCGTTCGTGCTGTGAGTGCGGGGCAGGTTGCAGAGCAAGACGGCATTCATACAGACACACCAGATGGCCCCGCTTGAACCTGCGGGGAGAGGCTGCGCTTCAGGCCCGCCTGGCCGCGATCTGCATTTGAAAATCTCCGTGCCGGAGCTTGTCCGGTTTGAGGTGGTTTGTCTTCGAAAGAGGATCGACTGGCTGAACCGATCGATCCTTTGATACAGGGGCTGGACCGGGCTTAGATATAGGGGATGTCGTAGTGTCCGTAGACGCGGCGACCGTAGTCGTCGGTGTAATCGGGCAGCGAGCCGCCTTCATAGTGCGGGGCACTTTCCAGCTGCTCCTTGGTGACGGAGACCACGTAACCGCCTAACCCCGGGTCATATTTAAGGCTGTGCCAGGGAAAGGGATAGAGGTCGGTTCCGATGCCGAGAAAGCCGCCAAATTCCATGACCGCATATCGAACCTTGCCGGTGATCTTGTCGATCATCAGTGAGTTGATTGACCCCAGCTTGTCGCCCTTGGGGTTGTAGACCTTGGTGCCATTGACACGATCGGATGAGATGACAGGTGAAGCTGTTTGCATGCCTGCTCCTTTCTTTGCGTGGTTCAGTGCAGCGCAGCCAGCGTGGGCCGACGCTGTGACGGGCACCTTTAACGTTGAGGCATTTTTTGCTGCTGCCCTGGTTGCTGGTGCCCAGGGCTTTTTTGCTGGTTGGGGTTTTGCTGTTGCTGCTGACCGGACTGGCTGGTTTGCTGGCCTGGCTGGCGTTGGCCGGGGCTTTGTTGCTGTTGCTGCTGCTTGTCCTGTTGGTTAGAGCTGTGCTGCTGGTTAGGTTGCTGCGTCATTTCCTTCACTCCTTCAGGTTGGTGATCAGCAAACCGGGCTGGCTTGCTGTGGGTTCATGGTCCCCCACTCATGGAAAACCCTTTTGTAGGAAAACGCGGCGCAACGCTGAATTGTGTGAGTTGACTGCCATTACGTAGCATTTGGTTTACGTTTGAGGCGGAACTCTGGATATTGCTGACAAAACGCAGCATCAATGCACTGAAATATTGGGCAGATTCAGGTCAAAACGGCTGGGTCCGCGGGCGGTTCTATCCTGGGCTGAGCCTTGTGGAAATCTGCTGGCAGTGGAAAGGCTGGGCTGGACTTGATCCGCGTCAGCAGCCGTTGCTTGAAGGGTTCACTGCCGAGTGGGCAGCTTAGAAAGTGCAAGCGACGGGCTCCATCTCCAACAATGAGTTCACTGCCGCATAGGCAGCATTGCAAGAGCGGCAGGGCGTCGGTAGTTCTGCTGCTTCGGCCTTTCTGGCGCAGGTCCGAGCCCGGAAAGTACCGGCGTGATGGATCACGATTCCTCAGCCCTTCTGGCTTCGAGAAATACCTGATTTCAGTGGTTGTCCTCACTCGTCCTGAAAGTTGTAGTTCCCTCTCTGAATATTTCAAAAAAGTAAATGAGAGGGCAATGAAGTCGATGCAATGGTTGGGCGCAGTTCAAAAGCCGGGGCGATTCACTTGTAGCGAAGCAAATTTTTTGGACTGGTGTCACTACTAGGTGTCGTTAGCAATCAAAGCTTCACGTCTCATAAGGAGTGGACTACCCTCGCTCCAGTAGACAACTCCCAGCCTCAAGTCCGTGCGGGCTCAAATGCTAGGGGCAGTCCAGAACTCAAGTATCAAACGCGCTCGCAGGCCACTTATGTCGAACGTTCACTTACACGGAGTACGATCATGACAACTCGGAACAAGACAGCCATCGCTACAGACTTCCTGAACATGTGTGCAACTGGCCAGGTAAGAACAGCTTACGACCAATACGTGTCGAATAATTTCAGGCACCACAACGCGTATTTCCCTGATGACCGGGAATCCCTGCTTCTGGGAATGGAGCAAAGTGCTGAATCTGAGCCTAACAAATCGTTTACGGTCAAACAAATCATCGAATCTGATGACCGGGTTGCAGTCTATTCACATCTGCGGCGTGAAAAAGTTGATATGGATATGGCAGTCATCCATATCCTGAGATTTGAAAATGGCAAGATCATTGAAATGTGGGATGTCGGCCAGCAAATACCGAAGGATTCTCCCAACAAATTGGGCATGTTCTAAGCCGTGTCGGATAACTCATCGTTCAAGCCGATGCCGCTCTCGTGAATACTTGCTAGGAGGCGCGATTCATCAAGATGACGGCCTGTGTGGCATACAAGTTAGTGTCCAAGAGCCTGGTTCCACAAAAATTTCCAGAAGCCAGTTCCCCTTGGCAGACAAATGGCATGCCTGCAAGGGGTTAAACCATGGGCAGCGGATCACGAACTGGACTGAGCGTCCAGTGCTGTCTCGAACCGGGTCAACTCCTGATCAAGCGTACCGCGCTGCCTGAAGCGCAGGCCGGCGCGCTCGTACCAGTTTTCGGCGTCCTCCAGATCGCCTTCCTGTAGATGCAAAAGTCCATGCAGCCAAGCCGCGAGCAGGCCTTCGTGGTGCTGCACACTGTCGTGTGCTGCGTTCCAGTGGCCGGTCCGCATCAGCATGAGGATTTCGCGGATCTCTCTATTGGTATCGTTCATGGCCCGGTGTTCAGGTTTAGTTCAGGGCAATAGTGCTTGCTGCACTAAATGGCTGTCCACATACTGTTCCATGCTCATGATCTTGCCGCCGCTTAACCTGTAAAGGTGCACGAAGGTTGCGGTCATATGCTTGCCCGTGCTGCGGTAGGTGCCCGAGTAGACGCCGAAGGCGGCGACACGATCGCCATCGGCCAGATAGGTGTGGACCTTGGCGTTGTAGTTGTCCCACTCTGTTGCAAGCCGATGGAATACCCCTGTTACGATCTGCTGCGGACCGACGTAGGTTCCGGCATAGGGAAATCCGGCGGCCTCCGTCCACCGGGCGTCGGCCGCCAGTGCTGTCAGCAGGTTCTTGCCATTCTCTTCGGACGAACCTTCGTAGGTCGCGCGGATGATGTCCAGGTTGGTGGTCATTGAGTGCGTCCAGAGCCTCAGCCCCATTTCATCTCACCTTTGGTTACCTTGGCGCCTATCTGCAGCGCAGCGGCCAGGCCGACATCAGGGTAGCGCTTGTTCATAGCAGCGATCAGCGCATCACTGTTGGTTGCCTTGGCCAGTTCCTCCTCAAAGGCCAGCAGGTATTCGCGGGTGTAGTTCACGGCTGAAATGTCCAGCGCCCCATGAGCGCCCAGGTGGCCCGGTACGACCACGGCCGGTTTGCGCGCAACGATGGCTTCCAGATTTCTGACCCAGGCAGCGCGAGAGGCCGGTGTCGGGGTATCGGCCGTCCACACGTGCAGACCCGAGAAGATCAGCACGCCACCGAAGACCGCATTCAGCGAGGGAACCCACAGGTAGCGGCGGTTTTCCAGTCCTTGTGTCTTGACGATTTCGACGGTGTTGCCCTCCAGCATCAGTGCAGGGCCGTCATAGGCTTCAGGAAAGACGATGTCCGCGAGCTTCTGCGGACCGTTCTCCTTGAGCTGGGGCGCCCAGGTGTCAATCTTCTTTTGCACGTTGGCGCGGATGGCGGCAATGGTGTCTGAAGCGGCGATCACCCTGGCAGTGGGAAAGGCGGCTTTGATCGGGCCCAGGCTAAAGTAATAGTCCGGGTCACTCTGGCTGACGTAGATGGTGCTGAGTTGCTTGCCCGAGGCCTTGATGGCTTTGGCCACGGCGCGGCCATCAGAAAGGGAGAAGCCACCGTCGATGAGGATGGCCTCTTTATCACCGGAGAGCAGTACGGGCGTACGGAAGAAGCCTTTGTCGTCTGTGGGAAAGTGCTTCCATTGCAGCTGGGAAGTGCTGGTCACAGGGGCTGCGCAACCAGCAAGGGCCGTGGTGATGCCAGCAGTTGCGGCAGTTTGAACAAAGTCTCGGCGATTCATCATGATGGTTCTCCGGTGAATTTCGAAATGGCGGGGTTGAAAAGCGAAGGCCTCAGGCCTTGGCGATTTGTTCGGCAAAGGCTTGCGGATTGGCGTAAGCAGCACTGGAGTTCAGCAACTGGCGCTGGCCATGGGTTTCCAAGATGAAGCTTGGAACGCCGCGCGCGCCGAATTGGCCCAACAAGGTCTGCGTACCGGTGATGCGGGCGCGATTGGCCGCCAGCAGTTCACTATCAGATCGAAGCAGGCATACAGCCGCATGCTCCAGTCCCTGGGCCTGTAATACGACCGCCAACTGGTCCAGCCGGGTGATGTCTTCGCCGTTGAGGTAACGGGCATGCTGAATGGCTTCAAGCGCGTCAAGCTCACGCTCAGGGGTGGTAAGACTGACTGCAGTCAGAGCCAGGGTAGCAGGGCCGCTATCGAAAATCTGTTGTCGATCTGACAGTACATGGGTGCGGTAAAGCTCGCTGAAGCGCTGGCCCGTCAGGCGCTCTATGCGCTGGTCGTTGCTCCAGGCATAGGCCGCAAAGTCGTCATCCATGGGGCGTGCGCTCGCGTCGGCGAAGTGACCGCTGGGCAGCAGGCGCAGTTTGAATTCAGGCGTTTTTCCCAGAGCCGCCACCGCTGCGGCGGCACCGTAGCACCAGCCACACAGAGGGTCGAATATGTAATGCAGGGTCTTGGTCACAAAGGGCTCCGTGGCTTGAATACCGTGATCGTAAGAACAAAGCATTGACAGAAAAATACTGATCGGATAGATAAACCGTATGCCAATAGCAAACAATACAGAAGAATCCGTTGCAGGCAAGCTTGCCAATCTCAAGCGCCTGGCCTACTTTGCTGCCGTTGTGGAGACCGGTAGCTTTACGGCTGCCGCAGATCGGCTGGGAATCACCAAGGCCGTGGTCAGCCAGCAGGTCGCCAGGCTGGAGCGCGAGTTCCATACGACGCTGTTGACTCGCACGACCCGTAAAGTCGCTCCCACCGATGCGGGCCGAATCTTTTATCAGCGCTGTGCCTCCATACTCAAGGAGGCTGGCGATGCATTCCATGAGCTAGGGGAAGTGGCCTCAGAGCCTTCGGGAACGCTGCGTTTGACCGCACCTCTAGACTACGGTATTACGGCGGTGGTGCCCGCCATCACCGAATTCACTAGGCGCTATCCTCAATGCAAGGTGGACGCTGTGTTTAGCGACCAGTCGCTTGATCTGATGTCGGGGCAGGTGGAGCTGGCCATCCGCGTTGGCTGGCTTTCTGAGCTGAACGTTCAGACCCGCCAGATCGGGACCTTCAGGCAATTGCTGGTCGCCGCACCCTCATTGAGCCGACAAGTTGTGCAACTTGAACAGCCGCAGTACATCAGCGAGTTGCCTTTTGTGGCGAACACTGCTTTGCGAGATCCATGCAACTGGAGCTTCTCACGCGGAGAGCTTGAGCCTCAGCACGTGACAGTGCATCCGGTGATCTCGCTAGATGCGACATTGGGCGTACGCGAAGCCGTGCGCCAAGGAGCCGGCTTGTCGGTATTGCCTGACTTTGCCGTTGCCGATGATTTGAAGAGTGGCACGTTGATACAGGTACTGCCAAAGTGGGGGCTGCCTTCTGGGGGGATCCATGCCGTGTTTCCAACTGCACGATTCCGGCCCGCAAAGGTACGAGCCTTCGTGGATTTGATCCAGGAGCGAATCAGCCTCTCGGCTTGACAGAGTGCAGGCCATGGAACGGCAACCGAGTCAAGACTCCATGCTCAATGGCTGCTTCGAGACAAGAGCAGCAGCAGCCAAGCTTTCAGTATTCTCAGTTGAAGCTCTTCGACATTGCTGGGCTTCAGAGTTTCAATAATGCAAGTGCTGAATTGGGAGTATGGCCTGCTTTTTAGTGATACCAAGGCCCCTGCTATCAAGGCGTGTGTTCCCTCAACCGACTCGGCCTTTATTTCTGCCTCTTCCAGCTGCCAGTCCGCCCCCCTCAAGCGGCTCCTGCCCAGCTGCGGAATACACCGTGTCAGCTGCAGAGACGCAAAAGAAAGTCACGCTCGAAAGCAGCCAGTGTGATTGCTCCTTGGTGATGCCGTATAGGCCTGCACTTCGTCGAATTTTGAGGACGATGTCGTGAGCGCTGGAAATGCTTTATCCAGCTCAGCTCAGGCCGTAGCCTCGGATGGGGTACTCTCGATAAAGATATCTGGGTAAGTCACTCCCGATACATGCACACGATCACGTCCCGCATTTTTTGCTTGGTAAAGAAGTTGATCAGCCTCTTTCAAGGCATGCTCAAGCTGGCATGACTTGATGATCGGTGAAATGCCAAAGCTCATGGTCAATTTTGAGCCGGCTGGAAGAACTGTATTTTGGGATCTCAGGCCGCACTGGATGCGCTGTGCTATGAGTTCTGCGTCTCGCAGCGTGATGCCAGCCAACAGAATGACAAACTCTTCACCGCCGAATCGAGCGACCAGATCGTGCTGTCGCAAATTGCTTTGCAGAATCGCGGAAACAAGTTGCAGAACTTGGTCGCCACGCTCGTGTCCCCAGGTATCGTTGATGCGTTTGAAGTGATCTATATCGCAGGCCAGCACCGCCATTGGATACAGCCTCAAGTCAACAAGATGCTTTTGGGCGCGTTCCTGAAAAGATCGACGATTCAGTATTTTTGTCAAGGGGTCATGGTCGCGCTCGTCCTTCAGCTTGCGAACGGTGTCCTGGACGGCAATGGCAGACATCACCACGGTGAAGAGCAGCGAGAAACCGAGGATACTCATCAGAGTCAAGAGCCAGTAAGACGAACTGGGAAGCGACCGGAGATCAGAGTATCCCAAGAGCCAAATCAAAACAGGTCGTGTGAAGGTGTAGGCCGTGAAAACGATGCTCAGCCAGAGTAATGATTTGTCTAGCCAATCAAATAAAGTCTTTTGGAAACGGGTCTCCAGAATAGGTAAAACCAAAATAAGGCCTGAGCCGAAACTGAAAGAGCTCACTCGCGCCCAGGCGCTCGGCTCGATACGGCTGAAGTAATACAGCGCAGCCAGGGTGGCTATGGCAATAAATAGAGTGATATGCGGTTGAGTCGATACACGCCATCTTTCAGCCCAACTTTTGGCAAGACACCAGGCACCAAGAAGATAGAAGCCGCCGATGAGCAGGGCATAGCGATTGAGCTCGTCCAAAGGCAACAGGCTTTGAAGGCCAAGTGGCAGAGCTGCCAGTGAATATGCACAAGCTTGCCATAGCAGAAAGCGCTGGGAACGTTGGATCAGCCATGCTATGAGCAACAGTAGGGCAAGGACCAGCATTGCCAGCGATGGCGTAATAACCAGGATGAAGTCGTTATTCCCGAACATCTGACCATAGCCTCCTCGATCAAAGACCGAAACGGAGCAGCGTTGTCTGTTCCTCGAGTGCAAATCGACAACTTATAGTCACCATTCATACATCTTGGTGCATAACTTCACAAGTTATTGCAGTGCATAGTGTCTGATCTATGTCATACGGGCCCGAGTTTGAGGCGGATAGCTTGAAATCTTGCTGGACTGGGTGTGATCAGGAATGTCGATATGGCAATGATTGTGATGGCTGATACGACGCAGGAATGGCGATCATTGGCCAAGGTCTGATCCTGCTTGCCCTGATCGTTGCCGGGGCTCGTGGTGTCGATGAGGTTCCTCCGGGGGCTTTTTGAAATGTCGGCTGATGTCTCTATCAGTTCGCCTTTTTGTAGAACTGGCTCAACGTCATATTGACCTTTGTTGCGTCTCTTATAAATGGTGGAACAGAGAGTGCAAGCAACAAGGCAGCCAACGGCACAACACATACAAATCCGAGGAGCTTGAAGCCCAAGGCCCCGGCAATGCCGCCCAGAACAAACATTGCAATCAAGCCAGCTGATGTACGCATGCGGGCCCAGTTGTGCAGAACATGTCTGGATTGGGGCTTTTGCGCATGGGCTTGGCTTCGCCAGAAAAACAGCTTTCCCAGCTCCATTCCCAGATCAGTGAAGTTACCCGTCATGTGGGTTGTTCTGATGCTGCCACCAGATGTTTTTGAGCCGACTGCATTTTGTAAACCCATCATGAATGACAGCAGCAGCACAGTCAGCGGGACCGCGAATGGCGTATTCCAGTTCAACGTGACCGCGCCCATCAGACCGAAGGGGAACATCATCAATGCCTCCAGCATGAGTGGCAAGGCATAGACGCTGTACAGACCCTTCTGGCGAGCCCAGTTCACCAGTACCGCACACAAAGCGGCACCCGCTGTGAACGCCAGAATGGCTCCAAGCGCATTGAGCAGCAGTGTGCCGCTGCTCATGACCAAGCTGTCGGCTAATTGCGATGCAAAACCAGACATGTGAGAGGTATACATGCGCAGTACGAGAAAGCCGCCTGCATTGACTGCTCCGGCATTGAAGGCAAGTAGCAGGCCCAGCGCGAGGTTGGTGGAGGTAGCGCGATGGCGATTGGTAAGGTGACGAAGTCTGCGCATCAATATTCCACTAAGCCAGTACAACAGGTAACAACCAATTGTCGACCAAGTACAAAGCAAGTGTCAGGCGGAGTGAGGATATCGACGTGACGGTATCGATATGCTTGATGGCCGCAGTCATCGCAACTGCATTTTTATGCCCTGGGTTTGGTTGAAAAAGTAAAAAGCCACCCTAAGGTGGCGTGGTTGAATGGATGGCAGTGACTCAGAATGCGTCGACGCTGTATTCACCGGCTGGAGGAGGATTCTGCGACAGCATGCTCAGCACCTCTTCCGGAGAGCGTGGAACAGGCATTGGCATCATGGCCTCCTGATTCGTCGCTTTGATTTCTGGATAGGCGGCGTATAGGTAGGTCATGGCTACTCCTTGGAGGTGGTGAATAGAAGTTGGTATATGTAGTTTTTAACGATCGACTATGTCAGTTGGTTGACAGAAATGTAAGTAATACCTGTGATGGTTGCGTCGGTGTATGTTTGGCTTGCCGCCAAGCGGCGGATAGAGTCTTCGCCGTATTTGAGCGGATTGCGGGCTCCGGGGGCAATTTGACTGGTGGGACGTCGGGCAATGGGTCAGTGGGTTTAGGCTTGAATGGCGCGCCAGCGGGGCGGTTGGGGTCGTCGGCTGGAGGCGTATCAGGGGTATTCACAGATTTAAGGTTCTGGCTTTTCATCGCTCACCTCTTAAGGAATCAACCTGGGTCTGTTGCTTAGATGGGTTGGTGAATGCCAATCATGCAGGCGTTCATTGATGAGCCTTATTACAAAAGACAGGCTTGGTCAATGAATTCCTACAATGTGGTTTCTCATAAAGGTTCATCCTGGGCTCATCGCAGGCGTCAAGCAAAGGAGCAAGCCATGCAACACAGCCCGAAGTGGTGGTAGTAGCTCTAGGCCCAGGGCCGGAAGCTGGAGCGAACTCGATAAAGAGAGATAGAGCGGCTGGAGCAGATTGTGAAGAGTGCCATCCTTTGATAGAAAAGCAGTTTCGCAGTCTGTATTGGCCGCTGCAGATGGGGCAACCTATCAAGAGTCCAAACTTTGGTCAGCAACAGTGCAAGTGCAATAAGCGGCAATTGGGTGAGGAAGCAAAGCCATCGCCAAGTATTCAAATGCATTGACTGTCAACGCTGTGCGACTACTTTGATACGCCCCCGGAACTTGCCCGCCTTGTGCGGGCATTTTTTTATCTGTCAGTGCCGGATTAGCTAGAAAGCGCTGTGCTGCTCTGATGGAGGTCGGAGCGGCACAGCCAGTTGATGTATTTGTCCTGGGCCGACCAATCCTCAATCAGGTCTGAGCCAGCCAATACGACCCTGGCCACTTTCGTTGAGTGCGTGGATGAACGTATCTACGGCAGCTTCTGGCAATTGCAGCTTGAAGGTGACCAGGCTTGCATGTTCAACCTCCAGCAATTGCACGCCTGCGGCCTCGCTCATACGTCTGACAACGCCCTCCAGCGCGTAGGACGCGGTACAGTGCAAGGTCTGCATGCGTTGGATGGCGACTTTCTCGGCTTGCAGCAATGCCTGTGCCACAGAGTCTGTATACGCGCGTACCAGTCCACCAGCACCAAGCTTGACGCCTCCAAAATAGCGCACGACTGTCGCCAGCACGCCCTCCAGATCCTGATGCCGCAGCACATCAAGCATGGGGCGGCCCGCGGTGCCGCTGGGCTCCCCATCATCCACTGCCGCAGACTGACCGCCTGCCAACAAGGCCCAGCAGACATGGGCGGCGCCAGGGTGTTCGCGCCAGAGAGCATCGACCACTGCCTGAGCGCTGGTGCGGTCGGTCATGGGTTGCACGCAGCCGATGAAGCGGCTCTTCTTGATGATCAGTTCACTATGAGCAGGGGTGCGGAGAGTCTGTGGCATAGAGGGCGGCAGCATAACCGCAAAGCCGGATCGCTTTGGCACTGCCGAGATAAGAGCTGTTCAGCCTCGGGTTTGCGGCGCTTGATGAGGGTATGAGTGGTGGTATTGCCAAGGACAGACAGGTGATTCCTACAGACAGTGAGGCAAGAGCTACGTAAGCTGGCGGGAAAGGAGCCGATCATGAGCATGTCTACCCCTCCCGTTCCGGTTTCGAATGAGCACACTTTTGGCCACCAGCATTTCTCGCCGCCACCGCTGGAGCAGGAGCAGTCCTCAGCATCCGAGCAGGCATCAGGTGCAGAGGATGAGTGGGATCTTTTGCACCGGATTCGCAGTGTGGGCGAGTGGTGAAGACTGATGTTTGGATGAAGCGTGTTGCGGCTCCGGGTGCCCTTGTTCTATCGGCAGCGCTCAGCCTTGGAGCTGCGCTGGCGCAGGCCAAATCGGCATCTCAATGGCTGATCATCACCGCAGGTGTGCAGATTGGTATACAGCGGGCGATGGAGAAAGCTCAGATCAGCCTGGCATGCCACTTGAAGCCAGGCTGGATCCAGATTGGGGCAAGGCCCGGTACCAGATCAAGTTGCTGCAGGCTGATCAGGTTGTAATGAAGGTCAGGGTGGATCCCGTCTCCGGTGCAGTCATAGACTCGGGAAAAGACTGAAATCCTGGTTTTCTAGCCATTTTTGCTATGAAAAGCAAAGCGTTTCACGCACGTCTATAAAGATTTTTCTCTTGTTTGAAGCCTGATGTTCAATGAGTGTGTGCGGTAGATGCTATGAATTTCGGTTTTTCAGCAGGTATTGACAAGACCTTGTGCCAGCAAGGCCGAGAACACAAAAGTACACTGCCCGGTTCTTTCCCCCGCATAGGCCATGAGGCCATATAAAGCCCATCCACATGAACGCCCCGGTTGATGTTTCCTTTTTTCATCGCGATGCCAAGCCGCTGACCAGCTACAAGCCGTACTGGGCCAAGCGTTTTGGCCCGGCGCCGTTCCTGCCCATGAGTCGTGCGGAGATGGATCAGCTGGGCTGGGACAGCTGCGACATCATTCTGGTGACAGGCGATGCCTATGTGGACCACCCGAGCTTCGGCATGGCCGTGATCGGCCGTGTGCTGGAGGCCCAGGGCTTTCGCGTGGGCATCATCGCCCAGCCCGACTGGACCAGCGCCGAGGCCTTCAAGGCTTTAGGCAAGCCCAATCTGTTCTGGGGTGTGACGGCCGGCAATATGGACTCGATGATCAACCGCTACACGGCTGATCGCAAAATCCGCTCCGACGACGCCTACACCCCTGGCGATGTGGCCGGCAAGCGCCCCGATCGCGCGGCCATTGTCTACTGCCAGCGCTGCCGCGAGGCCTACAAAGATGTGCCCATCGTGCTCGGCGGCATCGAAGGCTCGCTGCGCCGTATTGCTCACTACGACTACTGGAGCGACAAGGTGCGTCGCTCCATTGTGGTGGACAGCAAGTGCGACATCTTGCTCTACGGCAATGCCGAACGCGCCCTGGTCGAAGTGGCGCACCGCATCGCGGCGCGCGAGCCGGTGGAGAAAATCACCGATGTGCGCGGCACCTCGTTTTTCCGTCGTGCGTCGGAAGAGGGGTGGTTCGAGGTCGACTCCACCACGGTGGATGAGCCCGGCGAGGTCGAGCCCCATATCAACCCCTATATGACGACCAGCGAGCAGGCCGAGGCTCAGGGCCAGAGCTGCTCCAAGGAAGATGCTGAAAAACAGGGGACTGCAAATTCAGGAGCTGATAGCACAGGTGCAGCCTGCGCTAGCGGCCTAAAAGATGCGAATTCGGTGGCCAATGTTCAGCCGATTGCGGCCCAGCCGATTCAGTTCGTGCCCAATCTTTCTCTGCGTAGCAAATCCAAGCTGCCTCCGCGCGACCATACCGTGCTGCGCCTGCCTAGCTACGAAGAGGTCAAAAGCGACCCGATTCTCTACGCCCACGCCAATCGCGTGCTGCATCTGGAAACCAACCCTGGCAATGCCCGCGCTCTGGTACAGGCCCATGGTGAGGGGACTACAGCCCGCGATGTGTGGATGAACCCGCCTCCCATTCCGCTGACCACGGCCGAGATGGACTGGGTTTTCGGCCTGCCCTACGCCCGCAGCCCGCACCCGGCCTATGCCGACGAAAACGGCAGCCATGAGGCTGCGACCAAGATCCCGGCCTGGGAGATGATCCGCACCTCGGTGAACATCATGCGCGGCTGCTTCGGCGGTTGCACCTTCTGCTCCATCACCGAGCACGAGGGCCGCATCATCCAGAGTCGCTCGGAAGACTCCATCATTCAGGAACTCGAAGAGATCCGCGACAAAGTCAAGGGCTTTACGGGCACCATCTCCGACCTGGGCGGCCCCACGGCCAATATGTACCGACTGGGCTGCAAGAGCCCGCAGATCGAGGCCGCCTGCCGCAAGCCCAGTTGCGTCTTCCCCGGCATCTGCCAGAACCTGCACACCGACCATGGTCCGCTGATCAAGATCTACCGCCGCGCGCGCAAGCTGCCCGGCATCAAGAAGATCCTGATCGGCTCCGGTCTGCGCTACGACCTGGCCGTGAAGTCGCCCGAGTACGTCAAGGAACTGGTCCAGCACCATGTGGGCGGCTATCTGAAGATCGCGCCCGAGCACACCGAGCAAGGCCCACTGGGCAAAATGATGAAGCCGGGCATCGGCAGCTACGATAAGTTCAAGCAGCTGTTCGAGAAGTTCAGCGAAGAGGCCGGCAAGAAGCAGTTCCTGATTCCCTACTTCATCGCTGCTCACCCCGGTACCAGCGATGAAGACATGATGAATCTGGCCATCTGGCTCAAGAAGAATGGTTTCCGCGCCGACCAGGTGCAGACCTTCTACCCCAGCCCCATGGCCACTGCCACGGCCATGTACCACAGCGGCCGCAACACGCTGACCAAGGTGCGCCGCCAGATGCGCGACGAGGCCGAGGAGCGCGTGGACATCGTGCGCGGCGAAAAGCGCCGCCGTCTGCACAAGGCTTTTCTGCGCTATCACGACCCCAACAACTGGCCGCTGCTGCGCGAGGCGCTCAAGACCATGGGTCGCGCCGATCTGATCGGCAACGGCAAGCAGCATCTGATCCCGACCTTTCAGCCTCTGGTCGACGGCAGCTATCAGAGTGCCCGCAAGAAGAACAGCACCTCGTCCAAGAGCGGTGGCGGCATCGGTTACACCACCAACAAGGATGGCAAGGCCGTGGCCGTGCGTCGTCGCCAGGATGACGTAGGCCTTGAGCCCAAGGGGGATGTGCGCTTTCGCAGCAGCCAGCCTCAGCCCGGTAAGATGCTGACCCAGCACACGGGTCTGCCGCCTCGCGCGGGCGTCAAAGCCAAGCCGGCGTTCAAATCTTCCAAGGCCGGCGCTGCAACATCGGGGCGAAGGCCACGCTAAAAGGCAAAGAGAGCCCTAAGGGCTCTCTTTTTTTTGTAGAAGGTTACGCCATCAAGTTGTCGCATTCAGCGCCAATGCGTTGCACCACTGCGGCAGCTGATTTTCCTGTGTAGGGGCAAAAAAATCAGCGGTCATTGGACGAGGCCGGGCGATGGCGTATCCCTGAGCATAGTCCACGCCCATCTGTTTGAGCGCCTTGGCAATTTCACGGCTTTCCACGAATTCGGCGATGGTTTTCTTGTCAAGAATATGGCTGATGCGGTTGATCATTTCCACCATGGCGTGATTGCTCTTGTCCTGGAGCATGTCGCGCACAAAGCCGCCATCAATCTTCAAATAATCCACGGGTAGCTGCTTCAGATAAGTCAAAGAAGACATGCCCACGCCAAAATCATCGAGGGCAAAGCGGCAACCCATAGACCTGAGCGCCTGAATCAAGCGGGTGGCGCTGCTGAGATTGCCAATGGCGCTGGTTTCTGTGATCTCAAAGCACAGTATCTGCGGTGAGATGTCGTACTGTTGTATCTGTGACTTCACAAATTCCAGCAGAGCATCATCGTCGAGGCTGGGCCCTGAGAGGTTGATAGCGCAGGTGTCGATCGATGCGCTGCCGCGAATATGCTGTGACAGTGTTTGCAGCGTCCTGGCTATGACCCAGCGATCGAGCGTTGGCATCAGGCCATAGCGCTCCGCTGCAGGAATAAAGGCTCCAGGCGACAGGATCTGGCCATTCTCATCGCGCAGGCGCAGCAATACTTCGAAGTGTCTGCCTTCACGGCCTCCTTTTTGCAGCGGAGCAATGCTTTGGGCATAGAGGCAGAACCTGTCTTCATCGAGGGCGGTGCGGATACGGCTGGCCCATTCCATTTCACTGACATAGCGGCTGTACACGCCGTCTTCGGCGGTATAGACAAAGACCTTGTTGCGTCCACGCTCCTTGGCTTGATAGCAGGCCATGTCGGCCATGCGCAGCAAGTCGGAAGCATCGGTTGCGTCTCCAGGGATATGAACCACGCCGATGGAAAAGCCGGTGCGCAGGATTTTTTCACCCCAGTTCAGTTGCAACTGCTGGGCCGCTATACGCAGCTTTTCGGCAATGACGGCGACATTGGCTGGAGGGCAGTTTTCCAGAAGCACGCCGAATTCGTCACCTCCCATTCGCGCCAAGCAGTCGCTCTCGCGTAGGTTGGCCTGCAGCATGCGTGATACCTCGCACAGCATCTCATCGCCTGCAGAATGAGCGCTGGTTTCGTTGACGAGTTTGAATTGATCGAGGTCGATATAGAGTAGCGCACAGGGTTTGACATGGTGTCGCCCCTGATGCAGCAGCTTTTGTAGGCGTCGCTCGAACTCGTCACGGTTTTCCAGGCCGGTTAGCACGTCGTGACGAGCATTCCAGGATAGCTGATCCATGTATTGCTGCTCGCGAGAGACATCGCGCAGCACGAATACTGTGCCAACGGTCTGCGTCTCACGCACGATGGAGCTGCCCATGACCTTGACCGGCACAATGCTGTGATCCGCGCGGCGCACCCAATGGGTTTGCTCATCACGAACAGACAGTTCTTCAGATAGAAGCTGGTTAAGCAGCCCTTCGCTGGTGAACGAGGAATCCATTGAATAGAACTGCAACACCTGCTTGATAGGCTTGCCAAGATGGCTGTATTTGACGCTGCCTAGCAGGCCAACGGCTACGGGGTTGACGTAGTTCACGAGGCCATCGGCGTCAGTGGTGATGACTGCATCCCCCAGCGCAGCCAGTGTGGTTTCGGCGCGCTCAATCTCGCTTTGCAGGCCTGCCTGCATGAGCTGGCGTTGCTGGACCAGACGCATGGTATGCCAGGTCCATAGAGCGATCAGTACTAGTGCCAGACTGCAATTGAGTACCAGCAGCAAAGCGACAATTTCGCGTGAGCTATGCCCCAGGGAGTCGCTAAAGGCTTTGGTAGCGGCAGTGGCGCCTTCATTGATCTGATCGATTTCCCGCTTCCAGGTGCTGATCAGATATGGTTGGGCCCGGCCATTTTGGTAGGCGGCGGTGATTTCCCGAGCCAAGTTGTCGAGCTGCTGCAGATAGGCATCGCCCTGACGCCAATGAGCGACTGGATCTTGCACCCAGTGCATGTGGCGAAAGGTGCGAAGCAGCCAGATCAGTGAATTGACATCATCGGGGTGGTTCTGACCTTGCTCTATGCCGAGCCGGGCACGCTCGAGCTGTGGCGGTGTGGCGTAGAGCGCCTCCCGTGCCATGGCATCGCCATGAGGGACACGAAGCGCTTGCTGGTAGCGTTGCAGATCAGCCGGCTTGCCATCATCGGCATAACGCGAAAGGTAGTAGATGGCATCTTTTTGCGCCTTGGACCACAGGCTCTCTCCGTTGGTCATTCCCCGTACCGCCGACAGCAGATAGAGGCTGGAGCTGGCGGTGAGCATCAACACCAAGACCAGCAACACCAAAGGCCAGATCCGTTGCAGAAACTGCCTTGATTTGAAGGTTTGACTCAAAGGGACCTGCATGACTTTGGAGAATGTCTCTTGTTCGTACGAGGGCTTTGGCCAACCAAGCAGTGCGGTGCAATGCCGGGCGGTCTCTTCTATATGATCAATGGCAACATGCTGTCATGAGGCATCTCTGCTGGAGTGTTAGTTATTGTTTTAAATGTGTTTGAAAGTAAATTTTCCGGACGCGATACCCCGCTTTGCGTAAGACAAAGGCTATTTTTGAGTGGCACGTGAACCCTGCGCAGGCACGAGCTGCCTCGGCTTTGTTGACGCGATTGTTGGCGCAAGGTCTTCTTCGGTGCAGTCAGTTCGCTCAGAGCAGGTCCAGGCAATGCACCTTGGGCTGTTCCAGCTGGCCAGTTCTGCGATCGGCAAAGAAATGTTCGAGCGTCACTTTGACGGTGCGAAACGCGATTTCATCCCAGGGGATTTCGGCTTCGGTGAACAGGCGTGCTTCCATGGTTTCGGGGCCGGGATAGAAATGCTCGCTTTTGAGCTGTGCCAGGTAAAAGAAGTGAACCTGACCGACCTGGGGCACATTGATCACCGAGAACAGACGGCCCATTTCGATATCGGCACCCGCTTCTTCATCGGTTTCCCGTTGGGCACCTGCAGCCGTGGTTTCGGCCAGCTCCATGAAGCCTGCGGGCAGGGTCCATCTGCCGAGTCGAGGTTGGATGTTGCGCTTGCACAGCAAGACGCGGCCATCCTGAAGCACGGGCAGGGTGCCCACGACATTGAGGGGGTTCTCGTAATGAATGGTGTTGCAGGCTGGGCAGACGGCGCGCTCGCGCGTGTCCCCATCGTCAGGAACGCGGTAGGTGACTGCGGTGCCGCAGTTGCGGCAGAACTTGATGGGGCTGCGGAAAATCATCCCGCAACTATAAGCAAATAGAGCTCCAAGCGCAGGTATATAGAGCGCAAATAGCTATGAAAAAGGGAGCCGCCCTGCAAGTGCTGAGCGGCTCCCTTTCGCTTTTCAAGCCTAAGTGGCTGTGGTGTCTGGATTTTTAGGCGATCTGCACCTTGATCGGGGTCAGTCCGGCCACGGCGCCTTCGAGTACATCGCCCTTGACCACGGCAGCCACGCCTTCGGGCGTGCCAGTCATGATCAGGTCACCGGGCTGTAGCTCCCAGGCAGCGGACAGGTGTTCGATGGTCTCAGCGATGTTCCAGATCAGCTTGTTGATGTGGCTGCGCTGGCGGTCTGTGCCATTGACCTGCAGAGAAATCTCGGCGTTGCCGATATCGCCCGCCTGATCAGCTGGAGTGACAGAACCGATGGGGGCGGATTGTTCGAAACCCTTGCCAATGCACCATGGGCGGCCTTGCTTCTTCATGTCGTTTTGAAGGTCGCGGCGAGTCATGTCCAGGCCCACGGCATAGCCGTAGATATATTGCAGCGCGTCTGCTGCCTTGATGTTCTTGCCCGCCTTGCCGATGGCAACCACGAGTTCGATTTCGTGGTGCAGGTTCTGCGTCAGGGTGGGGTAGGCCATCTGGGCCGTGCTGCCGGCTTCAACTGGCAGGGCTGTATCTGCGGGCTTGAGGAAGAAAAAGGGCGGCTCGCGGCCGGTAAAGCCCATTTCCTTGGCGTGATCCTCATAGTTGCGGCCCACGCAGTAAATGCGATGGATTGGAAAACGCTCGCCACGGCCCACAACAGGGAGGCTGGCAACAGCAGGGGGAGTGAACACGTAGCTCATGAAGTCCTCGGCAAAAACATGCGCTGAAATCAGCATTGCTTGATGTGGCAAGCAGTGTGCCACGACCTGAGCCAGGTGCTGCAAAAATACATTTCGGCTTTTACGTATCCGCTGCATGGTCAGCGTGGTTGGCTGCATGGTTCGGGCTATGCTGCGCTCATGAAGCTCTACACCTATTTCCGTTCCTCCGCCTCGTATCGTGTGCGCATTGCGCTGCAGCTCAAAGGCCTGAGCCATGAATCTGTGCCTGTACATCTGGTGCGCGGCGAGCAAAAGGCTTCGGCCTACGCCGATCATGTGGGCGATGCGCTGGTGCCTTCCATGGAGCTTGATGACGGGCACAGGCTCACGCAGTCCATGGCCATCATCGAATATCTCGATGAGACCCATGCCCAGATACCGTTGCTGCCTTCGGACGCTCTGGGTCGTGCCCATGTGAGGGCACTGGCTCAAATGGTGGCTTGTGAGATTCACCCTCTAAACAATCTGCGTGTGCTCAAGTATCTGGTCCGGGATCTGGGTGTGTCTGACGAAGCCAAGACTGGCTGGTATGCGCATTGGGCACGCATGGGCCTGGAAGCTTTCGAGCGTCAGCTGGCGCTGCTGGAGGCTGAGCGCAGGGCCGATGGGCTGCCACCATCCATCTTCTGCTGGGGCGATACGCCCACGCTGGCCGACTGTTGCCTGATTCCGCAGGTCTTCAATGCCCAGCGTTTCAATGTGGATCTGGAAGGCTTGCCGCGGCTGATGGCGGTGGTGGAGCGCTGCAATGCGCTGCCAGCTTTCCAGCAGGCTCATCCATCGGCTTGCCCAGATGCGGAGTGAAAGTGCATTCATGAACTCTTTGCCAAAACCGCAAACACAGCCGCAGACTTCGTCCTTCCCTCGCTCCTGGCTGATGCCGGACTGGCCTGGCATCAATGGTGTTCATGCTCTGTGTACCTCCCGCGATGGCGGTGTGAGCCAGGAACCATGGGGCAGCATGAATCTGGGGGACCATGTCGGTGACGAGCCTGAGCATGTGCAGCGAAACAGAGAGCTGCTGGGCAATGTGATTTCTGCGCAGACGCCGGGTGCTTGCTCTGCCTTTTTGCGACAGGTGCATGGTGTGGATGTGCTGGCGTTGGATGCTAGCAATGTGAAGGAGGCGGCGGGAGCGGCCTTTGATGCCTGTGTCACGCGTGATGCAGGAGTTGTCTGCACCATCATGGTGGCTGATTGCCTGCCTGTGCTGCTGGCCCATCAGTCGGGACTGGTTGTAGGGGCGGCCCATGCCGGTTGGCGCGGCCTCGCAGGTATGCCGCCTGGGCGCAATACGCTGGAGGGGCCGTTGCCGGGTGGTGTGCTGGAGTCACTTTTTCAGTCTTTTTGCCATGAAGTGCGTGCTGCATTTGCGCAAGGAGCTATCGACGGTGAGGATGCAGGAGCGATTGCTGCGCGCACCCAGGCTTGGTTAGGCCCTTGCATAGGGCCCGAATCCTTTGAGGTGGGCGCTGAGGTACGAGAGATATTCCTGGCCCATGATGCGCAGGCGATTCAGTATTTCCAGCCGGTGGCGGGTGCTGAAGGCCGTAAATATCTCGCCAATCTGCCACAGCTCGCACGCCGGCGCCTGCAGGCCTTGGGTGTGACGCAAATCTATGGCAATGACGGCAGCCGGAAATGGTGCACGGTCAGCAATGAATCACAGTTTTTCTCGCATCGGCGCGATGCCGGTCGGTTGGGCAGCAGTGGTCGTCTGGCCGCCTGCGTCTGGCGGAGCGATGCGGTCTGAGGACAGCACTGCGGTCTGCTGCTGCGCCTGGGCGTGTTCACGCTCCTTGATGCGGCGTTTGCGTCCAGGCGTGCCCAAAATGTAGAGCAGGATGGAAAGCGGCAGCAGACCATAGAGCAAGAAGGTAAAAAAGGCGCCCAGAAGGGTGCCGTTAGGGCTGGCGGCCTCGGCAATGGTCATCATGGTGACGACATACATCCAGGCAATGGCAATCAGATACATGCTGACGATTCTGTGGTGGTGCTAAGGCGTTTTGTGTAAAAACAGCTTCACTGTAGTGAAAACGACGATCATTTTTGTCAGAGTTGGCTGGCGCATAGGTGACAATACGTATGTGTGAGCCGTGTTGCAGATTCCGCAGGCGCCCGACCTTGAGTTCGCTGGTCGCTTGCTTTGATGAGGATGTAAGCATGAATTTTGACCCGAGCTGGGGCCAGACAGCCCATTCCGTTCAACAGTTCTGGCAAGAACAGTGGAGCAAGAGCCTTCAATCGCTACCTCAATGGAGCGGCATTACCCCCGGTGCATTGGGAAGCGTGCCTGGGTTTGGCGATATGCCCAGCCCATGGGCGGGAATCATGGACGCCATGCAATCGGCCATGCCCCAACTGGCGGGGCAAGTCGGCACGCCAGTGCAGTTCGATGCCGGCAAGCTCCAAAGCCTGCAGCAGGAATATCTGGAGGCTGTGAAGTCTTTGGGTGATAACCAGGCTGTGCAGGCCCTGCTTTCCAAGGACAGGCGTTTCACTGCCCCTCAATGGACTGCCAGTCCTATGGCGGCGGCAGCTGCCGCCAACTACCTGCTGGGCAGCCGCATGCTGATGGGAATGGCCGAGGCAGCGCAGGGCGACGAGAAGACAAAAAGCAGGCTGCGTTTTGCGGTGGAGCAGTGGGTTGCTGCGATGGCGCCCAGCAACTTTCTGGCGCTCAACGCCGATGCGCTGAACAAAGTCGTCGAGACCAAGGGTGAGAGCCTGGCCCAGGGCATTGCCAACCTGCTGGCCGATATGCGCCAGGGCCACGTGTCGATGACAGACGAGAGTCTGTTCACCGTGGGCAAGAACGTGGCGACTACCGAAGGGGCAGTAGTGTTCGAGAACGAGCTGTTCCAGCTGATCGAATACAAGCCCCTGACTGCCAAGGTGTACGAAAAGCCGTTCTTGATGGTGCCACCTTGCATCAACAAATACTACATCCTGGATTTGCAACCCGACAACTCGCTGATCCGCTATGCAGTCAGCCAGGGGCATCGCACCTTTGTGGTGAGTTGGCGCAATCCCGATGAAAGTCAGGCGCATCAGACCTGGGACAACTACATCGAGAGCGGCGTGCTCAAGGCTGTGAGTACGGTGCAGGACATCTGCGAAGCGCCGCAAATCAATGTACTAGGCTTTTGCGTGGGTGGAACCATGCTGTCAACGGCCATGGCCGTGCTGGCCGCACGTCATGCTCGTGAGCATGGTGAAGCCAAGCCGGCAGCCAGGCAGTCCAGTCGTAGCCGGGTTGCAGCAAAGACAAGCAACGCCAAGGCTGCGGCGGCCATGCCATTCCCAGTGGCCAGCATGACACTCCTGACCACGCTGCTCGATTTTGGTGACACAGGCATTCTGGATATTTTCATCGACGAAACCGTCGTGCGTTTCCGCGAGATGCAGATGGGCCAGGGCGGTCTGATGAAGGGCCAGGACATGGCGTCCACCTTCAGCTTTCTGCGCCCCAACGATCTGGTCTGGAACTATGTGGTGGGCAACTACCTCAAGGGTGAAACGCCACCGCCGTTCGATCTGTTGTATTGGAACAGCGACAGCACCAATCTGCCTGGCCCTTTCTACGCTTGGTATCTGCGCAACCTTTATCTGGAAAACAACCTCATCAAGCCTGCCGCGCTGACCGTGTGTGGCGAGGCCATCGATATGTCTCAGGTGAAGATGCCGGTTTATCTGTATGGCTCGCGTGAGGACCACATCGTGCCCGTGAGCGCCGCTTATGCCTCAACCCAGGTGCTGGGCGGTGATTTGCGCTTTGTCATGGGGGCATCCGGCCATATCGCGGGCGTCATCAATCCGCCAGCCAAGAACAAGCGCAGTCACTGGCTGCGTGAGGACGGCGAGTTCCCAGCATTGCAGCAGGAGTGGCTGGCCGGGGCTACCGAGTATCCGGGCAGCTGGTGGACGGATTGGAGCGAGTGGCTGGCCAGCCACGCTGGCAAGCAACAAGCGGCACCTAAGGCCTATGGGCGCGCTAGTGCCTATGACGCCATTGAAGATGCACCCGGACGCTATGTTCTGGCCAAGGCCTGATACCTGTTCTGATGCACAATGATTCGCCATATTGCAGCGCAACATTTGCACTGCAATAGGTGAGATTTGTCAGCACGATGAGCATGCGGCAGATCACTTTCACACATCACTGGAAAGAAACCTAGAAAGGTTCGACATCATGGAAGACATCGTTATCGTTTCCGCCGTACGTACGGCCGTGGGCAAGTTTGGCGGCTCTCTGGCCAAGATTCCTGCGACGCAACTGGGTGCGACCGTCATCAGCGAGGCTCTGGCCCGTGCCAAGGTAGGCAAGGATCAGGTCGGTGAAGTCATCATGGGTCAAGTGCTGACCGCTGCGACTGGCCAGAACCCAGCACGTCAGGCCTCCATGGCAGCAGGCATCGCCAAGGAAACGCCTGCGCTGACCATCAATGCTGTTTGCGGTTCGGGTCTGAAGGCCGTGATGCTGGCGGCTCAGGCCGTAGCCACCGGCGACAGCGAAATCGTGGTGGCTGGGGGCCAGGAAAACATGAGCCTGTCTCCCCATGTCCTGCCCAACTCGCGTGACGGCCAACGCATGGGCGACTGGAAAATGGTGGACACCATGATCGTTGACGGTCTATGGGACGTTTACAACCAATATCACATGGGCATTACGGCTGAGAACGTAGCCAAGGAAAAGAACGTCAGCCGTGAGCAGCAGGATGCGCTGGCGCTGGCCAGCCAGCAAAAGGCTGCAGCGGCTCAGGACGCTGGCAAGTTCAAGGATGAAATCGTTCCCGTGAGCATTCCTCAGCGTAAGGGCGATCCCGTCATTTTCGACACCGACGAATACATCAACCGCAAGACCAATGCCGATGTGCTGGCTACACTGCGACCCGCTTTCGACAAGGCCGGTTCGGTGACGGCTGGCAACGCCTCCGGCTTGAATGACGGCGCTGCTGCCGTGGTTGTGATGACGGCAGCCAAGGCCAAGGCCCTGGGTCTGAAGCCTCTGGCCAAGATTGTTTCCTATGCCACCAGCGGCCTGGCTCCGGAAGTCATGGGCCTGGGTCCTGTCTATGCCGCCCGCAAGGCACTGGACCGCGCAGGCTGGAAGGCTGGCGATGTGGATCTGTTTGAACTTAACGAAGCCTTCGCTGCGCAAGCCTGCGCTGTAAATCAGGATCTGGGCATTGATACTGCCAAGGTCAACGTCAATGGCGGCGCTATCGCTATCGGTCACCCCATTGGTGCATCGGGCTGCCGCATTCTGGTGACGCTGCTGCACGAGATGCAGCGCAGCGGTGCCAAGAAGGGCTTGGCTGGTTTGTGCATCGGCGGTGGCATGGGCGTTGCCATGGCGCTGGAAGCCTGCTGAGCCAGGGTCCAGCTTTAAAAATTCGCCTACTGTCCCGGCTGCGGATGGGAAGGCGCTCTGAGTTTGGCGGCGGTGCTCCTGAAGGCTGCCGCCAATCCAGAATTGTCCGGGTCCAACACCAAGGTGTGCAACCTAGGGAAGATCGCTAAGCGATCTGGGGCGACTCCGGACTTTTCTCAAGCACAAGGCATGCATACTGATGGTGTGCAGAGTTCTTGGCGTGCTAAGCAATAGGTTGAGTAAATCAATGCTTATTGTTGATAGTGTGATCGTGAAATAACCATTGATTGACAGGAGAGATGAATGGCTCAGAAAGTAGCGTACGTCACGGGGGGCATGGGTGGTATCGGTACCGCTATTTGCCAACGTTTGCATAAAGATGGCTTCAAGGTCATCGCGGGTTGTGGACCATCCCGGGATTTCGAGAAGTGGCTTGGCGAGCAAAAAGCGCTGGGTTATACCTTCCATGCATCGGTTGGCAATGTGGGGGACTGGGAGTCCACTGTCGAGGCCTTCAACAAAACCAAGGCCGAGCATGGCGCGATCGATGTGCTGGTGAACAATGCTGGCATTACCCGCGATCGCATGTTCGTCAAGATGACACCCGATGACTGGCATGCCGTCATTGAAACCAATCTGAACTCAATGTTCAACGTCACCAAGCAAGTGGTGGCTGACATGGTGGAAAAAGGTTGGGGCCGCATCGTCAACATCAGCTCGGTCAATGGCGCCAAGGGCCAGGCCGGTCAAACCAACTACTCGGCAGCCAAGGCGGGCATGCACGGCTTCACCATGGCTTTGGCCCAGGAACTGGCGACCAAGGGCGTGACCGTGAACACCGTCAGCCCAGGCTATATCGGTACCGACATGGTCAAGGCCATCCGTCCCGATGTATTGGAAAAGATTGTGGCTGGCGTGCCAGTCAAGCGCCTGGGCGAGCCCAGCGAAATCGCTTCCATCATTTCCTGGCTGGCATCCGACGAAGGTGGCTATTCCACGGGTGCTGATTTCTCGGTCAATGGCGGCCTGCACATGCACTGAGCCTTCAGGGCATCACACAAAAAAGGAGCTTCGGCTCCTTTTTTCATATCTGTCTTCGCAAGTAGGGCTAAAAGAACAGAAATGACAAAACCCGCAGAAATGAATTCTTGCGGGTCTTTGTGGGGGTGTCGCTGGTGACAGCGATTCTGGGCGGAAAGGCAGCGAGTCTTGGTTTTCAAGTCGCCTTCAGTGCCTTGCTGCCGGGGCACCTGGCTGCAATACCGCCTCGGGTATTGCCTGCAAGCGTTTAACGCTTGCGATCGCGTTCGTCTTCGGGCCAGATGGACATGATGTAAGTGCTTTGCATGGGGAAATCTCTCCTGTTTGCTTGTTCAACGCCTGAGCAGTTCAGCTGGTTGACAGCTTTTGAACAATTTTTTGACTGATCGTTTATCCAGTGGTAAATCAGGCTGCGCAGATGGGGGAACGCTTGCGGTCACGCTCGTCCCAGGGCCAAGCCATCAGGGACATGGCCGCGGCCTGACGGGGCAGGGCGTTGGCGGTGTCGGTAACAGTGTTGGTCATTGCAGTTCACTCCTTTGCGTGTTCAACGCCTCGGGATTACCGCAGGTTGACGGAAAGCTGAATTAAAACCGCAAAAAAATGCAAGCAGGGTGTTTCGATGTTGCGCATCGCATCTTGGCTACCCCAAAAACAAGAGCAGCCAGCGCATGATGGACATGGGCTGGCTGCCAATTTCTCTGGAAGTCCATTCAAGGCCCAATTTCTGGGCCCGGGTGTCAGGCTTCGGCGGAAAGCGCTTCGATTTGCTCCGAAAGCTCCAGCCAGCGCTCTTCCAGCTGGTCGATTTCGCCGTTGACGTTGCTCAGCTGCTTGCCCGCTTCGACAATATCGGCGCCCGCCAGGCCGGGAGTGGCCAGCTTGGCCTCCAGTGTGCTGCGCTGGGTGTTGAGTTGGGGCAGCTTTTTGTCGATCTGCTCCAGCTCTTTCTTGAAGGGCTTGCTTTTCTCGGCCAGCTGCTGGCGCGCGGCGGCGGCCAGACGGCGGGCTTCCTTGGGGTCAGCTGCGGTATCTGTGGGCGCCTCTGTTTTAGGAGCTTCCGGCGCTTTGGCCACGGGGGCTACAGGCACTTCAGGCACCACTTCGGCCGCGGCTTGCACGGCTGGCGCGCTGCTGGCTTGCTGATCGGCCTTGCGGGCCTCTTCGCGCAGGCGCTTGGATTCGTCCAGCAGATAGCGCTGGTAGTCGTCCAGGTCACCATCGAAGGGACCGACCACGCCGCGGCCCACCATCCAGAAGTCTTCACACACGGCGCGCAGCAGGTGGCGATCGTGGGAGACCAGCATGACGGTGCCGTCGAAGTCGTTGAGCGCCATGGCCAGCGCTTCGCGGGTAGCCAGGTCCAGGTGGTTGGTAGGCTCGTCCAGCAGCAGCAGGTTGGGGCGCTGCCAGACGATCATGGCCAGCACCAGACGGGCTTTTTCGCCGCCACTCATGCTGCCCACGGCCTGCTTGACCATGTCGCCGCTGAAATTGAAGGTGCCAAGCCAGTTGCGTAGGTCTTGCTCGCGGCTGGCGGCTGGGGCGGCTGCACCCAGCTCGCGCGCCAGACGGATCATGTGCTCCAGCGGGTTCTCGCTGGGGCGCAGCACGTCCAGTTCCTGCTGGGCAAAGTAGCCGATATTGAGGCCCTTGCCTTCGGTCACGGTACCGGCCAGTGCGCCCATCTCGCGGGCAATGGTCTTGACGAGGGTGGATTTACCCTGGCCGTTGGCGCCCAGAATACCGATGCGCTGACCGGCCAGCACCGAGCGGTTGACGCCGCGCAGGATGGTGGTTTCGTTGCCGTCTTCGTCCTTGTAACCAAAGGCCGCATCGGAGATGGCCAGCATCGGGTTGGGCAGATTGGCCGGTTCCTTGAATTCGAAGGTGAATTCGGCCTCGGCCAGCACCGGGCCGATTTTTTCCATGCGCTCGAGCTGCTTGACCCGGCTTTGTGCCTGCTTGGCCTTGCTGGCCTTGGCCTTGAAGCGGTCAATGAACTTCTGCAGGTGAGCCATCTTCTCCTGTTGCTTGGCAAAGCTGGCCGCTTGCAGCTCCAGCTGCTGGGCGCGCAGCTCTTCAAAGCGCGAGTAATTGCCGCCGTAGCGGTTGATCTGCCCGCCCTGAATCTGCAGAGTGACGTTGGTGATGGCGTCCAGGAATTCGCGATCGTGGCTGATGACGATCATCGTGCCGCTATAGCGCTTGAGCCAGGCTTCCAGCCAGACCAGGGCGTCCAGATCCAAGTGGTTGGTGGGTTCGTCCAGCAGCAGCAGATCGCTGGGCGCCATCAGCGCACGGGCCAGCTGCAGGCGCATGCGCCAGCCGCCCGAGAAGCTGTTGACCGGGTGATCGAGTTCGGAAACCTTGAAGCCCAGACCCAGAATCAGGGCTTGTGCGCGCGACTCCGCATCATGCGCACCGGCATCGGCCAGATCCACATAGGCTTGGGCAATTTCCATGCCGTCGCCTGAGGCCTCGGCGGCAGCCAATTGAGCGTTCAGCTCGGCCAGGCGCGTGTCGCCATCCAGGACGAACTGGGTGGCCGATTCGTCGGTTTCCGGCATGTGCTGTGCCACCTGGGCCATGCGCCACTGAGGAGGGATGAAAAAATCCCCCCCGTCTTCGCTGATGCTGCCGTTGAGCAGGGCAAACAGACTGGACTTTCCGGCACCGTTGCGACCGACAAGGCCGACGGACTCTCCAGGGTTGATGGTGGTGCTGACTTGGTCGAGCAGGACTTTGGTGCCGCGGCGCAGCGTAATGTTCTTGAGGCTGATCATGACTGGAGCCGATTATCCGCGAATGCCCATAGGCTCCGGGGTATGCGGGAATGAGCAGGCGACAGCGACATCCGATCATGGCAGCCCTGTCAGAGCTTTCACACCGCTTGAAGACCTATGCGCTTCATCATGGTTTCGGTGAATTTCAGCTCATGCTCGAACGCCAGGGTGTAGGTGGCAGAGTCCAAAACTTGCACCTTGCCGCCATCCATCTCTAGCGTCTGACGTACCTTGGGCTGGCTCAGCACGGCGTCCATGGCATTGCGAAGCCTGATGGTGACCGCTTCTGGCGTATCCCTGGGCACCGACAGGCCACCCCATGAACTTAGATGCACATTCTTCACCCCGGCCTCATCAAGTGTGGGAACCTGGGGCAGCTTGTCATTGCGTTGCTCGCCAGCTACGGCCAAGGGAATGAGCTTGCCAGCCTGCACATGGGGATAGGCAACGGAAAAAATCGGCGCACCGAACACGACTTGCTTGCCCAGCACAGCATTGACCAGCTCGGAGGCGCCTTTGTATGGAACATGGATGGCCCGGGTATTCATGGCAGACAGCAGCAACTCCACACCTAGGTGAGACGGGGTGCCTACGCCGCCAGAGGCGTAGTCGATGTCGCGGGCCTTGCTGGCTGCTTGTAGGTCGGCCACAGAGCGCAGGCCCGAATCGGGGTGTACGACCAGCAAGATATCCGAGCGGGAAATGCCCATCACATGCTTGAAGTCCCTGAACACCTCGAAGCCCGGCGTTTTATACATGCGCATGGCCGCTGCCATGGGTGAGCCAGAGTAGAGCAGGGTATAGCCGTCCGCAGCAGCCTTGGCGACCTGGCGCGCGCCGATGTTCCCGCCTGCGCCGGGGCGGTTTTCGATGATCACGGGCTGTCCGAGTTGCTGGCTCAGTGCTTCGGCCACGATGCGCGCAGCGTTGTCGGGTCCGGTACCAGCCATATAGGGCACAACCCATTTGATGGGGCGGCTGGGCCAGGTCTGGGCCATGGCAGGCAGACTGGCGGCACCCAGGCTGGCGACGGCCATACGCAGCCATTGGCGGCGGTCATTGCTGCTTAGAGAGGTGTTCAAGAACTGGCTCATCATTGTCTGTCTCCTGTTTTGATAGCTGCTGGCGCTTGGCACGTCAGGGCTGAAGCAGCTCTTTGGCGATGGTGTTGCGCTGGATCTCGCTGGTGCCTGTCAGCACGCGGTACATGCGCAGCATGCGGAACAGAAACTCGACCCGGCGGCCTTGGATAATGCCCTCGCCACCATGGATCTGCACTGCACGGTCGGCAATGGCAAAGGCTTTTTCGGAGCAGAACAGCTTGCTCATCGATGCCTGGGCACGGGCATCGATGCCTGCATCCAGCGCCTGGGCGGTCTGGACCATCAACGCGCGGGCTGCCATCCAGTCGGTGGTCATGTCGGCCAGCATGTGCTGTATGGACTGGAACTGGGCAATGCTGCGGCCAAACTGCTGGCGGCCCAATGCATAGTCACGGGCATCGCGCAGCGCACATTGGGCCAGACCGACCATGGCAGGGCAGTGCAGCAAGCGGTTGACGGTGATACGCCCCAGGGCCAGACCCAGGCCGCGCCCTGGTTCGCCAATGAGCTGCGCCACGGGCACGCGAACGGCGTTCAGATGGATGTCACCGGTATGCGATTGTCCAGCCATGGTCTTGTAGCCACTGACGACCTTGACGCCCGGCGCGCTCAGATCCACAAAAAAGGCGCTGATTTCGCGCTCGGGACTGTTCTCTGGTGCGGTGGAGGCCATGAGAACGGCAAAGTCCGCAAACGGCGAGCCGGAGATGAAGCGCTTGCGGCCTGTCAGCACATAATGCTCACCTTCCAGAACCGCTCTGGTTTCGAGAGCGCCTGCATCAGATCCGGCTTGCGCTTCCGTCAAGGCAAAACAGATGGATCTTTCGGCGCGTGCCACGGGCAGGATGAACTGCTCCATCTGCCGCGGCGTAGCCTTGCGCACCAAAGATCCTATGCGCGGCGGGCCACTGAGCTCGCCCAGAACATGAGGCGCAAAAGGAGAACCGCTGGAATAGATGGCTTCCTTGATCAGTACCTGGTCGAGCACCGAGAGTTCTTCGCCGCCCATGGCCTTGGGCAGAGTCATGCCGTAGAAACCCAATGCATGCGACCGTTTCCAGACCTGGCGCAGCAAATCCTTGCTGGCGCTGTTTTCATGGTCGATGCCGTGCTGGCGTGCCAGACCGGCCAACTCTCCGTGCAAAAAGTCTTGCAGCGCAGCAATCAGCTCGGCGGCGCGTGGCGAGCCTTCAAATGGCGTTTCAAGCAGGGGAGATGTGAGTGAAGTGGCAATTGGTGTGCTGTCCTTGGCATGCATTTCAGTTGACCTTTCGGCTGTGATTGGCCCAGTACGGTGCTTGCACGGTCTTGCGCATCACCTTGCCATTGGGGTTCTTGGGGAGTTGCTGCACAAACTCGATATGGCGTGGGCGCTTGAAACCACCCAGACGTTCGGCGCAAAAGCGGTTGATGGCTTCACCATCCGCTGACTGTCCTTGTTTGAGCACGATGTGGGCAGCCACGGCCTCGCCCCACTTTTCATCGGGAATGGAGAACACGCAGGCATCCTGCACGGCACTGTGTTCATAGAGCACGGCCTCGACTTCCGAGGGGTAGACATTGAAGCCACCTGAAATCACCATGTCTTTTTTACGGTCCACGATATAGACAAAGCCTTCTTCGTCCATGCGGGCCAGGTCGCCGGTGTGGTAGCGCCCGTTTTTCAGCACCTCGGCTGTCAGCTCGGGAGCGCGCCAGTAGCCGGCGAATACATCAGTGCCACTGACCACGATCTCGCCCACTTCGCCTTGGGGAACGCTCTGGCCTTCGTCGTCGACGATCTCTACACATGATTCGAGAAACGGTCGTCCGCAGGAGGCCAGCAACTCGGGTTTGGCGGCGCGGGCATAGAGGTGGTCCTGCACGGTCAGCGCGCAGACACCCGAGGTGGTCTCGCCTGCGCCATAGCCCTGGCTGAGGATGGGCCCAAATACATCCATGGCCTGAATGATGCGGGCTGGGGCCATGGGGGCTGCGCCATAGCCCAGGCGCAGCAGGTCGGGCAAGGGCCGGTATTGGCCCGCAGTCTCGGTCAGCAGCATATTGATCATGGTGGGCACCATGAAGGTATGAGTGACGCGCAGGCCACGCATGTCCTCCAGAAAGCGCGCGGGCTCGAAGTTGCTGAAAAGGTGAATGGTGGCGCCCGTGCACAGGGCCGGCATCATCTGCATGCCGGAAGCGTGGGTGACAGGTCCGACCAAGCCCAGGGTATGGCCGGGCTGCATGCCCTCACCGCGCATCAGAAACTTGCGTAACTGCGCCAGGCGATTGCCGAAAGTCTGCATCGCAGCCTTGAGCGTTCCCGAAGAACCCGAGGTGTAGTGCAGCACGGCTATTTCATGCTCATGAACACTGACTGGTGAAAATTGGTCTGAGGCCTTTTCTAGCAGGCGCTCATAGCTATGGTTTTTTTCAGCGCCGAGCTCGACCAGCTGAACCTGTGGGTTGCGCAGTTGAGTGCGGAAGCTGTCTGCGCGCTCTGTGGTGGTGATGATGAGCGCAGCGTCGCTGTTGTCTGCAATTTCCACCAGCTCACGCGCCGAGAGGCGAGCGTTGAATGGAGCCTTGATGAGGCCGGCCTTGTAGCAGGCCAGTTCGATCTCGACGATTTCGGTGCAGTTGGGCAGGTAGATGCCTACGCGGTCTCCACGCGTGAGACCTCGTGCCAGCAGGGCGTTGGCCAGGCGGTTGCTGCGCTGCTCCAATGCCGCGTAGCTGAGGTTTTTGCTGGCGCTGGTCACCGCCAGATGGCGGGCATACAGACCGCAGCAGCGGGCAACGAGAGCGCCGACATTGGGAATCAGAGCGCCTGGCATGCTGGCCATGGGGGAAGCTGTGGGCATGGGCAAGTCCTTGTTGAAGCCGATTCGCGCGAAACCAATCCACATTGGTGTGCGGTGTCTGGGACCACTGTCCCAAAATGGCTCGGTTCAAGGAAATACCGTTTGATGATTCTTTGCCATCAATTTTTTTGATGGCTATACGAATCAATGGCTTGCGTGATAGTCGGCAAGGGAAGGGACTGGAAGCCGCGGGTTAGTACCATGCGTGATGGGTAATACAGCAGTGGGTCACGGTGCCTGGTGGAGCCACTGTGCTTGCCAGCACCTTTCGGCAATCAGGGTCTGGGCATGCTGCAGCAACGTGTGCTGAACGACATTCACGGCGGCATCCTGCGCGCGTCCGGGTTGGCGAGCCAGGTAGTAGTGGCGTTGCAGATCGGGCTGGCAGATGCGAGCCACGATCCACTGCGAATGAGCGCCCTGTGGTTGAGGGCTCTCGGCCAGAGAGCATGAGGGCGTAAAGGTAAAGCCCGCGCCGCAATGGTAGAGAGAGCGTATGACCCGGGCCGAGTCATGCTCGTGCACGATATTGAGCCCTAGCTGCTGGGCGCTTGCAGCCTGTTCCACTGCCTGGCGTATGGAGTAGCGGCGCGATTGCAGCACCAGAGGCTGAATGGCCGCATGGGCAAAGTCCAGGCAAGGTGTTGGGTCGTCGGGGTTGCGCCAGTAGAGCAGGGGGGTGACCTGTTGGTCCGCATCATGACCGCAGAAGTAAATCGGCTCGGTGGCCAAAGGCTGTACCTGGAGATCTTGCAGGCTGGAGGTGTCGACCAGAATACCTAGATCAGCCCGGCGCTCCAGCATGGCTTTTTGGACCATCAGGCTGGAGTCATCAAGCACAAACACGCGTATGCGTGGGTGGCTTTGACGCAGGCTGGCGATGACCGGACCCATGAGCAAGCCGGTCAGCAAAAAAGGCATGGCGATGCTGACCGAACCTTCGGGTCCCATGGGCAGACGTTGAATGCGTTCGCACATGGCATCGGCATCGGAGAGAAGGCGGCGCGCATCTTCATAGAGCTGGGTGCCTGCGGGCGTGGCCGTGACACCTGCGTGGGTGCGTTCGAGCAGTTGAGCTCCCAGTTCGGCTTCCAGCTTCTTGATCTGCGCAGTCAGCGCAGGCTGGGCCACATATAGTGAGTGCGCGGCGCGCGAGAGCGAGCCTGCTTCCAGCACTGTGATGAAATAGCGAAGAGCGCGTAAATCCATGTTTTCAAATCAAAAGCCGCCTTGAAATCTTGTGACAGGGTATTTGAAGAATTGTTAGCTTCCTGTAATGTCGGTGTAATCCGACATGTTTCTCGGGCTAACCATCTACAAGATGACGTATCTTGACGTTTGAAGCCCGATAGACCCGATATGTCGGTCCTACAACTGATGCAGCAAAACGTGTCCCTCTCTTCACATTCAACCACCCAAAGCAGAAACGGTTCTGCCCATTGGCGCATTGAAGACATAGACTTCTCTGCCATCGATCGCAGCGCCATCGAGCACAACGAAGACCTGTTCTTTCTGCTGATGAGCGCGTCCTTTATTGAGACCGGCTCGGATACCTATGCCTCCAACCTGGCCGAGCATTACGCTGCTTACCCGGAGATTGCCGCCTGGCTCAAGGACCACTGGGAGGCTGAGGAACTACAGCACGGCCGTGCCTTGCGTGCCTATGTGGAAGCAGTCTGGCCCGATTTCCCCTGGCAACAGGCCTATGACAGTTTTTTTGCCGAGTATTCCAAGCTCTGCACCATGGAAGAGCTCTACCCCGACCAGCGTCTGGAAATGGTGGCCCGTTGCGTGGTGGAAACCGGTACCACGGCCTACTATCACACGCTGCGTGAGCTCAGCGGTGAGCCGGTGCTGAGTGAGTTGCTGGGCAACATCCGCAACGACGAGGTCAGCCATTTCAAGCACTTTCTCAAGTACTTCAAGGAGTTGCAGGACGAATCTCCGGTAGGGCGAGCCCGTATCGCCAAGGCCTTGTACGGTCGCCTCAAGGAGCTGCGTGAAAGCGATTCCGACGTTGCACTTCGCCATGTCTGGGCGCACAAGGGACGCTACTTTGCCGATAGCACGACCTCATTTGACGATATGGCCAAGCATATTTACGAGCTTGTGAGCCGTCGCCTGCCTGCCGATCTGGCCGTGCGCATGTTGCTCAAGCCCATGTTGCTGCCGTCCAAGGTGGAAGGGCTGATTCGCACGCCGATCTCCAAGATCGCCACGCACATGATGTCCTATTGAGTGCAGAGTATTTTTGCTCTTCAAGGCCCGGAGACTGAATTGCCCCTCCGGGCTTTTGTTTTGATGGCCGACGATGCCCAAAGAAAAAGGCACAGGGCTTTTGATGGCCCTGTGCCTTGTACATGTTTGCTGTACTTGCTATGACAGCCTTAAAGCTTCAGCGCTGCCGTATGCCCCTCGGACCATTGGCGTAGCGCATCTTCCGTAATCAGCAGCACCTGCTCGTCGCCAGAGCTGGTGTCCAGCCAGAACACGGGCAGGTCGGGGAAGGCGGCTTCAAAGTACGGCTTTTCATTACCGATCTCCAGTATCACCACGGCGTCCTTGCTCAGGCGCGTGGGCAAGTCGGCCAGCAGTTGGCGGATGAAGTCCATGCCGTCTTCACCGCCAGCCAGAGCCAGTTCAGGCTCCGCCAGATATTCGGCAGGCAGCTTGCGCATGCTGTCGGTATTCACATAGGGAGGGTTGCACAGCACCAGATCCCAGGGGCCGGGTACGGCAGTCATTCCGTTGCTCTCCAGCAGGCGTACACGCTCTTGCAGGCCATGCTTGTCGACATTGATGCGAGCCACAGCCAGAGCGTCGGGCGACAGGTCGGCGCCTGTGACCTGCACCTCGGGGTAGGCCATGGCGGCCAGACAGGCCAAGGAGCCGTTGCCGGTACAGAGGTCCAGCACCTGTGTGGTCTGATCCGAGAGCCAGCCGTCAATGCTGCCGTCGGCCAGCAGTTCGGCGATAAAGCTGCGCGGCACGATGGAGCGCTCGTCAATGTAGAAGGGTACGCCGACCAGCCACGCTTCATTCGTCAGATAGGCCGCGGGCTTGCGGGTGCGGATGCGCTCTTCAAAAAGCGTAGCTATCTGCGCTTGCTGGTCTTGCGTTACAGGTTGATTTGATACAGATTCTGGCGCACCGGGCGTGAGTTCGCTGTCCAGGGGCAGGCCCATCTTCCATAGAACCAGCCAGGTGGCTTCGTCTTCTGCAGTGGCCGTGCCGTGGCCAAAGGCAACTTCGGCAGCGGTCAGCGTCTGGGCGCCGCTGGCAATCAGGTCGGCGATGGTGTTGCCGGTGATGGCGTGAGAGGTGCTTGCGTTCATGCGGCGGCCTGGGCGGTGATTTGCTGGCGCTGGAGTTGCTCCAGCGTCTTGCGGTAAATGTTTTTCAAAGGCTCGATATCGGCCACGGCAATGTGCTCGTCTATCTTGTGAATGCTGGCGTTGGGCGGGCCCATCTCGATGACCTCGGGGCAGATCTGGGCAATGAAGCGGCCATCGCTGGTGCCACCTGTTGTGGACAGCTCGGTATCCAGTCCGGTTTCGTCCTTGATGGCAGCCTGAACTGCACCAACCAGCAAGCCCGGCGTGGTCAGGAAGGGTTGGCCGCCAATGGTCCAGACCAGCGAGTATTCGAGGCCGTGGCGGTCCAGCACCTCGTGCACGCGCTTTTGCAGCGATTCCGAGCTGGACTCGGTGCAGAAGCGGAAGTTGAAGTCGATCACCACATGGCCGGGGATGACGTTGCTTGCGCCCGTGCCGCCGTGGATATTGCTGATCTGCCAGCTGGTGGGCGGGAAGAAGTCATTGCCGCAGTCCCAGACGGTGGCCGCCAGCTCGGTCAGTGCGGGCAGGGCTTCGTGAATGGGGTTGCGTGCCAGTTGCGGGTAGGCGATATGGCCTTGCACGCCGTTGACGGTGAGTTTGCCGCTCATGGTGCCGCGGCGGCCGTTCTTGATCATGTCGCCCGTGCGTTTGACCGAGGTCGGCTCGCCCACGATGCACCAGTCCAGGCGTTCGCCACGTTTTTTGAAGGTTTCGACCACGACCTTGGTGCCGTCGATGGAAGGGCCTTCCTCATCGCTGGTCAGCAAGAAGGCAATATCAAAAGTGGGCTCTGGCGTGGCTTGCAGAAATTCGTCCACCGCCACGACAAAGGCGGCGATGGAAGTTTTCATGTCGCTGGCGCCGCGACCGTAGAGTTTTCCATCCCGGTGCATGGGCACAAAAGGCGGGCTGCTCCATTCCTTGAGCGGACCGGGCGGTACGACATCGGTATGCCCGGCGAAGACCAGCACGGGCTTATCGGATTTGATAGCAGCTTGCGCGGACGCAGCTTGGGTTGCAGTGCGCTTTGCCCAAAGGTTGCGGACGCGGAAGTCTTCCGGACCGCTGTCCAGTCGTTCGCAGGCAAAGCCCATGGGAGTCAGGGCATCGGCCAGCAGCTCAAGGCAGCCAGCGTCTTCAGGGGTGACAGAGGGCAGGCTGATGAGCTGCTCGGTCAGTTGCAGAGTGCGGGACATGAGGGGAGAGGTTTCAACTAGTGCATCGCCGGAGCCGCGCATGCAGCGGACTCAGGCAGGTCTGACATCAAGGGTGATTTCGGTGAACGACGGCATATCGTCTTCACCGGGCAGCAGCACGTCGGTCACTGCGGGTGCGCTCTTAGAGTTGGCATGGCTGAGGTCATTATCCATACGCCACATCAGATTGGTGGGCGAGTCGGCATAGGTCAGCGCTTCACTGCGCTCAATTGTGCCATTGCGCACCAATCCGGCCAGTGCTTCTTCAAAAGTCTGAGAGCCTTCGGCCATGGATTTTTCCATGGATTCCTTCACGCCGCCAAAGTCGCCACGCAAGATCATGTCGCTGATGAGCTTGGTGTTGAGCATGACCTCGACAGCTGGCACGCGTGTGCCGTCGACGCAACGGACCAGGCGTTGAGAGATCACGGCTTTGAGCGAGGCTGCCAGCTCTCCCAGCATGCTGGGTCGAACCTCCTCAGGGAAGAAGGACAGGATGCGGTTGAGCGTGTGATAACTGTTGTTGGCGTGCAGCGTGGCCAGGCACAGGTGGCCGGACTGTGCATAGGCCAGAGCCGCGGACATGGTTTCGCGGTCGCGGATTTCACCGATCAGAATCACGTCGGGAGCCTGGCGCAGCGCATTCTTGAGGGCAATCTGAAGGGATTCGGTATCGGTGCCCACTTCGCGTTGGTTGACGATGGAGCGCTTGCTGCGGAACTGGAATTCGATGGGGTCTTCCACCGTCAGAATGTGACCGCTGAGCTTTTCATTGCGTTCATCGATCATGGAAGCCAGCGAGGTACTCTTGCCTGATCCCGTGGCCCCCACCACCAGCACCAGGCCGCGCTTTTCCATGATCAGATTGCTGAGCACGGGCGGCAGGTTCAGTGTTTCGCGCTTGGGGATCTGCTGAGAGATATAACGCACAACCACCGCATAGGTGGTGCGCTGGCGCATGGCACTGATACGAAAGCGACCAAGACCGCTCAAGGGGATGGCGATATTAAGTTCACCCGTTTGCTTGAGCTCCTCGATGGCCTTGGGGCTGACGACCTCCGACAGCAGGGCCAGCGGTGCATCGGGCGGCAACTCCTGCTGGTTGATGGGGACGCAGACGCCGTTGATTTTGATCAGCACCGGGGCGCGGGCCGACAGATAAACGTCGGAAGCCTTTTTCTCGGCCATCAGACGCAGAATTTTTTCCATATTGCTCATTCAAATCCCTTTAAGCCTCTCGGCGCCCATGTTAGCGCCTGTCAGCGTTCAAGGAGGCTCTGAGGCATGGTTTGCATCTGATCTTGCACATGAAAAATCTGCTCCCTCACGCTCCCACGCTGCGCGTGGTTGCTGTCCCTTCGTGAAGGAGGCCTTTTTCATCTTGGGGCGGCCCGGCGATGAAAAAAGCCTGCGCGGCTTGAGGGCGGGCAGGCTTGATCATTGCGGATTGAAAGGCAGCAGTGGGTGCTGCTGCAGTTCATGCGTGAGTCAGTCGCGCAGCAGGTCGTTGATGCTGGTCTTGGAACGGGTCTGGGCATCCACACGCTTGACGATGATGGCGGCGTACATGGAGTAGTCCTTGCCGTCCTTGGTCTTCTTGGGGATGTTGCCGCTGACCACGACAGAACCGCTGGGCACGCGGCCATAGGTGATCTCGCCGGTTTCGCGGTTGAACAGGGGGGTGGACTGGCCGATGTACACGCCCATGCCCAGCACGGAGTTTTCCTCGACGATCACGCCTTCGACCACTTCGGAGCGAGCGCCGATGAAGCAGTTGTCTTCAATGATGGTGGGGTTGGCCTGCAAGGGCTCGAGCACGCCGCCCAGGCCTACGCCACCCGACAGATGGACGTTCTTGCCCACTTGGGCGCAGGAGCCCACGGTGGCCCAGGTGTCGACCATGGTGCCTTCGTCCACATAGGCGCCGATGTTCACATAGGAAGGCATGAGGATGGCGCCCTTGGCGATGAAGGAGCCGCGGCGGGCTACGGCAGGAGGCACGACACGCACGCCGGTGGCAGCGATCTCGGCTTCGCTCATGCCTTCGAACTTGGTGGGCACCTTGTCGAAGAAGTTCAGCGCACCGCCGTTGATCAGGGCGTTGTCCTTGAGGCGGAAGGACAGCAGCACGGCTTTCTTGAGCCACTGGTGCACGGTCCATTGACCCACACCGGCGCGGCTGGCCACGCGCAGCTTGCCGTCATTGAGCTCGGCAATCACATGCTCCACGGCATCCACCACTTCCTTGGGGGCGGCGGAGGGCGAGATATTGGCACGGTTGTCCCAGGCGTTGTCGATGATGGATTGCAGTTGTTGCGTCATGATTTTTTCGGTCAAAGAGCGAAAGGTTGAGGTAAAGCGGCAAGGAAGCCTGAATCAGCAAGCTTGGGTCAAAAAAGGCCTGCGGGGGCAGACCTTGGATAGGTGCTCAGCGAGTACGCGATTCGATGAACTGGGCGATACGCTGTGCAGCCTCCAGGCATTCTGCGGTTTCGGCCACCAGCGCCATGCGTACGCGGTTGGCTCCAGGGTTGAAACCATGAGCATCGCGTGCCAGATAGCTGCCAGGTAGCACGGTAACACCTGTATGAGCATACAGCTCTTTGGCGAATTGCGCGTCATCCATCTTCAATTCTGTGGGAATTCCTGCCCAGAGGTAGAAGCTGGCATCGGGCAGTTTCACGTCCATGACTGCGGATAGCACGGGCGTGACCTGGGCGAATTTTTCGCGGTACAGGCGGCGGTTTTCCACCACATGGGCTTCATCGCCCCATGCTGCAATCGATGCGGTCTGCACTACGGGACTCATGGCGCCGCCGTGATAGGTGCGGTACAGCAGGAAGGACTTCAACAGTGAAGCATCACCTGCGACGAAGCCGCTGCGCAGGCCTGGCACATTGCTGCGCTTGGACAGGCTGGTGAACATCACCAGGTTCTTGAAATCATGACGACCCAGCTTCCTCGCGGCCTCCAAACCTCCCAGAGGGGCTTCTTCCTGGAAGTAGATCTCGCTATAGCACTCGTCACTGGCAATCACGAAGTCGTGTTTGTCAGACAGCGCAAACAGCTTTTCCCATTCGGACAGCGGCATCACGGCGCCCGTGGGATTGCCGGGCGAGCAGACAAAAATCATCTGCGTGTTCTGCCAAACCTCTTCGGGTACGGCATCCCAGTTCACGGCAAAGTTGCGTGAGGCATCGCTGGCCGCATAGTAGGGCGTGGCACCGGCGAGCAGGGTTGCGCCTTCGTAGATCTGATAGAAAGGATTGGGGCAGATGACCCGGGCACCGGCCTTGGTGTTGTCGACGACAACTTGGGTGAAGGCAAACAGGGCTTCACGCGAGCCATTGACGGGGAGCACCTGGGTAGCGGCATCGAGCTCGATGCCATAGCGCTGGCTGGCCCATTGGGCACAGGCTTCGCGTAGCGCGGGCATACCGGCAGTGGCCGGATAGACCGACAGGCCCTGCAGCTCGGCGCTCAAGGCGTCTTCAATGAATGGCGGGGTGGCGTGGCGTGGCTCGCCAATGCCGAGGCTGATAGGGCGTACCCCGGCTGGGGGCTGCACGCCGGCGAACAGCTGGCGAAGACGTTCAAACGGATAAGGCTGAAGGCGCGAGAGCAGGGGGTTCATAGCTATCTATTATGAGGTGATGCACTTTGAGCATGGACAAATGAGGTCTCAACTTTTTGAAATTTCGGGTTTTCCGGTCTCGAAATATTTCAATTTGTTACCTAAGCTGGCGGACAAAGCAAACACCACGGCGAAGAGGTGGCGGGGAGACCAACAGTTGTAGGGCCTGGACCGCATGCGAGTAGATCAGATGTCAGAAAGGATATGCCATGCAGCAACAGATCGACAGTTCAGACAAAGGACATTCGCATCTATCCGGTACTGTCAGTCCCATGGTTGTATTCACCGGTTTGCTGTGGCTGCTTGCGGGGCCGCTGGTCATGCTGGCTCCGTTGGAGCGAGGGCTTAACCTGGGCTGGCTGCCGCTCTGGGGTCTGGGCGTGCTGCTGTGGGGGCGTTGTCTTTACAGGCATTGGCAGGTGCGTTGGCTGGGCTTGCAACAGGCGCTGGAGCAGGTTGCACATGGCGACTTGAGCCTGAATGAGGCTCCAAACAGTGCCACGAATCTGACCCGAGGCATGGTGCAGGCGCTATCGGGCATGGTGGCCGATGTACGCAGCAATGCGGCGCTGGTAGCACAGGCCGGGCAGAGTCTGATCGGAGAGCATCAGGCCTTGGCCGAGCGCACTGAGACCCAGGCCAGCAATCTGACCCAGACCGTGGTCAGCGTGGAGCAACTGACGACAGCCGTACAAAACAATGTGGATGTGGCGCGGGCTGCACATTCACAGGCTCATGGCGTACGCGCGGCGGCGGATCAGGGGGCGGCGGCCATGGAGCATGCCGTGCATTCAGTGGAATCGATAGAACGCAACGCAGGGCGCATGCGCGAAATCATCGGTGTTATTGACGGCATTGCGTTTCAGACCAATATCCTGGCGCTGAATGCAGCCGTGGAAGCGGCCCGCGCAGGTGAGCAAGGCAGGGGCTTTGCCGTGGTGGCCAGCGAGGTACGCTCTCTGGCCCAGCGCAGCGGAGAAGCAGCCAAGGAAATCCGGCAGTTGATTGGCGAAACCGTGGAGCAAGTGGCCCAGAGCGTGCAACTGCTGCGTGATGCGGGCCAGGAAATCCATGGCGTGACGCGTGCCATTCATGACGTGGTTTCACATATGGGAGTGTTGTCCGATTCGGCCAGCAGCCAGAGCACGGGCCTGCAGGAAATCACCAATGCAGTGCGCCAGATCGATGACATCACCCAGCACAATGCCCAGATGGTGGGCCATGCGCTGCAACAGGCTCAGGCTTTGCAGTTGCGTGCGCAGGCGCTGTCGGGAGCGGTTGAGCGTTTCAGACTGCAGCAAGGTACGGCCGAGGAAGCAGTCGCCCTGGTTGATGCAGCGATGCGCCTACTCAATGACGGGCGAAGTCAGAGTCAGGTGCTGCATTCCATCAGCGACCCACTGCAGCCCTATCACGACCGCGATATGTATGTGTTTGCGCTTACGGCTCAGGGCGAGTATCGGGCCTTTGGCGGTAATCCCGAAAAAGTCGGAGTACGTGTGCAGGATGTGCCCGGCATCCGGGGAGAACAGCTGATTGCCGACATCATTGCCCAGGCCGAGACCTGCCCGGGTTGGGTCGAGTACGACTACATCAATCCCAGCACACAGAAAGTGCAGACCAAGATGTCCTATGTCTGCAAGCACAAGGGGCTGTATTGGGGCTGCGGCGTCTACAAGAGTCTGGCGACTATCTGAGTCAAACTGGGACTCTTGTTTTGATAGCTTGTCGCGCTTTCTGAGCAAGCGTTACAAGCTTATTCCATCACGATTTTTGCTCTGTGCGCTGCGCCCTGGCCTTGGCCATGATGGCCGCCAGCATGGCCTTTTTGTCCATGACAGGAGAGGGCTGAGTTTGCGCCGTGCTTTCAGTCACGGTTTCAGCAGCCGGTTCCAGCGCTGTGGTACGTACCGGTGCATTGGCCTTGCGGCCGGTTCGCTGATGGTGCAGGGCATAGCGGCCGCGTGCATGCTGGGCTTGTTCAAGGCTCCAGGCGTCCCAGCCCGTAGCGTTGTCGCTGGCGTTGATCAGCTCGATGCAGTCCACAGGACAGACGGGAATGCATAGCTCGCAGCCCGTGCAGTGCTCTGCGATCACGGTGTGCATGCGCTTGTTGGCGCCCAGGATGGCATCGGTGGGGCAGGCCTTGATGCATAGCGTGCAGCCTATGCACCAGGCTTCATCGATCACGGCGAGGCTGCGCCAGGATTCCTCGCCATGCTCTGCATTCAGTGGAATTTCTGGCTGTCGGGTAATGGCAGCGAGACGACGAATGCCCTCCTGGCCTCCGGGAGGGCATTGATTGATAGCTGCTTCACCACGAGCAATCGCCCCGGCATAGGCTGCGCAGTCAGGGTAGCCACAGCGTGTGCACTGAGTCTGGGGTAGGGCTGCATCAATATCTGCAGCCAGTGCTTGAAGCGAAGAGGCTGCGGACATTGATGGGGTCATGCAAATCTCTAGCTTTTAAACCTTTTCGCGCGTTTGGCGGGCGTTTTTAGGCGAGCTGGCATTGTCGCCGTTTTTCGCGTCGCTTCTGGCGTGCGGCTTGCTGGAGACTTCTGGCCCGTCATCGCTCATGCTGCTGACATGGCCGGCGGCGCTGGCCTTTGTGGCACTGGCGGGCTGATGGGAAAGGATGAAGTCCCGCACCTGCGGGTAAACAGTCTTGCGCCAGCGGCTACCGCTGAAGATGCCGTAATGACCAGCGCCTTGTACCTCAAGATGCTGGCGCGCATCGGCTTTGATGCCGGTGCACAGATCATGGGCGGCGCGGGTCTGGCCCGCGCCTGAAATATCGTCCAGCTCACCTTCCACCGTCAGCAATGCAGTGCTCTCGATGTCCTGCGGGCGTACCAGCTCAGGCTTGCCTTGCTCATTCTTGATTTCCCAGGTGCCCTTGACCAGCTTGTACTCCTGAAACACCGTGGCGATGGTTTCCAGGTAGTAGTCGGCATCCATGTCCAGCACGGCGTTGTATTCGTCATAGAACTTGCGGTGATGTTCGGCGCTGGCCTCATCACCCTTGATCAAGTCCTTGAAATAGTCGTAATGGCTGTTGGCGTGGCGGTCTGGGTTCATCGCCACAAAGCCCGAATACTGCAGGAAGCCGGGGTAGACGCGGCGGCCAGCTCCGGGGTAATTGTTCGGGACCTCATAGATGACGTTGTTCTGGAACCATTCGTGGCTACGGGTCTCGGCCAGATTGTTCACAGCCGTTGGAGAGCGGCGGGCATCGATGGGGCCACCCATCATGGTCATGGACAAAGGCGTTTTCTCACCGCGGCTGGCCATCAGCGATACGGCGGCGAGTACCGGTACCGTGGGTTGGCAGACGCTGACCACATGGCATTGACCGTAGCGGCCCTGCAGGTAGCGGATGAATTCCTGCACATAGTTCACATAGTCGTCGAGATGGAATTCTCCCTCGGACAGTGGGACGGTACGGGCGTTCTTCCAGTCAGTGATATAGACCTTATGGCCACCAAGCATGCTTTGAACAGTGTCGCGCAGCAAGGTGGCGTAGTGACCAGAAAGAGGGGCCACGATCAGTACCACGGGCTGGCTGAGCATGAGATCCAGCGTTTCGGGATCATCGGAAAAACGCTTGAAGCGGCGCAGCTCGCAAAACGGCTTGTCGATTTCCACGCGCTCGCGGATGGTGACGTCTACGCCATTGACTTCGACGCTATGCAGATCGAACTCGGGCTTCTCGTAATCCTTGCCCAAGCGGTACATCAGATTGAAACCTGCAGCCATGCGCTGAGCCGTGGGCAACTGGCTGAAGGCTGAATGAGGGTTGTTGTAGAACTTGGAAGCGGCCTGGGCAAAGTCGGCAAAGGGTTCGACCATTGCGCGTTGCATTTCGTAGATCTGGTAGAGCATGGGACGGGTGCGCTTTTGATTATGTTGCAGTGCAATATAACAGCGGAATTTGACATGCAAAGTAGTAAAAGCCCTTCAAGCTTGCCATTGATGGGTGTACGCAACGCGGGCAAGTACTAGCCCGCAGAAGGCATTGACGCCATGGCCTTGAATTCTCTAGAGGTTTAGTGCTTCTGCCTGTGCGGGCTTGGTGCGGGCGAGCTTCATCACCTCGTGAGGTGGCAAGGTCTTGAGCTTGTGATCGCTCCAGACTTGACGCCAGCGGCGGGCACCGGCCAGCCCGTTGCGCAATCCCAGCATGTGACGGGCAATTGAATACCAATGAGTTCCGTGCTCTCGGGCCTCTTGCTCCATATAGAGCACCATCTGCTCTTCAATGCTTTCCCGCGTGCGCTCAATGCTCTCATCCTGATAGTAAAGCCCGTCCCATGAAGCCAGCCACCAGGGGTTGTGATAGGCCTCGCGCCCGACCATGACGCCATCGACCTGGCTGAGCTGCTGCTGTACTACATCGTCAGTCTTGATGCCGCCATTGACCGCAATCGTGAGTTCAGGGAAATCACGTTTGAGTTGGGCCACGACTTCATAGCGAAGAGGTGGGACCTCACGATTTTCCTTGGGAGACAAGCCTTTGAGCCAGGCGTTGCGAGCATGGACGATAAAGACTTCGCAGCCTGCTTCGGCAACAGTACCGACAAAGTCGCGGACAAAGTCATAGCTTTCGATCTTGTCAATGCCGATGCGGTGTTTGACGGTCACAGGAACATCAACCGCATCGACCATGGCCTTGACACAGTCTGCGACCAGTGATGCTTCGTTCATCAAACATGCGCCGAATGCACCCCGCTGTACGCGCTCGCTAGGACAGCCGCAATTGAGATTGATCTCGTCATAGCCCCATTGCTGACCGAGGCGCGCGCTTTGAGCGAGATCTGTGGGCTCGCTGCCGCCCAATTGCAGTGCGACTGGGTGCTCTTGTGCCTCAAAGCGCAGGTGACGTTTGACGTCGCCATGAATCAATGCGCCAGTAGTCACCATCTCGGTATAGAGCAGGGTGTGCTGACTCAGCAGTCGGTGAAAAAAACGACAGTGTTTATCTGTCCAGTCCATCATGGGCGCGACTGACATGCGCCACATACTGCGATCGTGATTGTTAGGCATTGAGCTTTGAGCTGGCAGCACCAGTTGCCAGCAGGGAAACAGCGCCACAGAGCGAAGCTGCGACTTGAATGGAACACCTGTCTTGAATGGAGGCAGTGCGTGAGTTGGCTCAATTATCCCAGCCTCTAGGATGCATGGTGACGGTGCGGGCTGGAGATGGTATGGAAATTGTGGAGATTGGAGAACACCATCCCTAACCAGGGTTCGTGGCGCATTCACTGGTGCAGGAGGTGGTAGCAGGTCATGGGCTCGGGAAAGAGTCCATTCAAAGAGGTGGAATATCTTATTTTATGTAACTTACATGTATTTTAAAATCAATCCGAAATAAAACTATTGATTCAATATGAAGGGCTGTTCCAGCCCTTAAACACTCAGGGAGTCCCGTTTTTCCAGCGATCAGCAGGCTTGCCATACATCTGTTCGACCGCCTGCGCGTAATACGCCATCAGATTCTTGCGCTTGAGCTTGAGGGTAGGGGTCATCAGCCCGTTGTCGATGGTCCAGGGTTCCAGCACCAGATGCACTGCACGTGGTACGGCATACTTGGCAAAGCTGGACGTCTGCTTTTCAATTCTGGCAAGCACGGCTCGTTCTGCCGCTGCATGCCGGAGACTGCTTTCACTGCTGGGATCGAGTCCTATAGACCGGGCAATCTCCGCCCATTCCATCTGGTTGAGAACGGTCACGCATGCAATAAAAGGGCGGTCCTCACCAACAACGAAAACCTGCTCGAACAATGGATCCACCATGATTGCCTGCTCGACATCGTTGGGCGGAACTTTCTCTCCCGTGGACGTGACGATGATTTCCTTGATGCGGCCTTTGATACGAATGCGGCCATCTTCAATTGCAGCCTGGTCTCCGGTCTTCAACCAGCGATCCTGGGTGAAGGCACGTGCAGTGTCTTCTGGGCGGTTCCAGTAGCCCTTCATCACAATCGAGCCGCGAACTTGTAGTTCCTGCTCATCCCCGATACGCACCTCCACCCCCGGCAAGGCCTTACCCACGGTTTCTGGGTGGTTGTCTTCCAAAGCATTGGCGCTGACAACAGGAGAAGTCTCGGTCATGCCGTAGCCCTGGATCATGGGCAAGCCCAGCCCCAAAAAGCATTGGGCAATTGTCGGAGAAAGGGGAGCCCCGCCGCTGACTGCGACCCTCAAACGACCGCCGAACTGTGCAAGCAGCGGCTTGGCGACCAAAGTTCTAAGAACAAACCATGGCAAATAGCTCGTCCAGTCGCTGTGGGCTTCGGTATCTTTAATATAGTGCGATGAACTTTCTATGCCCTGCTTTTCACAAAATACTTTCCAGCCTTTCTGGACAGCTACTTTGAACAGTTTCTGTTTGTAGGGAGCATGGGTCAATGCTTCCTGTACTTTGGCATATACGCGCTCATAAATGCGGGGTACAGAAATCAATACCGTAGGCTTGATCTCCTTCATATCCATTGAGAGCAGGGCCACAGAGCGTGCATAGGCCACACAGGAGCCCGTGGCTATCGCAAAGTAATAGCCAGCAGTACGCTCGAAAGTATGAGAGAGCGGTAGAAAAGAGAGAAAAATATCCTGCTCCGTGGCTTGGACACGTTGCATGACGGCATGGACATCGCTGACCACATTACAATGGGTCAGCATTACTCCCTTGGGTTTTCCTGTCGTTCCAGAGGTATAAACAATACCGGCCAATTCAGACTCGGAAGGGGCATTTGGTAGCGCGATGTTCCGTATTTTTCCTCGTTCCAGCCAATATTTGCCACCCAATACACTTACGTGAGTCACTTGGAGAGTGTCTGGATGATCTTGCAAAGCTTCTGCTTGTTTACCTGGCTGAGCCACCACAACCATTCGGAGGTCCGGCAGCTCTTCCCCGGTTGAGCAGATTTGCTTCCAGGTTTGCAGCTGCGACAGCATCAGCAGGCTTGCTTGGGAGTCTTTCAGGATGTATGCAATGCTGCCGGCATTGTCGATGGCATGCAAAGGTACAGGGACCATTCCGCAGCGCAAGCAAGCCTGGTCGAGGCACATTGCATCGAGCCCGTTGGGCAGCAAAATGGCAACTCTTGCGCCTGCAGGCAGGCCTGATGCCATCAGTGCTTGCGACCAGTCAGAGACTCTTTGGGATGTCTCCATCCAGTTCAGGCTTTTCCATTGATTGGATCCCTCATCGAACTCTCGATAAGCCTCGCCGTTCGGTGTAGCCTTGACGCGCAGCGCCAATAGCTGGGGCAGCGTCTTTACCTGGCCCATGCTTGGTGGCAAAGAGGAATCCATATTCAGTACATCCGCCTGGGTCATGCTGCTTCCCTGTAGTTTCAGGAATGATAGCGGTGCAGGCGAGGCGTTCTGCTAAATCAGCGAGGGTTGCTCTTGCTTGATGGGTTGGTAACAGATGGCGATGTAATGGTGCAGACGGTGCTGCTCATCACGTACTGCCGTGATGGAGACTTCTTGCAGGGAGCCGTTATGGCGCATCGTCCAGCTTCCCTGCCAGTGGCCATTGCGGCCTACCTCAGTCCACATGGAGGTGGTACCGGCATCGTCTTCATCGCTGTGAAAGAGGACCATGAAGTCTTTGTTTCTGGCACTGCGGCGTGATATCTCTGCCATGCGCGCAAAAGCAGGGTTGATGTCGGCCACGCGGCGATTGGCATCCAGAACGACCACCCCTTCAAAGCAATGATCGAACACGGTCGCTGCGATATGCAGCTGCCGCTCGGTTTTCTTGCGATCAGACAGGTCGGTCAGCACGCCCACATACATACGCTGACCACGTGATTCGGCCTGACTCAGAGCCAGCCGTAGCGGAATCAAGGTCCCGCTCTTGTGCTGCCCAAGGACTTCGGAGATCTTGTTGCGTAGCGGTGGCTGGGCATTCATCTGCCCTTGCTCGTGACGCTGAATGTAGTGATCGTGATGATTGGCCAATGCAGCAGGCATCAGCATCTTCACGTTCTGGCCCACGACTTCTTCCATGGACCAGCCAAAGATGGCTTCTGCGGCAGGGTTGTACTCCTGAACATTGCCCAGGGTATCGATGCTGATGATACCGTCGGCAGCCATCTGAACCAGCGCACGCAGGCGCGCTTCGTCCATGTCCGTCTTTTGCCAGCGTGTGCGGTAGTGAAGTGACCCGTTGGCCTGTGCAATAAGGCCACCAATGCTCAGTGTGACCAGGGCAATGACCAGGGCCAGAACCAGTTGGTTGTCGCCATGCGGTGTGCCGCTATTGATATGGGTACTCTCAGGCACCGAGATACGCAACGCCAGCATGGCGGTGTAGTGCATGCCAGCGACAGCGCAGCCCATGATGATGGCGGCAAGTGTCTTCATGCCCAGGGAAAGATTGTCGGAAAACCGTGCCAGACCGAAGCGTACCCACAGCGCAAGCATGGCCAGCGCGACCCCCACCAGCAAAGAAACGGTAAACCAAGCGGGAGAGTATTGAGGAGTGTGTTCCATGCGCATGGCACCCATTCCGCTGTAGTGCATGGTGGCAATACCTGCGCCCATGATGATGCCGCCAAGTACCAGTTGCTTGCTGCTCAGTTCGGCCTTGGCCAGCAGCGTAATGGCAACGGCCGAGGCCGCGATTCCAGGCAGTATGGAGAGAATGGTCAGTGGCAGGTCGTACTGCACGGCAGCATGCGGTGTATAGGCCAGCATGCCGATAAAGTGCATGGCCCAGATTCCCGTTCCCAGCGCCAGCGAGCCACTGGCAATAGCCCAGCTACGAAGCTGAGGCGTGACGGCCTGTCTTGCAAAAGCCGCAAGACGCAAGGCTTGACTCGCAGCAATACTGCTGACCATCAGCGACAGCAGTACCAGACCCAAGTCATATTCACCTTGCAGAAGGGCTGCCCCGGGAGCTTGACTCCAAAAGAAATTGGACTGCATGACTCGTGTTCCAAATGTATGAAGGATGCACAAATATTTACTTTAAGAGCATCGCATATATTTGGTAATTGAATGTCTACCTGTCGATAGGAATGCTTCTGTATTTACAGGAGTAATGCTCGAGCATTTGTGCGAAGGCACTTGCCGTCATATGTTTTCAAACTGCGGCTTGCAGGCCATTGCCAAAATGCAGCCGCACAGCCTGCGCTGCTTGCTTGGGATCGCGCTGCAGCAAGGCTTGCATAATGGCCTCGTGCTCGGCCAATGAATCCTCGATACGGCCTTGTTTGAATAGCGATTTGTGGCGATTGAGCTTCATGACCTTGCGCAGATCGGCTACCAATTGGTTGCGCCAGCGGTTATTCGCGATCTCCAGAATCTGCATATGAAAACTTTCGTTGAGCGCGAAGAAGCGTTCGGCGTCCGCTGTCTGCAGTTTGAGTTCCTCATGCGTCTGTGCCAGATGCTGCAATTCTTCATCCGTGGCCTGTTCTGCCACCACACCAGCTGCATCGGCTTCAAGCAGGCTCAGCAGGTGATAAACATCCGAAATGTCCTTGCGCGAGACTTCGGTCACATATGCGCCCCTGCGAACCTTCATGGTTACCAGGCCTTCGGCCGCCAGCACCTTCAATGCTTCGCGCAAAGGCGTGCGACTGATGCCGTATTCCTCGGCAATCTTGAGCTCGTCGATCCACGCGCCAGGCTCCAGCTCGCGCTGGAAGATGCGTTGGCGCAGTTGCTCGGCAACTTGCTCGTATAGCGCGCTGGGTGTAAGAGTTTTAGTTGTCATTACACGTGATTGTATGTCTTAAGTATTTTGAATTCATAATTATGAATCATGTACACTATGTGCACCTCTAGGTAGTTCACCGAAATTCCAAACTTCATTGCGCGCACCGCAAACGAGAGACAACATGAGCCAAGAGAACCCGACACAGGGCCAACAAGAATTTGCTGCAGCAGACCTGCAAGCCTGGAACAAGGCCGCCAACAAGGTTTCTCCAGGCGGGGACATCAACAACCTGAACTGGGTCACTCCAGACGGCATCACGGTCAAGCCGCTATACACCGCAGAAGACACGGCGGACCTGGAATTCACCAACACGCTGCCCGGTTTTGCCCCTTATATCCGCGGCCCCCAGGCCACCATGTATGCGGGCCGGCCCTGGACGATTCGCCAGTACGCCGGCTTTTCCACTGCGGAGGAGTCCAATGCCTTCTACCGCAAGGCGCTGGCCGCCGGCGGGCAGGGCGTGTCCGTCGCGTTTGATCTGGCCACGCACCGCGGCTACGACAGCGACCATCCTCGTGTGACGGGCGATGTGGGCAAGGCCGGTGTGGCCATTGATTCGGTGGAAGACATGAAGGTGCTCTTCGACCAGATCCCGCTCGATAAAGTGTCCGTCTCCATGACCATGAACGGCGCCGTGCTGCCCGTGCTGGCAGGCTATGTGGTGGCCGCTGAAGAGCAGGGCGTGTCGCAGGACCAGCTCTCGGGAACCATTCAGAACGACATTCTGAAAGAGTTCATGGTGCGCAACACCTATATCTACCCGCCCAAGCCGTCGATGAAGATCATCGGCGACATCATCGAGTACACGAGCCAGAACATGCCCAAGTTCAACTCGATCTCGATCTCGGGCTATCACATGCAGGAAGCCGGTGCCAACCAGGCGCTGGAGATGGCGTTCACGCTGGCCGACGGCAAGGAATATGTGAAGACCGCCATTGCCAAGGGCATGGACGTGGACGCCTTCGCGGGCCGCCTCTCCTTCTTCTGGGCGGTGGGCATGAACTTCTACCTGGAAGTCGCCAAGATGCGCGCCGCGCGCCTGCTGTGGTGCCGCATCATGAAGGGCTTTGACGCCAAGAGCCCCAAGAGCCTGATGCTGCGCACGCACAGTCAGACCTCGGGCTGGTCGCTGACCGAGCAGGACCCTTACAACAACGTGGTGCGCACCACGATTGAAGCCATGGCGGCCGTGTTCGGCGGTACCCAGTCGCTGCACACCAATGCACTGGACGAAGCGATTGCGCTGCCCACCGAGTTCTCGGCCCGTATTGCTCGCAACACACAGCTGATCATTCAGGAAGAAACCCACATCACCAATGTGATCGACCCCTGGGCAGGTTCCTACATGATGGAAAAACTGACCCAGGAAATGGCCGACAAGGCCTGGGCCATCATCGAGGAAGTGGATGCCATGGGCGGCATGACCGCTGCCGTGGACAGCGGCTGGGCCAAGCTCAAGATCGAAGCCGCCGCGGCTGAAAAGCAGGCGCGCATCGACTCGGGCAAGGAAGTCATCGTCGGCGTCAACAAGTACAAGCTGGCCAAGGAAGATCCCGTCGACATCCTCGAAATCGACAACGTCAAGGTGCGCGACAGCCAGATTGCCCAGCTCAAGAATATCAAGGCAAAACGCGATACAGCCAAGGTGGAGCAAGCGCTGGCAGCTATTACTTCTGCAGCGGAGTCCGGTGAAGGCAATCTGATGGATCTGGCCATCAAGGCCGTGCGCCTGCGCGCCACGGTGGGTGAAGTCTCCGACGCGATGGAAAAGGCCTTTGGCCGCCACCGCGCCGACACGCAAAAGGTGACCGGTGTGTACGCTGCCGCTTACGACTCGGCCGAAGGTTGGGACAAGCTCAAGGAAGAAATCAACACCGCTTCGGAGGCCATGGGGCGCCGCCCCCGCGTGATGATTGCCAAGCTGGGTCAGGACGGTCACGACCGTGGTGCCAAGGTCGTCGCTACCGCCTTTGCCGACCTGGGCTTTGACGTGGACATGGGCCCGCTGTTCCAGACACCCGAAGAATGTGCGCGCCAGGCTATTGAAAACGACGTGCACGCCGTGGGCGTGTCCACGCTGGCCGCCGGCCACAAGACCCTGGTGCCTGCCATCATTGCCGAGCTCAAGAAGCAGGGCGCGGACGACATCATCGTCTTCGTGGGCGGTGTGATCCCCGCTCAGGACTATGACTTCCTCTACGATGCTGGCGTCAAGGGCGTATACGGCCCCGGCACACCGATTCCGGCCAGCGCCAAGGATGTGCTGGAGCAGATCAAGAAGGCCAACGGCCTGTAATCAGCAGTGGCTGTATTGACGAGCAAAGGCAAGCGACGTGACACCTGAGCAAATGCAAGACGGCATCCTGCGCGGCAACCCCGCCGTGCAGCGCCGGGCCATGGCCAAGGCCATTACCTTGCTGGAATCCTCCCGTGCCGACCACCGTGAACAGGCCGACGGCCTGCTCACCGCTCTGCTGCCGCATACGGGCAAGGCGTTTCGCCTTGGCATCAGCGGCGTGCCGGGCGTCGGCAAATCCACCTTCATCGAAGCCCTGGGCCTGTACCTGATAGAGAAGGGCCTGCGTGTGGCCGTGCTGGCGATCGATCCGTCCAGCACCGTCTCGGGCGGCTCCATTCTCGGCGACAAGACCCGCATGGAGCAGCTGTCCATGCGCCTGGAGGCCTATATCCGCCCGAGTCCCAGCAGCGGCACGCTGGGTGGTGTGGCCGAGAAGACGCGCGAGGCCATGCTGGTCTGTGAAGCTGCGGGCTATGACGTGGTCATCGTCGAGACCGTGGGCGTGGGCCAGAGCGAGATCGCCGTGCACGGCATGACGGACATGTTCTGCGTGCTGCAGCTGCCCAATGCGGGCGACGACCTGCAGGCCATCAAGAAGGGCGTGATGGAGCTGGCCGACCTGGTGATCATCAACAAGGCGGACATCGACCCGAATGCAGCCACGCGCGCCCAGGCCCAGATCACATCGAGTTTGCGTCTGCTGGGCATGCACGGCAATCCAGACCACGCCAATACCGGCGCGCTATGGCAGCCGCGTGTGCTGCAGATCAGTGCCTTATTGGGCCAGGGGGTGGATGGCTTCTGGACTGCGGTCAGCACCTTCAAGAACATGCAGACCAGCAATGGACGCCTGGCCCTGCGCCGCGAGAAACAAGCCCTGGCCTGGATGTGGGAGCGCATCGACTTCGGCCTCAAGCAGGCGTTTCGCCAGCATCCGCAGGTCAAGGCCATGCTCCCCATTCTTCAGGATGATGTGGCAGCGGGGCGCATCGCTGCCAGTACCGCAGCGAGAAATCTGCTTCTAGCCCAAATGCAGTAGGCGCTAGCAGCTCTTATTACCATAGCATCGCAGCACAAGACATTTGCGAGACAAGCAACCCAAATCACGTTAGAGGACAAGCATGCAAGACGATATCCTGAAGCAGCTGGAAGCCAAGCGAGAACTCGCTCGGTTGGGTGGGGGACAAAAGCGCATCGACGCACAGCACAAAAAAGGCAAGCTGACAGCGCGCGAGCGTATCGAGCTGCTGCTGGACGACGGCACCTTTGAAGAGTGGGACATGTTCGTGGAGCATCGCTGCACGGACTTCGGCATGGCCGAGCAGAAGATCCCCGGCGACGGCGTCGTCACCGGCTACGGCATGATCAACGGCCGTCTGGTCTTTGTGTTCAGCCAGGATTTCACGGTGTTCGGCGGCGCGTTGTCCGAAACCCATGCTGAAAAAATCTGCAAGGTGATGGACCAGGCCATGAAGGTCGGCGCTCCCGTCATCGGCCTCAACGACTCGGGTGGTGCGCGTATCCAGGAAGGCGTGGCGTCGCTGGGCGGCTATGCCGATGTGTTCCAGAAGAACGTGCTGGCCTCTGGCGTGGTACCCCAGATCTCCATGATCATGGGCCCCAGCGCCGGCGGTGCCGTGTACTCGCCCGCCATGACCGACTTCATCTTCATGGTCAAGGACAGCTCCTATATGTTCGTGACCGGTCCCGAGGTCGTGAAGACCGTGACCCATGAGGAAGTCACGGCCGAGGAACTGGGTGGTGCCATCACCCACACCACCAAGAGCGGTGTGGCCGATATGGCCTTCGACAACGACGTGGAAGCATTGATGATGCTGCGCCGTCTGTACAACTACCTGCCGCTGAACAACAAGGAAAAAGCGCCCGTGCGCGCCAGCACCGACCCTGTGGGCCGCGCTGAAATGTCGCTGGATACCCTGGTGCCCGAGAACGCCAACAAGCCCTACGACATGAAGGAGCTGATCCTCAAGACCGTGGATGATGGGGACTTCTTCGAGCTGCAACCCGAGTACGCGAAGAACATCATCATCGGTTTCGCCCGCATGGCCGGCCAGACCGTGGGCATTGTCGCCAACCAGCCCCTGGTGCTGGCCGGTTGCCTGGACATCAAGTCCTCCATCAAGGCAGCGCGCTTTGTGCGCTTTTGTGATGCCTTCAATATTCCCGTGGTCACCTTTGTCGATGTGCCCGGCTTCATGCCCGGCACTTCACAGGAGTACGGCGGCATCATCAAGCACGGCGCCAAGCTGCTCTACGCGTATGCCGAAGCCACGGTGCCGAAGATCACCGTCATCACGCGCAAGGCCTATGGCGGCGCCTACGATGTGATGGCTTCCAAGCATTTGCGCGGCGACGTGAACCTGGCCTGGCCCCATGCCGAAATCGCCGTAATGGGCGCCAAGGGCGCGGTGGAAATCATCTTCCGCGAAGACAAGAACGACCCCGTCAAGCTGGCTGCGCGTGAAGCCGAATACAAGGAACGCTTTGCCAACCCCTTTGTGGCCGGCGCACGCGGCTTTATCGACGATGTGATCCAGCCGCACGAGACGCGCAAGCGCATCTGCCGTTCGCTGGAGATGCTCAAGAACAAGCAGCTGGACAACCCCTGGCGCAAGCACGGGAACATCCCCCTGTAAGAACAAGAAGAACCAGGAGATATATCCATGTTTACCAAGATTCTGATTGCCAACCGTGGCGAAATCGCGTGCCGTGTCATTGCTACGGCACGCAAGATGGGCATCCAGACCGTGGCCGTCTATTCGGACGCCGACAAGGACGCCCGCCATGTGAAGCTGGCCGACGAGGCCGTGCACATCGGTGCCGCGCCCAGCCGCGAGTCCTATCTGCTCGCAGATCGCATCATTGCTGCCTGCAAATCCACGGGAGCCCAGGCCGTGCACCCCGGCTACGGTTTCCTCTCGGAAAACGAAGCCTTTGCCAAGCGCTGCGAGGACGAAGGCATTGCCTTCATTGGCCCCAAGGCGCATTCGATTGCCGCCATGGGCGACAAGATCGCCTCCAAGAAGCTGGCAGGCGAGGCCCAGGTCAACACCATCCCCGGCTACAACGATGCCATTTCCGGCCCCGAGCAGGCCGTGGAAATTGCCAAGAGCATTGGCTACCCTGTGATGATCAAGGCCTCGGCAGGTGGTGGCGGCAAGGGTTTGCGCGTAGCCTTCAACGACAAGGAGGCCTTTGAAGGCTTTGCCTCCTGCCAGAACGAAGCGCGCAACAGCTTTGGCGACGACCGCATCTTCATCGAGAAGTTCGTCCAGGAGCCGCGCCACATCGAGATCCAGATTCTGGGCGACAGCCACGGCAACGTGATCTACCTGAACGAGCGCGAGTGCTCGATCCAGCGCCGCCACCAGAAGGTGATCGAGGAAGCTCCATCGCCCTTCATCAGTGAGGAAACCCGCAAGGCCATGGGCGAGCAGGCCGTGGCTCTGGCCAAGGCCGTCAAGTACCAGAGCGCCGGCACCGTGGAATTCGTGGTCGGCAAGGACCAGGACTTCTACTTCCTGGAAATGAACACCCGCCTGCAGGTAGAGCACCCGGTGACCGAGTGCATCACGGGCCTCGATCTGGTCGAGCAGATGATCCGTGTGGCGGCAGGCGAGAAACTGGCCATCACCCAAGCTGATGTGAAGCGCGACGGCTGGGCCATCGAGTGTCGTATCAACGCCGAAGACCCGTTCCGCAATTTCCTGCCCTCGACCGGCCGCCTGGTGCGCTTTCAGCCACCCGAGCAAACCATGTGGCAGGCTGATATCGAGCATCTGAATGGCGTGCGTGTGGACACCGGCGTGTACGATGGCGGCGAGATCCCCATGTACTACGACTCGATGATTGCCAAGCTCATCGTGCACGGCAAGGATCGCAACGATGCCATCGCCAAGATGCGCGAAGCCCTGAACGGCTTTGCCATTCGCGGCATCAGCTCGAATATTCCCTTCCAGGCAGCGCTGCTGGCTCACCCCAAATTCGTGAGTGGCGAGTTCAACACCGGCTTTATCGCCGAGCACTATGCTCACGGTTTCCATGCCGAAGACGTGCCCCACGGTGATCCCGACTTCCTGGTCGCGCTGGCTTTGTTCCGCAACCGCCGCTATCGCGCACGTGCATCGACCATCTCCGGCCAGATGCAAGGTCATAGCGTGCAGGTGGGGCTTAGCTACACCGCCGTGGTGTTGGGCACCGAGGGCAAGAATCAGTATGTGAGCGGCGAAGTCACCGACTTTGATGCCGAAGCGCGCGCGTGCAAGGTTCTCATCAACGGCAAATCCTACGAATTCCGCAGCAATGCCGACATTCGCGACCTGGTGGTGCGCGGCGTCTGCAATGGCAAGGCCTTTACCTGCCAGATCGAGCGCGGCAACGGCAAGAACCCGCTGGCTTTACGCGTCATCCACAATGGCACGCAAGCCGATGTGCTGGTGCTTTCGCCCAAGGGCGCCGAGATGCACAAGCTCATGCCTTACAAGGCTCCGCCCGACCTGTCCAAGTTCCTGCTTTCCCCCATGCCTGGCCTGCTGGTCGATGTGGCAGTGCAGCCCGGCCAGAAGGTGCAAGCCGGTGAAAAGCTGGCCGTGATCGAAGCCATGAAAATGGAAAATATCCTGTTCGCGGCCCAGGACGGTGTGGTCAGCAAGATCAGCGCTGGCAAGGGTGATTCGCTGGCAGTGGACGACATCATTCTGGAATTCGAGTGATCCCAGTTTTCAGGGACGGCAGACTGCGCTGACATGGCCGCTAGCGCAGGTATCGCCGCCTTGAATGCAAAAGCCCGCATCGCTTTGGCATTGCGGGTTTTTTATATAAAAATTGCCCTCCATCCCTTTGCTATCTTGTGCATTCAGCTATGACTTTAAAAGCAGATTCGTCAATATCCCCTGACCGCGGCCTTGCACGCACGCTTCTGGCTGTGGTGGGCGTTCTGCTGCTGGGCGACGCATTGCTGCTGATGGGCATGGGCCACTTCAATGTGGGGGTTGTTGTGCCAGCTGTTCTGGGCGCTGCCGCTTTGCTGCTGTGCTGGAAATGGCGTGCGGCCCAACGCTGGCGAGCAGAGAAGCCTGGGCATGCCTGGCTTTGGCGCTTGGGTTGGAGCGGACTGACGCTATGGCTGCTGAGTCTGCTGTGGTTCTGGAGCCGCCTGTTCAGCCTGGGGCTGGAGCCACAGCAGGTACCGCAAGTTCAAGCCATTGTGGTGTTGGGCAGTGGAACCTTGAACGGCCACCCGAGGCCTGTGCTGGCCAAGCGGCTGGATACGGCGGCCGAGCTGGCCAAGCTGCAGCCCGGCGCATTGATCGCCGTCTGCGGCGGTGTGGACTGGGGCGAGACAGAGTCCGAAGCCGAAGTCATGGCCCGCTATCTGGAACAGCGCCACGGCATTGCGCCAGGGCGCTTGGTTCTGGAAAAGCTCAGCACCAGCACCGAACTGAATATCAAGCTCAGCCGTCCTTTCCTGCTGGAGCGCGGCATGGCGGCCGATGCGCCCTGGGCCATGGTCAGCAGCGACTTTCACCTGATGCGTGCCATGGACATGGCTAAACAGCAAAACTTGCCCAATGCCTATCCCGTAGCCGCACCCACGCCGCTGACCACACGTTTCAATGCCTGGCTGCGTGAGTATTTCGCCATGGCCAGCAGCTGGCTGCTGGGCGAGGTGTGAAGCCAATTTTCAATAAAAACCGATTCAAACGCTTATCTATCAAGCGGAAAAAGCTATCAATCAAGGAGTCAATCATGAGCAATCGTCCTTTCAAGGTTCTGGGCATTCAACAAGTCGCCATCGGCGGAACCGACAAAGAGCGCATGAAAAAGCTGTGGGTGGACATGCTGGGTCTGGAGCAGACCGGCACCTTTCAGAGCGAGCGCGAGAACGTCGATGAAGACATCCTGGCCATGGGCAAGGGGGCGATGAAGGTGGAAGTGGACATCATGCAGCCCATGGATATCGAGAAAAAGCCCGCCGTGCACAGCACGCCGCTGAACCACATCGGTCTGTGGATCGATGATCTGCCCAAGGCCGTGGAATGGCTGACAGCCAATGGCGTGCGCTTTGCCCCCGGCGGCATCCGAAAGGGGGCGGCTGGCTATGACATTACCTTCCTGCACCCCAAGAGCAATGATGAGTTTCCGATTGCCGGCGAGGGCGTGCTGATCGAGTTGGTACAGGCTCCGGCGGATGTGATTGCAGCACTGGGCTAAAGCCAACGCTAAATCTGGTTGAGGGAGGTGCCCTGACATCGGCTTCACACCTCCGGTGTCGGTGACTCAGTTGTGCCACTTCAAAAGAAGTAGTCGAGCTTGACGCCAAATAGCATGGCCGAGCTTTGCCCAAAGCGGGCTATCGGGTAGCTGGCTAAAGTGATATCTGCAGCCCCAAGGCGCTGATAACTGAGCCATGGGGTGACTTTGAAACCCGGCTCCTGATAACTCACACCGAGGGCATAACCCACGCGACCATTATTGGGTCGCAACGCCGACGAGGCATTGGTATGTTGAATGCGGTCATAGGATATGGAAACGAATCCCGACCATTGCGAAGACAGCTTTTGCCCCAGACCCAGCGTGTAGGTGGTGGTGTCTTCCAGATCTGCCAGACTACCGCCGTTGGTTGCTGCCGCAAAGACTTGCGGGCTGAGCTTGAATTGACTCCACTGTGTCCAGCGAATCTGTCCGAAAGCCAGCGTGCTGGGGGCGATGGCCGATTGAACATCCAGGTTGACGCTCTGGGGCGATGTCGATGAGGTGGTGGTCGTCACGGGCAGCACGTTTTCACGTGTGCTCATCTTGTGGTGAATGGCGGAGTAGTAGGTCGCGGCAATTCGCAAAGAGATATCAGGGCGCTCGTAGCTTAGGCCCAGCAGGTAGCCAGGCTCGGTGCTGGGACGAAAGTCCACCCGGTATCCGTGCGCGGCGCCAAAAGCCAGTCCGCCAAAGCCCACATTGCCTTCAGAGCGCTGCATGCGCAGGCCTCCATGGACACCCCATTGTTCGTCCCAACGGTAGCGCAGCGCTCCCATCAATTCATGGGTACTAACACGGGCCTCGGTACCACCCAGCAACGACGATTGCTGGGGGTCATAGTGAATATCCAACCCAAAAGGGCGCGACAGCATGATCAGCATTGAGGTCTGTGAACTCAGGTCCTGTTTGTAGGCAAAGCCCCATTGCGTGTATGTGTCTGCCACTTGCCCTGTGGATTGACCCAGCACATCGGTGCCTTTGACGCTGGGCCTGGAGTGATAAACATCCACCGAGAGGAGATATCCCTTGGTAAATAACGGCTCAAGGCTTTGTCCGGATCTATCCAGCCCGCCAGCGTGCACGGTAGTGCCCAGCACCAGAGTCATACAGGCCGCGGCCATTCTTGTACTGCCCAACTTCTTCTCCCAATCTCAAGACGCAGCCCATGCCGCAATATGTAATTTAAAGTATCTTGAGGTCGGAAATTACGGATGAGCAGCGGTTGTGGCTCTGCTCGCTTGTCGCGACGTTCCGCTCAGACTTCCACTTGAAGACAGGGGAGGGTACAACCCGTATGCAGAATTTCTGATCGACTACCTGCAGTAGCACGAACACAGTCGTATTGAAGGTAGGCGCGGAGCAAGGACAACTCCGACCTGATGTCGCTGGTCTTGAGCAAGGCGGGAACCCACTGTGTCCACCCAGATTACGACCTGGCTTGCAGGTCTGGCACGATGCATCAATGGGTGTGCTTGGAGGCACTAAGGAGGCAAGCTATCAGTCTTCATCCAGCATGCGGGCTGCCTGGTTGTTGAGCGCCGAATCAGCCCTGAAATAGCCCAGCACGGTGTTGACGCTCTGATGCCCGGTCAAAGCCATGGTATCGGCCAGCGGCAAATTGCGTCGTCCGGCCTCCGTCACAAAGCCAGAACGTAATGAATGCGCAGAAAAATCGCCTTCCACGCCCGCCAGAGCACAGCGTTGTTTGACGATATTGCGCACCGCGGCGGGGGTTAACTGTTCGGCCACATGGCCGCCTTTGCGAATGCGTCTGAAGATCGCTCCTTCCGATATCTGAGCAGCAGCAAGCCAGGCCTTCAATGCCACGGCCGCCCGGCCGGTGACGGGTTTGTGATTTTCCGGAGTGTCCGTGCCGCTTTGGTTGGTCTTGCTATGGGCCAATGTGTAGATGAAATCAATCTGTCCCACAGCCCGTAGGTAACGCATGTCGGCTCCTGCGACCTCAGAACGACGTCGCCCGCCACTGGCCCAAGCGAAAAGCAGCAGTGCCCGGTCGCGCAGGCCGCGCAGACTGTCGTCACAAGTGTCCAGCAGCTCTTCCAGAACATCGCGGGTCAATGCTTCCTTCTTCTGCGGCAACTCGCCACGCCGCGCGTAGGCCTTGCGGGTGCGTGACATCAGCTCCTTGACTGCGCCGTCCTGACAGGGGTTTGCGAGTGCATGCACCTGGTGTGCCTTGGACATCACCGCTATGCGATGAACCAAGGTGTTGTGCGAAGGAGGGCCTTTTTTGCCCTTGTATCCAGAAGCAACCAATGCTTGATCTACAGCTTCCGGCATCTCGCTTTGCAAACCTCCAGTCGTCTGCCGCTGGGCATGGTCAATGATGAACTGCAGCACGCTGGCCACGCTCAAAGGCAGTTGCATCGTGGCTCCCAGTCGCAATACATGCCATGCAGCCCAATAACGCATGGCGCTCTGATAACTATTGCGCGTATTGGCAGACTCACCCTCGTGCATCAGCTCCTGAATGGCCTCGCGCGCTTGCGGAGCCAGGGTGCCTGGAGCATCACGCAAGGCAAGCGCTTGTTGCTCATCTGATATCTGCAGAGAGGAGGGGAATGGCTTGGCTGAATCCATACCTCTATTTTCGATCCTTTATCTGGATCTTTACGCAGTGGCCAAGCCGCCTTCTTTGCGAATGGGTGGCCCTTTTCACTACGTGCGTTAACGCTGAACTGTCCTTCTTCTCAGGTGAATTTTTGGCTTTCGCATCTCGAAGTCACTTTTGAGTTGCTTTCGAGGTTGAAAGTCGCGCTAATGTATGGATCTCTCTGTATGAAAATTTGCTACATATTATTTCTTACATTAGATGTAATGTGTATTACGTATTAATGAAATAAATAACGATAAGCATCACTTATCGTTAGTAAATATGAATATCTCTAGCAATACACCAAAAACAATGTCACGAGGCGTGCAAGAGGCAGATGTCTGGGCTGCGGCAGATGCTCTGATCGCTCAAGGCCTGCGTCCGACCATTGAGCGTGTGCGACAGCACATTGGCAGGGGCTCTCCCAACACCGTCAGTCCGATGCTGGAAACATGGTTTGCAGCCCTCGGCCGAAGATTGGGTGTTGCAGAATCTGGAAACGAGCCGGTGGACCAGGTTCCTGAGCCCATACGCCAGGCGGCAGAGCAGATGTGGAATAGCGCTCTGGAACAGGCAAGGATCGCGGCAGAGCAAGTTCTGCAAACGCGAGAAGCCCAGATATCGGCTGCTGAAGAGAGCATGAAGGCTCAGCAACAGCAACTGAGTCAGCGTGAAGAAGTCATGCAACAGCAAAAAAGCGCTATGGACGAAGCCATGAAATTGGCCCGCAGTCAGGCTCAGGAGCTGTCTCGGCGTCTGGAGGAAATGCAGCAACTGCTGCAGGAACGAGAGACTCAAATTCAAAGCCTGCGCAGTGATTTGCTCGAAAAAGGCCGTCAGCGTGAAACAGATCAACAGCAGCATGCAGAAGCCCTGCAAGCTGCCTCTGCAGAGCGCCAGCGACTGGCTGAGCAATTTGCTGGCAACGAGCGTCGCATGCTGGGCGAGCTTGACCGCACCCGTCAAGAAGTCAGTGCAGCCAAAAAGCAGGCCTCGGAGACCGAGCGCCGTCAGCAGACCCGCTATGAAGAACTACACGAGCGATTTGTACGCTCGGAAGAAAGCCTGGTTCAGGCGCGAGGTAGTCAGTTGTCGGCCGAGCAAGCGCTGAAATCTGCCAATGAGCGCATTGCCGACCTCAAATCCTTGGTGGAGGCACGTGATCAGGTCAACATGCAAGCCAGCTTGGCACCCGCATCATCCACGTCGGATCCAACACAGCGCCTTATTCGTCCAAGTAGAGGTACAGCACGCGTGCATCTTCCAGCGAAAAGCTTGCGAAAGAATCGACGCTGAACTGCCGGAAGACTGGTGATACAGGGCTGCTAATCCCAAAAAGTCCATTCTAAAAATGGCTCAGAAGTTTTGAGCAATCTGAGAGCGGGCGTCGCAATCAAATCGGCGACTCCCGAACTTCTTCTTTAGTAGATACGATGTATCTTATGTTAACTCATATTGGATTGAGGATGCGTGAAAAGCTGCTGCGACGTTCTGCAGTGCAATTTGCATGACCCACGCCAGAACGTCGTTTGATGTTTTGTGCACCATACTGGGGCATTCAGTACATCGAGTCGATCTCCAATCTTGGCTAACAACCAATTCGGAACTGTCTATCGCGAGCTTTACGTCGCTCTTCACGGATCCAATCCATGGTGTAACCGCCACCGCCGATTCGTCCCAAAGAATCCAGCCAATTCACACGCTCATCTAGAGCTTGGCACTCACCGGTATTTGTATTAACTCTAGTGGGACGAGTTGCGACCGGAACCACTTGCTCAGATGCAATGGCTTGTGCCCTATCCCGCTGTTGCCTCGCAATTGCGACTTGCTCCTCCCAAGAGACATTGGTCGGCACACGCGCAATGCGATCCATAAACCGCCCGTTAGCTGAGCAGGGAACGCTTTCCCAAGTCAGCCGGTCTTGAAAATCTTTGCAGAGATAAATCTCCCTTGAGCTTGGCCCGCCGCTTGGCTGCGCAATCTGCTTACCGCCCTCGCAGGGTGTATTGCTGTAGGTATTTCCGCATCGATAGATCTGGCCTGTAGCTTCGGTGCGAGGCTTTTCTGGTGCTTTCGGCGCAAGAACCTTCGGTTCTGGCGTCTGAACTACAGGGCGCTTAGGAGCCGCTACAGGAGAACCCTGCAAAAAATGCAGGATCTCAGACTGGTACCTGTATGAGAGTACGGCAATCAATAGCAACGAAATTGTGAGGATGAACTTTGACAAGAAACTCATCTCACTTTTTCCGCTCATGAAGGGGTTATCGCTAGGGTCCCTTCTTACATTCAAGTTTTCGTTATGGCGCTCTCGCCAGTAATCCAGATCCTCTATTCCCATATTTCCCCCTTGGGCGGAATCATAGTAGCGGGTGTTGCGGCCATCGCTGCGGGAACCAGTCACTGGGCCCCAGACATCGTGCTGACCATCAGGCCAGAAGGCCCAGATCATCAGAAGCACCGACAGAACAAGCCAGAACTTCTTGAAGCGGTTGAATTTGGCGATCATGGGGTTCACGTCAGTCACCCCAGATTCAGCAGATCCGCTGCTTTGCGTGTTGCTGCGGTACAGGCCGAAATACTGGCGGGCTGCACGGACATGCTGCTTGACAGAGACAACTCAACAGCCCTGCCCCCACACTCCGGGCGCCTTGCTGGCACAATTCTGGGATGCGATTCCTTCACACGATGCTTCGCGTTGGCAATCTCCAGCGCTCTATTGATTTCTATACCCAGGTCGTCGGCATGCAGTTGCTGCGCACATCCGAAAACGCCGAGTACAAGTATTCGCTGGCTTTTTTGGGCTTTGAAGGCGGCAATCCTGGCCAGGCCGAAATTGAGCTGACCTATAACTGGGGCACCGAAAGCTATGAAATGGGCACTGCCTATGGCCATATCGCGCTGGGTGTACCCGATGCCTATGCGGCTTGCGAGAAGATCAAGGCTGCCGGTGGCAATGTCACGCGCGAGGCTGGTCCAGTTAAAGGCGGCAGCACTGTGATCGCTTTTGTGACCGACCCTGACGGTTATAAGATTGAATTAATCCAAGAGAACTCAAGGGCTTACATGGCTGACCGCCAGAATGCAGCCAGCGGCGAGAAATTTGACCCGCTGCGTAACGCCTAAGGCTCCTGGGTACAAAAAAAGAAGGCCCTGATACCTTTTTAGTCGGTATCGGGGCTTTTTCTTTGGGCGTTTCGTTCCCCTCTTCTGTTGTTCGCTATAGCTAACGCAGGGAGAGAAATGCAAACACCATTCCGCAGAGAAGCAGCAAGCTGGACAAAATCATCCAGAGCTCAAGATTAGCAGTGACGCCAAGCTCGTCCAACCCAAGGCCAGTGACAAAGCAGCCGAATGAGGCGGCTATGAGAGCGGGGGCTAATTTTGTGAGTTTCATGCTTGCTTTGGCACTCAAGCGAGTTGCTTTCTGACATCTGTGTCAACGCTTGCTTCCGACAATAAGGTGGAGGCAGTCGACGAAAAAGCAGTGATGCTACAGAGTGCGGGCTTGTTTACGCCTGCTTTCTTTAAGTTCCCGTTGGCACCGGCACACCACCCTCAATGTCGTTCTTCCTTCCCTATCGTCCGTATGAAGGTTTCACGGTTTCTTCAATCCTTGAAGGATGGGCAACCAAGGAGGTAGAACCCTATGAACGACGCAATGCTCAATGACCTGCAGAAACGACTGCAATACCTTGAAGACATACAGTCCATACAGACTTTGAAAGCCCGAGGTCATGCGGGAGTGCTTTGTTGAGCATGGTGCAGTGATTGAGGCTGATGGATTCCCCCCCATCACGGGCCGCGAAGGTTGGGTACAGACATTCACCAGGCTTGCTGTCGAAAATTCATCGATTCAAGATCGACACCACGGGCACAACCCGCAGATCCATTTCACGGGTACGGACAGCGCCACTGCCTTTTGGGATCTGGATTTTTGCCAGATCAATGTGAAAGAGCGAACCATCGTCAATCTCTCTGGCCAATACACCGACGAATATCAGCGCATCAATGGGCGCTGGCAGATCAAAAACATGCGCTTTCAGCGCAGCTCTTTTGTCATGCGCCAGGTCAATGTCGAGGGGGAGGAACGGGTTCTGGCACTGGGGCAGCCTCCTGCTACGGGCTTCATCCAAAACAACTTATAGCCATTGTCTGATCTGCGCTGGCGGCTAGCGTTCAAATAGCAAAAAGCCCGATACAGCCATTGCCGTATCGGGCTTTTCAAGCGCAATAGAGCGAATTAGTCGACCAGGATCACTTCCACGCGACGGGCTTGTGCATTGCTGCCATCGGCCTGCATTTGTTCAGGCTTCTTCAGCTCAACCTTGTCTTCAGCCACACCCAAAGCCAGCAACGCGGCTTGCACGGCCTGTGCGCGCTGCTTGGCCAGTTCGGCATTCACTTCCACGCTGCCGGTGGCGTCATGGAAACCGGAGATCACAGCACGCTTGCCGTCTTGCACGCCCTTGACCACATCGGCCAAGGCAGCGTTGCCGCCTTCAGCGACTTCAGCCTTGCCGGAGGCAAAGTAGAACTTCACCACGCCATCTTCCACAATCACGCTTGCCACATCTTCCTGAATCACGACAGGCACATTGGTGGCGTTGGCTGCGGGGGTTGCCACTTCTGCCTTGGGGGCATGGGCAATGCCGCGCTTGTAGACGACGGTGCCGACCACGATGGATACGACCAGCGCGATCAGGGCAAACAGAAAGCCCAGGGCAAAGCGTTCCTGGCTGTCGTCAGAGCTGTTTAAAGACATGAATGAAATCTCCGTTCTTGCGAGTAAGTGTTGAAGTGCGAAATCTGTCTTCATCACACCCAGAGGCGGCTGCGCCGCCAGGGTGGCAAAACGCGCCATTGTAGAGGCTTGCTGCTGTAAACCCTGGGTTGGCTTTGCGGTAGAACGGCAAAAAGTGGCTTGAGACGTGGATGCTGGGGGAAATCCGTTGCTTTTATGCGTGTTGATGTACATCAGGTGCACCTGATGCGTTCGGTCCGCGTTATACCTAGCAGTGAAGTGAGTTCTGACGCTGGTTATGGGAGTTTCTATGTCCACTCTTGCCCTGTTGAATACGCATCTGAATGCAGCAGAGCGCAACGCCGACCAATTGCTGGATCAGGCATTGTTGCAATGGGGCGGTGGCGAGGATCTATGGGTATTTGGCTACGGATCGTTGATCTGGCGCCCTGACTTTGAATTCACAGAGCGCCGCGCTGCTCATGTTCATGGTTGGCACCGTGCCCTCAAAATGTGGAGCACTATCAACCGCGGTACGCCCCAGGTTCCAGGGCTGGTGTTCGGCATGCTCTCAGGTGGCAGTTGCCAAGGCATGGTGTTTCGCATTCCCCGCTCTGATGGCAACGCCGTCATGCACAAGCTCTGGCAGCGCGAGATGCCCAACGCGGTCTACGACCCACGCTGGCTGCCTTGCAAGACATCTCAAGGAATAGTGAAAGCATTGGCTTTCACGCTGTCACGCCAAAGCCCGCACCACACGGGCGAGCTGGAACCGGCTGAATACCGCCGCATTTTTTCGCAGGCTCAGGGCATCTACGGCACTACTTTCGACTATGCACGCGCCACGCTGGATGAGCTGCAGCGCCTGGGCATCGATGACAAGGCTTTGAAGCGTCTGCTCAGCTATGCGGATACTCATGGCAGCCAGTTTCAACGGCATTCTGCTATTTGAAACATAGCTGACATCGCTTTATCTACCTGGGATTCAAGGCAAAAACTATTGAAGTTTTAAGCCGCAGTGCTGCACAATGCAGTTTTGCATTCTGGAGAGACTTTCATGCTTGCGAGCCATGTTGCCACCCTCTTTTCCCGCCCTGTAACCACGGGCCTGTCGCTGACCGCGGCGTTGCTTGTGACGGCATGCTCCAGCACTAACACAGCGGCCCCTTCTGCTGCACCTGCCGAGAGCACTGCCGCAAGTACGGCTGGCGCTGGCAAGAGCGTTCAATCCATCGCACGGCTGGAGGCAACCAAGGGCAGTAGCGTCAGCGGTACCGTGCAATTTATCCCGCTGGCAGAAGGTGGTGTACGCATTCAGGGCCGTGTGGAGGGTTTGGCTCCCAATACCGAGCATGGCTTTCATATTCATGAAAAAGGCGATTGCTCCAGTGGAGATGGTTTGAGCGCTGGCGGCCACTTCAACCCGACACAGCAAGCCCATGGCAAGTTCAACACCAGCCAACCCCATCACCTGGGTGACCTGCCTAGCCTCGACGCAAACCCGCAAGGTGTGGCGACCATTGATTTTGTAAGCAAGGATCTGGTTCTCAATCGCGGCACCAACGGAATTCTGGGCCGTAGCCTGATCGTTCACAACGATCCCGATGACTTCACCACACAGCCCACCGGCAACTCTGGCGCTCGTCTCGCCTGCGCCGTGATAGAGCGCGGGGCCTGAGGCGCATCGCTGTTTTCAAATCCTTTTATGCTCTTCGGCCCCTGACTTCAGGGGCTTTCTTGTTTCTTGGCTTAAACGTCTTGCTGCCGTTGTCGCAAAAGCTGCCGGGCTTGCTCGAGCGCTGATACGGTGTCGACATCCAGCACGCAGCCCAGATCATCACAATCCCAGCGCTTGAGCGTTTGTGACTGCGCTGCGGCTTTCACCACGCTGGATGCGCCCTGGTCACCGTGTAACGTCGACAACGACCGCAGTGCCGCGCGAGTAAAAGCCACAGGATGGCCTTTTTGAGCGTGATAGAACGGCTGTATGACTTGCAGCAAGTCGGCATCGAGCTGGCCGAGCTGGGCTGCCAAGGTCTGCAGCGTCCGGGTTTGAACCAAAGGCAGGTCCGCAGGGAGAATCAGCCATCCATTGGCACGCGAAGTGGCACGCACGGCCGCGGCAATGCTTTCACCCATGCCTGGATGAGGCCCGTACTCCACATGCCAAGGCAGGCCGCTGGCCTGAACGGCGGCAATTGTGGTTTGCAGCACGGTTCGGTCGCCCAGCATGGCCTGCAACTTGTGCGTGTCGCCGCCAGAGGCGCGAAAACGCTCTCCCCGACCCGCAGCCAATATAAGCACAGAAGGCAATGCGGTGGCGTTAGCCAAAACTTCTTGATTCATATTGCGCGTGAGCATAACGTCAGGTCGTGGCGCGCGGCACAATGCAGGCATGAGCAGCCTATCTTCTTCCATCGCGGACCTACGTAAGAGCTATGAGCGCGCAGAGCTCAGCGAGTCCGCCTCCAACGCCGATCCTTTGCAGCAGTTTGATCAGTGGCTGCAGGAAGCTTTGCGTGCCCAGGTGCCCGAGCCCAATGCAATGACCGTGGCTACCGTCAGCGGCGATATGCGCCCCAGCACACGCATTGTGCTGATCAAAGGCTATGACGAGCGCGGCATCGTCTGGTACACCAACTACGAAAGTCGCAAGGGCCAGCAGCTGGCAGGCAATCCGTTTGCGGCACTGCAATTTCACTGGGTTGAACTGGAGCGTGTGGTACGTATCGAGGGACGCGTGGAGAAAGTCAGCGTTGAAGAAAGCGACGCCTATTTCGCCAGCCGTCCCCTTGATTCCCGGATCGGCGCCTGGTCCAGTCCCCAGAGCCAAGTCATCAGCGGCCGTAGCGTGCTGGTGACCAATGCTGCGAAGTATGGCGCTCAATTCTTGCTGAACCCTCCTCGCCCTCCGCATTGGGGCGGTTTTCGCCTGGTGCCCGACCGCTGGGAATTCTGGCAAGGCCGCAAGAGCCGTTTGCATGACCGCCTCAGCTACAGGCTGGATGGTCAAAACTGGGTACGTGAGCGTCTGGCGCCCTAATCAGGATTCAGGGAGGTCTCTCCTCCCTGAGGACAAGATGATCTTGCATGTTCTGTTGTTAATGAGTAGTTCCGATTTCATGTAAGTTACATTAGATGGATTATAAGGATCATATAAAAATGGGATTGGGTCTTTTGTTCTGTTTGTGGAATTCTGGATAACCAGGCTTTGTCAAAAGGTTCACTTTTTGCAGCAAGAGTTCCAGGCCCCTGGTCCGCCTACCTGACTGAACAGGGTTTGAGTGGATCAGCTATTCGACCCGAGGTCCTTTCCTCTTCCCAGACAATGGGAGGCATCCATTCCATCAGACCACCATCGCCCCCTTCTCTCAAGACCTTTTCGTAGTCAGATATGTCCATCCCCTCCGGTATCGAAGTTTTCAAAGAATGGCTAAGCCACGAAGGCAACAAGAGCTGGGATCCGCTCGATACCAGCCCTGATGGAGGTTACGAGAAGGTCTGGCTTGCCTGGCTTTATCACTTGTCTAGAGAGCAGACTGCGCAAGAAAATGCCACTCAGGCCAAGCGCTCTCCCGCTCTTCCAGACAAGCCCTGGCATGAGGCTGAGCCCGTCGATGTGCAAAGTTTCTTGCGTATACGCGAAGGTCAACGAGCCCATCATCACCCAGAAAGGCAAATCAGCCCTGTAACGCGCAGGCGCTATTGGCGCCTGCTGGAGCGTATCTACGATCACGCTCTGGAGCATGGCTGGGTACTGGCCAACCCGGCTACCGGGATGGAGCCCATGGAGCGCCCTCCTTCGGAGGATGGCAAAGGGCATTGCCTGCCTCCCCTGCTCTGGAGGGCTCTGCCACGTCAATTTCCACCGGCCGATGGCTATCAGAATGCTCGCGACCGTGCGATTGTCCTGCTGCTCTACGAAATGGCCCTGGCTCCCGAGGAAGTGCGGGCGCTGTGTTGGAAAGATCTACGTAGTAGCGAGAGCGCCGTCTGGATAGGCGACGCGCCCGAACCTGAAGTCCAAGAAGAAGGCGCCCTATCCAAAACCCCACGCTACCTGCATATCGATGGCGGCCGCGCCGCCCAGCAAAGGTTGGTGGAGATTCCGCCCAATGTGGCCAAGGCCTTGCGGGACTGGTGCAGCTTCAGCCGCGCCCAGCGCGGGCCAAGCGTTGTGGACGGCGAGCATGTGGTGTTCTATTCGCGCCGCGGCGGGCCGCTGTCGATCCGCATGCTGTTTCATGTGGCCTCACAGATCATTCAGCGTGCCCATGAGGCCCAGTCAGAAGATGACCAGAAATTCCCGCTGCAGCGCGTGGGACCTCAGGTGCTGCGCAATACAGCCATCGTGCAATGGCTGCGCGCGGGTGTGCCGGAGCTGGAGGTCATCGCCAGAATTGGCGTGGACAGTACCCGTGCCTTACGCCATTTGCAACACTATCTATAGCACGTAGCGCTTGCTGGACAAGCGCTACGTGCCGATTTGGTGCTTAGAGCCGCTAACACTACCCAGCAAACCGGAGGTTTGCGGTTGAGACGAGGCGTGAAGCCGAAGGCAGTACATAAGTACGACAAGGCGAAACAACGACGTATCAAGGGTTGTGTTAGCTGCTCTTAGAAGTCCATGCGCAAGCCGACCACCAGATTACGCCCCGTCAAAGGAGCAGCCGTCTTGATGAATGAGGTCGCAGCATAGGCCAGACGGTTGGTCAGATTCTGGCCTTTCACATAGAACTGCCACTGGTTGCCGCCACTCTTCCACTGGTAGCTAGCGGCCAGATTGAGCATGCCGTAGCCTGGTGTCTCGCTTTCAAATGCTGCAGTGCGGTTCTGCCTCAACACCTGTGTCCACTCGGCCATGGTGTCCCAGTTCGCCAGGCGTGCATTGACACGCAAACCTGCGCGCAGCGCCGGGATGCGGGGCAATGCAGAGCCATCGTCCAGTCTTGCGCGTACGCCATCGCCAAAGACAGTCACGCTCAAGTCTCTGTTCAGACGCTGACTCAGTTGCGCTTCCCAACCGGTAAAGCGCGCATCGCCCTGCGTATATTGCAACAGCTGCAGGCCCTCATGCTCATCCAGCGTCGCACCATAGATATAGCCGCGAATACGGTAGTGGTAGGCGTTGAGCTTCCACTGCGTATCACCGGAGTTCTTGCTCAGGCCCAGGTCCAGCGCCTGAGAGCGTTCACGCCCCAGATTGGCGTTGCCCAGTTCGTAAGTCGAGGTGGCCATGTGCAGACCGTTGGCAAACAGCTCTTCGGCCGTAGGCATGCGGCTGCCGCGAGTAACCGAGGCCGTGGCGCTATATCCAGGGCTGAACTTCCAGACCGTGCCCAGAGAAAACGAAGTCGCGCTGTGCTTGCGTCGCTCATCGGTCTGCTCGGCATCAATGCGCTGACGATCATGGCGCAAGGCACCCTGCAGGCTCCAGTTCTGCCAGCGGTATTCCTCCAGCAAATACAGACTTTGACGCTCTGTATTTGTAGGCTGCACATAGGCTTCCTCACCCGTGGCACTGAAACGGCGGCTCAGCGTTTGCACACCCAAGGTGCCGCGCCATCCGGCTATGGGCTCGTGCTCCATCTCCAGGCGCAAATCATGGCCTCGATTGCGGAAGGTCGTAGACACGGCACCATCCTCGATCTCATCGTGCTGATAGCTGGTCCAGCCGCCACGCAGGCGCAAGGCAGCGATACCGGCCACGGGCTTGCGCCATTCGCCGCGCAGATCCCAGCGCTCGCTGGTCAGGTCCACCACGGGCACGCTGCCTGCACCACCCTCCTCATGCTCATGGTCGTGCCCATCATGATCGCCGCAATGCAAATGGTCGCCATGGGCATGGCAGCCTTCGAAGCTATGTTGGTGACCCGGTAAGCCGTACTTGGCCTGCTGGCGGGTGTAAGCCAGGCCCAGATAGCCGCTGTCGCCGACCCACGACAGGCCCAGACTGCCCGTGTTGCCACGGCTGAAGCTACCCGGCACCTTGCTGCCGCCACCCCAGCCGCTGCCCACGCGGTAGTCGCCGGCGTTGCGTGCAGCACCTTCGGCATGCATGACCAGCGAGCCATTGTTGGTGCCCAGCGGAGTGGCCCCGGTCAAAGAAAAAGCACCTGCTGTCATACCAGCCGCACTACCGGCCTGAGCCTCCGCCGAACCCTGCAAAGCCTTGTCTGGCACAGTGGTAGCGATCTTGTCGTCAAGCACATTGACCACACCCCCCATGGCGCCTGCGCTATAAAGCAAGGCCGATGGGCCGCGCAGCACTTCCATCTGGGTTGCCAGCAATGGCTCGGTCGTGACCGCGTGGTCGGGGCTGACCGTAGAGGCATCCAGCAACTCGGAGCCATCACTGAGCACCGAAACACGCGCGCCATCCATGCCGCGAATCACGGGACGGCTGGCACCGGCACCGAAATGACTGGCGTTGATACCGGGCTCTGCTGCCAGAGTTTCCCCCAGCGTGGCGGCACGGCGCAGACGCAATTCCTCCTCGCCCAGCACCTGCACGGGCGTGGCCATATCGCTGGCGGCCATGCCGGTGGTGGAGACGGTGACCTCGCCCAGCGTGGCTTCGGCAGGCGCGGCATCCTGCGCATGGACGGCTGGCACGGCAGCCAGCAAGGAAGAAATAAACAAAGTTGAACGGTAAGACATCGCAATTCCACACAGCTGCGCTCGCTTCGACACGCGAAGCGAGGCAACAAAAAATGAATCAAAACAGCCTCTAGCGCCTATGTATCAAGTGCTGAGTGCTATTAATTTCAAGAACGCAGCTTGCGTCCTGCCCAGACTGGCAAGAACTCAGGCGCGTGGAAGTTGCAATGCAGGGGGTGCGCGCGCATCGAACGATGCGGCGACAAAGATGGCGCGAGGCCGGGGCAGATAAGGCGCCGGTAGCGCGGAGTCAGGCGCTACGCCTTCAAAATGCAAAACCGCTGGTGGTCCTGCGTAGCCATGATTGGCCTGGTCAAGCAGCTGACATTCAGCCGGGCCATGACCCGCAAACAGCGCATGAACCCAATTGCCCGCCGTGCAGTCTGGCGGGAGTTCGCCTAGCTCGGCTTGGGCAGACTGAGCTAACGGTGCCGCACAGCTATCTCTATCCGCAACAGATGCGTGCACGACATGGCCAACGGCTGGCGCACAGGAGGTGCTGAGCGCAGAAGCCACGACCGGAGAGATCCCCGCCGCATGCACTGCCCTGTGCATCTGACCCAATGTGGGTCCCAGCACCATGGCCAGTGCCAGCATGGCAGCCAGCCAGTAGGCACACCAGCCGTCCACGCGCGCACGCCGTTCAGCCGGTGCTGAGCGCTTGTGCTGTGTGCGAGGGGGCAGGGAAGGCAAGAGACGGATACGGTGCGGTAGGCGATGAACTTGCCAACCCGATCAGGTCGGCAAAAGACAGCGAAGTGTAACGCGGCCTTGCAGGCCCTGCCCGCAAAACGGCGGTCAAGCGGTCACCACCGGCGGCCAGCTATCAATTCTTGAGCCAGCGCGCAAATGCGTTCTGGAATTTCTGCACCTTGGGCCCGACCACAAAGGCGCAGTAGCCCTGGTTGGGATGCTGCAGAAAATAATCCTGGTGGTAGGCCTCGGCTGGCCAGTAAGCCTTGATGGGCTCCAGCTCGGTCACGATGGGTGCGTCATAGGCGCCCTCTTCACGCATTTCCTGCATCAGCTCGGCTGCTGCCTTGGTCTGTTCTTCATTCGTGGTGTAGATGGCACTGCGGTACTGCGTGCCCACGTCGTTGCCCTGGCGGTTGAGCGTGGTCGGGTCATGGGTGGCAAAAAAGATCAGCAGCAAATCGCGCAGCCCGATGACATCGCTCTCATAGTCGAGCTTGACCACCTCGGCATGGCCGGTCTGGCCGGTGCAGATGGCTTCGTAGCTCGGATGATCCAGATGACCGTTGGCGTAGCCGCTCTCCACATCCACGATGCCACGCACACGGTCAAACACAGCCTCCGTGCACCAGAAGCACCCGCCACCCAGATAAATTGTCTGCACTGCCATAGCTCTCTCCTTTGAAAACCGCATGCGAATCAATCGTGATTTCACCCATGCGCAACGCCTAGCACTACCGCCATTTTGGCGGCCCACTACACTTGCCGCAGAAATTGCAATAAAGCCCTGGCCCTGATCGCTCAGGATGTCTTCCTCACAACGCTCCTCACACACCATGAAGTCTTCCGTCCGCTGGGCCATCGGCCTGGTTGTGGTCGGCCTGCTAGCCGCTGTCGGCTGGCGCGCATTCAGCAATCAACAGCATAAAAAGCAGGCCATGGCTGCTTCCAGCGCACCGCTGGAGCTGCCCATACAGATAGCAGCCAATGAGGTTCTGGAAGTGCGCCCGCTGCAGCTTTCGCTGACCGTGCCCGTCAACGGCACCGTGCAGGCCTTGCATTCGGCGGTTGTGAAAGCTTATGTGGCCGGTGAGCTGCGCGGCCTGGAAGTACGCGAGGGAGACAATGTCACGCGCGGCCAGGTGCTGGCCCGCATCGATGCCACCGAAGCCACGGCCCGCTGGCGTCAGGCCCAGCAGCAAGCCGATGCATCGCGCGGCCAACTGGTCATTGCCCAACGCAATCAGGACAACAACGCCGCATTGGTGGAAAAAGGCTTTATCTCCACCACGGCCCTGGCCACTTCCCAGGCCAATCTGGATACCGCACGCGCCAATCTGGCTGCGGCCCAATCTGCCGCCGATGCGGCCCACAAGGCGGTAGTGGATTCCATCATCGCCAGCCCCATGAATGGACAAATTGCCCAACGCTTTGTGCAAAACGGCGAACGCGTGGGCGTCGAGGCCCGCATTGTCGAAGTCGTCGATACCACTCAACTGGAAGTCCAGGCTCAGCTGGCCCCTGCCGATTCGGTACAGGTTCAGGTAGGGCAAACAGCCCGGCTGCAGGTTCCCGGCGCGTCCGCAGACCTCGCCCCCGTGCTGGCCAAGGTGGTGCGCATCAACCCCAGCGCGCAGACAGGATCACGCACCGTCGCCGCTTACCTAGCGGTGCAGCCTACCGGCAGCGATAACAAGAACGATAGCGGCTTGCGCCCTGTACAACTGCGTCCCGGCCTGTTTTTGCAAGGCGACATTATCACTGGCGACTCCAGTCAGCTGGCCGTGCCTCTGACCGCCGTGCGCACCGACAAGCCCCAGCCCTATCTTCAGTTGCTGCGGTTGAGCCAGCCTGCGACAGCCAGCGCCTCCAAAATAGCTGCCCAGCCGGTGCTACGCGTGGCCCACCAAAGCGTGGAACTGGGCAGCCAGACCGCATACCAGGGTGCGACCTGGGTGCAGATCCGACAGGGCCTGCAGGGCGGCGAACACATTCTGACGGGTACCGCAGGCGGTCTGCGTGAAGGTACTGCCGTGGAAGTGCAGTCGGCCTCGTCGCCTCCAACTGCCGGAGGCCGCTAAATGTGGTTCACCCGCATCAGTCTCAAAAATCCGGTACTGGCCACCATGCTCATGCTGGCCTTCGTGGTGCTGGGCGTGTTTTCCTATCAGCGCCTGAAGGTCGACCAGTTCCCCAATATCGAGTTTCCCGTGGTCGTGGTCTCGGTTGCCTATCCCGGCGCATCGCCCGAAATCGTGGAAAGCGAAGTCACCAAAAAGATCGAGGAAGCGGTCAACTCGGTTGCTGGCATCAACTCCCTGACCTCGCGCAGCTACGACGGCACCAGCGTGGTCATCATCGAGTTTCAGCTCCACATTGATGGCCGCCGCGCCGCCGACGATGTGCGCGAGAAAGTGGCTTCGGTGCGCCCTACGCTGCGCGACGAGGTCAAGGAGCCTCGCGTCATCCGCTTTGACCCGGCCAGCGCCGCCGTCTGGTCGCTGGCCGTGGTGCCGGATCCGCATGCCATCCACGGCATCAGCAATCCGGACAACGCCGCAGTGATGCCGCCCGATGCCATTGCGCTAAGCAGCTGGGCCGACCAGGTGCTGAAAAAACGGCTGGAGAACGTGCGCGGCGTGGGCGCCGTGAACCTCGTGGGTGCCACCCAGCGCGAAATCAATATCTACCTGGACCCCAAGGCGCTGGAGGCCTATTCCATCACGCCCGATCAGGTCGCCCAGGCCATACGCGCCGAAAATCAGGATCTGCCCGTAGGCTCCGTGCGCTCGCTGACCCAGGAGCGCGTGGTGCAGATTGATGCGCGCATCAAACGCCCTGCGGAATTTGCCAACATCATCGTGACCCAGCGCAATGGCGCGCCCATACGCGTCGGCCAGTTGGCCCGAGTGCAGGACGATGCTGCCGAGGTGCAGACGCTGTCGCTCTACAACGGTCAGCGCACGCTGCTGATGTCGGTACAAAAAGCCCAGGACGAAAACACGATCGAAGTGGTGGACGGTCTGAACGCAGCAGCCAGGGCCATGGCGCCCGAGCTGCCACCCGGCATACGCCTGGAGGCCGTGGCCGACAACTCCCGCGCCATTCGCGTGGGAGTGAACAATGTGCGCCAGACCTTGATCGAGGGCGCGGCGCTGACCGTGCTCATCGTGTTCCTGTTCCTGAACTCCTGGCGCTCGACCATCATCACCGGGCTGACGCTGCCGATTGCGCTGATCGGCACCTTTTTGTTCATGTACTGGTTCGGCTTTTCCATCAACATGGTCACGCTGATGGCGCTGTCGCTGTGCGTGGGCCTGCTGATCGACGATGCCATCGTGGTGCGAGAGAACATCGTGCGCCATGTACAGATGGGCAAGAACGCCTATCAGGCGGCGCTGGAAGGCACGCAGGAAATCGGCCTGGCCGTGCTGGCCACCACCTTGTCCATCGTGGCGGTGTTTCTGCCCATTGGCTTCATGGGCGGCATCATCGGCCAGTTCTTTCACGAGTTCGGCATCACCATCGTTGCTGCGGTGCTGATTTCCATGTTCGTGAGCTTCACGCTGGACCCCATGCTCTCCAGCGTCTGGCACGATCCGGCCATTCACGCCCATGGCGAACACGGTCAGAAAAGCCTGTATGACCGTACGTTGGGCAAAGTCACCGCCTGGGTGGAGCGCGCCAACGACAAGCTGTCCGACATCTACCAATCGCTGCTGCGCTGGTCTCTGGCGCACAAGCTGTTGACGCTGTTTTTGGCATTCCTGATTTTTGTAGCAAGCCTCGCGCTCGTACCCTTGCTCGGAACGGAATTTGTACCCAAAGCCGATTTCTCCGAAACGCAGATCAGCTTCAACACACCCGAGGGTTCCTCCATCGAGGCGACAGAAGCCAAGGCGTTGCAGGTCAACGCCATCATCCGGCGCATGCCCGAGGTTCGCTACACGCTGACCACCATCAACACCGGCAATGCCAACGGCAAAAACTACGCCAGCATCTACGTGCGCCTTGTGGACCGCAATGAACGCCAGCGCAATGTGGATACGCTTTCAGCCGATCTGCGTACCCAGCTGCGCGCCGTGGCCGGCATCACCGTCACCCATGTGGGCCTGCGCGAGCCCGTGGGCGGTCAAAAGCAGGTGGAGTTCTCGCTGATGGGCCCGGATCTGGATGAGCTGGCCCGCCTGAGCCGCATCGTGCAGGATCGCATCCGTCCTATCCCAGGCCTGGTCGACCTGGATTCCAGCCTCAAGCCCAACAAGCCCCTGGTCAATATCGAAGTCCATCGCGACGCGGCGGCCGATCTCGGCCTGTCGGTGGGAAGCATGGGCAGCGCCCTGCGCACCTGGGTGGCGGGCCAGACCGTGGGCAACTGGCGTGCCAGCGACGACCAGACCTATGACGTCAATGTGCGCCTGGCTCCCGAGTCCCGCACCACGCCGCAGGACCTGGAGCGGCTGCCGTTTGCGCTGGCTGCCAGCGATGGCGGCACACGTATCGTGCGCCTCAATCAGGTCGCCAGCGTGGTCGACGGCACAGGCCCCAGCCAGATCAACCGCCGTAATCTGAACCGCGAAGTCGCCATCAACGCCAACGTCTACCAGCGCAGCGCCGGTGAGGTCTCGGCCGATATCAAGGCCGCCATGGCCCAGATTCCGCTGCCGCCGGGCTACAGCTATCAGTTCAGCGGCGCGGCCAAGAACATGGCCGAGTCCTTCGGCTATGCGGGCTCCGCGCTAGCTCTGGCCATCATCTTCATCTACATGATTCTGGCCAGTCAGTTCAAGAGCTTTTTACAGCCCCTGGCGCTGATGACCTCGCTGCCGCTGACGCTGATCGGCGTGGTTCTGGCCCTGCTGATGTTTGGTTCGGCCCTGTCCATGTTCTCCATCATCGGCGTGGTGATGCTCATGGGCCTGGTGACCAAGAACGCTATCTTGCTGGTGGATTTTGCGATTCGCGCCCGCGAGCCGCACCGCGACGAAACCACAGGCCAGACCGTACCCGGAATGCCCCGCGCCGAGGCCCTGCTGCTGGCAGCCCGCGTACGACTGCGCCCGATTCTGATGACCACGCTGGCCATGATTTTCGGCATGGTGCCGCTGGCCTTTGCGGTCTCCGAAGGCTCCGAGCAGCGTGCCCCCATGGGCCAGGCCGTGATCGGCGGGGTCATCACCTCCTCGCTGCTGACCCTGGTCGTCGTGCCCGTGGTGTACTGCTATCTGGACGATTTTTCGAACTGGCTGCGCCGCAAATGGTCCAGCGCCCCTTCAAAAAGCGATGATCCGCCGCACGATGCCTCCGAGGCTCGTAGAATCGACGGTTTGTCCTGATAAGTCTTTTCCCGGAGATACCATGGCCCTGCCAATGAACGCCCAAGTGGACCCGCGCGACGTGCACGCGCAGGCTCGTTTCAACATGATCGAACAGCAAGTGCGCCCCTGGAATGTGCTGGACGAGAGTGTGCTGGAGCTGATGGGCCAGATTCACCGTGAAGACTTCGTGCCGCCCGAATACCAGTCCATGGCCTATATGGACCTGGAAATCCCGCTGAAGGGCACTGCCGAAGAAGCCGCCAAACAAGGCTGGCATATGCTGGCTCCCAAGATCGAGGCTCGCATGCTGCAGGATGTTCAGCTCAAGCCTTCCGACCGCGTGCTGGAAATCGGTTCCGGCTCCGGCTACATGGCTGCCCTTCTGGCCGCCCAGGCCAAGGAAGTCGTGACGATGGAGATCGACCCCGAGCTGGCCGAAATGGCACGCGAGAACCTGCTGAGCGCCGGCATCAAGAATGTGGAAGTCAAGCTGGCCAACGGCGCCACCGCGTCCCTGGCCCAAGGCACTTTCGATGTGATCGTGCTCAGCGGCTCCGTCGCTGAAATCCCTGAAGCCCTGTACGCCCAGCTCAACGAAGGCGGTCGCATTGCCGCCATCGTGGGTCACATGCCCGTGATGCGCTTCACCCTGGTGACCAGGAACGGCGACAACTTCGAAGTCAAGAAGCCCTGGGATATCGCCGCCACCCGCCTTGTGGGGTTTGAAGAGCCTTCGCGCTTCTCGTTCTAACGCTGCCAAGCCCTGCCAGTCCAAGCCTGCAGGGCTTTCTGTTCAGTACATGGCCGGGGCTTCTCTGCCGTCCGGCCTCCAAGGATTTTCTATGTTGACCCAGGTCTTGCCCGCACAGTTCCAGCAGTGGCTCGCCCCATACACCGCCAAGGGCGTTGCGCCTGTGGTGCTCGACGTGCGTGAACCCTGGGAGATCGCCCAGTCCAGCATTCGCCCTGGCGAAGGCTTTGAGCTGCGCAGCATTCCCATGCACGAGATTCCCGGCCGCCTGCAGGAGCTGGACCCAGACCAGCCCGTCGCATGCCTGTGCCACCATGGCGCCCGCAGCATGAGCGTGGCTGCCTTTCTTATCAACCACGGCTTTGAAGATGTCAGCAACATCACTGGCGGCATCGACGCCTGGTCGCTGAGCGCCGATCCCGGCGTGCCCCGTTACTAGAACGTTGACTTACGCAAATCAGGTTCACGCAAGCGCTTTGCCTCAAAAAGCCGTTTTGACTCACCCCTGTTTGCGTAACTCCCGAGAGTTTCCAGCGTCCTTCATCTGCCCGAGACTGCCCTAGCCCGACACCTATGAACCAGCTGCCCCGGCCTCTGCAAATTGTCCCTCCTCACGCGCTTGCCGCGATTTCCCTGGGCGTATTGCTTGGAGGGGCTGCCAATCTGGTTCAGGCCCAGACCTTGTCCGAACTGGTCCAGCAGGCACGCGGCTACGACGCCACCTGGCAGGTCCAGCAGGCCGATGCCCGCGCCGCCGCCAGCCGCGCGGATCAGGCGCTGTCCGGCCTGCTGCCCAGCGTCGGCCTGTCTGCCGGTGCCAACCGCACCCATGTCGATCTCCACGCCTCCGTGGCCGTGCCCGGCCTGGCCAGCAGCTTCAACAACACGCAGCAAAACGTACAAGTCAGCGCCCAGCAGCCGTTGTACCGCCCGGCCAACAAGATCGCTTACGAACAGGGTCAACGCGGCGTGGACGTGGCCCAGGCCCAGCTTGATGCTGCAGCACAAAGCTTGATCGTTCGCGTATCCCAGGCCTATTTCGATGTGCTGGCTGCGCAGGACAGCGTACAGGTCGCCCAGGCGCAAAAGCAGGCCATCAGCACCCAGCTGGAAATGGCCAAGCGCAATTTCGAGGTCGGCACAGCCACCATTACCGATTCGCGCGAAGCCCAGTCCCGCTTCGACCTGGTTACGGCGCAAGAGATTGCCGCGCAAAACGACCTGCAGGTCAAACGCGTGGCCCTGGACCAACTGGTGGGCCGCGTGGGCATACAGCCCACACCCCTGGCTGCACCGCTGACCCTGCCCCAGGTGGCGCCCGACAATATGCAGGCCTGGGTTGACCAGGCGCTGGCCACCCAGCCGCAACTGCGCCAGGCCCAACTGGCCCTGGACATTGCCAAGCTGGAAACCCAGAAGGCCGAGGCCGGCCACAAACCCACAGTCGATCTGCAAGCAGGCTACGTCGTCAACCGCTACCCCAATGGTTCGATGACGCCCTCCATTCCGCTGAGCTATCGCACCAACGCGGCCCAGGTCGGCGTCGTCATGAATATGCCGCTGTTTGCAGGTTTTGCCGTGCAGAACCGCGTCAAGGAAACCGTGGCGCTGGAAGAAAAAGCCCGCGCCCAGCTTGATGATGCGCGCCGCAACGTGGAGCAATCCACGCGCACGGCCTTCCTCGGCGTGCAGTCGGGTCAGGCCCAGGTCAAGGCACTGGAAGCAGCCCTGGCCTCCAGCCAGAGTGCGCTTGAAGCCAACAAGGTGGGCTATGACGTGGGCGTGCGCGTGAACATCGATGTGCTCAATGCCCAAAGTCAGGTCTACCAGACCGAGCGGGACCTGGCCAATGCCCGCTATCAGGTGCTGCTGGGCCAGCTCAAGCTCAAGCAGTCAGCCGGAGTGCTCAGCGACGACGATTTGCGCAGCATCGATAGCCTGACGCTGGTGACTCAGATACCAGCAGCGGTGCAGCGCCCTGCTGCTGCCGGAACCACTGCCAGGCCAATGACCGGCAAGACGGCCGATCCACGTAAAAAACGCTGATAGCCGCGTGAGTTGATTGGTACGGATTTCATAGCTGCTTGCGCATGCCTCAAGCCATCTTCCACGGGGAAACCTTCTCAATTGCAAGCACAGCCAGCGCAAGCTGCTCTGATTTCAGGATCAGCCAACGAGCTTGCCCTCCTGCATGAGCTTCACAATGGCATCCGCCGTGGCGGCCGCCGCCCCCCGGTGCTGGAGCATGAACGCTCTCGCATGCTCTTCAGCCTCTGCCAAGGCAGGCAAATCCTGCACCAGCGCAACGGCATGCTGCATGGCCTGAGCCATATCGTTGCAGCGAAAAGCCGCCCCCGCCTGCACGGCCAGATCGGAGGCCTGACTGAAATTGAAGGTATGCGGCCCCAGAATCACGGGCGTGCCGCAGGCCAGGGCCTCGATCAGGTTCTGCCCACCCAGCGGCTCAAAGCTGCCGCCCATCAACGCCAGATAAGACAAACCGTAGTAAAGTGGCATCTCGCCCAGAGAATCGCCCAACCAGAGACTGCCATCCTGCAGCGGCGGTGCATCGCCAACATCAGCCTCATTCCCCCATTGGCTGCGCCTGGAGACACCAAACCCGGCATCTGCAATCAGCCTAGCCACCGCATCAAAGCGCTGCGGATGGCGGGGCACGATCAGCCACTGAACAGCGCTGGCCAAGTCCGGCTGCTTTTGCAATTGCGCCAGCAGCAGCAGCTCTTCTCCCTCACGGCTGCTGGCAAACAGAACGACAGGCTTTTGCTGCACCAGCCGCAGCCCATGCCGCCAGTTGGCCGAGAGGCTCATCAGTTGTTCATCGGGCTGCACGTCGAACTTGAGGTTGCCCAGCACCGCACTGACCCGTGCTCCCACATTGCGCAGGCGGCGCGCATCATCTTCGGTCTGCGCCCAGACAGCAGCCAGGGCGGCATAGGCAGGCTTTGAAATCAGCGCCATCTTCAGCGCGCCCGCCTCGGATTTCTCATTGAGCCGCGCATTGCCCAAAGCCAGTGGAATCCCCGCGTTGGCACAGCCTGCAATCAGGTTGGGCCAGATCTCGGTTTCCATGAGCACGCCCACGGCTGGGCGGAACTGCTGGATAAAGCGCCTGGTTGCACCCAAGGTGTCCCAGGGCAGCCAGACCTGTGCATCGCCGGGCCGCAGCAGCTTGGCCCCCTCTTCCCGGCCAGTTGCCGTGCTATGTGTCAACAGCAAACGCATGGCTGGCAACCGCTCGCGCAAGGCGTTGATCAAAATCGCCGCTGCGCGGGTTTCGCCCAGCGACACCGAATGAATCCAGATCCACTGGCCGCGCCCGTCCTGCCCCAGGTCTGGGGGCGTGTAATGGCCAAAGCGCTCCGGTATCGCCACGGCGTAGCCGGGTTCCGCCACTGCACGCTTGCGCAGCTTGCGACGCAGCAAGGGCTGGGCGGCCCATGCCAGCAGGCTGAACAACCCACGGGCCAAGGTCATGGGAGCTTTCTTGCCCATGGGCGCAGTCATTGCTGACAAAAATCAGTGCGCCGCTGCGCCGACCTGTGCGTCGGGCTTGACGCGCTTGAGCAGGGCCAGCATCTGTGCCTCGATGCGGTGCAGCGCTTCCTGGCTATGGCCTTCGAAGCGCAGCACCAGCACGGGCGTGGTGTTGCTGGCGCGGATCAGGCCAAAGCCGTCGGCCCAGTCCACGCGCAGGCCGTCGATCGTGCTGACCTGGGCCGGTGCGGAAAATTCCGTGGCGGCCAGGGCCTGCAGCTCGGCCGCCAGACCGTGGGGCTCGCCTTCGGCGCAGGCCACATTGAGCTCAGGCGTGGAAAAACTGGTGGGCAGCGCATTGAGCACGGCGCTGGGGTCGGCCTCGCGGCTGACGATTTCCAGCAGACGGCAGCCGGCATAAGTGCCGTCATCAAAACCGTACCAGCGCTCCTTGAAAAAGATATGGCCACTCATCTCGCCGCCCAGCGGTGCGCCCAGCTCCTTCATGCGAGCCTTGACCAGCGAATGGCCGGTCTTGAACATCACGGCCTTGCCGCCAGCGGCTTCGATCTCGGGTGCCAGACGCTGGGTGCATTTGACGTCGAACACGATGGAGCCGCCGGGCACGCGCGAGAGCACATCCTTGGCAAACAGCATCATCTGGCGGTCGGGGAAGATGTTCTGACCGTCCTTGGTCACAATGCCCAGGCGGTCGCCGTCGCCGTCAAAAGCCAGGCCCAGCTCGGCATCCGTGGTCTGCAGCGCATGGATCACATCGCGCAGGTTCTCGGGCTTGCTGGGGTCGGGGTGATGGTTGGGGAAGTCGCCATCGACTTCCGAGAACAGCTCGACCACCTCGCAGCCCAGCTGGCGGAAAATTCCGGGGGCCGAAGCACCGGCCACGCCGTTGCCGCAATCCACCACAATCTTCATGGGGCGGGCCAGCTTCACATCGCCGACGATGCGTGCGGTGTAGTCGGCCAGCACATCAGCGTGGCTGACAGTGCCGGCGGCGGTCACGGTCCAGTCCTCGTTTTCCATGCGCGCACGCAGGGCCTGAATTTCATCACCATAGATGGCGCGGCCGGCCAGCACCATCTTGAAGCCGTTGTAATCCTTGGGGTTGTGGCTGCCCGTGACCTGGATACCGCTGGTGCATAGCGTAGAGGCCGCAAAGTACAGCATGGGTGTGGTGGCCATGCCGATATCAATCACGTTCACGCCCACATCGGTCAGGCCCTGCATCAAAGCGCCAGACAGTGAAGGGCCGGACAGGCGACCATCACGACCCACGGCCACCGTCTTTTCACCAGCCGCCAGCGCGGCCATGCCGAAGGCACGGCCTATGCCACGGGCGACCTCTTCGGTCAGCGTGGACGGAACAATGCCGCGAATGTCATAGGCTTTGAAGATGGAAGAAGCGACTTGCACGATGGCCTTTCTGAAGCAGGACTTACGCAAACAAGGATGCACAAGAGGTATTCCCATGGGGCAAACGTCTTGCAGAACCTGATTTGCGTAAGTCGTATGAAGTTTTCAATCCCATGGCACCGGGCGTAGCCGGTGCAACTTAATCGCTCGATTTTAGGTTGCAAACAGCAAGGCCCGCAGCTTGCGCGAACGGGCCTTGCGATCATTGACGTCTGAAACGTCTCAGGCTTGCGCCTTGGATCACAACCTTGATTGCACCTGAGCCAGAGCCGCAGGATCCTCCATGGTGCTCAAATCCCCGGGATCACGGCCTTCTGCCACGGCCTGCAGTGCACGCCGCAGCAATTTGCCGCTGCGCGTCTTGGGCAATGCGGTGACAAACAATACGCGCTGGGGTCTGGCCACCGCGCCCAATGCCGAGTCCACCAGCTTCATCACATCGGCTTCCAGTCTCTTGCAGCCTGCCTCATCCGCCACTGCATTCGCATCACGCACCACGGCAAAAGCCAGTGCAACCTGTCCCTTGAGGCTATCGGCCACGCCTACGACTGCCACCTCGGCAACCTGGGCATGCGAGGAGATCACTTCCTCGATCTCGCGGGTGCCCAGACGGTGCCCGGCCACATTGATCACATCGTCGGTTCGCCCCAGGATGAAGTAGTAGCCGTCTGCGTCGCGAATGCCCCAGTCAAACGTGCTGTAGACCATGCGTCCTGGAATACTCTTCCAGTAGGTATTGATGAAGCGCTGATCATCACGCCAGACGGTTTGCATGCAACCCGGTGGCAGCGGGCCCTCTATGGCCAGTACGCCTTTCTGGTTGGGCTCGATCAACTCCTGGCCTGTGACATCGTCGATGAGCTTGACGTTGTAGCCATAAACAGCCTTGCCTGGGCTGCCAAAGCGCGTGGACTGCTGCTCCACGCCATTGCACAGCGTCATGATGGGCCAGCCGGTTTCGGTCTGCCAGTAGTTGTCGACAATGGGCTTTTGGATCGCAGCGCTGATCCAGGCAGCGGTGGGCTCATCGAGCGGCTCGCCCGCCAGCCACAAAGCCTTGAGACTGGAGATGTCGTACCGCGTCAGATGCTCGGCTTCATGCTTCTTGAGCACGCGGATTGCCGTGGGCGCCGAGAACATGTGGGTCACCTTGTACTTCTCGACCAGACTCCACCAGATGCCCGCATCGGGGCGTATCGGCAGACCTTCATACATCACGGTGGCCATGCCGGCGATCAGCGGGGCATAGATGATGTAGCTATGGCCCACGACCCAGCCGATATCGCTGGTACAGAAAAACGTCTGGCCTGCCTGAGCATCGAAGATATGGGACATGCTGGAGGCCAGCGCGACCGTGTAGCCGCCGGTGTCGCGTTGCACGCCCTTGGGCTTGCCCGTGGTGCCACTCGTGTAGAGGATGTAGCTGGGATGCGTGGACTCCACCCACACGCAATCGACCTTGGCCTCCAGATACTGCGCACGCAGCGCCGCCCAGTCATGATCGCGACCTGCCTGCATGGGCATGTCGGCCAGTCCTCGATTGACCATCAGCACCGCAGCGGGCTGGTGGGTGGACTGCTTCAAGGCCTCGTCCAGCAAGGGTTTGTACGCCACGACACGACCACCGCGCGAGCCCGCATCCGCACTGATGATTACCTTGGGCTGGGCATCATCGATACGAGATGCCAGCGCACCTGAAGCAAAGCCGCCAAACACGACCGTGTGAATCGCGCCCAAGCGCGCGCAAGCCAGCATGGCAAAGCAGGCCTCGGCGATCATGGGCATATAGATTTGCACCCGATCACCTTTTTCCACGCCCAATGCCTGCAGCGCGGCTGCCATGCGGCTGGCCTCTGCGTGCAGCTCCTTGTAGGTATAGGCTTTTTCGGTATGGGTTTCGGTCGAAACCGCTATCAACGCATTCTGATCACCGCGTGCGGCCAGATGACGATCTACTGCGTTGTGGCAGAGATTGGTGACACCGCCCACAAACCAGCGGGCAAACGGCGGATTGCTGTAATCACAGATCTGCGAAGGCTTTTGCAGCCAGTCGATCAGCTCGGCCTGCTCTGCCCAGAAACCGTCACGATCATTGATGGAACGCTGATAAAACTCTGCGAAATGCTCACTCATGCTCTTGTCTCCTTGGCTTTCCGTCCATTGCAGAAAACCTTCTGAATTTATAATTATTCATAATGCACTTGCCAAAAACTGACAAAACGACCAAGGGCAATCCCTGTATAGCATTCATTCAACGCAAGAGCCGCCCACCTTCCAATCCGTGCTTTCCTCATCTACGTTTCGATTCACGGCAGCTCAGCCTCCACAAAACTTCCACCCATTTCAAACGCCGCTTCATGGTGAATACATACCTCATCATTGCGGTCCAGGCCAGCAGCACCATCACGCTGAAGATATAAAAAAGAGCGCCCGAAGGCGCTCTTTTCCTGATGACTGCTGACGCTTATTTCACCAGTGCCAGCATGTCTTTGAAGGCGGGGTCCTCGCAGGTACGCAGCCATTCGAACATGACCATCTCCGTGGTCACCAGCTCTGCGCCCGCGCCCGCCAGTCGGTCGAATGCAGCATCACGGTTGCGTTCGGTGCGCGAACCGCAGGCATCGGTCACCACCCACACATCGAACTCCTCCTCCAGCAACTCCAGAGCCGTCTGCAACAGGCAGACATGGGTTTCGCAACCGGCAATGACGACCATATTGCGCTCAGGTGCCTGCTGCTGCGGCTTTTGCAGATGCTTGGGCAGGCTGCGAGCATTGCCGCCTTGGGGCTTCGCGGGCGGTCGCAACCATTCGCCCAAACCTTCCGGAACGGCGCTGAAATACATTTTCTCCAGCGTCTTGCTGCACAAGGCCTTGAGTTCGGCGTTGTTCAAACCCAGACGTGAAGGGTTCTGCTCCGTGCCCCAGACAGGCACTTCCATCAGTTGGGCCAGCTTGGCCAGCTTGATGGCATTGGCCAGCGCCTGCTTGCCGTCATGGATGACAGGCATGAGCTTGTCCTGATAGTCAATCAGAACCAGTTGCGATTCGGTTGCGTCCAGCAGCATGGTGTTTCTTTCTTTGCTTGTTTGCATTAGGCAGTTGCCAAGAATTTGCAACTGCCTTGTCAGTCAGACATGGGGCCAGCTTCAGGCCTGTTTACCCGGCCGCCCATGACGCTATTGTCACCGCAAGCAACTACCCCGCCTTTTTCAATCATGAAAAGGCTTTAGGCAGCAGCCTTTAACACAAATTGCTACAAGCCTTCTAGATGGTGACCAGAACAGGGAAATTACGGAGCAAGAAGCACTACAAATTTAAGAGCACCAGGTGCAATAAGCTCATACCTCCAAGTCATTTAATGTTTTGAATCAAATTCCTCATGAAAACCTGGAAATAGCGGTTTCCTCCTACAAATTAACGTGGTACCCTCACGCCCCATGTCCAGATGGCTTATTGCACTACTTTTTGTCGGCGTGACCTCCGCACATGCGGCGCCCAGCGAACAGCGTGACGACGACATGACTCAGTTGCTGGTCAACCGCAGTCTGATTACCCAGTTACGTGAAGCTCGCCACACAGTGGCCGAGAAAACGACCGACTTCGTTCGCGAAGCACGTCAGAGCGTGACAGAGAAAACCTCCGATCTGGTCGTGACGGCCATGGGCTTCCTGGGTGTTCCTTATCGACTGGGTGGCACCAACGCAGAGACCGGCTTTGATTGCAGCGGCTTCGTTCGGGCCATCTACTCTCAGACCGTGGGCAAGGTTCTGCCCCGCGTAGCCTCCGAGCAGGCCCATGCCACGCAGCAGATCGATCGCGAAGAACTCAAACCTGGCGATCTGGTCTTCTTCAATACCATGCGCCGCACTTTCAGCCATGTCGGTATTTACGTGGGTGATGGCAAATTCATCCACGCCCCCCGCACCGGTGCCAGCGTGCGTGTGGAGAGCATGCAGACCTCCTACTGGGCTCGTCGCTTCGACGGCGCCCGCCGCGTCGAAGGAGCCGACGCTTCGGCCGCCACCGCAGCAGCCTATAGCGCGCTGGCCCCGATCCAGCCCTGAAGCCATCCACGGACAGAAAAACGCCTGCCATACGCAGGCGTTTTTGTTTTGCGCAAAGGCATATTCTGCGCAGACAAATGTGGAAGAATCAGACCCGCGCCCACAGTCTCTGCTGTCTGACAGGGTCGTGACCTGGCAACTTATAGAGTCAGGCTTCATCGTTCTTTCAGAGGGGAATCAAGATGTCCATCATTGGCACCATCATCGTAGGCCTGATCGTCGGCCTGATTGCTCGCGCCATCAAACCGGGCAATGACAGCATGGGGTGGATCATGACCATCCTGCTCGGTATCGCTGGCTCTTTTGTCGCCACCTATCTGGGCACAGCCATGGGCTGGTACAGGGCTGGTGAGGCCGCAGGCTGGATTGCCTCGGTCATAGGCGCCATCATCGTGCTCTTCATCTACGGTTTCATCCGCAGCAAGACACAGGGTTGATCTAAGAATGTGCTTACGATCTCTACACAGCCGCGTTGGAGCGCAATCGGGATGAGTTCGAAGCGATGGGACGCCGCTTGCACTGGGGTGCAAGCAAGGGCCAGCGCGAAGAAATCGCCCGATTGCGCTCCAACCCTTCGGGACAGTGGCTTTGCGGCCGCCCGGGTTAGGGGCAGTCTGCGGTGTTGCCAATCCTCGCAATAGCACAGCTATTGCTGCGGTATGGCGCCTTGCATCCCATCCCGCAAAGCCACTGTCGCGGCGCGAGGAGATCGTAAATACGTTCTAAATGCAGTGCAGACGCACTGCCTTTTTTCATAGAGACCATGCTTTATGTGGAAAAAAGACACTCGACCACTTCGCTCCTCAATCCCTGCCCCCATCAAGCGCCCCGATGTCTCTCTCGCGGCCTCGCGCTCTCGCAAGCTGCTCAGGCAGCGTGCCTTGGTCAGCGCTGCGGCCAGTGCCATTCCCGTGCCTGGCCTGGACTGGGCTGCAGATGCAGCCCTTCTCTCCAAGCTCTTTCCGCGCATCAATGAAGAGTTCGGTCTGACGCCCGAACAACTGGACAGCCTCACACCCGGCAAGCGCGAGCAGGTCCAAAAGGCCATTGCCATGGTTGGATCGGTTCTGATCGGCAAGTTCATCACCCGTGATCTCGTGCTGCGTATGACGCGCGTGATGGGCATGCGCCTGAGCACCAGACAGGCCGCCAGATACGTTCCGCTGGTCGGCCAGATTGCTGCTGCAGCGATCGGTTACGCCACCTTGCGCTATCTGGGCGAGCGTCATATTCAGGACTGCATTCGCGTGGTCGAGCAAGCCGAGCTCGACATCCCTCAACGACTGCGCAAGGCCCGTGCACAGGTGTTTCAAAGTGAGCAAGAAGCAAACCAGTGGGGGCAGGTGCGTCAGCGCATCATGCATCCACACCACTGGAGCCAGCCGGATCGTGGGCCTTGGAAGCGCAGCTCCCCTCGCTCAGACAACTGACTGTGCGCCCGCACAATATTGCAATGACCGATAACGCACGCTTTACCCAACCGGATTCCTCCGCCACCGTGTCAAGCCAGCATTACTGGCTCATGAAGAATGAGCCCGACGAATACTCCATCGATCATGCACTCGCTGCACCAGACCAGCTCATGGGATGGAACGGCGTGCGCAACTACCAGGCACGCAACTTCATGCGTGACGATATGCAGGCCGGCGATGGCGTTCTGTACTGGCACTCCAGCTGCGCCGAGCCCGGCATCTACGGTATCGCCCGCATTGCTGGCAATCTGCGCGTGGATGCTTCACAGTTTGACCCTGCCGATCCTTACTACGACCCCAAGTCGCCTCCGGACAAGCCGCGTTGGCTCATGCTGGATGTACAGGCACTGCGCAAGACACGCCCCCTGCTGATCGCCGAGCTGCGCGAGCAGCCCGAACTCAGCGATATGCGCGTGCTGCAAAAAGGCAATCGCCTGTCCATCACGCCGGTAAGCCAGACCGAATGGGAATGCATCATCGGCCTGCTCGAAGGACGCTAGTCGCCCTCAATCACTTCTCAATTCATAGCAAACTGCGCTGATTCCGTCTGAAGTGGAAGGCAATTTTTCGGATACCTGCCTCAAGCGGCCCAAACACCGATAATGTCGCGTTTTTTCGCGCCAACCTCGGTCAGCCGCTTGACACGGGCCGGAAAAGCCAAGAACGGCGCCCTTTCTTCAGGGCATGCCACAACAACAGATAACAGCGGTGGCTCCGTGCTCGACACGGCCACGCGCAGGCCGGTACTCCAAGCCCGGCGCTCTTGTTCTTGAGAAGGAAAACCCAATTGACTGATCGCCCGCCTTCCGCGGCCTCGGCCTCTTCCAACCCTGCACGCCTGCAGAAGACCCTGCTGCTATGGCATGTGATCATCATCGGCCTGGCCTATATCCAGCCCATGACCTTGCTCGACACTTTTGGCATGGTCTCGCGCGATTCACTGCAGCATGTACCGACCTCTTACTTTGTCGCACTGCTGGCGGTCTTGCTCACCTCGCTGAGCTACGGCCACATGATCCGGCGCTATCCCTCTTCCGGCTCGGCCTACACCTACGCGCAGAAGGCCATACACCCCAATGTGGGCTTCATGGTCGGCTGGTCCTCGCTGCTGGACTATCTGCTCTCGCCCATGGTCAATATCCTGCTGGCCAAGATTTATCTGACCTCCATCTTCCCCGAGGTCAACCACTGGGTCTGGATCGCGGGTCTGACAGCCCTGATGGTCGTCGTCAACCTGCGCGGCATCCGCTTTGTAGCCAACTTCAACGGCCTCATCGTTTTCTTTCAGTTGCTCATCATTGCCATTTTCACGTTCATGGTCTGGCGTGAGTTGCACGCTGGCCAGAATGCACTCGGCGCCATTGCTGAGCATGGCGGCCAGAACCTCTGGAGCGGGTCACCCTTCTGGAGTGCCCAAGCCGATATCGGAGCTCTGATTACGGGCGCCACCATCCTGTGCTTCTCCTTCACCGGCTTCGATTCCCTGTCGTCTCTAGCCGAAGAAACCCACAATACCGAAAAGACCTTGCCCAAGGCGATCTTCCTGACTGCCTTGATCTCCGGCCTGATCTTTATTGCTGCCACTTATTTCCTGCAGCTGTACTTCCCGGGCGACCCCAAGCAGTACTTCGAGGCTGTGGATGAGACCCAGCCCGAAATCCTCTACCTGGTAGGCGGTGCACTGTTCAAGTCCGTGGTGCTGGCTTTTGCCATCGTCACCGTCATGGCTTCGGGCATCGCCGCTCATGCGGGCGTCTCGCGCCTGATGTATGTGATGGGGCGCGACGGCGTGATCCACAAACGCTTTTTTGGCCATATCGACCCAAAGACGTTCACGCCTTCCTACAACATTCTGCTCGCGGGTGCGGTGGCCCTGACTGCCGGTTTTCTGAGCCTTGAATATGTGGTGGCCCTGATCAGCTTTGGCGCGCTCACGGCCTTCAGCTTTGTGAACCTGTCGGTCCTGGCCGAGTATGTCTGGCGTCAGGGCCGCTGGCACAGCCTGGGCGACGTGCTGCGCTATGTGGTCACACCGATTCTGGGCTTTATGAGCGTGGGCGCCATGTGGCTGGAAGTGGAGCCCACCTCGCTGACCTCCGGCTTGATCTGGGGCAGCATCGGCTTGACCTATCTGGGCATCATCACCGGCGGTTTTCGCAGCTGCGCTCCCCAATATCGCGAGGATTTTGAGTAAAAATACGGACAACGCCCTTACCTAATGGGCGCTGCACGCTCCTTTTTTGGAAGTCAGCGCTTTCCCGACAGGCAAACGCCGAGCAGCCGCCCTAACATGCAGGCTTCTGACTCAGGAGGCTTTCCATTGCGCTGGAGCAACCCTATCACCCTGGCCTGGCGCCGTGCCAGAACCACGCTTCCTTCACGTGCACGCCTAGCCGCTCGCGATGCCATTGCCGCCGCGCTGGCTAGCGCCCTGGCCTGGCAGCTGGCGCGCCTGCTCTGGAACCATCCTCGCCCTGCCTTCGCCGTGGTCACGGCCGTGATCTGCCTGGCTCCCGGTCTACCCAGCCACCTCAAGCAGGCCAAAAGCCTGCTGGTCGGCTGCACCCTGGGTATCGTGATCGGCGATCTGCTCTGGCAGTTGCCCGACCAGCATCTGTTGATCCGATTGAGCGCCGGCATTTTCCTGGCCGTCTTGCTGGGTGCGATCGTCGGCCCTGTGCCTGTCGTGCCCATTCAGTCCGGAGTCTCCGTGGTACTGGTTCTGGGCCTGGGTCCCAGCGCCGCAGGTGGTGCGCGCCTGCTCGATGTACTGGTCGGCGCAGCCGTAGGCCTGCTATTCAGCCAGGTGCTGTTCACCTCCAACCCCATCAAGGATATGGGCCGGGCGGCCTCCACCTTTCTCAAACAGCTGGCCAACGGGCTGGACTTGATTGTGAAAGCCTGCCAGATGCAGCAGGCCGACGGTGCTGAAACCGCACTGGGCCAGTTGTCCCTGGCGCATGAATCACTGGCCGCCCTGCGCGCGGCCGTGGGGCAGGCCCATGCCTCGCGCCGCTGGTCGCTGCGCGGGCGGCTCAATGCCGATCGGCTGGCCTTTGTTACCCGCCGCTATGACCGCCATGCGCTGCGCGTCTATGCCACGGCCTTGTTGCTGGCCGAAAGCATGAACCGAGCAACTTCTCACACGCACAGCCCGCCACCCGAAGTGCTGAGCCGCTATTGCCGCTGGCTGGTCGATGCCTGCCTAGATCTGGCCAACCAACCCACCGTGGTTGCACTCAAAAGCGATGACCCTCTGGCCACGCTGGCTCCTTGGCAGCCCGAAGCTCAGCCCGGCATCACACCGCCGCTGGCCACAGAATGGCAGTCTGCCTATGAAGCAGCCCAGCAGTTCGAAAATGCACTGCGCGCACTCATAGGTTCGCGCGACGCCTGATTGAAATTCGGCTCAAACCATTGATAAACAAGCGTCAGAGACTCTCAATTCAGAAACAATCGATAGGTACGAATCAATGAGGCTTCTGATAGACACTGCGTCCCTCCTTGATGGTCTCCAGCACCTCCAGCGTGGCGAGCCTGGATCGCTCCATGGTCAGTGGGTTGTCCGACAGGATCACCAGATCGGCCAGCTTGCCGGTCTCCAGCGAGCCTTTGCGATCATCTTCAAAGTGCTGATAAGCCGACCACAGCGTCTGTGCCTGCAGCGCAATCCAGGGCGAGACTCGATGCTCCGGGCCCAGTACCTTGCCGGAGCGAGTCACGCGGTTGACCGTGGCATCCAGCACCCGGATCGATGATGGCAGCGCGACCGGAGCATCATGGTGCGAGGTAAAGCGCATCCCCTGCTGCAGCACCCAGCCCGTGGGCGAGATATTTTGCGCGCGCGGGTTTCCCAGCACCGAATCGCGGTGCCAGTCCCCCCAGTAAAAGGTGTGCATGGGAAATAGCGAGGGGAAGATGCCCAACTCCTTGAGCTGCGGAATCTGGTCACGGCGCAGTGTCTGGCCGTGGATCAGCACCGGCCGAAGGGCACGCGTTTTTTCCACTGGACCACTGGCACGCACGGCAGCAATCATCTGATCGATGGCGGCGTCACCGTTGCCGTGCACCAGAATCTGCCAGCCGTTATTGATCGCCTTGGCCACCAGCTCATTGGCCTTGGCATCAGGCAGCACCCCATAGCCCCGGTAGCCGCGCTTCTGGCCTTTGGGCGGCACCAGATAGGGTTGGGTCAGCCAGGCTGTCTTCCCCTGGGGTGATCCGTCCAGCGTCAGCTTCACGCCGCCAATGCGAAAATGCCCGCTATAACCACGGCTGTAGTACGGACCATGCATGAACGCGCCATCACCCAATTGCGTGATGTCGGGGTAGGACACCACATCGACCTTGAGCCTGCCCGCCTTGGCTGCAGCAATCGTCGTGGCTACGGCACCGGGGCTGGCACGGCCATCCTGCACCGTGGTGTAGCCATACTGCAGATACAGTTCCTGCGCTTTTTCCAGCCACTCTATGGACTGCTCGTCGGTCAGCCTGGGCATGATCTTGCCCAGGGTGAAGAAGAACGCGTTCTCTTCCAGCACCCCGTCCGGCTGCTTGCTGCCGGGCTTGCGGCGAATCACTCCGCCTTCGGGGTTGGGCGTATCCACGCCGATGCCAGCTTTTTCCAGCGCTGCAGAATTCATCGAGGCGAAGTGGCCCGACTGATGAATCACCACGATCGGCACCGTGCGCGAGACCGCATCCAGATCATCACGTGTAGGGTGGCGCTGCTCCTTGAGCTGGGAGTCGTCATAGCCAAAACCGAAAGCCAGTCCCAGTTGCTTCACCTCGGGCGAGGTCTTGATGTATTCGCGCAGCGTCTGCTGCAGCTTGGCCACCGAGGCATTGGGCCCGTCGGGCGGAGGCAGCAGATTGGCCGCAATCGCCTGCAGGCCCACACCTCCCAGATGGCTGTGCGGGTCGACAAACCCGGGGATCAAAGTACGCCCATGCAAATCCGCCATGCGCGTATCTGGCCCGCGCAAGGCCTCTACCGCCTGGCGATCACCCACTGCAGCAATCTGGGTACCGCGTACCGCCAGAGCCTGTACCTGAGGCTGAGCGTCATTCATGGTCAGGATGGGACCGCCGAAATAGATGGCATCCGCAAAGCTCGCCTGCGCATCACTGGCAGCGCCCGACTCAGGCTTGCCGGAGGCTGCGCAGCCAGCCAGCCAAGGGGTGGACAAGGTGGTCCAGGATGCTGCGGTGACAAGAAACTGGCGTTTTTGCATGCTCTCTCCTTAAAGGAGTACAAGCCTAACCGCAATTTTTTCGCCGGGCACTTTCAGGTAGGCAAAGGTTTGGTCTCCATCAGAAAAAATGCCTGTATCCTTTGATATATCTATGCTAGAAGCTATGAATTCGATAGCTCATGTCTCCTCATCACCGCAGACGGTGCCAACACCTGTCAATGCCCAAGGCCAGCAGCCAGCCACCCGCGCACATGCAGCCCGTGACCAGCCAGGTAAATTGCCAGCCGCCCATGGCGGTGGCCACCGCTGCCACCAGCGGTGGCCCGGCGAATTGCCCCACGCAAGACCATTGCTGCATGAAACCCACCGTAGTCGACACCGTTCCAGAGCTGGGTGCGAGATGCATTGCAGAGGTAAACAATGTGGCTGGAATCAAGCCCCCAACGGCGGAGAACAGCACGACAGCCACAAAGCGCAGCCACAGAGGCGCTAGTGGCTGTCCCCCGATCTGCACATAAGCCAACAGCGCGCACAGCCCCATGGCCGCATAGCCGATCTGCAGGCAGCGGCGGGGGCTCCAGCCTCGCTGCAGGAGTTTGCCCGAGGCAATATTTCCCACCATATTGGCTGCAGCAACCACCGCAGTCAGCATGCCTGCCAGCTTGGCACCCAGGCCCGCCTGCGCATACATGGTTGGCAGAAAACCCACCACTCCCATCCACTGGCTCGAATACAGCATGAAGGCCAGTGATACCAGCCATGGGCCTGGGCTGCGCAGCGTCAACGCCAAACGGGGTCGCCAACCATGGCTGCTGGCATCAACCACAGTGCTTGCTGCGCTGCCTGAAATATGAGCTGCATCCGCAGGCACCATGCGCCATACCGCAACAAAAGCCAATAAAGAGCTGCAGCCCAACGCCATCCACCATGCCTGCCACGAAGTGGCTTGCAGCACCCATGGCCCCAACAACAACCCGATGGCACTGCCGATCGGCATATATGAGCCCCACCAGCCCATACGGCTGCTGAGTTCTGCCGTGCTCACATTGCGCCGAATCAGCCCCGGCGCAGGCATCGCTACCAACAAGAAGCCCAGGCCTTCCAGTACACGCAGAGCGAGAAGCCAGGCAAACCCTGTCGCGGCAGCGCCCACGATACTCGACAGGGCCATCAGCACCAGCCCTGTCAGCATGCTGCGCCGCAGCCCCCATTTATCCGCACCAAGGCCTACCACCAACCCCAGCGCCATGCCGGCCACCTGCACGGTGGAAAGCAGAAACCCCGCCTGAACCAGAGAGACGCCCAGCTCCTGCTGCAGTACGGGAACGGCAGGCGGCAGCTTTCCCACATGCAAGGACGCGCTGACACCTGCTGCCACGACAATCCAGGAGGGATTGAGGCGCGGACGCGGCATGGAGAAAATGTCGGGGCTGGAAGGCGATGTCACCGTTGGCTCTCTTTTTCTTGTTAGCTGATATATCAACTACCAAGCATAGGGCAAAAGCCACCTGTGCCAGGGGCAGTACCCCGGCGAATGCCCAACTCCGGTGCAGGAAAGCGTTACAACACTGCAATCAGGGCAGCTCTCTGCCGAACATTGAATTGTCCGAGCCCCTTCAGGGAAAACCAATGATCCAGATCCACGAACCAGAAACAGCCAGATTGCGCCTTCGGCAATGGCGGCGATCCGACTATCCCTGTTTTGCGCGCCTGAATGCCGACCCGGAAACCATGCGCTTTTTTCCCGCCACGCTGACAACCGCCGAGAGCAATGCCCTGGCGCAGCGTTGTCACGACTTCATCGAGCAACGTGGCTGGGGTATCTGGGCCGTGGAGGAAAAAGCCAGCAAGACATTCATCGGCTTTACCGGCCTGCACATCCCCACCCATGAGCTGCCTTTTTCACCTTGTGTCGAAATTGCCTGGCGTCTCACCAAGTCGGCCTGGGGCAAGGGCTTTGCCACCGAAGCCGCGCGTGCAGCGCTGACTTTTGCCTTTGCGCAACTGGCCCTGCCCGAAGTCGTGTCCTTCACCGCCGTCAGCAATATTCCCTCCCAACGAGTCATGCAGCGGCTGGGCATGGAACGCGACCCTCAGACCTTTGGGCATCCCGGCCTTCCAAGCTGCCACCCCTTGCGCGAGCATGTGGTCTATCGCGCAAGACAGGTGCAGGTGGATTCCTGATGCGCCCGATGCGCCGGGCCTTGTAATGGCCGACTTTCAGCGAAACACGCCAATCGCCTCGACCAGATTCTTCACCTGCCACTGCAGGCTGCTGGAAGCTGCCGTGCCCTGGGTCACCAGTTGGGCATTCTGCTGGGTCAGGTGGTCCATATCTGCGACAGATTTTCCGACCTGGGTGATTTCCTCGCTTTGTTCACGCGTGGCCTTGCTGATCTCTGCAATGAAGCTGGCAACTTTCTGGGCCTGGGAGACGATCTCGCCAATGTTCAGTCCCGCATCGCTGACCACCTTTGAGCCTGATTCAATATTGGCGGTGCTGGCCTGAATCAAAGTTTTGATTTCCTTGGCTGCATCCGCGCTACGCTGGGCCAGCCCCCTCACCTCTGCTGCCACAACGGCGAAACCACGGCCGTTTTCTCCGGCGCGGGCCGCTTCCACTGCTGCGTTCAGCGCCAGCAGATTGGTCTGAAAAGCAATGCTATCGATCACGCCCACAATGTCAGCAATGCGGTGGGAGTTTGCCGTGATCGATGCCATGGTCGAGACAATATGCTCCATGGACTGGCCGCCACGCGTAGCGGCCGCGCTTGCCTCGCTGGCCAGCTCACCAGCCTTTTGCGCAGTATCGGCACTGGACTGAACACGCGCCGTGATCTGCTCCATGGATGCCGATGTCTGCGCCACATTCACTGCCAGCCGCTCGGTCTGTCCATGCAGATAGGCATTGCCTTGCTCGATCTCGTCGCAGGCATTCTGAACATTGAGTGCCTGCTGATTGACGTCATCCACCAGCCAGCGAAACATCAGCCCCATCTGATTGACGGTGCGTAGCGTCGTGCCGATCTCATCGCTGCGCTGCAGAGACTCCGCCTGGCGGTTATTGCCTGTAGCCACATCCAGCGATTGGCGTTTGAGCAATTCCAGCGGAGTTGCAAACTGGCTCTCCAACAATGCGGTCATGACAATCAGCACGATGCTGACAAACCCTGCTCCCCACAGGAACTGCGCTTGGTCCTGCGTCAAAAACCAGGTACCGATCAGCAGCACTGCCCACAGCGCCAGAGAATTGAGGCGAATGCGCCTGCGCACACCCATGTGGCGCCAGAAGGACAGCAACTTGCCCAGCCCTTTGGCGGAGACAATGCCTCTGTGCAGATCGGGGCCGCTCTTGCCTTTCTCGCTCATTGTTTCGTAGAGCTTTTGTGCGGCTTCGATCTCTTCGCGTTCGGGCCTCGTGCGCACGGACATGAAGCCCTTGGTGACGTCGCTCCGAATGATGGGAATCGCATTGGCGCGAACCCAGTAGTGATCGCCATTCTTGCGACGGTTCTTGACCAGTGCACTCCAAGGCTCACCACTTTTCAGCGTAGCCCACATATCGGCGAACGCCGCTGGCGGCATGTCCGGGTGACGAACCACGTTATGGGTTTGACCGAGGATTTCCTCCGGCTCGAAGCCGCTGACTTCCATAAAGGCCTGATTGGCATATTTGATGTAGCTCTGCGTGTCCGTAGTCGACATCAAGGTCGCCTGCTCATCAAAGCCGTACTCGCGCTGGGTGACAGGTGCGTTAACTCTCATGGGAAGCCTCTACGGTCAAAGGTTCGACAAAACGAGATGCGACACAGCTTTGTGCCTGTACCTGAGCGGGTTCAGATCACCCATCGGTGTAACCGCGGCGCTCAATTTGATTCAAATATTTACATATTCTTTGGCATAGATCTAATCCTCATTCATGATCTTTCTGACGTGTCTGAAACATGCATCGAATCAGATCTGATCGCAAAAATCATATTGATACATATCCATTCATTTGATATAGGCGATCAGACTGGAGGCTCCAGTAAGCGAAGGCTGAGCCGCAGGGGCCGCCACAATAGTGGCTGTCTTTGCCATCCTCCCCGTCCCGAAAGCTCTCTATGCGCACCTCTCTGGATTTCAGCTCCTGGTCGTCCGTCCTCTCCACCGTGCTGGGCCTGTTGCTGGTGACCTGTCTGATGATGGGAATCCGTCTGCTGTTCATGCAGACCGTGCAAAAGCGTCGCGAGCGGGAAAATCGGCAGATCAATGAGCGACTCAAGTCATTGATTGCGGCTTACAAGACACTGGGCGGCTCGTTCACAGGCACGCTCAGCGTCAGCCCCATGCACCTGCGCGATCTCAAGCAGGCCGAGGCAGAGGAAGGCAGCGCCAGCGTCAATGACAGCGTGGCAGAACGCCGCCGCCGTATCCGCGACGCGGTAGAGGCAGCCTTGTCCGACATCATTTTGCTGGGTACGGAGGAGCAGGTCGCCCTGGCCGCCAAGGCCGCACAGGACATGGTCGAGGGCAGCCCCATTGAAACCGGCGCCCTCGTGGCTTCGCTGCGCGGCTTTATTCGTGAAGCCCTGGATCTGGAGCCGATTCCAGACCATGTTCCCATTCCGGCCCAGGGCCCTGCCAGGCCCGTGTCGGGCGGTGGCGGCGCCAGTCGCCGCAGCGCTGAAGGTGGAGCAGGCAGCGGCCGCGGGGGTTCCGGCGGAGGTGGAGGCAGTGCCGGGATGGGAATGGGTATGGGTGGCGGTATGGGCCTGGGAGCGGGTCTTGGCCGAGGTCACCGCGACGATGGGCTCTAGTTTGGCCCATTGAGCAATGCCATTCGCCTGGCATTCAGCTATGTATTCAGAAGCAGCCAGCGCCCAGACACCAAGGGCTAACTGCTGTCTTCATCCAAATTCTGAAAACTTACAGAATATCCAGCGGTTGCTTGTAACGCGGTGCGGGCCAGGCGGCGTTGATATCGGCCAGGTCCTGCTCCGTGAGCTTGAGCTGCAAGGCGCTGACGTTATCACGCACATGCTCTGCCGAACCGCTCTCCGGAATGGCCAGCACCTTCCCGCTGCGCATGGCCCAGGCCAGAGCCACGGCCGTGCCGCTGACGCCATGGCGGTCGCCGATTTCCTGCAGCAGCGGCTCGTCAATCAGCTCGCCATGTCCCAGCGGGCAGTAAGCCATAACCGCCACGCCATGCTCGATGCACCATGGCAGAAGCTCATATTCGATGCCACGGCTGGAGATGTTGTAGAGCACCTGGTTGGCCACGCAGTTGCGTCCCTGCGGCACCCGCCACAGCTCCTGCATATCGTCGGTATCGAAGTTGGACACCCCCCAGTGGCGAATCTTGCCTTCGGCCTTCAGCTCCTCAAAAGCGGCCACGGTCTCGGCCAGCGGCGTATGGCCGCGCCAGTGCAGCAGGTATAGATCAATGCAATCCACGCCCAGGCGCTGGCGGCTTTGCTCGAAAGCACGCAGCACACCTTTGCGGCTCGCGTTCATGGGCAAGACCTTGCTGACCAGAAAAGGCTGAGGCTGCAGCGAAGGCCAGTCCCTCAAGGCATCGCCAATCAGCTCTTCGGACAAGCCATCACCGTACATCTCGGCCGTGTCTATCAGGGTCAGGCCTTGCTGCAGTCCCATCAACAAGGCGGACTTCTCATCCTCCCAGCTGCGTCGTCCCTGACCCAGATGCCAGCTGCCCATGCCCAAATTTGCATGCTGCTGCAAAAAAGACAATGTATTCTGTGCGTTGCTCAAGCTCATGGGAAACCCTTTAAAAAGCGCTGATCGCCACATCCTACAAGCGCTGGCAGCTATCAATCTTCTTGTTTTGGTCCGCTCAGTTTCAGCCTGGAACCGTGCGGTAGCCGATACAGATGCTAGCCAATCACATGCCTATGTAAAACTGTCCTCGGCTTTTGAAAACAACTTTCCTCAATCAATTCATAACACGGGAGTTCTATTTATGTTCAAGTCCATTGCCGCAGCCGTGCTCGGCCTGTCGTTATCTCTGGGTCTGTGGGCCCAAACCCAGGAGGCCCGGCAAGAGCTGCCAGCGGAGATCAAGGCCCTTAATTGGCAAGAGACCGGCAAAGGTCAAATCGCCGACAAGGCCAGCATTCAGATTCCCTCAGGCTATGCGTTTCTGAGCCAGTCCGATACCTCCAAGCTGCTGCAGGCCTTTGGCAACCCTCCAACCAGCGACCACTTTCTGATCGCGCCCAAATCGCTGGACTGGTTTGCCGTCTTCTCCTATGACGATACCGGCTATGTCAAGGACGATGAAAAAATCGATGCCAACGATTTGCTCAAATCCATGCAGGCCAGCGACAAGGCCGGCAATGAAGAGCGCAAAAAACTGGGTCTGGAAGCGCTGTACACCGACGGCTGGCAGGTCCCTCCCCACTACGACACCGCAACCAAGCGCCTGGAGTGGGGTCTGCGCCTGCGCGATGAAGCCGGTGAAAAGAATGTGAACTACACCTCTCGTATCCTGGGCCGCGGCGGCGTGATGACTGCCACCCTGGTCTCGGACACCGAATCCCTTGGCAAGAACACGGACGAATTCAAAAAGGTGCTGGCCGGCTTCAATTACAAAGACGGCCAGACCTACGCCGAATTCAAGAACGGTGACAAGGTTGCCGCCATCGGCCTGGGCGCACTGGTGCTGGGCGGTGCAGCTGCCGTGGCCACCAAGAAGGGACTGTGGGGTGTCATTGCCGGAGCACTGGCTGCCGGCTGGAAGCTCATTGCCGCCGCAGCCGTGGCTCTGTTCGCGGGCCTGGGCAAGCTGTTCGGCCGCAAGAAGACTTCCTGAGCAGCCTTGAGACACTGCTTGTGAACGCAGCGGAATGACGGCCCGATAACCGCCCATTCCTGTGTCGCACCATCACGGCCCCGCGCATCGCTAAGATCGCGGGGTTTGTCATTTCAGGCCGAAAGCAGCTTCCACCTTGTATTTCTCCATCAGCATCCAGGTGCAGATCGTGCTCGCCATCTGCCTGTTCTATCTGTACGACGCAGCCCTGCTGCTCAAACCCGAAGAAGGTCTGCTGCGCCCCAACCGCCAGGGCTGGACGGGCCTGCTGGCCAATCGCGGCTTCGAGCTGCGGCAGAACTGGCTGCTGTGGCCGCCCATCTTGCTGCCGCATCAGCCGCTGTACAAGCTGCGCTGGAATACCGCCCGGATCGAACTACCTGAAAATACCGCGCTGGCCACGCCGCTCAATGCACATGCGGCCAGCTTCAAGGTCTTTGCGCTGCCGCTGTACCTGCTGGCTGCGTTGCTGTTTGCCGCTCTCCCGCTGTCGCTGCTGGTTCTGCATTCAGATCTGGCCCAGCTTGTCTGTCTGGGCTTGATCTATCTGTGCACCGCAGGCATCGGCCTGCTGACCCTGCGCCACGGCCGACAGGGCCACAGTCCGCGCGCCCTTGCGCGCTCTACAGCCCTGCAAATCCTGCTGTGCCCGCCGTTTGCTCTGAATGTGGTGCGCAAGCTTTCTCTGGCCCATAGCGCGCCAGGCGATCTGCTGCAAAACGCCCTGGCGCTGATGGATCAACCTCAGTGGCAGCAGCTTTCAGAACAGGTGCAGAGCACCATGCAGCGCGAAATACTGGAAATTGCCGAGCTGCCCGAATACGCCGAGCATCTGACCCAGATGCAGGAAGCCCTGAAAAACCTGCAGCAACGCTGCCCGCCAATGAAGGCAGAAGCCTGAATGAAACGGAAGCAAAATTTCCACCCCAAAATAGCAGGCCTCCAATCTCAATCACCGCAACCGTGATGCATTTCCCGCATCACCCACACACCATGGCATTTGCAGACAACCTCAAGCAGCTTCCATCCATCGCCCATATCGCCGAACTGCAGCTTTTCGACAAGCAGGGACAACTGGTCACGACGATTCCCAACGCACCGGGCAAGATTGGCTCGTTGACCATCTATCACGCGCTGTATGCCAAGCATGGCCGTATCGATACGAACGCTGCCGAAGAAGGGCTTGCGCTGTTTGCGGAGCACACGGCTGATGCCGAGGCACACCCTGGTTCGCACCCCAATATCGACCGTCTGCTAGAGGTCATTGCCAGCGGCCAGGACTATGCGGTGACGCTCATCACCAAGCCTGACACTCCAGCTGCATAATCAAAACCATAGCTGCAGGCGCTTGATGGGAAAGAGCTTGCAGCTGATCTGACCTACAGTCCGGCATCAAAGCGCAACGCTGCCTGACGCACGACCTCGGGCAATTGGCGCACCTCCCCATAGCGCGCGCGCAGCCAGCTGGCGTCGTTGCCCTCTTCGCTTTTCAGCAGCTGTGCCAGTTGCTGCAAGGCTTCCCTGCCCTCCGGCCCTGCATGTGGCATGACCTGGGCCAGAGTCTGCTCTATATGGCTGCGCAGCGAAAACGCTTCGCTGCTGGCCGGATCCACATAACTGCCATCGAGCCCGAAACGGCAGGCCTGAAAGCGGTTGTAGGTATAGACCAGATAGTCGTCTTCCTGGGGCTCGAACGGGCTGTCATTGAGGAACCAGGCCCCCAGCGCCTGCACATAGGCCGCCAGCTGCGCCGCCCGGTCTATGGACAGCGGCGTGTCGAAGACCCGCACTTCCACCGTGCCGAACTCGGGCTTGGGCCGTATATCCCAGTAAAAGTCCTTCATGCTGTGGATCACGCCAGTCGCGGCCATCTTGTCGAAGTAGCGCTCGAAGTCTTCCCAGTGCAGTGCAAACGGCGCACGGCCCGAGAGCGGAAAGGCAAACACCGAATTCAGCCGGGCCGAGTCAAACGCCGTGTCCTGCCCCTGCACAAAAGGGCTGGAAGCCGACAGCGCAATGAAATGCGGGATATAGCGCGACAGCCGGTGCAGCATCAGCAGCGCGGCGTCCGCGTCGGGGCAGCCGATATGCACATGCTGGCCAAAGATGGTGAACTGCTTGGTCAGGTAACCGTACAGCGCAGTCAGCTCCTTGAAACGCGGCTTGTCATAGATGCGCTGCTGGTGCCATTGCTGAAACGGATGCGTGCCGCCGCCGGCAACCGCAATATTGAGCCGGTCCGCCGCCTTGACCAGTGCGTCGCGCGTCAGCGCCAGTTGCTGCCAGGCATCCTGGGCGTCCTGACAGATGCCGGTCGAAATCTCGATCATGCTGGCCGTGACCTCGGGCACGATGGCGCCTGGCACGGTGACATTCTTAAGCAGCGCCAGCATATCGGGCGCATAAGGCGTCATATCGTAGTCATGGGTGCTGAGCAGTTGCAGCTCCAGCTCCACACCCAAGGTCAGTGCCGCCGATGGCTGGAATGCTTCAAGTGTCATGGCGCTTCTCCCCTCTCAGCAGCGCGGCGCGTCCAATGCCGCGATGGGCATCGCCGCAGCGCCACAACGCAGTCGATGCCAGCAGGACCCCCAATAGCTCGCACACCACAATCATGGGCAGTGCAATCGATGCCAGCTGCAGAGCGCTGGCGGCACGGACATCTCCCCAGCGCAGGGCCAGAGCAGACACCACCAGCAGTGCCACGCCCGACAGCGGCAGTTGGCTGCAAGCTACGGGCCACTGCCTACGCCAGCCAATGCCCGTGCCATGGCCCAGCAGCAATATCATGCCGAATTTGCCGATAGCCCTTGCCAGTATTGCGCTAGCTACTATGGAGAGCAGAGCAAAAGAGAATGTGACCTGCGACACCATACTGGCCACCAGCACAAACATCAGCAGGTTGAGCATGGTGTTGACCGACTGAAATGCCGTCGGCCACAGCAAGGGCATGGCACTGAGATTGCGCAGCAGCAGCCCCGTCGCAACAAATGCCAACGCGGCAGAACCACCAAAGCGAGCGGCCAGCAGGCAAGTGGCCGTCAGCGCCGCCAGCAGATAAAGGGCTGCCGAGTCGCTGCGCGAAGAACGCCAGCGCAGTACGGGCCAGAACGAGGCCGTCAGCAACACCGCCCACAGCACGCTCAGCAGCAGACTGCGCACCCAGGGAATCAGTCCCGCTGCAGAAAACCGCAGACCGCCTTGCCCATCAGGTGTGAACAGCTGCATCAGCACCAGTGAGGCCAGCAGCGCCAGTGAGGTGCTCAGCGTGGCCAGCAGCAGGCTGCGATCCGTCACCGCACCGCGCGCATTCAGATCGTTGGCAATGCGCAGCAGCACGGCGGGCGATGCGGCCATGGCCACCACGCCTACAGCGACCGAAACCGCCCAGCCGCAATCCAGCGCCAGCAAGGCAGCCGTGGTCAGACCCAGCGCCGCCAGCGACTCCCCCAGGCTTTGCAACAGCAGCCAGGGCTGGCGCCGCAGCCAGTGCAGCGATACCTGAGATGCCGCCAGCATCATGCTGGTGCCCACGGCCAGCTCCAGCATCAGCACCGTGCCACCTTGCAACGGCCAGGGCAAATCCGTCCAGCCCATGAACTGGCTAACCCAGCCGGCGGCAAGTCCTGCCACCGTATAGCCCAGAATGCGCGGGAAGCCTGAAATGCGGTGCACCAAATGGCCCAGCAAGGCCGCGGCCGAGACCAGCACACACCAGTTCAGAATCGTTTGCGATGCAAGCAACATCGACGCCCTTTCCTGTCTCAATGCCGGGCGAAAGCGCAAAGCGATGGCCCAGCTTGCAGCAGGCTGTGTTGCGGCAGTGGCATGCGCCACAAGAAAGCGGGCCAGCCGACAGCGCAATCTGCGCATTGAGCGTCGGCATCTGAATACCCGGTGCAACACCTGCGATCGGTGGTCGGCTCATGTATCACGCTGTTGTCATGGCCGCCCCCATGCACGCGACAAGCAGATTCACCGCTGGAAGCGCTGTTTACATCATAGAACTGGGAGCCTTCCCATCTCCGCCGAACACTGGCAGAAGTCTGGCAGATTGAAAGCACCGGGATTCAAAGCGAAAGAAATCTGACCAATCAGCAGTCGCCTGGGTCAAAACACAATCCACTTCAAAATTCACGAAAACAAACACCAGACCTGCGTTTTCAGCTATCAAGAAGTGAGTTTCAAAATATCGGGCGCAAGAAAAATGCCGGGCATGAACCCGGCATTTTTCGTCAAAGCTGTCGCCTGAAGCTTCAGCCTAGCAGCTTGCCATCGCGCAGCAGCGCTCCCACCAGTTCCACCCAGTAGCGCACGCCCAGCGGCAGGTTGGCATCGTTGAAGTCGTACTTGGGGTTGTGCAGCGAGGCGCTGTCTTCTCCATTGCCCAGCCAGATATAGACGCCCGGGCATTGCTGGGCCATGAAGGAAAAGTCCTCCGAGGCCATGCTGGGTTTGAGGTCGCGCTGCACCTTGCCTTCGCCCAGCACCTGGGTCAGCACCTCAGCGCAGACTTCGGCGTGCCGGGGGTTGTTGATGGTGGCCGGGTAGCTGACACGGTAGTCCAGGTGCGACTCCAGGCCGTGCAGCATGCAGGTGGCGTTGATGGCGTCGCGCAGACGCTGCTCGATCCTGGCACGCTGCTCCATGTCAAAGCAGCGCACGGTGCCGCGCAGCTTGACCTGCTCTGGCAGTACGTTATAAGTGTCGCCGGCATTGAAACTGGTGACGCTGAGCACCGCAGGCTTGTGCACTTCCTGCTCGCGCGCGATCAGCGCGGGCAACTGGGTCACCAGTTGGCAGGCTGCCAGCAGCGTGTCCTTGCCCAGATGCGGCATGGCACCGTGGCAGCCCTTGCCGCAGAGGGTCAGGTCAAAGATATCGAAAGCCGCCATCACCGCCGTGCTGTGCACCGCTGCCGTGCCCACGGGCAGGCCGGGCCAGTTGTGCATGCTGTAGACGGCATCCATGGGGAAACGCTCGAACAGCCCGTCCTCGATCATGGCGCGCGCGCCGCCTTCGTTTTCCTCGGCGGGCTGGAAGATGAAATGCACGGTACCCTTGAAGTCCGGGTGTGCGGCCAGCGTCTTGGCAGCGCCCAGCAGCATGCTGGTGTGGCCGTCGTGACCGCAGGCGTGCATGCGGCCTGCATTCTGCGATGCGTGCTCGCAGGTATTCAGCTCGGTCACATGCAGCGCATCCATATCGGCGCGCAGACCGATGCTGGGACCAGCACCCATCTTGCCCTTGAGCACAGCAACCACGCCAGTGCCGGCGAGGCCTGTGTGCACTTCCAGGCCAAAGCTGGTCAGCAGCTCCACCACGCGGGCACTGGTGCGGTGTTCCTGAAACGCGGTTTCGGGGTGACGGTGAAAATCATGGCGCCAGGCTTGCAGCTCTTGCTGGCCCGGCCACTGGATGGTGTTCAACATGGAAAACCTACCCCATCAAAGGGTGTGAACGAAAGTCTGCGAAATCATGGTCGCCGCCAGAAACACGCCGGCATTGGCCATCAACGACACCACGACGATGCGCCAGCCCAGGCGGCGGAAAGCGGGGATGTCCTTGGCCAGCGACAGGCCGGCAAAGGTCAGCATGGGCGTGATCATGGCCAGGAAGTTGACCTTGCCCGTCAACGCAGCCACTTCGGCGGCATAAGGCGTATACGGAAAGGTCATGGCCATGGCGATGAAGGAAATCCAGCACACGGCCGGCAGCATGCGGCGCGTGGCCATATAGATCAGATCGCCAATCAGCACGGCCAGAATGATCAGCAGCACGCCTGGCAACGCCTCCAGCATGGGCACGCCGTGGCCAATGCGGTTGCCGATCAGCACCATCAGACCTACCCAGACCCAGCACAGCAAACGCATGGGCAGGCTCAGCACGGGAGGATGCACGACCTCCTCAGCCTCGGCCTTGGCTGCATCGGCAGTCTTGTCGGTTTGCACGGAAGCCACGGCCTTGCTGTGGCGTCCCAGAATGGGCTCCAGAAAGCGATAGGCGCGCACGGCCAGGGGCAACGAGACAAACAACGTCAGATAGGTACCCACGGTCAACGCAATCAGGTTGGCCGCGGCGGCAAAAGTGGCGATCTTGTCGGCCATCTCGGGATGCTGGGCTGCAATCGCGCCCACGGCAGCCGCCGTCATCGAGCCCGAGCCCACGCCCGCACCCAGGCCCAGCGCCAGCGGGTGAAAGATGTTGAGGCTGGAGATAAAGCCGGCCAGCAGCGAAATAAAGATCGCGCCCACCAGCGTGCCGGTGATGTATTCGGCCAGCACACCGCGGCCTTCGGGCGAATCCATGCCGAAACGCTCGCCAATGATGGCCAGGCCCGGCTCGCGTCCAATGGAGAAAGTCGCGCCAATGGCCTCGCGCTTGATGCCCAGCAGCAGCGCCACCGGCATGCCCAGTGCCACACAGCCCACCAGATTGCCCAGCTCCTGCAATGCCAGGCCACCGCCTACCTCGGCCAGTTGCGGCAACGAGCCGCCCACCAGCAGGCCCAGCTTGGCAATGAAGAGGAACAGGGCGAACGACAGAACGGCTGCGGCCAGATGCTGACTGTGCAGGCTGAGCTTGAGCGGCGCGGGCATGCGCTTGGCGCACAGGCCCAGTACCAGACCGATAAGCAGCGCCCAGATCATGGGCAGCAGTACCACCTTGCCCACACCGAGCTCGATGGGCAACGGGCCCAGCCATTCGGACAAGGCCGAAATCACCAGCGCCAGCGCAAAAATCTGCAGCATGCTGCGCATCTCCAGCCCCGGTGTAGCGGGCCGCATCTCTGTACTCATGGTCATCCTTTTTCGCCTCCGCGGTGCGCCGCAGGAAAGCATTCACTCCTCAGATGCAAAAGAGCTGGGAAGGGCCTCAGCCTTACACCTGATACTGCCGACGAATATATCAATGCGTTTATTTCATGACTTGATGTTTTCTGTTCTAAAAAAGTGCACACTCTGCAGACAAAATCGCGCTCTTGCTTGAACATATCTATCCATGTCGGCCTACCAGGACTCCCGCGCTCACTATCTATATGAAGCCGTTAGCTGCGGCTCGGTGCGGGCAGCCGCAGAAAAGCTGGGCATCGTGCCCTCGGCCGTCAGCCGCCAGATCACCTTGCTGGAGGAATCTCTGGGAGTAGCCCTGCTGGAGCGCCACCGCAGCGGTGTGGTTCCGACCCAGGCCGGCCAGCTCGTCCTGGATTACTACCGCCAACATATCGCGCACCGCCATGACATGCTCGCCAAGATGGATGCCCTGCGCGGCCTGCACAGCGGCAGCATCAGCGTGGTCAGCGGCGAAGGCTTTGCCCAGGAACTGATCGACGGGCCCATCCGCCAGTTCCGCCAGCAGCACCCTGGCGTGTCGATTGCGCTGGAAATCTACGGCACCAATGAAATCATGCGCCGCGTGCGCGAGGACGAGGCAGAAATCGGCCTCGTCTACTACCCGCCTGCCGATAGCCATATCACCGCACGCGGATCGGCCAGCCAGCCCATGCAGGCCATCATTCACCCACTGCACCCGCTGGCGAACGCGGCCCAGACCTCACTGCAAGAGCTGACGCAGTGGCCCATTGCCCTGCTGCAAGGCGTCTACGGCATACGCCAGTTGGTGGAGGCGGCGGAGCAAGCGGACCGGATTCGGCTTTCACCGGCACTGACCAGCAATCTCATCAGTGTGCTCATCAGCTTTGTCAGCACCGGCCAGGGGGTAACCCTGCTGCCCCGCTGCGCCGTCGTGGCTGAGCTGGCCCAGGGCCGGGTCAAGGCCATTCCCGTCAGCAACCCGGCTTTTGAGGGTGCGCAGATGCAGCTCATCACCCGCACGGGACGCCACCTGTCGCCTGCCGCCAACCGCTTTCTGCAGCACTGCGTGCAAGGCATGCAGGCATTCCAGGCGCAGATCAACGCCTGAGTTCGCAGATCGCTTTGGCAGCAGTGCCCGGTTTGAAGTCTTCCCTCACCCGAAAACTGTATATAAATACAGCTGTTTCCAGAATTCAGGCCATAGTGCACTGTCTCGGGCAGGAATTTCATGAAAAACAAGCCATAGCGCTTTACGGCAAAGCGATCTCAGCTATTGATTTTCATTCTGGAGGCACCTCTGATGATGCCCAAAACATACCTCCCAGGTGCTCAAACAGCATTTACTGTACAAATATACAGTTAAGACTATTTATCTTCGAAAACTGTCGCGCTTTATCATTCCAGCCCTTTCCAGCCCCGCGAAGTCTGCTATGTTTTTTGGAATCAGCCATCTTGTCGTACCCGTGACCCAACTGGAGCGCAGCTCCGCGCTCTGGTGTGATGTCATGGGTTTTGCCGCAGTGCAGCGTGGTGATGGCTTTGTGGATATCGATACCGGCAGCGCCACCCTACGGCTGCTGCAGGTCCGGGCAATTGAAGCCCCCGTGGCACTGCGCCTGCAGGTTGGTGATGTGCCACAGTCCTATCAAGCATTGCTGGCTGCTGGCATGGCATCGCGCTATGCCCCCGTAAAAACTCCTCAGCTTGAAGAAATGGCCTGCGTCACCGATGCGGACGGCCACGCCATCACCCTGTGGCGCGCGCTGACCGAGGATGAATGGGGCTTTGTGCCCGAGTTGCCCAAGCAGGGCCAATGGCTGGCCGAAGCCGAAGACCTGCTCAAGCGCCTGCTGGCCCATGTACCGGCGCTGTTTCGCATGCTGGCACGGCGCAAGACCACGCGGGTGATCGAGCAGCTGGCCCAGGAAGCACAAAGCCCGGTCACGCGCGAGCTGGTCATCAAGGGCTATATCACCGCATCGGCCAAGATCACGCGCTTTCGCCTGGTCGAGCCGCTGCGCGCCGAAGGCATCAATCCGGCCGATTACCAAGCCGAGTTTGACTACGAATAATTGAAGAAATATGGCTCTAGCGCCATTGCATCAAGCGCTGGAAGCTATCAATTCAGTAGTTTTCAACGCTATTGCATCCGCTGTGCCGCGCGCCTGATTTAGACTGCCAGTTGCATGCAAACCAGTCTGGCTCTCACTCCCTCGCAACTGAGCGAATTTCTTCTCAATGTCGCCACCGTGCGCCCCGTATTCATCTGGGGGCCGCCGGGCATCGGCAAATCGGCGCTGGTGCAGAGCTTTGCGCAAAGCGTGGGGCTCGATTGCGTCTCCCTGCTGGGCAGCCAGCTCGCGCCCGAGGATTTGCTGGGCGTGCCCCAGATCAGCGACGGCGTGACCCGCTTCTGCCCGCCCGCCATGATTGCGCGCGAGCAACCCTATTGCCTGTTCCTGGACGAGCTCAACGCCTGCAGCCAGGATGTGCAGAAAGCCTTCTACAGCCTGATTCTGGAACGCCGCGTGGGCGAGTATGTGATGCCCGAGAGCTCCATCGTGATTGCCGCTGGCAACCGCGCTCAGGACTCGGCGATTGTGCGCACCATGTCCTCGGCGCTGATCAACCGCATGATTCATGTGCAGCTCAAGGTCAGCGCCAGCGAGTGGCTGCAATGGGCGCAGCAGGCCCAGTTGCACACGCTGGTGCTCGAATATCTGGCCCAGCGCCCCGACCATCTATGGAGCCAGCCGCCCAAGCATGAGGAGGCGTTTTCCACGCCGCGCTCCTGGCATATGCTCAGCGACGCCTTGCAGTCCTATGGCGAAGATCTGAATCTGCACACGCTCGAAGCCCTGAGCAGCGGCTGCCTCACGCCCCAACATGCGGCGCAGTTCAAGGCCTTCTACAAACTGGCCGACGACCGTCACCGTCTGGACGCCATCTTCAAGGGCGACGCCAACTGGCCCCATGCGCCGCAGGACCGCGACGTGCTGTACTTTCTGGCCCAGGCCTTTCGCGCGCGCCTGCTCAAGATCCTGCCTGCCGACAAGCAACAAAGCAGCGGCGAGCTGCAGCAGACCGTGCACCGCTCCAAGGCCATGCTCAAGGACCTGGCCCAGATCAGCCTGGAAATGGCCCAGATCGTCACTGCCGAAAGCGACGGCCAGACATTGCCCGCCTGGTATATGGTGGAAATCGTGCGCGACCTGCCGCGACTGGTCGAAGCGCGCGAAGCGGCCAAGGCCTGACGCCTGATGGCCAAGCCACCAACGCGCGAAACGCCTGCCACGCTGGCCTATATGCAGGGCCTGGCCTTGCTGCAGGCCCACCCCATCTTCAGCGAACTCAGCCGCAGCCTGAGCTATCTGCGCAGCGCCCATTCGGAGTGTCCGGCCCATGGTTGGGCGCAGGCCAAGCTCAACCACCAGCGCATGACCGGGCAGATCGACATCCACCCCAAGCGCATGGCCAGCGCCGAGGAATGGGCCTATTGCCTGGGCCGAGCCACGCTCAGCTACGCGCTGGAGCTGTTTCAGCGCGACCGCAGCCATTGGGCGCAATGGAGCGCGGCCTGCGATGTGGTCACGGCCCGCTTTATCCAGACCATCAAGCTGGGCCGCGCGCCCGAAGGCATGGAGCTGCCCGACGGCCTGCCGCAGCGTGACGAGGCCCAGTGGTATGGCCAGTTCTGCGAACAAGGCATACCCGCCTGGGCGCAGGCGCTGAGTCTGGCCGGCCCAGGCCTGGGCGGCGCCCACCCCAGCCTGGCGCTGCCGCAGCAATGGCCGGAACCGGCTACTGCCACCACCAAACCCCACTGGCGCAAATACAGCAGCTGGTCCGAAATGTTTGCCGCGGGTCTGGCCCGGTCTGTGACCCAGTCTGTGGAAATTGCCGCAGGCGTGCGCCGCGAGTTTGGCCAGAGCCGCCCCGCCAGCAGCGCGCTGGACCGCGCGCGCCACTGGTTCATGGACAGCTTTCCGCTGCTGGGCAGCATGGTCGCGGCCTTTGACATCATTGAGGACGCCAGTATCTGCGAGCGCGAGGAGATCGCCGTCGCCGCCGTCGACGAGGTGCTACGCACCATCTACATCAACCCCGGCCCGCGCCTATCCGAGCTGGAGCTGCGCTTTGTCATCGCCCACGAAGTGCTGCATGTGGCGCTGCGCCATCTGCCGCGACGCCGCGGGCGCGAGCCGTTTCTGTGGAATGTGGCCTGCGACTTTGTCATCAACGACTGGCTGATTCAGATGGACGTGGGCCAGCCACCGGGCATCGGCCTGCTCTACGACCCCGAGCTGCGCGGGCTCAGCGCCGAAGAGGTCTACGACCGCATCGCGGGCGATCTGCGCCGCATGCGCAAGCTGCGCACCCTGGCCGGCGGCCAGGGCGACATGCTGGAGCGCAATGTGGGCGGCCAGCGCAACGCGGGGGATTACACCGATATCGACGAGTTCTGCCGCACCCAGCTGGGCAAGGGCCTGCTGCGCCACGAGCAAAGCACGCGTGGCCTGCTGCCTGCGGGGCTGATCGAGGAAATCCGTGCCCTGCTGCAGCCGCCGATTGACTGGCAGGTCGAGTTGGCGCGCTGGTTTGACCACCACTTTCCGCCCATAGAGACGCGGCGCAGCTATGCCCGCATCAGCCGCCGCCAAAGTGCCACGCCCGATATTCCCCGCCCGCGCATTCAGGCCGACAGCCGCTGGCTGGAAGGCCGCACCTTTGGCGTGGTGCTGGACACCTCGGGATCGATGGAGCGCCATGTACTGGCCAAGGCGCTGGGCGCCATCGCCAGCTATGCCGAGGCCAAGGACGTGCCCGCCGTGCGCCTGATCTGCTGCGACGCCGCAGCCTATGACCTGGGCTATCTGCCCGCCGCCGACATGGCCCAGCGCATCGCCCTCAAGGGCCGCGGCGGCACCGTGCTGCAGCCGGGCGTGGACTTGTTGCTGCAGGCCGACGACTTTCCCAAGGACGGCCCCATGCTCATCATCACCGACGGCGAATGCGACCAGTTGCGCGTGCCGCGCGAGCATGCCTATCTGCTGCCGCCCGGCCGCAGGCTGCCGTTTCGCACCACGGCGCCCATTTTTGTGATGAGTTGAGCAGGGCTGAAGTGGGAAGTCAGACAATCGCGGTTTCATGCAGCGCATGCCATAGCACTCCGCTGGCGGTGACTTCTAGCAGCGCCGTGGAATAGCGCGCCGTGACAATGCCTGCCAAGGTATGTATTTCACGGTAGCGCAAAGCCACATGCGGGCCTGCGTGCCAGACGGGCTGCAGCGCATCCACCGCAATCTGCAAGCCGGGCCTGGCACCCGCAGCGCCCTCAAACATCTGCTGCACCTGGGCGCGCGTCACGATCTGGCCGCCCGTGGTGACCATGCTGAAGTTCTCGGCAAACACCGGCATCAGCGCCTGGGTGGCGGCCTGGGCGGCATCGCCGGGCTGGGTAAAGATGGTGTGGATCAGCACATGCACATCGTGAATGCTTTGTGCGGCGACTTTGAGGTTCTGGTCGTTCATACGTGTTTTTCTTTCAGAGTGTGTAAACAGGTCAGCGGCAGCAACCCGGCCAAAGCGGCGGCGGCAAAGCTTGCGTGATAGGCCGACAGCGCGCCGGTATGCGGCTGCAGCAGGTTGAAGATCATCAAAAACAGGGCCGCGCCCACGCTGAAAGCCATCTGGCGGTTGATGTTCCAGATCACGCTGGCCTGCGGCATCTCGGCCCCGTGAAAATCCATCAGCGCCGTGGTTTGCGCGGCATTGGCCGCCAGGCCGCCGCCCAGACCCATCAAGGCATAAGCCTGCACCAGGGTGGCCTGATCGCCCGCACTATTCACCGCCATCAGACAGGCAATGCCCAGGCTGTGCAGCAGCAGGCTGGCGACAAACAGCGGCCGTGCGCCCACGCGGTTGTAGACGCGGCCACACAGCAGCATGGCCAGCAACGCGCCGCCGGCATAGACCAGCATGAATATGCCCGAGCGCTGGGCGCTCAGCGCCAGCAGGTCTTGCAGAAAAAACAGGCTCAGCAGATTGACGCCGGTAAACACGCCGGGCACGGCGTAATACACAGCCATGGACACCCGCAGGCGCGGGCTGCGCAGCAGACGCAGCACCACCACCGGGTTGGGCACGCGGCGGCAATGGCGTACATAGAGCGCGCCAGATACCAGCCCCACGGCCAGACACAGCAGCGCACCGCCCCAGCCATGGCCCGCGCCGTAGAGCGACATGCCCAGCAGCACGGCGGCCAGCGCGGTGCTGATCAGCAGCAGCCCGGTGATATCGGGCTTTGCCACAGCCGATGGCTCTGACGAATCGCGCACCCAGAGCCATGCAAGCAGCGCGGCCGCCAGCGCCAGCGGAATATTGGCAAAGAACACCCAGCGCCAGGAGCTGCTGTCCACAATCAGCCCACCCAGCCCTGGCGACAAGGCCGGCGCAATCAGGGCTACAGCCATGACCAGGGTGGAAATGCGTGCGCGCTCCGCCCCCTGAAACAAGGCAAAGGCCATGGCCTGCCCCACCGGGATCAGCAGCCCGCCAGCCATGCCCTGCACAAAGCGCCAGCCCACGACGGCAGCAAAACTGCCGGCCATGCCGCAGGCCGCCACGGCCAGCGCAAACACCAGCATGGAAGCCGCGAGCAAACGCCGCGCGCCCCAGCGGCTGGCCAGCCAGGTGCTGATGGGAATCACCAAGGTCAAACCCAGGATGTAGGCATTGCCCACCCAGGCCGTATCCAGGCTGGCGACTTCAAACTCGGCAGCCAACCGGGGCAAGGCAACGGCGGGCATGAAGATATTGATGCAGTCGATAAAGAACCCGGTCAAGAACACCAGGGCAATGCGGTAGCGGTAGCTCATGTCTTTCCTTTGAGCTGCGCATGGTAGAGAGCGCACCTGCGCGCGTCGATACCGCTATGCTTGATACTTTGTTTGACTGAATTGAACAATGGCCGCCACCGCAAGCACCGCCATCCACACCCAGCTTCATCGCGTACAGACTTTTCTGGCCGTTGTGGAGCTGGGCACCTATACCAAGGCCGCCGACTACCTGAACATCAGCAAAGCCATGGCCAGCCTGCATGTGAAGGCGCTGGAGGAAGCCTTGTCCGTCACCCTGCTGGTGCGCAGCACGCGGTCGGTGGCGCTGACCGAAAGCGGCCAGCAGTTCTATGATGAGTTCAAGCAGATCTTCACGCATATTGAAGCTGCATTTGACAATGCCCAGCATGGCAGCCGCCGCCTGCGCGGGCAGTTGCGCATCAGCACCACGGCCGAGTTTGGCGAGCGCTATGTGCTGCCGCTGATTCCGCAGTTTGTGCGGCGCTACCCCGGCATTGGCATCAGCCACCATGTCAATTCCTCGCTCAGCGACCTGGTGGCCGAAAAGCTGGACCTGGTCGTGCGCCTGGGCAGCTTGGTCGACTCCAACCTCAAAAGCCGCAAGCTGGCCGACTACGAGATCTGGCTGGTGGCAGCGCCGCAGCTGGCGGACCTGCCAGCCGTGCAGCAGCCGCAAGACCTGACCGCCCTGCCCTGGATTGCCAACAGCAATCTGGACAGCCCCACGCACTGGACGCTGGAAAACGACCAAGGCCAGCAGGCCGAGGTGCTGGGCCGCGCGGCGCACCAGTCCAATTCATCGAGCGCGATTCGTGCGATGGCTCTGGCGGGGCTGGGTGTGGCCGTGCTGCCCGACTGGCTGGTGCAGGACGATGTGCGCAGCGGCCGCCTGCAACGCGTACTGCCCGGTTACGCCCTACCCAGCCAGCCGATTCATCTGGTCTTTCCCAACAGCCGCCACCTGCCGCGCAAGACAAGGGTGTTCATCGACTTTCTGGCCGAGCATCTGGCGCGTTGATAGTTAAAGCATCTTTGAGTCAAAACAGCTTCCAGCGCCTATTCAGCAAGCGCAAGTAGCTATCAAAACCATAGAATCCTGGGCATGCAGCCAAAGTCGTATAGAGCGCAGCTGCCTTGCAATCCGCACCAATCCTTGTCACTACTGCTTAGCGGCTAGGCTTGGTGTTTATTGTTTTGAAAGAAAGCGAATCCTTGAGCACAAGCACTCTACCCTCTTGCCCCCAATGCGGTCTGGACAACACTTACCTCGATGGCGATCTGCTGATCTGCCCCGACTGCGCCCATGAATGGTCAGCCCAGGCCGAAGCCGCCGCCGATGAAGACAGCGGCCCTCGCGTCATCAAGGATGCCAACGGCACCCCGCTGGCCGACGGCGACAGCGTGCTGCTGGTCAAGGACCTGAAGGTCAAGGGCTCGTCCACCGTCATCAAGAAGGGCACCAAGATCAAGGGCATCCGTCTGGTCTATGACAACGGCGACCACGACGTGGACTGCAAGACGGACCAGGGTCCGTTCATTCTGAAGTCCGAGTTTCTGAAAAAGGCCTGAGGCCCGAACCATCTACCCATCCGCCCTCCAGCGCAGGGGGCGGAACACCCCAAAATCTATAAAAAAGGAGATGCGATGAGCTGCGACCACCTCGAAGTTCTGAGTCTGGCCCAGGCTGGCCACTGGGAAGAAGCACATTCCATCGTACAAAAGCATGGCGATGAACTGTCTTGCCAGATTCACGGCTATCTACACCGCGTAGAAGGTGACCTGAGCAACGCTCGATACTGGTACGGGCGCGGCCATTGCCCCCTGCCAACCAATACCCTCGACGAAGAATGGCTGCGCCTGCAGACACTTGCAGCAGCTGCCGCCTGAGTTGATCGACCGCCGGCCTGGAGATATGTCCATGCCAGCCATTCAGGCCTCAAAAACACATATCAAATCCAGCCTTGACTGTTACCAGTCAAGCGCAAGCAGCTATCGAAATCCTCTCAAAAGCCAGTTCGGCCACTGCTTTTGAATCGACACCTCATCATCCCCGCGCGAAGATTTTCAGATCTGCCATGACTCTCAGAGCAGCTCGCGCCCCTCGCCAAGCCTCTGTTTGCAGTGCTCCTAAGGCTTACCCTCAGGTGTCGTCATCTGACAATTGAATTGCGGGATGCGCTAAGTCCATTCAGGGCGCCGCCTCTACATTGCCTCTTGAACTCTTTGATTTTTGCCTCCGCAGAGATCAAAAAGGACTGGTGCACACAGCAAGGCAACGACACAAAGCCCAGCCTGATCCTCGCCCCGCAATTGGCAGCATCCACCGCATCGTGATGCTTCGTGCGGCGCGGCAGTGCACCCCACACCAACTTTCACGAGGCAAGCATGACCCCAAGCGCAACGACCATTGCGAGCGCAACGCCCAAACTCCGAACAAGCAGCCCCGAGATCGAAGCAGACAACGCCCTGTATTCCAAGATTAGCTGGCGACTGCTGCCCTTGCTGCTGGTCTGCTATATGGTTGCCTATCTGGATCGCATCAACATCGGCTACGCGCAAATCCAGATGAAGCAGACGCTGGACTTCGGTGACGCCGCCTATGGTTTTGGCGCGGGTCTGTTTTTCATCGGCTATTTCTTGTTTGAAGTGCCCAGCAATCTGCTGCTGGAGAAAATCGGCACGCGCAAGACGCTGATGCGCATCATGGTGGTCTGGGGCATCATCGCCACAGCCATGGCCTGGGTCACTACGCCCCTGCAGTTCTACGTGGCGCGCTTTCTGCTGGGTGCATTCGAGGCAGGGTTCTTCCCCGGCGTGATTCTCTACTTCACTTATTGGTACCCCTCGGCCAGACGCGGCCGCGTGATCTCCATCTTTCTGTCTGCCGTCATGGGCATGGCCGTCGTGGCCGGACCGCTGTGCGGCGCCATCCTCAAATACATGAACGGTGTCGACGGACTGCACGGCTGGCAGTGGCTGTTCCTCATCCAGGGCCCGCCCGCTTTCATCCTGGGTCTCATCCTCTATCGCTATCTGCAGGACAGACCAGCCGACGCCCATTGGCTGAGCAACGCGGAAAAAGCCCGTTTGCAGCACAACATCGACAACGACATCAGCGAAGGCAAAGGCCACCACGGCGGGCACAAGGCCAGCCACGCCAGCAGCGCCACCCTGGGCCAGCTGCTGCGCGACCCCAAGGTCTATGCGCTGTCACTGGTCTATTTCATGATGCATGGCGCCACCTATCTGTTTGTCTTCTGGATGCCTACCGTCATCCAGGGCCTGGGCGTGGAGGATGTGCTGCACGTAGGCTTCTACTCAGCCCTGCCCTTTGTCGCAGGCCTGATCGGCATGATTGCCTTTGGCGCCAGTTCCGACAGATTCCGTGAACGCCGCTGGCATCTGTTCATCGCCACCGGCATGGCCATTTCCGGCCTGATCGTCACCCTGCAGATGCACGGCCATCTCGAAGGCTCGCTGATTGCCCTGGCCTTCACGCTGGTAGGACTTGCCGCCCTGCCCCCGCTGTTCTTTGCCCTGGTCAGCGACTATCTGACGCCTGCCGTCGCCGCCGGCGGCATCGCCCTCATCAGCAGCCTGGGCAACCTGGGCTCCGCCGCCAGCCCCTCACTGGCGGGCTTGATGACCCAATACACAGGCAACAAGCAGTACAGCATCTATCTGGTGCTGGTGATGCTGGTCATCTCCGTGCTGGTGCTTGCTGTATCCGTACGCGGCGGCAAGGCCAACCGAGCCGAGCACCAGTAAAGGATACTGTACTGTCCGGAACGCCCTGATCTCAGCAGTCAGCGGGCATATCGGGCTGACTTCTTTGGTTTTCCTTCTGGAAAGTCAGAACAAAAAGTATCTCTAATGCTTATCTGACAACCGTAAGCGGCTATCAAAATAAAAAAGGCAGCCCGAAGGCTGCCTTTGTTTTGAACAGGCCCTGAGACCTGATCGTCACGCTTACTTGCGTGTAGGTGGCACGTCCGTGCAGGAACCGTGGGCCACTTCCGCCGCCATGCCGATGGACTCGCCCAGTGTCGGGTGGGGGTGAATGGTCTTGCCGATGTCCACGGTGTCTGCGCCCATTTCGATGGCCAGGGCGATTTCACCGATCATGTCGCCAGCGTGCGTGCCGACCATGCCGCCGCCCAGGATGCGACCATGGCCGTGGGCTTCAGGGGAATCGTCAAACAGCAGCTTGGTAAAGCCTTCATCGCGGCCGTTGGCGATGGCGCGGCCCGAGGCAGCCCAGGGGAACAGGCCCTTCTTGACCTTGATGCCTTGTGCCTTGGCCTGGTCTTCGGTCAGGCCCACCCACGCCACTTCGGGGTCGGTGTAAGCCACCGAAGGAATCACGCGGGCGTTGAAGGCAGCAGAAGCCAGTTCCTTGTTGCCTTGCAGTTCACCGGCGATGACTTCGGCAGCCACGTGCGCTTCGTGCACGGCCTTGTGTGCCAGCATGGGCTGGCCCACGATGTCGCCGATCGCGAAGATGTTGGGCACGTTGGTGCGCATCTGAATGTCGACGTCGATAAAGCCGCGGTCGGTCACAGCAACGCCAGCCTTGTCTGCGCTGATCTTCTTGCCGTTCGGCGTGCGGCCCACGGCTTGCAGAACCAGGTCGTAGGTCTGGGGTTCGGGCACGGTGACGCCATCCTTGGCAGGCGCGAACGTGACCTTGATGCCTTCGGGCGTGGCTTCTGCACCCACGGTCTTGGTGTTGACCATGATGTTGTCGAAGCGAGGCGCGTTCATCTTCTGCCAGACCTTGACCAGATCGCGGTCAGCGCCTTGCATCAGGCCGTCCATCATTTCCACCACGTCCAGGCGTGCGCCCAGCGTGCTGTAGACGGTGCCCATTTCCAGGCCGATGATGCCGCCGCCCAGAATCAGCATGCGCTTGGGCACAGCCTTCAGGTCCAGGGCGCCGGTGGAATCCACCACGCGGGGGTCCTTGGGCATAAAGGGCAGGTGCACTGCTTGCGAGCCCGCAGCGATGATGGCGTTCTTGAACTGAACGACCTTCTTGCTGCCGGTCTTTTCCTGGCCGGTGCCGGTGGTTTCTTCGACTTCGATGTGGTTGGCAGACACGAAGTTGCCGTAGCCGCGCACGACGGTGACCTTGCGCATCTTGGCCATCTGGCCCAGACCGCCGGTCAGCTTGCCGATGACCTTTTCCTTGTGGCCGCGCAGTGTATCCACGGACACTTCAGGAGCGCCGAACTTCACGCCGGCCACTTCCAGGTGCTTGACTTCGTCCATCACGGCTGCGACGTGCAGCAGGGCCTTGGAGGGGATGCAACCCACGTTCAGGCAGACGCCGCCCAGGGTGGCGTAACGCTCGACCAGCACGACCTTCAGGCCCAGGTCGGCTGCGCGGAAGGCTGCGGAGTAGCCGCCAGGGCCACCGCCCAGAACGACGACGTCGCAGTCATAGTCCACAGCGCCGCTGAAGTTGCTGGCCACGGGGGCAGGAGCAGCAGCAACGGGAGCGGCCACAGGGGCTGGCGCCGCGGCGGCGGGAGCGGGTGCGGCCACAGGTGCGGCAGCACCGGCGGCCACTTCCAGCGACAGCACGACGGAGCCTTCGGCAACCTTGTCGCCGACCTTGACCTTGATTTCCTTCACGACGCCAGCGTGGCTGGAAGGAATTTCCATGGAGGCCTTGTCCGACTCCACGGTGATGAGGGACTGGTCCACGGACACGGTGTCGCCGGCGTTGACCAGCAGTTCGATCACGCCCACTTCGGCGAAGTCGCCGATATTGGGTACCTTGATATCGATGAGGCTCATATGCGCTCCTATCTTGGTTTTTGTCTCTGCGCCGCCCGATTCGCTCGAGCAGCTGAAAACGGTATTTCCGGGTTGAAGCCTGGCGGCTGACGCCTTAGCTCCAGTCAAAAGTCAGCAATACGGTACGGCTTTCAGGCTCGTAGAACAGCAGGGTTTCGGTGCCGCTTGCGGCAAAGGCATCGGCATTGGCACTGCAGATGAACTCGAAGTGCGCGCCGGTTTCTGGGTGGATGGGGTGAATGCCATCTTCCGTGCCGGTGTCGCTCAGCAACTCATTCGTCAGATTGCTCCAGTTGCCGCCCCAGGAAGGGCCGCCCAGCACGCCGAGCAGATAGCGCCCGGAACTGGTTTCGTAGCAATCGGTGCCTGGCTCATACAGCGGCAGCTTGGCAACTTCAGCGGGGTCGTCCCACTCGTTCGCTGCATTCCAGCCATGGGCCAGAAAGTCCTGCCTGGCCTGCTCGTATGCTGCGTGCTGGGTTGCGTAATGCAGCTCCATCACATCGCGCCATGAGTACCTGGCCTCGTGGTGCAGTTCAAACGGTGGCTCCACGCCGAGTTTGATCAATTCACGATGCTGGGTTCGCACCTCGCGCCAATCGAGCGATTTTTCCGCCCAGTCGGCCCGGTCCTGCTCCAGCATGAAGTAGCGCCAGTCGCCCAGCAGCTCGTACTTGCCTTGTTCGTTGAGCTTGAAAGCCAGCCAGTCAGGCTTGAGCAGCGCGTTGCCAAACTCCCCGCCACCCCACTCCCCCACTTGCCCTTCATAGGGCTCGCAAGGGGCGACGAGATGAATCGGCCCGCTCCAGCCATCGTCAAGCAGCGCCAGGTCGATGGTGACGAGCGGCAGAAAATGCCGCGCATATTTCTCGACCGGCTCGGCGAAGACGTCGACCGCATCCGGAAAAGGCCGGATGCCGGGGATGACGCCACGCAGATGCTCGATGGGATGCTGTCTCAGGTTCTTCATCTCACTCATGTCGCTAAAGGGCTGGCAAGGTGAAGCGCAATGCATCTAAAAAGATAGCTGCTTGCGCAGTTCAGATAAGCGCTACAGGCCGATTTCGCTAAAAATCGGCCTGCCCGTCAGCTGCTTAGAGCAGGATGCGGCGGTAGTCGGCCAGCACGGCGCCCAGGTAGGCGTTGAAGCGTGCAGCGGCGGCACCGTCGATGACGCGGTGGTCGTACGACAGCGACAGAGGCAGCATCAGGCGCGGCACAAACTGCTTGCCGTCCCACACGGGCTTCATGGCCCCCTTGGACAGGCCCAGGATGGCGACTTCAGGCGCATTGATGATGGGCGTGAAGTTGGTGCCACCGATGCCGCCCAGAGACGAGATCGAGAAGCAGCCGCCTTGCATGTCCGCAGCACCCAGCTTGCCGTCGCGGGCCTTCTTGGCCAGCTCACCCATTTCCTGGCTGATCTGCAGAATGCCCTTCTTGTCGGCATCCTTGAGCACGGGAACGACCAGGCCGTTCGGCGTGTCAGCGGCAAAGCCGATGTTGAAGTACTGCTTGTAGACCAGAGTGTCGCCGTCCAGAGAGGCATTGAACTCGGGGAACTTCTTCAGCGCAGCAACCACGGCCTTGATCACGAAAGCCAGCATCGTCACCTTGACGTCGCTCTTGGCCTTGGCGCTTTCGGCATTGGTAGACACGCGGAAGGCTTCCAGCTCGGTGATGTCGGCCTCGTCATTGTTGGTGACGTGGGGGATGACCACCCAGTTGCGGTGCAGGTTGGCACCCGAGATCTTCTTGATGCGCGACAGTTCCTTGCGTTCAACCGCGCCGAACTTGGCAAAGTCGACCTTGGGCCATGCCAGCACTTCCAGGCCACCGACGTTGCCGCCGGAAGACTTGGGAGCAGCAGCCTGCTGGGCCAGGGTCTGCACGGCACCCGCCATCACCGACTTGGTGAAGGACTGGATGTCTTCCGCCGTGATGCGGCCCTTGTTGCCCGAACCCTTGACTTCCGCCAGAGGCACGCCCAGTTCACGAGCGAACTTGCGCACGGAAGGCGAGGCGTGGGGCAGTTGGCCCGAAGGTGCCACCGTGGGGTTGTGCGCAGCAGGTGCTGCCACAGGAGCAGCGGCGGCTACGGGAGCAGCAGCCACAGGGGCAGGTGCTGCTGCCACAGGGGCGGCAACAGGTGCAGCCACGGGAGCTGCGGCCTGCACGGGGGCAGCAGCTGCGCCCTGCACTGTCATCTTGCCGACTACATCGCCCACATTGACGGTGTCACCCAGCTTGATGGTCAGCGCCGTGATGGTGCCGGCCGAGGGCGAAGGGATTTCCATCGAGGCCTTGTCGGACTCCACGGTGAACAGCGATTGTTCGGCGGTCACGGTGTCGCCCACCTTGACCAGCATCTCGATCACAGCCACGTCCTTGAAGTCGCCGATATCGGGGATCTTCAGGTCCACGGTGGAGGACGCTGCAGGGGCTGCGGCCACAGGGGCTGCAGCCACGGGAGCCTGTGCAGCGACCACGGGGGCAGCAGCAGGTGCAGGCGCTGCGGCGGCAGGTGCGGGAGCCGCATCAGCGGTTTCCAGCATCACGACCACGGAGCCTTCCTTGACCTTGTCGCCCAGGGCAACCTTGATTTCCTTGACCACGCCAGCCTGGCTGGAGGGAATTTCCATGGAGGCCTTGTCGGACTCCACGGTAATCAGGGACTGCTCGACCTTGATGGTGTCACCCACCTTGACCAGCACTTCGATCACGCCGACTTCGGAGAAGTCGCCGATATCGGGGACTTTGATTTCTGTCAATGCCATGTTGTCTGTCTCCCCTTCTTAGGCGTGCAGCGGGTTGATCTTGTCGACGTTGATGCCGTACTTCTTGATCGCTTCGGCCACGGTCGTTGCGTTGATCTTGCCTTCGTCGGCCAGACCGCGCAGTGCAGCCACCACGATGTAGTGACGGTTGACTTCGAAGTGCTCACGCAGCTTGGCGCGGAAGTCCGAGCGGCCGAAACCGTCGGTACCGAGCACCTTGTAGGTACGGCCCTTGGGCATGTAGGGACGGATCTGCTCGGCGTAAGCCTTCATGTAGTCGGTCGAAGCGACCACGGGGCCTTGGTGGGCAGCCAGCTGCTGAGCCACGAATGGAACCTTGGCGGTTTCCATGGGGTGCAGCATGTTGAAACGATCCACGGCCTGACCTTCGCGGGTCAGTTCGTTGAACGATGGGCAGCTCCAGACGTCGGCAGCAACACCCCAGTCCTTTTCCAGCAGCTCTTGTGCGAAGAAGGATTCGCGCAGGATCGTGCCGGAGCCCAGCAGTTGAACGCGCAGGCCGCTCTCGGGAACCTTCTGGCCAGGCTTGACCATGTACATGCCCTTGAGGATCTGCTCTTCCGTGCCGGCTTCCAGGCCAGGCATGGGGTAGTTTTCGTTCAGCAGCGTGATGTAGTAGAAGACGTTTTCCTGGTTCTGCACCATGCGACGCAGACCGTCCTGCATGATGACTGCCACTTCATGAGCGAAGGTGGGGTCATAAGTGATGCAGTTGGGGATGGTGTTGGCCAGGATGTGGCTGTGACCGTCTTCGTGCTGCAGGCCTTCGCCGTTCAGCGTGGTACGGCCCGAAGTGCCGCCCAGCAGGAAGCCGCGTGCTTGCAGGTCGCCAGCTGCCCAGGCCAGATCGCCAATGCGTTGGAAGCCGAACATCGAGTAGTAGACATAGAACGGGATCATGACCCGGTTGCTATGGCTGTAGCTGGTGGCCGCAGCGATCCAGCTGGACATGCCGCCGGCTTCGTTGATGCCTTCCTGCAGAATCTGGCCGGCCTTGTCCTCGCGGTAGTACATCACCTGGTCCTTGTCGACCGGTGTGTATTGCTGACCGTGGGGGTTGTAGATACCGACTTGGCGGAACAGGCCTTCCATACCGAAAGTACGGGCTTCGTCCACCAAGATGGGCACAACGCGGGGGCCGATGTTCTTGTCGCGCAGCAGCTGCGTCAGGAAACGCACATAGGCCTGGGTCGTGGAGATTTCACGACCTTCTGGAGTAGGCTCCAGGATGGCCTTGAAGGTGTCCAGCGTAGGCGCCGTGAACTGCTCGTCAGCTTGCTGGCGACGGTGAGGCAGGTAGCCACCCAGAGCCTTGCGACGCTCGTGCAGGTACTTCATTTCCGGCGTGTCATCGGCCGGCTTGTAGAAGGGGATGTCAGCGATCTGGCTGTCAGGGATCGGGATGTTGAAACGGTCGCGGAAGGCCTTGATATCCTCATCGCTCAGCTTCTTGGTCTGGTGAACGTTGTTCTTGCCTTCACCAACCTTGCCCATGCCGAAGCCCTTGACGGTCTTGACCAGCAGCACAGTGGGTTGACCCTGGTGGCCGTTGGCAGCAGCGAAAGCAGCGTAGACCTTCTGCGAATCGTGGCCACCGCGGCGCAGATTCCAGATTTCGTCGTCGGACATGTGCTCGACCATCTTCAGGGCGCGAGGATCGCGGCCGAAGAAATGCTGGCGAACGTAAGCACCATCGTTGGCCTTGAAAGCCTGATAGTCGCCGTCGTTGCACTCCATCATGATCTTCTTGAGCACGCCGTCCTTGTCCTTGGCCAGCAGCTCGTCCCAGCCCTTGCCCCACAGCAGCTTGATCACGTTCCAGCCGGAACCGCGGAATTCGCCTTCCAGTTCCTGGATGATCTTGCCGTTGCCGCGCACAGGACCGTCCAGGCGCTGCAGGTTGCAGTTGATCACGAAGACCAGGTTGTCCAGGTTTTCACGGGCAGCCAGGCCGATAGCGCCCAGCGATTCGACTTCGTCCATTTCGCCGTCGCCGCAGAACACCCAGACCTTGCGGTTTTCGGTGTTGGCAATGCCGCGTGCGTGCAGGTACTTCAGGAAACGTGCCTGATAGATGGCCATCAGCGGGCCCAGGCCCATGGACACCGTAGGGAACTGCCAGAAGTCGGGCATCAGCTTGGGGTGGGGGTAGCTCGACAGACCCTTGCCGTCCACTTCCTGGCGGAAGTTCAGCAGCTGCTCTTCGGAGATACGGCCTTCCAAGTATGCGCGGGCGTAGATGCCGGGCGAGACGTGACCCTGGATGTACAGGCAGTCACCACCGTGGTTTTCGTTCTCGGCGTGCCAGAAATGATTGAAGCCGGCCGCAAACATATTGGCCAGCGAAGCGAAGGAACCGATGTGGCCGCCCAGGTCACCACCTTCTGGGGGGTGAATGCGGTTGGCCTTGACCACCATCGCCATGGCATTCCAGCGCATGTAGGCGCGCAGACGGCCTTCGATCTCGAGGTTGCCAGGACACTTTTCTTCCTGATCGGCTTCGATGGTGTTGACGTAGCCGGTATTGGCCGAGAAAGGCATATCCACGCTGCTTTGGCGTGCATGCTCCAGCAGATCCTCGATCAGCTTGTGGGCGTAATCGGCACCTTCACGGTCGATCACAGCCGAGAGGGCATCCATCCACTCGCGGGATTCTTGTTGGTCCAAGCCGGCAGGCATGCCAGCACCTTGTGGGTCAGTCTGAGCTGTCATTGTGTGTCTCCTTCGAGAGAGGGGGTCGCTATCAGAGTATTGCGAACATTTTCTGCACACCATCGTGTACACAGAGGCAAAAAAGGTAAGCACGCTCTCAAAACCGAATCAGTGAGTGCGGCCATCACGCGATGTGGCAAGTGCCAGACCGCGCAACGCGCGGCACAGCCCCGTTCAGGCGCTCCCCGGATTAAACCGATTCACTGTCTCGATGCCGGGGGAGTTTCGCACATTTTTTTTGAATTTCAAATGGTGCTTCGTGATTTCACTATTTAAAAAAATGCTGCAAATGCACACACAGTGAAGAGCACCAAAACCGTCGCCCACGCGACAGAAATACTCAGATAAAGCAGTGGGTCTCTCCCCTACACTGACGGCATGCAAACAAGCTCTTCCGAACCAGAAAAAAAGCCCGTTGATAGCGCGCAATCTGTTGCCTCGCCTGTGCGCTGGTGGCGCAGCTGGTGGCGCAGCCTTTCCCCGACCCGTCAGGATCGCTATGCCGCGCTGGCCCCCCTAGCATCCGTGCTGATGTTCATGGCTGCAATCATTGCTTCTTTCTGGTACTTGCGTACGGAGGAAGTGGACCGCGAGCAGGAAGCGCTGCGCCGTGACGTGGAATATGCGCAGCAGCGTGTGCGCCTGCGCCTGCTGGAGCGCCAGGAACAGCTGATGCGCATGGCCCGTGACGTGGGAACCCGCGATATGCGCAAGTCCGACTTCGACATCCGCGCCGAAGCGCTGATCAGCCAGTACCCCGAGCTGCAGTCCATCACCTGGGTCGACGACAAGCTCCATATTCTGCAGAGCCAGGCCGCCCCCACCGTCAACACCGAGCAACTGCGTGTAGTGGGTGAGGTGCTGCACAGAGGCGAGACCTTGCACGCTTACCAGCAGGCCAGGGAAATGCTGCAGCCTATCTATGTGCAGGAAAAATCCACCCCCAATGACCTGCCACCGCTGCTGCAACTGCATGTCCCCATCAGCAGCAACAGCCGCTATGCGGGCGAGCTGCTGGCTGAATTCTCAGTAGATAGTCTGCTGCGCTACGGTACACCGACCGAAGTCATGGCGCGCTACGCCATCACCATGCTGGACAGTCAGGGACTGGTACTGGCCGGCACCCCCCTGGCGCCGCGCAAGACGCCCAGCGAGTTGCTGCATTGGCGCGCCATTGCCAATGAATATGAAGTGCCGGTATCACCCGTGGGCATTTCCTTGATATTGCGTGCCCAAGCCTACCGCACCTCGCTGGGTGTGGTGGGCAGCGGCCTGTTCTGGCTGGTGGGAACGCTGTCGGCCATGACCGCCTGGCTGCTGCTGGCCACCTGGCGCCACACGCGCCGCCGCCAGCGTGCGCAGGAAGCCCTGGTTGCCGAAACCAATTTCCGCCGTGCCATGGAAAACTCCGTGCTCACAGGCATGCGGGCCTTGGACCTGCATGGCCGCATCACCTATGTGAATGCGGCGTTCTGCCAGATGACGGGCTGGAGCGAGAAAGAACTGGTTGGTCAGGTACCGCCCTATTCCTACTGGCCCGACAACGACTACGACAATCTGCATTCACAGTTGCGCGAGGAGCTGTCGGGCAAGACCATCGTGGGCGGCTTTCAAGTGCGTGTGAAACGCAAGAACGGCAGTCTGTTCGACGCCCGCCTCTATGTATCGCCGCTGATTGATGCCCACGGCCAGCACACGGGCTGGATGTCTTCGATGACGGACATCACCGAGCCCAATCGCATTCGCGAACAGCTTTCTGCATCATATGAGCGCTTTACCATTGTGCTGGAAGCGTTGGATGCTTCTGTATCCGTAGCCCCCCTGGGCAGTGCCGAGCTGCTGTTTGCCAACAAGCTCTACCGCCAATGGTTTGGTTCCCATACCGAAGGTCACCTGCAACTGGTGGCTCAGGCCGGCAAGCTTCCCATCCGCCGCCAGCCCGAGCCCGAAGATGAAGATGGACTCATGGGCCTGCCCACTGACACGCTGACTGCTGCACGCAGCGAGAACGCCGAAATCTTTGTGCCCAGTCTGGGCAAATGGCTGGAGGTTCGTTCGCGCTATCTGAGCTGGGTGGATGGACGCCTGGCCCAGATGGTGATTGCCACCGACATCACCCAGCGCCGCCAGGCCGAAGAGCAAGCGGCCGCCCAGGCCGAAAAAGCCCAGACAGCCAGCCGTCTCATCACCATGGGCGAAATGGCTTCCAGCGTGGCCCACGAACTCAATCAGCCGCTGACGGCCATCAACAACTACAGCTCCGGCATGCTCACGCGCCTGGAAAACGGCACGCTCACGCCCGAGCAGATGAAGTTTGCACTGGAAAAAACCGCCCACCAAGCCTTGCGCGCCGGCCAGATCATTCAGCGCATCCGCTCTTTCGTCAAAAAGAGCGAGCCCAACCGTACGCTCGCACAGGTCTCGGAAATGGTCAACGAAGCCGTGGAGCTCGCAGGCATCGAACTGCGCCGCCGCAATGTGCAGCTATCCCTGCATGTGGCCGAACGCATGCCGCCGGTGATGGCAGACACCATTCTGATTGAGCAGGTTCTTATCAATCTGATGAAAAACAGTGCTGAGTCCATCGACATGTCCGAGCGCCCCACGGGCCAGCGCAGCGTGGAACTGCGTGTGCGCCCACAGCAGCATGAAGACCTGCAAGGCGTTGAATTTACAGTGGAAGATACCGGCAGAGGCCTGCCTCCCGAGGTACTGGAGCATTTATTCGAGGCCTTCTTCTCGACCAAAAGCGAAGGCATGGGTATCGGCCTGAACCTGTGCCGCTCGATTGTCGAGTCGCATCACGGCCGAATGCATGCCGAGAACCTCTACAATGGTTCCGAGGTCACTGGCTGCCGCTTTTCATTCTGGCTACCACTGGCAACGGGTGTGGAGACGACAACACTCACCACGACAAGCGAACCCATAAAGAGGACGATTGCATGAGTTTGATACCCAAAAAAGGCACGGTTTACGTAGTCGATGATGACGAGGCAGTGCGCGATTCCCTGCAGTGGCTGCTGGAAGGCAAGGACTACCGGGTTCGCTGCTTTGATTCCGCCGAAACCTTTCTGTCACGTTACGACCCTCGCGAAGTCGCTTGCCTGATCGTGGATATCCGTATGGGTGGCATGACCGGCCTGGAGCTTCAGGACCGCCTGATCGAGCGCAAGTCCCCCCTGCCCATCGTCTTCATCACCGGCCACGGCGATGTCCCCATGGCTGTGAACACCATGAAAAAGGGCGCACTGGATTTCATCCAGAAGCCCTTCAACGAAGAAGAGCTGCTGGGCCTGGTCGAGCGCATGCTGGACCATGCTCGCGAAGCCTTCGCAGGTCACCAGCAGGCTGCCAGCCGTGACGCGCTGCTGGCCAAGCTTACAGGCCGCGAGGCTCAGGTGCTGGAGCGCATCGTCGCCGGCCGTCTGAACAAGCAGATTGCCGACGATCTGGGCATCAGCATCAAGACCGTTGAAGCGCACCGCGCCAACATCATGGAAAAGCTCAACGCCAACACCGTGGCCGATCTGCTCAAGATCGCCCTGGGCCAGGGCCAGACCGCTGCCGCCGCCAAGGCTGCTGCGCTCAACTAAGCGATCCCAGAGATGTCAGCTGATTGGAGACCTCTTCAATCGCGAGATAATTGAAGGAGCACTGCTCGGGCCCAGGCCTTAGCTAACTCCTGTTCTGATAGCTGCTAGTGCTTGTAATCAAGGGCTAGCAGCATTTTTTATTGGTAATCCAGCAATGACAGCCCAAATCATCGACGGCAAAGCTCTCTCCGAACAACTGCGCAAGGAAGTCGCCGCGCGTGCGGCAGTTCTCAAGGCCAAGGGCGTGACGCCTGGCCTGGCCGTGATTCTGGTGGGCGACAACCAAGCTTCCCAGGTTTATGTGCGCAACAAGGTCAAGGCCTGCGAAGACGTGGGCTTCCATTCCGTGCTGGAAAAATACGATGCATCGATGACCGAAGCCGAACTGCTGGCCCGCGTCGAAGCACTGAACAACGACCCCAGCATCCACGGCATTCTGGTGCAGCTGCCCTTGCCCAAGCACATTGACGATCACAAGGTCATCGAAACCATCTCTCCCGCCAAGGATGTGGACGGCTTCCATGTGGCCAGCGCTGGCGCACTGATGGTCGGCGAAGTCGGCTTCAAGGCCTGCACACCCTACGGCTGCATGAAGATGCTGGAATCCATCGGTATGAAGGATCTGCGCGGCAAGCATGCCGTGGTGATCGGCCGCTCCAATATCGTGGGCAAGCCCATGGCCATGATGCTGCTGGCCGCCAACGCAACCGTCACCGTTACCCACAGCGGCACCGCTGATTTGGCCGCCATGACACGCCAGGCCGACGTCATCGTCGCCGCCGTGGGCAAGGTCGATGTGCTGACCGCCGATATGGTCAAGCCCGGCGCCGTGGTCATTGATGTGGGCATGAATCGCAACGCCGAAGGCAAGCTCTGCGGCGACGTCGACTTCAATGGCGTCAAGGAAGTCGCGGGCTACATCACCCCTGTGCCCGGTGGTGTCGGCCCCATGACGATTACCATGCTGCTGGTCAACACCATGGAATCCGCTGAACGAGCTGCGGGCTAACCCCCCTGAGCCGCTACGCGGCCTCCCCCTCTCACTTCGGGAGGGGGACGGCAACTTCGCTGCGGGACGGCCCTTGCTTGCTGCCTCTGGCTTAAAACCAGCGCAGCGCGCTACTGACCAATGGCTGACGCTATGAACCCCATAGCATTAATTCCTCTGAGAGAGCTTGATTTTCCCGACCTTGCCGGCACCTAATACAGCATGAGCAATCCACTTCTCGAAACCTCCTCCCTGCCCCTGTTTGACCGCATTCAGCCTGCGGACGTAGGCCCAGCCATTGATGTTCTGCTGGCCCGTGCCAGCGAGGCACTGGAGACCGTCGTCATGACCGACTTTCCCGCACAGTGGGAAGCCATCTCGGCCGTGCTGGACGTGGCGACCGAGAAGCTGGGCACGGCCTGGTCGGCTGTCAATCACCTCAACAGCGTGGCCGATACACCCGAGCTGCGTGCCGCCTATAACGAGGCTCTGCCTCGCGTGACCGAGTTCTGGACCAATCTGGGTGCCGATGAACGCCTGTACGCCAAGTACAAGGCTATCAATCCCGCCAGCCTCAACAAGGAGCAACGCGCAGCCTGGGATCACGCCATGCGCGGCTTTGTGCTTTCCGGCGCCGAGCTGCAAGGCGCGGCCAAGGAGCGCTTTGCCCAGATTCAGGCTCGCTCTGCCGAGCTGGCTCAGAAGTTCAGCGAAAACGCTCTGGACGCCACGGATGCCTTTGCCTACTACGCCGGCGCCAAAGAGCTCGACGGTGTGCCCGCCGATGTGATTGCCGCAGCCAGAGCAGCTGCCGAAGCCGATGGCAAGGAAGGCTACAAGCTCACGCTCAAGATGCCTTGCTACCTGCCCCTGATGCAGTTTGCCAAGAGCAGCGCGCTGCGTGAGAAGCTCTATCACGCCTATGTGACACGCGCTTCCGACCAGGCCGAAGGCGACGCCGTCAAATTCGACAACACAGCCGTGATGAAGGAAATTCTGGCCCTGCGCCTGGAAGAGTCGCTGCTGCTGGGCTACAAGAGCTTCGGCGAAGTCTCCGTCGTGCCCAAGATGGCCGACTCCCCCAAACAGGTCATAGACTTTCTGCACGACCTGGGCCAGCGCGCTCGCCCCTACGCTGAAAAAGACGTGGCCGATCTGCGCGCCTTTGCCAAGGCCGAGCTTGACATTGCCGAGCCTCAGCCATGGGACTGGGCCTTCATTGGCGAAAAGCTCAAGGAGGCCCGTTACTCCTTCAGCGAGCAGGAACTCAAGCAATATTTCCCCGCACCCAAGGTGCTGGCAGGTCTTTTCAAGATTGTGGAGACCCTGTTTGAAGTCTCGATTCGCCGTGATGAAGCGCCGGTGTGGAATGCCTGCGTGGAGTTTTACCGTATCGAACGTGCCGGTCAGCTGGTCGGCCAGTTCTATCTGGACCCACAGGCCCGAAAGGGCAAGCGCGGCGGCGCCTGGATGGACGATGTACGTACGCGCTGGCTGCGCCCCGATACGCACCAGCTGCAAACGCCTGTGGCCCATCTGGTCTGCAACTTTGCGGCCGGCGTGGATGGCAAGCCTGCGCTGCTCACACACGATGACGTGATCACCCTGTTCCACGAAACAGGTCACGGTCTGCACCATATGCTCACGCAGGTCAACGAGCGCGATGTCTCAGGCATTGCTGGCGTGGAGTGGGATGCCGTCGAATTGCCCAGCCAGTTCATGGAGAACTTCTGCTGGGAATGGGATGTGCTCAAGCACATGACCGCCCATGTCGATACCGGCGAGGCTCTGCCCCGCGCGCTGTATGACAAGATGATTGCGGCCAAGAATTTCCAGTCCGGCATGCAGACGCTGCGCCAGATCGAGTTCGCGCTGTTCGACATGCTGCTGCACACCGAACACAACCCCGCCGACGACTTCATGCCTTTGCTGCACAAGGTGCGCAGCGAAGTGGCCGTGCTGCCCTCGCCCGCCTACAACCGCATGGCCCATACCTTCAGCCACATCTTTGCGGGCGGCTATGCAGCGGGGTACTACAGCTACAAATGGGCCGAGGTGCTGAGCGCCGACGCCTACGCGGCTTTTGAGGAAACCGTGCTGGCCGATGGCTCACCCAACCCCGAGACCGGCCGCAAATACCGCGAGTCGATTCTGGAGGCCGGTGGCAGCCGCCCTGCCATGGAGTCCTTCAAGGCCTTCCGCGGCCGCGAGCCGCAGATCGATGCACTGTTGCGCCATCAAGGCATGGCACAGGCCAGCTGATACCGCCAAGCGCCCCACTGGGGCGCTTTTTTCATGAGCTGAGCCAGATCAGCCCAGCGTTCTCCATGAGCAAAAGCTATGTTGAAACATGTCTGAGCACGCTATGCTTTGCCCATTCTTGGAACCTTTACGATCGTGCTGATGCATTGCTCCCTTCTTGCCTCGCCCTCCTCCAATTTCACCTGTAGTCTTTTCAGTCTTTTTACCGTCGTGCTGCTGGGCACAGGCGCCGTACAAGCCCAGGGCGTATACCGTATCGTGGGTGCCGATGGGCGCGTCACCTTCTCCGATCGCCCCCCCATCAACAATGCACAAACCGGCGCGGCCAGCAGCCAGAACGCTGCGCCCGGCACATCCGCATCATCCTTGGCGCAGCTGCCTTATGAACTGCGTCAGACCGCCACACGCTACCCTGTCACCTTGTACGCATCCAAGGACTGCCAGCCCTGCGATGAAGCGCGCAACTACCTCCAAGGGCATGGAGTGCCGTTCAGCGAACGCACGGTGCAAACCAACGCCGACCTTGATGCGCTCAAAAAACTCAGCGGCCAGGAGAATCTGCCGTTTGCCACCATCGGCAGCCAGCATCTCAAAGGCTTTGGCGAAGATAGCTGGACCCAGTATCTGAAAGCTGCAGGCTACCCTGCTCAGTCGACCTTGCCCGCCAACTATCGCGCTCCTGCGCCCATGCCTCTGACCACGCCCGCTCTCGCCGACAAGCCCAAGCCTTCCGAGCCTGCGGTGCGTGCCCCGACATCTGCCGCCACACAGACTACACCCCCGCCTGGCACTCCGACGCCCAACAATCCTGCCGGCCTGCGCTTCTGAGACACAGCAAAGCCCATGCTCCAGGTCCACAAACTTCTGAAAGCATCGGTGCTACTGCTTGCACCGGTGCTGATCACCGTCTGGTTTGTGGCAGATGACGGCCTACGCAACGGTCTGAACCGCTTGGCTTATGAGATGAGCATGGGCCTGTTTTTCGCAGCCCACGGATTGTTCTGGGGAGTTGCCGAAGGCGTCAATCGTTTGCGCAAGAAATCCTGCCCGTTCAACCTGAAGCTGCTTGGCTGGAGCATGTCGCTGCTGCTGATCTGGATCGCTCTGGCTGGCCTCTATGAGCGCCTGTCACAAGCAACAGGATTTCAATGAAATATGGCTTAAACGCTTATGCATAAAGCATAAGAAGCTATCAAATTCATAACAAAAAAGCCAGCAGCATGGCGCCGCTGGCTCTTGCTTTGATCTCTGGTTTTTCAGTAAGCCAGAGTCTGTACACCAGTAGCCGTACCCAGCAGGCAGACAGCGGCCTTCTGGTGTGCAAAAACGCCTACCGTCACCACGCCGGGCCACTGGTTGACTTCGGATTCAAAAGCGAGAGGCTGAGCAATCTTCAGGCCTCGCACATCCAGAATATGCTGGCCGTTATCCGTCACCAGAGGGGCGCCATCCTTCATGCGAATCTGAGCCGTGACGCCAGCGCCCATGGCTTCAAAGCGGCGCGCGATCTGAGCGGCCGCCATGGGGATCACTTCCACGGGCAGCGGGAAATTGCCCAGCACATCCACCAGCTTGGATTCATCGGCAATGCAGACAAAGCGGTCAGCCAAAGCCGCCACAATCTTCTCGCGCGTCAGCGCCGCACCGCCACCCTTGACCATATAGCCTTGGCCGTCGATCTCGTCGGCACCGTCGATATACACGGCCAGGCGCTGCACTTCGTTGGCATCCAACACCTTGATACCCAGCGCTTTCAGACGCTCGGTGCTGGCCACGGAGCTGGAGACCGCTCCAGGAATCTGGTCCTTGATGGTGGCCAGCGCGTCGATGAACTTGTTGACCGTAGAGCCGGTGCCCACGCCCACAATTTCACCAGCTACCACATATTTCAGGGCAGCTTGTCCGACCAAAGTTTTCAGTTCATCTTGAGAGAGGGAAGCAGCAGATGTCGTCATGAGGGAAAATCCAGGTAATCCTGCGATTATCTCCATGTCTCTTATTCCTTACTCCCTGACCCGTCCTGTTCTTTTCGGTATGGACCCCGAAGCTGCCCACGACTTCACCATGAACCTCATGGCAAAGGGTCAGAACACTCTGCTGCAAAAAGCCTGGGAACGCCCCCTGGTCAGCGACCCCATCGAACTCGCCGGTCTGAAGTTTCCCAATCGCGTGGGCATGGCTGCGGGTCTGGACAAGAATGCGCGCTGCATCGACGCACTGGCCGCCATGGGCTTCGGCTTTGTGGAAGTGGGCACGGTCACTCCCCGCCCTCAGCCCGGCAACCCCAAGCCGCGCATGTTCCGCATCCCTGAAAAGAATGCGCTGATCAACCGCCTGGGTTTCAACAACGAAGGCCTGGATGCATTTCTGGCCAATGTGCGTCGCTCGCAAGTGCGCGCAAAAGCAGGAAACAATGGCGGCGCCATGCTGCTGGGCCTGAACATCGGCAAGAACGCCACCACGCCGATTGAGGAAGCCACCAGCGACTATCTGAAGGCGCTGGACGGCGTGTACCCCCATGCCGACTATGTGACGGTCAACATCAGCTCGCCCAACACCAAGAATCTGCGCGCGCTGCAAAGCGATGAAGCGCTGGACGCGCTGCTGGGCGCCATTGCCGACCGCCGCGAGCAACTGGCCACCGAGCATGGCAAGCGCACGCCGGTGTTTGTGAAGATCGCCCCTGACCTTGATGAAGAGCAGGTCGGCGTGATCGCCGCGACGCTGCAGCGCCATGGAATGGATGGAGTGATTGCCACCAATACCACCATCAGCCGGGAAGCCGTCAAGGGTCTGCCTCATGCCGAGGAAGCCGGCGGTCTGTCCGGCGCTCCCGTGCTGGAAGCCAGCAACCAGATCATTCGCCAGCTGCGCTCTGCTCTGGGCAGCCGCTTCCCCATCATCGGCGTGGGCGGCATCCTGAGCGGAGCGGATGCCGTAAGCAAGATTCGCGCAGGTGCAGACGTGGTGCAGATCTACAGTGGCCTGATCTACCGCGGCCCGGACCTGGTGACCGAAGCAGCCCAGGCCATCGCGCACATGCACTGAATACGCATGGCTTCAGATTTCTGAAGCGCCGTATGGCTCATGAAAAACAGCCCATGAAGCGCAATGCTTGCACGGGCTGTTTGCTTGGGGGCAGCAAATTCTGAGACAGGTATCAGGACCGACCGCGCTGCTGCAGCTTCAGAATCCATGGCAGGGCAATACTGCCCCAGCGCATCAACTTGCGCGGACCCACGGCCATCAGGGAGGCCCCCGCCACCGCAGTGGCAATCGGGTGCAGCCGCACAAAGGTGATGACACGGTCGACCAGTGGCGCGTCGGACTGCACCTGCTCTACATCATGAGCCTGAGTCTGCAGCGTCTGGGCCTGGGCTCTTGCCGCCGAGCGTGCCTGCAAGCGAGAGCGCTGCTTGGCAATGCGCTTGAGCACAAGTTGCTGCTCTGGCGTTGCGTCCTCCCAAAGCTCTGCATCAAAGCCAACGGGTTTGGAACTATCGGTTTGTGCCTGCCGAAGTGCGTTCATGCTAGAGCTTCTCCTTCAGCGTCTTCCAGTCCACCTTGAACTCGTTACGAGTCAGCTTGAAGGGCTCTGACAACTGCTTGACCGCAGCCAGCAAGCGCCACAGCGCCAGTACCCAGACCAGCAGCCAGCCGCCCGCCAGGCACCAGGCCACCGTGGTGCGATGGTCGCTGTCCCAGAACTGCACCAGCAGAGCAATGGACAGGACCGTGAGCACCACCACTGTCAACCCACCCAGCGCAACCACCAGCACCACCAGGGTCTGAAGGCTGCGCTTGTGCATCTGCCATTCGAGCTGGGCCAGATCGGCCCGGTCCTCGGCAGCCAGTGCGAGCTCGTTGAGGCTGGCGCGCCAGCGCGCCTGCAATGTGTCAAGACCTAATAGTGAAATCCAGTTCACAGACAGTCGTCCTGATGTCGCCGTCCGCCAATCAGCGGCGACCCAGCATGAAGCCCACCAGCGCGCCCACGGCCAGAGCCGCGCCTGCGACACGCCATGGCTCGTCATGGGCATAGCGGTCCGCCACATCGGCAGCATCGCGGGCCTGACGTGCGGCATCCTGAGCAGCGCGAACGGCGGAGTCGCGCACCATGTTCATGCTGTCATCGATGCGCTGGCGCAGCGCGCTGATCTCGGGGAGCCTGTCCAGTTCGCGAGCGGACAACAGGCCACGCAGATCGCCCACCAGCTTTTCCAGATCTTCTTGGGCATTGGAGACGGTATCGGATACAGAGCGGGACATATCAAACCTTTCTAGTGACGATTGATAGGGTTCGGCGCGAAGCAGACTTGCCGCGCCATGCCGATCACTGTGACCCGGCGATGAAGAAAGCCCTCATCGCTCAACACAGCATGTATCCATCTTACCCAAAAGAAACAGCGGTCAAACGCCTCGCGCGCCCAGCCTGGTGTCGGACATTCCCCCAGGGCATGGCCTCAAAAACAGAAGCAGCCTCCTCAATCAGCAAGGCCATTGGCAGCGTTCTTCCATCTATCTGAAACAGCTTCACACAGAACCGTCCCAGACCCGGACAGTTGACGCAACGCTTCTTGCGTCCATTCAAGATGCTGACATTAGGAACACTGCCACGCCCAATATTTAACAGTTCATTAATGTGACGATTGCATCCTCTGGCCACGGCTTCTTCTTGAACCGTATTTCCCCTCTGACAAGGGATTACCCGAAGATAGCTTGATACAAATCAAGCATCGCATTGCACTCCATTCATACAGTAATTCGCACATAAAAGAGATTAATTAAATACTCTTTTATGCATAAACATCAGTTTTATCTGATGCCATTGCGACGATGAAAGGAAGGGCCATGCCACTTCACACACCAGAATCTTCCAGTTGCTCTTCCGGCAGTACCTGCTCCTGCGCGCCTGCCAATCCCGTTCACCACAACCCTGCCGGCGCTCAGACTTCATCAACCACCCCGGTCCAGGCCAAACGCGGCTTCTTGCAGGACTTGATTGCGTTGGCAGCCAGTTTTGGCATCGCGGGCAGCGCCCGCGCCGCCCTGCCGGGTGATCCCACATTCCAGCCCACACGTCGCCCCGGCATGGAGGGCAAGCGCTTTGGCATGCTGGTCGATATGCGCAAATGCATCGGCTGCCAGGCCTGTACGGTGAGTTGCTCGGTCGAAAACCAGCCGCCCATCGGCCAGTTCCGCACCACGGTGCTGCAGTATGAGGTCGACCAGGCGGGCAATACTGCCCCCGCCATGGTCAGCCTGCCGCGCCTATGCAACCACTGCGACGAGCCGCCTTGCGTGCCTGTCTGCCCCGTGCAAGCCACCTTCCAGCGCACCGACGGCATTGTTCTCGTGGATAACGAGCGCTGCGTAGGCTGTGGCTACTGCGTGCAGGCCTGCCCTTACGACGCACGCTTCATCAACCACGAGACGCAGACCGCCGACAAATGCACCTTCTGTGAACATCGCCTGGAAGCCGGCCTGCTGCCCGCCTGCGTGGAAAGCTGCGTGGGTGGCGCTCGCGTGATCGGCGATCTGAACGACGCGCACAGCGAGATCAACCAACGCATCAACGCGCACAGGGACGAGATCAAGGTCCTCAAGCCCGGCATGAAGACCAAGCCCCATGTGTTCTACATCGGCCTGCCTGATGAATTTGTGAACGGTGTCGATGGCCAGGCAACGGTTCGCCTTGTTGCCGAGCATCTGTGAAAGGAGTCCTCTCATGCAAATCATCGAACTCCTGACTCCTGCCTACGAAGCCGCCTGGCTGCCATGGGCCGTCCAATATTTCTTTCTTGTTGGCATGGCTACCGGCGCTGCACTGCTGACCTCGGCCTGCGCATTCGGCCCGGCCAATGGCTTGCGCCAGCGCCTGCTGCCCACGGCTGTGCTGGTACTAGCCATGAGCGCAATTGCCGCACCCGTCGCCCTGCTGGCCGATCTGCATCAGCCAGCACGCTTCTGGCATTTCTATGCCCACCTCACGCCCTGGTCGTGGATGAGCCTGGGTGCCGTGCTGATGCCCACGTTCGTAGGCCTGTGCGTGCTGACCTGTGTGCTGTGGTGGCTGGGCCGGCACAAGTGGATGCGCTCCCTGGTGCCGCTGCTCGTGCTATCCACGCTCTCCATCGTGGCCTACACAGGCGCTGAAATCATGGTCATTCGCTCGCGTCCGCTGTGGAACACACTGTGGGTGCCCATCAATCTGGCGCTCAGCGGCTGGCTGGCGACCGTAGGCATGGGCTTTGTGCTCTACCGCTTTCTGCCGGCAAAGCTGCAGCCTGATTTTGAGGCCCTGCACGGCCTGCGCAATCTGGGCCTGTGGCTGGCTACCGGTCTGGTTGCCAGCGCGCTGACCTGGAGCATTGCCGGCATCGCAGGCCAGAGTCCGTCGTTTGACATGGCCGTGCGCCTATTCAAGGACTTCCCTGTCTGGCGCATCTCCATGCTGGGCTCGGCCCTCTTTGGCGCGGCCGTGTTGATGGCCCTGTTGCGCGGCGAACACCGTCTGGGCGCCAAGGGCTACACGCTGGTGCTGGGCACAGGACTGGCGGCATCGGCCTGGGCCTTCCGCTGGGCCCTGTTCATGGGTGTGCAAGGCGTGCCCAAGTTTGGCGCGGGACTGTATCTGTACAACATGCCGCTGGGCGGCGAGGGCTTGATGGGCATGGTCGGCGTGGCCGGTCTGTGCGTGGCACTTGTGGCCATGGCGACCTGGGCTTTGGAGCTTTTCCCGGCCCGCAAGCCTCTGGCCGCCTCTTGAAGCTTCAAATCAAATAGGCATCTACCGCAATACCAGCAAGCGCTAGCAGCTATCAAAACCATAGAAACACTGCAGCGCTTGCCCTTCCCTCATACCAAGGGCAAGACCATGACAGACAAGAAACTCTCCCCCGAACAATCTCAAGATGCCGACGTCGCCCGCCGTCGCCTGCTGCTGCGCGGCGGCGCCGTGGCTGGCGGTCTGGCCGCTTTTGCCGCCGGCTATGGCGAAACCGTGGCCAAGGGTGCCAAGGGGCTGATCACCGGAACCTCGGGAAAAATCACCAAAAGCGCCACACGCGGCAATTCGCTGACGCCCGAATTCCGCATCGACCCCGTCACTGGCCAGCTGACAACCCAGCCCGGTCAAGTGGTCAGCCCTTCGTCCTGCCTGGGCTGCTGGACACAGTGCGGTGTGCGCCTGCGCGTGGACACGGCGGATAACCAGATCATCCGCATCGCTGGCAACCCCTACCATCCACTGGCAACCACTCACCCCGCCCCCATGGAAACGCCGGTGCGGGAGGTCTATGCCATGCTGGGCGGTGACAACGGCCTGGAAGGCCGCGCCACCAGTTGCGCACGCGGCTCGGCCATGCTCGAGCATCAGAAGGCGCCGCACCGCGTGCTCAAGCCGCTCAAGCGCGTGGGTCCGCGCGGCTCCGGCCAGTGGAAGACCATCACGCTCGAAGAGCTGGTGAAGGAAATTTGCGAAGGCGGCGACCTGTTTGGTGAAGGCCATGTGGACGGCCTCGCCGCCATTCGCGATGTGAAGACGCTGATTGACGAAGCCAACCCCGAATACGGCCCCAAGTCCAACCAGTTGCTGGTGACCGAGGCCGCCAACGAGGGCCGCACGCCGCTGGTCAACCGCTTTGCCAAGCAGTCGTTCGGCACCATCAATGTGTCCAACCACGGTTCGTACTGCGGCCAGACCTACCGCGTGGGCACGGGCGCGGCGCTGGGCGATATGGCGGGCATGCCTCATGGCAAGCCGGACTGGAAAAACTCGCGTTTTGGCCTGTTCATCGGCACCTCGCCCGCGCAATCGGGCAACCCCTTCCAGCGTGTGGGCCGCGAACTGGCCGAAGCACGCTCGCGCAGCGAGAACACCTACCGATATGTGGTGGTTTCGCCCATGCTGCCCACCTCGTCCAGCCATGCGGCGGGCGACAACAACCGCTGGCTGCCCGTCAAACCCGGCAGCGATCTGGCGCTGGCCATGGGCCTGATCCGCTGGATCATCGACAACGAGCGTTACGACAAGCTGTTCCTGACCCAGCCGGGCCCCGCCGCCATGGCAGCCGTGGGCGAAGCCAGCTGGAGCAATGCCACCCACTTGTTGATCAACGAGCCCAAGCACCCACGCTACGGCCAGTTCCTGCGCGGCGCCGATATTGGCTTGCCCATGCCCGAGCCGGTGGATGAAAAGACACCCGCCGAAGATGTCTATGTGGTGCAGCTGGCCGATGGAACGCTGGCCGCACACACCGTCGCCACACCGGCCGAGCTAATCGTGGAGCGCGACTTCACGCCCATTCAGACCGCCGATGCTGCTGAAGAGCCCGCACCGATTGCCGTCTGCAGCGCCTTTATCAAACTGCGCACCGAGGCGCACAAAAAGACCATTGACGAATACGCGGCCCTTTGTGACGTGCCCGCCAAAGAGATTGAAGATTTGGCGCGCGAGTTCACCAGCCATGGCAAACAGGCCGTGGCCAACTCGCACGGCGGCACCATGAATGGCTCGGGCTTTTACACCGCCTACGCCATTGCCATGCTCAACAATCTGATTGGCAACCTGAACGTGCGCGGCGGCTGGGTGATGGACGCTGGCCCGTTCGGCCCCTTTGGCCCCGGCCCGCGCTACAACTTTGCGCAGTTTGAGGGCGCCGTCAAACCCAGGGGTGTGGCGCTATCTCGCACCAAGTTCCCTTATGAAAAAACCAGCGAATTCAAGCGCAAAAAGGAAGCGGGCCAGAACCCCTACCCCGCCAAAGCGCCCTGGTATCCCGCGCCCGGCGGGCTGTCCAGCGAAATGCTGGCCGCCGGCATGCTGGGCTACCCATACCGGGTCAAGGCCTGGATCAATCACATGAGCAACCCCATCTATGCCATGTGCGGCTTCGAGAACGCCCTGGCCGATGCTGTCAAGGATGTGAAAAAGCTGCCGCTGTTTGTCTCGGTGGATCCCTTCATCAACGAGACTTCGGCCCTGGCCGACTACATCGTGCCCGACACCGTCACCTATGAAAGCTGGGGCATTGGCGCACCCTGGGCCGATGTGGTTGCCAAAAGCAGCACCGTACGCTGGCCCGCAGTCGATGCCGCCACCGCCAAAACCGCCAATGGCCAGCCCATCAGCTTTGAAAGCTTTGTCTTTGCCGTGGCCAAGCAGCTGGGCCTGCCCGGCTTTGGCAAGAACGCCATGTCCACCAAGGACGGCGAGCCGCTCGATCTGGAAAACGCCGAAGACTTCTACCTGCGCGGCATATGCAACATCGCCTACCAGGCCGGCAAGCCCGTGCCCGAAGCCAGCGATGACGATATCGAAATCACCGGCCTCAGGAGGTGGATGCCGTCGGTCGAAGCGCGCGTCAAGCCCGAGGAAGTGCGCCGCGTCGCCATGGTCATGAGCCGTGGCGGCCGCTTTGACAAGGTCGAAGATGCCTGGAAGGGCGAGCACCTGAAGCTGCAAGCCAAATTCCCTGCCACGTTCTGGCACGAGGGTTTGAGCAAAATGCGCCACTCCATGACCGGTGAGCGCTACAGCGGCTGCCCCACCTGGTACCCCACGCGCCTGGCCGATGGTTCGGACATGCGTGCCGTATTCAGCGAGCAGGACTGGCCGCTGACCATGACCAGCTACAAGTCCAATCTGATGAGCAGCATGTCCATCGCCGCCTCACGGCTGCGCCAGGTGCATCCACACAACCCTGTCAGCATCAACAAGCAGGATGCGGAAAAGCTGGGCATTGCCAACGGTGACCATATCGAGCTCAGCACTCCTGGCGGCAAACTGCAAGGCGTGGCCCTGGTGCGCGCCGGTATTGCGCCCGGTGCTATCGCTATTGAACATGGTTACGGCCACAAGCAACTGGGCACCGTGGCACACAAGGTGGACGGTCAGCCCACCCATGCCAACCCCCAGCATGGCAATGGTGTGAACCTGAACGCGCTGGGCTTTGCGGACCCTACCCGGCCCGAAAAGGACAATGTCTGGATTGATTGGGTTTCTGGGGCAGTGGTACGACAAGGGTTGCCCGTCAAAGTAAAAAAGGTCTGATGGACCCTCTGTGCAGATACGGATGGTGAGCAAGCCCATCGCAAAAGCGATGGGCTTTTTTCTTGAGCGGCGGCAAATGATTCAGAACTGCTCCTCACGATGCGTGATGTCAGCGATGCACTTGCCTGGAAGCAAAGCCGGATTGCCGTAAAGTTGAGTGATCGCTATCAACAAGGAAATGCAGCAATGAATGCCTCGAACGGAGTTCTAATTTCTGCTGTGCTCGGAGCCCTCCTGACAATGGCCAATGGTGCCTATGCTCAAGTGCCTTCTGCTCTTGCCGATCTCATCGGTGCTCGTGGAAGCTCTGGCGAAACACAGATGGAAGCCCGGGGATACCAGTTCATCAAGGCCAATACTGTGCGGGGTGAGAAGTGGGCTTTCTGGTGGAGCTCGCAGCAGCGTGAATGCGTGCAGGTCGCAACTTCGGATGGGCGCTACAGTGCGATCCAGACAGTTCCCGCCGCCAACTGCGGCCAATCTGGCCATCAGGGAGCAGCGACATACAGCCACCAGGATGAAGAGCGTGCGGCCTCCCCAAGCCTGACGCTGATCTGCTACGGCGAAGGTCGCAAGCCTTCCGTGGAATCCCGCTCGGGATATCGCTGGAATTCCAGGCGCGACCGCTATGAGTCAATCGACGAAGTCACTACCAGCAAAGAAGGCTTCGACGCGGAGGTTCAGGTCGAGATTTCCGGCCAACGCGGACGCATCCACCTCACAGGTGCACTCGTTGCACCTATCCATTCAGGCGATAACAACCATTGGTGGAATCTGGATGACCTCCAGGTAAGCAGTGACCGTATCACAGGACGATATGCATTGAATGGGCTCAACAGGCCCAAGGTCGACATCGACCGACGCAGCGGACGCATCCACATTGACGGCATCGAGCACTTCCGAGGCGAGTGCGATGAAGGCAGTTGGGCCGACAGCCACCGCCGGTTCTGATATGTGACTCAGTATTGGGCAGGTAGTCCCGCCAAGAGCAATGCCAGCCCGAACAACGCCCAATCGTTGAAGATCTGGGCGCCAGCAGAGACCCGGAGGTTCCTGGTCCACAGAGGGTTGCGCAGCCGGCCACAAGCCGACTTTTACCCAAATTTCTGTCAAGGCAGCTTGCGTAAATCAAGTCGCTGCGTTGCCACGGCACTTCAGAACCAACACCAACTCACCCCGCACCGATCAACCGATATTCTTCAAGCATGAGTACGCCTTCACTGCTGGCAACTCCTAAGAATTCATCGGGTTTTTATACATGTTTACAAAGTAGACTTACGCCGTTAACTATATTCACCTAGCGGCCTTTGATCTCGATTCTCCGATTAGTTGCAGTTGCATTGGACCAGCTAGAGGTGGCAGTCTGTGTCTTTGACACCAATGACAGAACCCTGCTCTGGAACGATACGTTTTTGCAGTTTTTCCCCGAGCACGCTGGACATGTCTATGCCGGTGAGGACTACAGGGAAAATTTGCGGCGCTTCTACCTGCGAAGACTCCCCGAAGACGAGCTCTCAGGAATGGAACGCTACATTGAGGAAGGCATTCACCGGCATCGCCATCAGCAGCGCGCTTTTGAATTCGACCACTATGACTATCGCGTTCGAGTAGCTTCTCTTTCCCTGGGAGCCTTTGGCCGGATCAGGTTGTGGCGCAAGACGGCTCCTTTGCTCACAGGAATGCAGGACCGAATTAGTCCCAAACAGGTTCAGTTGCCCAATCAGATATCGGCGGACACCGTTATGGCCCTGGAAAGCCTCGCTGATGGAATCCTGATGGTGGACACACAAGACAGAGCTGTCTGGGCCAATCGATCCTTTCTTGTGCTCTATGGTTTGCCGGACATCGAGAGCCTTAACACGCGCATGTTTGGCGATATATACATCGCCACATGGGAGCACAAGCAACCCACACCAGACTTCGCGACGGGACTTTCCGTTCTCAAAGAGCGGCAGCGTTTTTCAGGGGCGCCTTATGTACTTGCTCTGCCACAGGATCGTTGGGTTCGAGTCGTGGAGCTGCGTGGAACCCAAGCCAATGGCTACAGCTTTTTCTCGCATGTCGACATCACCGATTCGCGCCGGCAGCAGGAAAAGCTGAGGCAGCTGACGATGCATCTAGAGTCCTTGGCGGTGAAGGATGCTTTGACAAACCTGGTAAACCGCAGACGATTTGACGAGGTGCTGGATTCTGAGTGGCGCAGGATGCTCCGGTCAGAGTCCACGCTTTCGCTGCTGATGTTGGATGTGGATCACTTCAAGCGGCTCAACGACACCTTTGGGCATCCATTTGGTGATGAGGTGCTTAAATGCTTTGCAACCCTGCTCTCGCATTGCGTCCAACGCACGGGAAGTCTGGTTGCTCGTTACGGAGGTGAAGAGTTTGCAGTTCTGCTGCCAAATACAGATTTACCCGGTGCAGCAAAGCTCGCTGAATTCATCAGGCAACAAGTCGAGAATATGGCGCTTGGTAATGAAAAAACCCGATTGGTGCGAATCACCGTCAGTATTGGGGCTGCATGTGTAAGCGGCTCTGAACTGGACTTGTCTTCCTCAACACTCATCGATAGGGCTGATAGAGCCCTGTACCAAGCCAAGGAAAAAGGCCGCAACCGGGTTGTTTTGGCCAATACATAGGCCAGCCTGCCATCAAAGTGCACAAGGCCTGAAGCCGACATCCAGCCGCTGCGCTAGCATGCAAGTCCCGCCTCGCTTTGAAACGCCAAGGAACTGCCATGCCCGTCTATATTGCTCTGCTGCGTGCCGTCAATGTCGGTGGAACCGGCAAGCTGCCCATGGCAGAGCTCAAGGCGATGTGCGAAGCAGCGGGCTTTGAGCAGGTTCGGACCTATATCGCCAGCGGCAATGTGGTGTTCAAGGCCAGCGGCACGGCCCCACAAGTCAAAGCTGCGCTGATGCAGCGCCTGGCCAGCCATGCGGGCAAACCGGTCGAGGTCTTTGTGCGCACTGCCCAGGAAATGGCCGATGTGCTGGCCGCCAACCCTTTTCCCGATTCTCCGGGTCATCAAAGCGTTGCCATCTTTCTCGACGCAACACCACCTGCCGACACCCTGGAGCACATCAAAGGTCAGAACGACGAACAGGTACAGCTGGGCTTGCGCGAGATCTATGTGGCCTACGGCTCTGGCATGGGCCAGTCCAAGCTCAAGATTCCTGCGGCGGCGCAAGGCACAGCGCGGAATATCAACACGGTCGCCAAACTGGCCCAGATGGCAGCGGAGATGTAATTACCGGGCGCTCACAAAGCAAGGACTGCACTGCAAGCGCTGCATCACCGCCTCGGCATCGGGCAGCTGCTGCAAGGGGATGAAAAACACGGCATCCGGCATGCCGCGCGTGTCGGCAGACGTGATCTGCAGCATGCCCTGGCGCTCGAAGATGATGCCGATGCGGCTTTCATCGTCATAGGCGGCGGCAAGGCGTAGGCCGTTCTGTAGCAGCTCAAAGCCCTGCTCGTCAAAGCGGGCCTCGCAGGCCAGTTGCGCCTGGCCTTTGAAGATGTTGTTTTCCACGGCCTTGATCACCGATTTGCGCGAGACGGTATTGCTCGCGCCCATCTCGTACATGCGCTGTTTGATGCGCCAGTTGCTGACGTAAAACAGCAGGCCCAGCAGCAGCATCAGCGTAAAGCTGATCTGCATGCCCGGCGAGGTCTTGATGCCGGCCGCAACCAACGCCAGCAGAGGCACGCCTGCGATGGAGGCAATGCGCAGCTTGCGCCACACACCGGTCTGGCTTTGCACCACGGCATCCGACGCGTCGCGCTGGGCCAGCATGATGCGCTGCACATCGCCCTGCTGCAGCGTAAAACTTGTCTGGCTGATCACATTCATGGGGGTTCCGGCAAAAGCCCTGGATTTTAAGGCTGCGCAGCAAAGCGCTTCCTCACCTAAAACGCAAGGCTGCCGCGCGTTCAGCGCTGCTATCATTTTCAATATGACAGAGTTGCAGTTGCGCAAATACAGGGGCTGGGCCGTGCTGGCGGGGGTGGTGTTAGGCGGCATCATGGTTTTCTTCATGCACCGCGCGGCCAGCGAGCATATGGCGCAGAAAGCCGCCCAGGATGCGCAATGTGCCCGGTTGCTGGCGGCGGTGAAAAATCCAAACCCGCAGTACAGGCTGGAATGCGTTTTCGATCACAACGCCAGCAGACCTTGAACACTTTGCTGCCGATCTATCATGGACTACGCACACAACGCCAGGAGGCCATCTTGCAAGCACAGGACATCATCGAGGGCGGCAAGCCCTTTTTCTTTGAAGGCAACGAAGTCGGCGTGCTGCTCTCGCACGGCTTTACCGGCACGGCCTCGTGCATGCGGCCGCTGGGCGAGTATCTGCACCGCACCGAAGGCTGGACGGTGCTGGGTGTGCGCCTCAAAGGCCATGGCGAAACACCGGCCGCCATGGCCCGGACCACGGCGCAGGACTGGGTGGATTCGGTGGAGGAAGGCCTGCAAGAGCTGGAGGCGCGCTGCAAGCATGTTTTCATCAGCGGCCTGTCCATGGGCGGCACGCTGACGCTGTATATGGCGGGCCGCTATCCGCAGCGCTTCAAGGCGATTGCACCCATCAACGCCTGTGTGGAGTTTCAAAACCCCGACCTGGCTTTGCTGGCTTTTGACCGCAACGCGCCCGCCACCGTGCCCGGCGTGGGCAGCGATATCAAAAAGCCCGGTATCGAAGAAATCGTCTACGCCGATGTGCCCGTGCCCGCCATCAAGCAGATCTACGGCCTGATGAGCGTGACCAAGGATTTGCTGCCGCGCGTGACCGTGCCCGCGCTGGTGCTGACCTCGCCCGACGACCATATCGTGCCCGCCGTCAACGGCAGCATGATTCTGAACGGCATCGCCAGCCCGCTGCGCCAGCAGGTGTTGCTGACCGAGAGCTACCACGTGGCCACGCTGGATAACGATGCCGATCTGATCAACGAATCGGTGCGTGCGTTCTTCAAGCAGGCGCTTTGAAAATTTGAATCAAATGGGCCGCCAGCGCATGCCAGACAAGCGCTGTTGGTTTGTTTTTGATAGCAACCAAAATCTCTCACCATGCCTTCACCCACTCTCGCCACGCCGCCGACGCACGAGCAAGACCTGGAGCTATGGCTGCAGCACGCCGCAGGCAAGCTGCTGCTGGACGCCACCCGCGAACGGGCTCGCAGCAAGCTGGCGCAGCGCCAGCTCGGTCAAGAGGCGCACCAGGCAGCGCTGCAATCCATCGACGATGCCGTCTATGGGCTGATGCAGTTGCTGGACGGCGTGAGCGACCCGCTGGCTAATGACGATGTGTATGTGGGCCTGCGCACCACGGCCGAGCTGCGCCGCGCCAGCGATGACGCGGTGCTGCATGCCGTCGATCTGCTGCACGGCGATGGCATGTGCATGGGCTGGCATGGCTGGGTGGAAGGCGATTTTGGCGAACTGCCGGTGACAAAGTCATAACGACAAAATATCGACAAATCAGCCGCAAGCGCTTGCCCATCCAGCGCTGGCGGTTTGTTTTTGATAGCAGTATCGGTTGATTCACTGGAATAAACCCCAATCAAATACCGACTGTTCAATCGGTACATTGACAGCTCTTGATGCTCAGGAGCCTGCCATGAACGCCGCCGCCCCGATCTTTCCTCGCCCCGTCGATCTGCATGAGCGCGCCCTGCAGGCAGTCGCGCAGATGCGGGCCGATGCGCAGGGCCAGGGCGGGCAGCTTCCCGTCGCCAGCTACCGCAGCCCCGAGCAGTTTGCGCAAGAGATGCAGATGTTGCGCCAGCACCCACAGGCCGTGGCCGCCAGCTCTGAGCTGGCCCAGCCCGGCAGTTGGCTGTCGCTCACCAGGCTGGGCACGCCATTGCTGCTGGTGCGCCAGGCTGACGGCAGCGTGCGGGCCTTTCTCAATGTCTGCCGCCACCGCGGCGCGCGTGTGGTGGCCGAAGGTGCGGGCGATCAGGCGCGGGCGTTTTCCTGCCCCTATCACGCCTGGACTTATCAGACTGATGGCGCGCTGCGCGGCGTGCCGCAGGCCGAAGGGTTTGCCGATCTTTGCAAACAGGACATGGGCCTGCGCCGCCTGGCCTGCCATGAGGCTGCTGGGCTGATCTGGGTGCTGCTTGATCCGCAACTGAGCGAGCAGAACACCACCACCCAGCTTGGCCCCATGATGCAGGACCTGTGCGCGCTGGCCGGCATGCAGCAGCCTGTGGGCTATGCGCCGCGCAGCTATGAGGTGGCAGCCAACTGGAAGCTGCTGGTGGACGGCGTGTTCGAGGCCTATCACTTCAAGATTGCGCACCAGAAGACGATTGCCGCCATGTTTGCCGGCAATGTACAACTGGTCGATGAATGCGGACCGCACCGGCGCCTGTATCTGATCAAGGCCAACTTTGCGCTCGAGCAGCCCGCGCCCGACGCATTCGAGCCGCGCCAGTACGGCAATCTGACCTATTTCTTCTTCCCCACCAACACCGTGCTGGTGCAGCCCGACCATGCGCAGTTCAGCTGTCTGGAGCCCATCAGCCCCGAGCGCACGCGCATCCACGAGATCACGCTGCTGCCCCAGACCCCGGCCACCGAAAAAGCCGAGAAATACTGGCAGGCCAACGTCGATCTGTACCGCCGCACGCTGGCCGAGGATTACGCCCTGGCCGAGTCGATTCAGCAGGGCTTGGCCAGCGGCGCCAATGAACACTTCACTTTTGCCAGCTTTGAATACAGCATTGGGCGCTTTCATGCACAGCTGCAGCAGTCGCTGAAAGATTCAAACTAAAAGTGACTCAAACCCAATACCAATCTGCGCAAGCAGCTTCTGATTGCATATCGAACCCGCATGAGCAAATCCGCCAAACCGCGCAAAGAGCAGATTCTGGAAGTCGCCGAGCAGCACTTTGCCCAGCACGGCTTTGCGGGCGCATCGCTGTCGGCCATTGCGCGTGACTGCGAGCTGGGCAACCCCGGGCTGCTGCACCACTTTGCCAGCAAGGAGCTGCTGTACCGCGCGCTGCTGGAGACCCTGGCCCAGGACCTGATGCAGCGCATGGACAGGATGCTGGCCGACACCACCGCACCGGATCAGCGCCTGGCCGGCTTTGTCGCCGTGCAACTGGACTGGATGCGCGAGCGCCCGCTGGCCGCCCAGCTCGTCACGCGCGAGCTGCTGGACAACTCCGAGCGCATTGCCACGGCCCAGACCCGGCCGCTGGAGCGATTTCTGAACACCGCGCTGACCCTGCTGGAAGACGGCCAGCGCGACGGCTTGCTGCGCCGCGATGTGCCCCCGCTGGCCCTGCTGACCGTGGTGCTAGGCAGCCTGAACTATGCACATATCGTGCGCCCCACCTTCGAACGCGCTTTTGCCGACCCGCTGCTGCGCGAGGAAAATAACTGGATGCCACATATGGCAACGCAGCTGCTGCGCCTTCTGCAGGCGACCTGAACGTCTGGAGCATGTCTGAAAATTCGAGGAAAACAGCGCTGAAACCCTTGACCTGAATGCGCCATGCGCTTCACTATTGATAGTCAACGCCTCGCTCAGCCTTGAGGCTGTCGCTTGACCGCGCGAGCAGGCGCCCTACAATCGCCCTCTTTCCTTCCCCTGCGAGGTCTCGACTCCCATGCGCTATTGATGCCGCCGTCCCGCTGACGGCCACTTCCCTCCCCTCCCACGTCGCCACGCGTTCACGCGTTTTGCGCACGGTGCAGGGATGTCTGGCATTCAATCATCGCAAGAGTCTTATGGCCGAACCTCGTTTGACGCTGAACAGCGTCTCCTATGCGCTGCCCAATGGGCGGCTGCTTTTCTCCGATCTTTCCTGCACTTTTCGCCCACAGCACACAGCGCTCGTGGGCCGCAACGGCGTGGGCAAATCCCTGCTGGCGCGAATTCTGGCGGGCCAGCTTGAGCCCACCAGCGGCAGCGTCACCGCCACAGGCCTGGTCCACTATCTGCCGCAAAACCCGCTGGCCGCTGCGCCCCACGCCAGCGTGGCTGCACTGGCCGGCATGGAGACTGCCCTGCAGGCGCTGATACGCATAGAGCAAGGCAGCAGCGATGCGCAGGACTTTGAACAGTTGGGCGAGCGCTGGGATATTCGCCAGCAGTTTCAAGCCATGCTGGCCCAGATCGGCCTGCCGGAACTGGCGCCGCAGACCCCAGCCAGCCAGCTCAGCGGCGGTCAGGCCATGCGTGTGGCACTGGCGGGTGCCCGCATGTCAACAGCGGACTTTCTGATTCTGGACGAGCCCAGCAACCACCTGGACGCCACCAGCCGCACCGCCCTGGCCCGCGATCTTGCCCAGTGGCGCGGCGGGCTGCTGCTCATCAGTCACGACAAGGTCTTGCTCAACGCCATGCAAGCCATTGCCGAAATGAGCACCAGCGCAATCACCGTCTACGGCGGCAGCTATGCTTTTTATGAACAGGCCCAGCGCCAGCAAAGCCGGAACGCGCAGGACGAACTGACCCGCCTGAAGCTCGAGCGCAGCCGTGCCGAGCAGGCCCTGCGCAACCAGCAAGAGCGCCAGAACCGCAGACAGGCACGCGGCGACCGCATCGGTAAAAGTGGCAACCAGGCCAAGATCTTGCTGGATGCCAACAAGGAACGCGCCCAAGGCTCGGGCGGCAAACTGGCCGCCCAGCATGCCGCCACGCGTGAAGCGCTCAACGACAGCGTGCGCGAGGCTGCCCAGGCCCTGCAGCGCCAGGTCGACTGGCAGGCCGACAGCATTCACTGGCATCTGCCAGAGGGGCTGGGCACGCAGACCGATCGCATCGTCGCCGAGCTATCCGAGGTGCAACTGCCATACACCGCAGCACATCAGCCGCTGAACCTTGTGCTGCGCGCCGATCAGCGCGTGGCCATCTGCGGACCCAATGGCTGCGGCAAATCCACGCTGCTGCGGGTGCTGGCCGGCCAAGTTAAGCCGTTGGCAGGCCAGCGCCGCATGCAGGGCCGCTTTGCCTTGCTGGACCAGAATCAGAGTCTGTTGCAAGCCAGGCTATCCGTGCTTGAGCAACTGCAAGCCGCCAGCCCGCGCACGCCCGAATCGCTGCAGCGCATGCGGTTGGCACAACTGGGGCTGGACGCCCGCCATATCACCCAGCCCAGCGCCTTGCTCAGCGGCGGCGAGCGTCTCAAAGCCGCCATGGCTGTCGCGCTTTATGCCGATGAGAATGCGCAAAACGCCCTGCCTCTGTTGCTGCTGGATGAGCCGGATAACCATCTCGACTTGCCTTCGCAGCAGGCACTGCAGGCCTTGCTTGTGCAGTATCCGGGGCCGCTGCTTGTGGTCTCGCACGATGAGGCATTGCTGCAAGCCATTCAGCTCACACACAGACTCAACTGGATGGGCGATGGCTGGCAGTTGATGGGGGTTTAAAAGAGCAGAAAAACCACTCAAGCATTTGTCCAGCAATAGTCTCCTGTTCTTATATCGATAGCAAGCACCGAGTTCTCAGCCGCCATTGGGCGGCACGCGAAAGTTTTCCCCGATGTGCTTTTCGGCCCTCTCCAACATCCGACGAATGGCTTGCAGCCAGGAAGCCAGTTGCTCGCGTCGGCTCGATAATTTTTTTTCAGCCCGTGCTGCCTTGATCGGCTCATCTGTATGGGCGGCCGAGCATGCATTTTTGTAATCGTGATTCATGAGCCTATGCTCAATATTTGAGTAAATTCTGTAAAGTTGAATTCAATGAACATTCAATTCAGAATTTCTGACCACAAGATCCATGCGTAATCTCAACCTCGACCAGTTGCAGACCCTGATAGCGATTGCAGACCTGGGCACTTTTGCGGCAGCCGCACAGGCGCTGCATCTGGCGCCGCCCACAGTCAGCCTGCACATCAAGGAACTGGAATCGCGCATGGAGGCCACACTGCTGGTACGAGGCCGGCGCCAGGCGGAATTGACCTCGGCCGGGCAGGTGCTGGTACATGAGGGCCGCAAGCTGCTGCGCGCCAGCGATGATCTGGTTGAGCGCGTGCAGCGCCATGCCTCGGGCCGCGAAGGCGTGGTCCGCGTGGGTGTGTCTGCGGGGGTCAGCACGCGGCTGCTGCCGCTGATGCTGGAGGCATTGAGTCGCCGCAGCCCCGGCGTGGAAGTCCGGCTGGAAGCCGTGGGCTCGGCCGAATCGGTCAAGCGGCTGTCTGCCGGTACGCTCGATGTGGCCGTGGTCGCCAGCCCGCAGGCAGTCGGTGCGGACATTCATCTGCAGCCCTGGCGCAACGACCCGCTGGTTGCGCTGCTGCCCGCCAGTTGGGAAGCGCCGGATCTGATCACGGCCGAATGGCTGTCCCAGCGGCGCTGGGCCTCGTTCTCCGCCCCGACCCAGATGCATGGACTGATCGCCAACTGGTTTGCCCAGGCAGGCTACACGCCCCGCCCTTTTCTGGCACTGACCTACCCGGGCGCGCTCAAGAGCCTGGCCGCAGCCAGCCAGAGCGCGGCGCTGCTGCCGCTGGAAGAGGTGGAAGACCAGCTGAACGCTCCCGAGTTGCAGATACGCCACCTCGAACCCACGCTGATGCGCCCCATGGCCGTGGCCCACAGGCTGCAACCCGATCTGAACCCTGCAGTGGACAGCGTGCTGAGGGTGTTGGCAGAGTTCGGCTCGGAAAAGCCAGCATAGCTTTTCCAATGAAAACCACCACAGCGCACTGGCAGCCTGCGTCAGCAGCTATGGTTTTACAGTGCGCAGAGTTTCTGCATCGCGCCGTTCAAGCAGACGCCTCAGTCCGCAATCTTTTTCCAGTTGCGGCCGTCGGTGGAGCGATAGGTTCCGCCCGTGGCGCAGCAGCCGCCCGCACCGAAGGCCATACGGCCCAGCGTCACGGTCAGCGCGCCTTTTTCAAAGTGCATGCTCTGGCGCTGGCAGGCAGTCCACATGGGATAAAAGTCGGGCGCCAGCACGCTTTGCCAGCGCACCTCGCCTTTGTCGCCGGTTTCCACACGATAGACCTCGCAGTCGTGCAGCAGCAGGAAGACGGATTCTCCTGCCAGCACGCCTTTGAAAACATCTTCCGGTGCCGCATCGCGCGTGGCAATGGCCTCCTTGCTCAGTCGGCTATTGGCGGACTCGTCACCGCCGCCAATCAGGTCGCAGCCGGTCAGGCCAAGCAGCGCCAGCAAGGTGATGAAGGTAAGTGAAGGCTTGAGGCTCATGGTCATGCAGTATGACCTGCTCCCGGTATGGGCAGGCCCTTCGGCTTGTCGGCACAGTCCATGTTCGCTTGCAGGCTAGTATCGGTATGTAAGGTGAAATTCACCTTGTGAATGCGCACGCCCTTTACCCCAGTCAACCTGCTTGGCCGACCCCAAGCATCCGCGCCCATCACTGTTGTTTCTCATAAAGGAAGATTTGATGAAAGCAAAAATGCCGCATATCCGCCCCCAACTAGCCGCCTTGCTGCTGGCTGCCTCCGGCATTGCCGCCACGACCAGTGCCTGGGCTTGCACCCGTTTGGTATTTCTGGGCGCCGAAGGCCAGGTCATGACGGCCCGCTCCATGGACTGGAAGAGCGATATCGTCAGCAATCTCTGGGTGATGCCACGCGGCATGGAGCGCAATGGACAAACGGGCAGCAACACGCTGCGCTGGACCTCCAAATATGGCAGCGTCATCACCTCGGGTTATGACATTTCGACCACGGACGGAGTGAACGAAGCTGGCCTCAATGCCAATCTGCTGTGGCTGGTCGAGTCCCAGTACCCAGCATTCGACGCCAGCAGCAAGCCGGGGCTGACGATTGCCGCCTGGGCCCAATACGTGCTGGACAACTTCGCCACCGTCAAGGAAGCCGTGGCCGCGCTGGAGCAGCAGCCCTTTACCATCGTCTCGGACAATGTGCCCGGCGAAAACCGCCTGACCACGCTGCACCTGTCCATGTCGGATGCCAGCGGCGATAGCGCCATTGTCGAGTACATCGCGGGCAAGCAGGTCATTCATCATGGCCGCCAGTACCAGGTCATGACCAACTCGCCCACGTTTGACCAGCAACTGGCGCTGAACAGCTACTGGCAGCAAATTGGCGGCACCACCATGCTGCCCGGCACCAACCGCGCCGCAGACCGTTTTGCGCGCGCCTCGTTCTATGTGGGCGCCATTCCCAAGGCCCCCAATCCCAACAAGGCCCTGGCCAGCGTCTTCAGCGTGATCCGCAATGTCTCCGTGCCCTATGGCATCAGCACACCGGACCAGCCCAATATTTCCTCCACCCGCTGGCGCACGGTGTTCGATCACCAGCGCAAGCTGTATTTCTTTGAATCGGCGCTGACGCCCAACACCTTCTGGGTGGATCTGAAGGCGCTGGACTTCAGTCCGACAAGCGGCAAGGTCATGAAACTGGATCTGGGTGCGGACCAGAGCCACACCTTCTCGGGCAACGCCACCAAGGAATTCAAGCCGGCCAAGCCTTTCCAGTTTCTGGGCATCTAGTCGCCGAATGTCCCGCCCTGCGCAATCAGCACAAATTCCGAGGGCGGGCAGCCAAAGTTCTTCTTGAAGGCCACGGTATAGGCGCTATGGCTTTCATAGCCGCTTTCCAGCGCCACACGGGTGATGGACATACCTTGCAGCAATAGCTGGATGGAGGCCATGAGCCGCATTTGCTGGCGCCATTTGCCCAGATTCATGCCCGTGCTTTTGAGAAAGCGCCGGTGCAGCGTCTTGGTCGTCAGCGCATGCTGGCTGGCAATCGCATCGGCATTGACGGCGCGCGCCGGCTCTTGCACCAGAGCCTCGCAGATCTGGCGCATCAATGCATCCTCGGGCCAGGGCAGGTGCAGCGGCAGCGGTGCCAGCGCCTTGAGTTCTTCCAGCAGCAATTCGCCCAGCAAACGGCTGCGCCGCTGGGCTGCGGTGGCTTGCTGGACGGCCAGGGCGGCAACCAGCTCGCGCACCAGTGGCGTGACATGCAGCACGCAGTCGTGCTCGGGCAGTTGCACTGACAAATCCTCGCGGATAAAGATGCCACAGGCGCTGACGGCTGTGGTCGCTGTCAGGCAATGCTGCACATTGGGACGCAGCCATACGGCCGTGGTGGGCGGCACCAGCCACTGGCCCGAGCTGGCCTGTACCAGCAGCAGCCCTTCGGTGGCATAGATCAGATGACCGTAAGGATGGCTATGCGCCGGCACCTGATGGCCTGCGGGATAGCGCTCGACCACACCGCTCACGGGAAGGTCTGCTCCGTCCAGCTTCAGCAGCTGGCCACCGCTTTCAGGCGAGGCATAGGCCATGGCTGGCTGCGCCTTTCGCGACAATGTCCAAATCGATAAAGCGAATGGTGATTTTTTGATAGAAACCCATAGAGCCTGCAGTCTAAAGTGCTCTTGCTGACTTTCACAAGCACTTTGACCATGCACTGTTTGCACCTGTATTCGCTATGCCTGCTGGCTCTGACCTCCGGTCGGGGTCCGCGCATTGCCGTGCGAACTGCCCCACTCTGGTTTCCCCAGACCCCGACCTAGCCAGCTTGCTCCAACAGGGCAGGCAGGGAAATCAGGACACCCATTCACTGATTTCGAGGTTTCGCATGCTGGCCAACCCTTCTCACAAATACCGCCCTTATCCTGTTGTCGATCTGCCGGACCGCGAATGGCCTTCGCGCAAGCTGACGCAAGCGCCTCTCTGGCTGTCCACCGATCTGCGTGACGGCAACCAGGCGCTGTTCGAGCCCATGAACCGCGAGCGCAAGCTGCGGCTGTTTCAGGAGCTGGTGCGCATAGGCTTCAAGGAAATCGAGGTGGGCTTTCCCTCAGCCTCGCAGACGGATTTCGACATCGTTCGTTACCTGATCGATGGGCAGCTGATTCCCCAGGATGTCACGCCCATGGTCATCACCCAGCTGCGCGAGGATCTGATAGAGACCACGGTGCGTAGCGCCGTCGGCGCACGCCGCGTGATCGTGCATCTGTACAACGCGATTGCACCGGCCTTCAGAGAAATTGTCTTCGGCCTGGAAGTACCGCAGATCATTGCCATGGTCGAGCACCATGTGGGCCTCCTCAAGCGCCTGACCGACCAGCACCCCGAAACCGAATGGGTGCTGCAATATTCGCCCGAGACTTTTTGCATGGCCGAGCTGGAGGTGTCGCTGGCCGTGTGCAATGCCGCCATCGGCGCCTGGGATGCAGGCCCGGTGCGGCCCATGATTGTCAATCTGCCGACCACGGTGGAAGTGACGACGGCCAATGTCTTTGCCGACCAGATCGAGTGGATGAGCCGCCACCTGGCGCGGCGCGAACATATCGTGCTGTCCGTACATCCACACAATGACAGAGGCACGGGCGTGGCCTGTGCCGAGCAGGCCTTGCTGGCCGGTGCCCAGCGCGTGGAAGGCTGTCTGTTCGGCAATGGCGAGCGCAGCGGCAACCTCGATGTGGTGACACTGGCGCTCAACCTCTACACCCAGGGCATAGCACCTGGGCTGGATTTCTCCGATATCGCAGCGGTGGCGCGCATTGCCGAGGAGTGCACGGCCTTGCCGATCCACCCGCGCCACCCTTATGTGGGCGATCTGGTGTTCACGGCCTTTTCCGGCTCGCACCAGGATGCGATTGCCAAGGGTTTTGCCGCGCAGAAAAGCGATGCCCCCTGGCGCGTGCCCTATCTGCCCGTGGACCCTCAGGATCTGGGCCGCACCTATGACAGCATCGTGCGCGTCAACAGCCAGTCGGGCAAAGGCGGCATTGCCTTTTTGCTGCAGCGCGACCGGGGCATTGTCATGCCCAGGCGCATGCAGATCGAGTTCAGCGCCATCGTGCAAGGGCTGGCCGACTCCAGCGAAACCGAGCTCAGCAGCCAGCAGATCTGGAATTTGTTCGAGGCCACCTATCTGCAAGCCCATGCCGTAGCAACCGGCCTGCGCTATGCGGGTCACAGCCTGTTCGACAGTGCGCAAGGCCAGGGCATAGAGCTGCACTGGATGGCTGCGGACAATGGGCAAGGCGGCCAGCGCCAGAGCAGCTGGGGCACGGGCAATGGCCCTATTGCCGCAACCGTAGCCGCGCTCAAACTGCCACTGCGCATCGACAGCTATGAAGAGCGCAGCCTGGGCCAGGGGGCCGATGCCAGCGCATTGGCCATCGTCGAGGCCGTGCTGCCCGGTGTACCCGGCTCGCGCTTTGGCGTGGGCAAGCATGCCAATATCATCACGGCCTCGGTGCTGGCGGTAATCAATGCAGCAGCGCGCTTTGAGGACACAGTGGTCTGATAAACGGCGGCCAGCGCTTGATAGGTAAGCTCTGGCCGCTATGATTTTCAGATTTTTTGACTATGACAAGCGGCCCAGCTGCCGCTGTCGCGCCAGCTCCTTGAGGCGGAATTTCTGCACCTTGCCCGATCCGGTCAACGGAAAAGCCTCGCAGACAAACCAGTGCTCTGGCGCTTTGTGCGGCGCAATGTGCTGGCGGCAGAACTGACGCAGCTCCTCGGCCTCGCATGCACTCTCACCGGGCTTGAAGCGGATGGCTGCAGCCACCTGCTCGCCCCAGTGCGCATCGGCCAGGCCGAACACCGCCACATCGGCCACGGCTGGATGCTTCATGAGCACGCCTTCCACCTGTACGGTGGTAGATATTCTCGCCGCCGCGAATGATCATGTCCTTGAGCCGGCCCGTGACGCTGCAATAGCCGCGCGTGTCCATGGTGCCCAGATCGCCCGTGCGCAGCCAGCCGTCGGCAAGCAGAGTCTGGGCCGTTGCTTCGGGCTGCTCGAAATATTCCAGCATGGTCTGATAGCCACGCGCCTGAATTTCGCCCTCCTCACCCACGGGCAACACCTCGCCATCCGGCCCTGCAATGCGCACCTCGACCTGCCACAGCGGCTGTCCTGTGGTCTGGGCCTTGTCCTCGGCACTGTCGTCGGGCGCGGTCTGGCAGACGATGGGGCTTAGCTCGGTCTGGCCGTAGACAGTGACCAGATCACAGCCCAGCTCGGTGCGCACGCGCTCGGTCAGCGCCATGGGCACGGGTGCGCCGCCGGACATGGCCAGCTGCAGGCTAGACAGGTCATAGACCTTGGCCTTGCGCTGCTCCAGCAAGGCCAGCAGCATGGTGGGCACGCCGCCCAGGCGCGTGCCGCGCTCGTCTTCAATCGCCTGCAGCACCAGATCGGGATCAAAAGCCACGATCAGCACCAGCGTGGACAAGGTGGTGACGCAGCCCAGCACGCTCATCACCGAGCCCGCCGTGTGAAACAGCGGCATGGGGCAGATATGCACGTCTTCATGCTGCTGCGCGCGGGCGGCGACAAAGCGGGCATTGGTGACCAGACCCATGTGATGCAGCAACGCGCCCTTGGGATCGCCCGTGGTGCCCGAGGTGTACTGGATCTGTGCCGGGCTGCGCGGCGGCACATGGGGCAACTGGCCCTGACGCGGTGCCTGTCGCACCTGATCCAGCCAGCCAGTGAGGCTGATGACATCGACCACGCCATGCAAGCCCTGCACGGCCTCAGCAGCCATGGCCGCCATATCGCTGCCGCGAAACTGGTCGATATGGAACAAGGCGCTGGCGCGTGACTGGCGCAGCACATAGTGCAGCTCCTGGGTACGCAGCGCGGGGTTGGCCGTGACCAGCACCAGCCCGGCCAGCGATGCGCCGTATTGCAACACCACCCATTCAGGCACATTGGGCCCCCACAGGCAGATGCGCTGGCCCGGCTGGTAGCGCTGCAGCAGCCAGTGCGCGCAGGCCGTGGCGTCGTCCAGCAGTTGCGCATAGGTCCAGCGCCTGTCGGTCTGCGCTGCGCCCGTCAACGAAGGCCAGCTGGCGGGCATTTTCTCCACCAGCGCCCAGCGCTCGGGCGCTTTCAGAGCGGCTTCGCGCAGGGCCTGCCCTTCTGTCGTCTCCAGTACCTCGCGCGAGGTATCTGCGGGCCAGTAGGACTGGGTCAGTGGGCTCGATAACTGGGGCACGGAAGTCTCCTTGTGGTGGTGTTGAGAAAAGTCAGTGACCGGGTGGCTGCAGCGGCAGCAGTTGCTTGACAGCCCATATCCATTGCTGGCTCAGCGCCGCCAGCGACTGCGGGTTGCTGCGCAAAATGCCCGACACGGCCAGGCCGCGTACAAACTCGGTACTGGTGCTGACCACCAGCTCATAGGCAGGAAAGGCCTTGAGCGGCGCAAAGATTTCATCGAGCACACGCAGCCTGTCGCGCAGGGCCTTGCGTTCGGCAGACACCAGGGCTTCGCGCAGTTCGGTATCGGTGCGTGCCACCACCCATAGCTCCAGCTCGGCCAGGAAGGACGGCTCTCTCATGCTGTCGACCAATGTGTGAATCGCATGCTCCACCGGGTCGCTGTGCCTGGCCTTGCGGCGCAGGCGTTTGAGCACGGCTTCCTCATTGCGCACCACGATGGCATCGACCACGGCGCACAGCAGCTCGGCATGGGTGGGGAAGTGGTGCAGCAGAGCGCCGCGGCTGACGCCGGCTCGGCGCTGCACCTCCAGCGTGGTGGTGCGCGCCACACCCAGATCCATCAGGCAGGCCATGGCGCTGCCCAGAATGCGCGCCCGTGTCGCCTGTTTTTGTTGTTCACGCAAGCTGCTGTTCTCAGCCGCTCCTGTGTTGCCAGCCATGCCTATCTCCGATTTGACAGTCTGCATTGACTGTAGAAACAAATGCAAATAGAGTCAACACTGACTGTCAAAAATGCTTTGTTATCAGATCACTATCCCAATCAACCAGGAGACTTGAAATGCCCAGCTACAGCACTTTGTCGATCACGCCGGACGCCAGCAACCCACGCATTGCGCGCCTGCTGCTCAACCGGCCGGAGCGCCTGAATGCGATCAACAACCAGACGCCGCGTGAAATTCGCCAGGCCGTGGAATGGGCCCAGGACAACCCCGAAATTCATGTCATCGTGGTCGAAGGTGCGGGCAAGGGCTTTTGCGGCGGCTATGACCTCGCAGAGACCGCCGAGCAGGAAATCGAGCATCCCTGCCAGCAGGAAAAAGCGCCCTGGGACCCCATGGACGATTACGCCTTCATGAAACGAAATACCGAGGACTTCATGAGCCTGTGGCGCAGCAGCAAGCCCACGCTTGCCAAGGTGCATGGTGCGGCCGTGGCCGGCGGCAGCGATATCGCACTGTGCTGCGATCTGCTCATCATGGCCAACGACGCCCGCATCGGCTATATGCCCACGCGCGTCTGGGGCTGCCCGACCACGGCAATGTGGACGCAACGCCTGGGGCCTATGCGCGCCAAGCAGATGATGTTCACCGGCGATGTGATCAGCGGCAAACAGGCCGCCGAATGGGGGCTGGCCAACGAGGCCGTGGATGCGTCCGAGCTGGAAGCCGCCACCATGAGGCTGGCCAACCGCATCGCCGGCGTGCCGCGCGGCCACCTGGCCATGCACAAGCTGGTCGTCAACCAGACCATGCTGACCATGGGCCTGGAGCAAGGCCAGATGCTGGCCACGGTGTTTGACGGCATCACCCGCCACAACCCCGAGGGCATGTGGTTTCGCCGTTATGCCCAGGCCGAGGGTTTCAAGGCAGCCGTGCAGTGGCGCGACTCGGGCCGCAACATTCCCGAGGGCGACGAAGCGCGCCGCGAGATCGAGCGGCTGGAAGCGCAGATTGCAAGCCTGAAATCCCAGGCATGAAAAAGCCTCCAGCGCTTGATGCACAAGCGCTGGACGCTATGTCTTCAATGAATTTTCAGCGCACACCGGCTTTGCCGCCCACGCGGCTGCGCAGCGAGTTCAGCAGCTCTTCGGGCAGGAATTTAAACGCCAGTTGCAGCAGCAGATAGCCGATCAGGCCGTCGTCCAGCCAGCCCAGAACGGGAATGGTGTCGGGGATGAAATCAATCGGGCTGACTACATAGAGCGCCGCCAGCACGGTCGCCAGCTTGGCGGCCTTGGGCGCACGCGGGTCACGCAGCACCGCCCAGGCAAGCAGCAACTCCTTGCGAAACATCGTCAGCAAACGCCCCAGCTTCCACATGGCAGACACTCCTTATCAGGCATGGGCTGAAAAACCATCAGCCAGTCCTTAACGTGCGGGCGCCTGAGGAGATGACAAGAGCGGCGCAGATTTATCTGGCTGCAGAATGTTTCAACTGAAAAAGCGCTGCAAGGCCTCAACCATCCACCGGATTCAGCGGTGTTTCCAGCGTGAGCTGATAGAACGCAAGGTCCAGCCAGCGGCCAAATTTGAAGCCTACCTGAGGCAGCTGGCCCACATGTTCGAAACCCAGGCGCTTATGCAGCGCAATGCTGCCCTCGTTGGCCGCATCGATGGCGCCGATGATGGCATGCACATCACCGCGGCGACGGGCCTCGGCAATCAGCAGTTGCATGAGCTTCAGGCCCAGACCATGTCCGCGATGTCCTGGGTGCACATAAACCGAATGCTCGACCGTGTACTTGTAGGCTGGATAGGCGCGAAAGCTGCCCCAGCTGCAAAAGCCCAGCAATTGGCCCTGGGCATCTTCGATGCCGATCACCGGCCAGCTGCCTGCTCGCTTGGCCTCAAACCAGGTCACCATGTTCTGTGCCGTGCGCGGCTGGTAGTCGTAGAGCGCGGTGGAGTTGACGATGGCGTCGTTGAATATCTCCAGAATCGCTGCGGCATGGCGCTCATGCGTGCACTGCACAATCTTCAAATCACTCATCTCTGTGGTTCCTGCCCATGCTTCCTAGTGGGGCGCCAGTATGGCGTGCGGCGATTATCAGCGCCGCTATATAGCCTCCATATCCACGATGACGATTACCTGCACTGCGCAGAATGCTATAAGTTTGTTTTTTTAGGAGTCATCATGCAAAGCAGCGCACGCAACCAGTTTTCAGGCACCGTCTCTCACATCAGCCACGGCGTCGTTACCGACGAGGTGCAGATCTGCACCGAGCAAGGTGTCGAATTGGTGGCCACCATTACCCACGGCAGTGCCGTCAGTCTGGGCCTCAAGCCCGACAGCCGCGTGATTGCCATGATCAAGGCACCCTCGGTCATCGTGGTGACCGAAGCCGAAGGCGTGCGCTTTTCGGCACGCAACCAGATCACGGGCCAGATCAGCAAGGTCAAGAAAGGCAGCGTCAATACCGAGGTGTGCATTGATTCGCAGGGCATGCAGATCGTGGCCCAGGTCACCAACGACAGTGCTACCCACCTGGGTCTGGCAACAGGACAGACGGCCACCGCCTTGTTCAAGGCCTCGCAGGTTGTGCTGGCCGTGCTGGCGGGCTAATCGGTAATGGGCGATCCCACCCGCGACCTTCACGACGCGGGCACATGCATTGGCATGCGCCCCATAGGCCTGGTACACAGTCCGTTCAAAAGCACGGTGGGCATGCCCATACAGACGGTAGCGGCTGACGGGCACACCGGGCATATCGAGGTCTTTGCCCCGTTTGCTGCGGGCCTGCGTGATGTAGAGGATTTTCAGTACCTGATCGTGCTCACCCATCTGCATGAGGCCGTAGAAAAGCTGGAGGTCACGCCCTTCATGGACGACAGCAGCCATGGCGTGTTTGCCACGCGGGCACCTGCGCGGCCCAATCGCATCGGGCTGTCCATCATCGAACTGCTGCGCCTGGACGGCTGCCGGCTGGAGTTTCGCGGCAATGACATGCTGGACGGTACGCCCGTGCTAGATATCAAGCCCTACGTGCCCCGCCTGGATGTGCGAGAGACAGAGCGCATAGGCTGGTTCGCCAAGGGATTGACACAGCTGCCGGGCAAGCTGTCGGATGACCGCATGCGGTAAGTCCTTTCAAAACACATTTGCGATCTTCACGCGGGCACGAAAGGATTTCAAAGAAAACTGCTGCTGACACAAGCAGAGAATGCGTCAGCAGCTATTGAAAGCATAGTACTTCAGCCCATCACTCTTCGTATTTGCCCGTGACACGGCCGTCGCTATCGGTGATCACGCTGGCCCTGACCTGCCAGACCAGGCCATCGAGCCCCGGCACGGTGTACTCACCCTCACGCGCCTTGAGGGTCTGCAGCCAGGACTGCAACTGGGCATCGTTCAGGGCCAGCTTGAACTCATACGCACCCAGCGTTTCCAGTTGCCCTGCCTGTTCATCGCGGGAGCTCACAAACTCCAGCGTGGCACCGTCGCCCGCCAGAATCAGGCTGCGGCCATGGGGAAGACGTGCGGGCAGCATGGCCTTGAGGTCGCGTACAGCCAGAGAGCCCAGGCGCACAACGCTCTGCGGGCTGCGCAGCAGACGCTTGCGCGACTCAAAGCTCAGCACGTCGCTATAAAGCACACCGGTCTTGGAGCCATCACGGGCGGCACCCGCATTGATGGCGGCCTGCACATCGGGCAGATCGTGCAGGCTGGGACGCGCCAGATCAGCCACCCACAGCGGCATATGGGCCTCCATGGCCTGCAATGCGCCTTGCACATTCCAGCGCCGCACTTCGCGCAGCTCGTCGGCCGTCAGGCCCACCAGTTGCAGAAACATCAAGTCACCAAAAGGTGTGTGAATGGGCGGCAGTTCGGGGTCCTGCACAAAGCCCATCTCGGTCAGCAAGGTGTCGGAATCTGCGGCGATCGGGCCGTTGGCCGTCATCCAGTGACCGGGCGCAAACACATTGCCCGTGCGAAAGACATAACGTGCAATGTTCTGCAGAAAGTGCAGCGGCCAGTTGGGCGGCAGCTGCTCGTCGCCTTTGCAAGCCAGCCTGAAGGTCAGTTCGAAACCATAGCCGCTGGGCTTGTCGGGAGCCACATCGTGGCTGTCGTCCAGATCCCCATAGAGATCACTGAAGCCATAGGTGACGTAGTGCCAGTGCGGCTGGCCCTGCTCGCTACGATAGACACTGATGCCGTCCAGCGGATCATCGCCTCCCATGCGGAATTTGATCAGCGTGCCGTAGTGCGCGGGTTGCTGCTTACCATAGACTTTTTCCAGCGCCTGATCCATCGCATCCCAACCCAGAGTGCCGTGTTCTGCAATGGCCAAATCCTGTGCTGCGGTGTCTTGAAAATCGTTGGAACTCATGGCTTTTTCTCCTTTGCCTCAAGTATCAAGGCGGATCCCGATGAATTTGGTCAGATTCACCAACGAAATGTGAGAGAGCGTTTCCAGGCCAACCCGCGTTTACAGCCTATTTCTGCAGCATCAGTGCTGGTCGATTTGCCACCAGCGCGGCAGCAGGGCCTGCACATCCGGCCTCTGAAAGCGGTCATCCATCAGCACCACCACGCCCTGGTCATCCTCGGTCCGAATCACGCGGCCGGCAGCCTGCACCACCTTGCGCAGACCGGGGTAGAGATAGGTGTAGTCGTGGCCCAGACCTGCACCCATCACCGCGTCCATGGCCGCTTGCATGGCCTCGTTGACGGGGTTGATCTGGGGCAGTCCCAGTGTGGCGATAAATGCCCCGATCAGCCGCGTGCCGGGCAGATCCACACCCTCGGAAAATGCGCCGCCCAGCACCGCCAGGCCCACGCCCTGCCCGCCCTCCGTAAAACGCTGCAGAAATACAGCACGTCCGGCCTCGTCCATGCCGCGCTCCTGCTGCCACAGCGGCAATTGGGGATAAAGGCGTTGCAAGGCAGATGCCAGGCGTTGCAAATAGTCGAAGCTGCTGACAAAGCACAGATAGTTGCCAGGCCGGCGTGCAAACTGCGCTGCCACCAGATCGGCTATGGGCACCAAAGAAGCCTCGCGGTCCCGCCAGCGGGTGGAAATATGCCGGGCAATACGCACCTGCAGCTGCCGGGCCGCAAAGGGCGCCTCCACCTCCAGCCAGGCCGTATCTTGCGGCAGGCCCAGCAGATCGCGGTAAAAAGCCGGCGGACTGAGCGTGCCCGAAAACAGCACCGTGGCCTGGGCCGCGGCATGGCGAGCCCGCAGATGGGAGGCCGGTATGACATTGCGTATGCACAGCGTGGAGACCGGCCCGCGCCCCCGGCTTGCTCTTGCAGGCGCAACCAGCTCAATATCGAACAGCGCATGCGGGCCGAACTGCTCGGCCAGGGCCTGAAAGTGCAACAGCTCCCAGTAAAACGTCAATACAGCATCTCCGGGCGGCAGCGGCTGGTCAGCCTGCACATCGGCAATCGCGGCCATAGCGCGCTGCACGGCGGCCAGCAACGCGGATGGAATGGCAGCATGACTTTGATAGGACTGGGCAGGCGTGGGAGGTGTGGCGGGTGCGGATCTGGATTCCTTGCCCGCCCCTGCAAACAACGGCAGATTGCCGTTCTCCAATACTGGGCTGCCGCCGCTCTCCTGCGGGTCACCTGACGTTCCAGCCAAGGTCTTGTTCAACGCATTCCATTGACGCTGCAAGGCATCCAGCGCTTTCCTGACCGGCCCGGATGCCGACTGGCGAGCCGTCATCAACTCCCACTGCGACAGTGGCGCTGTGTACATGTTGCGGGCACGTTCCAGCAGGTTATGGGCTTCGTCGACCAGAACTCCCACACGCCAGCCCTGCTGCTGCGTCAGCGCATACAGCATGGCCGCACTATCGTAGTAATAGTGATAGTCGGCCACGACCACATCGGCCCAGCGCGCCAGCTCTTGCGACAGGTAATAGGGGCAGATGCCATGCTGCAGCGCAACGGCTCGCACCCGGGGAGCGTCCCAGATTTGAATACTCTCAACGGCTTCCAGGCGCGCCGCAGGCAGACGGTCGAAAAACCCACGAGCCAGCGGGCAGGACTCGCCATTACAAGCCTTGTCCGGGTGCTCACAGGTCTTGTCGCGTGATTGCATATCCAGCACGCGCAGGTCTGCGGCAGGCTGCCGCTGTTGCAGCGCGGTCCGAATCTGATCCAAGGCATGCAGCGCCAGCCCATGGCCTGTGCCTTTGGCGGTGAGGAAAAACAGCTTTTCCAGCCCACAAGCCTTATCCACCATGCGCATACCGCTCATTTTTTCATGGTCTTGCGCAGCCCCCGCCCGGCCCTCCGCAGCCATGGCCTTGAGCATGGGAAACACCGTCCCCAGTGTTTTGCCGATGCCGGTAGGCGCCTCGGTCATCAGGCAGGAACCTGAGACCGGGCGGCTCGCCGTGCGATACACGGCCACCGCCAGCTGGCGCTGCCCCGCGCGAAATGTCGGCATGGGAAATTGCAAGGCTGCCAGCGCCTTGTTGCGCTGCTGACAGTGAGCAGCCTCGCTGCGCGCCCAGTCCAGATAGCACCGACATTGCGTTTCGAAGAATTGCCGCAGCTCGGCTGCGCTGCAGTCTTCGATCAGCACGGTCTCTTGCTGGCTGCCGACATGAAAATAAACCAGCGCCACCTTGATGCGCTCCAGCCCTCGCGCCTGGCACAGCAGATGGCCGTAGACCTTGGCCTGCGCCCAATGCAAGGCGCGATGGTGAGGGCGTACGCCTTCCAGCGTGCCTCGGTAAGTCTTGATCTCTTCCAGTTGCTGCTGCGCTGCATCGAAGCCATCGGCACGGCCACGCACCTGCAGGTCTTCAAAAGCGCCGCTCAGCGCCAGCTCGGCCTCATAGCCTGCACCCAGCCGTTTTTCCCGGCGTTTCTGCACGACCGCATGGCCCTCCACACCTTCCAGCGCGCTGGGGGCAGGTGTAAAGCGCAGATCCAGATCGCCGCTGCGTGCCGTGAACTCGCACAAGGCACGCACGGCCACGGAAAGCAGCGCACTCATTCGGGGCCGGCCTCGGCTGTGCCCCACTGCACATGGCAAACGCGCACGGGAATGCCCTGCTCTGTGCAATAGGTCAGCCAGCGGATCTGGTTGTCCTGCAGCTTGTCACCCGGGGCTTTGACTTCCACCAGCTCGTAACGCCCCTCGTGCTCGCTGTTGGCCGGCCAGAAGCGCACCAGATCGGGAAAGCCCGTGCGATTGGCTTTCACATCCAGCAGCAGGCGCGCAAACAGCGTCTGCAGATGCTCTGCGGGAATGCAGTCCAGCGCCAGCTCCAGCAGCTCTTCGGTCAGCGTGCCCCAGAAGACAAAAGGCGACTGAATGCCGGCCTTGTCTGCAAAACGCGCGCGAATGCTTGTCCGGTAGCGGTCGTCCTGCAGTTCGGCCATGCAGGCATCGAACAACGACTGCCGGCGCCCAACAAAATCAGGCGCACCAAGATCTGCAGGGCCACTTTGAAACGGATGAAAAAATGCACCTGGCAAGGGCGCAAAAATCGCCGGCCAGCACAGCAGTCCGAACAGCGAATTGATGAGAGCATTCTCCACGTAGAACACGGGCGCTGCAGCGCTATGCCAATGGTCGCGCAGCACATATTCCACAGCGCTGGGCTGTTCTGGCCGCTCGAGCAGCACATCGCTGCGCAAGGCCGCCACCGCCGGGGCCAGTGCAGTCTGGCGCGCGCTGCCACTCAGACCCAGGCTGCGGCGCAGGCGCGGCAGCATGCGGGCCACGCGCTGGCGTTCCTCTTCACTTTCAGGAGCAGTCTGCGCTTGACTGGCAAGCGTCAGCGCCTGATCGAAGCATTGCATGCGCTCCAGCACGCGGATATGCCTATGGCGTGCGCCCGGATAGCCGCTGGCGGTATAAGCCTGGATCGCTAACGGCCAATCCTGCACGCGCTCACTGGCCTGACCTATGCGCAGCAATACCTTGGCCCGGCGCTGATCCAGCCAGGGGTTGGCGCTTTGCTGCTTGAGCAGTGACTGCAGCAGTTGCGCGGCATCGCCTCCCTCATCCAGCGCCTGACGGCTGGCCGAGATGCTCAGATAAAAGTCCACATCAGCACGGCTTTGAAACGCACGTGAAGCGGCATCGAGCGCCACGGCCTCATAACGAAAAATCCCCAGATCGGCCAGCACAAACTCCGACCAGTCCTGGTAGAGATTGCCAAAGAACATCAGACGCAGACGCTCGCACAACTCGCCCACCATCACGCGCCAGACGGGCTCATCGGCCTTCTCGTTCCAGCAGGCATAGGGCTGGCCCAGCCCGGCCTGCTCATCCAAAGCTGCCTGCATCCGGGCCAGCATCTCGGGCTTGCGCAGCATGGTGCCGAGGTCTGCGTTTTTAAGGATCTGCAGCAACTCGGGCTTGGTGTGCAGGTCAAACAGCTCGGCCAACCCCATGGGCGCATTGGCACTGATCCAGCCCATGTCCAGCAGCGGCGCTGCAGCCTCTGCCGTGTGCGGAATTTCTTCGTAGACCAGCTTGCTGGCGCGAAACCAGGGCCCTTTGCGCATCACCATGCGCACCAGCAGGGCCTGGGAGCATTGCGGCAACTGGGGAAACTGCTGCAGAAAGCGTGACTCCTCGGCATCCAGCAGATCGCCATAGCGCTGGCCCAACCAGTCCAGCGCCTGCTGGAAGTTGTGCAGATAGTAAAAGCGGTGGGGAGCGATGGTAGTGCCAGACATGAGACTGTATTTTTATACAGTTTTCAGGCAATGCCAGCTAGTGGGGCTTTGGGGCCTTCTGAGACTCTTGAACCTTCTTGGCCTTTGCAGCCATCTCTGCCTCCACACGGGCATCGACCCAGCTCACGTCAAACAGCGCCGTCCCCTTTGCGGACACCGCTAGCACCGCCGGATTGTCTTGCAGGCAAAGCACCGCAGGGTCGGCCGACGGTTTTGCGCACCACAGCATGCGCTGATCCACGATGCCAGACGGCGCTCCATACTGCGCCCGCGCTGCCTCGAAGATTTGTGCCTGGCTGCGTGCACCCTCGGGCCAACGGCGCGCAACCTGTGCCACCGCGAATCTGTTGATCGATGCCCTGATCGGCAGCCTGGGCTCCAGATTCACACTCAGCTCTTCGCCCTCGCTTTCATAGCGCAAACGCATGGGCAGCTTGGTGCCTGTCAGCGGGCTGGGTTCCGCTCGGTAGTCCAACGCAATCGCTGACGACAGCACGCCAAAATGGGCGGCCATGGCCGATCTGGCTTGCTCGAGATCCATACCCAGCTTCACATTGCCAAGATCAAAGGCTTTGACATCCACCGCTCGCGGCTGGGCCGCCAGGACGCAGGCACTCATGCAGATGGCAGCGTAGAAGGTCAAGCAATTTTTCATAGGTTGATTGCAGGGCCTTCTGAAGACGTCGGCAAAGCTGCAGGAACAGGTGTCGGGTCGGCAATTGATACGCGCCATCCGGACTTTTTGATGCGGTTGAGAATGCCCGGAGCCATCAGCGAATCCAGCTTGCCAGAGCCCTCAAAGCTCAAAATCGCGATGTGCACGGTGCTCATTCTCCAAAGAAGTTCGCATCGTAATACTCATTCAGCCCTGTTGTTGCACAGAACGTGCATGGCTGCCCGCTCGGCGCCAGCGCGCCGGGGTCTGGCCCACCACACGCTTGAAGGCCGTGACAAACGCCGCTTCCGAGCCATAGCCCACAGCCTCGGCCACACCCGCAATGCTCTGTCCCGTGGCAAGCCAGGCACAGGCTTGCATGATGCGAGTACGCAGCACGAACTCGGCCACACCGCAACCCGCCAATGCCTGAAAGCGGCGCGCATAAGTGGCACGCGACATGGCGACCGTACTGGCCAATGTCTCTATGGTCCAGTTCCGGCCCGGTGCATCGAGCACGGCGCGAATCGATGCAGCCAGCCGCGCATCGGCCAGCAGCGGCAGCAGACCTGCGGGCAGTGGCGACTGCGGTGCCGCCCGCAAGGCCAGTGCCAGCATGGCCTGGCCCAGACCGTCGATCACCGCATGCGCGCCAGGTCTGGGGGCGCCCTGTGCCTCCGCACGCAGCCACTGCAGCAATACCTTCAAATCAGAGTCGGGGGCAACACCCTTGAGGCTGACATGCAGCACTTCGGGCAGCCAGCAAGCCAACAACTGCCCCGCTCCCTGAGCGTAACGAAAGCGCCCGCACAGCAACTCGACAGAAGCATCACTCTGCTCCTGTACATTGGTTTTCAGCGGCAGCGCAGGCTCGGTCTTCATCAAGGGCTGTTGCACCTGCAGAGCCACCGAGCGGATAGGCAAGGCAGAGTGCACCTCATGCTCGCTTCCCAAAGGCAGCAACACAAAGTCGCCAGCCTGAAGCTGCAGCTCCCGCCCCGGCAATTGAAGACGGCACTGCCCCGCCAGCACATGGTGAAAAGCCGCTTCCTGCTGCAGCTGCGCATGCGGCAGTACAAAGCCGCCACCCAGCAGGCAGCGTACATCTATCGACACCTGCACCTGGGCCAGTTGAAGAAGGCGACTCAAAGCATCCATGAGACGAATTCTAAAAAATTCGAGCTAATCCTACATTGAATGATTCAGATCCGCGCAACACAATCAAGGTCTTCAACACAAGGAGCATCACATGCTGGACTGGAATGAATACCGCAAGGAACTGGCTGGCCGTCTGGGAGAATTCTCAAAGCTCTCGCCCGGAACCATGGAAGGCTACAAGGCCTTGTCCTCGGCTGGCAGCAAGACGGGCCACCTGGACGCCAAGACACGCGAGCTGATCGCCATCGCCGTGGGCGTGACCACGCGTTGCGACGGCTGCATTGCCGTGCATACCAAGGCGGCCAAGGCAGCAGGCGCGACCAGGGAGGAAATTGCCGAAGCCCTGGGTGTGGCCGTGGCTCTCAACGCCGGCGCGGCCATGGTGTATTCGGCCCGTGCGCTGGATGCGCTGGGCGAATAAGCTCTCCATCGAAATTCGTCTAGAAATAGCAGCCTGCACACCCTCCCTAACAGGGCTGCAGGCTGATTCCTCATCAAAGAAGGACTTGCGTTCCCAGCTCCACCACCTGGTTGGCAGGCAGCTTGTAGTAGGTGGTGGCGCTGGCCGACTGGCGGGTCATCCAGCCGAACAATGCGCAACGCCAGGCCGACAGACCGCCAGGTCCATCCACCACCTGCACACGAGCCACGAAGAAGCTTGTCGTCATGGGGTCCAGATTCGGTGTTTCGCCTTCTTCGTCAGGCTGAATGAGCTTCAGAGCTTCCGGAATATTGGGCTGCTCGCGAAAACCGAAATGCATGGCCAGCGTCCAGACCCCGTTGCACAGGCGCTGCAGCTGCAGGCGCTGGGCGTCCTGCACATAGGGCGCGTTTTCATTGACCACATGCAGAAACACGGTCTGCTCATGCATGACCTTGAAATGCTTGAGATTGTGGAACAGCGCATTGGGCACCAGCTTGAGGTCGGACGTCAGATAGACGGCCGTGCCTGAAACCACGGGCACGCCCTGCATGGGCGAGCTCATGAAGTCCTCCATGGGAATATCCAGCCGCCGACGGTGTTCCGCCACCAGTTGCGTGCCATCGCGCCAGGTCACCAAGGCCGTGAAGATCAGGCCGCCCATGGTCAACGGGAACCAGCCGCCCTGCTCCAGCTTGGTCAGATTGGAGAAAAAGAAACCGATCTCCAGCAGCGCAAAACAGGCAAGAGCTCCTAGAGTCAACCGCCTGAAGGGCCTGCGTCCCAGGTAGACCACAAAAGCCACCAGCATGGTGGTGATCAGCATCGTGCCCGAAACCGCGATACCGTAGGCCGCCGCCAACGCCCCCGAGGATTTGAAGGCCAGCACCAGCGCAATCACGGCCAGCAGCATCAACCAGTTCACGCTGGGAATATAGATCTGGCCCTGCTCCTTGTCGGAGGTGTGCAGCACGCGCACGCGGGGCAGATAGCCAAGACGGCTGGCCTGCAGCGTCATCGAATAAGCCCCCGAGATGGTGGCCTGCGAAGCAATCACCGTGGCTGCCGTGGCCAGCACCACAAAGACCAGCAGCCAGGACGGCGAGGCCAGCAGGAAGAAGGGATTGCTGGCCGCCTCGGCATTGCGCAGCAGCAGCGCACCTTGCCCGAAGTAATTGAGCATCAGCGCCGGAAACACCAGCCCGTACCAGCCAATGCGCACGGCCCGGCTGCCAAAGTGGCCCATGTCGGCATACAGAGCCTCGGCCCCCGTCATGGCCAGGAACACGGCAGACAGCAGGAAGAAAGCCTTGTCCGTATGCTGCACGGCAAAGCGCAGCGCATGCAGCGGGTTCACGGCCTGCAGCACCATGGGGGTCTGTGCAATGCTGCTCACACCCACCCAGGCGATGGCCACAAACCAGACGATGGTGACCGGGCCGAACAGCTTGCCGACCACGCTGGTGCCTTTCATCTGTATGGAGAACAGCCCGATCAGAATGCCTATGGTGATGGGCACGATGAAATGCTCGAACTGCGGCGTGGCAATGCTCATGCCCTCGACGGCCGACAGCACGGAAATGGCCGGCGTGATGATGGCGTCGCCATAGAACAGCGCGGCGGCAAACACCCCCGCCCCCACGACAAAGCGTGAACGGCGTGAGCTGTCTCCCATCACGCGGTGGGCCAGTGCCGTCAGCGCCAGCACGCCGCCTTCGCCATCGTTGTCATAGCTGAGCACCACCCAGACATATTTGATGGCCACGATCACAATCACCGCCCAGAGCAAGGCGGACAGCGCAGCCAGCACGTTCTCCGGCGATACCGCCATCCCGTGGCCGCCGGTGAAAGCCTCCTTGAAGGCATAAAGCGGACTGGTACCTATATCCCCGAATACCACACCCAGGGCCGCCAATGTCAACGCGGACTGGGTGCTTCCGTGGTCGGACTTTTCTTCATGGGTCTGGTGCATGAGTTGGTATTTGATCTGTGATGCCGACCCATTCTGGCATGAGGGCCGAACGCAATGGCAAAAAGCATAAGCCCCTCGGCTTGATTTCAACTTGATGCAGGCTTGATGGCAGTCGCCGCATTTCGTACGCGGGCTTAAGCAGCTCAAACCTAGAGTGAAGGCCTCTGAACCAACGGCCTGCCCGCGCAGGCCTGCTCTATGAAACCAGTCGCCATCCTCCAGCATGAAGCATCGCAAGGCCCGGGCATCCTGCTCGATCACCTGCGCCAGCAAGGCATCGCCCATGTGCTGCTGGACCCATGTGCCCAAGGCTCGGCCCCCGCCAATGCGTGTGACTATCGCGGCATCATCGTGCTGGGCAGCAATCACTGCGCCAATGAACAACTGCGCTGGATCGAGAACGAGCGCTGCCTGCTGCAAAGCGCGCTACAGCACGATGTGCCCGTGCTTGGCCACTGTTTTGGCGCGCAAATGCTGGCCCGTGCCATGGGCGCGCGCGTCTGGCGCAACCCCTGCCCCAATATCGGCTGGAGTGAAGTCCGCATCACCACCTGCGCCCAGCAGCTGATGGATTTGCCGGCACAGGCCACCCTCTTCAACTGGCACTACGACACCTTTGAAATCCCGCAAGGCGCCAGCCGCACCATGTATGCGCAGCACTGTCTGAACAAGGGCTTTGTCCGAGGCCGCCACTGGGCGTTTCAGGGTCATCTGGAAGTCACCGAAGCCAGCGTGCGCCAGTGGTGTCGTGAAGGCCGGAGTGAGCTTCAAAAGGCCAGCGGCCCCGCCGTGCAAAGCGAGGCGCAGATTCTGGCCCGGTTGCAGCCGCGTATCGGCCAATTGCACGCCATGGCTCTGCGTACCTATCAGGCCTGGACCGATCAACTGGATCGTCAAGTGTCGATATCGTTGGGCAGCTCCCCAGAGGTTCTGAGTCGATTCCGCCTCAAATCCTTTGAATACCTGCGCATGCAGCCATGAATTTAAAAGCAGCAAGACGATAGAGAGACATGCAAGAGCGCAACAGGCAGACGATTTGTTGCATCTGTCAGAAGGCGTCCGGCAAAGCCTGGCCGCCGTCTGAGCCAGAATGGCCTGCAATTCCACTGCCCAAAGCTTCATGGACATCGAAACGCTTGAAAAACACCTGGATGCCTCGCCTCTGCTGCAGGCCCATAAACAGTATTTCCTGAATCTGGCCCAGCCCGTCGTCGCCATTCGACTGGGCACAAGCAAGGGCCAGCCCTTGGAAAGCCGCTTTGGCGGCCAGCCCATGGTGCCTGCAGGCTTTGCGTGGCCCGAGCACCCCGACGGTCACTATCTGTTTGTCGGGCAGATCAACTTTGCGGAACTACCCGATGGCCCGGGCCGCCCGGCCGAACTGCCCACCAACGGCCTGCTGTCGCTGTTCTACGGCCTTGACGAGGACGATGCCATTTTCTGGCGTGATGAAGACTACCTCAAGGCTTTCTATTGGCCGGACACCAGCGATATGCATGAGATCCAGGCTCCTCACCACTGGGTCACGGACAGCCGTGCGCTGCAATTTGAAAACGGCATCGACATTCCTCGCCATGAAGAACTGCGCCAGGACTGGCCCGTTGATTTTGACGAACTCCATGACTGGTTTGATACGCTCGAAGAAGGCGGTGCTCTGCCGCGCGACTATCTGCTGGGCCGCCCTTCCTGGGACAGCCTGGGCTACGACCCCACGCCCGATCTGGAGGAGTACCCCAGCGGCTCGCACTGGCGTTCGCTGCTGACGCTGCAGTCGCACGAAGAATTCAACTGGTGCTGGCAGGACGGAGCGCGGCTCATGGCCTTCATCGAGGACGACAAACTGCGCGCCAAGGACTTCGGCCGCCTGCGGGTGGACTGCGGCTGAGGCCGGAGTTCATGTGCAACCTTCAGAAAGTGCAGCCCATGCCTACACAGATTCCGCCAGCGATACTCCAACACTGGCAAAACGGCCACAAGATCGAGGCCATCAAACAGCTGCGCGAGCAGTGCGGGCTGGGTCTGAAAGAGGCCAAAGACCTGCTGGAAGCCAGCGATGAGCCGAACTTCATCCGGTCCGAGGCATCAGAATTGACCCAGACCGAAGCCATGCAGCAGTTGCGCGAGCAGCTGGAAAGATTGGGCATGAAGGACGCCACACAGTTGCTGGATCAGTTGAACCAGGCCAATGCCTCGGGCGAGAACTCCTTCACCTCCATCAAGACCAGCAGCACCACCATCAATGGCAAGACCACCAGCTCCATCACCGTGAGCGGCGACCATGCCAAGACGATAGAGATGCTGATGTCCGGTGCTGCCGCTGTGCCGGTCGAGGCCAGGGCCAAGGTGGAAGACGCCATGGCGCGCGGCAGCAAGGTCGAGGCCATCAAGCTGCTGCGCGAGGCCACGGGTCTGGGGCTGGCGCAAGCCAAGGACCATATCGATGCAGCCATGGACGGCATTGCGCTGGACTGGCAGAACCTGCAACGGCAATCGGTCCAGGCCAGTACACACAATAGTTTTCAGCCCGGAGCACCTTCGCCGGGCGAAGTGCCCAAAGGCCAAAATTGGTTTCTGTGGCTGCTGGTGCTGGCTCTTGCCGCCACCGGCATCTGGTATTACTTCAGAATGCCATGAAGCCCATTGCCAGTCTGCGCCAGAAGCTCATTTTTCAGGAGTCTGAAGCAAGGCATCAGAGCCTGGAATTTGGATTTTGACTGGCCACCTCGGCCGACTGCCAGCCTCCGCCCAGCGCCTGGTACAGCGCCACGGCATTTTCCAGCTGGCTCTGGCGCAGACGCAGCACATCCTGCTGCGCAGCATATAGATTGCGCTGCGCATCCAGCTCTTCCAGATAGCTGGCATAACCTGCTTCGTAGCGGTCCTTGGCAAAGCCCAGAGTGCTCGTCAACACCGTTTCACGTTGCCTGGCATGCTGCCACTGCGATTGCAACTGCTGGATGCTGACCAACGCCGTTTCTACGTCGCCAAACGCCTTGATGACCACGCCGCGATAGGCATAGGCGGCCTGATCGCGCTGGGCGCTGGCGGCATCGAACTGCCCCTGCAGGCGCCCGCCGGTGAACAGCGGCGCCAGAATGCTGCCGCCTAGCGACCAGACCCGCGCAGGGTTGTAGTCCAGCGCATTGATGAGCAGGCTGCCAAAGTTGGCACTGAGGCTGACCTGGGGCAAGAACGCCGCCCTCTGGGCTGCCAGATTGCTGTCGCTGGCAGCCAGTTGCAAACGGGCACGGGCAATATCGGGACGGCGCTCCAGCAAGGTGGAAGGCAGACCGGCTGCGGGCATGCCTGGCAGTTCGATGCGATCGAGCACCTGCGTCCCCAATTGCTGGGGCATGACCGAAGAGACGCCAGCCAGCGTGCGCTGCATCAGTGCCTGAGCCTGCTCATCGCCCACCCCCCCCACAAGTTGCATGAGAGCGATGCGCTGGCGCTCCTGCGCCAGCGACAGCTGCTGCACTGACTGCCTGACACTTTCCAGCTCGGCCAGCGCCTGGCTCAGCTGCAGCTGCGAGATATAACCCACGCGCACCTGATCTCCAAGCAGACGCACCGCCTCTTCGCGCGACTTGACCGTGAACTGCGCCACGGCCAGCTGTGCCTGCAGGGAGCGCAGGCCGATATAGGCCTGAGCCGTGGTGGCTGCCACCGTCAACCGCACGGCATCGCTATCGGCCTGGCTGGCTTGCAGGCGCTGCTTGGCAGCCTGGCTCAGCGATCCCAGGCGATTCCACAGATCCAGCTCCCAGCTGGCCTGTAGCACGGGCTGGGCCGAGCGCACATGCACCATCTGTCCGGTTCTTGCACTCAGGCTGCGGTTGACCGAACCCGGTGCGCTCAGTGATACCTGGGGCATGGCGCCCGAGCCAGCCATGTCCAGATTGGCTCTGGCTTCATCGACACGCGCCATGGCGGTGAGCACATCGTTGTTGCGCTGCAGCGCCAGCTCTACCCAGCGGCTCAGCTGCGCATCGCCAAAAGCCTGCCACCACTGTGCCTGCACGGCTGCGGCCTTGTCGGCGTCCGCACCATCGACGGGCTGGCTCCAGCGCTGGGGCACCGCCGCCTCAGCGGCGTCTGGCGCATGGGTCAGGCTGGGTACGCTGCAGCCTGCCAGCAGCAGTGCTGCGGCCAGGGGCACGGCGCGCAGCATCCAGGCATTCATGGGCTGCTTCATGGTTTGGCCTGTTCTGCGGCAGATGGCGCTGCGGGAACGGCAGGGGATGCGGGTGCCTCATCCGTTTTCCGAATCAAATCTGCCTCAACCCCTTTTCCTGCCTGCGCTGGATGCTCCATTTTTTGCGCTGTATCAAGGCGCACGATGACCGACATGCCGGGCCGCAGGCGTGCGGCCTCTGGCTGGCCTTCGTCAATGGAAATCTTGATGGGCAGGCGCTGCACCACCTTGGTGAAATTGCCGGTGGCGTTATCGGCCTTGAGCACGCTGAACTCCGAACCTGTGGCCGGTGCAATCTCCAGCACATGGCCCTTGAGGTGCGTGCCACCCAGCGCATCCACGCTGAAGCTCACGACCTGGCCGATCTGCACATGGGCGGTCTGGGTTTCCTTGTAATTGGCTACCACCCAGAAGGTCGGCGGAACCACATACATGAGCTGCGTGCCTGCGGCCACATACTGGCCCTTGCGTACCGACACCTCGCTGACCTGGCCGTCGCTGGGCGCATGGACCACGGTATTGTCCAGATTGATCTGGGCCTGGCGCAGCTGGGCCTCGGCCATCTGTACCTGGGCCTTCAGCGAATCACGGCCCACGGTCGTGGCCTTGATTTTTTCCTGGTTGATTTCAATATCGGCCTGGGCCTTGGCCACATTGGTGGTGGCCAGACGCGAGGTGGCACGCACCTTGTCGCGCTCGTTCAGAGATACGGAGCCACGCTCGGCCAGCTCCTGCACGCGCTTGAGCTCGGCCTGGGAGCGCTCGGCCTCGGCCTGTACTGCCGCGAGACCGGCGCGGCTGGCGCCCAGCGTGGCACGGTTCTGGGCCTGAGCCTGGTCGGAGTTGGCCAGTTGTGCCTGGGCGTTGGCCAGCTGTGCCTGGGCCTGGGCCACCGCAGCTTCATAGGTGCGGCTGTCGATGCGCACCAGCGGCTGGCCGGCCTTGACCTGTTCATAGTCCTTGACCAGCACCTCGGTCACATAGCCGTTGACCTGAGGCGCCAGCACGGTGACAGCACCGCGCACATAGGCGTTGTCGGTGGTCACGACGGAGTTGCTGAAAGGCCAGAGGTTCCAGGCACGCAGCACCAGCAAGATGCCGGCCAATGCCACCACCACCATGATGAGCACGCTGCGCAGCGAGGGCTTGATCTTCTTGGGTGTGGGCGGCAACGCGGCCGCGGCGGGTGTGGATGCGGGCGCTGGAGCAAGCCCAGGGGACTGTGCCGGTGCGGCGGAGGATGATGGGTTTTGACTGTCGCTCATGCTCAATCTCTTGCTGTTATCTGTTTTGAGTTCACTGTCTGGGTGTCTGCTGGCCGGTCTGCGTCCCTTGTCCCGCATCCGGTACGGCCTGCTGAGCGTTCTTTTCCAGCTCCTGCTCCAGCTCGGCTTCAAGCGCCAAAGCCTGCGGGTTGTCCTGCAGCGGGTCGCGGCTGGCCAGCACGGATTGCTCCCGCGCTTCGGCAGCTTTGGCGGCAGCCGAAAGATCGCGCGCTTTCGCGCCTTCGATCACCACGGTGCGGCGTACACCGGAAGCGACGGACTCGGCGCCCTCTTCCACATCGCCATAGGCATCGGTGTCGCTGGACTGCACCACCACGGTCACACGCTCTTTCTCATGCTCCTGCTCGGGCTGATCACTCGTCGAGGGTTCGGCCGCCACGGTTGGCGCACGCTGGGGCGTGCCGTCAGTCGCCGCAGCCGCAGCCACCTGATTGCCGCTTTGCCGCGTCATGGCGCGAACCAGGGCAGCAGCCTGACGCACGCGGGCCGAAGCACCCAGACTCCACAGCAGGTACAGCAGCGCAATTGCGGCCGTCAGCATGAATACATCGTTGTAGGCGCGCACATTGGCTTCGCGCCGCACGATCTGCTGCAGCTGCAGCGCGCCCTGGTTGGCACGCATGACGGGGTCGGGCGTCACCCTGCCGTAGATCTGGTTCTGTATCTTGAGCCGCTCTGCCACCACGGGGTCAGTCGGGTCCAGCTGTGCCACCAGCGCCACCGAGTACACCTGCTGGCGGTGCGTCTGATAGGTGCTGAGCAAGGCCGAGCCCAGCAAGCCGCCCATGGCCTGCGTCATGGAGATGGTGACCACGGCCGTGAGCATGTGGTTGGCACCGTACTTCAAACCCTGAATCACGCCGGTCAGCATCAAGGGACCCATGAAGATACCGGCGCCCACGGCCAGCAGAAACTGGCTGAAGAAAAAGTCCGAAGGCCTGTCCACACTGGTGCGGTGATGGTCCAGAAATGCCGCCAGGGCAAACAGCGCAATCGCTGCCACGATCTGCTTGCCCATATGCGGTACGCCAAAGGTGATGGCAGACAGCGCAACACCAATCAACGTTCCAAGCAGAATCACCATGAACAGCGGTTGCATCTGATCGGAGGTCATGCCCAGGGTACGCATCAGCCCCACCACGCCATAGCTTTGCTCGGCCGTCAGAAAACGCAGCAGGATGGCCCCGATCACAAAGCGCAGGGTCGGCATCTGCAGAAACCAGCGCGTGTGAAACATGGGGTTGGCGCGGTGATGCTCGATATAGAGTGCGACGCTGAGCAGCGCTATGGCTCCCACCAGCATCCAGGCCAGGCTGGGTGAATCCAGCCACCAGCGTGAGTAGCCTTGTGCCAGCACGGCAATCAAGAGGCCCAGGCCCGGCACCATGAGGCCGAAGGTGACGAAATCCAGCTTCTCGAAAGTCTTGATATAGAGGCCGGACGGCAGCTTGAGCACCACCACTGCGGCAAACGACAGCAACGCCAGTCCGGCTTCGAACAGATAGAGGTTGTGCCACTCGCTGTTGTAGAGCAGGCTGGGCGACAGCACCCAGGCCAGTGGTGTGGCCAGCTGGGCCACACCCACGCTGAGGACCAGCATCTTGAGCACATAGGTGCGCGGCGCGGCCTGCAGCATGTACAGAGTGCCTAGAGAAGAGCAGGTCGCGGCGACCAGCCCGCTGGCCGCGCGCAGCAAGATAAGACTTTGATAACTGCCCAGCAGCAGATGCAGCACGCAGAGCGTGGCATAGGCACCCAGCCCGATTTCGGCGAACAGCCGCATGCCGAATTGCTGACGGAATTTGTAGACCAGCAAATTGGCCGTCATATTGAACATGACATAGCCGCCGGTCAGCCAGGCAGCCTCCACCGAGGTCAGGCCCATCTGCCCCTGGATCGTGGGCAGATTGGCGGTGAACAAGGCATTGCCCAGACCGCCGGTCAGCCCGATCAGCACGGCAATCAGGCCATAACAGACGCGCACCCAGGATTCGTGATGCGGCATGGCCGGTGAGCCCGGCAGGGCCGGCTTTTCATGCTCGGCCCAGTCCGGCGGGCGGCGCAGCAAGATGACCGGCCCCTGAGGAATGGCGGGCGTCGATGCCGCTGCGGGTGGACTGCTGGGAGGGCTGGAAGCTGCACCTGTATTCGGGACATTGGCCCCCGGGGCCTGTGCTGCAGCTTGGCTCATAGATCCTCAGGCCTTGATTCCATCCAGAATGATTTGCAGGGCGCGACGTGCCAGTTGCTTGCGCTGCGCGGGCGTTTCACCGCGCAGCGCACCGCCCAGCATGCCAAAGACCAGTGACAAATCCTTGGCATTGAGCACTTCCTTGCACAGGCCCTTGGCCATGGCGCGTTTCATGGGCTCTTCAAAGACCTGCCACATCTGCTGACGCGCATGGCGGATCTCCTCATCGCCTCTATCCACTGTGCGCCAGTAATCCACCAGCGTGGCTGAGAAGGCAATGCGTTCCGCCACCAGGGTCAGCAGCTTGAAGAAGGCCTCGTCGTCGTCATGCCAGGCAGCAGCCGCTGCACGGGTTTTTTCCACCGAGCGCTCCAGCAGAGCCAGCATGATGGCCCTGCGATCGGGAAACTGGCGGTACAGCGTGGCACGACCGACCTGGGCCCGCTCGACGATCAGATCCAGCGGCGCAGTCACCCCATGCTCGGCAAAAACAGCGTCGGCCGCGTCCAGCAACTGGGCGCGACGTTCAACGGATGAGGGACGTGGGGTGGACATGGCGCAATTATCGGACAAGTTTGTCCGATAAACATCGCAGAACGCTTTTCCCCTTTGTCAGACAGGGTCGTCAAAAGCCGCTACGCGCCGGCTGGCAGTGCTTGCAGGCTGCGTCGGCTGATGAAATCGCGCGGCAGGCCGGTCAGCGGATCGTCAAAAGCCAGGCTGCGCGCCAGCAGCTGCAGCGGGTTGGAATAGTCTCCAGGCTCCGGGTCGTTGACCACCGGATAGAAAGCATCGCCCTTGAGCGGCAGGCCCAGCGCCGCCATGTGCACCCGCAGTTGGTGGCGCTTGCCCGACACCGGCAGAAGCCGGTAGCGCGCCCAGTGCTGGTTGTGCTCGATGATTTCCATGGCCGTGCGGCTGTTGGGCTCACCCGCCACCTCGTGCATGCGAAAGAAATGCCCGCTTTCTTCCATGCGGCTGGCGTGCTCGCGCGGAAACTCCAGGTCGGCGCGATACGGTGCCACGGCTTCGTAGACCTTGTGAATCGCTCTGTCCCGAAACAGCCCTTGATAAATACCCCGCGTGGCGCGCTGCACCGAAAAAACCACCAGCCCCGCCGTATCACGGTCTATGCGATGAATGGGCGACAGCTCGGGCACATCAAATTCACGCTTGAGCCGCACCAGCAAGGTGTTCTGCAGATACTGGCCCGCAGGCACCACCGGCAGGAAATGCGGCTTGTCGGCCACCAGCAGATGTTCGTCGCGGTAGATGACCTCGGCCTCGAAAGGGATGGCCGGCTCTGCCGCCAGTTCGCGATAGTAGTAATAGCGCAGCCCCGGCGTGAACAGCGCATGCGGCCCCGCCTTGTCTCCCTGTTCGCTGACCACCTCGCCTGCCGCCATGCGCCGCATCCACTCATCACGGCTGACGGCTGGCAGGCGCTCGCAGAGAAAGTCGATCAGCAAACCTTGCCCCTGACTGGGCAGCACCACGCAGCTGGGGCTGACACCATTGCGCACAGGCAGGACTTTGGGATCGTGGGAGTTATGCATGGCGCGAAATTCTAGTGTCTGACAATGAGCGCCACCGGCAGCTGCCCCGGAGAGATAGAACATGGGCATCGCTTTTTCTGCCTCTGCACAAACTTTCGGGCCAACATGGTCCTGCCAGACCGCACCGTGAAAATTGAGGCACCATCGAGCCCAGCTTTCACGGCCTGCTGTTTTTTCCATTGACTACCCATGCTCTTACTGCGAAGCCCACACACCATCGCCCAGGAACTGTTCGAAGCCAACGATATTGCGCAGTTGCAGCCAGGCCACCGCTGGCCTGCTCGAGAAATCTCCGGCGATTGCGTGTTTCTCGATGCGCGGCAGGCATTGAGCGAGCTTCAGGGCCGCGATGTACCGTTGGCGCAGTTGGGGCAGAGCTGGTGGGTATTCGCAGCATCCGGCACGGGCGATGCCTGGCTGATGTCGCTGGACGGGCAACAGCGCATTGGATTTCTCGACCACGACGACGGCCAGGATGCGATCGTTCAGCCCATGGCACTGGACTTTGGCCAATGGCTGCAACTGGCCGATCTGATGCGCCAGTGGGAAACGCTTGCTGACGAGCTTGACGAGGAAGCGCTTGCCGCACCGCTCAATGCATTGCTGGAGCAGATCAGCCCGGGGCTGAGCCAGCGCTACCCGTACGTCATCTAAAAATTCAGGTCATTTCAGCCTCAATCGCTTATATACCAAGCGCATGCAGCTATACGGTTCATAGCAGGTCAGCAATCGGCCATCGTCGGCCTTGGATGACGCAGCTTGCCGCCCGGCCCGCGCTAGCATGCATGAACAAGGACTGATGCCCATGGTTGACACTGCTGCACCTGTTCGTGCACCAAACCCGCCCCCTGTTTTCACTGCCCCGCGACGCCGCTGGTTGCGCTGGCTGCTGATTGCGTTCAGCGCCTGGCTGGCCATGCTGCTGATCGTCATCGCCGTCATTGCCTTCATGGACTGGAACCGGCTCAAGCCCTGGATCAATGAAACCGTCAGCAGCGCCACGGGGCGCGATTTCGCGATCAATGGCGATCTGCAAGTGCACTGGACCTGGCCGCAACCGCTGGACACCGGCTGGCAGCACTGGATTCCAGGCGTGGTGGTTCAGGCTGACGATCTGTCGCTGAGCCAGCCCGCCGGCTGGAACATCGAGGAGGCGCCCGGCAAGGGTAGCGCCGAACACCCGGCCTTGCCTGCCGTCCCCAAGGAACTCAATATCGGCAGCCTACCCCGGCATGCCGCCAGCAAGCCCCCAACAACTGCAGCCAAGAGCAGCCATCAGGAAAAGGAAGAAGAGGACAGCGACGACGCGATTGCCGAGGCGCCCAGCCAGCCACCCCAACGCACGGCCGGCACCATGGTCACGGCGGCGCGTGCAGCTGCCAGCCTGCGCCTGTGGCCGCTGCTGGCCCGTCATGTGCAGCTGGACAGCCTGCAGTTGCAAGGCCCGGACATTGTGCTGGCCCGCAGCCAGAGCGGCGACAACAACTGGACCTTCAAGACCCCGGACAATGCGGGCTCGCGCTGGAGTTTCGACATCGGCCAGCTGCGCATCAGCGATGGCGTGCTGGGCTGGTCCGATGGCATCAAGAACATGGCGGTGCGTGCCCGCGTGGACAGCCTGCGCAGGCCGGCGAGCAACGATCGGCCCCATGGCTCCCGCTATGGCATCCGCTTCGGCCTCAGTGGCTACATCAACCAGGGCAAGACCCATGCACAGATTCAGGCCCAGGGTCTGGCAGGCCCCGCGCTGGATCTGCGCCAGGACAAGCTGCATTTTCCGCTGCGCATCAGTGCCAAGGCAGGCCAGCTGCAAGCGTTTGCCGAGGGCTTTCTGGACAACCCCAAGACCCTGGACGGACTGGATTTTCAGGTGCGTCTGCGTGGCAAAAGCATGGCCGATCTGTTCGGTCTGACAGGCCTGTTGCTGCCCGCAACACCGCCGTTCGAGACCAGCGGCCACCTGGTCGGCAGCCTGCAGCCGGGCAAGGCCACCTGGAACTATCAGAAGTTCAAAGGCAAGGTCGGGGAAAGCGACCTCAGCGGCGACCTGCATTACAGCTCGGGCCAGCCGCGCCCCAAGCTCAGCGGGCAGATGCATTCCCAACAGCTGCGCCTGATCGACCTGGGCCCTGTCATCGGTGCGTCGCCTTCAGGCAGCGAAGCCGCTCCCAAGCCCCTCAATGGCAAGGTATTGCCGCAAATCCATTTCGAAACCGGCAACTGGGACAAGATGGATCTGGACCTTCGCTACGACAGCGGCCACATCGTCCGCCCCCAGGCCTTGCCTCTGCAGAACCTGAGCCTGCATGCACTGATGGACAACGGCAAGCTCACACTCTCGCCCCTGAAGTTCGGCTTTGCCCAGGGGGCCCTGAATTTCGACGCCACCATAGACAGCCATGCCAAGCCTGTGGCCGCGCAGATCAAGGGGCAGGTGCAGGCGCTCAAGCTCTCGGCCCTGTTCCCCAAGGTCGAGCAGATGCAAAAAAGCCTGGGACGCCTGGATGGCGCGGTCTCCCTCAAAGGCTACGGCCAGTCGCTGGCGCAATGGCTGGGTACGGGCAATGGCTCGGTGCGCCTGTTCGTGCGGGACGGCACTTTCAGTTCACGGCTGCTGGACATGGCGGGGCTCAATGTAGGCTCCATCATCGTCTCCAAGCTGTTTGGCATCGACAAGGAGGTACAGCTGCGCTGCGCCGTGGCCGATTTCAATGTGGAAAAAGGTCTGGCCCACCCCCGCATGGCCAAGCTGGCCACGACCGAAGCCATTGTGCAAGCCACCGGCCAGATCAATCTGACACAGGAGCAGCTGGATCTGCGCATCGTGCCCGAGTCGCTCAAATGGAAGTTCTTCTCGCTGCGCACACCGCTGTATGTGCGCGGCAGCTTTGCCAAGCCCGATGTGGGGCTGGAGCCAGGGCCTCTGTTTGCCCGCGCTGGCGCGGCAGTGGCAGCAGCCGCATTGGCACCCGTGGCCCTGGCCCTGGTGCCGCTGACCGTGCCCGCGGCCGACGACGACGTGAACTGCCAGCAGTTGCTGGCGCAGATACATGCCAGGTGAGCCCACGCGCGCAAGGGCAGCCGCTGCGCGGGCGGCCTTGCCAGCTCGATGAAAATCGCGGCTGGTCAATGAAAGTCGCGGCTGCTCAGGCCCACTTGCGCAAAGCGTCCCAGCCAGTGCGTCATGTCCTTGGCCCGCATGACTACCAAATGATGAGCAGCTGGCGCTTCACCCGCCTTGGTTTGAAGCTGTTCTAACTCCAGTTCATCTTCTTGCAACTGCGGCGCGCTGCTGCGCTGCCACACTCCCTCCACGGCCAGCAGGCGCGACTGCAGCAGCGCGGGTTGGTAGCGCTCGAAAGCTTTGCTCCAGACCACCAGGTTGATGACGCCGGTTTCGTCCTCCAGCGTGATGAACAACGTGCCACCCGCCGTGGGCGGGCGCTGGCGCACGGTGACGATGCCGCAGGCGCGGACCTTCTGGCCGGGCAGCATCTGGCGCAACCGAGCCGCCGTTTCGATGCCGTGACGCATCAGCTTTTCGCGCAGCAGCGCCAGCGGGTGGCGGCGCAGACTCAGACCCGTGGCGGCATAGTCAAACATGATCTCTTCACCCTCCTTGGCCGCAGGCAGCTCCAGCAGCGGTTCATGAATGGGCACCTGGGCAAACAACGGCGGCAAGCGCGACTGCGCTGCGGCATCCCACATCTGCTGGCGTCGATGACCGGCCAGGCTGCGCAGCGCATCGGCGGCCGCCAGAGCCTGCATCTCCGATTGATCGAGCTGCGCCCTGATGGCCAGATCAGCCACATCCACCCATGGGGTCTGCGCAGCCTGCTCCTGAATACGTAGCGCTGCGGCCTTGCCCAGCTGCGCCACCCGGTTCAGACCCAGGCGCACCGCTGGCTGGGGATGCTCCACACCGCGTATGGGCGCCAGTGGCTCTTCAAGCGTGCACCGCCAGTGGCTATGACAGACATCGACAGGCAGCACACGCACACCATGGCGGCGCGCATCCTGCACCAGCTGCGACGGCGAATAAAAGCCCATGGGCTGGGCGTTGAGCAAGGCCTGCAGAAAAATCGCGGGCTCGTGCCGCTTGAGCCAAGCGCTGGCATAGGCCAGCAGCGCAAAACTATAGGCATGGCTTTCGGGGAAGCCATATTCGCCAAAGCCCAGCATCTGCTGAAAGATGGCGTTGGCAAACTCGGCGCTATAGCCGCGCGCGATCATGGTGTCGACAAGGGGCCGCTCGAATCTGTGCACGCCGCCCTTGCGCTTCCAGGCCGCCATGGAGCGGCGCAGCTGATCAGCCATGCCGGCGGAGAACAGGGCCGCATCCATGGCGATCTGCATGACCTGCTCTTGAAAAATGGGCACACCTAAGGTTCGCAGCAGCGCATTTTCAAGTTCAGGGTGAACCAGCTTCAGCGGCAGCTTCCTGCGCTGACGCTCCCGCGCCAGCAGATAGGGGTGGACCATGCCGCCCTGAATCGGTCCGGGGCGCACGATGGCGACCTCTACCACCAGGTCATAGAAAGTGCGTGGCTGCAGGCGCGGCAGCATGCTCATCTGGGCGCGGCTCTCGATCTGGAAAGTGCCCACGGTATCGGCCTTGCAGATCATGGTGTAGGTTGCGGCATCTTCCTGCGGGATCTGGTGCAGCTCCCAGAGCTCGCCACGCCAGCGTGCACGCTCATCAAGCGCGTTGCGCAGCATGGTCAGCATGCCCAGCGCCAGCACATCGACCTTGAGCAGGCCGACAACATCCAGGTCATCCTTGTCCCACTGAATGACGGAGCGTTTTTCCATGGCCGCAGGCTCGACCGGTACCAGGCGTGTGAGCCGGCCCTCGGTCAGCACAAAACCGCCCACATGCTGGCTCAGATGGCGCGGACTATCCTTGAGCTGCCAGGCCAGCTCTATCCACAAACGCAGCTGGTGCGTGCTGACGGCGCTGGCTTTTTCCTCGGCCAGTACCTGTGCCTCCTTGAATTTGCGCTCTACCCAGTCCTCTGGCAATGTTTCGGGCACCTCCTCGTCAGCGGGCTTTTCTGCAGTATCCGTAGACCCAGCCTGCGCTGGCTGCTCTGCTTTTTCAGCCTGGGCCTTGGCATGTTCGCTGAACCAGTACTGCCCCTTGGCCAGGGCGTCGATCAAGTCGGCAGGCAGCCCCAGAACCTTGCCCACATCGCGCAACGCGCTGCGGCTGCGCCAGCAGCTGACCACGGCCGTCAAGGCCGCACGCTCGCGCCCGTATTTGCTGTAGATGTACTGAATGACCTCTTCGCGCCGTGCATGCTCGAAGTCCACATCGATATCGGGCGGCTCGCTGCGCTCCTTGCTGATGAAGCGCTCGAACAGCAAGTTGTTACCCAGCGGGTTCACTGCCGTGATGCCCAGGCAGTAGCAGACGGCCGAATTCGCGGCCGAACCCCGGCCCTGGCACAGAATGCCGATGCTGCGCGCATAGCGCACGATGTCATGCACGGTGAGAAAGTACATCTCGTATTTTTCATCGGCGATCAGCTGCAGCTCCTTGAGCAGCTGCGTGCGTACCTCCTCGGGAATGCCCTCGGGGTAGCGCCCCGCCGCCCCTTCCCAGGTCAGCCAGGCCAGAGTCTGTGTGGCCGTCATGCCGGGCAGCACGCTTTCCTGCGGGTAGTGGTAGCGGATTTCGTCGAGGCTGAAGCGGCAGCGCTGAGACAGGCGCAGCGTGGCGTCCAACATGGCTCTGGGATAGAGCGCAGCCAGCCGCAAGCGTGAGCGCAGATGCCGCTCGCCATTGGGTTGCAGCGCAAAGCCGCATTCGGCCACCGTGCGGCCCAGGCGAATCGCGGTCACCACATCCTGCAGCGGCTTGCGCGAGCGTGCATGCATATGCACATCACCGCAGGCCAGCAGCGGCAGGCCCAAGTCCGCCCCGACCTGCTGCAGCGTCTGCAGCCACAGGCTGTCGTCGGGCGCAAGATGCAGCTCCACGCCCAGCCACAGTGAATTAACATCAAAACAGCCTATAACGATTGACAGGCATGCGCTGATAGCTACTGAATCAGAAGCATCGAATTCGCTGCGCTGGGGCAGCAGCAGGCATTCGCAGCCTTGCTGCAGCAGTTGCCAGGGGCTGGTTTCATCGACCACATAAGCGCCCTTTTCCGCACGGCCGCGGGCGGTGGTGATGAATTCGCAAAGATTGCCCCAGCCATGCAGATCACGCGCCAGCACCACGATCTTGAGCGAGCCCCAGACAAATTCGCTGCCGTAGATCAGGTGCAAGTCGCAGTCTTTGGCCGCCTCATAGGCCCGCACAACACCGGCGACCGAGCATTCATCGGTCAAGGCCAGCGCCGCATAGCCTAGGCTTTTGGCGCGGTGCACCAGCTCGGCCGGCGATGAGGCACCGCGCAGAAAGCTGAAGCTGGACAGGCAGTGCAGCTCCGCATAGGCTAGCGGCCCTCTGCCCGCGCCCTGCGCCATGGGCGCGGCGGGGGTGACGGTGGGTGGTGGCGCAGACTGTGGCGGGACTGGCCTGGTCTGCTTGGCAGCAATGACGGCGGATTCAGCCATAGACACCCTGCGCAAACCAACTGGACGCATGACTGGCTGCGCTCAGCCAGGCACCGGTCTGCGCCCTCTCCCGGTAAATCCAGACATGGCCGACCACCTCGTTGAACGCTACAAAGTAGTCGCGCACGGCCAGTGTCTGCGCACCTTCCCACCAGCCAGACTCCAGCCGGTAAGGACCGGCGCGCAGCTGCAGCGGCCCATGCCAGTGCGGGCGGTTGTTCTGTACCGCCAAGGCCTCGGGCCGTGGCAGCAGCCAGGGCGGCCATAGCGCCTGCCAGGGATCGCTGCAATCGCGGCGAGCGACATTTTTTTGGGCAGCGCCAGGCAAGGCAGAAGCGCGCTGTTGACCGGGCTGTTGACCTGACCGTGTGTCGCACTGTGCAGTGCTTTTCCAGCTTTGCATGGCTTCGGGGCGATGGTCGGCATGGGGCTCGACCATGTGCACGACCTCATCACCCCAGCGCGCACTGACCCGCTCCACCCATTCATGCCAGGCCAGACTGCTCGCCCCCTGCTGCGCGGCCAGATCGGGCAGGCAACTGAGCGGCGCAGCCGACCAGGGTACGGTCTCCAGCGCCTGCAGCTCCAGCATATCCACGGGTGCAAGCCAGCGCTGCTGACCCAGATGCTCGCGCAACAGGCGCTGCAAATGCTCCATGCCCTGGGTGGGCTGGCCCGTGCGTATGCATAAGCTCTCCCACGCCGGCAACTCCTGCCCATCAACACGGCGCAGATCATGGTGCCAGCGCAGTTGCAGTGACAGCACCGCATGGTGACGTGCCTGCAGCCACGATTGCAGCGCACGCAGCAAGGGCTGGGCCAGATTCAGCGCGGCATCCGCGTTGCGCGCGGGGTAGCCCAGGTCGTGGCGCAACACGAATTGCTCGGGCAGTTGCAGCCAATTCATGGGCTGTGGAAGCAGACCATAGGCCTCGTCCAGCACACGCAAAAGCTTGCCTCCCAAGCGACGCGAGAGGCCGGAGCGCGGCAGCGCTCTTACCTGCCCCCAGTTTCTGCAACCCAGGCGCAAAAGAACAGCGCTGTGCTGCTGCAAAGCCGTCAAGGTCCACAACGGTAACGCATCAGCCAGGATGGCAGCAGGCAAGGCCCTGCCCTGCTCTTGAGTTTTTTGCATCAGCCGCAGTCTGGCCAGCGCCAGCCATGGCGTATCGGCCTCTGCGCGAACCATGGCTGCCGCCCCCTCGGCCATGCCAGCCTGAGCAAAAGCCTGATCCAGCCGCTCCAGCATGGGCTGTAAACCACCCCAGAGGCGCTGGACCATGCTGGTTTCCATGAGCAGAGCCTCTTCCAGCACCGCCACGCGCGGCGAGAACTCCAACGCCCACCAACAGGCGCTCTCTGACATGGTGACTGGCACAGCCTCCTTCCCGCCAGGCGCTCCCCCTCCTTGTGGTGCCGCCAACAACGCCAAAGGCCAGGCAATCCAGTGTTCATGGGCTTGCATGATCAATCCACCATGATGGGTGCCGCGCCCAGCGCGTGTGACATGGCCCGCCCTTGCATGAGCAAGGCTGCCTCTTCGCTCTGGCGCGCATGTCGAGCGGCCTGGGCCTGCAGCACCGGCATCCAGGCCCACTGCGCAAGTGATAACTGCACGGGACTGCCCAGCGCCGGACCACGGCGTTTGAGGATTTGAATCTGCAAGCCATCTGCCGCGCCGGTCTGCGGCGCTCTTTCCAGCCGCAGGCGCAAGGCTGCGGGTGAGCTGTGCTGCCCGGCCTGCAAACCCTGCCATAACCACAGCGGTCGCCCCTGCGATGCTGCAGCCAGTTGCAGGCGCCGTTGCGCCGGTATTGCCAGCTGTGGCAGCCAGGCCAGTACGGCCAGCACATCGCGGCAATGCAGCGCTTGCTCGCAAGCCCAGGCCAGCTCCTGCGCAGATCGCTGCGGCGCCTGCACACAACATAGCCGCTGCGGCGCAATGCCCGCAGCCTGCAGCGCTGGTGCAAATGGCAAAAAAGGTGGCGCGACCAGCACCAGTTGCCCCTCATGCCGACCGGCCTGCGCAGTCAATGCGGGCAGCAGCAGCGCCCACTCGGCATGGGTGTGCGGCGCCTGCTGAATCTGCACCAGCGCATTGCTTGGCCAGCCGCTGCCGGGCAGCTCCGCGTCCAGCGCCGCATGACCGCTGGGCCAGGTCTGCTGCATGCAACCCTCATGCCAGTCACTGCCGCGCCAGACACCGTCAAGCTGCACCTCTTGCAGACGCGCGGCACAGCGCAAGGCCTGCGGGTCGGCCCTGTGCGTGAAGGTGTGGGTCTGCTGTGGCATGGCATTTCTCAAATACTGTATAAATATACAGCAATCAAGAAAATGCACGGAAGCATCAATCCCATGCCTACCAAGCAATTACATGCAAAAAATGCTCTAACTGCTTATGCAGAAAGCGCCGACAGCTATCAATTTTCAAACAGGCAGAACAGGGACAGGGCTCTGCCCCGCAGCAGGCAGGCAATGAAAAAGCCCGGCCTGGGGTGGCTGGTCAGCAATGCGCTCAGGCGCTGTGTCTGGCCGGTGGTTCTATGCACGCGCAAGCATCGCACCACTGGGCCACAGCTCCCTCCAGGGCCGTACCACGCGTCGTGGCAACGGGCCAGCGGCGCAGGCAGTCATTGATGATGGACTGCAGCTTCCACAGCGCTTCGCGATTGACCAGCGTCAGCTCGCCCATGCCTTGCGCATCATCCTTGAGATAGCTGAGCACATGCAGTTGCTGGCTGGGGTGAGAGCCCGCCTCGGCCAGCTGTTTCTGCAGCAGCTGCAGGCTTTGCTCCACAAAGTTGGCGCTATGCGCCTCGGGCAAATGGCTCCAGCCCACAGGGAAGTTGGAGCGCAACTGGGACCACATGGTCAACGCTGCCTCCAGTGCCGCCGTGCTGTGCGCCACCTCGGCCTGCATGGGCTTCAACGGCAAACCGGGCTGAGTCTCGTCATACAGCAGCGGCAGAATATGGTGCACCAGATCGGCCGGGTAGCTTTTGTGATTCATGCGCAGCATCAGCGAAAGCCGCTGGCCCGGCATATCACTGAACTTTTCGAAAAAGGCGGACACGACTTCGGCCAGCAACAGCACCTGTCCCATGGGCGAAATTGCCGCGCCCTGCATGCCGCGCGGATAGCCGCTGCCATCCATGCGCTCATGGTGTTCCAGCACGGCCAGCTCCACCGTCTGCGCATAGGCCTTGGCATCGCGCACCACCAGCATGGCGGTCACGGAGTGCGCCACCAGATGCTTGCGCTGTGTGGAAGACAGACGGTGCTCTGGATCCGTCCAGGCAGGGTCCATATAGAGCATGCCCACATCGTGCAGCAGCGCCGCCGTGGCCAGAGAGACGCACTCCTGCTCGCTCCAGCCGTTCTTGAGCGCCAGAAAGATGGACACCAACGCCATCTGCACGCTGTGGGTGAACAGCTCGGCGCGCTGCTCTCGCATGACGGTCAGCTTGAAGGCGATAGAACGTGGCAGCAACAGACCTTTGAGGGGTTCCAGCAGGCGCTCGGGCCCCTCCAGATCGCTCACCATGCGGCGCAACAGCTCGACACTTTCACACTGACTCTGCGCCAGCGTCAGCAGGGCCTTGGCATCCACCGGATTCTCGGCCATCAGACTTTCATCAATCGGATCGCGCAGCTTGTGACTGACCAGCCGCTCATACAGGCGCTGGTCGACGCGCGCTCCCTTGTCCACAAGCTTGATGCCTTTGTCGGTATAGATGGCATCGCCTGTCACCACCGGCAGATGCTCGGCCATATCCGTGACGGCACGCAGAAAGTGCGCGTTTTCTTCATGCCGCCCAACCTCTTGCTGACCCTGGCTAGCCTCTTGGTTCTCACTCATTGCTCTTTTTGCTGGAACGATCTTGACTGCTTCATAGTGTCGCCCATAAAGCGGCTTGTGTTACAGAAATCCAGACTGAGAGAAATCAAAAGGCGGTGCATTCAGCGCCTTGTTTTGTCGGGGTTGCAGCTCTCCAATGCATTGCCCATGTATTGAAAACCGAAGCCGTTCGGCTGTAGCAATCCAGTGTTGCTCACTCCTCCAAGGTCGCATACACGGCATCCCTCACTTCGGTCACCAAGCGGCCGGACATACCTTCAAATGCGGTGTTGGTGAGCAGGATCACGCTGAGCTGGCGGGCGGGGTCCACAAACCAGTTGTGGCCATAAGCCCCGCCCCATTGCACCGTGCCCGGACTTTGCGGCGTGCGAGTAGGTTTCGGATCTACCAAAACACCCCAGCCGTAACCAAAGCCCCAACCCGGCCCTTGCGTCCGGGCTTGCGGCCCGACCTGATCTTTCAGCATGGTCGCCACGGTAGAGACCTGCAACACCCCTTTTCCGGTGCGTATCGACTCCAGCAGCTTCCAATAGTCATCGGCATTGCCCAGCATGCCGCCACCGCCCGACGGAAAAGCCTGGCGATCAAATGCCCGTGCAGGGGAAAAGTGCACCGCCGCTCCCAGCCCTGGCGGTAGCGGCACAGCCATGTTCTCCGTCATACGAACCGGGTGCAGCGGGCCATCGGCGTACGGTGTGGCCAGCGAATCATCGCGTGAGGCAACAAAGCCGGTGTGCTGCATGCCCAGGGGCCGGGTCACCAGGCGGTCGACAACCTCGGGCAATGGCGCATGCTCCACCTTCTCCAGCACCGCGCCCAGCACATCAATGCCCAGCGAGTAACGCCACTGCGCGCCCGGAGCAAAGTACAGCGAGGCCTGGGCCAGGCGATGCAGATTGTCAGCCAGGCTGATGCTGCTGGCATCCAGCCCATCCGATACGCCGAGCCTGGCATAAGCCCCTTCTGCCTCTTCGGCAAAGCCATAACCCAAGCCGGAGGTGTGAGTGAGGAGCTGGCGCACGGAAATCGCCGGATAGCTGATCTGCCCGTCCGGCCCCGGCAACGGCGGTCGAAAATCGGGCAGGTATCGCGTGACTGGTGCATCCAGGTCCAGACGACCCAGCTCGACCAGACGCATGGCCGCCATGGTCACAATGGGCTTGCTCATGGATGCCAGGCGAAACACTGTGTCTGGCTGCATGAGGCGCTGGCTTTCTCGGTCAGCCTGTCCCACGGCTTGGCGGTAGAGCAGTTGGCCTCCCTGCGAAACCAGCACCACGCCGCCCACGATGCGCTGCTGTTGCACTGCGGAACCCAGTACCGTGTTCAGCCTCGCGGCAAGTTGCGCCTTCTTGGTGAGAAATGCCTCATTACCGCTTACTGGCTGTGCGCCAGAAGCTATGCTTATAGCAGCAAAAACGACTGCTGTAGCTGCCTTGCCTAGCGATATTTTCCACCGATTCATAGCTCTGCTCCTGATCTGAAAGCCGCACTATGGCGGCCTTCAAGAATTAGAAAAACAGTGCAACACTTCACCCATCATGAAGTACAGCTTAAGCAATGAACGCGACACACTGCAGGCCCTGGAGCGTTTTGCTCTGGTAGCACGCCTGCGCAGCTTTACCCAGGCGGGCAACCAGCTAGGAGTCAGTGCATCGGCCGTGTCGCAGCAAATGCGCAAGCTCGAAGCACAACTGGGCCTGCGTCTGCTGCATCGCAACAGCCGCCAGGTCTCGTTGACGGAAGCCGGGGCTCAATTGATGGCCGAGGCTGCGCCCTTGCTCGACCAGATTCAAACGGCGCTGCAGCGTGTGCAAGCACAGCACGATGAGCCTGCCGGTCTGCTGCGTATCAATACCTCGCGCCTGGCCGCTGGCTTGCTGATCAACCCTCGCCTGGACGAATTCCTGGCGCGCTACCCACAGATTCAACTGGAGCTGTTCACCGACGACACCTTTGCTGACATCGTGCGCGATGGCTTTGATGCAGGCATCCGCCTGGGTGCCTTTCTGGCGCGGGATATGGTGTCACTGCCGCTGGACCAGGGCCAATGGGAGACGGTAGTGGCCAGCCCTGCGTATTGGCGACAGCACGGAATCCCTCAGACACCTGCCGATCTGGCGCAGCACGACTGCATTCGCTTTCGGCTGCCGGGCAGCAAGCGCTTTGTACCCTGGATTTTCGAGGTGGGCGGTCAGGCAGTGGAAGTGGAGACACATGGCCGTCTGATCTTCTCGGATGACTATTACGTCACCCACGCCGCCTGCCAGGGCTATGGCGTGGCGCACAAATTCGTGGGCAGCATCCAGCCGGAGCTGACGGATGGCCGTCTGGTGGCCGCGCTGCAAAAATTCGAGCGACCATGGTCAGGCTTCCATATCTACTACCCTGCCCGCAAGCTGATGCCGCCCAAGCTGCGTGTGTTCATCGATTTCTTTCGCGAGCCACTGAGCGCAACGCCCGTGCAGCGCCCATGAAAAAGGCCACCTACCGGTGGCCTTTTGAAAATCAACGTGATTACTTGATCAGCGTCACGCCCGTCTTGGATTGAATCTCGTCAAAGCTCACGCCGTCAGCCAGCTCCACCAGCTTCAGGCCCTGGGGAGTCACATCCATCACACCCAGGTCGGTAATGATGCGGTTGACCACACCCACGCCGGTCAAAGGCAATGTGCAATTGGGCAAGATCTTCATGTCGGTCGTGCCATCTTTCTTCTTGGCCACATGCTCCATCAGCACGATCACGCGCTTGACGCCGGCCACCAGGTCCATGGCACCGCCCATGCCCTTGACCATCTTGCCGGGAATCATCCAGTTGGCCAGATCGCCTTTTTCGGACACTTGCATAGCGCCCAGGATGGACAGATTGATCTTGCCGCCGCGAATCATGGCAAAAGACTGGTCAGAGCCAAAAATGGCCGAACCGGCAATGGTGGTCACGGTCTGCTTGCCTGCGTTGATCAGGTCGGCATCGACCTTGTCGTCCGTCGGGAAGGGGCCGATGCCCAGCATGCCGTTCTCGGACTGCAGCCACACTTCCTTGTCGCCCGTATGGTTGGCTACCAGCGTGGGGATGCCGATACCGAGGTTCACATAGAAGCCGTCTTCGAGTTCTTGGGCCGCGCGGGCGGCCATCTGATCTTGGGTCCAAGGCATGTCAGGCTCCTTTATTTCTTCTCGGTGATCGTGCGCTTCTCGATGCGCTTTTCGGGATTGGCGTTGTGCACGATGCGGTGCACATAGATGCCGGGCAGATGGATGTCGTCGGGCGCAATCTCGCCGACTTCGACAATCTCCTCCACTTCCACAATGCAGATCTTGCCGGCAGTGGCTGCGGCAGGATTGAAGTTGCGTGCCGTCAGGCGGAACTGCAGATTGCCGCTCTTGTCGGCGCGGTGTGCCTTGACCAGAGACACATCGGGCACCAGCGAGCGCTCCATCACATAGGTCTCGCCGTCGAACTCGCGCAGCTCCTTGCCTTCGGCCACGATGGTGCCCACGCCAGTCTTGGTGAAAAAGGCCGGGATGCCGGCGCCGCCAGCGCGCAGCTTCTCGGCCAGCGTGCCCTGGGGCGTGAACTCCAGCTCCAGCTCGCCCGCCAGGTACTGGCGCTCGAACTCCTTGTTCTCACCCACATAGGACGAGATCATTTTCTTGATCTGGCGCGTCTCCAGCAGCTTGCCCAGGCCAAAACCGTCCACGCCGGCATTGTTCGAGGCCACGGTCAGCCCCTTGACACCGCTGGCCACCAGCGCATCAATCAGGGCTTCGGGAATGCCGCACAGGCCAAAGCCGCCAACGGCCAGCAATTGCCCGTCAGCAACAACGCCTTGGAGCGCCGCTTCTGCGAATGGGTAGAGCTTTTTCACACATGTCTCCTTTAGATTGGATGCGCTACGATACTACGTACTCAAGTAAGTAGTTTTTCGTAAAGAGCTTCACTATGGTTGTGGATTACCGGCTGGCCTTCGATGCAGCCCCTGTAGGTCTAGTCATCTCGCGCAACCGCACCATGATTGACTGTAATCGCCAATTGTGTGAAATGTTCCATGCATCACGCGAAGTACTCATAGGTCAAACGTTTCAGGTGCTTTACCCCAGCGTCGACGAATACGAGCGTCTGGGCGCGCGCATTGCGCCCATCCTCAACACCAAGGGTTTCTACAGCGACAACCGCATCATGAAACGCGCCAATGGCGAGACTTTCTGGTGCCATGTCAGCGGCCGTACCCTGGACCGCAACGATCCGCATGCCTCGGGCATCTGGAGTTTTGAAGACCTCAGTGCCCAGCGCACCGTCAAGGCCGAGCTCACGGGACGCGAACGCGAAGTGGCGGCACGCCTGCTTGAAGGTCTGACCTCCAAGGAGATTGGCCGTGCGCTCGATATCAGTCACCGCACGGTGGAGATCTACCGCGCCCGGTTGATGCGCAAATACGGTGCATCGACCGCCGCAGATCTGGTGCACAAGCTGGTCGCGGGTTGAGCCTCGCTGGCAGCGCAAAGTGGTAGGTCAAACCCGTTTTTTGATCCAGCTGTCTTGTGCCTGTCCCCAGCCTGGCCTACGCTTGGTTTTCGAGCTGGCAACACTCCGGTGCATATTTATCGCTATGGCGCTGCTTAAGCATTTCAATAGCAAAGCACGTCCGCTGCGCAAAGGCTGCACCGATAATTCATCTCACGTCATTACCAATGGCTATTGATTTTGAATTGTCGATATCGATCGATATCAACACCCTTCCCCCGACTTGTCGGAAACGTTGAAACGGAGAACCCATGACGACTGAATCCCAGTGCCCCTTCCACCAAGGCAAGAACAGCGAGACAGCTGCCGAAGGCAATGGCACCACCAACAAGGACTGGTGGCCCAATCAGCTGCGTGTGGACCTGCTGAGCCAGCACAACGCCACCAGCAATCCGCTGGGTGCTGACTTCAACTACGCTCAAGAATTCAATAAGCTTGACTACGAAGCCGTCAAGCGCGACCTGCGCAAGGTCATGACCGACTCGCAGGACTGGTGGCCTGCCGACTTTGGCCACTATGGCCCGCAATTCATCCGCATGGCCTGGCATGCTGCCGGCACCTATCGCGTGCAGGACGGCCGTGGCGGCGCTGGTCGTGCACAGCAGCGCTTTGCGCCGCTCAACAGCTGGCCCGACAACGTCAACATCGACAAATCGCGCCGTCTGTTGTGGCCCATCAAGCAAAAATACGGCAACAAATTGTCCTGGGGCGATCTGATGATCCTGACCGGCAACGTTGCGTTGGAGACCATGGGTTTCCGCACCTTCGGCTTTGCCGGTGGCCGTGTTGATACCTGGACCCCCGAACAGGACGTGTACTGGGGCGCCGAAAAGGAATGGCTGGCCCCCACCAACAACCCCAATAGCCGCTACAGCGGTGAGCGCGATCTCGAGAACCCGCTGGCCGCCGTGCAGATGGGTCTGATCTATGTGAACCCCGAAGGTCCGGACGGCAACGGCGACCCGATCTCCGCAGCCCATGACATCCGTGACACTTTCGCCCGCATGGCCATGGATGATGAGGAAACCGTGGCACTGATCGCCGGCGGCCACACCTTTGGCAAAACCCACGGTGCAGGTCCGGCCTCCAACGTCGGCGCCGAGCCCGAAGCGGCAGGCCTGGAGGCCCAGGGCCTGGGCTGGGCCAGCAGTTTCGGCACTGGCTCCGCCGGCGACGCCATCACCTCCGGCCTGGAAGTGACCTGGACCCAGACGCCCGCCCAATGGAGCAACTTCTTCTTTGAAAACCTGTTCAAGTACGAATGGGTACAGGAAAAGAGCCCTGCGGGCGCCATCCAGTGGGTGGCCAAGGATGCCGGCGACGTCATCCCCGACGCGCATGGTGGCCCCAACAAAAAGCCCACCATGCTGACCACCGACCTGTCGCTGCGCATGGACCCCGCCTACGAGAAGATCTCGCGCCGCTTCCTGGAAAATCCGCAAGCCTTTGCCGAAGCCTTTGCCCGTGCCTGGTTCAAGCTGACCCACCGCGACATGGGCCCGCGCAGCCGCTACCTGGGCCCCGAGGTGCCCAAGGAAGAGTTGCTCTGGCAGGACGTGATCCCCGCTGTCAAACACCCGCTGGTGAATGCCGCCGATGTCGCTGCGCTCAAGGCCAAGGTGCTGGCCTCCGGCCTCACCGTCTCCGAGCTTGTGGGCACTGCCTGGGCCTCGGCCTCCACCTACCGCGGCTCCGACATGCGTGGCGGTGCCAACGGCGCCCGCATTCGCCTGGATCCGCAAAAGGACTGGCAAGTCAACCAGCCCGAACAACTGGCCAAGGTCCTGGGCGTGCTGGAAGGCATCCAGCGCGAGTTCAACAAGGCTGCCGATGGCGACAAGCGCATCTCGCTGGCCGACCTGATCGTGCTGGCCGGTAACGCAGGCGTCGAAAAGGCGGCTGCCGATGCAGGTGTGCAGATCACCGTGCCATTCACCCCTGGCCGCAGTGACGCCACGCAAGAGCAGACCGATGTGGAATCGTTCAAGTACCTGGAGCCCAAGGCAGACGGTTTCCGCAACCATCTGCAAGGCAAGTTCCCGGCTCCTGCCGAAGCCCTGCTGATCGACAAGGCCCAGTTGCTGACACTGACTGCACCCGAGCTGACCGTGCTGATCGGTGGCTTGCGTGCCATCAACATCAATACGGATGGCAGCCAGCACGGCGTGCTGACCCAGACTCCCGGCAAGCTGACCAACGATTTCTTCGTCAACCTGCTGGACATGGGCACGCAGTGGAAAGCACTGGAAGACGGCAATTATGAAGGCGTGGACCGCAAGACCGGTGACAAGAAGTGGAGCGGTACCCGCGTGGACCTGGTCTTTGGCAGCAACGCCATCCTGCGCGCCGTGGCCGAGGTCTATGCCGAAAATGGCAACCAGCAGAGGTTCGTCAATGACTTTGTGGCCGCCTGGGTCAAGGTCATGGAGCTCGATCGCTTTGATCTGAAGTAAGAATATGCCGAAGCCCTGTGCTTCGGCTGACATCTGCCAACAAAAAATGCCCTGAAGGGCGTTTTTTGTTGGCAGAGCTGTTTGCGGCAGCAGAGTTCGCAGAAGCAGCCCTAAAGGATGTACCTCCATCCGGCTCAAAAGGTCGCCCACTCCTCCTCTTCTTTTGCCGGCGCCTGAGACGCTCCTGCAATGCTCATGGGACGACGCGCCGCTTGCGGTTTACTGGCAACCGCTGCTTTCTTGGAGGGCGCCACAGCCCTTGTCGGTTGAGCGATATGAGCAGGAACAGATGCGGCGGCCTCTGCATGAGCCGCATACCCCAGGCCAGAGAGCTTGAATACCGCCACGGCTTCCACCAGCGACTGTGCCTGACCGCTCAGGCTGCTGGCTGCAGCAGCCATTTCCTCGACCAGTGCAGCATTCTGCTGGGTCGCCTGATCCATCTGGGTGACAGCTTCACCGACTTGAGCCACACCGGCGCTTTGCTCACTGCTGGCCGCGCTGATTTCTCCCATGATGTCCGTGACGCGGCGAATGGCGGCAACCACATCGGACATGGTTTCACCGGCCTTATCCACGAGCTGCGAACCTTGCTCGACGCGCTCCACGCTGACGCCGATCAAGCTTTTGATTTCTTTGGCAGCTTCGGCGCTGCGCTGTGCAAGATTGCGCACTTCGCTGGCCACCACGGCAAAGCCACGACCTTGCTCACCTGCACGGGCCGCTTCCACTGCGGCATTGAGCGCCAGGATATTCGTCTGAAACGCGATGCCGTCAATCACGCCGATGATGTCGGCAATCTTGCGGCTCGATTCATTGATACCTTTCATGGTGTCCACAACCTCGGCCACCACGGCTCCGCCTTGCTCCGCAACGGTACTGGCACTGCGCGCCAGCTGGTTGGCCTGCTGTGCGTTGTCAGCATTCTGCTTTACGGTAGATGACAGCTCTTCCATGGAGGCCGCAGTTTCCTCCAGTGCACTGGCCTGGCTCTCGGTACGCGCCGACAGATCCTGATTTCCATGGGCGATCTGCGTGCTGGCAACTGCGACCGAATCACTACCATGGCGCACTGTAGAAACCACCTGCACCAGGTTTTGCTGCATGCGCCCCAGAGCGCCCATGAGCTGCGCAACCTCGTCACGGCCTTTCGCCTCAATACGCTGAGTCAGGTCACCCTGAGCCACGTTGTCGGCCGCTTGCACCGCCTGCTGCATGGAAGCAATGATGTTGCCGAATACATTCCACAGCATGACAAAGAACAGCGCCAGCATGGCCGTCCCGCCCACCAGCTGAATTGTGCGCCAGCGTACCTCCGCATCGCGAGCTGCATCAATGGCATGGGTTGTGCGGGCATCGAGCATCTGGAAAAAGTCATTCACAGGCTCCATGATTCTGGCCTTGGTGCGGTGGTAGTCCGCGCCATTGACCAGCTCTCTCGCCTTGTCACGGTCAGGCTCCCCCTTCACATAGCCACCCTTGCCGTCGGGCAGCAACCCTTTGACAAGGTTCATGGCTTGCAGCTCGGTGTTCACGAGAGATGCCGATCTATCCGTGGATTCGCGGAGCTTGGCCATTTCCGCATCGGAAAAACCCGCTTGCTTCAGCATGTCCAGCAACGCCACTGCCGGCCTATCTTGCCCAGGCACGGTAATGTCCGCTGCTCGCAGATCCCAATACAGACCTGCATAACTGGCAGGACGCGACCGTTTGCCAGCACGAATATCCAGCAATTCGTTGTACTGCGTCTCCCAACGGGAATCGCCGGTATCCACATAGGTACGTACCAGCCGAGTCAGGTGTTCCGAATTCCGTCGAACCTCATTGGCCAGCTGGGACGAGATATAGCGCTGCTGATAGGCTTGTGCAACAGCATCGCTGGACTCCGTCACTTTCCATTGCGTTACGGCGAGAACACAGACGACGATGAGCAATACACCGATCAGGACCATCAGCTTTTGACGCAGACGAAGGCTTTGAATAAATGGCATGGACTTGTCTCTCTTTCCTTTCCCGGTCGTGGGCACGGTTCACAGCGCTTCTGAAATATAGCCAGCCATCAGGGGCTGTATGCCAGGTGCGACCTGGGCAGTGCTGCCGTGATTGACCGGGGCCCAGGCATTGCATCGCTCAGACAAGTGCCAAGCAGGCTGCTGGGCTCTGGCCTTCCCTCGTTTGTCGATCAGTAGCGAGCTGTTCATGGGCATAGTCTCCAATCACGGCAAACCCCGTGCCAGAAGCGCCCGGGAGTTTGATATGCAGAGCAGATTGTGTTGGAGGCCCTCACTTCGCCATAGTCGGGCGACTGTGATCCGATATGTCTGGTTGGTCAGCACTCATGTAAGTTTCAACCTACATGGCCATTCACATCGTTACTGAGCAAGAACTACCAGCATTCCCTAAGGCTTGCGCTTGAGACGAGATGTTCCTGAAACTGCCGATGGCACCGGTGAGCAAACAGATGTTGCGAGACTATGCATCTACCGGCCTCTGACCTTGCGTCAGTCACCTGATGTCATTCGTGTCTGATGAACAGGACAAGGTCCAATGTGCAAACTCATGATTGAGCTGCTGGCCAAATCTTCTTTCACCTGGGAAGTCTTGCCAGCCACAGAAAACTGCGCGCTTTTCCTTGAAAGGTGGCACGCATGGACAGGGCGCACAAGCGGCAGCGCTGTGCGCCCTCATCTCGTTAGAAACGGTGACGAATACCGATCTGATAACCGGTGGCGGAACCACCTGCGCTGGTTACAGCCAGGCCATCGCCAACCGAGTAGGCCTTGCCGCCGTCCTTGTTACTGACACGGGCCAAGGTGCCATAGAGCGCTGTGCGCTTGGACAGATTGTGTACATAGCCCAGCGCAAAATGATTGGCATCGTTGGCGATATTTGTCGCCTTGACGGCACCATAGCTCACGCGTATCTGGCCTGCCGCACCTACCGGCACATGCGCACCCAGGGCCCAGGCACGCGTTTTCCTGTCACCCAGGCCAGCCTTGTTCTCGCCCAGCAAGAACATGACTTTGGCCACACCGAAATCGTAGCTGCCACCAATATTCGACTGACGCAGATCTCCCAACAGGCTGTTGGTTGTCTTGGTAGTCGCGACCGCCATGCTTATCGGCCCCTTGGCATAGCCCAGGCGCGCACCCACCACCCGACCATCGTTGTTCTCTGCATTCTCGCCAAAGGCATACATCACGGTGCCGAAGATACCGTTCATCTTGGGCAGGTGATAGGCAATCGAATTCGATGCCCGAACATGAGTCACACCCCGGGCACCAGATGCCGGATAGAACAAGGCGGCCGATGAGCCCACGCCATTGGTACCAAATGCATGGTAGCCACCACCTGACACTGCCAGGTTGCTGAAGCCGGGCACGAAATCACGGCCGAGGCGCACCTCACCCCAGCTGCCCATCAGGCTGACCGTAGATCTACGGCCAAACGTGAAACCACCGCTTTGATTCTTGATGTTGTCAGCGCTCGTGGATCCACCCAGACCGGTATCCGATTCATAGGCAGCCTCAAGCCAGAAACCAGCCTTGAGACCGCCTCCAAGATCTTCTGTGCCTCGAATACCCAGGCGGCTTGACATATTTCCGTCAGAGCCGAGTTTATTGACCGAGCCGCTGCCGCTGCTCGACAGATGCGTATAACCGGAGTCAATGACACCGAATACTTGCACATTAGATTGCGCGTGAACTGCCGAGCCGACGAATGTCAGCGTCAAGCCCAAGGCAATCGGGGTTAGTTTAGGGAAAGTAATAGATTGATAAAAATGCACTTATGTCTCCTCCTTTGGTTAGTCAAAGGCAAGCAGCATCTTCAAGATGAGAGCTGTCATTCAGCTGTCATTTCTTTGACAAAATTTAAGGAGAAACACTTAGAAAGAACTGCAACGCGAACATATTCAATGAAAATTCACTACAGCTATCAACTTCATATTTTTAATTTATTTTATAAATAACCACAAAGAATCACACACCGTCTTCAGACTGTCATTCTTTGGCTCAAGACATCCAACCTTGTCATAGGGTATTGACTGTGGCTTTGACTCTGTCTTCTCTCACAAAGCCTTTGGCTTGGAGGATCAGGTGTCAGCTTGCAAAAATACATGTGTTTTATTTCGGCCCATACATGGATCACTTATAAATAGCGGTCATGCTTTTCACCCTCAGACTCTTTAAATTTCTTAGGCTGGCACAGAATTAATAAACCATTTCAATTTATCAATTCAAAAATTCAGCAACACCATTAATCACAAAAAAAACTTCCATATCCATCCGAATAAAAATATTTACTAGACATAAAATAAAGTAAAAATTATGGCACCGATAAATTCCAAAAAAATATGAATCGCGCTGCTCTCCCAAAAATTATTGAGACTAGTTATCCCTAAAGCAAGATTGAATCGCTGATGGCCGTCATCAGAAACGACCCCAGTCCATATTCGTGCATTTGCATCAATATGGACGCAGATTAATTGCTTGGAGCCGAGCCGGCACTGATGAGCCTAGCTGGCAAGCCCCCGATTCCAATCCCGCAAACAGAGGCTCGCTTCAAGCAGCGCCATGGATGTCAGAGACATGCCCACCGCAATCGCCTGCGCGGCCTCAATTCGTCGACGAGTCTTCCTGCATTGCCACTTGCAAATGCAAGATGGTGAAGTACAGCGTCACATCACCCTGCTTGTCGATGAAAGTGCCCATGGCGCGCTGCAGGCGTGCGGCAATGCACAGACATTCCGTCGCCTCGGGACGACCACCCTGGATACGCGGCGTGGTCAGCAAGGACAGGTGATTTTCACGGCCAAAGTCGTGCACCACCTCCAGCGCCTCGCCATGCTGCCTGGGGATGGCCTCATTGGCCCAGCTCCACAGAAAGCTGCCTTCGCTGTCACTGGTGGTACCCACCAGACAGACCGTCGCCACCACCTCATGCAGCGGGCCATCAAGTACCAATACAGCTCTGTCGAGATCCCATCGATAGGCGGGAGTGCCTTGCAGGCCAAACTGCTGCGGCCATTCGGCATTCTTCACAACCATCATTTCCACGGACTCTCGGCTCCAGGCTGCCCAGTCCGTCGTTTGCTTTGCTTCGCTCATGTCAAATTCCGTGTTCTTCAATGGCCGCCATTGTCTGCCAAGACTTGTGACGGCTGAACGAGTACCTGGCCATGTGAAAACCCATCAGCAATTTCCAGCCAACCCATATTCCAGAGCGAGCGAAATCGGGCGCTTCTGCACGCTGACTCTTGCTTTCACCCAGTGCAAACGGCAGGCTATCGCTTTGAGCTCAAGTTGCGCTCCAACGCGGCGGCGTAGAGATCGTCAACACGCTCTTTAGTCTTCGCACATGCGCTGCAGCAACCAATCACAGAGCTTCTGCTGCGCACTGCCAGGCGCCCAGGCCGCAGAGGCCAGCAGGCAATATTGCGATCCATCTGCCACAAAGCCCAGTGGTGCCAGCAGACGCCCCGCTTCCAGTTCATCACGCACCAATAGCTGCGGCCCCATGGCCACGCCCAGTCCGGCACTGGCGGCTTGCAGGCTCAGATAGAAATGCTCGAATATCAAATTGCTAGCTGCCTGCGCTTGGTAGGCAAGGGGTTGCGAGCCATTTGATATCTTTTTTTGCCAATCCACCCAGGCATGTGGCCGGGTCTTGCTCTGCAGCAAAGGCGCATCCGGTCGCAGCGCGTAGCGCTCATCCACGCCTTGCGCAAAAAACTGTGCCAGCTTTTGCGGTTGGCAGACAGGGCCGATCTGCTCCCCACGCAACGGCACGGCATATGTGGTGCGCCCCCAGTCAAAGTCATTGCGGCGTATGGCCAGATCCATGCCTCCGCCCCAATCCACAGCCCCACCACCGGCGATCAGGTGCACGGTGATGTCGGGGTGTAGTGCCTGAAAGTCGCCCCAGCGCGGAATCAGCCAACGCATCAGCAGCGTGGGCTCGCAAGACAACAGCAGCGCGCGCCGTGCCACACGCTGGCGTACGGCATCGGCTGCGCGGGCCATCTGCGTCAGGCCTGCATGCACACCCTCGAACAGCACACGGCCATGATCGTTGAGGAAGACACGGCGATTGCGCCGCTCGAACAAGGGCGCACCCAGCTCTTCTTCGACCGAGCGCACCGCGCGGCTGACAGCGCCATGGGTCAGATGCAACTCATCGGCCGCGCGACTGAAGCTCTCCAGCCGTGCCGCGGCTTCAAAGCAGCGCAATGCCACCAGCGAAGGCAGGCGCTGCGCGCCAAGCTGAGCCGCCCGCACTCCAATATGTGAGTTTGAGTCACTAATTTCTTGAGAAATCATCGTTATTCAGATGAGGCGGTTTTGCCTAAATTCGGAATGAATTATCGATATCAAGCCATTTTCATCAAGCGGATGCATTTGGCAAACCATGACTTCAACTCAATCAAATATCTCATGAATGCTTGGCCCACTGTCATACTGATCACCACCCTCGCCGTCATCAGCCCTGGTGCAGACTTCGCCATGGTGACCCGCACCAGCCTGATGAAATCGCGTCGCGCCGGCCTGTTGGTGGCACTGGGCATTGGCTGCGGCGTGCTCGTGCATATGACACACACCTTGCTGGGTCTGGGCGTGCTGCTGCAGCGCCTGCCCTGGCTGTTCACGGCGCTCAAATGGGCGGGGGCTGCGTATCTGGTGTGGCTGGGCATGGCTTTATGGCGCGAGGCAGGTGCTACCGCCGTACAGCCTGAACAGGCCGCGCCAGCAACACCATATTCGGAGCCAGTTCATTCCCGCATGGCGCACAGCGGCCCCAAGGCCTTCGCTTTTTTTCGTCTGGGTTTCCTGACCAATGCACTCAACCCCAAGACGGCCCTCTTCATCCTGAGCCTGTTCACCCAGGTCGTTGGCCCCACCATCGCCATGCCCACGCAGCTGGCCTACGGTCTTTTCATCGCCACAGCCCATGTAGTCTGGTTTGCGCTGGTGGCCTGCTTTTTTTCGGCTCCTGCGCTGCAACCCAAGGTACAGGCGATTCGCCCCTGGGTCGATCGCAGCCTGGGCTGTGTCCTGCTGGGCCTTGGCATGCTGCTGATCGGGGTCAACGCACCGCAAATGCTTTGAATTCAATAGCTACCTGCGCTTCATGTACAAGGGTTTCAAGCCAAAAGGCATAAAACAGCAGCATCTGCAACACAAACGACAGCTTTGGAGGCTATCCACATGTCATGCTTGGCCTGTCAAAAGTCACACAGTCAAGCAGACAGCCAAGGAGACAGGCACCATGAAAAACCGCTACCCCTTTCCCGATCTGAACAGCCTGCCCGAAGACATCCGGCAGCGCATCCAGGAAGTGCAGGAAAAATCGGGCTTCATTCCCAATGTCTTTCTGGCCTTTGCGCGCCGCCCGGCCGAATGGCGGGCCTTCTTCGCCTACCACGATGCGCTGATGAGCAAGGAAGAAGGATCGCTGACCAAAGGCGAGCGCGAGATGATCGTCACGACCACCAGCGCGGCCAACCAGTGCCTGTACTGCGTGGTCGCACATGGTGCCATCCTGCGTATCTATGAGAAAAAGCCGCTGATTGCCGATCAGGTGGCGGTCAATTACCGCAAGGCCGACATCAGCCCGCGCGAGCGCGCCATGCTGGACTTTGCAATGAAGGTCTGCCAGCGCAGCCATGAAATCGATGATTCCGACTACGAAGCGCTCTACCCCCACGGTTTTGACGATGAAGACATCTGGGATATTGCCGCCATTACGGCCTTCTTTGGTCTGTCCAATCGCATGGCCAGCTTTGCAGGCATGACGCCCAACCCCGAGTTCTATCTGATGGGTCGCGTGCCGCGAGAAAAGAAAGCCTGATGCCGCTTAATGCCCAGACCGTAGACAGCCGCCTCTTGCTGCTGTCGCTGCAGCGGGCACTGCTGGGCGCCGTGCATCCGCAGCTGCGCCAAGCCTCCATAGAAGCCGATGCGGCCTGCCAGCTGCTGCGCCTGCGCTTTGAATATGACGGCCTGCCTTGCGAAGATGCCCGCGAGGGCGGCTCCATCGCCACAACCGAAGTGCTGGCCGACCTGCAAGGCCCATGGTCCGTGAATGAAGAGCACCTGGCAGCCCCGTACCCCCAGGCACTCCAGGCCCTGGCGCATATCGCCTACCGGCGCCGGGAAGCCTGATCGACAAGCCTGCATCTCTCACAATCCGCCTATGGGCATTGAATACAAGATCCGCTTTCCCGTTCCTTTGGGCTTTGGCATAGAACAGCTGCAACGCAAGCTGCCCGCATCAGAAGTGGCCTCAGGCCAGATGCCAGTCTATGACTTCACACTGGAGGCCGATGGTTTCTACTTTGTCGACCACCTGAACGATGCTTCCATCTCCGCTCTGGCCATGCGGGTGCTGATTGACGAGGCGCTGAGGGTCACCCCGTCAGTACAGATCAGCGAGCTATAGGGATAAGACTCGCCTCATCTCATCCAGCCGCGTTGCATCAGCATTGGCACATCAAAAGTTCCAACAACTGCCGTCTCCTTCGCGCCAGGCTGTATCAGCCATAGGGCACAAAACCGCTCTCGTTTTCATTGACGCGCAGCGGCTTGCCCACAAACGGGAAGGCGCGCTGCGGGCAGGCGCCGCGCTCGCACACCTTGCAACCCATGCCTATGGGCGTTGCCGCATCCAGATTGCGTAAATCCAGTCCCTTGGAATACACCAGCCGTGCCGCATGCTGCAGATCGCAGCCCAGGCCTATCGAGAAGGTTTTGCCCGGCGCTCCCCAACCTTGACCGGCACGGCTGATGGTGCGGGCTATCCACAGATAAACGCGCCCGTCGGGCATGCTGGCCAGTTGCGGCACGATGCGGCCCGGCTGGGTGAAAGCCTCGTACACCCCCCAGAGCGGGCAGGTGCCGCCGGTCTTGGAGAAGTGAAAGTGCGTGGCTGATTGCCGCTTGCTGATATTGCCCGCCCTGTCCACACGAATGAAGAAAAAGGGCACGCCCGGTGCCTCGGCCCGCTGCAAGGTCGACAGGCGGTGACACACCGTCTCGAAGCCCACCCCAAAACGGCGTGCCAGCAAATCGATGTCGTATTGCAGACTTTCTGCCGCCTGCAGAAATTCGCCATAAGGCAGCACAAACGCACCGGCCACATAGTTGGCCAGGCCCATGCGCGCCAGGCGTCGCGTGGCATCGTCCTGCCAATGGGTGGATTGGAGTGCCTCTTCAATCAGCGCATCAAACTCCAGCAATGCCAACTGGGTCGCCAACTGAAATGCCTGCTGGGCCGGACGCAGCTGCGGCGCGACATAAAGCGTGCGTGTGGCCGCATCAAAGCGACGATGGCTGTGCTCTCCACCATGACCGTTGCGCAATACCAGCACCTTGTGCCTGGCCTGCAGCCGGAACTGCAGCCACTCCTGAAAGCTGCCACCCTGGGCGCTGACTTGCTCCCTTGCCTGCACGGCCAGGGCTTCTGCCGCTCGGTCCAGCGCGTCAAAGTGGTTGCGATGGGCAAAGAAAAAGTCACGCACGGCCTCAAACGGCATCTGGCGTGCAGGCTCAGCCAGCAGCTGCCCGGAATAGCCCTCCCCCAACTCTGAACGGCCATCGCCCAAACGCGCCGTCAACGCCTCAAGTCGCTCGGCATCTGCCAGATGGCGCTGGTGCATGACCAGCAACGCTTGCGCCAACTGCGGCAGCTTGGATGCAACTTCGCGCAGCTCAGGCAGAGGCACGGCGGCCTCGGGCAGAGGCATGGCTGCCAGTGCATCGCGCAACCGTGCCAGCAAACGCGCTTCCTCATCTTCGGAAAACTGCTGGATATCGACCCCCAGCACCTTGTGGATCTTGAGCAGCACGGCCACGGTGAGCGGGCGCTGATCCTGCTCGATCTGGTTCAGATAGCTGGGGGAGAGCTCCAGCGCCTGGGCCAGTGCGGCCTGGGTCATGCCACGCTCGGCACGCAAGCTGCGCAGGCGCACACCCATGAAAGTCTTGGCCATGCTGATTGCTCCTTGTTCTTCTCTTGTTGTGATATTCGCAAAATTTGCAAAATCGCTGTTTTTTGCTTCGCAATGATTCGCCAATTCAGTCCTATCACAATGAAATGCAAATGCGTAGATTGCGAAGTATGGCAGATCAGAGCTGACAAAAAACAGTGGCTTGATCGGCTTGTTCCATATTTGAGGAGACTTGCATGAGCACCGTGGCCGAACCCATCGCCCAATCCGCCCGCCCCACAGGCGGAGCTTTCAAACCCAAGAAATCCGTGGCCCTGTCGGGCGTGACGGCCGGCAATACCGCACTGTGCACTGTTGGCAAAACCGGCAACGATCTGCACTACCGCGGCTATGACATCCTGGACATTGCCGAGGTTTGCGAATTCGAGGAAATCGCCCACCTGCTGGTGCATGGCAAGCTACCTACCCGCGCCGAACTCAAGGCCTACAAGAGCAGACTCAAGGCCCTGCGCGGCCTGCCCGTCAGTGTGAAGGTAGCGCTGGAACAGCTGCCCGCCGCCAGCCACCCCATGGATGTGATGCGTACCGGCGTCTCGGCTCTGGGCTGCGCCCTGCCAGAGAAGGACGACCACAATCTGCCGGGTGCCCGCGACATCGCCGACCGCCTGATGGCATCGCTGGGATCCATGCTGCTGTACTGGTACCACTTCAGCAACTCGGGCCGCCGTATCGAGGTGGAGACCGAAGACGACTCCATCGGGGGTCACTTTCTGCACCTGCTGCATGGCAGCGCTCCATCCGAAAGCTGGGTACGCGCCATGCACACCTCGCTCAATCTGTATGCCGAGCACGAGTTCAATGCATCCACCTTCACGGCCCGCGTGGTGGCTGGCACGGGCAGCGATATGTACTCTGCCATCACCGGCGCGATTGGCGCACTGCGCGGCCCCAAGCATGGCGGCGCCAACGAAGTCGCTTTCGAAATCCAGAAGCGCTATGACACCCCTCACGAGGCCGAGGCCGATATCCGCCGCCGCGTGGATGCCAAGGAAGTCGTGATCGGCTTTGGCCACCCCGTCTACACCGTCAGCGACCCGCGCAATGTGGTCATCAAGGGCGTGGCCAAGCAGCTCTCCGACGAAGCCGGCAGTACCAAGATGTACGACATCGCTGCACGACTGGAATCGGTGATGTGGGAAGTCAAGAACATGTTTCCCAACCTCGATTGGTTCAGCGCCGTCAGCTATCACATGATGGGCGTGCCCACTGCCATGTTCACACCGCTGTTCGTGATTGCCCGCACCAGCGGCTGGGCGGCCCACATCATCGAGCAGCGCCAGGACAACAAGATCATCCGCCCCAGCGCCAACTACACCGGCCCCGACGATCTGCAGTTTGTGCCCATCGACGAACGACAGTAAACCCACCGCACACGCCATGACTGCCCAGACCATGCAACCCCATTCGCTGTGCATCGCCATTGCCGACAAACTGCGCGAGCGCATTCTGAGCCATCAGATGCCTCCTGGCAGCGATATCAACGATGGTGCACTGGCCCGGGAATTTGGCGTGAGCCGCACCCCCGTGCGCGAGGCCATGAAACTGCTGTGCCACGAAGGCCTGCTGACCGCCCAGCCCCGGCGCGGCATGAGCGTGACCCGGCTCACGCCCGCTCAGGTGCTGGAAGCCAGACAACTTTGCGAACTGCTGGCCGGCCATCTGGCCAGGTTGCAGAACCAGCCCCATACCGTCAGCACCGCTCTGACTCAACAACTGCACGCCGTGGCCCTGGCCCGGCTGCAGCTGGCTCCTGGCAAGCTGCACGACAGGTCCAGCCCCGCCTTACACCCGCTCCCCGCCTTTTCCAATCTCAACCCCGAGCACCACCCTGCCCTGGCTTTGTGAACCTCCCCACAAGACAAAAATGAGCAAGCCTTTGCCCCCCCATACTCATCCCGGCATCTATCGCCGCCCTCTGCCCGGGACTGCTCTGTATTACTTCGATGCGCAGGCTGCCATCGATGCCATACGCCCCGGTGCCTGGGCAAGCCTGCCCTATACCAGCCGCGTGCATGCCGAAAACCTGGTGCGCCGCTGCGACCCGGCCATCCTCACCGAATGCCTGACCCAGATCGTGGAGCGCAAGCGCGAACGCGACTTCCCCTGGTTCCCCGCCCGTGTGGTCTGCCATGACATCCTGGGCCAGACGGCGCTGGTCGATCTTGCGGGCCTGCGCGATGTGATCGCCGAACAAGGCGGCGACCCTGCTGCCGTCAACCCCGTCGTGCCCGTGCAGCTGATCGTGGACCATTCGCTGGCTGTGGAATGCGGTGGCTATGACCCGGAAGCTTTCGAGAAAAACCGCGCCATTGAAGACCGCCGCAACGAGGATCGCTTTCACTTCATCGATTGGTGCAAGCGCTCGTTCAAGAATGTGGAGGTGATTCCTCCGGGCAACGGCATCATGCACCAGATCAATCTGGAGCGCATGAGCCCTGTGATCCACGCTATCAATGGCGAAGCTTATCCCGACACCCTGGTGGGCACGGACAGCCACACGCCGCATGTGGACGCACTGGGTGTGATCGCCGTGGGCGTGGGCGGCCTGGAAGCAGAGAACGTGATGCTGGGCCGTGCCTCGTGGATGCGCCTGCCCGAGATCATTGGTGTGCAACTGACCGGCAAGCGCCAGAGCTGCATCACGGCCACCGACATCGTGCTGGCTCTGACCCAATTCCTGCGCCAGCAAAAAGTGGTGGGCGCCTATCTGGAATTCTTTGGCGAAGGCGCACGCAGCCTGACGATTGGCGATCGCGCCACCATCTCCAATATGGCCCCCGAATACGGTGCAACGGCCGCCATGTTCGCCATCGACGAGCAGACCATCGCCTACTTGCGCCTCACAGGCCGGGAACCTGCACAGGTGCAACTGGTCGAGACCTATGCCAGGCAGGCAGGTCTCTGGGCCGACAGCCTGGAACACGCCGAGTACGAGCGCGTGCTGAGCTTCGATCTGTCCAGTGTGGTTCGCAGCATGGCCGGCCCGTCCAACCCGCATGCCCGCGTGGCAACCAACGAATTGGCGGCCAAAGGCATTGCCGGTCCCTGGGTCCAGACACTCGGCGCCAGGCCGGGCGCCATGCCCGATGGCGCCGTCATCATTGCTGCCATCACCAGTTGCACCAACACCAGCAACCCTCGCAATGTGATTGCCGCAGGCCTGCTGGCCCGCAATGCTCGCAATCTGGGTCTGACGCGCAAACCCTGGGTCAAGACCTCGCTGGCCCCTGGCTCCAAGACCGTTCCTCTGTATCTGCAACAGGCGGGCCTGCTGGGCGACCTCGAAGCCCTGGGTTTTGGCGTGGTCGCCTTTGCCTGCACCACCTGCAACGGTATGAGCGGCGCCCTCGACCCCGTCATCCAGCAAGAGATCATTGAGCGCGATCTCTACACCACGGCCGTGCTCTCGGGCAACCGCAACTTCGACGGGCGCATCCACCCCTATGCCAAACAGGCTTTCCTGGCTTCGCCGCCACTGGTCGTGGCCTATGCGATTGCAGGCACCATCCGTTTCGACATTGAAAACGATGTGCTGGGCATCTTCCAGGGCCGCGAAATCCGCCTCAAGGACATCTGGCCCAGCGACGAGGAAATCGACACCGTGGCCAAGGCCGCTGTGCAGCCCGAGCAGTTCCGCAAGGTCTACGAGCCGATGTTCGCCATTCATGCGGATCAAGGAGAGAGCGTGGAGCCTCTCTACGACTGGCGCCCTCAATCGACCTATATCCGCCGTCCCCCCTACTGGGAGGGCGCGCTGGCAGGAGAACGCACGCTGCGCGGCATGCGCCCTCTGGCCATACTGCCCGACAACATCACCACCGACCATCTCTCACCATCCAACGCCATCATGATGGACAGCGCCGCCGGTGAGTACCTGCACCAGATGGGTCTGCCCGAGGAGGACTTCAACTCCTACGCCACCCACCGCGGCGACCACCTGACGGCCCAGCGCGCCACTTTTGCCAACCCCAAGCTGTTCAATGAAATGGTGATGAATGACGAGGGCAAAGTGACCCAAGGCTCTCTGGCCCGCGTCGAGCCCGAAGGCCGGGTCATGCGCATGTGGGAGGCAATCGAGACCTATATGGATCGCAAGCAGCCGCTGATCATCATCGCGGGCGCCGACTACGGTCAGGGATCAAGCCGCGACTGGGCAGCCAAGGGCGTGCGTCTGGCCGGTGTGGAGGCCATAGCTGCCGAAGGCTTTGAGCGCATTCACCGCACCAATCTGATCGGCATGGGCGTGCTGCCGCTGGAGTTCCTGCCCGGCACCACACGCCACACACTGGGCCTGGACGGCACCGAGACCTTTGATGTGATCGGCCAGCGCCAGCCCCGCGCCGAACTCACGCTGCATATCTACCGAACTACCGGTGCACGCACCGAAGTGCCCGTGCTCTGCCGCCTGGACACGGCCGAGGAAGTCAGCATCTATGAAGCCGGTGGCGTGCTGCAGCGTTTTGCGCAGGACTTCCTTGCTGAAACCCAAGAGCAAAAAGTGCTTGAAACGCAATCCTGACAAGCACAAGCAGCTATTAAAACAAGAGATTTCCATGACAGAGACAGCGCGGTTTGCACCGCAGATCAAGATTGCCGCCACCTACATGCGCGGCGGCACCAGCAAGGGCGTGTTCTTCAAACTGCAGGACTTGCCAGAAGCGGCCCAGCAGGCAGGCGCCGTGCGTGACGCGATTTTTCTGCGCGCCCTGGGCAGTCCCGATCCCTATGGCAAGCAGATCGACGGCATGGGCAATGCCTCGTCCTCGACCAGCAAGGGCGTGATCCTCAGCAAGAGCACACGCCCCGGTCACGATGT
>JAITLR010000030.1 GCA_031277805.1 Comamonas sp. | reverse complement strand
TGGAACTGAATGGTGTTCATGGACATACCGCACTCCTCAGGTGATGAAGGGCTGGTAGATAGATGGCCTCTGCCGGGGCGTTTATCAAGGCCGAACCTGACTTATGTCGCTAATCAGGCAAAAATGCAACGAAATCATTGATTCGAATACGCTGAAAGCTCCTAATTCAGGAGCTTTTTTCATTGCTCGCTTGCTGGCCTTTGCCTTGCACCATGCTCGATGGTGCGGACCAAGCCCGCAACCTCTCGATCGCAAAACCGAAGAGCTGCCGATAACACTGCGGGGCTGCTCATGGCTCCGGCCATCTGCTTTGGCTGAAGACGCTGTATCTGGCCCAACCTTGAGCATGAAAAAAGCAGCCGCGAGGGCTGCTTTTGCTTTGAGTGTTCTGGTGCTTAAACGCCGGCGGCATGCGCCTGCTGGTCGGCGTGGTAGCTCGAGCGCACCATGGCGCCCACGGCCGCGTGGGTGAAGCCCATCTTGTAGGCCTCTTCCTCGAACATCTTGAAGGTGTCGGGATGCACATAGCGGCGCACGGGCAGATGGCTGTTGGTGGGCGCCAGGTACTGGCCGATGGTCAGCATGTCGATGTTGTGGGCGCGCATATCGCGCATCACCTGCAGGATTTCCTCGTCCGTCTCGCCCAGGCCCACCATGATGCCGCTCTTGGTCGGCACGCTGGGGTGCAGTTCCTTGAACTTCTTGAGCAGGTTCAGCGAGAACTGATAGTCGGAACCGGGGCGCGCTTCCTTGTACAGGCGCGGTGCGGTTTCCAGGTTGTGGTTCATCACATCGGGCGGTGCCGACTTGAGGATCTCCAGCGCGCGGTCGTCGCGGCCGCGGAAGTCGGGTACCAGAATCTCGATCTGCGTCTCGGGCGAGAGTTCGCGGATGTTCTTGATGCATTCCACAAAGTGGCCCGAGCCGCCGTCGCGCAGATCGTCGCGGTCCACACTGGTGATCACCACATACTTCAGGCGCAGCGCAGCGATGGTGCGGGCCAGATTCAGAGGCTCGTCCACATCCAGCGGATCGGGGCGGCCGTGGCCCACGTCGCAGAACGGGCAGCGGCGCGTGCACTTGTCGCCCATGATCATGAAGGTGGCCGTGCCCTTGCCGAAGCATTCGCCGATATTGGGGCAGGAGGCTTCCTCGCAGACCGTGTGCAGATTGTTCTTGCGCAGAATGTCCTTGATTTCGTAGAAGCGCGTGCTGGGGCTGCCGGCCTTGACGCGGATCCACTCGGGCTTCTTGAGCACTTCGGCATGCTCGACCTTCACGGGGATGCGCGAGAGCTTGGCTGCCGCCTTCTGCTTGGCCAGCGGGTTGTAATCGGCTTGGGATTGCGCTTCGCGCACAACTTCATTGGTGCTCATGATCTTGCCTTCAGGGAGTCAGACGCGCTTTCAGCTGGCGGCCCAGCACATGTGCGGCCTCGTCCCAGGTTGTCTGTACGCCGATTGTAGAAAGGTCCACGGTTCTCAGTCCTGCGTATCCGCAAGGGTTGATTCGCAAATAAGGTTCCAAATCCATATCGACATTGAGGGCCACTCCGTGGTAGGTGCTGTGACGGCTCACTTTGATGCCCAGGGCGGCAATCTTGCCCAGACCCTCGAAATGTGGCTCGGGCGCAGGGCTGCCGGGCTCGCGGTGTTGAGGACGCTGCTCCAGCATGGCGTGACTGCGCGGGTCATCCAGGCGTACATAAATGCCGGGCGCTCCTGCCACGCGGTGGCCGGTCACGCCGAAGTGTTCCAGCGTGCGGATTACCGCATCTTCCAGGCGGAACACATATTCCTTGACGAAGTAGCCCAGGCGCTGCAGGTCGAGCAGCGGATAGGCCACGACCTGCCCGGGGCCGTGATAGGTCACCTGGCCACCACGATTGGTGGCCACCACCGGGATATCGCCAGGGTGCAGCAAGTGATCACTTTTGCCTGCAAGCCCTTGCGTGAAGTGCGGGCTGTGCTCGCAAATCCATAGCTCGTCACGCGTTTGCGCGTCGCGGGTGCGTGTGAACTCCTGCATGGCGGCCACCGTCGCCTCATAGCCGGTGCGCCCCAGGGTGCGCAGGTCCATGGGCTCGGGTGCAATGACTGGCTGCGCTGTACCGGCTTGCGCCTGGTTCACAGAACCACCTTCACCAGTGGGTGAGAGGTCAGGGCGCGATAGGTATCGTCGAGTTGTTCACGGCTGGTGGCGGTGATGGTGATCGTCACGCCCAGATATTTTCCGCCCGAGCTGGGGCGCAGTTCGATGGTGCTGGCGTCGAAGCTGGGGTCGAATCGCTCGGCGATCTTGGTGATCTCGTGCACGAGGTGTTCGTCATGCACACCCATGACCTTGATGGGGAACAGACTCGGATACTCGATCAGCGAATCCTTGCGCGGATCTTCGGGCTGGTCTTGCTCGTTGACGGCTGGGGGATTGGTGTTGGAGTCGCTCATGGTGTTTTCCCGTTCTGGCTGAGGTTGGACTGCGCTTGAGACAGCGCTGCATTGGCAAAGATTGTGCGCTACAGCAGTGCGGGCCGGGTGCATGGGCTTAATTCACTGCATCGGGAGGCTGGGCTGCGGTCCAAAGCCCCCGGCGGCTGACGGGCATTCAGGGAAATCAGGGATTTCAACTGAGGCACACTTGCGCCGCTCTAGGAGAGTCCGTCGTAAGTGTTGGCTTGCGGCGACAAGCTGTAGAAGACATCAAAGACCTTTTACACATAGCAGTATCAACCCCTATCGAACCTCGGGGGTTTTTACTTATAATCAGAGGCTTTGTAAAAAAGTCTTGTCCAGGTTACTAGATAAGTGCTGAGTCTTACTGGGTCAGTGGCGTGAAAGAAAACATGCAGAAAATGCCCGCTGATTTCCAGGATGAGGACGAAGTCGAAGACTTCAAGCCCCTCACGGCTCAAGAAGCTACAGCTTGGCGTTCACGCTTCCCGCAGGTCTCGGTCTGGCGCATTGTTGCGGTACAGGCAGTAGCGGGAGTTGTGGTCGCAGCGCTGGCATGGCTGGTGACAGGGCGTATGGCGGCTGGTTGGTCGGCAGGCTATGGGGCCTTGTCGGTGGTATTGCCAGCGGCCTTGTTTGCAAGAGGCGTGGTTCGTCAGCGGCCGGGAGGTGCCGGGGCAGCCATGGCGGGAATTTTCGGTTGGGAACTTGTGAAGCTGGTGCTGTGTATCGCCATGTTGGCGGCTGCGCCCAAGCTGGTACCTGACCTGAGCTGGCTGGCGTTGCTGGTTGGCTTGATTGTTGTGATGAAAACGTATTGGGTGGCACTGCTGGTGCGATCCAATGTCCAAAAACCGATTGATATTTGAGAGAAGTTGACCGATGGCCGCAGAAGCGCACGCACCAACTGCAAGTGAATACATCGTCCACCACTTGCAACACCTCCAGAACATCAAGCAGAAGTCCATCATCGACTTCTCCGTGTTCAATCTGGATTCGATTGCCGTGAGTGTGACTCTGGGCGCCTTGTGCCTGTTCGTCCTCTGGCTGGCCGCTCGCAAGGCGACTTCCGGCGTTCCTGGCCGCTTCCAGGCCGCCGTGGAAATGCTGGTCGAAATGGTGGATAACCAGGCCAAGGCCAATATTCACAACGCCGAATCGCGTAAGTTCATCGCTCCTCTGGCCCTGACCGTGTTCGTCTGGATCTTCGCGATGAACGCCATGGACATGCTGCCTGTGGACCTGCTGCCCGTGCTGTGGCAGGGCGCCCAGGGCGACTCTCATGCCTATCTGCGCGTCGTGCCTACAGCCGACCTCTCCACCACCCTGGGTCTGTCGACCGGCGTGCTGGTGCTGTGCCTGATCTACTCCGTGAAGATCAAGGGCATGGGCGGCTGGGCTCACGAACTGGTGACCGCACCGTTCGGCACTTCTAAGAATCCCGTGTTTGCTGTGATCCTGGGTATTGTGAACCTGGCCATGCAAATCATTGAATACATTGCCAAGACGGTTTCGCACGGTATGCGACTGTTCGGCAATATGTACGCTGGTGAGTTGGTGTTCTGTCTGATCGCCTTGATGGGCGGTGCGGCTGCCATGTCGCTTTCCGGTGTGTTGCTCCCTGTGGGGCACATCATTGCAGGTTCGATCTGGGCGATCTTCCACATCCTGATCATTACCCTGCAAGCCTTCATTTTCATGATGCTGACGCTGATTTATCTCGGCCAGGCACATGAAGCTCACTGAAATCCTTTATTTCACTCAACCTTCCTTTAATCCCTAGGAGTCATCATGGAAAACGTTCTCGGTCTCGTCGCTCTGGCTTGTGGTCTGATTGTTGGTCTGGGCGCTATCGGCGCTTCGATCGGTATCGCTCTGATGGGTGGCAAGTTCCTGGAATCCTCGGCACGTCAGCCTGAGCTGATCAACGAACTGCAAACCAAGATGTTCATCTTGGCTGGTCTGATCGACGCCGCCTTCCTGATCGGTGTGGCTATCGCTCTGCTGTTCGCCTTCGCCAACCCCTTCCAACTGGTTGCCTAAGCTCCGTTCAACGCCCTAAATAGAAAGGTGTTGCCGTGAGTATTAACGCGACCCTGTTCGTTCAGCTTGGTGTTTTCCTGGTTCTGGCGCTGTTCACGATGAAGTTCGTGTGGCCCCCGATCGCGAAGGCACTGGATGAGCGAGCCCAGAAAATCGCCGATGGCCTCGCTGCTGCCGACAAGGCCAAGTCTGAGTTGACCGCTGTGAACAAGCGCGTTGAAGCAGAACTGTCCCAGACGCGCAACGAAACAGCTTCGCGGCTTGCGGACGCCGAACGTCGTGCACAGGCCATCATTGAAGAGGCCAAAGCCCGCGCGACAGAAGAAGGCAACAAGATTGTTGCTGCTGCCCGCGCTGAAGCTGAACAGCAAGCCATTGCTGCCCGTGAAGCCCTGCGTGAGCAAGTGGCAACGTTGGCTGTCAAGGGCGCCGAGCAGATCCTGAAGAAGGAAGTCAATGCCGGTGTCCACGCTGATCTGCTGAACCGCCTGAAGACAGAGCTGTAAGGAGCGCAAAAAATGGCAGAACTCGCCACCATTGCCCGCCCTTACGCCGAAGCATTGTTCAAAACCTGCGCCGATCAAGGTGCGGATTTGAACAACAGTGTCGCTTGGGTGGAGGAATTGGCGGCGATTGCCGCCAATCCGCAATTGCGCCAACTGGCCGGTAATCCGAATGTGAGCGGCACGCAAGTGTTCGATCTCATTACGGGTGTGGCCAAGTCGGCATTGCCCGAGTCTGCACGCAATTTTCTGCGTGTGGTCCTCGAAAACGGCCGTCTGGACGCGCTGCCTGAAGTGGCAGCCCAGTTCCGCAGCCTCGTGAACAGCAAGAGCGGCTCTTCGGATGCCGTGGTGTACAGCGCTTTCCCCATTGCGGATGCAGCGCTGGCCGAGCTTGGCGCCACGCTGGAAAAGCGCTTTGGCCGCAAGCTGAATCTCACCGTGAAGCTCGATGAATCGCTGATCGGTGGCGTTCGCGTCGTGGTGGGCGACGAGGTGCTGGACACCTCCGTCAAGGCCCGTCTGGAACAAATGAAAGCGGCCCTCACCGCGTAATGCGCTTGAGGTCTCGGCTAACACACAAGAAAGAAGGAAAGAGTCATGCAACTCAATCCCGCAGAAATTTCTGAACTGATCAAGAGCCGCATCGAAGGGCTGGCTGCTAGCACTGACGTCCGTAACCAAGGCACCGTGGTGTCGGTGACTGACGGTATCGTGCGTGTGCACGGCCTGTCGGACGTGATGGCCGGCGAAATGCTGGAATTCCCCGCAGGTGCCGATGGTCAGCCTACATTCGGTCTGGCTCTGAACCTGGAGCGTGACTCCGTGGGCGCCGTGATTCTGGGTGCTTACGAGCACATCGCAGAAGGCAACACCGTCAAGTGCACCGGCCGTATTCTGGAAGTGCCCGTGGGCCCCGAACTGGTGGGCCGCGTGGTGAACGCCCTGGGTCAGCCTATCGACGGCAAGGGCCCCATCAACGCCAAGATGACGGACGTGATCGAAAAGGTTGCTCCTGGTGTGATCGCACGTCAATCCGTGGATCAGCCTCTGCAAACCGGTATCAAGTCCATCGACTCCATGGTTCCCGTGGGCCGTGGTCAGCGCGAACTGATCATTGGTGACCGTCAGACCGGCAAGACTGCCGTGGCCATCGACGCCATCATCAACCAGAAGGGTCAAGGCGTTACCTGCATCTACGTGGCTATTGGTCAGAAGGCTTCTTCGATCAAGAACGTGGTGCGCGCTCTGGAACAAGCTGGCGCGATGGAATACACCATCGTCGTGGCTGCGACCGCTTCCGAATCGGCTGCCATGCAGTACGTGTCGGCCTACTCCGGCTGCACGATGGGCGAGTACTTCCGCGATCGCGGTGAAGATGCTCTGATCGTTTATGACGATCTGTCCAAGCAAGCTGTGGCTTACCGTCAAGTGTCGCTGCTGCTGCGCCGCCCACCAGGACGTGAAGCTTTCCCTGGCGACGTGTTCTATCTCCACAGCCGTCTGCTGGAGCGTGCCGCTCGCGTGAACGCCGACTACGTCGAAGCCTTCACCAAGGGTGAAGTCAAGGGCAAGACCGGTTCTCTGACCGCTCTGCCTATCATCGAAACACAAGCTGGCGACGTGTCCGCTTTCGTTCCCACGAACGTGATTTCGATTACTGACGGCCAGATCTTCCTGGAAACCAGCCTGTTCAATGCCGGTATCCGTCCCGCTATTAACGCCGGTATCTCGGTGTCCCGCGTGGGTGGTTCCGCTCAGACCAAGGTGGTGAAGGGCCTGTCCGGCGGTATCCGTACCGACCTGGCTCAGTACCGTGAACTGGCTGCCTTCGCGCAGTTCGCTTCCGACCTGGACGAAGCAACCCGCAAGCAGCTGGACCGTGGTGCCCGCGTGACCGAACTGCTCAAGCAGGCTCAGTATTCTCCTCTGTCGACCGCTCTGATGGCTTCTTCGCTGTTCGCAGTGAACAAGGGCTACATGGACGACATCGAAGTCAAGCAAGTGCTGCCCTTCGAGTCTGGTCTGCACCAGTTCCTGAAGACCAGCCACGGCGCTCTGCTGGACCGTCTGAACGAAAAGCGTGCTTTCGACAAGGAAGGCAAGGACGAAGCTGAACTGACTGCAGCCATTACTGCATTCAAGAAGTCCTTCGCTTAATACTGGCGAGGAGTCATCATGGCAGCAGGTAAGGAAATACGCGGCAAGATCAAATCGGTGGAAAACACCAAGAAGATCACCAAAGCCATGGAAATGGTGGCCGCATCCAAGATGCGCAAGGCGCAGGAACGGATGCTGGCTGCACGCCCGTACAGCGAAAAGATCCGCAACATTGCAGTCCATCTTGGCCAAGCCAACCCCGAGTACGTGCACCCGTTCATGCAAGTGAACGGTGATGCCAAGACTGCCGGCGTCATCGTTGTGACGACGGACAAGGGGTTGTGCGGCGGCATGAACACCAACGTGTTGCGTGCTGTCACGGCCAAGCTGCGGGAGCTGCAGGATCAAGGCGTGTCGGCAGAAGCGGTGGCCATTGGCAACAAGGGTCTGGGCTTTCTGAACCGTGTCGGCGCCAAGGTGGTTTCGCACGCGACGGGTCTGGGCGATACGCCCCATCTGGAAAAGCTGATCGGCCCTGTGAAGGTGCTGCTCGATGCGTACGCAGCGGGCAAGCTGAGCGCGGTGTACCTGAGCTACACCAAGTTCATCAACACCATGAAGCAGGAATCGGTGGTGGAGCAGTTGCTGCC
>JAITLR010000029.1 GCA_031277805.1 Comamonas sp. | reverse complement strand
TGGAACTGAATGGTGTTCATGGACATACCGCACTCCTCAGGTGATGAAGGGCTGGTAGATAGATGGCCTCTGCCGGGGCGTTTATCAAGGCCGAACCTGACTTATGTCGCTAATCAGGCTGTTTTATGTTGAAACTCAATGCTGTCCAGCGCAAATAGCTACTGAAAGCATAGTCACTGACATCACTGCTTCGGGATTTTGGCGACAGTGATCACATCGCCCCAGCGCTTGATTTCCGACTGCAGCAACTTGGCCGTCTGCTCGGGCGTGCTGGCCTGGGCCTGCACATTGAGTTCGCGCAGCTTTTTGGCGACTTCGGGATGGTTGACAGCGGCGTTGATTTCCTGATTCAGGCGGGCGATGACGGCTACCGGAGTCTTGGACGGTGCGGCCAGCGCATTCCAGGAGGAAGCCACAAAGCCCTTGACGCCCGATTCCTGGGCCGTGGGCACATGGGGTAGCAGCGGCGAGCGCTTCTCGCCGGTAACGGCCAGCAGGTTCACGGCCTTGGAATTGATCTGGCCCATGATGGGCGTGAGGATTTCCACGGCCGCATCGACCTGCTTGCCGCGCAGGGCTGTCACCACGGCAGGTGTGCCGTTGAAGGGCACGATCTGCGCGTCAATGCCGGCTGTGGTCTTGAACAGCTCGGCCGCCAGATGCTGGGTGCTGCCCACATTGATGCTGCCCAGATTCAGCTTGCCGGGGTTGGCCTTGGCGTAGCTGATCAGCTCGCCCAGATTCTTGAACGGTGACTTTGCGTCGGTGATGACGCCGATGTCGAAATATCCCAGGGTGGAGATCGGCGTCAGGTCCTTGACCATGTCGAAGGGCAGGTGGTTGAACAGGTTGGCCGTGACGGCGCTGCCGTTGGACATCAGAAACAGCGTATGGCCGTCGGGCGCTGACTTGGCCACGGTATCGGCCGCCACAATGCCCCCGGCGCTGGGCTTGTTGTCGATGACCACGGGCTGGCCGAGCTGGGTGGAGAGTTGCTGGGCCACAACGCGGGCCGTGACGTCGGCCACACCGCCTGCGCCAAAAGGCACGACGATGCGGATGGGGCGGCTGGACAGGCCTTCGGCCTGGGCGGTGGCGGTCAGTCCCGTCAGCAAGGCAGCCCCCGCTGCAGCGCTGATCAGGGATTGGGTGAAATGGCGACGCTTCATGGTCTTTGTCTCTCTGTAGCTGAAACCGAATCAGCACAGTTTGGCGCAAAACCAGGGTGCGACACAGCAGAAAACCGCTCTGCCAGCTATGCCTGAAAAAGATAGCGAGGCGTGCGGCTCAGTCCCCCGGCTGTTTGTCGATGGCCATAACTTCCGTCATGTTCCAGTGGTGCATGGCCTCGCGCAATATCAGCAAGGCTGCGGCCGATTCGGCGGACTGCGTCAGCTGCAGTTCATGAAAGCCCGGCTGTAGTGCTTGGCGGGTCAGAGCGGAAAACAGGTTCTCCACGGCTTCACGGCTGGCGTGTTGTGCGTGAGGCAGGCCAGTGGCGTTCTGGATCAGCTGGCTGACCAGCGCGTCACGGCTGCCCAGCGTCCGGGCCTCGGGCGGAAGCCATTGTCCGGCGGGCATGATGGCGTCCTCCACATTGGCAATGGCGTTTTCCAGCGCCAGCGCATTGGGCATGCGATGGCCAAAGGCCTGAGTCAGTGTGGAAATGCCAATGGGCAGCAGGCGTTGTGCGGTGCCGGCAGTCAGGGTCAGCGTGGTTTCACCGAGATGGAGCGTGACTTGATGCATGCAGGACTTGTATCAGACTGTGCGTCTGCTGCACAAGTTCGCCGTCATTCATGCACTGGTGATCCAGCTGCGGTGCTCGTCGGTGTCCAGATGGTTGAGGGTGTTGAAGGTCTGCAGCATCAGCCGCTTGGGATTGATGCTGAATTCGCTGACCGCGATATTGCGCAGCCGCATATTGAGGGCGATCGTCACCTCGGGCGATGTGCCCAGCACCTGGCCCACTGCCGTGGAGATGGGGCCGCCGCTGCTGACCAGCAGCACATTCTGGCCGCTGTGGGCATGGCGTATTTCTTCCAGCACCTGATGCACGCCGCCAGAGAAGCTTTCCCAGTCCGGCATGCCCTCGGGGCTGATGGTGCCGCCCATCCACTGCGCCAGCGCATCGCAAAGCAGGCGGAAGTGGTGGCGGTACAGCTCGGGCGTATCCGGTTTGGGCAGGGGGGCAGGGTGGATGGCGCGCAGCAGGGCCTCGCTGTCGTATTCGTTGAGCCCTGGGCGGCTTTGCAAGCTGGAATTGCCGAGTTCCTGGCTCAGCCCCTGCGCTATGCCGGCCAGAGTCTGCTGGTGGCGTTTGAGCGTGCCCGAATAGACGGCATCGAACTTGATCCCGCGCTCGCGCCAGTACTGGCCCAGACGCACGGCCTGAGCCTGACCGCGTTCGCTGAGCTGGTCGTAATCATCAGCGCCAAACGAGGCCTGGCCGTGGCGCACAAGGTAGAGGGTTCCCATGGGGCGGATTGTGTTGCGGCGGTTTTGCCCGGCGCTGTCATGAGGGCGACCTGATGGCGCTTGGGCGACAGCAGCAATTGCCGTAGATCGTGTCTGGTATGCCTGAGTGAAGCCGCTTCAAGAGAGGTTAAGATAACTGAGAGCTATTCTCAAAAACATAACATCACGCTCCGTTGGTCATCCCATGAACCACCACTTCGCTGCCGAGCAGCGGCGGTGTGGTTCAGGGGTGTGTGACGGGGCGTGTTTTTTTTGTGCGCTTTTCTGCCACCTTCTGGAGACTTCATGTTTCGACGACCCTTGTTTGCACTGGCCGCCGTTGCCAGCCTGTGTGCTTCGCTGACTTCTGCACATGCCGCGCAGGATGAGATCACCCTCTACACCACGCGAGAGCCTGCGCTGATCCAGCCGCTGCTGTCGGCCTTTACCGCCCAGACCCAGATCGGCGTGAAGACCGTCTTCGTCAAGGACGGCCTGCTGGAGCGCGTCAAGGCCGAGGGCCAGCGCTCCCCCGCCGACGTGCTGATGACCGTGGATATCGGCAATCTGCTGGATCTGGTGGACGGCGGCGTGACCCAGCCCGTCAAGTCGGCGGCTCTGGAGGCAGCCATTCCTGCCCAGCTGCGAGCCGCAGATAACCAGTGGTTTGCGCTGTCCATGCGCGCCCGTGTGCTGTATGCCGAGAAAGACATGAAGATTGGCGCTTTCCGCTACGAAGATCTGGCCAAGCCCCAGTTCAAGGGCAAGGTCTGCAGCCGCGCCGGTCAGCACCCCTACAGCACGGCGCTGATTGCCGCCATGATTGCCCATGACGGCGAAGCCAAGACCGAGCAGTGGCTCAAGGGCGTCAAGGCCAATCTGGCACGCAAGGCCACGGGCGGCGACCGCGATGTGGCGCGCGACATTCTGGGCGGCATCTGCGATGTGGGCCTGGCCAACACCTATTACGTGGGCCATATGAAAGCGGCCAAGGAAGGCACGGATGCCCGCAAGTGGGGTGATGCCATCAAGGTCGTCAAGCCCACGTTTGCAGACCCCAAGAGCGGCACGCACATCAATATCAGTGGCGCCTCGGTGGCCAAGCACGCACCCAATGGCGCCGGCGCCGTGAAGCTGCTGGAGTTCCTTGTGTCCGAGTCGGCCCAGAATATGTACGCCCAGGCCAACTACGAGCACCCCGTGCGCAAGGGCGTGGCGCTGGACCCCGTGGTGGCCCAGAGCATTGGCGAGATCAAGATCGACCCGCTGCCGCTGACCGAGATTGCCAAGCATCGCAAGGCGGCCAGCTTGCTGGTGGATAAGGTCGGGTTTGATAAATAAGCTCCCCTGAGCGGCACCGCCGCTTCCCCTCTCTCTACGCGCTGCGCGCTAGGGGAGGGGACGACAGCCTCGCTGCGGGGCGGCCCTTGCTCGCTGTCTCGCTTTTTGGGCATGCTTGCTTGAGTGTCACGCCTTGAATGTGGCTTTTTGCTGGTTGGGTTTGGTTTGAATGCTGCGTCCTTTGCATGGGGCGCAGCTTTTTGGTTTTCTGGGTGCGGCCGTTTTTCTTGCGCAGTTGATGTTGTCTTTTCTTCGTTCAGGGCTCAGGCCTGTAGGTCCGGTGTGGCAGGGTGCAAGCTGGTTGATTGCGCTGGGGGTGTTTGCGCCCATTGCCTCGCTGGCCTGGCTGGCTCTGGGGGCCGATTTTTCGCACTGGCAGGATCTGGTGCGCTATGTGCTGCCCGATGCCGCTGCCAATACGGCCTGGTTGCTGGGCGGAGTAGGCCTGTTGGTGCTGGTGGTCGGCGCGGGCTGCGCCTGGCTGGTGACGGCCTATGACTTTCCGGGGCGGCGCTGGCTGCACTGGGCGCTGCTGCTGCCACTGGCCATGCCGGCCTATATCGTGGCCTTTGCCTATCTGGACTTGCTGCACCCCATTGGTCCGGTGCAGGGCGCGCTGCGCTGGTTGCTGGGCTATGACAGTCCGCGCCAGTGGCGGCTGCCCGATCTGCGTTCCATGGGCGGTGCGATCTTTGTGCTGGGCTTCACGCTCTACCCCTATGTCTATATGACGGCGCGGGCCATGTTCATGACCCAGCCTGCACACCTGATGGAGGCGGCGCGCTCGCTGGGCGAGACGCGCTGGGGCGCTTTCTGGCGCGTGGCCCTTCCCATGGCGCGGCCCGCGCTGGCGGTGGGCCTGAGCCTGGCATTGCTGGAGACGCTCAACGACATTGGCGCCTCCGAATTCCTGGGCGTGCATACGCTCACGGTGTCGATTTACACCACCTGGGTCACACGCTCCGATTTGGCCGGGGCGGCGCAGATCGCCTGCTCCATGCTGCTGGCCGTGGTGGCGCTTGTCTGGCTGGAGCGCCAAGGCCGCAGCCGCCAGCGCTTTGGCTCGGCCCAGCGCATGCGCGCGATGGAGCCGCACCGTCTGCCGGCGCAGACGGGCTGGCTGGCCACGCTGTTCTGCAGCGTGCCCGTGCTCATCGGCTTTGCGGCCCCCGCTGCCTATCTGGGCTGGGAAAGTGCCAAGCGCTTTGCGCAGGGCTCGGGTATCTCGGCAGGCCTGCTGTCCAGCCTGCTCAATACGCTGGGGCTGGCACTGGGGGTGACCGTGATCGCGGTGGCCGCGGGTCTTGTCGTGGCCTGGGCCACGCGCACCAGCATCAGCACGCGTGCGTCTTCGCGCTGGCAGGCGCAACTGGCGGCGCTGGGCTATGCCGTGCCCGGCACGGTGCTGGCTATCGGACTGCTGACGCCGGCGCTGGCATTCGACGCCGGGCTGGCACAGCTTTTCGGCATGGACGGCCTGCCGCTGATGGGGCAGGGCATTGTGTTGGTGGCTGCCTGCGTGATTCGCTTTCTGGTCATGCCCGTGGGCGCAATCGAGGCCGGTCTGGTGCGTATTCCGCCGACGCTGGAGCAGGCCTCGCGCCTGCTGGGCGAAGGGCGCCTCGGCACGCTGCGCCGCGTACATCTGCCGCTGCTGCGCCCCGCCATGGCCACCAGTGCCATGCTGGTGTTTGTCGACGCGATGAAGGAGCTGCCTGCCACCTTGCTGCTGCGCCCGGCGGATTTCGATACCCTGGCCACCTGGCTCTATGCCGAAGCCGCTCGCGGCACCTATGAAGAAGGCGCGATTGCCGCGCTGTGCATTGTGGTGGCGGGGCTGGTTCCCGTCATGCTGCTGGCGCGTACCCAGCTGTCTGTCGCAAAAAATTAAGATGAAATCGGCCTCAAGCGCTTTCTGGTATTGCGCAAGCAGCTATTGAATATGAAGTGATTGCATGACTGCCTCTCTACAAATTGCACAGCTGCATCTGGGCTACGAATCGCCTCAGGGCTTTCACACCGTGCTGCAGAGCTTTGACCTGCAAGTGCCCGCAGGTCATATCGCCAGCCTGCTGGGGCCATCGGGCTGCGGCAAGACTTCGGTGCTGCGCGCCATCGCGGGCTTTGAGCCCGTGCGCGCGGGCAGCATCCATCTGGGCGAGCGGCTGCTTTCCGGCCCTAAAACTCATCTGCCGCCCGAACAGCGCCATGTGGGCATGATGTTTCAGGAATACGGCCTGTTTCCCCATCTGACGGCCGCACAGAACGTGGGCTTTGGGCTGCGCCGCAGCACCAGGGTCGAGCGCGATCAGCGTGTGCGGGAGCTGCTGGCCGTGGTGGGGCTGGCGAGTTCAGGCAGCAAGTTTCCGCACGAGCTCTCCGGTGGCCAGCAGCAGCGCGTGGCGCTGGCGCGGGCTCTTGCGCCGTCTCCGGCGCTGCTGTTGCTTGACGAGCCTTTTTCCAATCTGGACGCCGTCACACGGGAGAGATTGACCGTCGAAGTGCGTGACATTCTGCGTGCTGCCGGGCAGACCGCCATTTTGGTGACGCACAACGCGCAGGAGGCAGAAACCATGGCCGACCAGATTTGCCGGATGACGCCGGTTCAGCTCTGAGCTGGTTCTGAGGTTTAGAGCAGGACGCGGCCCGAGGTGACGGTCACGGTGTGGCCGCCCACCCAGAGCTTGCCGTTGGCTGCTGTCTGCACATGGACCTGCCCGTCGCGACCCACGCACACGCCCTGGGCTGCAATATAGGGCGTCAGCAGCAGACCCTCGCCTGTCAGCCATTGGGCCAGCGCTGCATTGAGGCTGCCAGTCACCGGGTCTTCACTGGTGGTTTCTCCGATCAGGGCGCGCACTTCCAGGCGTGGCTGGGCGGCAGTAGCCTTGGCCTGTGCGGCTTCCTCGGCCTGCTTGGCAAAGGCACGCGCTTCGCGGCTGGAGCGACCGATCAGCGGGGCATCGTCTTCAGCCTCATAAATGGCAGCCAGGCCGGCCTTGGCACCCAGCTTTTTGAGCGTGCCAAAGTCTGGTTCCACCGCCAGCACCGTATCGGGGTGGTCCAGCAACAGGCCCAGCCAGGAAGAACCGTTGTAGAGACGGCGCGCCATCAGCAGCTGCTCACGCTCAAGGCCCAGGGCCTGCAGCACAGGGGCCAGCTCGGCTTCCGTCACTGCCTGAGAGTCCAATGAGGGTGCTTCAAAAAACAGAGCGCTTTGCGCACTTGCAGTAATGGGTATCAGCCCTTTCTTGCATTCCTGCAGCACCTGCTCGGGGTTGCGCGGCTGGCCGCCCTGGGACAGCCAGGCATGGCAACTGCCCAGCGTCGGGTGGCCGGCAAAAGCCAGCTCGCCTGCGGGCGTGAAGATACGCAGCTGGTAGTCGGCGCCCGCAGCCAGCCCCTCGGGCGTGGGCTGCAGCACAAAAGTGGTTTCCGACAGATTGGTCCAGCGCGCAAAGGCCTGCATTTGTGCATCGCTCAAACCATCGGCGCCCAGCACCACGGCCACGGGGTTGCCGAGCAGCGCGTTTTGCGTGAATACGTCCACGGTCATGTAAGGACGGGAAAGAGCGGTGTGGGAAGCAGGGGCAGACATGGGCAGCGATTGTCGGCAAAAAGAAAAACCGGCGCAGCGCCGGTTGATGAGGCATTCCATATGCCATGGAGGCTCAGAGACACCGAGCAAGAGCCGCCTTGCGGCGATGGCGTCGTCCCTCTCCCTTAGCGCAAAGCGCGTAGAGAGAGGGGGAAGGCGGGGCCGCCTAGGCGCGAAAGCGCCTCAGGGGGTGCTGCTGCGAATAGCGTCAGCCAGAGCAGCAATGCCAATATTTATCTGCTCGGCGGACACCGTCACATACGACAGGCGCAGCGTGTTGTTCTGCGCATCGCCGGCGTAGAAGGGCGCGCCGGGCACAAAAGCCATATTGCGTTCCACGGCCTTGGCCAGCAGGGCCTGGGCATCCATGCCTGCGGGCAGCTTGACCCAGAGGAACATGCCGCCCACGGGGCGCGTCCACTTCACGTCGAGGCCAGCCATCTCGCGCTCCAGAGCCATCAGCATCACATCGCGCTGGGCCTTGTACATGGCGCGGATGGTGGGCACATGGCGGTCCAGGAAACCGTCCTTGATGACTTCGGCCACCACGCGCTGGTTGAAGCTGGGGGTGTGCAGGTCGGCAGCCTGCTTGGCCTGGGTGAGCTTGCCATAGACGGACTTGGGCGCGACGATGAAACCGATGCGCAGGCCGGGGGCCAGCACCTTGGAGAACGAGCCCATATAGATCACGCCCTCGGGGTTGCGTGCGGCCAGGGGAAGAGGAGGCTCTTGCTCGTACCAGAGGTCGCCGTAGGGGTTGTCCTCGATCAGGGGGATGTCCAGTTCCCTGGCCTTTTCGACCAGAGCCTGGCGGCGCGCATCACTCATGGTACGGCCGGTGGGGTTCTGGAAGTTGGGTAGCACATAGGCCAAGCGGGCCTTGTCGGCGCCGCTGCCGACCTGGGCAGCGAAGGCGTCAATCAGCATGCCTTCATCGTCGCTGTCCACGCCCACGGCCACGGGCTCCATGGGAGTGAACGCCTGCAGGGCGCCGAGGTAGGTAGGCTTTTCGACCAGCAGACGGCTGCCCTTGTCCAGGAACACCTTGCCGATCAGGTCCAGCGCCTGCTGGCTGCCGGTGGTGATCAGGATCTGCTCGGGATCGACGTTCCAGGGCAGGAAGTCGGCGATCGCCTGACGCAGCGGGGCAAAGCCTTCGGTGGTGGAGTACTGCAGGGCTGCGGCGCCATCGCGCTGCATCACGGCCTGGCAGGCCTCGGTGAACGCATCCAGGGGGAAGGCCTTGGGGGAGGGAAGGCCACCAGCCATGCTGATGATGCCGGGGCGGTCGGTCAGCTTGAGGATTTCGCGGATGGCGGAGGAATTCATCTTGGCAGCACGTTCTGCCAGCGTCCAGGTTGTCATAAAACAGGTCTCGATCTCTACGTTGCCAGCCCCGGCGGGGCTGGCCAATGTGCGGTCTCACGCCGTTGTAGGGCATGTGCTGGCGAAAGCGCATGGCTTCTTGAGCAGCAGCGGCGGCGCGGATAGCGCTGTCAGTGTGCACCAGCGGTGGGCTTATTGTGTCGCTGCCTGCTTGCCAATGTGGGCTGCTGGGCAATTGCGACGATGTGGTCTGCTGCCGGTGGGCGATGAACCGCGGCCAAAGTCCTGTGTAGAGGGCGGCCAAGCGAGGTTGATGGATTCAATATACGCTTGAGACCATTACAGTACCTATACAGACAGGCTCACAATTCTTGCTTCTGTATTGGCCTGTAGCTCAATACAGTTCATCCTGATCGTTTCTCATGTCCATTTCCCTGTCACGTCAGGCCGCGCTGACTCTGACCCAGCAGCTTGCAGAACGTCTGGCCGAGCGCATACGCATGCGCTTGCTGCCTGCCGGAGCGCGTCTGCCTTCGGTGCGTGAATGTGCGCGCCAGCAGAACGTGAGCCCCTATACCGTGGTGGCTGCTTATGACTTGCTGCAGGCGCAGGGTTTGGTGGAGGCGAGGCCACAGCGTGGATTTTTTGTGCGGGATTTTGCACAAAATCCGCTTCAAACCAATGAAGGTAAACCGCAGGCAGCTATCAATGGCAGAGCAGTCGATACTCCCGTAGGCATCGCGCCAGGTACACGCATCAACGCCACCATGCTGATCCGCGGCATGTTTGTGGAAAGTGTGGCTGGCAAGCCTCAGCCCGGCGCGGGTGTGCTGCCCGCCGAATGGCTGGACGCGGGTTTTCTGGTGGCCGCCATGCGCAAGGTCACCAGCGGCCCGGCGCTGCGTGAGACTCTGGTCCGTTATGGCGAGCCCATGGGGGACAGCAGCTTGCGCGAGGCGCTGTCCCGGCGCATGCAGCGCATAGGCATTGCGGCCTCTCCCAGCCAGATCATCACCACCATGGGCGCGACGCAGGCGCTGGACATCGTCAGCCGGGCCCTGCTGCAGCCCGGCGATCCGGTGATGGTGGAGGAACCTGGCTGGGCCGTGGAATATGCGCGTCTGGCCGCCATGGGCATGCGCGTGCTGCCGGTGCCGCGCGGGCCCGAGGGGCCGGACATGGCAGTGATGCAGCGCTATTGCGAGACCATGGCGCCCAAGCTCTATGTGAGCGTCAGCGTGCTGCACAACCCCACGGGCTACAGCCTGAGCGCGGCCAGTGCCCATGAGGTGCTGCAGATGGCGCAGCGTCATGGCTTTTATGTGGTGGAGGACGACACCTACTGCCATATCGCCCCGGACCATGCGCCGCGCGTGACGGTGCTGGACCGGCTGCAGCGCAGCATCTATATCAGCGGCTTCGCCAAGGTGCTGGTGCCCAACTGGCGTCTGGGCTATTTGGCCGCGCCGTCCGAGCTGATCGAGAGACTGCTGGATACCAAGCTGCTCTCCACCTTGTCCACGCCAACGCCCATGGAGCAGGCGCTGGCCTTGTGCATGGAGCAGGGCCAGCTGCGCCGCCATGCCGAGCGGCTGCGCCAGCATCTGGCCCAGGCGCGCACGCGTAGCGCGGCGCTGGCCCAGGCCGCCGGCTGTCGTTTTGTGGCCGAGCCCGCAGGCATGTTCGGCTGGGTGGATACCGGTGTGGATACCGAGGTGCTGACCCAGTTGCTGCTGGACGAGGGCTACATGATTGCCCCCGGCGCCATGTTCCATGCCAGTCGAGGATCGAGCACCTGCATGCGCATCAATTTCGCGACCACGCAGGACGCCGCCTTCTGGCGCGTCTTCGAGCGCGTGGTGGCCCAGATGCGGGCGCAGAAGTCCTAGCCTAGCTTGATGGGGCCCTGATGGATATGGCAGCCGGTGTGCTGCAGCAGCTCGCCAAAGGCTTCGGACATCAGATAGTCGAATTCCACGGGGCGCTGCCCGCCTATGGCGTCGCCCTCCACCACGCCGCTGGCCGGGTGGCACATCAGCAGGCCACCTGCCTTCATATGCGGCAGCCAGGTGGCCATCTGCCTGCCGTAGCTGGCGGTGTCAGGGGCGTCAAAGCCATAGACGCCGCCAAAGCCATGGTTCATGGGAATATCTGCATGGCGCAACCGTCTGCTGGTGGTCCAGCCGCCCAGCAAAGCAATGATGGCGGCCTTGGGACTGCGCCACAGACCTGCGGCCGGGGCCGTGGAGCGAACCCAGGGCATCTCGCGCGCGGCATAGCGCGATTGCAGCTCTTGCAGCATTGCCGCGCGCAGGCCGGGCAACTGGTGCACATGCTGGTGACCGTCGATAAAGTCCGGTGGCGTGCCCATGGCCTGCTCAAAAGCATCAAGCTGTTCGCGCCAGGCCTGGCGCATCAGCTCCTGCGGCATTTGCTGGGCATAGGCCTGACGGATCACCGTGCCCAGCGCCTGTGCGGAGTGCTGCCCGTCATGGTCTTCGGTCAGATTGAAGTGCAGGCCGACCGAGAGTCGGGGGCGCAGTTCCTGCAGTGCCAGTGCGGCCTGTGGCCAGAGAGGCGAAGTCGTCATGCAACTGGTGGCGGACAGGCGGCCGGCAAGGGTCAGTTGCTGCACGGCGTCATCCACCAGCGGATGCAGGGCGTAATCATCGGCGCACAGCAGGATGGCACGGGTAGTGTTCATGTGATTCATGCGGCGCTGCGTGCCTTGAAGGCCCAGAACTTGCTCATGACAAAGGTGCCGATGGCGACCAGCACCAATACGGCGGCCAGACTCCAGAAGTAATGCCAGTGCAGCCAGTTCAGGGCGATGTAGTACAGCAGCTCATTGGCGACAAAGGACAGACAGGCCACAGCGAAGAATCTGGCCACCACCGGCCAGCCTCTGGCCCTGGCTGCCGAAAATGTGAACAGCGCGTGACCGTTGTAGCTGACGACAAAAGCCACCAGAAACGCCAGCACATTGGCCGCCAGGGGCGGCATGTCCAGCAGTGAAACCAGCAGGCCGACCACGGCCAGATGCGTGGCCGCTGCCGAGCCTCCGACCAGCACGAACTGAAGCAGCTGTGGCAGGCCGCGCAGCCTTTGAAGCAACTTCGCCATCACGATGGCTCACGTTCACGCAGAGGGCTGTGGTCTTCGTCATGGGCTACCAGATAAATGGGGCGGCGCTTGACTTCCTCGTAGATGCGGCCGATGTACTCGCCCAAGATGCCTATGGATAGCAGTTGCACGCCCGAGAACAGCATGATGCTGGCGGCCAGCGTGGGCCAGCCTCGCAGTGGGTTGCCAAAGAACAGGGCCTCTATGGCAATCCACAGGCCATAGGCCAGTGCCAGCAGGGAAATGCCGGCACCCACCATGCTCCAGATACGTAGGGGCAGGGTGGTGAAGGAGGTCAGTCCCAGCAGCGCCAGTGAGCCCAGACGGCGCAGATTGAAACTGGAGCTGCCTGCGGCGCGGTCCTTGGGGACGAAGGGCAGGGCCACGGTCTTGAATCCGACCCAGGCGTACAAGCCTTTCATGAAGCGGTTGTTCTCAGGCAGAGCCTTGAGCGCATCGACTACCTTGCGGTCCATCCAGCGGAAATCGCCTGCGTTCGGAGGCATCTTGACCGTGCTGCCTGAGTTCATCACGCGGTAAAACAGGTTGGTGCCCACGCGCTTGGCACTGCTTTCCGCACCGCGATCGGCGATGACGCCATAGACCATCTGATAGCCGGACTGCCAAAGCGCATGCATTTCACCGAGCATTTCCAGTGGGTGCTGAAAATCGGCGTCAATCAGCAGCACGGCATTGCCACGCGCGTGGTCTATGCCTGCCGACAGAGCGGCTTCCTTGCCGAAATTGCGAGAGAGCGCGAGATAACGCAGCGGCAGCTCTTGTGCCAGCTGCATGCTCAATGCATGGGTGTTGTCACGGCTGCCGTCATTGACCACGATGATTTCGTAGTCGGGGGTCAATGTCTCCACGGTCTGGACCAATGAGCGCAGAAATTCTTCGATATTCGCTTGCTCGTTATAGGCCGGGACGACACAGCTGAGCCGCAGAGCCTGGCGTGGTAACTGAGCGGGCGGAGCTGCTGGCGCATATTCGGCGTGAAAGGCTGTCATACGGTTGATTTTCTCAAGTCTTGAGAGGGTTTTAGTTTGAGTAACAGTCCGTGTTGCATAAAAGATGCGTGGCTATACTCGCGGCCCAGGGCTCTTTCTTCGTTCTTTTTATCGATTGCTGATGACTGTTGCGCAACGCAAATCTTTTGTTCTGACCGGCCGTGCCTTGACGGTATTGCTGGTCGTCTATGGTGTGATCTGGCTGGCCAGCTACTGGATCACGGCATTGGCTGCGCCTGGCGATAACGTGGAGCAGCTGATCTGGATTCGTTCACTGGAGCTCGGCTATTTCAAGCATCCGCCCATGCCGACCTGGATCATGGCCGCTGCAGCCACGATCTTTGGCCCGTCCATCGGACTGACCTATGTGCTGGGAGGGGTACTCACCCTGGGCTCGCTGGCCATTTTCTGGAAGCTGCTCTGTGACATGCGGGGCAGGGCCTACGCCACAGTGGGTGTACTGGCAGCGCTGAGCATCACTTTCTACAGTGGGCGGCTGTACTACTACAACCACAATGTCGTGATGATGCTGTGGATCTCCATGGCCGTGGCCTTGACCTGGCGTGTCACGCAGAAACCGTCGCTGGCGGGTTGGGCCTTGCTGGGACTGGTGTCAGGCCTGGGCATGCTCAGCAAATATCAATATGTGCTGGCGCTGGGCGTAATTGGCCTGTGGTGGCTGCGCATAGCAGCCTGGAAGAACCCGGTACATGTCAAGGGGGCGGCACTGGCTGCCGTCATCGGCTTGTTGGTGTTGTCCCCCCATCTGTACTGGCTGACCACCCATGACTGGATGCCCATGCATTACGCAGAGCGCACTTCCTTGGGCTTGCATCTGGATGCGGTTGCTCGCATCAACATGTCCTGGAAGTTTGCGGTGGACTGGATCTTCAACCGCTGCATGCCTGCCTGGATGGTGTTGGGTGCGGCTTTCTGGTGGGGGCGCAAGGAGGCTGAGCAGGCCGAGCCTGTTCAGGAGCCAGCCGATGAAGACAAGCTGCTACGCGAATTCTGGCTGCTCTGGGGCTGGGTGCCGCTGCTGGCCATTCTGGCGCTGTGCCTGTTCACGGGCTCCTATCTGCACTTGCAGTGGGGCACAGCTTTCATGTTCCTGTGCGTGCCCGCTGTCATGGAATTGGTGCGCTCCCCTCAGGGCTGGGGTGGAACAGGGCGCCTGCGTGCCGCATGGATGACTTTCGGTGTTCTTCAGTTGCTGCTGTTGGTGCAGTTCTGGCTGGCGTCACCCATGGGGCTTTCGGGCTACAAGAGCACCCATCAGAACCATATACCGGTGGACAAGATTGTCGAAGGCATTGCACCCGCGGCGCACAAGGCACTGGGCGGGCCCATCGACATCATCATCGGCCCTCAGGCCCTGGCCGGGCGTATCGCGATGGACCTGCCCGAGCGGCCACGTGTCTTTGTGGAGCGCAATCTGCAGTACAGCCCCTGGATTCACGAGGAAGAGCTGTCAACCGCCCGGATCATTGAGGTTTTTGTGGCACCTGACCCCTTGCCCGAAGGGGCTATACGCGCATATGGCATGTGGGCCTGGCGACCTGTAAAGATCAAAGTCGGAGAGCATTGAGAACGTGTTGACGATCTCCTCGCGGGTATTCGGGCGCCCCCTGGCAGTCCATCCCGATCCGCATCCCGCACATCTTCGCGCAAGATCGTGAACATGTTCTTCAACAAAAAGGCGGACCCCAGGTCCGCCTTTTTGTTGAGGAGTTGGGCTCAGCTTGCTGCGTGATAGATTCGTGCGCGGCCTGTCTGCGATGCACCGCGCAGGCTGCTTTCATAGGTGCTGTCATCGGCCGTGGGTACCAGGGCCTGGGCACGGCGCTGGTTGAGGACGTTCATACGGGCCAACTGGTCGCGCATGAGTGTGATCTCTGCATTCAGATGCTGGGCGCGATCAAGCAGAACGGGTGTCCAGTCTTCGGGGGCAAAGCGTTTGACGAGCTGGGAGACGGCCACCATGGCGTCGCGCAGCCGGACGCTGGATTGCTCCAGTGCGGAGGCATCCGAAGATTGCAGCGATGCCGAGACGGTCTGAACCACCGCATCCAGCGAATCGAGCATTTCCTGCAAGGTCATCGGTCAGTCTCTGTTCAAAGGCTCAGGCAGGGGCTTCAGCCGCGAGCGTGAACCAGGAATTCTTCGGTATTGGCCAGCAGCTTGTCGGCCACGGCCTCGGCGTTCACGCGGAAAGTGCCATTGGCAATGGCTTCGCGCATGGCCTTGACACGCTCGGTGTCGAAGTCGGCGCTGGCGCGGCCCTGGTTGTCCAGAGCTCGGGCAGACGACGAGAACGATACGGGCACACCGGCGGCTTTTTCGGGTAAACCCTTGGTTGATTCTTCGGCGGCGATCGCAGTCGCGGACTTGGGAGCCTGTTTGGCTGCTGCAGTGGACTGCGGCAGGTCCGGCTTGTTACCTATCTTCATGCTGGTTCTCCAATCGCCCTGTATCGGCGTAGGGCGCTGTAGCCTTGCTTTCGACAAGAGCGCGCAAAACTTGAGAAATATTTTCCGGGGTGTAAGCCGTGCTGCTGAGGCCGCTGGTTGATGTTGGCATGTTTACTGAACCAGAACCACGCCGCTGGCATTGACCGTGCCTGTAACAAGGCGGCCATTATCCATGCGAACGCGCACTTGCTGTCCTTCGCCGGCTGCGGCCATTGCCTTGCCCGAGCCCGAAATGCTGAAGCCGCCACCGTTGACCATGACCTGAACGGGGGAGCCCGCTGCAAACAGGGCTGGCGGGCGCACCATGTTCTGCCGTAGCGCCTGGCCCGATGTCAATGGGCGGGCCGTCACCATGCCTATGAAGTCCTGCGCGTTGGCGAAGACTGGGGCGCTGTCTTCGGCCCAGTCCACCTCGGCGGGGACTGCATCCTCGGCGCTCAGCGTCTTGCCTGCAGGGAGATTGCCTTGCGCAACCCATGCAGGACCATAGGCGCGCACGGTGATCGGCAGGAACACATTCCAGGGTACGGTCCCTTCCAGGCAGCGCAGGCCCAGACGGGTGCGTCCCCAAAGCCGGCTACCGGCGGGCAGATAAGGCTCCACGCGGGCACAGGCGGCCAGGCGCAGACGTGAATCCAGCTGGCCCATCTGCACTTCCATGCGCAAAGGCGAGCCGTTGGTGGCCTGCGGAGCATCGGCTGCAGGCTGGTGCAGGGCTGCATCCACAAAGCGCTGGCCGATCTGGCTCAACTGCGCAGCGCCATCCTGAGCCTGGGCGTTGGCACCCATCAGCACGGTGACTAATCCCCATGCCGCAGCCACGCCCCGCAGAGGGCGGCATGGGTTGGATGGGGAAAAGCGGCCAGACATGCATCAATCCTTTATAGGACTTACGCAAACAAGCCAGGCCGCCGATGCGGATGCACAAGGAGCATTCCCATAGGGGAAATGTCTTGCTTGAACCTGATTACGTAAGTCGTGCTTTATGCAGTCCGCAGAGACAAGCGCTGCAGACGATGGCTGCAAATATAGGCGCAGCCGAGACACAGCAATGGCTTGAAGTGTTGGTGCATTACCGCTTTCTTCGCGCTTTAGTTTGACGAGCCGATTTTCATAATCCTCGCATGCCGCAGTCTGCACGAGCAGGCTGCAACGAATTTTTGAAAGCGAGGCCGCGATGCTGAACAAAATGACCGAAAGACTGGACTTCCAGAGCGAAGCGCTGCTGCTGCGCGCCGAGCGCCAGCGCGCCATTGCCAGCAATATCGCCAATGCCGACACCCCAGGCTATGTGGCACGCGACTTCAATTTCCGTGAAGCCCTGATGGCCGTGACCAATGGCCCTCAGCCTCTGACTCAGGCCAGTACCACGGCGGCTGGCCATATTCCCTTGCAAGCGCAGATGTCGGATGAGGCGCTGAAGGCCAAGCTGGGCTACTCGGTCAATTCCCAGCCCAGCCTGGATAGCAACACCGTGGATCTGGACCGTGAACGTGCCAATTTTGTGGATAACGCCGTGCGCTACGAGGCCACGTTGCGTTTCATCAACGGCCAGGCCAAGACCATGCTCAGCGCCATCCAAGGCCAGTAAGCCCAGGAGCTAACCCATGTCCATGTTCTCCATCTTCAATATTTCGGGCAGCGCTGTCAGCGCACAGTCGCAGCGACTGAACGTGGTGGCCTCCAATCTGGCCAACGTCGATGCCGTGGCCGGCCCTGACGGCAGCGTCTACAAGGCGCGTCAAGTGGTGTTCCAGACCGTGCCCATGGGCAACGATGGCAGCGCCGGTGTCAAGGTCAATGCCATCAGCGAAGACAACACGCCGGGCCGCCGCATTCATGACCCCAGCAACCCGCTGGCTGATGGCGAAGGCTATGTCACCCATTCCAACGTAAGCGCGGTGGACGAGATGGTCAACATGATCTCGGCCTCGCGCTCCTATCAGAACAACGTGGAAGTCATGAACACGGCCAAGACGCTGCTGCTCAAGACTTTGCAAATGGGCCAGTAAGCCCGGGAACACTCACATGATCTACGGCGCAGGCAGCGTGGATGGCACCACGACCAACACCACGGGCAACACCAAGAACTCCGTCACTGACCCCAATGAGGCGCAGGACCGCTTTCTCAAGCTGCTGGTGGCTCAGCTGAACAACCAGGATCCCATGAATCCCATGGACAACGCGCAGATGACCTCGCAGATGGCGCAGATCAACACTGTGACCGGGATTCAGCAGCTGAACCAGACCATGGCTTCCATGTCCAGCCAGTTCACTGCCATGCAGGTGCTGCAGGGCACCTCGATGATTGGCCGCACCGTGCTGACCGAAGGCAATACCCTGGGTGTGGCCGCAGACGGCACGCATACCGCTGCCTTCGATCTGGAAAACCCGGCGGCCAGCGTCAAGATCCAGATCACCAAGGCCAGCGGCGAGTTGGTGGACACCATCGATCTGGGAGCCGGCACAGCAGGCCGCAACTACTTCACCTGGGATGGCAAGGACAAATACAGCGGCGACACCTCGCAGCTGCGCTACAGCGTTGTCGCCACCAATGGCACGACCGCCGTGGCATCCACGCCCCTGTCTCCGCACGCCGTGATCGCCACCAGTGCGAACAATGGCGCCCTGTCGCTGGAGCTGGACAACGGCGACAGCGTGGCTTATTCCGGCGTCAAGGCCGTTTACTGATTGAGGAGCACATCATGGGTTTTCAACAAGGCCTGTCGGGCTTGAACGCCGCCAGCAAGAATCTGGACGTCATCGGCCACAACATTGCCAACTCCAACACCACGGGCTTCAAGTCTTCGCGTGCCGACTTTGCCGAAATGGTTGCCAGCGCCATCGGCTCGGCCAGCGGCCAGAGCAGCGGCATCGGTGTCAACGTGTCCTCGGTTTCCCAGCAGTTCCGTCAGGGTTCCATCACCTCCACGGGTAACAACCTCGATATCGCCATCAACGGCAATGGATTCTTCGTCGTCAAGCAGAGTGACGGCAGCGTCGCCTATACGCGTGCTGGCAACTTCGGCCTGGACAAGGAGGGCAACCTCAAGACCGTGGACAACGATAACGTCATGGGTTACCAGGTGGACCCCGCGACCGGCAAGATCCAGTCGGGAGCCACTCCTGTTCCGTTGAGCTTTCCCACGGGCCAGCCGATCCCTGCCAAACAGACATCCAAAGTGGATGTGGAGCTGAATCTGGACGCGCGCGCCGCCGTGGCCGCGGGTGACGCCAGCGCGACCCCTCCCATCGCCGCCACACCGCGTGCGACCTACGGAACCTCGCTCAATGTGTATGACACGCAGGGAACAGCCATTCCGGTGAATCTGTATTTTGAGAAAGATGCGACCGGCAATACCTGGAATGTCTTTGATTCACTGGACCCTGCCGCCCAGCCGATTGGCCAGGCCCAATTCGATGCCAGCGGCAAGCTGAGCAGCGTGACGCCGCTGAACGGCACCACCGGATCCGGCACGACATTGAATCTGAGTGTCAGCGGCGGCACGGCCAATCCCAACGGTCTGCCTGCATTCGATGTGGCATTCGACTTTGGCGGCCTGACCCAGTTCGGCACCAAGTTTGCCGTCAGCAGTCTCAAGCAGGATGGCTATACCTCGGGTGCGCTGACTGGCATCAATGTGGGGCGTGACGGCTCCATCGTGGCCTCCTACTCCAATGGCGTGACACGTACCGAGGGTCAGATCGCTCTGGCAGCGTTCACCAACACCCAGGGCCTGGGCTCTATCGGCAACAACAAATGGGTGGCTACGGCCGATTCAGGTCCGGCGCTCAACGGTTCGGCTCAGACAGGCACCTTTGGGGCGCTGCAGTCCGGTGCATTGGAAGAATCCAATGTGGACCTGACGGCAGAGCTGGTCAACATGATGACGGCGCAACGCTCCTATCAGGCCAACGCCCAGACCATCAAGACACAGGACCAGGTGTTCTCCACCCTGGTTAACTTGAGATAACCCCCTGAGGCGCTTTGCGCCTTCCCCCTGAAAGGGGGACGACGCCCTTGCTGCAGGGCGCCCCTTGCTCGGCGTCCCTGGCTTGGGTCGCTCCAGTATCAAAGGGTGGCAGCAAAAGCGATTGATTTGACGGAAGGAAGGTCAGCATGGACAAAATTATTTATACGTCGATGACGGGCGCCAATGCAGCGGCCCAGCGTCAGGCCGTGCTGGCACACAATCTGGCCAATGCGGGCACCAATGGCTTTCGTGCCGAGATGTCCACTTTCCGTTCGGTGCCGCTGCAGGGCACCGGCGCCGGCACACGTGTGTTTGCGCTGGAGGCAACCTCGGGCTATGTGGACACGCCTGGCCCCGCGCAGCGTACAGGCCGCGCCCTGGATGCCATGGCCATGGGGCGGGCCTGGTTTGCCGTGCAAGGTCTGGACGGTCAGGAAGCCTATACGCGCAACGGCGTGTTTGAAATTTCGTCCGAAGGGCAACTGGTCAACAGCAATGGCCAGGCCGTGCTCTCCGATGGCGGTGCACCCATCGACATTCCCCCGGAATCCACGATTTCTCTGGGCTCGGACGGTACGCTGACCGCCAAGACCGGCAACCAGCTGCCTGTTGCCGTGGCTCGCGTCAAGCTGGTGACGCCGCCTGTGGACGAGCCTCTGGTGCGCGGCGACGATGGATTTTTCCGCGCTGCGCAGGGCGATGCCCTGCCCAATGACGAAACCGCGCGTTTGCTCTCGGGCTCCATCGAAGGCTCGAACGTCAACTCCGTCGAAACTATGGTCGGCATGATCGCGGCTTCGCGCCAGTTCGAGCAGCAGATGAAGCTGATGCAGACCGCTGAAACCAATGACAAATCGGCCAGCCAATTGCTGAGCTTGAACGGCTGATAGCCGAAGGAATACGCCATGATCAATTCGCTGTTCATTGCCAAGACCGGCATGGAAGCCCAGCAGACCCAGCTGGATGTGATTTCGCACAACCTGGCCAACGTCTCCACGACGGGCTACAAGCGTGCCAACGCCGTGTTTGAGGATCTGATCTATCAGAATCTGCGCCAGTCCGGCTCTCAGACCACCGAGCAGAATCAGTTGCCTACGGGTCTGCATCTGGGCCTGGGTGTGCGCACCGTGGCGACCACGCGCAACTTTCTGCAGGGCAGCTTGCAGCAGTCCAGCAACGCGCTGGACGTGGCCATCAACGGCAATGGCTTCTTTGAAGTCAACATGCCCGACGGCACCATCGCCTATACCCGCGACGGTTCCTTTGAGGTGGATGCGCAAGGCCAGCTGGTGACTTCCAGCGGTCTGCCCGTGGCCAACGGCATCACCATTCCCCAAGGCGCGACCAAAGTGTCCATCAGCGCCGACGGTGTGGTTAGTGCCACCATGCCCGGTCAGGCTGCACCGCAGCAAGTCGGCAATATTGCGATGAGCCAGTTCATCAATCCGGCCGGGCTGGAGCCGCGTGGGCAGAACCTCTATGTCGAGACCGCCTCTTCGGGTCAGCCTCAGCAGGGCACGCCCGGCACCAACGGTCTGGGCACGATTCAGCAGGGCTATCTGGAAGCCTCGAATGTGAACGTGGTCCAGGAGCTGGTGACCATGATCCAGACCCAGCGCGCCTACGAAATGAATTCCAAGGCGATCCAGACCTCCGACCAGATGCTGGCCAAGCTGGCGCAGCTTTGATGTTTACTATGAATTAAGGAGCTGCCTTCGCTTCTCAGTATTGAAATTTCATGGAAAAGCCGCTGAATTCAATATGAGGAAAGCGCTGAAAGCTCTTTTTTAGATAGCGTGCGTTGTGCACGCCAAATGCATGAGAGGCCAAGAGCCTGAGTGCCAAGGACTTGCCGCCATGTTCAAAGCCCCTGTTTTCCATAGCTCAACCGCAAGTGCCATCGCCGCAGCTTTGCTGGTATCCGGCTGTGCACTTTCACCCAATGCGCCGCCGCCGGTGGACATGCCTTCCACTGCCGCTCCCGTGCTGCAGTCGCGCGAGCAGGTGGCCCAGACTCCTACAGGCAGTCTGTTCAATGCCAGCCGCTATCGTCCCATGTTCGAGGATCAGCGAGCGCGCATGGTGGGAGATGCCGTCACGGTGCAGATTGTGGAGCGGGTGTCTGCGGGGCAGAGCACGGACTCCAAGGTCGGGCGCAACAACGACATGAGCACCAGCATCAAGGGACTGCCGCTGTTCAGGGGCGGGGCGGAAGAGACGTTGGCAGAGGCGCTTTCCATGGGTGTGGGCAGCAAGAACGACTTCAAGGGTTCTGGTGCAACGACCAGCAACAACTTCTTCACCGGCTCCATCGCCACCACCGTGGTTGACGTGCTGCCCAACGGCCATCTGGTAATCGCCGGAGAAAAGCAGATTGGCGTGAATCACAACGTCGATGTACTGCGTTTTACCGGCACGGTGGACCCGCGTTCTTTGCGTCCTGGCAGTACCGTGGCGTCGACCCAGGTGGCCAATCTGCGTGTCGAGTCGCGTAGCCGTGGACAGGCTGGCGAAGCCCAGTCAATTGGCTGGTTGTCACGCTTCTTTTTGAACGTTATGCCGTTCTGATTCTCTAGAGAATGGATGGTATGAAAGTACTGTCCACGCTCCTGTCACTGCACCCGGTGCGCACCTCCTTGCTGGTGCTTGCAGCCCTGGGTGCCAGCGGGCTCACCCTGCCTGCGCATGCCACACGCATCAAGGAGGTTGCTGCCATTCAGGGTGTGCGCAGCAACCAGTTGACCGGCTACGGCCTGGTGGTCGGCCTTGACGGAACGGGCGACCAGACCACGCAGATGCCCTACACCAAGCAGGCCCTGGCCAATTACCTGGAGCAGATGGGCATCGCCCTTCCCGCTACGGGCAATGCGGCCCAGCTGCAGCTCAAGAATGTGGCGGCGGTGATCATCACGGCCGAGCTTCCGGCCTTTGCGCAGCCCGGCCAGGCTATCGATATCAATGTCTCCTCCATGGGCAACGCCAAGTCGCTCAAGGGCGGCACGCTGGTGGCCACGCCGCTGCGGGGCGCAGACGGCGAGATCTATGCACTGGCCCAGGGTAATGTGGTGGTCGGCGGTGCCGGGGCTGCGGCCGGCGGCTCCAAGGTGCAGGTCAATCACCTGAACGCGGGCCGCGTGCCGCAGGGCGCGCAGGTGGAGCGTGCCGTGCCCACACCCGTCAACCAGGGCAACACGATCACGCTGGGTCTGAATCAGACCGACTTCCAGACCGCCGACAAGATGGTGCGTGCCATCAACCAGCGCATGGGTGCCGGTACGGCCATGGCATTGGACGGGCGCACGGTGCAGGTCAATGCGCCCATCGACCCGGGTTCACGCGTGCGCATGATCGCCGAGATCCAGGAAATGCCCATCGAGACCTCCAAGCCGGCGGCCAAGGTGGTCATTAATGCCCGCACCGGCTCCATCGTGCTCAATCAGGCGGTGACTTTGGGCCCCTGCGCCATTGCGCACGGCAACCTGTCCATCACCATCAGCACCACGCCGGTCATCAGCCAGCCCGCACCGTTCTCGCAGGGGCAGACCGTGGTGGCGCAGAAGTCCGACATCCAGGTCAAGCAGGAGCCCGGCAAGGTCATCAACATGCCCAATTCGCCCCAGCTCACCGATGTGGTGCGGGCGCTGAATTCACTGGGCGCCACGCCGCAGGATCTGCTGGCCATCCTGCAGGCCATCAAGGCCGCAGGCGCCATGGACGCCGAGCTGGAGGTGATATGAGCACGTCATTGCCCCATTCTTCGTCTTTGGCGGCCAGCAATGCTCTGGCCGTCGATGCGCGCTCGCTCAATGCACTCAAGACGGCAGCCGGCGAGAACAGCCCGCAGGCGGCGCGCGAGACGGCCAAGCAGCTCGAATCGCTGTTCATGCGCGAGATGATCAAGAGCATGCGCGAGGCGACCATGAAGTCCGGCCTGCTCGACAGCGCGCAGGGCAATCTCAGCACCGACCTGCTGGATCAACAACTTTCGGTGGCCATGGCCGGCCAACCCGGTGGTCTGACGGATGCCATCAGCAAACAACTGGCACGCAGCATGGGTGTCGATGCTGCCGAGGATGCCGAGCTTGCCGTGCCTTCCACACTGAGCCTGAGCCGCAATGCCTGGCGCAATGTGGGCGGCAACGGGGCCTGGAGCGGTAATCGAAGCCAGGCTGTGCAGTCCATCAATGCCTATGCACCAGCACCCAAGGGGCGCGACAACTTTGTGACGGCGCATACCGGCGCAGCCCAGCGTGTGTCGGCTGAAAGCGGCATTCCAGCCCACTACATGATCGGCCAGGCCGGGCATGAAACCGGCTGGGGCAAGAGCGAGATCCGCAACAAGGATGGCAGCAATTCCTTCAACCTGTTCGGCATCAAGGCCGGTGGTGGCTGGAAGGGCAAGGTGGCCGAGGTTACGACTACCGAATACATCAACGGCGCCCCTAAAAAGATCACGGCCAAGTTCCGCGCCTACGACTCGTATGAAGAGTCCTTCCGCGACTATGCACGCCTGATCGGCAGCAATCCGCGTTACGAAAAGGCCATGGCCCAGACAGCCTCGGCCCATGCCTACGCCAGCGAGCTGCAAAAAGCTGGCTATGCCACCGACCCGGCCTATGCCGCCAAGCTCAGCCGAGCGATTCAAAGCGTGACGCAGGTCAGCCAGGCCGTGGCCCGTAGCCAGGCGGCAGGCGCTCGCACCGCACAGATCAACCAGATCACCGAGAACCAGTCATGAGTCTTCTGAATGTGGGCGCGCGCGCCCTGATGGCCAATCAGCTTGCCCTGCAGACCACCGGGCACAATATTGCCAACGTCAACACTGCCGGGTATTCGCGCCAGAGCGTGGCCTTTCAGACCTCGGCTGGGCAGAACATGGGCAACGGCTATATCGGCAATGGTGTCGATGTAGCCACGATCATGCGCAACTTCAGCGAGCTGCTCAATCGCCAGGCGACGGCCGCTTCGGCGGTCAGCGCGGCAGATACCGCTCGTTCGCAGTCGCTCAACCAGATGCAGGAAGTGTTTGCTGGCGGAAGCAACGGCCTTGGCGCAGCCATCAACGACATGATGAATGCCTTTGCGGACGTGAGCAGTGCACCCACGGACTCTTCGGCGCGTCAGGTGGTGCTGACCCGCATGAGCGAACTGGCGGCGCGCTTCCGTTCGGCATCGGCGCAGCTCGATGAGATGGACTACAGCACGCGCCAGCAGATGAGCAATGACGTGAATGTGGTCAACAGCCTGTCCGAGCAGGTGGCGGCTCTCAACAGCCAGATCAGCCGGGCCATTGCCACGGGCCACACGCCCAATGACCTGCTGGACCAGCGTGATCAGCTGGTGCGCGATATCAACAAGTATGTGCAGACCTCGCAGGTCGACGCGGGCGACGGCTCCATCAGCCTGTTCATTGGCGGCAGCCAGCCGCTGGTGCTGGGCCAGGATGCTGCCAAACTCAGCGTGCAGGAGTCCACGCAGTACCCGGGCAGCGGCAGAATGAGCCTGTACTTCCAGCAAAAAGGCGGCCAGCCGGTGGAGCTCACGCCCTCCATGGCGGGCGGCGGCGAGATCGCCGGGCTGCTGCAGTTCCAGAACAGCGACCTTGCCGAGGGGCGCAATCTGCTGGGGCGTATGTCGATTGCAATCGGCGACACGCTCAATACGCAAAACCAGCTGGGCCTGACATTGACGGGACAAAAGGGCGGTGCGCTGTTCAATATCCCGATGACGACCACAGGCTCCACCACGGGGGCTCAATGGGCGCAACCCGATACGCCGACGGTCACGGTCAAGGACTCGAGCGCGCTCAAGGCTTCGGACTACAAGATTGTCTTCGGCAACGATGCGCCCAAGGGCAAGGTGGTGCGGATGTCGGATGGCCAGACCACGGCATTCAATGATCTGACGGATCTGCGCAGCATGACGATTGATGGTCTGCAGTTCGATCTCAAGAATGATGGGCAGGCCGGCCAGTCCGTGTTGTTCAGCCCTGTGGCTTCGGCAGCGCACGATATTCAGAGCATGGTGCACTCCGGCAACGATCTGGCGGTGGCCAATCCGGTATCGGCCAAGATCAACTCGCTGGGCGATGCGGCCATCCGCATGTCCAGCCTGAAGGTGGAAAAAGGCTTTGATGCCGGAGCTTTCCCTGCGGGCACTACCGTGTCGTTTGCTCCCAACGGGGCGGGGGGCATGACCTATACGATCACCCCGACCCCCAGCGGCGTTGCTGCCACCGGAACTTATATCTCCGGGCAGGCGATCGAGCTGGCCCCGGGGCTCAAGGTGACGCTCACCGGCACGCCTGCGGTGGATGGTGCCACCAGCGATACCGTGAGCTTCGGCCCCAACAGCTTCTATGGCTCTGACACGGGCAATGCCAGCTCTTTCCTGTCGCTGCGCGACGCCAAGATCTTCGATGGCTCCACCACGCTCAGCGATGGTTTTTCCACTGCCATGGCACAGGTCGGAACACGCACCCAAAGCGCGGCCTATGCGGCCAAGCTGTCCAGCTCCATTGCCAAGAACCTGGAGGGCGATCGCACCGGAGTGTCCGGCGTCAATCTCGATGAAGAAGCGGCCAAGCTGTTGCAGTACCAGCAGTCCTATCAGGCCTCGGCCAAGATGCTGCAGGTGGCACAGGGCATTTTTGATAGCGTGATCCAGGCCGTTGGCCGTTAACCCCCCTACAGCCGGAGAACAGGCATGAGCATCAACCGCATTGGCACGGCCAATATGTATGACAGCACCATCAACAACCTGGGCTCGCGCCAGAGCAACCTGGTGGATTTGATGGAGAAAACCACGGCGGGCAAGCGCGTGCTGCGCGCCAGTGATGATCCCGTGGCCGCTGCGCAGGCCGAGCGTGCACGCACACGCATCACCCGTTCCGAAAATGACCAGCGTGTGCTGGGTGCCCAGCGTGATGTGATTGCGCAGGGCGAGTCCGAGCTGGGCAAGGCCCATGGAGCGTTGCAGGATTTTCGCGATCTGGTGCTGGGTGCCGGCAACGGCTCGTATGACACGGTGGCGCGCGACGCGCTGGTCCAGCAGATGCAGAGCCTGCGCGATCAGATTCTTGGCTATGCCAATGCCAAGGACTCCAACGGCTTGCCGATCTTTCGTGGGCTGGGCAGTCCCGATACACCGCTGCAAAGCACGCCTCCCGGCTCAACCAGTCAGTTGAACCCTGGTCAGAACACCGGCAACGACAATGGTTTGCCCATCTCGCTCGACGGTTATGCCGCCTGGCTCAATGTGCCCACGGGCAATGGCGTGTTCGAAGTGGGCAGCGGTGCGGGCAACTCGGGCAAGGCCTGGGCGGACGTGGGGGGGGTCACCGATCCCAGCAAGGTCACTGGCGACAGCTACACGCTGGTGTTCTCCAAGGATCCGGCCACTGGCGAGGTGAGTTACACGATCAACTCCAGCGCGCTCAATGCGACCAACCCCGTGGTTCCTGCCACTCCCTACAAGGATGGACAGGCCATTACCGTCAATGGCCAGCAGGTCACCATCAAGGGAAGCCCCGCAGATGGTGACAGCTTCACCATGAGTCCCAGCAAACGCACCGATCTGTTCACAGTGCTGGATCAGGCCATTGCCACGGTCAAAGGCGGGACAACAGGGTCGACTGCATTGCAGCAGGGCCTGGGGCGCGCCTTGAGCGAGCTGGATTCGGGCATGAATCGCGTGCAGGCCATGCGCAGCTACGCGGGCGACCAGCTCAAGCGTGCAGACAACCTGGATTCGGACATGAAGGATCAGGCGCTGACGCAGGAAGGTGCGCGCTCGCGCGCCGAAGATATCGATATGATCACGGCGCTGTCAGATGTGGAGACGCAAAAAGTGGGCTTGCAGGCCGCTTTGCAGTCGTATGCACAGATGCAAAAGCTATCTCTTTTCAACTACATCAGCTGATCACGGGCGGCCTCTTCCGTTCGAGTGATCCGCTTTTCAACTGCCTGCGTACCCGCACGAGCTCTTCATGGTCCAGTCTGTCTTCAGCGCTTTGACTCTTGGTTATCGACCTTTGTGGAGTCGCGCCCGGCGCTTGGTCGGCATTCAACTGTTTGTGCACGAAGACCCGGGCTGCAATGCGGATATGGGGCATTTTCTGCGCAGCCTGAATGAAATCTGGAGCCAGCAGGCACCGCCGCTGCTGATTTCTGCCCAGTCCCGGCAGGTGCTGTGCAACCTGCTCGAACATGCGCCGCAGGGCAGTCCATGGATCGAGGTGCGTGGCGACTGGCTGCAGCAGGACGAGGGTATCTATGAACTGGTTCAGAAGGCCAAGGCGCGTGGCCTGATGCTGGTCTGGGGGGGCTCCCTGGCCGACGTGCCTGATGCAGACGCAGCGCGTTGCTTTGCCAGCAGCCTGCTCAGCCTTCCCCCCGAGGGCGCGAACGGGATCGCCAATGTGGTGAGAAGCGCCACCGGCAAGCTGGAAGCTGCGGCCAAGGTGGAAGAGGCTGGCTTTTTTACCGATCAGTCACTGAGCCTTCTGGGTGGTCAGATGTACCAGGGCTTGCAAAGCCTGGAGCTGGCACGTGCCTGTCTGGATGTGCACGATGCCGCTGGTGTGGCGGGCTGGCCGGTGGCGGATACGATTCAGGCCTTCAGGCTGCAGCAGCCCCAGCCATCACGCGACGTGCTGTTCCGATTGATGAAGGCCATCGACAAAGAGCAGTCGCTCGATGTGATGGAAGAGATTCTGAGTTCCGATCCGGTGCTGGCCTACCGCTTCCTGCTCTATACCAACTCGGCAGCTCTGGGCCTGCGGCGTGGCGTGGATTCGCTGCGTCGGGGTCTGGTCATGCTGGGCCTTGGTACGCTGGAGCGCTGGCTGGCCGACCAGCTGCCCCATGCCTGTTCAGAACCCGACCTGGTGCCGCTGCGCACTCAGACCGTGCTCAGAGCGCGTCTGGCCGAGCGCTTGATCGAAGCGGGCGTCAGCCTGGAATTGCAGCGCGAGATGTATCTTTGCAGCCTGTTTTCCCAGCTGGATCTGCTGCTGCACGAACCCGTGGCCAATATTTTGCGCCGCACACCACTCAATGAGCGCATCTTCAATGCCATCGTCACGCGCACGGGCCCCTATGCAGCCGTGTTGCAGATGAGCCAGGCGCTGGAGAGCAGCGATGCCGCGCCGATTCGCCAGCTGCGTGAGCAGGAAGAGTGGGATACCGAAGAACTCAACCGCCTGCTGCTACGCATGCTCAGCGAACTCAAGCTCGGCATGCCCCAAGCGCAAGGCGCTTGAGCTGGAATTCACATGAAAACAGGCTTTGGCCCTTGTCCATCAAGCGCTGAAAGCTATCAAAACTGCTGTTGGAGGCTGCTGTCTAGTCGCGCATAAGCATGGCTTGGCTGCCGCTTATCCGCGCATTGCCAGCACGCCAGATTCGGACAATCAGGGTATCCCATCCGCCCGTGCGTCATGTCCGAATCCCAAGACAAAAACCTACCCGCAACCGAACGCAAACTGCAGAAAACGCGTGAAGACGGGCAAGGTGCGCGCTCACGCGATCTGTCGCATCTGGCCATTCTGGGAACGGGCGCGCTGTTGATGCTTATGGGCACGCAGCCGTTGATCAATCATCTGCGTGAAGCCATGGCCAGGCAGCTGGCCTTCAATGCTTCTGTCGCCAAGACTCCGGCGCTGATGCTGGAGCGCTTTCAGTCCATGTTGGTGTTGGGCTTGAGCATTGCCGTGATCTTTGCCCTGGTGACCACCACGGCCTCGGTCCTGTCCGGCGTGGCCGCAGGCGGCTGGATTTTCAGTTTTAAGCCCGTGCAGCCGCGTTTCAGCAAGCTCAACCCCTTGTCGGGTCTCAAGAATCTGTTTTCCAAGCAGCAGCTGACCACGGTGGTCAAGATGGTGTTCATGACCATTGTTCTGGGCTTTGTGGCCTGGAAATACATGAGTGCCAATATTGCCGAGATCGCTTCCGTTTCGGCTCAACCCTCGCCCATGGCTCTGTCCATGGTTGGTTCCTGGATGGCCACGGGAATCACATTGCTGCTGGTGGTGGTGCTGCTGGTGGCGGTGATTGATGTGCCGTTGCAGGCCTTTCTCTTCAAATCGCGCCTCAAAATGAGCCACGAGGAAGTCAAGCAGGAGCACAAGGAATCCGAGGGCAATCCTCAGCTCAAGGGCAAGTTGCGCCAGAAGCAGCGCGAAATTGCAGACCGCGCCAGCGTCTCTGCCGTGCCGCGTGCCGACTTCGTGGTGACCAACCCCACGCACTATGCCGTGGCACTGCGCTATGACGATGCCACTATGGCGGCTCCGCAAGTGATTGCCAAGGGCACGGACCTTGTGGCGCTCAAGATTCGCGAAATCGCCGGGGTGCACAAGATTCCGGTGCTCGAATCCCCCATGCTGGCCCGTGCACTCTATGCCCATGCCGATCTGGACCAGGCGATTCCCGCCGCGCTCTATACCGCTGTGGCCCAGGTGCTGGCCTATGTCTATCGCCTCAAGGCCGCGTTGAGCGGTCAAGGCCCCATGCCCGATGCGCTGGGCGAGCCGCCCGTGCCGGTGGAGCTGGACCCGCAGCGTGGCCGCACCCAGCCCGCAGCCGTCGATGCCGCTGCGCAGCAAGAAGGTAATCTGTGATGACGTCGAATCCCCTGCAACTGTTCCAGAAGTGGTCCGGTTCCAATGCCGGTGCCCTGCAAGGGCTGACTGCTCCTATTCTGGTGGTGGCAATTCTGGGTCTGATGGTGCTGCCCATCCCGCCCTGGATGCTTGACACCTTCTTCACGCTCAATATCGCCGTGGCGCTGATGGTGATGATGGTGGCGGCCTATATGGTCAAGCCGCTGGACTTTGCGGCTTTCCCCTCGGTGCTGCTGCTGACCACGCTGATGCGTCTGTCGCTCAATGTGGCCTCGACCCGTGTGGTGCTCATGGAAGGCCATACCGGCCCGGGCGCTGCCGGTGCGGTGATCGAGGCATTCGGCCACTTTCTGATTGGCGGCAACTTCGCCGTGGGTCTGATCGTGTTCAGCATTCTGGTGGTCATCAACTTTGTCGTGATTACCAAGGGCGCCGAGCGTATTGCCGAGGTTTCGGCCCGCTTCACACTGGATGCCATGCCCGGCAAGCAGATGGCGGTGGATGCCGATCTGAATGCCGGTCTGATCGACGAGAAGGAAGCCAAACGTCGCCGTGCCGAAGTGGGTGAGGAAGCCAATTTCTTCGGTTCCATGGATGGCGCCAGCAAGTTTGTGCGCGGCGACGCGATCGCCGGCATTCTGATTCTGGTCATCAACGTCATCGGCGGGCTGATCATCGGCATGGTCCAGCACGGTCTGTCGGCCGGGCAGGCGGCAGACAGCTACATCCTGCTGGCCGTGGGCGATGCGCTGGTGGCGCAGATTCCAGGTCTGCTGATTTCGGTGGCCTCGGCCATGGTGATCTCGCGCGTGGGCAAGGATGCGGACATGGGCCGCCAGATCGTGCAGCAACTGTTCATGTCGCCCAAGGTGCTGGGTATTACGGCGGGGGTGATGATTCTGCTGGGCCTGATCCCCGGTATGCCGCATGTGGTGTTTCTGTGCATGGGGGCATTGCTGGGCTGGGGTGCCTGGGCGCTGGACAAAAAGGAAAAAGCCCGCGCCGCTGCAGAAAGCAGCACCCCCGTGCCGCAGCAGCAGGCCGCACAGAATGATGGCGAAGCCACCTGGGACGATCTGCAGCCCGTGGATCTGCTGGGGCTGGAGCTGGGCTACCGCCTGATCGCGCTGGTGGACCAGAGCCGTCAGGGCGATCTGCTGACCCGCATCAAGGGCGTGCGCCGCAAGTTCGCGCAGGAAGTGGGCTTTCTGCCGCCAGCCGTGCATGTGCGTGACAACCTCGAACTCAAGCCCAGTGCCTATCGCATGACCTTGCGTGGCGTGATGGTGGGCGAGGGCGAGGCCTTCCCCGGCATGTTCCTGGCCATCAATCCCGGCGGAATCACCACACCGCTGATTGGCACGGCCACCACCGATCCGGCTTTTGGCCTGCCCGCACATTGGATCGACGAGCGGCAAAAGGAAGCGGCACAAATGGCTGGTTTTACCGTCGTTGATTCGGAAACCGTGATGGCGACGCATTTGTCACACTTGATGCAAGTGCACGCGGCCAAGCTGTTGTCTCGTACCGAGACGCAGCAGCTGGTCGATCACGTGGCCAAGCTTGCTCCCAAACTCATCGAAGAAGTCATTCCGAAAATGGTGCCCATCACAACGTTCCAGAAAGTTCTCCAGCTGCTGCTGGAAGACTCTGTGCACATTCGTGATATCCGCACCATCATCGAAACGCTGGCAGAAAACGCCACGCAGACGGCTGACCCGGTGGAGCTGGCGCGCCGCGTGCGCATTGCGCTGTCGCCTGCCATCGTGCAGCAGATCTATGGCCCCACTCGTGAGCTCAATGTGATTGCCATCGAGCCCGGCCTGGAGCGTCTGCTGGTGCAGGCCTTGTCGAATCCCAATGCGCCATCGCTGGACCCCGGCGTGGCTGAAATCCTCACACAGAAAGCGGTCGACGTGGCCAACCAACAGGAAGAGCTGGGTCTGCCCGCCTGCCTGCTGGTGCCCGACGCGATCCGTAACTCTCTTGCCAAGCTGCTGCGCCGTGTGGCGCCGCGTCTGCAGGTGCTCGCGCACAGCGAAATCCCCGAGACGCACACCATCCGCATCGGCCCGATTCTTAAAGGTGCATCCGCATGAACATCAAACGCTTCTACGCCCCCACCGCCCGCGAGGCCCTGGCCAAGGCGCGCATGGTCTTTGGCGACGGCACCCTGATTCTTTCCAATCGTCAGACGCCCGACGGCGTGGAAGTCATGGCCACGGCCGAAGAAACGCTGCAGGAAATGGAAACCGGCCCGCAGGCAGGATCGTCCCTGAGGCAGGCGCTGGATCGTCGCGCGGCCGACGAAGGTATGGGCTTGCGCAAGGAGCGCGGCCTGCCGCTGGCCCCGGCTGCAATCAAGCGCGGCTCGGGTGAAGCGGGCATGAGCACGCTGGAACATGTGCAGGCTCGCGAGATGCAGGCTCAGGAGAAACTGCAGGCCAAGCAGGTCAAGGAACTGGCTCAGCATTCCGTGCAGGACGATGTGGAGCAACTGTCCATGAGCACGCTGACTTTTCAGGACTATGTGCGTGAGCGCATGCTGCGCCGCCGTCATGAGTCGTCGCTGGATAGCAATGAGCCGTTGCCTACTTTTGCCCAGCGCGTGCAGGATCGCAACAATGAACGTCCGGCCATGGCAGCCAAGGCGCAGCCAGCAAGCGTGGCACGCCACAACCCGCTCAAGTCCGAGACTATCCAGCTCAAGGAAAGCAGCCCCAAGGCCGCTGCCACAGCAGCTCCGCAGAACTTCATGCAGGAAATGCAGGCCATGAAGGATTTGATCGAGGAGCGCTTCAACACCCTGACCTGGCTGGGCCAGACGCGCCAGAACCCGATCCAGTCCAGCCTGATGCACAAGCTGATCCGTGCTGGCTACTCGCCCGCGCTCTCGCGTGCGCTGATCGAGAAGCTGCCGGAAAGCCTGTCTGCCGGCGATGCCGTGCGCTGGCTGATGCAGGTGCTGGAGCGCAATCTGCGCACCGATGCGGCCCAGCCCGCCATCCATGAACAAGGCGGCGTGTTTGCCCTGGTCGGTGCCACCGGCGTGGGCAAGACCACCACCACGGCCAAGCTGGCGGCACTGTGTGCGGCCAAGCACGGTCCCGCATCCGTGGGGCTGATCACGCTCGACACCTATCGCATCGGCGGTCACGACCAGCTGCGTACCTATGCCCGTATGCTGGGCATGGTGGCCCATCAGGCCCATGACAAGGCCGCACTGCAAGATCTGCTGGGCTTGCTGCAAAGCAAGAAGATGGTGCTGATCGACACAACCGGCGTGGCACCACGTGATCCTCGCAAGGACGAGATCATGGATGTGCTGGCCATTGACGGCGTGCAGCAGCTGCTGGCCGTCAATGCGGCCGCGCAGGGTGATGCGCAGGACGACGCCATGCAGGCCTTCAAGGCCCGTGGCTCGCACCAGGCCATCCTCACCAAGGTCGATGAAGCCGTGAAGATCGGCCCATCGGTCGACACACTGATCCGTCATCAGATCCAGCTGCGCGGTGTGACCAACGGTCAGCGCGTGCCCGAGGACTGGGAGCGCGCCAGCGCCCAGTTGCTGGTGTCGGCTTCCATGCGTTCCGCGAGCAAGTCGGCCTTCGATCCACAGTCGCTGGATTTGGATTTCTTCTTCACCCCTTCGTCGGGTGGTGTAGAGGCCGCCCATGCTTGAACGCAAGACGCCTTTGCACCAGGGCATGGCCCTGCATGTCAGCGATGCCAGCACGGCAGGGCTGCGCGTGCTCGCCATGCTGCACAGTGCACCGGGTGCGGCGGCGGAGCAGGCCGTGCTGTGGCCGCTGTGCGCCCAGCTGCAGCGTCTGGGCCAGAAGGTGCTGGTGCTGGACGGCAGCCAGACCGAGTCTTTTCATGTGCCAGGGTTGGCTCAACTGCTGGTGCAGCATGCCTGGCAGGCCCAGGCAGGCTTGCGCTCTACCGTGGCCGACAGCCAATCCGTGGCCAGCCTGCCAGCGCGCCAGGGGCTCAAGCAGCTCAAGGCCTTGGCCGAGGATATGGGCCTTGATGTGCTGGCCGCGCTGCAGGCCTATGTACGCGGCTTCACAACCGTATTGATCTATGCGGGCAGCGAAGCTCTGACGCAGCTGCTGCAAGGCCAGGGCCTGCAGCCGCTGCTGGTGGTACCGCCCGATGCAGAGCATCTGATAGAGAGCTATCGCCAGCTCAAGCACCTGGCGGTGTTCGCGGGTGTGGAGTGCACGATTGCCGCGCTGGAAGCTTCGCTGGCCGAAGGTGGCCCACAGAAATATGACTGGAGCCGCAAGCAGACCAGCTTGCAGACCGCCAAGCAAAACGCTCAGACACGCCTGCAGCGTTTGAATGCTTTGCTACAGTGTTCGCAGCGCCATCTTGGTGATGCCCCCGTGCTCATGCGCTTGCGTTGGCGTCAGACCAGTGATCTGCACCAGCTCACGCTGCACATGCTCAAGACGGCCTGCATCCTGCCCGCCCACTCTCAGCCTGCAGTGACTGCCGTACCTCAATCTCTTGCCTGGAGCCATTGACAGCCATGTACACCGCCAAAGGCCAACTCGACCGCGATGGGCTGATTCGTCAGCATGTACCGCTCGTGCGTCGGATTGCCCTGCACATGATCGCCAAACTGCCGCCGAATGTGGAGCTGGATGACTTGATCCAGGTCGGCATGATCGGCCTGGCTGAAGCGCTGTCGCGCTTCGAGAGCGAGCAAGGCGTGCAATTCGAGACATTTGCAAGCCAGCGCATACGCGGAGCCATGCTCGACGAGCTGCGCGAAGGCGACTGGATGAGCCGCAGCTCGCGCAAAAGCCAGAAGGAGATCGAGCAGGCTCTCAATCGGCTGGAACAGCGCCTGGGGCGCCCGCCGCTGGAGTCCGAGATCGCCGCCGAGCTGGGCATGGCGCTGGACGACTACCAGTCCCTGTTGGGCAAGGTCCGCGGCACGCAACTGGTCTATCTGGAAGACATTGGTGGCGGCGACGGTGGTGATGGCGATGACTATCTGGAGCGCCATGTGGCGGACTCAGGGGCCGACCCCTTTGCCCTGCTGCGTGATCAGCGTCTGCGCGTCGCTCTGGTCGATGCCATCAAGCAACTGCCCGAACGCGAGCAGTATGTGATGGGCATGTACTACGAGCATGACATGAACCTCAAGGAAATCGCCGCCGTGCTGAGCGTGACCGAGTCGCGCGTCTGCCAACTGCACAGCCAGGCCATCGCGCGCCTGCGCACCAAGATGCGTGCGCATTGAAGAGCTGTAGTGTTTGAAGTCTTTTTGGCTTCAGGCACATACGCATCCAGCAGCTGAAGCTATGATTTTTGTGGACTGGATTCTTGCCGAGGCAGGGCTGTCTCAGTGCGAGCAGTCTCCAGAGATACGAAATACCAATCCTGAACTCTGTAATTGGTGCCCTGTGATCCAGGGCATTGGACAATAGCCGGGGTGGCTCCGATGTCAAGCAGTGAGGGTGTCGCTGGCTGCCGCCCCCGTATGCGTCTTCCCGCGTAGCGCGAGGAGAGGGGCGGCCTAGCTGCTCAGAGGGGGTTAGAAGCCAAGGCTGGCCAGCAGATCATCAACCTGCGACTGCGACGTCACCACATCGGCAGTATTTTCCGGATCGACCACGGGGCCTGCCAGCTTGGGCTGAGCGGCTTCGGTTGGCGCGAGCACCGGGGCTTGTGCCACTTGCACTTGCGTCAGCTCGGGTGAAGTCTGTATCAGCAGTTCCAGCAACTGGGACTCCAGATCGGCGGCCAGTGCCACGACACGGGCAATGACCTGACCGGTCAGGTCATGAAAGTCCTGGGCCATCATGATTTCGGTCAGATGGCTGTTGGTCTGTTGCGTGCCTTCTTCGACTTCCTGCAGATAGTTCATCACGCGGCCCTTGGCCACGGCGGCCACAGGGTCCTTGATGAGCTCGGCACGCATGGATCGGGTGCGCTCGGCCAGCGCATCCTGGTGATTTTGTGTCACTTCCACCTGGCCCAGAACCTTTTCTGCGGCCTCACCCGTCAGGCGGGCGATATAGGACAGGCGGCTTTGTGCATCGGGCAACTCGCCCATGCTGCCGCGCAAGCGATCCGCATAGCCCAGCTCGTTGAGAGAGTTATGCAACTGGCGTGTCAGCACGCCAATCTTGTAGTGGACGTTGGCGGAAGCCGGGTCGCTGCTCATGACTTAGAGGTCGAGTTTCTTGATGATGAGGTTGACCTTCTCTTCCAGCGTGGCCTTGGTGAAGGGTTTGACGATATAGCCAGCGGCGCCGCCCTGGGCAGCGGCCACGATATCTTCCTTGCGGGCTTCGGCCGTGACCATCAGCACCGGCAGGTGCTTGAGCTTCTCATCCTGCTTGATTTCGTTGAGCAGCTGAAAGCCGTTCATGTTCGGCATGTTGATGTCGGTCACGACAAAGTCAAACTTGCTAGCGCGCAGCTTGCTGATGGCCACCACGCCATCTTCTGCTTCATCGGCATCGGCAAAGCCGCTCTCCTTGAGCAGATTGCGCACGATACGGCGCATGGTGGAAAAGTCATCAACAATCAAAAATCGCAGGGCATTAGCCACGAGAGGCCCTTTCGGTCGGAATAGGTGCGAGGGAACAAGTTTTCAGCCGCGATAGTAACAATTTGTCAGTCTCGGGGCGATGGTCGTGCATTGTCATGCTTTTCGACAGATTCTGTGGCAACTTCAGAGCTTGTTACAAACTCTTCAGCAGGACTCAGCGTCTGGGCAGCCGGTATCACGTTGCTGCTACCGCCTTGGGCAGCTGGTACAGCGGGCTTGCGAGCAAGCGCTGATGTAGCGGCCTTGTGTAGGCTGTCAATGGCTTCATCGGCATTTTCGGCGGTTTCGGTCTGGCCCAGGCCCAGCACACGTCGCTCGGCTTCCTTGGTCAACACCGTGATGGTGATACGGCGGTTCTGCGCGGCGCGTGGCTGTTCGGGCAGCAGCAGATCACTGTGGGCCATGCCCACCACGCGGGCCAACTGGTCCAGTGGCATGCCGGCATTTACCAGTTCGCGGCGCGATGCATTGGCACGGTCGGCAGATAGCTCCCAGTTGCTGTAACCGCGATCGGCATTGCCGTACGGTGCAGCATCGGTGTGGCCCGAGAGGCTGATGCGGTTCTCCGCGTTGCCCATGGCAGCACCGATTTCGCGCAGGATGTCGCGCATATAGGGTTTGACGATGGCGCTGCCGCTGTCGAACATAGGACGATTCTGATCGTCCACGATCTGGATCATCAGCCCGTCCTGCGTAATTTCGGTGCGGATCTGTGAGCGGTACTCATTGAGCTTGGCGTTGCTGGCAATCATCGCGTCCACCTTGGCCTTGAGCGCATGCAGACGCTGGGCATCCCGCTTGGACTCGTCGGCGCGGCCCATGGCCTGGCTGGCGCGGCGGTTGGCATTGTCATCGGCTTCCGAGCGGCGCACCTGACCGTGCACCTTGCTCAGGTCATTGCCTCCGCCTGGCACGATGCTGGAGCTGTTGCCCGCGCCGCTACCACCAGACATGGCGACCTTGAGCGGGGAATTGAAATATGCGGCAATGCCCTGCAATTCGCCCTGGGCCGTGGAGCCCAGCAGCCACATCAGCAGGAAAAACGCCATCATCGCCGTCACAAAGTCGGCATAGGCAATCTTCCAGGCGCCACCATGATGGGCAGGCGCAACCTTCTTGACGCGCTTGATGATGATGGGCTGCAGTTTCTTGTCAGCCATGAGAGTGCTCCACGCGCATCACTTCTTGCCCTTGACGTGGGATTCCAGCTCCAGAAAGCCGGGGCGCTCGGTCGAGAACAGTACCTTTCGGCCAAACTCGATGGCCGTGGCCGGGTTGTAGCCCTGCATGCTGGCCAGCAGCGTGGCCTTGATGCATTCATATTCCTTGGCGCCATCCTGCGTGCGCTGCTCCAGCAGGGCCGCCATGGGCTCGACCAGTGCATAGGCCAGCAAAATGCCCAGAAAAGTGCCCACCAGCGCGGAGGCAATCATGCCGCCCAGCACTGCAGGTGGCTGGCCCACAAAAGCCATGGTGTTCACTACCCCCAGCACGGCGGCGATGATACCGAAGGCGGGCAGGGCGCCTGCCAGGCGGTTTAGTGCCGCCACCGGGCCATGGGCCTCGGCATGATGAGCTTCGATTTCGCTGTCCATCAGCGCCTCGATCTCATGGGCGTTGAGATTGCCCGAGACCATCATGCGCAGATAGTCGGTCAAAAACTCCATCACGTGCGGATCGGACTGCAGTGCAGGGTAATTCTGGAAAATGGTTGAGGTCTGTGGTTCTTCCACATCGGCCTCGATGGACATCAAGCCCTCCTTGCGGGCCTTTTGCAGCAACTCATACAAGAGTGCCATGATCTCCATATACCGCGCCTTGGTATAGCGCGAAGGCTTGAGCGCGGACGGAATCGCCTTGGCCGTGGCCTTGAGTACCTTGGGCTGGTTGCTCACGATAAAGGCTCCCAGGGCGCCACCGCCAATGGTCACCAGCTCGAACGGCAGTGCCTTCATGAGAACCCCCACGCTGCCGCCATGCAGCACATACATGCCGAAGATGCAGCCGAAGGCGACGATATAACCGATGAGAACAAGCATGGGGGAGATTGTGAGAGGGCAGGCCCGGTGCCATTGGTGCAAAAAGCTGGGCGTTTGCGCTGTAGATCGGCAGCTAGCCGCTGATATGTAGGGTGAATTCCGTGCTGCGTAGCAGCCCCTTTGATAGGGCAGTTCTGAAGGGTGCCACTGGAAGATGGTTACATCCGGAAAAATTTTTGCTGAATGGCCTAAAGTTTTCCGGCAATGACTCCGATAACAGCTTCAACAGGGAAACAAAGCCCTGTCACCAGCGGGCCACAGCAGCAAATACATAAGGAACTGCAGGCTGGGGTGCTGGATTGGGCTGCCGCCGCCGCCCACCCTGAAAAGGTTCAGGTCACTGTGGCGGCGACGTTTTGATCGCATCAAGGAGTTCGCATCATGGCAATGACCATCAACACCAATATCCAGTCGCTCAATGCACAGCGCAACCTGGGCACTTCGCAATCTTCGCTGGCCACATCCATGCAGCGCCTGTCCTCGGGTCTGCGCATCAATAGCGCCAAGGATGATGCGGCGGGGATGGCGATTGCATCTCGCATGCAAACCCAGATCACTGGTCTGAACCAGGCTCAGCGCAATGCCAATGATGGTGTTTCCCTAGCCCAGACCGCTGAAGGTGCTTTGGGAACCATTGGTGGCAATCTCCAGCGTATCCGTGAGCTGGCTGTGCAGTCGCGTAATGCAACCAACTCCACGGAAGATCGTGCAGCGCTGCAAAAAGAAGTGGACCAACTCAAGAGTGAAATTGATCGCGTAGCTACCACAACATCGTTCAACGGTACCAACTTGCTCGATGGAAGCTTCACATCGAAGGCATTCCAGGTTGGTGCAAATCAGGGTGAGCTCATTAGCATTGATAGCATTCAGAATGCTTCTGTGAAGTCTTTAGGTAACTGGGATAGCGTGGCTATCAGTGCTTCTGTTGTCGGTGCTGTGCCCGACGGTGGCTATGTTGCACCTACTGCGACGACTACGGCTGCTTCTGGGGCTTTTGCCACTGTGAGCGGCACTACTGCAACTGACAAATATACGTTGTCAGTCGGCGGCGTGACTATTATTGACAAGACGTTGGGCGTTGGTGGAACTGTTTCGGCTGCAGACATCGACACAGCGCTGGGTACTGCGGCTGTAAAGGATCAGTTGAAGGCTGCTGGTTTGACTGTGTCCGGTAGCGCAGCTACTGATAACTTGGCTTTCCAGAAAGCGGATGGCAATGATATTACGGTAGCCCAGACGATCTCAGGTTCTCCGACAGGAGCTGGTTTTGGTGCGGGATTTGCAACTGCAACTAATGGTACTCCTGCTACCGATGCTAAGTATTCGGCACTGACAGGTGCAGCGCTGACATTGAAGGGCACTAACGCCACGGCTATCAATATTGAAGTGCCGGCCGCTGCAACAGGTGCTGAGCGCTCTGCCAAGCTTGCGGCCGCAATTAATGCGCAGTCGGATAAGACTGGTGTGACTGCGTCGGTCAATAACGGTGCTCTGTCTTTGTCGTCTGCAAAGGGAGATTTCACAATTGGTACCAACATGACTGGCGCCACTGCTGCAGCTGACTTTAAAGCTGCAACAGGTCTGACGGCTGGTGTTTCTGGTGGAGCTGCTGGCGGTGTTAGCTTTGTGAAGGGTACGGCGCAAAATGGATTTGCATCGCTGGACATTTCGGACGTGCAGGGCGCTGATAACGCAATTCTGGCCATGGATGCCGCGCTGAAGTCTGTGAACTCCGCCCGTGCCGACCTCGGTGCCATGCAGAACCGTTTTGAATCGGTGGTGTCCAATCTGAGCGTGAATAGCGAAAACCTGTCGGCTTCCAAGAGCCGTATCATGGACGCTGACTTTGCTTCGGAAACCGCCAATCTGAGCCGCTCGCAGATTCTGCAGCAAGCTGGTACTGCTATGGTGGCTCAGGCCAACCAACTGCCCCAGGGCGTGCTGTCCCTGCTGCGTTAATCACAGCAAGAATGCGCTGGCACCACGCCAGCGCTACACACCCAAGAAAGAGCCTCCTTCGGGAGGCTTTTTCATTTTCATTCACCGCTCGGAGTACCCAGCAGGCAGCTGCCAATTGTAAAAATAGCGGGACTTTAGGCCTCTTATCGGTCTTATGTGGGCCGTCGCTTGCTCCAACAATCCTCGTACCCGGAATACCAGACTTCGTCCGTGTTTCCGGTCACGTGGGCCAGCGCCGTCGCTGGTCGTGAAAACGGCTAGTACGTCGCCGGTTTACTGGCTTGAAACAGGAGCACATGCCATGGCAGCCATCATCAATACGAATATTCAGTCGCTCAATGCACAGCGCAATCTGAGCAAGTCCCAAAGCCAGCTGGCTACATCCATGCAGCGCCTGTCCTCGGGCATGCGTATCAATAGCGCCAAGGATGATGCAGCAGGCTTGGCTATTTCCGAGCGCATGTCCACGCAAGTGCGTGGCCTGACCGTGGCGATGCGTAACGCGAATGACGGTATTTCGCTGTCTCAGACCGCAGAAGGTGCGCTGAGCTCCGTGGGCAACAACCTGCAACGTATCCGAGAGCTGGCTGTGCAGTCCCGCAACGCCACCAACTCTGCTGAAGATAGAGCCGCTCTGGATGCGGAAGTGCAGCAACTGAAGGCTGAAGTAACCCGAATTGCAGAGCAAACCAGCTTCAACGGAACAAAGCTGCTGGACGGAAGTTTCACCAATATGGCATTCCAGGTGGGGGCCAATCAGGGTGAAACCATTAGTATTTCAGGTATTGCCGACGCGAATATCGACAAGCTCGGAAACTGGACAAGCGCTTCCACAAATGCTGCAGTGACTGGCGCTATTCCCAATGGTGGCTATACGCCCGCAGTGCCAACTACTACAGGCACATCGGGTGCTTTCACTACAGCAGCAGCTACCGCAGCGAATCAGAATTTCAAGTTTGAAGTAGGTGGGGTGACGATCGTTGATGCGACCTCGGTTGCTAGCGGCGATCAGGTAAAAGCAGCAGACATTGATGCGCAACTGAACAATGCTACGGTAAAGAATGCATTGGCGGCCGCAGGTGTTACGGTGACTGGTACTGCGACAGCAGGCACGTTGGCCTTCAATAAAGCAGATGGTTCGGCTCTTACCACAACACTGACAAATACCTACGGTACGGCAGGTGGGTTTGCCAATGCATCAACGTTTATCGGTTCGGCCAATGGCACACCAGCCGTAGCGCCAAGCTTTCCAGCAATAGGGGCTGGCGAATTTACGCTCAAGGGCGTCAGAGCGGACGGCTCTGCAGGAGCTGCAGTGGATATCGAGGTTCCCGCTGCAGCAACTGCCGGTGATCGGACCATGGCCTTGATGAATGCAGTCAATGCCAAAACCCAGGAGACAGGGGTCACTGCATCCGTGGTTGGTGGCAAGTTGTCCCTCACCTCGAAATTTGGAGATTTCACGGTTGGTACCAGCTTGACTCCTGCAACAAAACTGAGTGAGTTGACTGGACTTGCTGCCGGGGTATCTGGTGCCGCCGCTGGGGGGACAGCTTATGCGGCAGGTGTGGCCAAGACTGGTTTTGCGGATCTGAGTGTTTCCGATCCCACCAAGGCAGACAACGCAATTTTGGCTATGGATGCGGCCCTGACCGCCGTCAATGGCGCGCGTGCGACCTTGGGTGCGGTTCAAAGTCGTTTTGAAAGCACGATTGAGAACCTCAGTGTAGGCACGGAAAACCTCTCCGCATCCCGCAGCCGCATCATGGATGCTGACTTTGCCGCTGAAACCGCCAATCTGAGCCGTACGCAAATTCTGCAGCAGGCTGGCACGGCCATGGTGGCCCAGGCCAACCAGCTGCCTCAGCAGGTGTTGAAGTTGCTGCAGGGCTGATGCCCGGCTGAAATTATCGAAAGTGCTCAAGTTCTGCGTTGGCATGTCGAAACGCAGAGTGCAGTACTGTCCATCAAGACGACGCGTAGGCGTCGTTTGTTCAATGATGCAAACCGTGCGTGCTGCGCGCACAGGGGTTTGTGCAGAGGGAGTTTTGTATGGGTATCAGCTCAGTCGGTATCGGCAGCGGCCTGGAAGTGGAAACCATCGTCAAGCAATTGGTGGCGTTGGAGTCCAAGCCTATTGCTGCGCTGCAGACCAAGGCCAGCGGCATCAATACCCAGATTTCGGCTTTCAGCCAGCTGAAGTCGCAAATCTCCAATCTGCAGGATCAGGTGGACAAGCTGGCCAAGCCTGCGACCTGGCTGGGCAATACGCTGACATCTTCCAATTCGGCCCAGGTTACAGGCACGGCCACATCCAGTGCGGTTCAGGCGACCTATGACGTCAAGGTGTCGCAGATGGCCGCTGGACAGACTATTGGTTCCGGTCTGGTAAGCAGTGGCACTACGTTGGGACCTGGCAAGCTGACCATCACCATGGGACAGTGGGGCAGCACGAATGATGCGGGCGTCTCCAGTGATTTCCAGGCCAAGACCAAGGATGGTCAAGGAGTAAGCTTCGAGGTGAACATCACGGCAGAGGATGATTCCCTGGCCAAGATCGCCGCCAAGATCAATGCAGCCAAAGGCGATGTCAGTGCGACGGTGCTCAAGGACCACACGGGCGAGCGCCTTGTGCTGCAGTCCAAGACCACGGGCGCTGATTCGGCTTTTACTGTGGATGCTGAAGGGGCGGGTCTGCAGCAGTTTGCCTATCAGGGTACAGATGTCAGTGGTACGGGCATGAGTCGCTCTGTCAAGGCGCAGGATACCCTGGCCACTATCAATGGTATCCAGATGGCTTCGCGCACCAATGTGTTTGAGGAAGCCGCCGCTGGCGTAACCTTGACGGTTTCGCAAAAGATGGCCGATACCGATGCGCCTGTGCGTATCACCATCGCCCATGACGCAGGCACTGCCAAGACTGCGCTGAAGAATTTGGTCGAGTCGTATAACGCGCTGAGCAGTGCCTTGAACACGATGACGGCTTATGACAAAGAGAGCAAGACAGCAGGTAGCCTGCAAGGGGATTCGACGGCTGTGAATCTGCAGTCTGCGCTTCGCCGTTTGCTGTCCGGTCCTGGCGGAGAAGGCGGCGAATTCAGCAGTCTGTCGCAGATGGGCATTGCCTTTCAGAAGGATGGCACGCTCAAGATCGACGATACCAAGCTGGACAAGGCGCTGAAGGACCCCGACAGCATGGCCAAGTTCTTCTCGGTTGACGTGGAAGATGCCAGTCAGGATGGTTTGGCTGTACGCCTCAAGGACTTCACGCGTGGCTTGCTGTCTACCGATGGCACGTTTGCGACCAAGGACACGACGCTCAAGGATGCGCTCAAGCGCAATACTGCCGACCAGAACAGGCAAACAGCACGAGTGACCGCTTATGAGGCGCGCTTGCGTGCCCAGTACACGCGGCTGGATGCTCAGATGGCAAGCCTGTCCGCACTGGATAAGTATGTTTCGCAGCAGGTCTCGGCCTGGAATAACCAGTCCAAGAATTAATCGTCCGAAGCCGGTAGATAGGGCTTAATTGCCCCCTGAGTCTGCCGATAACAAGGACAGTAATTTGAGAAACTGCATCAAAGGAGTTTTGTGATGTTTTCCCCAGCTAATGCGCGCGCAATGTCGGCTTACCGTCAGGTGGGTGTGCAATCCATGGTGGATAGCGCATCGCCTCAGCAGTTGATCAAGATGCTGTTTGATGGCTTGCTGGCTTCCATCAATGCTGCACGCGGCGCGATCGAGCGCGGCGATATCAATGAAAAAGTGCGTCATATCGGCAAGGCTGTGCGCATTCTGCAAGAGGGTCTGTTGAGTGCCCTGGATCGTGAAAAAGGTGGAGAGCTGGCGGGTAATCTGGCGGCGCTCTATGAGTACTGCACGACCCGGCTGACGCTGGCCAATGCCCGCAACGATGTGGGCATGGTTGATGAGGTGGCAGGCCTTGTGAGCACGGTGGCACAGGGCTGGAATGAAATTACCAATGCACCGGTGTCTGCCGGTGCCTGAAGCATGGAGCACACATTGATCGACTTCTACCGCGCCATTGAGGAAAGCAGTGCCAAGATGCTGCAGGCCGCCCAGAACAAGGACTGGGACGGTGTTGCGCGTTATGAGGGCACTTGTGCCGTGCTGATCGAGCAGCTGCGTTTTCGCTCACGTGATGAAAAGCTGGCGCCGGAGCTGCGCAAGGAAAAGGCGCGCATCATGCAGCGCATTCTGCACAACGATGCACAGATTCGCGTGCTGGCCGAACCCTGGCTGGCCAGCTTCGAGCATCTGTTCGATGGTCAGCCGCATGTGATGCACTGATTTTCTGAACCTGCCCGTCAACAAAAGCCCTGCTGTAGCAATGCACCAGGGCTTTTTTGTTGCTGTTTGAGTATTTGCGTCAAATTGGCTCAAAGCCCAGTGCGCCCGGGCGCGACAAGCTATCAATTTGATGGTGATTGTTCGTGGATTGTCTGGTGACAATAAAAAGCCCGCATGTCTTTCAACATGCGGGCAAGCCTTGGAGGGCCAAAATTCCAGGGATGAGGCGTGCTCAGACCTGCATATTCATGACATCGGAATAAGCCTGCACCAGGCGGTTGCGTACATGCAGCGTGGCCTGAAAGCCAATCTGTGATTTCTGCATGGCCACCATGGTCTGCTCCAGGCTGACGGCGGGGTTGTCCAGCTGCACTTCGCGCTGCAGCTGGCTGGAATGATTTTGTGCGCTGCTGACCGATTGCAGCGCGCTTTGCAGGGCCTGGCCGAAGCCGCCAGCTGCAACAGGTGAGGGCGAGCCGCCGACCTTGCCAAGCTGGCTGCCCAGCTGAGCGGGAGAGAGTGCAGGAATCTTGAGGTCCATGGGTATATCCAGCTTGGAAGATTGATTGGGTGCAATCCTAGGTTTTCTCGTGCGCAGCAGACGGGGGATAAATGGGTGAAACGGCGCGCTTATCGGGGGAACGCGTTTGGGCCGAATCCGAATAATCCACAGGACGCTAGACCTCGTGTGGGGTCTGACACCTTGGAATTCAAATGTCTGCTGTTGCTGAAATCCCTGTCCCCAATGCCATGCCTGGCTCTGTGCAGCCGGCCCGCCCTGCGCTCGCGCAGCGCTGGAATGCACTCGATCGTGGTCAGCGACTGCGTTGGGGTGCGCTTGCCGCCCTGGTCGCCGTGGGTTTGGTTGCTGCAGCGGTGTTCTACCGCCAGCCTGACTACAAGCTGCTGTTCGCCAACGTGAGCGACAAGGATGGTGGCGCTATCGTGGCGCAGCTCACGCAGATGAACGTGCCCTACAAGTACAGCGAGGGCGGTGGCTCCATCTTGATCCCCGCAGATCGTGTGCACGATGTGCGTCTGAAGCTGGCCACACAAGGCTTGCCCAAGGGATCGGTCACGGGCTTTGAGCTGATGGAAAACAGCAAGTTCGGCATCACGCAGTTCCAGGAGCGCCTGAATTTTCAGCGTGGTCTGGAAGGGGAACTGACGCGCTCCATCCTGGCACTCAACGCGGTGCAAAGCGCGCGCGTGCATCTGGCCCTGCCCAATCAGAATGGCTTCTTTCGCGAGCAGCAAAAGCCTTCGGCTTCCGTGCTGTTGAGCCTGCATCCCGGCCGTATGCTGGATCGCGCACAGATTGCCGGTATCGTGCATCTGGTGGCTTCCAGCGTGCCTGAGATGGACCCGGCCGCGGTCAGTGTGCTTGATGACACCGGCAAGCTGCTGTCCCAGTCGCCCGACGGCAGCGCGGGCAGTGTTGACATGCAGCAGTTCCTCTATACCCAGCAGGTGGAGCAGCAGTATGTGCGCCGTATTCTGGACATCCTGGAACCTGTGGTCGGCAAGAACAATGTGAAGGCCCAGGTCTCGGCAGAGCTGGATTTCAGCCAGACCGAATCGACGTCGGAGCAGCATCGCCCCAATCAGGCTGCCGATGGCGGCGCGGTGCGCAGCCAGCAGGTGATGGAGACCAATGGCGAAAAAACGGCCACTCCGCCTACCGGTGTGCCGGGCGCGACCAGCAACCAGCCACCCCAGAACTCCACCGCGCCCATCAACGGCGCCAATCCCGCGCCGCAGGCCGCTGGCGCAGGCCAGGGCAATAGCCAGGGCAGCAAGCGTGAGTCCATCATCAATTACGAGGTGGACAAGACGGTCAAGGTCACACGCGGCAGCACCGGCAATATCAAGCGCCTGACGGCGGCGGTGGTAGTCAATGCGCCGCTGGCCGTGCCTGCCGGCGGTGATGCGGCAACCGCAGCCAATGCGGCGGCGGTCAGCTCCGGCATGCGTCCGTTGACTGCGCAGCAGCAAGAGCAACTGCTGACGTTGGTGCGCGAGACCGTGGGTTACAGCGCGGACCGTGGCGATTCGGTGAATCTGGTCAGCGCCCCGTTCATGGGCGAGGCCGCTCCAGCAGAGCTGCCGCTGTGGAGGGATCCTGAAGTTCAGGCCATGGCCAAGGGCCTGGGTGTGCCGATTGCTCTGGCCTTGTTTGGCGCGCTGGTGTTGCTGGGCCTGGTGCGCCCGCTACTCAAGTCACGCAAGGCCGCGCCGGGCAGCCAGCTCAATGCCATTGAGGGCGAGGCGCTGGATCGTCCCGCACTGCCAGGGCCGGCAACTGAGCTGACCCCTACCAAGGAGCAGGTGCGCATGGATCAGGCCAGAGCCCTGGCCAAGCAGAACCCGATCGCGGTGGCCAACATCGTGAAGACATGGATTAACGGAGAAAGTTGACCCCCTGAGCGGCTGCGCCGCTTCCCCCCGAGGGGGACGACAGCTTTGCTGCGGGGCGGCCCTTGCTCGCTGTCACTGGCGAAAGTGGCGATGCCGCAGTACACGGTGAGCTGCTTTGGTTTTGGAATATTGAATAGAGAGTTTGAATATGGACGAAAGAGGCCTGAACGACGCTGCCATCTTGCTGGTCTCCCTGGGTGAGGAAGAGGCTGCCGAGGTGTTCAAGCACCTGACGCCCAAGGAAGTACAGAAGCTGGGCGAGACGATTGCGCGCATGCGCGGCGTGACGCGCGAGAAGGTGGATTTTGTGATCGACCGCTTCACCAGCGATGCCGCTTCGCAGAGTCTGCTGGTCGATGACGCCAGCGACTATGTGCGCTCGGTGCTCAAACGTGCGCTGGGTGACGACAAGGCCGCGTTGCTGATCGATCGTATCTTGCAGGGCGGTGATATTTCGGGCATTGAAAGCCTGAAGTGGATGGACCCCTTGTCAGTGGCTGAGCTGCTGCGCGGCGAGCATCCTCAGATCGTGGCAGCCATTCTGGTGCATCTGGAGTACGAGCAGGCTGCAGCGGTGCTGATGCAGCTGCCTGACCGTTTCCGCAGCGAAGTCATGCTGCGCGTGGCGACGTTGGAAGGCATTCAGCCTGCAGCGCTCAAGGACCTCAACGAGGTGTTGTTCCAGGTGCTGGCTGGCGGTGACAAGGTGCGCAAGACATCGCTGGGTGGCGTCAAGACCGCTGCCGAAATGCTCAACCAGTTGGGTGGCAATGCCGATGTGGCGGTACTGGACTCCATCCGCCATTACGACCCCGAACTGGCCCAGAAGATCATGGACAAGATGTTTGTCTTCGACGATCTGGTCAAGCTCGACGACCGTTCTGTGCAGCTGGTGCTGCGCGAGGTGGTGTCGGAGACGCTGATCGTGGCGCTCAAGGGCGGTTCGATGGAGGTGCGCGACAAGATCCTGGCCAATATGTCCATGCGTGCCGCCGAGTCGCTGCGCGAGGATCTGGAAGGCCGTGGCCCCATGCGTCTGTCCGAAGTGGAAGCCCAGCAAAAGGAAATTCTCAAGGTCGTGCGCCGTCTGGTCGAAGAGGGGCAGGTGACCATCAGCAGCGGTGCGGAGGACAGCTATGTCTAACGGCCAGCCTGTGCGCTCACACTCCCGTTTCATCCCGCAGGAAGAGATTGACGACAACGCCGTGGTGCAGTGGCGCTTTGGTGCGGTGGATGCGCCAGGTGCGGCCTTCAAGGCGGAGCCTTCGGCGGGTTTCATTCCTGCGGGGTCGCCTCAGCAGTTCAATGGATTTTCGCCCACGCTGACGCACCAGCCTCAGGTTCGGCCAGAGGTGGAGGAAGAGGCGCCGCAGGAGCCGCAGGCGCCTGCATTCGATGAAGAACGGTTGCAGCAACTGCTGGAACAGGCTCGTGCCGAAGGTCATGCCCAGGGTCTGGCCGAAGGGCGAACTCAGACGCAGCAGCAGTGGCAGCAGCGCCTGGACGACCATATCAGCGGCGAGGGCCGAGACAACGCGCAGCGCGTGGACCAGGTACTGCAAGGGCTGGAAGAGAACTTCAAGCAGGTGCAGGCCGGCATGGCACAGGAGTTGCTTAACCTGGCTTGCGACATTGCCCGCCAGGTGGTGCGCCAGGAACTGCGCAGCCAGCCCCAGGCCTTGTTGCCGGTGATCCGCGAGGCACTGGACATGCTGGTTGATGAAAACCGCCCGGTCACCGTGCGCCTGAATCCCACCGACTATGAAGTGCTGGATCAGCCTTTGCGCGCCGCGCATGGCACGCACAGCCGTATTCAGTGGGTGGGCGATGCCTCCATCGCCGAGGGTGATGTGAAGGTCGAGTCCGGCGGTGCCGAGATCGACGGCGGCCTGGACAAGCGCTGGCGTCGCGCCGTGGCGGCGCTGGGTCTGGTTTCCACCTGGTATGACGGGGACAAGGCATGAACCCCTGGCAGCAATTCATGAGCCAGGCGCGTGCGCGCTATGCAAAGCTCGTGCCGCTGGAATGCCAGGGCCGCCTGACCAAGCTGACGGGCATGGTGCTGGAGGCCTCTGGCCTGCGCGTGCCTGTGGGGGCGCAATGCCATATTCATCAAGCCGGGCAGGAGCCTGTGCTGGCCGAGGTGGTCGGCTTTGCCGGCGAGCGCGCCTTTCTGATGCCGGCCGGTGATATCCAGGGTCTGTCCAGCGGCGCCATGGTCACGCCTGCCGCTCCTTTTATTCCTGTGCCCCAGTTGGGTGTGCAGGAGAGCGAGAAAGTCAGCCAGACCGTGGGCGTGCTGCGCTTGCCCATGGGTGATGGCTTGCTGGGCCGGGTGGTGGATTCGCAAGGTATCCCGCTTGATCGCGGCCCTGCGCTTGAAGATGTCGTGCCTGAGGTGCTGGATCGCAACCCCATCAATGCCATGGACCGTGACCCTGTGCGTGAGTCGCTCGATACCGGCGTCAAGGCGCTCAATGCCTTGCTCACCGTGGGCCGCGGCCAGCGTCTGGGCCTGTTTGCGGGCTCGGGCGTGGGCAAGTCCGTGCTGCTGGGCATGATGGCGCGCTACACCCAGGCTGATGTGATTGTGGTGGGCCTGATCGGCGAGCGCGGCCGCGAGGTCAAGGAGTTCGTCGAAGACATTCTGGGTGCCCAGGACCGCAGCCGTGCCGTGGTCGTGGCTGCGCCTGCGGACGCGCCGCCGCTGCTGCGCATGCAGGGGGCGAGTTATGCCACGGCGATTGCCGAACATTTCCGCGACAAGGGCAAGCATGTGCTGCTGCTCATGGATTCGCTGACCCGCTACGCCATGGCCCAGCGCGAGATTGCCCTGGCCATCGGTGAGCCGCCTGCGACCAAGGGTTACCCGCCTTCGTGCTTTGCCAAGCTGCCCGCTCTGGTGGAGCGCAGCGGCAACGGCCTGCATGGCGTGGGCTCGATCACGGCCTTCTACACCGTGCTGTCCGAAGGGGATGACCAGCAGGACCCGATTGCCGATGCGGCCCGCGCGATTCTGGATGGTCACGTCGTGCTGTCGCGCGCGCTGGCCGAGACCGGGCATTACCCGGCCATCGATATCGAGCAGTCGGCCTCACGCGTCATGCACAACGTGGTCTCCCGTGAGCATTTCGAGCTGGCTCGGCGCTTTCGCGCCATCTATTCGCGCTACCAGAAGGGGCGCGATCTGGTGCAGGTAGGCGCCTATGTGCCGGGCTCGGACCCACAACTGGACGAGGCAATTGCGTTGCAGCCGGCAATGACCGGTTTCCTGCAGCAAAGCATGTTCGAGAGTTCCAGCATGGAGCAAAGCCTGTCGGGCATGGCGCAGGCCATGCAGCAGGGCTGAGCTGAACGTCAATGATTAGCCAGAGGGAGTAGCCGCAGATGTCGTCCTTGAATGCATTGAACGTCGCCATTGAAGCCGCAGAGCGCAAGCGCGACGCCGCCCGTACCGCCATGCTGGAGCGTCAAAGTGCGCGGCAGGCGGCCCAGGCGCAGATGGATCAGCTGCAAGGCTATGCAGCTGAGATGCAGGCCCGTTGGGGCGCGCAGGAGGGCTTGGCCGTGCAGCCCGAGGTCATGCACCACCAATATCAGTTCATGGAACGACTGCAGCACGCCATAGGCCTGCAGACCCGTGTGGTGGCAGATCAGGACATCCGCCTGGAAACGGCGCGCCAGGCATTGCTGGCGGCAGAGCTGCGTGTGACCAGCCTGCAAAAAGTGGTGCAGGTGCGCCAGCGTGACTTGGCCCTGGTGCAGATGCGCCGGGAACAGAAGGAAACCGATGAGCGTGCGGCCATGGCCTTTTTTCGGCGCAGCTTTGGCCTGCAGTTCCAGGAGGCATGAAGATGACGGATACCAGGATTGATGCCCCCCGCAGCGGCGAGCCGCGAGCCGCAAAACTTGGTCAGAGCATGTCTTCGGCACGAAGCGCTGGCGCAGCCGACGAAGACGCACAAGGGTTTTCATCCCTGTTGGCGTCGCTGGACGGTCTGGCCGTTGCCGGCTTTGCCGCTGGTTCGGCTGCGGCCGGAGATGCGCAAGAAGAAAAGCCGGCCTTGACCACCTTGGCACAGGAAGATGCCTTGCTGGCGGCTCAGGGACATGCGCCGTGGATGAGCCTGGTGGGCCAGACCACACGCCTGGATGCGCAAGGCGATGCCGATCTGCGCAAGGGCGTGGCAACGGACTTTCTGTCGGGACGAGGCAATGTCACCCAGCTGGCGCACAGACAGGCGCTGCAGCAGGGGCTGCCCAGCGCGCATGCGGCTTTGCAAGCACAGGATACTCAGAAAAATTCGACTCAAACGCAGGCTGATCAAGCGCAAGCAGCTATTGATTCTGAAGCTGCCGCCTTATCCTCGCCAGTGACCGAGAGCCTGCAGCCTCTGGAGGCGGAACCACGCGCGCAAGTTCTCAAGGCAGAGGAGGCCTTGACCGCCCGCGCAGAGCTGGCATCGCATGGCAAGGCGCAAGGTACAGAGACCAGGGGCATCAGCTTGCAAGGTATGACGGCGGTGCAGCCGCAGGTGGCAGAGGGGCTCAAGGATTTGCTGCGTGCCGCGCGTTCTTCCCAGGCATCCGACACCGAAGCCATGGGCAAGTCTGGCTCCGGCGCCGGGGCGCATGACGCATTGGCTGCGGCGATAGGCTCGGCCATGGGGGCATCCAGCGGGGGCTTGCAGGGTGACAGCCAGGGCGCAGCGAACGCGCAAGCGGGTATGGATGACCAGTCTGGGGCACCTGCCGAGCGCGAGCAGGAAGTCTCCGAGCAGGTTGCCTTCTGGGTCCATCAGAAGACGCAGAATGCCGCGCTCTCCATCCAGCATGAGGGCAAGCCGATTCAGGTTCAGGTGCAGCTCCATGGCCAGGAGGCTCATGTGCGCTTTGCTGCGGACGATGAACAGGCGCGGCAGCTACTGGCCGATGGTCAGTCCCAGCTGAGTGAGCTGTTGCAGGCCCAGGGTCTGAATCTGGCCGGGGTCAGCGTGGATGCAGGAGGAGCGGATGATTCTGGGCGCCGGAGCGCGGATGCACAACCAGCCCAGGCGCAGCTGTCCCGCGTGAGCACCCGGACGACGGAGCTGCCTGCCGATGCCGCCCTGGCGCGACGCAGTGTGGGGCCAGACGGGCGCCCTGGGGTTGATCTGTTTGTCTGATTCGGGAGGCTGAAGCCGCGGGAACCGTCTCGGGGCCCGGCAACCAGCCAGAGTCGAACCCGGGATCAGCCCGGGTTTCGCACTTTTATTCCGGCAATGCCCCAGGGGGCTCGCGGCGAATAATTCGGGCGTGGACCTTCCGTGTCGTGGCAATGGCTGCGAGGTGGATGAAGTCCCTCACTCTTGAGGAATACCCGCCGTGTCAGCCAACTCCAATGTCGCCCCTGCCGCTCCTGCCAAAAGCAAGAAGCTGATTGTCATCGTGGCCATCGTGGCCGTGCTGGCCATCGTGGCTGCTGCGGCCTATGTGCTGATGATGCAGCGCCAGCACCACAGCGCCGATGGTGACGAGGGCTCCAGCGCCGCAGTCACGGTGCCCACCTTCCTGCCGCTGGACAATATGGTGGCCAACCTTTCAGACCCAGGTGGCGACCGCTTCGTGCAACTGGGCATCACGCTGGAGCTGGCCGACGAGAAGACGGCTTCCACCGTCAAGCAATATCTGCCCAGCATCCGCAACGGCATTCTGATGCTGGTGTCCCAGCGCACAGCCGATGAGCTGCTGGCGCGCGAGGGCAAGGAAAAGTTGGCGGCCGACATTCTGGAAGAGGTGTCCGCCCCTCTGGGCTTCGGTGCCAATGCCAAAAAGCGTGCGCGTGACGACGAGGATGCGGACGAGGATCGTCCCCGCTCCAGCCGCAAGAATCCCGTGCGCCGCGTGCTGTTTGCCAGCTTCATCATTCAGTAAGCAGGGAGGAAGTGCATGAGCGATTCTTTTCTCTCTCAGGAAGAGGTTGATGCTCTTCTGGAAGGCGTTACCGGCGAGAGCCAGCGCTCCGAAGTGGTGGAGGTCGATCTCGGCCAGGTCCGCAGCTACGACATCTCCAGCCAGGAGCGCATCGTGCGTGGGCGCATGCCCACCATGGAAATTGTCAACGAGCGCTTTGCCCGCAATTTCCGCATCGGCCTGTTCAACTTCATTCGCCGCAGCCCCGAGGTTTCCGTCGGTACGGTAACGGTGCAGCGCTACAGCGCTTTTCTGCGCGAGTTGGCGGTGCCCACCAATTTCAACATCATGGCCATCCGCCCACTGCGCGGCAACGGCCTGATCGTCTGCGAGCCTTCGCTGGTCTTTGGCGTGATCGACACGCTGTATGGCGGCACGGGCCGTTTGCAGACCCGTATCGAGGGCCGTGATTTCTCGACCACCGAACAGCGCGTGATCAATCGCCTGGTCAATGTGGTCTGCGAGGAATACAAAAAGGCCTGGCATGGCATCTATCCGCTGGAGCTGGCCTATCAGCGCTCGGAAATGCAGCCTCAGTTCGCCAATATCGCCACGCCCAGCGAAATCGTGGTTTCGACCGCGTTCCAGCTGGAGATCGGCGATATCTCGGGCTCCATCCACATCTGCATGCCCTATGCAACGCTGGAGCCGATTCGCGATGTGCTGTATTCGTCTACTCAAGGCGATGCCATCGAGGTGGACCGCCGCTGGGTCAAGGTGCTGACGCGCGAGATTCAGGCAGCCGAGGTGACCCTGGTGGCCGAGCTGGCCCGGGCCGATGCCACGGTGGAGCAGCTGCTGGCCATGCGCCCTGGTGATTTCATTGAACTTGACCGTGAGCCGCTGATTCGTGCCTCCATCGGTGGAGTTCCGGTTTTCGAGTGCCAGTACGGCACGCACAACGACAAATACGCAATCCGCGTGGAGCGCAGCCTGCGTGGCGGCGAATCCGGCTGGATGGGAGAGAAGCATGGCAATTGATGACAACAAGCCCGCGGGCGATGATCCGTTCTCCGGTTGGGCCGAGGCACTGGAAGAGCAGCGTCAGCATGATGAGGCCGCCGAAGGCGCCGATATGTCCGAGCAGGGCGGCCCTCTGTCGGGCGACGCCTCGCGCAATTACGGCGATGTACCGGTGCACGACATCAACATGGTGCTGGACATTCCCGTGCAGCTGTCCGTGGAGCTGGGCCGTACCAAGGTGCCCATCAAGTACATCCTGCAACTGGCCCAGGGCTCTGTGGTCGAGCTTGATGCGCTGGCTGGTGAGCCCATGGATGTGCTGGTCAACGGCTATCTGATCGCCCAGGGCGAGGTGGTGGTGGTGAACGACAAGTTCGGTATCCGCCTGACCGATGTGGTCACGCCGTCCGAGCGTCTGCGCCGGGTCAGCCGTGGTTGAGAACGCGGCGGGCGCGGCAGCGGCTCCTTCCATGTGGCCCACGCTGGTCCTGGTCGCCTTGTTTGTGGCGGCCATGGCAGCGCTGCCATGGCTGGTGCGCCGTTTGCAGCAAAAGAACCTGCTGCCTCGCGGCATGGGCATGGCGCGCGGAGCCGCGCCGCTGCCATCGCAGGTGCTGGGCACGCTGTCCATTGGCCCCCAGCAACGGGTGATGACGGTGCAGGTGGGCGAGGGCGCCGAGGCCGTGCGTCTGGTGCTGGGTGTGACGGCGCAGCAGATTCAATGTCTGCATGTGTTGCAAACGCAGGCTGCATCAGCGCAAGCAGCTCATGCTTATGTAGCGAATTCACCAGCCTCGCCATCGTTCAACGATTCGTTGATGCGGGCTCAGGCCGATGGATCTGCCCGGAATTCAGGAAATGACTAAGTTCGTATCTCGCGTGGTGGCTGGCCTTCTGCTGGCTGTGCCGCTGGTGGCTGCGGCTCAGGGTGCTCCTGCCAGTCTGCCTCTGTTGGTCGGCCAGAGTGGCGGCGGTACCAGCTACTCCGTGCCTATTCAGACTTTGCTGTTTTTTACGGCACTGTCGTTCCTTCCCGCCATCCTGCTGCTGATGACGGGTTTCACCCGCATCGTCATCGTGCTGAGCCTGCTGCGTCAGGCGCTGGGTACGCAGTCGGCTCCGCCCAATCAGGTGGTGATCGGCCTGTCATTGTTCCTCACCATGTTTGTGATGGGGCCGACGCTGGACAAGGTCTATCAGGAGGCCTATCTGCCCTATACGCAAAACAGCATCAGCTTTGAGCAGGCCATCGAAAAGGCCGAGGCACCCATGCGCGGTTTCATGCTCAAACAGACACGCCAGTCGGACTTTGCGCTGTTCAAGCGCCTGGCCAAGCTGGACGCCGATGTCACCGCCGAAACCGCGCCGCTGCGCGTGCTGGTGCCCGCCTTTGTGACCAGCGAGCTGAAAACAGCCTTCCAGATCGGCTTCATGATCTTCATTCCGTTTCTGGTCATCGACATGGTGGTGTCCTCCATCCTCATGTCGCTGGGCATGATGATGCTTTCGCCTGTGCTGGTGGCCCTGCCGTTCAAGCTCATGCTGTTTGTGCTGGCCGATGGCTGGAATTTAATTATTGGGTCGCTGGCCGCGAGCTTCGCCACTTAAACACTCCCTGAGTCGCTTGCCTAGGCGGCCCCACGCCTTCCCCCTCTCTCTACGCGCTGTGCGCTAAGGGATGGGGACGACACCCTCGGTGCGGGGCGGCCCTTCCTCGGTGTCACTCGCTTTGGGTGGTGCCAGTTTTCAACGTATTGGGTTCTTTGAGAGTTAAGAGGAAGTCATGACTTCTCAATTTGTTCTGACCTTTGGGCGCGAAGCGCTGACTTTGCTGCTGATGATCTCCATGCCCGTGTTGGGCGTGGTCATGGGCGTGGGCTTGCTGGTCAGTGTCTTTCAGGCCGTGACCCAGGTGCATGAGGCCACGCTGGCCTTTGTGCCCAAGCTGCTGGCGGCTGTGCTGGTGTTTGCGGTGGCAGGCCCTTGGATGCTGTCCACGCTGGTGGATTTCATTCGCCGCACCATCGAGAGCATCCCAGGATCTGTTGGATGACCCCCTGTGCCGCTTCGCGGCTTCTCCCCCAAGGGGGACGATGCCCTCGCTGCGGGGCGGCCCTTGCTAGGCATCCCTGGCTTGGACTGTGCTTGGGCGGCGGTCTGCGGGCACTTGCCTACCTTGTGAATGCACAGAAATGATTTCCTTTAGCGAAGCCCAGATTGCCGCCTGGCTGTCGCCGCTGATCTGGCCTTTTGTGCGTGTGCTGGCGCTGTTCACCACGGCGCCGGTGTTTTCGCAAAAAGCCATTCCCATGCGGCTCAAGGTAGGGCTGGCCTTTCTGGTGGCGCTCTGTGCTCAACCCATACTGGGCGATCAGACCGTGGTCAGCATTGCCTCGCCGCAGGCACTGGGCACACTGGTGCAGCAGGTGGTGGTGGGCTTGTCGGTGGGCTTTGCCGTGCGCCTGGTGATGGCGGCGATTGAGGTTGCCGGAGAGGTCGTCGGTCTGCAGATGGGTCTGAACTTTGCGTCGTTCTTCGACCCCACCAGCAATGCCCAGCTCAGTGCCGTCGCCCGCTTCATGGTGCAGATTGCCACGCTGCTGTTCATTGTCATCAACGGTCATCTTTTGGTGCTGATGGCTGTGCTCAAGAGCTTCAAGGCTTTCCCGGTGGATGGCAACTTCATGCAGGCCATTGCCCAGATGCGCCTGCATGAGATGGGTAGCGCGGTCTTCTCCAGTGCGTTCTGGATTGCCTTGCCCATGATCGCCATGCTGCTGTTCGTCAACCTGGTGCTGGGCATCATCTCGCGCGTAGCACCTCAGATGAACATCTATGCCGTGGGCTTTCCGGTCACCTTGACCGTAGGCCTGCTGGGTTTGACGGCGACCTTGCCCTTGCTGGAGCAACCACTGGTGGCCTTGCTGCAAAAGGGTATGACGATTTTCGGCGTTTAGTTGCAGGCTTGATTTAGCTGTTTTGATAGCTACTTGCGCAGAGTAGATAAGCGCTAGAGCAAAATTTCTTCAAAACCGGCGAACACCAAGCAAGGGCCGCCCCGCAGCGATGCTGTCGTCCCCCTTCCTTAGCGCGAAGCGCGTAGAGCAAGGGGGAAGGCGTGCAGCGCCTCAGGGGGTTAAATCAACTTGTTATGGATCGCATAGGCCGTCAGCTCGGCATTGCTGCTCAAGCCCAGCTTTTCCAGCACGCGGGCCCGGTACACGCTCACGGTCTTGGGGCTGAGCATCAATTCCTGCGCGATATCGGTCTGGCGCTGGCCGCTGGCAATCTTCAGGAGGGTCTGCATCTCGCGCTCGGACAAGGCCTCGTGCGGTACGGGCGCCGCAGGCTGGGCCAGGCTGTCGGCCAGCATCTGGGCGACTTCGGCGGTCAGGTACTTGCGGCCGGCATGAACGGTGCGCACGGCCTCGATCAGCAGCACCGGGTCGCCCGCCTTGTTGGCATAACCGGCCGCGCCGGCCTTAATGCTGCGCAGGGCGTACTGATCCTCGGGGTACATGGAGACCATGATGACGCGGATCTGTGGATGGGTTTCCCGCACGCTGGTCAGCACTTCCAGGCCGCTGCGGCCCGGCATGTTGATGTCCAGGAGCAGCACATCGCAGGCCGCCTCGCGCAGGGCCTCGCGCAGCTCGGAGTAGCTGCCTGCCTCGGCAGTGACGCGGATATCTGTGGCTTCGGCCAAGGTGTCGCGTATGCCTCTTCGCAAGATGGCATGGTCATCGCATAGCACCACGTGGATCAAAGTCGCTCTCCCAGGAAAACAGTCCGACGGCCGCAATGTGGACAAGCACAGCGCCTGCTCATGTTTTGATGTCGGTCAGAGGAATGGTGAGGATGATAGAGCTTCCCTGACCGGGCTGGCTACTCACATCCAGCCAGCCTTGTACGGTGCGCGCGCGCTCGTTCAGGCCTCTGAGGCCGAAGGATTGGGGCTTTTCGCGATCTGCGGGGCTCAAGCCCACCCCGTCATCTGTTACTTCCAGTGTCAAAAAATCCTCGTGATCGGACAGTTCCAGCGAGACCTGGCTGGCTTTTGCGTATTTGCTGATATTGGTCAAAGCTTCCTGGGCCGTGCGATAGACCACGACCTGCAGCTCCGGCGCAAATTCGGTTTGCTGGCAGCGTACCTGGAGCTTGGCAGGAATCCCGGTGCGACGCTCGAAGTCCTGCACCAGCCATTGGATGGCGGCCAGCAGGCCTTGATCCAGCACCGGCGGGCGCAGGTTTTGCATGATGCGCTGGCTGGCTCCCAGCGCATGTTCGAGCATTTGCAGCGCGGATTGAGCATGTTCGCGCAGCGCCCCTTCAGGGCTGTTGCGCTGTATCCATGCCAAGTCGAACTTGACGGCGGTGAGCGAGCCTCCAATATCGTCATGAATCTCACGCGAAATGCCGGCTCGTTCCTGCTCGATACTGGTGTGTAGATGCTCGGTCAGCTCGGCCAGACGTTTTTCGGAAGCCGCCAGTTCCTGCATGGCGCGGCGTCGGGCGCGTCGGGCTTCATGCACTTCCAGGGCGCGCTTGACCACATGGGGCAAGCTGGCGATCTGGTCCTTGAGCAGGTAGTCGCTGATACCCAGGCGCATGATGTCCACGGCAGCAGATTCGCCAATGGCCCCGGATAGCAGCACGAACGGTGGATGTTCGGGCCGGCGGCGTACCAATTCCCAGACATCGAGGGCAGTAAAGCCTGGCAAGTGATAGTCGGCCAGGATCAGGTCAAAATTCTGCGTCTGCAGCGCCGCCTCGGTGGCCTGCAGACTGTCCACTATCGTGAGCTGACAGGGCAATTGACCGCGCTTGAGACTCAGGCGTGCCAGAGTCTGATCGGCGGGAGAGTCTTCAATATGAAGGATCTTCACACGCTGTTCCTGCGATTGCGCATAGCCAAGGGCGCTATCATTAGATACATTTTGGAACATGGAAAGCAATAGTCGTCAAATCGTGAGCGAAAGCTGCGGCGGCGAACTGGAGCCAGTTCCTTGCACGGAGCATGATGGCCAGCCCGTCATGCAAGGCCAATCGCTGTTGGAGTAACAATGCAGACAACGCAAAACCCATCGGGTGTGCCTGCGGTCGCCATGCCCGTCATGGTGGCCGCTGAGCTGCAAGATGCCTTGCTCGTCACGCTGCGTGACTTGCAGCGTCTTGAGGGTCTGCTCGACCACGCCACGCAGAATCTGTTGCAGCGTTTTGACGAGGCCAATGGGCAATTGTCGCATTCTGGCCAGTCTGATGCTGGCGCGCTGGGCGGTGCGCGGGAGGCTTTGCGTCTGGCGGTGACGGAGTTGCAGTTTCATGACATGTCCTCGCAGCTGATCGCCCATATGTCCTCCACCTTGCAAGCCTGTGCGCTGCGCTTGGGGGCGGCCACAATGGGAGTGGACGAGGAAGAAGACGGGCCCGCCTGTCTTCCGCAACTGCCCGACAAACCCAATCCCGTCACGCAAAGCGAGATGGATGCTGGCTCCGTGGAGCTGTTTTGACCTTTCACCCTATTTCCTGTTGCCCATCTGTTGGAGCTGTACATGCGATCGATTCTGGCTGTTGATGATTCCCCCTCGATGCGAAAGATGGTGTCTTTCACCTTGACTGGAGCAGGTTTTAAGGTGGTGGAAGCCGTTGACGGGGTGGATGCGCTTGAAAAAGCGAAAGCGCAGAACATTGACCTGGTGCTGGCCGACCAGAACATGCCGCGTCTGGACGGCATCGGCCTGACGCGCAAGCTGCGCGAGGACCCCAAATTTCAAGGGACTCCCATTCTGATCCTGACCACTGAATCCAGCGATCAGATGAAGCAGGCCGGGCGTGCTGCAGGGGCTACGGGATGGCTGGTCAAGCCTTTCGATCCCAACCGATTGATCGAAGTCATTCAAAAAGTGCTGCGATAAGCCGATAGACCTAGAACAACAGCAGGAAACACCATGGCGGACTTACACCAGGATGGCTCGGGCGCGGACTTTGACCTGAGCCAGTTCTATCAAATTTTTTTCGAGGAAGCGAGCGAGAACCTCGACCAGATGGAGCAGATGCTGCTCAGCCTGGACTTGTCTGCGGCCAATGACGAAGAGCTCAACGGAATCTTCCGCTGCGCGCACTCCATCAAAGGGGGGGCTGCCACGTTTGGCTTCTCGGATGTGACCGAGCTGACCCACCGCATGGAGTCCCTGCTGGACCGGTTGCGCCGCCACGAGATCACACCGGTGCCAGCCATGGTGGATGTGTTGCTGGAATCCGCCGACGCCAGTCGCAGCCTGCTGGCCCGTCATCAGGCCGGAGGTGAGGGTGAACCCATGTCCACGGCCGAGCTGGTCATGCGCATCGAGTCCCTGGCCCAGGGGCTGACGGAAATCCCTCAGCTTGGCAGCGTGGCGACCGAGCAGGTGGCTCCACCGCCTGTGGCGGTGACTGCTGAGCCCCAGGCCAGTCTCGCTCCGGAGGCCGTGCCTGCTGTTTCCGATGCTGTCATCGGTACCGAACCACCGGCTGGCGCGCGCGTGTTGCATATCAACATCGGCCCTTTGAGCAAGCTGGAGATGGGGGATGCCATCAAGGAGCTGTTCCGTGACATTCCGGGCCTGGGCACCATCCAGGACCAGCCTGGCGCAGCCGACGGCTACCGTCTGTTCCTGGTCAAAACGGTATCGACCGATGATGAACTGCGTGATCTGTTTGTCTTCCATGTCTCCAAGGAGCAGGTACAGATCAGCGATGCGCAGCAGCCCGTGGCCTTGACCGAAGATGCGGTCATCGAGCATGAAAATCTGGCGGCTACCGCTGAAGCGATACCGGACGAGGCCACATTGCCTCCTCATAATCTGCCGCCTGGAGAGGCCTACGGCTTTTTCCCCGGCGCTCCGGGGGCCCCAGGTTTGCTCTTGAATAAAGAGCAGTCTGCGCAGAATGGACAAGCTGTGGCGGCCCAAAATGCTGCCAAAGCAGCGCCCAAGGCCGCAGCCCATATGGAGTCCACCAGCATCCGCGTGGATGTGAAGAAGGTGGACCAGCTGATCAATCTGGTGGGCGAGCTGGTCATCACCCAGGCCATGCTGGCGCAGAACAGCCAGGGGCTGGACCCGACCACCTATCAGCAACTGCTGGCGGGGCTGGCCGATCTGGACCGCAATACCCGTGATCTGCAGGAATCGGTGATGTCGATCCGCATGATTCCCATGTCCACCGTGTTCAGCCGCTTTCCGCGCATGCTGCGTGATCTGGCGGGCAAGCTGGACAAGAAAATCGATCTCATCACATTGGGCGAGGCCACCGAGCTGGACAAGGGCCTGGTCGAGAAGATCACCGATCCTTTGACCCATCTGGTGCGCAACAGTGTCGACCATGGCATCGAGATGCCCGAGGACCGGCTGGCCGCGGGCAAGTCCGAGCACGGTACGCTGACGCTGGCGGCGTCGCATCAGGGGGGGTCCATCGTCATCGAGGTGCGTGATGACGGCAAGGGCATGAACCGGGAGAAGATTCTGGGCAAGGCGCGCGAGCGCGGCATGGACGTCTCCGACAGCATGCCCGACAGTGAAGTCTGGCAACTGATCTTCGCGCCGGGCTTTTCCACGGCCGATGTGGTCACCGATGTCTCGGGTCGCGGCGTGGGCATGGATGTGGTCAAGCGCAACATCACCTCGCTGGGTGGCACGGTGGAGATTGAATCCACCGCCGGCGTGGGCATGAAGGTGGCGGTGAGGCTGCCGCTGACCCTGGCCATCATGGACGGCATGTCCGTCGGCGTGGAGGACGAGGTCTACATCCTGCCGCTGTCCTCGGTGGTGGAGTCCTTCCAGGTCAATACCGATGATGTGAACACGGTGGCCAACGGCACGCAACTGGTCAAGGTACGTGACGAATACATGCCTGTGATTGCGCTGGAGCGCACTTTCCAGGTTCCGCGCGCCGATGAGAGCAAGACCAGCAACATCATGGTGGTGGTTGAGGCCGATGGCAGCCGCGTGGCCTTGCTGGTGGATGAGCTGCTGGGCCAGCATCAGGTGGTGGTCAAGAATCTGGAGAGCAACTACCGCAAGGTGCCCAATGTCTCCGGCGCCACGATTTTGGGCGATGGCTCGGTGGCACTGATTCTTGACACCGGCGCTCTGGTGCGCAGAACCCGCCATTGAGCCGCAGCCTACACAACGCCAATCCAATCATCCGCATGGCCCGAGGGCTCAAGGAGCTGAAATGAACCAGACCAACAAGACCGCAGCAGGCGTGGCCACGGGCGCACGCGAGTATCTGACCTTCCGCCTGGGCGAGGAGGAATATGGCATCGACATCCTCAAGGTGCAGGAAATCCGTGGCTACGAGCAGCCTACCCGTATTGCCAATGCGCCAGAGTTCATCAAGGGCGTGGTCAATCTGCGCGGCACCATCGTGCCCATCGTGGATATGCGCTTGCGCTTCAACTGTTCGGAGATTGAGTACAACGCCTTTACCGTGGTCATCATCCTGAACCTGGGCAGCCGCGTGGTCGGTATCGTGGTCGACTCGGTCAGCGATGTGATGGAGCTGTCTGCGGAAGCCATTCGTCCCGCACCCGATATCGAGAGCGCCATCGACAACGGCTGCATCCTGGGCCTGGGATCGGTGGGCGAGCGCATGCTGATCCTGCTGGACATAGAGAGGCTCATGGGCAATGTGGACATGGGCCTGGTGGCCTCTGAAGCCTGAGCGTTGCCGGAATCGATGTGCTGAACCCGGAACGACACGCTGTCTCCTCTGCCTCTCTCGCAAGAAATGCGCCAGAGGTTGATGCACCATTGGGCGCATCATTCGGTCCGCTGGCGCAGGGGCGCGAGTTTGCCTGGTCCGGTCGCGACTTTTCCCGGGTGCAGGCGCTGATCTACAAGCGTGCGGGCATCAGTCTGCATGATGGCAAGCACGCCATGGTCTATAGCCGCTTGTCGCGCAGGCTGCGGGATACGGGGCATGACAGCTTCGGCAGCTATCTGGACTGGCTGGAGTCCATCAATGACGGCCCTGAGTGGCAGGAGTTCGTCAACGCGCTGACGACGAATCTGACCTCGTTTTTCCGCGAAGCCCACCACTTCGAGATCCTGGCTCAGCATCTGCGCAGCCACAAGCCTGCAGGCAATGGCTGGAAAGTCTGGTGCAGTGCGGCTTCCACGGGGGAAGAACCGTATTCGATTCTGATGACGGCGGTGGAGAACCTGGGGGCTTCGGCCAGCTTGGCCCTGACGGCCAGTGATATCGATTCGCGGGTGCTGGACGTGGCCTCGCGCGGGGTCTATCGGGCTGAAAACCTCAAGGGCGTGAGCACCGAGCGGCTGCATCGCTTCTTCCTGCGGGGACGTGCTGCCAATGCAGGCATGGTGAGGGTCAAGCCGGAGATCCGGCGCATGGTGGACTTCCTCAACGTCAATCTGATTGCCGGCGATTACACGTTCCGTGAGCCTTTTGACGTGGTCTTCTGCCGCAACGTGATGATTTATTTCGATGCCGCAACGCAGCGCCGTGTTCTGGAGCGCATCCATCGCGTGATGCAGCCCGGCGGTCTGTTGTTTGTGGGGCATGCTGAAAACTTCAGCGATTCGCGCGACCTGTTTGCACTCAAGGGCAAGACAGTCTATGAGCGCCAATGAAGCTGAGCTACGAGGGCTTGCCGCATGATGAAATCGTTTTCGGCTGAAATGGTGACCGCAAAAACAGAGCGCAGAGCCTCTATGCGTGTGCACAACTACAGCGCCGCGGATTACCCCGATCCCGCCGCTGCGGCACCTACCGTGTCACTGGAGCAGCTCAAGCATCAGCCGCGTCAGCGCGGCGAAGCCTCGTTTTTCTACTTCGATCCTCACTTTCAGCTCAATGCGGCCAAGGTGCTGCCGGGAGAGTACTTTGTCTCCCGCCAGGATATGACCATTGTCACCGTGCTGGGCTCATGCATTGCCGCCTGTCTTTGGGACCGTTCCATGCGCGTCGGTGGCATGAACCATTTCATGTTGCCGGACGGGGACAGCAGCGATGTCTCGGGGCGCTATGGCTCCTATGCCATGGAGTTGCTGATCAACGAGATGCTCAAGCTGGGGGCGCGACGCGAATCCATGCAGGCCAAGATCTTTGGTGGTGGCCAGGTCATGGCCAACTTCACGACCATGAATGTGGGCGAGCGCAATACCTCGTTCGTCACCGAATATCTGCAAACCGAGCGCATTCCCATCGTCTCCCAGGACGTGCTGGACATCTATCCGCGCAAGGTGGTATTTTTTCCGTCCACTGGCAAGGCCATGGTCAAGCGCCTGGCTCATGCCCATCCCGAAGCACTGGTGCAGCAAGAGTTCAGCCGCGGCAATGCCGCCGTGGTGGCGCGCAATACGGCCGGCGGGTCGGTGGATTTGTTTTGAGGAAGGTTGAGCGTTGATAAAGCCAAAAATCAGGGTGATCGTGGTGGACGACTCCGCGCTGGTGCGCAGTCTGCTGGCCGAGATCATCAACCGGCAGCATGATATGGAGTGCATCGGTACGGCCAATGACCCGCTGATTGCCCGCGAGATGATTCGCGAGATGAACCCGGATGTGATCACGCTGGATGTGGAAATGCCCCGCATGGACGGCATTGACTTTCTGGGGCGGCTCATGTCTTTGCGGCCCATGCCGGTGCTGATGATCTCCACGCTGACCGAGCGTGGTGCCGAAGTCACCATGCGCGCACTGGAGCTGGGCGCCATCGATTTTGTGGCCAAGCCGCGAGTCGGTGTGGCCAATGGTCTGCAGGAACTGGCCAGTCAGATTGTGGACAAGATCCGCGTGGCCGCCGTGGCTCAGGTTCGGCGGCTGGCGGTTGCCCCCAGCGGTGTGGCGGCTGGCGCTAGCCGACCCGCTGCTGCGGCCCGCCCGGCACCTGTTTCCGGTTTGCTGGGGCGTATATCCACCGAAAAGATCATTGCCATTGGTGCATCGACCGGCGGCACGGAGGCCATCCGCGAGGTGCTGACGCATCTGCCGGCAGATTGCCCGGCCATTGTCATCACCCAGCATATGCCGCCCGGTTTTACCACCAGCTTTGCGGCGCGGCTCAATAGCCTGTGCCAGATGACGGTCAAGGAGGCCGTGCATGGCGAGCGTCTGCTGCCAGGTCACGCCTATATCGCTCCCGGTGGCAAGCATTTCTCCATCTCTCGCAGCGGTGCCAACTATGTGGCGGTGGTCGATGATGCGCCTCCTGTGAATCGGCACAAGCCGTCGGTGGAGGTGCTGTTCAAGTCCGTGGCCGCTCATGCCGGTCGCAATGCCTACGGCATCATGCTGACCGGAATGGGGGCTGACGGAGCGACGGCCATGCGCGAGATGCGCAATGCAGGCAGCTACAACCTGGTGCAGGATGAGGCAAGCTGCATTGTCTTTGGCATGCCCCGTGAAGCCATTGCCCATGGCGCTGCCGACGAGGTGTTGCCCTTGCCGCAGATTGCACAGGCGCTGCTGAACAAGCTGCGTGGCGGATCCGATCAAGTTCACCATCGGATCTAAGCTATAAAAAGAGAGCGCTTTGCGCTTGTCACTCAATGAATTCAGATGCTTTATGTGCTGAAATTCATGAAGGACAAGCGCAAGGCGCTCTTTTTATTGATGGGCCGTAATTTATTCGGACAGCAGCGTCCAGCGCTCCAGGGCCTCCATCAGCGCCTCGTCAATCTCTGCGTCGCGCTGGTGCATGGCAACCGCCTTGGCGTTGTCGGATGCAAACAGGCTGCCGTCGGCCAGGGCTTCCTGAATCTGCTTTTGCTCGGCTTCCAGCGATGCAATCAGAGCCGGCAAGGCTTCCAGCTCACGTTGCTCCTTGTAGCTGAGCTTCTTCTTGGGCGCGGCAGCGGGCGCAGCCTCGGTGCGGGCGGCTGCGGGTTTGGGCTCTTCCTTGGGGGGGAGCTTGGCCTGCGCTGCTTCGGCAATCGCCTTGCTGCGGCGAGACTGTTCCATCCAGTCGGTTACGCCGCCTTCGTACTCACGCCAGTGGCCAGGGCCCTCCCAGGCAATGGTGCTGGTGACCACGTTGTCCAGGAAGGTGCGGTCGTGGCTGACCAGGAAGACGGTGCCGTCATAGCTTTGCAGCAGGTCTTCCAGCATGTCCAGTGTCTCTATGTCCAGGTCGTTGGTTGGCTCGTCCAGCACCAGAACATTGGCGGGGCGGGCAAACAAGCGGGCCAGCAGCAAGCGGTTGCGCTCGCCACCTGACAGAGAGCGCACGGGGGAGTGCGCACGCGCGGGGGAGAATAGAAAGTCCGCCAGATAGCTCTTGACGTGCTTTTTCTGGCTGCCGATCTCGATCCACTCGCTGCCGGGGCTGATGAAGTCTTCCAGCGTGGCGTCCAGATCAATCTGGTGGCGCATCTGGTCAAAGTAGGCCACCTGCAGATTGCCGCCCAGGCGTACCTGGCCGCTGTCGGGCGTCAGCTCACCTAGAATCATCTTGAGCAAGGTGGTCTTGCCGGCGCCGTTCGGTCCCAGCAGGCCGACCTTGTCGCCACGCAAGATGGTGCCGCTGAACTTTTCGACAATCTTCTTTTCACCAAAGGTCTTGCTGACGTTGGTCAGCTCGGCCACGATCTTGCCCTGATAGCCATCGCCCTTGCCCGAGGCGATATCCATATTCACGCCGCCCAGAACATCACGGCGTTGCGCACGGTTGGCTCGCAGTTCCTGCAGGCGGGAGATACGGCTTTGGCTACGGGTGCGGCGGGCTTCCACGCCCTTGCGGATCCAGATCTCTTCCTGGGCCAGCAATTTGTCGGCCTTGGCGTTGATGATCGCCTCTTGATTGAGCTGTTCTTCCTTTTGCAGCACGTACTGGGTGAAATTACCAGGATAGGTGCGCAAAATGCCACGATCCAGTTCCACAATACGAGTCGCAATGCGATCCAGAAAGCTGCGGTCGTGGGTAATGGTGACTACGCTGCCCTTGAAGGCAATCAGCAACTCCTCCAGCCACTCGATCGAATCCAGGTCCAGGTGGTTGGTCGGCTCGTCTAGCAGCAGCACATCGGGGCGGGCCACCAGGGCTTGCGCCAGTGCCACGCGTTTGCGGGTACCACCAGACAGGCTGCCTACCAAAGCAGTCGGGTCCAGGTGCAGGCGCTGCAGCGTCTCTTCCACGCGCTGCTCCCAGTTCCAGGCGTCATAAGCCTCGATCTGTGTCTGCAGTGCATCCAGATCCTCGCCTTCACCGCCAGCCAGATAGCGCTCGCGGATTGCAATCACCGCAGCAATGCCGTCCGAAGCGGATTCGAAAATCGTGTGCTCGGGGTTCAGATCCGGCTCTTGGGCCACATAAGTGATGCGGATCCCGTTTTGAACCTGGAGCTGGCCGTCATCGGCCTTGGCCAAGCCGCCCAAGATCTTGAGCAGCGAAGACTTGCCAGCGCCGTTGCGGCCAATCAAGCCGACGCGCTCGCCGGCTTCCAGGGAGAAAGTGGCGTGGTCCAGAAGGGCCACATGCCCGAACGCCAGTTGAGCGTCCAACAAAGTAATCAGTGCCATCGTGCGCGCATTATGTCTGGATGCCATAGAGGCAGAGGCCGTCAGGCCTCTGCCTCTATCTCCTGCAGCCCTCAAACTGGCAGCAAAGACCACGTTGGTGCATGAAGTTTTTGTGTCAAAAATTGGCTGCCTAGGGTTTCACCTATGCTATAGTTCAGCCCATCGCAGCAAACAACTGCCTCGCAAAATCTTGAAGAAATTGCGAAACGGTTCTGAAAACTGTGCTACAATGCAAGGCTTCGCTGATCGCAGCAAGCAACGAGATTTGAAATTGGTGTTAACTGATTTTGTCTCGGTTCCTTAAAAAAATACAGCCGATAAGCGTGGGCGTT
>JAITLR010000008.1 GCA_031277805.1 Comamonas sp. | reverse complement strand
TGGTACCACTCCTTCCCATCCCGAACAGGACAGTGAAACGAATTTGCGCCGATGATAGTGCGGGTTCCCGTGTGAAAGTAGGTCATCGTCAGGCTCTTACAGAGAAAAACCCCGTAGTCGATGACTACGGGGTTTTTTATTTGATGAATCGGTATTCTGGATATTGATTGCGCAGTGGCGGACAGGGAAGGAGTCAGGTATGCAGTTGCAGGACATGTTGTATTCGCAGGGCTTTGGCATTCGCCGTGTTTGCTCTGGTCTGGTGCAGCAGGGGTGGGTGGAGCTGTGGAATACGGAAACCGAGTCCTGGGACAAAGTGCTCGATTCCACTCTGGACATTGATCCTGAGGGCATGAGCTTCAGGGTCCAAGGTGTGGAGTGGGAGTACCATGCGCTGGGCTATGTCTTGCTGCACAAGCCAGCGGGTACCGAGTGCTCGCAAAAGCCGTCGGCTTATCCCAGCATCTATACCCTGTTGCCTGCTCCTTTGCGTCTGCGTCCCAACAAGGGGGCGGTGCAAGGTGTTCAGGCTGTGGGGCGCCTGGATCAGGATACGACGGGAATGCTGCTGCTCAGCGATGATGGCCAGTTCATTCACCGCATGTCTTCGCCCAAGAAGCATGTATCCAAGGTGTACCGAGTGACCTGCAAGCATGAGGTGGATGCCAAGCAGATCCAGAAGTTGCTGGGCGGTGTGGTGCTTGACGATGATCCCAAGCCCGTCAAGGCAGCCGCTTGCGAGCAGGTGGACAGCCATGTGCTGGACCTGACCTTGACCGAAGGCAAGTACCACCAGGTCAAACGAATGATTGCGGCGGTAAGCAACCGGGTGGAAGGTCTGCATCGTCGCAGAATCGGTGGGCTGGAGTTGCCCGAAGATCTTGCACCCGGTCAATGGCGCTGGCTGACGGCCGATGAACTGGAGTTGTTCAAGCCAGGTAAGTAATCAACGCTCACATGAAAAAAGCCTGCCGGCGGATGCCTGCAGGCTTTTTTGTTGGAGGAGGCAAGCTCAATGTGTGCGTGTCGTACCTGGCAGAGAGACCTGCTGCAGCTTGCCAGCAGTTTGCAGCATGGAGCCAGGCAGGAAGTCAATGCCGGTGCGGCGTACCAGTTCTTCATAGCTGATGGGCTGGGTGACACGGGCCGCGTCATCGTTGGCTTGCCAATGCGCCCAGGCACGCTGGCTTTGAGCGTCATAGACCAGCTTGTACAAAAAGCTGGGCACCCGAACCTGGTTGCTGCCAACGGTGCCAGCATCGTTGGAGAAGACCGGGCCGGTGATGACATAGACATCGCCTGAGGCACGCTTGGCATAGTTGCGTGTGTCTTTTTCGATGCGAGCCCAGGGGCCACCGTTTTGCTTGATGGACTGGGGCACCATGTTTGCCAGCGAGAAGCTTTGCGCCATGGCCTGCGCGGTAGGCATATCGCCCGCCGGCGCCATATGGCCGCGCGAGTAGCCGGAGCGCTTGTAATCATCAAGCTCGGCACGCTCGTCGCGGGGCAGACGTGCATCGCTGTAGAACCGGTTGGTGCGCTTTTCATCGGCATCCTCGACCAGAGCCTTGTTCAGCCGCTGCGCGACAAAGACAGGCGTCTTGCTCTGGCCGCTGTGCAGGACGGCAAATGCGTCGTAACAGAGAGCTCGCAGCTTGGGCTGATCGTTGAGCACAGGCGGTTTGCCATTGGCGAAAAACTGCGGGCATTGGCTGAAGCCCTGCGTGCTCCGTGTGGGATTCTTGACCTGAATACTGGTGGGCGAAGAACTGGGGGCCGCGGGCAAGGGTATCTTGGCCGTGCAGGCAGTGCTGCCCAGAGCCAGGAAGGCGATGCTGGCGGATTGCCGCCAAAAGGAAAGCAGAGGAGAAGGCAGTGCTGAGAACGCGAAAGGCATGCGCAAAAAAGCAGGAGAAAGGTGAAGGGGCATCGGCAGCTCAGAAGGGGGCGCTATCTCAGACGCCTGGGTCTGCTGGCACGATGTTTGATACTCGTTGCCAGCCTTGTTGTACTTTTGTATTGCTGCGGCTACCGGAGGAGGTCAGGCGGAAATCGTCGATTTGCAGGACTGCTTCAGCTGCACCCGGCCGATGAATAGCTATCTAAATAAGAGCTGCTTGCGCAATATTTGAAAGCATTCAAAGAAAAAAGTTTCCGCAAATGCTTTGCTGGCAAGCGTTGAATGCTCATATTTTATGAGGACAATCTTGTCTTGCTGGATATAGGCAAGTACAAGTTTGCGTGTTTGCGCTCAAGCGGGCGTCCCATGCATGAGCAGCACTTGCAATGCGGACCGGGTTTGCTGGTGCAGTTGCTCCAGGGCCGCATCTTTTTCGGGCCGCAGAATGTAGCGGCCTTGTGCATCCTTGGCATAGGGTTGCCCCAATAGTTCGGCCATGTCAATCTGGTAATAGCTGCGGTCACCATAGGGGCGCTTGCCGTCGATATAGGGCATGGGCCATAGCGCTTGATCGTGTTCCTCATTCGCCAGGGCGTAAGGCAGGTCATCGGCACTGACTTCTCGCCACAAGGCAGCATGCAGCAGCGTCAGGTGCTCGGCGCGAAACTCGAACAGCTTCGCTTCATGCGAAAAGTCTGATGGAAGCCTGTAGCTGCCGGGAGCCAATATGGCGGAAGCGACAAATTCCGGAATCCAGAGGCAGACTTCGGCCAATAGTTGGATAGCGAGAGCAGGGTTATCGGTCTGCAGAATTTGCTGGGCAATTTCCAGGCTGGAAAGCTCACCGCGCAAGGGCTGTAGTGGGTCAATACCCGGTGCACCTGATTCGATGGGAACCCAGGTCACGCGCAGCTCACGTATCAGTTGCAAGTGCCGAGGTGTCAGCGGTGGCAGAGGACTGGCAAAAACCGTCTGAACAATGGTGTGACGATCAGCGCTGCCGCCGCGTTTGCGCTGCCATAGCCAGCCCAGAGAACCTGTTACTGCCACGCCCAAGGCCGCAACTGTCAGGAACAACGGCCTGCGTTTCATGAACGATGGCTTTCAGTCGTCAATGGAGGCACTCCAGCGATCACCCCAGCCGCTGTTGCCCGGGTCCTTGCGCAACCGGTCCATTTCGCGCCTGTCGCGTTTGGTGGGGCGGCCCGTATGTTGTGCGGCCAATGCATCAGAGGGCTCCGGAGCCAGGCGACGCTGTTCGGTGAGCTCTGCACGCAGGGCAAGGCTTTGAGATGTTTCCTCATACAGCTGCTGCGCCACGGGAGCCGGGCCGCGCATGCCGCTGAGGCCGCGCACCACGACTTCCCTGGGAATATTGCCCTGGCGCAGCTGGATGGTGTCGCCCACACGTACTTCCCTGGAGGCTTTGGCATTGGCCTTGTTGACGGTGACGCGACCTTTGCCTATTTCCTCCACGGCGATGCTGCGCGTTTTGTAAAAACGTGCACACCACAGCCATTTGTCCAGACGCATGGATTCGATATCGCTCATGCCAATATTTTGCCAGTGTGCGGGCTGAATCTAGCCATCAAGATGTGTATCGGAAAGCGGCTGGTCGCTGCTCACCGGCTTCATCGGCAGCAGCACCCTGGCTTGCAGGCCTCTGACCTTGCCGCGTACGTCATGCTGGTTGCGCAGCGTGATCTGCCCGCCCAGGGTCTGGACGATTTCCTGGCAGATGGCCAGTCCCAGGCCCGATCCGCTACGGGCGTTGCCTGCCGAAAAGGGTTGAAACAGGCGCTGGGCCAGCTCTTCGTCAATGCCGCCACCGCTGTCTTCAATGCACAGCAAGGCCTGCCCCTGTTTCGGCTTCACGCTGATGAGCAGATGGCCGCGATGGGGGGTGTGGCGTATGGCGTTGTGCAGCAGGTTGCGGGTCAGCTCGCGCAGCATCCATTCGTGGGCAGGCACGGGGCAGGCCTCGGTTTCGATGCCGAAGTCCATATCGTGTTCGGCAATCAGTGGCGACAGCTCCAGCGCCACATCGCGCACGACCTCGTCGAATGCGGTGATGATCTCTTCGGGCTGGGCCGTGTCTTCCTGGCGCAACTGCTCGACCTTGGCCAGGGCCAGCATCTGGTTGGCGAGGCGGGTGGCGCGGTCGACGGTGTCGTCTATCTCCTCAAAGGCCAGTGCGGGAGGAATATCACCGCGTTTGGCCGATTGGACCTGCACCTTGAGCACGGCCAGCGGCGTGCGTAGCTGGTGTGAGGCGTCACGCACAAAGCGCTTCTGATCATTGAGCAGACGGCTCAGGCGCTGCATGGTGTGGTTGGTGGCATCCAGCAGGGGCTGGATCTCACGCGGGGCTTCCGAGGCGTCCAGCGGGCTCAGATCACCCTGGGCGCGACCTTGCAGATCATGGCTGAGCTGGCGTATGGGCTGGGTGGCGCGCTGGACCACGATGATGACGATCAGGGCCACCACCAGCACGAGCAAAGCCTGCCTGATCAGTGTGTCACGCAGAATCTGCAGCGCCAGTGATTCGCGCAGCTCCAGGGTCTCAGCCACTTGAATCACGGCCATGCCACGGCCCGTGGAGCTGGCCACAGGCTGCAGCAGCACGGCCACGCGCACGGGATGGTCGCGAAATTCGGCATCATAAAAATCCACCAGAGCCGCATAGGGCGGGCGCTGTGGAATACGGCCATGCCACATGGGCAGTTCGTCAAAACCCGAGATCAGCTTGCCGTCCAGCGTGGAGACGCGGTAAAACATGCGACTTTGATTGTCGGCCTCGAAAATTTCCAGAGCCGAGTAGGGGACGATGGCGTGCAGTACGGCTTGATCATCGTAGCCAACCACGCCAATTTGCTCGCTGATGCTTTTGGCCGATGCCAGCAAGGTGCGGTCATAGGCTGTGTGCAGGGACGACAGCGTCTGCTCATACAGGCTCCAGGCATTGAGAGCAATCAGAGCCAGAACAGGCAGCAGGATGCCCGTCAGCAGCAGGCGGCGCAGCGACCACGCAGGTTTGCGTGTGCTGCTCTGAGCTGCCAGTTCCATCATGCGGCGACCTCTGCCTTGATGAGGTAGCCCAGGCCGCGCAGCGTGACCAGTTGCAGGCCCGAGCCGGCCAGCTTCTTGCGCAGCCGATAGGCCACGACTTCGACGGCTTCATACTGCACATCGGATTCGCCAGGGAAGACCAGGCTGAACAATCGTTCCTTGGCCACGGCATGGCCGGGGCGGGCCAGCAGGGCATGCATCATGGCCAGCTCGCGTGGTGTCAGCTCGAAAATCTTCTCATTCAGATAGATGGCGCCGCTTTCTTTTTCATAGCGCAAAGCGCCTATCTGGATGGCTTCAGTGGCTGATTTGGGTGTGAAGCTTTCCTGACTGCGCCGCAGCAGGGCACGAAGCCTGGCTTCCAGTTCATCGAGGTCGAAGGGCTTGGCAAGGTAGTCGTCGGCACCGGCGTTGAGGCCCAGCACGCGATCTCCAACCGTGCCGCGGGCCGTCAGGATCAGCACCGGTGTGCGCAGGCCCTGAGCGCGAGCCCGCTCCAGCACTTGCAGGCCGTCCAGTCCCGGCAGGCTCAGATCCAGTATCACGGCATCGGGTTCGCGGGTTTGCCAGTGGGCCAGGGCGCTGGGGCCATCGGCGGCCACCTCCACATGCAGGCCGCGGCGCATCAACGTGCGCTGCAGCGTGGTGCGCATGGCGGAGTCATCTTCAACAAGCAGTAATTGCATGGCGCAGAACATAGCACTGCGCTGCGATCTTGCCTGCGACCGGGGAAAACGCCGTATCGCTTTAAGGGATAGCCCTAGTTATTTGGACAGCTGATTGACAGGCAGGCTGTCCATGATTCGTCCTACCAACTACACAAGGAGTACACCATGCGTCGTGACATGTTTCTGAAGTCTCTGGCCGCCTTGGCGGCGGCCGGTGCTTTGCCTCTGTCGGCCCAGGCCGCAGCAGCCATCAAGATGATGCTGCCGGCCAACCCCGGTGGCGGCTGGGACACCACGGGCCGTGCCGTGGGCAAGGCTTTGCAGGACGCAGGTGTGGCTTCTTCCGTCACTTATGACAACAAGGGCGGTGCAGCCGGTGCCATCGGTCTGGCGCAGTTCGTCAATGGCAGCAAGGGTGATCCCAATGCCATGATGGTGATGGGCGCCGTGATGCTGGGCGGCATCATCACCGGCAAGCCACCGGTCAATCTGAGCCAGGCTACGCCTCTGGCGCGTCTGACCAGCGAATACAACGTTTTCGTGCTGCCTGCCAATTCGCCCTACAAGAGCATGGCCGAAGTGGTGGCTCAGCTCAAGAAGGACCCCGGCTCCATCAAGTGGGGCGGCGGATCGCGCGGCTCTACCGAGCATATCGCTGCAGCCATGATTGCCCGCGAAGTGGGCGTGGACCCAGCCAAGATCAACTACGTGGCTTTCCGTGGGGGCGGCGAGGCTATCTCCGCCATCCTGGGTGGCAATGTGACGGTGGGCGGCAGTGGCTTCAGCGAGTTCGCCGAGTACATCGCCACCGGCAAGATGAAGCCCATTGGTGTGACATCGGGTCAGCGCCTCAAGGGGGCAGCGGCCAGCATCCCCACGCTCAAGGAGCAGGGCATCAATGTGGAAATCGGCAACTGGCGCGGCATGTACGGCGCGCCAGGCATCTCCAAGGCCCAGCGCGACGAGCTGGTCGCCCAGATCGAAAGGGCCACCAAGAGCAAGGCATGGGCCGAGGCGCTGCAGAAGAACGACTGGACGCCTGCATGGCTGGCCGGCGATGCTTTCGCCAAGTTTGTGGACGATGAGTTCGCCAGCTTGCGTGCCACGATGATCAAGTCGGGCATGGTCTGATGAATCAAGGCCCGGGCCACGAACCCGGGCCGCCTTGACGCACTGAATTTCGTATGCATGCATTGATGGCTTGGCCTTCGGGGCGCAGGCCATCAATGCATGCAACCGCCTCTTCCGTGAAGCAGCGCTGGCGCAAGGGGCTGAAAGCCTCAGATCCGCTCAAAAAACTCTGAAACACAACTATTGATCATGTCTGAATCACTCCAGAATCTGGCTCAGGCTGCGGAGGCCGCACAGGTTTCGGCCTATGCAGACCCTGACGAGCCACAAAGTCCCAATGTGCCATCCAAGAAGGCGCAGACCATTGTGGGGGCCGGCGTTGTGCTGGTCGCCGTGGGCCTGGCCCTTGGTGCGTTGCAAATTCCTGCAGATGCCGGCTATGGCGGTGTGGGCCCCAATTTCCTGCCCTGGGTTTGCGCAGCAATCCTGGGCATCTGCGGTACTCTCCTGATCTGGGAGGCGCAGACAGGCGGCTTTCGCCATGCAGCCGATCCGGGCGGCAGCCCCAAGGCTGACATCCTGCCCTTTGTCTGGGTTTCCGCGGGTCTGCTGGTGAACGCGGCACTGATCGGTACGCTGGGCTTCATCCTGAGCTGCTCGGTCTGTTATGTGCTGGCCGTGCAAGGCCTGCGCCGTGCCGCGCACCAGCCCGAGGCTTCGGCCGTCGGCACCTGGGTCAAGGATGTGATCACCGGCCTGCTGATCTCGGCCCCCGTGTTCTGGATGTTTACGCAATTCCTGGCGATCAATCTGCCGGGCCTGACTCAGACGGGGTGGCTGTAATGGATATTTTCAACGCATTGATGGCGGGCTTTGCCACGGCCATCACACCTGTCAATCTGCTGTGGGCTTTGGTTGGCTGTGCACTGGGTACGGCCGTTGGGGTGTTGCCTGGTATCGGTCCGGCCGTGGCCGTGGCCATGCTGCTGCCCATCACTGCCAAGGTCGATGTCACGGCTTCGATGATCTTCTTTGCCGGTATCTACTACGGCGCTATGTATGGTGGATCGACGACCTCCATCCTGCTGAACACGCCCGGTGAAACCGCGTCCATGGTCACGGCCATGGAGGGCAACAAGATGGCCAAGAGCGGGCGTGCAGGCGCTGCGCTGGCTACGGCTGCCATCGGCTCCTTTGTGGCAGGTACTTTTGCGACGGTGGTGGTGACGTTGTTCGCCCCTTATGTGGCCGACTTTGCCGTGAAGCTGGGCCCGCCCGAGTACTTCATGCTGATGGTGCTGGCCTTCACCACCGTGAGCGCGGTGCTGGGTCAAAGCTCGCTGCGCGGCATGACGGCGCTGTTTGTCGGCCTGGCCGCTGGCTGCATCGGCATGGACCAGATCTCTGGCGCCGCACGCTACACCGGCGGCAAGATGGAACTGCTGGATGGCATCGATATCGTGCTGGTGGCCGTTGGCCTGTTTGCCGTGGCCGAAGTGCTGTATGCCGCCATGTATGAGGGCAAGGTCGAGGAGTCCCAGAACAAGCTGACTCGTGTTCACATGACCAAGCTTGACTGGAAGCGTTCCTGGCCTGCCTGGATTCGTGGCACGGCACTGGGCACGCCGTTTGGCTGCATCCCTGCGGGCGGCACGGAGATCCCGACCTTCCTGAGCTATGCGACCGAGAAGAAGCTGGCCAAGGGCGAGAACAAGGCCGAGTTCGGTGGCAAGGGCGCGATTGAAGGCGTGGCCGGCCCTGAAGCCGCGAACAATGCCACGGTGACGGCGGCGCTGATTCCTCTGCTGACGCTGGGCATTCCCACCAGCAACACCACGGCCGTGCTGCTGGGCGCATTCCAGAACTACGGTATCAACCCCGGCCCCCAGCTGTTCACCAGCTCTGCGGCCCTGGTCTGGGCGCTGATCGCATCGCTCTATATCGGCAACGTCATGCTGCTGGTGCTGAACCTGCCCATGGTGGGCCTGTGGGTCAAGCTGCTGAAGATTCCACGTCCTCAGCTGTATGCGGGCATCCTGATCTTCGCCACTGTCGGTGCCTACGGCATGCGCCAGAGTGCCTTCGATCTGTTCCTGCTCTATGGCATTGGCGTGCTGGGTGTGATCATGCGTCGCTTTGACTTCCCCACCGCTCCTGTGGTCGTGGGCATGATTCTTGGCCCTCTGGCCGAAGCGCAGATGCGCAATGCCGTGTCTATCGGCGAAGGCAGCTGGTGGATCTTCCTGCAGCGCCCCATGTCGCTGACGCTGATCATCATCGTGCTGGCCGTGCTCATCGTGCCCCGTGTGCTCAAGCGCATGTCGGCCTCCAAATCGGAGGCAGAGCCCGTCACAAGCGGAGTCTGAAATTTTGATTGCCTAGTCTGCTGCGGGCGCAATACGCATGGCGCCCGTTGCATTTCCCTCCCCCGCCTGGGTTGCCAGACGGGGGATTTTTTTATCAGTTTTCACTTGCAGCCGTTTCCTATCAAGCGCGGGCCGCTATCAAATAAAGATGTGTATTGAAGAGGCTGCAGGTCTGCCCTGATGTCGTGTGGCACTGCAGCACCTACTATCTCACCATGATGGAAATGCGCGTCGAACCAATCTCTACCGTGCCCGGCAAAGGACTGCCTGCGGATGCCGATGGCATTTATGCGCTGGCGGCGCGCTCCATGTTCCAGCTGTTTTCGTCCATGAGCCAGGGCATGTTTCTGGCCGATCGCACGGGGCGCATCGTCTGGGTGAATGAAGGCTACGAGCGCTTCCTGCCACGGCTGGGTGTGGTGTCTGTCGATGACTTTCTGGGCCATATGGTCGAAGAGGTTATCCCCAATACCCAGATGCGCAGGGTGCTGGAAACAGGCCAGCCTGTACTAATCGATCTGCTGACCAATAGCGCGGGCACTTTTGTGGTCAGTCGCCTGCCGCTGCGCGATGAAGAGGGGGCGGTGATCGGCGCCATAGGCATTGTGCTGTTCGATCAGCCCGAAACCACGTTGCAGCCGCTGATCAGCAAGTTTGCGGTGCTGCAGCGCGACCTCGATGAAGCCAGGCGTGAACTGGCGGCGCAGCGCAATCGCAGCCTGCGTGCTGCTGTCCATGGGGAGAGGCGGGCCAAATACAGTTTTGCCAGCTTTGTGGGCAGCAGCCCGGCCGCAGTCGAGGTCAAACGCCAGGCCCGGCGCGCAGCCCAGTCCATGAGCCCGGTCTTGCTATTGGGCGAGACCGGTACAGGCAAGGAACTGCTGGCCCATGCGATTCATGCGGCCTCGGCGCGTGCCAGCGGCCCGTTTGTATCCGTCAATATCGCGGCCATTCCCGAGAGCCTGCTGGAGGCCGAGTTCTTCGGTGTGGCTCCCGGTGCGTTCACCGGGGCTGAACGCAAGCCGCGTGACGGCAAGTTCAAACTGGCCGATGGTGGCACCTTGTTTCTTGACGAAATCGGCGATATGCCACCCAGCTTGCAGGCCAAGCTGCTGCGGGCCTTGCAGGAAGGCGAGATCGAACCCCTGGGTTCCAATCAGATCGTGCACTTCGACGCGCGTGTCGTGGCTGCCACTTCGCGTGATCTGCCTCAGATGGTGCGCGACGGACAGTTTCGCGAAGACCTGTTTTACCGCCTGCATGTGCTGCCCCTGCGTGTGCCGCCGCTGCGCGAACGCCGTGGCGATATTGCCGCATTGGTGGAAGTACTGGGCGAAGACCTGGCGCTGCGCAACGATATGCCGCCGCCGGAGCTGGGGGCCGATGCCCTGGAGCTGCTGGCTGCCCAGGCCTGGCGCGGCAATATCCGTGAGCTGCGCAATGTGCTGGAGCAGGCCGCCATGCGCAGTGACGAAGCCCGCATTACTGCCGACCTGCTGGCCGAGGTGCTGCGCTCCTCGGGTGTGGAGCCTTTGCGCTTGCCGCAGATCATGGGTGCATGCTCCACGAACCTTGAGGCCGCTGGAGCGAGCATGCTTGGCGATGGCAATCTGCTCAGGCCTTTGTCGGAGCAGATTACCGAGCTGGAAGCCCGCGCCATCCGCACCGCACTGCAGGCCCACGACGGCAACAAGCTGGCCGTGGCCCGGACGCTGGGCATCTCCAGAGCCAAGCTTTACGACAGGCTGGCGCTGCTCAATCTTTGACCTGGGCCGCAAAATCCAGGGATTTCCCTTGATCTGTCAGACTTGATTTGTTTTTATAGTTATAAAAAATATCTATTTTGAGTCCGGAGACAGCATGGCAGTGGAACAAGGGCAACAATTGTGGAAGCCTACGCAGCAACAGATCGAGCACAGCGGCCTGTGGCATTACATGAGCTGGCTGCGGGAAAGCAGGGGGCGTGACTTTCAGGACTATGCCTCGCTCTGGCAATGGTCGGCCACGGACATCGAGGGCTTCTGGCGCTCCATCTGGGACTATTTCGACATTCAGGCCGACGGCGATCCCGAGCAGGTGCTGAGCACGCATCAGATGCCCGGTGCGCAGTGGTTTCCAGGCACGGCACTCAACTACGCCGAACATATCTTTCGCAATACCACAGATGCACGCCCGGCCATCATTGCGCGCTGCGAAGGAAACGCACCGGTCGAGGTTTCCTGGCAGCAGCTGCAGCGTGATGTGGGAGCACTGGCGGCCACGCTACGCAAGCTGGGCATAGGCCCTGGTGATCGCGTCGTCGCCTATCTGCCCAATGTGCCGCAGACCGTGGTGGCATTTCTGGCCTGTGCCAGCATCGGTGCCATCTGGTCCAGCTGCGCCCCGGAAATGGGTGTGTCCGTGGTGCTGGACCGCTTCCAGCAGATTGCGCCCAAGCTGATTTTCGCGACCGACAGCTATACCTATGCCGGCAAGCAGTTCGATCGCCGCGAAGTGCTCAATGAAGTGCTGCAAGGACTGTCAGATATCGCTCATGTGATCCATGTGCCGGGTCCTTTGTTTGGCAGCGATGCAGCCCATGCGGCAGTGCCTTGGCGTGATTGCATGAGCTGGGATGACGCAACGCGCGATGAAGCGCCGCTACAGTTCGAGCGCGTGCCGTTTTCTCACCCGTTGTGGGTGGTTTATTCCTCGGGCACGACCGGCCTGCCCAAGGCCATGGTGCACAGCCATGGCGGCATTGTGCTCACGCATCTGAAGACCAACCGTCTGCAGCATGATGTGCTGCCCGGCGATCGCTTCATGTTCCTGGGCAGCACGGGCTGGATTGTCTGGAATCTGATGATAGGCAGCCTGCTGGCGGGCGCGACCGTGGTGCTCTCCGATGGAAATCCGACAGCGCCCAACGATGATGCGCTCTGGGACTTTATCGACGAGTACCAGGTCAGCATCTTTGGCTGTGGTGCAGCCTTCCTTACCAAGAGCATGAAAGACGGCGTGTGTCCCAAGGCAGGGCGCAGGTTCGACAAGCTACGCGCCATCAACTCCACGGGCTCGCCGTTGCCTCTTGATGCCTATGGCTGGGTCTATGACAACGTCAAAAGTGATCTGTGGCTGGCCTCGATCAGCGGCGGCACGGATATCGCATCAGGCTTTGTAGCCTGTGCGTCCATACTGCCCGTCAATGCAGGTGAAATTCAGTGCCGCGAACTGGGCGTGGCCGCACATGCCTTCAACGAACAGGGTCAGAAGGTGATCGCCGAAGTCGGCGAGCTGGTGATTACCGAGCCCATGCCATCCATGCCCGTGTTCTTCTGGAACGACGAGAGCGGGGCGCGCTACCACGACAGCTATTTCGACGTGTTTGCCGGCTGCTGGCGCCATGGTGACTGGATCGAGTTCAGCGAGCGCGGCACGGCCGTGATCTACGGACGCTCGGACAGCACCATCAACCGCTTCGGCATACGCATGGGCACGGCGGAGATCTACCGTGTCGTCGAGGAGCTCGACGCCGTCAAGGACAGCCTGGTGGTCGACCTCGAATACCTGGGTCGACCTTCCTTCATGCCACTGTTCGTGACCCTGGCCGAAGGCCAGGCATTGACAGGCGAGCTGACCGCCCAGATCAAGAACGCCATCAAGACCAAGGCTTCGGCACGCCATGTGCCCAATGTGGTGGTTCAGGTGGCCGAGATTCCGCGCACCCTCACCGGCAAGAAGATGGAGGTGCCGGTGCGCAAGCTGCTGCTGGGCGCGGACGCCGCCAAGGTGGCCAGCCCCGATGCCATGGCCAATCCGTCCAGCATTGATTTCTTCATTCAATTTCGAGAGCAGGTGCCGCAGGCGTGACAAGCGCTTGAGGCCGATTTGACTCAATATCCAAAGCAGACCCACCCATGAACCATCAAGATCTGATCGCCATCGACTTCCACACCCATGCGGAAGTCAGCTGCCGCAATCCCTTTGACAGCTATGGCGAGGAGTACGACCGCGCGGCCGACAAATACTTCGGCAGCTCGCTGCGCCCGACGATCGCCGAAACCATTGCCTATTACCGCGAGCGCAAGATCGGTCTGGTGATGTTCACGGTGGACAGCGAGGCGCAACTGGGTCGCCGCCGCATCCCCAACGAAGAGATTGCCGATGCCGCGCGCGAGAACAGCGACATGATGGTGGCGTTCGCCAGCATCGACCCACACAAAGGCAAGATGGGCGCGCGCGAGGCCGAGCGCCTGATCACCGAATGCGGCGTCAAGGGCTTCAAGTTCCATCCCACGGTGCAGGGCTTCCATCCCTACGACCGCATGGCCTGGCCCATCTACGAGGTCATAAACCACTACAAGCTGCCCGCCATCTTCCACACCGGCCACAGCGGTATCGGCAGCGGCATGAAGTGCGGCGGCGGCCTGCGTCTGGCCTATAGCAACCCCATGCTGCTGGACGATGTGGCCGTGGACTTCGGCGATATGCAGATCGTCATGGCCCACCCCAGTTTTCCCTGGCAGGATGAGGCGATCTCGGTGGCGCTGCACAAGCCCAATGTCTGGATCGATCTTTCGGGCTGGAGCCCCAAGTATTTCCCCAAGCAGCTGGTGCAGTACGCCAACACCTTGCTTAAGGACCGTGTGCTGTTCGGCAGCGACTTCCCGCTGATCACGCCCGAGCGCTGGATGAAGGATTTCGAGGTCGCGGGCTTCAAGCCCGAGGTCATGCCCGGCATTCTCAAGGATAACGCCGTGCGGCTGCTGGAGCTGGACAGAAAACGCGATGCCGTATGAAAGCTAAAAGGATCACCTCGGTGATCCTTTTTTCATGGCGCTTGAACCTCGGCCGAGGTGGAGCCTGGAGTAGTGTATGAAAAACATGCAGTGTCTTTTTTAAAGGCATTTTTTTTGTCTGATTTTCAGTCAATCAGGATACGGGCTGAAGCAGAACTCAGAGGAAAACCAGACTGGCACGAAGACTGCTGTCTGCACACCATAGAAAGACAAGCGGACACACCGCATCCATCCTCAAGGAGACAACACATGCACAAGCGCAGCCTGCTGCAGGCGGCCGTTCTGATGGCCATGGTGGTTCATGTTCCCGGCGCCCTGGCGCAATCCGAAATCCGCCTCGCCCATGTCTACAGCAAGACCGGGCCGCTGGAGGCCTACGGCAAACAGACGCAGGCCGGGCTGCTGATGGGGCTTGAATACGCCACGGGCGGCAGCATGACGGTGGCAGGCAAGAAGCTGGTGCTTATCGAAAAGGATGACCAGGGTAAGCCCGATCTGGGCAAGAGCCTGCTGGCCGCCGCCTATTCGGACGACAAGGCCGATCTGGCTGTCGGCCCCAGCGCGTCGGGCGTGGCGCTGGCCATGCTGCCCGTGGCCGAGGAATACAAGAAGATCCTGATCGTCGAGCCCGCTGTGGCCGATTCCATCACCGGCGACAAGTGGAACAAGTACATCTTCCGCACCGGCCGCAACTCCAGTCAGGACGCGATCAGCAATGCCGTGGCCATCGACAGGCCCGGCGTGACGATTGCGACACTGGCCCAGGACAATGCCTTCGGCCGCGATGGCGTCAAGGCCTTCAAGGAAGCGGTCAAGAAGGGCAAGCTGGTGCATGAGGAGTATCTGCCTGCAGCCACCACCGATTTCACGGCCGGGGCCCAGCGCCTGATCGACAGGCTCAAGGATGTTCCGGGCAAGAAGGTGATCTGGATTGTCTGGGCCGGTGCCGGCAACCCCTTCAAGATCGTCGACATGGACCTCAAGCGCTACGGCATCGAGATTGCGACGGGCGGCAACATCCTGCCCGCCATGGCCGCATACAAGAATCTGCCGGGCATGGAGGGTGCCACCTACTATTACTTCGGCATTCCCAAGAATCCGGTGAACGAAGCCATGGTCTCCATGAGCTACAAGCAGTTCAAGGCTCCGCCCGACTTCTTTACGGCGGGCGGCTTCTCGGCCGCCATGGCCATCGTCACGGCACTCAAGAAAACTGGCGGCGACACCAAGACCAACACCTTGATCAAGGCCATGGAAGGCATGAGCTTCGGGACACCCAAGGGTGTCATGACCTTCCGCAAGGAAGATCACCAGGCCATGCAGAGCATGTACCACTTCAGGATCAAGAACGATCCGGCCATGGCCTGGGGCGTGCCCGAGCTGGTGCGCGAGATCAAACCTGAAGAAATGAACGTTCCGATTCGGAATGGACGGTGATCACCCCTGAGCGGCTGCGCCTAGGCGGCCCCGCCGCTTTCCCCTCTCTCTACGCGCTTCGCGCTATGGGAAGAGAACGACGCCATCGCCGCGAGGCGGCTCTTGCTCGGCGTCTCTGACTTGGTCAGCGCGGGCAAGGTCCAGTTCACTTTTTGATAGCTGCATGCGCTTGTGTGTAAGGCGCTAGGGGCTGTATTTGCCGATTTCTCATGCTGACCACTGACAAGCTCACCATCCGCTTTGGCGGCCATGTAGCGGTCAACGGCGTGACCTGCTCCTTCGAGCCGGGCACGCTGACGGCCATCGTCGGCCCCAACGGCGCGGGCAAGACCACTTACTTCAATCTGATCTCGGGACAGCTGCGGGCCACGGAGGGCAGGGTGTCGCTGCAGGGGCGTGACCTTACGGGCCTGCCGCCTTCGGCGCGCACGCGTGCCGGCCTGGGGCGTGCCTTTCAGCTCACGAATCTGTTCCCGGCCCTGTCGGTGCTGGAGAACGTGCGCCTGGCCGTGCAGGCCACGCGCCAGGGCGCGCACCGGCGCGGCATGAATCTCTGGAGCATCTGGAGCGACCACCGTGCATTGCTGGCGCGCGCGCAGCAAATCCTGGAGCAGGTGGCGTTGTGGGCGCGGCGCGATGAGCCGGTTTCGGCCCTGCCGCATGGCGACCAGCGCAAGCTTGAGGTGGCGCTGCTCATGGCGCTGGAGCCGCAGGTCTATATGTTCGACGAGCCCACGGCGGGCATGAGCCATGACGAGGCGCCGGTGATTCTGGACCTGATACGCGAACTCAAGAAGGATCGCAGCAAGATCATTTTGCTGGTGGAGCACAAGATGGATGTGGTGCGCGAACTGGCCGACCGCATCATCGTGCTGACCAATGGCACGCTGGTGGCTGACGGCAAACCGGCCGAAGTCATTGCCTCGCCCGTGGTGCAGCAGGCATACCTGGGGCTGACGCCCCAGGATGCCGCTGGCGGCACTGACGCTTCCCTCCAGCCCGGCCTTCCTCCGTCCGGGGGAAGAGGAGAACAGCCATGAGCGAGATACTGTTGGAGCTCCAGGGCGTGCACACCCATATCGGCGCCTATCACATCCTCCACGGCGTGGATTTGGCCGTGCCGCGCGGCGAAGTCACCATGCTGCTGGGCCGCAACGGCGCGGGCAAGACCACCACGCTGCGCACCATCATGGGCCTGTGGCAGGCCGGGCAGGGCAGCATCCGCTTTGGCCAGCAGGACATCACGCGCCTGGCCACGCCGGCGATTGCCCAGCTCAACATCGCCTATGTGCCCGAGAACATGGGCATTTTTGCCGACCTCACGGTCAAGGAAAACCTGCTGCTGGCTGCACGCTCGGCCTCGCATGCGGCGCGCATGGACCGCTCGCGCCTGGACTGGATCTACGAGCTGTTCCCGGCCGTGCAGAAATTCTGGGACCACCCGGCCGGCAAGCTCAGCGGCGGGCAAAAGCAGATGGTGGCCGTGGCGCGCGCCATCGTCGAGCCGCGCGATCTGCTCATCGTGGATGAACCCAGCAAAGGCCTAGCTCCGGCCATCATCAACAACATGATCGAAGCCTTCGCCCAGCTCAAGGCCAGCGGCGTGAGCATTCTGCTGGTCGAGCAGAACCTTGCCTTCGCCAAGCGCCTGGGCGACGGCGTGGCCGTAATGGACAACGGCCGTGTCGTGCACGCGGGCCGCATGGCAGATCTTGCGGCCGACGAGGAACTGCAGCAGTCGCTGCTGGGGCTGGCGCTATGAAGTTACAGAAGTCAAAGCAAAAAACAAATCGAGCGCTTGCTGGTCAAGCGCAGGCTGCTATGGATATGAAAGTTCGCGCCGAGGTGAAGACATGATGCGCAAGGACCTGGATTACAAGCCGCTGCTGCTGGTGCCGCTGCTGGCGCTGGCTACCTTGCCCCTGGTGGGTTCTCCCAGCACCTGGCTTACGCTGACGGTGGCCGGCCTGGCCATGGGCATGATCATCTTCATCATCGCCTCGGGGCTGACCCTGGTGTTCGGCCTCATGGACGTGCTCAACTTCGGCCATGGCGTGTTCATCGCTCTGGGTGCTTTCGTTGCCACCAGCGTGCTCGGTGCCATGGGCGACTGGACGGGCTCGGCGCAGCTGTGGCGCAACCTGGTGGCCGTGCTGCTCGCCATGGTGATGGCCATGCTGGTGGCGGGTGCCTTGGGCCTGGCCTTCGAGCGCTTCATCGTGCGGCCCGTCTACGGCCAGCACCTCAAGCAGATTCTCATCACCATGGGCGGCATGATCATCGGCGAGGAGCTGATCAAGGTCATCTGGGGTCCGCAGCAGATTCCGCTGCCACTGCCCGAAGCCATGAAGGGCGCCTGGCTGCTGGGCGATGCGGCCGTGGAGAAATACCGGGTCTTCGCCGTGCTGGTGGGCGCCGCCGTGTTTGCCGTGCTGGCCTTCATGTTGTCGCGCACCAAGATCGGCCTGCTGATCCGCGCCGGCGTGCAGGACCGCGAGATGGTTGAGTCCCTGGGCTACCGTGTGCGCCGATTGTTCGTGGCCGTGTTCGTCGCGGGCTCGGCCCTGGCTGGGCTGGGCGGGGTGATGTGGGGCCTGTACCAGCAGAACGTGGTGGCGCAGATGGGCGCCCAGGTCAATGTGCTGATCTTCATCGTCATCATCATCGGCGGTCTGGGCAGCACGGGCGGCGCGCTGATCGGTGCGCTGCTTGTGGGACTGATGGCCAACTACGCGGGTTTTCTGGTGCCCAAGGTGGCGCTGTTTTCCAATATCGCGCTCATGGTGGCTGTCCTGCTGTGGCGTCCCCAAGGCATCTATCCGGTCGCCAACCGCTGAAGGAGAACAGAATGCTCAACCGTTTGCTCTCCGGCGACATGCCGCGCAGTCGCGTGCTGGCCGTGGTGTTGTTGCTGATCTTCGCGGGCCTGGCCGTGGCGCCGTTTCTCTTTCCCGGCGTCAAGGCGCTCAATGTGGCGGCCAAGGTGCTGATCTTTGTGGTGCTGGTGGCAAGCTTTGACCTGCTGCTCGGCTATACCGGCATCGTCAGCTTTGCTCACACCATGTTTTTTGGCATAGGTGCCTATGGTGTGGCCATTGCCTCAGGCAGGCTGGGGCCGGGCTGGGGGGCGCTGGCCCTGGGACTGGGGGCGGCGCTGCTGGTGTCGCTGCTCTTGTCCCTGGCCATCGGCCTGTTCTCCCTGCGTGTGCGCGCCATCTTCTTCGCCATGATCACGCTGGCCGTGGCGGCTGCATTTCAGACCCTGGCTTCGCAGCTGTCCGAATGGACCGGAGGCGAGGATGGCCTGACCTTCAAGATGCCCGAATGGTTGTCGCCCAGCTTCGAGCCGTTCGAGAACGAGATCTTCGGCATCCTCATCGACGGCAGGATCATCAGCTACTACCTGCTGTTTGCCGTGGCCGTGGTTCTGGTACTGATGCTGCTGCGCATCGTCAATTCACCGTTCGGCCGTGTGCTGCAAGCCATCCGTGAGAACGAATTCCGTGCCGAGGCCATTGGCTACCGCGTGGTGGTCTACCGCACCACCTCCAGCGTGCTGTCGGCCCTGTTCGCCTGCTTGGCCGGCGCCATGCTGGCCGTCTGGCTGCGCTACAACGGGCCCGATACCTCGCTCTCGTTCGAGATCATGATGGACTGTCTGCTCATTGTGGTGATCGGCGGCATGGGCACCATCTACGGCGCGGTGATAGGCGCTGTGGTGTTCCTGATCGCCCAGAGCTATCTGCAGGACCTGCTGCGCCTGGCCAGCGAGGCCACTGGCAGCCTGCCCTGGCTGGCCGCGCTGCTGTCACCCGATCGCTGGCTGCTGTGGCTGGGCCTGCTGTTCGTGCTGTCGGTCTATTACTTTCCCACCGGTGTGGTGGGCCGGCTGCGCGCGGGAGCGGTGCGCAAGCCCTGACTTTTTTCCTGGCATCCCTTCTCTGACTGCTTTCACTACGACAGGAGACAAAGCCCATGCAGAAGACCTATGCGGTTGCCTTGCAGCCTCTTTCCCTTGGCGCCCTTGCGGTGCTGGCGGCTGCCGTGCTGACCGCTTGTGGAGGCGGCGACGGCGGTGACCTGAATACCAAGCCTGGCTACCTGGGGGCGGTGCGGCAGCAGGCCTACGACGGCGGCAGCGACGACCTGCTGACCGCGGGCCTGGGCAAGGGCGGTCTGGCCGCAGCCACGGCGCCGGGTTTTGCCAGCGCGCTCCAGCCGACGGCAGCCGAGCTGCGCCGCCTGGCCATCTACACCAATTACCGCGCCATGCTGGACATGACAGCCGCAGGCGGCTATGGCTCGCTCTATGGCCCCAACGTGGATGCGCAGGGTCGGGTGACGGCCAGCGAAGGCAAGATTGCCGGCACCGAGTACATCGCGTTCTCGGACGACGGCACGGGTCGCAAGAACGTCACGCTCATGGTGCAGGTGCCTGCCAGCTTCGATCCCAAGAAGGCCTGCATCATCACCGCCACGGCTTCGGGTTCGCGCGGTGTGTATGGCGCCATTACCACGGGTGAATGGGGGCTCAAGCGAGGCTGCGCGGTGGCGTACTCCGACAAGGGCACGGGGGCCGCGCCACATGACCTCATGAACGACACCGTGCCACTGATCGACGGCACGCGCAGCACGGCCGCCGCGGCGGGCAAGCAGGCTGCCTTCAATGCAGGGCTCACGGCTGGCGAACTGGCCACGTTCAATACGGCCACACCCAACCGCTTTGCCTTCAAGCATGCACACTCGGGCCAGAACGCAGAGAAGGACTGGGGTCGTACCACGTTGCAGGCTGTGGAGTTTGCCTACTACGTGCTCAACGAGCGCTATGGCGACCATAACATTCTGGGCGAGCGCCTGCGGACCATCAGGCCGAGCAATACCATCGTCATCGCGTCCAGCATCTCCAACGGCGGCGGCGCGGCGATTGCCGCCGCCGAGCAGGACACACAGGGGCTGATCAACGGCGTGGCCGTATCCGAACCCGCGGTGGAACTGCCCGCCAGCCCCGGCGTGACCGTGCAGCGCGGCGGCACGGCATTGCCTGTGGTGGGCAAGACGCTGGTGGACTTCACGACCTATGCCAACCTCTACCAGCCCTGCGCCTCGCTGGCGGCTTCGGTCAGCGGCTCGCCCTATGCGGCTGCGTTTGCTGCGGGCTTTGCCAGCGCAGCGCTGCCGATTGCGCCCAATCGCTGCGCGGCGCTCAAGAACGCGGGTCTGCTGAGCGCCACCGCCACGGCAGCGCAGGCCGAAGAGGCATTGCAGAAGCTGCGCGACTACGGCTGGGAGCCTGAGTCCAGCGAGCTGCATGCCTCGCTGGCCGCCTTTGAGGTGGCGCCCGCCGTGTCGGTCACTTTTGCCAGCTCGCTCTCGCGCGCCAGCGTGAAGGACAACCTCTGCGGCTACAGCTACGCAAGTGCGACGGCTGCGGGCGCGGTGACGCCGCTGGTGCCCGAGGCACTGGCCAGCATGTTCTCCACGGGCAATGGCGTGCCGCCATCGAGCGGCGTGCAGCTCATCAACAACAACGGCAAGTTCGGTGCCGCGCGCGATTTCCTCTCCATCTCGACGAATTCGGGCGTGGCCGACTGGAACACGCCGGGTGCTTTATGTCTGCGCAATCTTGTCACGGGCAGCGACGGCGCTGCCAGGGCACTGCAGGCCGGTGTTGATGAGACAAGACGCAATGGCAATCTACACGGCAAACCGGCCATCATCGTCCACGGCCGTGCGGATGCGTTGCTGCCAGTGAACCATACGACACGGCCCTATGTGGCGCTCAACAGGAAAGTGGAGGGCGCTGCCAGCCGGCTCAGCTATGTGGAGGTCACGAATGCCCAGCACTTCGACAGCTTCATCGGCCTGCCCACCGTGCTGCCGGGCTACGACACGCGCTACATCCCGCTGCATGTCTATCTGAACCGTGCCCTCGATGCCATGTACGACAACCTGGCCAACGGCAAGGCACTGCCGCCCAGCCAGGTGGTGCGCACCGTGCCGCGTGGCGGCAACCCGGGCCAGGCACCGGCCATACAGCCGGCCAACCTGCCACTGATTGCCAGCATGCCGGCTGCGGCCGACATGATCGAGGTCAGCGCCGGAGCCATCCGCGTGCCGGACTGATCTGCACTACCGGCCGGTGGCGGTTGCCGCCGGTCGGCTACCGAATTTGATAGCTGACAGCGCTTATCTCATATGCGCTGGGGGCCTTTTTGATGCTGAAACCTGCCATGTCCAACCACTGTGCTTCTGCGGCCCTCGCGCCAGTATCCCGTTATGCGAACTGCGCCAGCTACGAAATCCATTACATGGATTGGGTGCCAGCCGGCGAGCCCGTGGCCACGGTGATTGCCTGGCACGGCCTGGCTCGCACGGGCCGTGACATGGATGCGCTGGCGCGGTTCCTGGCTGGCCAGGGCTACCGCGTGATCTGCCCCGACACGCTGGGCCGGGGCCTGAGCCAATGGAGCCGGGCGCCTCGCGAGGAATACCGCCTGCGCTTTTATGCGCGGCTGGCGCGTGAACTCCTGGATGCGCTGGCGTTGGAGCAGGTGCACTGGGTGGGCACCTCCATGGGAGGGGCGATTGGCACGGTCTGCGCCTCGGGCCTGTTCGAGCCGGCGCTCAGACAGCGCATTCTCACGCTCACGCTCAACGACAACGCGCCCGAGCTGGCTGCAGCCGCACTTGAGCGTATCAAGGCCTATGCGGGCCAGCCACCGGTCTTTGCCACCGTGGCCGAGCTGGAGGCCTTTTTTCGCCAGGCCTACAAGCCCTATGGCTGGCTCAGCGAAGTCGAGTGGCGCAAGCTCACCGAGACCAGCACGCGTCGCACCGACGACGGCCGTGTGACGCCGCACTATGACCCGGCCATGATCCAGCAGTTCACCGCGCACGATAACGACTACCTGATCTGGGAGCACTACGATGCGCTTCAGATTCCGGTGCTGCTGCTGCGCGGCGTGGACTCGGATCTGGTGCTCAGACCCGTGGCCGAGCGCATGCAGCAGCGCGGCCCCGGCGCCAGAGGGCTGCTGACCTGGCTGGAGGTCGAGGGCTGTGGCCATGCGCCGGCCCTCAATGTGCCGGCGCATTTTGAAGCCGTGCTGACCTGCCTGCGTCAGTGATCGTGGTGCAGATAGGCGGCCTGTTTGGGCAGGCGCATGCTGACGAAGAAGGCCAGCACCATCATGGCCGTCACATACCAGAAGAAGGCGTTTTCATGGCCCAGGGTCTTGAGGCCTAGCGCCACATATTCGGCCGATCCGCCGAAGATCGCGTTGGCGATTGCATAGGCCAGGCCCACGCCCAGGGCGCGCACCTCGGGTGGGAACATCTCGGCCTTCACGATGCCGGACACCGAGGTGTAGAAGCTCACGATCAGCATGCCAGCCGTGATCAGCAGAAAAGCCGGCAGCGGGCCTTCCACGTGCTTGAGCGCGGTCAGGATGGGCACGGTGAACAAGGCCCCCAGGCCACCGAACAGCATCATGTTGGTGCGCCGGCCTATGCGGTCCGACAGCATGCCAAACAGCGGCTGCACGCACATGAAGACCAGTAGCGCAAAGGTCATCACATAGCTGGCGGTCTTGATGGGCAGGTGCACCGTGTTGACCAGGTACTTCTGCATATAGGTCGAGAAGGTATAGAAGATCAGCGAGCCGCCAGCCGTGTAGCCGAGCACGGTCAAGAACGCGGCCTTGTGGTGGCGCAGCAGGCCGCTGATGGTGCCGGCCTCGGCTGTGCTTTTTGCGGCCTCGGTCTGGGTCTCGTGCAGCGTGCGGCGCAGCAGCAGCGCGACCACGGCCGCAATGGCGCCGCAGACGAAAGGTATGCGCCAGCCCCAGGCCTTGAGTTCGGCCTCGCTGAGCCAGGCCTCGAGAATGACGATGACCAGCACGGCCAGCAGTTGTCCGCCTATCAGGGTCACGTACTGGAACGAGGAGAAAAAGCCGCGCTGACCACGCAGCGCGACCTCGCTCATATAGGTGGCCGTGGTGCCGTACTCTCCGCCCACGGACAGGCCCTGGAACAGCCGGCATAGCAGCAGCAGAAACGGTGCCCAGGCGCCGATCTGCGCATAGGTGGGCAGGGCGGCGATGACCAGGGAGCCTGCGCACATCATGGTGACCGAGATCAGCAGCGAGGTCTTGCGGCCCAGCCGGTCGCCGATGCGCCCGAACAGCCAGCCGCCGATGGGGCGCATCAGAAAGCCCGCCGCGAACACGCCGGCGGTGTTGAGCAACTGAGCCGTGGGGTCGGACTTGGGAAAGAACGAGGGCGCGAAGTACAGGGCCGCGAAAGCGTAGACGTAGAAGTCGAACCACTCGACCAGATTGCCCGACGAGGCCGCCATGATGGCGAAGACCCGATGGCGCTTCTCTTCTGAGGTGTAGGCACGCGGTGCGGGCGGGGTGGCCTGTGCTGCGGTCGTGCTGTAGGACTCTTGCATGGACTTGCCTCCTAGAGCATTGCGATGAGGATCGCATGCCCTTAGAACCAGAGTCGGCGGGCCAGAATCTGCGGTCGGCCAGGGCCCTGGAGTGCTTATCTTGCGCCCGTGCCGCTTGCATCAACTGTCGGTCGATTGCCTGTATCTGCATCGGAGCCGGCACGGATCAACCCTGGTACAGCAGGGTTGCAGCGGCGGCGCTAGCATGGCGCGCATGTCGCAACGGTGGTTGCAATCAGCCTGGAGTAGAGGCCATGGGTTTTCTGGTGGATCTGATTCGGGAATACGGCCTGGGCATCGTGTTCCTCAATGTGTTCGTGGAGCAGCTGGGGGCACCGGTGCCGGCCTATCCCGTGCTGGTTGTCACGGGCGCGCTCGAAGGCGCAAGCTGGGGGCGGCTGGGCTTGCTCACTGCCGTGGCCGTGGCTGCAGCCCTGGCGGCCGATGTGATCTGGTATCAGACCGGCAAGGCCTATGGCCACCGTGTGCTGGGGCGTATCTGCCGCATCTCGTTGTCGCCCGATGCCTGCATACGTCAGACCGAGTCGGTCTACGGCCGCTGGGGCGCCAAGTCCCTGCTGGTGGCGAAGTTCGTACCGGGCTTTGCCTCCATTGCCAGTGCGCTGGCCGGCGTGGTCGGCACGCCGCTGCGCACCTTTGTGCTGTTTGACCTGTTGGGTGCGCTGATCTGGGTGGGCTCGGCCGTGTTCCTGGGGTCGTTGTTCGCCTCGACCGTGGAGAGCCTGCTGGACGTTCTCACGGCTCTGGGCAAGTGGGGCCTGCTGCTGATCTCGATTGCCTTTTGCGTGTTTGTGGCGCGTAAATGGTGGCAGCGCCAGCGTGCGGTGCGTTCGCTCAGGATGCCGCGTATCTCCGTGCAGGAACTGGCCGGGCTGAATGCACAAGGCATTCATCCCACGGTGATCGATGTGCGCGAATCCATGCTTTATGACCTGGGGCATATTCCGGGCGCACATTCCTGGAGCAGTCCGGTGGAGAAAGGCAAGCCTGCCTATGACGGGTTGCTGCCGCGAGAGCGGCACAAGCATGGTCTGGTGGTGTATTGCGACTGCCCCAACGAGATTTCGGCTGCGCGTGTAGCCAAGCAGTTGCAACGGGCGGGTTTCACCAATGTCCGGCCCCTGGTGGGGGGGATGACGGCCTGGGAAGCTGCTGGCCTGAATGTGGAAGCCGACCCCGATCAGGTGGTCGACGCCCAGACATGAGGCAGTGACAAGCCCGGTGCTCACTAAGCCTCGCCGTGTGATGCCGTGATCCAGTAAAAAAAGCCCCGTGCATGATTGCAACGGGGCTTTTTTGATGAAGAGCTTGCTGTTATTTACCAGAAGGCATTGAGCAATGTCCACCCTGGATGGCCTGGCCAGAGCCTGCAGCGATCAGCGGCGCTTCAAAGCGCAGATCCACAGGCGGTGACTGCCAGTAGTCCCAGCTCAGAAAAAGGACCAGTACAGCCCAGAAAATGCCGCGCAAGAGGGTTGGCTGTGTCATGAATTTTCTCTCCTGCTTCAGAAACCAAAGTGGCGGCGGATGCGCAGGCCGAAGATCGTGCCCGCAAAGGCCAGGGGTACCCAGATCCAGCCGTGAATCGAGCCGGTGGAGATGCCGGACAGCATGGCGCCCACATTGCAACCAAAGGCCAGGCGCGAGCTATAGCCCAGAACCAGGCCTGCGACGAGAGCCACTACCCACTGCGTTCCCGTCAGGGCCTTGGCCGCCGCGGGCTTGCCCGCGGCAATCCACAGGGCACCGCCCAGAATGCCGATGTTGGTAATGCTGGTCACGTCCAGCAGTACGGTTTCATGCAGGCGCGCGGCGTTGCCGGGCTGGCTCCAGAACCAGTTGCTGGCCAGATCGACCGCGCCCGTGGCATTGGCCACCTTGGCGGCCCAGAGGCCGAAGCCATAGACCACGCCCCAGGGCTGGCCGGCGATGATGAGGTTGAGCGTGGCCAGGATGGCCAGCAGCACGGCACCCACCAGCCATTTGCGCACCAGCAGCGGCTTGGCCGGGCGGTTCAGGGCCGCATTGGCCTTTTTGACATACAGGGCCACGCCTGCAGCGATGATGGCCAGAGCGACCAGCGTGGCGATCAGCGCCGGTGCCCAACCCCATTCGGTGACCAGGCCCATGGGGGCGGTATTGCCCAGGTCCAGCCACCAGCCCAGGTGCAGGCTGCCCAGAAAGCTGCCGATTGCAAACAAGGGCAGGATGGCCGTGTTCATGGGAATGCCCATGCCGGCCTTGTACAGCGTGCCGCTGCCGCAGCCATCTGCTATCTGCATGCACAGCCCGAAGACAAAGGCGCCGACCAGCAGGCTGATGCTGGGCGGGCCCAGTGCCGCGGTGAGTTCAGGGAAGTGACCGAGCAAAGGCATGGCCAGCGCCGCCGCCAGCGCCAGCAGCAGCAATTGGCCGAAGATGCCGCTGCCGTCTTTTTCCTCGACCAGCATGCGCCAGCCCGTGGTGAAGCCAAAGCGCTTGCCAGCCAGCACGGCGCCCAGGCCAATGCCCACGGCAAACAGTGCCGCCTGGCGTACCGAGACCGACCATAGCAGCCAGCCAAAGAAAACGGCCAGCAGGGCCGTTATGGGAAGTCGTTTCATGTTTTGGGTATCAAATTAACAAATCGGTGATCCGTGACTCAGCGCATCTTCATGCCTTGCGGCATGCACCGTTCCTTTCGCGGGAGACGCCGAGCAAAAGCCGCCTTGCTGCGAAGGCGTCGTCCCCCTTCAAGGGGGAAGGCGCGCAGCGCCTCAGGGGGTTATTTGAAATTTTTTTCCCACCATTTCTGGGCGTCATAGGCCAGGGATTGGGCACGGCCCGGCTGGTTGGCCATGCGCGGCGCTTCCTGGGATTGGGTCCAGTCCACCATGGAGCCTGCGTACAGCTTCACATTGGGCAGGCCGGCCATTTCCGACAGGCCGAACCAGTCCGTGGCGGCCCAGTGGCCGGTGTTGCAGAAGGCCACCGTGTCCTGGCCTTGCTGGCGCTGGAGCTTGCCAGCGATTTCCTTGGCCTTGGGGGCATCCACGAACTGCGAAGTGCCGGGCACGAACCATTGGTTGAAATCGAGCTGCTGGGCGCCAGGCAGTGTGCCAGATAGCTTGGCAGCGGGCGCGCGCACCTTGCCCTGGTAGAAGGCATCGGGGCGCGAATCCACCAGGGCGGCATTCGACAGATCCAGATGCTGGCCCACATCCTGGCGCGTGGCCAGCCAGTTGGCGTCAAACGTAGGGGCGTAGTTGCTGGCGGCAATCTGGGTCTGGGTCTTGCCTACGGGCTTGCCCGCAGCTTCCCAGGCCTTCATGCCGCCGTTGACAATGGACAGCTCCTTCAGGCCCAGGCTCTTGAGCGTCCAGTACACGCGCGCCATGGCGCCAAAGTCCGTGGCGTCTGCGCCGCTGGAGATGACGACGGCATGGGTGGCAGGCGTCAGGCCCAGTGACTGCACCAGCGCCACCAGCTTGGCGGTATCAGGCAGTTCGCCGGGGTTGGTGGCCGGGCCGCGCCACTTGCCGTAGGGGGCATTGGTGGCCTTGTCGATATGGCCGGCCTCGAAGGCCTTGGGGTCGCGAATGTCGATCAGGCGCACATCGGCTTGCTGCAGCAGGGGCTGCAGCTGATCAGGCGTGAGCAGGGGTTGGGCGGCAAGGCTGGCACCACAGATGCCCAGGCCCAAGCCCAGGCCCACTGCGTAAGACTTGAAGGTAGTTTTCATGGCAGGAATCGGCTGCGCCGAGAATACGGTAGGGGCGGTTGCGCCCAAGGCCTCTATTGTCTGATCTTGAGCCCTGCAGTCCAAATGCGAAAAAGTCGTTCGCTTATTGCGCAGGCTCATAAAAAGTCTGGCTGCGCTCAGACTTTTTAGATATTGCAGTAAAAATAGTTGGTAGCCCTTGTCAATCAAGCGGCAGCAGCTATCAATTCAGGATTTGCTCAATGACCGCGCAGGGATGACTGGCAGGGCATGGCAGGTACTTAACCCGCCCGTGAACCCAGGCTTTGCGGCGAGAAACCGCGTCGCGAGGTCTGGCCTTCTTTACTGTACGGAGCCTGAGGCCTTGGCGCGCTGGGCGCGGACCTTGAGTTCGGCTTCATCCTCGCGCTGCGTGGGCCAGCCCTGCATATGCTGCTGGGCAATATCGCTGAGCGCGGTGATCCAGGGCGCGCTGTCGTTGAGGCAGGCAATGTATTCAAACTGCTGACCGCCTGCGTGCAGAAAAGCTTCGCGCGCTTCCTGGTTGATTTCCTCCAGGGTTTCCAGGCAGTCGCTGGTAAAGCCGGGGCAGACCACATCGACACGCTTGGTGCCCGCCTGGGCTATGGCGATCAGCGAAGGCTCGGTATAGGGCTCCAGCCACTTGGCCTTGCCAAAGCGTGACTGGAAAGTGACCAGATACTGATCTGCATTGAGCTTGAGCCGCAGGGCCAGCAAGCGTGCCGTCTTGTGCGATTCGCAGTGATAGGGGTCGCCCAGGTGCAAGGTGCGTTCTGGCACGCCGTGAAAGCTCATGACCAGTTTCTCGCCTCGACCGTGGCCGCGCCAGTGCGCTTCTATGCGCTGTGCCAGGGCCTCGATATAGCCGACATCGTCGTGGTAGCGGTTCACAAAGCGCAGCTCAGGAATATGGCGCTGGGTTCTGGCCCAGTCATAGACGGCATCGAACACGCTGGCCGTGGTCGTGCCCGAGTACTGGGGGTACAGCGGCAGAATCAGAATGCGCGTCACGCCTTCTTTCTTGAGCACATCGAGTTGGGCCGCAATCGCGGGCTTGCCATAGCGCATGGCGGGCAGCACCGGCACATTGTGGCCACGCTCGCCCAGCCAGCCGCGCAGCAGCGTGGCCTGGCGCTGCGTCCAGTGCAACAGGGGGGAGCCGTCTTTCTCATGCCAGACCGTGGCGTATTTGGCCGCCGACTTGGCCGGCCGCGTGCGCAGGATGATGCCGTGCAGAATCGGCCACCAGGCGAATTTGGGAATCTCCACCACGCGGTCATCACCGAGAAATTCGGCCAGATAAGGGCGCACGGCTGCAGCCGTAGGAGCGTCGGGCGTGCCCAGATTGCACAGCAAAATGCCGGTGCGGGCGGATTGGTCGTGACGGAAGCTGGGTTCGGGCGCAAAGCGTGATGGCATGACCGCGATTGTGGCAGCTTGTGGCCGAGCGCATGCGTGGGTGGGCTGCATCCTATATTCTCGGGCCATGCATTCCTCTTCTCCTGTCCGGCCCGGCGAGGCCGAAGTGGCTTCTCTCGAAGCCTTGCAGCAATTGCGTAGCTCGGGCCGCATCCGCGCCATCTCCATCGATCTGGATGACACCTTGTGGCCCATCTGGCCAACGATTGCCAGGGCCGAGGCCGTTTTGCTGGACTGGCTGAGCGAACATGCGCAGTCTACTGCCGCCTACTTGGGCGATACGGATCGGGTGCGTGCGCTGCGCCACGAAATCAATGAATTGCGTCCGGACCTGGCTGGCGATCCCGCCAGCCTGCGTCGTGAGTCCATTCGCCTGGCCCTGACGCGCGCGGGCGAGGATCAGGCGCTGGCGGAGCCGGCGTTCGAAGTTTTCATGGCGGAGCGCCAGCGCGTGCAGCTGTACGACGATGCCTTGCCGGCGCTGGAGTTTCTGGCCCGGCGCTGGCCGGTGGTGGCGCTGTCCAATGGCAATGCCGATGTGCAGATCATTGGCATAGGCCGGCATTTCCAGGCCGCCCTGAGCGCCACGGGCTTCGGGCTGGCCAAGCCCGATGTGCGCTTTTTCCATGCTGCGGCCGAGGCGGTCGGCGTGGAGCCACAGCATGTGCTGCATATCGGTGATGACGCCGAGCTCGACGCCAAAGGCGCCATGGATGCGGGTATGCACGCAGTCTGGCTCAACCGCGGGCAGTTAGCATGGCCTTGCGTGGGGACTGAACCCCATGTCACAGTCGCCAGCCTTTGGCAGTTGTGTCAGGGGCTGGCAGATCGCTGATTCGAAGAGGCTTTGCTTTTTCGGGCTGCGAACGAGGAGTCGCCTATGCCCGCTTGCCTGTCTGCCCGTCTGCTGACCCCACCCCCCCTGGCTCCCGTGCGTGAGGTTCCCTGGACTCAGCCCTTTGTCTGGCTGGGTCGCGCTTTTCAGGATCTGGCTAACGCTGCCTTAATCAGCCTGTCCCATGGTCTGGTCTTGATCCTGATCGGTGCTGCGATATGGGGCGTGGGGCACAATCGCTTCTGGTTGATGGCAGGGGCCTTGTCGGGCTTTCTGGTGATGGGGCCGATTGTGGCTACCAGTCTTTACGCCATCAGCCGTGCGCTGGAGCGGGGTGAGTCGGCAGACTTGGGTCTGATCCGCCGGACCTGGACCCAGTGGCAAAGCTGCCATGCGGCGGGCCGGGGAGGGTACTGGTGCATGGTGCAGTTTGGGGTGCTGCTGGCGCTGGCGGCAACGGGCTGGGTGGTTGTTTCCGCCTCGCTGATCACCGTCATGTCGCCTGTGCCTGTGCATACCCTGCAGGATTTCATTCAACACATTGTGCTGGCCAAGGATGGGCAGCTCTTTGTGCAGTGGATGGCTCTGGGCAGCTTTCTGGCTGCTCCGATTTTTGCGTCCAGTGTGGTGGCCATGCCGCTGATGCTGGACAGGCGAGTCACCGTACGCCAGGCCGTGCTGACCAGTTGGTCGGTGGTGCTGGCCAACCCGGGCCCCATGGCCTTGTGGGCGGTGCTGATTGTGTTGTTGACTTTGCTGGGCCTTGGCAGCTATTTGCTGGGGCTGGTGATTGTGATGCCCCTGCTTGGCCATGCCAGCTGGCATGCCTATCGTGATCTGGTGGACGCTTCGGCCTTCCCCGCCAGAGATGAAGCGATGAAGCCTGCCGACTGAGTCTGCTCCAACCAGGGCCTGGCAAAGGCGGTAAGGACCTGGTTGTCGTGATATTTGGCTATACGGAAGAGCAGATTGCCCACTTTTTCCTGACCTGGGGCGTGGGCGCCTTCATCTTGTTCATGGTGTTCATCATCTTGCAGCTGGCGCGTCAGTCCAAGGCTGGCAAGTTCGGCACCTTTGTGATCTTTCTGGGGCTGGGCGTCGGCTTCATTGGGTATATCGCCAAGATCATCATTCAGTGGTGGATGGAGAAATAGATACCCCCTGAGCGGCTGCGCCGCTTCCCCCCTCTCTCGCTTCGCGGGAGGGGGACGACAGCTTCGGTGCGGGGCGGCCCTTCCTTGCTGTCTCTTTGATCGAGTGCGCCAGTTTTTGCGGGTTAGCCCGGTTTCACCTGTGCGCGCTTGAGCACTTTTTGCCAGCGGCCCTGTTCCACGGCGATGAACTGCGCAAATTGCTCGGGTGTGCCGCCAATGGGCTCGGCTGCATCACCCTGCAGGCGCTTGAGCGCATCAGGAGCCTTGACGGCCTTGGCACAGGCTGCGGCCAGTTTGTCCACATGGGCGCGGGGCATGGAAGAAGGGGCCAGCATGCCGTACCACTGGGTCATTTCAAATCCGGCAAAGCCCTGCTCGGCCACGGTGGGTACATCGGGTAATTGCGGCAGCCGCGCTGTGGAACCTGTGGCAATGCAGCGCACCTTGCCTGCCTTGATGAAGGGCAGCAGTGCCGACGCGCCGACCGATGCCGCATCGAGCCGGCCCGACAGCAGATCCTGCATCATGGGGCCGGTACCGCGATAGGGCACATGCAGCATGAAGATATCGGCCGTCATCTTCAGATATTCGAACGCCAGATGCCCGGCGCTGCCATTGCCGGCCGAGCCGTAGCTGAGCCGGCCTGGATTTTTTTTGGCATAGGCCACCAGCTCGGCAATATTCTTGACCGGCAGATCGGGGTGCACCACATAGAGGCTGGGTACCTTGGCCAGCAGGCTCACGGGTACAAAGTCCTTTTTGGGGTCGTAGGGCAGCTTGTCGAAGATGTAGGGGTTGACGGCCAGTGTGCCGATATGACCGAGTATGACGGTGTGCTGGTCATCGACCCGCGCCACGTCCTGCATGGCGATGTTGCCGGCAGCGCCGGGCTTGTTTTCGACAAACACGTTCTGGCCCATCAGTCTGGACAGCTCGGCCGCCGTGGAGCGGGCCACGATTTCGGAGCTGCCGCCCGGCGCAAACGGCACGACAAAGCGTACGGGCTTGCTGGGCCAGCTGTCATCGGCGGCCTGTGCACGCCCAGCCAGCAGGCTGGCGCAGGCCGCCGCGCCAGCGCCCAGCAAAAGATGGCGGCGCGAGATATTCAGGACTTCGCTGGTGGATTGCTCGAAGATGGTTGCCATGCAGGTCTTTCTTGCTTTGGAGTCTGTGCGGGCGCCATGCTTTTTGCGCCTCGCTGCATGGTTGCAACTGTGGCTGTCAAACGGCTGTCAAAACTGGTTCGGCAGGACTAGATTGGCATCAGGATTGCCCTGATAGGGCTTGCCCCAGGGTCCATCCACTCCGGGCCAGCTCTTGGTCAATTCTGGTCCGGATTGACGATTGCCTGGGCAGCCTCCACCCCGCTGCGTACAGCACCTTCCAGCGTGGCGGGGTAGGGGCCATCCAGATAGTCGCCGCAGGCCCACAATCCGTGGCCCAGCTCCGGACCAGGGCGTTTCAGCGCCGGGGTACAGGCAAAGGTGGCGCGCTTTTCAATCACCGTCTGCACGGGGGCGATATCGTTCCAGCCCAGTTGTGTGCGGGCCTGCTGCAGCACTTGCTGCTGCAGCGTCAGGCGGTCCGTGCGGCAGTCGCTGATGACAAAGGCCATCAGGCCTTGTTGATGGGCATCGGCGGCATGCAGGTGTCCTCGGTCGAAGACAAACTGGGCCGGAGCATGGCTTCCGGGATGAAGGGCCAGCCAGGGCAAGTCTTTGCTCAACCGGTGCTGGGTATAGGCATAGACGGTGGCGATGGCGGTGTGCTCCAGCGCCTGCGCTTCGTTGGCCCAACGCTGAAAGTGCACGCCATCTCTGGCAGGCAGGCGATCGTCTTCGGAAGCCGCAAGCGCCAGTCGGGAGGCTTCCTGCGGGGGGCAGGCCAGCAGCACGGCATCGAAACGGCTTTGCTCCAGCAGCGGCGGCAGCTCGGCATGCTGCACACGCAGCTGCCATTGCGGGCCCTGGGGTATCAGATCCTGTACTCGACAGCCGGTATGCACGGCGTGGCCCTGGCTGCGCAGCCACTGCGCGGCGGGCATGGGGAGCAGCTCGCCCAGGCTGCAGCGGGGCAGGAGAAAGTGAGAGCCCCCGGTACCCGCAAACAGTGCGTCTTGCAACACGCGCAGAAATACGCTGCCGCTGGCCTGAGCGGCAGGCAGGTTGAGGGCGGAGACGCACAGCGGCTCGATGAATTCATCCATCAGTCGCCGAGACAGGCCTTGGCAGACATCGGCCACGGTGGCAGCTTCTGCGCAGCGAAACCCCTGTAGTCGCCAGCGCACGGCGCGGGTAAGCAGGGCGGCGCGCTCGTCCAGCGACCAGGCTCGGGCCGTGGCAATACCGACCAGTGCATCCAATGGTGCGGGCAGTTGCGGGAAGGCCAGACCGCTGCCGTCGGCATAGCGCATCGTCAAGGGCTTGCGCAGCATCAGCTGATCTGGCTGCAAGCCGATGGCGTGCATCAGCTGCAGGCATTCGCTGTAGGCGCCGATCAGAATGTGCTGGCCGTTGTCGGCCTCGACCTGTGCACCGTCCGGCAGCTCCAGCGTCAAGGCGCGGGCGCGACCGCCCAGGTGGCGGCTGGCTTCAAAAACTTGGGGCTGATGGCCGAGCCGGGCCAGTTGCACGGCCGCGGCCATGCCGGCCCAGCCACCTCCAATAATCGCAATCTTCATCGAGGCTGAGGGACGTTGCCGCACAAATCGGCGTGCTCCACCTGCCAAGTGGCGGGCGGCTTGTTTTTGCAATAGCTCTGCAACTCGCGCAAAGCTCCGCTGTTGTGCGAGCTATTGGCTGCATGCGAGAGCAGGCGCAGCGCGTGAAAGCTCAGTTCTGCCGAGGGGAGCTGGCCTTTGGAGACAGCCGTGGTAGCTGTTGTCGCTTGAGCTGTATGGGTTTCGAGCTGTTTTGATGCATGAAGCGATGGCATGCGCTCCACGCTGGTGAAGTCACCCGTCTTGCCGGCCTGCCGCATCATCTGCTGGTAGAGACTGAGCATTTGCGTGCTGTCTGCATTGCTCAATGCCTGGGCTGGACGGGTCAGATAGCGGGCGACTTCAGGCGGTGTGGCGGCCATCATGGCTGTGTCGCTTGCCATAAGTGGCGCCTTGCCAGTCAGGTGGGCTGCATCGTCAGCCGCAAATGTGATGCCTCTCTTGGTGGCTGCGGCTGTCAGTTCCGTTCCTCCAGCCGCAACGGCACCAACTGCGGCAGTCTTTCCCGCAGCTCTGGCAGCGTCGGCGGCCTCGGCCGCTTTTGCCGCTTTCCCGGCCTTGCTGGCCACGCCAGCGGCTTCTCCACCAACTTCGGCGGCCTTGCCTGCCGCAGCGGCTGCTTTGCCAGCCTTGCCCAGCAAGCCCCAAAAAGCGTAGCCGGGCGAGGCTGCGCCGATTCCCCAGGCGCAGACAAGAGCCAGGAAAAGCGTCCGAACGGTGCGGTGGCGATGATCGTGATGGTGGGCGCGGCTCATGCGGGCACTGTAGCAGTCTGTTGCGGGCCGCCCATAACGCCACGCCAGCCGGCGGTGCCGTCTGCCAATTACATGCGGCCCAGGGCCTGCATCTTCCACACGCGCCAGAGCTTGCGCAGCGGTGTGAGGCTGATGCGCTGGTGCAGTACCTGGAAGTTCTCGGACTCGATCTCGCGCAGCAGGGTGCGGTAGATGCTGGCCATCATCAGGCCGGGCTTTTGCGCGCGGCGGTCGGCGTCGGGCAGCAGGGCCAGGGCCTTGTCGTAGAGGCCGTGGGCGCGCTCGGCCTGAAAGCGCATCAGAGCCGTGAAGCGGTCCGAGTACTCGCGCTTGTTGATCTCATGGGCCTTGACATCGAATTGCTGCAGCTCGCTGATGGGCAGATAGATGCGGCCGCGCATGGCGTCTTCGCCCACGTCACGGATGATGTTGGTGAGCTGCAGGGCCTGACCCAGGGTGTGGGCGTATTCGGTGGTGCGCTCGTCGGTCTGGCCGAAGATGCGCGCTGCCACTTCGCCAACGATGCCGGCGACCAGGTGGCAGTAGCGTTGCAGGCCCGCATAGTCCAGATAGCGGGTCTGTTCCAGGTCCATCTGGCAGCCTTCGATGACAGCCTGCAGATGACGCTCTTCGATGCCATAGGTCTTGGTGTGAGGCATCAGTGCCTGCATGACGGGATGGGCGGACTGACCGGCAGGGCTGGAAAAGGCCTTGTGCACCTCGGTCTTCCACCAGGCCAGCTTGGTGGCGGCAACGCCGGGGTCCGAGACCTCGTCGACCACGTCGTCCACTTCGCGGCAGAACGCATAGAAAGCCGTGATGGCGGCGCGGCGCTCCTGCGGCAAAAAGAGGAAGGCGTAGTAGAAGCTGCTGCCCGAGGACGCGGCCTTGTCTTGGACGTACTGATCCGGATTCATAGGGGCATGATTGTCCCATGGCGCAGACGCCCGGCCGACGCAACAGTGATAGGACTTACGCAAACAAGGATGCTCAAGGAGCGTTTCCATAGGGGAAATGTCTTGCTTGAACCTGATTTGTGTAAGTCGTGAGTGAATTGCGTCAGCGTTGTGCTGTTGCCGCGACGAGCACCATCCATTTTGATAGCTTCTGGCGCTTGACAGTCAATAGAAACAGGAATGTTTACATCCGAATTGAACGCCAGATCAGCGCTGGCAGCTCCTTTTTGCGTAGCTTGATGCGCTGGTACAGGTTACGCCCCTGCATGGATTCCAGGTGCTCCAGCACCCGCAGTCCGCCCTGAACGACCAGACGCAGCTCCCAGCCTGCGCGGCCCGGCAACTGGTGCACCAACGGGGCGCCTTGTCCCATCAGTTCGCGGGCCTGCTGGTGCAGTTCGGCCAGCAGGTTTTGCAGCGCCGGCGTCAGCGCAGAGGCATGAGCTTTGATAGCGCTGCGCGCAATGCCGTGGCGGGCTAGATCGGCATCGGGCAGATAGTGACGCTGGCGCGGCAGATCCTGGCTCAGGTCCTGCCAGAAGTTGATCAGCTGCAGGGCGGTGCAGATGGCGTCGCTCTGGGCCAGTGCCCCGGCGTGGCCCACGCCATACAGGTGCAGCAGCAGCCGGCCCACGGGGCTGGCCGAGCGGCGGCAATAGTCGAGCAACTGGGCCATGTCGGCATAAGGCGTCTGGCTGGCGGTCATGCGCACATCCTGCTCGAAGGCGCTGAGCAGGTCGGCCAGCAGCGGCTTGGGCAACTGATGGGTCTGCATCTGTGCGGCCAGCGGTGCAAAGACCCGGGGCCATTCGCTGCGTGCCAGCATGTCGGCCTCGCCAGCCTGGCCCAGCTGCTGCAGGTCGTGGCCATAGCGCTGCAGCCGTTCCAGGCGCTGCTCGGCGCTGAAGTCGCCCTCGTCGGCAATATCGTCTGCCGTGCGGGCAAAGTGGTAGATCGCCGCAATGGGCGCACGCAGCCTTGGCGGGCACAGCCAGGAGGCCACGGGGAAGTTCTCGTAATGCGTAATCGAGGGCGTTTGCACAGGTGCTTGTGCAGTGGCTGAGGTGGCAGGGTGCTGATCGTTCACGGGCCGTATTGTGAACTGTGGTGCTTGTGCTTGAGGCTCGGCGAAAAATGTACGAAAAATCGCACGAGCGTGCACAATCGCGTCTGTCTTGGGTGCAGCCGCCTATTCGGTGGCTGCGCTTTCTTTTAAGGACTTACCAAGCCCGAGGTGCGCCCGGACTGTTTCCTCGGGGCGAAGCTCTCGTCTGAACCGGATTTGCGTAAGTCGTTTTATTTCTACAAGCCCAGAACACCATGGCTGTTTCGTCTTCCCATCGTTTTGCTGCAGGCCTGCGCGGCCGGTCTGCCAGATCCTTGCTGGCCTTATCCGTGGTGGCTGCCGCTGCCATGCTGTCGGCCTGCTCCAAGAAGGAGGCTTTGCCCGAACCGGTGCGTGCCGTCAAGCTGCTGACCGTGGGTGAGGGAAAGATCGAGGCGGCGCAGGAATTCGCTGGTGATGTACGCGCCAGAGTGGAGTCGCGACTGGGCTTTCGTGTCGCCGGCAAGATCATCAAGCGCGAGGTGGAGCTGGGCCAGCGCGTGAAGGCCGGCCAGGTGCTGGCGCGTCTGGATGCGCGGGACTACCAGCTCAGCGCAGATGCGGCGCGTGCACAGGTCACTTCGGCCACGACCCAGCGTGATCTGGCACAGGCCAATGCGCAGCGTTTTCGTGCCTTGCGAGCCCAGAACTTCATCAGCGCTGCAGAGATGGAGCGCTACGAGGCCAATCTGAAGGCGGCGCAGGCATCGCTGGATCAGGCCAAGGCCCAGCTGTCCAGCCAGTCCAATCAGGAGAACTACACCCAGTTGCTGGCCGATGTGGACGGCGTGATTACCAGTGTGGATGCCGAACCCGGCCAGGTCGTGGCTGCAGGCACGCCGGTGGTGCGCATTGCGCAGGATGGTGCGCGCGATGCGGTGTTTGCCGTGCCTGAAGATCGTCGCGCCTCCATCCGCATGGGCCAGAGCGTGCAGGTCAAGCCCTGGTCTGACGAAAGCCTGGTGGTGCGCGGCCTGGTGCGTGAAGTTGCGGCCAGTGCCGACCCTGCCACGCGCACCTATCAGATCAAGGCCGCGCTGCAGGGAACGGATCTGCCCGCGCTGGGGGCTACCGTGCGCGTCGTCCCCGAAGGCATGAGTGTGGCCAACACGGCCGTGGGCGGCAATGTCATCAAGCTGCCCACCACGGCATTGCGCCAGGATGGCGGTGGCGGCCAGGGCACGGCGGTATGGCTGTTCGATCCTGCAAGCAGCACCGTGCAGTTGCAAAGCGTGCAGGTGGCCACGGCGGATGGCAACGAGGCGGTGATTGCCTCGGGCCTCAAGCCGGGTATGCAGATTGTGGCGACTGGCGTGCATGTGCTCAACCAGGGGCAAAAGGTCACCGTCTATCGCGACAAATATGCCAAGTCGCAAGAGAAATCTGCATCGAATCAGCCTCAAATGCAGGAGGGTAGAGCGCCAGCGGCTACAGAAGGCGTAGCGCCTGCGGCCGCGGAGGGTGGCAAATGAGCGCCAGCGGACACAAACCGGGAGGCGGCGCGCATTTCAATCTCTCACGCTGGGCACTCGATCATGTGGCGCTGACACGCTACTTCATGGTCGTGCTCATGCTGCTGGGCTTTGCGGCCTATTTCCAGCTAGGACAGGATGAAGATCCGCCGTTCACCTTCCGAGCCATGGTCATCCGTACCTACTGGCCGGGCGCCACGGCCGAGCAGGTGGCCCAGCAGGTGACGGATAAGATAGAGCGCACCTTGCAGGAGGTGCCCTATGCGGACAAGATCAGCAGCTATTCCAAGCCGGGGGAGTCGCAAGTCATCTTCCAGCTCAAGGACACCTCGCCCGCCAAGGAGGTGCCTCAGCTCTGGTACACGGTGCGCAAGAAGGTCGGCGATATGCGCTACACCTTGCCTCAGGGCGTGCAAGGGCCTTTTTTCAATGACGACTTCGGCGATGTCTATGGCGTGATCTACGCGCTGCAGGCCGAAGGCTTCAGCAATGCCGAGCTCAAGGTGCTGGCCGACGATGTACGCCAGCAGCTGCTGCGCGTGCCCGATGTGGCCAAGGTCGAGCAGTTTGGCGTGCAGGACGAAAAAGTCTATGTCGAGCTGTCGCAGCGCGCCACGCAGATGGGACTGAACCTCAAACAGGTGCTTGATCAGCTCAACCAGCAAAACGCCGTGACCTCTGCTGGCACTCTGCAAACGCCCGCCGAGACGCTGGTGTTGCGCGTGCAGGGGCAGTTCAACGATCTGGCCCAGCTTCGTGAGATGCCGATTCGCGGCCCTTCGGGGGCACAGATTCGCCTGGGCGATATTGCCGAGATTCACCGTGGCTACGCCGATCCCGCCAATGTGAAGGTGCGCTTTCAGGGCGAGGGAACGATTGCCCTGGGTGTTTCCATGGTCAAGGGCGGGGACATCATTGCCCTGGGCAAGGCGCTCAAGCAAACGACGGACCGCATCAGCAAGAGCCTGCCCGTGGGTGTGATGCTCAAGAATATGCAGGACCAGCCCAAGGCTGTGGCTGATTCGGTCAGCGAATTCGTTCAGGTGCTGATCGAGGCCGTGGTCGTGGTGCTGGCAGTGAGTTTCATCAGCCTGGGCCTGCACAAGCGCGAAGGTCAGCAGCCGTTGTGGAAGCGCTGGTATATCGACCCGCGTCCTGGTCTGGTGGTGGGCATCACGATTCCGCTGGTGCTGGCCGCCACCTTCCTGGCCATGTGGTACTGGAATATCGGCCTGCACAAGGTGTCGCTGGGCTCGCTCATCATTGCGCTGGGTCTGCTGGTGGATGACGCCATCATTGCGGTAGAGATGATGGTGCGCAAGATGGAAGAGGGCTACGACAAATACCGCGCCGCCACCTTTGCCTATGAGATCACCGCCAAGCCCATGCTGACTGGCACCTTGATCACGGCCACGGGTTTTTTGCCCATCGGCATGGCCAAGTCCATGACGGGCGAATACACGTTTGCCATTTTTGCGGTGACGGTGATTGCGCTGGTGCTGAGCTGGTTCGCTTCGGTCTATTTTGTGCCCTATCTGGGCACGCTGCTGCTCAAGAAGCCGCCACACGCGGCCAAGCTGCCGCCTGAGGTGGCTTCGGGCGAGGTGTCGGCCGAGGAGGTTGGCATCAACATTGACAGCAGCGAGCATGAGCTGTTCAACACTCCGTTCTACAACCGCTTCCGCACCATGGTGAACTGGTGTGTCAAGCACCGCTGGCTGACCATAGCCGCGACGGTGTTGATCTTTGCGCTGGGGCTGGCGGGCATGGGGCGTGTGCAGCAGCAGTTCTTCCCTGACTCCAGTCGCCCCGAGGTGCTGGTGGACATCTGGTTCCCCGAAGGAACGGCCCTGCGGGCCAATGAAGATGTGACGCTGCGGGTCGAGCAGCGCTTTCTGAAACTTGAAGGTGTGGAAACCGTCAGTGAATGGATCGGCTCTGGCGTGCCGCGCTTTTATCTGCCGCTGGATCAGGTCTTCCCGCAGAACAATGTTTCGCAGTTCATCATCGTGGCCAAGGATCTGAAGGCCCGCGAAGAGATTCGTAAAAGGCTGCCTGCCTTGATGGCTGAGGAGTTCCCCGAGGTGCGGGCGCGCGTCAAGCTGCTGCCCAACGGCCCGCCCGTGCCCTATCCGGTGCAGTTCCGCATCATGGGTACGGATGCAGCCAAGCTGCGATCCTATGCCGACGATGTGAAAAAGCTCATGCAGGACAACGCGAACATGCGCGGCGTCAATGACAACTGGAACGAGTCCATCAAGGTCATCCGTCTCCAGGTCGACCAGGACAAGGCTCGTGCGCTGGGCGTGACCAGTCAGTCGATTGCCGATGCCACCAGCATGCAGTTCTCGGGCACGACGGTGGGTCAGTACCGCGAGGGAGACAAGCTCATCGATATCGTCATGCGCCCGCCCAAGCAGGATCGCGATGCGATCTCCGATATTGCCGATGTCTATGTGACCACCAGCGGCGGCCAGTCCATTCCGCTGACCCAGATTGCCAAGCCCGTCATGGTTTGGGAGCCGGGCGTGATGTGGCGTGAGAAGCGCAATTTCGCCATTACCGTGCAGGGCGATGTGCGCGAAGGTCTGCAGGGCGCCACGGTGACAAACGAGCTGCTGCCTGCGCTGCGCAAGATGGAAGAAGGCTGGCATGCAGCCGGCGATACCGCATACCGCATCGAGGTGGCAGGTGCCGTGGAGGAAAGCTCCAAGGGCTCGGGCGCCATCGTGGCGGGCATTCCCGTGCTGCTGTTCATTACATTCACGTTGCTCATGCTGCAGTTGCGCAGCGTCAGCCGTTCGTTGTTGGTGTTCATCACAGGGCCGCTGGGTATTCCTGGCGTGGCTGCAGCCTTGCTGCTGCTGAACCGACCCTTTGGCTTTGTTGCGCTGCTGGGTGTGGTGGCACTGATGGGCATGATTCAGCGCAACTCGGTGATCCTGATCGACCAGATCGAGGCGGGCCGTGCCCGCGGCATTCCGGCCTGGGAAGCCATTGTGGAAGCGGCGGTGCACCGGCTGCGCCCCATTGTGCTGACGGCTGCCGCCGCCGTGCTGGCCATGATCCCGCTGTCGCGCAGCGTGTTCTGGGGGCCCATGGCCGTAGCCATCATGGGGGGATTGATCGTGGCGACATTCCTGACGCTGTTGGCACTGCCCGCCATGTATGCAGCAGCGTTCAGGATTCGGCAGCCGCAGTGATGCCGCGTTTGTTCTGGATGGCGCCGATTTGCGGCTAGAATCTGCGTCTTGACCCCAGTCTGTGCCAAGATACACAAGACTGGACCGCGCGGGTGGCGAAATTGGTAGACGCACCAGGTTTAGGTCCTGACGGTGGCAACACCGTGCCGGTTCGAGTCCGGCTCCGCGCACCAGATTTGGCAGTCTTCTGCCCAGGCCCGTTCCCTTGTGAGGTGCGGGCTTTTTCTTTTTTCACCGACTGTTCAGGCAAACCCCTGATATCCGATGGCGGAGGCCATGCCGCGCCTCGTTATAATGGTCGGCTTCGCCTGTTCCTGATTTGTGCAGATGCCCGGTGCGAGCCGCAGGGATATTGCATTGCTGCCGGGAACCCCGGTGCATGGGAGCAGGCTTCGGAAAATTTGTGGTGCCGCATGCCGCGATGAGTTCGCCAAGCGTGCGCGCACTGTGACTTTGCGCAATACGGTGCGGGTTGCACGGCAATCTGCACGGTCCTCATCCCTCTTAGGAAAAATCATGGCCGTTAACGTTGAAACTCTTGAAAAGCTCGAGCGCAAGATCACGCTGAGCGTGCCCCTGTCCTCTATCCAGTCCGAAGTGGATGCACGCCTGAAGAAGGTTGCTCGCACTGTGAAGATGGACGGCTTCCGTCCCGGTAAGGTGCCCATGAGCGTTGTGGCTCAGCGCTATGGCTACTCCGTGCAGTACGAAGTGCTGAACGACAAGGTGGGTGAGGCTTTTGCTGCTGCCGTGAACGAAGCCGACCTGCGCGTTGCCGGCCAGCCCAAGATCAGCGAAAAGGAAGGCGCTCCTGAAGGCGAAGCCCAATTCGAAGCCGTGTTCGAAGTGATGCCCGAAGTCAAGATCGGCGATCTGACTGCTGCCGAAGTGGAAAAGCTGTCCGCCGAAGTGGACGACGCCGCCATCGACAAGACCGTGGACATCCTGCGCAAGCAGCGCCGCACCTTCACCGAGCGCGCCGCTGGCGAGGCTGCTGTGGACGGCGACCGAGTGACCGTGGACTTTGAAGGCAAGATCGACGGCGAGACTTTCTCCGGCGGCAAGGCTGAAGACTTCCAGTTCCTGGTGGGCGAAGGCCAGATGCTCAAGGAATTTGAAGACGCAACCCGCGGCATGAAGGCTGGCGAGTCCAAGACTTTCCCCCTGGCTTTCCCTGCTGACTACCATGGTGAAGACGTGGCCGGCAAGACCGCCGACTTCCTGGTGACCGTGAAGAAGGTCGAAGCTCCCAACCTGCCCGAAGTGAACGAAGAATTCGTCAAGACTCTGGGCGTGGAAGGCGGCTCCGTGGCTGCTCTGCGCGATGACATCAAGAAGAACCTGGAGCGCGAAGTGAAGTTCCGCGTTCAAGGTCGCAACAAGCAAGCCGTGATGGACGCCCTGGTGTCCGTGGCCGAGCTGGATCTGCCCAAGGCTTCCGTGCAAGCTGAAGTGGGCCGTCTGCTGGAAGGTGCCCGTGCCGAGCTGCAACAGCGCGGTATCAAGGATGCGGCCAACGCCGAGATCCCTGAAGAAATCTTCACGCCTCAAGCCGAGCGTCGCGTGCGCCTGGGCCTGGTGGTGGCCGAGCTGGTCAAGACCAACAACCTGCAAGCCACGACCGAGCAGATCAAGGCTCACGTGGAAGAGCTGGCTTCCAGCTACGAAAAGCCTGAAGACGTGGTGCGCTGGTATTTCGGCGACCGCAACCGTCTGGCAGAAGTGGAAGCCGTTGTGATCGAAAACAATGTGACCGACTTCGTGCTGGGCAAGGCCAAGGTGACCGACAAGGCCGTGTCCTTCGACGAACTGATGGGCCAAGCTTAATTGCCAGCCTTTTGTCGGTGCCTGCCCTAGGGCGGTGTCGATAAGTTAAAAAGCGGGGCTTGTGCTTTTGCGCGCAAGCCCCATTTTCTTTTCAGAATGCGGCTACAGTAGGCGCATAGCACTGGAGAAAACATGAGCGCATTGGATACATTGGGTTTGGGCATGGTGCCCATGGTCATTGAACAGTCGGGCCGCGGTGAGCGCTCCTATGACATTTATTCGCGTCTGCTCAAGGAGCGCGTGATTTTCCTGGTGGGTGAAGTCAACGATCAAACCGCCAACCTGGTGGTGGCGCAGCTGTTGTTTCTGGAAAGCGAAAACCCTGACAAGGACATTTCCTTCTATATCAACTCGCCCGGCGGCAGCGTGACTGCAGGCATGGCGATTTTTGACACCATGAACTTCATCAAGCCTGATGTGTCCACGCTGTGCACGGGCATGGCTGCGAGCATGGGGGCTTTCCTGCTGTCCGCTGGTGCCAAGGGCAAGCGTTACGCTTTGCCCAATGCCCAGGTCATGATTCACCAACCTCTGGGTGGTGCACGTGGTCAGGCCACCGAGATCGAGATTCACGCCCGCGAGATCATCAAGACACGCGAGCGCTTGAACAAGATTCTGGCCGAGCGTACCGGCCAGCCGCTGGAAAAGATCCAGAACGACACCGAACGTGACTATTTCCTTTCGGCTGACGAGGCTAAGGAATACGGTCTGGTGGATCAGGTTATCAGCAAGCGTTCCTGAAAACCATAGCGCCTGACGCTTGTCCATATTGGGCTCGGAGGCGCTTATTGTGAAAAGGCAGGATGCTGAATAAACCTCCTGCCGAGATGCTCGGCGGCGTTTGTCCCTGAAGGGCAAACGCCGCCTTGTCTTTGGTTATCATCAATTTTCGTTTTTTCGTAACGAGGCACAGCCCCCATGGCCGACAAAAAAGGCTCTTCCACCGAAAAGAATTTGTATTGCACCTTCTGTGGCAAAAGCCAGCATGAGGTCAAGAAGCTGATCGCTGGTCCTTCCGTCTTCATCTGCGACGAGTGCATTGATCTGTGCAACGAGATCATTCGTGACGAGCAGCCGGCTGCTGATGCCAAGGACAGTCGCGGCGATCTGCCAACGCCTGCCGAGATCAAGACCAACCTTGACAATTATGTGATCGGTCAGGAACAGGCCAAGCGTACGCTGGCCGTGGCGGTCTATAACCACTACAAGCGTCTGCGTTACAAGGACAAGGCTGGCAAGGACGAGGTGGAGCTGACCAAGAGCAATATCTTGCTGATCGGCCCCACAGGCTCGGGCAAGACGTTGCTGGCCCAGACCCTGGCGCGCCAGCTGAACGTGCCGTTCGTGATGGCGGATGCAACCACGCTGACCGAAGCCGGCTATGTGGGCGAAGACGTCGAGAACATCATTCAGAAGTTGCTGCAAAGCTGTGACTACGATGTGGAGCGCGCGCAGCGCGGCATCGTCTATATCGACGAAATCGACAAGATCTCGCGCAAGTCCGACAACCCCAGCATCACGCGTGATGTTTCGGGTGAAGGTGTGCAGCAGGCCCTGCTCAAGCTGATTGAGGGCACGATGGCCAGCATTCCTCCTCAGGGCGGACGCAAGCACCCCAATCAGGACTTCCTGCAGATCGATACGACCAATATCCTGTTCATCTGCAGTGGTGCTTTTGCAGGACTGGAAAAGGTCATCGAAAACCGTACCGAGGCTTCGGGCATCGGCTTTGGTGCCACTGTCAAGAGCAAGAAGCAGCGCTCCATCTCCGATATCTTCCTGGAGATCGAGCCTGAAGACCTGATCAAGTTCGGCATCATTCCCGAGCTGGTGGGCCGCATGCCCGTGGTTACGGCGTTGGCCGAGTTGAGCGAGGATGCGCTGGTGCAGATCCTGACCGAGCCCAAGAATGCTTTGGTCAAGCAATACAGCAAGCTGTTGGCCATGGAGGGCGTGGAGCTTGAAATCCGCCCCGCAGCTCTGAAAGCCATTGCCCGCAAGGCTCTGGCGCGCAAGACCGGTGCCCGTGGCCTTCGCTCCATTGTCGAGCAGGCGCTGATCAGCACCATGTTCGAGCTGCCGACCGCCGAAAACGTGGAAAAAGTGGTGGTGGAAGAGGCCACCATCGAAGACGGCAAGGAGCCATTGCTGGTTTACCGCGAGGCCGCCAAAAAGGCCTGATACTTTGCAGGCGAGCAAGGCTGCGGCGGTGTTGTCCGCCAGCTTGTCGCCTGGGCTGAAAGGCAATGCCCTTGGGCCGGCAAAAACAATTTGCTCCCAAGGGTTGAAATACACCGGTAAGCGGACCATCTTCCGCTGATAAACCGAGGATACCTATGTCTGGACAAACCCCTTTGCCTTCTACCGAGCTGGACCTGCCGCTGCTGCCCTTGCGCGATGTGGTGGTGTTCCCGCATATGGTGATTCCGCTTTTTGTGGGGCGTGCCAAGAGCATCAAGGCTCTGGAGCTGGCCATGGAGGGCGATCGCCGCATCATGCTGGTGGCGCAGAAAACTGCTTCCAAGGATGAACCTGCAGCGGAAGACATGTTTGACGTGGGCTGTGTCTCCACGATCCTGCAGTTGCTCAAGCTGCCCGACGGTACCGTGAAGGTGCTGGTCGAAGGTCAACAGCGGGCCCTGGTCAAGCAGGTCAAGGACGAGGAGTCGCATTTCACGGCTTCTGTCGTCCCCGTGGAAGCTGAGGGCGATGCACACGAGCAAAGCGAGATCGAAGCTCTGCGCCGTGCCGTGACCCAGCAGTTTGACCAGTACGTCAAGCTCAACAAGAAGATTCCCCAGGAAATACTGACTTCGATTGCCAGCATCGACGATGCAGGCCGTCTTGCCGACACCATTGCTGCGCATCTGCCTCTCAAGCTGGAGAGCAAGCAGGCCGTGCTGGATCTGGTGGATATCAAGATTCGCCTGGAAAACCTGTTCGAGCAGCTTGAGCGTGAAGTGGACATCCTCAATGTCGACAAGCGCATCCGTGGCCGCGTCAAGCGCCAGATGGAAAAGAACCAGCGCGACTTCTACCTGAATGAGCAGGTCAAGGCCATTCAGAAGGAGTTGGGCGAAGGTGAGGACGGCGCTGACATCGAGGAGATCGAGAAGAAGATCAAGCTCGCCAAGATGCCGGCCGAGGCTCGCAAGAAGGCTGAAGCCGAACTCAAGAAGCTCAAGCTGATGTCGCCCATGTCGGCGGAAGCCTCCGTGGTGCGCAACTACATCGAGGTGCTCACCGGCTTGCCCTGGAGCAAGAAGACCAAGATCAAGCATGACTTGGTCAATGCCGAAGAAGTGCTCAACGAGGACCACTTCGGCCTGGAAAAGGTCAAGGACCGCATCCTTGAATATCTTGCCGTGCAGCAACGCGTGGACAAGGTCAAGGCACCCATCCTGTGCCTGGTCGGCCCTCCTGGAGTGGGTAAGACCTCGCTGGGCCAGTCGATTGCCAAGGCCACGGGGCGCAAGTACGTGCGCATGGCGCTGGGAGGCATGCGCGACGAAGCTGAAATCCGGGGCCATCGCCGCACCTATATCGGTGCCATGCCGGGCAAGGTGTTGCAGAGCCTGGAGAAGGTCAATACCCGCAATCCTTTGTTCCTGCTCGACGAGATCGACAAGCTGGGCATGGACTTTCGTGGTGATCCTTCGAGCGCATTGCTGGAGGTGCTGGACCCCGAGCAGAACAACAAGTTTGGCGACCACTATGTGGAGGTCGACTTTGACCTGTCCGACGTGATGTTTGTGGCGACTTCCAACTCCATGAATATTCCATCAGCCTTGCTGGATCGTATGGAGGTGATTCGTCTGTCGGGCTACACCGAAGACGAAAAGACCAACATCGCCATGCGCTACCTGCTGCCCAAGCAGATTGGCAACAACGGCGTCAAGGATGGTGAGCTGGAAGTCACCGAATCGGCGATCCGCGACATCGTGCGTTACTACACCCGTGAGGCTGGCGTGCGTTCGCTGGAGCGCGAACTCTCCAAGATCTGCCGAAAGGTGGTCAAGGGCCTGCAGCTCAAGAAACTTGAGCCCAAGGTCGTGGTGACCGCCGATAACCTGCCTGACTATCTGGGTGTGCACAAGTTCAGCTATGGACGTGCCGAGCACAACAACCAGATTGGTCAAGTTGTGGGCCTGGCCTGGACCGAAGTGGGTGGCGATCTGCTGACCATCGAAGCGGCCACCATGCCTGGCAAGGGCGTCATCACCCGCACTGGCTCGCTGGGCGATGTGATGAAGGAGTCGGTCGAGGCAGCCCGTACTGTGGTGCGCAGCCGTGCGCGCATGCTGGGCATCAAGGACGAGGCTTTTGAGAAGCGGGATATCCACGTTCACGTGCCCGACGGGGCGACTCCCAAGGATGGCCCCAGCGCAGGTGCAGCCATGACGACGGCTTTTGTATCGGTGCTCACAGGTATTCCTGTGCGGGCAGATGTGGCCATGACCGGTGAAATCACCTTGCGTGGCGAGGTCACTGCAATTGGTGGTCTCAAGGAAAAGCTGCTGGCCGCGCTACGTGGAGGCATCAAGACCGTATTGATTCCTGAAGAGAACGTCAAGGATCTGCAGGATATTCCGGACAACGTCAAGAGCGGTCTTGAGATCGTACCCGTCAAGTGGATTGATCAGGTGCTGAAGGTCGCTCTGGAGCGTGAACCTCAGCCTCTGGCAGAGGAAGAGGTGGCTGCCGTGACAACTGCAGATTCCAAGTCTGTGGAGCCAGCCGTCAAACATTGATGGCTGATTTATGAAAAATGTGGCGTTTTTTCTGGGAGCCTTCAGAACTGCGCTACAATTCATCCATCGCAGCGAATGACGTTGTACAATGTCTGGCTTCGGTGGTTATGCGGGAATAGCTCAGTTGGTAGAGCGATACCTTGCCAAGGTATAGGTCGACGGTTCGAACCCGTTTTCCCGCTCCAGGTTTTCAGAGCCAGTAGTAATACAGGTTCGCATCAGAAGGCGAAAGTCTTTTGAATGCGGGAATAGCTCAGTTGGTAGAGCGATACCTTGCCAAGGTATAGGTCGACGGTTCGAACCCGTTTTCCCGCTCCAGGTTTTCAGAACCTGTAGCAATACAGGTTCGCATCAGAAGGCGAAAGCTTTTTGAATGCGGGAATAGCTCAGTTGGTAGAGCGATACCTTGCCAAGGTATAGGTCGACGGTTCGAACCCGTTTTCCCGCTCCAGGCTTTTTGTGATAGCGGCGCGATAGCAAAGCGGTTATGCCCCGGATTGCAAATCCGGTTAGACCAGTTCGACTCTGGTTCGCGCCTCCAGATTTCCCAAAGGAAATCAACAAGTTAGGCCTCCCGCATGGGAGG
>JAITLR010000015.1 GCA_031277805.1 Comamonas sp. | reverse complement strand
GGGGTTTTTTATTGAGCGCTTCAAAAGTAGGAGTGCCTGGCGCAGGACTGCTAAAGGTCTGAGCCTGATAAATACCGGAAACCCATAAAAAGAGAGCGCCATGCGCTCTCTTTTTATTTGGCAGGCGAGTTGAAGTCCTTCAATACGGGGCTGCCTGCCCGTTCACAAACACCCGCAGCTCGCCTGCCTTAAAGGAGGTCCATTGTTCATTCTGGGTCAGAGGCGCAGTGACGATGATGGCCACTTTGTCCTGGGGCGTGGTCTCACGTGAAAAGTCCACGCTGAGGTCCTCATCGGACAGCTGGGCTTGGGCAAACGGGTGCTGCCTCTCGATATAGCAAAGATGTGTGGTCGCATGAGCCCACAGTGCTTCGCCGTTGGACAGCAGGAAGTTGAATGTGCCATGAGGCGAGATCTTGGCGGCCAGTTCGCGCAGGGTGCGGGTCAGCTCTTCGATACTGGGCAGGGCAGCATGGGACTTGGACAGCTCCTGCATGATCCAGCAGAAAGCCTGCTCGCTGTCCGTGTTGCCCACGGGCTGGAAGTGGCCGTGCAACTTGGGAGTGAAGTTCTTCAGATCACCGTTATGCGCGAACACCCAGTTGCGGCCCCATAGTTCGCGTACAAACGGGTGGCAGTTCTGCAAGCTGACCACACCTTGTGTGGCCTTGCGGATATGGGCAATGACGTTCTGGCTCTTGATCGGATATTCGCGAATCAGCTTGGCAATCTGCGAGTCGATGGCGCGCTCATGGTCGACAAAATGGCGCAGGCCTTTGTCTTCGAAAAAGGCGATGCCCCAGCCGTCCGTGTGATCGCCGGTATTGCCTGCGCGCTGGGTAAAGCCCGAAAAGCTAAAGCGCACATCGGTAGGCGTGTTGCAGTTCATTCCAAGCAGCTGGCACATGGCGTCGTCACATCTTCTGAGCAAAAAAACGTTATAGCCCAAGCTGGAGCTTTGGCATGAAAAAAGCAGCCGAAGCTGCTTTCAATAGATGGCGCTTACTGGCGCTCGGACCAGAGCTTGCCGCCCGTAGCCCAGTCGTGGCGCTTGATGTCGGTGATGATGATGTCCACCGATTCGGGCGAGCCGCCCAGCACTTCCACGCTGACGCGGGTGATTTCCTCGACCAGCTTGCGCTTTTGCTCGACGGTACGGCCTTCCATCATTTCAACGTGGTAGATGGGCATGGGTTCTCTCCTGGTAAACGATGCGCTGATGATAAGTCAGGCCTGCTCGGACCAGAGCTTGCCGCCCGTGGCCCAGTTTTCGCGCTTGACGTCGGTGATGATGATGTCCACCGACTCGGGTGCGCTGCCGAGCACTTCGGTGGTCACACGGGTCACTTCTTCGACCAGCTTGCGCTTTTGCTCGACGGTACGGCCTTCGAACAGTTCAATGTGATAAGTGGGCATCAAGGTCTCCTGTAGTGCAAATACCTGTCTCAGAGGTTCAGGCGTGGTTGGAATCGCTGGGAATGTCTTGTGCGCAGGCAGGGCAGATACAGCTTTTGCCGCGTGCTTCGGAAGGCAGCCGAGCCAAGGCTTTCTGGGAGACCCTGGTCTGCATGCACCAGCAGCTTTCGGGGGGCAGACCAGCGCTGATGGCACATTGGTTGGCCTGACCGCACAGCGGGCAGCGGCTGGTATCCGAGGACTGGTTCTTGGTGAGAGGAGAGGACATTGCTTCAGTGTAGGTGGCATGCCTCAATCACCAAGAAAAATGCACTCGATGTACGAACATGGAGTGCATCTTTGATAGCTGTTTGCGCATGTCCTTGGTGGATTTGACCTTTGAATCGATATGAATCGCAAGAAGGACATGCGTCAGTCGCTCCGATTGAAGGAGCGACTGACTTGACTGGCCTTAAGCGCCAGCCTTGACCTTCAAGCGCCAGGCGTGCAGCAGAGGCTCGGTGTAGCCGGAAGGCTGTTCCTTGCCCTTAAAGACCAGGTCCAGAGCGGCCTGGTAGGCAGCGCCGTCAGGGTTGGCCACAAGGCTCTTGTAGGCGGAGTCGCCGGCGTTCTGTTCATCCACGATCTTGGCCATGCGGGCATAGCTGTCGCGCACCATGGCTTCGGTCACGATGCCGTGCTGCAGCCAGTTGGCAATGTGCTGGCTGGAGATGCGCAGTGTGGCGCGGTCTTCCATCAGGCCCACGTTGTGGATGTCGGGCACCTTGGAGCAGCCCACGCCCTGGTCGACCCAGCGGACCACATAGCCAAGGATGCCCTGGACGTTGTTGTCCACTTCCTGCTGCTTTTCAGCATCGGACCAGTTGGGGTTGGTGGAGACTGGCACTTGCAGGATGGCGTTGACCAAGTCGTCGCGTGCGGCATCTGCATCGGTCTTTTCCAGCTCTTGCTGCACTTCTGCCACATTGACCTGGTGGTAGTGCAGAGCGTGCAGCGTGGCGCCGGTGGGCGAGGGCACCCAGGCAGTGTTGGCGCCAGCCTTGGGCTGGGCAATCTTTTGCTCCAGCATGGCCTTCATCAGGTCAGGCATGGCCCACATGCCCTTGCCGATCTGAGCGCGGCCGCGCAGGCCCATGCCCAGGCCGACCAGCACATTGCTCTTTTCATAAGCAGGCAGCCAGGCGCAGGTCTTCATGTCGGCCTTGCGGACCATGGGGCCGGCGTACATGGCGGTGTGCATTTCGTCGCCGGTGCGGTCCAGGAAGCCGGTGTTGATGAAAGCCACGCGTGCAGGAGCAGCGGCGATGGCGGCCTTCAGGTTCACCGAGGTGCGGCGCTCTTCGTCCATGATGCCCAGCTTGACCGTGTTCTCGGGCAGGCCCAGCACTTGTTCGACGCGGCCGAACAGTTCATTGGCGAAAGCGGCTTCGGCTGGGCCGTGCATCTTGGGCTTGACGATGTAGACGCTGCCGGTGCGGCTGTTCTTGATGCCGTTGGCACCATTGCCCTTCAGGTCGTGGATGGCGATGGCGGTGGTCACCAGAGCGTCCAGGATGCCTTCGGGGATTTCCTTCTTGTCCGCGCCCCACAGGACGGCGGGGTTGGTCATCAGGTGGCCAACATTGCGCACGAACATCAGCGAGCGGCCGTGCAGCTTGACGGGCTGGCCGTCGGCGCCGGTGTATTCGCGGTCGGCGTTCAGGCCGCGGGTCACGGTCTTGCCGCCCTTTTCGAAGGACTCGGTCAGCGTGCCCTTGAGGATGCCCAGCCAGTTGGCATAGCCGTTGATCTTGTCTTCGGCGTCCACTGCGGCCACGGAGTCTTCCAGGTCCAGAATGGTGGACAGGGCGGCTTCCACCACCACGTCGGACACGCCGGCGGCGTCAGAGCCACCGATAGGCGTTGCCTTGTTGATGATGATGTCGATGTGGATGCCGTTGTTCTTCAGCAGCACCGACTTGGGAGCCGCAGCGTCGCCCTGGTAGCCGATGAACTTGGCTTCATCCTTCAGGCCGGTCTTGCTGCCGTCCTTCAAAGTCACGACCAGCTTGCCGCCTTCAACAGTGTAGCCAGCGGAATCCTTGTGCGAACCAGCAGCCAGAGGTGCAGCCTGATCCAGGAAGTCGCGCGCAAATGCGATCACCTTGGCGCCGCGTGCAGGGTTGTAGCCCTTGCCCTTTTCAGCGCCGCCGTCTTCGCTGATCACGTCCGTGCCGTACAGCGCGTCGTACAGCGAACCCCAGCGGGCGTTGGCGGCGTTCAGCGCATAGCGGGCGTTCAGGATAGGTACGACCAGCTGGGGGCCGGCCTGGATGGCCAGCTCGGCGTCGACGTTCTCTGTCGTAGCCTTGGCACCCTTGGGCGACTCGACCAGATAGCCGATGGTGGTCAGGAACTGACGGTAGGCCGCCATATCGGTGATGGGGCCGGGATTGGCCTTGTGCCAGGTGTCCAGCTCGGCTTGCAGGCGGTCACGCTCGGCCAGCAGGGCTGCATTCTTGGGGGCCAGGTCGGCCACGATGGCATCAAAGCCCTTCCAGTAGGCCTCCTGGTCCACGCCGGTACCAGGCAGAACCTGGGTGTTCACAAAGTTGTAGAGCTCGGTGGCGACTTGCAGGCCGTGGACTTGTGTGCGATCAGTCATAGGAAACCTCTGGTTGATGTCTCTAGATATTCAGGAGTCGTTGCCCATCATGGGCAGCATGTCCCGATACTGTATTTGAATTTTTTGAGTACATAAATAGCCAAAAACGTTCGTAACTAGTGATGTTTTCATGTGCAATCATTGGGTAAACCACAATATTGATCAGTTCTGATGCATTGAGGCCGAACGTCCGCCTGCTCTGATGATGTGCAAGAGGTAGCAAGCTGCGGGATGGGATTCCAAGCAGATGGCTGGCGGCACATGCATGGCAGGAGCTTGCGAGCAAAAAAATGGTCCGATGCCGAGTCTCAATCTCTCATGAATGTGGAAGCCCGCTTTTGCAAGATGCGAATTTGCTTGTCATAAATTTACATCTAGAATCAGAAATGACTGTTTTAATTCAAATCACTCTGGAAGAAACAGTTCACGAGTTCATCCAATCCAATTTTCTTTGAGAGGGTCCCGATGGCAAACCTGAATGAAAGTCTGCAAGATCTGATGACTCTGGACGGCGCCCTGTGCGCTGCGGTGGTGGATTACAACAGTGGCATGCTGCTGGGCAGCGTGGGCTCCGGCGTGGATCTGGAGCTGGCTGCCGCTGGAAACACCGAAGTAGTGCGTGCCAAGATCAAGACCATGAAATTGCTGGGTCTGAACGACAGCATCGAAGATATTCTGATTACCCTGGGCAAGCAGTATCACATCCTGCGTCCTGCGGAGAAGATCAACGGCATCTTCATCTATTACGTGCTGGACACTGGTCGTGCCAATCTGGCTCTGGCCCGGCGCAAGGTGGCCGATGTGGAATCGAAGATGGTGATGTAAGCCAGCTGCCTGCCGCCAGAAGAAACGGACCCTTGGGTCCGTTTTTGCTTTGTGTTCAGGCGGCGACCAGCGGTGCACGGAACTGATAGCCGACTTTTTGCTGCGACTGCAGAGGCACGGCCAGCGGGGTGACTTTCTCGATGCGCCGGCGCAGCCGGTAGATGGTGGCGTGCAGGCTGTTGTCGGAGTCGGCGGCGCTGGTATGGCCCAGCAGGCTGCGGAGTTGGTCGCGGCTGACCACATCGCCACCAGCCTGTAAAAAGCATTCCATCAGCATCAGATCCGTGGCACTCAGCTCCACGGTCTGGCTGTCAGGGGCAGTGAGAATGCTGCGGCGCCTGTCCAGCTTCCAGGCTGTGGCGGTCCTAGCCGTGGTCATGATGCGGCGGTGCACGGCACGCACGGCCAGTTCAACCTGCTCGAAAGTCACAGGCTTGGTCAGATACATGTCTGCCCCTGCATTGATGACTTCGGCAAACACTTCGGAGCCCAGCCGGCCCGAAACGATAAGCACCCCCGCCTGGGTGCGTTTGCGGATGATGCGCAGCAGCTCAGTACCGGCCACGCCAGGCAGCATCAGATCCAGTACATAGAAGTCAAAACGATAGGGCGCATCATCGGCCAGCAGGTCGCTGCTGTCGCCATAGGCAGTGACCTCCACGCCCTGGCTTCGCAGGTGCTGGGCCAGAAATTCGCAGTACTCGGTATCGTCGTCAACCAGGGCGAGGGTGGCAGGCAGCATGTCTGTCGCTTCTTATTCGGCTAGGCCTTGAGGAATGAGCAGCCGCATGACAGTGCCATGCGGCTGATTGGGCAAGGCTTCCACTGTACCTTGGTGCAGTTCCAGCACAGAGCGCACGATGAACAGCCCCAGGCCAGCACCCGTGCGGTGGCGACTGTTGTGACCGCGTGAGCCTTTGTCGAACAGTCGTGGGCGCAGCGCATCAGGGATGCCCGGCCCAAGGTCCACGACTTCCAGAATCAGGGCCAGTGGCTCGTCGGACTCCGAAATGCGCAGCGTGATCCGGGTGTCGGCTGGTGCGTAGGCCAGCGCGTTGTTGAGCAGATTGCGAATCGTCAGCCGCATCAGCGCGGAGTGCAGCTGCACGGTGCGCGGCTGGGTCAGCCACTGCACGTCAATGCGTGGGCGTTGATCGGCGGCAATGTCGTGCAGAACCAGTTTGATGAGGGTGGGCAGATCGGTTTCGCTGGAGGTGCCGGCCTTGCCGCCTGTAGCCAGGATGGTTCCCGCTGCCAGAGTGTTGTCCAGTGTGCCAATGACCTGCTGCAGCACATGTTCGGCGCGCAGCAAGGCCTTGCTGGCCGGTTGCGCCTCGGGGACATGCAGACCGTCGATGGCGCTCATGGTTGCCTGCATCGCGGCCGAGGCGTTGTTCAGTGGCTGGCGGATCTCGTGCGACAGCAGCTGCAGCATCTCATTGTGCTCGGCCAGCATGGCGGTACGCCAGTCCAGCAGGGTGCGCAGCTTGTCCATCTCTCCCGCCGCATGCTGGCTGCTGCGCAGTTGCTCGTGCAAGGTCTGCAATTGCTCGCGCTGACGGGTGATGACCTGGCTGCGTGCATATTCGCGGCTCACATCCTGCATCACCATCAGCACGGGGTGGCGACCGGCGGCGTTTGCCTCGCCGGGGCGCAGCTGTATGCGCTGATGCAACGGCATGCCCAGCTCATCGGCGCCGCTGTGATCATATTCCTGAGCCTGGCCATGGGCTGCTGCTGAAAAGTGTTGGGCGTGACCGTGCCAGACCTGGGCAGACAGCAGCAATTGCAGAGGCTGACCTTGCACGGCGGTGGCTGGCACACCCAACCATTGGCACCAGAGGTGGTTGGCCAGCTGCAGCCGCCCCTCTTCATCCCACAGAGCGCAGCCCAGCCCGGCTTGGCCAAGCAGCTCGGGCAGCGATGCCGCCATGGACGTGGCCTTAGAAGACAGCTGTGAATTGCTCATGACATCGGACTACCTGGGGCCGGGCAAAGGTGCTCCCAAAATCATAGGGCAAAGCCCCAGTTTTCAGATGAGGCCATAGCAGGTACGAATAACCGATATGCCAACGTCGAAATTTCTTTCAATTTTGATTGAAACGTATATAAATACCAGGGATTTGATTTTGACTTGTGACTTCTAGGTAAGATATAAAAAATCGCAGCTTCATGTTCAGGCTGTATGAAGCGGCTGCGATGCTGACTGGTTGCATGAATACGGATAGCTGCCAGCCCTTGAGGTCACAAGACTTCCAATAACAACACTTCAAAAATCAAAGCTGCTTGTGCGATGTGCGCTGCTAGATAAATAGCGCAAAGCTGTCGTGCAGGAGACAACAAGGAACAGACAGGAGCAGCGGTCATGGACAAGCTCAAAGCATTTGAGTCATTTGTATCAGTCGCCACACGGGGTAGCCTCACGGCTGCCGCCAAGGCGGAGGGCGTGGCCCCCGCCATCATGGGGCGTCGTCTTGACGCACTGGAAGAGCATCTGGGCGTCAAGCTCATGGTGCGCACCACACGACGAATTTCTCTGACCCATGAGGGCAGTGCGTTTCTGGAAGATTGCCAGCGCCTGCTCTCCGATGTGTGCAATGCCGAGGCCAGCGTTTCAGCCGGCGGCGTCAAGGCCACGGGCCATCTGCGCATCACGGCCCCGGCGGGCTTTGGTCGCCGCCATGTGGCGCCTTTGGTGCCGCGCTTTCGCGATCTGCACCCCGATGTCACGATTTCGCTGAATCTCAGTGACCGCGTGGTCGATCTGGCGGGCGAAGGTTTCGACTGCGCTGTGCGTGTGGGCGATCTGCCCGACTCGGCCCTGGTCAGCGTGCGCATCGCCGACAACCGTCGTCTATGCGTGGCCACGCCCAGTTATCTGGAGCGCCGTGGCACGCCCAAGCACCCCAGCGAGCTGACCCAGCATGACTGCCTGACGCTATCCAGCGACGCATCGCAAACCCGTGGCTGGGCCTTCCGCATCCCTCATCCCGAAAGCGGCACCAGCGAAGTCGTGCATTTCAAACCCGGTGGTCCTCTGGACTGCTCCGATGGTCAGGTTCTCCACGACTGGTGCCTGGGCGGTTGGGGCATTGCATGGCGCAGTACCTGGGAAGTGGAAGCAGAGATTGCCGCAGGTCGCCTGGTGCCGGTGCTCGAAGACTTCGCGGCGCCGCCCAATGGCATCTTCGTGGTCTTCCCCCAGCGCAAGCACATGCCGCTGCGCGTGCGCATGTGGATTGACTACCTCAAGCATCATTACAACCAGCCGGAATTTTTCCGCTTGGGCCTGGATTCCTGAGCAGGCTTGAAAGCGTAGACAATGGACCGGTCGCTGCCACGGAATACCTGTCGGCAGCATCCCCTTTGTTCATTTCTATCGCTTAGCCATGACTTTTGAAGCTGTCCTTGCCAGCGCGCACCTGCTGGCCATCCTGACTTTGGTGGTGTTCCTGACCAGCCAGGCCGCGTTGTGCCGGGTGGAGTGGATGAGTGCTGCCGTCGTGCAGCGCCTTGCGCGGCTGGACATGATCTACGGCATCGCCGCCGTGATCTTGCTGCTGACAGGTATTGCCCGTCTTGTATGGGGCGTCAAAGGTATGGGCGGTTATGTGGCTTCGCCGCTGTTTCATATCAAGATGACTTTGTTCGTGGTGGCCGTGCTGCTGTCGCTCAAGCCCACTTTTGCCTTCCGTCGCTGGAAGAAGGCACTGGACGCCACGGGCCAGTTGCCGACCGACGAAGAGGTCAAGCAGACCCGCAAATGGGTGATGTGGCAGGGACATCTGATTCCGGTCATCGCCGTCGTTGCCGTCTTCTGGGCACGCGGCATGTAAATGCCTGAAGGCGAACCGCGCTCGCAGACCTCTCACTGTGCGATGCGCGGCAGCCACGCTGCAACGCCTTGTTGCGCGCTGGCAATCCAGCTTGGCTGCGCGGATCGGGGCAGCCACGTAAAATCCCGCCATGCTTTCCGTCAAACAAGAATTGCTCGCAGCCCTGGCTGGCGAACTCGAAACACTTTCGCCCGGCGCTGGCGCACGCGCTGCGTTTGAAAATCCCAAAGTGGCAGCCCATGGCGATTTCGCTTGTACGGCGGCCATGCAGCTGGCCAAGCCCCTGAAGGCCAATCCCCGTGCTCTGGGCGAGCAGCTCAAGACTGCCTTGGAGGCCACGGTACCCTTCCAGCAATGGGTGGATGCGATCGAAATTGCAGGCCCCGGCTTTCTGAACATTCGCCTCAAGCCGGCAGCCAAGCAGCAGATCGTGCGCGAAGTGCTGGCCCAGGGCGAGAAGTTTGGCTTCCAGGCAGATCGCGGCGAGAACATTCTTGTCGAATTCGTTTCCGCCAACCCCACCGGTCCGTTGCACGTGGGTCACGGCCGACAGGCCGCGATCGGCGATGCCATCAGCAATCTGTATTCCACTCAGGGCTGGAAGGTTCACCGCGAGTTCTATTACAACGACGCTGGCGTGCAGATCGACACGCTGACGAAGTCCACCCAGTTGCGAGCCAAGGGACACAAGCCCGGCGACGAGTGCTGGCCCACCGACAGCGAGAACCCGCTGGCCAAGAATTTCTACAACGGTGACTACATTGCCGACATCGCCCAGGCCTTCCTGAACAAGGAAACCGTCAAGGCCGATGACCGTGAGTTCACCGCCAATGGTGATGTTGAGGATTACGACAACATCCGCAACTTTGCCGTGGCCTATCTGCGCAATGAACAGGACAAGGACTTGCAGGCCTTCAACCTCAAGTTCGACGAGTACTACCTCGAATCCAGCCTGTATAAGAACGGCTATGTGGCCGACACGGTGGAGCGCCTGATCGCCAGCGGCTACACCTACGAGCAAGACGGCGCACTGTGGCTCAAGTCCACCGAATTCGGTGACGACAAGGACCGCGTGATGCGCAAGACGGACGGTACCTACACCTACTTCCTGCCCGATGTGGCCTATCACATCCAGAAGTTCCAGCGCGGTTACGGCAAGGTCGTCAACATCCAGGGTACGGACCACCACGGCACTATCGCCCGTGTGCGCGCCGGGCTGCAGGCTGTCAATGTGGGCATTCCCAAGGGCTACCCCGACTACGTGCTGCACACCATGGTGCGCGTGGTGCGCAATGGCGAAGAGGTCAAGATCAGCAAACGCGCCGGCTCCTATGTGACGCTGCGCGACCTGATCGAGTGGACCAGCAAGGATGCGGTGCGCTTCTTCCTGCTGAGCCGCAAGCCTGATACCGAGTACACCTTTGACGTGGATCTGGCGGTGGCTCAGAACAACGACAACCCCGTGTACTACGTCCAGTACGCCCATGCGCGTATCCAGTCGGTGCTGCGCGCCTGGCAGGATGCCGGCGGCGTTGGCGTGCCCGCACTCAAGGAGGTGGATCTGTCGGCGCTGGAAGGCCCGCAAGCTCAGGCGCTGATGCTGCTGCTGGCCAAGTACCCCGAGATGCTGACTGCCGCTGCCGAAGGCAATGCTCCGCACGATGTGACTTTCTACCTGCGCGATCTGGCTTCCAGCTACCACAGCTACTACGATGCCGAGCGCATTCTGGTGGACGACGAGAAGGTCAAGCTGGCCCGTCTGGCTCTGGTCGCGGCCACAGCCCAGGTGCTGCACAATGGTCTGGCCGTGCTGGGTGTGGACGCACCCGAGCGCATGTAACTTGAAGCGTAAACAAAACGACTTATGAAGAAGCAGCAACGCGGTGGCACCATCCTCGGTCTTATCTTCGGTATGGTCATCGGCTTGGCCGCGGCTCTGGCTGTGGCCATCTATGTGACCAAGGTACCCGTGCCATTCCTGAACAAGGGTGGCAGCAACACGCAAAGAGATGCGGCCGAGGCCGAACGCAACAAGAACTGGGACCCCAACGCGCCGCTGCAAAGCCGCCAACCCGCTCCGCCTCCTGTGGCTCCGGTTGTGCCGCCCAGCGACGTGACCGTGACGCCGCCCACCACACCGGCCCAGCCCACATCCACGGGTGGTGTAACGACACCTGTGGCTCCGCCCGCTGTCGTGCCCACCAAGCCTGCTGCAGGTGACCCTCTGGGGGATCTGGTCAAGGAGCGCTCTGCCGCTGCAGACAAGGCCGAAAAGGCCCGTACAGAGCGCGAGAAGGCTGCGGCGCAAGCCGCTCATCCTGCGCAGTCGGCGGACTCCGCCTTCAACTACTTTGTGCAAGCTGGTGCTTTCCGCGGCCAGAGCGAAGCCGAGGCGCAGCGCGCCAAGCTGGCCATGCTGGGCTGGGAGTCGCGCATCAGCGAGCGTGAGCAAAACGGCATCACCATCTTCCGGGTGCGCGTGGGCCCCTTTGGCAAGCGTGATGATGCGGAAGCCCTCAAGGGCAAGCTCGACGGGGCTGGTGTGGATTCGTCACTGGTGCGTGCAGCGAAATAACGACACCCCCTGAGGCGCTTTGCGCCTTCCCCCAAGGGGGAAGACGCCTTTGCCGCGAGGCGGCTCTTGCTCGGCATCTCTCGCTTGGGGTGTGCCGGTTTTTTGGGTGGTTGAACTTTTGAGAGGCTGGCGCCTCAGATATTGCAGACTTGAACTCAAGGAGTTTGTTGGAATGAAACGCCGTGAATTTTCTATGGCTGCTTCGGCAGCTGCTGCTGGTGCTCTGACTCTGGGCGCTTCCCCTAGCTGGGCCCAGGCCGCCGCACCCAAGGAGGGCAAGGACTACATCAAGCTGGGCAAGCCTGCATCGGTCAGCGCACCGGCCGGCAAGGTCGAGGTGATCGAGTTCTTCTGGTACAGCTGCCCGCATTGCAATGCGTTCGAGCCCCAGTTTGAAGCCTGGGCCAAGAGCCAGCCTGCCGATGTGGTGGTGCAGCGCGTACCCGTGGCGTTCAACGCTTCGTTCGTGCCCCAGCAAAAGCTGTACTTCGCGCTGGAAGGCATGAATCTGCTGCCTCAGCTGCATGCCAAGGTGTTCCGTGCCATCCATGTGGAGCGCAACGGTCTGAAGAACGACGATGCCATCTTTGACTGGATCGGCAAGCAGGGCGTGGATCTGGCCAAGTTCAAGGCGGTGTACAACTCCTTTACCGTGAACAATCAGGTGCGCAAGGCTTCCCAGCTGCAAAACGAGTACGACGTGGAAGGTGTGCCCGCCATGGGTGTGGCCGGCCGCTACTACACGGACGGCACCAAGGCCGGCAATATGGAGAACGTGCTGCGCGTGGTCAATGCGCTGGTCGCCTCCAGCCGCAAGGCCTGAACTTCAGGTCACTGTCCGGCAAGCCCGCCTATGCGCGGGCTTTTTTATTGCCAGGGCAACCCCAAGGCAAAAGGCGCTCGCTTGGGGGAGCCGTGGCCGCAGGTTCGTGGGCAAGCCTGAGGACCATTCTTGTTGGTGAGATTTCTGCCGGGCTTCCGAAAAGGGAGTGACTACAATGAACGCAAGAAACGTGCCTTTTTCTCATGAATAAAACACTCCTACCTCTTGCGCTGGCCTTTGCCCTGGCGGCAGCGACGGGCATAGCCCATGCCGAAAAGGCCGACAGTGCCAAGCCCATGAACATCGAGGCGGATGCTCTGCGTCATGACGAGCTCAAGCAGACCAGTGTCTTCACGGGCAATGTGGTGATGACCAAGGGCTCCATCGTGCTGCGCGGTGCGCAGCTGGATGTGCGCCAGGATGCCGAAGGTTACCAGTACGGCGTGATCGTGGCCGAGCCCGGCAAGCGGGCCTTCTTCCGGCAAAAGCGCGACACGCTGCCCGGTCAGCCTGAAGAGTTCATCGAAGGCGAAGGCGAGACCATCGAATACGACGGCAAGGCCGATATCGTCAAGTTCATCCGCCGTGGCGAGATGCGCCGCTATCGCGGCGGCCAGCTCAGCGACCAGGTCACGGGTTCCATCATCATCTACAACAACATCACCGACGTGTATACGGTCGATGGTCAGAAGACCAGTGGCGGTCTGCCCAGCTCCTCGGTGGGGCAGGGCGGTCGCGTGCGCGCGATCATGGCGCCCAAGGACGGCACGCCAGGTGCTCAGCCCAAGCCTGCGACGCCCGCGACGCCTTTGCGTCAGAGCATGACGCTGGGCGGCGAGAAAGCCGACGAGAAGAAATGATCGAGCCGACATTCTCCAGCAGCACCCGCAGCGGTGAATCCGACAGCCGCCTCGAAGCCAAGCATCTGGCCAAGTCCTATGGCAGCCGCAAGGTCGTCAAGGATGTCTCGCTGTCCGTACAAAAGGGCGAGGTTGTGGGCCTGCTCGGCCCCAACGGTGCGGGCAAGACCACCTCGTTCTACATGATCGTGGGACTGGTGCGCAGCGATGGCGGCGAGATCTTCATCGATGGCCATCCCGTAGGCAATATGCCGATTCACCAGCGTTCGCGTCTGGGCCTGTCCTATCTGCCGCAGGAAGCCTCGATCTTCCGCAAGCTCAGCGTGGAAGACAACGTTCGCGCCGTGCTGGAGCTGCAAAAAGACGATCAGGGTCATACGCTGAGCCGTGACGAAGTGGAAAAGCGCCTGACCGGTCTGCTGCAGGAGCTGCGCGTGGACCACCTGCGCGAATCGCCTGCGCTGGCGCTGTCCGGCGGCGAGCGCCGCCGTGTGGAAATCGCCCGTGCCCTGGCCACGCAGCCACGCTTCATCCTGCTGGATGAACCCTTTGCCGGTATCGACCCCATTGCCGTGATCGAGATCCAGCGCATTATCGGCTTCCTCAAGGAGCGTGGCATCGGCGTGCTGATCACCGACCACAACGTGCGCGAAACCCTGGGTATCTGCGACCACGCTTTCATCATCAGCGATGGACATGTGCTGGCCGAAGGCACGCCCGAGGAAATCGTGGAGAACGCCGATGTGCGCCGCGTTTACCTGGGCGAACACTTCAGGATGTGAGCAATGGCCCCCACGCTCGTCACTGCGTGTACCGCGCTGCCCCTACGCCGGGTGCCCCCCGAGGGGGCCCTGACCGGCGAAGCCGGATTCCGCCTTGGGGCGGCCCGGCGGCGGAATCGGGTTCTTGCCAAAAGGCTGTGGACTGGTAAGAAGAAGGCAAGAGCCGCGTCACGATGAAGCCAGGACTCTCGCTACGTGTATCCCAGCATCTGTCGCTGACGCCGCAGCTGCAGCAATCGATTCAGCTGCTGCAGCTGTCCACGCTGGAGCTGGCGCAGGAAGTCGAGCAGATGCTGGTCGACAATCCGTTTCTGGAGCTTGATGGCGATGAGCCGGGGGCAACCGCAGATGCTACTGATGCAATAGCTGCTGGCGCTCGTGAATCCAGCGTTTCAGATGACTATGCATCGGAAAAAGAGGTGGAGAAGGCGCAGGCAGCTTCTGAATCCATAGCGGAGCCCTCTACCAGCGAAACCCCGGACAGCCTGAACTGGGAGGCGGACGGTCTGGACGGCCAGGATGGCGAATGGGGCGGCGAAGCCAGCAGCGAGTGGGATGCCTCCTCCAGCGGCGCAGGCAGCTCCACGCGCAACCGTGATGGCGACGATGAGGCCGATGCCATCGATCTGGCGTGCGAACATGAAAGCCTGACGGATTTTCTGCACCGTCAGGCACTGAGCCTGCATCTGGGGGCCGAGGACATGGCGGCGCTGCGCTTTCTGATCGAATCGCTGAGCGATGACGGCTATCTCGAAGAATCACTGCAAGAGCTGGCACAAAGCCTGGCGGGCGATGATCTGGAGGAGCGCGAAGAGCTGGAGCAGCGCTTTGCCATCGCGCTCAAGCTGCTGCAAAGCCTGGAACCCGTGGGCGTGGGGGCGCGCGATCTGGCCGAATGCCTGCAGCTGCAGTTGCGCGATCTGATCCACACGGCCGAGGATGAGGGCACGACCGAGGCCCGCATGAACCAGCTTTTGCTGGCCCGCTCCATCTGCGCCCAGCCCATGGATCTGCTGGCGCGGCGCGATCTGCGCAAGCTGGCCAGCCTGTGCGGCGCGCGTGAGGAGCAACTGCGCGAGGCCATGGCCTTGATCGCCCGATTGGAGCCGCGCCCGGGCCGTCGCTTCGTCGATCTGGAGCGCCATATCGTGGTGCCCGATGTCATCGTGCGGCCTGTGCGCTCCAGCTTGGGCCGTGTCGACTTTGCCGTGCAGCTCAATCCCGATGTCATGCCCAAGCTGCGTGTGCACGATGTCTATGCCAACGTGCTGCGCCGGCACAAAAGCAGCGAAGGCCATGCTGCGCTGCAGCAGCGCTTGCAGGAGGCGCGCTGGTTCATCAAGAACATCCAGCAGCGCTTTGACACCATCCAGCGGGTGTCCGAAGCGATCGTGGAGCGGCAGAAAAACTTCTTTGTACATGGCGAGCTTGCCATGCGCCCGCTGGTGCTGCGCGATATTGCCGATGCGCTGGGCTTGCATGAATCCACGATCAGCCGCGTGACCACGGCCAAGTACATGGCCACCCCCCAGGGGACTTTCGAACTCAAGTACTTCTTCGGTTCGGGCCTGGGCACGGAAACCGGCGGCAGCGCTTCGAGCACGGCGGTGCGAGCCCTGATCAAGCAGTTCGTCGATGCCGAGGATGCTAAAAAGCCGCTATCTGACGCCAAGCTTGCCGATATGCTCAAGGAGCAGGGCATTGAGTGCGCGCGCCGTACCGTGGCCAAGTACCGCGAACAGCTCAAGATTCCGACGACCACGCTGCGCAAGGCGCTGTAGGGCACCGCGGAAACAAGAAAGCCGCTGATGCATCGCACAGCGGCTTTCTTGTTCTGTATTTAGGGCGGGAGCCTTGATAAGGCATTTCTCAAGTAAGGGGCCGCGAGCAAGAGCCGCAGGGGGTTATCAAGAAACCAACCACCAGATAAACCAGGCCAGCACGCCGATCATCAGACCGAATTTCAGAATCTTGTAGAAGGTCGGATTCCAGTCGCGGAAGGCGCGGCGGTATTTGCCGGCGTAGAACGAAATCTTGAACAGCTTGCTGATCATGCCGCGCGGGTCGCCCTCGTTGTTGGGGGAGCTGGCGGCGGCCACCACGTTCTTGCCCAGCCAGTGGTTGAGCCACTGGGCAAAGCCATTGGTCATGGGGCGCTCCACGTCGCAGAACAGCACGATGCGGTTGCCTTCCGAGCGGTTCTCGGCCCAGTGCATATAGGTTTCGTCAAAGATCACGCCTTCGCCTTCGCGCCAGCTGTAGGGCGTGCCGTCGACCTCGATCATGCAGCGGTCGTCATTGGGTGCCAGCACGGCTAGGTGGTAGCGCAGCGAGCCCGCATAGGGGTCGCGGTGCAGATTGAGCTTGGCGCCGGGTGGCAGCTCGGCAAACATGGCGGCCTTGACGCTGGGAATGGACTTCACCAGGGCCGTGGTCTTGGGGCACAGCTCCATGGCCGAGGGGTGAGCGTCTCCGTACCACTTCAGGTAAAAGCGTTTCCAGCCCGTCTTGAAGAAGGAGTTGAAGCCTGCGTCGTCATTGTTGGCGGCGGCCTTGATCTGCATGTTTTTTTGCAGATTCACGGCTTCCTCGCGGATTTCGCGCCAGTTGGCCTGCAGCGGTGCCAGCTCGGGGAAGGTGCTGGTAGGCAGGTAGGGCGTGCGCGGCACCTTGCTGAACATCAGCATGAAGACGTTGAACGGCGCCGTGAAGGTGGAGTGGTCGAACAATTGCTTCACCACCTTGTGGCGCACCTTGCCGCGCAGGTGCATGTACAGGCCGCAGCCAAAGAACAGCAGCACCAGGGCCAGAACGATGATTTTTGCCATAGCTTGCAATTTTACCGGGGCCACCTCAAACAGGTCATGGCCCAGGTCAAACGGTTGCGTGCTCTCTGGAAACGCCTTGTGAGCTGCTTTTGAATCAATAGCTGTCAGCGCTTGATGAGCAAGGGCTGGAGCCTGTTTTTACTGTGATTGCTTGGCAAAGGCGCTCTGGATGCGCTGCAGCAGTTCACGGTTCAGGGTGCGTTGGTGGCTGCTCCAGTGGGTCTGGGCTTTTTCAAGCTCGCCCTGCAGGCGTCGGGCCGTACCCCAGTCTCCGGACTCGGTGCACCAGATGGTGTATTCGCCCAGCACCTCGAAGCTGCCAGAGCGCTCGCGCAGAAACTCGAAGGACTGGCGAGCCATGGCGTTGTCGCCCTGGGCTGCATACGCCTTGGCGATCAACAGGCCGACTTCGTCTGCACGGTAGTTGATATCGGTCTGGGCAATGACCTTGAGGTGTTGCAGCGCCGTCTGTGGCTGTTCGGCATCCAGAGCCGCACGCGCCGCGCCCCAGCGGATTTCCAGGTCGTTGGCGAACGGTCCCTTCATGCTGGCTTCAAAGTGCTGCAGCGCCTGCCGGGGCTGGCCGGCTTCCAGCAAGGCCTGGGCCAGGCGGATTTCATTCTGGGCTGTGGCCGAGTAGTCAAATGCCGCCTGCGCGTCACGCAGCTCTCGGGTCGGGTCCAGGGACTTGGCAGCCTGCCGTACCAACTGGCGTGCACCACGCTCCAGGCGTGAGTTGGGTAGGTAGATGCCAATCGCATAGACCACGCTGCCCAGAAAAGGGAAGGCCAGCAAGATGAACAGCCAGTAGTTGTTCTGCCCTGTGCGCACCACATGCACGGCAAAGAACAGGGCAATGATGACGTGCAGTCCGACTCCGGCAAAAGCCATGGCAATCCCTTGTGTAGATGACGCGGCGGATTATAGAAAGGCCGCCAGGGTGGCGCTGCTACAGCAGTCGCGTGCCCAGCGGCACCGCCTTGTCTGGCACGCACAGGGCCACGGCACCATCGGCATCGTGAAAGCCGGTGACCAGGCATTCGCTCATCAGCGGGCCGATCTGTTTTTTCGGAAAGTTCACCACGGCCACGACCAGACGGCCCACCAGTTCCTCGGGTTGATAGTGGGCGGTAATTTGAGCGCTGGACTTGCGCTGGCCCAGCTCGGGCCCAAAGTCCACCAGCAGCTTGTAGGCGGGTTTGCGGGCCTCGGCAAAGACCTCGGCCTGCAGCACGCGGCCCACGCGCAGCTCTACCTTCATAAAGTCGTTCCAGCTGATTTCTTCCATTTTTCTTGCTCCTTGAGGTTGGATCATGTCCTTGCCTCAGGGCTCGTCTGTAGAGGAACGCTTGTCGTGCGCAGGCACTGGAAAAGGCCTAGCGCGTATGCTTATGCCCTGAAACGTGCCGGGCAAGCGGTCTGGCGCGCACCGATCTCTATGAACCAACTGCATCTGTTTCTGCCCTGCGCCGCCGGCGTCGAGGGCTTTCTGGCCGACGAGGTCCACGCCATCACCGGAGCCGCCGGGCAGGATCTGCTCGTGGGCCGGGGCGGCGTCATGCTGCGCGGCATGTGGCGCGATGCCATGCTGCTCAATCTGCACAGCCGCCTGGCACAGCGCGTGCTGATCGAGCTGTCGCACACCATGTACCGCAGCGAGAACGATCTGTACCGCGCTGCCAGCGAGGTGGCCTGGGAGATCTGGTTCTCGCCCAAGGAGACTTTCAAGATCGAAGTCACGGCCCAGCACAGCCCGCTGACCAGCCTGAACTTTGCCGCGCTCAAGGTCAAGGACGCGATTGCCGACCGCTTTCGCGAAAAATGCCATGGTGTGCGCCCCAGCGTGGAAACCCACCACCCCGATGTGCGCGTGCATCTGCACCTGACTACGGACGGCGCCACCATCTATATCGACACCTCGGGTGAAGCGCTGTTCAAGCGCGGCTGGCGCGAGGACAAGGGCGATGCACCGCTCAAGGAAACCCTGGCCGCAGCCATGATTGCCGCCTCGGGCTGGAATCCGCATGGTGACAACCCCCAGCCGCTGTACGACCCCTGCTGCGGCAGCGGCACCGTGGTGATCGAGGCCGCACAGATTGCGCGCAAGATCCCGGCCGGTATCCTGCGCCGCTTTGCGTTCGAGAAGTTGGTTCCCTTCCAGCGCCATGTCTGGGAAGCCATGCTGGACGAGGCCGAGGCCGCCATCCTGCCCGAGTCGCCCGTGGGCATCTACGGCTCGGACATTGCTTTCCGTATGGTGGACTTCGCCCAGCGCAATGCCGAGCGCGCCGGCGTGGCCGAATCGGTCAATCTGCGCGGTGGCGATGCGCTGCAGCGCATGCCGCCCAGCGAGCAGCCCGGCATGATGATCTTGAACCCGCCCTATGGCGAGCGTATTGCCGCTGCCGGTGCGTCCGGCCGCAATGCCGCAGAGCGTATGGGCCAGATCGAACGCGCAGGCCGCGAGACCGCGCAGACCGAGGACGGTGGTGAATTCTTCAGCCAGCTAGCCAGCCACTGGAAGAAGAACTACAGCGGCTGGAGCGCCTATATGCTCACGCCCGACCTCAAGCTGCCCGGCAAGATGCGCCTCAAGGAGTCGCGCCGCACACCCATGTGGAACGGCCCCATCGAATGCCGCCTGTTCCGCTTCGACATGGTCAAGGGCTCGACCAAGCCACGCAAGAATGAGAGCGAATCCGGCGCAGCAGAAGGACGCCAGCAGTGAAGATCGCTCCCTTGCGCTGGCCGGCCTGCAACGCCGGCTACGAAGGCCCGTTGCCGCGTCCCATGGTGCTGGACACCAATGTGGTGCTGGACATGCTGATCTTTGATGATCCGCACATCCCCACCATCCGCGAGCTGGTTGCCCGAGGCGAGGTGCGCTGGATTGCCGACGAAGCCCAGCGCATCGAACTGGGCCGGGTGTTGCACTACAGCCAGATCGCGCCGCGCGTCAGCTACTACGGCAAGACGCCGGAAGGCGTGATGGCGGCCTTCGATGCCGCCGTCGAATATGTGGCCGAAGCGCCCAAGATCCGCTTTACCTGCACCGACCCCGACGACCAGCATTTCCTGGATCTGGCCAGCCAGCACAGGGCGCTGCTGGTCAGCAAGGACAGGGCCGTGCTCAAGCAGCGCAAGCGCGTGGCCACGCACTATGGCGCGACCGTGGGGAACATCGTGCTGCTGGAAGAGGAAACTGCTGCGGCTGCGGCGTAATCAGTCAAAAAACTGCATGCCTGCATAAGGCTGCAAACGGCATCGCTCCAGACGGCTTTCCAGCGAGCCCACATGGGCTTCGAGCTGGTGGCCGTCCGGGTCCAAAAAGTAAAAAGAGTCGCCTTCGCTTCGGTTGACTTTCCACTCCCGGACGCCGCATGACCTGGCATGTTCCACAAAGTCTGCAAAGTCCTGCTGGGCGATATTGAAAGCGTAGTGGGTGTAGTCAGGGGGGCCGGCCAGACCCCGCGTTTCATCCAGCGACAGGCACAACCATAAATCGCCGAGTTCCAGATAGGCACCGGTATCCCACTGTGCGCGCAGACGGAACCGCAGCACACCCACGTAAAAGTCCACGCTAGCCTGCAGCGCAGTCACGGCAAGAGTGAGGTGATTCAGTCCGGTAAGCATATTGACGGGGTGGATGGCGCAAAGGGCTTGAGTGTGCCATTGCCACGCATCACTTGCCGGTCAGAAACAGTGCTGCGCCGCGACTACCGCACTTGGGTCGGCATAGCAGTCGGCTGCGTTTCCTTGTTGGATGATGGCGAGTTCTGGCGGTGCCTCGACAGGCCAGGTGCCGTGATGTTGCGAACTAACCACCCATGAGAGCTCTGCAATAGCGCAAGCCGTTAGGATTTCACGGGCAGGGACGACCTTGCCTGACCATGCGGCGCATGGTCGAACTCTTTGCCGGGACGACCTGGCCATGCAACTTTTTCGAGGTTTATATGGCTTGGGTTTATCTGCTGATTGCGGGCGTGCTGGAAGTGGTCTGGGCTTTCACCATGAAGCAGTCCCACGGGTTCACCAATTTCAAATACAGCGCCATCACCATCGTGGCGATGATTGCCAGCTTCGGCCTGCTGTCGGTGGCCATGCGCACGCTGCCGCTGGGTACGGCCTATACGATCTGGACCGGCATCGGTGCCGTGGGCGCGTTTGTCGTGGGCGTGCTGGCGCTGGGTGAAGCGCTGACGCCCATGCGGGTGGGCGCGGCAGTGCTGATCGTCAGCGGCCTGGTGCTGATGAAGCTGTCCTCTTCGTAAAAAAGACCGCTTCGGCGGTCTTTTTTTGTTGGCAGAGCGCGCGTTGCAAGACGCTGCAGCAGTTGCTTAAGGCTTGCTGTTCTGCGCGGTTTGTGCAGGCAGTGTCTTGCGCATTTCCTGCACCTGGGTGGCCGAAACGGCCGCTGCCTGATTGCCCCAGCTGCGGCGTACAAAGGTGACGAGGTCTGCCACTTGCTGGTCGCTCAGGCGCCAGGCAAATGCAGGCATGGTGAAGGTGGATGGGCGCGTGGCCGTGGCCGGCAGCTTGCTGCCTTGCAGCACGATGCGGATCAGATTGTTCGGGTCGTTGCCCAGCACGGCAGCATTGCCTGCCAAGGCCGGAAACACCTGTTGATAGCCTTTGCCGTCGCTGCGGTGGCAGGCAGCGCAATTGTCCAGATACAGGGCCGCGCCGTATTGCCTGGTGTCCCCTTTCCAGAGAGCGTTGGCTGTGTCGGGATTGGTGGCAAAGCGGCTTTTCTGCTTGTCCTGCGCGGGTAGCGATTTCAGGTAGACGGCAATCGCGCTCAGGTCGCTGTCGCTGATGTGCTGGGTGCTGTGCGCGATCACGTCCGTCATGCCGCCGAACACGGCCGTGTGGTTGTTGCGGCCGGTCTTGAGCAGGGCGACGATATCGGTTTCGCTCCACGCGGCCAGGCCGTCGGCATCGTTGCCGCGCAGGCTCTTGGCAATCCAGCCGTCCATGGGCTGGTCGCCGCCGCTCAGAAAGCGCTGGTCGCTGCCGTCCAACGCTTTTTCGGCCATGGTGAAGGAGCGCGGCGTGTGGCAGGCGCCGCAGTGACCCAGGCCTTCGACCAGATAGGCGCCGCGCAGCTTGGCGTCGGCTGCGGGGGCCACGGTTTCGGCCTTGGCCTGCACCTTGTCGGCATCGGGGGCAAACAGGCCGCGCCACAGTGACAGCGGCCAGCGCATGGACAGCGGCCAGCTGATGTTGTTCTCGGGCGGTTTGGCGTTCACCGGCTCCACTTTCTGCATGAAGTAGGCGTAGAGGTCCTTCATGTCCTGCTCGCTGACCTTGGCATAGGACGGGTAGGGCATGGCCGGGTAGAGACTGCCCTTCTCCTTGTCCTTGCCGTGGCGCACGGCCTGGTCAAAGTCGGCGAAGCTGTAGCCGCCAATGCCGGCCGTTTTGTCAGGTGTGATGTTGCTGGAGTAAATGGTGCCTATGGGCGTTTCCATGGGCAGGCCGCCGGCAAAGGGCTTGCCGCCGGGTGCGGTGTGGCAGGCCACGCAGTCGCCCATGCGGGCCAGGTAGGCGCCGCGCACTAGCGGGTCGCTGGAAGTGGCTGCGGTGATGGGGGCGGGCTGCTGGTGCGCAGCGGCCGTCACCATGTCCTGCGGGCCGGTCTGGCCGCGTGTGGCGGGGACATTGGAAACCGTAGCGGCTGGCGCTGATTGAGTGGCGGTTTCAGCCTCTTTCTGCGCCCAGGCGTTGATTCCAAAAGCGCCAGCAGCTATCACGGCAGTAGCAAGCAGGCCGCGTTGAAAGCGGGAGGATGGTCGGTTCATGCTCATCCTCCTTCAGGCCTTGAGCAGCGCGCCGGGCTGCTTCAGATATTGCTCGCGAATCGCACGCGCCGACCAGTAGGCCAGCGCGGCGACCAGCCCCGTGGGGTTGTAGCCCAGGCCCTGCGGGAAGGCCGATGCGCCCAGCACGAAGACGTTGTGCACGTCCCAGCTTTGCAGATAGCGGTTGACGGCGCTGGTGCCCGGGTCGCGGCCCATGATGGCGCCGCCGTTGAGGTGCGTGGTCTGGTAGCTGTTGGTGTCGAAGTGCGAGCCTTCCTTCTTGCCCGAGACGCTGATCGCCTGGCCGCCCATGGCCTTGGCAATGGCGCTCATCTTGTCCTGCATGAAGAGGTTCATCCTGATGTCATTGGGCTGCCAGTCGAAGGTCATGCGCAGCAGCGGGTTGCCGTAAGCATCCTTGTAGGTGGGGTCCAGGCTCAGGTAGTTGGCGCGGTAGCTCTGGTGGGCACCGTGCGCATCCATGGAAACGTTGTGCGTATAGGCCTCTGCCACGCCTTTTTTCCAGCCACTGCCCCAGTTGGGCGTGCCCGGTGCGGTAGGTGTGCCGGCAATGGGCTTAGCGCCCGCCTGGTTGACCCAGAACGGCGAGCCGCCCACAAAGCCGGCGGGGCCGTGGTCGAAGTTGTCGGCGTTGAAGTCATCGACGGCAATGCCGTTGCCGCCCGCGCCGATGAAGTTGTTGGTATGGTGCTGGTCCTTGCCGAAGAAGACCTTGATGGTGGCCATGTTCTGGAAGGCAAAGTTCTTGCCCACGGTGCCGGTATTGCTCTCGGGGTCGTAGGGCTTGCCGATGCCCGACAGCAGCAGCATGCGCACATTGTTGAACTGAAAGCTGCACACGGCCACGATGTCGGCCGGCTGAATCACCTCGTTGCCCAATGCGTCGATATAGGTCACGCCCGTGGCCGTCTTGCCATCGGCTGCGAGGTTGATGCGCGTGACCTGGCACTGCGTGCGCAGCTCGAAGCGCGGGTCCAGCCGAAGCGCGGGCAGGATGTTCACATTGGGCGAGGCCTTGCTGTACATATAGCAGGCGTAGCCGCTGCAAAAGCCGCAGAAGTTGCATGGCCCCATCTGCACGCCATAGGGATTGGTATAAGGGCCCGAGGTATTGGCTGACGGCATGTTGTAGGGGTGGTAGCCCACGGCTTCCGCAGCCTTGCCATAGAGCATGGCCGAGACCGAGTTCATCTGCGCGGGCAGCGGAAAGTTGTCGGAGCGATCGGGCGCAAACGGATTACCGCCTTTGCCCGCACCGACTTTTTCACCCTTGACCGAATACGCCGTACCCGAGGTACCGAACACCTTTTCGGCAAAATCGAAATGCGGCTCCAACTCTTCGTAGCTGACGCCGAAATCCTGGATGCTCATGCCTTCGGGTATGAACTTCTTGCCGTAGCGTTCTTCGTAATGGCTGCGCATGCGCAGCTCCATGGGATCGACGCGAAAGTGCACGCCCGACCAGTGCAGACCCGCACCGCCCACGCCGGTACCCGGCAAAAAGGCGCCGAGCTGGCGGTTGGGCAGGGCCGTGTCGTTGCTGGTGTGGCGGATGGTGACGGTCTCCTTGGACACATCGACAAACAGCTTTTTGCGCGAGTTGTAGGTCAGCTCATCCATGGTCTGCGGATAGACGCCGTCCGGGTCGGTATCGCGCATGGGGCCGCGTTCCAGAGCTAGCACGTTCAGGCCCGCCTCGGTCAGCTCCTTGGCGATGATGGCGCCTGTCCAGCCAAAGCCGATGACCACCACGTCTTTTTTGGGCAATGTCTTGCTCATGGTTCAACCCCGCTGTCCGTGGATGGAAACCGGGGGCTGGGGGTAGGCTTCGTCGCGCTCTATCCAGTCCATGAAGTCGGCGCGTGCGCCGGGAAAACCGATCAGCTTCCAGCCCACCATGTCCTTGTTGCCGCCGTGCAGCGGGTCGCTGAAAAAGCCTTCCTTGGTATTGCCCCAGAGCATGGCAAAAAACGTGGCCGATGGCAGGCTGTCAAAGCCTTGCGCGCCATGCTCCATCGCGGCCAGAGCCTTGTCCTGGTCGGCGGCGGAAAGATCTGCAAATGCCTTGCCCAGATTTTTGTTGCACCACTGGTTGGCCGCGGCAATGCCCAGGCGGTAGATCTCGCGGGGGTTCAGGCGCAACTGGTAGCCCATTTCGGGGGCGGCATCGGGCTGGAACGGACCCTGCATATACCAGTTGCTGCCGGCGGCATAGGGCGTGTCCATCTGACGGTCGATGAACTCGGGCACACCCGCTTCCAGGGCGCTCGGGCCCAGCTCGTCCTTGGGGATCAGTCTTGCGACGGCGCTTTGCAGAAAGCGGTATTCCTCGGCGCTGAAATAGCTGGGCTGGTACTGGGCTGCATCGCGCAGTGCCGTGTTCACGGCCGGGCCGGGAACCGTGGGCAAATGGCTGTTGTCGAGGGTGGCCAGGGTGGCCGCGCCGCCAGCGGCTGCGACGGCGGCCACGGGGATGATGGGCAAGGAGCGGCGAAAGAAGGCGCGTCGCTGCGGATTGCCAGGCTGGTTGTTGTTGTCCATGGGTGTGGGGCGAGGTGAATCCAGCCCCCACTGTTGAGCCTCATGCCGGACGTCCTTGTCAGATTGCAGGCGTAATGCCTGTCAGCAGTCATAGCGTTGGCGCCAGGATTGGCTGCGCTGCTGAATCTGTATGCAAGGTGGAGGAATCGGTGCGCTGCGACAATAGCGGGCATGACTGCAAGCTCCACACCATCTTCCCCCACACCGGCCCGCAAGAGTGCACCGCGTCTGACAACGCTGGACAAGACCCGTATCGATGACACGCGCATCAAGATCGTGCGCCCGTTGCTGACTCCGGCCTTGCTGGAAGAGTGGCTGCCTGTGACCGAAGAGGCACAGCAGCTGGTGGAGTCCAGCCGCGCCGCCATCTCGCGCGTGCTGCATGGCCAGGATGACCGGCTGGTGGTCGTGGTCGGCCCCTGCTCGATTCACGATCATGAGCAGGCCATGGACTATGCGCGTGAGCTCAAGGTGCAGGCCGATGCACTCCAGGATGATTTGCTGATCGTCATGCGCGTGTACTTTGAAAAGCCCCGCACCACGGTCGGCTGGAAGGGCTATATCAACGACCCGCATCGCGACGGCAGCTTTGCCATCAACGAAGGGCTGGAGCTGGCGCGCCGTCTGCTGCTCGATGTGCTGGCGCTGGGCCTGCCTGTGGGCACGGAATTTCTGGATCTGCTGTCGCCGCAGTTCATCAGCGATCTGGTCAGCTGGGGCGCTATCGGTGCGCGTACCACCGAGAGTCAGAGCCACCGCCAGCTGGCCAGCGGCCTGAGCTGCCCCGTGGGCTTCAAGAACGGCACGGATGGTGGAGTGAAGGTGGCCAGCGATGCCATTCTGGCCGCGCAGTCATCGCATGCCTTCATGGGCATGACCAAGATGGGTCAGAGCGCGATTTTCGAGACGCGCGGCAACCAGGATTGCCACATCATCCTGCGCGGCGGCAAGGCGCCCAACTACGACGCGGCCCATGTGCAGGCCGCCTGTGAATTGCTGGAAAAAAATGGCCTGCGCGCGCAGGTGATGATCGACCTCTCGCACGCCAACAGCAGCAAGCAGCATCGCCGCCAGATCGAGGTGGCCACCGATGTGGCGCAGCAAGTGGCGACCGGTGACGCACGCATCACCGGCGTGATGATCGAGAGCCATATTCACGAAGGCCGTCAGGACATCGTTGAAGGTCAGGAGCTGCAATACGGCGTCTCGCTGACTGATGCCTGCATCAGCATGGAGCAGACCGTGCCCGTGCTGGAGCAACTGGCTGCGGCTGTGCGTGCGCGCCGGACGGCCAAGGCCTGAGTGAATGGTATCCAGCAGTGCAGCTCTTGAAACAGGAGCTGCTACCGCTTGATATTCAAGCATTTCAGCGTGTTTGATATCTGAAATGCAGGCGGCTTGAGCGCAAGACGCTATAGAACATTGCAGAGGGCCGCTTTCCGGGTGGCAGATGTCCAGTGTCGATGGACGCTGTGCGCTATTGAAGCGGATCGGGATTACAGCTCCAGCGTCAGCCGCAACATGTCCTTGAGCTGCACGCCGCGCTCCCATAAAGGCGTGGTGTAGTTGCGCAGAAAAAAGTCGCGCTCGATGCTGCTGACACGAAAGCCCAGGCGTTGATAGAACAGCAGCTGATCGCCAAAGCTGCCTGTGCCCACCTCCAGCAGCCTGATGCCCTGCTTGCGCAGCTCACGTATGGCGTGGTGCAAAAGGGCCGAGCCAATACCGCCCCGCTGCCAGGCGGGAGAGACGGCCATATTCATCAGTTCCCAGCTGTCACGCTCGGGCTGGGGCGGCTGCAGCACGCAAACACCGATAAGTGCTCCGAGGCCGCTGGGCGTGAACTGCGCAGTCTGGCGTGCGGCATAGCAGGTGCTGCCGGGCAGATAGCGTTTGACCTTCTCCCGAGACGGGTCGGCCAGCAGCAGCAGAGGCCAGGGGGCCTCCGCAGGGTTCATGGACGTGATGTTCCAGGCGGCAGGGCGGCTGGAGTCCGATAGCTTGGATGTGCTCATGCCGCCTCCTGCTCGGCGCAAAGCGGAGCGTAGCCATGGCAGCCAGGCAAGGTGATGGGACCCAGAGCCCTGGTCATCTGCAGCAAACCTTGATCACGCACCATTTCCACTTCCCGCCGGCCAGCGACGGCTGCCGGCCCATTTGTATTGTCAACAGTCGATAGCGTAGCAGCCGGGGCATAAACCGGGTGGGGAATCAGCGAATCGATGCTCAATCACAGCGGGGCTGCATGAGGGCATCGCATATCAGCCAGCGAAAAGAGGGCGGTCCGTTGGCGGGCGGCAGCACATGAGGTGCCTGTGCGCAATCTGTGACGCTTGGCAAAGACGAGCCTCTGGCTTATACTTGGGATAAGGGTTAATACTTAGGTTGAAACCCTGTGTTGGCAGTGCTTGAGATGCGTACTGTCCATCGCTTGAAGTGCATCTCATGAGTTCATAGAAAGTTCATCATGCGCCAAGCCATCAATTCCCTGATCGAGTTCATCCAGGAAGCTCGCGAGTTCCATCTGGATCTGGCAAACCAGTAATCACTTCGCTGGTCTGAAGACTGAGCCGCCATTCGAGGCGGCTTTTTTTTTCGTCCTCATGATGCCCATCACAGGCTGCAATTGATGTGCGTGACCTGTTTTTTACTTTGTGAAAATGCTGTGGATAAGTATGTGAGTCCATGGTGCTGAAAACCTTGGCAGTCCATAGCAGATATGAAGTTGTGCCGCTGGCAGCGAGCGTGTGAGCCTGCCGATCGGGCGTTTAGCTGACAGGCGCTCCAGGCATTGGCGGCGCACCATTTCGTCTGCGGTCGTCAACACGAAACGTCCAACAGGCGGCTGCAGATTGGAGGATTGGTATGCAGCCCATCGCTGAGTCTCCTGCAGTTCACCCGCATCTGCCTTTTTACAGGCACCTCTATTTCCAGGTCATTGTGGCCATCGTGCTGGGCGCCTTGCTCGGCTATTTCAGCCCGGAACTGGCAGCCAAGTTCAAGCCGCTAGGAGATGCCTTCATCAAGCTGGTCAAGATGATCATCGCGCCAGTGATCTTTCTGACCATCGTCACCGGCATTGCCGGCATGACGCATCTGAGAGTGGTGGGCAGGGTCTTCGTCAAGACCATGGTCTACTTTCTGTTTTTTTCCACGCTGGCATTGGTGGTGGGCCTGGTGATTGCCAAGCTTGTGCAGCCTGGTGCAGGCATGCACATCAATGTGGCGGAGCTGGATCAGAGCGCTGTCAAAGGCTATGTCACGCAGTCGCATGACATGAGCCTGATCGGCTTTCTGATGGATGTCATTCCCAAGACACTGGTCAGCCCGCTGGTGGGGGACAACATTCTGCAAGTGCTGTTTGTAGCCGTGCTGTTCGGTATCGCACTGGCGTCAGTGGGCGATGCGGGCCGGCCCATCCTGAGCTTTCTGGAGTCACTCACGGCGCCGGTTTTCAAGCTGGTGGGCATTCTGATGAAGGCCGCGCCGCTGGGGGCGTTTGGTGCGATCGCTTTCACCATCGGCAAGTTCGGTATCGAATCCCTGGTCAACCTTGCCTGGCTGGTTGGCACCTTCTATCTCACCTCGATCTTTTTCGTGGTGGTCATCCTCGGGGTGGTGGCGCATTTCTGCGGTTTTTCCATCCTCAAGCTGATTCGCTACCTCAAGGCCGAGTTGCTGCTGGTGCTGGGTACATCCTCGTCGGAGTCTGCCCTGCCTTCGTTGATGCAGAAGATGGAAAAAGCCGGCTGCAGCAAGTCGGTGGTCGGCCTGGTGGTGCCCACCGGTTACTCCTTCAATCTGGACGGCACGAATATCTACATGACGCTGGCTTCGTTATTCATTGCCCAGGCCACCGATACGCATCTGACGCTAGGCCATGAGATCGCGCTATTGCTGGTCGCCATGCTCAGCTCCAAAGGGGCGGCGGGTGTGACGGGGGCTGGCTTCATCACGCTGGCCGCCACGTTGGCCGTGGTGCCTGAAATTCCGATCGCCGGCATGGCCCTGATATTGGGCGTGGACCGCTTCATGAGTGAGTGCCGCTCGCTGACCAATTTCATGGGAAACGCCGTGGCCACGGTGGTGATTTCCAAGTGGGAAGGAGCGCTAGATGATGAAAAGCTCAGCATCGCGCTCGATGGAGAGGATGAGGCCTAGGTCCGACCTTTCAGTGCTTGTGCGGCATACGTCCATGTCGCAGCGCGGTGAAGCCCTGGCATGGCAGACTGGCGCTCATGTCCGAGCCCACTTTTCTTGTCGCCGATGATCATCCGCTGTTTCGTGCCGCGCTGATTCAGGTGCTGCGCGAGCGTTTTGCGCATTACCGCATCGTCGAGGCTGCCAGCGCCCAGACCGTGGGTGCGGCCATGCAGGAGCATCCCGAGATAGAGCTGGTTCTGCTGGATCTGGCCATGCCGGGGGCACGCGGCTTTTCGTCGCTGCTGCATCTGCGTGGCGAGTATCCGGAAATTCCGGTGGTGGTGATCTCGTCCAACGAACACCCGCGTGTGATCCGCCGCGCTCAGCAGTTTGGTGCGGTGGGCTTCATCCCCAAGTCGGCGCCAGCCGAAGAGATGGCGGGTGCAATCGAGACGGTGCTTGAAGGCGGCAGCTGGTTTCCTCCCATGGCGGCCGAGCGCTCGGAGGCCGACGCGGCGTTGGCGGCCAGGCTGGCACAGCTCACGCCACAGCAGTTCCGCGTGCTGCTGTGCATTGCCGACGGCCTGCTCAACAAGCAGATCGCGCATGAGTTGGGATTGGCCGAAAACACCGTCAAGGTGCATGTGACGGCAATCCTCAAAAAGCTCGAGTGCTACAGCCGTACCCAGGCGGCAGTGCTGGTCAAGAGCCTGGAGCCGGACAGCATGGGCTAGAAGGCCTCTGGCTTCTTCCGTCCGGGCGCAAATGCATGCAGACCCGGGCCATCGTCATGTGCATCTCGCGCAACTGGCACCTCCCATTTGGTCGACTCGTCCTGCCGTCGAAATCCATCGACCCGGTGAAGCAGGCGACTCGAGTTGTACCTGCCGTGAGCGATCTTGAGCCAGGGGGCGGACTGGAGGAGCTTCGAGTGGTACGCACGGCATGAGTTCACCGGATCGCAGGTAAACCCTGATGCATAAAACACAAATAGATGCAATAAATTAATTAAATCTAACGAGATTTAATTTAACAAAGGGAGAAACTATCTTGAAAACCCCCACGCGTGCTCATTGGCTCCAGGCTTCCGTGCTAGGTGCTTCTCTGGTTCTCGCTTCGTGCGGAGGAGGAGGGGATAGCTCTCCGACTGCCGGAAATGGTGGTGGCTCGGGAGGGCAAGAAACGCCTGGCGGCGGTAGTCCCGGTGGGGGGAACCCTGGTGGCAATCCTGGCGGAGGCAATCCAGGTGGGGGTAATACCGGTGGAGAAACACCGGTCACTGCCTCACCTTTTGTCCCCAGTGCCGAAGATCTTCCGCGTGACCTGTATGCAGCGATGTACCTTGAATACGGTAATCCAGTCGATGGCAAATCGACGTTGCCGCCTTCGTTGCTGACATTGAATGTGGAGTATCAATCCACCGATGCACCCAAGAAGGGGCCTTATTTGAAGGCGGACAAGACCTGCGACAACACGCAGGCAACTGCTCCCGTCGAGAGCTACCCGGGTGGCAAGGTCTTGCTGAGCACGGTCAATCTTGATGTAAACGGTGATGACGACTGCGTGCCCGAAATCAAGGTCAAGGTCACCAGCAACGACGGCAATATTGCGGCTGCCGATGCCAAGCTGCGCATGCGAGGCAGCAGTGCTCGCACTGCCAAGCAAAAGTCCTATCGCATCAAACTCGACAAGAATGCTATCCCCTGGTTCGGCGAGCAAACCTTGCAGTTCAACAAGCACGCATCGGACTTGAGCCGCGTGCGTAACAAGCTGGCTTTCGACCTCATGAAGCTGGTCCCTTATCACGAAAGCCTGCGAACCCAGTTTGCGAGGATCAACTACAGCGGTGAAGGTACTCCATACGGCAACAACGGCGATATGGGCCTGTTCACCCATGTGGAGAAAATGGGTGACACCTATCTGGCGCGCCGCGGCTGGAAAGCAGGCTCCAATGTCTATAAGGCGGAGAACTTCAGTTTCGAACCCAGCGACATTGTGAACAGCAAGGGCAAGGTGCTGCTGCAGGCGACCACGCCGCCGGATACCAAGGATTTCGAGACCGTGCTGTCCCTGGAGTCTGATTCTGGCAACCACCAAGCCATCATTGATGTGGTGAGGGCGCTGGACAAGGACGAGGAGGATGCGCCGTTCGCCGCCACTTTCTCCCATTATTTCAACCGCAACAACTACCTGTCCTGGCTGGCTACGACCATCCTTTTGGGCAACCCGGATACGATCAATCAGAACTTCGGCCTCTACCAGCCTCTGGGCACGGAGAAATTCTACTTCCTGCCCTGGGACTACGACGATGCCCTGGCCAAGTACGACCAGCCGGGCGTCGATTACATCGACATGGAGATCATGACCGGCATCGGCAACTGGTGGGGCATTCCGCTGCACCGGCGCTTTATGTCCGACCCCAAGAACCTCAAGGATCTGCAGGCGGCGGTGGATGAGATCCGCAACAAGTATCTGACGGATGCAAACGTCGAAAAGCTGTTGAACAGCTACAAGCCAGTGGTTGCGCCTTTCATCGCTCGCCAGCCGGACAATGCCAACCTGCCCGCTGACAGCGACCAGGGCACGAATGTCGAGCAGTGGGAAGAGCAATACAAGAGTTTGAAGCTGGCCGTGGGCAAGAACTACCAGTATTTTCTGAAGAGCTTGCAGCGCCCCATGCCTTTCTGGGTGGGCGTTACTTCGGACAAGAAGCGGCTGGATTGGGGCTGGCCCGAGCCTTTCCACCCTCAGGGCAAGCCTCTGACCTATAGGGTTCAGATTGCCGCGGCGACAGCCGATGCCTTCAAGGTTGGCGCACCTTTGCTGAAGGATATTTCGACGTCGAGCCAGACTTCGATAGATCTGAGCAGCCTGGCTGCGGGGCTGAGCGGGGATTATCTAGTACGTGTCAAAGCCAGCGATCCGGACAACAACTGGATATACAACTTCGAGAGCTATTACTTCGAAGCGGGCGATAAAACCATATATGGCGCGGCCTGCATGAAGATGCCTAGCGGCGATGGCTGTTAAGTAACCGTTGATGCTGCCGACAAACCCCGCTGGTCTCCGAAGGAGCCAGCGGGGTCTGCATTTCTTGCCTGATCACGGCATCAACTGAATAGCCGGCAGTAGGAAGCAAGCTGTGCAGCACCTCAGAGCTTATTTCTCAGCAGCATCTGACTGATAAGCGCCCTCAGGGCCGCAGGCCGTACGGGCTTGAGCAGAAAGCCCCATGATTTTTCGGCCGCCTGGCGGCGCAGGGCGATGTTGTGCTCGGCCGTGACCAGGATGACCTGTGGCGACCGCTGCCAGCGTTCGCATAGCTGCGGGTACAGGTCGGGGCCGTGGAAATGGCCCATGCGTACATCCAGCAGCACCAGTTGCGGTGCCGATTGCGGCGTGGCTGCATCCAGCGCAGCCTGAGGGCCACCGGCAAACTGCACCTCGCAGCCCCAGCGTCGCAGCAAAGCGGCTGTGGCCGCGCAGCTTGGTGCATCATCGTCGACATACCAGGCGCTGGCTCCCTGCAGCGGGGCATCCTGATCTGGTTCGTGGACGATGGCGGCCGGCGTATTTTGCGCCGTCTGCGGCGTGGCCTTCCCTAGAGGCACACAGACCCAGAACACGCTGCCGCGGCCGAGCTGGGAGCACAGGCCGATCTCGTGTCCCAAGAGCTTGCCCAGCCTCTCCACGATGGCAAGGCCCAGGCCTGCGCCGCGGTCATCGCCATGGCCTTCACCGAGGCGGCGGAATTCTTCGAAGATTTCGCGCTGCAGGCTTTCGGGAATGCCGGGCCCCTGGTCGTGCACCTCGATGCGCAGCTGCTCGCCATGGCGCCGGCAGCCGATAAGCACGCGGCCCTTCGGGGTGTAGCGTATGGCGTTGGACAGCAGGTTCTGCAGGATACGGCGCAGCAGCGCTTCGTCACTGCGGATGGTGTAGTGCGAGTCCACAGCCGTGAGGCGCAGGCCGCGGCTTTGCGCAATGATGCCGAAGTTATGGTGCACGACTTGCAGCAGCGGGCCCAGGGCGAAGTCGCGGACATGCACTTCCATCTGCCCTGACTCCATGCGGGAGATATCGAGCAGGCTGTTGAGAATGCCGTCCTGGGCGGCCAGGGCGCCGTCTATGCTTTCGGCCACCCGGTAGCCGGCGTCGTCGTGCAGATGGCTGCGCAGCAGCGAGCTGAACATGCGCGCGGCGTTCAGCGGCTGCAGCAGGTCGTGCACGGCGGCGGCCACGAAGCGGGTCTTGTAGCGGTTGGCTTCCTCGGCATCGTGCCGAGCTACATCCAGGTCGCGGGTGCGCTCGGCCACGCGTTGCTCCAGCGTATCGGCCAGGGAGCGCAGCTCGCGCGCAGCGTTCTTGTAGCTGGTGATGTCGGCATAGCTGGTGACGAAGCCGCCATCAGGCAGAGGGTTGCCACGGATTTCCAGCACCGTGCCGTCTCCCTTGGCGCTTTCATGCAGATGCGGAGTGCCGCTGCGCAGGTGCTCAAGACGGCGTTGAATGGCCTGCTCCACATCGCTCTTGCCAAGCAGGCCACGCCTGGCGTTGTGGCGTATCAGTGCCTCGATGGGCTGGCCTACGCGCATCAGCTCAGGCGGGTAGCGAAACAGCTCCACATAGCGCGAGTTCCAGGCCACGAGCTTGAGTTCGGGGTCCACCACCACCACCCCTTGAGGAAGATGCTGCAGACTGCGGGAGAGACCGGTATCGGCCTGCTTTGCAGCCTGCACAATACCGTCCTGCGCGGTGCGCAGCTCCTGCGCATGCTGGTGCAGCACGGTTTCCAGTTCCTGACGGCTGCGCTGACGCAGTGTGGCCATGCGCTGGCGCTGGCGAATGAACAGCACCAGCAGCGCTAGAGCCAGCCAAAGACCAGCGGCCGCCAGGCCAGCCCAACGGCCGGCGGTCAGGCTGCTGCTGGTGTTGTGCAGCAGGTGCAACTGCCACTGCAGGTCGGGCAAGGTCAGGCTTTGCCAGAGCACGGGGCGCTCCAGGCGAGGCTCGCTGAACTGTGTGAGTTTGGTGTGATCGCCAATGACCCGGTTTATGTGGTATTGCAGGGGCTGCAGGCGCTGGTCTGCATATTGGCGTGTGGCTTCCAGCTCCTGCAGATCCTGTGCTGTCAGTGGGTGCAGCAAGCGGTAGCGCCAGTGGTCGCTGCTGGCCAGAAAAACCACGCCATGCGAGTCGGTGGCCAGCACGGTATCGGGCGAGAGCTGCCATTCGCTTTCCAGCTCCTGCAGAGCAATCTTGATAGCAATCAGCCCAAGTACGGTACCGTCATTGCCGAATATCGCCTTGGACAGAAAGTACCCCGCGACTCCCGTGGTCATGCCGATGCCGTAGAAGCGTCCCGAGCCATTGGCCAGCGCCTGCTGCACATAGGGCCGAAAGCTGTAGTCTTCGCCCACATTGCTGTGGACCTCGCGCCAGTTGCTGGCAGCAATGGCCTTGCCCTGCAGGTTGATCAGCGTCAGCGTCGATGCCTGGCTGGCGCCGTTGGCCTGCTCGAGCTTGCGATTGAGGCGGTCCACCTCGGTGGCTGTCAACGGATGGCCCAGTGCCTCCTTGAGCTGGGCATCGAGTGCCAGCACCTCAGGCAGGGTGCGATAGCGGTCTATGCGCTGCTGCAGTGCCTGGGCATACAGGCCCAGCTGGCGCTGCACGTTTTGCGTCTCCTGCTGCAACGAGGTGCGCAGTGCAATCTGGCTGGCCAGCAGCATGCTCAGCACGGTGCCCAGCAGGATAAGCAGAACAGTCCAGAGCAGGCGATGGCGAATGAAACGCATGGGCAGCGGTGGTTTGAAGTGGTTGGCGTGGTGAATGAGTCTAGGTGCTTACCCTAGGTTTGACCCATTCATCATAGGGAAAGCGGTCCATCTAATACCAATAGGTTATCGGCACAAAAAAGGGCCGGCGGTACAAACGGACACAACACAGCGCACCTCCGTGGTGCGCTTTCTTTTGAGGACTGATGCAAACAAGGATGTACCAGGATGGTTTCCTTGAGGCGAGGCACTTGCTGGAGCCTGATTTGCATCAGCCATACCTTTGTACCAGGAGACGCAGCGTGCAAGCCCTGCCTACCGAAACCGCTTCCCGCGAGCATCTGCCCTTTTATCGCCAGCTGTACTTCCAGGTGGTGTTCGCCATCATCGTCGGCGTGCTGCTAGGCCACTTCGAGCCCGAGTACGGCGCGGCCATGAAGCCTTTTGGTGATGCGTTCATCAAGCTGATCAAGATGATCATCGCGCCGGTGATCTTTTTGACCATCGTCACCGGCATTGCCAGCATGACGCACCTGAGCGCCGTGGGCCGCGTGTTCGGCAAGGCCATGGCGTATTTCCTGACTTTCTCCACGCTGGCGCTGGTGGTCGGATTGGTGGTGGCCAATGTGATGCAGCCGGGCTCCGGCATGCACATCAACCCCGCCGATCTGGACCAGACTGCCGTCAAGGGCTATGTGGCCAAGTCGCATGAGATGACGCTGACCGGCTTTGTGATGGACATCATCCCGAAGACCTTGATCAGCCCCTTTGTCGGCGACAACATCCTGCAGGTGCTGATGGTGGCCGTGCTGTTTGGCGTGTCCCTGGCCATGGTGGGTGATGCCGGCAAGCCTGTGCTGAACTTCTTTGAAGCGCTGATAAAGCCTGTGTTCAAGCTGGTGAACATCGTCATGAAGGCTGCCCCCATCGGCGCCTTCGGTGCCATGGCCTTCACCATCGGAAAATTCGGTCTGGGCTCGCTGGTCAATCTGGCCGAACTGGTGCTGACCTTCTATATCACCTCTGCCATCTTCGTGGTGGTGGTGCTGGGTGCGGTGGCCCGGGCCTGCGGCTTCTCCGTGCTCAAGCTGATCAAGTACCTCAAGGATGAGCTGCTGCTGGTGTTGGGTACATCCTCTTCCGAGTCGGCCCTGCCTTCGCTGATGCACAAGATGGAAAAAGCTGGTTGCAGCAAATCTGTCGTGGGTCTGGTTGTGCCTACCGGCTACTCGTTCAATCTGGACGGCACCAATATCTATATGACACTGGCCGCGCTGTTCATCGCCCAGGCTACAGATACGCACCTGACCCTGGGCCATCAGATTGCTTTGCTGCTGGTGGCCATGTTGTCGTCCAAGGGCGCGGCTGGCGTGACCGGTGCTGGTTTCATCACCCTGGCTGCGACCCTGGCCGTGGTGCCCGAAGTGCCCGTGGCCGGCATGGCGCTGATTCTGGGTGTGGACCGTTTCATGTCCGAATGCCGTTCGCTGACCAATTTCATCGGCAACGCCGTGGCCACCGTGGTTGTGTCCAAGTGGGAAAATTCTCTGGACCATGACATGCTGGATGCCGCACTGGCCGGCAATGCGGTGGAAGACGACGCAGCACCCCAGGCGCACGCCTGATTGAGCCTGCTCTCAACGAAAAAGCCCCGATCTGGAATCTTCAGATCGGGGCTTTTTTATATGTTTTTGCGCTCAAACCCAGGCGGGTGAAGCGCTGGCAGCTATGGTTTCATTCCGTTTATCAATCATTCGAGTACGCGAAGGCGAAGCGAAGACAGTGCTGCAGCACGGCGAGCGAAGCCGACAAGGTAATCGGATGATTTAGAAATGGAATCAGATGGCTGTGAGCAGGTCATAGGCCGCCAGCACGCGTAGCGTGTCGCGGCCCAGGCTTTTGCTGCGGGGCAGAAAGCGCACCCAGCTCAGCTTTTTGACCGTGCTTTGCAGCACCTGTCTGGTGTCATCGGGCAATTGCTGCACAAAGGCTGCCCAGTGCCGCTGCGCTGCAGCCATGGCATCGGCCTGCTGCAAAAACAAGGCGGTGGACTGGGCGTAGTTCAGCGCATCACGCGCCATGCACACGGCGCGTGGCAGATGGGCGGCTGGGTCGTCTTCAAAGTCGATAAAGCCGATTTCCCCGTCCGCACAGACCACCATATTGCGGGCCACGGCCTGGCTCAGCACTTCGCCCTTGGCATGCACGGTCTGCAGCGCCTGCAGGCCGCGCAGCCACAGTGCCAGCGTGGCGTCTGCACCTTGGGGAATAGCGTCCTCGATGGCATTGCTCAGCGAAGGCGATTCTTCGCCGGGGCGACCCAGGTGGCGCATCACAAAGGCTTGATCACAACTGGCCAGCACCTCGGGTGCGCGCAGGCCGCGCTCGTGAAAGCTGCGCAGGCGCCGAACCTCGGTCTGTAGGGTGGCTGCGCCGCCGGGGTTGGGCACCGGGTGCAGCACGGGAGCACCGAACAGACCGGCAAGCACCTTCAGCAGCCAATAGTTGAGGGCGGGGTTGCCCTGGCTGGCGCGCTTGACCCACAGCGTCTCATGCGCCAGCGGGTAGCACATGGTGTTGTGAGGCTGTTGCAGGTGCTGCTGCAGAAATGCTTCGTAATCGATAGCTGTCTGCGCAGGCTGTGAATGGGTTGGAGCTGAAAAATCCTGTGATTGCACGGCGGGCTGCTATAGATCGAAAGCGTTGCGCAGGCATCAGGCCCGAATCAGGTCCAGATGCCGCCGCGCGAAGGCAAAGCCTGCGATTGTGCCGCTTCTGCCGAGGCGATGGCCGATGGCTTGAGGATGGGCTCGTGCAGCGGTTGGAAACTCTGGGCGGTGGCCAGTGGCCAGTAGTTCTGAAACACCTTGTGCTGCTTGTCCAGAGACTGCAGCAGGCTGCCGGGTTCCACGCGCAGAACCAGATTGGACAGCAGGCTGACCTGGTTGTCGTCCAGCCGGCGCACGATGTGGTGAGCCGTGATGTCGTTGGGATGCCTGAGGCCAGCGGCCTGCACCAGCTCCTGTAGCGCGTGCAGGGTGTTTTTGTGGAAATTGGCCACGCGTGTGGCCTTGTCAGGTACCACCAGTGCCTGCTGACGTACGGTGTCCTGCGTGGTCACGCCCGTGGGGCAGGTGCCGGTATGGCAGGTCTGGGCCTGGATGCAGCCCAGGGCCATCATGAAGCCGCGGCCCGAATTGCACCAGTCGGCGCCCAGGGCCATCATGCGGGCGATGTCGAAGGCCGTGATGACCTTGCCCGCTGCGCCGATCTTGATGCGCTGGCGCAGATTCACGCCCAACAGGGTGTTGTGCACCAGCAGCAGGCCTTCCTGCAGCGGAACGCCCACATGGTCGACAAATTCCACGGGCGCCGCGCCCGTGCCGCCCTCGGCGCCGTCGACAACGATGAAGTCAGGCGTGATGCCGGTCTCCAGCATGGCCTTGACCATGGCAAACCATTCCCAGGGATGACCCACGCAGAACTTGAAGCCCGTGGGTTTGCCGCCCGAGAGGCGGCGCAGCTTGGCGATGAACTGCATCAGCTCGATCGGCGTGGAAAACGCGCTGTGACTGGAGGGGGAAATGCAGTCCACGCCGACCGGAATGCCGCGCGCAGCCGCAATTTCAGGAGTGACCTTGGCGCCTGGCAACATGCCGCCATGGCCGGGTTTGGCGCCCTGGCTGAGCTTGATCTCGATCATCTTGACCTGTGGATCGGTGGCGTTGGCGATGAATTTCTCGTCGCTGAACGTGCCATCCGCATTGCGGCAGCCAAAGTAGCCCGAAGCCACTTCCCAGATCAGATCGCCGCCATGCATGCGGTGGTATTGGCTGATGGAGCCTTCACCCGTATCGTGAATGAAGCCTCCCATCTTGGCGCCCTGGTTCAGCGCCTGAATCGCATTGCCCGACAGCGCGCCGAAGCTCATGGCCGAGATATTGAAAACGCTGGCGTGATAAGGGCGGCTGCAGGGATCAGCGCCTTGCTGGGCCTCATCGGGTGTGCCGCCTATCCAGACGCGAAAGTCGTGCGAAGTCAGCCGCGTGGGCTGCATGGAGTGGTTGACCCATTCGTAGCCCTGCTGACCTACGTCCAGTTGCGTGCCAAAGGGACGGTTGTCCACCTGGCCTTTTGCACGTTGATAGACCAGCGAGCGTTGGGCGCGCGAGAAAGGCTGTGCTTCGGTATCACCTTCGATGAAGTACTGGCGAATCTCGGGACGGATGAATTCGAAGATGAAACGGAAATGTCCCATGATGGGGTAGTTGCGCAAGATGGCGTGCTGCTTTTGCGCCATATCCCATAGGCCCAGCAACACCAGCAAAGCTGCGGCAATCAGCCACCATAGGCCCTTGCCGGACGTCATCAGGGTATAGAGCGAGATGCATAGCACCAAGGCGGAAACGGCCAGTGCGCTATAGCGCAAAGGCAAGCTGGTCAGAAAACGACGCACTGCGGATACTCCCCTGGCAGGGTATGTTGATGGTGGCCCGCTAAAATTCCGCCCAGTACGGGAGCATCCTGACTGGATGTAACAGTCTCCCGCGTTCCATCATCGGCCCTGCACTTCGATAGTGATGAAAAACAGTCCGGGCCATCATAGAAGCCTTTCCCCATGCAAGACCCAACAAGCATTCCCGCGACCGAAGATGCGGCCCTCTCCGACATGCCCCAGGGCGCACTGAGCAACGAACAGCTGGAAGAGCTGGATGCGCTGCTGGACGAGCTGCGTACCCGTGGCGACGAAATCCCCCAGTGGGAGTTCTGCGACGGTTTTCTGACCGCTCTGGTCTGCACACGTCGCCCCATAGAAGCCGCTGAATACATGCCCATGCTGCTGGGCGACGGCGAAGCGCTGCAAGTGGCTGAGGGTCAACCTCTGCCCAAGCTGGAAGCCTTCAAGGACGAAGCCCAGCAGGCCCGCTTCATGGAACTGTTCGAGCTGCGCATGAACGAAGTGCGCGAACAACTGGACACGGAAGTCAAGTCCCTGGCTGATGACATGGCCTTCCAGCCTGAAGCTCTGGACACCCGTGGCGCCATTGCCATGCTGCCCGAAGCGGAGCAGGCCGAGCTGACTGACGAAGAAGTGCCTTCGTTCTCGCAAGTCTGGGCGCTAGGCTTCATGTTCGTGGTGGAAAACTGGGCCGAGGAATGGGCCGCTCCCCGCGACAAGGAAGCAGCTCAGTGGCTGGATGCGGCCATGGAGTTCATCGTCAATCTGACCGAAGACGATACAGATACCCCCGCTCTGAACCTGTATGACGAAGCAGGCCCCGCATCGACAAGCCAGGAGCGCGTGGACGCCTTCGGCGAAGCCATCTGGGCCGTCTATGACCTGCACCGCCTGTGGAAGAGCATGGGCCCCCGCCAGGAAACCATCGTCAAGGGTGAGCAACCAGGCCGCAACGATCCTTGCCACTGCGGCAGCGGCAAGAAGTTCAAGAAGTGCCACGGAGCTTGATTTAGCTCCCCCCCCTGAGCAGCTGCGCCGCTTCCCCCGAGGGGGCGGCAGCATTGCTGCAGGGCGGCCTTTGCTGGCTGCCCCTGAATTTTGTGACGCTGACAAGGCTGCGCTCTAGAAAGTTTTCATTGGCCGCCCTTGCAATTGGGCGGCTTTTTCTTGCGAGCAGATCTTCAGCGGCTGTTGAAAGCCGTATGTCGCGCGGCAATAGTTTGAGTTAGTGGGTTAGATGACAGATTTGGGCGAGCGCATCCGCGCACGGCGGCGGGAATTGGGGCTGAGCCAGGGGCGGCTGGCGCAGATGGCGGAGATCACGGCATCTGCTATCTCGCAAATTGAATCGGGTGCGATACGTACCCTGAAAAACGACACCTTGTCTCGTTTGGCGGTTGCCTTGGAAACGACCGCGCTGGAACTGATGGCAGGGCTACAGAGCGACGCCTCAGCTTTGCCCAGCGATGAACAGCGTCTGCTGGAGAGTTATAGAAATCTGGATCTTCCTCTCAGAGATATTGCACTCAAGCTCGTCAAGGCGCTGCAATGACGGATTGATTCAGGCAGCCAATCACTGTTCCTTATGTTTCAAAAAGGCTTGCTCGGTGCAGGCCTTTTTTGCATCTGCAATTTCAAATCAAGGGTTTCCCCGATCCATTGCCGTAGGACTAAATCTATCAATTTGTAAGAAAAGAATGATTATTTTGTCAACCAAATGGTGGGTAACTCAGTGAATTGGTGTTTTAGAAATAATTGCGATATCAATCAAATTTCTAAGTGATTGTTTTTAAAAGACATATATTTATTCTATAGATGCCGATTGGATGATGTGGCTAGCTGAAAGCTATTCGCACGTATTGTTGATAGTTATTTCAAATATTTCAAATTGTATCGAATACGTAAGATCAATTCCGCAGTGGTCCCAAAAAGCCATAGCGATTCCTAAACCCGAATGCTGAAGGAGCTGATCATGAAAGACCAAATCATTAAATTCTGGCGCGATGAAGAAGGTGCAACGGCTATTGAATATGGGCTGATTGCGGGGCTGATTGCGGTGGGATTGCTAACCGCCTTGACCGGTATTGGAACTGAATTGAAAACAGTATTCACAAAGATATGGGATGCACTAAAGGCTCCGACACCATAAATTCCAATGAAAATGGGGCTGATTTTCTTGCTTTGGATAGTTGGTGCAGGGGTATGTGACTTACTCTATAGAAAATGCTTTAACTGGTTTGTGATTTTGGGTGGAATAATGGCCCTGATATCGCTGTTTATCTATCCAGAATTGCATCCAGTGAGCATTAAAATTATCGATGGCGTTCTTGGCGGTATTTTTACATTTATTGTACTTTTAATTTTCTTTATTTTTAAGATGATGGGCGCAGGGGACGTTAAATTTGGAGCCGCACTAGGAATGTGGGTGGGTTGGAAGCTGATTCTTCCAATATGGGCCTTGAGTTGCCTATTTTCTGTGATTCATGGATTATTTTCTCGAAGTACATTGAAGTATTTTTTTGTGGCGACCTCAAACATGAGAGATGGAAAAGAAGAAAGCAATAGGAAATTCATTCCTTATGTGACTTACATGAGCTTGGCAACAGTTATTGTATTGGGGCTCTACAGAAATCGCTGAAAGGAGGGTGTATGAAAATTCAAAGAAAACAAAAAGGCGCAGCAGCCATTGAATTTGCCATCATCTTTCCAATTTTCTTTTTGATTTTTTATGCAGTGGTTACCTATGGTTTGATTTTTGCGGCGCAGCAAACCATTACCTTGGCGGCTTCTGAGGGTGCGCGTGCCGCAGTACGCTATCAAAGCGGGAAAGACGAGGCCACACGCCAATCTCTGCGTATTGCCGCAGCCTGCGATATGTCCAATAAGGTACTTGTCTGGCTCAAAAAAAATGGGGGGGGGGGTGGAAGTGCCTCAGGTACATGTGCCAGCGGAATTACCACGACCCAGGTCACTGCGGATAAGACGTTGTGCTCGTCTTTGAACGGTGTTACCTGCATCAAAGTTCTGGTGACTTATGACTATGACAAAGCGCCACTGGTTCCGAAGCTATTGGGGCCTCTGATGGGCTTGCCCACTCCAAAGACTCTGCAAGGGCAGGCTGTGGCACAGATCAATTTGATTGACTGAGTAAAGAGCAATAAATCCGGGCTTCAAAAAAGCTTGGTATCAAAAGGGAGGGTGAGATGGTCAATATCGCCAAAATTGCAGTCGGGGTTTTGCTGGCCATAGCACTTGCTTTGGGTGTTTATGGCTGGATGCTGGCCAAAGCACCGCCAGCTCCTCAAGTGAAGGTTGCCGCAGGCGATGGAAAGGCGGCCTCGACCATCAATGTCGTGGTAGCCGCACAGCCACTGCTTGCCGGTCAACCGATCAAGGCAGAAGACCTGCAACTGGCGGGTCTGTCCTCTCGCCCCGATGGAGCTTATGACGATGTACCTGCCGCTGCGGGTTCTGTGCCCGCCGTCGATATACCCAAGGGCGCTCCTATTCTCAAAGGTCAGCTGGTCACGGGTCTGGCACTGAAGGTGCCGGAGGGTGAGCGTGCAGTGGCAGTCAAGGTGGATGAAAGCGTGGGGGCAGGCAATCGCATTCGCCCTGGCGATTTTGTCGATGTGTTCTTTGTGCTGCGCCGCGATGGCAATGAAATTGACCAGAGCCAGGCGCGCTTGCTACTTTCGCGCAAGCGTGTTCTGGCCTACGGTGCGGCATCGGTGGATTCTCTGACTAGCGGCCAGGAGAAGGCGGATGGAAAGCCGCAGGGCGGCAGTCCTGAAAGCGCACGCACGGCCGTGCTCTCGGTTCCGGTGGAAGAGGTCAGCCGGCTTGCACTGGGGGGATCCAACGGCAGCTTGCTGTTGGCATTGCGTAATCCTGCGGATACCAGCGAGCCGGATATGGAGAAATTTTCTCCGCTGCCTGGTGTGCTTGCGGTATCGCTGCCCAAGGGGACTGCAGCAAATATCCCGCTTGAGGGGGCCGATGTAGCGCAGGCGGGTGTGGCAATGAGCACGCTGGCGGGTGTTGCTGGCCTGAACCGCAGCAACCTGGGCGCCAGGCCTGGGGCTCCCGTGAATGTCGGCCCTGCCAAGCCTGCAGTTCCCCGGGTTCGCACTGCATCTTCGGACTCCTCTTTGGCCGTGGAATTTGTGCGTGGTGCCAATACCCAAACCGTGCGGTACTGATATGAAAAACAAGACGTTCTTTATCTCTGGCCGTACGACCTCTCTGGTGAAGCTGCCGCTGGCCTGCAGCATTTCTTTGATGCTTTTTGGGGCTGTAGCCCAAACACAAACAGCGATACCTGCTGCAGAAAATGCAGCAGCTCATCCCGCAGGAGCGACGGAGATCAAGCTGGTCATGGGGGCTCAGCATGAGTTGGATCTGCCTTCGGGCGTGGAGCGAATTGCCATCGCTGACGATACGGTGGCGGGTGTGCATATCAAGCGCGTAGGTAAAGGGCATGCGGCCAAGATCTTGCTCAGCCCGCTCAAGCCTGGCTCCACCAGCTTTATGGTCTGGCCGCGCGGCGAGACACAGGCCAGAACTTATTGGCTCAATGTGCAGCAACGTGTGGAGTTGCGTACGGCCAGGTCCAGCAGCCTGATCGAGCAGCAGTTCTCCAACGAACTGGCCAATGCGCAGACTGGTGACAAGATCAAGACCGTGGACCTGTCCAGCGTTCAGCTTAAAAGCAATGTGGTGCAGGTCGATGTAAAGGTGGTGGAGTTCAACAAGACCTTGCTGAAGAACGTCGGTATCAATATTTTCAGCACCAGTGCCAACAGCCATGGTTTCAGCTTTGGTATCTTGAGCAAGGGGGCTTACAAAAACGGCAGCAGCTCCAGCGATACCTCAATTGCTTCGCCGCTCACCTCTGCCTTCAATTTGTTGATGCAATTTGATAAAGCAGGAGTGGGACTCAACTTGGGTGTGCTGGAGGGCAACGGTCTCGCCCGTGTGCTGGCTGCGCCAACGTTGGTGGCGTTGTCTGGGCAGAGTGCCAACTTTCTGTCTGGTGGGGAAGTGCCCGTTCCAGTTCCTGCGGGTACGGGCATGGTTGCCATTCAGTACAAGCCTTATGGCATTGGCTTGACCGTTTCTCCGACTGTGTTGTCCAACGATCGGATCGTGTTGAAGGTTGCGCCGGAAGCGAGCGAACTGGATTACGCCAACACGGTGACGCTCAACGCCGTTGCCGTCCCCGCCATCTCCACCCGTCGTGCGGATACAACGGTGGAGCTGGGTGATGGCGAAAGCTTTGTAATTGGCGGTCTGGTGAGCCGAACCACCTCTTCCAACACCGATAAGGTGCCGCTTCTGGGTGACCTTCCTGTTCTGGGTGTGCTGTTCAAGCGCCAGGAATATAGCCAGAAAGAAAAAGAGATTGCCATCGTCGTCACTCCGCGTTTGGTCAAGCCGCTGGCACGCGATGTGAATGTGGAGCCGTTGCTGCCTGGCCGCACGGAGCAGCGCGATGGCGCTGTCTGGAGCCAATGGTTGGCGGGCGGTTTGTCACGCGGCGTGGCACCGGGATTTTCGCGCTGAGAAAGGCAGTGAGGTATGGCCATGCGCATGGACTCTTCACACTTGAAAGCGGCGCAGACAGATAGTTCTGGAGGACCTGTGCGGGTGGTGCTGGCGACTCAATCATCGGTGCATGCATTCTGGTTGGCGGGGGCTTTGGGGGATGATGCTGAAGTCGTGCCTGCCGCGCTGGATCTGGAGCAGCTTGGGGCTTACCTCTCCGAGTCCGGCCTGGGTGTGGTGATGGTGGATTTTTCGGCACCCATGACGGAGGCTGCGGCCCTGCTTGCGGCAGATCTGCGTAATGGCTGGCCCGGAGTGGTGTTGATGGGGGCTGGGTCGGCGGCAGATGCTGCTTCCATGCTGGCTGCTTTGCACTGCGGGGTGACTGAGTTCGTCAACTGGGATGGCAGTGAGGTCGAAGCTCGAACAGCCTTCAAGCGCCAATTGCAGGCGCCTGTCGTCTCCGCTGCTGCGCCAGTATCGACGGCGGTGACGATGGACGGTACCAGTTTGGCCGTTCCCTTGCTGGGTGGTCGCGTGGGCATGGGGGTGACGACACTGGCTGTGCATCTGGCCGTCATGCTGCAGGAAATGCAGGGCCACGATGTACGTGGTGCAGGGCGCCGTCATCATGTGGCCCGCAAGCCCGGCCCAAGCCAGCAACTTCATGAAAAGTCTGCTCATGCTGCATTGCTGGATCTCGGGCTGCCAGCTCGCGACGGGCTGCTTTATCTGAACGTCACCGGCAGCTACAGCTTTGTGGATGCGGTGCAGAACCTGCGCAGGCTCGATGCCACTTTGCTGGACTCTGCGGTGGAAAAGCATTCAACGGGCACGGCCGCGCTGGCATGGCCTGCGGATCTGGGTTTGCTGCGAGAGGTCAGCCCTACGGCAGCAGCCAATGTGATACGCACTTTCAAGAGCTTGCTCAAGGCGCAGGTCATTGATCTGGGAGGGATGGCTCAGGCTGAATTTCTGGTGCCTGTGATTCGCGAGTGCGGCCAGGCCTGGGTGGTCTGCGATCAGTCCCTGGGCGGTATTGTTTCCACCGCGCAGATGCTTAGGGAGCTGGAGTCCAAGGGGATAGAGCGCAGCATGCTCAAGCTGGTACTCAATCGCTTCAATGCTCAGGCCGGCTTGCCGGCCAAGGAGGTAGCTCAGCGGTTGAATCTGGAACTTTTGCATGTGGTGCCAGACCGCGGTACCGCCTTGCTGTCTGCGGCCAGCTCGGGGCAGTTGCTGTCGCAAATCTTGCGTGGTGACCCCTATGTCACATCCGTGCGCAGCATGGCGCGCGCCTTGTTGGGTGAGCCGGTGGCGATGCCAGCACCTGCCGTGCCATCACCGGGGATTCTGAGTCAGTGGGCCAAGCGCCTGAGGAGAGGCGAATGAGCATGGATATCGTGTTTGCTGAAAAGAGCAACGATTTTTCTGATTCCAAGCAACTACTGCTGATCAAGAACGTGGCGCATGAGCATTTGCTCACCAGGGTGGAAGAACTGGGGGCAGTCTTTGCCAAGTGGTCTGCAGGCCGTGTGCGTCAGTTTGTGCAGCAGGAGCTGGATCAATTCGTGCGCCAGCAGCGCTTCCCCGTCAATGATGAAGAAGTGCAGTGGATTGCCCAGGCACTGAACAAGGAGCTGTCAGGGCTGGGTCCGCTCGATGATCTGATGGCAGACCCAGAAGTCGAAGATATTCTGATCAATGGTTACCAGCGCGTATTTGTCTCACGCAAGGGTGTTCTGCAGCAGGAAACACTGCACTTCACCGATAACGCCCATGTGCTGCGTATCGTTCGTCGCATCATCTCTCCGCTAGGGCGTCGTCTGGATGAATCCACGCCCATGGTGGATGCACGTCTGCCTGACGGTGGGCGCATCAATGTGGTGATCGAGCCCCTGTCGCTCGATGGACCCGCAGTGTCCATCCGCAAGTTCCGCAATGACCCGCTGCGTGTACAGGATCTGGTGGAGTTCGGCACCATGGATGAAGGGATGGCCCGTCTCCTGGAGCTGGCCGTGCGCGAGCGCTGCAACATCCTCATCAGCGGTGGTACCAGCTGCGGCAAGACCTCCATGCTCAATGCGATTGCAGGTTTTATTCCGGCCAATGAGCGTGTGGTGACCATTGAAGACACGGCCGAGCTGACTCTACCGCACCCGCATGTGGTGCGCATGGAAAGCCGCCCTGGTGGCTTCGAGGGCGCTGGTGTGGTGTCGATTCGAGATCTGTTGCGTAACAGCCTGCGCATGCGCCCGGACCGCATTGTGGTGGGTGAGGTGCGCGGTGCCGAGGTGCTGGAGATGTTGCAAGCCATGAATACCGGCCATGACGGCTCCATGGCGACCATCCACGCCAGCTCGCCGCGCGAATGCCTGCATCGCATGGAAATGCTGGCGGGCTTTGCCGGCTTTCAAGGCAGCGAAGTCAGCTTGCGCCGCCAGATCGCCAATGCGCTGGACTTCATTGTGCAGATCAGCCGTCTGCCCAATGGCAAGCGGCGCATCACCTCGATCACCGAAGTCACCGGCATCATCGACAGCGTGATTGCCATGCAGGAGTTGTATCGCCACGAACTGCTGCCACAGCCCGATGGTGATGATCTGGAGCGCTGGACCACCATGGGCATGGTGCCGCACACCCCCAAGCTGGCCCGCTATCGTTCCGTGCTGCAGCACGCAAGCAACGCTGCGGGAGTACGCCATGGCTAGCAACGCCTTTCTGATGCTGAGCCTGGCCCTGTTGCTGGCGGCTGGTGCCATGGTTCTGTGGGTGTTTGTAGGCAAGCAGCAGCAGACGCGCAAGATGGCCGAGCACTTGCAGCAAAGTCTGGAAAGAAGTGCAGCCGCATCAGCAGGCTTCAATGTACGTGAGAGCGTTGCATCAGCCTTCGATAGCTCGGTTGCGGACGCACTGCTGTCACAAGAGACAAGGGCTGGCTGGCCTGTGCCCGCAATATTGGTGGGGACGGTCAGCGCCAGGCTGTTCTACGGCGGGCTGGGCCTGATTGTGCTGGTGTTTGGGCTGGTTGGGGTCATGGCTGGTTGGCTGGCGGCCAGTGCTGCAGCCGTGGTGCTGGCAATCGCGTTTTTCTTTTTGCTGATGACGCGTGCACAGAAGTACCGCCGTCAGCTCTCACGCCAACTGCCAGGCTTTCTGGACAACATGGTGCGTCTGGTGACTCTGGGCAATGCCGTGCAGGCCGCGTTTCAGCTGGCCGCTGCCAGCAGCAAGGCACCGCTGCAGCCCGTGATGGAAAAAGCCGCCAGCCTGGCCCGAGCTGGCATGGATCTGGAAAATGCCGTGGCCCATGTGGGCAAGCAGACGCGGCTTGACGAGCTGCATCTGCTTGCAGCCATCTTGCGCATCAGCGTGCGCTATGGCGGCCGAGTCGATGTGCTGATGGAGCGTGTTGCCCACTTCATGCGCGACCGGGAGCAGGCCGAACAGGATCTGTCTGCCATGACGGCAGAGACTCGCATGTCGGCCTGGGTGCTGAGCCTGCTTCCCATCGCCGTGGGCGGTCTCATCATCTCGTTCAATGCAGCTTACTTTTTGCGCATGTGGGAAGACCCCAGCGGGCGCAACATCATCTGGGCGGCGGCTGCGTTGCAGATGGTCGGCGTCGTGTTGCTGTACCGTATGGCCAAGCTGGACGAAGGGGCAGAGTAATGGAGACCTCACGCCTTCTTCTGCTCATTTGCATCGCACTGCTGGCGCTGGCGGCGTTGATGGCTGCCGGACTCATTGCCTATGCGCACCAGCGCAGAGAGCGCAACAGCCAGGTAGTACAGGCAGCATTGAACCGCAATGAGGCAGGCCTAGCTGGCAATGTCACCCGACCTGTGCCCGCCAAATCTGCAGACTTGCTGCGCAGTTTCGGCACGCAAGAAGACATACCTGTGCACTGGCTCAATACCTCGTTTGGCAAGGCACTGGTGGCCGATGAAGACCGCGCTTTGCTGGGCAAATGCGGCTGGGGCTCTGCCCGTGCGCAGCTGCAGTATCTGCTTGCCCGCTGCGTCTGCGCGCTGGTATTGCCGGTGCTGGCTGCGTTTGTCTTTGCGGGCAGCAAGCAGTTTCTGGTCTGGCTGTTTGCTGCATTCACGATTGGCTTTTTGCTGCCGAAATGGGGGCTGCGCAGCGTGGCCGCGCGTCGGCGTGCCAGTGTGGCTCGAGAGCTGCCTCTGCTGATTGATCTGCTGGGGCTGTTGCAGGGCACGGGCATGAGCCTGGACCAGACGTTGCAGGTGATCGGCTCCGACTTCGGCAACGTCATGCCCGTGTTGTCGCGAGAGATTCAACTGGCCAATCAGCAGTACAGCCGGGGCGGTACACGTGAACGCTCGTTTGGCCGTATGAGCGAGGTCTATCAGAACGAGAACCTGGCGGCACTGACTTCCTTGATGAGCCAGATCGACAAATATGGCGGTGCGGTGCAGGAGCCACTGCGCGTGTTTGGCGAGCGTCTGCGCGAGCAGCGCAAGGCCAAGATGAAGGAGTTGATAGGGAAGATCTCGGTGAAGATGACAGGCGTCATGGTGGTGACTCTGCTTCCGGCCCTGATCATTATTACGGCGGGCCCCGGCTTTCTGGCCGTGATCCGGGCGTTGGGAGCAATGACAAAATGAAAAGTACCCCGTATCTGATGCTGCCATTGGCGGCTTTGACTGTGTCCATGCTCTCTGGCTGCGCAAACCTCGGTGCACTGATGGGGCAGAATCAGCCAGCGTTGTCTCCCGCCGCCAAGGCGGCAGCCGAGATGCCGCTGGAAAAAGACCCGGTCGTCAACACTCAGGACACCTATCTGGCACTGGTGCGCCAGATGCAGTCCAAGTCACTGTGGTACGCCTCCATCGCTCACCTGGATGCGCTGGACAAGCAATGGGGGGCCTCCAGCGATTCCCGTCTGATGCGTGCCGATGCGTTGCGCCAGGTTGGCCAGTTCGACGACGCAGCCCCCATCTATCAAAGCCTGTTGGGCGGCGCCAAGGACGGTGCTGCACGCTATGGGCTGGGACGCGTGGCCGCAGAGCAAGGTGACTTTCCCAAAGCTGCCCAGCAGATGGAGCTTGCGCGCATGGCCAACCCGGTGGATCCGCGCCTGTTGACGGACCTGGGTTATGCCTATCTGCGCGCGCGCAACCTGAACGCGGCACGCTTGCCTTTGATGCAGGCGGCACAGCTCAACCCGGAGGATGCCCAGGCCAATGTCAACCTGAGCTTGCTGATGATGGTCAGTGGTCAGAGTGAGCAGGCAGAGGAGTTCATGCGCCAGCGCAAGCTTGATGCAGAGACCCGGCAAGCCGTCAAAGAGCAGGCCAGCCAATGGTTGCAAGGGGCCAAGCAGGCAGCGGCAGAACCTGCACCGCAGGCCACAGGCAGGGTCATCAACGTCTCGCGTTCCGAGGCAGAGCAGCCCCGGGCTGCTGTAGCTAAAACAGTAGCTCCCGCAGCGATCGCTGAGCCAGAGCAGGAGGCGCTCTCCGTAAAAAAGTCCGCTCCGGAGTCTGAGGTCGCTCAGGCTCCGGTTCTTGCAGAGGCCCGGCCGCACCTACCAGCCGCCATGCCTGTGACCGCAATTGCAGCGCTGCCGGCGGTGCAGGTCGTGATGCCGCAAAGTGTGAATAGAGCCTCTGGTGGTGGCCAGTGGATGGTGTCGGGCAACAGCTTTGATGCAGCCCGCCCGCGACATCCCGGGCAGACTGCGTCCAGTCTGCCGCAAACCTATGCCTATGCGATTCCCGCACCTGTGCCTGTTGCAGTTGAGGTGTCTGCCGCGCCTGTAGCGGCCGTGGCGCGATCCTTGCCAACCACCTCCGCACGCCACCAGGAAATGAGCTTGAGCACGCCTGCGGCCCCGCGACAGCAGGCGCAGGCTCCTGTACCTGTAGCGAAACCCGAGCCTGCAGCAGCAGTTGTTCCATTGGCTGCGGAAACAGTAGAGCCAAAGGTTGCCGCACCGATAGGGCAGGCGATTGCCATCACACAAGAGCACTCTGCACCCTCTGCGCCCGTGCGAGCAGTGCCTGCACAGCGTGCAGAACCCGGGTCCCAACTCCCAGCGCCGCGTCAACCCACTGGGCCTGCACGTTCACTGCAGGAAGGCTCTGTGGTCATGGCTGCAGCCAGCCCGGTCACAGTCCGCCAGGTCGGCAGCACTGGCAACAAACAGATGGTGCAGGCCATGCTGCCACGCGGTGCATCGGCAAACGGATTGTTCTTCGAAACACCGGATGAAGCGGCAAGCAGCAAACCAACCTCTGCCACCAAGGCAGCCCCTTCAGAGCGTGTGTGGCCATGACCCGGCTGCGTAAACCATAAAGGCAACTCTCATGAAAACCGCAACATCTTCTCGTATGCAGACGCGCGCTCTGATTGGGGCCGCAGTGATGATGGGGCTGTTCTCGGTCGCAGTCGCGCAGAGCAACACGCCATCAACGACTCCCGCTGCAGGCAAAGTCACCAATGTTTCCGTACCTCAAGGGGGCGTGCCAGCATCGGCGCAAGCGGCGGTGACTCAGACGTCTGCGCCTGCCCAGGCCACGCTCACACCGCCTGCGACCAACCGTGTCGGCGATGCCACCACCTATTTGCTGGCGCTGCAGGCCAGCGGTCAATACGCATCACGCAATAGCTATCTCATGACCAGCGATGTTGCTCTGCGCACTTATCAGCGCTACCTCGAGAGCTTTACCCACAAGATTCCCGAAAGCTCGGAAACGCAAGTGGGCAATAAATCTGGCGGCAGCCATTGAATAGCTGCACCGCAAGCCTGAAGGTGTATCTGCATGCAGTCTTTTGCAAAAGGCCTGAACCGCCCCCGCACCCGTCGTCAGTCCGGCTCCGTGGCGACGCTGGGGGCCCTGTGGCTGATGGTGGCTGTGATATGCCTGGCCACCATCGATATAGGCAATGTGTTTTGGCAAAAGCGGGAATTGCAGAAGATTGCGGATTTGGCGGCGTTGGCGGGGGCATCGGTGGCGTCACGTCAGGACTGCGGGCCAAATGCACAGAGAAATGCGGTGCAGAACGGTGCGGCAGCCAGCGAGGTGACAGTGGAGTGTGGCAACTGGAACAAGGCCCGGGCAGGTGCTTCCGCCAGTGACATGTTTGTTGTAGGTCAGGATCCGTTCAATGCCAGCAGGGTTCAGATGTCACGTGCTGTGCCATTCTTTTTTATTTGGCAAGCTTCTGGTGGCGCGGCGAGAACGGTTGACGCAAAGGCCGTGGCATGGCGGCCCCAGCCTGCGGCGGCGCTGTCGATAAAAACCACCTTGCTTAAAGTGGACACCAGTCAGTCGGAAATTCTCAATGCGGTTCTTGGCGGCTTGCTGGGCTCGAATATCAAGCTTGATGCCGCAGGCTGGAATGGCATTCTGGGTTCGCAGATCAATCTACTGAAGTTTCTCGATGCTCTGGCGCCTCGCGTCGGCCTGAACGTTGGAGACTATGCAAAGCTGCTCAATGCCGATGTCTCCGTCGGCGTGTTGCTGCAGGCCATGGTCGATGCCGTGCAGCAAAGTGGCAACACCGCTGGTGCTGCGTTGCAGGCGCTGAATCAACTTGTGTCAGCCGCTCTTGGCGTGCCAGCTTTGACACTGAAACTATCGCAACTTTTGAATTTGCAGACAGGCCTGGACTCTTCAGCCTTGGACCTGGGGCTGGGACTCTTTGATCTGGTGCAAGGCGCGATTCAGGTCGGGAATGGCAACAGCGCATTGTCCTCGGCAGTCGCCGTGCCTATCCCTGGCTTGGTAAACCTGAATGTTTTTCTCAAGGTCATAGAGCTGCCGCAGCTCTCTTCCATTGGTGATCCTCAACTGGCCAAGCTTGACCCGTTAGGTGCCAACCGCATTTATGTCCGCACAGCTCAAGTGCGCGCATTGGTCTCGGTTGAGGCGCCAGTGCTGGGAGGATTGTTCCAGACCGTCGACGCATTGCTGAAGCCGCTGTCTCCCGTGATTGCACTGCTCAATGTGCTGCTGGGAAATGTGGATGGCTATGCGGATATGACCATACTGCCTTCTCCAACCCGAATTGATCTGAGTCTGGATGTAGGTGGTGGGCAAGCATATGTCACTGACTACGATTGCAATGCGGGCAGCAAGAAGCTGGTGACCAACGCAAGAACTGCTGTTGCCGACATTCGACTGGGACGGTTGGGAAACTCCCTGGCTGAAGCGAAGACTCAAGCATTTGGAACACGTTCACCAGTGCAGATGTCTCCGCTGCCGATTCTGCGCCTGGATTGCATTGGTTGCGATGGTGTTGGCAAGCGTACAGCCCAATATTTTGGGGGGCTCGGCGTTCAGGTGAACACGCCAGTGGGTGCCAATACAGATCCCGGCTTCACCTTTAACGATCCCCCGCCACTTCCCAGTGATCCTTTGTGGAAGGCCTTGACCGCGCAGAACATTGTGGGCAGTCTTACAGACACCGTAAAAAGCCTGAATGTGCTGCAGACTTTGACTCCCGATCCCCGAGCAAAACCAGGAGGCATTCAGGCTTTGCTCAACGTCATCAAAGATGTGCTTGCCGGCCTTCTTTCTCTGGTACAGGGCATCATCAGCGGTCTACTGTCTCCTTTGCTAGATCCTTTGGTGAATGTGCTGCTCAAGGCGTTGGGCATTGACTTGGCTCAGACCGAGGTCGGTGCCCGCATGACTTGCGGCGCTCACCCAGAACTGGTTTTCTGATCAACTCGGTGAAGAGATGGCCGTAAGCAATGATTTGAGTGCCTGAATGACGGTCGCTTGCCGTATGGCTGCCCGCCCGTGCTCGAGATGCAGACACGTCACAAATGTCCGGGACTCAACACTCCACCCTACCCAAACTGTTCCCACAGGTTTTTCCGCAGACCCGCCCCCAGGCCCGGCAATCCCCGTCACCGCAATGCTGACCTGGGCGCGCGAATGGCGAATAGCACCTTCGGCCATGGCGCGCACCACTTCTTCGCTGACGGCGCCGTGTTTGGCGATCAGCTCGGCGGACACACCCAGCATCTCGGTCTTGGCTTCGTTGGAATAGGTCACAAAGCCGCGATCAAACCATTGGCTGGAGCCTGCCAGATCGGTGCAGGCCGCCGCGATCATGCCGCCCGTGCAGCTTTCAGCGGTGGCCAGCATCCAGCCTTTTTCAGTGAGCTTGGCGGCCAGCTGCTGCACCAGTTCTTCGATGCTGGTTTGTTCGTTGTCCATCGTCTCCTCCAGGTTCACAGGCTGTTAGCAGCTCTTAGAAAAAATGTTTCCAAAGTGCGAGGACCAGCAGCGTGCAAAAGGCTGCTACCAGGTCGTCCCACATGATTCCCCAGCCGCCGCGCGGGCCGAAGCCTTTGAACAATCGATCTGCCCATTTGACGGGTTGGGGTTTGACGGCATCAAAAAAGCGAAACAGCGCAAAGCACAGCAACTGGCCCCAGAAACCCATGGGCATGCACAGCCACAGAATGATCCACATGGCCACGATTTCGTCCCAGACAATGTGGCCTGGGTCGGCCACGCGCATGTGCTGAGCGGTGACGGTACAGGCCCACCAGCCTACGGGAATGCTGGCCGCGATCAGCCAGCCGAGCTGGGCCTTGTTCAACCAGAGCTGCAGCACCAGAAAGGCCAGCCAGGCCCATAGTGTGCCTACGGTGCCTGGGGCGATACGGGGCAGGCCGGAGCCAAAGCCCAGTGCAATCATGTGTGCCGGATGCTGCAGCATGAATCTGACGCCGGGATGAGCAATAGCGGCCGCACTCGCCTGTTCTTTTGCTTTGCTATTGATAGCTTCTGGCGCTTGATCTGCTTGCGTTGCAGCGGTATTTGATGCTTGGTCCGTCATGTTGCAATGATACGCGCGAGGCCTATTGCAGCCCCTCTATGGGCAGGTTTTCGGGGAAACGGATCTGGTGCGTGGCCTGAAACTGAGCGGTGGCGCGTGCATCCAGGTTTTGTTCCCAGGCAATCATGCCGTTTTGTGCGTTCCAGCGGGTGGTGCTGGGCTGGGGACTGTATTGCGACTGGACCTTGATCTGCTCGTTGCGAGAGGTGGGTGCTGCATCCAGCACTTGCAGCGCAATGGCCTGGTCGTGGCGGTTCTCCACGGAGTAGCTGCGCACCACGGTGCGTTCGGTCTTGCTGCTGGCCCAGCCACCGCTGCCGGTATTGCTTTGGGCTGGTAGACGGCGCACGACGACCTGGTCATCGCGCCCGAAAGACAGGCCCTGCGCCAGTGCCTGGGCGTTGCCAAAGTCCAGCCGCCCGCTGCCTACCAGTGCATCGTCGCGGAACAGGGTGACGGGGCCCGCGGGCCAGATGCCTTGCGGTGCCTGCAGTGTGGCAATCAGATAGGCGGCTTCCTCCGCCGCAGGCGCGGTGCGCGTCAGCAAGGTGGTGGCCAGATTTTCCTGACCCAGCGTCAGCGTGATCCGCTCGGAACTGGATGGGACGGTAATTTTGTATGGCACGACAAACTGCGTGGTATAGGCCGTGTTGATGCTCGAGACATCGAGGTCGGGCATGGCCGGGGCCATGGCGGCTTCGGCGGACATCTTGGCCATAGATCTGCTTGCACGGGCGACGGGGGCAGGCGCGGGGGCCATGGGCGGTACAGGCTGGGCGATATCGACCACCCATGGGTGAGGCATGGCTCCCTGGGTGCTGCGCGTGGGCTGTCCGGTGGACAGGCGCAGGCGCACATTGCTCCAGTCTTCCCCACTGGCTTGAACGACCAGGGCCTGGCGCTCCAGCTGGACCTGGCCTTTGGCGGTGTTGAGCTGGGCCCGATAGCTGGGCTGCCAGCCGGGGCCGCGCACTTGATAGTTCAGGCGCACATTGGCAGCGCGCGCGCTAGCCAGTTGCACCGTGACCTTCATCACCTGTGCCTGTTCCGAACCGGTGCGGTCGCGCTCCTGTCGCAGCGGTTGCAACTGGGCCAGCAGGTCCTGTTTTTGCCTTTGAATCTGGTGGGCACGCACGCTGTTGTCGCGGCTGCTTTGGCGCAGGGCCTGGCTGGTGCTGGCGATCTGCGCGGCGTTTACCTTGACCTCGTCGCCGGGTTTGCTCACTCCTTGCAGGAAGTTGCCCACCAGTTTGGCGGCGCTTTCTTCAGCCTCGATGGCTGCCAGTTGATCTTCCAGTGTGCGGATTTGCTGATCCAGCGGGCTGGTACAGTCTTTGGCCGCCATGTGACGGGCTTGCACCAGTGTCTTGATCTCGCCCACGCGCACGCCATCGTCACCGGTGACCTGCAGGCTCTGTGCATCCACACTGGCGGGCAGACACTCAAAGCTGAGTTGACGCGTCTGGGCGTCAATGCGAGCTTCGCGCTGAACGGCTGCGATGCCGGGGTAGAGCGTGACTTCGGTAATCGGTGCACGACTGCCCGATACGCTGAGGCTGGCGCCCTCCGCAGCGGCCAGAGCTGGCAGGGCGGCAGTCAGGCTGCTCAGCAGCAGGCAAGAGGCGTGTACAGGCAGAAGGCGGCGTGGACGCATGGTGGGCAGCTCTTGTTTCCGATAGATAGGGTTTGAGCTTAACCCAGGCATCTGTCGGTGCCTGCCGGGACTCAACTGCCGAAGTGGTCGAAGGACTTCCAGTCGTTTGGCATCGGTTGCCCATCGGCGCCGAGTACGCGCAGGCCGGGCTGGGCATCGATGTGGCCTATGCAGTGCACAGGTGTGTTGCTGGCGATGCCCGCAGCCAGGACATCGGCATGGCGCGCGGCCGGGGCGGTAAAGCACAGTTCGTAATCGTCGCCGCCAGCCAGCGTGCACAGTTGCTGGAATTCAAGGCCAAATTGCCATGTATCGCTTGATGGGTAAGCGCTGGCAGCTATCAAAGGCGTAGTTAATCGACTATTCACCGTGGCGCCGACTTTGGATAAATCCAGGATATGGCCGAGATCGCCCAGCAGCCCGTCGCTCACATCGAGTGCGCTGCTGGCGATACCGCGCAACGCCAAGCCCAGGGCCACACGCGGGGTGGGTGCCTCCAGCCGCTGACGGGCTTGTTGGAACAGGTCGGCAGGCAGTTGCACATGGCCCAGCAAGGCTTCCAGGGCCAGGCGGGCATCGCCCAGTTGGCCGCTGACCCAGAGCTCGTCGCCTGCGCGTGCGCCGCTGCGCAGCAGGGCCTGGCCTGTGGGCACTTCGCCAAACACGGTGATGCAGATATTGAGCGGGCCACCCGTGGTGTCGCCGCCGATCAGCTCGCAATCATGGGCATCGGCCAGGGCAAACATGCCCTGGGCAAACTCGCTGATCCAGGCTTCGTCGGCACGCGGCAGCGACAGGGCCAGGGTGAATGCCAGGGGCCTGGCGCCACTGGCTGCCAGATCGCTGAGATTCACAGCCAGTGCCTTATGGCCCAGCAGGCGTGGATTCACATCGGGGAAGAAATGACGGCCCTCGACCAGCATGTCGCTGGAGATGGCGAGTTGCATGCCGGAAGCAGGCGCCAGCAGCGCGCAATCGTCGCCCACACCCAGTGCTACACGTTGGACGGGCCGCTGGAAGTAGCGGCGGATCAGATCAAATTCACCCATGACTTCACTTGCCGCGACAGGGCGGACTGCTTGGCCGCTGGCGGGCGGCGGTGGTTAAAACTGCTGCGGCATTGCAGCAATGCCGGCGACAGATGATGGGAAAAGGCTTTCCCCCAGAAGTATCGCCATCGACTTTGAAGCAATACTTCTGGGGTGTTGGCGTCAGGGCCAGAAAAAGCTTAATGGTCTGCGCCAGAAGCGCTGACGTATGGCCTTGTAGATGCGCGAGCGATCCACACCGCTGACGTTGTGGGCGCGCAGAGCCAGGCGGAAGGCCAGGTAAAAGCTCACGCCTACGTTGAGTGCGGCGTTGAAGGGCAGCATGGCGACAGCCCACCACAGCAGATTGGAGTGCAGGACGTCCCAGCCCAGCGACGGGATGGCGACGCCGATCTGGCCGGTGGAGAGGGTAACGTGGCGCACTTCAAGGCCCAGGCCGAAGAAGGCCGCAAATGCGGGTACCAGACCCAGCATGAAGCCCAGCGAGATATTGGATGCCAGGCCCGAAATGTTCTTGCGCAGAAACCTGGCCCAGCGATCCGCACGGACCGAACCCAAAACGCGGGTGATGCGTGGGTTGTAACGGATGACGGAATCGATATTGCGCAGCACAAACCAGTTTTCCGCACCGCCGGCAATCAGGCTGCTGGCAAACAGCAGTACACCGGTAAAGGCCGCAAACAGGACCGACGGGCCCAGCAGGCTCAGTGACTCCAGTACCTGGGTGGCATGTGACGGACTGAGGGCAGGGTGTTTGACCAGCTCTGCATAGCCCATGGTCAGCGCCATTGCCGCAGGAAAGACAATCAGCACGTTGCCCAGGATGGCTGCAACCTGGGACCGCACCAGGTGGGCCACTTCGTCAACAAATTCCTGGATGGACGCGTCGGACTGGATGTCCTCCTTGAGTTTGGCGGCCATGGCCGGTGCCGTCATCGCAGGCTGCTTGGTGGCCACCGTGAAATGCAGCATCTGGATGAGCACAAAGCTCAGCGCATAGTTCAGGCCCGCCGCCAGGCCTGACCAGAATACGGACAGGCTCAGCGCATACAGCGCAAACTTGGCCAGCGTGGTGAAGGCCATTACAAAACCGCCGCCTGCGGCCTTGGCCATCATGCGTCGGTATTCACCCTTGTCACGGGTGATGTAGTGCTCGCCAGTCTCAGCGCTGCGCTCGGCCACCTTGGCGGCCAGCAACGATGTGTTGGTGGAGAGCAGGGCGCGCACGCTGCGGCGTTCCAGGCCCACGGCGACGAGGTTGGAGAGCAGCTCGGAGGTTTCGTAGGCCCGGTCCGTGGACAGCAGGCAGTCCAGCAGGCGACGGATGCGCAAGATGCGTGCACGTACCTGGCGCAGACGGAAGATCAGGCCGACGGAGATGCCTTCGGCTTCGACATAGGAATACACCGATGAGATGGCCGAGCGGCAGGCTTCAAGCCGCTCGCGCAACTGCGCAGCGGCGGCATCGCGTCGGTCGGTGGTGCGCAGTGGCAGCATGACTTCCACGCGCAGATTTTCCACGTCGTGAATCAGGGCGTGGAAAGGCTTTTCTTCGCGTGCCTGCTCACTCATGCGCAGGCGCAGCTCGGGAGCAAAGCCGGTGGACAGAATCTGGCCCGCGCAATAGGTGATGGCGTCCAGCAGATTGCGCTCCCAGAAGCTGGCGCCTTCGTCAGGAGGCGGTGCCACCAGTGCCGAAATGCGGGCCATGAGCCTGCTGTCCAGCGCATGCAGCCAGCGGGCGTCAAAGCGATCAGGAAAGACCAGCATGAACAGCTCGGACGCGTCCACGGTTTCCGGGGTGCTGGGCAGCAGCTTGTAGCGCAGGCGCTCAGCCACTTCGCTGGCCATGGCCGTGCGCGGAGCAAAGCCGAAATCGGCCAGCAGGGCCGTGATGTCCACTGTCTCCAGCAGCTTTTGCCACCACAGGCTCAGGCGCTGCCGTGCGTCGGCATCGGCTTCGAAGGCGGCCACGACCTGCTCCATGCGGTCCACGGCCAGTTCAAGAGAGGGCTTGGGGGCTCTGATCCACTCGACCAGATGGATCAGCCACAGATGGCGCTGGGCGAGATCGGCATGAGGGTCCAGCGCCTGTATCAGGCGCGGAAGATCCGGAGGGAATTTTTTCATGCGGGCGAGCTCAGTGCAGGACGCGTTTTTCTGTCGTGGGCATGGTGTCGCCCGATTCATTCATCTGCAGCACGAACAGCGGAATTTCGCACTCAAAGGTTTCGCCTTCGTGATTCACGCAAAGATAGCTGCCCTGCATGGTGCCCGTGGGCGTACGCAGCTGGCAGCCGCTGGTGTATTCAAAGGATTCGCCGGGTTGCAGCAGCGGTTGGCGGCCCACTACGCCCAGGCCTTTGACCTCTTCGATATGGCCCAGTTCGTTGGTAATGATCCAGTGCCGCGCAATCAACTGCGCAGGCACTTCACCCGTGTTGGTGACGGTGATGGTGTAGGAAAACACATAGACGCCTGCGGCAGGAGCGGATTGCTCGGGCAGGTAGGCTGGCTGGACTTGGACCAGAAACTCGTTCATTGGCATGGCGCAATGGTAACTGCGACAATTGTGAACCATGAGCCCCACCTACCGTATTGCCCCCTCCATCCTGTCAGCCGACTTCGCCCGTTTGGGCGAAGAAGTGCGTAACGTCATTGCTGCTGGCGCTGACTGGATCCACTTTGACGTGATGGACAACCATTACGTACCCAACCTGACTTTTGGTCCCATGATCTGCCAGGCGTTGAAGCCTCACTCGGTCACGCCCGATGGCAAGCCCGTGCCCATCGATGTGCACCTGATGGTGCAACCCGTGGACGATCTGGCCACCGCCTTTGCCAAGGCTGGCGCCGATTACATCAGCTTCCACCCTGATGCATCGCAGCATGTGCATCGCAGCATCCAGAACATCAAGAGTCATGGCTGCAAGGCCGGTCTGACGTTCAATCCCGCCATGCCGCTTGATGTGCTGGACTGGGTGATCGAGGACATCGACCTGATCCTACTGATGAGCGTGAATCCCGGTTTTGGCGGTCAAAGCTTTATTGATAGCACGTTGCGCAAGGTGGAAGCCGTCCGCAAGCGTATCGAGGCCTCCGGCAAGGACATCCGCCTGGAAGTGGATGGCGGTATCAAGGAGGCCAATATCCGTGCCGTGGCCGATGCTGGTGCCGATACCTTTGTGGCTGGCAGCGCCATCTTTGGCAAGCCCGACTACAAGGCCGTGATCGACACCATGCGCAAGAACTTGAGCTGATGCTTCTGGGCGGCGTTGTGCCGCCCACTCTTTGGGAATGGGGGCGCACCAGGCCAGACGTTCCAGCCTGGCGGATCTTGTGCGATGTTCTGGCTGCTGTGTTCGGTACGCATGTGCTTGGCACATGCGTCACGTAGTCATACAGCGGGGTCTGTTACAGACCCATGCCCAGCACCGAATTGTCTCCATGCAACTCGCCTCCGCTGATGACACTGGATTCGTCCGAAGCAAGAAACACGACCAACTGTGCGATGCGCTCGGGCATGTATGCGCGGCCTGCGGGATTGAGTTTGGGGTGGTGAAGGATCATTTCCTTGGTCACTCCCTCCGGGAGCGAGGCCTGCAACATGGGCGTATAGATGCCATCTGGATGCACCGAATTGACACGGATGGCGTAGCCTCGTTTGCGGCAATGCAGGGCGCTTGCGCGGGTCAAGGCGGCCACGGCAGCCTTGCTGGCGCTGTAGGCCGGATAGTTATCCATAGGCATCCACGACGCTAGCGATGCGATGTTGATGATGGAGCCTCCGTGCTCCTTCATGGCAAGAATGCCTTGCTGGCAGCCAATGAACACCGACTCGGTATTTACCTGAAGCAGCTTGCGCAAGTCGGCAACCTTGCCGGTTTCGATATCACCGGGCAGCAGTATGCCCGCGTTGTTCACAAGCACATGGAGGCCTCCAAAGGTCTTCAGGACCTCGGAGATGGCCGTTTGCCAGGACTCTTCGCTGCTCACATCGTGATGGATGAAGTGCGCGCGCTCGCCCAACTCGGCCGCAAGCGTCTTGCCGGCATCCATATTGATGTCGCTGATTGCCACCCTGGCACCTTGCGCGTGCAGCAGCTTGACGACTTCCAAACCCACGCCGCTGGCGCCACCGGTGACCAGCGCGACATGCTTGGCAAAACGAGAGTCCATTTCGATATCTCCTTGGTTGGTATGCAATGCGCTGCGAACTCTAGCCAAGTTGCCTGATGTGTTCATAGTCTGATTGAAGGATGGATGCAAAGGCAAAGCTTTCTATGCTCTGGGCCATTCGCTGAGGCCGAGCACCGATGAGTCTGAAGTCCGGGGCGGAAGGCGCTCGCATGCTGCAGCCGTTTGACTGCAATTCCTTTTCATCGTGAGGTAGTTGTATGCATCCGCAATTGAATTCTCCGCAGACGGGAGTCGTCATTACCGGTGGAGCTTCTGGCATAGGGCTGGCCAGCGCTCGTTCGCTTGCCGTGGTGGGCCGCCCGGTAGCTTTGTTTGATATCGACGGCGCCAAGGCCCGGGCTGCTGCCGATGCCATCCATCGTGAGTTTGGCGTTGCGACGGCAGGGGTGGGTGTTGATTTGCGCGACGTAGCGGCGTTAGCCCCGGCACTCGATCAGGCTCGTGTCGCTCTGCCAAGCATTGGGGGCCTGGTACATGCAGCAGGTACGGTGGACATGGGCTCGCTGGACGGCATCACGCCGGAAAACTGGGATGCTGGCATGAATGTGCATCTGCGCCCGCTGGCGTTGTTGACACAGGCTCTGCTACCGGATTTCCGTGCTCATCCGGGTTCGGCGGTGGTTGGGATAGCCTCGATCAACGCGACCTTGGGTAACAGCATCAACCCGATCTATAGCGCGGCCAAAGGAGGGATGCTGTCGCTGATTCGTTCGCTGGCTGATCGCCTGGCAATGGACAAGGTACGCATCAATGCAGTGTCCCCCGGACAGATCCTCACACCCATGATGATGCCGGCGGTCCAGGCGCTTCCGCCTGGCACCTTCGAGCGCAGGATCTTGCTGGGTCGTCTGGGCATGCCGGAGGAAATCGGCAATGTCGTGCGATTTCTGCTGTCGGACGAGGCCAGCTACATCACGGCAGCGGAGCTGGTGGTCGATGGTGGCAACATCTCCTCGCAGCGCTCTTAACGGCTTGACCAAGGTGTGGTGAGCACCTCTGCCAACGATCTTTATCAAAATCGAGTTCACCAGATCCCCCCTGTTCTTTAACAGCGAGCCGCGGTCTTCGGAAACATGCCGTTGGAGAGTTGCTCGGCCGACTGGAAGTCGGCCTGAGCCGATCAAGTGCTTCATTGTTGTGCACATCTGGGTATTCCCGATGGCTGTTTCAAGGTCAATGGTGGTGCAATCGCCATCGGCGATCCGCTCGATGTATCCGGTCTCAATGTGTGAGGCATGCGTCGCAGAAGGAGCGTCGACGGGGTGTGCGTATGCATTGGTGGAGGTTTGAGGGCCGCCGGCCTGTTCGAGATTCAGTGAGCCCTCCATCCACTTGCTCAGAAGGTTGACCACGATGGAAAGCGCTTTCGCTAAGATGGGTTTTGCGGACTATGACACCCGTAATATGGCTTGCGTCCTGAAGGATGTGCCGTTGTTTATGCGCTCGGCCATTGTTCCCGCGACAGATAAAAAGGCAGCCTCGGCGGAGCAGGATTGCAGGCCTATCAGCGCGGAGCAGTTCAGCCGCATTACGAGCTTGCTGTATGACGCGGCATTGGACCCCAAGAGCTGGTGGCAGCCATGTCTGGAAGCTATCCGCGATCAACTGAGGGCCAACTATGCTGCACTGATCGTGCGCTTGCCCGGGCAAGCTGATCTGGGCTTGATTGTTTCTTCTGCCGGTGAGTACCGTGACGCAGCAGTCTATCCTTCCGAAATTGCCGCAGTGTGTCCATTTCGGGGAATGCCAACCGACCAGGTCGTCACGGTGACTGATGTGCTCTCCGAGGCGGAGTGGCGAGCGTCCATGTACTACAACGACTTCTGCAAGGACATGCAGTGCTTTCACGTGATTGCAGCGGATGTCGCGACGAAGGATGGTTGCACATACGCCTTGCGCGTGACTCGTCCTGAGACCTCATCTGACTTTGATGCACAGGACAGAGCGTTCATGAACATGTTGGTGCCGCATGTGAAGCGCGCACTGAATCTGCATCTTTCGGTGCATCAGGATCGCCAGGTGATATCGCTGTACAGCCGGGCCATGGCCCAACTGATGGTAGGCGTGGTGATCCTTGACCAAAATGGCATGGTCATCGAAAGCAACCCTGCGGCCACCGGTATTCTGGAGATGCAAGATGGCTTGAAGGTGAGCGGTGGAAGGCTGGAAGCGAACTATGCCAATGACAATCGCAAGCTGCAGCGCCTGATTCGTGATGCACTGATGCAGACCCGGGTTTCGCAGTTGTCGATCACGGAAGGTGTTTCAGTGGGGCGCCAGTCCGGCCAACTCAATTGGGGCGTGGTGGTACAGAGCATCTCTCCCGATGAGTGGACCGAAGGGAAGCAGCGCCCCAGTGTTGCCGTATTTGTGCGCGATACAAGCGGCAAGGCGGATCCATCGATCAAACTTGCGCAGCAACTGTTTCAGCTCACGCCGGCAGAGACTGCACTGGCGATTCAATTGGCCAATGGCCTGTCACTGGAGGAAACAGCGGAAGCCTTGAATATTCGTCCCAATACGGCGCGAGCGCACTTGCGTTCAATTTTTTCCAAGACTGGTGTGCGCAGGCAAACTGAACTGGTGCGCATTTTCCTCAACAGTGTTGCGTGGCTAGGGAATAAATGAGTGGCCGGGCGACAGAGCACTGCAATCGTCCAGGCTGTGCACCAAGAGTGCCGGCATTTCAGAGCCGGCTGGTTGCTGCTGAGGTAATACCTACTTGAGCGCCGGGTTCCGATCCGCGCATCTGCTCTGAGAAAAAGGCCATCGTCTTGTCAGGTGATGGCCCGGTCTCGCAAAGTGGCTGATGGGGCAAGGGCCACGTGCCAAGCAGTTGATTGAGCCCGGTGCTACGCAGTGCTTGCCTGTGTCCCAACCAGCGACTGCAGCCTTGTGCAGGCATCGCGCAGGATGCTGGCGACGTGCGGCAGTGCTGTGCTGAAGCTGGCAAAGCCGTGAACCATGCCTTGGGCTTGTTGGTGCATCACTTCAACCCCATCCAGGGCCAGTCGCCGCGCCAGTTCATTGCCCTCGTCACGCAGGATGTCCAGTTCTGCGGTCACCACGACGGCGGGGGGCAGGCCTGCAAGGCTTTCATTTTCCAGAATGGATGCCAGGGGACTGATGGGTTGGGCGGGGTGGTAGTGGGCCCACATCTGCTGCATGTTGGCGCTGGACAGCAAGGGCATGTCGCCATATAGCGCGTAGGAGGCGCTGTCGGCTCTTGCATCGCACACAGGGTACAGCAGCAGCTGCCCACAAATTCCGTCCCATTGATCGTGACGCGCTTTCAAGCAGGTTGCGATGGCCAGATTGCCGCCTGCACTGTCGCCCGCGACCAGGATGCGGGATGGGTCACTGTGCAACTCATGTGCATGTGCTGCGATCCATCGGGTGGCCGCATAGGCGTCATTCAGCGGGTCCGGGAAGGCATACTCTGGTGCGAGCCGATAGTCGACCGAACACACATTCATACCTGTCAGCAATGCAATGTGGCGGCAAAGGCCATCGTGTGTGTCCATGGTGCCAATGCACCAGCCTCCTCCATGGAAGAAGACGACCATTGGTGCGTTATCGTCCGCTGTGGGGCGGTACAAGCGTGCCGCCAAAGGCGACTCAGGGCCGCCAATGGTGAGGTCGCGTACCTCGTGCATTTCCAGCCCGGATGGAGGCATGGGCAGATGGTCCAGCACCTGGCGGATGCTGGTAATCGGCATGGTTTGGTAGTCGATAGGCGGCAGGCCGCTAAGTTGCGCCAGCGCAGCAGCGAGTTCAGGGTGTATCTGCATGACCGTGTCCTTGCCTAGTGAATTTGCTCAAGCTGCGACAGTCTGCAGGTGGTGCTCGGCATAGTCTTGCCAAACGGGTGCGAGCATCTCTTCCCGGAAGCGCGACTGCGACCAGGGCCATGTATTGGGGATGCCATTCTTGTCCAGGTACCAGCTGGTGCAGCCGGAGCCAAACACCGAGTTTCGGGCGGCCTCCCTGCGTTCCTGGTCGTAGGTGTCGAGTGCCTGATGTCGGGCAGAGAGTCCTGCAATATTGGCGGTTTCCAGTCGTTCAATGAGTTGGTTGATATAGCCCCACTGCATTTCTGCCGTATCGATGAGCGAGAAATTGCCAACCGGAGACGACGGCCCGTTCATGAAGTAGAAGTTGGGGAAGTCGGGCATCGAAATTGCCTTGTAGGCGGTCGGGCCGTTTTCCCAGGCCTGGTCCAGTGTCTTGCCATGCACACCAATGACCTGCATCGGGCGTACAAAGCGGTCAGCTTTGTAACCTGTGGCCAATGCAATGATGTCCAGCTCATGGAGCTGGCCGTCGCTGGTGCGTATGCCTGTGGCCTCCACTCGTTCAATGCCTTCGGTGATGAGCCGAGAGTTCGGATGCTGGATGGCCCGGTAGTAATCGGGGGAGTAGATCAGACGTTTGCAGCCCGCGCGATAGCTGGGCGTGAGTTTGCTGCGCAGGATCGGGTCTGCAACGCTGTTGTCCAGATTGTCCTGGCAGACTTTCTGGATTTCCATGATTTCCGGAGAGTCGGGATCCAGCACGGCGTTGGTAAAGCGCTCCACTGCTGCAACGTAAGTGGGTTCATCGTGGAGATAAATGAGCAGATCGCGGTTCCTGCGGAACTCTTCGCGCTGCTCTTCGGTGAAAACCATGTTCTCCACAGGAAAGATCCACTGGGGTGTGCGTTGGAAATGACGCACATGCGCACGAGCACTCAGTGCGGAGACCAGTTGCACACCGGTTGATCCGTTGCCGATGATGGCAATCTTCTTGCCGTCCAGTGGTACGGAGTGATCCCATACGGCGGTGTGTTGGAGGCTGCCCTTGAAATCTGCCAAGCCAGGGATATCCGGGCGATGCGGGTGGTGGAGAACACCGGTGGCAGCAATCACCACGGAGCCGGTGTGCTGCTGGCCATGCTGGTCGGTGAGCTGCCAATGATCCTCCTGCCACTTGGCATTCACGATTTCCGTATTGAAAAGAGTATTTTCCGCGAGCTTGTATTTCTTGAAGACATTCTCGAAATATGAATGAATTTCAGGGCCGGAAGGGAATGCGCGCGTCCATTCAGGATTGGGCTCGAAGGAGTAGGTATAGGCATGTGATTGCACATCGCACGTTAAACCAGGGTAAGTATTGTCGCGCCAAGTTCCTCCCATTTTTTGGGATTTCTCGATAATCAGAAATTTTTTACCTTGAGCTTGGAGTTTAATACCTGCCAAGGTGCCGGACATTCCAGCTCCGATAATGATGACGTCATATTTCATTTGGTTTGCTTCCTGTTTGTTTGACCGGGTGCGAGCCATGCTAGCAAACATCTAAACCAAGTGCTGTGACTGTGCCCTCATTGAGAATATGTCAACTTGGTGCTTACAATTAACCCAATTGGACTATATTTTATCTATTTTCTTGAACTTGATGAAGAAATTGGTATTTATCATTAATTCATATAAATTATATCGATGATTTTTAGATACTTATTTAATTGATGAGAGTTAATATATATGTAAATTCAGAAATTTTTTTATATTTTCACTGGGGCTGTGTAATTAAGAAAAAATCACCAAGGGATATAGGCCGATCGCAGTCATTATTGGCGTTGCCAGTGGAGTGAAGGCGGGGTATTGGGGGGGGCTGTTTGCGAACATCAGTGGGGCGAGGCGGAATTGTCGCTGTGCAACCGAAGTGCAGACCAGCCGCCTTTGGTCGATGATGGTTGCGAAGAGGGCGAGTGCCAATCGATTCTTGACAAGTCACCCATAGCCTAGGCCTCTGCGGGCCCGGCTTGAAGCGAGGAGGCCGATCTGCCAGTCGCTATTCAATGAAGCGTACGATACGCTCAAGAAAAATTGCAAACCTCATTTTTGTGAACCGAGACTTTATTTCGCTGCACCAGCTGGGCATAGACGCTGTGATGATCGATCTGGACGGCACCATGGTGAACACTCTGGGCGACTTTGCCGAGGCGCTCAACCGCATGCTCGCCGATCTGCAACTGCCAGCGGTGGCTTCGCAGGCCATCGAGAATATGGTGGGCAAGGGCAGTGAGCATCTGATTCGGTCGGTGCTGACCCATGCAGGGGCTCAGAACATCGACGAGATATACCCGCAGGCCTGGCAGCGTTACGAGCACCACTATCTGGCGATCAACGGTCAGTTTGCCGATGTCTATCCCGGTGTGCTTGAAGGGCTGGAGCAGCTCAAGGCCATGGGCCTGCGCATGGCCTGCCTGACGAACAAACCGCTTTCCTTTGCCCTGCCGCTGCTGGCGGCCAAGGGTCTGGACGGCTTTTTTGACTGTGTGTTCGGCGGCGACTCCTTCCCGCGCAAAAAGCCTGATCCCATGCCGCTGGTCGAGACTTGCAAGGCCTTGGGCAGCACGCCTGCACGCACGCTGATGGTGGGTGATTCCAGCAATGATGCCCAGGCCGCCCACGCGGCAGGCTGCCCCGTGGTGTTGGTCAGTTATGGCTATAACCATGGTCAGCCCATAACTGCCGTGGAGGCCATTGCTCACCTGGATTCGATGGCGCAGCTTGTTGCGTGATGCTGTGGCGTTGTGTGCATTTCTGGCAGAAATGAGTGCGGATAAGCTTGTTTGCTAGAGTCTTTAGCTTTGTCTGAACCATGCTGAGGTTCGCGGTTGCGGGCATCTAGCAGAGAACGAAGGGAGACTCACGCCACATGCACGGACTGCACCTGACTGCCGATCTTTACCAATGCACAGGCCACGAGCGCTACATGCTCGATGCCGACGCCATCGCCCAGCTGTGCCGCGACCAGACTGCGGTTTCAGGATTGACCCTGGTGGATGACAGATGGGTGAAGTTTCCGCCTTATGAAGGCCAGCCCGGCGGCGTGACAGGTACGGTTTTGCTGGCCGAATCTCATCTGGCCATTCACACCTGGCCGGAGACAGGCAGTGTCACCATCGACGTTTATGTCTGCAATTTTTCCGATGACAACTCGGGCAAGGCGCGGCAGTTGATGGAGGGCGTGATCGACGCGTTTGCTCCCAAACGGGTGCTGCGTCAGCAACTGATGCGTGGCGACATCAGCATGGCCACGGCTTCGGATGACGCGGCTGTGGATTGCTTGCCGGAGTCCGAAGCCCACTGGGTGCAGGAACAGCTTACGCCGCACAGTCGCTTTGGCTATCGCGCCACGGCCTGTGAGAAGGTGCAGACGCCGTTTCAGCAGCTGGAGTTGCTGGAGACACCGCAGTTCGGCAAGGTGCTGCGAATTGATGGCCGCTTCATGACTTCTGAGAAAGAGGAATTTTTCTATCACGAGGCCCTGGTGCATCCGGCTGCCATGGCGCACCCGGCGCCGCGCAAGGCCTTGATTCTGGGTGGTGGAGACGGTGGCGCGGCCGAAGAACTGCTCAAGCACCCAAGCATCGAGCGCGTGGTATTGGCCGAACTGGACGAGGCCGTGGTCAGGTTTTCTCGCGAACACCTGCAGGCCGTGCACCACGGTGCGCTGGACGATGAGCGTGTGCATGTCAGCATTGGTGATGGCATGGCGCTGGTGGATGGCACGGACGAGCGTTTTGACCTGGCCTTCATGGACCTGACAGATCCAGACACACCTGCCAGCGCTCTCTACGCCTCTGAATCGCTGGCGCGCATGAAGCGCGTGCTGGCGCCGGGCGGTGCTCTGGTGCTGCACCTGGGCAGCCCGGTATTCCACGGCGACCAGGTGGCGGAGTTGGCGCGCAGTCTGCGCGAGCAGTTTGCCGTGGTGCGCTGTTACGGCCTCTACATCCCGCTTTACGGTGCGTACTGGGGACTGGCGGTGGCCTCTGACAGCCTGGACCCTGTAAAGCTGACTGCACAAGAGGTCGCGCAGCGCATCAAGCAGCGCAAGGTTCGGGGCCTGCAGTACTACAACGAACAGACTCATGGCGGCCTGTTTGCGCTGCCTGGTTATTACCGCGACCTGGTGGCGCCGCAGTAGGCTCAAGCCATTCAGCCAGCTTCGCCCAGCAATGCCTTTTTCAGTTGCTGGTCGGCTGGATGGGGCCCCAGCCAGATACCCAGCAGTGCGTTGAAGAACTCTGGTTCCTTGAATGCGTCGCCCTGGACTTGTCCTTTGACGGTGACCAGCGTGCCTTGGCCAGGCATCCAATCCACGATGAAGGTCTCGCCCGTCAGCAGTTTTTTGTGCTGAGTGAAGATGTCGCTCATGCGCATCACTCCCGGTATCAACTTGGAGAAAGCCGAGCGCTCCATGTTGTCTTCCATACCACGCGAGAACAGTTTGCCCAGCTCGGCCGAGTCGATGTCACGCAGCATGGTCACGCTGATGCGCTTGGGGCCGGGCAGGGTGGCAATTTCCTGCAGGCTGCGTGCAGGCTTTTCCAGATACAGGCCGGCGGTGTAGACCTTGAACACGGCCTTGTAGCGTGTGCCTGCGCCATTGAGCTGCAGGGGCTGCCCCTGCAACTGCAAGTTGGGTGCATAGCTCACACCATGCAACTTGACGGGTTCGGCCGGGCGTTCTTGAGCATGGGTGGCAAAGCTGGCAAGCGCAGCGGCCAGCAGCAAAGCCTGTGGCCAACGTAAGCTGGGCATGAATGTCTCCTCGTGTTGATGGTTTCAGGCCGCACTGCAGGTGGCCTTGGCGTACGAACGGTCGTGCATATTTGTATCAGTCAGCTTTCGTCGCAATAAGGACTGTCCCCAGCACGGGCTCTGGTACGGGTCTTTTCCCGAGGATCTGTGTTGCGGAAAAATTCCGCAGTTCATGCGCTACACTGTTCGGCATCATGTTCATTCATCGCACGTTCAATGCAGGTTGTGGAGACCGGGGAGCCTGGCCCTGGCGTAAGCCTGCTCAACTGAACTGCTAACGCATCCGGCACGAGCCCGGCGTGCACCCGCGGCCTATCTGGCCAATTGGAATGAACCGGCGCATCCCCCAAGCACTTTTGCTTCACCTGCTTTTGAAACGTAACCCCAGCAGGTGTGCCATGCGCCATGACTCCCGGAGCTTCTACCGTGATCACGGAACTGGAATTCAAATCTCTTGCGGCCCAAGGCTATAACCGCATTCCCCTGTTGAGCGAGGCGTTTGCCGACCTCGAAACCCCGCTTTCCCTCTATCTCAAACTCGCCCACGCCAATGGCGACGGCAAATACAGCTTCTTGCTGGAGTCCGTCGTGGGCGGAGAGCGCTTTGGCCGCTACAGCTTCATCGGCCTGCCGGCTCGCAGCTTTGTGCGTGCGTCGGGCTTTGGTGACCAGGCAAAGACCGAGGTCGTGACCGATGGCCAGGTGGTCGAAACCGCCAGCGGCAACCCGCTGGATTTCATCGCCGCCTATCAAAAGCGCTTCAAGGTGGCAATCACACCGGGCATGCCGCGTTTTTGCGGTGGCCTGGCTGGCTACTTCGGTTATGACGCCGTGCGCTATATCGAGAAAAAGCTGGAAAACAGCTGTCCGCCAGACAGCCTGGGCACGCCAGACATCATGTTGCTGCAGTGCGAGGAAGTGGCGGTCATCGACAACCTCTCGGGCAAGCTCTACCTCATCGTCTATGCCAACCCTGGCGAGGCCGAGGCCTATACCCGCGCCAAGAAGCGTCTGCGCCAGTTGAAGGACCAACTGCGCTACTCGGTCAGCGCACCGCAGATTCGCGCTGGAGAGAGTTACCCCGCAGAGCGCAGCTTCGACAAGCAGGACTATCTGGGCGCAGTGCAAAAGGCCAAGGATCTGATCGCCGCAGGCGACTTCATGCAGGTGCAGGTGGGCCAGCGCATTCACAAGCGTTTCACCGCATCGCCGCTGAGCCTGTACCGCGCGCTGCGATCGCTCAACCCCAGCCCGTACATGTACTTCTACCATTTCGGTGACTTCCATGTGGTGGGCGCCAGCCCCGAGATTCTGGTGCGCCAGGAAACCACACCCGATGGCGAAAAGGTGACGATTCGCCCGCTGGCCGGCACCCGCCCGCGTGGCAATACGCCAGAGGCCGACAAGGCTACCGAGCAGGAGCTAATCGCCGATCCCAAGGAGCGCGCCGAGCATGTGATGCTGATCGACCTGGCGCGCAACGACATCGGCCGCATTGCCAAGACCGGAACGGTCAAGGTGACCGAGGCCTTTGCCGTGGAGCGCTACAGCCACGTCATGCATATCGTGAGCAATGTGGAAGGCATCTTGCAGGACGGCATGGAGAACATGGACGTGTTCAAGGCCACTTTCCCTGCCGGCACATTGACGGGTGCGCCCAAGGTGCATGCCATGGAGATCATCGACCAGCTCGAACCCACCAAGCGCGGTATTTATGGCGGTGCCTGCGGTTATCTGAGCTTTGCCGGCGACATGGATCTGGCGATTGCGATTCGCACCGGCGTCATCAAGGACAACATGCTCTATGTGCAGGCCGCTGCGGGCGTGGTGGCCGATTCCGTGCCCGAGCTGGAATGGAGAGAAACCGAGCACAAGGCCCGTGCCTTGCTGCGCGCCGCAGAACTCGTCGAGGAAGGTCTGGAATGAAAAATGACCACCCCCTGAGGCGCTGCGCGCCTTCCCCCTTGAAGGGGGACGACGGCCTTTGCTGGGGCAGCCCACGCTGCGGGGCAGCCCTTGCTGGCCGTCCCTCGCATAGTGCTTTGCCAGTATCCGGCGCTATGCGCGGTTTCCAATGCTGTGGAGAAACGAAGTGACCCGTTCTATCGATCTGGTGCAGCACTGCACCACCATGGAAGATGTGCGCCGCAATGTGAATGCGCTGGACGATGTACTGGTGCCGCTGCTGGTCACCCGTATCGGCTATATGCAGCAGGCGGCACGCATCAAGGGTGATGCGAGTCAGGTGCGCGATGAAGCGCGCATCGAAGCCATCGTCAGCCGCGTGCGTGAGCGCACGGCGACAGAGGGCGGCCAGCCCGACGTCATGGAGGCCGTGTATCGCGAGCTGATGGAAGCTTGCATTGCCTACGAACACCAGGAGTTTGCGCGTCTGCGTGAACCCAAGAAATCAGGGGAGTAAGGCCATGAAATTGCTGATGGTCGATAACTACGACAGCTTTACCTACAACATCGTCCAGTACTTTGGCGAACTGGGTGCCGAGGTGACCGTGGTGCGCAATGACGAAACCACGGTGGCCGAGGTCGAGGCGCTGATGGTGCGTGAAGGCATTGAGCGCCTGGTGATTTCGCCCGGCCCCTGCTCGCCGAACGAGGCGGGTATTTCGGTGGCGGCGATCAAGCACTTTGCCGGAAAGATGCCGATTCTGGGCGTGTGCCTGGGCCACCAGAGCATTGGCGCGGCCTTTGGCGGTGACATCATCCGCGCGGGCCAGCAAATGCATGGCAAGACCAGCGTGATCAGCACCGACCAGCAAGGCGTGTTCGCTGATCTGCCCAAGGAGTTCACGGTCAACCGCTATCACTCGCTGGTGATTGACAGGAACACGCTGCCCGACTGCCTTGAAATCACGGCGACCAGCGAAGATGGTGAAATCCAGGGTGTGCGCCACAAGACGCTGGCCATCGAAGGCGTGCAGTTTCACCCCGAGAGTATCCTGACCGAGCATGGTCATGCCATGCTGAAGAACTTCCTTGAACAGAAGTTCTTCAGCAAGATTCACTCATTAACTGATAGCTTCTAGCGCTGGATATTTCTGGATTTCAGAGTGGAATCCATAGAAATTTGAGATATGGACAGCGCAAGAAGCTCCTAAAAGCATAGAGAGATAAGGTAATGATTACTCCCCAGGAAGCACTGCAACGCACCATCGAACACCGCGAAATCTTTCACGACGAGATGCTGCACCTGATGCGCATGATCATGCGTGGCGAGCTCTCGCCGGTGATGACGGCTTCCATCCTCACCGGCCTGCGTGTGAAGAAGGAAACGATTGGCGAAATCTCGGCTGCGGCCGAGGTGATGCGCGAGTTCTCCAACAAAGTGAATGTGCATGACCGGGCGAATCTGGTCGATATCGTGGGCACGGGCGGCGACGGTGCCAACACCTTCAATATCTCCACCTGCTCCACCTTTGTGATTTCTGCTGCGGGCGGCAAGGTCAGCAAACATGGCGGGCGCAGTGTCAGCAGCAAATCGGGCAGTGCCGATGCGATGGAGGCGCTGGGTGTCAACATCAACCTCAATGCCGCGCAGATTGCCGATTGCATTCGCGACGTGGGCATAGGCTTCATGTTTGCGCCCAACCACCACCCGGCCATGAAGAACGTGGCGCCTGTGCGCAAGGAACTGGGCGTGCGCACGATCTTCAATATCCTGGGGCCGCTGACCAATCCGGCCGGTGCGCCCAACATTCTGATGGGCGTGTTCCACGAAGACCTGGTGGGTATCCAGGTGCGTGCGCTGCAGCGCCTGGGCGCAGAGCATGCCATGGTCGTTTATGGCCGTGATGGTCTGGATGAAATCAGCCTGGGAGCGGGCACGCTGGTGGGTGAGCTCAAGGATGGGGTCGTGCGCGAGTACGAAATCCACCCCGAGGACTTTGGCCTGCGCATGGCGGGCACGCGCTCGCTCAAGGTCGAAAATCCCGAAGAGTCCAAAGCCATGCTCATGGGCGTGCTGCAGGGCGAGCAAGGCCCGGCTCGCGATATCGTCTGCCTGAATTCTGGCGCGGCGCTTTACGCGGCCAATGTGGCTGGCTCCATCGAAGACGGTCTGGAGCGCGCGCAAAAGGCCATTGACAGTGGCGTGGCTCTGGCCAAGCTCAAGGAGCTGGTGGGCTATACGCAAAAGCTCGGCGCCCAGGCATGAGCCTGCTGGATGCCCCTATCTGGAATGATGCGGGCACCTGGATTGTTCTGGGTGTCTCGCTGTTGTTCATTGGGGTCGGCATAGCCATGCATCGCATCATCATGAAAGTGGTGCGAGCGCCGGCCCCTGAATCCAAGGAATAAGAATGTCTGACATCTTGAAAAAAATCTGCGACGTTAAAGTGCAGGAAGTTGCCGCCGCAAAGAAAAAAATGTCGCTGGAGGAAATGCGCCGCGATGCGGAAAGCCGTATTTCCACGCGCGATTTTGTCGGAGCGCTGCGCGCCAAGATTGCGCAGGGCCAGGCCGCGGTGATTGCAGAGGTCAAAAAGGCCAGCCCAAGCAAGGGTGTGATCCGTGCCAACTTTGACCCCGCAGAGATTGCCCAGAGCTATATGGTGGGCGATGGCAAGATCAGCGCTGCCTGCCTGTCGGTGCTGACGGACCGCCAGTTCTTTCAGGGCCAGCCCGACTATCTGAAGCAGGCTCGTGCCAGCACCACGCTGCCCGTGCTGCGCAAGGATTTCATGGTCGATCCCTACCAGATCTACGAATCGCGCGCCATGGGCGCCGATGCCATCCTGTTGATCGCGGCCTGTCTGGATGACGCGCAAATGGCCGAAATGGAGCAGATCGCACGCAGCCTGGATATGGCCGTGCTGGTCGAGGTGCATGACGGTGAGGAACTGGAGCGCGCGCTCAAACTCAAGACCGAGCTGGTCGGCATCAACAACCGCAATCTGCGAAATTTCGAGGTTCACATCGAAACCACGCTGGAACTGCAGAAGAACGTGCCTGCCGATCGTTTGCTGGTGACCGAGTCCGGCATTCTGACCGCGGCCGATGTGAAGACCATGCGCGACGCCGGTATCAACGCTTTTCTGGTCGGCGAAGCGTTCATGCGGGCATCCGACCCGGGCGAGGCCTTGGCCAAGTTGTTCTGCTGATAGGCAGGTGTGCAGGCAGGTTCAGTTTAGAACCTGCACATCGGCATCCAGAAAATAGCCGGCACCGCGCTTGGTCTTGAGCAAGGCGGGGGCGTTGCCGGAGGTTTCGACCTTGCGACGCAGGCGCAGCATCTGAACGTCGACCGCGCGGTCAAAGACACTGGTTTCGGTCTGGGCCATGTCCATGATTTGCTCACGGCTCATGATCTGGCGTGGACGATGCAGCAACACCTGCAGCAGCGTGCATTCCGTCTTGGTCAGACTCACTTCCTTGCCTTCTGGACTGATGAGGCGGCGCGAGCGCAGGCGTAATTCCCAACCCGCAAATCGAAATCCCCGGGGACCCAGGCTGAAAGCAGAGCTGGTGACTGTAAAAAAGCTGGGAAGCGCAGGTGCTTGCTGAAAGTGTTGAGTGGTATGCATAAGAACCTCCTTCGCCAAGTGATCGGCACTGGATGCAATTCTTTGCAATTTGTCACCTTGAGTCACTCACTGAAATCAGGTATTTTGCAGCGCGAAATAAAGGGTTAACCCTTGATTCTTCCGAATGAATCTTCCTTGGATGCGGTGAAAATCAGCGCATGAATCCATCCAGCCAGAATTCCAGTCAAGACCTTTGTTCCACCCAGCTTTGCAGTGCAGACCCGACCCAATGGCCGGTGGCGGAAGGCTGGCAGTCTGTAGTGGATGGTTTTTTCGCTGAAAAGACGGGGCAGCAATTGCTGGGTTTTTTGCAGCAGCGTCTGGCAGACGGTGCGGTCGTGTTTCCTCCCAAGCCTCTGCGTGCGCTGGAGTTGACGCCACCCGAAGAAGTGCGTGTCGTCATCCTGGGACAGGACCCTTATCACGGGCGCGGTCAAGCCGAAGGCTTGTCGTTCTCGGTCGCTCCAGGTGTGAGGCTGCCGCCCTCGCTGCAGAACATCTTCAAGGAAATGCAGCGCGATCTGGGGACGCCTTTCCCATCATTCCCCCAGCCTGGCGGCAGTCTGGTGAGCTGGGCGCAGCATGGGGTGCTGCTGCTCAACACCTGCTTGACCGTAGAGGAAGGGCAGGCGGCCAGTCATGCCAAGCGTGGCTGGGAAGCATTGACTGACGCCATCATTCGCCATGTGGCCGAACAAGGGCGCCCAACGGTGTTCATGCTATGGGGCTCGCATGCGCAATCCAAGCGGGCTTTCATCCCACAGGATCGCGGTCATCTTGTTCTGATGAGCAATCACCCGTCTCCGCTGTCCGCATTGCGTCCACCTGTCCCGTTTATCGGTAACGGTCACTTTGGGAAGGCTCGTGAATTCAGGCTCAGGCATGGATATTGACTGAGTTCAAAAGCAGCTTCTGAATTGATGCATATTGAGACGCCGTGTGGAATTGCTGCTTTTGACTAGCACGAACATTCAAGAGGGATTTTTAGTAGGCCTGCAAAAGAATTCTGCAGTCAATAAAAAAGCCCGCAGATGCGGGCTTTTCGTGAATGCATACCAATATGTTCACCAAGGCAGAGCCTGGCGAATGCGGGAGAGTTTCTTGGCCTGCTCTGGCGAATTCTCCTGTGCGGACCGCAAGGCCTGGCGGGCAAAGACAAACAGCAAAAGCAGAAAGCCTGTAGCAACGGTTGCACCAATGGCAATCATTGATTTCTTGGGTTTGATGGAGCTTTCCGGCAAGGTGGGAGCCTGAACCACATCATCATTGTCCAAACCTCCCAAACGGCGCTCCATATCCAGAACGGCGCTTTGACGGGCGCTGTTGGCTGAGAGGAGCTCGCCATAAAGGCGGCTTGTGGCTTCGGTCACGCTTTTGCCCGAAGCGATGTTGGCACCGGTGTCCTGCTCCAGTTTCAGCGCTTCCTGCAGGCGTTTTTTCTCACTTCCGAGTTGCTGCTCCAGCTGCTTCTTTTCAATGCCGCGTGGCTTGCTAAAGGGGAACAAGGTGTCCAGCAGGGCCTGGTTCAGCTTTTGTGCCGCCTCGGGAGATCTGGCTTCCGTCACGACATTGAGTAGTTTGTCCTGCTTGCCGACGGAGACCTTGATGCGCTTGCTGAGTTTTTTGTAAATTTCCTCGGATGTCAGGCCTTCATCCAGACCTGCAACCGGGGCAATGGTGTGAAGCACGTCTGCAGACATGGCCAAGCTGGCTGCGACAGGGGCGGAAAAACTGGAACCTGTGCGTTCCACTTGAACCGAAGATTCGCTCTGGTAGGTCTTGGGCAGCGCAAAGCTGATTCCCAATGCCACCAGTCCTGCTGCAATAGGGGTAAAGAGCAGAAGTTTCCAGTTTTCGGCCAAGGTGACCAACAGGTCAAGCAGGTCCAGTTCTTCGTCCGGTTTATTGACTGACTCAGAGATCACAGAAGTCGTGTTGTTTTGCATCGGCGAAATCTAGCATTGAAGCCAATAATTGCAAGGCCTCTGTTACTGATTTATGAGTTGTTTCGGGGGTGTTTCAACGCTTGCGCTCAAGCAACATCGAATCCCCATAGCTGAAGAAACGATAGTGCTGCGCCACCGCGTGCCGGTAAAGGCTCATGACATGTTCATAGCCAGCGAAGGCGCTGACCAGCATCATCAAGGTGCTTTTAGGCAGGTGGAAGTTGGTGACCAGCATGTCCACGACCTGATATTCAAAACCAGGTGTGATGAAGATGCTGGTGTCGCCGGTGATGTTGCCGTATTTGGCCCAGGATTCCAGCGTCCGCACGGTGGTCGTGCCCACGGCGATGACGCGACCGCCGCGTTGGCGGCAGCGCTCCATGGCTGCCAATGTGGGCAGCGGAATGTCATACCACTCGCTGTGCATCCTGTGCTCGGCAAGATTCTCGGTCTTGACCGGCTGGAAGGTTCCGGCGCCCACATGCAAGGTCACGCTGGCACGCTCCACACCTTTGGTTTCCAGGGCGGCCAGCACGGTGTCGTCAAAGTGCAAGGCGGCGGTGGGGGCCGCTACGGCGCCGGGGTGCGCGGCGAACACGGTCTGGTAGCGTTCGCTGTCTTCCTTCTCGTCAGGATCGTTGCCGCTGTCTTGCTGACGCTCAATGTAGGGAGGCAGGGGCAAATGGCCGAACTGTTCCAGCAATTCGTAAGGAGTCTGGCCGTTGTTGCCCTGAAACGAGAGGTGGAACAGGGGGCCATTTTCATCAGGCCAGCGGCCCAGCAGCGTCGCTTCAAAGCCACCATTCTTGAGGCCGCCGCAAAGATGGATCCTGGCTCCCGGCAGCGGTTTCTTGCTCACACGCATGTGAGCGACGACTTCATTGTTTTGCAGCACACGCTCGACCAGTATTTCGATCTTGCCACCGCTGGCTTTTTCGCCAAAGACGCGTGCCTTGATGACCTTGGTGTCATTGAAGATCAGCAGGTCGCCAGGCTGAAGCAGGTCAGGCAGCTCGCGGAAAATGCGGTCGGTAGGAGGGAGATCACGACCGTCAAGCAGGCGAGAGGCGCTGCGCACGGCGGTTGGATGTTGGGCGATCAGCGCTTCGGGCAGTTCAAAGTCGAAATCGCTGAGGGTGAATTCACGAGAGCAGGAAGACATGCGGGGCTTGAGGGCCGGACCGGGCCCGTTCCAAGTTCAATCAAACAGGTTGGCGATTGTCTCAAATTGGTTTCAAGTCCGCTCGGCGCAGGGCTGCCATAGTGCATTAATGCCGCCTAATGGCCAGTCTTGCGGGTCCTCGCGCGAGGTGATGCGTACTTCGCTTTGCTGAAGATCCATTTCTGCAGGTGCCAGATGCTGGCCTGATGGGATGCAATAGAAAACGCGGACCAAGGGGCAGAGCAGGTTCTGTGAAGTCACATCAATCACAACGGCCAGTTGTTCCGTGCTCAGACGCACCAGGGAGCCCACGGGGTAGATGCCCACGGTCTGAACAAATTGCTCGAAGATGGCTTTGTCGAGGTGGTCGCCGCACCATTGGGCCATGCGATGCAGGGCCTGCGCAGGAGGCCAGCCTTTTTTATAGGGACGGTCCGAGGTCACGGCGTCATAGATATCACAGATGGCCGTCATGCGGGACAACTGATGGATCTGCTCTCCTTTGAGCCTGCCAGGGTAGCCGGTGCCATCCATTCTTTCATGGTGCTGAAGGCAGGCATTGAGCACTGGCTCGGGGACATCGAGAGGGCGCAGCAATTGAGCGCCCAGCAGCGAGTGATCCTGCATGATGCGCCATTCTTCCTGCGTCAGTGCCCCGGGCTTGTTCAGGATGCGAAGGGGGATTCGGCATTTGCCCACATCGTGCAGCAGACCTGCAAGACCTGCCTGGCGCACTTCGTTTTCATTCATCTGCATGCGCTGGGCCAAAGCCATCATCAACGTGCAGACGGCCATGCTGTGCAGATAGGTGTAGTTGTCGGCGGACTTGATACGCGCAAGGCTGATCAGCGCATGAGGGTTGCGCTGGATGGAGGCATGCATTTGCTGCACCATGCGGTTTGCGTTGTCCAGCTCGATAGGGCGGCCCAGGCGCACATCGCTGAACATGGATTGCAGTACCCGTCCTGCGCGTGCGCAGATTTGTGCGGCTCGTGCCAACTCCTGAGGCAAAGGTGTCGGCTGGGAGAGTGAGGCGGCGGCAGGCGCAGGCGCTTGTGCAGCTTTTGCGGGCTGTGATTCCTGCTCGGGGGGGACGGCATCCACGCCTTTGCTTGTGTCAATCCACAGGTACTCAATGGCAGTGGAGCGCAGACGCTCCAGGTCCAGTTCGGAGTTGATGGGAAAGCGAGGGCGCCAGAAGGGATGCTTGATCCATGGGCCGCAGAGCTCATGCACAAACATCCCCACTGTTGCCTGCTCAACGCGGATGAGCTGTAACACAGTCGGGCGAAAAAAGCATGATGTAACAAAACGAATCATAGATGTTGCGCTGAATTCCCGTATGTCAGACGTTCATTTTTGGGGATGAGAGCTGTATATTCATACACTGGTCCATCATCGGTGCGTGGCGCAACAGGCCTCGCACGCTTCACTCGCTTTCTCGCATGCCTCGCAAGCTCACTGCTTCTCTTTCGTCTGCTGTGGAGACTCTCGGTACCGGAGGGGGGACTCAGGTGGCGGGCGCCAGGAAAGGTCGTGCGACGCGCAAGCCTGCTGCCGAAGCTGAGGCCATCCAAACTGCCAAAAAAGCCCCGAGCCCGGCCCAGCAAGCCATGCTCAAGCTGGGTTTGCGCCGTGATATCGACCTCGCCCTGCATCTGCCGCTGCGCTATGAGGATGAAACGCGCATCACGCTGCTGAAAAATGCACGTGAAGGCGATACCGTGCAGATTGAAGCCACGGTCACCCAATGCGAGGTGCAACTGCGCCCCAGGCGCATGCTCAAGGTCACTGTGGACGACGGTTCGGCTGCTTGCGTGCTGACCTTTTTCAGTTTCTATCCCTCGCAACAGAAAACCATGGCCGTAGGAGCCCGTTTGCGCATCCGGGGAGAGGTTAAAGGTGGCTTCTGGGGGCGGCAGATGATGCACCCATCGTTTCGCGTGGCGGGTGGCGAATTGCCTACGGCACTGACGCCCGTCTATCCAGCCACGGCCAGCCTGCCCCAGGCCTATCTGCGCCGCGCGATTGTCACCGCGCTGCAGCGCGCAGATCTGTCCGAAACTCTGCCGCCGGGTGAGCAGCCTCCAGTGGCGCAGTTCTATAGTCAAAATGGGCTGCAACCCTTTTATGACCTGAGTAATGCGCTCACGTTTTTGCACCATCCCACACCTGATGTGGCGCTGACGACTCTGGAAGACCATTCTCATCCCGCATGGCAGCGGCTGAAGGCAGAGGAATTGCTGGCCCAGCAGCTCTCGCAATATGAGGCCAAGCGTGAACGGGCCCGCTTGAGAGCTCCTGTGCTGAAGCCGCTGCCAGGTAGCGCGGATCTGACGCAGCAGTTTCTCGATCAGCTACCTTTCGGGCTGACGGGGGCGCAGCAGTGTGTGGTGGGCGAGATCTGCGCCGATATGGCACGCCAGATTCCCATGCACAGATTGCTGCAAGGCGATGTGGGGTCGGGCAAGACAGTGGTGGCGGCGTTGGCGGCCGTGGCTTGCATAGAGGCCGGTTGGCAGTGCGCGCTGATGGCGCCCACCGAAATCCTGGCTGAGCAGCACTTTGGCAAGCTGGTCGGCTGGCTGGAGCCCATTCTGGCGCCCTTGGGCAAGAAAGTGGCCTGGCTGGCGGGTGCGCAGAAAAAGAAGGAGCGCGCCGAGATGCTGTCGCTGGTGGAAAGCGGCGAGGCAGCGCTGGTCGTGGGTACCCATGCGGTGATTCAGGAGCAGGTGCAGTTCAAGAATCTGGCGCTGGCCGTGATCGACGAGCAGCACCGCTTTGGGGTGGCCCAGCGCTTGGCCTTGCGGCAAAAGCTGGCTGCCACGGGTATGGAGCCGCACTTGTTGATGATGAGTGCTACACCCATCCCGCGTACGCTGGCCATGAGCTATTACGCCGACCTCGATGTTTCCACCATCGACGAGCTGCCTCCGGGGCGCACGCCCATCGTGACCAAGCTGATCTCGGACAGCCGCAAGGATGAGGTCATAGCGCGCATTGGCGCCCAGGTCGCCAGCGGCCGTCAGGTTTACTGGGTCTGCCCGCTGATCGAGGAGAGTGAGGCGCTGGATCTGTCCAACGCCACTGCCACCCATGAAAACCTAAGCGAGATGCTGCCTGGAGTCATGGTAGGCCTGCTGCACTCGCGCATGCCCACAGCCGAAAAAAAGGCCGTGATGGAGCTGTTCTCCGCTGGCATCATGGGCGTGCTGGTTTCGACCACGGTGATTGAAGTCGGCGTGGACGTGCCCAATGCATCGCTGATGGTGATTGAGCATTCCGAGCGCTTCGGCCTGTCGCAACTGCACCAGTTGCGTGGGCGGGTAGGGCGTGGTGCGGCTGCTTCGGCCTGTGTGCTGTTGTATTCGGTCAACGACAATGGCCGTCTTTCCGAGACCGGCAAGGAACGCCTGCGTGCCATGGCCGAGACCAATGACGGTTTCGAGATTGCGCGGCGTGATCTGGAAATCCGTGGCCCTGGCGAGTTTCTTGGAGCCCGGCAGTCGGGAGCACCCATGTTGCGCTTTGCAGATCTGGAGCAGGACGTGCTGCTGCTGGACTGGGCGCGCGAGTTGGCACCCCGTATGCTGGAGCAGCATCCAACTCTGGCCACACGCCATGTCAGCCGCTGGCTGGGCGGCAAAGCCGAATATCTGAAAGCCTGATGAGTCAGAAAGTATGGCTTTCAACGCAAGCGGTCACAGTATGTGCTGATTTTCTGTAATCTGTAACTAAAGAAATTTATGGTTGAATGCATGTAATAGCCCCGGCTTTCGCCGTGAGGTTTGTGCAAAGAATGCCCGAATTTGCACGATTCATGCTGTTTTTGATGCTTGCCATCACCTTGTCGCTATGACCCTTACCGAATTGAAGTACATCGTGGCTGTTGCGCGGGAAAAGCATTTTGGCCGCGCTGCCGAAGCCTGCTATGTTTCCCAGCCCACGTTGTCAGTGGCTATCAAGAAGCTGGAAGAAGAGCTGGACGTAAAGCTGTTCGAGCGCAGCGCTGGAGAAGTTTCGGTCACTTCGCTGGGCGAAGAGATCGTGCGCCAGGCTCAGAGCGTGCTGGAGCAGGCCAACGAGATCAAGGAAATCGCCAAGCGCGGCAAGGACCCTCTGTCCGGCGTGCTGACTCTGGGCGTGATCTACACCATCGGCCCCTATCTGCTGCCTGAACTGGTGCGTAACTCCATCAGGATGACGCCGCAGATGCCGCTGATGCTGCAGGAGAACTTCACCGTCAAGCTGCTGGAGATGCTGCGTACCGGCGAGATCGACTGCGCCATCATGGCCGAGCCTTTCCCTGATACAGGTCTGGCGCTGGCCCCTCTGTATGACGAGCCCTTTATGGCCGCCGTGCCCAGCGCTCACCCGCTGGCGGAGAGAAAAAGCCTGTCCACCACGGACCTCAAGAACGAGACCATGTTGCTGTTGGGCGCGGGCCATTGCTTCCGCGATCATGTGCTGGAGGTCTGTCCCGAGTTCGCACGCTATGCCAGCAATTCCGAAGGCATTCGCCGCACGTTTGAAGGCTCCTCGCTGGAAACCATCAAGCACATGGTGGCTGCAGGCATGGGTGTGACCCTGGTGCCGCGTCTGTCCGTGCCCGAGGATGCCCTGGTCGCCACGGAGCGCCGCCGCAAGTCGGACGAGCCCCATATCCGTTACCTGCCCATTCATGAGGAAGACGGCATTGCCCCGCCCACCCGCCGTGTGGTGCTGGCCTGGCGCCGCAGCTTCACACGCTACGAGGCAATTGCCGCGCTGCGCAATGCTGTCTATGCCTGCCCGCTGCCCGGTGTGAAGCGTCTGTCGGAATAAGTGCCACCGCAGCGGCTCTGGCGCGCGTGGAGTCTGGATTCTTTAAACCCGAAAGGTAAAAGCATGGCCAAGCAAGGCAAAGACAAAGCGCAGAAACACAAGGCGGACGCCGCACCGCAGGTAGCGACCGGCATCCACATCGGCATCAGCGACGAGGACCGCGCGGCCATCGCCAAGGGGCTGTCTGCCCTGCTGGCCGATACCTATACGCTGTACCTGACCACACATAACTTCCACTGGAACGTGACCGGCCCCATGTTCAACACGCTGCACACCATGTTCATGGCGCAGTACACCGAGCTGTGGAACGCCGTTGATCCCGTGGCCGAGCGCATCCGTGCCTTAGGCCATCACGCGCCGGGTTCCTATGCCCAGTTCGGCAAGCTCACCAGCCTGCCCGATGCCCCGGCCCAGCCGCCCAGGGCTCTGGAGATGGTGCGCATCCTGGTGCAAGGCCATGAGGCGGTGGCGCGCACGGCGCGCCAGCTGTTTCCCCAAGCCGACAAGGCCGGCGACGAACCCACGGCCGATCTGCTGACCCAGCGTCTGGCCGTACACGAGCAGGCGGCCTGGATGCTGCGCTCCCTGCTTGAGGAGTGAAGCGCACAGCGGCAGCGGGTCAGTACGGCCATACTTTCAGTTTCCCTTAAGCCCTGGCTGGTTAGCCTCTAAAGGCCCGCCAGGGCTTTTTCGCTTTTTGATCCTGAAAGGAATGCGCGTGCTTTCTGCGGTGGCTCCCATGGTCTTGCTGGTGCAGTGGATGGATGGTCATGCCATCTGGGTGTTGCTAGTCTTGTTGCTGGCCGCAGCCTGCATGTTGCACTGGCGTGCGCAGGGCCGGGCCGCATGGCTGTGGCAGGATCGCAGCGCGGATTTCAGGCCGGGCGGAGGTCGGCTGCTGGCGGCGGCAGGTTTGGCCGCTGCCGTTCTGGCCATGCTGGTCGTTGGTGTGCAGCAGTCCCAGTCCATCCAGCCGCCGCAGGGGCTGATGGCCCTGGACCTGAAGCTGCAGCGCGCGGTGAGCGCCGGCTTGCCGCCGGTACTTCAGCCTCTGGTTCAGTGCTGGACCACGCTCGGGGACTTGCGCGTCATGGGGCTGCTGAGCCTGGCCGTGGGCCTTTGGCTGCTGTGGCGCCGCCAGAGCCTGCAGCTGCTGGGCTGGGTGGTGGCTGTAGCCGGCACGGGGCTATGGGTGCGCTGCATCAAGGCGGCCATGCAGCGTGCACGTCCGCTGGGCGGCCTGGTGCATGAGGCCGGCTTCAGCTTTCCCAGCGGCCATAGTGCGGGCGCGGCCGCGGTCTTCGGCATGCTGGCCTGGCTGGCCGCTCGTCGCATGCCGCCGCGCTGGCGGGCTTGGGTGTTTGCGACGGCGGTGCTGCTGGCCCTGAGCACGGGGCTGAGCCGCGTGCTGTTGTCGGTGCACTATGCCAGCGATGTACTGGCCGGCCTGTGTCTGGGTCTGGTCTGGACAGCGTTGGTGCTATGGGTGACAGACCGTGTCGAGCATGGGGGCGGCGCCCTTCGGTCACCGCAGGCCGAGGCACAATTGCCGTTGCGCTGACCGTGGCTCATGGGCCCGGTCGTGATCTCCTGTCTTCCGGAACCTGCCCCCATGTCCGCCTCCATTCCTGCTTCGCCGCGCTCCAAGCTGTCGCTGTATCTGGATCTGATCCGCTTCAACCGTCCCGCGGGCTGGCTGGTGCTGGTCTGGCCCACGCTGGTGGCGCTGTGGGTGGCGTCCAGCGGCTTTCCGGGCTGGCATCTGCTGATCGTCTTTGTGCTGGGCACGGTGCTGATGCGCAGCGCGGGCTGCACCATCAACGATATTGCCGACCGCGACTTCGACAGGCATGTGAAACGCACCACGCAGCGCCCCATCACCAGCGGCCAGATCAGTGTGAAGGAAGCGGCCATGGTCGGCCTGGTGCTCACGCTGGTGGCCTTCGGCCTGGTGCTGTCCACGCGCTGGGAGGCGGTGGCCTGGTCGGTGCCCGCCGTGCTGTTCACCATCCTCTATCCGTTCACCAAGCGCTTTTTTGCCATGCCTCAGGCCTTTCTGGGCATTGCCTTCAATTTCGGCATCGTGATCGCGTTCGCGGCCGTTACCGGCGAGGTCAACGCTACGGCCTGGATCCTGTGGCTGGCCAATATGTTTCTGGTGCTGGCCTATGACACCGAATACGCGATGGTGGACCGTGATGACGATCTGAAGATCGGCATGAAGACCTCGGCCATCACCCTGGGCCGCTTCGATGTGGTGGGGGTGATGGGCTTTTTCGTGCTGTGCTGGGGCTTGATTGCCTGGGTGCTGGCGCCTTATGGACTCGGCTGGCCTTTCTGGCTGGGCATGGCCGTGGCGGCGGCGCAGATCGTCTGGCACTACACCTTGATCCGCAACCGCACGCGCGAAGGCTGTTTTGTGGCCTTCAGCAAGAGCCACTGGATAGGTGCAGCCATCTTCGCTGGCGTGGCGCTGGGGTTTGCGCTGAAGTAGCCCTGTTGTAGCTGTTTTGATAGCTGCTCGCGCTTGCTGTGCAAGCGTTAGAGGCTTAAAAGACTCAAAAAACCGGCATGTGCCGGTTTTTTATTGCCGCCGGGCCGCCCCAAGGCAATAAGCGCGCCCTTGGGGGCCGCTGCCACATGTCAGTGGGCAAGCGTGGGGGCTTTTTTATTTGCCGAACTCCTCAGCCAGCTCTCTGGCTCGGGCCTCGGCCTTGCGCATGGCGGCGATGAAGATTTCGGGCAGCTTGTTCTCCTGCATATGGGTGATGGCCGCATAGGTGGTGCCGCCCTTGCTGGTCACGCGCTGGCGCAGGACTTCGGCGCTTTCGCTGGAGCGTGCCGCCAACTCCGAGCCGCCTGCAAACGTGGCGACGGCCAGCTTGTAGCTTTGTTCGGCCGTCAGGCCCATGTCGACCCCGGCCTGGGCCATGGCTTCGAGGAATAGAAACACATAGGCAGGACCGGAGCCGGAGAGGGCGGTCACGGCGTCCAGATGTTCTTCCTTGTCCACCCAGGTAAGTTCGCCCGTGCTGCCGATCACGGCCTCAACCAAGGCCTTGCCGGCGGCATCCACCTCGGGACGTGCAAACAGGCCGGTCATGCCCTTGCCGACCAGAGCCGGTGTATTGGGCATGGCACGCACGATGCGCTGGGTGCCTGTCCATCCAGCCACGCTTTCGGTGGTGATGCCGGCTGCCACGCTCAGGTGCAGTGCATTGCGGGTGAAGGCTGCCACGGGTTCGGCGGCTTCCTTGAAACTCTGTGGCTTGACGGCCCAGACCACGAGTTGCGCGTTTTGCAGGGCATCGCTGGCTTTGGGCAGAGCATCTATGCCGAACTGGGTCTTGAGGGCCTGGCGGGAGGCTTCGAAAGGCTCGACCACGGTGATGTTGCTGGCCGGAACACCCTGACGGATCAGGCCGCCGATGATGGCGCTGGCCATATTGCCGCCGCCGATGAAGGCAATGGGAGGGAAAGCGGTTTGCGAGGTGTTCGTCTGGCTCATGGTGGTGATTCGGTCTGCAAAGATGGGTCTGCACATCAGACCCCGACAGGCACTATAAACCTGCGGCGCAGCTGCCGGTTTCCTGGCGCAACGCGACAAACTGGGTGATCTCGGCAGGGTTGAAGTTGTTGTCGCTGACCAGCAGCAGCACGCGGCGGCCGTCGGACAAGGGCGGGCCCCAGCTCATGCCCTCGATGTTGTCCACAGAGCGCAGGCCGGCATCGGTCAGATCCAGCACTAGCGTCTTTGATAGCGGCTGGTGGTTGCCGGATGTGAGCTGCGGCTGATTCAGCGTATTGCTACCAGCTTCCGGGCGCGTGCTGATGCGGTAAATGCGCGCGCCAAAGCGCAGTGGCGGTGCGAAGGAACGCTCCAGTACCAGCAGATGATCGGGCCCATCGGCCAGGATCTCGCTGATGCCGTTGAGCGCACGGCGCTGTATCCAGAGTCCGGCTGGCAGCGCGTCAGGCACATAAGCCAGCTGGCGCACCGGCTGCTGCGTGGCCATGTCATAGGCCGTGATACGTACGGGGCCGCCTGCCCTGCCAGGCGAGGGCATGGGCCCGTCTTGCCGGAGTGGCGCTTCCATGGCGACCCACAGCGTCTTGCCATCGTCGCTGACGGCCATGCCCTCCAGCGTGAAGTTATTGCGCGGTCCTTGATTGGGCTGGTGGGGGAGGTCGTGGCCGGGCGGCAGAGACCATTGCTGCTGCCAGCTTCCATCCGTAGCGGACTCGATGATTTGCGGGCCAAAGCCGCGTGCGAAGTCGCCCTCGGAGCTCCAGAGCAATGACTTCCCTCCAGGCAGCACACGCAGTGCTTCAGCGTCGGGTGTGGCGATTCCCGGCTCAGGCGCTTTGCTGCTGGTGAACAACTGCTGGCTCGGGCCTCGCAAAGGGATGACGCTTTGCAGATTGACCTCCTGCAGACCTGCTCCGTCATAGCGGATGCGGGCTGTGTACAGCCGGGCCGGATCCTGTGCGGAGCGGTCGTCGCTGGCCAGGTAATAGAGGCCGCTGCCCGGGTCGTAGTCGATGGCAGACAGACCGCCGACGTTTGTGCCTGCAAACAGCAGGTCGTGGGGCCAGCGGACCTCGCCCAGCAGCGTCCATGGGGTGGCTGCCGGACTGCTGCAGATGGTGGCTGTGGTCTGCGGCGTGGTGCTGCAGGCTGTCAGAAAAATGCCGAGCAGCAATGTAGAAAGCGGCAAATGATGTCGCAGATTGTTCACATTTGTGCCTTGTGCATTTCGCAATGCGCTTTTTAAGATGTCCGGTGTCATGCCTTGTGTGTTGCAGGGCAGCATTCATCGAAACGTGGGAGAGCAATCATGGCATCCAATGTCAAAAAGTGGTCGGCGGAGTTTCTGGGCACGTTCTGGCTCACCTTTGGCGGCTGCGGCAGCGCGGTGCTGGCTGCGGCTTTTCCAGAGGTTGGCATCGGTCTGCTGGGCGTGGCTCTGGCGTTTGGCCTGACCGTGCTGACAGGGGCCTATGCTTTCGGTCCCGTGTCCGGCGGTCACTTCAACCCGGCGGTGTCCGTGGGGCTGGCGGTGGCAGGGCGTTTTCGTGCGGCTGAGCTGCCTGGCTACGTCATTTCGCAGGTGCTGGGTGCGATCGCGGCTGCCGCTGTGCTGTATCTGATCGCCACAGGCAAGGCCGGTGCCAATGTGACCGATCTGGCCACCAATGGCTATGGCGAGCATTCACCTGGCAAGTTCAATATGACGTCCGCACTGGTGACCGAAGTGGTGCTGACAGCGATCTTCCTGTTGGTGATCCTGGGCTCCACCACCAAGAAGGCGGCGGTAGGTTTCGCCGGCATGAGCATCGGCCTGTGCCTGACGCTGATCCACCTGATCTCGATTCCTGTGACCAATACATCGGTCAACCCTGCGCGCAGCACGGGTCCCGCGCTGTTCGGTCCTTCGATTGCTCTGGAGCAGCTGTGGCTGTTCTGGTTGGCTCCCATCGTGGGGGCCATCATCGGCGCGCTGATCCACAAGGCGCTGTTGGGTGACGAGGACTGATGCCTCTGTGAATTGAATAAAAAAGGGATGCTGATGCATCCCTTTTTTATGTTCTTTGAGCCGTTAGCGCTTATCCATAAAGCGCTGACTGCTATCAAAGTAAGAGTTTTCAGGCGGCCGTGGTCTGGCGCACGGCCTGCTCCCAGCGCTGCATGAGTTCGTCGGCGCGCTCCTTGCTCAGCGTGGGCACAAAGCGGCGCTCGGCCTTCCATAGCGCGGACAGCTCTTCGGTGCTCTGATATACGCCGGTGGACAAGCCTGCCAGATAGGCTGCGCCCAGGGCCGTGGTTTCCACGCAGGCAGGGCGCACGACGGGAATGCCCAGCAGATCGGCCTGGAATTGCATCAGCAGATTGTTCACACAGGCGCCGCCGTCCACGCGCAGCTCGCTCACCGGTGTACCGCCGCGGGCGACGGCATCGCGGCTCATGGCCAACAGCAGGGCCGCACTTTGGTAGGCGATGGATTCCAGCGCTGCGCGGGCGATGTGGGCAATGGTGGTGCCGCGCGTCAGGCCGGTGATGGTGCCACGTGCGTCAGGTTTCCAGTAAGGGGCGCCCAGGCCGGTGAAGGCAGGCACCATCATCACGCCGCCGCTGTCGGGTACGCTTTCGGCCAGTTGCTGCACCTGACCGCTGTGCTCGATGGCCTGCAGGCCGTCACGCAGCCATTGCACCACGGCGCCACCCACGAACACGCTGCCCTCCAGCGCAAACTGGGGCGTGGCCGTGGGCTGTGCGGCCGACGTGGTCAGCAGGCCGTTGGCCGAGGTCTGGAACTTGCCGCCCGTATGCATCAGCATGAAGCAGCCTGTGCCATAGGTATTCTTGGCCATGCCGGCTGTGAAGCAGGCCTGACCGAAGAGCGCGGATTGCTGGTCGCCAGCCACGCCACCGATGGCAATCTCTCCGCCCAATACATCCGCAGCGGTCTTGCCGAAGTCGGCGGCCGAAGGCAGCACTTCGGGCAGCAGCGATTTGGGAATGCGCAGCGCGGCCAGCAACTCGTCGTCCCACTGGTTGGTGTGCACATTGAACAGCATGGTGCGGCTGGCATTGCTCACATCGGTGACATGGCGACCTGTACCTGATGCGCCACCCGTGAGCTGCCAGATCAGCCAGCAGTCCACCGTGCCAAAGGCCAGATCGCCGGCTTCGGCAGCCGCGCGGGCACCGGGCACATGGTCCAGCAGCCATTGCAGCTTGGAACCCGAGAAGTAGGCATCGATCAGCAGGCCGGTCTTTTGCTGGATGGTGTCGGCCATGCCGGCTTCGCGCAGCGCGGCGCAGATGGGCTCGGCGCGGCGATCCTGCCAGACGATGGCGTGGTGGATGGGCGCGCCGGTCTTGCGGTTCCAGACCACGGTGGTTTCGCGCTGGTTGGTGATGCCCACGGCGCGGATGTCGCGTGCGGTCAAGCCGGCCTTGGTCAGCGCTTCCTTGGCGGTGGTCAGCTGGGTGCGCCAGATTTCCTGCGGGTCATGTTCCACCCAGCCGGGGCGCGGATAGATCTGCGGCAGCTCCAGCTGTGCCGAGGCCACAAGGCGGCCTTGGGCATCAAACACGATGGAGCGGGAGCTGGAGGTGCCCTGATCCAGGGCAAGCAGATAGGCGGTCATGAGTTGTCTATGGTTCGCAGGGGCAGTACAAAGCGGGCCATCTCGGCTTGCTCGGACCAGCCCTGCTGTGAATAAAAGCCCCGTGCATAGGACGGACGCTCACGGTTGTTGACCAGCCAGATGCGCAGGCAGTCGCGCGCGCGAGCAGCCTCGGTAGCAGCGTCCAGCAGTTGCTGGCCCAGACCCAGGCCGCGTGCACGCTCGGCAATGAACAGCTCGCTGACATAGCCTTCCCAGCCCTGCAGCACGGCTACGGGCAGCCAGTGGATGGCGCAATAGCCATTCAGGCGCTGTTGGGCGTCTTCGGCCACCAGCAGCAGGCTGCGCTCGGGCTCTGCATGAGCGCTGATCAACAGTGATTGAATGGCTTCGGTGTTCTGTGCAGCGCTGCGGTCCTCATAAGCCTTGAACCAGCCTATACCGTGCAGCAGTTCGCTGATGCCTGCCGCATCACTGGGCAGGGCAGGGCGGATGTGGTTCAGCAGATGGCTGGTCATTGCGCAATCGTGCATTGCACTTCGGCGTCGCGCAGCAGCGCGTCGAAGGGTGCTGAAGGCGGTACGTCGGTAAACAGGCGATCGATCTGGTTCAGGCGTGCCAACTCCACCATGGCCTGGCGGCTGAACTTGCTGTGGTCGGCGGCCAGCCAGACTTCACGGGATTGGCCGATGATGGTCTGCGCCACCTTGACCTCACGCAGGTCGAAGTCGCGCAGCGTGCCGTCGGGTTCTATGGCCGAGATGCCGATCACGGCAATGTCCACTTTGAACTGACGCATGAAGTCCACGGCCGCTTCGCCCACGATGCCGCGGTCGCGTGTGCGCACGACGCCGCCAGCGACGATGACTTCGCAGTCGGCGTTGCTGCTGAGGATGGCGGCCACGTTGAGATTGTTGGTGATGACGCGCAACCCCTTGTGCTGCAGCAGTGCCTGAGCCACGGCCTCGGTCGTGGTGCCGATGTTCAGAATCAGCGAACAGCCATTGGGAACAGCCTCGGCCACGGCACGGGCGATACGCATCTTGCCTTCGGCATGCAGTACCTGGCGCTGGGTGTGGGCCAGGTTCTCCACCGTGGCGCTGGGCACGCGCACCCCGCCGTGAAAACGCACCAGAAGGCCGGCGTCGGCTAGCTTCTGAATGTCGCGCCTTATCGTTTGCAGCGTTACACCAAGGCTGTCTGCCAACTGTTCGACCGAGGTGGATTGGCGAGCGCGGACTTCTTCAACGAGCTGCAATTGGCGGGGATTGGTGTTCACGGCGATTCCAGGGGAGAGGCAAATGGCTGCGCCCGGTTATAGCGTATTTGCCGCGAAGTCATCACGTGAAAGCTACCAAACGAATAAAAAAGAATAAAGCCTAGGGAATGTATTGATTAGTTGCGATCAAAAAGGAACAAAGAATGCTGTATCTCGCCCTTTGATGCATGCCGTGAAGGGGTGGTTTCCAGAATGCCGCGTGCCGCGAACGGCGCGCAGAAAAGGGCTGCAGTGGAACTGGTGCTGGAAGGAATTGGCAAGCGGGTGGGGGCCGAGACGTGGCTGCACAGCATGGATATGGCGCTGCACAGCGGCGCCGTGACCGTGCTGCTGGGCGCCACCCAGGCCGGCAAGACCAGCCTGATGCGCATTATGGCGGGGCTGGATGCGCCCAGCACCGGCCAGGTGCGCGTCGATGGCAAGGACGTGACCGGCATGCCCGTGCGCGAACGCAACGTGGCCATGGTGTACCAGCAGTTCATCAACTACCCCTCGCTCACGGTGGCGGACAACATTGCCTCGCCGCTCAAGCTGCGCGGCGAGAAGGACGTGGCCCGGCGTGTGCGCGAACTGGCCGGGCGGCTGCACATCGAGATGTTCCTGGACCGCCTGCCCGCCGAGCTTTCGGGCGGCCAGCAGCAGCGCGTGGCGCTGGCGCGTGCCCTGGCCAAGGGCGCGCCGCTGATGCTGCTCGACGAACCCCTGGTCAACCTGGACTACAAGCTGCGCGAGGAACTGCGCGAGGAACTCACGCAGCTGTTCGCCGCGGACGACTCCACCGTGGTCTACGCCACCACCGAGCCCGCCGAGGCATTGCTGCTGGGCGGCTACACCGCCGTGCTGCACGAAGGCCAATTGCTGCAATACGGCCCCACGGCGGAAGTCTTCCACGCGCCCAACTCGCTGCGCGTGGCGCGCGCGTTCAGCGACCCTCCCATGAACCTGGTGCCCGCCGAGGCCATCGTCACGGGCCTGCGCATGCCGGGCGGCGGCGAATGGAACATGCTCCTGCCCACGGGGCTGGAAGGCGCGCTCACACTCGGCTTGCGTGCCAGCGCCCTGCGCCTGCAGGCGCGGCCCGGCGATGCGGCCGTACAGGGCGTGGTGGAGCTGGCCGAGATTTCGGGCTCCGACACCTTCATCCACGCCGCCACGCCCTGGGGCGAACTGGTGGCGCAGATCACAGGCGTGCACTACGTGGAGCTGGGCACTGCGCTGGCGCTGCACGTGAACCCGCGCGACGCCTATGTGTTCGGCGCGGATGGCGCATTGGCCGTGGCACCCCAGAGAGGTCAATGAAATGGCCCGCATAGAACTCCAACTCGCGCACTCGTACAAGCCGAATCCGCAGCAGGACAGCGACTACGCGCTGTTGCCGCTCGACATGGCCTTCGAGGACGGCGGCGCCTACGCGCTGCTCGGCCCCTCGGGCTGCGGCAAGTCCACCATGCTCAACATCATGTCGGGCCTGCTGGTGCCGTCGCAGGGCAAGGTGCTGTTCGACGGGCGCGACGTGACGCACGCCACGCCGCAGCAGCGCAATATCGCCCAGGTGTTCCAGTTCCCTGTCATCTACGACACCATGACCGTGGCCGAGAATCTGGCCTTCCCGCTCAAGAACCGCAAGGTGCCCGAGGCGCGCATCCGCCAGCGCGTGGGGCAGATCGCCGAGATGCTGGAGATGAACGGCCAGCTCAACCAGCGCGCGGCTGGGCTGTCGGCCGACGCCAAGCAAAAGATCTCGCTGGGTCGTGGCCTGGTGCGCGAGGACGTGGCGGCCGTGCTGTTCGACGAGCCGCTCACCGTGATCGACCCGCACCTCAAGTGGCAGTTGCGGCGCAAGCTCAAGCAGATCCACCACGAGCTGAAGCTCACGCTGATCTATGTGACGCACGACCAGGTCGAGGCGCTGACCTTCGCCGACCAGGTGGTGGTGATGACGCGCGGCCGCGCCGTGCAGGTGGGCACGCCGGGCGAGCTGTTCGAGCGGCCCCGGCACGCTTTCGTCGGCCACTTCATCGGCTCGCCGGGCATGAACTTCCTGCCCTGCGATGCGCAGGGCGGCCAGGTCACCGTCGCGGGCCACGCCCTGCCCGTGCAGCGCAGCCTGCCCGGCGGCGTGCTGCCACAGGGTCCGTTGAAACTGGGCGTGCGGCCCGAATACCTCGCGCTCGCTGACGCAGGCCAGCGCGGCGCGCTACCCTGTACCGTGGCGCGTGTGCAGGACGTGGGCACCTACCAGATGCTGACCGCCACCATTGGCATACACACGCTCAAGGCGCGCTGCGCGAGCGAACAGCGCCTGCCCGCCGTGGGCGAGACCGTATGGCTGCAGGTGGTGGGCGAGCACACCTGCTACTACCAGAACGAGGAGTTGCTGGCATGAATGACCACCCCCTGAGCCGCTGCGCGGCTTCCCCCTTGAAGGGGGGCGGCGCCCTTTGCTGGGGCAGCCCGCGCTGCGGGGCGGCCCTTGCTGGGCGCCCCGCCGATTGCGCCGTACCAGTTTTGTGCGCGGTAGGCGATGGTCACATCCTGGAGCACTGGCATGAGTAGTACCACCAAGCCGGTGAACCAGAAGGCCTGGTTCCTGATCCTGCCCGTTCTCATCTGCGTGGCCTTCTCGGCCATCTTGCCGCTGATGACGGTGGTGAACTATTCGGTGCAGGACATCATTTCACCTGAGCGCCGCGTGTTCGTGGGCACCGAGTGGTTCGCCGCGGTGATGCGCGACGAGGAGTTGCACGGCGCGCTCTTGCGCCAGATCGGCTTCTCGCTCGCGGTGCTGCTGGTGGAGATTCCGCTGGGCATCCTGCTTGCGCTGGCCATGCCCGCCAAGGGCTGGAGGTCGTCGGCGGTGCTGGTGGTCGTCGCTCTGTCCCTGCTGATCCCGTGGAATGTGGTGGGCACCATCTGGCAGATCTATGGCCGGGCGGACATTGGCCTCTTGGGTGCCACGCTCAACAAGCTGGGCATCGACTACAGCTACACCGGCAACGCCACGCAGGCCTGGCTCACGGTGCTGGTGATGGACGTGTGGCACTGGACGCCGCTGGTCGCACTGCTGGGCTATGCGGGCCTGCGCAGCATTCCCGATGCGTACTACCAGGCCGCGCGCATCGACGGCGCGAGCAAGCTCGCGGTGTTCCGCTACATCCAGCTGCCCAAGATGCGCGGCGTGCTGATGATCGCGGTGCTGCTGCGCTTCATGGACAGCTTCATGATCTACACAGAGCCCTTCGTGCTCACGGGCGGCGGGCCGGGCAATGCGACCACGTTCCTGAGCCAGTACCTCACGCAGAAGGCCGTGGGTCAGTTCGACCTGGGGCCGGCCGCCGCGTTCTCGCTGATCTATTTCCTCATCATCCTGCTGCTGTGCTTCATTCTCTACAACTGGATGCAGCGCGTGGGCACGGCCGACAAAGAAGGTGAACAATGACCCCCACGCTCACTTCGTTCGCTGCCCCCCGAGGGGGCCCGGCCTCCCTAGGGGCGGCCCGGCGGGAGGCCAGCCATGAATGAACCCCGCTTCCAGAAGCGCACGTTGTTCCTGATCGCCTACCTGGTCTTCGCCGTGCTGCCCATCTACTGGATGGTCAACATGAGCTTCAAGACCAACGAGGAGATCCTGTCCAGCTTCTCGCTGTGGCCCCAGCACTTCACCTGGGACAACTACAAGACCATCTTCACCGACGAGAGCTGGTACTCGGGCTACATCAACAGCCTGATCTACGTGGCCATAAATATGGCGATCTCGCTGACCGTGGCGCTGCCGGCGGCCTATGCGTTCAGCCGCTACCAGTTTCTGGGCGACAAGCATGTGTTCTTCTGGCTGCTGACCAACCGCATGACGCCGCCGGCTGTGTTCCTGCTGCCGTTCTTCCAGCTCTACACCACCGTGGGGCTGATGGACACGCACATCGCCGTGGCGCTGGCGCACCTGCTGTTCAACGTGCCGTTGGCGGTGTGGATCCTGGAAGGCTTCATGAGCGGCATACCGCGCGAGATCGACGAGACGGCCTACATCGACGGCTACAGCTTCCCGCGTTTCTTCCTCACCATCTTCCTGCCGCTGATCAAGGCGGGCGTGGGCGTGGCGGCGTTCTTCTGCTTCATGTTCAGCTGGGTCGAACTGCTGCTGGCGCGCACTCTGACCAGCGTGAACGCCAAGCCCATCGTGGCGACGATGACGCGCACGGTGAGCGCCTCGGGCATGGACTGGGCGACGCTGGCCGCGGCCGGCGTGCTGACCATCGTGCCGGGCGCGATCGTGATCTGGTTTGTGCGGCACTACATCGCAAAAGGCTTTGCGATGGGGAGAGTCTGATATGTGGGAATGGATGGCCTGGACGACACCCGTGGCGGTGTTCTTCACCTGCATCGTGCTGATGCTCATCGGCATGACGGTGTGGGAAATCAAGAGCCCCACCACGCTGCGCAAGGGCTGGCTGCCGATCGCCACCACGCGCGGCGACCGGTTGTTCATCGGGCTGCTGACGGCTGCCTACATCAACCTCGCCTGGGTGGGCCTGGGCGAGAAGATGGTGGAGTGGTTTTCGCTGGAGGCCGAGCCTTCGGTATGGATCAGCTTCGTGCTCTCGATGCTGGCGCTCGCGCTGGTGATGCGCAAAGGTTGAGCATGAAAAAGGCCTCTGGCGACCGCGCAGCACGCGCAAGAAGCTATCAAATTTGATGATTTCATGGCGCCTTCCCGCTCCTCCCCCGAGGCGGGCGCTTTCCAGCCAACGGGGAGTCCCTATGAGGAGACAGCAATGAAGATGCAGTTCAAGGCGATCGCATTCGCCGCCGCGGCCCTGGCTTTAGGGCAGGCCGTGTGGGCTGGCGAGGCCGAGGCCAAGAAGTGGATCGACAGCGAATTCCAGCCTTCCACACTGTCCAAGGACCAGCAGATGGCCGAGATGAAATGGTTCATCGATGCGGCCAAAAAGTTGCAGTCCAAGGGCGTGAAGGAAATTTCCGTTGTCTCCGAAACCCTGACCACCCATGAGTACGAGAGCAAGACTCTGGCCAAGGCCTTCAGCGAGATCACCGGCATTAAGGTCAAGCACGACCTGATCCAGGAGGGTGATGTGGTCGAGAAGCTGCAGACCTCCATGCAGTCCGGCAAGTCGATCTACGACGGCTGGATCAGCGATTCGGACCTCATCGGCACGCACTACCGCTACGGCAAGGTCATGAACCTGAGCGACTACATGGCGGGCGCGGGCAAGGAGTGGACCAACCCTGGCATCGACCTCAAGGACTTCATCGGCACCAGCTTCACCACCGCGCCCGACGGCAAGCTCTACCAACTGCCCGACCAGCAGTTCGCCAACCTCTACTGGTTCCGTGCCGACCTGTTCGCGCGCAAGGACCTGCAGGACAAGTTCAAGGCCAAGTACGGCTACGACCTGGGCGTGCCGCAGAACTGGAGCGCCTACGAGGACATTGCCGAGTTCTTCACCAACGATGTGAAGAATATCGATGGCAAGCCCATCTATGGCCACATGGACTACGGCAAGAAGGACCCGTCGCTGGGGTGGCGCTTCACCGATGCGTGGCTGTCCATGGCCGGCTCGGCCGACAAGGGCATTCCGAACGGCCTGCCAGTCGATGAGTGGGGCATCCGCGTGGCCGACGACAAGTGCACGCCCGTGGGCGCCAGCGTGGCGCGCGGCGGCGCGACCAACTCGCCTGCAGCGGTCTATGCGCTCACCAAGTACATCGACTGGATGAAGAAGTACGCGCCCAAGGAAGCCATGGGCATGACCTTCGGCGAATCCGGCCCCGTGCCCGCCCAGGGCCAGATCGCGCAGCAGATCTTCTGGTACACCGCCTTCACCGCCGACATGACCAAGAAGGGCTTGCCCGTGGTCAACGCCGACGGCTCGCCCAAGTGGCGCATGGCCCCCGGCCCGCACGGCCCGTACTGGAAGGACGGCATGCAGAATGGCTACCAGGACGTGGGCTCGTGGACCTTCTTCCAGGGCCACGACGCGAACCGCACGGCCGCCGCATGGCTCTACGCCCAGTTCGTGACGGCCAAGACCACGTCGCTGAAGAAGTCCATTACGGGCCTGACCTTCATCCGCGACAGCGACATCCGCAGCGACTACTTCACCAAGAACGCCAACAACTACGGCGGCCTGATCGAGTTCTACCGCAGCCCCGCGCGCGTGGCCTGGACGCCCACCGGCACCAACGTGCCCGACTACCCCAAGCTCGCGCAGCTGTGGTGGAAGAACGTGGCCGAGGCCGTGACCGGCGAGAAGACCCCGCAGAAAGCCATGGACAACCTGGCCGATGAGATGGACAACGTGATGGCCCGCCTGCAGCGCGCCGGCATGACCCACTGCGCTCCCAAGCTCAACCCCAAGGGCGACCCCGCCAAGTGGCTGAGCGACCAGCATGCGCCCTGGAAGAAGCTGGCCAACGAGAAGCCGAAGGGCGAAACCATTGCCTACGACAAGCTGCTGCAGGCCTGGAAGGACGGCAAGGTGCGCTGATCGAGCCTGAAGCCGGGAGGTCGGGTGCCTGCTGCGCACTCGGCCTCTTGGTGACAAAACAATGAATACCCTCTTGTTTTCGATTGAAAACGAAAAAGGTCGAATGAAAAAATACAAAAACGAGTCAAAATATTGATCTACTGCTCTCAGCAGGAAGAAGGCATGCCGCTGCATTCGCTGGATGCGGCACTGTCCATGCTGTCCTCAGCCTATTTGTTGAAGATCAATGTCCCAAACTGCCACCCCCTTGACGACTGAACGCACCGCCCTGCTGGTGCGCCTGGCTCTGCCAGAAACCTATGATCTGGCCATCATTGGCGGTGGTGCCACCGGTCTGGGTGTTGCGGTGGACGCGGCGGCGCGTGGCTTCAAGGTGGTGCTGCTGGAGTCCATGGACTTCGCCAAGGGCACGTCCTCGCGCGCCACCAAGCTGGTGCACGGCGGTGTGCGCTATCTGGCCCAGGGCAATATCTCGCTGGTGCGCGAGGCGCTGCACGAGCGCACGACGCTGCTGCACAATGCGCCGCACCTGGCCCAGCCGCTGGCCTTTGTCATGCCCTCCTACAAGCTGCTGGACACCCCTTTTTACGGTATTGGCCTCAAGATGTATGACGCCCTGGCCGGCAAGGCCGGCCTGGGCGCGACGGAGTTCCTTTCCTGCAGCAAGACCGTCAAATACCTGCCCACCGTGCAGCAGCGTGGCCTCAAGGGCGGCGTCAAGTACTGGGATGGCCAGTTTGACGATGCGCGTCTGGCGCTGGCGCTGGCCCGCACGGCGGCGGCCAAAGGGGCTCTGCTGGTCAATTACTGCCCCGCTGAAAAGCTGGTGTACGAAAACACTCGCGTGGCCGGTGTGATCTGCCGCGACGAAGAATCCGGTCAAAGCTTCACGGTACGCGCCAAGTGCGTGGTCAATGCCACAGGCCCCTGGGTGGATCTGTTCCGCCAGCAGGATGCGGAGGCCCAGGGTAGGCCCGTCAAGCCCATGGTGGCACCCAGCCAGGGTGTGCACGTGGTCGTCGATCGCGACTTCCTGCCTACCGATCATGCCTTGCTGGTGCCCAAGACCGCCGATGGCCGCGTGCTGTTTGCCGTGCCATGGCTAGGCAAGGTCATTCTGGGCACCACCGATACGCCGCGTCATGATCTGGCGCGCGAGCCGTTGCCCTTCAAGGAAGAGCTGGATTTCATCCTGACCGAAGCCGGCAAGTACCTGAACCGTCAACCCACGCTGGCCGATGTGCGCAGCATGTGGGTAGGCCTGCGCCCGCTGGTCAAGCCCCAGGACGACGATGGCGAGAACACCAAGAAGATCAGCCGCGAGCACACGGTGATGTCCAGCAAGACGGGTCTGGTGACGGTAACGGGTGGCAAATGGACCACCTATCGCGCCATGGCCGAGGATGTGCTGGCCGAGTGCTTCCACATCGGTAGCCTGCCCGCCCGGGCTGCGGGCGTGACCGTGCATCTGCCGCTGGTGGGCGCGCCTGCCGAGGCCGCTGTCAAGCACCGCATGAACCAGACCCAGGGCTTGCATTCCTACGGCACGGATGCGCCCAGCGTGGCGGAGCTGCCAGGGGCTGATGCCTGGCTGACCGATGGCCTGTCCGAAGCCATGGTTCGCTTCGCGGCGCGCTTTGAATATGCCCGTACCGTGGAAGACATGCTGGCGCGACGCAGCCGCCTGTTGTTCCTCGATGCCCGCAAGGCGGCGGAGGTTGCGCCTCGCGTGGCAGAAATCCTGGAGCAGGAGCTGGGCTGCGATGTCAGGCTGGACGAGTTCCTGACGCTGGCTCGGCAGTATCTGCCAGCGCAACGCTGATCTGATTCGCCTTGGTTGCTGCGCTGTTGTGGGGTCTCGTGGTGGGACGGCAACAGCGTGGACTGAGTGCGCCCTATCAAAACATGAGCGGCTAGCGCTTGATTGTCAATCAATGGAAGTGACTTGTTGTTTGAAATCAACGCATTGCAAGCGGTAGCTGCTATGTTTTCGATATTGCCTGCCGGGGCTTGCACAGCTGTTGCGCGGCAGCCTCTGCGTAGGTGCGGTTATTGCTGGCTAAGCGCTTGACGTTAAACGGAAATCCTGCAACAATCTCATGCTTCACGTGTAAAAAGCGTGAAGCGTTCTGCCCAGTGGAAGCATTGCGAAATGGTTCGCGATGTGGACGACGGGCCCAAGACTGACTGGCTGCTTGATCAGCCCTTGAGAAGACTCTGGGGCTGTCGGGCGTTGCTGGAGCAAGTTGGGAATATTGAAATGATCCAAACAGAATCTCGGTTAGAGGTTGCCGACAACACCGGCGCGAAGTCTGTTCAGTGCATTAAGGTGCTGGGCGGTTCTCATCGTCGCTATGCAAGTGTTGGCGACATCATCAAGGTGAGCATCAAGGAAGCAGCTCCTCGTGGTCGCGTCAAAAAAGGCGAGGTCTACAGTGCTGTGGTGGTGCGTACCGCCAAGGGCATCCGTCGTGCAGACGGTTCGCTCGTGAAGTTCGACGGCAATGCCGCCGTTCTGCTGAACGCCAAGCTGGAGCCTATCGGCACCCGCATTTTTGGCCCCGTGACTCGTGAACTGCGTACTGAAAAGTTCATGAAGATCGTGTCGCTGGCCCCTGAAGTTCTCTAAAGGAATAGCACAATGAACAAGATTCGCAAGGGCGACGAAGTTATCGTGCTGGCCGGCCGTGACAAGGGCAAGCGTGGCGTGGTTTCTCTGCGCAAGGATGACTCCCACGTTGTCGTGGAAGGTATCAACCTGGTCAAGAAGCACACCAAGCCTAACCCCATGAAGGGCACCACCGGCGGCATCGTGGAAAAGGCCATGCCTATCCACCAATCCAACGTGGCTATCTTCAATGCAGCGACTGGCAAGGCCGATCGCGTGGGCATCAAGGTGAACGCCGACGGCACACGTGTTCGCGTGTTCAAGTCCAGCGGCGCCGAAATCAAGGCCGCCTGAGGAGTAACACATGGCACGACTGCAAAAACTCTATCGCGAAAAGATCGCGGCTGAACTGAAAGAAAAGTTCGGCTACACCTCCGCTATGGAAGTGCCCCGCCTGACCAAGATCA
>JAITLR010000014.1 GCA_031277805.1 Comamonas sp. | reverse complement strand
CCCATGATCAAAATAACGTCCGCGTTCTTGATGTCGACCCAATGGTTCGTCATCGCTCCACGGCCAAACGTCGGGGCAAGACCTGCCACCGTCGGGCCGTGTCAGACACGTGCTTGGTTGTCGAGTGCAAGAAGGCCCCAGGAGCGGGCCACTTTGTGCGTGATGTAGCCGGCTTCATTGCTGGCGGCCGATGCGGCCAGCATGCCGGTGGTCAGCCAGCGGTTGACCTTCTGGCCTTTTTCGTTGGTTTCAACGAAGTTGGCGTCGCGGTCTTCCTTGAGCAGCTTGGCAACGCGATCCAGGGCTTCATCCCAGGACATGCGCTTCCATTCATTGGAACCAGGGGCGCGGTACTCAGGGAATTTAAGGCGGTTGGGGCTATGCACGAAGTCCAGCAGCGACGCACCCTTGGGGCACAGCGTGCCACGATTGACTGGGTGATCGGGGTCGCCTTCCACGTGCATCACCGACAGCCTGGCATTCTTGGCGCCATCGCCCAGCGAGTACATCAAGATGCCGCAACCGACGGAGCAATAGGTGCAGGTTTGGCGAGTCACGGTGGTGGCAGACAGCTTGTATTGCCGCACCTCGGCCAGAGCGGCTGTGGGTGAGAAACCCATCAGCGCCAGGCTGGAACCCGCCAGAGTCGAACCAGTCACTTTCATGAACTGGCGTCTGGAGAATTGGACCATTGTGGGGTACCTTTTCAAAATAACGCTTTTATGTGAAAGCAAATTTTACGAAATGGCACTGAATCCAGCCTGCTAACAATCCCTTAATTCTTGAGCGCTGGCGTGCGCCTTTGATAGTAAGTTCTTGAATGTCAGCATCTTTTGAAATTTCAATGATGCTGATTATCAAAAACTATAGCTATGGAGTGTGCAGGAATGGTGTGAATTTGATGATTTTGATGCAGGAAGTGGGCGTTTTATTGGTTGTCTGCGGAGGGCTTTGAAAGCTCTGTCGGCAATCCCTCTTGTTCGGGGAGAGTCTCAAGAGGATTCCCTTCAGAAACGGAAGTCGGCACCACTGAGGGTTTTGTGGCCGATAGCGACGCGTTTTGAGCTGTGCTCCCTTTCGCTTCCTCTTCTTCCTGCTGCTGTATTTCGGCAAACATTTCCCAGGTGGCCATGAACAAGGCCGCAATCGCCGGGCCCAGTACGAAGCCTGTCAAGCCAAATACGGCCATGCCGCCCAAGGTGGAAATCAACACGATGTAATCGGGCATCTTGGTGTCTTTGCCGACCAGAAGAGGGCGCAGCATGTTGTCGACGAAGCCGATGACAAGCGTGCCATAGGCGGCAAGCACCAGTCCCTTGGTGGTGTCACCAGTGGCCAGAAAATAAATGGCCACGGGTCCCCAGACAAGACCTGCTCCGACTGCTGGCAGCAAGGACAGGAAAGCCATGACCACGGCCCACAGCACGGGGCCTTGAATGCCGAGAATCCAGAAAATCAGGCCACCCAGGGCACCTTGGGCGGCGGCCACGGCCAGATTGCCCTTGACGGTGGCGCGAATCACGGTTGTGAATTTGGCTGCCAGCTCACGCTTGTGCTCTGGAGCCAAAGGGGTGGCGCGCCAGATGCGTTCCGTCAAAGACTTGCCATCACGCAGCAGAAAGAACATCAGATAGAGCATCACGCCGAAGCCGACGACAAAGCCCAGGGTGTTCTGGCCCAGGCCTACAGCCTTGCTGGCGGCCAGCTTGCTTGCCTGCAGCGCAATATTGGAGAGCTTGGACTGCATCTCCTCGAGCGTGCCCAGGTGCAGTTTCTCCAGCCATGGGGTCAGCCAGGAGGGCAGGGCGTTGAAGATTTGCTGGAGATAGCTGCCGACGGAAGTGTTGCCGCTGTTGATGCGCTCATAGATCGCAGAGGTTTCCTTGACCAGCGAAAGACTGATCAGAACCATGGGCAGGATGACGACAAAAAGACTGAGAAGCAAAGTCAGGATCGCAGCCAGCGTGGGTTTGTTGGGCATGCGCGCAACAACCCGTTTGTGAAAGGGGGAAAAGACGATGGCAAACGCAACGCCCCAGAAGATTGCCAAGGAATATTCCGATAGAACCCATATGAATGCAGCGGTAACTGCTATCAAAAGAAGAATGAAACTGCGTTTGTGCAGGGGTAAAAGTGGCATGGTTTTCCTTGTTCAGCGGGCTTGCTCAATGTAAGCGAGGCTTGCGAACGTAAACATATGGTCTTTTATAAGAGTTGAACTTGGAACAGTGGCACAATGGCGCGAGCAACTCAAGGCCCTTCCCAGCCACAGTCGCATCCGCCAACCGGTACAGCCGTGTCGCGGAAGGTTCCACAAACCAGCTAATGCTTTCTGAAGGAAAGCGGAGGTCAGCGCAAGATGAGCGATCAGTCATCGGTTTACAAAGCCTATCAAGGCAACACTTACCTCTTCGGCGGCAATGCGCCCTATGTCGAAGAAATGTACGAAGGCTACTTGGCCAATCCCGGCAGCGTGCCGGATTCGTGGCGTGAGTACTTCGATGCGCTGCAGCACGTGCCTGCAGTGGATGGTACAGATGCCAAGGACGTTCCTCACCTGCCGGTCATCAATGCCTTTGCCGAGCGCGCAAAGCAGGGTGGCACCAAGGTCGTTGTCGCCTCCGGCGCTGACTCCGAATTGGGCCGCAAGCGCACTGCGGTTCAGCAACTGATTGCAGCCTACCGCAACGTGGGTCAGCGCTGGGCGGACCTCGATCCTCTGAAGCGCACCGAGCGCCCCGAAATTCCCGAGCTGGAGCCCGCGTTCTACGGCTTCACCGATGCCGATCAGGAAGTGGTGTTCAACACCAGCAACACCTTCTTCGGCAAGGATTCCATGACACTGCGCGAGCTGCTCAATGCTCTGCGCGAAACCTACTGTGGCACCCTGGGCGCCGAGTACATGTATGCCACCGACCAGAATCAGAAGCGCTGGTGGCAGCAGAAGCTGGAAAGCATCCGCAGCAAGCCTGCGTTCAACGCCGACGAGAAGAAGCGCATTCTGGATCGCCTGACAGCAGCCGAAGGCCTGGAACGCTATCTGCACACCAAGTACGTGGGCCAGAAGCGTTTCTCGCTGGAAGGTGGCGAGTCCTTCATTGCCGCCATGGACGAGCTGATCAACTCCGCCAGCGCCCGCGGCGTGCAGGAAGTCGTGATCGGCATGGCCCACCGTGGTCGCCTGAACGTGCTGGTCAACACCCTGGGTAAGATGCCCAAGGACCTGTTTGCCGAGTTCGATCACACAGCTCCCGAAGATCTGCCTGCTGGTGACGTGAAGTACCACCAGGGCTTCAGCTCCGATGTGTCCGCCAAGGGCGGCCCCATGCACCTGTCCCTGGCGTTCAATCCTTCCCACCTGGAAATCGTCAACCCCGTGGTTGAAGGTTCGGTGCGTTCGCGCATGGACCGCCGCGACGATCCCCATGGCAAGCAGGTGCTGCCCGTGCTGGTTCACGGCGATGCGGCCTTTGCCGGCCAGGGTGTGAACCAGGAAACCCTGGCGCTGTCCGAAACCCGTGGCTACACCACAGGTGGTACGGTTCACATCATCATCAACAACCAGATCGGTTTCACCACCTCTGACCCTCGCGACCTGCGCTCCACGCTGTATTGCACCGACATCGTCAAGATGATCGAGTCACCTGTGTTGCACGTGAACGGTGATGATCCCGAAGCCGTGTGTCTGGCCATGCAGCTGGCTCTGGAATTCCGTATGGAATTCTCCAAGGACGTGGTGGTGGACATCATCTGCTTCCGCAAGCTGGGCCACAACGAGCAGGACACTCCCGCTCTGACACAGCCTCTGATGTACAAGAAGATCGGCCAGCACCCCGGCACGCGCAAGCTGTATGCGGACAAGCTGGCGACTCAAGGTCTGGGCGCGACACTGGGCGACGATATGGTCAAGGCCTATCGCGCTGCCATGGACGAAGGCCGTCACACTCAGGAAGTGGTGCTGACCAACTTCAAGAGCAAGTACGCTGTGGACTGGAGCCCCTTCATTGGCAAGGCCTGGACCGATGCCGGCGATACCGCCATCCCTCTGACCGAGTGGAAGCGCCTGGCCGATAAGATCACCACGCTGCCTGCAACTGTCAACCCTCACGCTCTGGTCAAGAAGGTCTATGACGACCGCGCTGCCATGGGCCGCGGCGATGTGAACGTGGACTGGGGCATGGGTGAGACCATGGCTCTGGGTTCCCTGGTGGCTTCGGGCTATCCCGTGCGTCTTTCGGGTGAAGACTCCGGCCGCGGCACCTTCACACACCGCCATGCCGTGATCCACGATCAAAAGCGTGAGAAGTGGGACGAAGGCACCTACATTCCTCTGCAGAATGTGGCTGACAACCAGGCAGAGTTCACCGTGATCGACTCCATCCTGTCCGAAGAGGCAGTGCTGGGCTTCGAATATGGCTATGCCTCCAACGATCCCAACACCCTGGTGATCTGGGAAGCCCAGTTCGGCGACTTCGCCAATGGCGCTCAAGTCGTGATCGACCAGTTCATTGCCTCGGGTGAAGTGAAGTGGGGCCGCGTCAATGGCCTGACACTGATGCTGCCTCACGGCTATGAAGGTCAGGGTCCAGAGCACAGCTCGGCCCGTCTGGAGCGCTTCATGCAGCTGGCCGCTGACGCCAACATGCAGATCGTGCAGCCTACGACCGCCAGCCAGATCTTCCACGTGCTGCGTCGTCAGATGGTGCGCTCGCTGCGCAAGCCTCTGGTCATCTTCACGCCCAAGTCGCTGCTGCGTAACAAGGATGCGACCTCGCCGCTGTCCGAGTTCACTTCTGGTGGTTTCCAGACCGTGATTCCCGAGCAGGACGAAGCCATTGTCAAGAACGCTGCCAAGGTCAAGCGCATCATCGCCTGCTCGGGCAAGGTGTACTACGACCTGGTCAAGAAACGTGCCGAGAAGGAAAGCAAGGACGTCGCCATCATCCGCGTCGAACAGCTGTATCCCTTCCCCCACAAGGCTTTTGCGGCTGAGGTTAAAAAATTCGCCAACGCAACCGAAATCGTGTGGTGCCAGGACGAGCCACAGAACCAGGGTGCCTGGTTCTTCATCCAGCACAATATTCACGAGAACATGCGTGAAGGCCAGAAGCTGGGCTACTCGGGTCGCGCTGCATCCGCTTCGCCAGCTGTGGGCTACTCGCATCTGCACCAAGAGCAACAAAAGGCACTGGTGGAAGGCGCATTCGCCAAACTCAAGGGTTTTGTCCTGACCAAGTAAGGCAGTAACCCCTTTATCTACGTTCGCACACGTATCAGACAAAACACTTTTTGGAAAGAATCAAAATGGCTATCGTTGAAGTCAAAGTTCCCCAGTTGTCCGAGTCCATTACCGAAGCCACCATGCTGACCTGGAAGAAGAAGGTCGGCGAGGCTGTGGCCATCGATGAAATCCTCATCGAAGTCGAAACCGACAAGGTCGTGCTGGAAGTGCCTGCCCCCTCGGCTGGCGTGATCACCGAAATCCTGCAAGGCGACGGCGCAACCGTGGTGGCCGAGCAAGTCATTGCCAAGATCGACTCCGAAGCCGTCGCTGGTGCCGTGGCTCCTGCTGCTGCCCCCGCAGCAGCTTCGGCTCCTGCCGCAGCGCCCGCTGTTGCAGCTCCCGCCGGTGCCGACAAGAGCGGTGTGGCCATGCCCGCTGCCGCCAAGATCCTGGCCGACAACAACCTGTCAGCCGCCAATGTGGCTGGCACAGGCAAGGATGGCCGCGTGACCAAGGGTGATGCACTGTCCGCCATCAAGGCCGGCGCCGTGATCCCCACTGGCGCTCCCAAGGCTGCTCTGCCCCAGGTGGCTGCCCCCGCTTCCAAGGAAGAGCTGGGCGACCGTCCCGAGCAGCGCGTGCCCATGACACGTCTGCGTGCCCGTATCGCCGAGCGTCTGCTGCAGTCGCAAGCCACCAACGCCATCCTGACCACGTTCAATGAAGTGAACATGGCTCCCGTGATGGAACTGCGCAAGAAGTTCCAGGATCAGTTCACCAAGGAACATGGCGTGAAGCTGGGCTTCATGTCCTTCTTCGTCAAGGCCGCGGTGCATGCCCTGAAGAAGTTCCCCGCAGTGAATGCCTCGATCGACGGCAATGACATCGTCTACCACGGCTACTTCGACATCGGTATCGCCGTGAGCTCGCCTCGCGGTCTGGTGGTGCCCATCCTGCGCAATGCAGACCAGATGAGCTTCGCCGACATCGAGAAGAAGATCGCCGAGTTCGGTCAGAAGGCCAAGGAAGGCAAGCTGGGCATTGAAGAAATGACCGGCGGTACCTTCTCCATCTCCAATGGCGGCACTTTCGGCTCGATGATGTCCACTCCCATCATCAACCCGCCCCAGTCCGCCATCCTCGGCGTGCACGCGACCAAGGATCGTGCCGTGGTCGAAAACGGCCAGATCGTGATCCGTCCGATGAACTACCTGGCCATGTCCTATGACCACCGCATCATCGACGGCCGTGAAGCCGTGCTGAGCCTGGTGGCCATGAAAGACGCGCTGGAAGATCCTTCTCGCCTGCTGTTCGACCTGTAATAGGTTCATGAAGCCACTGAAGGTTTCCGTCCCAGCAAACAGCATCGTGTCAACGCTGTTGAACGATGCCTATTTTGCAGATGCGTATGCGGTAGCCGATCCGGCTCCGCAACGCAGCGCGATGGAACAGTGGCTGGATATCGTGAAAAGCGCGCCTGTGTGGGTGGAGCGCGCGATGGATCTGCGCAATGCCGTGGTTTCGCGGCTTGGGCTCAAGGATCTGGGCCGCCTTGGCGGTGTGGATTCCGGCAAGCCCGCATGGGACTACCGTATCGGTGACCGTGTGGGCATTTTTTCATTGCAGCACATGACCTCAAACGAAGTGGTCATGGCTGATTCGGACAGCCATCTGGACGTTCATGTCTCGCTGTTCAAATCCAGTCCGGACGATAGGGTGGTGGTCTCCACCGTCGTACATGTCAAGAACTGGTTTGGGCGTCTCTACATGTTGCCCGTCGCTCCAGTGCACAGAATCATCGTGCCGACGACATTGTCCAGACTTACGCTTTCTACAAGGTTCTCATCATGAGCAAGCAATTTGACGTTATCGTGATCGGCGCTGGCCCCGGCGGCTATATTGCGGCCATCCGTGCTGCGCAACTGGGTTTCAACGTTGCCTGTATCGACGAGTGGAAGAACGCCGCTGGCGGCGCCGCTCCTGGCGGTACCTGCACCAACGTGGGCTGCATTCCCTCCAAGGCGCTGCTGCAGTCTTCCGAGCATTTCGAGCATGCCAAGCTGCACTTTGCCGACCATGGCATCTCCACCGGCAAGGTCGAGATGGACGTGGCCAAGATGATTGCTCGCAAGCAAGGCATCGTGAAGCAGAACAACGACGGCATTCTGTACCTGTTCAAGAAGAACAAGGTTACTTTCTTCCACGGTCGCGGCTCTTTCGAGAAGGCTGTTGAAGACGGCTACGCCATCAAGGTCGCTGGCAAGGAAGAAGAAGTCATCACCGGCAAGCAGATCATCATCGCCACCGGCTCCAACGCCCGTGCACTGCCCGGCGTGCCGTTCGATGAGGAGTTCATCCTGTCCAATGACGGTGCTCTGGATCTGGCCAAGGTGCCCAAGAAGCTGGGTCTGATCGGCTCCGGCGTGATCGGCCTGGAAATGGGCTCGGTCTGGCGCCGTCTGGGCTCGGAAGTGACCGTGCTCGAAGGCATGGACAAGTTCCTGCCTGCCGTGGACGAACAGATCGCCAAGGAAGCCAAGAAGGCTTTTGACAAGCAAGGTCTGAAGATCGAGCTGGGCGTGAAGGTGGGCGAAGTCAAGACCTCCAAGAAGGGCGTGTCTGTGGCCTACACCAATGCCAAGGGCGAAGCTCAGACTCTGGAAGTGGACAAGCTGATCGTCTCGATCGGCCGTACCGCCAACACCAACGGCCTGAACGTGGAAGCCGTGGGCCTGGCTCTGGACGAGCGCGGTGCCATCGTGGTGGACGATCTGTGCAAGACTAATCTGCCTGGCGTGTGGGCGGTGGGCGACGTGGTGCGTGGCCCCATGCTCGCACACAAGGCCGAGGAAGAAGCCGTGGCCGTGGCCGAGCGTATCGCTGGCCAGCACGGTCATGTGAACTTCAACACCATCCCCTTCGTGATCTACACCAGCCCCGAAGTGGCATGGGTGGGCCGTACCGAGCAGCAGCTCAAGGCCGATGGCGTGAAGTACAAGGCCGGCTCCTTCCCCTTCCTGGCCAATGGCCGCGCACGCGCTCTGGGCGATACCACGGGTATGGTCAAGTTCGTGTCGGACGCCGAGACTGACGAAATCCTGGGCGTGCACATGGTCGGCCCGATGGTGTCCGAGCTGATCTCCGAAGCCGTGGTGGCCATGGAGTTCAAGGCATCGAGCGAAGATATCGCCCGCATCTGCCATGCTCACCCCTCGCTGTCCGAATCCACCAAGGAAGCGGCTTTGGCCGTGGACAAGCGCACCTTGAACTTCTAAGGTTTTTCAGTCTTGCGCGCTGGCTGTGACATGGCTGTGATGTGCCTGCGCGCAAGCTGAAGCTTCTTTTAGAATTCAGATAAAAATGGCTGCTAACGCTTGATGGATAAGCGCTAGCAGCTATTGTTTTTTGAGCATCCGGAGACAAGACGGTGAATGTAAAACAGGCCTATGAGGCAGAACTGGCTGCCAAGGGTTTCAAAAGCGATCCTGCGCAACTGCGCGCCGTCGAGGCACTGCAGCGCTGCGCCGACGAATGGACTGTGTACAAGGGCAAGCGCTCCAATGCGCTCAAGAAACTGATCAATCACCCCGATCTGCCCAAGGGTGTTTATATGTATGGCGGGGTGGGGCGCGGCAAGAGCTTTCTGATGGATTGCTTTTTCAATGCCGTGCCCATCAAGCGCAAGGTACGCCTGCACTTTCACGAATTCATGCGCGAGGTGCACCGCGAAATGCACCTGATGCAGGGTACGCAGAACCCGCTTGATGCGCTGGGTGCCAAGATCTCCAAGAAATACAAGCTGATCTGCTTTGATGAATTTCATGTCTCCGACATCACGGATGCTATGATCCTCTACAAGCTGCTTGAATCGCTGTTTGCCAATGGCGTAGGTTTTGTGACCACCTCCAACTTCGAGCCAGACGGTCTCTACCCGGGTGGCCTGCACCGCGACCGCATACTGCCGGCGATTGCTCTGCTCAAGGACCGCATGGAAGTGGTGAACGTGGACAACGGCACCGACTATCGTCGCCGCACGCTCGAAGATGCCAAGCTCTACCACTGTCCGCTGGGGCTGGAGGCCGATGCTGCAATGCAGGAGACTTTTGATCGCCTGGCCGAAGCTCATGACGAGGAGCCCGTGATGCAGATCGAGACCCGCAAGATCGCGGCCAAACGCCGTGCGGGCGGCATGATCTGGTTCGATTTCCGCGAACTTTGTGGTGGCCCGCGCTCGCAGAACGACTATCTGGAAATTGCCACGCAATTCCACACCATCCTGCTGTCCGATGTGCCCGAGCTCCATGTCAACATGGCCTCGGCTGCCCGGCGCTTCACCTTGCTGGTGGACGTGCTTTATGACCGCCATGTCAAGCTCATCATGTCGGCCGCCGTGCCGCCAGAGCAGATCTATACCGAAGGTCCGCTGGCTCACGAATTCCCACGTACGGTCTCGCGTCTCAACGAGATGCAGTCCAAGGAGTATCTGGCACTGGAGCGCAGGGTTGTGGACACCCGGTTGACCTGAGCGATATTCCTTGGCGCTCTAAGAACGTGTTCATGATCTCTACGCCGCCGCGTTGGAGCGCAATCGGGATGAGTTCGAAGCGATGGTTCGCTGCTTGCACCAGGGTGCAAGCAAGAGACAGCGCGCAGAAATCGCCCGATTGCACTCCAACCCTTCGGGGCAGTGGTTTTGCGGCCGCCCGGGTTAGGGGCGGTCTGCGGCGTTGCAAATCCTCGCAATAGCATGGCTATTGCTGCGGTGTTGCGCCTAGCAACCCATCCCGTAAAGCCACTGTCGCGGCGCGAGGAGATCATGAACACGTTCTAAGATACTGCCTGTTGGGCCATGTGCCCTGTCTCCCGTTCAAGAAGATGTCCAAACTCTCTGCCTCGATTTCCGCCTCCCTTGATCGCTTTGGCCGCCTGGCGGCGGTTTCGGTTTTTTCGGCCGCGACCCTATGGCTGACCAGCACTGCCGCGTTTGCCCAGCCCGCTCCAGCGCCAGCCGCCAGTACGGAAACCAAGCAGGAGCAGAAGGCGCAGGCCGCAAAGGAGCGCGAGCGCCTGCGCAAGAGCTGGGAGGCCGAGCGCAAGGAAATCCAGGGCAAGCGCGAGGTGATCGAGCAGCAGCTCCTGGAGGCCGAAAAGCTCTGTTATCAAAAGTTTGCGGTTGAAGGCTGTCTGGCCGAAGCACGTACCAAGGCGCGTGAAAAAGATACGCCTTTGCGCGCACGCGAGCTGGAAATCAACGCTGTGGAGCGCAAGGAAAAGGCCGCCGAGCGGCTGAAAGCCATCGAGGAGAAAAAGGCCGAGAACGCCGCTGTTCCCATGAAGGCACAGCAGCGCGAGAAGGAGTCCACGAAGGCGTCAGGGCCCAAGGGGCCCGGAGCCAAGCCAGGCGTGGATGAGGAGGCCGCCCACGCGCAACGCCAGAGCGAGGCCCAGCAACGCGCCACCAAGCAGTCCGACTATGTGCGTCGCCACGAGCAAAGCCGTGCTCACGCCGATGAGGGGCGTAGCGAACGCGAAGCCAAGGCCCGTGCCGAGTTTGAAGCCAAGCAAAAAGAAGCGGCAGCGCACAAGGCCAGTGCATTGAAGAAGGCGCAGGAGGGTGAACAGAAGAAAGCCGCGCCACTGCCTCCACCAGCGCCCTGAGAACGCGGGTCGCCCGTTTGATCAGTCTTGGATGCTCCTGAAGGAGGAGCGGCTAGCGTATGTCCACCAATGGGTAGAGGGTTTTTTGATTGAAAAATCAGTCGGCGGCAATCGCAGCTTCCAGCTTGAGAATGGCCAGCGACAGGTTGTCGCCTCCGCCCTGGGCCCGCTTGCGGGCTTTCTCGATGAGAAATTGTGATGCCTCGCGTGGTGACAGCGCTTCCAGCACGGTGCCCAGCTCCTGGCTGCTGAAGTAATGCCAGACGCCGTCCGAGCAGGCCATCAAGGTGTCTCCGGGCTGCAGCCCTTCAATCACATGATGTTCGATGGGCGGCGCCGTGATGGCGCCCAGACAGCCCAGCAAGATGTTGGACTGAGGGTGGTTGTCGGCTTCATCGGGGGTGATGTCGCCGCGATCGACCAGCGCCTGTACATAGGAATGATCCTTGCTGCGATGGATCTGATGCGCTCCATGGAAGTGGTACAGGCGGGAATCACCGGAATGCATGAAGTGACAGATGCCGTTCGGCAGAACCACAAATGCGGCGATCGTGCTGTGTGGTTCCTGTTCGGCGGCAATGGCCGTGAGCCGGATGACGGTGTGCGCATCCTGCACAATGGTGCGCAGCATGTGGGCGCAGTCCTCATGGGAGGGCTCGAAGCGCTCGAACAACTGGCGTGCCGTCAGCATGACCTGGTCTGAAGCCTTGCGTCCGCCGCTGCGCCCGCCCATGCCGTCCGCCACAACGCCCAGAATACAGCCCTTGGCATAGGGGTGAGCCATCAGCAGAACCTGGTCTTGCTGATATTCCCGGTCGCCACGGTGTATGCCGGTGGAGGCCTGGATGCGGTAGCTGGATGGCATGCGGGGCTTGTGTGCGTGAGTCTGCGAAGCTTGCATTTTATCGTTGGCCGGCAGGTGCATCCGGGATGTAGACGCCTTGCCGACCTGGAAAGTGGAACTGTCTTGAGTCAATTGTTGGATACGGTGGCTGCCGCTTTTCGCCCTGAGGGGGCTTTATCCGCAGCGGAGCCTGCGTTTCGGCCGCGTGAAGGGCAAACGCAGATGGCATTGGCCGTGGCCCAGGCCATTGAGGACAGCGCGGTGCTGGTGGTCCAGGCCGGTACTGGCGTGGGCAAGACCTATGCCTATCTGGTGCCTGCGCTCTACAGCGGCCAGCGCGTGTTGGTCTCTACGGCCACCAAGGCCTTGCAGGATCAGCTGTTTGCCCGCGACCTGCCGCGACTTGTGCATGGCCTGGGGTTGCCGCTGCGCATGGCTAGGCTCAAGGGGCGCTCGGCCTATCTGTGTCTGGAGCGGCTGGAGCGTGTACGGCAGGGGCGCACCGCCCCGCAAGACCCGCAGGTGCTGCGTCAGGTGGCCGATGTGGAGCGTTGGGCCCAAATCACCTCTACCGGTGATATGGCGGAAATGGTGGCTCTGGATGAGCGCTCTGCCGTGGTGCCGCTGGTCACGTCGACCAAAGACAACTGTCTGGGGTCGGACTGTTCCCACTGGCAAACCTGTCATGTGAATCAGGCAAGGCAGCAGGCTTTGGAGGCCGATGTGGTGGTCATCAACCATCACCTGTTGTTTGCAGATCTCGATGTGCGCGACTCGGGTGTGGCTCAGCTTTTGCCCAGTACCGGCGTGGTGGTGGTGGACGAGGCCCACCAGCTCAATGACACTGGCGTGCAGTTTGCAGGCGAGGCCCTGTCCAGCCAGCAACTGATTGGCTATGCGCGCGACGCCTTGCGCATCACGCAGGAGCATGCGCGTGGCATGGCCGACTGGCTGGTGCTCTGCGCCACCCTGGAGCAGGCCGTGCGCGAACTGCGGCTGCAGGCGGGGCAGATACCGGTCGGTGGACGGCTGCCCTGGCAGGCCGTCACTCCTCAAGGTCTGGATGCGCAGCTTTGGCGCGCGGCCTTGGTGAGGCTGGGGCAGAGCTTGCGGGCCTTTCTGAAATCACTGGTCGTCATGGAGGCCATGGCAGCCGATTTGCAGCGTTTGTACGAACGCGGCAGCGAGCTTCTGGCCCGGCTCGCGCGCTTCGCGGCGGCGGCCGATGAGGATTCGGTTCGCTGGCTGGAGGTCGGTCGCCAGCACCTGCGCATGCTGGAGTCCCCGCTGTCGATTGCCCGCATCATGCAAGAGCGCCTGCTGCAGAGAAGTACTGATGAGCTCATGGAAATTGATAGCGCACAGCGCAATGCCCATGAACGAAAGAGCTGGATTTTTACCTCTGCCACGCTGGGTAATGATGCACAGCTGAGCTGGTTTGTCGAACCCTGTGGTCTGCGTGGTCTGCGTGGTGCGCGCGTGCTGACGGTGGATAGCCCCTTCGACTACCCCAATCATGCCGCTCTGTATGTTCCGCAGGCGTTTGCTGCGGCGGGCAGTGCCGGGCACAGCGAGCAGACGGCTCAGCTGGTGCTCGACGCTGCTCAGCGCATAGGTGGGCGTACTTTGGTGCTGACCACCACGCTCAGAGCCTTGCATGCCATCAGCGAAGCGCTGCGTGCAGCGTTGGGGCTGTTTGCCGATCTGGATGTGCTGGTGCAAGGAGAGGCTCCCAAGCTGGCTCTGGTTGAGAGGTTCACGGCTGCAGGTGCGGTGCACTCGCAGCGCGGTGCCATCCTGGTGGCCTCGGCCACGTTCTGGGAGGGGGTGGACCTACCCGGTGATGTGCTTCAGCTGGTGGTGATCGACAAGCTGCCGTTTCCACCGCCGGACGATCCCTTGGTCGAGGCACGCTCAAGACGCCTGGAGAGCGTCGGCCGGGCCGCATTTCACGACTACATGCTGCCCGAAGCCGCCATGGCGCTCAAGCAGGGGGCGGGGCGTCTGATTCGCAGCGAAACCGATCGCGGGGTGTTGGTGGTGTGCGATCCGCGCCTGCTGAACAAAGGCTATGGCGCGGAGCTGATTGCCGCATTGCCGCCCATGCGGATGCTGGGTAATGCGCAGGAGTTTGAAGCGGCCCTGGCGCAGTTGACTCAGCGGCCAGAGCAGCTTGAATAATCGAGTTGGCAGGCCAAGCGGGCTGCTGATGGCCACTTGATGGCATAAAAAAGGCTGCACAGGTGCAGCCTTTTTTGACTCAGTGTCCGTGGCTTGTCACCACAGCTTCCACCAGGATTTCTTTTCCTCGGTGCTGAACTTCAGCTCTGCATTGTCGCCGTAGGTGCTGCTGAGCACGCGCTGGGCATCGTCACGCAGCTGGGTCATGCCCAGGGCGTCATAGGACTTGACCAGCACCACCATGGCATCGCGCACGGCAGGCACGTTCTGGTAGTCCTTGATGGCTGCCTGCGAGCGGGCGATGGCAGCCACATAAGCGCCACGGCTGTAGTAGTACTTGGCCACATGGACTTCATATTGGGCCAGCGAGTTCACGATGTACTGCATGCGCTGGCGCGAATCGTCGGCGTACTTGGAGTCGGGAAAGCGCGTCACCAGTTCGCGGAAGGATTCGAAGGAGTCCTTGGCGGCCTTCTGGTCGCGCTCGGACAGATCCTGGCGTGTCAGCCAGCCGAACATGCCCAGGTTGTCGTTGAAATTGACCAGGCCCTTGAGATAGAGCGCATAGTCCATGGCCGGGCTGGCCGGGTGCAGCTTGGTGAAGCGGTCCAATGTGGCCAGTGCCTGGACTTTTTCACCCGCCTTGTATTGGGCGTAGGCCTTTTCCAGCTGGGCCTGCTGGGCCAAAGGCGTGCCGGCGGCGCGGCCTTCAAGCTTTTCAAACAGCGGCACGGCCTTGTCATAGGCGCCGGAAGAGGATTCGTCGCGCGCTTCGGTATAGATGCGATCGGGTGTCCACTTGGCCGTCGGATCGTCCTTGGTGCTGGAGCAGCCCGCCAGGGCAGCGGCGACTAACACGGCAGGGACTAGAGTCGTTGAAATACGCGGCATGGTGGACAGTTTTCTGACAAACATTGGCTGGAAGTGAAACAGGCCGGTCTGGCACTGCGAGATGGCGTAAAACCTACACCATACACCAGCACAACAGGGGGACCGGAAGCAGGGCATTGTAATGGGGTGCTGCAGCCATGCACCGCCACTTGCACCAGTCTTTACCGTTTGCTCCATTTGCAGAGCCATTGAGCGGACAGGGGCGGCGCGCTCTTTCTACAATAGCGCCCATGTTTGTCCATCTGCGCCTGCACACCGAATTTTCCGTCGTAGACGGAACCAACCGCGTCAATGCCATGATCAAGGCGGCCGCCGAAGACGGGCAGGTGGCGATGGCCATCACCGACTTCAACAACCTGTTTGGCGGCATCAAGTTCTACCGTGAAGGCCGAGCCAAGGGCGTCAAGCCCGTGCTGGGTGCGGAAATCGTCATGGAGGGTGTGGGTGAGGCTCCTGCCTCGCGCATCATCGTGCTGGTGCAGAGCAAGCAGGGCTACCACAATATCGCTGAGCTGCTGGCCCGTGGCTGGACGCGCAATGTGGTGCGCGACCAGGCCCAGCACAAGTGGGAATGGCTGCAGGAGCTAGGTGAAGGGCTGATCGTGCTGTCCGGCGCCCAGGCCGGCCCCGTGGGCATCGCATTGACCCGTGGTGATGAAAAAGGCGCGGCCGAGATTGCCCAGCGCCTGGCCACGATGTTTCCGCACCGCTTCTATATCGAGCTGCAGCGCGCCGGCCGTGCCGATGATGAGTCGCATGTGGTGGCTGCCGTGAAGCTGGCAAGCCGCCTGAACCTGCCTGTGGTGGCCACGCACCCCATCCAGTTCTTCAAGCCTGATGATTACGAGTCCCACGAGGCGCGTGTCTGTATCGCTGAGGGTGAAATCCTGGGCAATGCCAAGCGCGTGCGCAAATTCACGCGCGATCAACACTTCAAGACGGCTGCCGAGATGGAGCAGCTGTTTGCCGATATTCCCAGCGCCATTGAAAACACGGTGGAAATTGCGCGCCGTTGCAGCCTGACGCTGGTGCTGGGCAAGCCCCAGTTGCCCAACTTCCCTGTGCCCGAAGGCATGACGGAAGCAGAGTTCTTCCGCCAGGAGTCCTACCAGGGGCTGCAGGAGCGCCTTGAGCATCTTTACCCCGACCCCGCCAAGCGCGAGGCGGAGCGCCCGCGCTATGTCGAGCGTCTGGAGTTCGAACTGGGCACCATCCTGAAGATGGGCTTTCCCGGCTACTTCCTCATCGTGGGCGACTTCATCAAGTGGGCCAAGCAGAACGGCTGCCCCGTGGGGCCAGGCCGTGGCTCGGGCGCGGGCTCACTGGTGGCCTATGTGCTCAAGATCACGGACCTTGATCCGCTGGAATACAACCTGCTGTTCGAGCGTTTCCTGAACCCGGAGCGCGTGTCCATGCCTGACTTCGACGTGGACTTCTGCCAGCAGAACCGCGACCGTGTCATCGACTACGTCAAGCAGCTCTACGGCCGTGACGCCGTGAGCCAGATTGCCACCTTCGGCACCATGGCCGCGCGTGCGGCCATCCGCGACGTGGGCCGCGTGCTGGACATGAGCTATACCTTCTGCGACGGCATCTCCAAGCTGATCCCGAACAAGCCAGGCCTGCACGTCACGCTCAAATACCCGCCCAATCCGCCCAAGGAAGGCGATAAATATACCTACGCCATCAAGGAAGAGCCGATTCTGGCCGAGCGCATCGAGCGCGAGGAAGACGTCAAGACCCTGATCGAGATGGCGCAGAGCCTGGAAGGCATGACCCGCAATATCGGCATGCACGCTGGTGGTGTGGTGATTGCGCCGGGCAAGCTGGCAGACTTCTGCCCGCTGTACCAGCAGCCCGGCAGCACCTCGGCCGTGGCCATGTATGACAAGGATGACGTGGAGCTGGTCGGCCTGGTGAAGTTCGACTTCTTGGGTCTGGCCACGCTGACGATTTTGGAAATTGCGCGCGAATTCATCATGAAGCGCCACAAGGGCCAGGAGAACTTCGCTTTCGAGAACATTCCGCTGGACGACTACCCGACCTACAAGCTGTTCTCCGACGGCAAGACCGAAGCCGTATTCCAGTTTGAATCGCGCGGCATGCAGCAGATGCTCAAGGAGGCCAAGCCTTCGCGCCTGGAAGACCTGATCGCGCTGAACGCCTTGTACCGTCCCGGCCCCATGGACCTGATTCCCAGCTTCATCGCCCGCAAGCACGGGCAGGAGGTGGTGGAGTATCCGCACCCGCTGGTGGAGAAGGTGCTGGCCGAAACCTACGGCATCATGGTCTATCAGGAGCAGGTGATGCAGACCGCCCAGGTGCTGGGCGGCTACTCGCTGGGCGGCGCCGACTTGCTGCGTCGTGCCATGGGCAAGAAGAAGGTCGAGGAAATGGTCATGCATCGCGGAATCTTCCGCGAGGGTGCAGCCAAGAATGGCATCGACGAGGCCAAGGCCGACGAGGTGTTCGACCTGATGGAAAAGTTCGCGGGCTACGGCTTCAACAAGTCGCACGCTGCCGCGTATTCGCTGCTGGCCTATCACACGGGCTGGCTCAAGGTGCACTACACGGCCGAGTTCTACTGCGGGAATATGACCGTGGAAATGGACAACACCGACAAGCTCAAGGTGCTGTACGAGGATGCGTTGCGCATGGGCATCACCTTCGAGATGCCTGATGTGAACCGAGGCGTGCACCGCTTCGAGCCCGTGACGGACAAGGTCATACGTTATGGCCTGGGAGCCATCAAGGGCACTGGACAGGCTGCTATCGAAGCCATAGTGGCCGCGCGCAACGGCGTGGGTACCGGCCCCAATGGCCAGGAGTCCGGTCCGTTCAAGAGCCTGTTCGACTTCTGCCTGCGCGTGGACCGTAGCAAGCTCAACAAGCGCACTGTGGAAGCGCTGATCAAGGGCGGTGCCTTTGACAGCATCGACATGAACCGCGCATCGCTGATGGCCACGCTGGACAAGGCCTTTGGCTTTGCTGCCACCTCGATTGCCAACGCCGATCAGGGCGGCCTGTTCGACATGATGGGCGAGGACGCGCTGGGCTCCAGCACGGCAGAGCCGCCCATGGCCGATGTTCTGCCCTGGGGCGTGAAGGAAAAGCTGACGCTGGAGAAAACCGCCATTGGTTTTTACCTGACAGGACACCTGTTTGACGAGGTCGAAACCGAAGTGCGCCGCTTTGTGCGCACGCCGATAGGCGAGATGCGCGACAGCCGCGAGCCCCAGGTCATGGCCGGCATCATCAGCGGCCTGCGCACCATCAATGGCCAGCGCGGCAAGCTCAGCATCTTTGCGCTGGATGACAAGTCGGCCACGATTGAAGCCTCGATCGACGAGAAATCCATGGCCGCCTGTGTCGATGTGCTCAAGGAGGACGAGTTCGTCGTGGTCTCCGGCCGCCTGCAGCCCGACCGTTTCAGCGGGGGACTGCGCATGAAGGTGCAACAGATGTGGAGCCTGGCCGATGCGCGTTGCCGCTTTGCCCGCTATCTGCAGGTCAGTGTCGGCGAGCACATGCCCGATGTGCCCGCGCTGCTGCGTCAATTTCCGGCCAAGGTCGAAGAGACTGAAAGCGGCAATATCCACCATGGCGTGAAGGTGCGCCTGGACCTGATCTGCCGCGATGAACGTGGTTCGGCCAGCTGCGAGCTGGCGCTGGGCGAGAGTAGCCGCTTTTACCCATCGGACGCGGCGCTGGCTGCCTGGTATGGCTCGGTAGGTACGGGTCAGGTCAAGGTTGTCTACGACTGATCTGTGACTGGCAGCGTGCCAGGAAAGTCGCCCTGCGGGTGCTGGCGTCTGCAGGGCGACTTCTTGCTTCGGCCAAGCTGGATGAATCCGCGCAAATCCACAAAGCGCTTGCTACTTAATTTCATAGCGGTAAGCGCTTTGTTCATAAGGGTTTGACCGTGGTTTTTGGCCTAAGTCATTGATTCCGCACAGCGAACCTTGAAATCCCTAACAATGCTCTGCATATGACAGCGCAAAAACAGCGCAATGGCTCGCTAGAATGGATTTCATGGCAACCCAACCCCCGTCAATCCCCCCGGTCTCACCAGCGGTCAGAAACACGCCTGACGATGGTGATTCCCTGGTGCTGGAGCGTCGCCGGCAGCGATTGCAGCCGCCGCGCATGTATCAGGTCGTAATGCTCAACGACGACTTCACGCCCATGGAGTTCGTCATCGTGGTGCTGCAGGAATTTTTCGGCAAGGACCGTGAATCTGCCACCCAGATCATGCTCAAAATTCATCTTGATGGGCGCGGTGTCTGCGGTGTCTATTCCCAGGATGTAGCCGCCACCAAGGTCGAGCAGGTGCTGCAGGCGGCCCAGAAAGCCGGTCATCCGTTGCAGGCGACATTCGAGCCTGTTGAATAAGCGGCAGTCGCCCCAAGATTAGTTAGCAGTGAGTCAAACCAAGCAAGCCGAAAGGAGTCGCACATGATCGCTCAGGAACTGGAAGTCAGCTTGCACATGGCGTTTGTCGAGGCACGTCAGCAGCGCCACGAGTTCATCACCGTGGAGCATCTGCTGCTCGCCCTGCTGGACAATCCCAGTGCAGCCGAGGTGCTGCGCGCATGCGCGGCAAATATCGACGATCTGCGTGCATCGCTGTCCAACTTCATCAAGGACAACACGCCGCAGGTGGAAGGCACGGAAGAGGTGGATACGCAGCCCACGCTGGGATTCCAGCGTGTGATCCAGCGCGCCATCATGCATGTGCAGTCCACAGGCAGTGGCAAGAAAGAGGTGACGGGCGCCAATGTGCTCGTGGCCATCTTCGGTGAAAAGGATTCCCATGCCGTGTACTACCTGCACCAGCAGGGCGTGACGCGTCTGGATGTGGTCAATTTCATCGCCCATGGCATCAAGAAGGGTGAGCCCCCAGAGCCCGCCAAGGCCGAGAATCCTGCCGAGTCCGAAGAGGGCGCTGGCGGAGAACGTGGCAATGAAAAGGCGTCGCCGCTGGAGCAGTTCACGCTCAATCTGAACGTGGCTGCCAAAGAGGGCAAGATCGATCCGCTGATCGGGCGCGAATACGAAGTCGAGCGCACGATCCAGATCCTGTGCCGCCGCCGCAAGAACAACCCGCTGCTGGTGGGTGAAGCCGGTGTTGGCAAGACGGCGATTGCCGAGGGGCTGGCCTGGCGCATCACCGAAGGCACGGTGCCCGAGGTGCTCAAGGACGGCGTGGTCTATTCGCTGGACATGGGGGCGCTGCTGGCCGGTACCAAGTACCGTGGCGATTTCGAGCAGCGTCTGAAGGGCGTGCTCAAGTCGCTCAAGGACAAGCCACACGCGATTTTGTTCATCGACGAAATCCACACCCTGATCGGTGCCGGTGCGGCCTCGGGCGGCACGCTTGATGCATCCAACCTGCTCAAGCCCGCGCTGTCCAGCGGTCAACTGCGCTGCATAGGCGCGACCACCTTCACGGAATACCGTGGCATCTTCGAAAAAGACGCGGCCCTGTCGCGCCGTTTCCAGAAGGTGGACGTGGTCGAGCCTACCGTGGCCGAGACCGTGGACATCCTCAAGGGCCTGAAGTCGCGCTTTGAAGAGCACCACTCCATCAAGTACGAGCAGGAGGCCCTGCAGGCGGCGGCCGAGCTGTCGGCCAAGTACATCAACGACCGCCACCTGCCCGACAAGGCGATTGACGTGATTGATGAGGCTGGCGCTGCCCAGCGCATTGCCCCTGAAGGCAAGCGCAAGGAAACCATCGGCAAGGCTGAGATCGAGGCTATCGTTGCAAAAATAGCCCGCATTCCGCCTGCCAATGTCAGCAACGACGACCGCAGCAAGCTGCAGACGCTGGAGCGTGACTTGAAGAGCGTGGTGTTCGGTCAGGACAAGGCATTGGAAGTGCTGTCGTCGGCCGTGAAGATGTCGCGCTCGGGTCTGGGCAAGCCGGACAAGCCGATTGGCTCCTTCCTGTTCTCCGGCCCCACGGGCGTCGGCAAGACGGAAGCCGCCAAGCAGCTGGCTTACATCCTGGGCGTGGACCTGATCCGCTTCGACATGTCCGAGTACATGGAGCGCCATGCGGTGTCGCGCCTGATTGGTGCGCCTCCCGGCTACGTGGGCTTTGACCAGGGCGGTCTGCTGACCGAAGCTGTCACCAAGAAGCCGCATTCGGTGCTGCTGCTCGACGAAATCGAGAAGGCGCATCCGGACATCTTCAACGTGCTGCTGCAGGTCATGGACCACGGTACGCTGACCGACAACAACGGACGCAAGGCCGACTTCCGCAACGTGATCATCATCATGACCACGAATGCGGGTGCCGAGACCATGAACAAGGCGACCATCGGTTTCACGAACCCTCGTGAGGCTGGTGACGAAATGGGCGATATCAAGCGCCTGTTCACGCCCGAGTTCCGCAATCGTCTGGATGCCATCGTCAGCTTCAAGCCGCTGGACGAGCAGATCATCCTGCGCGTGGTCGACAAGTTCCTGCTGCAGCTGGAGCAGCAGCTGGCCGAGAAGAAGGTGGACGTTACCTTCAGCGACAACCTGCGCAAGCATCTGGCCAAGAAGGGCTTTGACCCACTCATGGGTGCTCGCCCCATGCAGCGCCTGATCCAGGACACCATCCGCCGCTCGCTGGCCGATGAGCTGCTGTTTGGCCGACTGGTCAACGGCGGTCGCCTGGAAGTGGAATGGGACGAAGCCGGCAACGAAGGCAAGGGTGATGTCAAGCTCACTATTACCGAGCTGCCCAAGGATGCGCCCAAGGCTGAACCAGAGAACGCGGTCGCTGAGTAAATAAGCGTCCCCTGAGCCGCTGCGCGGCTTCCCCCCCCTCTCTCTTCGGGAGGGGGACGACACCTTCGCTGCGGGGCGGGCCTTGCTGGGTGTCTCTGGGTTGGGTCAGTGCTCAGAAATAAAAAAGCCGACAGTTTCAAAGCTGCCGGCTTTTTTCATGTTTGCTCTGATTGTGGGAGCTGCTAGCTCTGGATATATCTGTATGTCAGATGGATTTCTTTTTGAAAACCAAGTAAATAAAGCGCTGGCAGCTGTCAAAAATTATTTAACCTGGCGCTTTTCCAGCTTGCGCGCCAATGTTCGGCGGTGCATGCCCAGGCGGCGTGCGGCCTCGGAAATGTTGAAGCCGGTTTCAGCCAGGGTCTCGTGGATATGCTCCCACTCCAGCGTCTTGATGGAGGTGGTCTGGTTACTGACTTCCACGTCGGTGCGGCCTTCGACGCGGCCGAAAGCGGCTTCGATATCGTCAGTGTTGGAGGGCTTTGCCAGGTAGTGGCAGGCCCCTAGCTTGACGGCCTCGACGGCCGTGGCAATGCTGGCGTAGCCGGTGAGCACGACGATGAGTGCCTCGGGGTTGTGCTGGTGCAGCATCTGCACGCAGTTCAGGCCCGAGGCATTGCCCGCCAGCTTGAGGTCCATCACCGCGTACTGGGGCTGGTGATGCAGCAGCAGAGAGTGCACATCTTCGCCGCTGACGGCATGCAGCACGCGGTAGCCTCGTCGCTCAAACGAGCGCTTGAGGGTTCGGGCAAAGGCTGCATCGTCCTCGACCAGCAGCAGTAATCGGTCTTCTTGCATGCAAACAAACGCTTCAAATCGCCATCGCGGATTGGGGTAGTCGCACTTCCACCAAGGCTCCACCGCCTTCGTGGGCGGGCAGGTTGCAGGCCTGGATGCGCCCATTGAGCGCGCGTGCCACATTCGTGACGAGAAACAGTCCCAGGCCGCGGCCAGGTCGCTCCTGTTTGGTGGATACATGACATTGGCCCAGTTGCTGCAGCACGGCTGCATCAAAGCCTGGGCCGCGGTCGCGCACTTGCAGCAGCACTTGCTGGCCGTCGCTGTCCATGCTCAGTTCCACCCAGTCTGGAGAAGCTTCGAGCGCATTGTCCAGCAAATTGCAAATCATTTGCTGCAGCGCAGTATCTGAGAGCATGGCAAAGTCGGCCACGCCTTTGTTGTGGAGCGCAAAGTGCACGGGGCTGTTGTGCGACTGCCAGTGACTGACGATGCCTTGCACAAAGCTCACAAAGCTGGTGGTCTCGGTCCCCTCGGCCCGGGTTTCGCCGGCCGACAGCAGCACGCCCGAAACTATGGACTTGCAGCGCAGCAGCTGTCGCTGCATCTCCTGCAGGTCTTCGCGCAGGTCTTCGTCCTGCATCAGCGCGGGCATGTGTTGCCAGTCGCCCAGAATCACCGACATGGTGGCCATGGGTGTGCCCAGCTCATGGGCAGCGCCAGTGGCCAGCAGGCCCAGGCGTACGATATGTTCTTCCTCGCTGGCTCTCTGGCGCATGTCCGAAATACGGGTGTCGCGGCGGCGCATGTTGTCCACGACGCGGGTCAGAAAGACGATGGTCAGGATGCTGGTCAGGCCAAAGCTGATGAGTACGCCCACCACATAGAGGCTGGGAAGGCCTTCCTGACTTTCGAACTGCGCCTGCAGCGGCTGGTGAAACAGGGTCAGGCCGAGCACGCCGACAAAGGATGCCGCCACCACGCACCAGGTGTAGTGAGGGCGCAGCAGCACGGCGCTCAGAATGCCCTGCAGCAGATACAGATAGATGAAGGGGTTGCTGGCACCGCCGCTCAGATACAGCTGTATGGTCAGTGCCAGCACATCGGCCAGCAGGGCGTAGAAGACGCTGCGCGAGGTTACAGCCCGATGCAGGCCCTGGCTCCAATAGATGTAGGCAAGGTTGGTGGCTACCAGAGCAACCAGCACCAACGCCATGGGCAGCAAGGGCAGGGTGATATGGAAACCGTAGTGCACCAGCGAGATGGTGATGACCTGACCCACGACGGCAATCCAGCGCAGCTGAATCAGCAGCTGCATGTTCTGCCGCTCGGTCAGGCGCTGTACACGGAACAGGGAGTCGGAATTTTTACTCACCGCGCCATTGTCCTTGAGCTGGCAACTGCCGTAAGACTTGGGGCTATGCCGTTCTGGTGTATTTGAATGAGCCGGGTGCGCGCAGGCATGAAAAATGGCAGCCCACGCTTGCCCACTTCTGGCGGCCGCTGCCCCTTCAAGAGGGCCTAGGTGGCACCGGCGTTTTCATCTTGGGGCAGGACAACGAAAAAGCGCCCGAAAGGGCGCTTGATGATGGTCGTATGGGCCTAGATTCAGCTTCGGGCTGCAGCCCTGTGGTGTCTGCGTACCAGCCATGCGGCGCCTACAACCATCGCGGCGAGCCCGTACCAGGTAAGAGCATAGACCAGATGGCTATTGGAGAACTGGATGACCGTCATGCCGGGGCGCAGAACATCGGCATTCGCGCCTGGCGGGGTGTATGCAGGATTGCCTGCGGGCACGCCCTGGTCAATGAAGTAGGGGGCGGGATGCGTCAGACCCATGGCCTGCGTCATGGCTGTCACATCGCGTGAAAACCATTGGCCGGTGCTGGCGTCGTTCTTGCGCAAAAAGCCTCCGCCGGGTTCGCTCATGCGCATCAGGCCGGTGACCGTGACGGTTTCGCTCGATGGGCTGGCTTCTGCGATCTGCTTGAGCCATTCGGTGCGCATCTTCTCGGGCGTGAAGCCGCGGTTGACCAGAATCTGCGAGCCATCGGCCTGCTGCAACGGGGTCATGACCCAGAAACCGGCACCTGCTTCGGTCAGGGCTTTGCTCAGCACCGTCTGTTTGTCCAGCCAGACGCCCTGTACGGTGACAGGCAGGTATTCGTAGCTGGCTGCATTGACGCGAGGCCACTGAAGTGATTCCGGTGCGGGCACGGGGGCTGCGTGCACGCGTTGGGCCACACGTTCGATGAGATCCAGCTTCCAGGCTCGGCGTTGCACCTGCCAGGTGCCCAGAGCCATGAATCCTAAAAACAAGGCGATGCCCACAAATGCGAGCATCGCCTTGGCGAAGGGAGAGCGCTGCTGCGCAGCGCTCTGATTCTTCATGCCGTCAGTCAAGGTGTGACAGCTGTGGGAGCCATGTGAGCGCCGTGATCTGCATGGCCTGCTGCCTGGTGCATTTCATGGCCGGGCATCATGTTGGTGTTCATGTGGAACATGACCCACAAGGTGCCGGCAATCGCAATCGACAGGAAGATCACCGTGAAGATGGTGGACAGCATGGTCCAGCCGCCCTGGATCTTGCCGTTCATGTGCAGGAAGTACACCATGTGCACCAGCACCTGAACCACGGCGAACAGGCCCAGCACTGCCACAGCGGTGCTGCGGTCGGTGATGACGTTGTTCATGACCAGGTAGAAGGGAATGGCAGTCAGGATGACGGCCAGGATGAAGCCCTTGACGTAGTCACCCATGGTGACATGCAGGTCGTCGTGATCGTGATGATCATCGTGGCCGGCGTGGATATCGTGTGCGCTCATTTACAGCACCCCCATCAGATACACAAAGGTGAACACACCGATCCAGACCACGTCCAAGAAGTGCCAGAACATGGACAGGCAGTTGATACGGCGCACGTTCTCATTGATCAGGCCGTGCTTCTTGATCTGGATCATCAGCGTGATCAGCCAGATCAGGCCGAAGGTCACGTGGATACCGTGGGTACCGACCAGCGTGAAGAAGGATGACAGGAAAGCGCTGCTCTGGGGCGTTGCACCGTGCTCGATCAGGTGGTGGAACTCATAGAGTTCCACGGCCAGGAAGGCTGCGCCCAGCAGGCCGGTGATGGCCAGCCACAGCAGTGTGCCGTTCACGTTCTTCTTCTGCTTTTGCAGCATGGCAAAGCCGAAGGTGATGGACGAGGTCAGCAGGAAAGCCGTATTGAGGGCCACCAGCGACAGGTCGAACAGATCCTTGCCCGATGGACCTGCAGCATAGCTGCGGCCCAGCACGCCGTAGGTGGCGAACAGCGCGGCAAAGATCAGGCAGTCGCTCATCAGGTAGAGCCAGAAGCCCAGCGAGGTGCCGTTTTCCGGATGGGGCTCGTGTGCGAGGTGGTACTCGCGTGGGGCCAGGGCGGCTGAGCCGCCAGCGTTGATATGTGTATTAGACATGGGCTGCTGCAAGCTGCTGGGTACGTGCTTCTTCCGTTGTGGCCACTTCGGCCGCAGGGATGTAGTAGTCACGCTTGTAGTTGAAGGTATGAATGATCGAAGCCAGGATGGTCGCGGCGAACGAAGCGATCGCCAGAGGCCACATGTGCCAGATCAGAGCAAAGCCCAGAACGGTGGACAGGCCAGCAATCACCACGCCAGCGCCGGTGTTGGCGGGCATGTGGATGGGCTCGAAACCGGACAGCTTGCGCTGATAGCCGTGCTTCTTCATGTCGGTCCAGGCGTCGATGTCATGCACCACCGGGGTGAAGGCAAAGTTGTACTGGGGAGGGGGCGAGGAGGTGGCCCACTCCAGCGTACGGCCTTCCCATGGGTCGCCAGTCTCGTCACGCAGTTCATTGCGCTTCCAGATAGATACGGCCAGCTGGATGAAGAAGCAGCCGATACCAGCAGCGATCAGGGCGGCACCGCAGGCAGCGATGATGAACCAGATCTGCAGTGAAGGATCGTCAAAGTGGTTGGCACGGCGAGTCACGCCCATCAGACCCAGGATGTACAGGGGCGTGAAGGCAACCCAGAAACCGACCAGCCAGAACCAGAACGAAGCCTTGCCCCAGAACTCGTTGAGTCGGAAGCCGAAAGCCTTGGGGAACCAGTAGTTGATGGCGGCAAACACGGCGAACACCACACCGCCGATGATCACGTTGTGGAAGTGGGCGATCAGGAACAGCGAGTTGTGCAGCACGAAGTCCGCGGGAGGCACGGCCAGCAGCACGCCGGTCATGCCGCCGATGGCGAAGGTGACCATGAAGCCGATGGTCCACAGCATGGGCACCGTGAAGCGGATGCGGCCGCGGTACATGGTGAACAGCCAGTTGAAGATCTTCGCGCCCGTGGGAATCGAGATGATCATCGTGGTGATACCGAAGAAGGTATTCACGCTGGCACCCGAGCCCATGGTGAAGAAGTGGTGCAGCCACACCAGGTAGGACAGGATGGTGATACACACGGTGGCGTAGACCATCGAGGTGTAGCCGAACAGACGCTTGCGGCTGAACGTTGCCACGATTTCGGAGTACACGCCGAAGCAGGGCAGGATCAGGATGTAAACCTCGGGGTGGCCCCAGATCCAGATCAGGTTCACGTACAGCTTGGGGTTGCCGCCCAGCTCGTTCGTGAAGAAATTAGTGCCGACGTAGCGGTCCAGCGACATCAGCACCAGGGCTGCGGTCAGCACGGGGAAGGAAGCCACGATCAGGGCGTTGGTGCACAGGGCAGTCCAGGTGAAGACGGGCATCTTCATCAGGTTCATGCCAGGAGCGCGCATCTTGATGATGGTCACGATCAGGTTGATACCCGATAAGGTCGTGCCGACACCGGCGACCTGCAGGCCCCAGATGTAGTAGTCAAGACCCGTGCTGCCGCTCTGGTGACCCAGATTGGACAGAGCCAGCCAGCCGGAGGTGGAGAACTCGCCCAGGAACAGGGAGATCATCACCAGCACGGCGCCACCAGTGGTCATCCAGAAGCTGAAGTTGTTCAGGAACGGGAAGGACACGTCACGCGCACCGATCTGCAGAGGAACCAGATAGTTCATCAGACCGGTCACGAAAGGCATGGCCACGAAGAAGATCATGATCACGCCGTGAGCCGTGAAGATCTGGTCGTAGTGGTGAGGGGGCAGGTAGCCCAGGTTGTCACCAAAGGCCATGGACTGCTGCAGACGCATCATCACGGCATCGGCAAAGCCGCGCAGGAACATGACCAGACCGAGGATCATGTACATGATGCCGATCTTCTTGTGGTCGATGGAGGTGATCCAGTCGTTCCACAGCGGAGCCCAGAGGCGGAACTTGGTGATGCCGCCGACCACGACGAGGCCGCCAAGCACCACGGCAATGAAGGTCAAGAGCACGATGGGCTCATGCGTCATGGGAATCTGGTCCCATGTGATACGGCCCAACAGCCAGTGTGCGGCCGGGGTTGTTGTTTCAGACATGTTGAGTCTCTTTTGTCATTTGGAGCGGCTGAGCTGTTAACGCATCCGCACCGTGAGCTACTTATTGCTGTGCGACAGCTCCGGAGGTGGCGACTTCGTCGAGCAGGGCGACAACGCGATCTGCGTCTTTGGAGGTGCAAACGTCCAGGGGCAGGGTCACGCTGGAGGTCTTGCCATGAGCCTTGCCGCCGGCGGCGTCGATGGCCATTATTTCGCTCATGCACATCTTGCCGTCTTCCACGCAGCGGTTGAGCACCTTGTTGTACAGACCTTCGTCCACGCTGGCGAAGCGTTCAACAGGGTTGCGCTCGCTGGGCTTGGCCAGGTCGAGATAGGTGTCGCGTGTCAGGGCCTTGCCCTCGGCCTTGGCCTTGGCAATCCACTGGTCGAACTGTTCGTTTTCCAGGCCATGGAACTTGAAGGTCATGCCTGCAAAGCCGGCGCCGCTGTAGTGAGAGGACTTGCCTCCGTACACGCCGGGCTTGTTGATCACGGCGTTCAGTTCGGTCTGCATGCCGGGCATGGTGTAGATCATGCCGGCCAGATCAGGAACGTAGAACGCGTTCATGGTGTGGGTGGAAGTCAGCTTGAAGTGAATGGGGCGATCCACAGGAGCGGCCACTTCGTTGACGGTAGCAATGCCTTGCTCGGGATAGAAGAACAACCACTTCCAGTCCAGAGACACGACTTGAATCTCCAGCGGCTTGACGTTGGGGTCCAGAGCCTTGGTGGCGGAGATGCGGTCCAGAGGGCGATAGGGGTCGAGCTTGTGGGTGCTGATCCAGGTAATGGCGCCCAAAGCGATGATGATGAGCAGGGGAACCGTCCAGATCACCAGTTCCAGCGCGGTGGAGTGGTGCCATTCGGGGTCGTACTTGGCTTCGGTGTTGGACTGGCGGTATTTCCAGGCAAACAGCAGCGTCAAAAAGATGACGGGGACGATGATGAGCAGCATCAGCAAAGTGGCCGTAATGACCAGATCGCCTTGCTGCTTGGCGACATCGCCAGCGGGGTTGAGGACGACGGCCTTGCTGCAACCTGCGAGGGTTGCGGTCAAAGCGGCCGCTGAGAGCCACGCGGGCCCACGGATTTCCTTGATTTTTAACATGCTTTGGGCGTGACAAAGTCGCGCTTAGGTGTAAACGCGGATTACTGGATCTCGGCAAATGTAATACGGACTCGACCTTTGTCCATTGGACATTTTGTCCAAGGTCAAGGCTTTGTGTCTTGAAATCCGCTATGTGACAAGGGCTTAGCGTTGTCGGAAACCTGCGCATTGATGGGTGAGAAAGCTCTTGTAAATGCTCAAAATCGCCCCATGAAGGTCATCAGGTCAGCCGACTGCTGACAGTCCCGAGGGCAAAAACTCTATTGCAGCTGCACATGCTTGGGCGTAGAACGGAACTGTCCGTGAGACAAGACAAGTAAGACAAGGAGCTGTATCTATATGAGTAGCATGAATCCATCCATTGGTCTTACTCAGCAAGACTATGACAACTCGGAAACGCTGGCCTATGCGGATACCGATGAGGATGTCACTCCCGGTGAGATTGCGGTTGGCGTGATCATCGGGCGCTCCTCCGAGTACTTTGATTTCTTTGTGTTCGGCATTGCCTGCGTGCTGGTGTTCCCATCACTGCTGTTCCCCGACCTGTCCAAACTCGATGGCACGCTGGCCGCGTTTGCCATTTTCTCGCTGGCCTTTGTGGCGCGCCCTATCGGTACGGCGCTGTCCATGGCAGTGCAGCGCCGCTGGGGTCGGGCTACCAAGCTGACTCTGGCATTGCTGCTGCTGGGCGTCTGCACTGTGGGCATGACCTTCTTGCCCAGCTATGAAGTTGCCGGCATGAAAGCGATCTGGGCGCTGGTGATACTGCGAGTCGGGCAAGGCCTGGCTCTTGGGGGATCCTGGGACGGCCTGCCTTCGCTGCTGGCCATGTCGGCGCCCAAGGACAAGCGCGGTTGGTACTCGATGATCGGACAGTTGGGCGCTCCGCTGGGCTTCATCATTGCTGCAGCGCTGTTCGCCTATCTGTATTCGAGCCTGAGTGCCGACGACTTTCTCAGCTGGGGCTGGCGCTTCCCGTTCTGCGTTGCCTTTGCGATTAACGTGGTGGCCTTGTTTGCCCGTCTGCGCCTGGTTGTGGGCCAATCCTATACACAGGCGCTGCAGGAGCGTGAACTGGAGCCCGTCAGCGTCACACGTTTAATGAGCAGCGAAGGCCGGAATGTGATGATTGGCGCGTTCGCGGCGCTGGCCAGCTTTGCGCTGTTCCACCTTGTCACCGTGTTCCCGCTGTCCTGGATATCGATGTACTCGAACCAGTCGGTGACGGATGTGCTGGTGGTGCAGATCATTGGTGCCCTTCTGGCGGGGATTGCCATCATGATTTCGGGCTGGCTGGCTGACCGCGTCGGCCGTCGCAACACACTGGGCACCATGGCCTGCCTGATCGGCATCTTCAGTTTCCTGGCCCCATGGCTGCTGGGCAGCGGAACGGTGGGAAACAATGTCTTCATCATCGTGGGCTTTGTTCTGCTGGGACTGTCCTATGGGCAGGCCTCGGGCACCGTGACCTCCAACTTCTCGCCCCATTTCCGCTATACCGGCGCGGCTTTGTCGACCGATATGGCATGGCTGATCGGCGCGGCGTTTGCCCCTCTGGTGGCGCTGGGTGTGTCGGCCAAATTTGGTCTGGTGGCCCTGGGTATTTATCTGCTGTCGGGCGCGCTGTGCACGCTGGCAGCCCTGGGTATCAACCGTGCCATCGAGGCTCGTGACCAGTAAAAGCAGACACTGAAACAAAAATGCCCGGAAGCCCCGGGCATTTTTTATGCGCGCTTGTAGCTGGTGCCATGAAGCATCAGGCTGGACGGCACGTACTCCTTGCGAGCGCTGTGTATCTACAGGCAGGCATTCATCAATGCTTTTCGCGGTGTATTTCCATTGCTTTCCGCATGGCGGATCTACAAGGACGAAAGTCTGCTGCCAAGTTGTAGTGCTCAGATCATCCAGCGTCAAAGGCAACAGATGCCTGTAAAAAAGCCACCCTGAGGGTGGCTTGAAGCTAAGGGTTTGGGGGGCTATCAGTCCAGCGCCAGGCCTGCCTTCTTGATGACATCACCAAAGCGCTTGCTCTCGGAGGCCATGAAGGCCTTGAACTCGGCTGGCGTAGGGTTGAAGGATTCGTAGCCAAAGGCTGCGAACTTGTCCTTGACGTCCTGGCCTGTCAGGGCCTGGCGCACGTCGGTGCGGATCTTTTCGATCACGGCGGGAGGTGTGCCGGGACGCACGGCCAGGGCATTCCAGCCGATGGCGGTAAAGTCCTTGGGGCCACCTGATTCGGACACGGTGGGCACGTTCTCGAAGCCGGCGATGCGGTTGGGTGCCGCCACAGCCAGGAAGCGCAGCTTGCCGCCACGTACCAGAGGGCCCGCCGTGCCCAGGGAACCCAGAGCAAAAGTCAGCTCGCCATTGGCAACGCCCTGATATAGCTGGCTGGTTTCCTTGTAGATGACATGCTCCATCTTGGTGCCGGTCTGGTTTTCCAGCAGGGCCGAGCCCAGGTGCACGGGGTTGCCCACGGACCAGGAGCCGTAGTTGAGCTTGCCGGGGTGCGCCTTGGCATCGGCAATCAGGTCGCCGATGGTCTTGTACGGGCTGTTGACCGGAACGCAGACAAAGAAGAAGTTGCGGAACAAGGGCATCAGGATCTCGAAGTCCTTGTTCAAGTCATAGGGCAGCTTCTTGAACAGGTGGGGGTAGGCGGCGATGTGGACGTTGTCGAGCTGGATCATGTCCGTGCCGTCGGTGGCGCCACGCTTGAATTCATTGATGGCGATGAAGCCGTTGCCACCAGGGCGGTTTTCCACCACGACGGGCTGACCCCAGGCGCGACCCAGTTTGTCGGCCACCAAACGCGACAGGCCATCGGGGCCGCCGCCTACGGGAAATGGGTTGATGATGCGCGAGGACTTGGTGGGCCACTTCAGATCGCCCTGGGCGAACGAGGGGGCTGCCACGGCTGCGGCAATGGCGCCCAGTGCGAATGCAGCTTGGCGGCGGCTCATATTGAGCTTATGGGTCATTTTGTCTCCCTGGATAGGACTGTCGATGGTGAGCTGCGTGTTGTTGTCACGCATTGTTGATCTCGTCGGCTTGTTGTCTTGATTCTTCTATGCCCAGTTGTATCCCATTGTGTCATCTAGGATCTATCTGTGTAGTTCTACCTGAAGCTAGCAGCTATAGCAGAATGGCATGGCTTGTGGGAGGAGAGTTTGGTGAATTTGCAGCAGATAGAAACCTTTGTTCAGGTTGCGGAGGCGGGCAGCTTCAGCAAGGCGGCCGTGTTGCTGGATATTGCCCAGCCCGCGCTCAGCCGTCAGGTACGGGCGCTGGAGACGGAGCTGCGCGAGACCTTGCTGATCCGCACGGGGCGCGGTGTGACGCTGACCGATGCCGGACGCCGCCTGCTGGAGCACGGCCACGCCATCATGCAGCGCGTGGCCATGGCCAAGGAAGATCTGAGCAGTCAGCGGGATGAACCCGTAGGGCGCATCACCGTGGGCTTGCCGCCCAGCTTGGCGCGTCGGCTGACCTTGCCGCTCATCGACGGCTTCAGCCGTGAAATGCCCAAGGCAAGGCTGGCGGTGGTGGAGGGCTTTTCCGTGAATATCTCGGAGTGGCTGACTTCGGGGCGCATGGACCTGGGCCTGGTCTATACGCCCGAGCCCCATGCGCATATCGAGGTCACACCCATCCTGGAGGAGCGTCTGAACCTGATCGGCCCTGCGAGTGCGCTGGCCGGGCGCACCAGTATTCCGTTCGAGCATCTGGATGAATTCCCGCTGATCATGCCCCAGCGCGGCCAGATCTTTCGCAAGCTCATGGAAGCCCAGGCCACGCTGTCCCAGGTCAAGCTCAATGTGGTGTGGGAAGTTTCCAGCGTGCCAGCCATTCTGGATCTGGTGCGCGGAGGCTATGGTTTTGCGGCGCTGACCGATAGTGCCATGCACAGCCATGCCACGGACTCGGCCCTGGTCGAGGTGCCCATCAAGTCGCCGCATATCGTCAGCACGCTGTGTCTGGTGCAGTCGGCCAAGAAAAAGTCCACGCCGCTGATTCGTCGTACAGCCGAACTGCTGCGACGCCTCAGTGTGCAGGTCTGCTCGGTGGAGAGCGGGCATATCTGAACCTTGGGTCTTGTGACCCGTCAACTGGTCTGGCGGCGCACATTCATAGTGTTTGCTATGGATATGAGGGCGTTTAGCGCTGGATATGCAAAGAAATCAGCTCGTTATGAATCTGAAATCATTGTTCGACAAGCGTCAGCAGCTTTTAAAAAGATAGCTTCAGACCAGCGGGCGCAGCGTTCGGGCGCCTTCCTGCAGCAAGGGCAGGATTTCCTGCTGCATGACCTGGCCGCTCATGCGCTTGGCCGAAGTGACCATATTCAGAGCGGCCACGGTGCGACCCTGCATATCGCGCAGCGGCACGGCTACGGCCTGAATAGCCAGTTCATGCTCCTCCTGCGCCAGGCAGTAGTCCAGGCGCCGTACCTCGTCCAGCACCTTTTTGAGAGCGTCGATATCGGTGACCGTGTGCGCTGTCAGTTTGGGCAGGTCATAGGTACGCAGCCATTCATCAAGCTCGGCAGGCGACAGCGACGCCAGCAACACGCGCCCCGTGGAGGTGGCGTGGGCGGGCAGGCGCGTGCCCAGATGCAGGCCGTGAGCCATCAGCCGCTCACCTTTTTCATGCACGGCGCTGCGTGCCACGATGACGACTTCGCGCCCCTCGCGCACCACGCAGGAATATGACAGGCCGGTCTGGGCCGCGAGACGGTGCAGTATGGGCTGGACGATGCGCGGCAGCCGGGCCGAAGCCAGATAGCTGCCCGACAGGCGCAGCACCTTGGGAGCCAGCCAGTAGTGGCTGCCGTCGGTTTCCAGATAGCCGAGATAGCTGAGCGTCAGCAAATGCCGCCGCGCTGCAGCCCTGGTGATGCCTGCGCGTTCGGCCGCCATGGTGGCGTTCAGGCGCTGACGCTCGGTGTCGAAACTCTCCAGCACGGCCAGGCCTTTGGCAAGGCCTGCGATGAAGTCTGCGGGGGCGATGGAGGCGGAGCTGCGGTCTGTCATGGCGGGCGAGATGGGGTTTTGTGCGATTATCGATCTTCTTGTGCGATTATCGCGCAAACAAGTACGCAGACCCCGTGCCTTGATGCAGCACAAAACTTAGTCTTGCAGGCATGTCGCAACCGCTGCTTCAAGCGCGGCGGTTGACGAAGTTTTGAGCCATAACAAGGAGTCATACATCATGCGTACTCAAGTCGCCATCATCGGTGCAGGTCCCTCGGGCCTGCTGTTGGGCCAACTGCTGTACAAGGCGGGAATCGACAACATCATCATCGAGCAGCGTAGCGCCGACTATGTGCTGGGCCGCATCCGCGCCGGCGTGCTGGAGCAGGTGACGGTCGATCTGCTGAAGAAGGCTGGTGCCGACAAGCGCATGAATGAGGAAGGCCTGCCTCACGATGGCATTGAGCTGTTGTTCAAGGGCAAGCGTCACCGTATCGACCTGCACGGCCTGACTGGTGGCAAGCGTGTGATGGTCTATGGCCAGACCGAAGTGACGCGCGACCTGATGGAAGTGCGCGCCGAAGAGGGCCTGACCACGGTGTACGAAGCCAGCAATGTGCAGCCCGTGGACTTCGAGAGCGACAGGCCCAAGGTGCGCTACGAAAAAGACGGCCAGGTGCATGAAATCGAATGCGACTTCATCGCTGGCTGCGACGGCTTCCACGGTATCTGCCGCGCCAGCGCGCCCCAGGACAAGATCAAGACCTTCGAGAAGGTCTATCCATTTGGCTGGCTGGGCCTGCTGTCGGACACACCTCCCGTGTCGCACGAGCTGATTTACGCCAATACCGAGCGTGGCTTTGCCCTGTGCAGCCAGCGCAGCGCCACGCGTAGCCGTTATTACCTGCAAGTGCCTTTGACTGACAAGGTCGAGGACTGGAGCGATGAGGCTTTCTGGGAAGAGCTCAAGAAGCGTCTGGACCCCGAAGCCCGTGCCAACCTGGTGACCGGCCCTTCGCTGGAAAAAAGCATCGCGCCTCTGCGCAGCTTTGTGACCGAGCCTATGCGCTTTGGCCGCATGTTCCTGGCAGGTGATGCGGCGCACATCGTGCCTCCCACCGGCGCCAAGGGCCTGAACCTGGCGGCCTCTGACGTGGGCTATCTGTCGCAGGCTTTCACCGAGTATTACCAGGACCAATCGGAAGCCGGTATCGACCGCTATTCCGAGCAGTGCCTGCGCCGTGTCTGGAAGGCAGAACGCTTCTCCTGGTGGATGACTTCCATGCTGCACAACTTTCCCAATGAGGGCGAGTTCAATACCAAGGTGCAGGAAGCCGAGCTGGACTACATCGTCCATTCCGAAGCGGGCTCAACCTCGCTGGCCGAAAACTACGTGGGCCTGCCGCTGGTGTAATTTGCCAACCCCATTGCTCTCATCACTGTTGTGATGAATGGCGGGCTTCAGATCCGAGGCTCGCCCTTGGCTACCTGCATTCACTAGGAATGCAGGCAGTTTTTTCATCCATGCAATTTGGTTGATGCAGCCTTGCGTAAATTTTGCTGTTGAGGCTGGACTTCCAGGACGCGCACGGGAGTAAGCTAGCCGACCTTATGGCGCATATCTCGTTTCTTCCTCCCTACACAGCGGCATGCGATGCTGCTCAGTCCCTGCGTGCTCAGGGTTTTGCCGTACTGAAGCCCGATGATTTTGCGCAGTGGATGGGCGTGAATCTCGAAGAACTGCAGGCTTTGAGTGCCGACTGGCAGGCGTTGCCTCCCGATGAATTTCTCAAGGATGGTGGCCGCTATCGACGCCGCCGCCATTCCTGCTTTGTAGCCGGATCGGATGAGCTGACCCAGGTACCGCATCGCGCGCACTGGCAGCCCGTGGAATACAACGCATTGCACGGGGGCATGCAGCGCTTGTTTGCCCCCATGGAGGCGGCCACAGTGCAAAGCCAGGTCTGGGAGCATATGCTGCAGTCGCTGGCCGAGCTGTCGGACGAGGTGTTCTGCCCGGCAGGCCAGCATGAGCAATGGTTTGTGGAGGCGCACCAGTTCCGTATCGATACGGCGGATGGTATCGGCCGCCCAACACCCGAAGGTGCCCACCGCGATGGCGTGGACCTGGTGGTGGTGGTGGTGGTGCAACGCCAGGGCGTCAAAGGCGGCGAGACGCGCGTCTTTGAGGCGACGGGTCCCAGCGGCCAGCGCTTTACCTTGACCGAGCCCTGGTCTGTGCTGCTGCTCGATGATGCCCGGATGATTCATGAAACCACGCCGATCCAGCCCTTGGGCGAGAGTGGCGTGCGCGATACCCTGGTGCTTACCTACAGGCGGGGCAACTTCCAGGGGGCAGAGGAGCAGGCGGCCTGAATAAAAATGTTCGGTGTGTAGTTAACAAAGAGTCACGCATTTCTGCGGCATGATGCGCCACCTTGATGTTGTCAAGCCAAGAAAACCCAGGTGGCCAACCTCAAGCGATAACTTCACACCAACTCCAACGGGCCCGGGCTGCGCATTGTGTGCAGCTGTTTTTGCATGATACGTTTTCCTGCTTTTTTACTGACCTCGCTTGCCGCTCTTGCTGTCATCGCAGCCTGCACACCCTCTGAAGACCATTCCGTGAAGGCCTCCTTCAAGGAGCCGACGATCTACTTTCGCAACGGTCTGGAAATCACGGTGAACGATGCGGCAGTACCGATTCATGGTCTGCAGGAATGTCCGTATGGATTGGCCGCTCCGGCCGGTGCCGTCTCCGTGGTCGATGGTGCCAAATGCATTCGTCTGGCGGACGACACCAAGGAAATTCAGGTAACGCTGGAGCTGCCATCGGGCCCGGTGAGGGAGGACTGGTCCGTGCGCCGCGACGCACCAAGCCAGCCCAATGAGCCTGCGTTCAAGCATGTCTCGCTGCTGCGCCCCGATGGCTCGCGCATCACCATCACCGACAAATCGCACAAGCTGCTGGACAAGTGCTACGCCTATGACGCAGCGCATGTTTGCCTTTAAGCCATTGCGCCATTGATCTCCTCTTGGGGTTGATACAGGTCAGGACGCTGGGGCATGATAGGGGCAGACTTGCTTTATTGAAACGGCGGTGCCTGCATGCAGAACCGCCAAGCTACCAAGGAGAAGCCCATGTCCATGTTCAATCACATCCTGGTTCCGGTTGACGGCTCCAAACCCTCGTTGCTGGCTGCGCGCAAGGCAGCAGAACTCTCGAAGGTCTTTGGCAGTGCCGTGACGGCGGTGTATGTGGTCGACCCCTATCCCTTCACCGGCGTGGGAGCCGATTTCGCCTATGGCCAGTCGCAATATTTGAGCGCTGCCACCGCAGAAGCCAACACGGCCCTCGACGCAGTCAAGTCCATCATGGAAGCCGAAGGCGTGACAGTGAACACCCTGGTCGGCGAAGGTCATGCCGTGCACGAAGGCATCGTCAACACCATGGACAGCGTGGGGGCAGATCTGATCGTCATGGGTTCCCAGGGCCGCCGCGGCCTGGAGAAGCTGATGCTGGGCAGCGTCACCCAGCGCGTGCTGGGCGCCGTCAAAATCCCGGTGCTTGTCGTACGCGAATAAGCGCATATTCCCAATGGCTACAAAAAGAAAGACCTCGCAAGAGGTCTTTCTTTTTACAAGAGCGGCTTTGAACCACTGGGCGCAAGCTATCAAACTGCCATGCTCCAAGTCAGAGGCAGCAAGCAAGAGCCGCCTCGCGGCGCAGCCGCTCAGGGGGTTATTGAATGCTTGCGCCAGAAGCCTCAACGATGGCCTTGTTGGCCTTGAAGTCTGCCTGGAAGAATTTGTTGAAGGCTTCCACGCTCATGGCCTGGGGCTCGGCGCCCTGGGTCAGGATGGCTTCCTTGACTTCGGGCATGGCCAGCAGCTTGTTCACTTCGGCATTGACCTTGTTCACGATGGGCGTTGGCGTGTTCCTGGGCATGAAGATGCCGTACCAGGTGCTCACGTTGAAGCCCTTGAGGCCGGATTCGGCCAAGGTGGGCGTATCGGGCAACGAGGACGAGCGGGCTGCCGAGGTCACGGCAATGGCGCGCAGCTTGCCCGATTTGATCTGGGCAATGGCCGAAGGCACGGAAGACACCAGCAGATCCACATTGCCGGCCAGCGCATCCATCATGGCCGGATTGGAGCCCTTGTAAGGCACATGGGTCAGCTGTATGCCCGAGGCCTTTTCCAGCATCACGCCAGCCAGATGAATGCTGGTGCCGTTGCCGGGGGAGCCATAGGTGATCTTGGCGGGGTTCTTCTTGGCGGCGGCCACCACATCTGCCAGCGTCTTGTAGGGCGAGTTGGCGGCCGTGGCGATGACGATGGGGGTGTAGGCCACATGGGCCACGGGAGTCAGGTCCTTGGTGGGGTTCCAGGGCAGGCTTTTGTACAGATAGGGGCCCAGAACCACATTGTCCTTCTGGCCCATGACCATGTCGTAGCCTGTGGGGGCGGCTTTCACGGCTTCGGTGATGCCGATGGTGCCACCTGCACCTGCGCGGTTGTCGGGCACCACGGTCCAGTGGCTGACTTCGGTGAGCTTGTTGGAGATCACGCGCGAGAGGATGTCGGTACCTCCACCTGGCGGGAAGGGGACGATCATACGAACAGGCTTGTTCGGATAGTCCTTGGCGGGGTCTTGTGCGGCGGCGGAAAAGCTCAGGCCAGTAGCCGCAACCATGGCAGTGCAGGTGATCAGTTGGCGAAACATGAAAAAGAAACTCCAGAGACGGTAAGGGTGTGCGGCAGCCTCGGCACCCGGCTTATGGCAGGGTGAGAAAACGGACGCGAACGGCAGTCAGGTCGGAGTGTCTCAGTGCGCAATATTCGGGATATGCGGGAATAGGAACGCTCCTGGCCCTGGGGCCAAGTCACGGAAGGTGGGCTTTTCGATGATCGGGGAGGGTGGTTCCGCCATCAATGGGTATTTGTCTTTACCGAAGAGACCTGCGCCATGCGGTACCGGCATGGCGGGTTGGCAGTCGCGCGCGCTGCCTTGCAGGGTGGCTGCAAAAGCTAGCACGGTGGCAGCGTTCCGATCAGGTATCGCTGCCGATGTGGCCCACGGCGCGGATTGCGGTCTTGCAGTTCAGCGCAGGCACTGACTTCAAAACAAGTGAAACATTCTGCCATGCGGATTGCTGCTGCCGGCGTATGTACAGACAGGCTGTTGGCATTCGAAGCAAAAATAGCTGTCAGCGCAGATGTGAGCCGCGTGGACAGCTATGCTTTTGATGAGTGTGGGCGCGCGTGTCAGGGATTGCGCACGTCGGCCACAACCTGCTCGCCGAAGTCTGCACGCTCCAGCCAGGCCAGCACGCGAGCGGCAGCGTCCTTGGCTGAAGTCAGCTGGCCTGCTGAATGCAGCTGGGCAAAGCGCTGCACGTCAGGGAAGTCATCGCTGGCGGCGCTGCGCAAATGCACTTGCATATCGGTATCGATGACGCCGGGCGCCAGAGACACGATCTTTGCCCCATGGGGCTTGGCCGCTTCTTCCAGAGCCACGCAACTGCTGAACTGGTCCATGCCGGCCTTGGCCGTGCAGTAGCTGGTCTGCGAGGCCATGGCGCGGCGGCCCAGACCCGAGGAGATGTTGAGCACCTTGCGGGGTGTGTTCCAGCCTTCGGTGGCAGCCAGAAACGCCGCAGTCATGGTCATGGGTGCTTCCAGTCCCACACGCAGTGCATTGATCATGTCTGCAGCAGGCAGCTGTGACAGTGGCGCAATCCGGGGGATCGTGCCTGCGTTGTTGATCAGGGTGATGCTGGCCCAGTCGGCGCTTTTGAGGGTGCCGATCCAGGCCGACAGGCGCTGCGCTGCGGCAGTGCTCTGGGCCAGGTCCTGCTCCCATTGAAGGAGCTGGTCGGCATGGCTGGCAAAGGTTGCCAGCTCGGAACTTGTCTTGCGCGAGATGCTCAGAAGGTGATGGCCTTTTTGCAGCAGCTGCTGGCCCATGGCCAGCCCCATGCCGCGGGAGCCGCCGGTCAGAATCGTCAAATGCTTGGTCATACGGGCCATCTTAAGGGGGTTCATGACCGCAAAAAAAGAGGCCTGGCAGAGAGTTTCTCGGCCAGGCCCGTGAGCGCGGGTGATTGAGCCCTTGCTGCTGTCAGTGGCCCAGGTAAGCCTTGCGTACCTCATCGTTGGTCAGCAGGTTGGCGCCGCTGTCCTCCAGTACCACCTTGCCTGTTTCCAGCACATAGCCGCGATCGGCAATCTGCAGTGCACGGTTGGCGTTCTGCTCGACGAGAAACACCGTCACACCCGCAGCGCGGATGGTCTGGATGATCTCGAAGATCTGCGCAATGATCAGCGGTGCCAGACCCAGCGTGGGCTCATCGAGCAACAGCAGGCGCGGCTTGCTCATCAGTGCGCGGCCAATGGCCAGCATCTGCTGCTCGCCGCCCGACATGGTGCCCGAGCGTTGCAAGGCACGCTCCTTGAGGCGAGGGAAGAGCTGGAACACATGCTCTATGCCTTCGGCAATCTCGGCCTTGCTCAGGAAAAATCCGCCCATCTGCAGGTTCTCGGTCACCGTCAGGTCCTTGAAGACACGGCGGCCTTCGGGCGAGATGGCAATGCCGCGGCGCATGATGTGGTGGGTGGACATCTGGGTGATGTCCTCGCCCTCGAACACAATGCGCCCGCTGCTGGCACGCGGGTTGCCGCAGACCGTCATCAAAAGCGAAGTCTTGCCCGCGCCGTTGCTGCCGATCAGGGTGACGATCTCGCCCTGGTTGACATGCAGGCTGACCTGGTTGACCGCACAGATGGCGCCGTAGTGGGTGGAGACCTGCTCCAGTTGCAACATATGCTGGCTCATCAGGCTTCTCCAAGATAGGCCTTGATGACCCGTTCATCATTGCGAATGGCTTCGGGCAGGCCCATGGCGATGGGCTTGCCATATTCCATGACCAGAATGCGCTCGGACACGCCCATGACCAGGCTCATATCGTGCTCGATCAGCAGTACGGCCACGCCATATTGCTGGCGCAGCTGGTCGATGAGTTGCTGCAGGTCTTTCTTTTCCTGCGGGTTCAGGCCCGCAGCGGGCTCGTCCAGCATCAGCACGCGGGGCTTGGTGATCATGCAACGCGCAATCTCCAGGCGGCGCTGGTGGCCATAGGCCAGATTGCCAGCCTCGCGGTTGGCGAACTGGCGCAGGCCCATGACATCCAGCCATTGCAGGGCATTGTCGATCTTCTCCTGTTCGGCCCGGCGATAGCCAGGGGTGTTGAACAGGCCGCCCAGCAGAGTGGCCCTGGACTGGCGGTGCTGAGCCACCAGCAGGTTTTCCAGCGCCGTCATGTGCTTGAACAGACGCACGTTCTGAAAGGTGCGCACGACGCCATGGTTGGCCACCTGGTGGCTGCTCTGCCCGGCAATGCTTTGCCCGCCCAGCACCACGGAGCCTCCCGAAGGCTGGTAGAAACCGCTGATGCAGTTGAACACCGTGGTCTTGCCCGCGCCATTGGGGCCGATGATGGCAAACACTTCCTGCGGGCGCACGTTAAAGCCCACGCTGTCCACGGCCAGCAGGCCGCCGAAGCGCATGCACAGGTCTTTGACTTCCAGCAAATACTCGCTCATGCGCTTGTCCTGCCTGTGGTTGTAGTTATTGAATTGATAGCGTTCGGGTGCAGCTTCATGACTTCACCTCCACCTGGTGGCGCTTCATGGGCAGCAGACCTTGCGGACGCCAGACCATCATGAGAATCATGACCAGGCCGAAGATCAGCATGCGGTACTCTGAGAACTCGCGGGCCAGCTCGGGCAGTACGGTCAGGATGATGGCCGCAATGATCACGCCCAGCTGCGAGCCCATGCCACCCAGCACCACGATGGCCAGGATCAGGGCCGACTCGATGAAGGTGAAGGATTCGGGGTTGACGATGCCCTGGCGCGCGGCAAAGAAGGCGCCGCCAAAACCCGCGAACATGGCGCCCAGCGTGAAGGCCGAGAGCTTGATCTTCATGGGGTTGAGGCCCAGGGAGCGGCAGGCAATTTCGTCTTCGCGCAGCGCTTCCCAGGCGCGGCCAATGGGCATGCGGATCAGGCGGTTGCTGATGAACAGCGTCACCATGGCCAGCAGCAGTGCCATCAGGTACAGAAAGATCACCATGTGCATGGAGTTGAATTCCAGCCCGAAGAACTGGTGGAAGGTGGTTCCGTCTTCGGTCAAGGGCGAGCGGGTCATGGGCAGGCCCAGCACCGTGGGTTTGGGAATGCTGGAGATGCCGTCGGGACCGCCCGTGAAGCTGGTCAGATTGGTCAGCAGCAGGCGGATGATTTCACCGAAGCCCAGCGTCACGATGGCCAGGTAGTCGCCGCGCAGGCGCAGCACGGGAAAGCCCAGCACGAAGCCGAACAGAGCCGAGGCGGCACCGGCCAGAGGCAGGGCCTCCCAGAACGACCAGCCCGCCCAGTGGAACAGCAGCGCGTAGGTATAAGCGCCCACGGCATAGAAGCCCACGAAACCCAGATCCAGCAGACCGGCAAAGCCGACCACCACGTTCAGGCCCAGGCCCAGCATGACGTAGATCATGGCCAGGGTTGCGATGTCCACGGCATTGCGGCCCGCGAAGAATGGCCAGGAGGCGGCCATCATCAGCACCACGAAGATGACGACATTGCGCGTGCCAGATTTCATCTGCGGCATGGCTGGCAGATTGACCTTGGGCAGCTTGCCGGCGAGCAGTGGCTTGAGCAGTTGCACGACGAAGATGGCCAGGCAGGCCCAGCCGGTCATGCTCCAGTTGGGGGCGATGACGGTGCGCACGCCGGCGCGTTCCAGATGCAGGCTGAAGATGGGAGTGACGACGATGGCCGTCATCACGGTGGCGATCAGCGCGTCGCGAAAAGCGGCAGAAAAGCTGTACTTCATCAGACTTTCTCCACTTCAGGTTTGCCCAGCAGGCCAGAGGGACGGAACATCAGGATGGTCACCAGCAGGCCGAAGGCCACGATGTCCTTGTATTCCGACGAGATATAGGCCGCGGCAAAGGTTTCCGCCACGCCCAGGATCACGCCGCCCAGCATGGCGCCGGGGATGGAGCCGATGCCACCGAGCACGGCTGCCGTGAAGGCTTTGATGCCGGCAAGGAAGCCGATGAAGGGATTGAGCTTGCCCACGGCCAGCGCGATCAGCACACCGCCCACGGCAGCCAGCATGGCACCCAGGATGAAGGTGAAGGAGATGACCTTGTTGGTGTCAATGCCCAGCAGATTGGCCATGTGCATGTCCTGCGCGCAGGCACGCGAGGCGCGGCCCATGCGGGAATGCTTGATGTACATGGTCAGGGCGATCATCAGTACCACGGTCACCACGATGATGAGAACGCGGGTGTAGGGGATGAAGATCTCGAAGTTGTCACCCAGATGGAAGTTGATGGCGCCCGGCAGCAGCGAAGGTACGGCCATGTCGCGGGCACCTTGGCCCAGAGCAACCCAGTTCTGCAGAAAGATGGACATACCGATGGCCGAGATCAGCGCCACAAGGCGCGGGCTCTGGCGTACCGGCTTGTAGGCCACCTGTTCCACGACCAGGCCGTAGACGCCGGTCACAAAGACCGAGACCACCAGCATCAGGCCGATGATGGCCCAGACGGGCAGCCCGCTTTGCGTGCCCACCGCTGAAAGAGTGACGAGGCCTATATAGGCCCCGATCATGTAGATGTCACCGTGTGCGAAGTTGATCATGCCGATGATGCCGTAGACCATGGTGTAGCCAATGGCGATCAGGGCGTAAATGGCTCCGAGTGAGAGCCCGTTGAATAGCTGTTGTAGCAGCTGAGGGAAAAAGTCTGACATGCAATGCCACCCTTGAAACAGGAAAAGGCCCGAGGGCCATATAGCAAGCATCCGGGGCATAAGGCCTTGGCCATACGCACCCGGAAGAAGCGGTGGAATTACTTGGCCAGGGACTTGCTGCCGTCCTTGTGCCACTGGAAGACCTGGAAGTCGAAGGAGTTCAGGTCGCCTTGCTTGTTCCAGGAAACGGGGCCCAGCACGGTTTCGACGCCGGTGGTCTTGTGCATCCAGTCCGCCACCTTGGCGGGGTTGTCACCGGCAGCCTTGATGGCGGCCAGCAGCGATTGAGTGGCTGCGAACGAGGTCAGCTGGAAGGCGCCCGAAGCATTGCGCTTCTTGTCCTGGAAGGCCTTCACGACGGCGGCGTTCTTGGGGTTGGCGGCGAAGTCGGCGGGCAGGGTCACCAGCATGCCTTCGACGGCAGGGCCGGCAATGGCGTTGACTTCAGGATTGCCCACGCCTTCTGGGCCCATCATCTTGACCTTCAGGCCTTGCTCGGCGGCCTGGCGCAGCAGCAGGCCCATTTCAGGGTGGTAGCCGCCGTAGTAGACAAAGTCCACGCCAGCGCCCTTGAGCTTGGTGATGACGGCGGAGTAATCGCTGTCACCGGCGTTGATGCCTTCGAACAGCGCCACGGGCACATTGGCCTTCTTCAGGTCGTCGCGCACGGAGGCTGCAATGCCCTGGCCGTAGGACTGCTTGTCGTGCAGCACGGCAACCTTCTTGGGCTTGATGGTGTTGATGATGAACTTGGCGGCTGCAGGGCCTTGCTGGTCATCGCGGCCAATGGTGCGGAAGATGAAGTGGTAGTTCTTGCCGTCGGTCAGTGCGGGCGATGTGGCCGAGGGAGTCACGACCACCACGCCTTCGTTGTTGTAGATGGGGGCGGCTGCGATGGACGCGCCAGAGCAGACGGGGCCGACCACATAGCCGATCTTGCTGTTGACCACGCGGTTGGCGGCCACAGGGCCTTGCTTGGGTTCGCAGGCATCATCCACGGGCACCAGCTCGATTTTCTTGCCGCCGATACCGCCAGCAGCGTTGGCCATTTCAACGGCTGTGGTTGCGCCTTCCTTGACCATGTCGCCATATTGCGTCAGAGCACCGGTCGTGGGGATGACCAGGGCGATCTTGATCTGGGCGTGGGCCGTGGAGAACAGGGCGGCGCCAGCCAGGCCCAGGGCAGCAACAACAGTGTGCATACGGAACGGAACGTTCATGTGGACTTCCTTCAACGTCGATAAGCGTTTATTCAGAAAAGCAGCCGCGCAGGGCTGCAGAAAGAAGTTCAGGTTAAACGAGTGGTTACCGAAGGCAACAGGGTATGCAGGGGCTGGCGTGTGGCTTGTCTTTTTGCTATGCCGGGCATAGCAGCTAGCGCAAACAGGCTATAGCTTGGGGTGCGATTGCTTGGCGTAAATTTGCACCTGTTTGCAAACGCTCTTAAAAACAGACAATTCACACCCGAAATATGCCAATATCAACGTGATATGTTGCGGCGCAGCAACTTTTTATGGCAGGGCGGCTAAGCAGGTCGAAGCAGGTGTTGATGCCGATTAAAAGTCTGGCGCGGATTGCAGGCGCAGTGTCTGCCCGCTGACCGGATGCGTGAACGCCAATTCGGCCGCATGCAGCAGCAGGCGCGGGGCGTCGGCAGCCACTGTTTCATCGGCATACAGGGCGTCGCCCAGCATAGAGTGACCGATGGCGGCCATGTGCACACGCAACTGGTGGGTGCGACCGGTCAGTGGACTCAACAGCACGCGGCTGCAGGGCCGACCGTTGGCGCTGGTTTCGTGGCCCAGCAGTTTCCATAGGGTCTGACTGCTTTTGCCGGTTTCATGGTTGATGACGCGCAAAGGCCTGCGCTCCCAATCGGCGGCGATGGGCAGGTCGATTGTGTTCCATACCCCCTGAGCCGCTGCGGGGCTTCCCCCTTGGTGGAGGACGGCGCTCTCGCCGCGAGGCTGCTCTTGCTCGGCGTCCCTGGCGAAAGGAGCGCTGCATGCGGCTGAGGGGAGGTGATCGATGCCCAGCCGGCCGGAGACCACGGCGACATAGCGCTTGTGAATCTGTCGTTCGGCAAAGGCCTGGCCAAGCTGGCGCTGGACCTCGATATTGCGAGCCATCAACACCAGACCCGAGGTGGCTTGATCAAGCCGATGCACCACCAGCGCGTCGGGCCAGCGCTGCAAGGCACGGGCGCTCAGACAGTCCTGCTTGTCCGGGCCGCGCCCTGGCACGCATAACAGACCGGAAGGCTTTTCGAGAATCAGCAGGCAGTCGTCTTCATGGTGGCAGATCAAGTCCGTCATGGGTTCAGCAGTTCGTGCACGGTCATGCAGAACTCCTGCACATCGTTGGGCTTGTGGATCAGAGCCTTGGCGCCGGCAGCCAGGGCGGCCTGTTCGATTTCGGCCGTGACATAGCCGGATGCCAAAGCCACGGGCAGCGCGGGATGAATCTCCCGCACCTGCATGAGCAAATCGACGCCGCTGAAACCGGGCATGTTGTAGTCGGTCACCAACAGGTCATAGCGTGTAGGGTCGGCTTGCAATGCGGCCACGGCCTCGCGGGGGTCGGTGAAGCCGCTGACCTGGTAGCCGCGGCGGCGCAGCAGACGCTGGAACAGAAAGACCAGGGCCTGATCGTCATCCACATAGATGACATGGCGCTCGGCCGCTGCGGGGTTGGGTGTGACAGGCGAGCTGGCGGCAGGGGCGGAAGAGGGGACGCTCTGCTCGGCCGGGCAGTCGGCGGAGACCGGAAAATACAGCATGAAACAGCTGCCATGGCCAGGCTCGCTGTGTACGTCGACAGCACCGCCATGGGTGCGCATGACGCCATGGACCACGGACAGGCCCAGTCCCGTGCCCTGGCCCACGGGTTTGGTGGTGAAAAAGGGCTCGAAGATACGGCGCTGGGTGGTGGCATCCATGCCGGGGCCTGAATCCTGAACCATGAAGACCATGTATTCGGCAACGGGCAGGCCCATGCGCTCACAGTGATAGCTGTCGGGAGTCAGGCAAAACACCTTGAGCTGAATCTCGCCGCGCTCATCGCCCAGAGCCTGCATGGCGTTGTTGCAGAGGTTGAACAGCGCTTGCTCCACTTGCGTGGGGTCGGCCAGCAGCAGGGGTAGCTTGCCGACAGGGTCGTGTACTTGCAGCTCGATGGCGGGCGGCAGCGACACGCGCAACAGCCTGGCCGTATCCAGCATGATCTCGCGTACCTGCACCGGCCGACGCTCGGGTTGGTCGTTGCGGCTGAAAGTCAGGATCTGGCGCACCAGATCGCGGGCACGGCGACCGGCCTTCTCAATCTCGCGCAGGCTCTCCTGAGCCGCGGGGTTGTCCAGGCAGTCGGCCTTGGCAAGCTCCACATTGCCGAGAATAGCTCCTACGATATTGTTGAAATCGTGGGCAATGCCGCCAGCCATGGTGCCTACGGCCTGCATCTTGTGTGATTCGCGCAGCTGGTTTTCCAGCGCACCGCGCTGGGCTTCGGCGCGCTTGCGGCTGGTCAGGTCACGGGCAAAGACCGTGGTGGTGTCGCCATTGGCGTGGCGCTCGAACGAGATGCTGACCTCGACCGGAATCTCAAGCCCGTTGGAAGTGAGGCCTGTCATCTCGCCAAGCACTGCCTGGGTGGTCAGCGGTGCAAAAGCCAGGGCACGTGAAGCGTCGGGTAGAAACTGCTCCAGCGGCTTGCCCAGCGCGTCGTTGGGGGAGCACAGAAACAAGGCCGCCGCGGTCGGGTTGAAGACCGTGATGCGCTGGCGACTGTCCAGACAGATGATGGCGTCCAGCGCCGAGTTGATGACCGACTCCAGCCGCCGCTCGCTGGCATAGAGCTGCTGGTTGCGCTCTTGCAGGGCCTGGCGCTCGGCCAGCAAGGGGCCTTGATTGACGACGGCACACAGGTATTGCAGCGTGGACGGGCCGCTTTGCTGAGGTACGGCGACGCCAGCTACATGCAGGTCTCCACGCAGTTGCTCGTTGTCGGTGATCTGGAAGACGACCTCGTGTACTTCCGCACGCCCTGTGCTGCGGGCGTGCTCAAAGGCCTGCTCAACGCGCAACGCATCCTGCTCATGGACAAAGGGCTTGAAGTTGATCAGCAGCCGGTCTTTTTCCGTGGGCTGAAAAGCGCGATGGGCCATGGCGTTGGCCTGCACCACCAGGTCGTACTCGTCGACCACCAGCAGTGGCAGCGGAATGCTGGCAAACAGGGTCTCGAAGCGTTCCGAGGCACTCTCGGCCACGGCCTGGCTGTAATTAAGCACCTCGTTTTGCAGCTCCAGCTCGTGCTGGTAGTTGCGCAGCTCCGCGACCAGAGCATGCAGCGGGTCGTCGTCCTCGGGGATGATGGGGCGAATTTCTGTCGCACTGCCCGTTGCCACACCAATGGGCGAGAGCAGCGCGTGCAAAGGCAGCTCCACAGGCTCGGCGGAGGCTGGGTCGGTAAGGCCGGTGGGCAGGTCGGGTGATGAGGAGGGCGAAGACATGGGGCTGCGGACCCGCAGGCTTGGATAGGACTGGCAGTGTAAGCTGCCAATGAGGCGCGTCACAAGCGCTTGCTCTTGGGGCTGTCTGGTATTGCCTGGGCAGGTCAAGCAGCTGAGCTATTTGGCGTAGGTCTTAATTTCGCTTCAAGTTTTGCAGCTTGCTGCGCTCTTTGGTATTGAAATTAAGGCTATTTTTATCTCAAAAATACTTTATGGCTGGGCAGCCAGACTGACGGATTGGGCCGTTCGAATGGCGCAGAAATGAGCCAGTGGCGCGAGTTGCTTGCCCGCGCCACTGCCTGCTTACCTGGCGGAGTCCGCAAAGCTTTCCATAGGCACGCAGCTGCAGAACAGATTGCGGTCGCCATAGACGTTGTCCACGCGACCCACGGGGCTCCAGTACTTGGCGCGGCGCAGGGCGGGTACGGGATAGGCCGCGGCTTCGCGGCTGTAGCCGTGGTTCCAGTCTGCGGCCAGCAAGGCTTGCGCCGTGTGCGGTGCGTTCTTGAGCAGATTGTCGTCCTGGGGTTGCTTGCCGGCTTCGATCTCCGCGATCTCGGCACGAATGGCGATCATGGCGTCGATAAAGCGGTCCAGTTCGTAAAGGCTTTCACTCTCCGTGGGCTCCACCATCAAGGTGTTGGGCACCGGAAAGGACAGCGTGGGCGCATGGAAGCCGTAGTCGATCAGGCGCTTGGCCACGTCTTCGGCCATCACGCCGCAGGTTTCCTTGAAGTGGCGCAGATCCACGATGCATTCGTGTGCCACATGGCCATACTCGCCCGCGTACAAGGTGGGGAAGTGGTCCTTGAGGCGTGCGCTGATGTAGTTGGCGTTGAGGATGGCGGTCTCGGTCGCCAGTTTCAGGCCCGGCTCGCCCATCATGCGGATGTACATCCAGCTGATTGGCAAAACAGCCGCATTGCCCAGGGGGGCCGCGCTGACAGCGCCTACTTTGCGAATGTCTCCAGCCGTGACATGGCCAGGCAGAAAGGGCACCAGGTCTTCCACCACGCAGACGGGGCCCACGCCAGGACCGCCGCCGCCATGGGGAATGCAGAAGGTCTTGTGCAGATTCAGGTGGCTCACATCGCCGCCGAATTCGCCAGGTGCGGCCAGGCCGACCAGGGCGTTCATATTGGCACCGTCCACATAGACGCGACCGCCATGGCTGTGCACCAGCTGGCACAGCTCTTTCACCTGGGTCTCGAACACGCCGTGCGTGCTGGGGTAGGTGATCATGATGCAGGCCAGATTGGTGCTGTGCTGCTCGCACTTGGCCCTCAGATCGTCCATGTCCACATTGCCGTTGTCGTCGCACTTGGTGACGACGACCTGCAGGCCCACCATCTGTGCGCTGGCGGGGTTGGTACCGTGGGCACTCGATGGAATCAGGCAGATATTGCGATGCGCTTCACCGCGTGACTCATGGAAAGCCTTGATGGCCAGCAGACCTGCGTATTCGCCCTGGCTGCCCGCATTGGGCTGCAGGCTGATGCCCGCGTAGCCCGTGGCCTGACACAGCCAGTCCCGCAACTGCCGGTCCAGCTCGGCATAGCCTTGCAGCTGGTTGGAGGGCGCAAACGGGTGGATGTCGGCGAACGCTGGCCAGGTGATGGGAATCATCTCGCTGGTGGCGTTGAGCTTCATGGTGCAAGAGCCCAGTGGGATCATGCTGCGGTCCAGCGCCAAGTCCTTGTCGCTCAGGCTGCGGATATAGCGCAGCATGGCGGTTTCGGAGTGGTGGGTGTTGAAGACCGGGTGGCTCAGATAGGCAGAGCTGCGCTGCAGGGCTTCGGGTATCAGCGAGGCCGGGCCTTCGTCCATGGCTTCGATGGTGGGGAGTTGCTGGCCGTCCTTGGCAAAGATGCTCCAGATCAGTTCCACATCGGCGCGGGTCGTGGTTTCGTCCAGGCTGATGCACAGATATTCATTCCAGGCTTTTCGCAGGTTGGCGCCCTTGGCGACTGCGCGAGAAGCTATGGAGTCGGTAGCATCCCTGGTGTGCAGACTGATGGTGTCAAAAGCGGTGTCATGGTGGTGGGCCGTATAGCCCAGTTGCGCCAGACCGCGGCTCAGGATGGCCGTGAAGCGCGCCACGCGCTGGGCGATACGTTTGATGCCCTGTGGGCCGTGGTAGACGGCATACATGCTGGCGATGACGGCAGGCAGTACCTGGGCCGTGCAGATATTGGAGGTGGCTTTTTCGCGGCGGATATGCTGTTCGCGCGTCTGCAACGCCAGGCGGTAGGCGGGCTTGCCGTGTACATCGACGCTGACTCCCACCAGACGGCCGGGCAATGAGCGCTTGTATTCGTCACGGCAGGCCATGAAGGCGGCGTGTGGGCCGCCCGCGCCCATGGGCATGCCAAAGCGCTGGGTATTGCCCACCACAATGTCGGCATCCCATTCGCCGGGCGGTGTCAGCAGGGTCAGAGCCAGCAGATCGGTGGCGACGATGGCGGCCGCCTGCTTGGCGTGGATGGCGTCCACATCCGCCTTCCAGTCCACAATCCAGCCGCTTGAAGCAGGGTACTGAATGACGGCGGCAAAGAAGTCACCTGCCAAAGCGGCTTCCCATTCCTGCTTGCTGTTGGCTACCAGCACCTCGATACCGATGGGCTGGGCGCGGGTCTGAATGACCTCAATTGTCTGCGGGTGCACATCACCGGCCAGCACAATGCGGTTGCTTTTGGACTTGGCCGAGCGCTTGGCCAGCGTCATGGCCTCGGCGGCGGCCGTAGCCTCGTCCAGCATCGACGCATTGGCGATGGGCATGCCGGTCAGGTCGGTCACCATGGTCTGGAAGTTGACCAGTGCCTCCATGCGGCCCTGCGAAATCTCGGCCTGATAGGGGGTGTAGGCCGTGTACCAGGCGGGGTTCTCGAGGATGTTGCGCAGGATGACGCCGGGTGTGTGCGTGCCGTAGTAACCCTGGCCGATAAAACTTTTCAGAACCTTGTTCTTGCTGGCGATGGCCTTGAGTTCGCCCAGTGCAGCAGCTTCGGTCACCGGAGCTGGAAGATCCATGGGCCTGGCACGAGCGATGGAGTCGGGCATCACATCGCGAATCAGGGCATCCAGTGTGGGCTTGCCGATGGCGGCCAGCATTTTCTGCTGCTCATCGGCGTCTGGGCCGATATGGCGGGGAATGAATTCGCTCGCGTTTTCCAGAGATTCCAGCGAGGCGACAGGGGCGGGAGGCGACATCAGCATGGGAGGGACCTATTCTCAAATACTGTGACTGACGGTTTGCATGCTAGGCATGCGTGAATGCCGTATGCCTCAGGGCATGCGGCCGGTGCTTCAAGCAGCGCTGGCCTGTTCCAGCGCGGTGTTCATCAGGGCCAGGCGTTCGCTTTCCTGGTCGGCATATTCCCAATCGGGGTATTTGCTGCGTGCCACGGTGTTCAACCATTGCTGGCAGGACAGGGCAAGCAGGGCATGTTTTTGCAGATCGGCATCGATGCTGCCGGTGATCTTGAGCTGGCCAAAGGCAGTGGCCACATGTGCGCGGCAGACCGAACGCAGATAGCTCTGGTTCATGTCGTCGCGAGCCAGCCATTGGGTCTTGGCCGCATCGCTGCGAGCCAGCATGTCTTTGGGTACGGGCAGATCCCAGTCGCTCAGCTGCTGGCGCAGAAAGCGCGAAGCCTGGGCGGGCTTGCCGTCCGCCTGCTCCTGATACCACTCTTCAAGGGCGGCCAGGGTGTCGCTGCCGTCGTCATTGCCGAAAGGGCTGAAATCATCGCCGCAGTCGTAATAGAAGTCCTGACCTGCAATGCGCACAAAAGCCGGGTGGCTGGTGTCGCGGGCAAGGCCGACTTCAGAGTCGTCGAAATACAAAGTGGTGCTCATGGCTGCATGCAAAAACGGCCTTCGCAATGCGAGGGCCGTTGATACGCTTAGTTGTCCTTGGCGAAATCGTTGTAGGCGGTCTCTTCCATCAGGCCGTCGAGCTCGCCCGCATTGCTCATCTTGACCTTGAAGAACCAGCCGGTGTTCAGAGGGTCGCTGTTGGCCAGGGACGGGTCTTCGCGCAGGGCTTCGTTGACTTCGACGATTTCGCCAGTCACCGGCATATAGACATCGGCGGCGGCCTTGACGGACTCGACCACGCCGGCTACATCGCCCGCCTTGAAGGTGGCGCCCACGGCAGGCAGGTCCACAAACACCACATCGCCCAGTGCGTCTTGCGCATGGACGGTGATGCCGACGATGGCGGCGTTGGTGTCAGCGGCGTTGATCCACTCGTGTTCTTTGGAAAACTTGATGCTCATGGAAGCTCCAGATGGGGGATTCGGGGGGAATCAGAGATTTGAGAAAGGTCCAGTGCGCACTTTAGCGGCGTTCTGAGCACTGTTCGGCAAACTGGCCTGTCTCTTGCACGTGGGCAGGACTAACCGCGGAAGTAGTTGGTGGGCACGAACGGCGTGGCCACAACCTTCATGGGCACGGGCTTGCCGCGCACCATGGCAAAGATCTCAGTGCCAGCGTTCGCGTAATCAGGCTCTACATAGGCCAGTGCCACGGGCTGGTTCAGCGTGGGGCTGAGCAGGCCGCTGGTGATGTGGCCGATATGCTGACCGTCCATGTTTTCCAGCACAGCAGGTTCGCGCACGGGAATGCGCTCGAGTGCGATCAGGCCCACGCGCCTGCGCTTGAGTTGCCCCGGATTCTGCAACAGCTCCAGCACGATAGCTGCACCGGGAAAGCCGCCTTCGCGCTCGCCACCGCTGCGGCGCACTTTCTGGATGGCCCAGTTCAGTGCGCCTTCCACCGGGGTAGTCGTTGTGTCTATGTCATTGCCATAGAGGCACAATCCCGCCTCCAGGCGCAGCGAATTGCGCGCGCCCAGGCCCACAGGCGCCACTTCGGGCTGAGCCAGCAGGGCTTCGGCAAAGGCTTGGGCAGCATCATCGGGCAGTGAAATTTCAAAGCCGTCCTCGCCCGTATAGCCGCTGCGCGTGATGTAGAGCGCATGGCCTTGCCAGTCAAAGTGATTACCGGTCATGAAGACCAGGGCGCTGACGCCCGGAATCAGGCGCTCGAGCACGCTGACTGCCTGGGGGCCTTGCAGCGCCAGCAGAGCGCGATCGGGCAGGGGGACGACCTCACAGCGGTTGCCGATACGGTTCTGGATATGGGCGATATCGGCCTCTTTGCAGGCACCGTTGACGATAAGGAACAAGTCATCGCCGCGATTGACGAACATCAGGTCGTCCAGAATGCCGCCTTGCTCATTGAGCAGCAGACCGTAGCGCTGCTTGTGCAGACCCAGTCCGATGACATCCACGGGCATCAGCGACTCGAGAGCAGTGGCGGCATCTGGCCCGCGCAGCACGAGCTGGCCCATGTGGGAAACGTCGAACAGGCCCGCGGCCTTGCGGGTATGCAAATGTTCGGCCATCAGGCCTTGCGGGTATTGCACGGGCATGGAGTAACCGGCAAACGGCACCATGCGGGCTCCCAGTTTCTGGTGCAGGGCCAACAGAGGTGTGGAACGCAGATCGGCATCGGAAGAAGTGGCGGCAGTCACAGGCAAGCGCTCCGGTGGTCAAACCAAAATGAGTGGCCATGCACGGCTGAACCCCAAATGGTCATGCCGTGAATGGCGGGCTTGTCCTGCTGTCCGCTTTACCTGAGAGATTCACCACCCGCTCAATACGAGTGGTTTGCTCCTTCGGTGGATGTCAGCGCCGGTGTCTGATATCTCTCTCCAGCAAGGAACGCTGGGCCTTATCGGCCTGCAGCGCTTGTCAGTCCTTTTGCCTGAGCGTTTTGACAGCAGCGATGAGCTATCTGCGCCTTCGGCGGTGCCGGACGGCTTGAAGCCGCTGGCACTCTCTCCTGACCAACGAATTCTAGCGGCCCAACACCGGGCCGCACCACTGCAATTTGCGAGATATGGGGTTTCCGATAAAAGAAAAACAAGAGCAGTCAGCGCCTGTGCCCCTTGGGTGAGGGCGTAAATGGCCTAGGGTGCGCTGTCCGAGGCTGCAGGCTCAGGATGGGGTGGAAAGATCAGCTCATAGGGCTGCTCGACGCAACTGGTGACAGCCTGGCCCTGGCGCATGCCGGGCTTGAACTTCCAGCTTTTGAGCGATTGCGTGATGGCTTTCACGATGCGCGGGTCGGTATCGGCGGGCAGATAGGCCACTCGTCCCAATTCGCCCTGGGGTGTCACTTCGAGCCGAAATACAACCAGGGTGCGCAGGCCATCGGGAAACCAGTTGGCGCGGATGACCGGCGACTTGCGGTAACGAGCCTGCGGGCCGGGGTCCATCTGGCTGGAGGGCGTGCAATCGGAAAGTACCCAGGCTGGCCAGTCCGAGCGTTGATCGCTCGCAGGCGATGACTCCGGTTCGACTGGCGGCGTGGACTGCGATGGGGCTGTCTGTTGCGAAACAGCGTAATTGCCGCCGGGCAGTGTGGTGCAGCCGGCCAGCAGCAGGGTGCCCAGTGCGATACCGACGGCGGCGAGATGGTGTGATGTGCGCGAAATTTCCATGGCGACATTCTCGGTCAGGTTCTGACCGTTTCAGATATTGCGCGTGGTGGTGGTGATCTGCTGCGGTGGGCCTGGCCGTATTCGTGCCCAGCCGGGTTCTTTCAAGGCGTGTCCAAACGAGTCAAACGCCATGTCCGGGAGAGGCTAAACGGAAGTTTTCTGCTGGATAGGATTATGACGTTCGTCAATTTTTTATCCAAGGAGACAAAATGCCCGAGAAAGCCACGAATGAATTCTGGAAATATCTGAAGCCTATTCCCGATTGCTTTCAACCCGATGCGCAGCCGGAGGTTTATATTCAGAATGCGCCTACCGAGGACGAGCGCTATTACGTTCCGTTCACTGAAACTGTTTTCTCTCGACCTCTCTGGATTTCTCCATCGCAGAACAAGTGGTGCGATATTCTGCTGGCCAAGGAAGCCGGCCTCGTGAACCGGCACTACCACCCTCACGAAGTATTCGCCTACACCATCTCCGGGAAATGGGGGTATCTTGAGCATGACTGGACAGCGCAGGCCGGAGACTTTGTTTACGAGACACCTGGCGAAGGCCATACGCTGGTGGCCTATGAACACGAGCAGCCCATGCGCGCATTCTTTATCGTCAAGGGGCCGTTGATCTGGCTGGATGAGGACGGCAAACCGGATGGGTATTTTGACGTTCACAGCTATATCGATCTATGTCGCAAGCATTATGAAAAAGTCGGCATAGGTGCCGATTACGTGGATACGCTTTTCCGTTGATTATCTGAAATCAGATTAAAAAATCCATCAATAAAGGCGGGCATTTCATGGGAAATGAAATAGCACGCCAAAGAAGGAATGGAGCGAGACATGAATATTCAATATGGAATCCGGAAGAATGGGTGGATGAGCTACGAGAACAAGCTGCTGCTCATTCTTTTTTTCACTTTCGGCATTGTGTTCTTCGACCGGCTGGCGCTGTCGTTTTTATTTCCCTTTGTCTCCAAGGAACTGGATCTGAACAATGCCCAGCTGGGCATGCTCTCGTCCATTCTGGCGCTGGCATGGGCGGCCTCCGGCGCATTCTTCGGGGCTTATACGGACCGCAAGGGCAACCGCAAGACGGTGCTGATTCTTTCGGTGCTGATGTTCTCCCTGTGCTCGGCCTTGTCGGGGCTGGTGGGCGGCTTTGTTGGTCTGCTGCTGTTGCGGGCGTTGATGGGGCTTGCCGAAGGGCCGGTGCTGCCGCTGTCGCAAACATTGATGGTTGAAGCCTCGACGCCCAGTCGACGCGGCCTCAACATGGGCTTGCTGCAGGGCTCGTCCGCAGGCCTGCTGGGCGCTGTGATTGCGCCGCCGGTCATCGTCTCGCTGGCAGTGGCCTATGGCTGGCGCACGGCCTTCTACCTGACCTGCATCCCGGGGCTGATTGCCGCAGCGCTCATCTGGCGCCATGTGCGCAATACGCAAGGCAACCGCGCAGATGGTCAGCCTGGAGAGGTACCGACAGGCTCGCGCTGGGCCCTGCTGCGTGAACGCAATATCTGGCTGAGCGTGCTGATCAGCTGCGTCTTCATGGCCTGGTTCGTGATCATCATCTCCTTTGCACCGACCTATCTGATCAATGCCAAGGGTTTCGAGCCGGGCACGATGAGTGCGGTCATGAGTTGTATGGGCGTGGCCTGGGTCATTTGGGGCTTTGCCGTACCTGCCATCTCGGACCATATAGGTCGCCGTCCTGCGCTGATCTTCTTCTCCTTTGTCGCAGCGGGCTGCCCGTTGGCATTTTTGTACGCGCAATCACCGGTGGTGCTGGGCGGCTTGCTGCTGCTGACCTATACCGGCCTGGGCTGCTTCACGCTCTTCATGGCCACGATTCCCGCCGAGACCGTTCCGCGCGCAGCCATGGCCACGGCCTTGGGGATGATCATGGGTTTTGGCGAGTTGATCGGTGGTTTCGTCGCCCCGACGCTGGCCGGGCTGGCGGCGGACCGTTGGGGGCTGGACTTGGTGATGTGGGTGGCAGCAGCGGGAGCTTTGCTGGCAGGCATGCTTTCCCTGGGCCTGGTTGAAACAGCGCCCCGGCGCGTAGGCGGTGGCGTGCGAGCTACCGCATTGGAGGAGTCGCAGGCATGAAAGCTCTGAAATGGCACGGCGCGCGCGATCTGCGCCTGGAAATCATGGAGCGCAGGCCTCTGAAGACCGGTGAAATCCGTATCAAAGTGGCGTATTGCGGAATCTGCGGCAGCGACATGCATGAATATCTGCATGGGCCGGATTCGATACCGGTCAGCGCTCCGCATCCCTTGTCGAACAGCGTTGCACCCATCGTCATCGGCCACGAATTCTGCGGCACCGTCCTGGAGACAGCGACGGATGTGGCAGGGTTGCAGGTGGGAGACAGGGTTGCCGTGGAGCCGGAGTACCGCTGCGGCCACTGCACCTATTGCCGTGAGGGGCGCTACAACCTTTGCGAATCCATGGGCTTTGTCGGACTCATGGGGGATGGCGGGATGGCGGAGGAGGCCGTGGTGCCCGCCTACATGGCGCATATGCTGCCCCGGTCACTGAGTTTCAGGCAGGCTGCGGTGGCCGAACCCGCCGCTGTGGCATTGCATGGCGTGCGCCAAAGCGCGTTGCGCCCCGGTGACGACTGCGTCATCTTCGGCATGGGGGCCATCGGCCTGCTGCTGGTAATGATGGCCAGGCATCATGGGGCCGGCCGGATCATTGCCGTCGATATAGATCCCCGGCGTCTGCAACTGGCCAGCGAGGTGGGTGCCAGCGACACAGTTGATGCCAGTCATGGCGATGTGGTGCGGAAGGTACGTGAGCTCACGGGCGGGGCAGGCGTTCCGGTGTCGTTCGAAGCCGTGGGCCGGGCAGAAACGTTGAAAGGCGCTCTCGGTGTGCTGAGCAAGGGCGGCGAAGCCGTGCTGCTGGGGCTGATGCCCGAGGCGAGCATTGATACCTTCGATCTGGTCAACCGCGAACTGCGCATCACCTCCAGCGTAGGCTATCGCGGTCTGTATCCCGAACTGCTGGGGCTGATGGCTTCCGGAGCCGTGAATGCCGAGCGAATCGTGACCCATACCGTGTCACTGGAAACCGCCATACGCGATGGTTTCGAGCGGTTGGCCTCTGCCGGAGACGCCATCAAGGTGCTGGTGCAGCCGCAGCAGCCGGCTGGCATCTGAGTCTCTGAGCTGATGCTTTTGCCGGGAGTTCTTGAGCTACCGGCATGGCGGCTCGGCGTGTTGTTAAGCGGCAGCTCGGCATTGTCCGGGCTGCTCGCGCATCTGCGTAGGTGTCATGCCGTGATGTGAGCGGAATGTGCGCGAAAAGTGGGCCTGGCTGGCGAAGCCGCAGCGGTAGGCGATTTCGGCAATGCTGTAGCGGCCCAGCGCAGCCTGGCGCAACTCCATGGCCGCGCGTTCCAGGCGGCGCTCAAGAATCAGCTGGGTCACGCTGCGCTCCTCGGCCTGCAGCAGGCGGTTCAGGTGCCGCAGGGAGACGCCTGCAACTGCCGCCACTTCGTTCGCGTCCAGCGAATGGCGGTGCAGATGCTCGTCGATATGGGCGCGCGCAGCCAGCAGGTGGGAGGCGCGCAGTGCACTGCTGCCAGAAGCCTCTCCGGCCATCATGGCGCGCAGCAGGTCGCAGGCCTCGAACTGCATGCGATCCTGGTCCATCCCTTCGGGCCGGGCCATGGCATCGCCCACCAGGTTCTTGAACGCATGGTTGAGCACGCGTCCGCTGCCTCCGTCGCCTGCAATACGGATCGGGCCTGGCAGTTGGGCGCGGCTGCAGTCTCGATAGAACCAGTCTGCTGGCATATCCACCAGGAACTGGTGCATCTGGTGGGTGAAGCCGAACAGATAGGCATGCCGGGTGTCATAGATCACCAGATCCCCCGGAGTGAGGTGGATGCAGCTGTGCTCCTGATAGAAGAATGCACCACTGCTCAGCACCAGGGAGACGAAGACCGATTCCTTGGGGTGTTGGCGCACCAGCTGTGGCGTGCGTTCGATGACATGGGCATTGCCGTCGATGTCGGCCAGGGCCAACTGGCCGACCGCCATATTGCTCTGCCGGGCATTCAGGCCCTCATCGGAGAAGGAGGAGCAACGCAATCCGACCAGAAAAGACGCGTTGTATGCCTCCCATTGGTCCAGGCGCTGGCTGGCGGGAAAGGCATCCGTGGCGATCCGGTTCACCGCGCATGGCGCAAGCGAGGGCATGGGCGTCTCCTTGGGGCGGGTTCTTGTATTGTGTGCCGGCCAGGGGAAGTCTCATGGTGTCGGCAGTGCCGAGCAAACTCTAACATGCCATGTTTCTGTCTTGATCCGCGGAGTTACGAGGCTTGTGCTGCGCGCCGATAAAGGCTCGGCAGCGGCGGTGCATCAGCGCTGGGGGCGGGAATCGAGCCGGGTCGCTTCACCGGCAGCTGATGGGGTCGTCGAATGCGCTGCTACGTCGGTGCAGGCACGCCACCAGGGCGTGCCTGCATGGGGGGCATCGAGGTCCAGGCGCTCGCCCATCATAGGTGTGGCAATGGCGATGCCGTGCTGCTGGCCCAGATTCAGAATTTGCTCGAACGGGTCCCACCAGGCATGCATGGCCAGGTTGAATGTGCCGTTGTGTATGGGCAGCAGCCAGTGGCCGCCCAGGTCCTTGTGGGCCTGCAGCGATTGGGCCGGGTGCATATGGACATAGGGCCAGTGTTCGTCATAGGCACCGGTTTCCATCAGCGTCAGCTGAAACGGCCCGAAACGGCGGCCGATTTCGGCAAAACCGTCGAAATAACCGCCGTCACCGCTGAAAAACATGCGCAGCGCTTGTGTGTTCTGCAGGTCTTCAATCACCCAGGACGACCACAGTGTGCGGTTGCCATCGCGCAGACCCCGGCCCGAGAAATGTTGGGCGGGCGTGGCCGTGAGTCGCAGTCCATCGACCTCGCTGGCCTGCCACCAGTCATGCTGGATGATTTTTTCGGCAGACACGCCCCAGGCTGCCAAACGATCGCCCACGCCCAGAGGACAAAGGAACATACCGGTTCTGGGAATCAATGCACGGATGGCTGCATGGTCGAGATGGTCGTAGTGATCATGCGAGAGGATCACGCCGCGCAGTGGGGGCAGGTCTTTCAAGGCGATGGGCGGTGCATGAAAGCGCTTGGGGCCGGCAAAGGAAAAAGGCGAGGCGCGCTCGGCAAACACCGGGTCCGTCATCCACCAGCCGCCGCGCAGTTTCATCAGCATGGTGGAGTGGCCTAGGCGGTACAGGCTGTGCTCGGGCGCCACCTCCAGCTCAGCGCGGCTCAGCGGCTGAATCGGCAAGGGGCTGGCCGGCTCGCTGTTGGGAGGCTTGTTGAAGAAGAACTTCAGCAGGGTCTTGGTGTTCGGCTTGGGGCTGTTGGCAGGGCGTGGATGGGTGTTGCGAAAGCGCCCGCCTGCGTATTGGGGCGAATCCTCATAAGCGGCATTCGCGGCAGACAAAGGAGAGGAGGCGGTAGGGGCGGCTTTGGGCAAGATGGGTTCACCGTAGGTAGCGAGTTCTTGACAGTTTGGGCCAGCAGCCTCAACTGCAAGCCGCAATTTGCAAGAGGCCGTATCCGCAGGGCGGCCATTGGAACTGCTGAACGCCTGAAATGCGACACTGGCCCGGATGGAAGCCAAGAATGAACGTCAAGGAGTGAGCGCGCAATGAACCCCATGGTTGGAAATCTGGAAAAGCTGCTGGCTCAGGGCAAGGACGGCGCGTTGCTGCGTTACACGCTGGGCAAGGCTTATGCGGACGAAGAGCAGCTGGAGCAGGCCAGAGAGCATCTGCTGCAGGCGACGACGCTGGATGCCAATTATTCGGTGGCCTGGAAGCAATTGGGCAAGGTGGAGCTGGCGCTGGGCAAGGCCGCTGCCGCGCGTCAGGCCTGGGAGCAGGGTCTGAGCTGTGCCCAGAGCAAGGGTGATGCCCAGGTGGTCAAGGAACTGCAGGTGTTTTTGCGTCGGCTAGACAAGCAGGCTGCAGGCGAATAAGCCCAGGTCGTAGCCCAGTTCAAGGTTTACTCTCAAAAAAATAGCTGCCAGCGCTTGATGGATATGCGCTGGCAGCTATTTTTATGGAAAATCCAACTTGGCTTAGTGAGCTCCCGCCGCGGCGTCCGCACCTCCGGCATGAGGCACTGGCCGCTTGGTGAACCAGATGAGGATGATCAGGCTCAGGAACAGGAAGGACGAGGCCAGAAAGATATCGTCTGCTGCGCGGGTGAAGGCTTGCTGGTCGATCAGGCGGTTGATCTGGGCATAGGCCTGCTCGGCACTCATACCGGCCGCTTCCAGCTGCTTGACGGTGATGGCAAACGTGCCCTGTCCCTGCACCAGCAGCTCGGTCAGGTGAGCGTGGTGCATGGCGGCCCGGTTTTCCCAGAGCGTTGTGGCAATCGACGTACCCATGGCACCTGCCGTAATACGCACAAAGTTCGACAGGCCGGCGGCTGCGGGAATGCGGTCAGGGGTCAGCCCACTCAGCGTGATGGTGGTCAGCGGAATGAAGAAGAAGGCCATGGCCGCGCCCTGGATCAGCGTGGGGATCAGGATGTGGCTAAAGTCGGTCTCCACCGTGAAGCGTGAGCGCATCCACAGTACCAGGGCAAACACGATGAAGGCGCCCGTGGCCATTTTACGCGGGTCCCAGCTGCCCACCTTGCGGCCCACCAGCGGTGTAAGCACGATGGCGAAAATGCCCACGGGTGCCAGTGCCATGCCGGCCGTGGTCGAGGTGTAGCCCAGCCACTGCTGCAGCCACAGCGGCAGCAGCACCACGTTGCCAAAGAACAGGCCGTAGGCAATCGACAGCGCGATCGAGCCCGCTGCAAAGTTGCGCCGCCTGAACAGGCGCAGGTCCACCACGGGGTGGGCGTCGGTCACTTCCCAGACCACGAACACGGCAAACGCCACCACGGCAATCACGGCAAAGGCAATGATTTCGTTGGAGGCAAACCAGTCCAGTTCCTTGCCCTTGTCCAGCATCAGCTGCAGCGCGCCGACCCAGAGCACCAGCAGTGACAGGCCGACGGTGTCGATGGGCAGCTTGCGCGTGGGCGTTTCGCGGCTGCGGTAGATGCTCCAGGTCATCATTGCCGAGAGCAGGCCCACGGGTACGTTGATATAGAAGATCCAGGGCCAGGAGATGTTGTCGGTGATCCAGCCGCCCAGAAGCGGGCCCACCACGGGCGCCACCAGCGTGGTCACGCCCCAGAGCGCCAGCGCCGTACCCGCCATGGCTGGCGGATAGCTGGCCAGCAGCAGGGTCTGGGACAGCGGAATCATGGGCCCGGCGACCAGGCCTTGCAGCACGCGGAAGAAGACCAGCATCTCCAGCGACGAGGCAAAGCCGCAGAGCCAGGAGGTCAGCACGAACAGCAGCACGCTCATCGTGAACAGACGCACGGCGCCGAAGCGCTGGGTGAGCCAACCGGTCAGCGGCACCGAGATGGCATTGGCCACACCGAAGCTGGTGATGACCCAGGTGCCCTGGCTGGGGCTGACGCCCACATCACCCGAGATGGCCGGAATGGCCACGTTGGCGATAGAGGAGTCCAGCACGTTCATGAAGGTGGCCAGCGACAGGGCCAGTGTGCCCAGGATCAGCTGTGCACCCTTGAGCGGAGGGGGCGGCAGGGGGATGGGGGGCGCCGCGCCAGCCCTGCCGGGGCCGGAGGCCTCGGGGGCGGCAGAAGTCGAGGAAGTCATGGCGGGTTCCGTGCCTTACTTGCCTTGTGCTGGTTCGGCAGGCTCGGCAGCAGCTGGCTCCGGTGCCTGAGCTTGGGCTGCTGGCAGCTTGTCCAGAGAGTTCAGCGCAGGCAGGCTCTCACCGGCGATGATGCGGTGGATACGGTCTTCGGCCTGAGCCAGAGTGCCGTCATAGACAGCAGTCTGGGCCACGGGCTCCGTGCGCGGCGTATTGGCCAGGGCGAGGCCCTCCTTGTCGCGGATGTCTACTTTCACGTCCATGGACAGGCCCACGCGCAGCGGATGCTGCTTGAGGGCCTCGGGTTCGAGGCTGACGCGCACCGGCACACGTTGCACCACCTTGATCCAGTTGCCGGTGGCGTTCTGGGCGGGCAGCAGCGAGAAGGCCGCGCCTGTGCCTGCGCCCAGGCCCACCACATGACCTTCATAGACGGTCTTGTCGCCGTAGACGTCAGCAGTCAGCTCCACCTTCTGGCCCATGCGCAGATCGGCCAGCTGGCTTTCCTTGAAGTTGGCATCGACCCAGAGCTTGTGCAGATCCACCACTGTCATCAGCGGCGAGCCGGCGGCCACGCGCTGGCCCAGTTGCACGCCGCGCTTGGCCACGAAGCCGTCCACGGGTGAGAGCAGACGGGTGCGCTGCAGCGCCAGATAGGACTCACGCACCTTGGCGGCGGCAGCCATGACGGCAGGGAAGTCCTGGGCCGTTGTGCCCTTGGTCTGGGCTTCGGCAGCGGTCAATTGGGCCTTGGCGGCGCGCACGGCGGCTTCGGCAGCGGCCACGGCGTTGCTGGCGGCGGTGGCCAGGGCCTTGGCGTGGTCAAACTCTTCCTTGCCCACGGCGCCGGTCACGGTCAAGGGGCGGCGGCGCGCCACGTCGTCATTGGCCTTGGCTGCGTCGGCCTTCAGGCGCAGCAGGTCGGCTTCGCGCTGGGCCACCTGGGCGGCCAGGGGGGCATTGTTGGCATACAGCGTGCGGGTCTGGCGTGCGGTCTGGGCCAGTTGCGATTCGGCCTGGGCCAGTTGCACCAGATAGTCGGCGGGGTCCAGTTGCACCAGCACCTGGCCCGCCTTGACGTAGTCGGTGTCGTCGGCGCCGATGCTGATGACGGTGCCACCCACCTGGGGCGTGATCTGCACCACATTGCCAGCCACATAGGCGTTGTCGGTGCTCTGATAGTTACGGGCCACCATCCAGTGCCAGCCGCCCCAGACGATGGCGCCCACGGCCACGGCGGCGGCGACGACGGTCAGGCCCTTGCGGCGACCACCGGGATTGGCGGTAGGGGAGGCTGCGGCGGGGGCTTTGGGGGCTTGGGGTGTATTCGGGCTGGTGTTGTTGTCGGTCATGATGTCTGGCGCTTTGTTATCTGCTGGGACTTGCGCAAATCAGGATGGGTTGGGAGCTGATTGGCGTGGTCGTTTGGGTTGAGTGCGGTTTTGCGGCAGGTTTGAAAAAAGAAGCTGCTGGCGCTGATCAATCAAGGGTTTCAATGCATTTTCATTGGTAAACGATTGACTGACATGCGCTGGCTGCTATCAAATAAGTTGCTGGCTTGTTCAGTGGGCACCGATCTGCAGCGCCTGGGTGTCATCGGTCCAGCCACCGCCCAGGGCCGAGGCCAGGGCAATGCGGGTATCGAGTTCGCGGGACTGCAGATCCACGGCCAGACGACGCTGGGTGATGAGCTGGGTTTCGGTGTTGAGCACGGTGATCTGCGTGCCCAGGCCGGCCTGGTAGCGCTGTACGGCAAAGTCATAGGCACGCTCGGCCTTGGACAGAGATTCGTTTTGCAGTGTCTGCTGGCGCTGCAGAGATTGCACCGAGGCAATCGCGTCGCCCGCCTGCTTGACGGCATCAAGCACCACGCCGTTGTACTGCGCGATGGCTGTATCCAGGTCGGCCTGCCTGCCGCGCAGCTGGGCGCGCAGGCGCTTGCCTTCAAAGATTGGCAGGCGCAGGGCAGGTGTTACCCCCAACTGGCGTGAGCTGGCTTTGAAGAGGTTGTCCAGACCCAGCGCGTTCAGGCCTGCAAAGGCCGTCAGGTTCACATCGGGGTAGAAGTCTGCTTTGGCCGATTCAATGCCCTGTGTCGCAGCTTCCACACGCCAGCGCGCGGCCACCACATCGGGGCGGCGGCCCAGCAGATCCGCGCCCAGCGTCTGGGGCACGGGCTGTATGCGCAGGCCCGCCAGCCGGGGCGAGAGCGCATTCTGCGCATCGGGCGCCTGGGCACAGAGCACGGCAATCGTGCGGCGCGCCAGCGTGATCTGTTCGTCCAGCATTTCGAGCTGGGTTTGGGCGTCGGGCATGCCGGCCTGGGCCTGTGTCAGCTCCACCTGGCTGTCCAGACCGGCGCGGGTGCGCTGCTCGCTCAAACTCAACAGCGACTGACGTTGACCCAGCGTGCGCCTGGCCACATCGCGCTGCGCAATCAGGCGGGCCAGGGCCACATAGCTGCGTGCCACCTGGGCGGCCAGCTGGTTGGCGGCGGCAGCGCTGTCGGCCTTGGCGGCGCGCGCCTGGCCCAGGGCCGACTCCAGTTCGGCCGCATGCTTGCCAAAGAAGTCGGGTGTCCAGGACAGGCCGGCCTGCAGATTGCTGCTGTTGTAGATATTGCCGGCCAGTGGCGGCGGGAACAGGCCGTTGGCGCTATAGCGCTCGCGTGTGGCGTCCAGGCTCAGCGTGCCGTGGATATCGGTGGCTGTGCTGCTGGCCGTGGCCAGTGCAGCGGCCTTGTCGAAACGGGCGTTGCTGGCAGCCAGGCTGGGGCTGCCCGCCAGGGCCTGGGTCACCAGCTGATTGAGCTGGGCATCGCCCAGGCTTGTCCACCACTGGCCGGAGGCGAAGGCCGCGCTGTCGGCGGTGGTGTCCGTGTTGCCCGTCTGGCCGTTCAGGCCCAGATCGGTGGCGGCCAACTGGGCTAACGGCGCATGGGCCGGGCCCTGGGATGCGCAGCCAGCCAGGGTCAAGGCCAGCGCCAAGGTGGCTGCCTGGAAGGCTATGGAGGGCATGGCAGACCAGGGCGTGTGCGCGGCGGGTTGGAGGGAAGGGCGTTGCTTCATGGAAAAGTGCCAGTGGTTTTTATTGAAATCGGGCAGAGGAAAAAGATCAGCCTAGCCTTTCGGGGCTGGGCTGGCCTCGTTCGTTTGCAGGGGGTGCAGGGCTTCGCGCAGTGCGTCGCCATTGGTCAGCATCCGCTGCAGCATGGACAGCATCAGCGCGCATTCCTCATGGCTGAAACCGCTAAGGTGACCGTTGAGCACCGAAGTCAGCACCTTGGGCACCTGGGTGGCGACGCTGCGACCTTCCTCGGTCAGTACCAGATGCACCACGCGCCTGTCGGTGGTCGAACGCTCGCGATGCAGCAGGCCCTTGGCCTCGATGCGGTCCAGCGCGCGGGTCACGGAGGCCGGGTCCATGCCCAGATCCTTGGCCAGCGTGCTGCTATTGGTGTCTGCGCACAGCGACAGCTTGTACAGCGGCAGCCATTGCACATAGGTCAGGCCTTGCTCTGCCAGCTGTGCGTCGGCCAGTTGCAGGATGGAGCTGAGCACCCGTCGCATCAGAAAGCCGATGCTTCGGTCTGGTGCATACACGCCCGCCTGATAGAAGAAGGTGGACGCGTCGTTCGGGTTGATGCGGGTTGGAGCTGAGTTTGGCACTTTCGAGGTCAATGTTTGTCTGGTCAATGATTGACGGTGCAAATTATTACTGAATTGGGACAAGGCTGTACAGTGGATTGATGTGGTGCTCCTGAAAAAGAAGCTGTATGCGCTTGATGTGCAAGCGCTAGAACCTGTTTTTGTCCTGAAAATAAAAAAGCCCGGCCGTGCCGGGCCGGGCTTGTTGGCAGCAGGGTCAAATCACAGAGGTACGCGCAGCACGATGATGATCACCAGTCCCAATGCCAGATTCAGTGCCACCCATTTGCGGATGCTCTCCAGCGCCTTGCCACCAGCGGGCCAGTCCTTGGCCTCCACGGCACGATCCAGGCGCTTGAACAGCGCAAAGCGGATATGCCCGAAAACGGCCATCATCACCAGGCCCAGAACGCTCATCACGATCCAGGTCGCAGGCATGTTGAATTTGCCGCCTGCGGCCCCCGCCATGGCGTGGATGCTGCCAATCATGCCCACGCCAGAGGCCAGCACTACGGCGACCAGCACCATGACTACGGCAAAAAAACGCTGCAGCACGCTGTGCATGAGCTTGATGCGCTCAGGCGGCTGCAGGCTTTGCACGGCAGGGCGTAAAAAGAAATGGGCAAAGAACATGCCGCCTACCCAGACCACGATGGCCAGCAGGTGCAGGAGTTTGAACAGAATGAAAAGCATGGATTTGTGGGGACAAAAGTGGCAAGGCTGCAAGCCTAGCGGAGATTGTCCTGTCGATGAAACACTCAGACCCAAATCGCAGCGCTTCAGATGTTCATTCCATGTTTAGACTTTGGGCACTGATCAAGAACGCCAAGGAGCACACCATGTCACAACAAGCCACCGTCGTCGCTTTCAAGAAATCCTCGGGCCGTATTGCGTTGCGCTCTGCCGATGGCAGCTTTGTCCTGGCCGAGCAGACCGATGCCAGTCCCATGGCTGAAGGCCTGAGTCTGGAAGGCAATATGAGTGAGTTTGGCCCCGAGGTCTGGAGCGATGTCCAGGGTCAGACCCAATATGAAGTCTTTGTGCTGGGATGGGACCTGTCGGCAGAAGCCATTGAACAGGCCATGTAAGGTGGCTCCCGCTCAATAGAAAAGAAAAGCGCTCCCCAGGGAGCGCTTTTGCTTGCATGAGATATGTACTTTTGATAGCTGCCTGCGCTTGCAGGGAAAGCGCTGCAAGGCTAAAAGACTAGATTGTGAACAAGCGCTTATAGCGCCATCTGCCTAGTGCCGGCTCTGCCTGCCAGCCGCCCGGCCTGCACGCCCCACAGCCACATGGCGGCACCGGCCACCAGGGTCAGCACAAACGATCGCTGAGCGCCCCAGTGGTCGATCAGCCAGCCGGCAATGGCAGCGCCCAAGGCAACACCGGTGGCCAGGCCCGTCAGCAGCCATGTCATGCCCTCGGTCAGGCGGTGCGACGGCACTTGCTGCTCCACCAGTGCCATCGCCACCGTGATCGTGGGGCCGAAGGTAATGCCTGCCAGCAGCACGGCCATCGTCAGCGCCGTCAGATTGCTGGCCAGCAGCAAGGGCAGGGCGGAGATCGCCACCGATGCACCCACCCATACGATCTGGCGGCTCAAAGGCATTTTCAGCTGCAGTGTGCCGAACACCAGCCCCATGGCGCAGGAGCCCAGTGCATAGAAAGACAGCACCACGCTGGCCATGCCGGGTTGACCCTGGGCCGTGGCAAAGGCCACGCTGGCCACATCGATCACGCCCACGATGATGCCCTGCGCCAGCATGAACAGCGCCAGCGTGCGCACCACGGGCTGGCGCAGCATGGAAGGCGCGCTTTCGGTACGGGCGTGCGGGCTGACAGGCGGCTCGGTGTCTCGCTGCATCACAAACAGACCCACGCCAACGATGAGGAACAGCGCGGCCGCCAGCGGCCCCGCTTCGGGAAACAGCCACATGCTCAAACCCACGGACAGCGGAGGGCCGACGATGAAAGCCATGTCGTCAAGCACGCCTTCCAGCGCAAATGCGGTCTTGAGCTGGGGCGTGCCGCTATAGATTGCCGTCCAGCGTGCGCGCACCATGGCTGGCATGCTGGGCAGGCTGCCCGCCATCGCAGCCAGCACCAGCAGCAGCCAGTCCGGCCCCTGCCAGTGCGCGCAGGCCAGCAGCGCCAGCATGGACAGCGCGCTACAGGCTGCGGCAAACGGCAGCACCCTGGACTGCCCGTGCCTGTCCACCAGAGCGGAGATGCGCGGCGCCAGCACAGCGATCGACAGTGCGAAACAGGCCGATGCCATACCCGCCAGCGTATAGGCGCCGCGCTGCTGCGAAAGCATGGTGATCAGGCCGATACCCGTCATCGACAGGGGCAGGCGGGCCAGCAGGCCTGCCATGACAAAGCCTGCACTGCCAGGTGCGGTGAACAGGCTGCGATAAGCGTGAAACATGGAAACCTTGGGATTCAACTATTGGCATACATCGCGTATGCGAGTGACATTCTAAATGCCGGATGTGGTCGGCGTATGATTGGCATACGAGTTGTATGTGAATAAAGTCGGGAGTTCGCCATGACCCAGGTTCGCCAGAGCCGAGCCAGCATGATTGAAGCCACGCGGGCCAAGCTGATTGCCGCGGCCCGCCAGGCCTTTGCCCAGCACGGCTATGCCCAGGCTTCCATGGACGAGCTGACCGCGCAGGTCGGTTTGACGCGCGGTGCGCTCTACCACCACTTTGGTGGCAAGTCCGGCCTGCTGGCTGCGGTGGTCGCGCAGATGGATGCGGAGATGGACGAGCGCCTTGACGTGGTGCTGCGTGCTCATACCGATCCATGGCTGGGCTTTCTTGCCTACTGCCGGGCCTATCTGGCCATGGCGCAAGAGGCGGAAATCCGCCGCATCGTCTTGCAGGACGCACGCTCGGTGCTCACCGGAACGGATCAGGGCCAGCAGCACCAGCAGTGCATTGCCTATACCACCGGTTTTTTGCTGCAGCTCATGGACCAGGGCGTCATTGTGCCGGCCAGCGCGCCCGCGCTGGCACGGCTGCTCAACGGATGTCTGGTGGAGGCTGCTTTCTGGATTGCCGAAGAAAACGCTCCGCCCGAGCGGCTGGAGCAAGCGCTGCAGGCGCTGGATTTGATGCTGCAGGGCTGGAAGGCCTGACCCCCAATCGCCCCAAAGAAAACCGCCCATGCAATTGCTAGACGACTACCTGCTGCGCCTGAGCGTCATTCGCCAAGGTTTGCAGTCGCTGGATGAATATCTGTTCCAGCCCGCGACCCAGGCCGATGGCAGCCAGTACGACGCCAACGAGGCACAGCGCTATCGATTGCTGCTGGCGCTGCAATGCGACCGGGCCGAGGACGATGCCGACCTGCTGGTCCCACTGCTGCAGGCCGAGACAGCGCGCCACCGCATGGAGGCGTACCAAGGTCTGTACCCCGCGCTAACCCTGGCCTGCGCCTTGCTTGCGCGCTATCGAAATACTGAGCATCTGCCCTTGTTCATCAACGCCAAGCGTGCCAACTTCGACACTCATTGCGGGCTGGATGTGCAGTATCTGCTGTCAGCCGGGATTGCCGAAAGCTATGCCGCTGCCGCGCTGCTGAATGCGGACCTGCGCGAAGCCTTCCACGACTATCTGGGCGCAGCGCCTACGCAATGCGGCATATCAGAGCAAGAACTGGAGCAGTGGCGCGAGCGCCAGGCCAGGGCCTATCCCGAGCCGCTGGTCCTTCGCAGTCTTGACGAAGAAATCGAATTTCTGCTGGAACTGGGCGAGCAGACCTTGGCCCAGGCCAAGATCGACGAATGGCGCGCCAAGGCCTTCGAGCCCACGCCCGAGGGTTGGAGCCAGTGGCGGTCCTGGCAGCGCAGCGTCCAGAACCTGGGTGGCATGATTGAAGCCCAGCAAGCCCTGCTGGCCTTTGACACCGAGGACTGGGACAAGGCATCCCGGTTGCGCGATCTGACAGACCTGCATTTGCAGAACCATGACTTGCCGCAGGCGTTGCAGTGCATTCAAACGCTGCAGACATTCAGTGCCTACTTCAAGGAATGGCGAAAACTGGGCCTGGGCCGCTTTATCGCCGAGCAATACCTGAATTATGTGCTGGCCGCCAAAGCCAACCATCCCGACGCGTCGGCCCAGGTCTATGCCTGGGCCAGGACATTGACCAAAGGCATGGAAAACATGCACTGGAATCTGCTGGAAAAGCTGATTGAAGTGCATGAGGGGTATGGGGACAGGGCGCTGGCGACGCGGTATAGAGTGGTTTTGGAGAGGGCGCGGGGAGGTGCTTTGAGGTGACTGCTGAAATCATCGCCAGAGCCAGGCTGATCCCAACCTTTGTTGTTGCAAACGCTGGATGGACGCTGCCGATCTCAGGCGGACGTTGATGAGCGCCGGAGTCTTTGCATCCAGTCGACAAAGAGCCTCAGCTTCTGATTGAAAACATCGTTCGCCGTACCGTACAGGTATGGACTGTCCAGAAGCGCAGCCGGTTCACGCAGTAGACTGTCGCGCGCATCTTCGACCAGATCTACAAACTCGGGTTGCAGAGGCCTGGCTGGAAGGACTTTGATGAAGGTGGGGCGGCACCACGACTGCTTTTCATCAGGTCGAGAATGGCGTGAGTGCTTCACCCAGGTGCGGCTTGAGCGGTCACTCTTGGTGGATTGCGATCGTCGCTGCATTGACCCAATGCGGCTATTCGCGATGAACCAGGCACCAATGTGTTGAAATTTTCCAGAGGACTGCAACCTGGTTAGCTAGATTTCAGCAGCGTTGCCAGTCGTTGTTCGATCCATATAGCTTCCTCGCCCAATCCTGCACCCTGCAAATTGAGCATGCGCACGGCTAGCGGTGGAAGCTTCAATTCCGGGCAGTCTAGCGCCACGATACGGGGCTCTATATCGGGTGCTTGAGCGATGTTGCGTGGAAGAATTCCCCAGCCGATGCCATCGGCCAGCATGTCAGCCAGTACGTAGAAGCTCTCCGAGCGCCAGATGCGAGGGCTGATCACCAGGTCTTCCGCCCCTTCGATGTGCATTACCAATTGCCGGTAGGAGACAAGGTCTTCGCGCGTAATGTGGTGGCACTTGGCTAACTCATGGCCGCGCGATACGAACACCATCTGTGGCACGGCTGCCACGTAGTGCTGAGCAAACTGAACGTCCGTTGGGCCCCGATCAAACTGGATGGCAAGTTCAGCCTGGCCTGATTGCACGTATCGCGCAACTTCTGCCGCCGTGCCATTGAGCAGGGTCAACTCAAGTGCGGGGAACTGCTGCGCCAGCTCCTGCAGCAGCCTGGCAATTGGAGGATAAGGCAGTGCCTCGTCAATAGCCACGCATAGCTTGGCAGTCCGGCCCTGAGACAGCTCACGCGCGCGCAGGTCCAGGGCTTGAGCCTGGCTGAGTAGGGCCCGAGCTTCCAGCAACATGACTTCGCCTGCCTGCGTGAGTCGCACCGAACGCCCTGCGCGATGAAACAACTCCAGCCCAAGATCCACCTCCAGCAGTCCCATAGCCATGCTCACTGAAGACTGCGCTCGGCCCTGGCGCCGAGCGGCCTGAGTCATGGAGCCACAGTCCGCCACAGCGACGAATTGGCTCAAACGTTCTAGTGTCCATTCCATTGATCAATTTTATCGATTGATCTTAACTTTTATCAAATGGAAAATTGATTGATCATTGTCCGTACCAGCTGCTTCAGGCAGCTCTCCAAATATTTGAACGAAAGAATTTATGACGACATCCATTCAACTGAGGCCATTGGAGCGTGAGGATTTGCGCTTTGTGCATCATCTGGATAACAACGCCAGCATCATGCGGTACTGGTTTGAAGAGCCCTATGCGACCTTTGATGAACTGACGAGCCTCTATGACTCTCACGTTCATGACCAAACTGAAAGACGCTTTGTGGTTGAGCACGAAGGGACTCGATCAGGGTTGGTGGAGTTGGTGGAGATAGACCTGATACATCGCCGTGCGGAGTTCCAAATCATTATCGCTCCTGCTCAACAAGGCAAAGGGATTGCAAGCCATGCAACCCGCTTGGCGCTTGACTATGGCTTCAAGGTTCTAAATCTGCACAAAATCTTTTTGCATGTGGACACAGAGAATGCAAAGGCTATCCATGTCTATACAAAGCTTGGCTTCCAACCTGAGGGTGAACTGATCGACGAGTTTTTTGCCAACGGCCAATATCGGAGTGTGTTGCGCATGTATATGCTGCAGAAAAGCTACCTGAAATAAGTGCTGGATCCGTGTGAGCATCGGAGCTCCTGATGGAATCCGCCCCCGGGCGCTTCTTTTGAGGCTCGGGGGCGGTGCTGTTTATCAATGTCAGAATCCAAGTGAATCGACTGAACTTTGCTGGATACGGTAAAGCAGACGCTAAGCAGTTGGTACTGACGGCTGCTTTTGGAGGTGGCCATCGTTGCTTGATCTATGGCTGTCGCATACATCGTCACTGCTGCCAATTCATCATTTCTGGAGCGACTAGGCCCTGGGCTGTAACCCGGTGACACAATGCTTCGCTAATCCAGCGCCAACTCCCACATGGAAAATTCTTATTCGCTCAATCGGCAACAGTTCCAAGCAGTATTGGCACTTGCCAGTCATCAGCGTTATCAACATTTCATCGGTCGAGTGTCGGACTGGCAGTTGGTGTGGGGACTAAGAAATGAAGATGGGTGGGTGACTGCCTCAGACAACAGCGGAAATACTGTGTCCCCTTTTTGGCCACATCCTGATTACGCAATTGCCTGTACAGGTGGCGAATGGGCAGGCAATTCCCCGGCGAGCATCGAAGTTCACCATTTCCTGAATCGTTGGCTTCCTGGTCTGGAAAAGGACGGCATGCTTGCGGCGGTATTCCCAACGCCAACAATGCAGGGGGTAGTCGTTTCGCCGTACCAGCTGCAGAGAGATATTGAGGAGCAGCTATCGCGCTTAGAGTGAATAGAAACAGCTCGAATTCTGCTTCTGGCGGGTAGTAGCCAATGGCCGAGGGCTGCTAAGGTACTGAATACGTAAAGGAGCCTCGACAGCATCCAAGGTGCCGGGCCTCTTCTTTGGCTGGAATAATTTCAGGAATATTTTTCAGCAGCTTTTGCTGTTCGCCTGTCAGTACTTGCTGATCACGACAGCTCTACTGCCGATACCAAATTTTGATCGTCACATACACTGCATAGCTCAAGCCGAATACCATCCAGGCAATGTAAAAAATGTTGGCCCAGTAATCGCCTGCATTTGTCGCCAAGGTGTAGGCGTGCACCTTGCAACCTTTACCGATGCATGACACCTCACCCCGAATCAGCGACCGTACCAATGCGAATAATAGATAGATCGCCACCGCAGAGGTCACGAGCAATCCCACTGGCCCGACAAGACCTTTAGTACTTAGATCGCTCTCACCGCGACTCTCCTTCCGGATAAGGTTTTGCCCGAACTTATACCAAGCAAATCCGAGCAAGAGCATCAATAAGTAGTAAAGCGCAGCGAGCATGTGACCGAGTCTTTGGATTTCGATGGAGGATAGCTGAGTTGCCGACCGATCAAGTTGGTCTGCTGATTCACCTGATGTCGAGTGACTGTTCCTGGCCGATTACGACTATCTCCGTCCGATCAAAGCTGTCGTTCCTAATGCTGTAAATCGGCTATTGGGCGAGCTGATCAAGCCTGCGTGGTGGAAAACGACATCAGCATGCAAGGGTCTTGATCAGGCTCTTCGTTCAAAATCATTGGTGTACCGCGTGGAACTACTGAGCGCCAGAATTGCAGCCCTGTGAGATTGTCTGGCATCACAGCAAGCTGCCAACTCCCTGGATGCTTGGCAAAGAGTGCCAGAGCAGCAGCCTTGCCTACGGCTAGACCACGATAAGACGTTAAAACACCAAATTCAGCCATCTCGAAAAGAGGTGACTGGTCTAAAGTCCGGACCAGCGCAAAGCCGGCTATCTGTCCATCTGCAAGGATGAAATAGGGGAATCGTCCCGGCTCCATCCAATAAAGTGGGAGGTAGGCATATTCGGCATCTACCCCCAGCTCAATCAAGTAGTCGAAAAGCATCTCTTTCAGCGTGTGTTGTGAGGAGCTTGGGACTACTTCAATTTTGATTTTCATTGCTGTTGTGGTGTGCTTCTATGGCTGGAAAGTAGAGTTCAAGCGGGATGCCGATTCAACGCTTGCCATCACCATGCAATGCGCAAGCGCATCATCATCCACGCGGTTTTTGGCACTATGCACTCCAGGAGCGCAAATGCCTCTCCAGTTTCCACCTGGTACAGGTGGAAACTCAACGTTCTGGCGATCACCGGAGGCAAACCTGCAACCAACGACGTCCGCTTTCTGCGGTGGGTGGTTTGGCCGATTGTGATGGCTTTGGCCGAAAGTACCGGAAGGTATGGCCTGAAGCCAACTTCAGGCTTTTACTTCGACCACCTGTTCAAAGCCGCCGAAGATCATGCGTTTGCCGTCGAAGGGCATGGCAGCTGCTGATGGATCCATTCGAGGGTCTTCCATCATCTTTTTCATGGCCATGTCACGCGTAGCCTTGTCAGGCCATTCAACCCACGAAAAAGCCACAGTCTCCTCTGTTGTGGCTTGAACCGAACGTCGGAAGTCGGTGACTTTACCGTCAGGGACATCATCTCCCCAGCCCTCGATCACGCGGATTGCGCCTAGTTCAATGAATATCGAGTCGAACTTGCGCGCGTGCTCGATGAACTTTTCTTTGTTAGCGGTAGGAACAGCAATCACAAAACCATCGATATATGCCATGTCTTCACTCCTGCCAAGTTAATCGATCGGCGCTGAAGTAGCGCTGCTACAGAAGCCCGTCGAGCCAGCTGCGGGGACTTTGGGCATTGACTCCCTGGATTCGCAAATCAAGCTCAAGACAATCCGAGCGAATTGCAATCTGAACGACTGCCTGCCAATGTAAAAGCTTCTCGGCCTTCACTTCGACGTCATTCGAGCAGTTCGCCAAGAATGTAGGGGGAGGGCTCTCGATTTGATGGTACTGCTGCTTGCCTATGCAGAAGCCGAGGTTTGTGACTGATTGCTAATGGCAGGTTGGTTCTGCTCAGGCTGATCGAGATTGATTCAATCAGCCTGAACCGGTCGACCAAGCTGTGAGAGGCTCGACCGCTATCTGCCCGATAGCAGTCTACCTCCCGGGGCTGTCGTCAGTTGACCTGCATCTGGGCTTTGCGTGCCGCATCACCCAGTCGTTTGTATTCTGACTGTGTCAGCGCTTCAAAGTCTTGGGCTCTGGATCCCTTGGGGGTGAATCCGGCCTGGACCAGCTTGTCCTTGACACTGGGATCATTCAGGGCTTCGTTGATGGCTGTATTGAGTTTGGCTGTGATTGCTGGATCCAGCTTGGCTGGGCCATAGACGCCGAACCACGGGTCGACCGCATAGCCCTTGAGGCCGCTCTCGGCGATTGTCGGCACATTGGGTAACGATGGGCTGCGCTCGCTACCTGCCACGGCAAGTGCTTTGAGCTTGCCTGCCTGAATGTGCGGCAGTGATGCTGGCAGGTTATCGAACATGGCGGGCAGATGGCCGCCCAGCATGTCGGTAATACCCGGTACGCTGCCTTTATAAGGGACATGGATAGTATCCAGACCGGCCATCTGCGCAAACATCACGCCAGCGAGGTGCATGCTGGTTCCCGCTCCGGCGGTACCGTACTGAAAGCCTGGGTGCGCTTTGATGTAGGCGATGAACTCCTGCACATTGTTGGCCGGGAAGCTCTTGCTCACCCCCAGCACGATGGTGGAGTAGCCCAGCATGGAAACTGCGGTGAAATCCTTGCGAGGATCAAACGCCATCGATTTGTAGATATGCGGGTTGAGCGCATTGGTGGAGATGGCTCCAAAACCGATCGTGTAACCGTCGGGCCTGGACTTGGCCACGGCATCCATGCCGATATTGCCTCCGGCGCCGGGCTTGTTCTCGATCACGACGGGTTGGCCTAGCGTGCGTGCCATGTGCTCGCCCACGACTCGTGCCACGAGATCGGTCGTTCCTCCAGCCAGATACGGAACAACAAAGGTAATGGGCTTGTGCGGGAAAGCTGCTTCCGCCTGAGCGGTGGCCATGGCTGTGAGCGCGCTTACGGCGGCAATGGAAGCCAGTATCTGTCGACGGTTCATGGGGTCTCCTTGGTAGTTCTATTGGATGGCGTTTGAAATCGATATCCGGAGTCTGCTTGAGGTGCGGTCTTGGAGGCCATTAGCGTTCAAAGCAGCTTGAGAAGCAGTGTATTTGCTGGATACTGCCTGCTGATCTGGGGCCAGGGGCAGATGCAGGTCGCCCTCTGCCACAGCTCCCTCGGACAGGGGAATCCAGTCGATCTGCGTCTTCATGATGCCGGCCCTGGCTCCGTGGCGCTCAGGCGATGTCCAGACCTTGCCTTCGGACCAGTTCGCGTAGTTCCCGAACCTTGGGGTGATCGACTTATTGGTATTTCTGCTCCAGCTCATCCCAGAAGTCTTTATTGACCAGCCGCTGGCGTTCCAGGAACGGCGCGACGATGGCCGGGTCTTCATCGACCTTGTGCTCATCGCGCAGCAGGGTCAGGGCTTTCTGCA
>JAITLR010000010.1 GCA_031277805.1 Comamonas sp. | reverse complement strand
TTCGGGTGGCTACCACAAGGTGGGCTTCGAAGGCGGTCAAATGCCTCTGCAGCGTCGCCTGCCCAAGCGTGGCTTCAAGTCGCATCTGCTGAAGTTCAATGCAGAAGTGACCCTGTCCGAGCTGGATAAGCTCGGCCTGGCCGAAGTCGATCTGGCTGCTCTGAAGCAAGCCGGTCTGGTTGGTTCTATCGCTAAGGTCGTGAAGATCATCAAGAGCGGTGAACTGACTAAGGCTGTCAAGCTCAACGGTATCGGCGCTACCGCCGGTGCCAAGGCTGCCATCGAAGCTGCCGGTGGCAGCATCGCCTGATTAAAGTTCTGAAAGAAGACATCCGTGGCTACTAGCGCAGCTCAAATTGCAAAGACTGGAAAATTCGGCGACCTGCGTCGTCGTCTGGTTTTTCTGTTGCTTGCGCTGGTCGTATACCGTATCGGGGCTCATATCCCCGTTCCGGGCATCGACCCAGCGCAGCTGCAGCAGCTGTTCTCTGGCCAGCAGGGCGGCATTCTCAATCTGTTCAACATGTTCTCGGGTGGGGCGCTTTCTCGCTTCACGGTGTTCGCACTGGGGATCATGCCGTACATCTCGGCATCGATCATCATGCAGCTCATGACCTATGTGGTCCCGACATTCGAGCAGATGAAAAAGGAAGGTGAATCGGGTCGTCGCAAGATTACTCAGTACACCCGCTATGGAACATTGGCTCTGGCCTTGTTCCAGTCCTTGGGGATTGCTGTCGCCTTGGAAAGCTCTCAAGGCTTGGTTCTGAGCCCTGGTTTTGGCTTCCGCATGACTGCGGTGGTCAGCCTCACGGCCGGCACCATGTTCCTGATGTGGCTCGGTGAACAGATCACTGAACGTGGTCTGGGCAACGGTATCTCGATACTGATCTTTGGCGGTATCGCTGCAGGTCTGCCAAGCTCTATTGGCGGTCTGCTGGAACTGGTGCGCACCGGTGCCATGAGCATCCTGGCGGCTATCTTCATTGTCCTCGTGGTGGCAGCTGTGACGTACTTCGTCGTGTTTGTCGAGCGAGGCCAACGCAAGATCTTGGTGAATTACGCACGCCGACAAGTCGGCAACAAGGTGTACGGTGGTCAGTCTTCGCACTTGCCGCTGAAGCTAAACATGGCAGGTGTGATTCCTCCCATCTTCGCTTCGTCGATCATCTTGCTGCCTGCTACGGTGGTGAATTGGTTCAGTGCAGGAGAATCCATGCGCTGGCTGAAGGATATTGCGAGCACGTTGACCCCCGGTCAGCCGATCTATGTCATCCTTTATGCTGCCGCGATCATTTTCTTCTGCTTCTTCTACACGGCCCTGGTTTTCAACAGCCGGGAAACCGCCGACAACCTGAAGAAGAGTGGCGCTTTCATCCCCGGGATTCGTCCTGGCGAACAGACAGCCCGCTACATTGACAAGATTCTGGTTCGCCTGACCCTGGCTGGTGCGATCTACATTACCTTCGTGTGCCTGTTGCCCGAATTCCTGATCCTGAAGTACAACGTTCCGTTCTACTTCGGTGGTACTTCGTTGCTGATCATTGTGGTCGTGACGATGGACTTCATGGCGCAGGTGCAGAACTACGTGATGTCGCAGCAATATGAGTCGCTCTTGAAAAAGGCGAACTTTAAGGCTGGTATTTGATGACAAGGCTGCCCAGGTGGGCAGCCTGCCAAAAGTTAGTAGACGCCCATCGATCTATCGCGGGCATTGTTTCCCGGTCGATAGGCCGATAGTGGATGGAACGTTTAGGAGAATAGAATGAGAGTTTCGGCTTCGGTCAAGAAAATCTGCCGTAACTGCAAGATCATCCGCCGCAAAGGTGTTGTGCGCGTGATCTGCACTGACCAGCGCCACAAGCAGCGCCAAGGTTGATTGAAAGCATTAGAGGACTAATATGGCACGTATTGCTGGCATTAACATCCCGCCGCACAAGCATGCTGAAATCGGCCTGACCGCCATCTTCGGCATCGGTCGCACAACAGCTCGCAAAATCTGCGAAGCATGCGGTATCGAGTATTCCAAGAAGATCAAGGATCTGACAGACGCTGATCTGGAAAAGATCCGTGACTTCCTGAATCCTATGACTCTGGAAGGTGACCTGCGTCGCGAGACCACCATGAACATCAAGCGTTTGATGGACATTGGTTGCTACCGTGGCTTCCGTCATCGTCGCGGCCTGCCCATGCGCGGTCAACGCACCCGCACGAATGCTCGTACCCGTAAGGGTCCGCGCAAGGGTGCAGCGGCTCTGAAGAAATAAGGATTGAGAGATCACTATGGCTAAGGCACAAAACAACGCTGCAGCACGCGTTCGCAAGAAAGTTCGCAAGAACATTTCGGACGGCATTGCTCACGTTCACGCTTCGTTCAACAACACGATCATCACCATCACCGACCGTCAAGGCAACGCTCTGTCGTGGGCTTCGTCGGGTGGCCAGGGCTTCAAGGGTTCGCGTAAGTCGACTCCTTTTGCAGCTCAGGTTGCTTCGGAAGTGGCCGGTCGTGCTGCTATCGAACAGGGCATCAAGAACCTGGACGTCGAAATCAAGGGTCCCGGTCCTGGCCGTGAATCCTCGGTTCGCGCCCTGGGTGCTCTGGGCATCCGTATCACTTCCATCTCGGACGTGACTCCGGTTCCCCACAACGGCTGCCGCCCTCAAAAGCGTCGTCGTATCTAATCTTTATCAAGACCACCGCCGCCCAGGTGCATTAGCATCGCGGGCGGCTCCCGTGTTTGCGCACGGTAGATGACACAAAGGAAATCAAGTGGCACGCTATATTGGCCCTAAGGCAAAACTCTCCCGCCGCGAAGGCACCGATCTGTTCCTGAAGAGCGCACGTCGCTCCATCGCAGACAAGGCTAAGTTCGACACCAAGCCTGGTCAGCATGGCCGCACTTCCGGTCAGCGCACTTCCGACTACGGTCTGCAACTGCGTGAAAAGCAGAAGGTCAAGCGCATGTACGGCGTGCTGGAAAAGCAATTCCGCCGTTACTTCGAAGCTGCCGATCGCAAGCGCGGCAACACCGGTGCCAACCTGCTGTCCCTGCTGGAATCGCGTCTGGACAACGTGGTGTACCGCATGGGCTTCGGCTCCACTCGCGCTGAAGCACGCCAGCTGGTGTCGCACAAGGCCATCACCGTGAACGGCCAAGCCGTGAACATCCCTTCCTACTCCGTGAAGGAAGGCGACGTGGTTGCCGTGCGTGAAAAGTCCAAGAAGCAAGCTCGCATCGTCGAAGCTCTGCAACTGGCTGGTCAAGTGGGCTTCCCCGCATGGGTGGAAGTGTCTGCTGACAAGGCAGAAGGTACTTTCAAGAAGTCTCCTGACCGCGACGAGTTCGCAGCTGACATCAACGAATCCCTGATCGTTGAGTTGTACTCGCGTTAATCCTTAGCAGCGACATTTCTGTAAACCGTTCCCACGGCGCGAGGCATCGCGCCGTGGGTGCTTCACCAGCCTTACCGGTGTAACGAGCCGGGGGTATTGAGAGGAAGTCTGCATGCAAACGAATTTGCTGAAGCCCAAGACAATCAATGTCGAACAGCTTGGTCACAACCGTGCCAAGGTGGTTCTGGAGCCGTTTGAGCGTGGCTACGGTCATACGCTGGGCAACGCCCTGCGCCGTGTTCTGCTCTCCTCCATGGTGGGTTACGCAGCGACTGAAGTGACGATTGCTGGAGTGCTGCATGAGTACTCCTCCATCGACGGTGTCCAGGAAGATGTGACCAACATCCTGCTGAATCTCAAGGGTGTGGTGTTCAAGCTGCACAACCGTGACGAAGTCACCCTGAGCCTGCGCAAGGATGGTGAAGGTGTTGTCACTGCCCGTGACATCCAGACACCCCACGACGTAGAAATCGTCAACCCTGATCATGTGATCGCCCATCTGTCGCAAGGCGGCAAGCTGGACATGCAGATCAAGGTGGAAAAGGGCCGTGGCTATGTGCCCGGCAACGTGCGCCGCTACGGTGACGAGTCGACCAAGTCGATCGGCCGTATCGTGCTCGACGCTTCGTTCTCGCCCGTCAAGCGCGTGAGCTACGCTGTCGAATCCGCACGTGTGGAACAGCGTACCGACCTGGACAAGCTGGTTCTGGAAATCGAAACCAACGGTGCCATCACCGCTGAAGATGCAGTGCGTGCTTCCGCCAAGATTCTGGTGGAACAGCTGGCCGTGTTCGCCCAGCTGGACGGCGGCGACATCGCCAGCGTGTTTGACGCTCCTGCCGGTGGCCGTGGCGCTGCTACGTCCTTCGATCCCATCCTGCTGCGTCCCGTGGACGAGCTCGAGCTCACCGTGCGTTCTGCCAACTGCCTCAAGGCAGAGAACATCTACTACATCGGTGACCTCATCCAGCGTACCGAAAACGAGCTGCTCAAGACGCCTAACCTGGGCCGTAAGTCGCTCAACGAGATCAAGGAAGTCCTGGCTTCCCGCGGTCTGACGCTGGGCATGAAGCTCGAAAACTGGCCACCAGCTGGCCTGGAAAAGCGTTAATCGCTACAATAATGAGCTTTGCTTGAGCCAGAAGGCTTGAGTGAAGTCTCAAAGTGCCTCGGGCAGTACCTGATACGGCTGCCTGATTTAATTTAAAAAAGATCTACGGATCGAAGGAAAAGCACCATGCGTCACGGCAACGGCCTCCGCAAACTGAACCGCACTTCTGCACACCGCAAGGCAATGCTGCAGAACATGATGAATTCGCTGATCGAACACGAAGCCATCAAGACCACCGTTCCCAAGGCCAAGGAACTGCGCCGCGTGATCGAGCCCATGATCACCCTGGCCAAGGTTGACACCGTGGCTAACCGCCGTCTGGCTTTCGACCGTCTGCGCGACCGCGACAGCGTGACCAAGCTGTTCAACGTGCTGGGTCCCCGCAACGCTCAGCGTCCTGGCGGCTACACACGTATCCTGAAGATGGGCTTCCGCGTGGGCGACAATGCCCCCATGGCCTATGTGGAGCTGGTTGAGCGCGCTGAAGAAACCGCAGCTGCAGCTGAATAAGCCAAGGCAGGCCTCAAAACCTGCTATAATTTGGAAATACCGCGCGATGGAGCAGTCTGGTAGCTCGTTGGGCTCATAACCCAAAGGTCGGAGGTTCAAATCCTTCTCGCGCAACCAAATTGAAAACGCCCGCTGACATCAGCGGGCGTTTTTGTTTTTGTGCAATTCATCAGTCTATTCCGGCTGAATGATCCCCAAAAAGATGAGCGTTTTGCGTATGCATTTATTGGATTTCAAGCGTCAACCTGCTTCAAATCCAGAAAATTCATACGCTAGCTGCTTCAGTTTTTGATATACCGCCATGGCAAATACATTGACTGTTCCCGGCACGCTGGGCATTGACTTCGGCACTTCCAACTCGGCAGCAGCCTATCGCAAACCTGGACAGCTGGCGCAGCTGCTGCCGCTGGAGGGGGCTGCCAACGGCATGCCCACGGCCTTGTTCTTCAATACCGAGGAGCACAGCACGCATTTTGGGCGCGATGCCATGCAGCAGTATCTGGCGGGTGAGGAAGGGCGTTTGATGCGCTCGCTCAAAAGTCTGTTGGGCAGCAGCCTGTTGCTGGAAAAGACGGCGGTGCACGAGCAGCTCATCAGCTATCAGGACATCATTGCCATCTTCCTCAAACGGGTGGCAGAGCAGGCGCGCAAGGCACTCGATGGTGCATTGCCCGAGCGCGTGGTGCTGGGGCGCCCTGTGCATTTTGTGGATGCCCATCCCGAGCGCGATCGTCAGGCTCAGGATGCACTGGCGGCTGCAGCCCGGACCGCAGGTTTGGGTGAGGTGAGCTTTCAGTTGGAGCCGATTGCTGCGGCGTTGGATTACGAGCAGCGGCTGACCGAGGAAAAACTGGTGCTGGTGGTCGATATCGGTGGCGGCACTTCGGACTTCACCGTGGTGCGCCTGGGGCCGCAGCAGGCCAGGCATGCCGATCGCAAGCAGGACATCCTGGCCACTACCGGCGTGCATATCGGCGGCACGGATTTCGACCATCGTCTGAATGTCTCCCAGGTCATGCCCTTGCTGGGCTACAAGCATATCGGCCCCAGCGGCCGTGAAGTGCCTAGCGGGGTGTTTTTCGATCTTTCCACCTGGCATCTGATTCAGTGGCTGTACACCGCCAAATCGCTGGCAGCGGCGCGCAATCTGAAGACGGATTACCGCGACCCTCAGCTGCATCAGCGCCTGATGAAGGTGCTGGATTGGCGCGAAGGCCACCGTCTGGCCGATGCGGTGGAGCAGGCCAAGATTGCGGCTTCGCGAAGCCATGCCGCCTCGGCCATTGCGCTGGGCTGGCTGGAGGACGATCTGCCCGCAGACATCTCGCCCCAGGTATTGCAGGATCAGCTGCAGGCCTTGCTGCAACAGGTGGTGGACTGCGCCAGGGAATGCGTGGCCCTGGCCGGGGTGGCGGCGCCCGACGCCATCTATCTGACGGGCGGCTCGTCGGCCCTGCGCACCTTGCGCGATGCCTTGCGCATCGCTTTTCCCGAGGTGCCTCAGGTCGAGGGCGATCTGTTTGGCGGCGTGGCGACGGGTCTCGCGTACGCATAAATGCCGAGCCAGCCGCCATGCGGCTGCACCCAAGAGCGGCTAACACAACCCTTGATACGTCGTCGTCTCGTCGGGGGCGCGTAGCCGTGCCGTACTTATGTACGGCCTTCGGCTTCACCTGCGCGGCCCGACGCCTCGCCTCAAACGCAAACCTTGGGTTTGCTGGGTCTCGTGAGCGGCTTTAAAGATGAGTGCTTTTCAAGCCTATCTAAAAAGTGAGCTGACAGCGCTTGTGTGACAATCGCTGCAGGCACTTTCGAGACTTATTCCTCTTCGGCTGCGCGCTTGAGTTCCAGCGCGCGGTCGTACAGCGTATTGCGGCTGGCGCCCGTGATTTCTGCGGCCAGCTTGACGGCAGTTTTGGTAGGCAGCTCGGCCAGCAGCAGCTTGAGCACGCGCTCGGCCTCACCCGATTCCTGCTGCACGGTCACTGGGTGCAGCACGATGGCAAATTCCCCCTTGATGCGCTGAGGTGAGGCCTGCAGCCAGGTGACCAGATCGCTGGCAAGCATGGTGGCAATGTCTTCGAATTGCTTGGTGATCTCGCGGGCCAGGGTTACAGGGCGTTCGCCCAGCAGCGCCAGGGCTTGAGCCAGTTCGATGATACGGTGAGGTGCTTCGAGCAGCACGGTGCAGCGCGGCTCGTCGGCCAGCTTTTGCACGGCGGTCAGGCGCTCTGCATTCTTGGTGGGCAGAAAGCCCGCGAACAGAAAACCGCTTGCGCCTTGCGCAGGGGTGATGGCTCCGGCCACGCTGATGGCAGAGGTCACGCTGCTGGCACCGGGCAAAGGAATGCTGCGCAGCCCTGCTTCCTGCAGCGCAGCGCACAGGCGCGCGCCAGGGTCGCTGACGCCGGGTGTGCCGGCATCGCTGACATAGGCGATGCGCTGGCCTTGCTGCAGACGAGCGATGACCTGCTGGGCCGCCTCTGCCTCGTTGTGTTGGTGCACGGCCAGCAACTGGCTGCCGGGGCGCTCCAGGCCATAGCTGCGCAGCATGCCCTGGGTGTGGCGCGTGTCTTCGCAGGCAATGCAGTCCACCAGTTGCAGGACATGCAGGGCGCGCAGGCTGATGTCGGCCAGATTGCCGATAGGCGTCGCCACCACATACAGGGCCCCCTGCGGATAATGCTGGGAAGCGGCCGCATCCCGTGCGGCAGTCAGTGCAGAGGCGAAAGAGGTAGTCAATGGATTTCCTTGGAAAGCAGCCCAACACCACGGCGCGCGGCCAGCTGGGCGAAGACGCAGCATTGGCCTATCTGCAGCGGCAGGGGTTGAAGCTGGTCGAGCGCAATTATCGGACGCCGGGGCGCGGTGGCGGTGAAATCGATCTGATCCTGCGTGACCGCGACGGGTCTTTGGTGTTTGTGGAAGTGCGCAGCCGCAACACCGGGCGCTATGGCGGCGCGGGTGGCAGCATCAGCTCCGTCAAGCAGGGGCGCATCGTGTTGGCGGCCCGCCACTACCTGACGCGTTTTGTGGCACCGCCGCCTTGCCGGTTTGATGTGGTGCTGCTGGAGGGGGCTGAGCTGCAATGGCTCAAGGCTGCTTTCGATGCACAGTGAATGCTGGCTGCAACATAGATGCGCAAATAACTCTTAGCTACCAAAGAGATAACAGCACACAGGTATCATCGGGCCTCCATGCTAGAGCAACGAATTCAACAGCATTTCATCGACAGTGCCGACCTGAAGTACCAGGCAGCCCAGGCGCTGAGCCAACCCATTGCTTCCGCTGTGCAGGCCATGCTGGCCTGTGTCACAGGTGGCGGCAAGGTGCTGGCTTGCGGCGCAGGCGTTTCGGCCAGCGATGCCCAATTATTTGCCTCCCTGTGCGTTACAGGTTTCGAGCGCGATCGTCCCGAGCTGGCGGCCCTGGCCCTGACCTCGGATGGCGGCCTGCTGGGAACGGTGGGCGCCACGGGCTCGGGTGGCAATGCCACGCAGTATCTGGCGCGGCAGATTCGAGCGCTGGGTCAGCCCGGTGACCTGCTGCTGCTGATGTCCGTCAGCGGCAATGATGTGGTGATGCAGGAGGCCCTGGAGGCCGCCCATGAGCGCGACATGATGGCTGTGGTGCTGACAGGACGAACTGGCGGCAACCTGGCGGCTCATGTGCGTGAGACCGATGTGCTGATCTGCGTGCCTCACGACCGCGCGGCGCGTGTGCGTGAAACCCATACCCTGATTCTTCACTGTCTGGCAGACGGTGTGGACTCGCAATTGCTTGGTGACCAGGAGATGCCTTTATGAAGTTGCAGTGGACCCGCACGGCATGTGCCGTATTGACTGTGGCGGCCTTGGGGGGCGCACTCAGCGGCTGTATTGCCCTGGTGGGTGGCGGAGCCGCAGTGGCCGGCATGTCGGCCGTGGACAGGCGCACCACAGGCACACAGGTGGAAGACCAGGGTATAGAGCTGCGCGCCGGAAACCGCATTGCCGAGGTCATGGGTGATAAGGCGCGTGTGAGCGTGACCAGTTACAACCGTGTGGTGCTGCTGACCGGCCAGGCGGGCAATGCCACGGATCAGGCGGCCATTGAGAAGCTGGTGCGTGAGCAGTCCACGGTGCGCAATGTCTATAACGAAATCGAAGTGGCCCCCTTCACTGCGACTCTGGGTCAACGTTCCAAGGACACGATGATTACCGGCCAGGTCAAGGCCAGTCTGGTCAACGCCAAGGATATTTCTTCTTCGGCCATCAAGGTGGTGACTGAAAACAATGTGGTCTATCTGATGGGCATCGTCACGCCACGCGAGTCCAAGCGCGCGGCGGAGATTGCACGTGGCGTCAACGATGTGGCCAAGGTGGTGCGTCTGTTCGAAGTCATCTCGGAAGATGAGCTGTCCAACATGTCCCCGCAACCAGCTCCCGTGGTCGAGGACCGCTCCAGCATGAACTGAAGCGAGCCTATGAATGCAAAAAAGCCGGACAAGAGTCCGGCTTTTTTCATGGTGCGCAGGCTTAGCGCAGGCGTTGAATCAGGCTGGATGTATCCCAGCGGTTGCCGCCCATGGCCTGCACATCGGCATAGAACTGGTCGACGAGCGCCGTCACGGGCAGGCGGGCTCCGTTGCGCTGGGCCTCTTCCAGCACCAGATTCAGATCCTTGCGCATCCAGTCCACGGCAAAGCCGAAGTCGAACTTTCCTACAGCCATGGTCTTGCCACGATTGTCCAGCTGCCAGCTCTGGGCTGCCCCTTTGCCGATGACATCCAGCACCTTGTTGACATCCAGGTCGGCGCGCAGGCCAAAGGCAATGGCTTCGGACAGGGCCTGAACCAGACCTGCGACACAGATCTGGTTGACCATCTTGGTCAACTGACCGCTGCCGCAGGGGCCCATGTGAGTGAAAGCGCGTGAGAAGGCCGCAGCCACCGGCGCGACTTGCTCGAACACGGCTTCGTCGCCGCCGCACATCACAGTGAGCTGACCGTTGACAGCTCCGGCCTGACCACCCGAAACCGGTGCATCGATGAAGTGCAGGCCACGCCGCTGTGCCTGCTCATGCAGCTCGCGGGCAATCTGGGCCGAGGCCGTGGTGTGATCCACAAGGATGGCGCCGGGTTCCATGCCCGCCAGGGCGCCGTTCTCGCCTTCGGCAACGGCGCGCAGGTCGTCGTCATTGCCGACGCAGCAAAATACCATGCGGGAGCCCTGTGCGGCTTCACGCGGCGTCGCCGCATGGCGACCACCGAATTGCTGGGTCCACAGCTCGGCTTTGGCCGCTGTGCGGTTGTAGACCGTGACCTGATGGCCTGCGGCTGCCAGATGCGCAGCCATGGGAGCACCCATGACACCGAGACCCAGGAATGCCACGGGCGTGGAAGTGCAAGGCTCGTAGCTGCGGGAGGCGATGGTGGCAGTCATGAAAATCCTTGGAATGGTTGAAGTTGCACGCAAATGGCGTAGCGCACGTCATTGGCGCGGCACATGCCAGAGCCTGGGTGGCTCTGCCGCCCCTCAGGGGGTTAAACGATCGTCAGATGTTCGGTACCGGCGGCCAGATCCTGGGTGCGCGCGCGCTGGCTGTTGAGCTTGATCTGCAGGCGCAGGTCGTTGACCGAGTCGGCATTGCGCAGCGCATCCTCATAGGTGATGAGGTTGGACTCGAACAGGTCGAATAAGGCCTGGTCAAAGGTCTGCATGCCGATATTGCGGCTCTTCTTCATGATCTCCTTGATCTCGGCGACTTCGCCTTTGAAGATCAGATCGGCAATCAGGGGTGAATTCAGCATCACCTCGATGGCGGCCACGCGGCCCTTGGCATCCTGCTTGGGAATCAGACGCTGGGAGACGATGGCGCGCAGGTTCAGCGACACATCCATCAGCAGCTGGGGACGGCGCTCTTCAGGGAAGAAGTTGACGATGCGGTCCAATGCCTGGTTGGCACTGTTGGCGTGCAGCGTGGCCAGACACAGGTGACCGGTTTCGGAGAACGCAATCGCGTGTTCCATGGTTTCGCGGTCGCGGATTTCACCCATCAGAATCACGTCGGGCGCCTGACGCAGCGTGTTCTTGAGCGCGGCTTCCCAGCTTTCGGTATCCAGTCCCACCTCGCGCTGCGTGACCACGCAGTTCTTGTGCGGGTGCACGAATTCCACGGGATCTTCCACGGTGATGATGTGGCCGAAGGAGTTCTCGTTGCGCCAGTCCACCATGGCGGCCAGCGTGGTCGATTTGCCCGAGCCCGTGGCACCTACCAGAATGCACAGACCGCGCTTGGTCATGGTCACTTCCTTGAGGATCTGGGGCACGCCCAGACCATCGATCGTGGGCAAAGTGGTGGGAATCGTTCGCAGCACCATGCCGACCTTGCCCTGCTGAACAAAGGCATTCACACGAAAACGCCCCACGCCAGCCGGAGAGATGGCGAAGTTGCATTCCTTGGTGTGCTCGAAGTCTGCGACCTGCTTGTCGCTCATGATGGAGCGGGCCAGAGCCATGGTGTGCAGCTGCGACAGCGGCTGAGGCGAAACCTTGGTCACCTTGCCATCGATCTTGATGGCGGGCGGAAACTCCGCCGTGATGAACAGGTCGCTGCCATTGCGGCTGACCATGAGCTTGAGCAGATCGTTGATGAATTTACTGGCCTGATCTCTTTCCATGATCGTTCCTTGCGTAGGCGGTCAAAACTGGCATGCTTCAAGTGAGAGACGCCGAGCAAGAGCCGCCTCGCGGCGATGGCGTCGTCCCCCTTGGGGGAAGCGGCAAAGCCGCTCAGGGGGTCATCCTGGAAAGTTTTCGGGAATTTTTGCCTTGGCACGGGCTTCGGCCGCGCTGATGACGTTGCGGCGCACCAGGTCGGTCAGGTTCTGGTCCAGGGTCTGCATGCCCACGTTCTGGCTGGTCTGGATGGTGGAGTACATCTGCGCCACCTTGGCTTCGCGGATCAGGTTGCGGATGGCCGGCGTGCCCAGCATGATTTCGTGTGCCGCAACCCGGCCCTGGCCGTCCTTGGTCTTGCACAGCGTCTGCGAGATCACGGCCTGCAGCGACTCGGACAGCATGGCACGTACCATTTCCTTTTCCTCGGCCGGAAACACGTCGATGATACGGTCGATGGTCTTGGCTGCCGACGAGGTGTGCAGAGTGCCGAACACCAGGTGGCCGGTTTCGGCCGCCGTCATGGCCAGGCGAATGGTTTCCAGGTCACGCATTTCGCCGACCAGAATCGCGTCCGGGTCCTCACGCAGCGCGGACTTCAGGGCTGCCGCAAACGACAGCGTCATGGGGCCGACTTCGCGCTGGTTGATCAGGCATTTCTTGGACTCGTGCACGAATTCGATGGGGTCTTCCACCGTCAGGATATGGCCGTACTCGGTTTCGTTGAGGTAGTTGACCATGGCCGCCAGCGTGGTCGACTTGCCTGAGCCCGTGGGGCCGGTCACCAGCACCAGGCCGCGTGGCTTCAGGGCCAGGTCGCCAAAGATCTTGGGAGCGTTGAGCTGCTCCAGCGTCAGGATCTTGCTGGGAATGGTACGGAACACGGCGGCCGCGCCGCGGTTCTGGTTGAAGGCATTGACACGGAAGCGGGCCAGGCCTTCGATCTCGAAGGAGAAGTCCACCTCCAGAAACTCTTCGTACTGCTTGCGTTGCGCATCGCTCATGATGTCGTAGACCATGGAGTGCACGGTCTTGTGATCGAGCGGATCGATATTGATGCGGCGCACATCGCCGTGGACGCGGATCATGGGCGGCAGCCCGGCGGACAAATGCAAGTCCGAAGCCTTGTTCTTGACACTGAATGCCAGCAATTGCGTGATATCCACGGACAGCCCTCCCTGTTTTGATACTCTGGCGTCAATTATGACGACGATTGAAAACAATCTGGGGCAGATTCATGCCCGCATCGCAGCCACTTGCGCCAGTGCAAACCGGCCTGTGACATCGGTGCAACTGCTGGCCGTTTCCAAGACCTTTGGCGCGGATGCAGTGCGCGAAGCCGTGCTGGCCGGTCAGCGTAGCTTTGGCGAGAACTATATCCAGGAAGCGGTGGACAAAATTGCTGCCGTCCGCGCCATGGCCTTGCCGGGTGGAGATGCGCTGCAATGGCATTGCATAGGCCCCATCCAGAGCAACAAGACGCGGCTGGTGGCCGAAAACTTCGACTGGGCGCAGACCGTGGACCGGCTCAAGATTGCCGAGCGCCTGTCGGCCCAGCGCCCGGCGGGCATGGCGCCCCTCAATGTCTGCATTCAGGTCAATGTGGATGGCGGAGAGACCAAGTCCGGCGTGATGCCACAAGACGCACTGGCGCTGGCGGAAGCTATTGCCAAGCTGCCCCATCTGGTGCTTCGCGGCATCATGAGCATTCCAGATGATGCTCCTGGTTTTGAAGCGCAATGCGCAGTCCACAAGAAGGCTGCAGCCATTTTTGAGCTTATCAAAGTCAGCGGCCTGCCGGGTCTGGCGCAGTTCGATACCCTGTCCATGGGTATGACTGGCGACCTGGAGGCCGCCGTGGCTGCGGGCAGCACCATGGTGCGTGTCGGCAGCGGAGTATTTGGAAGGCGTACCTACTGTACGCCCACCCCCTGAGGCGCTGCGCCTGGGCGGCCCCGCGCCTTCCCCTCTCTCTACGCGCTGCGCGCTACGGGAGGGGGACGACACCCTCGGTGCGAGGCGGCCCTTCCTCGGTGTCTCTGACTTGGTCTGCGCCAGTATCAGACCGCTGAGGCCATGCCATACCGCAAGGGAGATTGTGGTTAAGGCCGTTTCATCTGGCACTCGGTCGGCAGCTCGACCTGCTGCGCGGAGTAAACGGCATCGGTACGGAAGCCGTAGTTCGTGCCCTCCCATCCGGTCTTGACCAGCTTGCCATCCACGGGCGCAATGGTGTTGACCACCTGGGGCAATAACAACTGATGGTCCTTGGCACGCATCTTCACGGGGCCGAAGATGGTGTCCATCTGCATGTCTTCCATGGCCTTGGCGATTTTCACGGGCTCGGTGGACTGGGCCTTGGCCATGGCGGCGGCCAGCATGCGCGGCACCAGGTCCATGCGCGGGGCCAGAAAGTCCTGGTTCATCTTGGCCTTGTATTCCTTGGCGCGGGCATCGGCCAGCGGGCGGTCTGCCTGGCCGGGATGCCATTCGGCGACCCAGGTTACCCGGCCCAACTTGGTCTGGGAGATCGTCGTGACGGTGCCGGGCATACCGCCCGCGCTATGGTTGAAGTAGCGCAGGTCGTAGCCTGCATCACCTGCAGACTTGAGCAGCAGTGCCAGGTCCTGGCCCCAGTTGCCGGTGATGACCGAGTCCGTACCCAGCTCCTTCATCTTGGCCACATAGGGAGAGAAGTCCTTGATGCGGCCCATGGGGTGCAGGGTCTCGCCGACAAACTGGATATCGGGCCTGGCCTTGCCCACCATGTCACGACCATAGTGAGCCCATTGCTTGCCGTGGGCATAGTCCTGATTGAGCAAAAAGACTTTTTTGATCTCGGGCTGGGTCTTGATGTAGTTGGCGATGGCCTGCATGCGCATGGCCGTGTTGGCGTCGAACATGAAGTGCCAGAAGCTGCAGGACTTGCCTGTCAGCTCGGGATCGATGGAGCTGTGGTTGAGCACCAGAACCTCCTTGCCCGGATTGCGCTGGTTGTAGCGCGACGCAGCCTGCACCAGCGCCGTTACCACTGACGAGCCGGAGCCGCCTGTCACCACCACGCGTGCGCCTTGGTCAATGGCGGCCTGCAGTGCGCTCTGGCTTTCCTGGGCCGAGAGCTTGCTGTCGAATTGCAGCATCTGCAGCTTGGCACCGTTGTACAGCCCGCCCTTGGCATTCACATCATCGACGGCATAGAGCACATGGTTGCGCATCAGCTCGCCCACATTGGCAAACGGACCGGAAAGCGGGTCGATGAAGGCGATCTTGAACGGCTCTGCCGTCTGAGCTGAAGCGGTGCTCGCGCATAGCGCAGCGACCATGGCAATGGTGGAAAGGCGGATGGGCATGGTTTTGTCTCCTGGGTGCGGGAATGGCTGGGCCTGATGGCGGCTCTTATGTGGCGGGTGAGGGGGCTGTGCTTTCTTTCGCGGACTTTTTGCGCGCAGATGGAGTGCTGCTGCGGCTTTTGGCTGGAGTTTGCAAGGCTGTGGGTGTGAGGTTCAGACCCAGCACGCGCGTGGCCAGATCGGTGAGTTCAGCCACCATCTCGGCAGGCCCCAGGCGGCCGCCTGGCTGGTACCAGTTGTAGAGAAAGCCCGGCAGGCTGCAGGCGGCCTGGGCGGTGATGCGTGTTTCGCGGAAGTGGAAGTGACCGCTGGCCCGGCCATCTTCGAGCAGTTCGCAGAACTGCTTGTAGAACTGCTGCGCCACATTGCGCGAAGCCTTGAGATAGGCCGGACTGAATGCCTGCGGCTCGCGGTAGGGGAAGAATCCCGCTGGGTAGTGTGCAATGGTGGCGGCAATCAGTCGCTGCAGGCCATCAATCGCCTTTTCATGCGCGGGGCGCGGGTCGTCGACGGCGAAGTCCAGCACCGTGAAGCAGGCCTCGGTCGGTGCCCAGCACAGGGTCTCGAAAATCTCCTGCTTGTTGCGGAAGTAGTAGTAGACGAAAGGCTTGGTCACGCCCAGCGCCTGCACGATCTGTTCGATGGTGGTACTGGCATAGCCATAGCGGTCGAACAGCGCTTCGGCGGCCTTGAGAATGCGCTCGCGCTTCTCGTCCGAGCCCGCTGTGGGAAAGCGCTGCCGGCCGTGCGGAGCCACGGGCGCGGCTGGCGTCTTTGAGGTCTTTCTGGGCGTGGCGGGCATGAGGGTTTTCGTGTGTCGCGTTCGTTATACCGATGGGTAGTAATGTTCTACCAGCGGGTATACATTGGCAAGACACCGAGCAGCGGATTGCCCTAAGGCAATCCCTGAGAAAGCTCTAAGAACGTGTTGACGATCTCTACGCAGCCGCGTTGGAGTGCAATCGGGATGAGTTCGAAGCGATGGTCTGCCGCTTGCACCGGGGTGCAAGCAAGGGCCAGCGCGCAGAAGGCGCCCGATTGCTCTTCAACCCTTCGGGACAGCGACTTTGCGGGCGGTCTGCGGCGTTGCAAATCCTCGCAATAGCACGGCTATTGCTGCGGTGTTGCGCCTAGCAGCCCATTCCGCAAAGCCGCTGTCGCGGCGCGAGGAGATCGTCAACACGTTCTAAAGTGGCGCCAATGCTCGGTTTTCAAGAGACACCAGGAGACAACCATGGCTGAATCCGAGACCCTCATTCCCTTGCATGAGGCCTTGCGCCGCAACGCGCGCAACCATCCCGAGCGCGATGCCTATATCTGGTATGGAAAGCACATCAGCTGGCGGCAAGTGGACGATGCCAGTGACGCCGTGGCGGCCCGTCTGCAGGCCCTGGGGGTGAAGAAGGGTGAGCCTGTCGCGCTGTTCATGAACAACTGTCCGCAGTACATCGTCGCGCACTACGCGGTGCAGAAGATCGGTGCCATCGTCTGCCCCTGCGGGCCGCTGAACAAGGAGCATGAGCTCGAGTACCAGCTCAATGACCTGCAGGCCCGCGTCATCATCGCTGCCGATATGCTGCTGCCAGTGGTGGACAAGGTGCGCAACACCACGGCACTCCAGCATGTGCTGGCTGTGCGCTATGCCGACTGGCTGCCCGCGCAACCCACGCTGCAGCTGCCTGCCGAGTTGCTGGCCCCGACTCAGCCTTTGCCGCAGGGCGTGGAGTCCGTGTGGGACATCATGCACAGTGGTGCCAGGCCCGAGCCCGTGGCTGTCTCCATGGATGACGTGGCGCTCATGACATATACCTCGGGCACCACAGGTCTGCCCAAGGGCGCGATGCTGAGTTTCGGGGCTGCCGCGCACAAGACGGCAGGTGCCTCCGCTGCAACCGGAGTGAACGATCAGGATGTGCTGCTGGCCGTGGCGCCGCTCTATCACATTGCCGGTATGTCCATGGGCGTGAACATGCCTGTTCATTCGGGAGCGACCTGCGTGCTGCTGCACCGCTTCGATCCGCTGGCCGTGGCGCAGGCACTGGAGCGCTATCGCGTGAGCTGGTGGTACAGCATTGCGCCCATGAATGTGGCGCTGATGCAAGTCCCCGGAGTGGAGAAGATGGACTTCAGCGCGCTGCGCCGCAATACCGTCACCAGCTTCGGCATCACCTACACCGAGGAACTGGCGCAGAAATGGCGCCAGTTCGCGCCCAACGCCATCTCCAGCGAGGCGGCCTACGGCCTGTCCGAAACCCACACCATGGATACCTTCATGCCAGGCGATGCCATACGCTGGGGCACGCATGGCAAGCCCGCACCGGGCAATGAAATCCGCGTGATCGACCCGGAAACCGGCGCACCGCTGGCGCCGAACGAAGTGGGTGAAATCATCATTCGCGGCCCCGGCAACTTCAAGGGCTACTGGAACAAGCCCGAGGCCACGGCCAAGACGCTCAAGGACGGCTGGGTCCATACGGGCGACATGGGCAAGTTCGACGAGGACGGCTACCTGACCTTCATTGGCCGCTTCAAGGAAATGATCAAGGTTTCGGGCTACAGCGTCTTCCCGGAAGAGGTGGAAACCATTCTGATCAAGCACCCCGCAGTGGCGCAGGCCGCCGTGATCGGTGTGGCCGATCCGCAAAAAGGCGAGGTCGTGCGCGCCTTCATCGTCTGCAAGAGCGGCCAGAGCGTGGACGCCGATGCGCTGCTGGCATGGAGCAAGGACAACATGGCCAGCTACAAGGCGCCGCGCGAGCTGCGTTTCATCGACGCGCTGCCCGCCACGGGCGCGGGCAAGGTGCTCAGGCGATTGCTGAGAGACATTCCATGAGGTTTCAATGAAACAGGTCTCAAACCATTGATCAGCAAGCGCAAATCGCTACTGAAACGATAACAGCTGACGCAAATCAGGTTCAAGCAGGAGCTTCGCCCCAAGGCCGCAGTCTCTGGCACATCCTTGTTTGCGTCAGTTCAACGAGAGTTCCCATGTTTGAAAAAGTCCTGATCGCCAATCGCGGCGAAATCGCGGTGCGCATCATCCGTGCGCTGCAGGAGTTGGGCATCGCCAGCCTGGCCGTGTATGCACAAGACGATGCGGCAGCCTTGCATGTCAAAGCGGCCGATGAGGCCGTGGCGCTGAAGTCCAGCGGCCCGGCGGCCTATCTTGATGGCGCGCAACTGCTGCGGATTGCGCGTGAGCATGGCTGCGATGCGTTGCACCCCGGCTATGGATTTCTGAGCGAGAACGCGGAATTCGCAAGTGCCTGTGGGGCGGCAGGCCTGCGCTTCATCGGCCCCACGCCGGAGCAGTTGGCGCTGCTCGGCGACAAGGCCAGAGCCCGCGCGCTGGCCTTGCAATGTGAGGTGCCGCTGATGCCCGGCAGCCAGGAGGCCGTGACGCTGGATCAGGCCCAGGCCTTCTTCACGGCGCAAAGAGCCGACGGTGCCAGCGGCATCATGATCAAGGCCATAGGCGGTGGCGGTGGGCGCGGCATGCGCGCCGTGATCGATGCCGATGATGTGGCTGCTGCCTATGAGCGCTGCCGCAGCGAGGCGCACGCAGCTTTTGGCGTGGACGGCGTCTATGTGGAGCGTCTGATGACCGGCGCCCGCCATATCGAGGTGCAGATCCTGGGCGATGGCAGCGAATGGCCTCTCGCGCTGGGCGAGCGCGAATGCACGCTGCAGCGGCGCTTTCAGAAGCTGGTGGAAATCGCACCCAGCCCCAGTCTGCCGCCAGCGCTGCGTGAGCGCATCACCAGGGACGCGCTGCGCATGGCGGCCCGGTTGCGCTACGAGAGCCTGGGCACTTTCGAGTTTCTCGTCGACTTGCAGTCGCAGGACCTGCCTTATGTGTTCATCGAGGCCAACCCGCGTCTGCAGGTCGAGCACACGATTACCGAAGAGGTTTTTGGCGTCGATCTGGTGCAGGCCCAGATTCGCATCGCGGCAGGTGAGCATTTTGCCGATCTGGGGCTGGACGTGAATGCGCCACCCCGGCCGCGCGGCTATGCCATGCAATGGCGCATCAATGCCGAAACGCTGGATGCTCAAGGTCAGTCACGTCCCGGCAACGGCCGCATTGCCGAGCTGAGCTGGCCGCAGGGGCCGGGCATTCGCATTGACAGCCATGCCGTGCAAGGTGCGAGTCCGTCACCGCATTACGACAGCCTGCTGGCCAAGCTCATAGTCCATAGCCCCACGGCACGCTTCGAGGATGTGCTGCGCCGCTCTCAGCGCGCGTTGGGCGAAAGCCGTGTGAATGGGCTGGCTACCAATCTGGCACTGTTGCAGGCGCTGGCCGTCAGACCCGAAATGCGAACCCAGACCGTGCACACGCGCTGGCTGGAAGAGGTGCTGCCCGAATTGGTGAATGCTGCCGAATCAATAGCTGCTGGCGCCTGTTATGACTTGATTTCAGAGAGAAATTCAGTTGAAGTGTCCATCCATACAGCGCAAGCAGCTCCTGAAAATGCAGTGCTGGCATCCATGCCCGCGCGCGTCGTGCAGTGGAGTGTGACTACGGGCGACGCGGTGGCGCGCGGTGCCGAGCTGGGCATTCTCGAAGCCATGAAGATGCAGCATGTGCTGCTGGCCGAGCAGGCTGGCACCGTGCGCGAGTTGCTGGCCGAGCCCGGCAGCTATGTGGTGCAGGACCAGCCGCTGCTGGTGCTGGCGCCGGCCGAGGGCGATGCCGCCCATGCGCAGGCCGAGCAGCAGGCGCAGGACCCGGACCATATCCGCGCCGACCTGCAGCGCGTCATCGATAGACATGCCTTCACGTTGGACGCGGCCCGGCCCCTGGCCATGGACAAGCGCCATGCCCAGGGCGGGCGCAGCGCGCGGGAGAACATCGCCGACCTGTGCGACGCGGGCAGCTTCATCGAATATGGCGCGCTGGCCATTGCCGCGCAGACGCGCCGGCGCAGCATGGAAGACCTGGTGGCCAACACGCCGGCCGACGGCATGGTCACCGGCATAGGCTCCATCAACGGTGAGCAGTTCGGCGAGGAGAAGGCGCGCGCCGTGGTCATGTCCTATGACGCCACCGTACTGGCCGGAACCCAGGGCTCGCGCAACCATGCCAAGACCGACCGCATGCTGGGCATTGCCCTGCAACAGAAGCTGCCCGTGGTGCTGTTCGCCGAAGGCGGCGGCGGGCGCCCCGGAGACACCGACACGCCCGTGGTCGCGGGCCTGCATGTGCATACCTTCGCAGCCTATGCGGCGCTGTCGGGCCAGGTGCCCGTGGTGGGCATCACCCACGGCCGCTGCTTTGCGGGCAATGCGGCGCTGCTGGGCTGCAGCGACGTCATCATCGCCACGCGCTCCAGCACCATAGGCATGGGCGGGCCGGCCATGATTGAAGGCGGCGGCCTGGGCGTTTTCAAGCCCGAGCAGGTGGGGCCCAGCGATGTGCAGCATGCCAGCGGCGTGATCGACATCCTGGTCGAGGACGAGGCCCAGGCCGTGGTGGCGGCCAAGCATTACCTGTCGTTCTTCCAGGGCCGCACGCACGAATGGAATGCACCCGACACGCGGCAGCTGCGCCATGTGGTGCCCGAGAACCGACTACGCGCCTACGACACGCGTGCGGCCATGGTGCATCTGGTGGATGAGGGCAGCCTGCTCATGTTGCGCACGGGCTTTGGCGCCGGCATCCACACGGCGCTGGCGCGCATCGAGGGCCGGCCCGTGGGGCTGATGGCCAATAATCCCTCGCACCTGGGCGGCGCCATTGATGCCGATGCCGCCGACAAGGCCGCGCGTTTCATGCAGCTGTGCAATGCGCACGGCATCGCCATCGTCAGTCTGGTCGACACGCCTGGCTTCATGGTCGGCCCCGAGGTCGAGAAAACGGCCCAGGTGCGCCATGTCAGCCGCCTGTTCGTCACGGCTGCCAAGCTGCGCGTGCCGTATTTCAGCGTGGTGCTGCGCAAGGGTTATGGCCTGGGCGCCATGGGCATGACGGCAGGCAGCTTTCATGCGCCCATCTTCAACGTGGCCTGGCCTACGGGAGAGTTTGGCGCCATGGGGCTGGAAGGTGCCGTGCGCCTGGGTTTTCGCAAGGAGCTCGAAGCCCTGCCCGAAGGCGCCGAGCGCGATGCGCTGTTCCAGAAGCTGCTGGCCCAGCAATACGCCCACGGCGAGGCCATGCACATGGCCAGTACGCTGGAGATCGATGCCGTGATCGACCCCGCCGACACGCGCGCCTGGCTGGTGCACGGGCTGGCAGGCGCCCGCCTGCGCGATGAGCCGGCCCGGTTTGTCGATACCTGGTAGCCGCCGCGGCGGATCATGAAGCAAGGCCGCAGCCTGGCAAGAGGCTGCGGCCCTTGTTTTTGGCTGGTCGCACTCGATCCATGAAGCGCCTGTGGGGGCTGTTTCCAGACGTTGGGCGCCTGCTTTCCCATGCTAAGCTGGAAGTCTTGACTCAATAATCGGCCGCGCCCGGCGCATGGGATGCGGCCCATGTGACTGGAGATAATTTCATGCCCGGACTTCTGCCCGATATCGATCCCGATGGCCTGCTCGAGTTTTCGGTGGTCTACACCGACCGAGCGCTCAACCACATGTCCAAGAAATTCGTCGGCGTGATGCAGGACATTCTGGGCACGCTCAAGGACGTCTATCACGCCCATACAGCGGTGCTGGTGCCCGGCAGCGGCACCTTCGGCATGGAAGCCGTGGCGCGCCAGTTTGCCAACCGTGAAAAGGTGCTGATCGTGCGCAACGGCTGGTTCAGCTACCGCTGGACCCAGATCTTCGACGAAGGCGCGCTGGGCGGCGGCTCGGTGGTCTGCAAGGCGCGCAAGCAAGGTGAGGGTGCTCAGGCGCCCTGGGCTCCATGCCCGGCGGCGGATGTGGCCGAGACCATCCGTATCGAACGCCCCAAGGTGGTGTTTGCGCCGCATGTGGAAACGGCCAGCGGCATTCTGCTGCCTGACGATTACCTGCGCACCGTGGCCGATGCGGCACACGAAGTCGGTGCGCTGTTCGTGCTCGACTGCGTAGCTTCAGGTGCCATGTGGGTGGACATGGAGAAGACCGGTGTGGACGTGCTGATCTCCGCGCCGCAAAAGGGCTGGAGCAGCTCGCCCTGCTGCGCCATGATCATGCTCTCGCAGCGCGCGCGCGAAGCCATCGAGCACACGCAAAGCTCCAGCTTCTCCTGCGACCTCAAGAAGTGGATGCAGATCGCCGAAGGCTACGAAAAAGGCCAGCACGCCTATCACACCACCTTGCCTACCGACGCGCTGCTGCGTCTGCGTGATGTGATGCTGGAGACGCGTGAATACGGCTTTGCCAAGGTGCGCGAGGAGCAGATGGCGCTGGGTACGCAGGTGCGTGAGCTGTTGCAGTCGCGGGGCTTCCCCAGCGTGGCAGCCGAAGGCTTCAAGTCTCCGGGTGTTGTGGTCAGCTACACCATCGATCCCGAGATTCAAAGCGGCCGCGCCTTCATCAAGGTGGGGCTGCAGACCGCATCGGGCGTGCCGCTGCAGTGCGACGAAGGGCCGGATTTCCAGACCTTCCGTCTGGGCCTGTTCGGACTGGAGAAGTGGCATAACGTGGAACGTACCGTCGGCCATCTGCGCAAGGCGCTCGACGATATCGGCGTCTGATGTCTGTGCTCGCAGGGCAGACCGCAACACAAGGAGGCTGAATGGCAAGGCGTATTTCAGGCTGGTGCGCAGTGGCACTGCTGGCGTTTGCATCCCTGCAGACCGCACAGGCCAAGCGTGTTGCGGCGCCTGCGCCGGCAGCGTCCGCGCAGGATTCGCTGTGTGACCGCAGCGTTTCTGTTGCGGACAACACTGCGAGTGACGGCAACCCGCTGTCGGGCAGCCGTTGGTTGATCAGCTACAAGACGCAGGGAGAGCCTGCGCGCAGCTATGTGTTCAGGCTGCTGCCGGGCGGGCGCATGCTCAATGCGCACCCCAATGACAAAACGCCGAACAACGACCGTTGGGAAAGCAATGGGCGCCATGTGCAACTGCGCTTCAATGATGGCTATGCCGTGTATTCGGGGATGATGAATGGCAGCTCCGACCAGTTGCAGGGCCATGCGGTGAACACTGTGGGCGATACCTGGGAGTGGCGTGCCAGGCGCCTGGAACCCTGCACGGCCGGCAGGTGACATAAACATGAGAAGAGGCCCGGCTACAGTCTCGGAACTTCTCTTTGTCGTGTCTTGGATATGAAAGCAGCAAGCCATTTTTTATCGCCAGGCCACCCCAAGGCAATAAGCGCTCCAGCAGGGGCGCCCGGCGTAGGGGGCGCCCGGCGCTGGGGCCGTGACTACATGCAGTGGGCAAGCGTGAGGGCTTTTTTATGGGCCCTGCCTTCTCTTTTCCTGGCCTTGTCCGGGACTGCAGCCGCAGAGGTTCACAGCAACGGACTGATCTTCGAAAGCCTGGTGCAGGGCACAGGCCCGAGCCCCACGGCTTCGGATGTGATCAAGGTGCATTACCGTGGTTATTTTCCGGACTCCGGCAAGGAGTTCGACAGCTCTTATGCACGCAACCGGCCCATCGAGTTTCCATTGGGCAGCGTCATTGCCTGCTGGCAGGAGGGTACGCAGCGCATGAGGGTGGGCGGAAAGGCGCGCTTTACCTGCCCGCCTTCCCTGGCTTATGGTACGCGCGGATCGGGCCGTGTCATACCGCCCAATGCGACCTTGAGCTTTGATGTGGAGCTGTTGGGCATACAGGGCCGTTGACGAGTGGCTCTGGCCCGGCTCAGGATTTTTCTATATTCAACCGTTTGGCCATGCGCTGCAGATTGGCCCTGTCCACCTGCAACTCTCTGGCGGCTGCGGCCCAGCTGCCGTGATGGCGGTTGAGGCTGGCGCTGATCAAGGCCCGCTCATGAGCCGCCACGGCATCGCGCAAGCTGGTCGTGGCGGCGGGCATCGACGCTGGCTCCTGCTGAGGCGGCTGCTGCGCGTGCGGCCCTGGCCCGATCTCCAGATCATCGGTCCTGAGCGTGAGCATGCGCGGTCTGCCCCGACTGGCGCCGGCATCCTGGCGGCTCAGAGCCTTGAGCACGGCGCGGCTGATCAGGTGTTCGAGTTCGCGCACATTGCCGGGCCAGGCATGTTTGAGCAAGGCGGCTTGCGCGGCTGCATCCAGGCGCAATCCTCCCAGTTGCAGGCGTGAGCGGTTTTCTTCCAGGAAGTAGCCCGCCAGCAGCAGCACATCGCTGTCGCGCTCGCGCAGCGACGGCAGCTGCAAGGGATAGACATTGAGGCGGTGATAGAAGTCCGAGCGCATGCGGCCGGCGCTGACTTCTGCGGCCAGGTCGCGGTTGGTGGCGGCGATCACGCGCACATCCACATGGTGCTCGCGGTCCGATCCCAGGCGCTGCAACTGGCCGCTTTGCAGCACGCGCAGCAGCTTGGCCTGCACGGGCAGCGACAGCTCGCCCACCTCGTCGAGGAATAGCGTGCCCTGATGGGCCTGCTCGAACTTGCCACTGCGCTCCGTCTGGGCGCCGGTGAATGCGCCGCGTACATGGCCGAACAGCTCGCTCTCCACCAGGTTGTCGGGCAGGGCGGCACAGTTGATGCTGACCATGGGGTGGCTGGCGCGTGAAGACTGGGCATGCACGGCCCGGGCCACCAGTTCCTTGCCGGTGCCGGTTTCCCCGGTGATGAGTACGCTGAGATCGCTGCCTGCAATCAGGGCAATGTCTTTTTGCAGCCTGCGCATGGCGGGGCTGTGCCCCAGCAGCACCCGGTCGGTGGATGCCTTGACCGTACCGGTGCTGCTGGCGCTGTGGGCCAGTTGAGCCATCTGCTGCACCCGTTCGGCCGTGGCGACGGTGGCTGCCGCCAGATTGCTGAAGGCCTGCAGCAGCTCCAGCGAGGCAGCATCGGCAAAACGTCCGGGCTGCATGGCATCCAGCGTCAGCAAGCCCCAGGGCAGGCCGCCCAGCTGCAGCACACAACCCATGCAGTCATGCACATGGAGCTCGGCAATAGGCTGGCCGTGGTGGGCGACCAGGCCGTCATAGGGGTCGGGCAAGGGGCTGTCGGGCGCGAAGCGCATGGCCTGGCCTGCGGCCAGCAGCTGCGCAAAGCGCGGGTGCTCGGCCAGGCGAAAGCGCCGCCCCAACGCGTCTGGCACCAGGCCGTCGATGGCCATGGGACGCAGCCATTCGCCCTCCAGTCGCAGCAGGGCCACGGCATCTGCGGGCAGCAAAGTGCGCAGGGCCGCCAGCAGGCGGCGCATGCGCTCTCGCTCCGGCATGTCCTGGGCCAGATCCGCGACCAGCGGGATGACGGCATTGAGAATATGGCTTGTTGTCATAGTGACTCTAAATTTTGTCAAAAAGACTGCATTTGATGGATGTCATATTGACACATGTTTTGGCAAACCCTTGTTTGACAAGGGATGTGAACCTGGCACGCGATTTGCATTGATAGGAGCAAGCCCCGCAGCTGGCTGGGCTGGAATCTGGAGATTTGCATGCTTACTGAACGTCAACGCGAAATTGTCAAAGCCACCGTCCCTCTGCTGGAAACCGGCGGCGAAGCGCTGATCACTCACTTCTACAACACCATGCTGGGCGAGTACCCCGAGGTGCGCCCGCTGTTCAACCAGGCCCACCAGCAAAGCGGCGCCCAGCCGCGTGCACTGGCCTATAGCGTGCTGATGTACGCCAAGCACATCGACAAGCTCGAAGCCCTGGGTGACCTGCCCGCGCAGATCGTCAACAAGCATGTGGCGCTGCAGGTGCAGGCCGAGCATTACCCCATCGTGGGCGCCTGCCTGCTGCGAGCCATCCGCGAAGTGCTGGGTGCCGAGATTGCGACCGATGAAGTCATCGAAGCCTGGGGCGCGGCCTATCAGCAGCTGGCTGACATCCTGATCGCCGCCGAGCGTAGCGTCTACGACCGCACGGCCGAGGCCGAAGGTGGCTGGCGCGGCGAGCGGGCCTTCAAGGTCGAGAAGAAGGTGCAGGAAAGCGCCGAGATCACTTCGTTCTATCTGGTGCCCGCCGATGGCGGCCAGGTCATCGCCCATTTGCCAGGCCAGTACATCGGCCTGCGTGTGATGGTCGATGGTGTGGAGCAGCGTCGCAACTATTCGCTGTCGGCGCCCGCCAACGGCAAGAGCCTGCGCATCAGCGTCAAGCGCGAAGCCGGTGGCAAGGTGTCCAACTTCCTGCATGACCAGATCCAGGTGGGCGACACGCTGTCGCTGTTCCCTCCGGCCGGTCATTTCACACTGCAGGACAGCAGCAAGCCGCTGGTGCTGATCAGCGGCGGCGTCGGCATCACGCCCACGCTCCCCATGCTGGCCACGGCGCTGGCTGCCAAGCGTCCGGTCACCTTCATTCATTGCGCACGTGAGCGCTCGGTGCACGCTTTTCGCGAGCGTATCGACCAGCTGGCGACCGAGCATCCGCAGCTCACGCGCTACTACTGCTACGACCGCGCCGTGCCAGAAGATCAGGTGGACGCCGAAGGCTATCTGACCGAGCAGCGTCTGGGCGAATGGCTGCCCGCCTCGCGCGACGCCGATGTCTACTTCCTGGGCCCACGCCCCTTCATGCGCGTGCTCAAGCGCTCGCTTCATAACCTGGGCGTGCCCGACAAGCAGGTGCGCTACGAGTTCTTCGGCCCGGCCGAGGCGCTAGCCTGATCTGCTTCTGAAAAGATAGCTTTTAACGCTTTCTGGATAAGGGGTTGAGGCCTTAAAGGCTTCAATCCCTGCCATGGCTCATGGTGTGAGCAATCTCTGCTCCATCCATGATGCGGCTGACGCCGTTGAACCAGCGGCAGTTGGTGTCGATGTTGCAGTAGTGCTCCATCCAGTCCAGTGTGATGGGCGAGATGCAGACCAGGCGCTGTTCATCGAGGCCCGCGTCAAAGACCTGAATGCCGAACTGGCCCAGGTTGACGGGCTGGTCCATTTCGTCGGAAAACTGCTGCCATGCGGCATGCAGGGCTGTGGCATCCACAGCGCGCAACCGGGTTTCAAACTCCGTGGTCTGCGCAGCGCTGGTCTGCCAGTCGGCGATCTGCGCCTGCTGCAGCCGGGCTGCAAAGGCGTGGCCGGCATTGTCGAAGACCAGTGCTTCGGTGTCGCTCAGGCTGTGCACATAGAGCTTGTCCGGTGCAGGGATCACTTGCATAAAACGCTGCAGCAGCGGCATGTCCATGCCGAGAACGGCACTGCAGCAAAGCCCGTGTCGGGTGTCGGCAGCATCCTGCTGCAGCACCTGCTGTGACCAGCGACGCCAGTCCGGCGGCAGATGGGGCTGCAGCCATTGCAGGTGGGCCAGCGTCATCTGGCGATGCAACTCGCTTTGCTGCCTCTGGTCATTGGCCAGCTGACTGCGTGAATAGGGCCGCACGGCCTCGCGCTCGCGTTTGAGCTGGCGCTTTCCCGGACGGTGTGCGGCCATGAGTGCGGTTTTAGCGGTAGTAGGCTTCGACCTTGCCCTTGATCTTGATCAGCAGGGGCTTGCCCTTGCGGTCCAGGGCCTTGCCGTGAGGCACCTTGACCCAGCCTTCGCTGACGCAGTATTCCTCCACGTCAAAACGTTCCTTGTCATTGAAGCGGATGCCGATGTCGTGCTCGAACACGGCGGCCACATGGTGGGGGCTGCGAGGGTCGATGGACAGGTGGTCGGGCAGTTCGGGGCGTTGTGTGTCGGTCATGTCGTGCGGATCCAAAAACGCCTATTGTCCTCTGCTTTGCCGGTTCGGACGGTGAGCTTTATGTCACGAGTCCCCGCTTTTCTTCCTTCATGAAAACAAGTCCTTGGACTACTTTTGGCAATTTTTGGGGTTATTGACTGCCGCAAATGTTACCTGCACGCGGGCCAGATGGCTGGTCCGGTTTTACATGTCTGCATACAGTTTTCGCCGAGTCGCTGCTCATGTGTATCGAAGGTGGCTTTTTGTGTCGGTTTGCGTTGCCACCCCGAGAAACCCAAGGGAAGTCCGGGTTGATGAAAACCCGAATTGATAAGGCCGGAACAGCGTGAATGTCCAACTCTGTATGTGGATGTAGCGTAACGGTTCTGCGGCCTGTTTGTTTGCCAAAGGCAACTTGGTTTTCAAAATTTAAAAGCCATGAAAACGGTGGCCGAAGCTTCACTTTTAAACCGAAAAATGACCTCTCCGAAACCGCGCTTTGGGCTGCTTCAGCCTGGCGTGCATAACACAGGAGAGTCGGATGGATACTGCTATCGGCACCAAGGCAGGCTTGGTTTTTCTGGGGCCGCCCACTACCGCCGTCTCTGAGTCAGAGCGAACTGTCACCTACCCGGATCTGGATGCGCTGATGCGCTCTGGCGTGCAGCCGCAGGGCATTTATCTGCGTGTCGTACCGCACCAGGTCTGGCGTGGCTGGCTCAATCGCATCCGCCAGAGCGATTGGTGGAATCTGCCGATTTTTGCGGAGCCGGCGCTGCGCGACGCGCAGCTGTACGTGGATGCGCTGTGCAGCGTGGAGCGGGCACATGAAGTCACCGAAGGCATGGCCTTGCGTCGCCAGATGCTGCCCGATCCAGGCGATGTACTGGGGTTGGAGGAGCGTCTGCTGTACTTCCTCTATGAACGCGGACAGCAGGCGGGCTTTCGGCCGCTGCTTGATCGCGACAGCGACCAGCTTTACCGCTATCCGGTCGCGGAGCAACTGGCCTGGGCGCAGGAGAACGTGTCCCAGACACTGGAGGAGCTGCGCCGTCGTGGGCTGTTGCGCTCCGAGGGGCTGGTGGACCGCACCCGGCTGTGCTCGGGCTGCGGCTCGGCGCACATCCATTTCGTGGACGTGTGCCCGCATTGCCAGAGCCTGGACATCCGCCGCGAGTCGACACTGCACTGCTTTGCCTGCGGCCATGTCAGCGCAGAATCGCAGTTCGTCGAAGGGGGCGCGCTGGCTTGCCCCAAATGCCATGTGCACCTGCGCCACATCGGCGTGGATTACGACAAGCCGCTGGCCCAGTATCACTGCCGCAGCTGCCAGCGCTCCTCGGTCGATTCCATGGTGCAGGCGCGCTGCCTGGACTGTGCGCGCACGAGTACGCCCGACGAGCTGGAAGTGTGCGAGGTGGCCACGCTGCTGCTGAGCGCCAGTGGGCGCCAGGCTGTGCGCAATGGAGGCGTGGGCGAGGCCTACCCGCCGCTGAAGGCGCGCAACTATGTGGACCCGCAGGGCTTCAAGCGCATGTTGGACTGGGCCAGCGACATCCAGGCGCGCAACCCGCAGTTCAGCTTCCATCTGATGCGCATGGAGCTTGAACACAAGGGGCGGCCGGAGCAGCAGCTCAGCCCCTGGCAGATCACCGAGCTGCTGGACGAGCTCGCCGTACGCCTGAATGCTCAGCTGCGCGAGTCTGACCTGATTACCCGCGTGGACGAGCACAGCCTGTGGGTGATCCTGCCATACACGATGCCGCAGGGCCTGCAAAGCCGCATTGAAAAAACCATGGAAAAACTGGCTGGGGAAGAGGGTGAATCCAAGCATCTGGCCCTGTCGGTGCACCTGCGCAGCATGGAGGTCAAGACCATGACAGACGGCAGAGAAGCACCGTCCGCAAGCAATCTGATGCAGAAGATGCAGGCCGACTCTCTGCAAGAGGCCTGACGATGTGGCAGCAGTTTGTGGAATCTTTCTGGCTGCTGGCGCACAGCTTCAGCACGCGGGGCGCATGGGACCTGGCATTCAATCTGTTCCCGTTTGTCGTCCTGCTGGAACTGCCGTTCTATGCGCTGGTCGTTGGAGGGATGCTGCGCTTTGGGCTGTGCCATTGGCGCGCTCCGCTCCGGCGCCTGCAGTACCCGTCCGTGTCCTGCCTGATCACCTGTTATTCCGAGGGTGATGATGTGCGCAAGACCATCAGCTCCCTGGTGAACCAGCGCTATGCGGGGTGCATCCAGATCATCCCGATCATCGATGGAGCCATCAAGAACAGCGACACGCTGCACGCGGCGCTGTCCGAAGCCAAGCGTTGGGAAGATACCGAAGGGCGCGAAGTCACTGTGTTGCCCAAGTGGCAGCGCGGCGGCCGGGTGTCATCGCTGAACGCGGGGCTGACGCTGGCCACAGGCGAAGTGGTGATGGCACTGGACGGAGATACCTCGTTCGACAACGACATGGTGGAGAACGCCACGCGCCATTTCGACGATCCATTGGTGGCAGGGGTTGCGGGCAATCTGCGTGTGCGCAACCAGGGCAAAAACATGGTGACCAAGATGCAGGGGCTGGAATACATGCTCTCCATCAGCGGCGGCAAAACGGGCCTGTCCGAGTTCAACATCGTCAACAACATTTCGGGCGCTTTCGGCGTGTTCCGGACTTCGCTGGTCCGGCACCTGGGCGGCTGGGACGCGGGCACGGCGGAGGACCTGGACATGACGCTGCGCATCAAGCAGTACTTCGGCCGTCACGGTGGCATGCGCATCAAATTCGAGCCGCATGCCATGGGACATACCGACGCACCGGAGTCCTGGCGCGTGTTCTTCAAGCAGCGTTTGCGCTGGGACGGGGATATGTACTACCTGTTCGTACGCAAGTACCGTTTCAACCTGCGGCCTTCGCTGCTGGGATGGCCGAATTTCCTGTTCACCCTCGTCAACGGCCTGCTCATGCAGCTGGTACTGCCCTATCTGATCGTGGGATCGCTGGCAATGCTGCTGTTCATCCAGCCGCTGGGCATCGTGCTGGGCACGCTGGCTTTCGTCTACCTGGGCTATCTGTTGCTGCTGCTGGCCTATTACCTGGTCTACCTGGCCACGGTGTCGGAGCGCATCCGGCTGGACCTGTCCTATCTGCCGTACCTGCCGCTGTTTCCGCTCTTTGCCTTCGTGACCCGGGTGCACAGCGGCTACGCCATCCTGGTGGAAGCACTGACCCATTCGCATCTGGACTCGTCCATGGCGCCCAACTGGGTGCTGCGCAAGAACAAATTCTAAAAATCAACGCATGAAACCATTTTCCCTTCACTACCTGCCGGGTAGGCCGCACCGCGTCCGTGCCCTGAGCGGCCTGATAGGCGTCAGCCTGCTGGCTTCCATGCTGGGAACGAGCGCGAGCGCACAGACGGCCGTGTCCGCGGCACCTGTTGCACATGCTGCCCCTGCCGCTGCTGCCGACACGGGCCTGCCCTGGAGCTGGGCCGACCTGCAGGCCTGGAGCGCGGAGCAGGGGCCAGCCGTGCGGCTGGCGCGTCTCAAGGAGCATGTGGCCAGCAGCAACCTCAAGGTGGTCGAGTCGGACAATGGCGCACGGCTTGTCGCGGCTGCCGGCCTGGCACGGGCCAAGGAGCCGGTGACGGATACCCTGAACCGCAACTACAGCCGCCTGTCGGGGCAGGCTGGTCTGCGCTGGAGTTTTCTGGGTGCCGAGGAGGCACGCCGGCGCAATGTGCAGGAGGCCAGAACCGAGCAACTGAGCAGCGCCGCGCAGACCCAGCTGCTGCAGGTTCAGGCCGTGACGGAGCTGGGACGTCTGTATGTGCGCTATCTGCGCAGCCAGCAGCGCGAGCAAGTGGCGCAGGCCTATCTGTCCACGCGCTCCCAGATCGAGGGCAGGCTGCGGGAGCGCGTGGCCGGCGGCCACATGCTGCGCTCGGAAGGATTGGACCTGCAGGGCTACTACGAGGCCGCACAGAACCGCGTGGCTAGGGAGAAGGAGGTGCAGCGCGCAGCCTTGCAGCAAATGAGCTTCCTGACCGGACGCCGTCTGCGCGCCCAGCCGGTGCCGGCCCTGACCATGCCGCAGACCTGCATGAACCCGGCCATGCTGCAGGACGCGCTCAACACGCATCCCGCGCTGGAATCCGCACGCTATGCGATGGAAGGAGTGCGGGAGCAGGCTCAACACACGCGTTATGGCGGAGTGACGGGCGGAGTGCAGCTGAGCCAGAGCCTGAGCAAGGATTTCGGTGGCAGCCCCGGCCATGCGACGGCCGTGGCGGTGGATGTGTCCATCCCGCTGCAATGGCGCGATCAGAAGGATGCGATGGCGGCCAAGCTGCAGGGCAAGTATGACGAGGCGGCCGAGCAATACGCGCAGACTCAGGGCAAGCTGCAACTGGAGCAGCAGACCGTGCTGGAGCAGTACAGGCTGAGCCAGGGTGAGCTCAAGAGCAGCGCCCAGCGCTATGCCGCGGCCATCGAAGGGCTGCGCGTGGCGCAGCTGCGCGCGCCCAGCCTCGACGGCGATGGCATGGTGCAGGCTATCAAGGCCGGCAATGGCCGCTACGAAGCGGCGGTGCGCTATATCAGCGCCGCCGAAGAGGAAGATCTGGCAGCCATGGACATGCTGTACTACACGCGTGGCTGCAGCCTGCAGATGCGCAGCGACGACCCGCTGGCCGCAGTGCTGCAGCGCACTGGTGCTGCTTCCACTGGGGGCGCCGACGGCCCGGTAGCAGTGGCGCAGCAGGCCCGGCCCGGCGAGGAGGAGGGCGTTGTCAAACCCGTTGCAGCCGCTGCGACGGCCGCGCCTGCGGGAACCGGCTGGTATTCGTGGAAAGGCTGGCAATGGGTGGGGCAGCCGGCCCGCATTGACCAGCTGCCACAAGGCACGCAGCGCCTTCTGGTGTCGTTCACCGAAGAGCAACTGCAGCGTCTGACGGCCGACGAGCAGGCACGCCAGGGGCTGGAGCGACTGGCGCAGCGTGCACGCCAGCGAGGCATCCGGCTGGAGTTGCTGCTGGGCGAGCCGACCTGGGTGCTGCCCAAGGGGCGCGGCAACATGCTGGCGCTGCTGCAGAAGGTGCAATCCATGCCGTTCGGCATGATCCACCTGGACCTGGAGCGCAGCCAATTGCCCGAGGCGCAGCAAAAGGACTGGGGCCGCAATGTGCTCGACAGCCTGCAGGAGGCAGTAACCCAGAGTCGCCTGCCGATTTCGCTGACGACCCACCACCGCGAACTGCGTGAACCGGGCTTTCTACAGGCCCTGCAGAAGGCGGGTGTCAAGGAAGTCGTGCCCATGATTTACAGCGCCAATGCGCAGAGCACGGTGAGCGCGATCAAGCAGCTGCCGCCCATGCCGCAGGGACTGGACCTGGCCGTGGCGCAAAGCATCGAAAAGGAATTGCCCTCGGAAGAGAGTGTGTTTCGCATGGGCCGGCGCCAGGCGCTGGTTCATTGGCAGGGCGTGGCGCAATCGCTGCGGACGGTGCCTGGTTTCAAAGGCATCGTCGTGCAGTCCTGGGAAGACTATATGGAGGCTCAACCGTGAAGATCCAATTCAATGCCCCGCCGGCTTCGGCGGAGGTCAGCAATGGCATCCCCGTCAAGTACGACAACGTCAAGCGCATGGTGCCGCGCTGGCGCTGGTATCTGGTGCTGGGCATCGTGCTGCTGATCCCTTTGTACTTCGTCTACAAGGCCGTGAGCAGTACGGTGCTGCGCGCTTCGCCCGGCATGGTGGTCGTCGACCAGATGGTGATGCGGGCGCCGATCACGGGGCAGGTGGAGCAGGTGGCTCCGGAAGGGCAGGCTGCCGAGCAGGGTGCGCGCGTGCTGCGTGTGGTGCAAAACCAGGTACCCGCGCCAGCGGCCGGTGCGGCGCAGGCTGCGGGAGCTGCGGCCGGTTCTGCCGATCACACCTATGCGATGCAGCGCCAGGATCTGCAGGGCCAGCAAAAGGCCTTGCAGTCCAGCCTGCAGGCTGCGCAGGGTCGCATGTCTTTGATGCAGGACCGCGTGCGGCAGATGGACGAGCTGTTCCGCCAGGGCGCGGCCACGCGCCAGGAGGTGGATGCAGCGCGCTTGCAGATGCTGCAGGCCCAGGCCGAGATAGGCCGAACCCAGCGCGAAATCCTGGCTGCCAGCCAGCAGCAGAGCGCCCTGTACCTGCAGGCGGCCAAGGATGCGGCGGCCACGCGCCAGGCCGTCGGCCTGGCACAGGCCGGCAACGTCACGCCGGTTGCGGATCTGATGGCACCCGTGCCTTCGCAGGTGGTCCGCAGCTTCGTCAAGACCGGCGAATGGGTGGTGGCCGGAGACGAGCTGATGGTGCTGCAGACGCGCAAGGCGCCCTGGATCCAGGCCTATCTGACGCCCCAGCACCTGAAGTACGCGCGCAAGGGCCAGAAGGCCACGCTGGTCTTCCTGGACGGGCAGAAGGTACCGGCCGAGGTTGACGAGGTGTTCTCGGAAACCCAGCGCATCCCGCCCGAGCGCGTGGGCCCGATGGAGTCGCAGAGCGCCGCGGTGGTGGTCAAGCTGCATCCGCTGCAGGCCTTGCCGGTCGAACACCGCGTCAATCGCCTGCCCATCGATGTGCGCTTCGAGGAAAGCTGGTGGCCCTGGAACCAGGACAAGCGGCTTGCCGGTTCCACGGCAAACGTCAAGGCCGGCTGAGCCGTCCGATGCTGGCAGCAGCCTCGGGCTGAAGACGAGCGGGGCGAGAGGCCGTATGCTCTAGCGCATGCTCACGCCTGAACAACGCCTGTCGTTGCAACAAGCCAAGCGCTTGCCTCTGATTCTTTTGCTGGTCGTCACGGCCGGCTTTATTGCCACTGCGCTGGCGGGCTCGCGCTGGGCCATAGAGGGGCAGGCCGTGCCGCTATGGCTGGTCTGCCTGCGCGGCATTTGCGAAGCGGCGATGGTCGGGGCGCTGGCCGACTGGTTTGCCGTGACGGCCCTGTTTCGCCATATCCCGCTGCCGCTGGTGGGGCGGCACACGGCCATCATCCCGCGCAACAAGGACCGTATTGGTGAAAACCTGGCGGTGTTTGTGCGCGACAAGTTTCTCGACGCGCCGTCGTTGGTCGCGCTGATTGAGCGCAACAACCCGGCACAGTTCCTGGCGGACTGGCTGACGGCTTCCGCCAACAGCCAGCTGTTGGGCAGACAGGTGGCGCGCCTGGCGCTGGCTGCACTGGAGATGGTGCAGGACAAGCAGGTCGAGAAATTTCTGACCCAGTCGCTCAAGGCCGTGATGCAGCATGTGGATCTGTCGCGCACGGCCGCATCGTTGCTTTCGGGGCTGACTTCCGGTGGGCGCCATCAGGAGGTGCTGGACGATGTGCTGGCGCGCATCAGCCGTGTGCTGCGGCAGGAACAGACCCATGTGCTGATTGCACAGACGATTGTGGTGTGGCTCAAGCGCGAGCACCCGATCAAGGAAAAAATGCTGCCCACGGACTGGCTCAGCGACAAAGGGGCCAGCTTGATTGCCAGCGCACTGGACAGTCTGCTGCAGGACGTGGCGCACAACCCTGACCATCGTTTGCGCGAGGCCTTTGATGAATCGGTGCACCGTCTGATAGACGGCCTGCAAAGCGATCCCGTTTATGCGGAACGCGTGGAAAAGCTGCGCAACTATCTGTTGCATGACGAAAAGCTCGCGGCCTATCTGCGTGAGCTGTGGCTGGGCTGGCGCGCCAGGCTGGAGCGCGATCTGGCCGATGAAAACTCCGCGCTGGCGCGGCGCGCTGCCGTCATGGGGCGCTGGCTGGGTCAGGCGCTGGCACATGACGAGGCGCTGCGTCAGTCGATGAACGAGCGCCTCAAGCGCTGGGCCACGACGCTGGCCCCCGATGTTTCGCAATTCATAGGCCAGCACATTGCAGACACCGTCAAACGCTGGGATGCCGAGCAGCTGTCCATGCTGATCGAGGCGCATATCGGCAAGGACCTGCAATACATACGCATCAACGGTACGTTGGTGGGAGGCGCCATAGGCCTGCTGCTGTTTGTGATTTCTCATGCAGGCGCGCTGTTGCGGAATTTGCAGATGCTGATCAGGTAATTTGAACAGGGCTTATGCAAACAGGAATGCGCCAAGGGCTGAAGCCCTGAGGCAAAGCTTTTGCTTGAGCCTGATTTGCATAAATTGTTCTGAATTTGATAGCTGCAGGCGGTTGATGGGTATAGGGATTTGATGAATTCTTTGCAAATTTTGGGAGCCGCCAATGGTTTGGGAAAGATGTCACTGGCGTGGCTCATGGTGCTTTCTGGCACGTCTTGTCTGGCCTTTGGCGGCGGCGATCAGCCTGCAGCCTCCATTCCCTCCGGTACGCTGATTCCGGTCTGTCTGTCGGCCTGGCAGAACATGTGTGGTTTGCTCGACGAGCAGGGCCGATGGGCGGCGCAGTTCGTGGACAAGCGGCTTCAGTATCTGGACGAAGGCGTCTGGGCCGTGCTGGATAACGGCTGGACGGAGCAATTGCTGGATGCCAAGGGGCAGCCTCTGGCACGCATGCGCAGCAATGCTCGTGTAGAGGCCTTTTCAGAAGGCATGGCGGCGCTGGAACGTAGCGGCAGCAGCTACCTGAATGCACGCGGCGAAGTGGTGCTGGCAGGACCTTATGAGGTGGCCAGCCCTTTTCGCGAAGGGCTGGCCAGGGTCGGGCGTTTCGTCCGTGATCCCGATGGCGGGCACTACAGTCTGGGCTTTATCGACCCGCAGGGGCGGCAGGTGATTGCCGAGCAATACACCGATGCACAGGACTTTCATCATGGACTGGCCGTGGTTCAGCTTGCGGACGAACGCATAGGAGCCATCGACCAGCGCAATCAGATGCGCGTGCCTGCCACCGAGCGCAGTGCATTGCAAGTAGTGGCGCCGGACAGGCTGATCTCTCAGGAGAGCAACGGTCAGGCCAGCCTGATCGATGGGCGGGGGCAGATTTTGTTTCGCGCGCAGTCGATTCGGCAAGCGGCCGAAGGGCGGGCTTTCTTCTCCAACAACGACAGTCACCTGGGGCTGCTCGATCTGCGTACCGGCAAGCCTGTGGTCAAGGCTTTTGCTGGCCCCAGGGGCAGCAGTTGGTATGCGCCTGCTGGATTTTTCGAGGGCCGAGCCTGGATACATCAGACGCGGGAGGTCGAAGACCGTAACGGCCAGGAGCCGCGCTGGCAGAAACGCATTCTGCTGATTGATGCCCAGGGTCAGGTCCTGCATGAAGGCCAGGGATGGCAATGGGCAGGGCGTTTTGTCAACGGCACGGCCAGCGTTTTTCTGGGCGATGACGGTGGTGGCAATTTGCTGGTGGACAGGGCTGGCAAGACTATCGATATGAATCTGGGACCGCAGGCGGCGCAGGTTCGCGAGGCCAGCGTCTCGGCCTGGCCCGAGCGCGAGGGAGCGGTTCGTGTGTTTCCGATGCGCGCCTTGTCACAAGAGGACAAGGTTGGTGATGAGTCCGCCTGGGTCGATAGCCGGGGAAAGCTGCTGTTCGTGCGTAGCCGACTCAGCTGCGGCATAGAGCAGTTGCGCAGTGCCGATGGGCGGCCGCTATGGCCTGTGGATGATGTGGCCGAGCGCTGCGTGCTGGAGGCCGAGCGTCAACAGCGGCCCCCCGAGGCCCGATATCTATCCGCCGCAGACCAGGGGCGGCTGCAGCAGTTGCGCGAGGACGATGACAAAGGGCTGGACCTGGGGCCGGAAGCCGTGCTGCGTCAGGCTGCGGGCCTGCCAGTGCGGTTTTTTCCGTTGCGCCGCGACGGCCAGTATCTGAGTGATCGTCCAGGCTGGGTGGAGGGGCCAGCGGCAATAGTGCTGGCCAGCCCGCGTATGTCGGACCAGCTGACGCTGCACCTGCCGGCTGGCTATCGCTATCTTCCGCCCGAGGCCATTGCCGCCATGCGCAAGGAGGAAGCTGCGGCCGGATCGGCGCCGGAGCAGGACGGTGACCTCACCTGGGGGGTGATTGCCCCGGGAAAGGATCCTCAATGGGCTGCACGTGTCCAGCTGGTCCGGACGGGGCGTCTGAGGCGGCCTTCGGACCAGGAACTGGAGCCTGAGGGGCTGGCCGAGACTATTCGTCGCTATGACTATGGCAGCCCCCTGAATGCAGGAGCCGAAGGCGTGCAATCGACATCGGTGACCTGGCTGGTTCCTCCGCAGTGGGGCGATGGGCATCAGCGTCTGAGCTGGGGACTCAGCAAGTTTGTGCTGGGCCAGCCCAAGGGTAATTCCGCCAGCGGCATCACGCTGGTGCAGGCCGTGCAGGGCAACGAGAGCCTGGTGCTCAATGTGCCGGTGTACAGAATGCGGCCTGCGCAGGCCACTGCCGTCATGCAGCAATTGGCGCTGCTAGCTGATGCCGCTGCGCTGCAGCCAGGAGATGGTTCCACCCCGGAAGAGGTTGTGTCGGAGCGCGATGCAGCTTCGCTGATCACAGGAAGCAAACCCGTCGAACTTGCGGAGTTTCAGGGGCGGGTGGTGCAGGCGCTGGAACGCGACCGCGAGCAACGTGATGAGAGAACACGCAGCCTCATCTGGCGTGCTCTGGCCACGATCACTCCGTTGCTGTTGATGCTCTGGGCCGGCCTCTCCCGGCGCAGGCAGGCGCGTGGAGCTTAGTGTCTAGGGCTGCTCTGCATCGGGCAGCAGATGCTGGCCGATCTGCTGCCAGGCCTTGGCGGCATCGGTCTGCCCAGCAAAATAGTGGCAGCTGGCGGCTGTCATGGCGATGCGGCCATTCTCGGGGTCCAGGTCAAACGCCATCTCGCATTGCGCCGCAGCATTGGCCCACATGACCAAGGCGTTGTTGTTCTCTTCCTTTTGCAGTGCGTGGGCTTCTGCCATCCAGGCCTGCGCCAGACGAAAAGCGGCCTCGGGCTGGTTCATGTCAGCCTTGTGTGCCAGATAGAACTCCTTGCCAGCGGCCTGCCAGAGCGATCGGGCCTTGGCAAAGTCCTGAGTGGCCTGGGTCTGGGCCTGAGCCACAAAGGCATTGCCTGCCTGCAGGTGGTTTTGATAGTCGGTAGTGCTGTCTTGGGGCATGGGCGGAATTGTCGTCATTGCGCAGAAGTTCTGGCGGCGCCTGGACTCATGCCCCTTTGAACAGATTCAGAACCGGAAGTCCAGGCTGTGCGCCGACTTGCCCGTCGTAACCGACTGGCTATGGCTTTGGCCATTCTTGGTGGTGGCTGTGACCTTGTAGCTGCCTGCAGGCAGCTTGATCAGGCAGACGGGGCCGCCAGCGACGAACTGTGTGCTGGCCTGGGAAGACTGAATGTCCACCGACACATCGGCCAGGTACTCGCCATCCTTGGCCGCGAACAGCAGGGACAGCGGGTAGTCCTTCATGGCGGCACGCATGGCGGTGGATTCGTCCTTGCCGATGCCGCCGCAGCTGTACTGCACGGCGCCTTTTTCATGCATGGGTGGTATCTGGCCTTGAGCCTGAGCCTGCAGCCCGATCAGACCTGCCGAAGTCAGCAACACGGCGGGCAGTAGGCGCGTTGTCGTTTTCCATAACATTGACATGGTTTGTCCTTCCAAAGGGAAACAGACTTCGATGTTTCTACTTTGAGGCAGGTCTGTATGTCATCTGTGCTTGACCGTCCATGTGGGCACGAAATGGACGAAGACTGACATGGGGCCGGTTCTTAGAGCGTGGACATGCTGGAGATCGTGGGCAGTACCATGCCCACGGTGGTGATGTTTCTGGAGGAGTCTACAAAGGCCTGGCCTCCATGCATGCGGGCAATGGCTGCCACGATGGCCAGACCCAGGCCGTGATTGCGGTCGCCGTGACTGCGCGAAGCATCGGAGCGGTAGAAGCGGTCAAACAGGCGTGGCAGATGTTCGGGGGCAATCTCGGGGCCGATGTTGCTGACCTCCAGCCTCAGTGCTCCATCCGGCGCGGTATTGATGATACGCAAGGCGATGGTCGAGCCTGCGTGGGCATAGCGGGTGGCATTGCCCAGCAGGTTGGACAGGGCGCGGCGCAGCAGGCGTGCATCGACCTCGGCGCAGGCATCGCCTTCCACCTTGATCTGCAGACCTGCTTCCTGCAGCGCGGCCTCGTGATAGTCGATGACCTCGCTGACAAGCTCGGCCATGCTGGGCACCAGGGTGCGACGCGCGCTTTCGCCGCGGTCGGCGTGGGATAGGAACAGCATGTCAGCCACGATCCCGGCCATGCGCTGCAGGTCTTCCAGGTTGGAGGCCAGGATGTCGCGCAGCTCCTCCGCATCGCGCGGCTTGCGCAGAGCCAGCTCACAGCTGCTGATCAGCGTGGTCAGCGGGGTGTTGAGTTCATGGGCCACATCGGCGTTGAAGGCCTCCATCTGCCGGTAGGCCACGGCCAGGCGTTCGAGCAGTGCGTTGAACTGGTCGATCAGCGGGCGCAGTTCCTGGGGCTGGTCGGTGTCGTCAAGGCGCTTTTGCCAGTCGCGGGTGAGGTCCTGGGCCCCCAGCTGGCGGGTTTGTTCGACCAGGGAGTGCAGCGGCGCCAGACCGCGCCGCACCAGGAAGGCGCTGGCCATGGAGACCAGCAAAGAGCTGCTGACGGCGGCCAGGCCCAGAATCCAGGCCAGCTGGCGTAGCAATGCATCGTCAGAGCGCCTGTCCAGCATCAGCAGCACCTGCACGGTTTGCCCAGGCTGACCCGCTTGCGCGGAGGGTAGATCGATGGCGAAGCTCCGGCGTTCGCTGCGTTTGTCATCCAAGGGCTGGCGCAACTGCTCGAACAGCAGCTGACCGCTGCTGCTGGTGATGCGCAGGGACAGCTCGTCATGTCCGGTCAGAAAGTCACTGAGCATGTGCATCATCACACCCGGTGTGTGCGAGGCACGACCTTCCTGCAGCAGGTGCTTCAAGGCTGCTTGCTTGTGGTTGAGATTGTCCTGCTGGCGCTGCATCACCGTCAGCAGGCTGCCCCAATACACAGCGATGCAGACCAGGCCCAGCACCAGCATGGTCTGCAGGGCCAGTGAGCGGGACAGGCGTTTGCCCAGATGGGGGATGGATGGAGAGGTCACGGCGTGATCTTTGTAGAAAGTCTGAAAACTGGCGCTGCTATGCTCTGGCGGAATTGTTTTTTCTTTGATTTATCAGGAGTTTTGATGAGTCCGAGCAACCCCAAGATGGCTGCCTATCGTTTTCTTGCTGCAATGTATGACGACGACTATTTCCCTGACGAGCTGGTGAAAAAAGGCGAAGAAATTCTGGTGGAGCTGTGCCTGCAGATCGAGCAGCAAAAGCCCGGCTCTCTGGAAGAGTTGTACGAGCTGACCCATGCAGCCACGGAGCGCTTCAACGACCTGCAGGAAGAGTTTGACGAGCAGGGCAGCGAGATCGAAACGGCGGCACGTGACTGCATTGCGACAGATTTCGAAGCCATTGCCCAGGTCTACGGTTTTGAGGATGCCGATACCGAAGAACTGATCGCCACGCGCGACTGGTGAGTCGTCACATTCAGGGCGTGGACCGCAGCTCCAGCACATAACCCATGCCGCGCACCGTGTGCAGCAGCGGCGCATCAAACGGCGCGTCAAGCTTGAGCCGCAGGCGGCGCACGGCAACCTCGACCACATTGGTCTCGCTGTCGAAATTCATGTCCCAGACCTGCGATGCCAGCTCGGTGCGTGACAGCACCTCGCCCTGGCGGCGCAGCAGCAGGCTCAGCAGATTGAATTCCTTGGCCGTCAGATCCAGCCGCTGGCCGGCGCGTGTGGCCTTGCGGCGAATCAGATCCAGCTCCAGGTCGGCCATGCGCAGCAGCGTGGCCTCGGGGGCGCTCTGTGCCTGCAGGCCACGGCGCAGCAGCACATGAATGCGGGCCACCAGCTCTGAAAAGGCAAAGGGCTTGACCAGATAGTCGTCGGCTCCGCCCTGCAGACCTTTGACGCGGTCTTCCACCTGGGCGCGTGCCGTGAGCATCAACACAGGCGTCTGCCTGGACTGGCGCAGCGCAGCCAGCACGGCCAGTCCGTCGATGCCGGGCAGCATGCCGTCGAGCACGATGAGGTCGTAGACCTGCTCGGTCGCCAGATGCAGACCGTCAATGCCGTTGTGAGCCATATCGACCACAAAGCCTTCTTCACTCAGGCCTTTTTGCAGATATTCGGCGAGCTTGATCTCGTCTTCAATGACCAAAAGCTTCATGGCAGTCATTGTCCGGCAAAGCGGCTACCGTCAAAGATGACGAATTTGTCATCTTGGTGTTGGGCCTGTGTCGCGATGCCGGGGCTAGAGTGCCACGGCTCCCAAAGTCTGCTGTCATCGTGTCAGAGCTGGCGGGGCGGAGTTGGATATGAAATTCTTGAAACAAGCCCCGGCCTGCTGGCTGAGTGTCAGCCTGTTGCTGGCCGGTGGCAGTGCCTGGGCACAGCCGCAAACCGCCGGTGCTGCGGATGTGACGGCCAGAACGGCATTGCCCGCCGTCACCTTGCAAACCGCTCTGGCGCAAGCCATGGCTCAAAACCCCGGCTTGCGCGCTGCCCAGCAAGCCGTGGCAGCCAGCGAAGGCGCCATGATCCAGAGCCAGGCCAGACCCAACCCGGAGCTGGCGTTCTCGCAGGAAGATACAAGGCGCGCGACGCGATCCTCATCGCTTCAGTGGAACCAGCCTATCGAAATCGGTGGCAAGCGTGCCGCACGCATGAAGGTGGCCGAGCATGGTGTGGAGCTGGCCCGTGCCGAGCTGGACACTGCGCGTGCGGCCCTGCGCGCCGATGTGCGTGCCGCGTTTGTGAACCTGCTGGCGGCCCAGCAGCGTGTGCAGCTCAATGAAAAGACGCTGGAGATTGCCGCGCAGGCTCGCGATGCAGCGGCCAAGCGTGTGACCGCTGGCAAGGCTGCGCCGCTGGAGGAAACCAAGGCCCAGGTCGCGGAGTCCAGTGCGCAGCTGGCGCTGAACCAGGCACAGTCCGGCTTGCGCGTGGCCAGGCAGCAACTGGCCTTGCTGTGGGGCGGCTCCGGCTTGGCGGTGGGTGAGGCCATGGGCGATATGGTGCAACTGCCGCAGCTGCCACCGCAGGAGCAATTGCTCCAAAAAGTGGAGCATTCTGCGCCGGTGGTACGGGCGCAGCAGGCTTATTTTCAGGCCAAGTCAACGGCAGAGCTGGAGCGCGCCAAGCGTCTGCCTGATCCGACGGTGAGCGTGGGCATCAAGCGTGCCGAGGAGGCCGGACGCAACCAGCTGCTGCTGGGTGTTTCCATCCCCTTGCCGATTCTGGACAGCAATCGCGGCAACCAGTTGCAGGCCTTGCGTCTGGCAGACAAGGCCGAAGATGAACTGCTGGCAGTGCATCAGCTGGCCCAGGCTCAGCTGCTGCAGAACTACGAGCAGCTACAGGCCAGCCGAGCCCAGACCCTGCAGCTGCAGAGCAAGGTGCTGCCCGGTGCGCAGTCGGCCTATGAGGTGGCCGCAAAGGGATTTTCTCTGGGCAAGTTCAGCTATCTCGATGTGCTGGATGCGCAGCGCACGCTGGCCGATGCGCGCAGTCTCTACCTCGACCAGCTGGTGGCCACGCACCGAGCGGCAGCTGACATCACGCGCCAGCTTGGCGACATTCCCGGTTTTGAATAAATCCACGACTTAGGCAAATCAAGCTAGCGCAAGAGCTTTGCCTCACGGAAACAGCCTGGGTGCCTTCTCGTTTGCTTAAGTTCTTCAATCCTTTCACTCATGAATCATTCATCTCCTCCCAAGCACCGTACCGCCATTGCCATCGCTGCCATTCTGGTGCTGGGCGCAGCCGCTGCAGCGGCCATCGTCTATGGCACCCAGCCGGCCAAGCCTGCCGTCGAGGCAAATGGCCACGAACATGCGGGTGAAGTGCATGATCAGGAAGCCAAGCCCGGCCATCAACATGAAGAAGAAAAAGAGCACGCACCGGGTGACAAGCATGAGCATGAAGAAGGCGAGCACAAGGATGAAGCGCGTGGTGAAAAAGAGCATGAGGAGGGGGTGCTCAAGCTTGATGCCGAGCGTGCCATGACTGCAGGAGTCACGCTGGCGCAAGCAGGCCCGGCAGCCATAGGCAGCAGCCTGCAGCTTCCCGGTGAAATTCGCTTCAACGAAGATCGCACGGCCCACGTGGTGCCGCGCGTGGCCGGTGTCGCCGAAAGCGTGGCCGCCAATCTGGGGCAGGTGGTGAAAAAAGGCCAGTTGCTGGCCGTGCTCAGCAGCCCTGCCGTCTCCGAGCAGCGCAGCGAGCTGATGGCCTCGCAAAAGCGTCTGGCGCTGGCGCGCACCACCTATCAGCGTGAAAAGCAGCTGTGGCAGGAAAAAATCTCTGCCGAACAGGACTATCTGCAAGCCCAGCAGCTCCTGCGCGAGGCTGAAATTGCGGCGGCCAATGCCCAGCAAAAGCTGGCTGCGATCGGTGCGGGTGCCGGCTCTTCAGGCGGGCTCAATCGCTTCGAGCTACGCGCTCCATTTGATGGCGTGGTGGTGGAAAAGCATCTGTCCGTGGGTGAGGCCGTGCAGGACAGCACGGCGGTGTTCACCGTCTCCGATCTGCGCTCGGTCTGGGCCGAGATGAAGGTCGCAGCCTCCGACCTGCCGTTTGTGCGCGTGGGCGAAAAAGCCGTGGTGCAGGCCACGGCCTTTGAATCCAGGGCAAGCGGCACCGTGGCCTATGTGGGCGCCTTGATCGGCCAGGAAACGCGTACCGCACCAGCGCGCATCACGCTGGACAACCCGGACGGGATCTGGCGTCCAGGCCTGTTCGTGAATGTGAATCTGACGGCTTCTTCGCAGCAGGTGCCGGTGAGCATTGCAACGGCCGCGGTGCAGAAGATCAATGGCGAAAAAACCGTGGTGTTCGTCCCCGTGGATGGCGGCTTCAAGGCCCAACCCGTGAAGCTGGGCAAGAGCGATGCGCAGAACACCGAAGTGCTGCAGGGGCTGATTGTGGGGCAGAGCTATGTCAACGGCGGCAGCTTCATCCTCAAGTCTGAGCTGGGCAAGGCCACAGCTGAACATGTGCATTGAGAGGATGAAGCCCCATGTTTGAGCGCATCATCCGTTTTGCCATTGCACAGCGCTGGCTGGTCATGCTGGCCACCATCGCGCTGATAGGCCTTGGCATCTACAACTACCAGCGCCTGCCCATTGATGCGGTGCCCGACATCACCAATGTGCAGGTGCAGATCAATACCTCGGCGCCCGGCTACTCGCCGCTGGAAACCGAGCAGCGCGTGACCTTTCCGGTCGAGACCGTGATGGCCGGCCTGCCCAATCTGGAACAGACGCGTTCGCTGTCGCGCTATGGCTTGTCGCAGGTCACCGTGGTGTTCAAGGACGGTACGGACATCTACTTCGCGCGCCAGCTGGTCAATGAGCGCATGCAGCAGGCGCGCGATGCGCTGCCGCAAGGCGTGACACCCACGCTGGGCCCGATTTCCACAGGTCTCGGCGAGATCTATCTGTGGACGGTGGAAACCGATGAAGGCGCGAAAAAGCCCGATGGTTCGGCCTATACGCCCATGGACCTGCGCGAGATTCAGGACTGGGTCATCAAGCCCCAGTTGCGCAACGTGCCGGGCGTGACGGAGATCAACTCCATTGGCGGCTTTGCCAAGGAGTATCTGGTGGCGCCGCAGCCCGAAAAGCTGGCCGCCTATGGCATCACCCTGGCGGAGATCGTGACGGCACTGGAGCGCAACAACGCCAATGTCGGTGCAGGCTATATCGAACGCCAGGGCGAACAGTATCTGATCCGAGCTCCCGGCCAGGTGCACGGCATTGCCGACATCCGTGAAGTCATCGTCGGCACGGCTCAGGGCCAGCCGATTCGCGTGCGTGATCTGGCAAATGTGGAGCTGGGCCGCGAGCTGCGCACTGGCGCGGCCACGGACAACGGGCGTGAAGTGGTACTGGGCACGGTCTTCATGCTGATCGGCGAGAACAGCCGCGCGGTGTCGCAGGCCGTGCATGCGCGCATGCAGGAGATCAACAAAAACCTGCCGGCAGGCGTGAAGGCAGTCACCGTCTACGACCGCACCAATCTGGTGGACAAGGCCATTGCCACCGTGAAGAAGAACCTGGTGGAGGGCGCCGCGCTGGTGGTGGTGATCCTGTTCCTGTTCCTGGGCAATCTGCGGGCTGCGCTGATCACGGCTCTCATCATTCCGCTGTCCATGCTGTTCACCTTTACCGGCATGGTGCATATGCGCGTCAGTGCCAATCTGATGAGCCTGGGCGCGCTGGACTTCGGCATCATCATCGACGGCGCGGTGGTGATTGTGGAGAACTGCGTGAGGCGTCTGTCCCATGCGCAGGCGGCGGCAGGCCGGCCGCTGACGCGCAGCGAGCGCTTCGAGGAGGTGTTTGCGGCAGCCAGGGAAGCGCGCCGTCCGCTGCTGTTCGGCCAGCTCATCATCATGGTGGTCTATCTGCCCATCTTCGCGCTCACCGGAGTGGAAGGGAAGATGTTCCACCCCATGGCACTGACGGTGGTGATTGCGCTGCTGGGCGCCATGCTGCTGTCGATGACCTTTATTCCGGCCGCGATTGCCATGTTCATGGGCGACAAGGTGTCCGAGAAGGAAAACCGTCTCATGACCTGGGCGCGCGATGCTTATGCGCCTGTGCTGGACAAGTGTCTGCATGCGCCTGCCGTGGTGCTGACGGCGGCCAGCGTGGTCGTGGCACTGAGCCTGTTGCTGGCAACCCGTATGGGCAGTGAATTTGCGCCCAATCTGAACGAGGGCGACTTTGCGATTCAGGCGCTGCGTATCCCCGGCACCAGCCTCACGCAGTCGGTGGAAATGCAGATACAGATGGAGCGCGAGCTGGTCAGGCAGTTTCCCGAGATCGAGCGAGTGTTTGCACGTACCGGCACGGCCGAGATTGCCTCGGACCCCATGCCGCCCAATATCTCGGATGGCTACATCATGCTCAAACCGCGTGAGCAGTGGCCCGATCCCTCGCGCTCGCGTGATGATCTGCTGGCTGCGGTGCAGCAAGCGGTAGCGAAGATTCCCGGTAGCAACTACGAGTTCTCGCAGCCGATCCAGCTGCGCTTCAACGAGCTGATTTCAGGTGTGCGCAGCGATGTGGCCATCAAGATCTTTGGCGACGATATGCAGCAGTTGGAGAAGTCCGCGCAAAGCGTGGCCGCCATGCTGCAGAAGATTCCCGGAGCGTCGGAAGTCAAGGTCGAGCAGACCACGGGCCTGCCCATGTTGACGATTCAGATCGACCGTGAAAAAGCGTCGCGCTACGGTTTGAACATGGGCGATGTGCAGGATGCCATCAGCACTGCGCTGGGGGGGCGTGAGGCTGGGAAGGTGTTTGAAGGCGACCGCCGCTTTGATATCCAGGTGCGTCTGCCCGAAGCGCTGCGCAACGATATGGACGGCATCGGCCGCCTGCCGGTGGCGCTGCCCCGCGTGGGCGAAGGGCGTCAGGGATTTGTGCCGCTGTCCACCATTGCCACGGTGGAGCTGGCGCCGGGTCCCAACCAGGTCAGCCGCGAAGACGGCAAGCGCCGCATTGTTGTCAGCGCCAATGTGCGAGGACGCGATATGGGCTCGTTCGTGGCCCAGGCCCAGCAGGAGCTGGAGGGCGTGCAGCTGCCATCGGGCTACTGGACGCGCTGGGGCGGTACCTTCGAGAGCCTGGAGTCCGCACGCCAGCGCCTGATGATCGTGGTGCCCGTGGCGCTGACGCTGGTGTTCACATTGCTGTTCGCCATGTTCGGCAACGTCAAGGATGGCTTGATCGTCTTTACCGGCATTCCGTTTGCATTGACGGGCGGCATCGTTGCACTGTGGCTGCGCGGCATTCCCCTGTCCATCTCGGCGGCCATCGGTTTTATTGCGCTGTGCGGCGTGGCGGTGCTCAACGGCCTGGTGATGATTTCCTATATCCGTTCGTTGCGTGAGCAGGGCATGGGGCTGGAGCAGGCCGTGACCGAAGGTGCCCTGACGCGCTTGCGCCCGGTGCTGATGACGGCGCTGGTGGCTTCGCTGGGCTTCGTGCCCATGGCGATTGCCACCGGCACGGGTGCCGAGGTACAGCGTCCGCTGGCCACGGTGGTGATCGGCGGCATTCTCTCGTCCACTGTATTGACTCTGCTGGTGCTGCCGCTGCTGTATCGCCTGGGCTACCGGCGCGAGGCAGAGCAGGCCTGATGGTGCAGGGGCAGAGGGCCTGGAGATGCCCCTGCACCTTGCTTTGCAAGGCGGCAATCACCGGAACGTTGAAGTCTTTCCTTCTCGGGCCCGGCCGGTTATTCGCCGCCTGAAGAAATGCAGGTTTCGTGATGTGTGTTTGAGAGGGCGGCTACCATGCAGGCCGCTTATCTGAATCTCCGCCATCATGCCAAGTACTGAAGCCCAGATCGTCGAGTCCCTGCGCCAGGCGCGTCCCGCATTCTGGGGTGGACGCGGTGCTGACTGCCACTCTACGCTGCATCTGGAGGCAGCCCAGGTGCAGCAGGCGGTGGATAGGCTCAAACGCTTTGCTCCGCTGCTGCAAATACTGTTTCCTGAATTGCAGGCTTCGGATGGCCGTATCGAGTCGCCCTTGCTGGCCGTGCCCGCGATGCAGCGGGCGCTGGGTTTGCCGCCAGCCATGGGGCAGTTGTGGGTCAAGGCCGATCACAGCCTGCCCGTGGCTGGCTCGGTCAAGGCGCGCGGGGGCGTGCATGAGGTGCTGGAATACGCAGAGCAGGTGGCACAGCAGCATGGCCTGCTGGCCGGCGGCGACTATGCCCAACTGGCTTCAGAGCAGGCACGTGCGGTGTTCGCCCAGTATCAGGTGGCCGTGGGTTCCACCGGCAATCTGGGGTTGTCGATCGGCGTCATGGCCTCGGCCCTGGGCTTCAAGGCCGCGGTCCATATGTCGGCCGATGCCAAAGAGTGGAAAAAGCAGCGCCTGCGCGCGCGCGGTGTTCAGGTTGTCGAGCATGAGGGCGACTATGCCCAGGCCGTGGCGGCAGGCCGCGCCCTGGCAGAGCAGGACCCGCATTGTCACTTTGTGGATGACGAGCATTCGCTGTCCCTGCTGCTCGGTTACGCGGCGTCTGCTCCCTATCTGGTAGCGCAACTCGCAGAGCACAAGCGCGTTGTCGATGAAAAACATCCTTTGTTTGTCTATATTCCCTGCGGTGTGGGCGGTGCGCCCGGTGGTGTGGCCCTGGGCTTGCAGCAGTTTTTCGGCCCGCATGTGCATTGCTTTTTTGCCGAACCCGTGCAGTCGCCCTGCTTCATGGTGGAAATGTTGGCCGGGGCTGTGGCCTTGCCAGGCACGACACAGCATCCATCGGTCTATGAGCTGGGCCTGAACAACCAGACCGAGGCCGATGGCCTGGCCGTACCTACAGCCTCCGAGCTGGCAGCCGATGTGGTGCGCGGCTTTCTGGCTGGCGTGTTTACCGTGGAGGACGAGACGCTGTTCCGTCATCTGGCGCTGCTGCAGCAAGCCGAGGGCCTGCAGATCGAGCCTTCGGCGGCTGCCGGTTTCAGCGGCCCGCGTGCCTTGCTGGAAAGCGTGGCGGGCCAGGACTATCTGCAGCGGCAGAATCTGCTGCCGCATATGCAGCACGCTACGCATATCGTCTGGACCACGGGCGGGCTGTTTGTTCCCGATGAGGAGTACGCGCGCTTTCTGGCGCGCGGGCGCGAACTGCTGGCCTGATGAGGTGAGCGGGGCTAGCGCGGCTTGGGTGCGCCGCCGGTTTCGCTCATCAGCATCAGCAGGTTGCGGTTGAAGTCCTCGACCACCAGCAGGCGGCCCGCGTGATCCATGGACATGCCCGTAGGCCGGCCGCGCGGGCGCAGGCCGGCCTTGCTGTCCCAGCCGCTGAGCCAGTTGATGGGCGCGCCCGTGGGCCGGCCCTTGGCGTCGCGTGCAAAGCCCACGATGCGCTGGCCGCCCGCGCCCGGCCCATGCCAGGCTACCAGCAACTGGCCGCCATAGGCGCTGCTGGCAGGTGTGGCCAGCATCTGCAGCGGCGCCACATGGGCGGGCCAGAGCATATGCGGGGCTTCGGTCTTGCTGCAGTCAAAACGCTTTTCATAGCCCTGGGCACTCTGGCGTGCGCCCACGCAGTATGGCCAGCCATAGTCGGCGCCAGCGCGCAGCAGGTTCAGCTCTTCGGGCGGCTGCTTGGGGTCGCGGTAGTCGATATTGTTTTCACCTTGCCAGACCGTGCCTGCCGCCGGTCCGTCGGGCATGACGGCCAGTGCCATGGAGTTGCGCAGGCCCGTGGCAAAAGGCTTGAATTCCTTGACCGGATTGCTGCCCGATTGCAGCACCATGCGCCAGACGGCGGCGCGGGGCATGGCGCCTGCGCGCTCGGGGCAGGGCATGGGCTGTTTCTGGTCATCGCCACGGCAGCTGTCGCTGAAGCTGCCCATGTTCACGTACAGGCTGCCATCGGGTGCAAAGCTCAGTTCCTTGAGCATATGGGCGCCATCGCCGGGCAGGTTGCCCGCTAGCGTTTCGGGCTGGGGCGACTGGCCCAGCGCAGGTATCGTGGCGCGCCAGATCTTGTCAGCCTCGCCGATATAGACCTTGCCGTCCGGTCCGTGCACCATGCCCGATGGGTAGTGAAGCTTGTCCAGCAGCACCTTGGCTTCCACGGCCTTGGCGGTGGTGCTGGCATTGGCGGGTGTGGCGGCATCGGGCGGCAGGCGCAGCTCGATCAGCTTGCCCACATGAGGCATCCAGTTGCCCATGTCCAGCACCCAGATGCGGCCCGGAGAAATTTCCAGCACACGCCTGGGAAAGTGCAGGCCATGGGCCTCGTCGGCGATCAGACCCACGCAGGTACCCGCAGGGCTGGTGATGGCCAGGCGGGGATAGGCCCCGCATTGGCCGGTGGCGGTATAGCCACGCGCCTGGGCGGGCTGAGGACTGGCCAGAGCCAGCAACATGGGGGCCGCCAGGAGCAGCCCTAGCTTGGCGATGGGAGAAATCATCAACGGCTCCGCAAATGCATTGGGAGCCGTGATCTTGCCATGAGATGCGGTTAAAACCGCGGCAGATCGGGATGGGCAATCTGCCCGCCGCGCACCAGCATCTTGCCGTATTCGGCGCAGCGGTTGAGTGTGGGAATCACCTTGCCGGGATTGAGCAGGGATTGCGAGTCAAATGCGGCCTTGAGCGCAAGCATCTGGGCGTTTTCCTCGGTGCTGAACTGGGTGCACATGCTGTTGAGCTTTTCCACGCCCACGCCATGTTCTCCGGTCACCGTTCCGCCCATGGCCACGCTGGTTTCCAGGATGTCGGCGCCGAACAGCTCGCAGCGGTGCAGCTCGTCGGCATCATTGGCATCGAACAGGATCAGCGGGTGCAGATTGCCGTCACCCGCGTGGAAGACGTTGGCGCAGCGCAGTTCGTACTTTTTCTCCATCTCCTGAATGGCCTGCAGAATGTCGGCCAGGCGCTTGCGCGGAATGGTGGAGTCCATGCACATATAGTCGGGGCTGATGCGGCCGCTGGCGGGGAAGGCGTTCTTGCGTCCGCTCCAGAAGCGCAGGCGCTCCTCCTCGCTTTCGCTGACGGTGATGGCCGTGGCGCCGGCATTGCGCAGCACCTCGCTCATGCGGGTGATTTCTTCCTCGACCTCCTCGGGCGTGCCGTCGGATTCACACAGCAAAATGGCTTCGGCCGTGAGGTCGTAGCCGGCTCTGACAAAGTCCTCGACAGCGGCCGTCATGGGCTTGTCCATCATCTCCAGGCCGGCAGGAATGATGCCGGCGGCGATCACTGCGGCCACCGCATCGCCAGCCTTGCGCACATCGTCGAAGCTGGCCATGATGCAGCGCGCCAGCTGGGGCTTGGGGATGAGCTTGACGGTGACTTCGGTGACCACGGCCAGCATGCCTTCGCTGCCTATCATGATGGCCAGCAGGTCCAGGCTCGGTGTATCGAGCGCATCGGAGCCGAATTCCACGGGATCGCCTTCGATGGTGAAGCCCTTGACCTTGAGCACGTTGTGCACCGTCAGGCCGTACTTGAGGCAGTGCACGCCGCCCGAGTTCTCGGCCACGTTGCCGCCGATCGTGCAGGCGATCTGGCTGCTGGGGTCGGGCGCATAGTACAGACCGTAGGGGGCAGCGGCTTCGCTGATGGCGAGGTTGCGCACGCCGCACTGCACCAGGGCTGTACGGCTGTAGGCATCGACCTTGAGGATCTTGTTGAACTTGGCAAGCGATAGCGTCACGCCCATGGGGTGGGGCATGGCGCCGCCCGACAGGCCCGTGCCCGCACCGCGCGCAATGACGGGCGCGCCAATGGCGTGGCAGGCTTTGAGCACGGCCTGCACTTGGTTCTCGGTCTCGGGCAGGCAGACCAGCAGTGGGCGCTGGCGGTAGGCCGTCAGGCCGTCGCACTCATAGGGCGTGGTGTCTTCACTCTGGTAGAGCAGTGCATGCGCGGGGACATGGGGGCGCAGTGAGGCCAGTACTTCCGCCTGACGCCGGGCGCGTTCTGACAGCTCCGGTTGGCGGTGCGCGGCATTGGCGGCCTCGGTACTGCGGTGGACGGTATCGGTAAAAAGGCTGGCGGATGTCATGCCTGCAAATGTAGAGGATGCTCCCGCCCTGTGGCGTGAGTTTTATTGCAGCGCTGTTTGAAAAGCGGTTGCGCAGTCTGTGATTTTGATAGCTGCAACCGCTTTCCCATACTGGGCTTTAGCCTTTATTCACTCGATAAATCCACCCTGCTGGTTGAGCATGGCCAGTCCTACATAGCCCGAGCCCTGATGCCGGCCCTGGGCAAAGCGCACGCGCATGGGGCCGTATTGCATATCGCCCAGGCTGTCGAGCGCGCTGACCAGTTTGGCGCGGTTGGCATCGGCACCGGCCTTGCGCAGGCCTTCCACCAGTGTGTGGATGTTGAGGTAGGCCTCAAGGCCCAGATAGGAGGGGTGGGGCTGGCCGGGGCTGCTCAGCAATTGCTGATAGTTCTTGACAGCGGGAATGGCGGCCTTCCAGGGGCTGGGCACCAGCGTGGCAAACACCACGCCGCGCGTGTGCTCGCCCAGGCCCTGCACCAGTGCCTGGTTGGCCTGGCCCGCGAGGTTGTAGAACTGCACGCCAACCTGCTGCTTGCGCGACTGGGTGATGAGGGCGGTGGTGGCCGGGGCCGATGCCAGCACGATCACGCCATGCAGGTTGTCCAGCGACGACAGTGTCTTGCCCAGCTCTGCGGCGTTGCGGCCGTCGGCCTCCAGGGCCAGCTCGCTGACGGGCGTGAGCTTGGCCGCGCGAAAGGCGTTGTGGGCGGTCTGCAGGCTGCTGCGGCCGAATTCATCGCTCTGGTAGACCAGTGCGATGCGGCTTTGCCCCACGGACTGGATCTGCTGCACCATGGCCGAGATTTCACTCTCGGTCGACGCGCGCAGATTGAACACATAGCGCGCCGAAGATTCGCGCAGCAGGCCGCTGCCGGCCATGGCGCCGACCAGCGGTGTGTGGCTGGACTGCAGCGTGGGCAGCATGGCGTTGCAACTGCTGGTGCCCAGGCAGTTGAGCAGGGCCACGGCGCCGTTTTCCACCAGACGGCGCGCATTGAGCTCGGTCTGCGACGCACTGAAGTGATCGTCCAGCGCGACCAGTTGCAGATTGCGCCCGGCGATGCCTCCCTGCTGGTTGCTGCGCTGCACATAGCTTTGCATGATGCTCAGTAGCTCCTTGCCGGTGCTGGCGTGAGGGCCGGTGAGAGGCAGGCTGGTGCCGATGATGATGGGGCCGGTGTTGCTTTGTGCGGTGGCGTTGCCTGCGAAAGCGGTGGTCAGGGCCAGTACGGCCCCTGTGAATACCGCGCGGAGCGGCTGTTGTGAATGTTGCATGGTCTCCTCCCTCTGGTGTTCTTATAGGGTGAAGCCCATGCTGCCACCGCATGCGGTCTGGCCTGCCTAAGTCGCAACAGAGTGTTAGGGTTAGATTGCTTAGCCTTTTCAGGGGCGGCAATCCATGCTCCGCGGCCTGCCTGGCAGGTGTTCGGTTTTATTCGCGGAACTGGCCGGACTGGTCGATCATGGCCAGGCCCACATAGCTGGAGCCCGTGCGCGCGGGGGCCGCCAGGCGCACCTGCATATGGCCGTAGCGCAGCTCGCCCAATGCCTCCAGCGCCGCTGGCAGATTGCTGCGCTGCACTCCGGGGCCGGCCTTGCGCAGGCCGTCCAGCAGCGCCTGGGTGTTGATGAACACCTCCAGGCCCAGATAGGAGGGCTGTGGCGTGCCGCTGGCGCTCAGCAGCTGCTGGTAGGACTTGACGGCAGGTACCGAGGTTCGCCAGGGGCTGGGTACCAGGGTGGTGAAGACAATGCCCCGGGTGTGACTGCCCAGACCTTTGACGACGGCCTGGTTGGCCTGGGCCGCCAGGTTGTAGATGGCCTGCTGCAGCTGCGCCTGGCGTGCCTGCGTCACCAGATGGATGGTGGCCGAGGCACCGGCGAGCACGATGATGGCCTGTACGGCAGGATCGGCCTGCACCAGCTGCTGCACGGCGGCCTGCGCATTGCTGCCCGAAGCATCGACGGCCAGCTCCAGTGCTGTGCTCATGCCGCGCTCCTTGAGCACGGCGTGGGCCACGTCCAGGCTGCTTTGGCCGAAGCTGTCTTGTTGATAGACGATGGCGATGCGGGACTGCCCCAGGGTCTGGATCTGTTGCAGCATGGCATTGATCTCGCCCCGGGTGCTGGCGCGCAGCGGATAGACCAGGCGGCCGGGCTGCTGGCGCAGCGGGCCGGCACCGGCAATGGCGCCGACCAGCGGTGTCTGGCCGCGCTCCAGCTCGGGTTGCATGGCTGCGCAACTGGCGGTACCCCAGCAGTTGAGCAGGGCGACCGCGCCTTGCTCCGCCAGTGCCCGTGCGTTGGCCGCGGCGCGCTGAGGGTCGTAGCCATCGTCCAGCAGCTTGAGGGACAGCTTGCGCCCGCCCACGCCGCCTTCTCGGTTGAAGGCGTCGATCTGGGCCTGCATGATGGCCTGACCTTCCTTGCCTGCGGCTGCCTGGGAACCGCTGAGGGGCAGGCTGGCGCCTATGATGATGGACTCCTGTGCCGAGGCTGCGCCCAGGCTCAGTGCGGCGCTCAAGGCCAGCGCCTGCGGCAGTGCGCGTCGCAGTTGTTGTGAGTTTGGCGAATGCATGGGTCTCCTCCCGCTGTCATGAATGTTGTGCATCCATGTTGGGCAAGGCCGCACCCGGAGCAGATGAGGATGAGTACGGCAGTGTCGCGCACAGGCGACGTTAGACAGCTGTGACTTCAGCAATGCGGCCGATTTTGATATGGCGCAAGCCCTGCGGATGAGGCGACAAGGTTTGCATGAAAAAGGCTTCAAACCCTTTGCCGGTAAGCGCAAGCAGCTGCGCTTTTGAAAGCAATCAGTTCATGGACTTGTGCAGCCATTCGGCAAATGCCGAGCATTCCCAGCGATCCATGATGCCGGTCTTCCAGCACAGGTAGTGAGCGTGAGGGCTGGGAGCATCGGTGTCGAACAGACGCACCAGCGTGCCGTTCTCCAGCCAGGGTGCGCCCAGCTTGTGGCGCACCAGGGCGATGCCCATGCCCGCTGAGGCCGCATCGCACATCAGGCCGATATCGTTGAACTGCGAGCCTTCATTGGGCTCGGCCATGTCGAGGCCGGTGGCGGCAAACCAGGTGCGCCAGGGCTCCAGCGGGCTGCGCAGCAGCGGCATGCCTTCGAGGTCCTCGGGGCGCTCGAACGGGCCGTGCTCGCGCACAAAGCTGGGCGATGCCAGGGGCGTGACGGTGTCGCGGGCCAGCTCGATATGCTCGACATCGGCATAGTGGCCGGCGCCAAAGCGCACCATGAGGTCGGCATCCTCGCCGATCACATCCAGCAGCGGGATGGAAACCTGCAATGCGATATCGATTTCGGGATAGGCCTCGGTGAACTGCCGCAGGCGCGGAATCAGGATCACTCGGGCAAATGTCGGGGTGACGGCCAGTTTCAGCCGCCTGCGCCCTGGAGCTGCAGAGGCGCCGGGAAAGCGCTGCAGCGCGCCCAGGCCTTCGCGCACATGGGCCAGATAGGCGCTGCCGTCCGTGGTCAGCGAAAAATCCGCCCGGCCAAACAGGCGCGTGCCCAGAATCTGCTCCAGCTGCTTGACGCGGTGGCTGACGGCGCTGGGCGTGACGCACAGCTCCTCGGCCGTCTGCGTGACCGAGCGCAGCCGCGCCAGCGCCTCGAAGGTAAGCAGGCACTGAATTGGCGGAATCCGCCGGGCAGTGACACTGGTCCAGGCGCTGTGGCTGCCGGTCATGCGGAAAGTCCCAAGCCTGAGAACTTAGCGGAACACCACGGTCTTGTGACCGTTGAGGATCACGCGGCGTTCGCTATGCCACTTCACGGCGCGGGCCAGCACCTGGCTCTCGGTGTCGCGGCCGCGGGCCGTCAGGTCTTCCACGGTGTCGGTGTGGTCGGCGCGGGCCACGTCCTGCTCGATGATCGGGCCTTCGTCCAGGTCGGCCGTCACATAGTGGGCGGTGGCTCCGATCAGCTTCACGCCGCGGTCATGGGCCTGGTAGTAAGGCTTGGCACCCTTGAAGCTGGGCAGGAAGCTGTGGTGGATGTTGATGGCTCGGCCGGACAGCTTCTTGCACAGATCGTTGGACAGCACCTGCATATAGCGGGCCAGCACCACCAGCTCGGCGCCTTCTTCCTGGATGATCTCGTACTGGCGCTCTTCGGCCTGGGCCTTGGTCGCGGCAGTCACGGGGATATGGTGGAAGGGAATGTTGTAGCTGGCCGCCAGTTGATAGAACTCGCGGTGATTGCTGATGATGGCCTTGATCTCGATGGGCAGCAGACCGGACTTCCAGCGGAACAGCAGGTCGTTGAGGCAATGACCTTCCTTGCTGACCATGATCACGGTCTTCATGCGCTCGACCTTGGAATGCAGACTCCACTGCATTTGATATTGATCAGCTAATTCAGCGACGGAAGACTTGAGAGAAGCGGCGTCCTTGTCGTCGCAGGCAAACTGCACACGCATGAAGAACAGGCCGGTGACGGGGTCGTTGTATTGCGCAGCTTCTTCGATATTGCCGCCTTGTTCGAGCAAAAAGCCCGAAACGGCATGCACCAGGCCCAGACGGTCTGGGCAGGATAAAGTCAAAATATAGGCTTGGGTCATAGCTGGGCGATTGTCGCAGCAAGGCATCGACCCTGCGGACAAAGGAAATACATGAAAAGCGTGGGGGGGCATTCTCGCGTCACACCCTGGGTGCTCGTCACTCTCTACGTGTGCGCAGGGATGATGTGGTTGGGCGCGCAGGCCTGGGTGCTCAACTATTTTGATGTATCGACGCACAGGCAGTCGATACGCTGGCAGATAGGCCTGTTTGTCGCTTGGTTGCTGGTGTCGTCGGCCGTGGCAGTCTGGCTGATCGCGCGCAAGAGCAGAGCCGACCAGGTACGCCAGGAAACGGCGCAGGAGCTGGAGCTGGTGGTGCGCCATGCGCCCGCAGGCATGGCGCGCGTGCATGTGGGCGGTGCCGAGATTGTCTGGGCCAACGCCAAGCTGGCTGGCTGGCTGGGCTGCAGCGTTGAATCCATGGCAGGGCAGGACTTTCGCAGTCTGGTGCCGGCCGATGACCGCGCGGAGGTCGAGCAGCAGATCGGACGATTGCTCGATGGCCGACAGGATTATTTTCAGGCCCTGCGCCATTGCACCCATGCGGTTACGGGCAAGGTCACGCCCGTGCTGTGCACGACCAGCCGTGTGGCTGCCTCGGGTGTGCGCGGGCCGGTGGCTCTGGTCTGCGTGCTGCAGGACCTGAGCGAGATGGTCGGCGCCCGCAATGCACTGACCCGCAGCGAAACCATGTTGCGCATGGCGCTGGAAGGCAGTGGCAGCGGTGTCTGGGAGTGGGACGCCGTGCAGCAGAAGCTGAATCTGTCCTCGGGCATGAGTGCACTGCTGCATTACAAGGGCCAGGATCTGACCCACGATTTTGATTTCTACACCCGCCTGCACCCTGATGATGCGGAGGCGGTGCGCTCCGAGATCCGGCAGGCGCTGGAGCAGGGCAGCATATTGGCGCTGACGGCCAGGCTGCTGTGCTTTGACGGCCTGTATCGCTGGTTCCGCGCCCGTGGCCAGGCCCACAGGGATGTGGATGGCAGCTTGCTGCGCGTCTCCGGCCTGTTGACCGATCAGACGGCCAGTCGAGAGGCTGACGAGCGTCGCCGTCTGGCCGCTGCCGTGGTGGAGAACACCATCGAGGGAGTGGTGGTCACTGATGCGCGTAGCCGCATTCTCTCGGTCAACCCCTCATTCACCCGCCTGCTGGGTTTCAGCGAGGCGGAGATGCTGGGTCAGACGCCGCGCATGTTCAAGTCCGGTCGCCATGACAAGGAGTTCTACGACGCCATGTGGGCCAGCATGCATGCCACGGGCCACTGGCAAGGTGAGATCTGGAACCGTCGCAAGAATGGCGAGATCTTTCCCGAGCGCATGTCGCTGAGTGCGGTCAAGGACGCTGCGGGCATGGTCACACATTACGTCTGCATGTTCACCGATATCTCGGCCGAGAAGGCGCGTGAGCAGCAGCTGGAATTTCTGGCCCATCGCGATGCCTTGACGGGGCTGCCCAACCGTTCGCAATTTGCGCTCATGTTGGGCGATGCGGTCGAGCGTGCCAAGGCCGAGCAGCGGGGGCTGGCAGTGATGCTGCTCAATATCGACCGTTTCAAGGACGTGAACGACAGTTATGGACACTCCGTCGGCGACGAGGTGCTCAAGCACATTGCCTCTCAGGTGCAGGGCGCATTGCGTTGCGGCGACATCATCGGGCGTCTGGCGGGTGACGAACTCTGTGTGGTGGCCCCGCATCTGAGCGGCGAGAAGGAGGCGGTGGAAGTCGCGGAGCGCCTGATGGCCGCAGCGGCCAAGGCCTGGATCACCCCCGATGGCTTGTCCGTGGTGGTGAGCGTGAGTGTGGGCATCTGCCTGTACCCCGACCACGCATTGGCCACCGAGGATCTGATGCAGGGCGCACATGCCGCTGTCTATGGCGCCAAGGACCGGGGCTCCAATGCCTGGTGCTTCTTCCACGAAGACATGACCCAGGCCGCGCGTGAACGGCTGGCGCTGGAGGCGCGACTGCGCAGGGCGCTGGCGTTGGGCCATATGCGGCTGTTCTATCAGCCGCAGGTGGATCTGCGTACGGGACGGCTTACCGGAGCCGAAGCCTTGCTGCGCTGGCACGACCCCGAGGTGGGTTTGATCTCTCCGGCGCGATTCATTCCCGTGGCAGAAAGTTCGGGCGTCATCGGTCCGCTGGGCCTGTGGGTGCTGGGCGAAGCCTGCCGTCAGGGCCAGGCCTGGCGTGAGGCCGGGCTGCCGGACCTGACGATTGCAGTGAATGTTTCGCTGCATCAGTTCCTGCTCACCGATATCGCGGGCGAGACGGCCCAGGTGCTGGAGACTTCAGGCTTTCCTGCGCATCTGCTGGAGCTGGAAATCACCGAAAGCGCGCTGGCGGAAAAGCCCGAGGAAGCGTTGGCCGTGCTCAATCGACTGCGCGATCTGGGCCTGCGTCTGGCGATTGATGATTTTGGTACCGGCTATTCATCGCTGGCCCACCTCAAGCGTTTTCCGCTGGATTTGCTCAAGATCGACCGGGGCTTTATCCACGACATTCCCAATAGCGGGGATGACATGGCCATCAGCAGCTCGGTCATTGCTCTGGGCCATGCCATGGGACTCAAGGTGCTGGCCGAAGGCGTGGAAACGCAGGAGCAGCTGTCTTTTCTGCAAGATAAAGGCTGTGACTTCTTTCAGGGCTATTTCTGCAGCCGCCCCTTGCCGGCAGAGGACTTTGCGCAGCTGCTGGAAAAAGCAGGCGCTGGCCAGTCCCTGGTTGACGTCCTGGGTGGCGATGATGGTGTGAGAGGGTAGGCCATGCATCCGCCCTATCAGCCTTACCAGCAGGCCCCGAGCTTTACCTTCAAGCTGCCGCTAAGACTGGTGGAAGCCGTGTTCGGGGGTGACAACTTCGATGACTGCGGCGACTGGGTGCAGGACTGGCTGGCCGAGTATCTGGCGGAGCATCCGCCCTCGCTCAGCGGCTATCGTCTCGTGCTGGATTGCGATTTCGAGACCGAGCACCCCAATCCCTGGTTTCATACGCTGAACTACACCGCCCAGCTGCCGGATGAGCAACTGGCGCGGTTGCTGACGCAGGCCCTCAGGAACAAGAGCCTGCTGGACTGAGCGGATCAGTTGGCGGCAGGTTTGGGCGCAGGGCGGCTTTTCCACTGCTCGCGCAACTGGGTGCATTGATCCTGTGAGGCATTGCCTACCAGCGTCAACAGCTTGTCTGCTTTCATATTGATAGCTTTTGGCGCTTGATCTGATTGGGCTATCGCTACTTTTTGCTTTAAATCCTTGGGCAGCCAGGTGGGAACACCGATATCGCTGCGCACATGGCTGCGTCCCGCGACCAGCAGCACGGACTGGCCGGGCCGGCTCAATTGCTGCACTGCGGTGGCCGTGACCTTGGCCATGGATTCATCACGGGCCAGCTGGATGCGGGCCATGGGGGCGAACTGGGACTCGGGCAGCAAGCCGCAGTGTCCGTCCTTGATGGCGTCCAGCTGCAGCTGCCAGGCAGAGGCCGGCAAGTGGCTGTCATAACGGGGCTGACCCATGGTCTGCTTCATCTGCGCGCGCGGCAGATTGCCGCCCAGCACGGGCACACCGGCGCGCACGGCGTTCATCACCATGGGACCGTAGTCCTGCCAGGGCCAGCCGCCGCCAGCAGCGCCGCTTTGCCACTGCAGTGCCTGCTGTACCTGCTCTTCGGTCGCTGTGGTGGCCAGGCTGGCCGTACTGCCCCCGGCGGGTGCCATCTCGATCACCAGCGCGCTCAGGCGCTGCCCGGCTGCCAGCAATTGCACGGTTTGTGCTTCCCACTGGTGGTGGGCCATCTGGTCGTGCTGTTCGCCAAGAGCGATGACCTGGGCGTCACTCCACTGCGCCAGCGTCTGCTGCCATTCACCGCTGGAAGTCAGCGTGCTGGCCTGATGGGCGCAGCCGCCGAGAAGCAATGCGGCAGCCGCAGCCAGAAAAGAAAGCGCAGTGCGCGAAGAATGAGGCGTCAGGCGCACAGATGCCTGTGATGCAATCCACATAATTTGACCAGTCCAATCTTGAAAGACGGGGCATGGCTTCGTAGCTGTAGCAGGACTTGCGCAAGAAGGATGTACCAAGGACTGCAGGCATGAGGCGAAGCTCTTGCCTGAATCTGATTTGCGTAAGTCGTGTGTAGATTTCGTACCGGCTTTGCCCACCGAATTTGCCACGATACTGCGGCATCCACCATTGTCGTGCCTTGCCGGTTCCCCGTGCACATGTCTGTCTTGCCCTTCCCCCGCTTTCTGGCCCAGGTGGCCGTCACCTTGCTGCTGGCCTGGCTGTCGGCACAGCTGTGCCTGACGCTGCACACGCCGCTGCCCTGGATGCTGGGGCCGCTGATTTCGGTGTCCCTGGTGTCGATTGCCGGGGCGCCTACACAAAGCTGGAGCAAGCTGCGCAATTTGGGGCAATGGACGATTGGCGGCGCTCTGGGCCTGTATTTCACCCCCGCCGTAACCGCACTGGTGGCGGGTCTGTGGTGGGCAATTGTGCTGGCCATTGCCTGGGCGCTGCTTCTGGGCTGGGCCTTTGGTCGCTGGCTGTACCGGGTACAGGCACCCAGCATGCTGCAGCTGTCGGGCATGACGGAGGTGCGGCTGCGCGCCACCACCTATTTTTCGGGTTCGATTGGCGCGGCCTCCGAGATGACGCTGCTGGCTGAGCGCGAACATGCGCGTACCGATCTGGTGGCGGCCAGCCACAGCCTGCGTCTGGTCATCGTCACCGTGACCATTCCGTTTGCGCTGCAATGGGCCGGGCTGCATGGCGACCCCGGCCTGATTGCACCCGGCATCCGCGTCGTGCAATGGCCGGGTCTGGCCTGGCTGGTGCTGGCTACGGGCTCAGGGGCGCTGCTGATGCTCAAGCTCAAACGCGCCAACCCCTGGTTTCTGGGAGCGCTCATGGTCTCCATGGGGCTGACCATGGCGGGGATCGAGCTGTCGGCAGTGCCGCAATGGCTGATGAATGCCGCGCAACTGGTGATCGGTGCCAGCCTGGGTGTGCGCTTTCGCCGTGAATTCCTGCACACCGCGCCGCGCTGGCTGGGCATGGTGGCTTTGGGTACGGTGGGCCTGATGCTGATCTGCGCGGGCTTTGCCGGGCTGCTGCACTGGGGCACGGGCCTGCCCTGGGTGACGCTGCTGCTGGGAACATCGCCGGGTGGCATCACCGAAATGGCCATTACCGCCAAGGTGCTGCAGCTGGGCGTGCCCGTGGTCACGGCCTTCCAGGTCTGCCGTCTGATTGCCGTGCTGCTGCTGGTGGCACCGCTGTATCGGTGGCTCTACGTTGGGGCGCATGGGTCCCGGGTATAAACACCGGCATGAAACATCAGACTGCGCAATTCGAGGTGGAGCTGGCTTTGCTGCCTGTCGCGCTGGGCAGAAAGAGCGCCGCTGGCAGCGGCTATCGCCCCAATCACAAACACCCGCTGACGGGGGAGTACTTCATGGGGCAGTTCAGCATGGACGCCTCGGTCGCCCCTGGCGAGCAGGCCAGAGTCAGCGTAACCGTGCTGGCTTCTGCGCAGCAGATTGATCAACTGCAGTCTTGGGGTTCTTGGACTATCTGGGAAGGTCCGCATCCCGTGGGTAGTGTCAAGCTGCTGCAGGCATCATGAAAAAGCCTTGGTTGTTCTGCGCATTGCTCAGCTTGCTTTTGGGGACCGTGCCGGGCGCCGCGCTGATGTGGATAGCCTGGCAGGAAAACTCCCAGTGCGAGATTCACTGCGCCGAGCTGGGCATTGACTGGAGCTATTGGCTGAGTCTGGGTGCTGCGGGGTGGGCGCTGGGTTTTGCGTTGACCATGGTCCTAGGGGCGCTGCTGCTGGTGCTCTCCCGGTTTTTGAAGAAACCATAGCTGCTGGCGCTTGTGGTCAATGGGCTGGGCATGAAAAAAGCCACTCAATTCCTTGAGTGGCTTTTGGGAGATTCAAGCGCAACGCTCAGTGGATGACGACAGGCTGCTGGGCCAGCCCCGTGTACTTGTCCAGCGTTTCCTCGACCTCTTCTTCCGAAGGGGCGTCCTGTTGCCAGGCCAGGATTTGCTTCTGGAACATCTCGGCCCATGAACCGTCCAGATAGACCTCTTTGCCAGAGCGCTTGTCAACGATCTCAAAACCGTGACGGGGCAACTGATGGGCTTGGGGCTCAGCCTCGGCGGTGCCTGCCGGAGCGTCTGCTTCCATGTCTGGTCGCAGATGGAGCACCGCAAAGGATTCAGAGTCGTAAAGCATTTGCATGGTGTTCCTCCTTTCACTTCCGTTATGAGCATGCCTGCCATCGGGAGATGGAGGCTGGATGCAGCATTTCAAGGGTGAAGCGCCTGCTCCGGGCATCTGAGTACAGTATTCCATGGATTTGAGCACCCTGCGACGAATCGGCTTTCCGAAGCTGCAGTAGGCCGTAACGCCGGGGGGCGGGAGCTCATGCCTGCCGGGATCTGTGTGGTATGTGAGCACTTGTGCTACAGAGGGATATGGTTTTTTCTCAGGGTTTGTGCTGTGCCGTCACTGCGGTGCAGGCAGGTACTTCTTGAGCTGCAGATCGACAAAGTCGTCATTTCCCTGCGTCAGCTTGATGCGCACCGGCAGATATTGCATGGCCTGCGCCAGCCAGACGGAGCCGCGCTGATCGCCGCTGCTCTTGCCGGGCAGCTTGTCCAGACGCAGGGCGGTGACGCTGCCAATGGGCAGCTCCAGCGTTTCGCTACTCCCCACGCGGAACTGCCAGCGTGCGGCGGCACGGGCACTGCTGGAGGTCAGCTCGATCAGAGTGCCGGGCGGGTACTGGTCGGGCGCGCCGGCGATCAGGGCCGAGAGTTGCAAGAACACGCTCAGGCGATCCTGGATGCCGTCCGCGATGGCAGCATCGGTCGTGCCGTCGCTGTAGTGACTCTTGCCGCCTGCCACGTCAAAGTGGGCGGACTGGGTTTTGCGGCCCTTGTCGGTAAAGTTCAGCGGCTGCAGCCCCTGGGGCGTGATCAGACCCTCGCTGGTCTGGGAACGCTCGCCCATCAGAAACATGCTGATGGACTGGCGTGCCTGGTAGTACTGGCCGTCCTGCTGCCACTGCAGCTGGGCTCCGGCCGAGTAGTGAAAGCCTTTGACCTGGCCCGAAGCATTGAACTCCAGTGTGGCCGAGCCGGGCAGGGCCACGGGCAGGACCGTGCCGGGCGGCAGGGGCTCTCCGCCCCCTGGTCTGATCTGCAGAGGGCGTGCAGTGTCGGCACCGTTGGCTTCAGGCGGATCGGCAGGGAGTTCCGGGGCTGGCGCAGGCGATGGAGTGGGCGAAGATGCCGGTGCTTCTGATTCAGGAGCAGGTGGCGGAGCTCCATCCGCCGGTTGCACCGGATTTTCCATGGACTCGTCCGTTGCTGTTGCAGGCTTGGCCGGTATGGCGAGAGCGGGTGCGGGAGCAGGCCTGGGCTTGGGTCTTGGCTTGGGCGCTGGAGCAGGAGCAGGAGCAGGTGGGGGTGGTGGCGCAGCTGGCTCCACCAAGCGTGTATCCATGACCACCGGAGCTGGTGTCGGTGGGGCGGGCTCTGATGGTGAGGGCAGGCCCAGCAGCGCCACGGCATGCGCGCCCAGCACCAGACCGGTGACGGGAATCAGGACTCTATAGGTCTTGGTCGAACTGCCCATGCCTTGGTCTTTGTGATGAATCTGCGGCAAAAGCGCAGGCCTCAGCCTGCTGTGTCGGCAGTCCAACCCAGATCACTGGAGAGCTGGCGTGCGGCGGCCTGCAGCGGTGTGTCTATGGCTCCACCATATTCCGGGTCGAAAGTCGCCAGCGATCCCAGGGTCATCAGTCCCAGCACAAGGTGTCCCGATGCATCGAAGACCGGCACGCAGAAGGCCACAATGCCGGGCAGCACGGTATCGACTACACGGGCGGTGCCGCGCTCGCGTACTTCGGCCAGCATGGCAGCCACGGCTTCTTCGCTCAGGGGCAGGTCCTGGCGATGGGCCTTGCGGGCACGTTCCATCTCTGGCTCCAGCAGCGGCGCTGTCGCTTCGCGCGGCAGCCAGGCTGCAAAGCAGCGGCCCGTGGCCGAGGCCAGCATGGGCATGACATCACCCAGGCGCAGATTGGCGGTGACAGCCTGGGCCGATTCTTCCCAGTGCACGATGGTGGGGCCATGGTTGCCCCAGACCGCAATCGCCAAGGTGTGGTTCAGGGTTTCAACCAGACCGGGCATGCGCTCGCGCGCCAGACGCACCGGGTCCAGGCGGGCCAGAGAGGCCAGGCCGATCTTGAGCGCCGCAGGCCCCAGGTCATAGCGCGAATTGCGCTCGTCCTGTGCGACCAGACCTATGCGCTGAAAGCTCACCAGATAGCGGTGGGCCTTGGCGGCGCTCATGCCGGCTGCGGCGGCGACATCCTTGAGCATCAGCGGGCCGCTGGCCTGCGCCAGTGCTTCGACTAGGGAGAAACCCACTTCGACCGACTGAATCCCTGCGCGTTCCTTATCCATTGCAATAGAATCGTGTTTTGTTTAGTTAAATCAATTTAACCAATCGTAATTTGGCTGGCGTTGCTTGGGATTGTGCCAGTAGCGTGTGCCGCGAGGACAGGAAAACGCATGAAACTGGCAACCTACAAGGATGGCTCCCGCGACGGTCAATTGGTCGTGGTCTCTCGTGATCTGAGCATGGCTTGTTATGCCACAGGCATTGCCAACCGCATGCAGCAGGTGCTGGACGACTGGAGCTATATGGCTCCCCAGTTGCAGGACCTGTCGCATGAACTCAATCACGGCAAGGCCCGCCACGCCTTTCCCTTCGATCCTCAGCGCTGCATGGCTCCGCTGCCACGCGCCTACCAATGGGCCGATGGCTCGGCCTATATCAACCATGTGGAGCTGGTGCGCAAGGCCCGCAATGCCGAAGTGCCCGCCAATTTCTATACCGACCCGCTGATGTACCAGGGCGGCAGCGATGACTTCATTGGTCCCTGCGACGATGTGATCGTGCCGAGCGCGGCCATGGGCATCGACTTCGAGGCCGAGATTGCCGTCGTCACCGGCGATGTGCCCATGGGCACGGACGCGCAGCAGGCGCTGGACGGCATCCGCCTGGTGATGCTGGTCAATGACGTGAGCCTGCGCAATCTGATCCCGGGTGAGCTGTCCAAGGGCTTTGGTTTCTTCCAGAGCAAGCCCGCCACTGCGTTCAGCCCCGTGGCCGTGACGCTGGACGAACTGGGTGATGCCTGGAAGGGCGGCCGCCTGAATCTGACGCTGCAATCCACCTGGAATGGCCGCAAGGTCGGCATGTGCGATGCGGGCGATGAGATGACCTTCCATTTCGGCCAGTTGATCGCCCATATCGCCAAGACCCGCAATGTGCGCGCCGGCTCCATCGTCGGCAGCGGCACGGTCAGCAACAAGGGCGTGGAAACCGGCAAGGGCAAGGAAAAGCGCATGGAATGGCCCAAGGGCTATAGCTGCATCGCCGAAAAGCGCTGCATCGAGACCATTCAGGACGGTGCGCCCAAGACCGAATACATGCAGTTTGGCGACACCATCCGCATCGAGATGAAGGGCAAGGACGGCCAGAGCATCTTTGGCGCCATCGACCAGAACATTGCGCCTCCCGGCGGCAATGACAGCGATAGCGAAGATCAGGCACCGGTCATGGATACTGCGCAGGATTGAAACCCTGACGGAGACCTCTATGCGCGTTTTGCGGATGCCCCCCGTGATCCAAGGCCAAAGCCGTTTGCTGAACCTGGCCCTGGCGCTGAGCCTGTGCAGCGGCCTGGCCCAGGCTGCACCCGAAGCCGACCCAGCGCTGAAGGACGTCCCCATGCCTGCCGTGGCCGCACCCGCCATCTGTCCCGCCAAGGCGACGGTGCCTGGCAAGAGCGAAATGCAGGCCATGGCGCGCAATGCCCGGGACCGGGGCCTGCTCTGGCGTGTGAGTCACGGCGGGCGCGACAGCTGGCTTTATGGCACATCGCATGTGGGCCGCCGCGAGTGGCTGATGCCTGGCCGGACGGTGATGAGCGCCATGATGAAGTCCGACAAGCTGGCGCTGGAGCTCAATGTGCTGGACCCGGAGGTGGTCAAGGATCTGGCCCAGGGCATGAAGGCGCGTGATGACGCTCCCGAGCTGAGCGCAGCATTGGCAGCGCGGCTGGAGTCGCAGCGCGAAAAGGCCTGTGCCCAGGAAATCGCACCGCTGCGCCCCGATGCCCAGGTGGTGGCCCTGCAGGCCATGGCCGGGCGGCCCCTGGGGGTGTACCCGGACTATGGCGTGGACATGATGCTGGCGGGCATGGCTGCGGGCCTCAAAAAGCCCGTGGTGGGACTGGAGACGCCAGAGCTGCAGATTCGGGAGCTGTTTTCCGACGATCCGGCGCAGGTGTCGGAAAACGTCAGCGAGGGTCTCAAGCAGCTGGAGAGCGGCAAGGCCCCCGAAATGGTCAATCTGATTGCCGATCTGTGGGCCGACGGCCGACAGGACAGGCTGGAAAACTACGCCGACTGGTGCGATTGCGCCAACACACCGCACGAGCGCGCCCAGCTCGAACGCCTGATCGATGGCCGCAATCCCGGCATGGCCGACGGTATTGTCAACCTGCTCAAGGAGGGCGACACCGTCTTTGCCGCCGTGGGCGCGCTGCACACGGTCGGCCCCCATGGCCTGCCCGAGCTGCTGCGCAAGAAAGGCTACAAGGTCGAGCGTGTGCCTTTGAATGCACTCAAGAAAAAACAGGGTGTAGCGCAATAGATTCAAGCGCTGTCTGCTATCAGTAGTGATGAGGCTGCAGCGCGGATACAGAAAACCAACCGTGATTCACAAGGAGACAAAAACCATGGATCGACGTCAATTTCTTGCGGCAGCCGCTGCGGGCTCGGCTGCTGCTGTTTCCCCTTTTGCCATGGCACAGGACTGGCCCACCGGCCCCGTGCGCTGGGTGGTTCCTTACCCACCAGGAGGCGGCACCGATGTGCTGGCCCGCACTGTGGCCGAGGCCATGCGCAAGACGCTGAATCAGACCATCGTGGTGGACAACCGCCCCGGTGCCTCGACCAATATCGGCGGCCAGATCGTGGCTGCAGCCAAACCGGACGGCTACACCATCATGTCGGCCGACAACGCCATCCTGGCGTTCAACGAGCATCTGTTCAGCAAGCTGCCTTTCAACCCTGAAAAAGACTTCACCTATATCGGCGGCATCAGCCGCTTCCCCATGGCGCTGGTGGTGAATCCCGCCTTCGCGGCCAAGGACTTCAAGGAGTTCCTGGCTTACGCCAAGGCCCACCCCGGCAAGCTTGATTACGCCTCGCCAGGCAATGGCTCGCCCCATCATCTGGCCATGGAGCTGTTCAAGAACCGCACCGGCACCAGCCTGACCCATATTCCCTACAAGGGCGCGGCCCCAGCCGTGGCCGATGTGATGGGCGGCCAGGTTCCCTGCATGTTCCTGGACCTGCCCGCGGGCCTGCCGATGATTCAGTCGGGCAAGGTGCGAGCCCTGGCCATTGGTACGGCCAAGCGCATTCCCACATTGCCCAATGTGCCCACGCTGGCCGAGTTGGGCGTCAAGGATTCCGAGGTCTATGCCTTCCAGGGCATTCTGGGCCCCAAGGGCATGTCGCCGGCCATCGTGCAGCGCCTCAACGGCGACCTGCAAAAAGCACTCAAGGACCCCGAGGTGGTCAAGCGCATGGCGGACTTCGGCATGGAAGCCCTGCCAGGCACGCCCGAGCAGTTCCATGCCATGGCCCGTGCCGAAGCCAAGCGCTGGGGTGAGGTCATCAAGGCTGCCGGCACCAAGCTGGATTGAGTCACAGCCATAAACTGACATCAAAAAGGCCTGGATCTGCCGGGCCTTTTTGATGTGAAATCTGCCTCAAGCGCTTATTGGATAAGCGCAGGCAGCTATCAGATCATGAGAAGCCATCGCCGGCCTGGACTGGGTTAAGGTGTGGCTCATGAAAAGCGGAAAACAACGCAAGGCAGAGATACAGCAGCAGCGTGCAGAGCGTGCGGCCAGAGCGCAGGCTCTGCAGCCCAGGGCGGCGCTGCCTGCAGATGGCGTTGTGTCCTGCAATCCACAAAAACTGGCGCCCTACAACAGCTACGGCCAACCCGACTTTGTGGCGCGTGGCTACTACCAGGACACGCCATTTGTCTGCAAGGACTGTGGCAAGCAGGAGCTGTGGACTGCCACGCGGCAAAAGTGGTGGTACGAGGTGGCCGGCGGCCATGTGTTCACCCAGGCCAATCGCTGCAACAGCTGCCGCCGCAAGGAGCGCGAGCGCGTGGCCCTGGCGCGTCATGTGCAGCAGCAGGGGCAGGCGTCCGGCTCCGGGAGCGCCGCATGATGCGATCTGTGTCATGGGCGCTGATGCTGCTGGCCGTGGTGGTGATTCCGGCACTGGCCTACTGGCAGGCCGATTGGGCTATGAAAGCTCAAGGCGAGCGGGGCGGATTTGCCTGCGGCATGCCGCTGCTGTCGCTATTCCTGCTGGCTGTGCTGGTTTCAGGCCTGCTGTCCCTGGTTGCCGCCGTGCTCAACGGCCTGGACTTCAAGGCGCAGCTCGCGCCCCGTCGCCTTTTGCGGGTGTTCGAGCTGGTGTGTATGGCTGCGCCCTTGCTGCTGGGTGTGGCTGTCCTGCTGGCGCTGCTGATTACCGGCTAGCACCCCTGATTACAGAGCTACGGTTGCTGCGGGCACCACTTCCACGCGGTTGCGGCCGCCACGTTTGGCGGCATACAGCATGGCGTCGGCTTGCTGGAACACGGCCTTGATGTCATTGCCATCCGACCAGTGCGCCACGCCTAGCGAGACGGTGATGCGGCCCACCGTGGCCAGCTCGGTTTCTTCGACCAGGACGCGCAGGCGCTCGGCGACCTGGGCCGCGCTATGCAGCGGGGCCATGGGCAGCAGCAGCAGAAACTCTTCGCCACCCATGCGGCAGGGTATATCGTCGACGCGGGAAACTTCCCGTATCTGCCGACCCAGTTGCCTGAGAACTTCGTCGCCGGCATCATGGCCGAAGCTGTCGTTGATCTTCTTGAAGTGATCGATGTCGATGGCGACCACGGCAAACGGCGTTTTCTCGGCCTGGAAAGCGGTGATGGCGGCTTCGAGGTGACGACGGTTGCCCAGGCCGGTCAGCGGGTCGGTGTTCACGTCCTCGCGCAGCTTGGTGATATTGCGATGCAATAGCCCAAAGCCACGAAGCATGGCTTTCTTGAGCTCCTGCGATTCAAAGTACCAGGATCTGACGGACTGGATGTTCTGCGCCGTTTCCGGTTTGTCCATATCGCGCGCGCCGTTGGCCAGCTGGCGCAGCGGGCTGGCGATGCGACGGGCGCTCCACCAGATCACCAGCAGCATCAGCAGAGCGATGGGCAGGGTCTTGTAGAGAACGGAGCGCATCAATGCGTTGAGTGGAGCCAGCGTGGCCGTCTTGGGGCGCTGGGCCACGATGCCCCAACCCGTGGACGGCACGACGGCGTAGCCCGCCAGCATCTCTATGCCCTGGCTGTTGATCAGGGGCGTCTTGCCGGATTCACCCCGGCTGACCTGGTTGATGGCGTCGTTATTGCTGATCTGCTCACCCACGCGCTTGTTGTTGGGGTGATAGATGATGTGCTTGTTCTTGTCCACCACGAAGACATAGGTGCCATCCTGGTAGAAGTGCGAGCCCAGCAGGGTGTCCAGCATGCTTTCCTGCTTGAGGTAGATGCTGCCTCCCACGGCACCCAGATACTTGCCTTGCGCCGAAAAAATGGGCTGGGAGACGAAGATGATGAAGTTGTCCGTCACCGCCATATAGGGCTGACTGATGATCGGCCCTCTGGCCTTCAGGGTTTCCGTGACGCCCGCACTTTTAAGCGTCTTGCCCGCGATCTGCAAGGTTTCGGGGGAGGTGGCCAGGACATAGCCTGTCTGGTCGATGACGGTTACGGAGTTGAAGCTCTTGGTCTGCAGGCGCAGACGCGTGGCTTCTTCACCCAGATAGTGGATGTCATCCATGTGCCCGGCCATCAGCTTGGCGCTGTAGCCCAGCTGCTGCAGCGCCGATTGCAGAAAGTCATCGGTGCTGTGGGCCAGCTTGGTGGCGTAGGCGTAATGGCCCTCCAGCGTGGTGTCGATCAGCTGTTGGCGCTGCACCAGGTAGCCGGCATAGAAGGTGTTGGCAAACGGAATCAAGGCGCTGCAGATCGTCAGCACCAGAATCAGGCGGCGCAGATCCAGGCGGGCGGCAGTTCTGGCAGTCTTTTTTATCTTCAGTAATGGCATCTGGTCAGGTCGGCAGATGCGCGGAAAGTCTCCTGCGGGTGTCTCTCTTCTGCCGTTTTTTACTTGTAGCTTGCCTGCATTATCTGGCTACTGTCTTTATCGGGTATCGCGGATAACCGCAGCGGGGGATGCGTGGCGTGCAGCCAGCCTTGTGTTCAGAGCGCTTTTGCAACCTGCACGGCGCAGTCGTAAAAGCAGGGGCCACGCCCTATGTCGGTGAGCTGCTGATGCGTCAGCTCGTTGACATTGGTGCCGTTGGCGCCCTGTTTGCGCCACCAGATGCCCAGGCCTGCCACCACGCCCTGGCGGGCGCGGCCGTTGACGCTGGCGTGGCAGACATGCTCGCCCCGCGCATTGAAGACGCGCAGCAGATCGCCATCGGCAATGCCGCGTGCGGCGGCATCGTCAGGGTGTATTTCCAGCAGCGGTCTTTCTTCCATGCGCTGCAGGCTGGCAACATTGGTGAAGGTGCTGTTGAGAAAATTGCGGGCAGGCGGCGAGATCATGGCCAGGGGGTAGTCGGCCGTGGGCGTTTCGTAATTGGGCAGATGATCGGGCAGCGTGCTGACACCCAGGGCGGCCAGCGCCGGGTTGTCAAATTCGCACTTGCCGGATGGCGTGGCAAAGCCTCCGTTGGCAAAAGGAGCATCTGGCAAGGGGATGGTGGCAAAGCCGCACTCCAGAAGCTCATCAAAACTGATAGCTGTATGCGCAACTGCCTGACGGGCCAGAGCCTCATCGGACTCGTGAAAGTGATTGGCGGCAAATACAGGGTCCAGCTTGGCCAGATGCGCGGCCAGGTCGCGGAAGATCCGGGCATTGCTGCGGGCCTGGCCTGCGGGGGCGATGGCGGGGCGGTTCAGCAGCACATCGGTATGGCCGTAGCTGCCGTGAATGTCCCAATGCTCAAGCTGGGTGGTGGCGGGCAGCACATAGTCGGCATGGTCGGCGGTGTCCGTCATGAAATGTTCCAGCACCACGGTGAACAGGTCGTCGCGCGCAAAGCCTGCGGCCACCTTGGCCGACTCGGGAGCCACGGCCACGGGATTGCTGTTGTAGACGACCACGGCTTCCACCTTGGGCCCGAAGCTGGCATCGCCAGGGTGCAGCAGCACATCGCCGATGCTGCTCATGTTCAGCGTGCGTGGGCGGCGGTTGCCCATCAGCCTGGGCATCTGCAGCGCAGCCATGTCAAAGGGTAGAACGCCAGAGCTGGACAGCAGCAGTCCGCCCGCGCGGTGGCGCCAGGCCCCGATCAGCGCCGGCAGGCAGGCAATGGCGCGCACCGCGTTGCCGCCTCCGCGCACGCGCTGCATGCCGTAGTTCAGGCGGATGGCCGCGGGCTGGCTGTTGCCATAGTCGCGTGCCAGCTGGCGGATCTGCTCTACCGGCAGGCCGCAGACTCGGGCTGCCCGCTCGGGAGGCCACTCCAGAGCCCGGGCTTTGAGAGCGTCCCAGCCCTGCGTGTGCTGCGCGATGTAGTCGTGGTCCAGCCAGCCGTTGACAATCAGCTCGTGCATCAGCGCAAAGGCCAGTGCGGCGTCGGTGCCGGGCAGCAGTTGCAGATGCTCATGGCATTTGTCGGCAGTCTCGCTTTTGCGCGGGTCTATGCAGACCAGTCTGGCGCCGTTGCGCTTGGCCTCCTGGGCATAGCGCCAGAAGTGCAGATTGCTGGTGATGCTGTTGCTGCCCCAGATCAGGATCAGCTGGCTCTCGGCAAAGAATTCCATGCGCATGCCCAGCTTGCCGCCATAGGTGGCGGCAAGGGCCTCACTGCCTGCGCTGGCGCAGATGGTGCGGTCCAGTAGGCTGGCGCCCAGCTGGTGAAAAAAGCGCCGGTCCATGCTCTGGCCCTGTACCTGGCCCATGGTGCCCGCGTAGCTGTAGGGGAGTATGGCTTCGGGATTGCGTTGTGCGATCTGGTGCAGGCGTTGGGCAATATCGCTCAGCGCCTCATCCCAGCTCACGGGGGTGAACTGGCCCGAGCCTTTGGGGCCGCTGCGTTTGAGCGGTTGCAGCACTCGGTCCGAATGGTAGGTGCGCTCCGTGTATTTGCTGACCTTGCTGCACAGCACGCCGCCTGTATGCCGATGTTCTGCATTGCCTTGAACCTTGGTGGCCGTGCCGTCGACGACGGTGGTGACCAGGGCGCAGGTGTCCGGGCAGTCATGCGGGCAGGCGCCGCGTACTTGTGCGATGTGGGGCATTTTGGATGCTCTGAGGCTGAGGGGGAATTCGCGGTGAATGACGGCAATGTCAGCCTATTATGCGACTCGCATTCATGCAGAAAAACATGAAATGAGCCACAACGGCAGCGAATGGATCAAGCCCGTACAACAAGCACCAAGCAGGGAGAGAGCAATGCAAGACAAGCCAAGGCCGTGGAATCGTCGTCAATTTGTGACTGCTGCAGGTGCAGCAGCTGGAGTCTGGAGTGTCAACGGTCTGGCACAGGAGGCCTCGGGGCCTATTGTTCTGGGGCAGTCCTGTGCCCTCAGCGGGCCCTCGGCCCAGCTGGGTACACAGTTTTCGCAAGGTGCCAAGCTGTACTTTGACCTGCTCAATGCCCAGGGCGGGATAGGTCGCCGCATGGTGGAGCTGCGCACTTTGGATGATGGATACGAGCCTGAGCGCTGCGTGGCCAATACCCAGAAGTTCCTGGCGGACGACGTCATGGCTCTGTTTGGTTATCTGGGCACTCCCACCAGCATGGCCGCTTTGCCCTTGCTGCAGAAGGCCCAGGTGCCGCTGATTGCTCCGTTGACCGGTGGAGCAGGTCTGCGCGACCCCAAGCTGGCGCAGACGGTCTTCAATCTGCGGGCCTCCTACGCCGATGAAACCGCGCTCATGGTCAAGCAGCTGGTGGCGCTGGGACTCAAGAAAATTGCGGTGTTCTATCAGAACGATGCCTACGGCCAGTCGGGCCTCGACGGTGTGACTCAGGCGTTACAAGGCCATGGTCTCAAGCCCGTGGGGGCGGCCACGGTGGAGCGTAACTCCCAGGATGTGGGCAAGGCCGTCAAGACCCTGCTGCCGCTGGGCGCCGATGTGGTCGTGCAGGTGGGCACCTATGCTGCCTGCGCCGCGTTTGTGCGTGCCGCTCGCCAGGCCGGTTATGGCGGGCAGTTCTACAACGTGTCGTTTGTGGGAACTTCGGCACTGGCGCAGGCGCTGGGCAAGGAGGCCGAAGGCGTGGTGGTCTCCCAGGTCGTGCCGTCACCCTACAAGACATCGCATCCTCTGGTACGCGAGTTCCAGACTGCGCTGCAGAAGGCTGGTACGGCTCTGCAGCCCAATTATTCGAGCATGGAGGGCTATCTGGCCGCCCGTGTCGTGGGCGAGGCCCTGAAGTCCGCATCTGCGGCTGGCCGCCTGCAGCGCGCGGGTCTGGTCGCAGCGCTGGATGCGCTGAATGGCCAGCAGGTGGCAGGTTTCCCCATCGCATTCCGCCCCCAGGCGGGCAAGCCCCGTTTTGTGGAGCTTTCCATGCTCACAGGGGACGGCAAGGTACGGGTGTGAGGCTTTGGTGCCGCAAGGGCGCAGTCGGCCCGGCTTTGGGTCATCATGGCGTCTTTGCCATTGATGACCCCAAGGAGAGAGCGCATGGCCCTGCTGCCCGAACTTCAAGCAAGCGCCCCTGACATTGCAGCGCTGCGTCGCGATATTCACGCCCACCCGGAGCTGTGTTTCGAGGAAATTCGTACCTCGGATCTGGTCGCCGGGAAGCTGGAGCAATGGGGCATAGCCACCCATCGCGGACTGGGAAAGACCGGCGTGATCGGCATCATCCATGGCCGGGATGACGGCAAGAGCGGCCGCGCCATCGGTCTGCGCGCCGATATGGATGCCCTGCCCATGCAGGAATTCAACACCTTTGACCATGCGAGCCGCCATGCGGGCAAGATGCATGCCTGCGGTCACGACGGCCACACGGCCATGCTGCTGGCTGCAGCCCAGCATCTGGCCGCCCACCGCGACAGCTTCGAGGGTACGGTCTACGCCATCTTCCAGCCTGCCGAGGAAGGCGGCGGCGGCGCGCGCGAGATGGTCAAGGACGGAATGTTCGAGCAGTTCCCCATGCAGGCCGTGTTTGGCATGCATAACTGGCCCGGCATGAAGGCCGGGACCATGGCTGTGGGTGCAGGGCCGGCCATGGCATCGAGCAACGAATTCAAGATCGTGGTGCGCGGCAAGGGCGGTCATGCCGCCATGCCGCATATGGTGGTGGACCCCGTGCCGGTGGCCGCCCAGCTCATCATGGCTTTCCAGACCATCGTCAGCCGCAATATCAAGCCCATCGAGGCGGGTGTGGTGTCGGTGACCATGGTGCATGCTGGCGAGGCCACCAATGTGGTACCTGACAGCGTGGAGCTGCAGGGCACGGTGCGCACCTTCACGCTGGAGGTGCTGAACATGATCGAACAGCGCATGAAGCAGATCAGCGAAGCTATCTGCGCGGCCCATGGCGCGCAGTGCGAGTTCGAGTTTGTGCGCAACTATCCGCCCACCATCAATACCGCGCCAGAAGCCGAGTTTGCGCAAACGGTGATGCGCGAGATTCTGGGCGATGCAGGCGTGGTGCCGCAGGAGCCATCGATGGGTGCTGAAGACTTTGCCTTCATGCTCATGGAAAAGCCTGGTGCCTACTGCTTTATCGCCAACGGTGATGGTGACCACCGAGCCCTGGGCCATGGCGGCGGTCCCTGCACGCTGCACAACCCCAGCTATGACTTCAACGACACGCTGATCCCGCTGGGCGGAACCTTCTGGGTCAGGCTGGCCCAGCGCTGGCTGGCGCAGCCTACGCGCGATTGATCTGTCTGGCGGGGCGTGGCGCGATGTTTTTTTCGCGCCAGACCTCGGGCGGGCAACCGAACAGCGTGGCAAACCAGCGTGTGAAAGCGCTGTGGCTGTTGTAGCCCAGCATGGATGCGATCTGGCCCACGGAGTATTCGGGGTTGCGGACATAGCGCTGGGCCAGATCGGAGCGAACTTCGACAAGCAAAGCGGTAAAGCTCAGTCCTTCCTCGCCAAGCTCCCGCTGCAGCGTGCGCACGCTGCGCCCCAGCCCCTGAGCAACGCAAATGCAAGTGGCGTTGCCGGATGGCAGCATGAGGTAGATGGCCTTGCGTACACGCTGTGCAATAGAGGTCTGGCGGCCCTGCTGGCTGGTGTCCACCATGGTCTGCGCATAGCGCACCAGCACAGGGTCTGCCAAAGGGTTGGGCGCATCCAGGTCTTCGGTGCGAAAGACAATGCCATTGAAGTCTGCATTGAACTCCACACGGCAGCGAAACAGCTGTTTATGCAGGCTGAGATCACGGGGAGCATGGTGCGTAAAGCAGACCTGCTGTGGACGCCAGCAGTCATTGAGCAGGAGATTGCAGGTACGAAACAGAACGCCGATCGCCAACTCCATGGATTGCGTCAGCGCCTCCGGCAGCGTGAACTCCTCGCGCAAGACAACCACGCCGTTGGCGTCGTCCATCTGTATCACCAAAGACTCGTTGAGCATGTGCACATGCTCGATGAGTGTGCTCAGCACCTTGCGCAGCGTGGGTTGATGCAGCAGCAACAGGCTGACGACGCCGAAGTTCGAGATTTGCCGGGATTGCGCCATGCGCAGACCAAAGTTCTCGCAGCCCGTGGAGGCCGCCGCATCCTCAAGCAGGCGCCCTGCGACCAGGGCGTCGATGAGCTGGTCTTGTTCGAGCACCACGGACGGACGCAAACCAGCCTGGCGCAATGCTTTGTCGGGGTCTCCTCCCAACGCCCGGAAGAGTTCCGCAAAGTTCGTCAGAGATGCCGCTCGCACAAAGGTGATCATGACTGCTCCACGCAAAAAAGCAGTGAAATTCTGGCATGAGATGCATAGCGAGAGGCGCGAAATGCACAACCTATGTGACACAGGTTTTCTACAGTGGACTCACCGGGCGGTGTAGATCGGAAAACAGCCTGGATCCATAAAAAGTGTAGGAGACAGCGATGCGGATAAACCCCCTGACCTGCGCTATCGGTGCAGAGCTGCTTGATGTGCAGCTGGCGGATGCGGTACACAACAATGTGCTTTTCGCAGCAATCAAGCAGGCTTTGCTCAAGCACAAGGTTGTGTTTCTGCGGCGGCAGAAGCTCGCTCCCGCAGAGCATGTGGCTTTTGCCCGTCGTTTCGGAGAGCTGGAGGATCACCCAGTGGTCGGCAGTCATCCCGATCATCCTGGACTGGTGCAGATCTACAAGGCACCAGACAGGCCTGTGGATCGATATGAGAACTCATGGCACTGCGATGCCACCTGGCGCGAGGTGCCTCCCATGGGCTGCGTGCTGCGCTGTGTCGAATGCCCACCAGTCGGGGGTGACACCATGTGGGCCAATATGGCGCTGGCCTACGAGAGACTGCCAGAGCAGGTCAAGGAGGTGATAGATCCTCTGCGTGCCCGGCACAGCATCGAGTGCACTTTTGGCGCTGCGATGCCTATCGAGAAACGCCTGGCGCTCAAGGCTCAGTACCCGGACGCAGAGCATCCGGTGGTGCGTACCCACCCGGAAACGGGAGAGAAGGTACTGTTCGTCAGCGGTTTCACCACGCATTTCACCAATTTCCATACGCCCGCCAATGTTCGTGTGGGACAGGATTTCACACAGGGCGCATCGAGCCTGCTGCAGTACCTGATCAGTCAGGCCGCGATTCCCGAGTACCAGGTGCGCTGGCGCTGGGAGCCGGACAGCGTGGCCATCTGGGACAACCGCGCAACCCAGCACTACGCGGTGATGGACTACCCGCCCTGCCATCGAAAGATGGAGCGGGCCGGGATCATCGGTACGCCTACGTAATGAACGAACCTCGGGCCACGTGGCCTGAGACATAGAGCAAGCAACACCTCATGAGCTGCGCGGCGGCTCGGGGTGCGGTGCATTCTTTTTGATAACAACGGAGACAACACCATGAACTTTCTCGATGGCCATCTCTTTCCTGAGAACCAGCAGCCACTGATCATCACCGCAGCTCCTTACGCACCCTCCTGGCTGCCCGGAGATTTCCCCGGCGAAATTGCGGTGACGATGGAAGAGCAGATCCAGAAAGCGGTGGACTGCTACAACGCTGGCGCCCAGGTGCTGCACCTGCATGTGCGTGAGCTGGACGGTCGTGGCAGCAAGCGCCTGTCCAAGTTCAATGAGCTGATCGCCGGTGTGCGTGCCCGTGTGCCCGACATGATCATCCAGGTGGGCGGGTCGATCAGCTTTGCGCCCGAAACCGATGGCGCGGCCGCCAAATGGCTGTCTGACGATACTCGCCACATGCTGGCCGAACTGGACCCCAAGCCCGATCAGGTGACGGTGACCATCAATACCTCGCAGATGAATGTGCTTGAACAATTCGACATTCGCGACATCAAGGGCACGTCCATGGAAGACCCGGCCGTGTTCAATGCATACAAAGAGATGACGGTGCCGGCACAACCGGGCTGGGCGGAGGAGCATATTCGCCGCCTGTCCGAAGCCGGTATTCAAAGTGCCTTCCAGTGCTACAACATCAACAGCTTCGAGTCCGTGGAGCGCCTTATCCGCCGCGGCATCTACAAGGGGCCGCTGGTGATGAACTGGGTGGCGATTGGTGGTGGCATGGATGCTCCCAATATCTATAGCCTGGCGCACTTTGTGCGCGCCGTACCCGATGGTGCCGTGCTGACGGTGGAAAGCTCGGTGCTGAACGTGCTGCCCATCAACGCCATGGGCATCGCCATGGGCCTGCATGTGCGTTGCGGTACGGAAGATAACCTGTGGAACCAGACCCGCACCGAAAAAATGGGTACCGTGGCGCAGATCAAGCAACTGGTGCGCCTGGCCAAGGAGTTCAGTCGTCCCATCGCCACGCCTGAGCAAGCGCGTGAGATTTGCCAGATTGGCGTGTTCTACGACAGTGTGGAGGAAACGCTGGAGAAGAACGGTTTTGCTCCCAACCGCAATGGCGGCCAGCAGGGTTACCTGCGCAAGATTGCCTGACTTCGAAGGAGCACACCATGCGACGCAGTTTCGTTCTGTTATCGATGGCCCTGGCGGCCACTTTTCAGGCAGGCAGTGCCCTTGCCTTCACCGACAAGCCTGTCAAGCTGATTGTTCCTGCGCCCCCCGGAGGCACGATTGATGTGTTTGCACGCATCATCAGCGATCAGCTGGCCAATGAGCTCAAACAGCCGGTGATTGTGGAAAACCGTCCCGGTGCCGGTGGTGCCATGGCGGTCAAGTACATGCTGGCCCAGCCCGCGGATGGAAATACCTTGCTGGTGACGGTGACCAATATCCTGACCGAGGTGCCGCATGTGCTCAAAGGCGGTTTTGATGCCATGAAAGACGTGAAACCGGTCTCGCAGATGGCGCGTTCCGTCATGGTGTTCATTGCCTCGCCCCAGTTCCCGGCCAAGGATGCCAAGGAGGCTCTTGCCTATATCAAGGCCCATCCGGGTCAGCTGTCCTTTGCCTCCTATAGTCAGGGAACCGCTTCCCAGTATGCGGGCGTGATCCTGAACCAGAAGGCAGGGCTGGACATGCAGCATGTGCCGTTTCCAGGCTCGGCCCCGGCGCTGGCGCAGGTCATGGGCAATCAGATTCCGCTGATGTTTGATGGTTCGGTGACCAGCAAGCCCTTGATTCCCAGCGGCAAGGTCAAGCTGCTGGCGATTGGCTACAAGAGCCGCCTGCCCGAATACCCCAATGTGCCGACCATGGCAGAGCTTGGCTATCCGGAGGTGGATTTCAGCAACTGGGCCGGCGTTTTTGCATCCTCCAAAACGCCGCCAGCACTGATGGAAAAAATCCACGCTACCTTGCAGAAAGTCAATGCAAGCCAGGCTGTGCAGGCTCGTTATGTGGCCACCGGTTTTGAGCCGATTCGCCAGGAGCGATCGCTGGAGCAGCTATCCACCGATCTGCTGGCGGAGTACAGCCGCAATGGCGAGATCGTCAAAAACTTCGGTATCAAGCTGAACTAGGCTCGCATCAGCAATGGAACCTCTTCGGGGGGCGGCGGCGGTGGATTCTTCGCTGCTGGTCGCAGCGAGCCATTGAAGCGCGCAAGGCCGTGGGGCAACGGTTCTGATTCCATGACAAGCGGGGCGCGTCGGGCTTCGCAACAGGACCCCATCATCAAAAAGCCAGCGTTTTTGACAGCGCTGGCTTTTTTCGCCTGCGGGCGATGTGTCACAGACGAGAGGCCTAGGGATTCCACTTGGGGTGCCTGGCACCAAATAAGCAATGCATGGCGCCAACTGCACAAAGGCGGAAACATTCCTTTTCTAGAGTGGTCTCACGGTGAAAACCGTTGATTCATAAAGAGAAGGAGACAAAACATGCCACGTAAATCACGATGCTTTCTGGGCCTTTTTGCGCTTTCTGCGGCAGGGCTGGCCTGCGCACAGTCATCGCTTGTGCTGTTCGGTGTGATGGATGCCAGCGTCAGCCGCTATTCGGTGCGCAGCAGTTCCTGGGATGGCTCTGGAAGAACATCCAGCCAAAGCACCTGGGGTGTGTCGCCATCGGGGAACCTGGCCAGTCGCATCGGCCTTCGCGGAACGGAAGATCTGGGTGGTGGCACTTCTGCCGGTTTCTGGCTGGAAGCCCCTGTGACCAACGATACCGGGGGCGGGGCCCTGAATTTCGGGCGCCGTTCCACTGTCAGTCTGGCGGGCCATTGGGGTGAGGTGCGGCTGGGTCGAGATCACACCCCATCCTTTTTGAATGACTGGGCGTTTGACCCCTATACGGTCAATGGCGTGGGCGTGAACCTGCTGGCTGTGGTCAGCAGCAATCTGGCCATTAGCCGGGCCTTGGGCACGCAGGCCACCGGTACCCTGACGGAGCGCTTGCTGGGCAATGGCCTGTCGGCGGGCACGGACAACTATCTGCGAGCCAACAACTCCATTGGCTATCATCTGCCTGCGGGGTTGGGTGGTATTTATGGCCAGCTGATGTATGCGTTTCCCGAGAACAATTCCAAGCGAGGCCGCTACGCCGGCGGTCGCCTGGGCTGGACGGGCGGCCCCACGGATGTGGCTCTGGGCTACGGCGAAAGCATGCTCGGTACCTTCAATGGCCACAAGGAAACCATCAAGTCATTGAACCTGGGCGGCTCCTACAACTTTGGCCCGGTCAAGGTGTTGGGCGAGCTGTCCCAGGTGCGTAACGCCCGCAGCGATACCAATACGACGGATCGCTATGACGGCATGCTGGCCGGGGTACAGATTCCCGTGGGCCTTCATCAAATCCGTGCGTCCATTGCCCGTGTGCAATACAAGAATGGACAGGGTACCGGCGATGCTTCGGTGAACAAGATTGCGCTGGGCTATGTGCACAACCTCTCCAAGAGCACGGCGCTGTACTCCACGGTGTCGCGTATCAGCGTCGGCAATGGCCACAACAATCCCGGCATCATGGGAGTGACCCCGCTTGCAGTCAGCAGTCCCGTGATCATGCCGCAGCCGGCTTACAGCAATGCGCCTGGAATGCAGCCGCGCAGCGCCCTGGGTGCGGATTTCGGCGTACGCATGATCTTCTGAACGGCTGCATCTGCTCCTGCACTTGTCGGCTCCTGCAGAGGGCTGTTGATGTGAATAAAAAAGAACGGTCGTTCTAATTTGACGCGTTTTTCGCTACACTGGCCTGGATTTTCATAGAACCAGGAGACCCCGCATGTCCGATCTGAACGCCAAGTTTGAAGAGACTGTCAAGAATTCCACCTCGCTCGGCGAGCGTCCCGATAACGCCACCTTGCTCAAGATCTATGCTCTGTACAAGCAGGCGACCGAGGGAGACAACGAGGCCAAGAAGCCCAGCTTCACCGACATGGTGGCGCGCGCCAAATGGGATGCCTGGACCAAGCTGGAAGGCACGACACCTGATGAGGCCAAGCAGCTCTACATCGACCTGATCAGCTCGCTGAAATAAGCCCAGCCCTGCATTCGCGATGGCGCAGGAAGAGGCAGCAGATTTGATAGCTTCCTGCGCTTGAAAGGCAATGAAAAACGGCCTGCCAGAACATCCGTCTGGCAGGCCGTTTCGTCATGGGCCAAGGTCTTCAGTTGCTGCGGCAACTGGCCAGTGCATCCAGTGCAGGCTTGTAGGTGGGAGTGACCACGTCCACCAGCCCCAGAATCGTGTGATAGAGGTTGTCGTGCGAGACGGGGGTGTCCAACCCCTTCCTCAGGCAGCTCTGATCGAGATGAGTGCGTGCGCCCAGCGATCCGGTCCACACAATCATGGGGACATGTTTCTGATCCACGGGTGCCATGGCATAAGGCATGCCGTGCAGGTAGACGCCCATCTCGCCCAGAGACTCGCCGTGGTCGGACATGTAGAACATGCCGGTTTCATACTGGTTCTGCTGGGCCTTGAGCCAGTCTATGGTCTGACCCAGGAAATGGTCGGTATAGCGTATGGAGTTGTCGTAGACGTTGACCACATCTTCCGAAGGACAGCTGGACAGGGCATTGGTTGCGCACTCGGGCTTGAAGGCCTTGAGCTCCGGGGTGGAGCGCTTGTAGTAGGCAGGGCCGTGGCTGCCCATCTGGTGCATAACGAGCACCACGCCCTTGGCGCGGCGCGCGGGGTCCAGCTGGGCGATGCGTTCCTCGATGCCGACCAGCAGCATGCCGTCCAGGCATTCACCATCGGCGCTGCACAAGGCCTTGCCTTCAGGGGTGTTCACGCGATCCGCGGTATCCGCCATGGGAATGCGCTTGCACACGCCCTTGCAGCCAGCCTGGTTGTCCACCCATAGCACAGCCAGCCCTGCGGCCTGTAGCACATCCAGCAGATTGCTGTGCTCTTCCTTGGAGTTGTAGAAGCCTTCCCGGCCCAGACTGGAGAACATGCAGGGTACGGATTCACGCGTACTGGTGCCGCATGAGGTGGCGTTGCGCCAGCTCAGCACATCGCGCTTGGCCAGTTCTGGGTTGGTGTCGCGCGCATAGCCATTGAGGCTGAAGTTCCTGGCGCGGGCAGTCTCGCCCACGACCAGTACCAGCAGTGGCGGCTTTTTGTCGGTGGCGTAGCTTGGGCCCAGAGCCGCGCCTTCGATGGTGCTGACAAAGGGGCGGGGCTTGTTGAAGATGGGAGCCAGCAGCACGCCGGACGCCGACAGCACGGGGTTGACGGGGTTGACCATGAAGCGCAGCCAGAGATTGTTGCGCACCACGGGAGCCAGATCCTTGTATGACACCGCGAGCGAGGCCGCGACCAGGGCTGCGGCCGCCGCAAACAGCAGCACGGTGTGCAGCATATTGCGCCAGGCTTTGCCCGCACCCTTGAGTGGCGTTTTCCACAGCCAGATGGCCGGCAGGATGGCGACGACAAGCAACTCCAGCAGCAGCTTGGGGTTGAACAGGTCCGAGCTTTCGCGCAGATCGGTCTGCAGGATGTTGTTGATCATGCCCCGGTCCATGATGGTGCCGTAGGAGATCATGAAATGCTGGGCGCTGGCGGCGATCAGCAGCAAGACAATCCAGAACGGCTTCATCCAACGGGGCCAGGCAAACAGGCTGGTCAGCAGCAGGACGAAACCGATCACCAGCGGCACGACCCGCAGGGCAAGCACCGCGAGGCTGCCGTGATAGCCGTCCAGCGTGGGCAGGCGCAGCCACAGAGCCCAGTTGGCCGTGGCGGTGATCCAGATGGCCAGCCAGAAGGCGATGAACTGAGGAGAGCGAGGCTTGAAGAAACGTCTGTCGTTGCCAGACGAAGAGGACAGGTCGGAGGAGGACAAAGCAGACAAAGAATGAGGAAAGGTTAGCAAAAATTGTGGCAGGACTTTCTTAAGGCTGCCTGAAGCTGTCTATTGGGGTATCTCTGCTTGCCTGTGTCTATTGCAGCTTGCAGGCAGAGGGCGCACTGGTATCCGCTGGCTGATGTGCACATAGTTGTTGCTGGCGTTGCTCGGGCTTCATGGCGGCCAGCTCTCGCATCTGGGCGTAGAAGCGTTTCCAGCCTTCGGGTGATGCGGGCTGGCCGTTCTGCAACTGCTGCCACCAATGGGTCATGGCAGGCACCCAGTCGTCATAGGCGGCCAGGGCGCCAAAGCTGGCGTTGTTGGCATGGGCTACCCAGTCATCGGTCTGGGCTAGCCGCTCAAAGTACTGCTGGCGCAGGGTATCGTTGGTCAGCAAGGGGGTATCGGCGGAGAGCCATTGCGCACGAAGCTGTGCATAACGGCTCTGAAAATCGGTAAATATTTCTTTTTTGATAGCTTCAAGCGCTTGTTTATCAAGGGGTTTATCGGTATTTTGCTGATAAATATCTTGCAGGTGCATGCGCGTGCTGCGCGTGAGCTGTTGCCAGAGTGCCCTGCGTTTTTGCGCCTGTTGCCAGCGTTGCCGCGCGGCCTCGCCGGCATGGGTTTGCAGCCATAGCGGCGTGGCGATGCGCTCCACTGTCATGGCGAAGGATTCGTTGAAGGCCGTGTCATCCTTCACATAGATCAGCTGGTGAGCCAGCTCATGGAAGATCAAGCCCGCAAAGTCGCCTTCCTGCCAGCCGATGAAGCTGCTGAGCAGCGGATCGCCGCCCAGCCAGTTCAGATAGCCCAGCGTGGAATAGGCCGGCACGCCGTAGACACTGGTTTCCAGGCCCTGGGCCTGCAGTTCGTCGGCCTGCTTTTGTGCATCGGCCTGTGCGAAATAGCCGCGGTAGCTGATGCAGCCTGTGATGGGGAAGCACCAGCGGTGCATCTGCAGGCTGTCGGGCGGTGCGGCCACCACGTTCCAGACTGCGTACTTGCGCTGCAGCATTGCATAGCGGGTGTAGCCGGCGTTGTCAGGCAAGGCCAGCTGCTCGCTGGCAAAGCGACGCATCTGCTGGGCGGCTCGCAGGCGCTGCTGCAATGCCGGGCTGGTGCTGTTGTCGGCCAGCCAGTCGTCAATCGGGCGTGCGGCCTGCATGATCTGCATCTGACCCTTGAAGCCTTGCCAGTAATAGGCAGTGCTGCTGCAGCCTGCCAGTGTGACAATTGCGGCACTGGCGGCCGCGATGGCCGCCAAGCTGACTACACTCATTGTTTTTTGCATTGCCCTGGTTCGCCCGTCCGGTTCTAGTTCATGGATTTTTTAACGCTCGCCATCATTGTCACCACCGTACTCTACGTGCTCAAGAAGCAGGAGCAGCGGCAGCACACCCAATTGCTGGCCCAGCATCTTTCGCGCTTTCAGATCGAAAAGCTCATGGGTGGATTGATGGAGGGCTACCTGCGCGTCATAGCCGAACCCGATGCCCAGCGCCGCGAGCAGATCTGGACCGTGCTGGAAAACACCGAGATCAGTCTGGTCAGCCAGTTTCAGCGCTTTGCCGACGAATTTGCCCAGCTGCCTGCAGAGCAGACCCGTACCAGCACCTTGCCGCTGGCGCTGCCCTATATGGATCGCGTGGTACCGTCGGCGACGCTTGATATGCGTGCGGCCATGAAGCTCCATGCCCAGGCCATTGCTGCGGTGCAGGTCGGCCAGGCGCAGGATGAGGAAGAGCGCAAGCGCCGCGCCTTCACCATGACGGCCGAATTGATGCTGATGCAGCATACCTGTCACTGGTTCTGCAAAAGCCGCACGATAGCGGCCATGCGTCTGCTTGCCCGTCACAAGACCGCCTATGAACAGGTGCTGGATTCCATTGCACCGGCCACCCGCAAGGCCTACGAAAAACTGGTGCATGCGCGCAACTGAGCCGCCTGGGGCTTGCGGCATTTGCTGACAGGTCTGGCGCGGCTGCAGACTTGACCCTGCAATACCGTGTGTGAACAATGGGTTGCATGAAAAACCTGTTGAGCACGCTGGAGCCATTGCTTGCCAAACTTCCCGTAACTGCTTCGGTGCAGCTTGCCTCCGGCGAACGCATTGGACCGGAACGGAGTGCGGTTCAGCTGATTTTTCGTTCCCCCAAGGCGCTGGCAGCATTGCTGGATGGTCAGGTCGGCTCGCTGGGGGCCGCGATTGTGGAAGGCTGGGTGGATGTCAAAGGCCAGGCGCGTGACATCATGGCCGCTGCCGCAGGTCTGCTGCAGGCCGACCCCGTGCAGCACCGGCCGACCTGGCTGGAGCAGACAGTCTCCAAGGCCAAGTCACTGGCCATGCACACGCTGAGCCGTGATGCAGAGCAGATCCAGTTTCATTACGATCTCTCCGACGACTTCTACGCGCTGTGGCTGGACCCGCGCCGTGTCTATTCCTGTGCTTACTACAAGAGCGCCGAAATGACGTTGGCTCAGGCTCAGGAGGCCAAGCTCGATCACATCTGCAAAAAGCTCAAACTTCAGCCGGGTGAGCGTTTCTGGGACATAGGCTCGGGCTGGGGCGGCCTGATCTTCTGGGCGGCCGAGAACTATGGCGTGCAGGCCCATGGCATCACGTTATCGCGCAATCAGTACGAGTATGTGCAGCGCCTGATCACGGAAAAAGGCCTGCAGGGGCGGGTGCAGGTGGAGCTGCGTGACTACCGGCAGATGGACGGTGTGGAGCCTTTCGACAAGATTGGCTCGGTGGGCATGTTCGAGCATGTGGGCAGCGCCAATCTGCCCGAGTATTTCCAGACCATTTACAGCATGCTCAAGCCCGGCGGGCTGGCACTGGTGCACGGCATCACCGCGGGTGGGGTGAGCAATGCCGAACTGGGTGCCGGCATGGGTGACTTCATCAACCGCTATATCTTTCCGGGTGGAGAGCTGATGCACATCAGCCGCGTGCAGCATGACATGGGGCAAAGCGGCCTGGAGATGGTGGACACCGAGAACCTGCGTCCTCACTATGCGCGCACGCTCTGGGCCTGGTCGGATGCGTTGGAGGTGCGGATGGATGAGGCACGCGCTGTTCTGGTGGCGCAGTACGACGCCGACAGGGCCGAGCGTGCATTGCGTGCCTATAGGCTGTACCTCGCGGGCTGCGCCATGGCATTCGAGAGAGGCTGGATTGCCCTGCATCAGCTGCTGTGCAGCAAGCCTGATGGAAACCTGCAAACCGGAGTCATGAAGGGCGCGCAGAGCAGCTATCCTTTCAACCGCGAATACATCTACCGCTGAAGGATTGATTCATGCCCTATAAATTCAAATCACGTGCCACGGCAGACCTCATCATGCTGGAGGCCAATGGCCGCCAGGTGCTGGAGATCATCGGCAAGTCGCCCGATGACGAGCACGGCATCATCACCGCCGAACAGATTCCTGCTGCGATTGCGGCCCTGGAAGCCGCTGCCGCAGAGGATGCCGCCCGACGCAGCGCCAAGCCCGAAGATGAGGAGCCGCCCCAAGATGAGGGCTCTTCCGCGAACAAGGACAACGTAGGCCTGAGTCGGCGCATAGCGCCTTTTGTGGAGATGTTGCGCCGTAGTGTGGCAGAGGGCAAGGAAGTCGTCTGGTGATCTGAATCAGCGCATGCTCACAAAAAAGCCCGCATCGAGCGGGCTTTTTCTTTTCGGGCGAGTACGGGTCAGTCGGCGTAAATGCCGGCAGCCTTGATCACCTTGCCCCACTTGGCGATTTCGCTTTCCACAAACTTCTTGTGGCCGGCGGGGGTGGTGCGGTCATCGGCGGCGATCACGGCGCCCAGGGCTTCCTGGCGCTTGATGAACTCGGGGTCCTTCAGCGATGCCTTCATGGCCTCGTTGACCTTCTTGACCACTTCGGCGGGCGTGCCCTTGGGCGCGTACAGGCCGTGCCAGATGGTCACGTTGAAGTCCTTCATGCCCAGGGACTGCAGCGTGGGCAGGTCCTTGAGTGCAGGCGTTGTCAGAGGCTTGGACGTGGTCACGGCATAGGCCTGGACCTTCTTGGCAGCGATCTGAGACGTGGTGTTGGTGGTTTGGTCACACAGCAGGTCCACCTGGTTGCCCATCAGGTCGGCAATCGCGGGGGCGGCACCCTTGTAGGGCACGGGTGTCATTTCCTGCTGCAGCGAGGCCTGGAACATCAGACCGCACAGATGCGAGGCAGAACCCACGCCGGCATTGGCCAGGTTCACCTTGCCCTGGTTCTTGCCAACCCAGTCCTTGACTTCGGCGAAGTTCTTGGCGGGCAGGGTGGGGCGGCCGATCAGCGTCATGGGCACATCGTTGATGATGCCGGCGTACTCGAAGTCGTTGAGCACGTTGAAGGACAGCTTGCGATACAGCGTCGGGATGGTGGACATGCCGATATGTGTCAGCAGCAGCGTGTAGCCGTCGTTCTTGGAACGGGCGGCCTTGGCTGTGCCGATGGTGCTGCCGGCGCCGTCAGCGTTGTCGATGACGATGGTGGCGTTGTTCATGTGCTTGCGCATGGACTCGGCCAGGTCGCGGGCGACCTTGTCGGTGGGGCCGCCGGCAGTGAACGGAACAATGATAGTGATGGTCTTGCCAGCAGCGGGGTAGCTGCTATCGGCGTGGCTGCTGATGGCTGCGGTGGCTGCCAGTGCGACGGCGGCGATCTTGAAATAGGTCTTCATTCTGTCTCCCTCCTAAATATGCGGCAGGACAGACCAGGAAACTGGCCTGCCCCGAGGTGAATCCGCATTCTAGGGAGACTGAATCAGTGGGGTTTTATCTTTTTTCTAAGTGTTATCCCCTGATTGAGCGAGTATTCACATTGACTTTGAGTTGAGGCAAACAGGTGCCATTCACTGATAGCTGCGCGCGTCTTCAACCACCTTGCCGTCATTGGGTAGGCTGCCGGGGGCAACCATCTGCACCTCGCCACGCAGCTTGGTGATTTCACGCAATGCATCCACGACCTGCTGGGCAAAACCGGGTGCCGTTTCCACGGTTTCGATCAACAGTTGCATCTGGTCATTGGCCATTTCGCCGGTCACCACCAGCCTGGCCTTGACGATCTGCGGGAAGCGCCTGACCACCTCGGCCACCTGCTTGGCGTGGACAAACATGCCGCGTACCTTGGTGGCCTGATCGGCACGGCCCATCCAGCCCTTGATACGGGCATTGGTGCGGCCCGTGGGGCATTGCCCAGGCATGAAGGCCGACAGATCGCCCGTGCCGAAGCGAATCAGTGGGTAATCGGGATTGAGTGTGGTGACGACGAGTTCGCCGACTTCGCCTTCGGGCACGGGGTCGCCGGTGCCTGGGCGCACGATTTCGACAATCACGCCCTCGTCCAGCACCAGACCCTCCCGGGCCGAAGTTTCGTAGGCAATCAGGCCCAGATCGGCCGTGCCATAGCTTTGGTAGGCGTCTATGCCATGCTCGCGCATCCACTGGCAAAGAGAGGGCGGGAAGGCCTCGCCGCTGACCATGGCCTTGCTCAGACTGGGCAGCTTGACGCCCATTTCCCAGGCTTTCTCCACGATGATTTTGAGAAAGCTGGGTGTGCCCACATAAGCGGTGGGATGCAGATCGGCCATGGCCTGCACCTGCTGTTCGGTCTGGCCCGTGCCGCCAGGGAACACTGTGCAGCCCAGGGCGTGAGCGCCTGTTTCCATCATCGAGCCGGCCGGCACAAAGTGGTAGCTGAAGCAGTTGTGCACCAGTTCACCTGCGCGAAAGCCTGCGGCATACATGGAGCGAGCCATGCGCCAGTAGTCAGGGCGACGGCTTTCGGGTTCGTAAATGGGACCGGGGCTGGCGAACAGGCGCGGCATGTCATGGCCTGGATCTATGGCGTTGAAGCCGCCAAAAATCTGCCGTGGACGGTGGGCTGCCTGGCGCTCCAGCAACTCGCTCTTGCGCGTCACAGGCAAGGTGGCCAGGGCTGCGCGACTGGTGATGCGGGACGCATCCACACCTTTGAGAATTTCGGCAAAAGCGCTGGAGCGCTGCTGTGCATGGGCAATCTGCAGCGGCAGGCTGGCCATGAAGTCGGCTTCGCGCTGTTCGGGGCTGCGGGTTTCCAGGGCATCGTAGAAATCACTCATGGCAAATCCTGTGGAATGACGATTCAAATGGGCGAGTCTCAAGGCGAGGGACAACAAGCAAGCGCCGCCGCGCAGCGAAGTTGTCGTCCCCTCCCATAGCGCGCAGCGCGTAGAGAGAGGGGGCGCCCGGCCAGGGGAAGGCGCGTAGCGTCTCAGGGGGTGGGCTTGCCTTTCAGGCAAGCCACCTTTTCCTGCGCTTGTAGCTCTTGACGTCCTTGAAGCTCTTGCGCTCGCCACCGCCCACGCCCAGGTAGAACTCCTTGACGTCTTCGTTGCTGGCCAGATCGCTGGCCTTGCCGTCCATGACGATGCGGCCGCTTTCCATGATGTAGCCGTAGTCGGCGTACTTGAGCGCCATATTGGTGTTCTGCTCGGCCAGCAAAAAGGTGACTTTTTCCTTGTCGTTGAGGTCTTTGACGATGTGAAAGACCTCATCCACGATCTGCGGCGCCAGACCCATCGAGGGCTCGTCGAGCAGCACCATGCGCGGGTTGCTCATCAGGGCGCGGCCAATGGCGCACATCTGCTGTTCGCCCCCCGAGGTATAGGCAGCCTGGCTGGTGCGCCGGGTCTTGAGGCGGGGGAAGTAGTTGTAGACCTTTTCGAGGTTGGCCGCGATCTCGCCCTTGTCGGTGCGGGTGTAGCTGCCGGTCAGCAGGTTTTCCTCGATTGTCAGGTGGGCAAAGCAGTGGCGCCCTTCCATGACCTGGACCACGCCGCGCTTGACGAGTTCGGCGGGCGAGAGGTTGGCAATCTGCTCGCCTTCCAGCGTGATGCCTCCCTTGGTGACTTCGCCGCGCTCGCCCTTGAGCAGATTGGAGATGGCGCGCAAGGTGGTGGTCTTGCCTGCGCCGTTGCCCCCCAGCAGAGCCACGATGCTCTGGTGAGGTACCTGCAGCGACACGCCCTTGAGCACCAGGATCACGTGGTTGTAGATGACCTCGATGCCATTGACTTCCACCAGTGGCGCGGTCCGGGTAGGGGTGGAAACGGTTTGCGGGGTATCGCTCATGCTGTCACCTAAACTCAAAATAGATAGCTGTCTGCGCTTGATGAGTAAGCGTTTTAGGCTAATTCTTTGTAAATCCGGCTGCGGCGAGGCGGGCCTTGCTCAGGGGCATCAGGCAAGGGCCTGGGCCGGCCACACCGCCCCGCAGTGGGGATGTCGCCCCCCTCAGGCGCTCAGCGCCAGAGAGGGGGAAGGCACACAGTGCCTCAGGGGGTGCAGGTTCTCAGAACGTGTTCACGATCTCTACGCCGCCGCGTTGGAGCGCAATCGGGATGAGTTCGAAGCGATGGCTCGCCGCTTGCACCGGGGTGCAAGCAAGAGACAGCGCGCAGAAATCGCCCGATTGCACTCCAACCCTTTGGGACAGTGACTTTGCGGGCGG